>NZ_JAPFQO010000001.1 GCF_026241195.1 Pontibacter anaerobius
ACACTGCGTTTTTACCTAGTGCCGCACATTATTATAAGCGCTTGCCTTGCGCAGCGTTAGCAAATAGCAACAGGAAAGCCCCTGCAGTAACGCAGGGGCTTTCCTGTTTTTAGAGGTTATTAACAGTTTAGCTGTTAATAAATTTAGGATGTATAAGGTTCTCAATAGAGAAAATCTCTTCCCATTTCTCCTGGGTAATCCTTTTTCGTTCTGTAACAGTAATGTCATGGATAGATTTACCAGTAGCTAAAGCTTCTTTGGCAATAGAAGCAGACTCTTCGTATCCCAATATTGGGTTAAGTGCTGTAATGATTCCCACGCTGTTCATGACCATATTAGCACAGATCTCCTCATTGGCTGTAATTCCATCTATACATTTATTTTTCAAAGTATAAACAGCGTTTTCCATAAAGGTAAGCGAACTAAACAAGCTGTAGGCAATAACTGGCTCCATTACGTTTAGCTGTAGCTGACCCGCTTCGGCAGCCATAGTTACTGTCATATCGGTACCTATTACATAGAAAGCCGTTTGATTAACTACCTCGGGTATTACTGGATTAACCTTACCAGGCATAATAGAAGAACCTGGTTGCATACGTGGTAAGTTAATCTCATTTATACCTGCACGTGGGCCGGAAGAGAGTAAGCGGAGGTCGTTACAAATCTTGGAGATTTTGATTGCAGAGCGCTTCATCACACCTGAAACCTGTACATAAGCACCAGTATCGCAAGTGGCCTCAATTAAGTCCTCTGCCAGCACTACCGGAATATCGGTTAAATCACGAAGATGGGTTGTAACAATCTGGGGATAACCCTCGGGCGCATTAATAGAAGTTCCGATAGCGGTTGCACCCATGTTTATCTCGCAAATCAGCATCTTAGCTTCGTTAAGGCGCTGAATATCTTCTTTGATGGTAGTGGAAAAACCATGAAATTCTGCTCCCAGTGTCATGGGCACAGCATCCTGCAGCTGTGTACGGCCCATTTTCAATACTTCTTTAAACTCTTCGCCTTTACTGGCAAACGATTGCTGTAAGGCCTGAAGGCTTTCTATAAAGCTTTCAATCTTTCGGTATAAAGCCAGGCGAAAGGCCGTAGGGTAAGCGTCGTTTGTAGACTGTGAGAAGTTGACATGGTTGTTCGGGTGTACAAACTGGTACTCACCTTTCTTATGGCCAAGTATCTCCAGTGCCAGGTTAGCTACCACCTCATTTACATTCATGTTTACAGATGTGCCCGCGCCACCCTGTATCATATCTGTAACAAACTGATCCAGGTACTCTCCGGCAATAAGCTTGTCGCAAGCTTGACAGATGGCATCTGCGATCTCAGGCTTTAGTACACCGCAATCGCGGTTTGCCATGGCTGCAGCTTTTTTAACATAGCCAAAGGATTGTATAAACAACGGCTCCCTGGAGATTGGAATACCTGTAATGTTGAAGTTGTCTAAAGCGCGTGTAGTTTGAATACCATAGTAAGCGGAGTTAGGGATTTCCATCTCTCCTAAAAAGTCGTGCTCTGTTCTGAACTCGCTCATAAGTTATAGGTAGTAGTAGTGTATTTTGCTTTTAACTATTAGAATCATACTTTAAAACAGGTGCTGGCAGGCTAACCCCGATTTCCTCAGCAGTAGCCAACACAATGGCAGTCGCATACTTCTTGGTACAGCGCAATTGTCCCGTAAAGCTGTAGTCATTTATAACACTCTGGGTAATAATGAGCCTGGCAGCATATTCACCGTAGGTTTCTACAATCTGTTTCTGCACTTTGGTCAGTTCTTCTTTGCGCTGCTCCGTTTCCGGTGTTCGGAGTGGGCGCTGCCAGCGGTTTTCCGGATAATCGTGGCTGATATTATTTTCTTTTGCGGACTCTTTTGCGTTGAGCAGCGCCTCTTTCAGCAACTGCTCGTTGCGTGCGCGTTTCAGGCCACCATGTATACCGCGCGTGTGGTTAAGCCACTCGTGTATATCGGTGTTCGGATTATTGGCCAACTCAACCAGGGCCTCATTAGAGATAATATAAGGAGCAGGTTTGTTAAACTGCTTACCCATACGCTCTCTGAAAGCGAAAAGCTCTTTCAGGACATACTGTTGGTAATAATTAAGTCTGAAAGCATTACGCAGCTTTAGGTGTGGGTTTGTGGGCTCAGTATAAGTGAGCGCCTCAAGCAGTTCGTTCTCCTCTTGTAGCCAATGCAAACGGCCACGTTGCTCCACCTCCGTTACAAGCTTAGCCTTAATACGGTGCAGGTAAATAACATCCAGGGCAGCGTACTGTAGCTGCGCCTCAGTTAGCGGGCGCTTGTTCCAGTTGCTCGACTGCTGTGATTTATCAATCTCAATGTTAAATTCCTCTTTAAGCACAGTTGCAAGGGAAGAGCGCTCGTAGTTCAGAACCTTAGCGGCTACATCGGTATCCATCACTCCTTTAATGTTGCAGCCCATTTTGTCGAGCAGGAGGATGTCGTTGTTAGAGTGATGTATGATTTTGGTAATTGCAGCATTCTGCAACAGTTCGAACAGTGGCTGCAGGTTGGCAATGGCAAAAGGATCTATAATATAGCAGACGCCGCTTTCATCGGCAATCTGTACGAGGCAAAGGTTAAAACCGTAAGTAAAGCGATTCTGGTCAAACTCCAGGTCCAGGGCTAGTTCTGTACTTTTGCTCAGCAGCCTCATCAACTCCTGTAACTGCTCCTGTTCCTCAACCAGTTTTATCGTTACGCCATCATATATCAGCGTTTTATTTTCCATTCCTAAATATAAAAAGGTTTAAAGCATAAATAGCTTTCCAGCCCTTCTTTTTAAGTGTTGCAGTACCCATGTGGGCATAAAAAAAGGTCTCTGCCTTTGGAGCAGAGACCTTTCCCAATTTTAAAATATCTTTAATTACTCGATAGGAGGCTGTTCTTCCTCTATGTCATCGGCTACACCATCATTTACGGTAGTATCTTCTAACATGATAGTGGTATCTTCCTCCATATCCATGTCATCTTCCATCTCAGTTTCTACCTCATCAGTAGTTTCAATGGTTTCTGACTCAGTTGTTGTATTGTTATCGGTGCCGCAAGCCGTGAAAGCGAAAGCTGCAAAAGCGGCAAATGCGAATTTCCAAATCTTTTTCATAATCGTGTAAAAATTGATTTTGTACTTATTTATACGAGAGACTCTAATAAGTAACCCCTTTGCCGATGTTTAGTAGCATATTTTAAAGTAAAGGACAATAATACGCCAGTGAATGGCTGGAATATTTGTGTAAAAAGAGGAGCTACAGAAACATTAAGAAAAATAAAAATATTACATTTATAAGAAGCAGTTTAACTAGAAAAGCATTTTTGTATGTCTCTACCGAAGTATAACTATGTGGTGTAGTTTATATTTTGCCAGCCAGGTAACTATAAAAGCAGAGCACCACGCAGGAAAGCACTGCGGGGTGCTCTGCTTTTATAGTTCGAATCAATTCTTATTCTGATGGAGAAGCGTGGGAAAGCGTTTCTTCGCGTTTCGCTTTGAACTCGGTGCCTTCTTTCCATTCCGGGTACTTCTCGGTGTTGGCAACTCTGTAACCAACGCGCAGGAAGAGCTGTAAATCTTCCGCGGCTCCTTCAAAATTCAGACCTTCGTGTACTTCATCGGTGAGTTTGTGGTAGTCGTTGGCTGTGAAACGCTCTTTCCACTTCTTGACGTAGTCTGCTGGCTGATTGCGGGCTACTACGCCGGAGCTGGCATAGAGGGCTGGTACTCCCTGCTTGGCAAACTCAAAGTGGTCGGAGCGGTAAAAAGAGCCGGTTTCCGGTGTGGCTTCGGGCACAATGCGACGGTTCTGGGATTTCGCCTCCTGCGCCAGCACATCTTCCAGCGTAGAGTTGCCGAAGCCAACCACCACCACATCCTCTGTAGGACCATAGGCGTTCAGGACGTCCATGTTAATCACCGCCACAGTTTTCTCCAGCGGGTAAAGTGGGGTGTTGGCATAGTATTTAGAACCCAACAGGCCTTTTTCTTCGGCAGTTACTGCCAGGAAAAGTATAGAGCGCTTAGGTTTTGTTTCCATGCTGCTAAAAGCCTCGGCCAGTTCGATCAAGCCTGCAGTACCTGTGGCGTTATCCAAAGCCCCGTTGTATACTTGGTCGCCCTGAAGCGTGGTGTCTTTGCCCAGGTGGTCCCAGTGCGCGGTATAGATCACGTACTCATCCTTCAGTTTCGGGTCAGAGCCTTCTAGCTTGGCAATCACGTTCTGCGACTGTACCTCGCGCAGCTTGTTTTTGATGTTGAAGCTGGCAGTAGCTTTTAGCGGCACCGGCTTAAAGTCTTTCTGTTTGGCAGCCTCTTTAAGGTTGTCAAAATTTCGGCCCAGGGCTGTGAAGATCTCGCGTGCTTTCGGCTCCGTTATCCAGGCCTCCACATCGGCGCGGTTCATGTTTTTGTCAGGGGTTATAATCTCAAAGCCTTCGCGGCTATGGCTGCCGGAGATCACCTCGTAGGGATACCCAGCCGGGCCCGTTTCATGGATGATGATGGCGGCAGCGGCGCCTTTCTCAGCGGCAATTTCATACTTGTAGGTCCAGCGGCCATAATAGGTCATAGCCTTTCCACCGAAGATGGTGCTGTCTAGTTGCTCCGGGTTAGCGGGGTCAGGAACAGGCGGGTCGCTCACCAGCATCACGATGGTTTTACCCTTCACATCCAGCCCTTTATAATCATCCCAACCAAACTCGGGGGCTACAACGCCATACCCTACAAAGACCATATCAGAGCTATTGACTTCCGCTGCAGGCACATAGCGGCGCGTGAGGGCTACGTAATCATCCGGAAAACTGAGCTTGATGTTTTTGCCGTTAGCGTTAATTGTAGCTGTGGGAGTGGGGGTGTAGCCAAACATCGGCACCTTTTGCACATAGCTGCCATCAGGGTTACCCGGTTGCAGGCCTAGGTTTTTGAAGTGGCGCGTCAGGTATGCCACGGTAGAATCTTCGCCTACAGAGCCAGGGGCGCGGCCCTCAAACTTGTCGGAGGCAAGGGTGGTGGTATGGGCCAGCAGGTCTGATGCGGAGATGCTTTGCAGGGCTGGCTGTAGATTGGTGCTGTCGGCGGCCGCGGCCTCCTGCTCAGCCTCGCTCACCTCGCGGGAGCTTTCGTTGCAGCCCATTGCCAGCAGCCCAAGCAGGCCAAGTAGCGGAAGGTATTTCTTCATAGGTGTAAAGTGTTGGTTTAGTGTCACCTCAAGATAACGAAAAATCCATACTTTATACTTATGATTTTATTCTTAAGCTGCTATCTCCCAGCTATCAGGCACGCCACTATGAAGTTCACGTATCAGGGTAACTATACTTTCCTCAGCATGTTTCAGCTGGCATTCCCAGATAACCAGGCGCTGCCAGCCTGCTGCGCGGTACATATACTTATACTTTGCGTCTCGGGCCTGATTCTGCTCAAACTTATTTTGCCAGAAGGTAGTGTTGGATTTAGGCAGGCTGGGCTGGCAGTAGGGGCAGCGGTGCCAGAAGCAGCCATGCACAAAAACAGCCAGGCGGCGTGAAGGATAGCAGATATCTGGTTTGCCCGGGGCTTTAGGCCAATGTACCCGGTAGCCGCGCAGGCCGGCGTACCACAGCGCCTTGCGCAGTTTTAGCTCAGGCTGTGTGTTCTTAGCTTTATTGCCCCGCATGTTGCGGCTAACCTTTTCTTGGGCCGTTAGGGGTAGTTGGGGCTTTTTGTACTTTCTCTTCTTTGGCAATGCTATTCCTGTACCTTTTGCACAGGGATAACACAAATTAAGGCAGCAGAGTTTTATTCATGCTCAGAACTATAGCAAGCCAGGGCAGGAGGTCTTCATAACTTGGAGAGGCGGACGCGAAATAAAAGTTTGTAATTAGATGCGGTAGTAAATCCGCGACATGGTACTGTCGTAAGGGTCATAGCCGGGGCGTTTCTTGCTGAAGCGTTCGTCCATGATTTTGGGCTGCTGCAGCCGGCTCAGCAGGTAACAGTGCCAGCCCTGCTTTTGAGGGTCAGTTCGGGAAGTACGCCAGGCAAGAAGACACGTTTCATGCTGCTTGTTCTGCCCCAGTAGGTGCGGCTCCACCAAGTGGTTTTCCCCTTCATAATCGAAACTAATCAGGAGCCGGGCCCCGATAGCCTTCGATAGTTCTTCCAGCAGATAGCTATACATGATTTCCTATAGTTTAGGACCCAAAATGCCTGCATTGCTGCTCCTTAACAGCCCCACGATGACAGCTCATGCGTGATGAGCTATACTCCATGCTATAAAATTGAAGAGAATCTTGTTGTTGTAACAGGAAAATATATAGATGAAAGTAACTATAAGTATACTTTAGATATTTTGTGTTATGTGGGAATTGTAAGCTGTATTCAAGCTTTTTTAAGAAATAGTTGTGAGCTGCTAGACAAGAAGTAACATATGCCCCGATGAATAAATTAAGCTAGCAGAGGCGAAGGGCTTGTCGCAAAGCTGGTGGGAAGTTCTGCTGCTGCCTTCCTATAACGGCAGGATACGCTGGAAAGTATAGATTATCTTTTATAATTAAGGTACAGCCACTCTATTGGCGCATCTTTTTAACATTAAGCTGATTTTAGAGTTTTGAACCCGTAAAGGTAACCGGATAAGGGGATATAAGGTATGATAGAAGAAGTTTTGTTGTTGATAATAAGGCATATTTGCTGATGCGAATACAAGTAATTTGTTTTTTCAATAATACCTCTAACTTTGCCTTTAACACATGCAGTAGTTTATACTATGGATAAATATACATACATCGCCAATGCGCACGGCGATTACATTGATGGGCTGTACAAGGCTTATCAGCAGGACCCGGAGTCAGTAGACGCGGGGTGGCGCAAGTTTTTCGAAGGTTTTGAGTTTGCCACGGCTTATGGCGAAAACGGCCATGAGGCTGGCGAAGCGGTAGCACCGGCTCCTGTAAAAGGTGCTGTTGCCGCCGGTGAGTCTGAGAAAGAGGTTGCCGTACGTAACCTGATCCACGCATACCGTACGCGTGGCCACCTGCGCTCTAAAACCAACCCGGTGCGCACCCGCAAAGACCGCAAAGCAAGGCTGGACCTGGCAGATTTTGGCTTAACAGATGCTGACCTGGACACAGTTTTCCAGGTAGGCGATACCATCGGCATCGGGCCGGCAACGCTACGCGATATTGAGGCGGCGCTGAAGAAGATCTACGAAGGTTCTATCGGTTTTGAATACATGTACATCCGCGACCCGGAGGTGCTGGAGTGGTTCAAGCAGAAGGTAGAGAAGGATTCTCTGAATTTTAACCCAGGCATAGAGTATAAAAAGCGCATCCTCTCCAAGCTAAATGAGGCGGTGGTATTTGAGAACTTCCTGCACACAAAGTTCTTGGGCCAGAAGCGCTTCTCGCTGGAAGGCGGCGAGACAACCATTCCTGCGCTGGATGCTATTATAGATAAAGGTTCTGAACTCGGTGTTGAAGAAGTAGTGATAGGTATGGCACACCGTGGCCGCCTGAACGTGCTGGCCAACATCATGGGCAAAACCTATGAACAAATTTTCTCTGAGTTTGAGGGAACCGCCGTGCCGGACCTGACCATGGGTGATGGCGACGTAAAGTATCACATGGGATACTCCTCTGAGGTTACCACGCCATCCGGCAAGAAAGTAAACCTGAAACTGGCCCCGAACCCATCGCACCTGGAGGCGGTGAACCCGGTAGTAGAAGGTTTTGTGCGTGCTAAAATTGACTGCATGTATGACAAAGACCTGGATAAGGTATTGCCTATACTTATACACGGAGACGCTGCCGTAGCTGGCCAGGGCATTGTGTACGAGGTTACGCAGATGGCTAACCTGGAGGGCTATAACACCGGCGGTACCATTCACTTTGTGATCAACAACCAGGTAGGTTTTACCACTGATTTTGAAGATGCACGCTCCTCTATCTACAGTACTGACGTTGCCAAGATAATTGACGCACCGGTACTGCATGTGAACGGAGACGATCCGGAGGCAGTGGTGTTTGCCATGCGTTTTGCCATGGAGTATCGCCAGAAGGTGAACAACGACATCTTTATTGACATGGTGTGCTACCGTCGCCACGGCCACAACGAGTCGGACGAGCCGAAGTTTACGCAGCCGCAACTGTACAACATCATCTCTAAACACCCTAACCCCCGCGAGGTATATAACAAGCAACTGATTTCACGTGGTGAGGTAGACGCTGACCTGGCGAAAAGTATGGATAAGGAGTTCCGCAAAATGCTGCAGGACCGCCTGGACATGGTGAAGCAGAAGCCGCTGCCTTACAATTACCAGCAAATGGAGAAGGAGTGGCAGGAGCTACGCCGCTCTAAGCCGGAAGACTTTAACCAATCTCCTGATACAGGCGTGTCGGCAGAGGCGATAGCGGCTGTTGGTAAAGCACTGACTACCCTGCCGCAAGGCTTTAAGCCGCTGAAGCAGATCGAGAAGCTGATAAAAGAGCGTAAGGAAATGTTCTTTGAGAGCAAGCAGCTGAACTGGGCAGCCGGAGAGTTGCTGGCGTACGGCTCTGTGCTGCTTGACGGGAAAGTTGTTCGTTTCTCAGGGCAGGATGTGCAGCGTGGTACTTTCTCACACCGCCATGCGGTGCTGCATGATGCTGTTACCAGCGCCCCTTACAACAGCCTGAACCACATGAACGAGGAGCAAGGCTCTTTCGAGATCTACAACTCACTGCTGTCAGAGTATGGTGTGCTGGGCTTTGAGTTTGGCTATGCCATGGCTAACCCGAATGCGCTGGTAATCTGGGAGGCTCAGTTTGGTGACTTTGCCAACGGTGCACAGGTGATGATTGACCAGTTTATCTCTTCCACGGAATCTAAGTGGCAGCGTATGAATGGCTTGGTAATGCTGTTGCCGCACGGTTACGAAGGCCAGGGGCCAGAGCACTCCAATGCCCGTCCTGAGCGCTTCCTGCAGCTGGCAGCCGAGAACAACATGTTCGTTACGTACATTACCACACCGGCTAACCTGTTCCACTTTATGCGCCGCCAGCTGGCCCTGCCGTTCCGTAAGCCTGCTGTGAATATGTCGCCTAAATCGTTGCTGCGCCACCCGGCTGTGGTTTCTCCTATTGAGGACTTCACGTCAGGAGGCTTTAAGGAGGTGATCGGCGATACTTACGCATCGGCTAAGTTGGTGAAGAAAGTGTTGCTGTGCTCAGGCAAAGTATACTTTGACCTACTGGAAGAGCAGCAAAACAACAAACGTAAGGACGTTGCCATTATCCGTATGGAGCAGCTGGCACCGTTCCCGAAAGTACAGTTAGAGGCTGAGCTTAAGAAGTATAAAAACGCGAAAGTATACTGGGTGCAGGAAGAGCCGGAGAACATGGGCGCCTGGACGTACATCCTGCGCATCATGCGTAACGGCATAGAGGATGTTGTGGCCCGTAAGGCCAGCGCGTCGCCGGCAACCGGTTACCTGAAGGTGCACGCCAAAGAACAACAGGAGCTGATCGCAAGAGCATTCGCTGTTTAATGTATAATGTATAGTGAGTAATGATTAATGAAAGTATATTAGTCATTACTCATTATTCATTCGTAATTCTTAAATCGTAATTCATAATTGATAAAAATATGAGCTTAGAAGTTAAAGTGCCTGCCGTAGGTGAGTCGATCACTGAGGTAACTATAGCCCAGTGGCTGAAAAAAGACGGCGACCGAGTGGAGATGGATGAGGTGATTGCGGAGCTGGAATCTGACAAGGCCACATTCGAACTGCCAGCCGAAGCCGCAGGCATTTTACGCATTGTAGCGCAGGAAGGCGACACCATAGATGTGGGCGCTGTTATCTGCCGCATTGACCAGGACGGTGCAGCTGCTTCTGCCCCGGCTGCTCCTGCCGCTGAGCAAGCTGCTACCCCAGCAGCACAAGAGTCCGCTCCGGCTGCTACTGGCGGTGCCGGCGAGGCTGTAGAAATGAAAGTGCCAACTGTAGGCGAGTCTATCACGGAGGTAACCATTGCCAGCTGGCTGAAAAAAGACGGCGACCAGGTAGAGATGGATGAGGTGATTGCAGAACTGGAGTCTGACAAAGCTACGTTTGAGCTGCCGGCTGAGGCTGCAGGCACCTTGGAGATCGTAGCGAAAGAAGGCGATACGGTAGAGATCGGTGGTCTGCTTTGCCGCATTGTGCCGGGTGCCGGAGCTGTTAAGGCAAATGCGCAGGCCAATGCCAAGCAGGAGGCAGCTAACCAGCAAGTGGCTGCTAAGCCTGCTGCTGCCCCATCAGGTGCACAAACCTATGCTTCGGGTACGCCATCTCCGGCTGCGGGTAAGATATTGGCAGAGAAAGGAATTAACGCTGCCGATGTACAGGGCACAGGCCGTGATGGCCGCATCACGAAAGAAGATGCGCAGAACGCGCAGCAAGCTGCCGCGAAACCGGCTGCTGCCCCTGCTGCTAAGCAAGAGGCTGCTGCCGAGGCTCCGACCGCTACCGGCGATCGTAACCAACGCCGTGAGAAAATGAGCTCGCTGCGTAAAACGGTTGCTCGCCGCCTGGTGCAGGTGAAAAACGAAACGGCTATGTTAACCACCTTCAACGAGGTAGATATGAAGCCGATCATGGACATCCGCGCCAAGTATAAAGACAAGTTTAAGGAAGTACACGAGGTAGGCCTAGGCTTCATGTCGTTCTTTACCAAAGCTTGTACTGTTGCCCTGAAGGAGTGGCCTGCAGTTAACGCGCAGATCGACGGCAACGAAATGGTATTCAGTGATTTTGTGGATGTTTCCATCGCTGTTTCTTCGCCGAAAGGGCTGGTAGTGCCAGTTATCCGCAATGCGGAAAGCTTGACGCTGGATGGCATCGAGAAAGAAGTTATCCGCCTGGCTAAAAAGGCCCGTGATGGCAAACTTTCTATCGAGGAGATGACGGGTGGTACCTTTACCATTACCAACGGTGGTGTGTTTGGTTCTATGATGTCTACACCGATCATCAACGCGCCGCAGTCGGCTATACTTGGCATGCACAACATCGTGCAGCGCCCGGTGGCTATTAACGGACAAGTGGAGATCCGCCCGATGATGTACCTGGCCCTTTCTTACGACCACCGCATCATCGATGGTCGCGAGTCTGTAAGCTTTTTAGTTCGAGTTAAAGAACTGTTAGAAGATCCGATGAGATTACTTCTTGGTGTATAATTTATTGAGATAAGGAAGGAGGGGTAAGCGAAGAAGTTTGCTCCTCCTTTTTATTGAACCCACCCCTGCCCCTCCCAAGAGGGGAATCGTGAACGATTATCATCCCCCAGCCCCCTTCAAAGGGGGACAATCATGCACGAGTGTTCCCCTCCTGTTTTTAGGAGGGGTTAGGGGAGGTAAAAATCCCCTCCTCGGAGGGGCAGGGGTGGGTTCAACATTAGCAGAAAAATCAAATAAAAAAACGAGCGTATAGTGCTCCTTAAAGTATAAAACAAATGAAATACGATGTTACTGTAATCGGTTCTGGTCCTGGGGGCTACGTGGCAGCGATCCGTTGTGCGCAGCTGGGCCTGAAAACCGCTATCATAGAGAAGTACAACGTGCTGGGTGGTACCTGCCTTAACGTAGGCTGTATCCCTTCCAAAGCTTTGCTCGACTCATCAGAGCACTACCATAATGCGGCGCACAACTTTAAGACGCATGGCATTGAGCTGAACGACCTGCAGGTGAACATGGAGCAGATGATCAAGCGTAAGGGCGAGGTGGTGAAGTCGAACAACGACGGCATTGCTTTCCTGATGAAGAAGAACAAGATCGATACCTACTATGGCCTGGGCTCATTCGTGAACAAGAACACGATCAAGATCACAGACGCAGAAGGTAAAGAGCAGCAGATCGAAACGGATAAAACTATCATTGCGACTGGTTCTAAGCCGACTGCATTGCCGTTCCTGCCTATCGACAAGAAGCGCATCATCACCTCCACAGAGGCTTTAACCCTGACGGAGGTTCCTAAGAAAATGATCGTGATCGGTGGTGGTGTGATTGGCCTGGAGCTCGGGTCTGTGTATGCTCGCCTGGGTACTAAAGTACAGGTGATCGAGTACATGGATTCCATTATCCCGACAATGGACCGCGCACTGGGCAAGGAACTGATGCGTGTACTGAAGAAAACGCTAGGCTTTGAGTTCTTCATGAGCCACAAAGTTACCGGCGCCACCAACGAAGGGGAAGTTGTGAAAGTAACTGCCGAGAGTCCGAAAGGAGAGGCTGTGACCTTCGACGGGGACTACGTGCTGGTATCAGTTGGTCGTAAGCCATACACTGAAGGCTTAGGTTTAGAGAACGCCGGTGTGCAGATGGGTGAGCGTGGTATGATTGCCGTGAACGACCATCTGGAGACAAACGTGCCGGGCATCTATGCCATTGGTGACGTAGTGCGAGGCGCCATGCTGGCACACAAAGCCGAAGAAGAAGGCGTACTGGTAGCAGAGCAGCTGGTTGGCCAGAAGCCGCACATCAACTATAACCTGATCCCGGGCGTGGTGTATACCTGGCCGGAAGTAGCAGGCGTAGGCTTTACTGAGGAGCAGCTGAAAGAGCAGGGCCGTGCCTACAAGTCCGGCTCGTTCCCGTTCAAAGCGTCTGGCCGTGCCAAGGCATCTGGTGATACAGATGGATTTGTAAAAGTATTGGCTGACAAGGAAACTGATGAGATCTTGGGCGTGCACATGATCGGACCGCGTATAGCTGACTTGATTGCTGAGGCAGTAACCGCCATGGAGTTCCGCGCCTCAGCCGAGGACGTGGCCCGCATGAGCCACGCGCACCCGACTTTTGCGGAAGCGATGAAGGAGGCCTGCCTGGCAGCTACGGATAACAGAGCGATCCATATCTAAGCGAAGTATAAAGTATAAATATAGGGCAGCGCCACTCTGAAAAGGGTGGCGCTGTTGTTTGTAAGCTACTCTCGCAGCACACACACACAAATCCAGGGAATACTGGATTATACCGTTTCTTTCGGATTGTCCGGAGGGGAGCTTTCGACTTTTTTCAATAAAATGCTGCTGCCCAGGCAACCATTACGATCCGGCTCGCATCTTTACCAACAAACACCATTTGCAAAGTATAACCTTAACCATAAACTATGATGAGAAAAGTATCTGTACTACTGGTAATGCTCATGCTGCCACTGCTTTCCTGGGCTCAAACCAAGGTAAACGCCTCCGAGATTATCGCCAAGATTAACCGCGGAGAGGCCGTGTCTTATAAAAACGCCGAGATTGTGGGCGACCTGGACATGACCAAGCTCAAGAACATGAAGCTCGTGAAGGGTGGCGACAGCAAGTATAATTCGAAGGAGTATGCGAGTACGGTAACGGCACCGCTCACTTTTGTAAACTGTACCTTTACAGGAGATGTGCTGGCTTACTTCAACCCTGAAAACGACATCAACCTGAAGGGCAACAACAGCGAAGTGTACAACACTAATTTTGAGAAGGACGTGCTTTTCGAGAACTGCACCTTTAAGGAGAAGGCGGCCTTTAAGTACAGCGAGTTTGAGGGAATCGCCTCGTTTATGAGCAGCCGCTTTGCAGAGGAGGCGCTTTTTAAGTATGCCGATTTCGAGAAAAGCGTGAACTTCAGCAATGCGCGCTTCGGCGGTGAGGCCAACTTTAAGTATGTGGAGTTTCCGGAGAGGGCCAGCTTTGCCGGGGCCAACTTCACCAGAGAGGCCAACTTTAAGTACGCCAAGTTTGAGCGCGGCGCAAACTTCGAGAAGGCGCTGTTTGACGGCACTGCCAACTTCAAGTACACCAAAGTGTCTGATTCCTTCAACATAAAAGGCGCTAACTTCCGGGGCGACAATGACTTTAAGTACACCGAGCTTAACAACAGAAAAGTGACGCTCTCGTCGCTACAAAGTATGAATAAATAACAAGAGCTTACTTGTGCGGGCAGCGCCACCTCCTAAAAGAGGTGGCGCTGTGTTTTTATACTCCCCGTAGCACCAACTCCAGCACCTTGCCTAGTCCTTCCTCAGCAGTGTAGCCCTGCACCGGAGGCAGGTCCAGCAACGAGGCCCGCACCTTGTTCAGTAGCTCCAGGCTTAAAGGTTGTTCATACTTGGCGCAGGCCACGGCGGCGGCAAGAGCAGTTTTAAGGTGGTTGGCTTTTACGCGCAGGGTATGCAGCGAGTAGCGGCCAGGGTGCAGGTGCACGTGCCGCCCCTCCTGCACGCCCCAGCGCAGCGCCCAGGCGGAGCCGTCGGAGAGGGTGCAGATGCGGTAACCGTTAAGGGCAAGGTAAGGCCGGAAAGCCTCCGGCTGCAGTAAACCCTGCTGCTGCAAGTATAGAACCACCTCTTCCGAGATCTGCAACGGCGAGAGCGGCCCGATGTATAAATCCAGCTGCGAGCCGCCGATCCTCCTGAAGGCTCTCTTCAGCTCCTGCTCCGGCAGCAGCACCCCCGCCTGCGCAAACTCCCGGATATAGCCCAGGTGGTGCTTAAGCGGGTGAAACAGGATAGGCTTGGGCAGTGGCTGCGTGGTCATTATTGTAAAATACTTGTTTTGCACTTGCTTGTGCTTGTACTGCAGGTTGTTTTGTTATGTTAAAAACATTAAATTAAACAAAATTAAATCTGAAAAATCATGTCTAACTTACTGTTGTTTATCGGTGGAATCGGGGTAGTGGAGATATTTATACTTCTGATTCCGCTTCTTATATGGGGTTACGCTGTAATAGAGATCGTGACAGGCACCTTTAAGGATAGCATTGATAAGGTGGTGTGGCTACTAGTGGTTTTAATGATTCCGGTGCTTGGCGTTATATTTTACTATCTGATAGGCCGGAGAAAACTGGCGAATCAATAGGTCTGTTAAAGTATACAAGCAGCCCCTCAGGTTATGCCTGAGGGGCTTCCTATTTTATTTTTGTTGGTTAAGCAACCAAAGCACCCTCCTCTGCATCTATTCTTCACAAAGCCGCTACTCCGGCCTTTTACCCGCTTTATACTTATCACCCTTACCCGCTTACTAAAATGCAACTGCTGTTAAGCACAGTTGGTAGACACAGATATGTGGTAAGTCGATATAAAAGCGTTGTAAGTATAAAGTAAGGCAGAAATTATATAATGATCGGTACTTTGCATAGCACACTACCGTAAAAATAAGGAAGTATTAAGCCAATAGAATAGCCACAGCCTATGATACAGCTTCAGGACATACACAAGTACTACGCCGTAGGGCAAAACAAGCTGCACGTGCTCAAGGGCATTGATATGCATGTGCAGGAGGGGGAGTTTGTGTCGATCATGGGTTCTTCGGGCTCTGGAAAATCTACGCTGCTCAATATCTTGGGTATCCTCGATGACTATGACCAGGGCAGCTATACTTTGGCAGGCACTCCCATTCGTAACCTGAGTGCTGCCAAGGCGGCATACTACCGCAACCGCTTCCTGGGCTTCGTGTTCCAGTCGTTTAACCTGCTCTCGTTTAAGAACGCGATAGAGAACGTGGCCCTGCCGCTTTACTACCAGAAGGTAGGCCGCAAGGAGCGTAACAAACTGGCCCTGGAGTACCTGGATATGGTTGGCCTGAAGGAGTGGGCCGAGCACTCGCCCAACGAAATGTCGGGTGGACAGCGGCAGCGGGTAGCCATTGCACGGGCCCTTATCTCGCAGCCCAAACTCATACTTGCCGACGAGCCAACCGGCGCCCTCGACACCCAGACCTCTTATGAGGTGATGGACATCTTTAAAGAAGTGAACCGCAAAGGCATGACTGTGATGATCGTGACACACGAAAACGACATCGCTGCGCAAACACACCGCGTCATCCGGCTGAAGGATGGCCTGATCGTGAACGACGACCACGGCTTGCCCGAAGTGGCAGAAGCAACGGGTGTAGGCGTGGCCGACCGCTAGTGCTACCCTCTTATCAACAACCAGGCAACTTAACCACCAGCAAATAATATGTTCGACATAGATAAATGGCAGGAGATACTAGGCACAATGCGCAAAAACAAGCTGCGCACCTTCCTGACGGCCTTTGGGGTTTTCTGGGGCATCTTTATGCTGGTGCTGCTGCTGGGAGCGGGCAAAGGCATGGAAAACGGTATTTATAACCGCTTCGGCGATGGTGCCAAGAACAGTGTTTTTGTGTGGAGCGGCAAAACGGCTGTAGCCCATAAAGGCATGAAGCCCGGCCGTGAGATAAAGTTTACCAACGAAGACCTGAGTGCGATAGAGCGGGAGGTAACGGATCTGAACATGATGGCGCCGCGCAACCGGGTGTGGGGCGAGTATACCATCAACTATAAAAAGCAAAACGGCTCTTACCAGGTGTTCGGTGCCGAGCCAAGCTTTATGGAAATGAACGGGGAGCGCGCTTTCCGGGGCCGCCTCCTTAATGAGTACGACGAACGTGAAAAGCGCAAAGTGATCGTGCTGGGCGAGCAGGCAGCGCAGGTACTGTTCGGAGAGCAGAACCCGGTTGGGGAGTACGTGAACATCCGGGGCATACACTTTAAGGTGGTGGGTACTTTTAAGGTGCGCGGCAACAACGGTGGCCGTCGCGAAGAGCGCGCCTATATCCCATTCACAACGTTGCAGACTGCCTTTAACCAGCCTAACCAGGTGCACCTAATGTTGCTCACCGCCCAGGATGGCGTGCCAGCCAAAGAAATGGAAGATAAGCTGCGCGCACTGCTGGCTCAGCGGCACAAGTTCTCTGCCGAGGATGACATGGCCATCGGCATGAACAATACAGAGGCAGAGTACCTGAAGCTGCAGGGGCTGTTTAGCGGTATCCGCATCTTTGTCTGGATTGTGGGCATTGGCACTTTGATAGCCGGTATCGTGGGCGTGAGCAACATCATGCTGATCATTGTAAAGGAGCGCACCCGCGAAATTGGGGTACGGAAGGCGTTGGGGGCAACACCGCTCTCCATCGTGAGCCTTATTCTGCAGGAGTCTGTGGTGATTACGGCCTTTTCCGGGTACCTGGGGCTGCTGTTCGGCACTGCGCTGCTGGCGCTGGTGGAGCATTTGCTGGCGGGTACGGAGCTGCCATTCTTCGCAAAC
Organism: Pontibacter anaerobius; assembly: GCF_026241195.1. GTDB lineage: Bacteria > Bacteroidota > Bacteroidia > Cytophagales > Hymenobacteraceae > Pontibacter > Pontibacter anaerobius. The sequence goes on from NZ_JAPFQO010000001.1 coordinate 17,047, forward strand.
CCAGAGGTAGACCTGGGCGTTGCGCTGTCGGCTACCGTGGTGCTGGTGCTGTCAGGGGCTATTGCTGGCCTCGTCCCCGCCCTGAAGGCTGCCAACATCAAGCCCATCGAGGCGCTGCGGGCGGATTAAAGTATAAATTGTGAATGAGTGGATGAGTGAATCAGGTAGAAAAGTAGAGAGGTAAAGAAGTATAAAACGGATCCTGTTAATTATTTAATCCTATAAATCCTGATTCGGACAATCAACTATTTTACCATTAAACCATTCAGCGATAAAGATTCACTCCATCACTTAATCATTCATCTGAAACTGAAGCTATGATCGACATCGATAAATGGACCGAGATCTACAATACCGTAAAGAAGCACAAGCTCCGTACGGCGCTGACAGCCTTTGGGGTGTTCTGGGGTATCTTCATGCTGGTTGTGCTGCTGGGAGCAGGCAAGGGGCTGGAAAACGGCGTAATGAGTGAGTTTAATATCGCTAAGAATGCCGTGTTTATCTGGACACAGCGCACCAGCGTGCCTTACATGGGCCTGAAAGCCGGAAGAACCATACAGATGACGAACGATGATGTGGCCGCCATAAAGGCTAAGGTTCCGGAGGTGGGGGTGGTGGCGCCAAGCAACCAGCTGTGGGGCGATTTTGCGGTGAACTACCAAGACAAGAGCTCTGCCTTTACCGTTAACGGCGAAACTCCCGAAGTGCTGTTCGTAAAGCCGCTGATAATCAAAACGGGCCGCTTTGTAAATGACATCGACATACAGGAGAAACGCAAGGTAGCCGTGGTGGGGCCACGCGTGCTGGAGGTGCTCTTCCCGAACGAGAAAAACCCACTGGGGAAGTATATCAGCATAAAAGGCAGCTACTTTCAGGTAGTAGGCACCTTCGACCCCGTGGGTAAGGGGGAGGACATCGTGGAAGAGAGTAAGATAATCTACATCCCGCAGACAGCCCTGCAGCAAACGTTTAACCAGGTAAACAAGGTGGGTTTTATGGCAATGGTGCCCAAGCCGGGCGTGCCAGCCGCGGTGATAGAGGAGAAAGTAAAGACCCTGCTGATGGAGCGCCACCAGGTAGCTCCCACCGATCTGAAAGCATTTGGCTCGGCCAACGTGGAAAAGGAGTACCAGGATATACAGGGGCTGTTTATCGGTATTTCCGGCTTTAGCTGGTTGGTAAGTATAGGCACCATCATCGCGGGTATTATCGGGGTGGGTAACATCATGCTGATCGTGGTGAAGGAGCGAACCAAAGAGATCGGTATCCGCAAAGCGCTGGGCGCCACGCCGCTGTCCATCATCAGCCTGATCATACAGGAATCCATCGTGATAACGGGACTGGCGGGCTATGTGGGGTTGCTTGTTGGTACTGGCATTATCGCACTGATAGAATACTTTATGCGCAAGTTTGATGTGCAGGCGGGCTTTTTCGGGATGCCGGAGGTTAACCCAGGGATAGCGATTACAGCCACTGTGCTGCTGGTGGTTACCGGTGCGTTGGCCGGGCTCATACCTGCCGCCAAAGCTGCCGGGGTAAATCCGGTAATGGCGCTGAAAGACGAGTAATCCTACATAGAAACAAAATATAGAACAAACACATAATCATTCATCAACTATGAAAAAGGTACTATTAGGCGTATTCATCCTGGTTTTCCTGGGCCTGTCTGGCTGGCTGGGCTACTATTTCTACAACAAGGCCAACACCGACCCCATCGTGTACAAAACAGAGGCACCGTTCGAGACGGCGATCGTGAAGAAAACGGTGGCCACGGGCTCTATCGTGCCGCGCAAGGAGGTGCAGATAAAGTCGCAGGTGTCGGGCATTGTGGAGGAGCTGTACGTGGAGGCCGGGGAGGTGGTAAAGAAGGGGCAGTTGCTCGCCAAGATCCGCATTGTGCCCAACATGGTTAGCGTAAACAATGCCGAAACCCAGCTGCAAACCGCCAAGCTTAATTTTGAGGAGGCGAAGCGGGAGTTGGCGCGCTACCAGCAACTGTATGAGGAGAAGGTAGTGCCGGAGCAGGAGTTCCGTAAGTACAAAGCCGATTACGAGTTAAAGCGGGAAAACCTGTCTGCGGCCGAAAGCAACCTGCAACTGGTGCGTGAGGGCTCCTCGCGCAAGCGTGGGCAGTCTTCTAACCTGGTGTACTCTACCATCGAGGGCATGCTGCTGGATGTGCCGGTGAAAGTGGGTACCTCCATTATCGAGCGCAACAACTTTAACGAGGGCACCACTATCGCCTCGGTGGCCGATATGCGCAGCCTCATTTTCGAGGGTAAGATCGATGAGTCGGAGGTGGGTAAGCTGAAGGAGAACATGGACCTGCTGCTGACTATCGGTGCCATAGAGGGCCGAGTGTTCGACGCCAAACTGGAATACATTGCCCCGAAAGGCGTGGATGAGGAGGGCTCCATCAAGTTCCCGATACGGGCAAAAGTGCTGCTGAATGAGAAAGACTTTATACGTGCCGGCTACAGCGCCAACGCCGATATTGTGCTGGACAAGCGGGAAAATGCACTGGCTATAAAGGAAAGCATGCTGAAGTTTGAGAAAGAGCATCCGTATGTGGAGGTGGAGACGGCGCCGCAGCAGTTTGAGAAGCGCATGATCAAAACCGGGCTTTCGGACGGAATCAACATAGAGGTAGTATCGGGCCTCCAGAAAAAAGACAAAGTGAAAGTGCCGGATACCAGCACTACCCAGATCTAAAGTATACTACATGATGGTGTTTGTTTGAGAAAGCGGGTCCTGAGCCCGCTTTTTTTATGCCAGCCACTCGCACGTCTGCTACCAAAAAGCAGCGGTTGGTGGAATGCTGCGCGTGGCTCACGGAATAGTGAAAGCATAGCTTAACAATTGATGTACGCAGTGGTAAAATAAGTATATATGTGTAACCTGTTGTTCTGTAAACAAATGAAAAACAAACTTTTATACTACCAAAAGCTGCTTTTGCTGTGCCTGCTGCTTTGCTGCCTGGGCACTTCCTGCGGCGAAGACGATGAGGGCGACATCGGACTTGATAAAGAAATTGAGTTTAATGGAATTGCGCTGCTAGGCTCCAATGAGCGGCCTGCGGTTACAACAGCAGGTGCAGGGGAAATGGACGCTGTGTACGACGATGTGAACAATACACTAAGGTATACCATAACCTGGCAACTCGGCAACCCAGACGACGCGACCACCGCCATGCACTTCCACGGTCCTGCAGATGTAAACTCCAGCGCCCCACCTGTTGTTACCATCGAGGGCTTTGATACTGACGATAACGGCAACCTGTCGGGCACTACCCGCAAGCTTACACAGGAGGAAGAAGACGACCTGAAAGCCGGGCTTTGGTACCTGAACATCCACAGCACCTCTCATCCTGCCGGTGAGCTCCGTGGAAACCTGGTGCAGTAGAAGAATGAAGTACTCGGGCTGCACACTTAGTTAAAGATCCACTTCAGCAGGAAGTGGGAAGGTAGGTAAACCCCAAGCGGGAAGAAGAGCATGACGGCCAGAAAGTATAATCTAGCGGGTATGCTGTGCTGCGGACTGTTGCCCGGACCAAAAACCCAGTTAATGTTCTCCTGCGGATCCGTTAAAAAATAGGTGAGCGGCAGCACTACCCAGGCCAGTGCACTTTGCCAGTAAAGCGCCTCGGGCTGGTACCCCCATTGCGCTAAAAGCCACACTACAAGTATAGGCAGTACCACATGAAACAGCGACAGCCCACGAAGGAACAGGCTTTTGCTTTTATCAAACATATAGGCACTTAAGCCCAGTAACTGCCTGCCCGTTAAAAGCCGCCCGAAGTAGTCCAGGTTCCAGATGATCTCCAGCGCAAGTACACCCACGGCTGTCATACTTAGCAGCAGCCCGGAACTGGTCCAGAGTACTATACCAACTGAAAAAAGCGCGATGTCTGAGAACCACAGAAAGTTGCCCGGGCCATAGTTTTTCCAGTAAACCGGTATCAATACCACTAAAAAGGCGGTGTAGGCCAGCTGCAGCCAGGGCGGAACGATGGTTAGGTCGGTATCCATACTTTAGGGGAGGTTGATGCATAGTATACTGCAATCAGAAGTTTAAAGTATAAACACTGGCAGTCGCGGCAATTTTTTACCTTTGCGGCAATTATACTTACAGATCACCATGGCACAGCATTACAACACGCCTTCCGCAATACAAATCGTTGACTTTAACCTGTTCTACGCGCAGGCCTTTTACGACCTCAACCACGAGTGGATCTCCAAGTACTTCGTGATGGAGGACGCCGACACCAAATCGCTCAGCGATCCGCAAGGGTACATCATTAACAAGGGTGGCCATATCCTGATGGCGCTTTTTAACGGGGAGCCGGTGGGTACCTGTGCGTTGATAAACGAAGGCGACGGGGTGTTTGAACTGGCCAAAATGGCCGTTGCGCCCAAAATGCAAGGTATGAAGATCGGTAAGATGCTGGGCGAGGCCGCCATAGACAGAGCCCGCCGCGTAGGGGCCCACAAAGTATACCTGGTGTCGAACCGCCGCCTGCAAACCGCCCTAAACCTGTACCAGCGCCTGGGCTTTGTGGAAGTGCCGATGCCGCCGAGCATCTATGAGCGGGCGGATATTAAGATGGAGTTGGAGTTGAAGGAGGAGGTATAAGTTATACTTTCGTAATTATTTACCCGCTGGTGCGAGTTTTCAACTCGTGTCTTTTTATAGTGTTGAGTCTGTGATTCGACTGTAGCCATACTTTATGCTTTCAAGCTGTTGCTGTTCCGGACATCCCTGTCCGGAACCTCTCTGCCGCGGATTTCCAAATCCGCGCAATCCGTACTTTATACTTCGATAGCCGCTGCTTTCTGCCACTTGACACAAGCTATCCTTTCTTTCAGCAGTTCATCCTCAGTCTTACGAACCTAAAATTTCACCTCTGGCTTTGGCTCCCTCTAGCCCGGGAGGGCTCGTCTTCGGGCATCGCGCTGGGAGCTTTTCTTTGCTCGCTGTCGCTTTGCAATCCCTTCGGGACCGAAAAACTCCAAAGGCGCTCAACCCAAAGACTGGGAACATATTCGATAGCCACCGCTCACGGAGCTTCAGATCAATTCCGCTCCTCGGAGGGGCTAGGGGTGGGTTCATACTTTTGCTGATGACAGCCATCCCCAACGATGAAACTTACATTTCAACATCAGTAATTACAGGCTCCCCTCCTTTGACAAGGAGGGGCAGGGGGGATACGGTGCTGCAGCCAAATGCTAAAACTCATCCTCATCCCCACCGCTATTCTGCTCTTCGCGGTTGTTTCGGCGGTTACGGCGATCACTGTCGTCGCTGTTGAGGCGGTAGGTGAAGCCCAGGTACACGATGCGGCTCTGGCGGCGGTTCTCGATCTCGGAGCGGAACTCAGGCCCGTAGCTCAGGAAGTTGAACTGGCGGGTGTTGAACAGGTCGGAAACGCGCAGTGAGATGGTGCCGTTCTTCTTCAGCACGTCTTTCTTCATGCCCAGGTCAGCGCTGAACATCTCTTCCATTTTTCCCTGAATATCATTCCTGGGCGCGCGGTAGAAGGCCGAGAGTTGTATATCCAGATCTTTCCACACGGTCATGGTAGAGTTTAGCCTGGAGTTCCAGTTGAACTGGGTGCTGCTCAGTTCGGTGTCGTTTTGGGTGGTGCTTAGCTCCGTTCTAAACCCTGACCAGCTGGCGTTCAGTTTCCACCATTTGGTAACAGGATAATCGATTCCTAACTCAAAGCCATAAGAAGTGTTGTCCGATAAATTTATAAAAGTCGTTTCAGTGGCAGGAATGGTATCTGGATCCGTACTATTAGGGTCTAAAACAACTACAGTAGATTCCCTGAATCGCTCGATCTCATCGGTGGTGTGGCGGTAGAAAACGGTGGCATTAAGTGAGGCCTGGCCCCAGTAGCGCAGGTAGCCCAGCTCCAGCGAGTTTACGAACTCCGGGTTCAGGTTCGGGTTGCCGAAGTATACGTTATACTTGTCAGATCGGTCCACGAATGGGTTCAGGAAACGGCTGCGTGGCCTGTTGATGCGGCGGCTGTAGCTGAACTGCACCTTATTGTCCTCATTAAAATCGTTCGTGATAAAAAAGGTCGGGAAGAGGCTGAAATAGTTGTTGTTGTATGCTTCGTTGGAGGTGCGTTGGTCTGATTTCGTCAGCGTTTGCTCGGCGCGCACGCCCAGCTGGTAGGTTATACTTTTAAACCTGTTGCTGTAGTTGGTGTACACCGAGTATACTTGCTCATCATACACAAAGTGGTTGCTCTGGTTAACGTCATACTCCATGGCCCCGGTTTCTTCGTTCAAGTTAAAGAAGCGGGAGTCCTCGTCCAGCCGTTCATAAGAGGTTCTGAAGCCAGCCTCCAGGCGGCTATCCTCTGAAAAGGGATGTACGTAATCGGCCTTGGTCACAAACTCATAGTTACCGTCATCTACCAGCGTTTCCTGCACTTCTGGGGCTTCATCGGTGCCTACCTGTCTTTCTTCAAAAAGGGCAATCTCGTCATCCACATTGGTATTGTACACCACGTCAGCGGTCAGTTCCTGGCCTTTACGGTCGAAGGTCTGGCGGTAGCCCAGCGTCAGGTCCACAGCCTTCTCGTCCTCGGTCTCGTTGGTGTTGCGGGTGCGGGTACTCTGCAGCGTGCGGTTCTCGTCCAAGAAGCGGTAAAAAATATCCTCAGAATCCTCATCCTGGCCAAAGCGGTACAAAGCAGAAGCCGATAACGTGTGGCGGGGCGTGAGGTAGTAGTCCGCGCCGAGGCGGAAGTTATGGGAGAGGTCGGTGCTGTTACGTTCGCCCTCCTGAAGGTTATAACTGGTGCTGTCTAGCTGGCCGGCGTCGTTCAGGTAAAAGTTGGTGGTGTTGTTTTTTCGGGTGCCGGGCCGGGTGCGGTGCCTGAAATCATAACCGCCGTTCAAAGACCATTTATCATACCTGTAGTTGAGGTTAAGCGAGGTGTTGTAGTTGTCGTAGGTGCCGGCGGTGATGGAGGCGGAGCCATTGAAGCCGGGCTTCTTCTCCTTTTTCAGCACCAGGTTGATGATGCCCGAGGTGCCCTCCGGGTTATACTTGGAGGAGGGGTTGGTGATGAGCTCGATGCTCTCGATCATGTTGGCCGGTATCTGGTCCATCGTCAGCTCCGACAGCGCCGAACGCTTTCCATCAATAAGTATGGTTACATTGGAGCTGCCGCGCATGCTCACGTTGCCGTCTATATCCACATCCACGGAAGGCAGGTTCTGCATCACCTCCGCCACGGATCCGCTCTGTGCTGCCAGGTCCTGGCTCACGTTAACTACTTTCTTGTCCAGCTCGTATTCCACCACCTGGCGCTGCGCCACCACCTCCACCTCGCCAAGTTTGGTAGAGGTGGCGCTCAGGTTTACATTGCCCAGGGCCACCTCTGGTTTTGCGGGGGTAATGCTGATGCCGGAGATGAACTTAGTGGGGTAGCCTACCATGGAGGCGCGCAAGATGTACTTTCCGGCAGGTATGCGCTCCAGAATAAAAACACCTTCTACATCGGTGGTGGCACCGGTCACCAGGCTGGAGTCGGAGGCGGTGAGGAGCACCACGTTTGCAAAACTGATCGGCTTGCTTGTGCCAGCTTCCAGAAGTGTACCGCTAACCCTGCCGTTTTCAGCAGTGGGTTGGCCCTGCGCCGAAAGCGCTGGCGGGATAAGTATAAACAGGAGGTAAAGTAGCAAGTGTAGGTAAGTCTTCATCATAGTCTTGTTAAGATTGTTTGCCCAAAGGCACTTAGCGTATTACAGAGGCATGCTGCGGAGCGGCGGGTGAAGGCCCCGTATATACTGCGACAAATGAGAAGGGCGAAGGTTTAAAACCTATGCCTGGTTTTTAGTAGAAATGTGAATTTTAAGCAAAAAAAGAGCGCCAGCCACAGCCAACGCTCCCTTATACTTTACACCATGGGTTAGTTTGATTTATACTTCCCGAGCCAAGGTTTTACTCAGGAAATCCCACACCACCACCCCGGTGGCCACCGAGATGTTGAGCGAGTGCTTCGTGCCGAACTGCGGAATCTCCAGCACAAAGTCCGACAGGTTGATCACCTCCTGCTCCACGCCGAACACCTCGTTGCCCAGCACCAGCGCATACTTCTGGCCCGGCTCCGGGCTGAAATCGTTGAGTTTTATACTTTGCTCGGCCTGCTCCACCGACCCGATCCGATAGCCCTGTTCCTTCAACTGCTTCACCAGTTCCAGCGTGTCCGGCACATGCTCCCAGGCTACCGACTCCGTGGCGCCCAGGGCGGTTTTCTCGATGTCGCGGTGCGGGGGCTTGCCCGTGATGCCGCAGAGGTATACTTTCTCAGCCATAAAGGCATCGGCCGTGCGGAAAACCGAGCCCACGTTATTCAGGCTGCGCACGTTGTCGAGCACCAAGACTAACGGTATTTTTTTCTTATTTTTGAATTCTTCAACTGAGTCGCGGTTGAGGTCATCCATCGAAAGTTTACGCATTCTTTTTAGACATTAGACGCTAGACATGAGATATTAGACTTTGCATCCAGCGCAGCTGCAAAGTTCCGGTGGTTTTAGGCAAAAGTCAAACTGTGTCCGAAATCTTGGATGGTTAAATTGTTGGAGGAAGTATAAAGTATAAATTCTTGCGCTGTTTCGGACATCTGTGTCCGAAACCCATCTGCCGAGGACATCCTTGTCCGCGCTCATAGTAATACGGGGACAAGGATGTCCCCGGCAGAGAGCTTTCGGACGAGGACGTCCGAAAGAGCAACAAGTCCCGGATTGCAAATCCGGAACAGCGGCAGAGCCAACAAAGTATGAATTCCCCTCCTCGGAGGGGTAGGAATGGCTTTTAGGTCCACTCCCCAAAATCAATTACAAAGTATAAACCGGGTGCAAAATCACCCGCAAAGTATAAAGTATAAAACAGTATGAAAGGAGAAGGCAAAGGCACGGTAACGCCACTGATGAAGCAATACAACGCCATAAAGGCGAAGCATCCGGGGGCGCTGCTGCTGTTCAGGGTAGGGGATTTTTACGAGACCTTCGGCGAGGATGCCATCAAGGCGAGTAAGATACTGGACATCGTACTGACCAAGCGCGGCAACGGCTCGGCCTCCGAAACGGCCCTGGCCGGCTTCCCGCACCACTCCCTCGACACGTACCTGCCCAAGCTGGTGCGCGCCGGCGAGCGCGTAGCCATCTGCGACCAGCTGGAGGATCCGAAAACGGTAAAAGGTATCGTGAAACGCGGCGTAACCGAGCTGGTGACGCCGGGCGTGTCCTTTAACGACCAGGTGCTGGAGAAGCGCAGCAACAATTATCTGGCCGCCGTGCATTTCGGTAAAACCGAGACGGGCGTGTCTTTCCTGGACGTCTCTACAGGTGAGTTCATCACCGCACAGGGCGATAGGAACTACATCGGCAAGCTGCTGCAAAGCCTGGCCCCGGCCGAGGTGCTGTTCTGCAAGCGCGAGAAGGAAACGTTTATAGAGCGCTACGGTCCCGATTTTCGCTACTATGCGCTGGATGAGTGGGTATTCAAGTATGATTTTGCCTACGAGTCGCTGACGCGCCAGTTTGGCACCGCCTCCCTTAAAGGCTTTGGTATTGAGGGGATGAGCGAGGCTATTATCTCCGCCGGAACCATCCTGCATTACCTTGCCGAAACACAGCACAACGAAATTAGCCACATCGCCACCATCTCCCGCCTGGAGGAGGATAAGTATGTGTGGCTGGACCGCTTTACCGTGCGCAACCTGGAGCTGGTGTACCCGCAGCATCCGGAAGGCGTGCCGCTGATCAACGTGCTGGATCAAACCGTGACGCCGATGGGTGCTCGCCTGCTGAAGAAGTGGGTGGTGCTACCGCTGAAGGATGTGACCCAGATCCGCCGGCGCCTAGATACCGTGGAGGCTCTGACGCAGCACCGCGAGCTGCTGGATGAACTGGTGCAGCACCTGAAGCAGATAAACGACCTGGAGCGACTGATCTCTAAAGTGGCCGTGCGCCGCGTAAACCCGCGCGAGCTGGTGCAGCTGGCCAAGGCGCTGGAGGCTATACTTCCTATCAAAAAGCTGCTTTCCGCCAGTGGCATACCTGCTTTGGTAAAACTGGCTGACCAATTGGCACCCTGCGACGGCCTGCGTGAGGAGATCCGCAACATACTGAAGCCGGAGCCGCCGATGCTCACCAATCAGGGCAACATGATCAACGAGGGGGTGAACGCGGAGCTGGACGAGCTGCGCGCCATCGCTTTCTCGGGCAAGGATTACCTGGCGCAGGTGCAGCAGCGCGAGATCAAGAACACGGGCATCAGCTCGCTTAAAATCGCCTATAACAAAGTGTTTGGTTATTACCTGGAGGTAACGCACGCGCACAAAGACAAGGTGCCGGCTAGCTGGATTCGCAAGCAAACGCTGGTAAACGCCGAACGCTACATCACCGAGGAGCTGAAAACCTACGAGGAGAAGATCCTGAACGCCGAGGATCGCATCTTCACCATCGAGTTCAGCCTGTTTAACGAGCTGGTGCTCCAGGCCATGGATTACGTGGCGCAGGTGCAGCAGAACGCCAAGGTGATCGGGGTGATCGACTGCCTGAGCGCCTTTGCAGGCATTGCCTTGAGCAATAATTACGTGAAGCCGGAGGTTAGCGACAGCCATGTGCTAGATATCAAAAAAGGCCGCCACCCGGTTATAGAGAAGCAGCTACCATTGGGCGAGACCTATGTGCCGAACGATATCTTTCTGGACAACGAGGAGCAGCAAGTAATCATCATCACTGGTCCGAACATGGCCGGTAAGAGTGCCCTGCTACGCCAAACGGCCCTGATCGTGCTGATGGCTCAGATCGGGTGCTTTGTGCCTGCGGAGGCCGCTAAAATCGGTATCATCGACAAGATATTCACCCGTGTGGGAGCATCTGACAACCTGTCGCGCGGTGAGTCTACTTTTATGGTGGAGATGACCGAGACGGCCAGCATCCTGAACAACCTCTCGGACCGCAGTCTGGTGCTGATGGACGAGATCGGCCGCGGCACCAGCACCTACGATGGTATCTCGATTGCCTGGGCCATTGTAGAGCACCTGCACAACCACCCGAAGTTCAAAGCCAAAACGCTTTTCGCCACGCACTACCACGAGCTGAACCAGCTGGCCGAAGAGTTGCCGCGCGTGAAGAACTACAACGTGTCGGTGCGCGAGGCGGGCGGCAAGATCCTGTTCATGCGCAAGCTGGTGCCGGGCGGCAGTGAGCACAGCTTCGGTATACACGTGGCGCAGATGGCCGGCATGCCCAACAACGTGGTGCTGCGCGCCGATGAGATCATGCACCACCTGGAGAAGGAGAAGGTATCGGAGCAGGCGCCGAAGCAGAAGATGAAAACCGCGCCGAAGAACAACTTCCAGCTTAGCATGTTCGAGCTGCACGACCCGCAGCTGGAGCGTGTGAAAGAGCTGATGGAGCAGCTCGACATTAATACCATCACGCCGGTGGAGGCCCTCTTGAAGCTGAACGAGCTGAAGCTGCTGCTGCAGGACAAGCAGCAGGCAGGGGTGCGCTAGGAGCGGATATTACTCCGGGGGCAGGGGAAAGCGTTTTGCCGGCCCGTGGCACAGGGGATTTATACTTGCCGCCGGAGCTGTAAGTATACTTTTAAGTATGAATTCCTTGTTTTCTGCCCCCGGAAGTATAAATTTACATTAAATCTCAGGCGCTGCAGCTGGCGGCACCTCAGCAATTAAAAAAAGAATGAAAATTTTCTGGCTGATTATCAGCATAGAAGCATGCTGAGGCTGATTTTTTTTAAGGCAGCTATTGACATGTCAGATTTTGTCTCTATCTTTGCATCACTAAATCACTACGGCGGTTTAGGAAAAACAAAAAAGCGGGAGTAGCTCAGTTGGTAGAGCGCGACCTTGCCAAGGTCGAGGCCGCGGGTTCGAATCCCGTCTCCCGCTCTCGAAAAGCAAGACAGAAGACGTTGTGATAAGCAACGTCTTTGTTTTTTAAAGTCACTTCTCTGGGAATAGCCCGGAGGTTGCCGGGATGGTGGAACTGGTAGACACGCAAGACTTAAAATCTTGTGAGCGCAAGCTCGTGCGGGTTCGATTCCCGCTCCTGGTACTAGAATTTAAAAGGGTTGTAAGCATAAAGCTTGCAACCCTTTTTTGTTTTCAGGCTGATTGATTAATTGAATCTCCATCTCACTGTAAACTCCATCAACTACCTTCTATCAGCCAAATAGCATTTCTATTTTCCTGCCCCTAGCTGTTAATCACAGTAAATGCCCCTTAGCAACGGTTAATCGATGGTATAACTACATTTATCTTTTGTTATATTTTCGTTAACATATATATAATATAGGATTTTTTCTGTTTATTGCCGCGCCTTACCATCCATAACCATCACACATGAAACATTTATACTTAACTAAGTGGGTTGTCCTGCTGGTTTCTTTATTTTCCTTGACCTCCTGCGAGTCGGAGCTGGACAAAGTCAGCCCGACAGTTGTAAACGTGGCGGCAACTGCGCCTGCTACTATTGCGCCTTACGACGAGGATTTTGAAACAGGGTATAAGGGAAGCTATGCGGCAGCCTCTGTTCCCTTTGCCAATGGTAGTTGGAGTTTCCAGGAGGCTCTGACGGGCAACACCTCCTCTGATGTCAAATCCGGTTTGCAGTCAGCGCGTATCCGCGACCTTGGCCTGATCGGCATGGAGTTCGACCTGCCTGACGGTGCCAAGTCTTTTGCCTTCAGCTATGCCAAGTATGGCAAAGACAAGAACTCGCAGCTCGAGGTTTACTATTCTACCGACGGTGGCTCCTCCTGGCAGCAGGCGGGCAGCACTGTTACTGTGAGCAGCTTCTCACTTCAGCAGCTATCTATTCCGCTTAATGTAACGGGGCCGGTGCGCTTCCAGATCAGAAAAGTAGGAGGGGGTAGCAACCGCGTTAACGTGGACAACGTCTCGGTTGAGGCAAACCCAGTGGTTGTAGCGCCAGCCTTTGCAGAAGACTTCGAAGGAGGTTCCAAGGGTAGCTACGCTAGTGGCTCTGTAAGCCTTGCCTCCGGCAGCTGGCTGCTAAACGAGGCGTTGATCGGGACGCTGGACTCAGATAGAAAGGTTGGAACAAAGTCTGTGCGTATCCGCGATCTGGGTTCACTGGCGATGGAGTTCGACCTGGGTGATGCGCAAGCTGTGCAGATCAGCCATGCCGTGTACGGAACGGACGGGGCAAGCACCTGGGAACTGCAAGCGTCTACCAACGGAGGAGCCTCCTGGACTAAAGTTGGGAACACCGTTACCAGCTCATCTATTACCCTGGAAACGATATCCTTTGATGTGGCTTTTACATCGCCTGTCAGATTCAGAGTGGTGAAGTTGAGCGGTGCCGGAAACCGTATTAACATCGATAACTTTATCGTGAACGGCTCGGGAGGCAGTGGCTCAGGCAGCGGCTCAGGAGGTTCAGGCGGTACGGGCGGTACTGGAGGCGGCACGAGCTCTGGTTTAGGAGCTGTGCACCTTACCATGGGCAACCCTACCAATGCGGTGATAGACCTGAATGCGGTAAACAACTACCTGCTGGAGAAAGAGGAGTATGTAATGTCTTACAGCCGCGACCGCGGATCTGCCAACTGGGTAAGCTGGCACCTGGACGAGGCCTGGCTGGGCAGCACTCCTAGGCAAGATGATTTCCGTGCGGATATTACCCTGCCTGCCGGCTGGTATCAGGTAGGGTCTACCGACTATACTGGCAGCGGGTTTGACCGTGGCCACATGTGCCCTTCCGCTGACCGTACTCTGTCTGTAGACGACAACTCCAACACGTTCTTAATGACGAACATGATCCCGCAGGCCCCAAACAACAACCGTTTAGGCTGGGCTAGCCTGGAGAGCTACTGCCGCTCTATGCTTACTGGCGGATATGAGATCTATATTATCTCAGGGGTATACGGCGTTGGCGGAACTGGTTCTAACGGCTATGCTACCACTATTGCCGGCGGCATGGTAACGGTGCCATCCAATACCTGGAAAGTTATTCTTATCATTCCGGACGGAGACGATGACGTGAACCGTGTAACGACTAACACACGCGTAATCGCCATCGACATGCCAAACGACCAGAATGTTTCCTCAGACTGGAGAACCTACAGAACTTCCGTTGACATGATCGAGGCGAAAACCGGTTACGATTTCTTCAGCTTGGTAGCCGACAACGTGGAAAATGTAATAGAGGCCTCTGTTGATAACTTGTAAAGAACTGTAAATTTAACCTGGTAAGGCAAAGGCACGCTCACGTAGGGCGTGCCTTTTATGTTGCTGCCAGCCTGTAGTGAGGTAAGTGGAATAGCTATGTTATCTGCTGCCCGTGAAAGATTTTTAATTGGACTAAAATATTAAAGTTGCCTGCAGTTATTCAATATAAAAATTAAACTATATTTGGCAATCTGGTACCTAGCGACATCTTTTATAAGTGTTAAGGCAATAAAATATTGTACTTAATATTGTGAAAAAGGGAGATGGGGATGATGACTTAGTTGAATTTATCCTTTCGCTCGTGTACGCTACAACAAGATTTAAATAGAGAGTAAGACAACAAAAAAGTAAACATGAAAGCATTTAGACTTTTATTAACAATGGCCGTGGCAGTGGTGCTTATGGTAGGTATGAGCAGCTGCAACAAATGTGATAATGAAAACCCGCGTGCAAGGGTAATTAATCATGGAAGTTTAGTTGCCAGCGTACAGATTAAAACATCCAACGGCAACACAGAAAATATTAACAATGTGATGCCTAACACAAGCTCTGATACAAGGAGTTATGCAAAAGGGCTGGTAACCTTCACCATTACGCTGGATAAAACCGAATTGGTGGAAACAGTTCAGATGGACAGCTGCTATGAGTATGACATCGTGATTGATGCCAATAACAGCATCAGCACAGTGTCGCGGGACCTGAATGATTAGGTAACTATAGCCACATTAACAGCAGCGCTTTGATGGAGCTGAGGAACAGAGTATAAACTGCAGCTGACAGTACATTTTAAAACAAGGCTTAGAGAGCCGGACAAGTATAAGAAAACTCTCAGAGTGATTACTATTCGCTAGTAAGCATCCTGAGAGTTTTCTATACTCAAAGCTCCAAAAGAGTCTTAGGGATTAACCTTTATTTGGTGCTACCTTGCCAGGTCCTTCGCTCTGTTGGCATCTATTGCCAGAAGTATGAACAGAAGGATCGTAAACGACCACAGCGAGGAACCACCGTAACTGAAAAACGGCAACGGAATACCCACCACCGGGGCCAGGCCAATCGTCATGCCCACGTTCACCAGGAAGTGAAAGAAGATGATAGAGGCCACACAGTAGCCGTAGGTGCGGGCAAAAACTGACTTCTGTCGCTCGGCTATACTTACAATGCGCACGAGCAGTACCATAAAGAGGGCAATAAGGACCGTGCTGCCTATCCAGCCATGTTCTTCGCCGATGGTGCAGAAGATGAAGTCGGTGCTCTGCTCGGGCACAAAGTCGAACTTAGTTTGCGTACCCTCCAGAAAACCCTTGCCCCAGAAACCGCCGGAGCCAATCGCTATCTTCGACTGCGTTACGTTCCAGCCATAGCCCAGCGGATCCGCCTCGGGGTTAATAAGCGCCTTAATACGATTTTGCTGGTGCGGCTGCAGCACATCATTCACAAAGAAATCCACACTAAAGATCATCGCTACAACAACACCCCACAGGGCAATCATAACTTTGAAGCGGCGTAGCAGCCGGTAATCCATCCAGGTAGCCAGGGCCATCAGAATTGTGATGCCGGCAATTAAGTACAGCTTGGGCACTAGCAGCGTAAGTATAAAAATGGCCGCAGCTGAGCCTCCGATAATAAGTATAAGCGGCGACATGCCCTCCCGGAAATAAGCCAGTATAAAGGCGGCAAATACCAGCGCAGAGCCTGTTTCATTCTGAAGTATAATTATGACAGGCGGCACAAACGTAATAGCAGCCAGAATCATCTGATCTTTAAAGTTCTGCTGGCGCAGGTTTATACTTCCCAGAAACTTGGAGGCCGCCAGCGCTGTGGCAAACTTGGCTAACTCGGCGGGCTGCAGGCGTATGCCGCCACCCAGATCGAGCCAGGAGCGGGAGCCAGCGATAGGCTTAGCCACCACTAGTGTTACGAGCAGCAACAGTATGATAAAGCCATAAATGGGGTAGGCGAGGTGCTCGTATACTTTATAATCCACCACCATCAGCACAATGATCAGCAGAAGCGAGGCGCCAATCCAGGCCAGCTGTTTACCTGAGTTAATATCCATGCTGAAAATGTTGATCACATTGTCGGGGCTGTAAACAGCAGCGTAGATATTCATCCAACCCAAGGCAACCAGCAGGAAATACAGCAGCACGGTTACCCAATCCAGGTGCGGAGCCAGAAAACCGGAACTGCGGCGGCTCCTGGTGGTGCTTGACAATGTCTGTCCGAGTACTTTCTCCATGGCCTTACTTCGATTTAATGTTAAGGTATTCCCTGCTCAGTACCCATTTCTCCTGCTGCTTAATGGTAACCGTATCGGTTAGGTACTGCTCTATCATCAGGCCGGCTATAGGGGCTGCCGACTGGCCACCCCACTTACCGTGCTCCACATATACAGCTATGGCAATTTTGGGATTATCTCTCGGGGCAAAAGCTACGAACACGGCATGGTCAGGGCCCTGTGGGTTTTGCGCCGTACCGGTCTTACCGCATACTTCAATGCCTACTTTATCCAGGTTAGCCCTACGGCCCGTACCAGCGCGCACCACTTCAGACATACCGGCAATGATCGGCTCGAAGTGCTGCGGGCTCACAGCGGCATAATGTTTCTCCTGGTACTCTTTTAGTGGCTTTCCGTCTTCACCCACAGAGCGAATGATGTGCGGTGTAAAATAATGGCCCCTGTTGGCAATGATGGCCATAAAATTAGCCATTTGCAGTGGCGTAACCCCTAGCTCACCCTGGCCTATGCTAAGGGAGTAAATAGTGGAGTATTTCCAGCGGTTTTTGCCGTACACGCGGTCATACAGGTCGGTAGAGGCCACAATGCCTTTCTTCTCCCCCGGGATATCGATACCCAGCTGTTGCCCGAATCCAAAGCTCAACACTTTCTCCCGCCACTCCTTCAGGCCAATGGCTGTGTCTGTAAACGTGTTAGGCGACTTACCCTGGTTGATAAGCGCCTTGTAAGCCTGGTAAAAGTAGGGATTACAGGAGTGCTGCACCGCACCGTACAGATTCAGTGGGGAGGGGTGATCGTGGCAGTTTACCAGCGATTTGTTGCAGGCATACGTGGTGTTCGGGTTTATGGCGCCCTCTTCCAGTGCGATCAGCGCCTGTGTCAGCTTAAATATGGAGCCTGGCGGGTTTTGGTCGGCCATGATGGGGCGGTTGAACATGGTTTTGTTCGAGTCCTGAAGCAACTCCATGTAGTTCTTGCCATAGTCTTTGCCGGTAAACAGGTTCGGGTCGTAGAACGGTGCCGATACATAAGCCAGCACCTCGCCGGTAGCGGGCTCTATTGCCACAATACTTCCCTTGGCGCCGTTCATCAGGTACTCCCCATAGGCCTGCAGGTCCAGGTCGATGGTACTCACGAGGTTTTCGCCAGCCACCGCCAGGGTATCAAAGGCACCCTCACGGAAAGAGCCTTTCTCCACACCGCGCACGTTTACCATTTTATACTTTACGCCGCGCTGGCCCATCAAATACTTCTCATACTCCAGTTCTATACCAGCTTTGCCAATGTAGTCGCCGGGGCGGTAGCCGTTGTAGGTGCTGTCCTCCAACTGCCTCGGGCTGATTTCGGCAATGTAGCCCAAGGCATGCCCCAGGCTTTGGTGCGGGTAGCCGCGCGCCGTTCTGGCGTTAATGTAGAAGCCCGGAAAATCAATAAGGTTGTTCTGGATATAAGCGAATTCCTGCGTGCTCAGCTTCTGGTAGAAAGGGGAGGGCTGTACGTAGGAAAAGGAACGGGCCTTTTTCAGACGCTCCCGCACGTCCTCCAGCGGTAACTTTACAAGTTCCGCAAGGCGCAGGGTGTCCAGGTTCTTTACATCCTTCGGTACCACCATCAGGTCGTACACAGGCGTGTTCTGTACCAGCAGCTTGCCGTTGCGGTCGTAGATCAGGCCCCGGAAAGGGTACTGAATGATGGGCTTGATAGCATTGGTCTCTGCAGCCTGTTTGTAGCTGCTGTCTACCACCTGTATATAGAAAAGCCTGATGGCGAAAACGATTCCCACCATCAGGAAAATGCCCTGAATTACGTATTTTCTGTTTTCTAAGTACTTCATCGGTAATCTATTCGCTCTCGCTTAGGTGAGAAGAACAGAAGTTGTATAATAACCACAACGATACCAGTGAACAGGGTGCTGAACAGCGTCTTCGCCAGGGTATAAAGTGCCGTCTGGAAATTGATGGTCTCCAGGAAAAACACAGCCGCATGGTGAAGCAGGATCAGCGTGAAGGCGTAGGTAAGAAACCAGCGTGTGCCCATCACGTGTATGTTTACCGCATCGCTGCTGTCGTAACCATCACGGGGTGTCAGAAGGTTCAATACATGTGGTCTTAAAAAGGCCAGCAAAACGCTTGCCGCTGCATGTATGCCCATGGTGTCGTAAAACACATCCACGGTAAAGCCAACTATAAAACCAAGGAATAGTAACCATACCCTGTTGATAGTCAGGGGTAAGTATAGCAGAAAGGCAACATAGATAAAGCAGAAGCCCATGCTGTAGAGCACCAGGTTATCCATTAGCAGCACCTGAAGTGCCACGAATAAAAAAAACTGGAAGATATGATTTAAGCCAAAGCTATTGTTCATCTGTTATGATGCCTGCGTTTTGTTCTAAGGTATCACGTTCTACTTTGTACATGTTCTCTACCACATACACATAAGAGAGCTGCGCAAAGTCAACACTCAGTTTCACCCCTATCGTGTAAAAGCTCTTGTCCGGCTCCTGCTCAATCGAGCTGATGGTGCCCACCATGATTCCTTCCGGAAAAACGGTGTTAAAGCCGCTTGTTACGATGGTGTCGCCTTTTTCAGGCTTCACGTGCAGCGGAATGTAGTCAAGCAACGCCGTGCGGTAGTCGCCGCCCTGCCACTTAATGGTGCCGAAGGTGTTATCCTTCACCAGTTTGGCTGAGATCAGCATCTGCGAGTGCAGCAGCGAGGTGATGGTGGCATAGTGCTCAGACACAGTCTTTACACGGCCCACCACGCCCGAAGGAGCAATTACCCCCATGCCTGGCTGCACCCCATCGGCTGTGCCTTTCGAGATTGTCAGGTAATTATTCATGCGGCGCACCGAATTATTAATTACCCGACCGGCCTGCAGGTGGTAAGGGTATGCCCGGCTGGTGTCGCTCGAAGTATAGTAAGTCGTATCCAAACTTGCCGTACTGTCTGTCAGAGTCAGCTGGCGGTACTGCATCAACTCCTGGCGCAGGGCCGCGTTCTCGGTGGCCAGCGCCTGGTTAATGCCCGTAAGCCGGAAATAGTCTGTGATTCCGCTCTGAAACTCCAGTACCTGCCCCACGTACCTGTTTGCCGAGTTAAAAAAGGCAGCGCCCTGGTATGTGTTGTAACGCACGATCAGGAACACACTTAGCGCCTCCAGCAACAGGAACACGAGGAACGCACGGAACCGGTAAATAAATGCAAATAGATTCCGCATGCGGCCCTGTTATGTTAGCAGGACATTCTTGAATCCATCGATGTTTTTGATGGCGGCACCCGTGCCACGCACTACCGCTCTCAGCGGGTCTTCGGCAATGTGGATCGGGAGCTTTGTTTTGGCAGCCAGGCGCTTATCGAAGCCTCTCAGCAGAGCCCCGCCACCCGTCAGGTGAATACCGTTGTCGTAGATGTCGGCAGATAGCTCCGGCGGCGCGATCTCCAGCGCCTTCAGCACGGCCTCCTCAATCTTAGACACTGACTTATCCAGCGCGATGGCGATCTCCTGATACGTTACTTTGATTACCTTCGGAATGCCGGTCATCAGGTCGCGGCCTCGGATCTCGTAGTCGGCTGGCGGGTTCTCCAGCTCCGTAAGCGCGGCACCTACTTCTATCTTAATCTTCTCGGCAGAGCGCTCACCTATCAGCAGGTTGTGCTGGCGGCGCATATAGTCCAGAATGTCTTTGGTGAACACGTCGCCGGCGATGCGGATGGACTGGTCGCACACGATACCGGAAAGGGCCACCACGGCGATCTCTGTCGTACCACCCCCGATGTCCACGATCATAGAGCCGATAGGCTGCTCCACATCGATGCCGATACCGATCGCTGCAGCCATCGGTTCCTGTATCATCCATACTTCCTTGGCGCCGGCATGCTGCGCAGAGTCACGTACGGCACGCTTTTCCACCTCGGTAATGCCCGACGGGATGCAGATAACCATGCGGTGCGACGGCTGGAACAGGCGGCGGCCCGTGTCGATCATCTTGATCATGCCCCGGATCATCTCCTCAGCGGCGTGGAAGTCGGCGATCACCCCGTCCTTTAGCGGGCGGATGGTTTTGATGTTCTCGTGCGTCTTCTCGTGCATCTGCATGGCGTTGCGGCCAATGGCTAGCACGCGGCCCGTTGTGCGGTCCACGGCGATGATGGAAGGCTCATCTACTACAATTTTATCGTTGTGGATGATCAGGGTATTGGCAGTACCCAGGTCAATGGCTATATCGCTGGTTAAGAAGTTAAATAGTCCCATGGTGAAGTATGAAAGGCGTGCGGTTGCCCGTTATATTTTCAATATACAATATTTCTAGTCAGAAACTTGCGGCAAAATTAGTGAAATTCAGTGGAATTAATAATGCAAGTTATCTACTGTTACCCGAATAAACTTTTATTTATAGGTGAAATCTATTCAATTTATGCCTGTCTGCTTAGCTAACGCTGTATATGGGCTTAAATTGGGCTTTACTTAGAAAACAAAAAATCCCCGGCCTCATCAGAAACCGGGGACTTTTATTGTAAAGTGAAATTATACTTCAGCGGATTAATGCTTGAAGTGGCGCACGCCTGTCATGACCATGGCCATGTTGTGGGCATCGCAGTAGTCGATAGAGTCTTGGTCTTTGATAGAGCCGCCTGGCTGTACCACCGCTTTTATTCCTGCCTTGTCGGCAATCTCCACACAATCCGGGAACGGGAAGAAGGCGTCGGAGGCCATCACGGTCTTGCTCACGTCAAAGCCAAAGCTGTTCGCTTTCTCAATGGCCTGGCGCAGGGCATCCACGCGGGAGGTCTGGCCCACGCCGCTGGCGAACATCATCTTGTCGGTGGCCAGCACAATGGTGTTAGACTTGGTGTGCTTGCATACCTTGGCGGCAAACACCAGCGCCTTTTTCTCCTCGGTTGTAGGCTGGCGCTTGGTGGCGGTTTTAAAATCGGACTCTGTTTCGGTTGCCAGGTCTTTGTCCTGCTCAATTACGCCGTTCAGCAGCGTCTTGAACTGCTTGGCTGATAGCTCCACCGGCTTCTGCTTCAGCAGGATGCGGTTTTTCTTCGTCTTCAGCAGCTCCAGTGCGTCCGCGTCAAACTCCGGTGCGATCAGCACCTCGAAGAACAGCTTATTCAGCTCCTCTGCCACGGCCATGTCGATGGTGCGGTTGGCGATGATCACACCTCCGAAAGCCGATACCGGGTCCGAAGAAAGGGCGTTCAGGTAAGCCTCCTTCATCGTTTCGCCAGTGGCCACGCCGCAGGCATTGGTATGCTTCAGGATAGCCACGACTGGCTCCTCGAACTCCGCGGCCAGGGCTACGGCAGCGTCCACATCCACCAGGTTGTTGTAAGAAAGTTGCTTGCCGTTCAGTTGCTCGAACAAGTCCTCCAACTTGCCGTAGAAAGTGCCTTTCTGGTGCGGGTTCTCGCCGTAGCGCAGCGGCATGCTGTGCTGCACGCTCTGCTTAAAGGCCTGCGTCTCCTCCCCGGCGTTCATGTAATTGAAGATGTGGGTGTCGTAGTGCGAGGATACATTGAAGGCCTTGGCAGCGAAGCGCTTGCGGTCCTCCAGTTCCGTGGCACCGTCTTTCTCTTTCAGCAGCTCCACCACCTCGTCATACTGTTCTCTGGACGACACGATCAGCACATCCTTAAAGTTCTTGGCTGCCGCACGGATCAGGGAGATGCCGCCAATGTCGATTTTCTCGATCACATCTGCTTCTGAGGCTCCGGAGGCAACGGTTTCCTCAAATGGGTAGAGGTCCACCACTACCAGGTCGATTGGCGGAATTTCATACTTCTCACGCTCCGACAGGTCGCTGTCGTTGTCGCGGCGGTGCAGGATGCCACCGAACACCTTCGGGTGCAGGGTTTTTACGCGTCCTCCGAAGATGGACGGGTAATCTGTCAGGTCTTCTACGGCTACCACGGTAGCGCCCTGTTTCTCCAGGAAGGTTTGCGTGCCACCGGTAGAGTAGATGGTGACGCCGTGTTTCTTCAGGAGCTCCACCAGCGGCTCCAGGCGGTCTTTGTAGTAAACCGATATCAGTGCGGATTTGATTTTAACGGGTTGCATGGGCATGAAGGTATTGGGTTGTTGATTGATTTTATACTTGGTCCTGGGTGAGCAGCAATTTCTCCACCACCTCCGGCAGGTACTTGTGCTCGAGTTGCAGTACGCGCTGGGCCAGTTCTTCGGGGGTATCCTCCGGGTATACCGGACAGTACTCCTGAAGTATGAACTCGCCTTTGTCATACTCCTCGTTGATGTGGTGTATGGTGATGCCGGACTGTTCATCGCCGGCCTGCACCACGGCAGTGTGTACGTTGAGGCCGTGCATACCCTTGCCGCCGTAACGGGGCAGCAGGGCAGGGTGTATATTGATAATGCGGTTCGGGAAAGCGCGCAGCAGGCTCTGCGGCACCAGCCACAGGAAACCGGCCAGCACGATCAGGTCCGGCTTGAATTGCTGTATCTGCTCCAGCACCTTGTCAGTGTTGTAGAACTCATCCCTGGTAAATAAAAAAGCCGGGACGTGGAAGGTCTCGGCTCGTTTCAGGGCATACGCTTTCGGGTTGTTGGAGAACAGGGCGGCCACACGTATGGCTGGGTGGTGCTCGAAATGCTCCAGCAGCCGCTGTGCGTTGCTCCCCGACCCCGAGGCGAAGATGACTATATTTTTCTTATCCGTAGGTTTCAAAAGTATGGGCTTGCGATGAAGCTGCAAATATAGTTGGTTCTGGTGTAGATGTAAATGTATAAGTATAAAATCATGGTTCAGACTTTTGTTTTGCTGGTATAGCTGCTCCTCTTTTATACATACTTGGGCTATACTTGGTAGCTGTTGTTGATACTCAGTCTATACTTTTCATGGCTATCCTTACTAGCCGCTGCTGATCCTTAGTCTTACATACCTAAAGTTTCACCTCCTGCCTTGGCTCCTTCCAGCCCGGGAGGGCTCGCCTTCCCGCATCGCGCGGTGTACATTTCCTTTGCTCCTGACGTCGCAATGCCTTCGGCACCGGAAATCTACAAGGCGCTCAACCCAAAGACTGGGATCAGTTTGATAGCCACTGCTGATGCAATTGGAACCGGACTCCCTCTCCTGTTTTGGGGGTAGGGGCCCTCGAGAAAAGGAGAGGGCTGGGGTGAGGTGATCATTCCCCTCCTCGGAGGGGCAGGGGTGGGTTTATACTTTGCAGGGACAGGTCGCGACCTGCCCGGGCTATGCCTGCTGCTATGCAATGTATAATTTGGCCTAAGCAGCTAAAGAAATTCCCCGCCTTAGACAAGGAGGGGAGCTTGGATGTTTAAAGTCTAAACCTGTTTACTCTCCCTCGTAAAAGTCGATCAGGGCAGCGAAGTAGGCGTCGTCCCAGCCCTCAGTGATGTCTTCGTAGGCATCGTCGGGGATGTTGGTGTGGCGCAATTCGGCGGAGGTGCCATACTTGTGCGGGTGCAGTTTAATGGTAACGATGGACGGCTCCTCCTGCTCCCCGAAATACCACTGCTGCACGAGCTTTTTACCCTCCTCAAACTCCAGGTTCTTGCCGGTTATACTTCCTTCCCACAACGAGAACTCCGAGCCTGGCTCTGTAGACATTTCCGCCGGCTCGCCCGTCCAGAGCTGCAAAGTATAAGGGTTGGTCAGGGCCACGTACACTTCCTCGGGCTCGGCAGGTATGATGTAGTATTTCTTATAGGCTTTCATGTATGCTTATACTTTACTTCCAGTATTTTTCTATGGCCACGGCTACACCATCTTCGGTGCTTTTCAGGGTGATCTCATTAGCCACGGCCTTTACCTCGTCACGGGCGTTGGCCACTGCTATGCCCATGCCCACTTCCTGCAGCATGTGTATGTCGTTGTAATTGTCGCCGAAGGCCATTACCTCGTGCATAGCTATGCCGAATCGCTCTTTTAGCAGCAGCTCCAGGGCAGTGGCCTTTGAAATGGCGCGTGGGGCTATCTCTAGGTAGGTGTCTTTGGAGCGGTAGGCGTGCACCTGATCGGCGTAGTGGCTGCTGAGCTTCTGCTCCAGGGCGTCAATCTCGTCGGCGGGGCCCATGCACATCACTTTGTGGGCGCCTGTCTCAGCCTGGTGCCACTTCTCTAGTATAAGTTCCAATTCGGCAATCTGCGGAGATACTTTCGTGACGCGCTCCTCCCGCTCGGCCCAGAAATCGAAAGCCGGGGCATACCAGTTGTCCTGCTCATAGAGGCTCACATGTATGTCGGTTTCTTTGGTAAAGTCGTGGATAACCTGGCACAGGGCAGGCTGAATCTGCACAGAATCCAGTTGCAGAGGCTCGGTTTTGCCACCCTCAAAGTGGATAACATAGCCGCCGTTAAAGCAGATAAGCGGGTGGTGGAGTATCTCCAGCTGCTGCTGCAGGTGGCGCATGGCGCTTGGCATGCGCGAAGAAGCCAGGATAACAGGAACGTCTTTGTCCAGGTTTCTGAAAGTATGGATGGTGCGCTGCGACAGTTGGCGCTCGCTGTTCAGCAGTGTGCCGTCTATATCAGTGCAGATAGCTCGGAATTTCATGAGGTGGTACTATGGTTTGGGCTGCAAGTTACAAGTATGGCCGGCCAAAAGCGAATAAACCTCAGCCCTTTAGACTGCCTTTCGCCTTCAGCGACCAGGTAAAGCGGAATTCTGCCACCTGGTCTCCTGCTTCATCTGTGCCTATGCTTGTGGCTACTATGGTTACGCCCTCACCGGTTGCTTTAGTCTGCTCGGCGGCATCGTGTATGCGCTGGCCGTCGTGGCAGGTAAAGGTTATTTTGCCTACGGCCTTCTTCGTGAAGTTTGCCTCCATGTTTACCACCAGCATCGATACCGCGGGTACGGCTTTATACACGTGCATCATGCACAAAGCCCCCGTAGACAGTTCGGCGGCCATACTTAAGCAGGCAAAGTAGATAGAGTTAAACGGGTTTTTGTTGATATACTTATAGGGTATGGTAACAGAGGCTTGGGCTGGGGTGATGGTGGTAACACGCAGCCCAGCCAGGTACGCCATGGGCAACTTGGCCAGCAGAAAGAGGCGGAATTTTACCGGCGATGTTACCAGTCTGCGAAATTCTGCGGCGGTGTCTTGCTGGATGTCCATGGGCTGGCTGTTTATACTTTAAACCTTATGCATACTTTGTGAGGGTAGAGGTGCGGGAGAACTCAGCCGCCGTTGGCACGAGGCGAAATACTAAATACCGCTGTCCTGGCTGCATCCTTTGCACGTCCCTTCCGCCGAAAAGTGCAGCCGGTCTGCCATATACCCTTCCGGCAGCGTAAGGAGCGGAATGTCCACATCGTTCAGGCAGAATGTTTGGCCGCAGGTGTTGCAGTTAAAGTGTATGTGGTTGTCGCGGTGCTTGTGCTGTGAGCAGGTGTCGGGTTCGCAAAGGGCAAATTTTATGGCTCCACTTACATCTTTTATGCTATGTATCAGCCCTTTGTCCTCAAAGGAATAGAGCGTGCGGTAGATCGTTACGCGGTCATAGTCTTTGCCGATAAGCCTTTCCAGGTCTGCGTGCGAGAGCGCATGGTCGTTCTGCAAAAACTGCTGCAGCACCTGCAGGCGGCATCCTGTTTTACGCAAACCATAGTCTGATAGCAGCTGTTGTGCTTTGTCCATTGTAATTGCTACACCCATTACTAACAATGTCAAATATACTTACTTACCTCAATAAAGCAATAAACGGGAAGGGAGCTTAAAAGATATATAGTAAAAAAAGTATAAAAAAAGTGGAGCAAAAGCAGGCCTTTTACGTAAGAAAGCTAATATTATTATCTACAGTTATATTGTCATACCTAATATTGGAATGTTAAAATTTTTAACAATGAAAAAAGCTCTACATGTTATTGCTGCCGTGGTGGCTCTCTTTCTGGCAACTGGCGTCAGCAACGCACAAACTAAAGAACCTACCGTTAATGGAACCTTGGATGTGATATCAGAGCAGGGAAATCTTGTGGTGGGCCAGGATATACCTTGGCAGGCCATTATTAATTCTTTTGACCGCGAAGGAGAGTTGGCCAACCTGGAGATTAAACTGCACAACCCGGCACAAAGCGAAAACTTTACATTGCAATACAACTCCAACCGTGAGGCAACCACTGAGGATGAGGCAGTTTACTCTGTGGTAACCTTTGAGGACGGCGTTGCCACCATCGGCCCGGAGGGTGGCGAGGCGCTGCCAGAGGCCTACCAGGAATATTTCAAAATCAACTTCTCTGCCCCCGGTATTTATACTTATGACCTTATTTTACGCCGCGAAGACGGCAACCCGCTGGCATCAGTTACCGAAACAGTTACGGTGGGCACAGTGGCAGGTATGGACGACATGATCGGAGATACCCGTGTGGCTGTATACCCTACGGTATCGCAAGGCATGGTAAAGTTGAGCCTGGGCAGCATCCGTAACGCCGATGTGGCTGTAATGGATATACTTGGCCGCAATGTGCTGCATCTGCGCAATGCAAACGGCACCGTAGAAATTAACACGCAGCACTACGCCCGCGGCACCTACTTCGTTAAAGTAATGACTGAGGGCGATGTAGCTTCCAGCCGCCTGATTGTGAGATAAACAATTTTACTTATTGGTTACGTTAAAAGCCCGGGCCCCTAGCTCCGGGCTTTTGTGCTTTACAGCAGCAGCATGGATAAGATACCCAGCAGCATAATGAGCTTGTTTAGGTTGCTGAGGAAGGTAAAGTCTCGCTTGCGGTCGGCACGCACCAGTTTAACCACCAGCCACACACTGGGCAGCAGTACCAGCGCTACCATATACACATCAAAAACCCATCCGGAGGAGGGGTGGGCTATAACGATGATCACAAAGGCCTGGAAAAGTGCCAGTAAAGGGTACAGCACCAGCTTGGCACCGCGCATGCCAGCCACTATAGGCAGGGTGCGGCACTCGAAAGAGGCGTCGCCTTTCATGTCCTCAATGTCTTTTATGATCTCCCGGATAAGGGAGATCAACAGGGCAAACAGTGCGTAGCCCAGCGTGATCTGGTTCAGGGTATCATCGTAAACGGCCACCACCAGCAGCATAGACGCCGACAGCAGCGCGATGGCCACATTGCCGACCAGAAGCATTTTCTTGAGCCGGGCCGAGTAGCCCCAGAGCAGCAACACGGCACCCAGGTTTATAAGCGCTACAGGTATGGAAAGCAAAAGGCCGAGCAAGACACCAACCCCGGACAAGATTAAGTGGGCAAACATAGCTCTGCGCCGGCGTATGCGGCGGCCAATCAGCAGCCTACCCGGCTTGTTGATGGCATCGATCTTAATGTCGTAGTAGTCGTTGATGATGTAACCGGCCGCCGCGATGCACACCGTGGAGAGCACCAGCAGCCAGAAATTCCCGTCTAGCAGCCTGCGCCATTCTAGTCCCGGCGCCAGGAGACAAGCCTGCACCAGCGCCTGGCTCAGCACGATCATCACCAGGTTGCGGGCACGTATCAGGGTCAGGATGTGTTTCACAGTCTGTAAAAGTATGGGTGCGCAAATAGCATTGCTGTAAAATTACGACACATCGATTAGCGGGCAATAAAAAAAGCCCCTGTGGTAGGGGCTTTTCCTGTGCATGTAAAGTATGTCTGTTTAGAACTTCTTCACGTTTACAGCATTGATTCCTTTTTTGCCTTCTACCGTGTCGAATTCAACGCGGTCGTTCTGCTGGATCTGCAGACCGTTCAGGCCAGTTACGTGTACAAAGAAATCTTCGTTAGTGTCGTCCTCGGTGATAAAGCCGAAGCCTTTTGACTCGATAAAGAACTTTACTTTTCCTGTCTTCATAAAAAATTGAACTGTTGATGGTAATTAAACTGATGGTAAACTAAAAATAATTTTCTATATATCCAATAATATATTAAATAAAATCTGCAATTTATTTACAAAATAGTATAAATGCAATTGTGCTACCAGTTATCCTGCCCCTTCATAATAGTCTCAATGAGCTCGCGCACGGCTCCTCTGCCGCCATTTTTAGTGGAAACAAACGTCGAGATGGCTTTAATGTCCTCGGCAGCATCGGCGGGGCAGGCACGGAGACCGCAGCGCTGCATCACCTCGTAATCAGGCATGTCGTCGCCCATGTAGGCCACGGTGGCGGGGTTAACGCCCTGCATGTACAGGTAATCCTCCATGGTCTCCACCTTGTCCTCTATCCCCAGAAAGATATCCTCGATGCCTAGCTGCTCCAGGCGGCGGCGTACCCCCGGCTCGTTTTTGCCGGAGATGATGGCTACCCGAAAGCCCTGGCTGATAGCGTGCTTGATGGCAAATCCATCTTTGATGTTAAAGGCGCGCACCTGCTCACCATCGGCAAAACAGTAAAGCAGGCCGTCGGTCAGTACGCCATCCACATCAAAAATAAAGGTGTTGATGCGGGTAAGGTCTGTTTGAGTAATAGACATAAGTATGAGTTTGCTGGCAAAGGGTTTCTGGAGTGAAAGGCTCTGCCGGTTTGGTTTTTAATTCTTGAAAATACAAAAGGCTCCTTCGAGTGAAAGAGCCTTTAAAAGTATAGAAAATTATGAATTTATACGTGCAGTGCAGGTATGATTTAGTCCTGGTTGTCGCGCCACTCGTAAACCCAGGCTGCCTGGATCTGCTCCAGGTGCCCTTCGTTGGCCTGTTCGCGGGTGCCTTCAAAGTTCGGCAGCGACAGTACCCACTCCAGCAGTTCGGTGAAACGGATGCGGTAAATCTTAGACTCAGTAAAGTCATCGCCGAACTTCTCGTAAAGTGCCATCGCGATGTCTTCGTAATCGTTCCAGTGTATTGGTGGCTCGTAGCTCATACTTGGTCAGTTATCGGTTTTCTGTTAACACTTATCACCAACTGATAAATGTTACTTGTTGATTGTTAAATGAATTAGTGGCCCAGGAAGTCCTGCTCCGGAATAGTTACCACAATGTCTTCGTTGCCCTGCACCACGCACTGGCAGCCCAGGCGGGAGTTAATGCGCGGGTCAACGGCGCGGTCGATGTAATCCTCTTCTTTGTCTGAGATCTCCGGAAGGTCATCCATACCGGCCTCGATGTACACGTGGCAGGTACTGCAGCCGCACACGCCACCGCAGTTGTGCTGCAGTTTTATGCTGTTATTCAGGGCTACGTCCAGCACCGATTCGCCTTCTACGGCCGGATGCGTTTCGTCGGGAGAGCCATCAGCAAACTTAAATGTTATATTTACAACTTTCATGTCTGTGTCTTTATGCTAAAGTGCAAAGTTACAAAGCCAGCTTACCGAATCAAAGTATACGGCAGGGCTTATACACTGCCTTTGTTTAACAGGTATTACGGGTAAATAGTTAGCCTCTGTCTTTGGTGGCTTGTATACTTTGCGTCAGCAAGTGGTACAGCTCCTGCAGTTGGGGGTGCTGCCGGAGCATGTGCAGGTGCGTTTCAATCACGTTTTGGTCGTGGCGGCTGGCGGGGCCGGTTTGCACAGCATAAGGGTCGTGCTGCATGGCTTTGGTGATAGTTTCCTGTATCAGGGGCTGTAGCAGTTGTAAGGGCAGGTCGGCTTCCTGCAGCAGTTGCCGGCTGATGCCCAGCAGGTGGTTGGTGAAATTACAGGCAAACACCGCTGCCAGGTGCAGCTGCCTGCGGGCGTCCGGGGCAACTGCCTCCACGGTGTCGCTTATACTTTGTGCCAGTTCCTGCAACAGTTGCAGCGTGTCCTCGTTCTGCGCCTCCACAAGTATGGGCACGCTTTTAAGATCAACAGATTTGGCTTTGGAAAACGTCTGCAGCGGGTAAAAAATGCCTGTGTGGGCCCCTGAAACCGCAGCAAGTATATGCAGCGGCTGCGATCCGGAAGTATGGGCCACCACTGTTCCCAGCTTCACCTCCAGTTCTGCGGCTACAGTAGCAAGCGCGGCATCAGGCACGGCTATCAGCACCACTTCCGCAGGTATGTTTTGCAGGTCGAGCGTACCAATGGGCTGTGCCTGCGGCAGGAGCCGGGCCAGTTCCTCGCGCGTGGTGGCGGAGCGGCTGTAGATGGCGGTAAGGGTATGGCCTGCTCTCTGCAGCGCCTGCGCCAGGTGCCAGGCCACGTTTCCTGCTCCGATAATGGCTATGTTCATACTTGATTTATACTTTGCTGCTGATGGCAAGTTAAGTGGTATGGCCTGCAAAACAAAAAAGCCTTTGCTTATACAGCAAAGGCTTTTCTCTACGTGGGGCTGCAGTTAAGCTGCCTGCACTTTTCTTTTCTCTTTCGGAGCCGCTGGTCTGGCTTTTGCGCCGCCGTCCTTGCGGCGTACAATGGCCATCACAAAACCGATCGACATCACAATAGTGCCTATCCAGAGGATGTTTACGAAAGGTTTCTCTATCGCTTTCAGGATGATGTAATCCTTTTGAGAAGCGTTCACCCCGATTTTAAACCTGTTGTTCTCTGTGTCGATGTTCAGGAACGTAAGGCGCAGACCAAGGTCAGCAACCTCTTCCGGAACGCGGCCCATCATTTGGTTTTTGATCATCAGCACCGGGTGCGCATGGTAATTCTTACGCTCCCCGAAGATCTTCAGGTCTGCCTGCACGGCTACATCGCCTGCCTCCAGAGCCACGCCGGGAACTTGTTTTATCTGTTCGATACCGTTAAACACAGCCACGTAGTCGTTCAGGATAATGGTGTCGCCAATGGCCAGGTCGTACTCCTGCAGCTCACCCCAGTCTTTCTCCTCGTTCGGGTCCGGCACAGAGGATACGTGCGTGTACAGGTCCTTATCGGCAAAGTGCTTGATGTCCGGCGAGGCCAGCAGACCCATGTTCGGGTTCACCTGGGCACGCGGGTAAAGCGTAAAGTTGCCGTCGCCTTCGCGCTCCTTGTACTGTACCTTGTAGTACGTATTCTCCGGAGAGTACAGATCCAGTGTATCCCCTGTCTCAAAGTATACTTTATCCTCCTGCACTATCTGTCCGCGGGCTATAGCTTTGTAAGGGTCAGCCGTCGGGAAGAGCAGCTCGGTGTTTACGTAGCCCGGTACGCCAACCACCTCCTGAAACTGGCCATGGTAGCTTACGCTATATTTCTGCATTTCTACTGGCGTGTTGCGCCACAGCAGTACGTTATCGCGGTTTATCTCCTCCGGAAACTCTCTGGAATACACCATACCTGAGGTATTCTGCGAGATGATGTTGTCATAGCCAGAAGAGAACAGGATGCCGAGCAGCATCAGGGCGATGCCTATGTGCGCCACCGCACCACCGGAGAGCGATATTTTCTTGTGCAGCAGGCTCAGAATGATGCTCAGGTTGGCAAATACGGCAAAGAGTGCGGCCACCAGCAGTATGATAAACACCGGGTTGTCCATGGTCTCGTGCAGCATGCCGAGCTTAGAGAGCACGATAATAAGGCTGGCGAACAGCAGCGTCAGCATGCCCGGCAGGGTAATCGCGTCTACGAAGCTACCTTTCTCGCCTTTGCGCCACCACAGCAACTGGCCCACACCGCTAAGTATGGCAATCGCCACACCGCCCCACAGCTGGAACTTGGTGTAGTGCGCAATCTGGTCGGCAGGCAGGGCGGCGTTAGATTCTATCCCGATAAAGCCCAGGAAGGAGTTGTAAACCGGAATGGAGGTAGTAAACAGCACCTGGAAAGCAGCCAGGCACAGTACTATGGCCCCGATGAACACCCAGAACTCGCCGCTATAGGTTGTCAGTTCTTTGTCGGTTGTAGGGATGCTCTTCCAGCGATACACCAGCAGGGCTACGGCCATCACGGCGAAAGCCGCCAGGTAAGTAAACAGCTGCCCAGAGAGGCCAAGGTCGGTGAAGGAGTGCACGGAGGCATTGCCCAGAATGCCGCTTCGGGTAAGGAAGGTAGCGTAAAGTATAAGTATGAATGAGGCGATGACCAGGATGTAAGAAGCCTTCAGCCCCGACTTGCCACGGTTATAAGCAATCATAGTATGGATTGCGCCCACCAGCACCAGCCACGGAATGTACACGGCATTCTCTACCGGGTCCCAGTTCCAGTAGCCTCCGAAGTTAAGCGTTTCGTAAGCCCAGTAAGCCCCCATCATGATACCGATGCCCAACGTTACAGCCGCAAAGTGCGACCATGGCAGCGCCGGCTTAATCCACTCATGGAACTTGCCTTTCCAGAGGCCAGCCATCGCAAAGGCAAAAGGCACCAGCGTGGCGGCAAAGCCCAGGAACAGCGTAGGCGGGTGAATCACCATCCAGTAGTTCTGCAGCAGTGGGTTAAGGCCTGTGCCATCGGCTGGCACAAAGTCCGGGTCCATGGCAAACACCGGGGTGTCCGGCATAAAGTCGCGCATCAGGATGAAAGGGGAGGAGCCTATCTTCAGGTCGCCGATCACCACACCCAGGATCATGGAGGTCAGGAAAAGCTGCACGAAGGAGAAAATGCCCATTACCGGGGCCTCCCATACTTTGTTTTTGCCGCTTCTGTTAATCAGCACCACGCCCAGCAGCACATGCCAGAAAATCCAGAGCAGGAAGGAACCTTCCTGGCCTTCCCAGAAGCTGGAGATCATGTAATGCACCGGCAAGTGGTTGGAGGAGTGGCTCCAAGCGTAATAATATTCATAGCGATGCTCATGAATGATGTTGAACAGCGCAAAAACGATCATCATAACGGCGGCACCGTGTACGTAGAAAGCCCCGCGCGCCAGCTTACGCCAGCTATCGTCGCCGGAGATGTCTACCGTGGCTCGAGACGCCATAAAGTATGCATAAGAGGACACTATGGCCGCCACAAAAGCCACAATCACACTTGCATGGCCAATATCCCCGATCAGCGTATTAATCATCTTTGAATGTTAGAGAGTTGAAAAGTTAGAGAGTTCAGGAGTTAGCGAGTTTAGTAGTTAACACTTCTTTAACTCCCAAACTTAAATTATAGGCTAGCAGTGTTTTGCTGGATTTCCTTCTCCACGTACTTGGATGGGCACTTGAGCAGGATCTTGTCGGCCACAAACACGCTGTTTTGCATGTTACCCGTTATCACTACCTGCTCCGAACGCTCAAAGTCCTGAGGCTTGGGGTTAAAGTACACCACCTTCTGCTCTACGCGGTTGGTATCCACCAGCATAAATGTAAAGTAGTTCGGGTCTACAAGCGGGTCATAGTTCATGCCTACAATATGGCCCTGCGGGTCTTTCTTCAGGCGGCCCACCACGTGCACTTTGGTCATGTCACCGTCCTCGGCGCGCTCAATGGCCTCGCCAAATGATACATAGGTGCTGGCATCGCCCACCGAAGACATCATGATGACGATTGCGACAGCGATCACTAAAATCCCGATGATGTGTGTCTTTTTCATCTTAGTAAAAGTATAGGTACTCTTTTTCTGTTAGCCTAACACGCAGCGGATCGTTTTAAATCCATCCTGCTTAAAACTAATTATACTCTTTTCAGGGCGGTGTTTTACCTGTTTACCAGGTCGTCTTTCAGCTGCTTCTCCAGGCGGCTCACCTTGCGGTCTATGGCTACCATATAAGCAATAGAGCCCGCCAGCACGGTTAGCAGCACCACTACCACCACGTAGATCTTGCCGTCCTGACGCAGGGTGTCGGCCATCTCTACCTCCGGCTCTGCCGCCGAATACTCTACTTCTGTTGTTTGTGCCTGTGCCGGCTGCAGGCCCGCTGCGGCGCCAAGTATGAAGCACCACATGGCCAGTATTCTAAACAGTTTCATATAAGCGTTGTCTCAGTATTTCTAATCTCGATTTCACGTTCACCATCCAGATGCCCAGCAGCGTCCAGCCGATTACGGCAGGGTAAAACACCATGCGCAGGCGGCTGTCCAGGTCGTAGGTGTTAAAGCCGGGGTTGCCTCCGTTGCCCGGATGCAGCGAGTCGGTGAGGCGCGGAAGTATAAACAGCAGCGGGATAAGCGCCGCAAACGCGAAGATGTTATACACCGCACTGATGCGGGCACGCTGCTGCTGCTCGCTAAAGGAGCTGCGCAGCACCAGGTAAGCAAAGTAGATCAGCAGGCCAATGGCGGCCCCGTTTTGCTTCGGGTCGTTGCTCCAGTATTCGCCCCAGGTAAACTTGGCCCACTCCATACCTGTAACTATACCCAGCACACCGAAAAGAATACCTACTTTGGCAGCCTCATGGGCAATCACATCGCTTTTGATAGTGGGGTTACGCAGGTACTTGATGGAGTAAATTACCGATACCAGCAAAATCAGGATCATGCCGAACCACATGGGCACGTGGAAGTACAGGTTGCGGATGGTTTCGTTAAGTATGGCCAGCCGCGGCACTTCAGTTAGCATACCAGCCACCACTGTATAAACCAGTAGCACCACCGCCAGTATTTTCCACCAATTCTTTTTCATTTCTCTTTATTATAAGACACCGTGTTAAGCACATAAGCCGTGCCTTCTTGCCTTTCACTCTTTTTTTTGATTTCACAGCGCAGCCATTTCATGCTGCTGCCTAACCAAAAGACATTTTATCTTCTCAAATCGTTCTGTTTCTTGCTGCTGCAAGTATAACACAACCTGTTTTTGCCTGCGCGTTACGAGCGCCAAAGGTACGGGAATAAGATGTAAGAAACAGTGACGACAATCATGTTTATGGCAAGCAAGGTAAGCAGTTCGTCGAGGCTGGCGCTACGGTCTAACCCGTCCATGGCGTTTTTCGACATCTTTATCAGCATAAGCAGCATCGGCACGATAACCGGGAAGCTCAACACGGCCATGAGCGTGCTGCTATTGGCGGCCTTGCTGGCGATACTCGAGATCATAGTGAGCGAAGTGGAGAAACCCACAGCCCCCAACAGGATAGAAAGCAGGAACATGGGCACATCCTGCACCGGGTTGCCCAGCACAAAGCCATAAAACACAAAGCAGATTACGGCCAGCAACAGCATGAGCATGGTGTTGTAGATGATCTTGGCAAGTATAATGCCCTGCGGGCTCACAATGGAGTAGAAGTACAGCAGCCGCCCCCGGTTCTCCTGCATAAAGCTTTTGGCGATGGCGTTAACTGACACAAACAGCAGGATGATCCAGAGCATGGCGTTCCAGACAGGGGCCACCAGGATGTTAGAGCGCATGCCAAAGCTCAGGTAGCACACAAACACCACACTGCCCACGTACAGCAGCATGCCATTCAGGGCATACTTTTGCCGCCACTCCAGCACCAGGTCTTTCTGAATCAGGTATAAGATCTCTTTAAACAGCACGTTCTTTTATTTTCGCACAAAGTTAAGGCACAAAAGCTTGAGAAGGTAACATTTGGCTGCTGATTGTGGAATGCCTGGGTGCTCCTGGGCCGGGTAGCCTGCCGTTTTATACCTGGGGCGAAACAAAAAAGGCACAGAACGCGCTGTTCTGTGCCTTTTCAGGAGTACAAAGTATAAATTTTACCCCTCGTTATTATTATTGTTGTTGTTCCCGTTCTTGCCGGAGCTTTTCTTTTTTTTCTTGTCGCCCCTGTGCTTTACTACCTTGGCCTCACGGTAGAAGATGATCTCCTCGGCAATGTTAGTCACCTGGTCGCCAACACGCTCCAGCTTCTTGATGATGGAAAGTATGGCCAGCGCCTCCGAAATCCTTTCCGGGTGTTGCGCCATATACTTTGTTGCCACGGCATCAGACTTACGATAGATCTTGTTTAAAACCTTGTCGCGCTTGATCAGGGCTTTGGCCATAACGGGGTCATTGTTCTTGAAAGCCAGCCGGCAATCATCTAGCATTGCCAGGGCCTCCTCATACATAGGTAGCACCTTTGTCATCTCCAGCAGTTGCGGCTCTACGGGTGCCTCCAGCTTCTTCACGAAGCGGGCTATACCTTCGGCAGTATCACCGATGCGCTCCAGGTTGGTGTTGATCTTAAGCACGGCCAGCACCAGGCGCAGGTCTACGGCCACTGGCGTAAACAGGGCAAAGAAATTCTCGCACATGCGGTCTATCTTCACGTCGAACTGGTTTACCTTGCGGTCGCGCTTAATAATCTGCTTGGCCAGTTCCACGTCTGCCTTTAGCATGGCCTCACGGCCGCTCTGCAGCTGATACTCTACCAGGTCCCACATCTCCAGGAGTTTGGTCTTTAAGCGCTCAAGTTCAATATCTATATGCGGCATTATGTTTTATGATTTTGGGTTAGAATCTACAAGTACAGCAGTGTGGTGGTTTTGGGCGGATCAACCAAAACGACCTGTAATGTAATTCTGGGTACGCTCATCCTTAGGGCTGGTGAACATGGTTTTGGTTTTGTTAAACTCCACCAACTCACCCATGTAGAAGAAGGCAGTATAATCGCTAACGCGGCCAGCCTGCTGCATGTTGTGCGTTACAATTACAATCGTGTAATCATTTTTGAGCTCATAGATCAGCTCCTCCACTTTAGCCGTCGAGATAGGGTCCAGGGCCGATGCGGGCTCATCCATTAAAAGTATGGAAGGCGATATGGCCAGGGCACGTGCAATACACAAACGCTGCTGCTGGCCACCCGAAAGTGCAAGGGCAGACTTGTGCAGTTTGTCCTTTACCTCTTCCCACAGGGCGGCGCGTCTTAGCGAGGTCTCTGCGGCCTCCTCCAGCACAGACTTCTTTTTAATGCCTTGTATCTTCAGGCCGTACACTACATTCTCATAAATGCTTTTCGGGAAAGGGTTAGGCTTTTGAAACACCATGCCTACTTCTTTGCGGAGCTCATCCACGCGGACATCCTTTCTGTATATATCCTTGCCATCGATGAGGATTTCTCCTTCCGCCCTAAAGCCTTCAATATAGTCGTTCATGCGGTTAAAGGTGCGCAGAAACGTAGACTTGCCACAGCCAGACGGACCGATGAAAGCCGTTACCGCCTTCTCTTCCATGGCGATGTTAATATTCTTCAGTGCGTGAAAGTCGCCGTAGTAACCGTTGAGGTCTTTAGCCTCTAGTTTTATTCTTTTGCTCATGGTGTAGTGTTACCACTTTATTTTTTTCTGCTGCTTGTTGCGCAAGTATACGGCAAGGCCGTTCAGCATAAAGGTGATGATCAATAAGATAATAATGGCCGCGGCGGCATTCGTTAGGAAAGCCTCCTGCGGTCTGGAGGTCCAGTTAAAGATCTGGATCGGTAGTACAGTGAACTCATCCAGCGGGGTGCTCGGCGTAAAAGGCACGTAAGCCAGCGCCCCGATCACAATCAGCGGAGCCGCCTCGCCCACCGCTCTCGACAGCGCCAGGATAATACCGGTTAGTATACCACCGAACGAAGCTGGAAGCACCTGGTTCCAGACTGTCTGCCACTTAGAGGCGCCCAAGGCAAAGGAGCCGTCGCGGATACTGCGAGGCACCGCCTTTATGGCCTCACGGGTCGTAACAATAATGATCGGCAGGATCAGCAGCGACAGCGTAAGCGCACCGGCCAAAAGGCTGCCCCCCAGGCGCATCTGCCGCACAAAAATCTCGAGGCCCAGCAAGCCGTAAATGATGGAGGGTACACCGGCCAGGTTGGCAATGTTAATCTCCAGGAAGTTATTCAGCCTGTTCTTGGTGCTGTACTCCTCTAAGTATACACCGGCTGCCACTCCAAGCGGAAAAGCGATGATGGTCGTCAGTACCAGGATCCAAAGCGTGCCCACCCAGGCGGTAAGTATACCGGCGCGGCTGGCTCTGCGCGATGGCAGGCTGGTTAAAAAGTCCCAATCGATACGGGCTGCGCCTTCCAGTATAATGTCAAATAGAAAGATCGCCAGCACTACCAGCCCTATAAAGGTACAAAAGATGCCGAAAAACTGAAAGGCCTTGTCTTTTAGCCTGTTGATGTCAGAGTTAGTCATATTTTTCCTGGTATTTCTTCTTTATCCAGAAGCTGAGGTTGTTCAGTGCGAAGGTGAAGACAAAGAGGGTGATGCCTGCCGCAAAGATGGTTTTATACTCCAGCGAGCCTTGCGGCACATCCCCTAAGCTAACCTGCACAATATACGTGGTGATCGTCTCGATCGGAACGAGCGGGTTCAGGGTCAGGCGCGGTTGCTGTCCAGCGGCAATCGCTACAATCATAGTTTCGCCCACAGCCCTGGAGATGGCAAGTATAACAGACACCACAATGCCTGACGAGGCGGCCGGCACCATCACCCCGAAAGAGGTTTGCAGGCGGGTAGAACCCATGCCATAGGCTGCCTCCCGCAAAGAGCGCGGCACCGAACTGATGGCATCCTCACTTAAAGAGGAAATCATGGGGATGATCATGACCCCCATCACGATACCCGCTGAAAGTGCGTTGAAACCAGCCAGGGAAGGAATAATGGTCTGCAGAAAGGGCGTCACCACGGTTAAGGCGAAGAAGCCGTACACTACCGTCGGGATGGTAGCCAGTATCTCAAGCAAGGGCTTCACATACTGCTTCATGCGGTTATGAGCGTACTCATTCAGGTAAACTGCAATGGTAAGGCCGATCGGCAGTGCTACGGCAATGGCAACGGCCGTGGTAAGCAAGGTACCTGCAACCAGCGGCATAATGCCGAACTTCTTGTCGGCAAACAGCGGCGTCCACTCTTTCTCGGTTAGGAAGTCAGACAAAGGGACTACCTGGAAAAAACTGATAGACTCTGAGAGCAATACCCAGATAATGCCTACGGTAATGAGTATCGTGATTACGGCGGATAACCACAATAAGCCCTCGATAATTTTTTCTGATACTCTCAAGGTGCTGTTTTGATTTGGAAACGCAGGCACAGCAACTGTAAAAGTTGCTGTGCCTGCGCTTTGTTTAGTTTGATTTTACTTTTGAGCACCTGTGGCAAATTGCTCAAACTTCTGCTTCTGCTCCTTGTACATTTCGTCGGGCAGCGGGATATAGCCAACTTCCTGGCTTAACTCTCCGGCATTATCAAGGTAGAAGTTCACGAAATCTACAGCGGCCTCGTTAGCAGCAGCTTTAGAGCTTACGTAGATGAACAACGGACGGGAAAGCGGGGCATAGGAACCATCCTTCACAGTCTCCAGCGAAGGGGCGATAGCGCCTGCGCCATTTGAGTCGTCCATGTCGTTTACCGGCACAACCTTCAGCTTGCCCTGGTTCTCCTCATAGTAAGCAAAACCGAAGAAGCCTAACGCGTTTACGTCGGTAGACACACCCTGTACCAGCACGTTGTCATCCTCGCTGGCGGTATAATCGCCGCGGCTGGCACCACTCTCACCTACCACAGCCTCTGTAAAGTAATCATAAGTGCCAGACTCTACGCCCGGGCCATACAGGTGCATCTCCTGGTCAGGCCACTCCGGACGTATCTGGTTCCATTTCTTGATCGTGCCTTGTGCAGCCGGCTCCCAGATCTTCTTCAGTTCATCAGTGGTAATGTCCTTTACCCAGTTGTTTTCCGGGTGTACCACCACCGTAAGGCCGTCATATGCTACTGGCAGCTCTATGTAAGAAATAT
Source organism: Pontibacter anaerobius (assembly GCF_026241195.1). Classification (GTDB taxonomy): domain Bacteria; phylum Bacteroidota; class Bacteroidia; order Cytophagales; family Hymenobacteraceae; genus Pontibacter; species Pontibacter anaerobius. Next base: position 56,910 of record NZ_JAPFQO010000001.1, read on the forward strand.
TATTGGCTTTAGCCAGGCTGTCTTCCGATGGCTTTATCTGACGTGAAGCGTCTACGATATCAATATCACCGCGTGTGAACTTCTTGAAACCTCCGCCTGTGCCAGACACACCCACTGTTACTTTAACATCCGGGGCCTCCGCACGGTACTCTTCCGCTACAGCCTCAGTAATAGGATAGACAGTGGACGAACCATCTATCTGGATGCTGCCGGTTACTTCTCCGTTGGCTTCTTCACCATTGTTGCCGCCGCCGCAGGCACTGAACAGAACTGTTGCGCCTAAAAGTACCGCTGCGTTTAATTTTACGCTTGTAAGCTTAAAGTTTAGCATAAGCCAGAGTTGGATTAGGTTATAGATTATTTTAAAATCAGGTTTACTCTCCCTAAAAACTTGTGTTGATATACTCTAATGTGCACCAACTAGTTGTATGAAGGGGGCTGTCTCGCGCTGTCTGCTTAAATTGGACTGCAAAGCGAGGCAGGCCCCTTCCTTAAGAAGTATGGGATATGAAGTATTCGTAAAGGACTGGCGGCTTACAGGGCTACCTCCATTTGGAGCCTGAACAGGTAGGTGTTCTCCCGGCCGGGCTGATCCTGAAGCGTTACATCGCTCTGTACCTTTAAACTATGGCCCACGATATACTTAGATACTCCCAGCGTGTACTGCTCCTGAGCGCTTAGCCTGGTTGCCTTCTCAGGGTTATAAGTTGTGTAACGGCCTGCTATTTCCCAATTGCTCGGGAAAAGGTAACCCGCCTGTAAGTTAAAGGCATTGCCTGTCACAAATGTCTCTTCTACTGCACCTTCGTCAGTACGAAGTACTACAGGGCCGTCCTTAGCCGTGCTGTTGGCATATTCCGCCATAGAGGAGAAACCTCTGTACTTGAACATGGCATCCAGAAACACAGTATGCAGATCACGGTGACCGCTCAGGAAGTCGCCCAGCTGACCTCTGGCACGTGAGGCCTCATCATTAAAGTCATAAGCGGCTGCAATGGCTAACTTAGGTGTTTCTTCGCGTGCCAGGTCGCTGCCTACGTAAGCGCCATCTCCTGCAAACTCACCAAAAGGCATCACCTCCACCTTTGCAGTATAGTCGTAGCCACCGGCGTTGTTCACGGTAATGTCGCGGCCTTCACCCATCGATACAGAGGCGATTTCACGAACCACAGCCGTACCAAACGTATGTGTGTGGTGTAACTGCAAGCCGGCATCGCGGTCTATGTTAAAGCGGGAGTTCAGCAGGCTTCGGTCTACAAACTGCATTTTCTGAGAAGAAACGATACGCTCACGGTTGCCAGGCAGCTTTGTCTGGCCTACCCACAGTTCCCAGCCCGGAGAGAAGTTCCACTTCGCTACCGCATCCAGAATGATGTTATCGGCATTGTTTGCCATGGCTGGGTTATCGTTGCCGATGTCGCTGTTGCTCAGGCCGAGCTCTATTTTATACTCCAGTTTAGGCGAGTAAGCAAAACCTTCGAACTTAAGACGGGCTCTGCGGATCAGGAAACGGTCATCCAGCTGATTAGTGCTGTTGTTGATGGCGCCCTGGTACAGCATCTGGAAACGAGTGCCGAACTTCAGGCTAAAGGAAGAGTCTGCGGCAACAAACTGCAGGCCCTTGCCAAATTTAGAATTGTTGATAGTCTGTGCCTCTGCTGTGTTTAGCGCAAGACATCCCAGAGCTACAAAAAATACGCTTTTCAGCTTCTTGTACACGGTACTTTCAGTTTTAGTGAGAAATCAAACTTTTATATGCTTCCATTGCTTTGTGATGCCGGTAACTAGTCAGGTTACCCGTGTTGCGTCACTTGCTTTATGCCTTAGCGCTACCTTAGTCAGGGGTAGCAGCAGTGGCTTCTGAAATCATGCTGCAAAATAAGTGCTTTATTATTACTGCTGCTTTACCGCAATGTTAAGTAAATGTTAAGACTTGCATGGAAGTATAAAACCGAGGGTGCTGTCGTAAATGGCTAACTATCAATGGTACGCTCTGTTTTTGGCTCAAAGTATAACAAGTATACTATCTATAAGCTATACTTAATGTTACGGTAACGCACAGGTAAAACTGCGGTAAAACTAACGTAACCACCGCTTAACAAATAGCCTCCATGCTTAACCATAGCATAACCCCTGCTTAAACATAAGGTAAAACGCCTGCTCTACTTTTGTGACAGATATCAGGGAGGAAAGAGAGCTTTCCCGCTCCGGTCTCAGAGACCTATAGTATAAAGCCTCCGCCCGGACCTGATCCTGAAGTGTCACCAATCAATTAAAGTAGAACTTTATGAAAATCACTGGTAAATTTTTGCTTGCACTGCTGCTAACAGGTTCAGTGTGCACCTTTACATCATGCGACGATGACAACGATGGCGCGCCTGCTATAGAGGAGCCGCAAGGAGAGGAGATTGTGGTAACAGAGGGCCCAAACGGCACCGGTACCACCACCTGGACGGCCAACAACACTTATATATTAGATGGCTTCGTGTTCGTTAACTCCGGCCAGACCTTAACCATTGAGCCAGGCACAATTATTAAAGGCAAGCCGGGCGAGGGTGAGAATGCCAGTGCCCTTATTGTAGCGCGCGGCGGTAAGATCATAGCCCAGGGCACTGCCGACAAGCCGATCATCTTCACTGCACTGCAGGACGATGTGACCAAGGTAGATGATATGCCGCTGGATGCCACAGGACAGTGGGGTGGTGTGATCATACTTGGTAGCGCTACTATTAATAAGACGGGCGGCGAGGGTGCCATCGAGGGTATACCTGCCGAGGAGCCGAGAGGAATCTACGGCGGCACCAACGATACCGATAACTCGGGCGTGTTTAAGTATGTTTCTATCCGCCATGCCGGTACGCTGATAGGGGGTGGCAACGAGATAAACGGCCTGACCATGGGCGGTGTCGGTTCCGGTACTACTATAGAGTATGTGGAAGTATACGGCAACCAGGACGACGGCTTTGAGTGGTTCGGGGGCACCGTGAACACCAAATACCTGGTATCGGCCTTTAACGGCGACGACCAGTTTGACTATGATCAGGGCTGGAGAGGCAACAACCAGTTCTGGTTCGGCATCTACCGCGAGGGCGAAGGCGGTACAGGCGGCGAGTTTGATGGCGGTTCTAAGCCGGATGATGCTGTGCCATTCTCTATCCCAACTATCTCCAACGCTACCATACTTGGCGGCAAGTCGCTGGACGGGCAAAATGCCGTGATGCTGGTTGACAACGCCGGCGGTAAGATCTACAATAGCATCTTCGGTGAGTTTAGAGGCGGCATTGTGGTAGAGGATCTGGATGACGCCAACGTAGGCGACAGCCGCCAAAGACTGGAAGCCGGCGACCTGCTGTTCCGCAACAACATCTTCATGAGCATGGCGGACAACACCTTTGAGGGCATCACGGCTGTATCGGCCAACCAAGGCTACCTGCTTGACCACCTGAAGGCGACAGACAACAAGAACCTTGTAACTGCTGACCCGGTACTGGCGGGCATCAGCCGCCAGAACAACAAGGGCCTTAACCCGCTTGCCTCCTCCGGCAGCGCCGCCCTTTCTGGTGCCACCATGCCTGAAGGCAGCTTCTTTAAGAATGTGAACTACGTGGGTGCCTTTGATGGCACTACCAACTGGATGAAAGGCTGGACTTACATCGACCAGCTAGGTTATCTGCAATAGCAAAAGATAGCGCCCGGCACTCCGACTAACGTAGCCGGGCGCTTTTTTTATGTTTCCTGGATTTTCTCACCAATCTTAATTTTTATACTATGTTTTCTAAAATTACAGGCTTAGTAAGCTTGTTGTGCTTGAGTGCAACCATTGCATTTGCACAGAGTGGCATCATCAGAGGGCAGCTCACAAGTAGCGAAACCGGCGAAGAGCTGATAGGGGCTACCGTGGTAATAAAAAGTATATCCAACGGTGCAGCCACTGACCTGGATGGTAAATTTAACCTGAACAACATTGCGCCTGGCACTTACGAGGTGCAGGCATCCTACATCTCCTACGAGCCTAAAACGGTAACTGGGGTTGTAGTAAAGGCTAATGAAGTAACCGTGCTGAACATCCAATTAGGGTCAGCCACTACCAAACTACAGGAAGTAGTGATAGAAGGCAGGGCCATCAAAAGCTCTGAAAACACACTGCGCAACACGCAGAAAAAAGCTGCCGTGGTGATGGATGGCGTTTCGGCGGAGCAGTTCTCCCGCAGCGGCGACAGCGACGCAGCGGCAGCCCTTACCCGCGTTACGGGCATCTCGCTGGAGGGCAGCAAGTATGTGTATGTGCGTGGCCTCGGCGACCGCTATGTGAAAACATCCCTCAACGGTGCCGAGATACCGGGCCTAGACCCGAACCGCAACACGGTGCAGATGGACCTTTTCCCCTCGAACCTGCTCGATAACCTGACGGTGTCCAAAACTTTCACTCCCGATATGCCGGGCAGCTTCTCCGGCGGTTTTGTGAACATCACCACCAAAGATTTCCCCGACAGGTTCACGCTGCAGCTCTCCACCTCCGTTGGCTACAACGATCAGGCTACCTTCAATAACAAATTCCTGAGCTCTAACAAGGGTAAAACTGATTGGCTAGGCTACGATGACGGAACCCGCGCCGTGCCGGATGCGATTAATTACACCATCCCTTACGAGAGCTTTACCAACAAGCAGCAGGCTGAGCAGATAGACCAGGCCACGAAAGCATTCAATACCGATATGGGCCCCACCCGCATCACAGCGCCTATCAACCGCTCGCACGCCTTCTCGCTGGGCAACCAGACCGAGCTTTTCGGCAGGCAACTTGGCTACGTGGTGGGCTTATCGTACCAGCGCAACTTCTCCTACTACAACAATGGCACTTTTGGCCTGTGGGAACTGAACAGCGCCGGGGCCAGCAGGCTGAACAACAATAGCTTGTATGAAGATGAAAAAGGTGTGGAAGAAGTATCGCTGGGCTTTCTGTCGAATTTTGCCTACAAGTTTAACAGCAACAACAAGTTATCGCTTAACCTGATGCGCAACCAGAGCGGCAGCAACTCCAGCCGTTTCCTGTTCGGTACCTTTCCGGCCATCTCAGGCGTGAACGACGGGCGCGCGATATTCGAGTCGAGGGCGCTGCACTATACACAGCGTGCCCTGAACAGCGCACAGCTGAAGGGCGAGCACGTGGTGCCGGGGCTGAATAACAGTAAGATCGACTGGCTGACCTCGTTCACGCTGTCGCAGCAGGATGAGCCGGACCTGCGCTTCTTTGCCAACGATTATTACCTGAACGGCTCCGACACCACTTACCGCATCCAGCTTGCAGCCTACACTTTGCCGGCACGCTTCTTCCGCGATCTGGATGAGATCAACCTGGATGTGAAAGTAAATGTGGAGACGCCGTTCGAGATCTGGAACGGACTGGAGGCAAAGACAAAGTTCGGTGCCGCCGCCCTGCTGAAAGACAGGAAATTCAGGGAGAACATTTACCGCTACCGCTTTAATGAAGGCTACGGCTACAACGGCAGCATCACGGATTTCTTCTCGCCGGAGAAACTGGGCATAGTGGCCACGCCGCAGGACCCGGAGAGCGGCGGTATCTACCGCTATGGTGTGTACCTGCAGGACGGCACCCAGCGCACCAACAATTATGATGGAGAGGAGGCGGTGTATGCGGGCTATGGTATGATTGACCTGCCGCTGACCGAAAAGCTGCGTGTGGTGACAGGTGCCCGTGTGGAGGTAACTGACATCTTTGTGCAGAGCTTCAACAAATCGCTGGAGCCCGGCGACCTGAACCAGGTAGATGTGCTGCCGTCGGTTAACGCTACCTATAGCCTTACCGATAATATGAACCTGCGGGCGGGCTATTCCAGAACACTGGCAAGGCCAAACTTCCGTGAGATCGCGCCTTATACCTCGTTCGACTTTGTGGGTGAGCCGGCCTTTACCGGTAACGCTAACCTGGAGCGCACCACCATCGATAACTTCGACACAAGATGGGAGTGGTACCCGAACCTGGGCGAGTACATCAGCGTGAGCGCCTTCTACAAAAACTTCCAGAACCCGATCGAGCGCACCATCAACACACTGGCGCAGAACAACGAGATCTTTATCCAGAACGTGGACAACGCCAAAGTATACGGGCTGGAGTTTGAGCTGAACAAGCGCCTGTCATTCGTCGCGCCTTTTCTGGAGAACTTTATACTTGGGTCTAACCTGTCGCTGATAAAATCAGAGGTAAGTATAAAAGCGCTGGAGCTGGAGCAGATCAGAGCCGTGCGCCCCAATGCGGATGATACCAGACCCTTGTTCGGACAGTCGCCGTTTGTAGCCAATGCCAGCCTGACATACCAGAGCGAGCCGCTGGGGCTGATGGCCACGGCCAACTACAACGTGTTCGGCGACAGGATCTCGGCTATCTCGGTAGGGGGCACACCAAACATCTACGAGCGCTCGCGGCCAATGGCAAGCATAGTTGTGTCTAAACGTTTGGGCGATGCCTTCACGGCGAAGCTATCAGCGGATAACCTTTTTAACCCTGAGTTTGTGAACAGCCATGAGTATAACGGGCAGGAGTATATCTACTCTTCTTACAAGCAAGGGCGAACCTTCTCCGCCGGCATCACATTCCTGATCGACTAACTAGAGAAACTGGTGGCCCGTGTAGGGTGAGAAGCACCGTGGCAGCCAGGAGCAGGCGGATTAGTCACCCGATCTGCGAGAACCCGCCGTTTGGCGGGTTTCTTTATTTATGGCTTAGAAGGTGGAAACAGGCGCATCGCCGCCGCAGGAGCGCAGCAGAAATATAGCTACCACGACCAACACAACCAGGGCTAACGACCCAAAGCAGCCGCAGCCGCCCCGGCCTCCCCGGCCTCCCCGGCCTCCTGTTCTGCCGCCGCCGCCGAACAGCTTTCTTAAAAAATACAGTTTCAAAAGTCCTCTCCACATAGTTTTAGCAAAGTATAAGCCGTAAAAAAATCTCCCGCTGCAGCCAGGTGCAACGGGGGATAATTGGTACGTGAGAGGTTTTGCCAGCGTTTTGGCTATTGCCCTAGCTGATTGGCACCTTCCGAAGTATAGTTTCAATGAAGTCTTTGGTGCGGATACCGTCTGCCTCGGCCTCGTAGTTAAGTATGATGCGGTGGTTCATCACGTCATAAGCCACTTCCTTTATATCCTCAGGCAGCACGTAGTCGCGGTCGTCGAAATAGGCTACGGCCTTGGCGGCGCGGTTCAGGGCTATACTTGCCCTCGGCGATACGCCGAACTGTATGTAGGGCGCAAACTCCAGCAGGTCGTACTCGGCGGGGCGGCGGGTGGCAAACACCAGCTCAATAATATACTTCTCCAGCGTTTCGGATATCTGCACCTGGTTTATTTCGTTGCGGATGGCAAAGATGTCCTCTTTAGACAGCACCTTAACCACCGTGTCGGTGAAGCTCATGTTGGCCATGCGGCGCATGATCTCCAGCTCGTCCTCCTTCTTCGGGTAGTCGATGTATACTTTCATCATGAAGCGGTCTACCTGCGCCTCGGGCAGGGGGTAGGTGCCCTCGTGCTCCACGGGGTTCTGGGTGGCCAGCACCAGGAAAGGCAGGTCCAGCTTATAGGTTGTCTCGCCAATGGTTACCTGCTTCTCCTGCATGGCCTCCAGCAGCGCCGACTGCACCTTGGCCGGGGAGCGGTTCACCTCGTCGGCAAGTATAAGGTTGGCGAAGATCGGCCCCTTCTTCACCTCAAACATGGAGGCGTTCTGGTTGTAGATCATCGTCCCGATCAAATCGGAGGGGAGCAGGTCGGGGGTAAACTGTATGCGCTGGAAATCAAGGTGCAGCGCCTTGGACAGTGAGTTGATAGTGAGTGTTTTGGCAAGGCCCGGCACGCCCTCCAGTAGAATGTGGCCCCCGGTAAAGAGGCCGATCAGCAGGCGGTTCACCATGTACGACTGGCCCACCACCACTTTACTTACCTCGGTAAAAACCTGTTTTATTTTTAGTTGATATGCGTTCACGTTATCCAAATAAATCAAAGTGCCCAGGCATTTGCCGCTGTGGCAGGCTGTTAGGCGCCTAAATATAGGGATAATACGGTAGTAGTGCCAGTATATTGCCCGTAGTGGCTGTAAAACAAAAAAGCACCTGTTCGGGTGCTTTACTTATTCAGGGCAATAAACCTGCTAGGCTGCCGCCATGGCGTTTGGTTCGGAAGTCACGGCAGTTGCTTTGGCGCCGTTGTACACAGGCTTTTGCATGCCTAGCTTATCCAGGCGGTTTTGCTGCGCCTGCCTTACCATGTCTATCAGGCTGTTGATATGTCTCTGCTCCACATCCAGCGGCAGCACCATAGACTGGCCCTGCGCAGTGAGCACGTGCACCTTCTGGCTGCGCGTCATAAAGAAGAGGGCTATGAAAAAGCCGCTCAGCAGGAAAAAGGACTCATTAAAGTATACGAGCAGGGCAGTAAGCATGCTGAGGCCAAGGTATAGCTGGGAGCCTGTGGGTTTTACCTCCCAGGCTGCTATATCCTCGAGCTTAACAGCCTGGGTTCTACGCCACGAGAGTGGGTGCCGCTGCTGTATAAGCCGGTGTGTGGTGAGGGCTATTCGCTTATCCACCGTCTGGATAAGGTACTGCTCTCCAGTTTGTAGCTTTGTTGTCGCCATTTGCGCCGGAGTATTAAGTTTGTTAATAGGTAACGGGTTACGGAGTAATCTAAGTATCACAGCTTTCAGTTTTCGGTTTCGTATCAGTAAGATTCCTAAAACCAATAAAGGGTTGCATCAATATTGTGCTGCAAAGATATTATTTTTCTGCTTATCCTCCCCTTGTATAGGACTATATACGGAGAAAAATAAAAAGGATTTATATAACTATCTATGTGTTAAGTATATATAGTTGTGTTTAGGCGGACTGAATTGTGGTGCGGGCGATAAAAAAACAGCCTGAGCCGCACAAAGCAGCTCAGGCTGTAAGTGGTAAAACTTGCTGGCGGATCAATCCGTCAGGTATAATTCGCCTTCGTAACCATGTGCGCGCTGGTTCTTAAAGCGGGCGATGTCGGTTTGCATGTTGTCATAGATCTCCTGAATCTCCTCCGAGTCCTGGGCCAGGGGCTTAATGTGCTCACTCAGCAACTTGGCCGCCAATGGGTAGAACTTAGAGTCATCCGTGTTTTTGGCGTTCACCTTAAACGAGCTTACGGCGCTTTCCAGCTTTTTCAGGGCAGGGTACTGGGTTTTGTACTCCTGAATGGTGTCGCGGAGCTTTTCCCGTATCATCAGGTATAAATCCTCCTCAAACGTCATTCCGAAGTCATCATCCTCATCCTCGTCGTCGAAATCGTTGTAGGCGAAGTCGTCATCGTAGTCAAAATCGTCTCTCATGGCTGATAATCAGGTTACTTTTTAGTTGTTACGGGTTAAAACGCTGTTTGTGTCAGGTTGCGGTTACTTTTTACCCACCTCGGTAGAGGCGGTACGGGGGCAGCAAGCCGAAGCAAAACGCAAAGCAAAGTGCATAATTAGTACTTCGTACCTTTATTTGCAATGCCTACGGGCGCACTTTTAGCCATGTTGCCTAACTTTTTATCGAGCTTTGGTTTAGATGAGGTATAACACCCCAGGTGCAGCGTAAACAAAACCTTTAAACAGAAGGAGCCGCTGTGTTGGCAGCGGCTCCCGGTATACTTTACACTTTCAGGACTTAGGCAAACTTTCGCTCAATCAGGCGCAGCAGCTTGTTCACGTGGTCTTGTTTCTTGCTCCAGTCATACTTGCCGGCCAGGGTGCCGGTCACGTACTGGGTTGCAGAGTTTACGTCGTTAAAGTTATCCAGCGTCTGGATTGTCTGGTAGTAAGTCAGGTTATCGCCGTCGAACAGCTCGTTGATGAAGCTGAAGCGCTGGTTAATGGAAATAGAGTTCTTCAGTGAGTCGATCTTGCGGTTGCTGTGCGCATCGGCCAGCGACGACGGGGCAGCCTTGCGGAAGTTGTCGTTGAGGGTTGGGCGCACGTTGGCGGCGGCTTCCTCCAATTCGTCTTCCTCCTCTTTATACATAGCCGGGCGTGCCGCAGCAGGGGCAGCCGCCTCGCGCTGGGCCGTGTGTATCGGGGCCACCACATCTTTCTCCTGCACCGGGGCAACAGGGGCCGGCTTGGCAGCAGGCTTATCCAGGAACGATGGCGACGTCTTAGGCTGTGCCTGCTCCTTTATCTCCTCCTCTGTAATTGGCAGCAGCGCGTTAAACTGCTCTACCAGCCTGCTCAGTGGCATGCGCAGCTCCTGGTTGGCGTTCACGTACAGTTTAAAGCGACTCAGGATATACTCGCGGTCGCGGCTGCTCGGGGAAAGGGTATCTACAAAACCTGCAAAAAGCGGTTTGTCGATATCGATGTACTTCAGGTTCTCCTGCAGCTTGGGCAGCGTGATCTCTTCCTGTATGCGCAGGAACTTCTCTTCAAACGTGCTTACCGGGGCCAGCACCACCAGAAACGTGTCGTAAATGGCTTTCTGCAGCAGCGGCTCAAAGGCGTTGCGTTTCATCAGGATCTTGCGCGAGAGCACGTTCATGAAGTTTACCAGCGCCTCCTTTACCTCCTCATGCTCATAATCAAAGTATGGGCTGCGCAGGTTGGCCATCTCGTGGTGCCACTTCAGCAGCAGCTCCTTAATCACGAACAGGTTTACCTGCTTGATAGGCGTAAAACTGATGAGCTGCGGGCCATTCAGGGTGTCGTGAGAGGCAAAGTGACGGTCGCAAAGCAGATTTGCCAGCTCTTTGCTGTACCGTTCCAGGTGTAATTGATTATATTTGTCTTCCATTGCTGTCGCTTTCTCCTGTAAAGTTATAAAATTATGCCGAAGTTGAAGGTGCAAAACCTGGCGAACCTTGAAGTAGCCGTAGCCGAGGGGCAAACGCTGCTGAAGGCGCTGCAGGCTACCGGTACCGACTGGATGCACGCCTGCGGGGGCAAGGGCCGCTGCACCACCTGCCGCATCATTGTGTTGCAGGGGATGGAGCACACCGGGCCGCTCACGGCTGCCGAGATCCGCTACCGCGACAAAGGCCGCCTGAAGGATAACGAAAGACTGACCTGCCAATGTACATTAACCGGCGGCGAAATTACCGGCAAGGTGCCCGAGCAAACCAAGCTGCCACACATGAGCTACAGTAGTTAGAGAGTTTAGGAATTAGAGGTTTGGGCGTTAGAGGATTGTAGAGACGCAATATTTTGCGTCTTTGTCAGAATACCCTGCTATAACAATTTAACAAGTAAGCCATTTAGCAATTAAAATTACCACATCAGCACTCTAAAATAATGTTTATTGAACCACGCGTAGGCAACAAAAGCCACGTTAACAGAAAGGGTTGGATTGAGGTGATCTGCGGGTCGATGTTCTCGGGTAAGACCGAGGAACTGATCAGGAGGTTGAACCGCGCCAAGATCGCCAGACAGAAAATCGAGATATTTAAGCCTACCGTAGACAAGCGCTACCACGAGGAAGACGTGGTGTCGCATAACGCCAATGCCATCCGCTCCACGCCGATAGACTTTGCCCAGGATATGCTGCTGCTGGGCGGCAGCTGCGATGTTGTGGGCATAGACGAAGCGCAGTTTTTTGACGAAGGCCTGGCCGAAGTATGCGTAAAACTGGCCAACAGCGGCGTGCGCGTGATAGCCGCCGGCCTGGATATGGACTACCTCGGCAAACCCTTTGGGCCGATGCCTGCCCTTATGGCCGTAGCGGAGTACGTGACCAAAGTGCACGCGGTGTGCGTGCAGTGCGGCGACATTGCCAATTACTCCTTCCGCAACGCCGCCGATGAGAAACAGGTGCTGCTGGGCGAAACCGATTCTTACGAGGCCCGCTGCCGCCACTGTTTTACCGAAGGCCTGAAGCAGAAGCAAAGCTGATTTATACTTTAAACCGTGAAAGCCGTACTTGCCCATCGCCTTAAATGCCTGCCCTGCCTGCTGCTGGTGTGGCTGTGCTGGTGCAGTGTGGCGCAGGCGCAGAGCCAGCTGCCAATCGGGGGCTGGCAAGTGCACGTGCCCTACCAGCAGGGCAAGGCCGTAGCCGTGGCCGGCGACAAAGTATACCTGGCTGCCGAGCGCGGGCTGTTTTATTACGACAGAGAGTTCAACACCACCGAAACCATCTCCAAAGTGGATGGCCTGAGCGAGCAGCAGATCAGCGATATCGCCTTCAGCGAAGGGGCCGGTACACTCATCATCGCCTACGGCAACACCAAAGTGGATCTGCTGAAGGGCAACGGCATCTACGCCATCAACGATATCTTCCGGAAAAGCATTACCGGCGAAAAGAAGATCAACCGCATTTATACTTATAACAAGCTGGCCTACCTGGCTGCCAGCTTTGGCGTGGTGGTGCTGGACCTGCAGAAGCGCGAGGTAAAGGATACCTATAGCAGCCTCGGCCCGAACGGCGAAAGTATAAACGCCACCGATGTAGCCATACTCGGAGATAAGATTTACCTGGCCACCAGCCTCGGTATACTTTCCGCGCCGCTTTCCGGGGCCAACCTGCAGGACTTCAGGAGTTGGAGCAACCAGAGCGGCGGCCTACCCGACGCCTCGGCTGTCACCAGCCTGGCGGCTTTCCGGGGGCAGCTGTATACGGGCACCAGCAGCGGCGTTTATATTTTGAGCGGGGCTGGCTGGAGTGAAGCGGTCCTGGCTTCCGGAGCCGCTGTGCAAAGTATAAATGCCACTGAGGCGCACTTGAGCATCGTTTCTTCAGCGGGTGTGCTGGTGCAGGATGCCAATGGCCAGGTTTATACCTTGAGCCATGCTTTGCTCACCCAGCCACGCGAGGCTATTGCCACAACTGGCGGCGAAGTATGGCTGGCCGACAAGGCAAAAGGTTTAATCAAAATGAATTTGGGGGCCTCTGATGCTGCTGCTGCTTTTGCACCTGCCGGCCCTTACGCCAGCGAAAGTTTCGGGATTTATACTTATGGCGGCAAAGTATACGTGTTGGGCGGCGGCTACAACGAGAACTTTGAGCCGAACAACAACACGAGCGGCTTTTATACTTATGCAAATGGCGAGTGGCAGAACTTTAACCGCGCCCTTTACCCGCAGCCTGCTTTTGTGGCGGGGCAGGATTTGGTAAGTGCTGTTTTCAATCCCATCACCAACAAACTATACCTGGCCAGCTACGGCAGCGGACTTATAGAATGGGAGGGACCGGAGAAAGCCATACTTTACAACGATACGAACAGTCCGCTGCTACCGAGAGCCTCAATGAACCAGGTACGGGTTACCGGTGTGGCCGCGGATTACGAAGGCAACGTGTGGGTGGTGAACCCAAACCAACAACCTGGCGCGCCTGGTCTGCACAAGCTAAGCCCCGATGGCAGCTGGTTGTCTTACAACATAAACAACATTCCGGATGCCAGCAACCTTACCTCGCTGGTGATTGATGATTATGGGCAGAAGTGGCTGTCGATTGCGAGGAAAGGCAATAGCCGGAGCGGACTAGTGGTGTATGATGAGCAGCAAAACCGCACCCGGACCCTTTCTGTAGGCGAGGGCAATGGCGGCTTGCCCAGCGGCACCGTGTATAGTATGGCCAAAGACCTGAACGGCGACATTTGGGTAGGCACAGCCAGTGGCGTAGGCATCTACTACAACGCAGCATTCGTGTTTGAGTCGGCCCGCTACGACGCACGCATACCTGTTATTGATGGGCGCCCTTTGCTGAACGGGCAAATCGTTAGAAGTATAGCCGTGGACGGCGCCAACCGCAAATGGATCGGCACTGATAACGGCCTTTGGCTTTTCGGGCCGGATGGAGATGAGCAGATTCACCACTTCACCACACAGAATAGCCCGCTGCCCTCTGACAAAGTATACGCGGTAGGAGTGGAGCACCAGACGGGGGAGGTATTTGTGGCGACCGATGCCGGCGTGGCCTCTTTCCGCTCCAGTGCCACCGTTACCGAGGGCAAACCAGAGTGCGCTGTGGTGTTCCCAAACCCGGTGCGGCCTGATTTCGCCGGTGAGGTAGGCATTTCGGGCTTGCCGAACAATGCCGACGTGCGTATCACCGATGTATCGGGCACGTTGGTATACAAGGGCAAAGCCACCGGCGGCACCTTCGCCTGGAACGTGCGCGACTACAACGGAAACCGGGTGAAAGCCGGGGTGTACCTGGTGCTGAGCGCCAGTGAGGATGGAGACCAAACCTGTATCAGTAAAATAGCCGTACTGGAGTAAATGTTAGTCAAGACAAGAGGGATCGTTCTCAACAACATCAAGTATAGGGAGACATCCATCATCACCAAAATCTATACAGAGGCACTGGGCGTACAATCGTACGTGGTGAACGGTGTGCGCAAAAAGGGCAATGGCTCGCGCATCGCGCTGTTTCAGCCTTTCACGCTGCTCGAGATGGTGGTATACGTTTCGCACCGGGGCGGCCTCTCGCGCATCTCAGAGTTTAAAACTGACTATTCCTTTGTCTCCATCCCATTCGATATCCGGAAGAGCAGCATTGTGCTGTTTTTGTCGGAGGTGGTGGCGCGTACGGTGAAGGAGGAGGAGGAGAACCTGCCGCTGTTCCATTTTCTGTACAACGCCATTACTACTTTTGATGAGATGGACCGTGGCTTTGAGAACTTTCACCTGGTGTTCCTGCTGCAGCTGAGCTTCCACTTGGGCTTTGGACCAAGTTCAGGGGCTGAGGTGGTGGAGCAGGTGGCCTTCTCGCCCAACGCGCAGGCAGCTACCTCGGCACCCACGGTGCTGGACATGCAGGCTCACGAGGCATATTTTAATCAGCTGCTGCAGAAGCCGGATTACGCCACCATTCCCAACGGTAAAGTCCGCCGCGAGCTGCTCGACATCCTCATCCGCTATTACCAACTGCACGTGGACAAGCTGGGCGAGATAAAATCACTGGCCATACTTTCGGAGGTGCTGGCAGAGTAGCAGAAGTATGAAAGCATGCATTCTAAAGTATAAAAAAAAGCCGCTGGAACATACATCCAGCGGCTTTTGTGTTTTTGTGTCTATAGTATACTTATGGCAGGATCTCCAGTACCTCTACCTCAAAAACCAAAGGAGAGTTAGCTGGGATAGAGTAGGAGCCCCTGCGGCCGTATCCTAAGTGAGAAGGTATGAACAGGCGCGCTTTCTCGCCATCCCTCATCAGCTGCAGGCCTTCGTCCCATCCAGCGATCACTTGCCCTACACCTACTGTCAGAGGATAAGGTTCGCCACGGTCAATGCTGGAATCGAATTTGGTCCCATTCAGCAGTGTACCTACATAGTGCACCTTTACCTTGTCGCCAGGGAACACCTTGTCGCCGGTGCCCTCTACCAACACCTGGTAATACAAACCGCTGCTGGTTTTGGTTACTGTGGCAGGGTCAATATTGTTTGCCTGGAAGTACTGCTGTATCTGCTGGTCGTCTTTCTCTTTCTGAGGGGTGTCGTCTTTGCAGGCAGCGAAGCTAAGCGCTACGAAAAGCAGCAGAAGCGCCTGTAGCAGGCGGCCTCTGTTGTTGCTCTTGTGCATAGAAATCATAGGTTAATACTTATTTTTTGGCCTGTTTCTCGATATCCGTCAGTTCCACGTCGAAGCGCAGGATGCTGTTGGCGGGAATGTCAGCGCTTGGCGCCTGCTCACCGTAAGCCAGCGGCGACGGGATAAGGAGAATAGCCTTGCTGCCTTCGTTCAGCTGCAGCAGCGCATCGTCCCAGCCCTGGATCACGCGGCCCTGGCCCACCGGGAACTTGATCGGCTCCCCGTTAGACATTGGGTTGTCGTAAGAAGAGTCGAACTGCTTGCCATCCAGCAGGGTGCCTTTATAGTGCACAGATACCAAATCGCCGGCAGCCGGCTTCTCGCCTTTGCCCTGCTCTGTTACCACATAATACACGCCAGATTCTGTTTTCTGCACGTTCTCAAGCTTTTGCTCCTTCACGTACTCCTGAATCTTCTCATCGTCTATTTTTATCTGCTTCTCTGCACGCACCTTAGACTCTTCCATGTAGCGCTGCATCAGCTCCTGCTGGTAGGTCTCGGCCTCAGCCTGGCTCATAACACGCTCCGCCTTAATACGGAAGGTAAGCTGGGAGCCCGGCTTCACGAACGGAGGCAGCGGCTGTCCGAATGTCTTGTTGAAAAGGGTGTCGGCATTCAGCTTAAACACGCCGCTATCGCCTGCAGAAAGCATCATGAAGGCATTCTCAAGGCCGCCTTTCATGGTTGGCTCCATTACTGGAACAATTCTAGGAAGGCCCGGGCCTTGTGTACGGGTATCTACAAAAACAGAGTCTTCGGAGTTAACCATTTGCCAGTGGAAAGCCACAAACTCGCCAATTTTGGCGCCTGTAGAGTCTTCCGGGGCTACTTTGCCCTTGTTCTCGTATTCGCCTTTCTCGTTTTGCTCAAAGATTTTATAGGTCAGGCCATCAGCCGTAGTATAAAACTCGTCGTTGTTTTTGTTGCATCCCTGCAACATCAATGCACCGGCTAATACCGGCAACAAAAATTTAGTTTTAGATAGCATCTAGGTATAGTTTGATATAAGGTTTTTTATCTGACTGTGGCGTGCTGCAGCTTGTCCTTGTACAGTGGTAGCAGGCTCTCGAATTTGGCTACGGTATTCTCCAGCGTATCCATAGACATGCCGCCAGCTGCGTTTTTGTGACCGCCCCCATTAAAGTGCGCACGAGCGAACTCGTTGGCTGAGAAGTCGCCTACAGAACGGAAGGACATTTTAACGGCCTGTACACGGTCTATGATAAGTGCTGCAAAAACGATCCCTTCAATAGAAAGGGCATAGTTTACAAGGCCTTCGGTATCGCCTGTTCTGGAGTCGTATGCCTTCAGCTCGTCGGCCGTAATGGCGATGTAGGCTGTATTGTACTCGCGCAGCACCACCAGCTTGTCCTTCAGGGCATAACCCAGAAAGCGAAGGCGTAGTTCCGAAGAGCTGTCGTAGATCAGGCGGTGTATGTCGGAGGTTTTAACGCCGATGTGCAGGAGGTCTGCAATAATAAGGTGCACGTTTTTAGAGGTGCTCGGGTGGCGGAAAGAGCCTGTGTCGGTCATGATGCCGGCATACAGGCACTCGCCAATCCCGGTGTCAATCAGGTCGCCGTCGCCCATGGCCTTAATCAGGTCGTACACGATCTCGGCGGTTGCGGCGGCGTTGGTGTTGGCAAAGTCCAGGTCGGCAAAATCCTCCGGTTGCAGGTGGTGGTCTACCAGTACTTTGGTGCCTTTGGCCTGCCGGATGTACTCGCCCATCTCATTGATGCGCGAGAGGTTATTGAAATCGAGGCAGAAAATGACCTGCGCCTCGTTAACGATGCGCTGTACCAGGGCATCGTTTTTCTCCGAGTACACGATCACATCGTCGTTGCCCTCCATCCAGTTCAGGAAGCTTGGGTAGTCAGACGGGGTAACAACCGTAACACGGTGGCCCTTCTTTTTGAGGTAGCCGGCAAGGCCAAGCGAAGAGCCCAACGCATCAGCGTCCGGTTTGTGGTGTGTGGTGATCATCACCTCTTTAGGCTCTCTCAAAAGCTCTTGCAGAGCGTTGATATCATGCATAAGGTAAGTATAAATCCTCTGATTAATAAGGATATAAGGCGCGAATTTCTGAATAAAATACGTCTAAAGCAACAGTAGGCGGTATTACTAGGGGTGCAGCGCTTGCCATACCAAGCATGGCTTTCACTAAAGTTAGCTGAAAAATATACCAATATTGCCCAAAATGCGCTACTTTTGCAGGCTAAAGTAGACATTATAAACGATAAAGTAAAAAGAGAACATGGCCGGAAACAAGACATTCACTATGATTAAGCCAGATGCGGTGGCAGAAAACCATATTGGCGGCATTACCCAGATGATCGAGGAAGGCGGCTTCCGTATTGTGGCGATGAAAAAGACAAGGCTGTCTGAGGAGCGCGCTGGTAAGTTTTACGAGGTACACAAAGAGCGTCCGTTCTATGGAGACCTGGTAAAGTATATGTCTTCTGGCCCGATCGTGGCGATGATCCTGGAGAAAGACAACGCGGTGGAGGATTTCCGCAAACTGATTGGTGCTACCAACCCAGCTGACGCTGCTGAAGGCACTATCCGTAAGAAGTACGCGAAGTCTATCGAGGCAAACGCCGTACACGGCTCTGACTCTGACGAGAACGCACAGATCGAAGGCGACTTCTTTTTCGCTGCCGACGAGCGTTTCTAAGCTCTAAAAGTATACTTATTGATTGAGAAGCCCGCCAGGTGTAATGCCTGGTGGGTTTTTTTGTTTATTCTCAGCCCGAACCTCTCCTAAGAACAGGGGCGCAAGTTCAACTGCACCGGTTCCAACCACCCCTAGCCCCTCCTTGTCTAAGGAGGGGAGCTTCACCCCACCCCAACCCAACCCTCCCCTAAAAACAGGGGAGGGAGTCCGGTTCAAGTTTCATTAGCGGTGGCTATCGAACTGATCCCAGTCTTTCCGTTGAGCGCCTTGTGAGATCCGGTGCCCGTTAAGGGCAGCCGCAGCGCAGCGGAGGCAGGAGGGAACACAGCGCGATGCGGGAAGACGAGCCCTCCCGGGCTGGAGGGAGCCAAGGCCAGAAATGAAACGGGCCGCTTATAAGGCTGAGGATCAGCAGTAGCTAGTAATGATAGCTTGTTTCCAGTTGCAGGAAGCAGCGGCTAAAATACAAATCGACAGATATAAAGTATAGCTGAAGTATAAATATGGCTTTTCAAGCCAGTTGAGTTACAAACTCAACACCATTGTAGGACACAAGTTTGGAGACTTGCGCCAAAACGGGAAAGTATAAACAGAAGCAAGTATAAAAAACAAACAGCCAACCTCAGAAAGGAGGCTGGCTGTTCTACCTTAACACAAACAGGTGTCTTTAATCTCTCGGAATCACAAAGCGCTGGCCCGGACGGATCAGGTCTGGGTTATCGCCAATGGTTTGCTTGTTAGCATTATAGATCTTCCTCCAGTCGTTGGCGTTGCCGTAGTGCTTCTTGGCGATTTTTGAAAGCGAGTCGCCGCTCTGCACGGTGTAAATATCCTGGTTAGAATTGGCCTCAACGGTCTTGTTAGTGGCGGCTGCGCCAAACGGACCACTGCCCTGGCTTACCGGTTGCGTGCCCGGAGGCGTCTGCACATTCTTGGACGAGATGTTGCCTGATGTATTTGCAGGCTCTTTTTTGCCTTTCTTGAAGAAATCTGATAGTCCCATATCGATAGCTGTTTTAATCAAACTTGTTGTATAGCAGCCACACAATACTGTAGCTGCCGGTTATAGAGTAAGATACGCCGGTTGCAGTGCTAAGTTGTGCCGCCCTTTGCAACGACAAGGTATGGCAGGCCGTAAGCATCATTCAGAACAACAAAAGATAAAACTATGAATACATTAAAGCAAAGCTGGCACGGCCTGTTGGCCCTATTGCTGGCTGTAACGATAACCAGCTGTGGCGGAAACAAAGAAGAAGTGGGCTCCGAAAGTATGATCTCAGGCACAAGCAGCAAGACCTGGGTAGCCGACAAGGAAAAGAGCGCCACTGGCGATAAGGAGAAGCTGACAGATGCAGAAAAGGAGCAGACCATGCAGTTTTACGCCGATGGCCGTTTCGCCTTGGGCGGTGGCGGTTCGCTACAGACCGGTACATGGTCGTTCGACCAGACAGCCAAGCGCCTGACCCTGCAGTTTGAGGGCGCTGACATGACCGAGAACTTTGAGGTGTTAAAGCTCGACGATGACGAGCTGGACCTGAAAGCCTCAGATGGATCTATGATGGAAATGGAGCTGAAGGACTAACTTTTTAGTCTGCTCTTGAGTATAAGTAAAGGTTTCGATTATGGCGGCAGTCTGCTTTGTGCGGGTTGCCGCTTTTGTTTGCACGATAGCAGCTAAACCTGTTTTTCCTCACTTGTCAGGGCATATAGATAATGATTGCGCCACGCACCGTTAATCTTTAGATACCTCTCCGCCATACCTTCTCTCCGGAAACCGCATTTCTCAAGTACACGCACGGAACCTGCATTAGTTGTTACCACAGCAGCTTGTACCCGGTGCAACAGAAGCTGCTTGAAAGCCATGTTTACGACAGTATCTACTGCCTCTGTCATGTACCCTAAGCCTTTATACTTCTCAGCCATAAAATAGCCTAGGTAAGCATTCTGGAACACTCCTCTCACTACATTGCTAAGGCTTACACGGCCAATAAGTTCGTGGGTAGGGTATAGGCGCACAGCAAATGTATAGGCTGTGCCTTTATTCAGCGCCTCTTCGGCTGTGCTACATAGCTTTGTGTGCATGTCAAGTGTGTAGAAGTCATCCTCTCGCTTGGGCTCCCATGGCTGTAAGTAGGACCTGTTGGCAACATAGAGGTTCAGGAATTCTGGTCCATGAGCCGCTTTAACAGGTTCTATGAGGAGCCGTTTCGTGTATATTGTTTCCATGAGTTATGAGGCATTACATGCCAACTGTTGATGAAATGCGGTTAGGCTCTCAGCAAGGGCCGCATCGAGAGCAAACCTACCAAGGGGCCGACCGCCAAAAGTATAAATACCCACTGCACGGGTATTGCCGTAAGCAGGTAACCAGTTAGTTGTATGCTGAGGATGGTGATGGCGAAGCCGATAGAGGTAACTACCGTGAGCGCCGTGCCCACCAGCTGAGGCGGTGCCGTGCGCGCCGTTAACGCGGAGAACTGTGGCGAGTCGCCGGCCACCACCACGCCCCAAAACAGCAGGAAGGGCAGGAGCAGCGTAGGTAGCTGCAGCATCCAAACACTCCCTATACAACAAAGCCCCGACAACAGCAGCTGCACAAAAGCCACTCGGGCGCTGCCCCAGCGCTGTGAGGCATATCCACCCGCTATACAACCCACCGCCCCTGCGGCAATCACGGCAAAACTGTACACCGACAGCTGCCCCTGCGGCCACTCCGGATAGGCATAAGCAAGTATAAAAGGCACAAAAGCCCACAGCGTGTACAGCTCCCACATATGCCCAAAGTACCCGAAGGCAGCCGCCCGCAGCTCCCGTACCCGGAACACCCGCAACATGTTGCTTACCTCAAACCTGGCACCTTTGGCTAAGTATGGTCCGTCCGGCACGAACAGGTACATAAGCAGCCCACCGGCAGCGGCCAGTATACTTACCGCCAGCAGCATAGTTTGCCAGGGCAGTGCTGCACCGAGCCCCCGCAGCAGGTGTGGGAAAGCCGTGCCCAGCACCAGCGCCCCCACCAGGTAACCGATGGCTTTACCCAGCTTGCCGCTGTACCAGCTGGCTGCTATCTTCATGCCCACCGGGTAGATGCCGGCCAGCAGAAAACCCGTGATGCCGCGCAGCAAAAGCACGACCGTTATACTTGTGGCAGCAAAAAGCACCAGCGCGTTAGCCAAAGCCCCCAGCAGCGAGCACAGCAGAAACAGCAGGCGCGGCGAAACCCTGTCGGCGAGTGAGAGGAAGGCAAAGCAAAGTGTGCCAAGTATAAACCCGAGCTGAACAGACGAGGTAAGCAAACCCAAAGCCTCCTGCCGCAAGCCCAGCGAAGCCTGCAGCTCCGGCAGCACGGCATTGCCCGCAAACCAAAGCGAGGTGCCCGCAAACTGCGAGAACACGATGACAGGCAGGATACGGGCAGGTGTGGGCGCAAGTATGGCGGAAGGCTGTGTCATGGTTAGCAACAGGTGAAGTATAAAGATACATTTTGCTTTTGAAGTATAGTCACAGGCTGGCAGGTTAAAAAGTATACTTGTACCTTCGTGCTTCAGGCGGCACAACCTATGAAGCAGAAGCAGTTTCCGGTTTATTGTATCGAGGAGTTTCCGAGCGAGGAGAAGGAGCGCGACAACGTGTTTTACATGACGCGCTTGGAGACGCTGGTAAAGCAGTTCGAGAACATCGACAAACCGCACAGCCATACTTTTTACCTGGTGATGATGGTAACGGAAGGCACCGGTACGCATACCATTGATTTCGTGACGCACCAGATCGAGCCGCCGCAGCTGTTTTTTCTCACGCCGGGCCAGGTGCACAGCTGGAACCTCTCGCCGGATATAAAAGGCATTTCTGTTTTCTTTGAGGCCAACTTCTTTCTGCAGCATTACCCCCAGCGGCTGTACCAGTACCCATTCTTCCACAGCCAGCAGCACAAGCCGCTGTTAGCCTTGCCTGCAGATGATTTCTGGCCAGACCTGATGAACTGCATGTACCATGAGTATGAAAGGCAGTTGCCACACCGCAACGAGGTGCTGCTGTCGTACCTGCACATCACGCTCGAAAACGCCGCCCGCCTGTACCGCTCCGAAACGTTTCAGGATAAAGCACCGGGAGCCGTGGCCAAAGTACGGGAGTTTGAGTTATTACTGAACCAGCATTTCCTGCAAAAGCGCGAGGTGAAAGACTATGCCGACATGCTGCACATCACGCCGAACCACCTCAACGTACTCTGCAAATCAACAGTGGGTAAAACAGCCAGCCAGCTCATCCATGAGCGCGTGATCGTGGAGGCGCAGCGCTTGTTACTGCATTCCACGCTCTCCATCAAAGAAATAGCCTACAAGCTTCATTTCGACGACAATTCCTACTTCTCCCGCTTCTTTAAGAAGTACAGCGGCAAAACCCCGGAGCAGTTCAGGAAGGTAGAAGGTTGAGGAGTTAGAAAGTTAAAAGCAGGTATAATTCCCCTCCTTGGAGGGGTGGGGGTGGGTTATACTTTGCCGAACTATATAGTATAAACTCAGCCTTTGCAGCTGCTATCATACTTCACCACTAGTTACGCAACCCCTTAACTTTCTACCTTGCTTTACCCAAAGATCGTCTCGGCGAATTTCTCTATGGCTTTCCGGGTTTCGTAGGGGCGCTCAAACATGCCCATGTGGCCGGTCTTCTCCAGGAAGTACACCATGCTGTTGCCGGGTAGGTGGCACTGCTCCAGCGCCTTCTCCAGCGGCACGGCCCCATCCTCCTTGCCAAAGATAAACAGAACAGGAAAAGTTGCTTTTTTCAGCACATCGGTGCGGTCGGGGCGGTCGCGCATGGCGGCCAGGGCACCGGTTACGCTCTCCTGTGGGGTGGCACGGCCAATCTCCTTCATCATCTCGATCTCCTGCGTCAGCCAATCCCGGTTGCCTTTAAAGAAAAGTGGCTCCACAAAAGGGTTAATGAAGTTGATTACCCCATGGCGCTCCACGTAATCGATGCTTTTATCGCGGTTCTCCTTTTTCTCGTCGGTGTCGGGGAGGGCGGAGGAGTGGAAAAGGCAGAGGCCCTGCAGCATGTTCCCGTATTTCTTGGCAAAGGCCATACTTGCGTAGCCGCCCATCGAGTGGCCCACCAAAATGCAGCGGCGCACGTTCAGTTCCTCCAGGGTGTGCTTCACGTAGTCAGCCATACTTTCCATGCTGTAGCTGCTGATGTTGTGGGTGTTGTCGCCGAAGCCAGGCAGGTCCAGGGCAATGGTGCGGAACTTCTGCTGCAGGGGCTTGGTAAACTCCGCCCATACTTGCTTGCTCTCGCAGAAGCCGTGCAGGAAAACAAGTGTGTCGCCGGAGCCGTGGTCGGTGTAGGTGTTTTTCATAGGTTCATGGATAGTGCTGGTAACAAAGATAGTGAATACGCAATAGTTGCTGTATTGGATCCAACCACCCCTGCCCCTCCTTAGCCAAGGAGGGGAGCTTCCTACCTCTTAAAGTTGCTGCTTATTTCTTGTAGCACGGCTTCCAAATTTTCGAAAACATCTCTGTTCTCAAAGCGGAGTACTCTGATATTTAGGTTGCTTAGGTGTCGGTCTCGTTCCCGATCAGCATGTTCTGCCACAATGCTGTTATGCACCTGCCCATCTAGTTCAACAGCTAATTGCTCTGAGGGATAGTAAAAATCAAGAATGTAATTTTCGACGCTATGTTGCCGCCTGAATTTTTTGCCATTCAGGTTTCCGCTTTTCAAGTGTTTCCACAGCTCAGCTTCGGCAGGCGTTAAACTGCTTCTCAATTCTCGGCGGTGTTCTGTTAAGTATCTGCGATTATGTATTGCCACTTCCTGTTAATAAAAAAGTGTAAATACAGTTAAACACAAAATAGCGGAATTAGTAAGTAAAAAAGCTCCCCTCCTTGGCCTCTAAAGGGGGCCCCTACACCCCCAGGAGGGGCAGGGGTAGTTGGACCCGGTGCTATGGGTAGCAGTAGAAATTCAATTCCTTTGACTTGGGCCAAAATCCTGTCAATCCTAAAATCCTGAAAATCCTGATTCAGACAAAAAAAGCCCCGCAGCTATAAAACTGCGGGGCTTTGCTCTGGAATTTTATCCTGCTTTATACTTTAACCGGCACGCCCACCAGTTCGCGGACGGCGTTTTCGATGTCGATAGGGGCGAAGCCAGCCTCGTGCTGCAGCTCCAGCTGGGAACCGTGCTCGAAGATAGCGTCCGGAATGCCGAGGCGCTTCACCTGGCAGGTATAGCCGTTGTCTACCATAAACTCCAGCACCGCGCTTCCGAAACCGCCTTGCAGACAACCGTCCTCCACAGTCACTACTTTGTCATACTTCGAGAAGATGTGGTGCAGCAGCTCAGCGTCCAGTGGCTTGGTGTAGCGCATGTCGTAATGGCCCGGCGTGATGCCGTCTAGCGCCAGTTTCTGGCAAATATCCACGGCGTAGTTGCCCACGTGGCCGAAAGTAAGTATGGCTACCTCTTCGCCTTCCTGAATGGTGCGGCCCTTGCCTACCTGCTGCAGCTCCAACGGCGTGCGCCACTGTGGCATCACACCCTCGCCGCGCGGGTATCGGATCGTGAACGGACCCATATCCTCTTGCGAGGCGGTATACATCATATTGCGCAGCTCCTGCTCGTTCATCGGGGCGGCTACCACCATGTTCGGGATGCAGCGCATGTAGGCAATGTCGTAGGCGCCGTGGTGCGTAGGGCCGTCGGCTCCGGCAAAACCGGCTCTGTCGAGGCAGAATACCACGTTTAGGTTCTGAAGGCACACATCGTGCAGCACCTGGTCGTAGGCACGCTGCATAAAGGTGCTATAGATATTGCAGAACGGCACCATACCCTGCGTGGCCAGGCCAGCGGAGAAAGTAACCGCATGCTGCTCGGCAATGCCCACGTCAAAGGCGCGGTCGGGCATGGCCTTCATCATAATGTTAAGCGAGCAACCAGACGGCATGGCAGGCGTTACGCCCATAATTTTCTCGTTCTGCTCGGCCAGCTCTACCATTGTATGCCCGAATACATCTTGGTACTTTGGAGGCTGTGGCTTTTCCGGAACTGTTTTATAGATCTCTCCTGTGATCTTATCGAACAAACCAGGCGCGTGCCATTTGGTCTGGTCTTTTTCGGCCAGCGCAAAGCCTTTGCCTTTGGTGGTAAGCACATGCAGAATCTTCGGACCCGGAATATGCTTCAGGTCTTCCATTACCGATACCAGGTGGTTGATGTCGTGGCCGTCTATCGGGCCGAAGTAGCGGAAGTTCAGTCCCTCAAACAGGTTACTCTGCTTCAGGATGGCCGCTTTCACGCCGCTCTCGATTTTGGAGACAATGGTGCGGGCATCCGGACCAAACTTGCTGATCTTGCCCAGGATCTTCCACACCTCGTCGCGCACTTTGTTGTAGGTGCGGGAGGTGGTGATGTCTGTTAGATATTCTTTCAGGGCGCCCACGTTCGGGTCGATGCTCATGCAGTTGTCGTTGAGCACCACCAGCAGGTTGGCATTGGCCACGCCCCCGTGGTTCAGGGCCTCAAAAGCCATACCGCCCGTCATGGCACCGTCGCCGATCACGGCAATGTGCTGGCGCTTGTCCTCGCCTTTATACTTAGAGGCCACGGCCATGCCCAGTGCCGCCGAAATAGAGGTGCTGGAGTGGCCTACGCCAAAGGTATCGTACTCGCTTTCTTTACGCTTCGGGAAGCCGGAGATGCCGCCATACTTGCGGTTGGTATGGAACACGTCGCGGCGGCCGGTCAGTATCTTATGCCCGTACGCCTGGTGCCCCACATCCCACACCAGTTGGTCGTAAGGCGTGTTAAACACGTAGTGTAGCGCTGTGGTAAGCTCCACCACACCCAGGCTGGCCCCGAAATGGCCACCGTGGATCGATACGACATCAATGATGTACTGCCTAAGTTCCTGTGTTACCTGCAGCAGTTGGTCCGGCTTCAGGTTACGCAGGTCGGCAGGCGAATTGATGGAGGTAAGCAGTTCTCCGGGTTTGATTATCATAGTGTTATCCTTATAGACCCCTAACAAAAAAAATGGGCTAAAGTTTAAAAAGCACACACTGTACCTTTTCTTCCAAATCGTAAAGTTAGTAAATAATAAAACACAAGCCGCCACTTAATCTGGCAGAACATGTGTACGGTTTATATATGAAATAGTATATGTAAGCCTGCTAAAGGCAGTGGAGGCACAATAGTATAAAACTGCTGCCGCTGCACCGGCCTGGTGTTTTGCTGTATACCCGGCTGATGCTAAATGGTTGTGAACCATGCCCCGGCTGTTTAGGTTGAAGCAGTGAAGCGGCAGTTCTCAATCCGCTGAAAATGTTTATTTTTGCCACCTGCGCAGCCACACGCGCCCCAAAATGAGTTGATAAGGTGAGTTTCGAGATTAGATTACCGTTGTTTGAGGGTCCGTTCGACCTGTTGCTCTTCTTTATTGAGCGCGATGAGCTTGACATACATGACATTCCGATCTTCCAGATCACGAATGAGTTTGTGGGCTACCTGCAGCAACTGGAGCAACTGAACATTGAGGTGGCCAGCGACTTTATACTTACCGCCGCCACCCTGATGCGCATTAAGGCCAAAATGCTGCTGCCGCGTGTTGAGAAGGACGAAGAAGGCAACGAGATTGACCCGCGCGAGGAGCTGGTGCAGCACCTGCTGGAGTATAAAAGGTATAAAAGCGCCGTGCCGGACCTGTCGCACCTGGAGGACCAGCGTATGGCACAGGAGAACCGGGGCAACATACACCACGAGCTGCAGCAGATAGCCAACGCCAACCATTTCGAGTATGAGTTGCAGGACCTGAGCCTCTACAAGATCATGCGGGTGTTCGAGAAGGTGATGACCCGCTTCGAGGAAGAGCAGAACAGGCCCAAGCACACGGTTATACAATATGCGTACACCATTGAGGGGCAGCGCGACATTATCCTGGGTATGGTGAAAGAGCGCAACCGGGTGGCTTTCTCTAAACTGATAGAGGAGTTCCCGGACAAGATCGGCATGATCTTCAATTTCCTGGCCATCCTGGACATGCTGCAGCTGAACCTGATCGGGCTGGAAGTAGGCGAGGGCTTTAACGACTTTATCATTACCGAGGCCGAAGGACAGGCCACCCAGGTAACGCAGCTGCTGGTAGAATAGTCTAAAGACCACTAACTCTGCCAAAGTATAGGCGTAGTCCTTAAATTGTTCATAGCTTTACGTATGCCTTGGCAGAGCGCCGTTTCAGAAGGCAGATCACCACTTTAGATGGACCAGAACAAGAAAACGATACTTAAGAGCTTTAGCCCGGTAAAGGTGCTGATACCCGTGCTGCTGGGCCTTGCCGCCACGGCATGGCTCTTTATAAAGGACGATAAGCTAGGCGAGCTGAAAGGGATAGCCCAGGCCAACATGTGGTGGCTGGTGGCGGCGCTGGTGGTGCTGGTGGTGCGCGATGCCGGCTACATGTACCGCATCCGCTCGCTTACCGATAAGTTCCTGACCTGGCGCAACAGCCTGGACGTGATCATGCTCTGGGAGTTCGCCTCGGCCGTTACGCCCTCCGTGGTGGGCGGCACCACGGTGGCCACCATCATCCTGAACAAGGAAGGCATACCGCTGGGCAAGTCGCTGGCCTATGTCATGCTGACGGCCGTGCTGGATAACATGTTCTTTATCGTGGCCGCGCCTATCGCGCTGCTGCTTACGCAAGGGGAGGTGTTCCCCACCTTCAACCTCGCCCCATCGGACGTGGCCAAGCTAAAATCAGCCTTTTACATTAGCTACGGGCTGATCGCGGTGTATACTTTCGTGATGATCTATGCGCTGTTTGTGCGGCCCCGCGCGTTTAAATGGCTGCTGCTGAAGATCACCTCCATCAGCTTCCTGCGCAAGTGGCGCGTTAACGCGTTTCAGCATGGTAACGAGATTATCTGGGCATCCGAGCAGCTAAAAGGCAAGGACTTTAACTACTGGGCCCGCGCCGTGCTGTCCACCGTCTTTGTGTGGAGCGCGCGCTATTTCCTGCTTAACTGCCTGATCGCGGCCTTTACCGATGTTACCCTGGCCGAGCACGCCCTCATCATTTCCCGCAACCTTATTTTCTGGATCGTGATGCTGATTGCCATTACGCCGGGCGGGGCGGGTATCGTGGAGATGGCTTTCCCGAGCTTCTTTGGCCTGTTCCTGGGAGGTTTCGCCAGCGTGGTGGTGGTGCTGTACCGCCTGATTACCTATTACCCGTACCTGGTCCTGGGCTCTGTGTTCCTGCCGAAGTGGGTGGCCAAGGTATTCGGGCGGCAGTCTAAGGAGCGGGAGGAACTGGCGCAGGAGTATAAAAGCTAGCCGTAGTCTGCCGGGTTTGTAAGGTATAGCCGAAAGCCGTACCTTCATCTGTACAAAGTATAAATAGTTTTAACTTGATGAAAAGATATACCTGGGCACTGCTGGCACTGCTCTGGCTGGCTGGCTGCAACGGCAGTAACACCGCCCTGAACGAGAAACTGAAAGTCGCCGTGACAGAGGGGGAGGCCGGGCCGGAAGGCTACAAAACCATTCAGGTGGCCGAGCTCACCGACTTTGACTGGGACATGATGTACTTCTTTCAGCCAAACGAAGATGAGAAAGCCATCAGCGATGCAATAGGCTTTGCATGGGAGGGCGATGAGGTGCCCGAGGATCACCGCCGCCTGCTGTTTGTGAAGGGCGAGGAAGTGGTGTCTTATGTAGACTATTATTACAAGGATTTTCCGCTGTTTGTGTATGGCTGCGAGGGCGACAAGTGGATTTACCCCAGAAACCGCTCCGAGTTTGCCAGCTTTAAGTATTGCGATGCGCAACAGGAGGTCTATACTTTTATACCGGTGCAGTGCGTGGAGAATATCCGGCTGCTGATGGAGTATAAATGCCCTGAAGGAGAAGCTGTAGGGACAGAATAAACAACAAAGCCGGCTGAACGCCGGCTTTGTTGTTTTACCCCATTCTCATACTTAGGTGTAGGTTTGGGTGGGGTAGCTCCCAGTGTATCATTTCGTCGCTGCGGCCTGCCTCTTGCATACCCAGTTTCTTCAGTATTTTGGCTGAGGCGGTATTGTGGATCAGGCACTTTGCTGTAATAACGCTTACGCCCGGCTGTGCCAAAGCCCATGCTGATAAGCCCTGTGCTACCTCCAAACCATAGCCTTTCTGCTGCTCTTGTGCAATAATGGCGTAGCCAATGTCCACTTCGCCCTCAGCGTTAGGCGTGCCTTTAAAGCCTGCATCGCCAATCACGGTCATGCTGCTTTTCTGCACCACCATCCAGGATTCAAACCCGGTAGGGGCTGGCACCAACTCCAGGTTTCTGATGATTTTGGGTAAAGTCTCTCTTGCCTCCTGGTCGGGCCAGTAAGGTGTTGGCTGTAGCCCAAGCTGCGCCAGTATACTTGTACCGCCGTCTAAAAGGGCTTTGGCAACGTTAAGGGTGAAAGGTATTAGTATAAGCCTATGGGTATGGATATTTTGGATGGCCATTACAAAATGCTTTAGCAGCCTTAAAGAGGGCAGAATTTTATACTTGTCTTCGGTTTAATTCAGGTTATCAATCACCTGCTTCAGCTTTTGCTGCACCTCCTTGGCTATACCTTCCAGGGCATCGTTTTTGGCTGCGGCCATAGAGGCGATCGGGTCCACGGCAGACACTTCCACATCCCCGTTCTCATTTTCCTCCACCACCACGTTGCAAGGCAGGAAAACGCCGATCTTGTCCTCGCTCTGCAGGGCTTTGTGGGCAAAGTGCGGGTTGCAGGCTCCCAGGATTTTATACTTCTTGAAATCAATGTCAATCTTCTTCTTCAGCGTCTCTTTTACGTCGATCTCCGTCAGTACCCCGAAACCTTCTTTTTTCAGTTCAGCTGTAACTTGCTCCACGGCTTCGTCGAAGCTCTTGCCTTTCAGTGTTTTGTTGAAATAGTAGTTCATAGCTTGCATGTTTTGGTTCATGCCTTACTACGAGCTTGCAGGGGATAAGGATAAAGCCTGGGCTTTTAGGAGGGAGGGGCGCCTAGGCGTTCGCCTTTTTGAAGAAGGGATACTTAACAAAGAAGATCAGCGGGCCAATAACAGGGAGAAACAGCGTACTAACCAACCAAACTATCTTCTGATCAGGATTCAGTTTGTTTGTAAACAGCACCAGCAGCCACGCCACCATAAAGCAAGGTATGGATAGGATGGTCATGAGTTGCCAGAAGATTAGTCCGATTCCAGGGGTGATAAGTTCCATAGCAATTAATTCGTAACGGGTTTCCTGATGTTTTATCTGCACCTCTTAACTGCATTAAAATAAACCAGATAGGTTAATTCTGTGAGCAGCTACTATATTCTGATAATTAAATATAGTAAAAAAATACACAAATGCAGAAAAGTATACTTTAACAGGTTTATACTTTGATCCGCATCCGGCAGATGGCAAGCTTCATCAGGTAGCCACAGGTTGCGCTGAGCTAAACTTGCGGTATGTAGGGGTTGAGCGTTAGAAGCATTGGGAACTCTTATTCAGATCGTTTACTAGATGCCGTAGGTTTGATTTTGCCGTCTAACACTTCTATAACTGTTCGTTTTAGGTTATCATAATCAGGATTTGAGTTGAAGCCTACGTTGAAAGTATAGTGGCTATTATCTTTTCTCATGCCAATCAGATACTGAGGGCCGCCCTGCTCAATTGATATTGGAGAGTTTTCTGTTTGTATACTGTATTCAATATATCCAGCCTTATTAATTACATGAAAGATGTGCTTATAATAGATTTTTCCTTTAGGCTCGTCATATCTTTCGAAGACCTGTATAAGCTTGTCGTTCCACTTAAATTGATCAAAGCAGAACATCTCTTCTAGATTATCCAGAAGCAAGCCCTTGGTTTTGGCTGCATAAAGTTTTTCTCTTAAAGGTGCAGCTTTGGCATATTCTTTTTTAGCAAAATAGATCTGTATTAACTTGGCATATGTTTGATAGTCAGCAGGATCAATAGTAAGTAGTTCTTTGAAGATAGGCTCAGCTTTATCATAGTTACCCTTTAATGATTCCATTAAGCCAATATTATAGAGAACAGTAATGTAAGAGCTACTTTCTTTTGATACTTTGTCTTTTGCATTATAGAATGCAGTAAGAGCTTCTTCTGTATTTCCTTTATCGCTGTAGACCTGTGGTATCATTACATATGCTCTGTCAGGTGCGTCTTTCTGCTTCGTAGACAAAGTATATGCCTCAAGAGCTTTGTCTAATTTGCCAACTTCAAAGTATGAATCGCCTAAAGCACTATAGAATTCTCCATTTTCGGGAGCTAGTTTCAGAGCTGCATTAAGATTTTTGATAGCTTGGTCATGATCCCCAAGATACTGTAATGTTTTCCCTTTAATATAGAAGGGGTGAGGAGTTTGAGAGTCTTTGTTAATTGCCAAGTCCATCATATTGATGCAATTAACATCATCCTCCTTCATATAGTATGCTAACCCTATATAATAGACAGCTTTCGCAGAGTAGACTTCTGCTTTGTCAGAGTGTAGCAAAATTATCTTGTCGAATTGCTCTTGTTGATACAGCTGCTTCAAATCATCGGACAATTGGTCATCTTGTGCTAAAGCGGTGAAGTTAAGGATTAGGAATAGCGAAAATAGTATAGTTGTTTTCATGTAAGGTGTTGTTTACTAAGCTTTGAATATAAAGATAATTATTTATTAGTTCTGCTATCTCGCTCCCGCAGTTCCATACTTCCAAATCCAAAACTAATCTGCTGCGGACGTAACCCAACCCAACCTAAATAATAAACGGGGACTAAGAAGTCCCCGTCAGATAGCTTCCGGACTGGGAAGTCCGGGAGAACAGCCATTTATACTTTGTCGTGCTACTTGATACGTGCTACGAGTGTCGCAAAGAAACTACACCAACTCGTGCTTCGCCAGGTACTCGGCAATCTGCACGGCATTGGTCGCGGCGCCTTTGCGCAGGTTATCTGCTACGATCCACATGTTTAGCGTGCGCGGCTGGGTTTCATCCAGGCGTACGCGGCCTACCAGCACTTCGTCTTTTCCGTGGGCATCTTTTGGCATCGGGTAAGCCAGGTTCTTTACGTCGTCTACTACCTTCACGCCTTCAGTCTCGCCGAGGATGCGGTATACCTGGTCCAATGTAAAGTCCTTCTCAAACTCCACGTTCACTGACTCTGAGTGGCCGCCCATCACCGGTATGCGAACCGCCGTCGCCGTTACCCGGATAGAGTCGTCGCCCATGATCTTCTTGGTTTCGAGGATCATCTTCATCTCCTCTTTGGTATAGCCGTTGTCCTGGAACACGTCGATGTGCGGCAGCACGTTCAGGTCGATGGTGTAAGGGTAAGCCTTCTCGCCCTCCTTGCCTTCACGCTCGTTCATCAGCTGCTCAACAGCCTTTACGCCCGTACCTGTTACCGACTGGTAGGTACTTACCACGATTCGCTTCATGTGCAGTTCTTCGTGCAGCTTATTCAGGGCTACCACCATCTGGATGGTAGAGCAGTTCGGGTTGGCGATGATCTTATCTTCTTTTGTCAGTTCTTTGGCATTAATCTCCGGCACCACCAGCTTTTTGGTAGGGTCCATGCGCCAGGCCGAGGAGTTGTCTACCACCACCGTGCCTGCTTCGGCAAACTTAGGAGCCCACTCGGTAGAGGTGCTGCCGCCGGCTGAGAAAATAGCAATTTGCGGGGCAGCCGCAATCGCGTCCTGCATCCCGATAACCTTTACCTGTTTACCCTTAAACTCCATCTGTTTACCAACAGACTTCTCAGAAGCAACCAACAACAACTCTGTCACCGGGAAGTCGCGCTCCGCCAGTACTTTCAAAATTTCGCCGCCCACCAATCCAGTGGCGCCTACTACTGCTACTTTCATTTAAGGATATATTTAATGGTTTAATTTGTCTGAATCAGGATTCTCAGGATGAACAGGATTATAACTTACCCACTCCTTCAAAATCCATTCTCTAACTAACGCCTCCGGCTCCCGTAAAAGTTCTGAAATTCACGAAAGCGGTTGCATTGTACCCGACCTCACAGCGTCTTGCAGACCTGTGAGCGTCTTTGCGTTTGCCCACACGCAGCCGCGAAGTTCGTAAGTTTTCATCACAATATCTGCCCATGAAACAAACTTTACTCCTTATACTGCTGCTAGTTCCGCTTCTGGCCCAAAGTCAACTGCAAGATAGCTTCTCCGACGGCAACTTCACCCAAAACCCTGCCTGGTCCGGCGACACAGGTAGCTTTATCATCAACTCCCAGAGCCAACTGCAGAGCAGCGGGCCAGCGGTAACGGGTGCTATACTTCATTTGGTCACGCCTTCGCAGGCCGCAGTAGGTACCACCTGGGAGTTCTGGACGAACCTGAAACTGGCTACCTCCTCCAGCAACTACGCCGATGTTTGGCTCACCTCCGACTCCGAAGACCTGAAAAGCAACAGCACCAGCGGCTACTTTGTGCGCATCGGTAACACCGCTGATGAGGTAAGTCTGTATCGGAAAGACGCAGGCAAAACAGGCACTATCATCATCAACGGGCAGAACAAGACCGTGGCCACCAGCAACAACGTGGTGCGCGTGCGGGTAACCCGAAGTATAAACCACGATTGGGAGCTACGTATAGACGTGACCGGCACCGGCGAAAGCTACGTGAGCCAAGGCACCGCCACTGATGCTACCTACACCCGCTCGTCATACTTTGGGGTGCTGCTGAAGTATAGCTCGGCCAACAGTCAGAAATTCTACTTTGATGATTTTAGGATTTCGGACACCCAGCCGCCGGTGCTGCAGGAGCTGCAAACCATAAACCCGCAGGAGCTGACGCTGCAGTTTAACGAGCCGCTGCAGCCGGAGCAGGCACAAAGTATCCGTAATTATACTTTAAATAGAAGTATAAACCCGCTGATAGCTGAGTTGGTGGAGCCTGAAAAAGTGCGGCTGGTGTTTAGTCAGGGTTTCCGGAGCGGAACCAATGAGTTAAGTATAGCTAACCTGCAAGACCTGTACGGCAACACGGTTCCGGCACCTCTACTTTCTGACTTCAGTTTTATACCGCCAGCTGTGGTGCCAGACTATAACGAGTTGTTGATCACCGAGATTATGGCCGATGAGAGTCCGGTGGTGGGGCTGCCGGCGCAGGAGTACATCGAGCTCTACAACCCCACCAACAAAGTGCTGAAACTGCAGGGCATCCGCTACTCCGACAACACCTCCACCGCCACGTTCCCGGATGCGCAGCTGCCGCCGCAGGAGTATGCCGTGGTGGTGCCAAACAGCCAGGTGCAGAACTTCAGCGGGTACGGAAAAGTGATCGGCATCAGCAACTTTCCGGGCCTGAACAACGGCGGCGAACTGCTGCAGCTACGTCAGCCAAGCGGTAAACTTATCTACGCAGTTAGTTATGCTGACAACTGGTACAAAGACAACAGCAAACGCGAGGGGGGCTGGAGTCTGGAGATGATTGACGTGCTAAACCCTTGCGGTGGCGTGGAGAACTGGACAGCCGCCGAAGATTCGCGGGGTGGCACACCGGCGCAGCCCAACTCCGTAGCCGCCTCTAACCCCGACAACTCGCCACCCATACTTTTAGATGTTACAGCCACAGCACCAGATAAACTGCTGCTGCGCTTTAACGAGCGACTGGATAGCACACAGGCGACAAGTATAGCCAGCTACAGCATCAGCCCAGGTATAAGTATAAAGCAGGCGCAAGTGCAGGGGCCGCTGTTCATGGAGGTTATTCTTATACTTGGTGAGCAGCTGCAGGAGCGGCAGGAGTATACGTTAAACGCCACAAGTATAACCGACTGCGCTGGCAACACCAATCCGCAGCCTCTGAGCTATACTTTTGCCTTGCCCTCTGCGCCTGCGCCCGGCGATGTGGTGATCAACGAGATACTCTTTAACCCCCGAACCGGCGGCGCCGATTTTGTGGAGCTGGTGAACCGCAGCGACAAATACCTCAACCTGAAAGGCTGGAAGCTGGCCAACACCTCCGGCGACACCATCAGCAACCTCAAAAGTATAAGCACAGCCAACTACGTGCTGGCGCCGGGGCAATACGTGGTGCTCACCTCCAACCCCGACAACATCAAGCAAAACTACCCACAGGCCCGGCAGGAAACCTTTATCAGGATGAGCAGCCTGCCCAGTTACCCCGACGATGCGGGCAAGGTGGTGGTGCAGCAGCCGGACGGCGCGGTGGCAGACAGGTTCAGCTATGACGAAAACATGCATTTTGAGCTTATTGACGACGTGAACGGCGTGTCATTGGAGCGGGTGCGGCTGGAGGGGCCAAGTATAGCCGGCAATTTCCATTCGGCGGCTACCACGGTTTTTGCCACGCCGGGGTACAGGAACTCGCAGTCGCAGGAGGGGGTGCAGGCGCAGCGGGTTTTCGAGATTTCGCCAAAGGTTTTCTCCCCGGATAGCGATGGCTACGAGGACTTCGCCACCATCAATTACCGCACCGACAAAGCCGGGTTGGTGGCCAACATCACCGTGTTTGATGCACAGGGCCGCGAGATTCGCAAGCTGGTGCGCAACGAGCTGTTGGAAGCCAACGGCTTCTTCCGCTGGGATGGCCTGCGCGATGATGGTGCCAAAGCTAATATCGGGTACTATTTGTTTTACATTGAGCTGTTTGGCCTGAACGGGGAGAAAAGCGAGTTTAAGGAGAAGGTGGTGGTAGGCGGCCGGTTCTAATTATACTTTATTAATAGTGTGAGCTAAAATATTTAGGTTTCTGGCTAAAAATGTTAGCAACTTTGTTGATAAGCGATGTTATCCACAGTTGTTGGCTGACAATGTCCCCTTTATGCTAGTGCGAGCTGCAAGCTCGCACTAGCATAAAGAAGGTTCTCCTTAAAACTCCTGTATCCAGGGCACCAGCGAGTGCAGCATCGGCACAAAGGCGGAGCCGTGGCCTTTGCCTTGGATAGGTATAAACGCTAGTTGTTTGGCGCCCCCTGTCTGAAAGCGCTCGTAGGTTTTCTCAGAATTGCTGAATGGCACAATGTTGTCGGAGGTGCCGTGGTAGAGGCGGGTAGGGCTTTGCGGCACCCAATCGTGGAAGCTGTTGGCTTTGAGCGCCTGCTTTAGTTGCTGCTCTTCGTCGTCCTGCTGCAGGTCAGCAAAAAACTCCGGGTTAAAAAGCTTTTTAGGGTCTGTGGTGAGCTCGCGGTTAATAGTGCTGCCGCTCTTGCTGCCATCAAAAAGTGCAGGCAGTCTACTTGCGTAAGGCTCCTGAAAGAACTCCGAAAGCGACCGGTTCCAGTTGTTGGTGTGGTTGTAAGACTGCAGCACATAGGCCAGGTACGCCGGATAAGGGTATGCTTGCCCGGTTTTAATGCCACCGAGCATCTCTTCCAAATTATAACCGCCCGCGCCTGCCGCCGATGCCGTTACCTTCAGGCCATGCGCCGGGTTTGTCTCGATCTCTTTCTGCGCGGCCAGCGTTACATAGCCGCCTTCCGAGTAGCCCACCAGAAACAGTTTATCACTTACGGTAACCTTCTCCTTCTCATAAAGGGTTTTAGCTGCTTTTATCAGGTCAACCACGGCCATGGCAGAGTGCTGCTGGTCGTAGTACGGGTGAAAAATATCCTTAGAGGCCCCAAAACCAATGTAGTCTGGGATGAGGGTAACGTAGCCAGCCGAGGCAAACAGCTCAAAACCGGAAAGCCCCTCGAAATTGGAGGGCGCGTCTTTCTCCGTAAAGATAGTACCATGCTGGGCACTGATGACCGGAGCAGGTGTTGTCATGTTCTGCGGCACGCACACTAATCCCGAGGCCTGAATCTCGCGCTCCTGGTATGTGGTGGTGTAGACCAGCTTGTAAACCGATACGCCATACTTTATCTCGTTGCCGTAGCTGCTGTAGCCCTGTGTGGCGGCCATCTGCTGCAGCAGTTCTTTTGGCACGCTCAGCAGCAGTTCCGACGATACATACAGGTCTTTGGCTGCCGGTGCCTCCACTACGGCAGGCGCAGCGGCTGTGGCTTCTTTGTCGCAGGAAGCATGGCTCAGCAGGGTGCCGAGCAGCAAAGCATAAATAAAGAGTCTCTTGAACACGGGTGATGTCTTTTTGATGTGCAAGAGAGCAACAGTGTTAGGGCCGCAGAAGTGCCATTCGGCTCGGTAAAAAGCAATGTTAAATTTTTAGGGAAGGGCAGCATCAGGTAAGGTTTCTGTACTGTATCTTGCGCCACTTTTTTTACTTTATACTTCTGTGGAAGAAACTATTTACCTGTGCCTGTTCGCCTTTATGGCAGGCTTTATAGATTCGGTGGTGGGCGGCGGCGGACTGATTCAGGTGCCGGCGCTGCTCGTGTTTTTGCCGGGCGTGCCATTGCCAACGGTGTTCGGCACCGGCAAGTTTGCGGGCATAGCAGGCACCACGGCGGCGATGGTCAAGTATGTGCGCAGCGTCAAAATCAATTACCTGGCTATACTACCGGCGGCGGCGGCAGCCTTTATCTGCTCGTTTCTGGGAGCCCGTGCCCTGAGTCACCTCGATGCCAGCCTTCTGAAGCCGCTCATACTCGTGCTGCTGGTGCTGGTGGCGGTTTATACTTTTATCAAAAAGGATTTTGGCTCACTGCACGCGCCTAAGCTTACCGAGTCAAAAGAGAAACTATACGGTTTGCTGATCGGTGCGGCCATTGGCTTTTACGACGGCTTCTTCGGCCCCGGTACGGGCAGCTTTCTCATCTTTATCTTCATTGGCTTGTTCGGCTTCAACTTTCTGGCGGCCTCGGCGGCGGCTAAGGTGGTGAACGTGGCTACGAACCTTTCGGCCCTGCTATACTTTGCCTGGAACGGCTATGTGCTCTACGAGGTGGCCGTGCCGATGGCTGTCTGCAGTATACTTGGCTCGCAGTTGGGCACCCGCACCGCCCTGAAGCGCGGCGTTGGGTTTGTGCGGGTACTGTTCCTGGTGGTGGTTACCGGCATCATCCTCAAGTTCGCTTACGACACCTACGGCACCGGCGGCAGCGATTTTGCCAAGCTAGCGACCTCGGTGCAGGCGTGGTTCGGCCGGAGGGGGTGAGTTTGTTGTTGGTTATTAGGGAGGTAACTACGCTTTTCCGTGGCGGGAGCGTCCTTGCCTTTTATGCTTTCGGGGCTTCGAATCGTGAACGTATATCGTTTGGGACTGTGGTTCAGTGGGGGTGTAGGCCTGCTCCAGCTATTTGGCAGTGCCGGATCCAACCACCCCTGCCCCTCCTTGTCAGAGGAGGGGAATTTAACCCCACCCCAACCCTCCCCTAAGAACAGGGGAGGGAGCCTAGTTCAAGCTCCGTCAGCCGCGGCTATCAGAATCTGATCCCAGTCCTTGGGTTGAGCGCCTTGTGAGATCCGGTGCCCAAAGGGCAGCGCCCTGGCGCAGGAGGGAACACAGCGCGATGCCCGAGGACGAGGCCTCCCAGCCTTGAGGGCACCACGGCCAGAAATGAAACTATAGGTATATAAGACTGAGGATGAACAGTGGCTAGGAAGGATAGCTTGGATCAAGTTGTGGGAAGCCGGGGCTAAGCGTAAAGGCACAAGCGGACGCTTGAGCCAGAACCGGTCAGCAAGTATAGCCAAAGTATAAGTATGGCTCTTCGAGCCAGTCGAGCCAGAGACTCGACACTATAAAACGGCACGAGTTGCAAACTCGCGCCAGCGATAGGCACAAGCAGACGCGTGCGCCAGCAAGCAGTAACCAACAACCAAACTACTCCACTTCCATACTTCCGGCAGACCAGTAGAGAAAAGTGCGGGCCTTGGCATACTTTGCCCGAAGGTTGTAAAGTTTGGCCTGTGCCTCCATCAGTTTCATCTCGCGGGAGTTGACCAGGAACAGGGAGCTTTCGCCGTTCTGGAAGCGGATTACCTCGCCGTTGCGGAGCGTGTTGGCGTTCTCCACCATCTGCTGCTGCAGCCGTATTTGCTCCTCCAGCGCCAGCCACTCGTTGTAGGCGGCCAGTATGCTGTTCTCTACCTCGCGCGCCGTCTGGGTTAGCTCCAGGGCGTTGGCTTGCTGTTTGGCTTTGGTGAGCTGTAGTTTGCCACGCTCCTCCCGCAGGAACAGGGGCAGGCTGAAACTGAGGCCCAGTTTATAGTTCTCACCCATAAAACTGCGGTCTATCGCCTCCGGCCTCATATAGAAATCGCTTTGCAGCAGGTTATACTCTGCGTTTAGCTTGGGCTTTAACTTATCGGCAGCCACGCGGCGGTCTAGTTGCAGCTGCTCGCCCTTCAGGCTCAGTTTGCGCAGGTCGGGGTGGTTGGCTTTGGCGTTCTCCAGCAACTGTTGCAGCTCTTCCTGCCCCAGTGCTACGGTTTCGCTGCCAGTGAGGGCGGGGATGGTCTGCTCCTGCAACTCCAGCGGGGTTTCGTCCTCGGCCCACAAGTGCGTGGCAACCAGCAGGCGGGCATTGTTGTAACCCAGCTGTGCCTCCTGCAGCAGCACCTGCCGCGTTTGGACTTCTGTGAGGGCCTCCACGGTATCAATAGCGGCCAGGTCGCCTTCCTGCACACGGGCACGTACTGCCTGCAGCCTGAAACCGGCCAGCTCCACGGCCTCCTGGTACAGCTGCACCTGCCTGAAGTATAAAAGCCAGTCCCAGTAGTCTTTGGTGGCCTGCAGCAGCAGCTTGTTGATGAGTTTGATGCGTTCGGCCTCGGCTATGTCCTGCATCAGGCGGGCCTGCCGGATGGTGGCGCGGCGCTCATCTATAAACAAACCCTGCCCCAGCGGCACCGAAATACCCACCGAACTCAGGCCCTCAGAAGGGGTGTAGTCCATGGGGTTGAGGTTGGCGCCGGTGTTCTTGTCGAAGCCCGCTTTCAGCTCCGGCCCGAACCAGAGTGGCACACGAAGGGTGTTGCTCCAAAGGTTATAGTACTCCTTGCCTCCAAACTCCTTGCGGTACACTTTGCTGGAGATAACAGGGTCTAACGAGCCGCGGGCAATCCGCAGCTCCTGCCGCGCCTGCTCCGATAGCAGCGCTGCCTGCGAGGCCACCGGGTGGTGCTGCAGCACGATCTGCAGAAACTCCTGCAGCGTAAGCACCTGCTGCAACGAGTCCGGCTGCTGCGCCCTTGTGTGGAGCGTACCAAGTATAATCAAGGCCAGGAAAACAGTGAGTGATCGTATAAGGTGCATACTTATTCTATTCCTTTTTAGCGGATGCCGTACTTTTTTTAGCCTCTGCTGCCGAAGCGCCTTTGCCTTCTGTATAGTCCGGAGGGAAATTGTTCAGCTGTCGCCACAGCTCATACCAGATCGGCACGGTTTTCAGCATGGCCCAACCGTAAACTCCCGAACCCACACGCAGCGGCTCCGGCCACGGCTCGGCAGCCGGATCCGGCACCACCAGCATGCGGTAGCGGCCGTTGGTGCCGGTATTGTCGATCACGGCTACTTTGCCGCCAAAGGTGCCAAAACTAGCCCCTGGCCATCCAGAGAATACCAGCGTAGGCCAGCCCTCAAACTGCAGCCGCACCTCGTCGCCGGGGTCTATCAGCGGCAGGTCCAGCGCATCAATATATAGTTCGGCAGCCAGGTCCGGGTCCTGCGGCATGATGGTGGCCAGCGGCTCGCCCTCCTTTATCGTCTCGCCAATGCCCGCCTTCAGTGTCTGCACTACGTAACCATCCTGCGGCGCCACGATCTGATAGTACTGGCTTCGGACCTGTGTGCTTGAATATTCGTTCTGCAGCTTGGCCACATCAGCCTGCGTGGCATAAGTATAAGAGCGGGTGGCGCTGAGTTCGGCCTCTGCCTTGGCAATCTTGTCGCCATACTCGGCCTGCAGTGAGTTTAGTTCGGTGCGGGCATTCTGCAGCTCGGCCTGCGTGGCCTCATACTTGTTGATTAGCGAGAGCAGCTTGGCCTGCGCCTCCTGCAGCTTCAGGCGGCGCTGCTCCAGCTCCGTCAGCGACTTCAGGCCCTGCTTGTACAGGTTCTCCTGGCGCTCAAACTGCGACTCGGCAATAGCCAGTTCGGTGCGCTGCGCCACTACATCCATGCTGTCGCTCTGCAGTTTCAGGCGTGTCTGTGCCACTTTGTTCCGGGCTTTCTGCAGGCTAAAGGTAAGCCCCTCGCGCAGGGCCTTTATCTGCTCCTGCATGGCTTTTTCCTTCGCCAGGTTGGCGTCCACGGCTCCCTCCTTCGCCTGTACCTGCTCCTCCAGGCGCGTCAGCAGGTTAGGGTCCATGTACTTTTCCTTTATCTCTGAGAGGCTGGCAATTGTGTCGCCCTTCTTCACTAAAGCGCCTTCCATTACATGCCACTGCTCGATGCGGCCGGCTATGGTGGCCTCCACGGTCTGCGGCCTGTCCTGCGGGGTAAGCGCCGTCAGGGTACCCTGTGAGCGGATATTCTGCGTCCAGGGGAGGAACAGGGAAAGCATCATGACCAGGAAGATGCCCCCGATCCAGTAGGTAAGTGTGCGGCCCAGGTGCGGCGTCTGCACTTCATCCATTACCTCCAGGTGCTGCTTTTCTGTATTATCAAACTCTTTTAACTCGGTAGCCATAGGTTAGCTGATTACGTCGGTTAACTCATGCACAACTTCCATCTCCTTTATCTGCTCATAACTGCCGTTGGCCACCAGGTGCCCGTCCTGCAGCAGGATCGTGCGGTCGCACAGTTCCATCACCTCTCTGTCATTGGATACGATGAGTATGGTCCAGTCGAACTGGGGACTGGTGAGCAGGCGCAGGAACTCCATCTTATCTTTCTTGGCCATGCCCGCCCACAGGTTATCTATGATCAGAAGCTTGGGGCGCTGCACCAGGCTGCGGGCCATTACTATTTTGCGTGCCACGCTGCCGGGCAGGCGCATGCTGCCGCCGGTGAGGTAGGCGTGCAGGCCATCCGGCAAAGTATGCACAAACTGCGTCAGGCCGGTTAGTTCTATGGCCCACAGGATATCCTTCATCGGCAGGTTGCGGCCCAGGGTGATGTTCTCTATCAGGGTGCCGTCAAACACCTGCTCCTTACTGATGTTATCGCCGATGAGGCTGCGCAGGTTGCCCTTGTGCAGGTCGTGCATGGAGATGCCATTGAAGCTGAGGCTGCCGCCGTAGGAGGGCAGCAGCCCCAGCAGTATACTTATCAGCGTGCTTTTGCCGGAGCTGTTAAACCCTGCCAGGCACACGCGCTCCGAAGGCTGTATGGTAAAGTTCAGGTTCTCCAGCGCTACCTTTTTGGTGTCCAGGAACTTGTAGCTCAGGTTGCGGGCCTGTATGCTCAGGCCGCCATCCAGGGGCAGCTCATCCAGCTTTATACCTTTCACCTCCTCTATCGGCAGGTCGGTCACCTGGCCTATCTTATCGAGGCTCGCCATCACATCGTACACGGTGTCCAGCTTGATGATGATCTTCTCCACGGCCGTCATGATGAGGATGATGATGATCTCGGAGGCTACGAACTGGCCGATGTTTATCTCCTGCTGCACCACCAGAATGCCGCCCAGCACCAGCAAGCCACCTGTGATAAAGGTCTTGAACCCCACAAAACTGTAATACTGCGTCATCAGCACCTTAAAGTGCTTGCGGCGCACATCCAGGTAGCTTTTTACATAGTTGTTGGTGCGCTCCATGGGCAGGTCGGTGTGGCCCACCAGCTTAAAGGTGCTCAGCGACCGGGCCATCTCCTCCAGCCACGCCACCAGCTTATACTTATACTTGGACTCCTTTATACTTGTGTCGATGCCCTTGCCGCCGGTGGCCCAGATAATAAGCACCAGCACCGTTACCAGTATCAGGCCCAGGAAGATGAAGTAGGGGTGGTAGAAGGAGAGCAGGATCAGGCCAAACACGATCTGGATCACAGCCGTGGAGAAGTCTACGAGTATCTTGGCTATTCCCTTTTGCAGGATGGGCACATCAAAAAATCGGTTCATGAGCTCCGGCGGGTTATACTGCAGCAGGGCCTCCGGCTGAAAGCGCGGGATGCGGTAGGCAAACTCGGAGGCCGTGCGCGCAAACAGGCGCTGCTGTATAAACTCCACCAGCCACAGCTGCATTACCTGCAGGCCACCCACAATCAGCAGGGCCAGCACGATCAGGCTGATCAGCACCACCACCGAAGTCGTTACCTGCCCGCTCGATACAAAGCCCACGATGCTCTGGATGCCCAGCGGGATCATCAGGCTGATGAGGCCGGCGGCGACAGCATACACATACATATACATAATCTCCCGACGCTCTATCGAGAGCAGGTTCAGGAAGCGCTGCAGGGGAGTCATTTTCTTATCTGTTTTGGTAGCATTCATCTTTTAGCGGTCATTCAGGTGTTGGTCTACAGCGGCAAAAACCATCTGCTTCAGGAATCCGATCGTTTCACTGTACCGCTCTCCTTTCACCTCGGTTAGGGAGGGCAGGTGCTGGGCAAAGAACAGCTGCTGGTGCGCCGCCTCCAGCGTGGTGGTCATCAGGGCGTGCGGATAGGGGTAAGCCGGGTTTATCTCCAGCACCACCAGCGCCAGGTAATGGCAGAAATGCTTCAGCTCCAGAAAGTAGCCGGCTTTGTTCTCGGCATCTACCTCCTTCGTGTGGTGCACTTTGGATGATTCGGCCACCACCACGCGGTGCAGCACGCGCTCATCAATGTATACTACGGCAGGATCGTCGGCCTCGCCGGCTTTGGTGATGACCTCTATGGCCCTTGCCAGCCGCTCTCGCGGGCCCTCGATATTCTGTGTGTGAAAGATAACCGTGTAGTGCAGCCAGGCCCAGTACCACGATACCAGGTACACCAGCAACTTGTGCTTGTTTTCGAAATAACGGTACACCGAGGCCTCTGTGGAGCCGATCTCGGTCGCAAGCTTCTTGAACGTAAAGGCCTCAAAGCCGAGCTCATCAATTAGTTTTATACTTTCGGAGATAATCTTCCTGCCCAGTTCGGTCGCCTCCGGCTCGCGCAGGTACGACTGGTGCTTCAGGTTTATATGGATGGTGGTAGCCATGTTTTCCCGTGGTTGATGTGTACGCTCTGGTTTATACTTTTACTTAAACAGCTTTTATGGTGCAAAGTTATACTTGCTTTTATGTATAATAGTAATACTATCAAAAAAGTTTATTGTTTAGCCGGTTTTATTTTCAACGCTTGCAGGCAAGCGTAGGGGCAAAACGCGGCTGCAGCAAATAGCAAGTCTAGAATCAGAGAGAAAGCGTACCTTTGCACACTGGCTCTACCGTATGTATAGGCATCAAGTATAAACCATCACCATGAAGTTTGAAGATTACCGCATCTCCGACGAGATAAAGAAAAGCCTGAGCAAGCTGGGCTTTAAAAAGCCAACCGATATTCAGTTTAAAGCCATTCCACCCATTATGAAGGGCGAGGATGTGCTGGCCATTGCCCAGACGGGTACAGGTAAAACAGCTGCTTTTGCCATTCCGGTGCTCGACAGGCTGCAGTTCAGCAAGAACCGCAAGCGCGGCGACGGGATTAAGTGTATCGTGATGGTGCCGACCCGCGAGCTCGCGCTGCAGATTACCGAGGTGTTTAACGAGATTGGCCGTGGCACCCGTGTAAGCACCTTCTGTGTGTTTGGAGGCGTGGAGCAGGGGCCGCAAATCGCGAAGCTGGAGAACGGCATTGATGTGCTGGTTGCCACCCCC
Source organism: Pontibacter anaerobius (assembly GCF_026241195.1). GTDB lineage: Bacteria > Bacteroidota > Bacteroidia > Cytophagales > Hymenobacteraceae > Pontibacter > Pontibacter anaerobius. Next base: position 101,764 of record NZ_JAPFQO010000001.1, read on the forward strand.
GGCCGCCTGTTCGACCTCGTGAGCCAAGGGCATATCCACCTGCACCGCGTGGAAACCCTGATCCTGGACGAAGCCGACCACATGCTGGACCTGGGCTTTATACATGACATCCGCCAGCTTATTACCAAGCTGCCGCGCCAGCGCCAGACGCTGTTCTTCTCGGCCACCATCAACGAGAAGATTAAAGAGCTGGCCTATTCGCTTGTGAACAAGCCGGTGCGCATCCAGATCTCCCCGAAAGACCCGGTTTCCAAGAACGTGGACCACTCGGTGATGTTTGTGGATATGGACGATAAGCGCTTCTTCCTGGAGCGGGTGGTGAACCAGAACCCGGACAAGAAGATTCTGGCCTTTGTGCGCACCAAGGTACGCGCCGAGCGTGTGGTGGCCGCCATGGAGCGCGTGGGCATTCAAGCCATAAGTATACACGGTGGCAAAGAGCAGAAAGACCGCCTTGACGTAATGCGTAAGTTTAAGAAGGGCGAGGTGAAGCTACTGGTCGCGACGGACGTGAGCGCCCGCGGTATTGACATCCCTAGCGTTGACTATGTGGTGAACTATGACTTGCCGGAGCAGCCCGAGAATTACGTGCACCGCGTGGGGCGTACGGGCCGGGGCACCGAGAAAGGTATTGCCGTTAGCTTCTGCGCCCCGGAAGAGAAGCCCATACTTGACGAGATTCAGAAATACCTGACAAAAGATATTAAGGTGCTGGAGGTGGAGAAGGAGGACTACGAAGCCACGATCGATTTCAGCGCCGATGCCAAGTATGACTGGAAAACCCTGATCAAAGAGGCCGAACAAGCGGATGAAAAAGTGAAGGCGGCCAAGTCAAAAAAGGCAAAAGCCAAGGCAAAGAAAAAGAAATAAGCGGAAGCTGCATCAGTACATCAAAGGCCTGCACGGATTTACCTCTGTGCAGGCCTTTGTTTTTGTACAGATATTATTTGCCTGTTAGTAGATATGATGGCTGCGTTGATCGTGTTTTGCCCTGGTGGAGCCGTAGGTAACGTTTGTAAGCATGGATTTGATTGTATTGGGGATGGCAACATTAGGTTGATAAATTGCACATAAATGGTGTCTTTTGGTGCACTTTTGTCAGAAGTTTTCGTATAATAAAGTGTAGAGTTTAAAATAAATGTTTAATAATTAAAAAAATATGTATCGTTAAAAATGCATAATTAAAGAAAGGAGCGTACGTGATGAGAAGACACAGAAGAAATGAGGGGCTGGGAATATCCGACACCTGGAACTACACTTTAAGAACTGTAGGTGACAGCTTAGGCTTCACCAGAGAGTTTACTGATTCGGTTAACCAGGAGATGATGGATGAAGAGCGTATAGCCCGCAAGCACAGGCTGGAAAAAGAGCACAGACAGGACCAGGATCAAACCTATCCAAGCTGCAGCCTCGACGACAGACCAGAGATACCGTAAGCATACAAGTAAAACAACGTTCACCCAAGTAACTTAATTAGCAGCAGCGGCCACGCATAAATATGCCTGGAAGTTGCTGTTTTCTTTTATTAGGTCGGTTTCAGCCTTAGTTGCACAAAACCATTCTTATAGCTTTGGCTCTCCAGTACCTGCAGCTGGCGCTCCTGCGCGCCTTTGGCAAACAGCGGTATGCCGTTGCCAAGTATGATGGGGATAGAGGTAAGTATAAGTTCGTCTATCAGGCCGGCGTTTAGCAGCAGTGTGTTTATCTCTCCGCCACCGATAAGCCAGATGTTCTGCCCTTGCTGCTGCTTCAGCCCCTTTGCAAAGGCCGCCACATCCTGCTGCACAAACTGCACATGTTCGTTGCCTTGGTGACCGGAGCGACTGAATACATAGTTGGTTGTACCAGGGTAGGGGAAAGGTGCATCAAAACCTTGAATCGCTTTATAGGTGCTGTGCCCCATCAGGGTGGTGTCTATACTTTGCAGGAAGGCGCTGTAGCCAAAGTCCTCGCCCGCTAAGGTATACTTTTCGTTGTGCAGCCAGCTGGTGTCGCCGTTGGGGCGGGCAATGTAGCCATCAAGGCTGGCTGCAATGTAGAGAGTCACTTTCCTCATCGTTTTGCTGAAGGAGGGCGTTAGTCCCTTCCCCTAATTAAACTACGGGGTTTCTGCTTCTTGTGTCAGCATGAGCTTGTCAATTCGCGCGCCATCCATGTCAACTACTTCTAACCGGTGCCCATTAAGTGTTATTTTATCGCCGATGTGAGGCACCCGGGAGATGTGGTGAAGTATAAACCCGGCCACTGTGTTGTACAGTTTTTCATTTTCAGGTATAAGTTTGTGGCCCAGGTGCAGGTTTAACTCCGCTATAGAGGTGCTGCCACTGATCAGCCTTGAGCCGTCTTTGCGGATAAAAATGTTGGGCTCAGCTTTCTCCCCCAAATCGGGAATATCGCCTACGATAGCCTCCATAATGTCGTGCAGCGTAATCACGCCTTCCACGGCGCCATGCTCATCCACCACAATGCCTATATACTGCTTGCGCTCCCGGAACAGGCGCAAGGTGTTTACGGCAAGCATGTTTTCCGACAGAAATACAGGCTGTTTCACGATCTTACTTACATGAAAGTCTGGCTTGTCTTTTAAAGCAAGGAAATCCTTTGCCGATAGCAGGCCAACCACATGGTCTATGCTGCCCCTGCAAACCGGGAATTTAGAATGCGGACTCTGTACAAGGAGCTCATGTATGGCTTTAGCGGAGGCGTCGGCCTCTATCCACTGCACGTCGTTGCGGCGCGTCATCAGGTTGCTGTTGCGCTGATCGTAAAGGCTGAAGATGTTCTGGTGCAACTGCTCCTCCTCTACCTCCAGCACACCCTCACGGCCCGCTATCCGCAGCATGTGCCGCAGCTCCTCCTCTGTAACGGTGTGGGCATCGCCTTTCGGTTTTATGCGCAGTAAACGAATGATCAGGTTTGTGGAGCCGGACAGTAGCCGCACCAAAGGGTAAGTAATAGCTGTAAAGGATTTTATGAAAGGGGCCACCAACAGGGCTATGGCAAGCGTGTTGCGGAGGGCGACCGTCTTCGGAATCAGCTCGCCAATAACAATGGTAAAGTACGTGATAAGTATAACGAGCAGCGTAATTGAAATTTGGGAGGCATAAGGCGCCAGCGCTTTCACTTTGCTGATGTAAGGGATAAGCTCATTTGATAACGTGGTGCCGCCGTAAGCTCCTGCCACAATCCCGATCAGGGTAATGCCCAACTGAATAGAGGAGAGGAAGTTCTCGGGGTGTTTGTGCAGGTCAAGTATGATTTTGGCCCTGGCGCTCCCTTTGGTGGCTTTGTGCTCCACCCTGCTTTTTTTTACAGACACCAGCGCCGTCTCCGACAAGGCGAAGAACCCGTTCAGGAGTGTAAGTATAAATATGATGATAACTCCCATGTGCTGTAAGGCTGGCCGCTTGTAAGTATACTCTGGCACCGGGGGTAATTGTTCTTCTGACCTTTAAAATAAGCGGCAAGAAAGCAACATCAGGCCCCGCGAAAAATCAGCTTGGTTAACTTGTAGAAGAAGTCGCGGTGGTCGGCCACTAAGCGGTAACCGGCCTCCGCCACTGTGCTTGCCAGCGGCAGGCGGTGGTACAGCCAGCTCCAGACGCTATAGCCACTCAGGTGCAGCAGCGCAGCAACAGCCTCGGCCCCGTGCAGGCGCTGCCCGTACCGCGTAAACAGGTAAACAGATTTGCTGAACTGCGCATGCGTGATGCCATGGAAGCCATCCGGCACCTCTTGGTAAGGCACGTAAGCAATCTTGTCGCCGGTTCTGCGCCTCCACCTGTTTACCCAGTACTTACAGAAACTGCAATCCCCATCATACACCAGCACCGGTTTTTGCAGGGAGCCCCAATAATCATTCGCCATCGTTTACAGTTTCCGCAGGTTTGCTGTGGCAGACGCTATAGCCTACAGCCGCGTTAATCGGGCACCAGCGCAGCATACCCGTCAGGATCGGGATCAGACCAACAGCGGCCAGCGGTTTAGAATTATAATAAGCGCCCACACCGATTAGTGCCAGCCCTGCCAGCACCCGCGCCTTTTGCTCAACTAGTCCTACGTTGCATTCCATTTTTCCAGAAGTTTAGGTTATACCTGTTATACTTTGGGCAGGCTTTTGGGTTAGCCCGCCAGGTAAAACAGCTTATGTGAATCCGGAGGCGGAGAAAAGAATCTGTAGAAACATGTGATGTGGAAAAATTCCACACTTTGTGGAATCGGGACACAGACTGCCAGTGATATTCTACAATCTGTATATTTAATAAATGTGCCTTATGTTATTGTGTGTCAGGTTTATACTTAAAAATGTGAGTTTGGCACGGTTCTGTTACTATAGCAAGCAGATTACAAATTAGGATTTACAGAATAGAACATGAAAAAAGCGACATTTTTTGCAGCAGCAATAGCCATATTAGGATTTACTTCACTAAATGCCCAGGCGCAAGAGCAGGCGCAAACTCAAGGCCAGCAGACTGAGCAGGTGCAGGAGCAAGGCAACCGCGAGTTAGTAACCCAGGACCAGTTACCAGAAGCTGTGCAGAATGCTCTCAAGAGCGATGTGTACAAAGACTGGACGGTAGGTGAAATCCACAAAATCACGCCGGAAGAAGGCGCTGCTAACGCCGAAGTGGTATATGAGATTAAGCTAACCAACGCAGAAGGCCAGGAAGGTGTGGTAAGAATGAATGAAAAAGGCGGAGCCGCCGAATCTGAAAAAGAATAACTGTGAACGTCATATAGTAAGCTTAAAAAAGCTCCATTTTGTGGAGCTTTTTTTTATGCCCTATTTTTTTTGAAGATGGCTGTATACAGTGAAGGCTGTTTACCTGAATATGATAAAACTCCGCTGTAAACCGAAGTGAATGGGTAGGTTTGTATAAACAGTTGCACTTGAAGTATAAATAAGAGTTTACAGCAGGTTAGGCTTACTTGCTCTGATCCCACCAAGTATAAGAACCACTACTAATACCGAAACAGTAGCTTCTGTGATAAGTTAAGTGCCGGATACGTAAGTATAAAAAGAGTATGAGCGTAGTGGTTATTCAATAAAGTTTTGAATATCATATTTTTGTATTACTTTAAATGTGAGTTCTGGATTTCCAAACTATTGCTAAAGTTGAGATGGGAGGCTTAAAAAATCTACGCAACAGTTGGGCTCGGTGGGAGAAAAAGTTGCCGCTGGAGGTGCTGCTTTGGCTTTTGGGTTTAACCATACTAGCCTTGATGGACCCGTACGGGGAGCACCTTTTTAGCTTTTGCCCTTTCAGTTGGATAGTAGAGAGTGGCTGTCCAGGCTGTGGCCTGGGGCATAGCATTGCCTATCTGGCGCGGGGCGAGTGGCAGGCATCCTGGGCGGCGCATCCCCTGGCTGTTCCTGCTGTGCTGCTGCTGTTGTGGCGCTGTGGCACTCTTTTATACTTTCACCAAACGCATGTATCATCTAACAAACTAAAATAAAACTATATGGCAAGTATACTACACCTGATGCCGGATCTGGAGCCGGATGAAATGGGCTATGTGCAAACGCTGGTGCAACCTATGACAGAGGGTGAGGCACAGCGGTTTGCAAGTATTTACCGTTCCCGTCGCCGTGAGCCTATGTTGATACTGGCCACTACGCTGGCAGGCTTTTTTGGGGTGGCCGGTATCCAGCGCTTACTGGTAGGGCAGATAGGACTAGGTATACTATACTTTTTTACCGGAGGACTTTGCCTTGTAGGTACCATTGTAGACCTTATTAACCACAAGCGGCTGGCCTACGAGTACAACGTGAAAGAGGCAGACAGGACAGTGGCGATGATGCGCTACAGCTAACCAGGGCAGCTCGGGTTATCTACACTTATGCAGAAATAAAAGAGTCAGGTACGGCCTCAGCCGTGCCTGGCTCTTCATGCTTTGGGGTTATGCTATTTTGTAACAGGCGTTACTTTATAACCTTGCTTGCGCAAAAGGGTGATCACCCCGTCCTTGCCAGCTAAGTGTGCGGCCCCAACGGCAAAAAAAGTCGGCTTGGCCTTCGCCATCTGCTCCATCACAGGGATCCAGTTCTTGTTGCGCTGCACCAGGAATACCTCGTTAAACGCTTTGTAGTATTCCTCCGAATAATCACGCCTCATCAGTTCCTGCAGCCCCTTCAGGTCCTGGGCCAGGTAAAGCTCCACCATCTCACGATACTCCGCCTTAGACCGTGAAGTGTCGCTTACAGTACGCACCAGCATATCCACGTACATGTCATTAGGTAGTTTGTCCACGGCGGCCATTTGCTCCTGCACTGTTTCAATCCCGATCACCTCTTTCTGCTGGCTGTGGGCTAGTTCCATCAGCTTCTGCTCATAAGATTCCGGCGTGCATTCCGTCAGAACAGGCAGTAGCATGGTCTGGATCATAAAAGGCTTCATGTTGTCAAGGTATTTAAGCTCCATGCCGTAGCTCTTCGCAAAAAGCTCCGCCAGGGTCTTGTATTCTTCCTCTTCAAACATTTCTCTTAGCGACTGCCCTTCCGGCAGCGTGGCATACTGCATCACCTGGGCCATCATGTTAGGGTCGTCCATATCCAGTTCCAGTGAGAGCTGCTCCGTTTGCGTTATTGTTTCCTGCAAAGCCTTTGAAATCACCATTTTGTCGGGGCAAACCGCGTGGATGGTGCCATAGAGGTAGGATGGCTTTTTCAAACCCTTACCTGAAATTTTCCAGAGAAGTACATTCTCATCTTTTTCGCCTCCCGCTAGTGCAGGCTGTAGCTGTGCCAGCATGAATAGCAATGCCAGCAGTAAGTGTAGTTTTCTGTTCATATCTGATTTCTAGTAAATAGTAGGCAATCTAACAAAATTTCCAGAGGGTTTGAGAGGACTTTTAGCTGCTCGCTACCTTATGTATAGGGAGCAAATAATGGCGGCAGGAAAACAAGATTGAAGTTATAACATGTGCTACATGATGGCGTTGATTTATCTTTAATCACTGTCCATTATATCACAGGTATTATTCAATTCTGTGCTTTGTTCTCCTGTGTTATAATGTTATGGCATAGGGAAAGTTATATTTTTGTGTATGGTGGGATGTGGTATGCAAATTGTGCAACTGCCTAACTTTACTTTATGTATGCAATTGTGTTTGGCTTGTTTTGTGTGTAAGTTTCTGGTTTTCAGTGGTAAGGGGTGTTGTTTGAGCGGTGGGTTATACTTGTGTAGCAGCATGTGATGCGGTGAATAGTGCTGAAATTGAAGATTTTCACTTAAAATGTACGGGTAAAATTTTTTGGTTTGGCCTGAATAATTATATTTGGGTTTACAACACAATCTAACCAATTTATTCACCTTAATTATTCTTTATGAAAAAACTGCTACTACTCAGTTTTATTCTGGTAGTAACGCTGTTGCAGCAGGCAATAGCGCAGGGTAAAACAGTATCAGGTACAGTAACAGACGCAGAAAGCGGGCAGGGGTTACCCGGTGTTACTGTATTAGTAAAAGGAACTCAGGTAGGTACGGCTACCGGTGTTAACGGTAACTATACCATTAATGTGCCTGAGGGAAGTAATACACTAACGTTTAGCTTTATTGGCTACAACACTTTGGAGCGCCAGGTAGGCAACGCAGCTACTGTAAACGTAGCTCTTTCTGTAAACAACAAGCAGCTGCAAGAGGTAATCGTGACAGGTTACGGTACAACAAATACTATAGCCAACACAGGTGCAGTAGCACAAATCAAGGCTGCAGAGATTGCAGAGGTGCCTGTAGCCTCTATTGATAAGGCCCTGCAGGGCCGTGTGCCAGGTTTGCAGTCTGTGGGTGCTTCTGGGCAGCCAGGTTCTGCACAGCAGGTTCGTATCCGTGGTATCGGTTCCATGACGGCTTCTTCTGAGCCTCTTTACGTAGTGGACGGTGTACCGATCAACTCTGGTGACCTTTCCAGAAATACAACCACTGCCAACGCACTGGCAGGTATCAACCCGAACGACATTGAGAGCATCACAGTACTGAAAGACGCTTCTGCGGCCTCTATCTATGGTTCTAGAGCGGCTAACGGTGTGATCGTGGTAACTACGAAGCAAGGTAAGGCCGGCAAGACGAAATTCAACGCCAGCGCCGAGACTGGTTTCTCTAAACGTGCCTATTTCAACGAGAACACTCGCCCGCTTAACTCAGAGGAAACTATTGAGCTTGCGTCTGAAGCTTACTTGAACAATAGCCTATATCGTGACTTTTATCAACTAACTCAGGATAACATTCGTGATTTTATTCTTACCCGTTATGGTATTGATGAGACAGTAGATACAGACTGGTACGATGAGGTTTCCCAGCAGGGTAAGTATAGCCAATACAACTTGTCTGCAAGCGGTGGTAACGAGAAAACACAGTTCCACGTTTCTGGTGGCTACTTCGATCAGGAAGGCACAATTAAGACATCTGCTTTTGAGCGCATCACTACAAACCTGAGCGTTAACCACAGAGCAACAGACAAACTGACATTCGGTACGAACATGATGATCGCCTCTGCCAAGCAGTCTGGCCCAGGCAACAGCGGTTTGTTCCGTAACCCAATCCTTTCTTCCCTATTCCTGACGCCTTATACTTCTCCTTACACGGAGGAGGGGGACCTGAACCTGTTCACAGGTCTGTACAATCCACTGGCTATCTTTGAGTACGATAAAGACCAGAACCACACACTGAAAGGTATCGGTAGCATCAATGCTGCTTACAACATCACGCCAAACCTGAAAATCACCTCTAAATTCGGTGTTGACTACAACAACCTGGAGGAAGATACTTACAGAAACCCATTCTATGGCGATGCAAGAAACACTGGCGGTAGCGCTACTCGTTTCTACACCCGCTATTTTAATTGGGTATGGACAAACCTTTTGGATTATACTTGGGATGTAAACAAAGATAACAAGTATGTGGCCACGCTGAAAGGCGGTTACGAGGCGCAGAAGTCTAGCTACTACTCTTCTAACGTAACATCTAACAACCTGCCGCTTAACACGAACTTTATTGTGCCAAGTGTAGGTGCTGTTCCAATCACGGCTTCTGGTACGCAGGCTGATTATACTTTTGCCTCTTTGCTGGCAATCGGTGACTTCACTTACGACGGCAAGTATGTACTTTCCGGTTCATTCCGTCGCGATGGTTCTTCACGCTTCGGTTCTGAGAACCGTTATGGTGACTTCTGGTCAGTTGGTGCCAGCTGGAACGTAGATCAGGAAGAATTCATTCAGGATCTAGGCTGGATCGACCAGTTTAAACTTAGAGCATCTTACGGTGTAAACGGTAACGCCGGTATCGGTAACTATGAGTGGCGCTATGTTTATGACTATGGTATCGACTACAACGGTCAGGTGGGTGCTGCACCAACTAGCCTTGGTAACCCAGGGTTGACTTGGGAGAAGAACAAGCCATTTGACCTGGGTGTTGACCTGGCTTTCTTTCAGAACAGGCTGACAGTTACTGCAGACTACTACACCAGAGAGACAACAGACCTGCTGCTGAGAGAGCCTCTTTCAAGAACAACAGGCTATAGCACATACATTGACAACGTTGGTGCGATGAGAAACAGCGGTGTGGAGCTTGCTGTATCTGGTACGCCTGTACAAGTAGGAGATTTCCGTTGGGATCTGAGCTTCAGCATCACGAAAAACAAGAATGAGATCGTGAACCTGATCGAGGATGAGCAAATCGTTTCTCCTTTCATCAGAAAAGTGGGTGAAGACTACCAGACATACTATCTGCCAGTATGGGCAGGTGTTGACCCAGAAAATGGTAACCCACTGTGGTACTCTAACGAAGAGCAGACTGAGACTACCAGCACCTGGAGCCAGGCGAAGTATGTTGTTACAGACAAGAGCGCCACGCCTAAAACGTTTGGTAGCGCAGGTACAACCTTCAGCTTCAAAGGCATTACACTGGACGCCTTGTTCTACTACAACTTCGGTAACCACATCTATGATCCATACTACCGTTACCTGAACAGCGGCGGAGCTTATATCGGTTCTTATGGCCAGCGTGCCACTGAGCTTGACAGATGGCAGCAGCCAGGCGACATCACAGATGTGCCAAGAAACACCTATGGTGGCACTAATGCCTACCAGCCATCTACACGCATCCTGAACAGCGGCGACTTTATCCGCCTGAGAGATGTAACGCTGAGCTATACTTTACCATCTACATGGACAGAGAAAGTTAAGCTGAACAATGTAAGGGTTTATGCCAGAGGCACTAACATGTATACTTGGGTGAAGGATGACAAGCTGGCTTATGACCCAGAGGCAGGCGGTGTTGGAGGTTTGACGAACTTCGACATTGAGATTCCTAAGACAGTTACTTTCGGTGTGAGCCTGGGCCTGTAATACTTTAAGAGAATACAAAAATGAAAAAGAGATATTTAAACATACTTTTGGCTGGCTTACTCACAACGGGTATGCTCAGCTCATGCGATAAAGACTTCCTGGATCAGAGTCCATACACGGGTATTAACTCGGGGGAGGCACTACTGACGGATAATGATGTGCTGACAGCACTGTACGCCACTTACTCGGGCCTGCAGTCTTCAGACCTTTATGGGCGTACGATTCCGGTGATAGGCGACCTGCTGGCAGACAACACGTTCGTTTCTACTTACAACGCTGGCCGTTACCTGGAATTTGAAGGCTATTTCTTCACCCGAAACACAGGTAACATCTCAGGCTTGTGGTCTGATGCTTATACAGTGATTGCCCGTACGAATAACATTGTTGATTCAGAGCAAACAACTGTTACTGATCAGGCAAATGTTGACCAGTATAAAGGCGAGGCTTACGCCATAAGAGCGTTGATGTACTTTGAGCTGGTGCGCCATTTTGCAGATCCGTATACGGAGAACCCGAACGCGGCCGGTGTGCCTATCGTGCTGAAGACCGATAAGGACTCTGAGCCTGCGCGTAACTCAGTGGCTGAAGTGTATGCCCAGATTCAGGCTGACCTGGACAAGGCTATCGGCCTGATGACAAAGACAAGCAACTCCGGCCGGTTCTCGCAAGCTGCTGCCAAGGCACTGAAGGCGAAAGTTAGCCTTAATATGGGCGACTATGAGCAGGCACTGATGCTTGCAGATGATGTAATCAGTAACAGCGGTGTTCCGCTGGTGAGCTACCAGAATTTAGTTAGCTACTGGGCTAGCCCAAGACCCTCAAACGTGGAAACCCTGTTTGAGGTAATCTCTACCGAGACAGACAACATGGGCACAAATGAGCTAGGATACATTTATCATCAGGGAGGTTACGGTGATATTCTTGCCAATCCTGAGCTGTATGATTCCTATGCTAGCACAGATGCCCGTAAGAACTTGATCATTAAAGGCAAGCGTAACAGAGGCGAGAACCCGGCTTACATCGTGAACAAGTACTCTAACATCTCCGGTGACCGTGACGATAAGAAGGTGCTGCGTATTTCAGAAATGTACCTGATCGCCGCAGAGGCCGCCTATAGATTAGGTGATGAGGTAAGTGCCCTGACCTACCTGAATACACTGGTAGCAGAGCGAGACCCATCAATGGTGTATGTGTCTACAGGAGAGCAACTGCTGCAGGATATTATTACGGAGCGTAGAAAAGAGATGGCATTTGAAGGAGAACGCCTGCATACGCTGAACAGACTGCAGCGTGATATCGTGGCACGTCCGGATGGTCCAGCTGAGATTCCGTTCAGCAGCGATAAACGAATCCTGCCTATCCCTCAGACAGAGATAGATGCGAACGAAAACATTGAGCAGAACCCAGGCTACTAGTAATAGTTTGACTGCCGCTTAATGTAGCAGCACAATTTAAAAGCCCGTAGTTGTTTAGCAGCTACGGGTTTTTTTGACCTCTTTCAGGAATGCGAAATATTGTTTTTTAGTGATAATTTATTATGTTTAAGTATGGATCATAAACTGCAGCATCAATGAGAAAACAACTAAAGAAACTGTACGTTGCATTTTTTGCTGTTCTGCTGAGTGCTGGCGCTGCCAATGCTCAGATGTTTTTGCTGGAGGATGTAAATGGCAGGCCAATTAGAAAAACACAATACGAAGACATCAATGGCTCCCCATACCTCTACGACAACTGGATGAAGGGCAGCGTAGTGTTAGGTAATGGCAACTTGTATGAGAACGTGCCGCTGCGCTACGACCAGGTAGCAGACCAGTTGCTGTTTCAGACGCCGGAGGGGCAGGAGTTGGAGTTTGTGCAGCCGGTACGGGAGTTTCAGATTGATGGAAGCCCAGTCGTATACCGCAGCGGTTTTGCTCCTATTGATCAACACTCGTCCTCCTCTTTTTACCAGGTGCTGGAAGACGGCAAAGTGAAACTGCTGAAGAAAAGCCACAAGGTGATACGGGAGGAAAAAGCCTACGGCACAGCTACGATATCGAAAAACGTGCTGGAGTACACCAACTACTACATCACCCAAGGCAGCCAGCTGGTGAAGGTGAAAAACGAGAAAAACCTGCTTCAGCTGCTGCCGGGTCATACCCAGGAGCTGGAGGGCTACATCAAAAAGAACAAACTGAAGCTGAAGGAGGATGCCGAGATGGCGCAGTTAGTAGCGTACTACAACTCGCTGTAAGTCTTTAGAAACAAAGTATAAACAGGAGAGGCAGGCTAAAAGGTCTGCCTCTTTTTGTTATAAATTGCTTATCTTGTATAGCTTAAAAATATTCCTAAATGAAAAACAAAACCATAGCCCTGTTAGGCACAGCTTGTTTTGTATCAGGTGCTTTTGTAGCGAAAGTTGTAGAAAGCAAAGTTACGGTAGCGATGCTGCAAGACGCCCAGAAACTGATCGGGCTCAACTTTACAGATGCTCAGCTAGATTCGACCATCTCGGAGCTGGAGGAGTTTAAGGAAAGCTACGAAGTAATACGCAAGCAGAACCTGCCAAACAATGTTGCCCCAGCGCTGGTATTCAACCCGATTCCGGTAGGATATACTTTTGAGACACAGAAATCAGCCTTTGAGGCGGAGCGACCACAGAACGTGAAGCTGCCCCGGAAGCGCGAAGATCTGGCGTTTTATACTATCCCGCAATTGGCAGAATTAATACGCACGCAGCAGATTTCTTCCGAGGAGCTTACAAAATTCTACCTCAACCGCCTAAAGAAGTATGGCCCAACGCTGGAGGCTGTAACTACTTTAACCGAGGAGCTTGCGCTGCAGCAGGCCCGTCAGGCAGACAAGGAGATAAAGGCTGGCAAGTATAAAGGCATGCTGCACGGCATCCCTTTCGGGGTGAAGGACCTGTTCTCCACGCGCAAGTATAAAACCACCTGGGGAGCTATGCCTTATAAAGACCAGTTGATAGACGAGGACGCCACTGTGGTGCAGCGACTGCAGGACTCCGGCGGTGTGCTGGTAGCTAAGCTAACGCTGGGTGCCCTGGCCATGGGCGATGTATGGTATGGGGGTAAAACACGCTCTCCTTGGGATATCAACAAAGGTTCCAGTGGCTCGTCGGCGGGTTCGGCGGCGGCAGTGGCGGCTGGGCTGGTGCCGTATGCCATCGGTACCGAAACGCTTGGCTCAATTGTGTCGCCGTCTACAGCTACCGGAACTACGGGGCTGCGGCCTACCTTTGGCCGTGTAAGTCGTCACGGAGCCATGGCTTTAAGCTGGTCTATGGATAAGATCGGGCCGATAGCTCGTTCCGCAGAGGATTGTGCTATCGTATTTAATGCTATCTACGGACCAGACGGGAAAGATCAATCGGTGTATGATGCGCCGTTTAACTATGACTCAAGTGTAAACCCGAAGAAGCTGCGGGTTGGTTATCTGAAAGATGACTTCGCAAAGGAGTATGGCTTTAAAGAAAACGACCAGGCCACATTGGATGCGCTGCAAAAGGCAGGCGTGGAGCTGGTGCCGATCTCTTTGCCAGACCTGCCAGCGCGTGAGCTGACACTGACGATATCCGTGGAGGGTGCCGCCGCCTTTGATGAGTTAACCCGCAGTGGCCGTGACAGCCTGTTGGTGGCGCAGCACAAGAATGCGTGGCCGAACATCTTCCGGGCAGGGCGATTTATACCTGCGGTAGAGTATCTGCAGGCGCAGCGGGTGCGTACGCTGCTGGTACAGCAGATGCAGGAGACGCTAAAGGATGTGGACGTCTACATCAGCCCGTCTTTTGCCAGCAATAATCTGGTGGTTACTAACCTGACGGGCCATCCTTGCGTGGTGGTGCCAAACGGTTTCCAGAAGAACGGTATGCCCACCACCATCACATTTATGGGGAAACTGTTTGGGGAGGCTGAACTGCTAAGTTTTGCCAGGTTCTACCAAAGTATAACCCCACACGACGAGCAGCACCCAAGTATGGATTTCGGTAAAAAGAAGAAGTCTTAAAGTATAACTGCCGCCTCTGAGGAACCATTCCTGAGGTGGCAGTTTTGTTTAACAGACGTTTATGCTTTAAATTTAGAGCTTATCCCAACTAATCTACCTAAAACCTACTATCTAATTATGCAACTGAAACAAAAAGCCGTAGCCCTTATGGCTTTCCTGCTGCTAGGCAGTAATGCCCTGGTGGCACAGAACGATAAAACCGACCTGAGCGTGGAGAAGATCATGCGCGATCCGAAGTGGATCGGCACGCCTCCTGGCAACGTGTTCTGGTCTGAAGACGGCAAGAAGGTCTACTTTTCCTGGAACCCGGACGGTAACCGCCAGGACTCGCTGTACAGTGTAAATGCCGATGGGAAGAACCTGCAAAAGGTAAGTGCAAAGGACCGACGCAGCCTGCCGGCCCAGCGTGGCGAGTACAACCGTGCCGAAACGAAGAAAGTGTATGAGAAGAATGGCGACATTTTTCTGTACGACATTAAAAGCGGCAAGGCGCAGCAGGTAACCAACACCGTGGAGCGCGAGACCAGCCCCGCCTTTAGCCAGGATGAGCAGAAGGTGGTGTACATGAAAGATAATAACCTCTATGCCTGGAGCATCAGCAAAGGGCAGACAGAGCAGCTGACAGATTTCAGGAAAGGCCGCAAGCCGGCAGAGGAAGGCGAGAACGCGCAGCGCGACTGGCTGAAGGAGCAGCAACTGTCGCTGCTGCAGATCGTGCGGGAGCGCAAGCAAGACAAAGAAGCCGCCGAGAAGCAGCAGAAGCTGGAGGCCCCTGACCGCCCGAAGGAAATTTATGTGGAGGATAAAGTGGTGAATAGCGTAACTCTGGGGCCAAATGAGCGCTTTATCACCTACCAGCTTATCTCGCGCCCTAAAAATGCCAATGTGGCCATCGTGCCAAACTTTGTGACCGAATCAGGCTACACGGAGGATATAAAGACCAGAACCAAGGTGGGCGATGCGCAGAACACGTATGAGTTCTTTGTGTATGACACACAGCGCGACTCAGCCTACGCTGTAAAGATGAACGATGTGGAGGGCATTTATGATCAGCCGGCCTACCTGCTGCAGCAGGAAGCAAAAGCCAGTGCCTCTGCCAGTGCAGCCGACAGCAAAACGAAAAAGCCTGAAGCGCGTGCAACAGCTATCTACGGTCCATACTGGTCAGAGAATGGCAAGCATGCCGTGGTGGTTGCCCGCTCAGCCGACAACAAAGACCGCTGGATCTTAAAGCTGGACCCGGCAACAGCAAAACTGACCCTGCTGGACCGCCAGCGCGACGAGGCTTGGATTAACGGCCCGGGCATTGGTTATGGCCCCGGCGAAATAGGCTGGATGCCCGATAACAAAAGCGTGTGGTTCCATTCGGAGGAAAGCGGCTACTCGCACCTGTACACGGTGAACGTGAACAGCGGCAAGAAGAAAGCGCTTACCAGCGGCAAGTATGAGGTGTCGGATGTGCGCATGTCAGATGATAAAAAGCACTTCTACTTTACGGCCAATAAAGTACACCCTGGTGAGAAGCATTTTTACCGTATGCCTGTAAACGGCGGCGAAATGGTGCAGCTGACAAGTATGGCTGGTGCCCACGAGGTGGAGCTGTCGCCGGACGAGAAGCACCTGGCCATCCGTTACTCCTACAGCAACAAGCCGTGGGAACTGTACGTGATGGACAACAAGAAAAACGCCAAGCCAAAGCAGGTAACCAACTCCCTGACCGAAGAGTTTAAGTCTTACGACTGGCGGGAGCCGGAGGTGATCACCTTTAAAGCAGAGGATGGGGCTGATGTGCATGCCCGCCTGTACCGCCCCGCAAAGCCGGAGCAGAATGGCCCGGCCGTTGTTTTCGTGCATGGCGCCGGTTACCTGCAGAACGCCCACAAATGGTGGAGCTCATACTTCCGCGAGTACATGTTCCATAATTTCCTGGCCGACCAGGGGTATACCGTGCTGGATATTGACTACCGTGGTAGCGCCGGCTACGGCCGCGACGTGCGCACGGGCATTTACCAGTTCATGGGCGGCAAGGACCTGAGCGACCATGTGGACGGGGCAAGGCACCTGGTGGAGAAGTATAACGTTGACCCGAAGCGCATCGGTATTTACGGGGGCTCTTACGGTGGTTTCATTACGCTGATGGCCATGTTCACAGAGCCGGATGTGTTTGCTGCGGGTGCCGCCCTGCGCTCTGTAACCGACTGGGCGCATTACAACCACGGCTATACTTCCAACATCCTGAACACGCCATACACAGACAGCACAGCCTATGCCAAAAGCTCCCCTATCTATTATGCAGAGGGGCTGAAGGGGGCGCTGCTGATCTGCCATGGTATGGTTGATACGAATGTGCATTTCCAGGATGTGGTGCGCCTGACGCAGCGCCTGATAGAGTTAGGCAAAGACAACTGGGAGCTGGCGGTTTATCCTGTGGAGGACCACGGTTTTACCGAGCCAGCCAGCTGGACCGATGAGTATAAGCGTATTTTCAAGCTCTTTGAGGAGAATCTAAAGGAGAAGAAATAAGCTGCCTTACTCTTTTAACAAAAAAAGGGGGTGTAGTGCGAAAGCACTACACCCCCTTTTTTTGTCCTGTTAAAAATGGCACAATTAAAGATAGTATAGCAGCATTTGAATATTTGATTTGTATAAATGCCGCTTCCCAGTTGGTGAGCATGAAATGAGGTGCCATAAGAGCAACATCGTAGAGGTTTTGGTTGCACACTTAGGGTCTTGTTTAAGATTTAATATCTGTTGGAACACAGTCGGCGCAAATTTACAAATAGGCATTATCTTTTTGTAACTCATTAATGTGGAATATATTAAGTGTAAAAAGTATATGTTTTCTAGTCTAAACATTGCTTTAAATGCTGTATGGGGTATATTTTTTTTTACCAAGTAGATGTTGTGTTACAATAGGAACTTATATTTGGCCCACAACTAATAACTATTTTACCAATCAATCTAATCTATCTTTATGAGAAAAGTTCTATTATTTGGTTTGGTTGTGTTCCTAACGCTTGTTAGTCAGGCGTGGGCGCAAAACCGAACCATCACAGGAACAGTTACTGATGCTGGTAATGGACAGCCATTGCCAGGAGTGAATGTGGTAGTAAAGGGGACTACCGTAGGAACATTCACCGGAGCTGATGGTAGCTATACCGTTGGTGTTCCAACCGATAACGCCGTTATTCTGTACTCTTTCCTGGGCTATGTGCCGCAGGAGATCAGTTCAACTGGCAGAAGCACAATTAATGTAAAGCTTGCAGAAGATAGCAAAGCTTTATCAGAAGTGATTGTTGTCGCCTATGGTACAGCCGATCAGAAGTCATTCACTGGCTCAGCCTCAGCTGTAAAAGCAGAAGCTATTGAGAAGCTTCAGGCAAATGATGTGACCAAAGCACTGGGTGGTTTAACGCCAGGTGTACAGGTGGTGCAGACAAGTGGCCAGCCGGGTGCTACAGGGCAAATCCGAATCCGTGGTATCGGTTCAGTGGCATCGTCGTCTACTCCTCTTTACGTAGTTGATGGTGCGCCTTACTCCGGAGACCTAAACGCAATCAACCCTAACGACATTGAGTCTATGACCGTTCTGAAAGATGCTTCGGCAGCTGCTCTTTACGGTTCTCGTGCTGCAAACGGTGTAGTTGTAATCACTACCAAAGGTGGCAAGGCTCCTAAAGCCCCAATCATAACATTTGGTGCTACTTATGGTATCTCTGATTTTGCAGTAAAAGACTACAATGCTGTTAACACAGATCAGTACTATGAGCTGACTTGGGAGGCACTGCGAAACGATGCTGTAGCAGACGGCAGTAAATGGCAAGGGAAGTTTGCCTCGCCGGAGGAGTATGCTACTAAGACCGTAGTTGGTCGTATAGCTGGTGCTGCAAACGGACAGCAGTACAACCCGTATACTGATGCAGAGCCGATCGGCCTTGATGGTAAGTTGAAAGAAGGTCTTACACCTGCCTGGGAGGATGACTGGAGAGATGCTCTTTTCAGAAATGCCACTCGTCAGGAGTATGATTTTGGTATCCAGGGCGGAAACGACAAAACAAACTACTACTTCTCAGGTAACTACCTGAACCAGGAAGGTGCTTTCATCACCTCAGGCTTTGAGCGCTATACCTCACGCCTTCGCGTATCTTCTCAGGTAACAGATAAAATTAAGTTCGGTGTAAATGCCCTGATCGCCAACACAGATCAGAACTCACCTACATCCAGCGGTACAGCTTTCCGTAACGTGGTATCTTGGGGAAGAAACATCGCTCCGGTTTACCCGATCTACAGAAGAAGAAACGCAGATGGTACTTTCATCGAGAACCCTTCTGAGTTTGACTTTAACACAAGCCGACCATATGGCGGTAATGGCAACCCAGTGGGTACTACGGAGTTGGACATGCTGAAGCGTAATGTACTGACCTGGAGCCTGAACACTTTTGGTGAAATAGAGCTTCCGCTTGACCTGAAGTATAAAACTACCTTCGCACTTACTGGCGATAATACAAAAGACTTCACGTTCTACAACCCTAATTTTGGTGACGGTGCTGGTGTAGGCGGTCGTGGTACCCAGTGGAGAAGCTCTTTCGTAGAGTACACTATCAACCACATCCTGAGCTACAGCAAATCATTCGGGCAGCATCAGATTGATGCCTTAGGTGGTTTCGAGGCTTTTAACTACAAGTATGACTACATGTACGGTCAGAAGACAAACTTCCTTGCTCTTCCTGGCTTAACTGAACTTGACAACGCTTCTACAATCAACGCGCTGAACAGCCAGACTGACAGACGTTCACTGATGAGTTTCCTGGGCCAGGTTAAGTATAACTTCCAGGACAAGTACTACCTGTCTGGTTCATTCCGTCGTGATGGTTCTTCCCGTTTCCAGACAGACAACCGTTGGGGTAACTTCTTCTCTGTTGGTGGTTCATACAGAATCTCTCAGGAGGATTTCATGAGCGATCTTGCATGGGTAACCGATGCTAAGATTCGTGCCAGCTACGGTACTTCCGGTAACGAAGGTCTGCTTACGGCAGGCGGTGGCGCTGACTTCTATGCATACAGAGGTTTATACCAAACTGGATATAGCGATTTGTCTGCGCCAGGCATTATCCTTGACAAACTGGAAAACATCGCTCTTTCATGGGAGAAGCAGGCTGCATTTAACGTAGGTATTGATGCAACTATCTTCAACAAGCTGGATGTATCATTAGATTACTACGAAAGAACATCAGAAGACCTGCTCTTCAACAAGCCTCTTTCTCCTTCAACAGGTTTCATATCGGTATTCGACAACCTGGGAACTATGAGAAACAGAGGTGTTGAAGTAAATGTGGATGCACGTCTTGTTGAAGGGGATGACTTCCAGTGGAGCATCAACGCAAACGCTGCTCATAACAAAAACGAGCTGACCAAGCTCCCTCAGGAGACTATTCTGCAGGGTACCAAGCAGCTGAAAGTAGGTCACTCCATCTATGATTTCTTCATCCAGGATTTTGCGGGCGTAGACCCACAAACTGGTCTGAGCCTGTGGTACACAGATGTAAAGGATGCTGATGGAAATGTAGTAGAGAAAACTACCACTTCTGACTACAACAAGGCTACCCGCTACTATGTAGGAACTGCGCTGCCAGATGTAACTGGTGGTGTAACCAACAACCTGCAGTATAAGAACTTCGACTTGAGCGTGTTCTTCACTTACAGTATTGGTGGTGAGATCCTGAACACAGACTATAGTGGTTTGATGCACGGTGGCGACAGAGCCGGCACAAACTGGAGCGAGGATATCCTGGACAGATGGCAGAAGCCAGGTGACGTGACAGACGTGCCAAGATTAGGCACATCGCAGACACTGAACTCTAACTCTACGTCATCAAGGTTCCTGGTTGATGCATCTTACCTGCGCCTGCGCAATGTAACGCTTGGCTATACACTGCCAAAGAGCCTGCAGGATCGCGTTGGACTGAAGAACGCCAGAATTTTTGTTCAGGGCGACAACTTCTGGACACTGTTTAAGACGCAGGGCCTTGACCCGGAACAATCAATTGACGGTGTGACTAACAGCCGATTCCCTGCTCAGAAGACATTCTCTGTAGGTGTGCGTGCAACTCTGTAAGTATTATTTATTAGTAGAGAGAAATGAAAATTAACAATAATAAGTTTGTTGTAGCTCTGCTTGGTGCAACGCTAAGCTTAACTGCATGTGAAAAAGATTACCTGGAGGTAGTGCCTTCTAACGCTGTGTCTTACGATCAGGCATACAGCACGAAGAAAGGTATGGAAGCTGCCATGACAGGTATTGTTCGCCTGATGCGTCAGGCGCCGGTAAACCAGGGATCTGTGAGCCATGATAGCTACGGTGTTCCGTCACTGATGATGACGTTTGATGTGATGGGGCAGGATGTAATGGCGAACAATAACTGGTTCATCTATCAGTATGAGCTGGATAACAAGTTAGCTACTTACCGTGGCACCCGTATTATCTGGGGCCACTCTTACAACCTGATTACCAACGCCAATAATATTATAGCGAACGCAAAGAACCTGCCGGATGCCACAGATGCTGAGAAGAGAGCATTCGAAGGTGAGGCTAAGGCAATCAGAGCTTTTGCATACTTTAACCTGGCGCGTGTTTACCAGCACACTTACCTGAAGGATAAGAATGCACCTGCTGTGCCTTTGATGCTTGATCCGGCTACGCCTCAGACTGAGGGTAAGGAGAGAGCAACGCTTGAGCAGGTGTATGCCCAAATCCTGGCTGACCTGACAGAGGCAGAGCAGAGCCTGACAACTGCACGCCCAAGCAAGAGCCGCCTCAACAAAAACGTAGCACAAGGCTTGCTGGCCCGTGTATACCTTGAAATGGGGCAGTGGGAAAAAGCGGCTGAGTTTGCGGCTAAGGCACGCCAGGGTTACCCTCTGATGAACGCAACCACTTACAAAGCTGGCTTCAACAACTACAGCAATGGGGAGTGGATTTGGGGCTTACCTCAATCTGCTGATCAGAATAATTCCTTTGCGTCTTTCTACTCATTTATAGATGGCCGTTACACAATCAGCAGCACTGGAAGTAGAGTTTATACCCGTAGAGGGTATAACAACCTTCGTGCGAATGACAACTTTGTAGCTCTGTTTGATGAGAATGATGCCCGTCGTGAATTTCAGGAAGATACAAAAGCCTTCACTACGAATAATGCAGGCGAAAAAGTATGGAACTCTGATCGCTACACCATCACCAAGTTTAAGGACCTGGTTGATTTAGGCGGTCATATAGTACTGATGCGTTCAGCAGAAATGCTTTTGATTGAGGCGGAGGCTAAAGCTCAGTTAGGTAACTTCCTGGGTGCTCAGGAGTTGCTGTTGGAGCTGCGTCGTAACCGCTACACAGATGCTACTTTAGTGTTGCCATCGCTGAACACCGGAGAAGCCCTCCTGGAGGAGATCTATGTTGAGCGCAGAAAGGAACTGTATGGCGAAGGTTTTGCAATGTTTGACATCAAGCGTCTGCAGAAGCCGCTGGTTCGTACAGGTAACCACACGGCTAAAGTAGGTGTGACACCAGCTAACTCTGATCTGTTCATCCACCAAATTCCGCAAGGAGAGATGGATGCTAATCCGAAAATGGTGCAGAATCCATAATCTTTAGAATATCCAAAAACAAAAAGCCATCCTAACGGGTGGCTTTTTGTTTTTAAAACCTATACACCACCGCCATCCCATCATACAAGCCATCACTTTCTGGAACCAATGAGAAACGGGAGTCAACCCTGTGCAACTCGGGCACAAGTATACCAATCGCTGTACCTATGCCATAGCCGATAATATTGTCGCTGAGGAAGTGCTTACCTGCTCTGATGCGAAGGTACCCAACGGCGGCAGGAACGGTAGCAGCGGCAGCCCAAATGTAGGGACGGGCAGGGGAGTCAGGGTTGAAGTCATGGTATACTTTAGCCAGGAAGAAAGTAGCGGTGGCTGTGGCGGCGGTATGCCCAGCGTAAAAAGAATTAGTTGCCTGCTTGTCGGTTTTGAGTTCCAGCGGAGCATCCACGGCATAAACGTACGGCCGCTTTCGTTTAGTAACGCCGGCTGTCATGCTGTACATCCCTCCCGCAATAGAAAGCGCCTGGCCATAGAGCAGGTATACTTCCGGGGCGTTCTGCCTTACATCCTTATCAAGCAATAACAGGAGCGGAGTCAGGAAGGAGCTGTAGAACGGGAAGTCGCTGACTGTCTCGGCACTGCTGCTGTAGTTCCCTGCCGCGAAGCGATCAAACTTGTTTACGTCATACTTCGACAGGGCCGCTAAATCAGCAGCGTTTACCCTATCTTTCTTCTCGATAAGAATGTTGCCCGCCACCGTGGCGCCTATTGCCCCAACTGTAACGCCGCCATCGCGGAGCCAGTTTACTTTATAGGGAGACGTAGTTTGCCCCCAGGCAAAGTATGGCCACAGTAAAACTAAGAAGAGCCACAGTGGCCGTTTCATTTTTAAAAAGTATATGTCATTAGGGCACCGTTAAAATACTTGCCAGAAACAGGTATCAGGCTAATGTTTCGCTTGTTTGATTTCTTGTGGAGCTGCGGTACCACTATGCCGGCGGCGGCACCCAAAGTATAGCCCAACAGGTTATCGCTTAGGAAGTGCTTACCAGCCTTAAGGCGCATGTAGCCCACGGCGGCAGGAACGGCAGCAGCGGCAGCCCAAACGTATGGCCGGGCACCTGAGTCTGGGTTAAAGTCATGAAATATTTTGGCGGCAAAGAAGGTGGCGCTGGCGGTGGCAGCGGTGTGGCCCGCGTAAAAGGAGTTAAGGGCATTCGCGTCATTCTTGTCCGAAATGTCCACCTCATCGCTATAAACCATGGGGCGGGCGCGTTCCACGTTGCCGTTCGTCATCGTAAAAAGGGCTCCCGTCACCGCCATTGTTTCCACATACAGCACCACTACCTGGCCAGCCTTACTACCTACGTTCTTGTTAAGCAACATTAGAAAAGGAGTGGCAAAAGAGCCATAAAAAGGATAGTCGCTAATTTTCTTGGCGTTGTCGGAGTGGTAGCCCGCCCCGAAGCGGTCGAACCCATTTACATCGTCCTTCCTTAGAGCCGTGATTTCCTCACGGCTCAGTCCGCTTTTATCCTGCATCAGGGAAAGGCCATAGGCGCTCAGGCCCATACCGGCGGCAATGATTGGGGCATCAACTTTAAGACTAGTCTTATAAGGAGAATCGTTTTGTGCGAATACGCTGCCCGTCAGAAAGGTGACAAGGCAGAATACAGAAAATATATGTTTCATAAAGGGTAATTTCGAGTGTATAATTTTTTGTAGATGAACGGGGGCTAAATTTAAAAGGTTGTGCAGCCACGGCTGTTCTGCAACTACCCCCTGTCTGAATCAAAGTATTTGATGGGGCGTAACCTTTTGTGCTTAAAACGCTAGAAGGCATTGTGCAGGCCTGATATTCAGTTTCAAGTGTGGCAGATTTGTCTTAGCTTTGTACCCGCTGCCAAGGGGGGCAGCCGGTTTATACTTTGTACCTAAACCCACAGAAAAAATGCCTTATTTATTTACATCTGAGTCTGTGTCAGAAGGACACCCGGATAAAGTGGCTGATCAGATTTCGGATGCCCTTTTAGATGCATTCCTAAAGCAAGACCCACAATCTAAAGTAGCCTGTGAGACCTTGGTAACCACTGGTTTGGTGGTGCTGAGCGGAGAAGTGAAGACGGAAGCTTACGTAGATGTGCAAAAAGTAGCCCGCGACGTGATCAAGCGTATCGGCTATACTAAATCAGAATACATGTTTGATGCGGATGCCTGCGGCGTGATTTCTGCCATCCATGAGCAGTCGGCTGACATTAACCAAGGCGTTGAGCGAGCGAACCCGGAAGACCAGGGCGCTGGCGACCAGGGTATGATGTTCGGTTACGCTACCGACGAGACAGACAACTATATGCCGCTTGCGCTGAGCATCTCGCACCTGCTGCTGCAGGAGCTTGCTGCCATCCGTAAAGAGGGTAAGGAGATGACTTACCTGCGTCCAGATGCGAAGTCGCAGGTAACAATACGCTACAGCGATAACCACGTGCCCGAGAAGATCGACACCATCGTAATCTCTACACAGCACGATGAGTTTGTGGTGGCTGAGAACGATAGCCCTGAGGCCAAGGACGAGGCGGAGCGCCAGATGGTGGCAAAGATCAAGGATGACGTGAACAACATCCTGATCCCGCGTGTGCTGCAACAGTTGCCGGAGCGTACACAGAAGCTGTTCAACTCTGATATCATTTACCACATTAACCCTACTGGTAAGTTCGTTATAGGTGGTCCGCATGGCGATACAGGCTTAACAGGCCGTAAGATTATTGTGGATACGTATGGAGGAAAAGGTGCGCACGGTGGTGGCGCCTTCTCTGGCAAGGACTCTTCTAAGGTAGACCGTTCGGCGGCCTACGCAACGCGCCATATCGCCAAGAACCTGGTAGCGGCCGGTGTGGCCAGTCAGGTGCTGGTGCAGGTTGCTTACGCCATAGGGGTGGCAAAACCTGTTGGCCTGTATGTAACCACCTACGGCTCTACCAAGGTGAAAGACGCCAATGGCAACCTGATGAGCGATGGAGAGATAGCAGAGAAGGTGAACAAGCTGTTTGATATGCGCCCTTACGCTATTGTGCAGCGCTTTGGCCTTCAGAATCCTATTTTCTCTGAAACAGCCGCTTATGGCCACATGGGCAGAACGCCTGGCAAGAAGTCTGTGGAGGTATCGGTAAACGGTAAAAAAGAAGTGAAAGAGTTTGAGACCTTTACATGGGAAAAGCTCGATTACGTAGATAAGATCAAAGCCGAGTTTGGCCTGTAGCCAACAAGTATAAGCTAGTTTATACGTATATAAAAACAGCGCGGCCTGCTAAAGTATAGCAGGCCGCGCTGTTTTTATACTTTTACAAGTTTAGTTAGTGAGCCAGTTGCTTCTCCTTAAAGCGCTTTAGCTGGCGGCGCATGGCCTCTACGGCAGCGTCTGCGGCGGCTTCAAAAGATGGGGCGTCCTCTTGTGAGAATAATGTAGAGCCTGGTACAAACAGCTTGATCTCCACGGTCTTGTTGTTTATACCGTCGTTGTTGTTATGTTTAAGAAACACTTCGCCTTCCACAATGCGATCGTAAAATGTCTCGAGTTTATCTACTTTCTGTTGAACGAAATCAGCAAGTTGCTGGTCTGCCTCGAAGTGGATGGAATGCATCTGTAGCTTCATATGCTTTACATTTAAAAGTTAAACTTATTATGCTTTTGGGTGAGCTTTCTCAAAAATAGATTTGAGTTGCTCGATGGAATTGTGCGTGTATACTTGGGTAGCTGCCAGGCTGGTATGCCCCAGTAAATCTTTGATCGCATTCAGGTCGGCCCCCTTGTTCAGCAAGTGGGTAGCGAAGGAGTGTCGCAGCACGTGTGGACTGTTGTGTTCAGAAGTGGTTATCAAACTGATATATTTTTTTACGACACGATAAACAAACTTCGGGTAAAGAGGCCGTGCCTTATTAGTAACGAGCAATTTTACCGAATTGTTATCGCCAAAAAAATGCTTTTTCTCAGTTTTATAGGCATCCAGCGCCAACAGCAGAGAATCGTTGAGCGGCACGATGCGTTCTTTGTTACCTTTGCCTAGAACACGCACTGTTTTGGCCCTTAACTCAATATCTGTGGGCTCAATATTGATCAGCTCCGCCAGGCGTATGCCGGTGCCGTACAGGAATTCCAGGATCAGCCTGTCGCGCTGTCCCTCAAATGTATCCTCAAAAGTAAAGCTGTCGAGCAGGTTATTGAATGGCTCCTCCTGTACAAAGGCCGGAAGCTTTTTGCCGGCCTTGGGTGCTTTAATGCGCAGCATCGGGTTCACTCGTATGCGCTCCTGCGCCATCAAAAATTTATAGTAAGAGCGCAGGCAGGCAATCTTCCTGTTAATAGAGCGCGGCTTGATGTTGTTTTGCACCAGGGTCAGTATCCAGGAGCGGATAATGGTGTGGTCAGCCTCGGCGGCATCTGTTATCTGGTAAACCTGTTGCAGGTACTCAGAGAGCTGCCCCAGGTCGGTGTGATAGGAGGTAAGCGTGTGCGGGCTATACCGCTTTTCGTACTGTAGGTACTTAAAAAATAAATCCATAAATCAGTGTACCTGACTGGGTGAATCAGGTACACTAATTTATGGAAAAATAAAATATCTTGTTAGATATACTAGTAGTTTTGGTCAGCAAACAGCTGCTGCTTGTACACCGCTCTCTCTTTTTGCTTTCTCTTAGCAATAGATGGCTTCTCAAAATAAGCTCTTGAGCGCAGTTCTTTCAAAACTCCAGTTCTCTCAAATTTCTTCTTGAATCTCTTCAGAGCACGGTCTACAGACTCGTTATCTTTTACGTTTACAATGATCATATTATTCCTCGCTTCTCTTTGGATTTAGGGTTGCAAATTTAAGCAACCTTATACTTAAAAATCAACTTCTTGGCTAATTATTTATTAGCCAGCAATATTTTATTTCAAAAAAGCAGGGGAGAAGCGGCTATAAGGCCTCTCCCACAGCCTTTTTACTTTAACATAGCTCGTGATATAACAAGTTTTTGTATCTCACTTGTTCCCTCACCTATGGTGCAAAGCTTGGCATCGCGGTAATATTTCTCTGCCGGGTAGTCTTTCGTGAAGCCGTAGCCGCCGAAGATCTGCACAGCCTCGTTCGCCACCCGCACGGACACCTCGGAGGCATACAACTTGGCCATCGCCGACTCCTTGTTCACGTTCAGGCCACGGTTCTTCATGTCGGCTGCCTGGTACGTCAGTAGCGATGCCGCCTCTACCTCGGTGGCCATGTCGGCCAGTTTAAAGGCAATGCCCTGGAAGCTGGAGATCGGCTTGTTGAACTGGTGGCGCTCCTGCGAATAAGCCAGCGCGGCATCCAGCGCACCCTGCGCAATGCCCAGCGACAGCGCCGCGATGGAGATACGGCCACCGTCCAGCACTTTCATGGCCTGGATAAAGCCTTCGCCCACCTCGCCCAGGATCTGGTCTTTGTGTACGCGGCAGTCCTGGAAGATAAGTTCTGTTGTCTCGGAGGCACGCATACCCAGTTTGTCCTCTTTGCGGCCGGCGCTGAAGCCCTCCGTGCCTTTCTCGATCACGAAAGCCGTCATGCCATGCGAGTCGCCTACCTCACCGGTGCGCACAATCACGACAGCCACATTGCCAGACTTACCGTGCGTGATGAAGTTCTTGGCGCCGTTAATTACCCAGTAATCCCCGTCTTGCACAGCCACCGTGCGCATGTTGCCCGCGTCTGAACCGGTGTTTGGCTCCGTTAGTCCCCATGCCCCGATCCACTCAGCAGTGGCCAGCTTGGGCAGGTACTTCTTTTTCTGCTCCTCGTTACCGAAGGCCAGGATATGCCCTGTGCAAAGCGAGTTGTGTGCCGCCATTGACAGGCCGATGGAGCCATCGATTTTGGAAAGCTCCGCGATAGCCGTAACGTACTCCAGGTAACCGAAGCCTGAGCCGCCATACTCCGTAGGCACAAGCACACCCATCAGGCCCAGTTCGCCGAGTTTTTTAAAGACCTCCACCGGAAACTCCTGTGACTCGTCCCACTCCCGCATCTTGGGTTTGATGTGCTTTGCGCCAAAGTCACGGACCATGTCCGCAATCATGCGCTGGTTTTCAGTTGTTTTTAATTCCATGTATAGTTTGGGTTCAATTAAGGTGATTTGTAGCTTATGTAACGGTATTGCACTATCCGTTGTTTACAAAGCTATATAAATAAGGGCAAAGCACCAATCAGCTATATACATTTAATCGTATGTAAGAGAGGAGACTGTGGGCGGCACCTTTATTTTGACAGTGACTTTTATTTCCGTTATTTTGAAGTTTGTTTGCTGTGCTGCCCTTTGCAGCAGGGCCACAGGAATCAATTGCGCAGTAAGATGATACAGTTTTTGAAGAACCTGTTTGGAGGGAGCGATCCCACGCTGGAGGTCTCGCTGAGCGAGCTTGGCGTGGATATGCACTCGCACATACTGCCCGGCATAGACGATGGGGCCGATACTCTGGAGCAGTCGCTGGAACTGGTGCGGGGGATGAAGGAGCTGGGCTACCGCAAACTGATCATGACGCCGCACATCATGAGCGACTTCTACAAGAACACGCCTGAGATCATACGGGAGAAGCTTGCTTTGCTGCGACAGGCGGTGAAGGAGGCGGGCATAGAGATGGAGCTGGACTGTGCGGCAGAGTATTACCTGGACGAGGGCCTGCTGGACAAGCTGGACAATAACGAGGAGCTGCTCACCTTCGGCAAGAACTACCTGCTCTTTGAAACATCGTTCCTGAACGAGCCCCTGAACCTGCGCGAAACTATTTTTAAGATGCGCTCCAAAGGGTATCAGCCTGTGCTGGCGCACCCGGAGCGTTATACGTACTTTTATGGCAAGCTTGAGGAACTGGTGGCACTGCGGGAGCATGGCGTGCTGTTTCAGCCAAACCTGAATTCGCTGGCAGGCTATTACTCGCCGGGAGCCAAAGAGGTGGCCGAGCGGCTGATAGAGCAAGGCTTCGTGGATTTTCTGGGCACCGACACGCATGGCATGAAGCATATTGCCACCCTGCACAAGGTGCTTGCCTCAAAGCACCTCGTAAAAGCCCTGGCCTTGCCGCTGCGCAACAGGCAGCTGTAGTTTTCACATCAATTCATACTTTATACTTCCACGAACTTCTATTGCCATAGTTAATTGCCTTAAAAGCTCAATGCCTCCTTGCATGATCTATGCCATATCTTTTATAAACAATGTTAACAAACTTCTTATGCTTAAAACATTTACACATCTGTCATTTCCGTTACTATGCGCCATGCTGCTCTTCTCCTGTAAGGAGGGGGAGGAGAAGGAACCGGAGCCGACTGTAACCTATGACGGGCAAATAGAACTCTATAACGAAGCGGGCCTCAGGGAGGAGGATTACAGCGGCGTGGAGGTGACAGTGCTTGGCACCGATCCACTGGTGAAAGGCTATACAGATGCCAGAGGGAAATTCAGGATAGAGGGCGTGCCGTTGGGTAGGAGGAGAGCCCGCTTCAGTAAGCCGGGCTATGGCACCTATGTCACTATCGAGTATAATTACTGAATAGAAGATGGAAGCACCCTCAACCGGTTTGTGAGCGGGTTTAGAATTGGACGGGTGTCTACCTCTATCCCTTCGGAGGTGACAGCCTCTGTGGAAGGGAGCAATATTGCCGTCAGTGGCGTGCTGACGCCGGCGGCCTCCATGGAGCAGCCGAGGCAAAGGGAGCTGTTCTTCAGCAAAGACCCTAACGTGTCGAAAGATAACTTTATGCTGGCTTGGGCTACGATGAACTCTGTATCCGGTACTTTTAAGGAACTGTTCGACATAGAGGACCTGAAGGACAGGGGATTTGCCAGTGGCGACCGCGTGTACATCGTAGTCCATGGTAACACCGTCAAAGCGGATACTTATAATGACCCAGAAACGGGTAAGATTGTCTTTCCGGCCCTGAGCCCAACACCATCTAATGTGACGAGTGTGGTTATGCCTTAAGATAAGGTGTAGGAAGAGTAGATAAGTTTAATTTTACAACCATGGTATTTGTAACGGGCAGCAGTGGCCTGATCGGCAGTTTTCTGATTCCGGAGCTTTTGCGACAGGGACACCAGGTAAAGGCGCTTTTCCGTGGGCAGATACCTGCAGTGGCGGGTGCCGACCAGGTGCAGTGGCTGGAGGGCGATGTGCTGGACCCCGCCTTGCTGCGCGATGCGCTGGTGGGCGTGAGGTATGTGTTCCATTGCGCTGGGGTGGTATCGTATGCCCCGCAGGATGAGGAGCTGCTGAAGCAGGTAAATATTGAGGGTACGGCCAACCTGGTGGATGCCTGCCTGGAGGCCGGAAGTATAAAACTGTGCCACGTGAGCTCCATTGCGGCGGTTGGGCGCCCAAAAAATGTAGAGGTGCTTACCGAGAACAGCAAATGGGACCCGGCGGCTGAGGTGTCGGCTTACGCCGGCTCCAAGTATTACGGGGAGGTGGAAGTATGGCGTGGCGTGGCTGAGGGCCTGGATGCCGTGATCGTGAACCCCTCTATTATACTTGGCCCGGCCGACTGGAGCCGCAGCAGCACACAGCTGTTCCGGTATGTCTATAACGAGCGCCCCTTTTACACGGCCGGCGAAGCCAATTTTGTGGATGTGCGCGACGTGGTGGAAGCCATGCTGCGCCTGACGTTCTCAGAGATAACCGGCGAACGGTTTATCCTGAATGCCGAGCGGATGAGCTATAAAGCATTTTTTAATGAGGCGGCAAGCTGCTTTGGCAAAAAGGCCCCGGCCATGAAGGTGCCCGCTTTGCTGACGGAGGTGGTGTGGCGGCTGGAGCACCTGCGCGCCAGGCTTACAAAGGCCCGCCCGCTCATCACGAAAGACACGGCCCGGGTGTCCAGAAAGACGCACTTCTTCAGCAACGAAAAAATCCGGAAGACGATAGGTTTTGAGTTCAGACCTGTTTCTGAATCAGTGGGTTGGGTGTGCCGGGAGCTGGAGGGGCAAATGGCCAATGGCAGTCTGCAGGGGGCCAAATAAACTATTTGCAGTGTTAAAATGTAGTAAGAAAGAAGCTGCTTGAACGCAGCTTGTTGGATACTGGAGATGAAAGAAGACTTTGACGAACACAGCGAAGAGCTGGAACTGATACAGCGTTTCGAGCGCACGCTCGGAAGCAACGAGACGGCGTTTTTTGACCTCACAGATTTTGAGTATATCATAGACCATTATACCGCGAACTTTGAGTATAAAAAAGCCCTGGCCGCCTGCGACTTTGCGCTGGTGCAGTACCCGTTTTCCTCGGAGCTGCAGATAGACAAGGCACAGCTGCTGGCTATGTCCGGCAATTTTGAGGAGGCCCTGGTTTTGATTAACAAGGTGGCGGAGGTAGAGCCGGAGAACGCCGATGTGCAGCTGACGCGCGGTATCATCTATACCCAGCGCGGCGAATTCCGCGATGCCATCGACTACTTTAAGAAGGCGCTGGCTTATGCCGATGACCGCGAC
This sequence comes from Pontibacter anaerobius, assembly GCF_026241195.1. GTDB lineage: Bacteria > Bacteroidota > Bacteroidia > Cytophagales > Hymenobacteraceae > Pontibacter > Pontibacter anaerobius. The sequence goes on from NZ_JAPFQO010000001.1 coordinate 133,199, forward strand.
GATATCTACTTTAACATAGCCCTGGCCTACCAAACCTGGGGCAAACTGTCGTCGGCGGTGAAGTACTATAAAAAGTGCGTGGAGCTGAACCCCGAGAACGAGGCGGCCATGCAGGAGATACTCTACTGCCTGGATGTGACGAACTCGGTGAGCGAGAATGTGCCGTTCTTCCAGAAGTTCGTGGATACTGACCCCTACTCGTATGTGGCCTGGTTTAATCTGGGGAACGTCTACAACAAAATGGGCGCTTACGACAAGGCCATTGCCGCATACGACTACGCCACCATTATCCGCCCCGACTTTATTACCGCCTATAATAACATGGCCAATGCACTGGTGTATGTGGGCGAGTACACCAAAGCCATTGAGGCCTTTAACGCCATGATCGAGCATGGGCAGCCGAACGCGGAGATTTACTGCAACATTGGTGAGTGCTACGAGAAACTGCAGCAATGGGACCTCTCGCGGCGCTACTACCAGAAATCCGTGGACCTGGACCCGGAAATGGACGAAGCCTGGTTCGGGATAGGCGTAATATTGGATGCACAGGGCAAGTGGTACGAGGCGGTGCACTTCTTTAAGAAGGCCGTGGAATTGTACGACGACAGCGCCGACTACTGGGTGGCGTTGGCAGGGGCAGAGTACCATGTGGGGCATGTGGTGTCGGCGCTGGAGAGCTACGAGCGCGCTGCCGAGATTCGCCCGGACGATAAAAATATCTACCTGAACTGGTCTGTTATACTTTACGAGCAGGGCAATTTTGAGGAAGCCACAGACATTATCCTGAATGCCATAGAGCTGCAACCCAAAGAGGCAGAGCTGTATTACAGGGCCTGTGCTTACATGCTTTCTGCAGGAAAATACCGCGAAGCTTATAATTATCTGGAAAATGCGTTAATTTTGGACTTCGACAAGCACAAGCTGCTGTTTGAGTTCTTCCCTGAGCTGGAGTCGCAGCGTGCATTAGCCCGATTAATTGATCAGTACCGCAAATAAAATCAGATGAACTATACCCTTAAGAGCATTCCGGAGCGCGAGGCAAAGCCACGTGAGCGTGGTTTTACTATGGCCATGGACAAAGGCCTGAGCATACGGGAGGTGGAAGACTTCCTGGAGGTAGCCGGAGAATATGTTGACATTGTAAAACTGGGCTGGGCCACGTCTTTCGTTACGCCTAACCTGAAGAAGAAGCTGGAAGTGTACAAGGCCGCTGGCATACCGACTTATTTCGGAGGCACTTTATTTGAGGCCTTTATTGCCCGTAATCAGTTTGAGGATTACCGCCGCGTGCTGGATAAGTATGAAATGACTTTTGCCGAGGTGTCGGACGGCTCGTTGGAGATGCCCCACGACGTAAAGTGTGAGTACATTGCCAAACTGGCTGACCAGGTAACGGTGCTGTCGGAAGTTGGCTCTAAGGATGCCGAGAAGATCATCCCGCCTTACATGTGGATCAAGCTGATGAAAGCGGAGTTGGAAGCCGGTGCCTGGAAGGTGATCGGAGAGGCCCGTGAGGGAGGTAATGTTGGATTGTTCCGCTCATCCGGTGAGGTACGCAGCGGTCTGGTAGAGGAGATCCTGACACAGGTTCCGTTTGAGAAGATTCTGTGGGAGGCTCCGCAAAAGGCGCAGCAAGTATGGTTTATAAAACTGCTGGGTGCCAACGTAAACCTCGGTAACATAGCCCCAAGTGAGGTTATTCCGCTGGAGACGATCCGCCTGGGCCTGCGTGGCGATACGTTCGACCACTTCCTTAACATGGAAAAAGCAGGCTTGAAGATATAAAGTATAAACGCAAAAGTATAAATTGCCCGTCGGTGTGGCCGCACGGGCAATTTGTGTTTTCATAGTAAGCTGCACCAAGTATAGCTGTATCATTTTTATGGAAAGAAGATCTCTGAAAGAGTACCTGTTGCTGTTCTCCAAAGGCGCGGGCATGGGCGCCGCCGATGTGGTGCCGGGCGTTTCGGGCGGTACCATCGCTTTTATCACCGGCATTTACGAGGAGCTGCTAGGCTCTATCCGCTCTGTGAACGGTGAGGCCCTGAAGCTGCTGCTCCGCTTTAACCTGCAAGGCTTCTGGAAGCACATTAACGGTAACTTCCTGGTGGTGCTGCTGGCCGGGATCGGGTTCTCCATCGTATCGCTCTCCCGGGTTATACTTTACCTGCTGGAGAGTTACCCGGAGATGCTCTGGTCTTTCTTCTTTGGCCTGATCGTGGCCTCGGCCCTGGTGGTGAGCAAGAAAATCACCCGCTGGAGCTGGGGTGTTATACTTGCCGGGATTGCCGGCGCAGGCATTGCTTACTACATTACAGTGGCCACGCCCACGCAGTCACCGGAGGCCTACTGGTTCATCTTCCTTTCCGGCGCCATTGCCATCTGCGCCATGATCCTGCCGGGCATATCGGGTAGCTTTCTGCTGGTGCTGCTGGCCAAGTATGAATTTATACTTAACGCCGTGAAAGAGGTGAAACTGGACGTGATCGCTTTTTTCGGCCTGGGTTGCGTTACCGGCATACTGGTCTTCTCGCACGTGCTCAACTACATGCTAAAGCATTACCATAACATAACCGTAGCCCTGCTGACGGGCTTTATGGTGGGCTCGCTCAACAAAGTATGGCCCTGGAAGCAAACGCTCGAAACCTATACCGATCGCCATGGGGAGGTAAAACCACTCGTGCAGGAGAACGTGCTGCCGGCGAGCTACGAAGCCCTTACCGGGCAAGAATCATACTTGATGTACGGCGTGCTGCTGGCTATTTTCGGTTTCCTGGTGGTGTACCTGGTAGACCGCTTCACGGATGACACGGTAACACAACAGGTACAAGTATAAATCCGGTTTTCATACTTACAGCCCATGCGCAAATTCGGACTCATCGGTAAAAAACTCGGGCACTCCTTCTCCAAAAAATACTTTGCAGAGAAGTTTACACGTGAAAGTATAGCCGATGCCGTTTATGAACTGTATGAGCTGCCGGAGGTTCAGGAGCTTCCAAAGCTGCTGCTACAGGAGCCGGAGTTGGTGGGCCTGAACGTGACCGTGCCCTACAAAGAGCAGGTGATGCCGTTGTTGGATGAATTGGATGAGGCTGCGGCCAGGATCGGGGCCGTCAATACCATCAGAATAAGCCAGGGGCGCACCAAAGGTTACAATACCGATTTTGTTGGCTTTAAACAATCATTAGAGACCTTTTACCCGGAGCTGGAGCGGGGGCAGGCGCTGGTGTTAGGTACCGGTGGGGCGGCCAAGGCCGTGTGGGCTGCGCTGGATGCACTGCAAATCCCGTACCTGCGCGTATCCAGAAATGTAGCGGAAGGGCAGCTAAGCTACAGTCAGCTGACGCCGGAAATGGTGCAAAAGTATAACCTCATCATCAATACCACCCCACTGGGCATGTACCCACAGGTGCAGGAGGCGCCGGAGCTGCCGTACAGCAGTATAACTGCCCGGCACTACTGCTACGATCTGGTATATAACCCTTCCCAAACACTGTTTCTGCAGAAATGCGCCGCAAAGGGAGCACAAACACTGAATGGCCTGCCCATGCTGCACCTACAGGCAGAAGCCGCCTGGAGTATTTGGAATTATGAATATTGAATATTGAATATTAAACCGGGGAAGCGCGTAAAAAGGCCTGACACAGTGCAACTTTATCTTGTGTTAGTAGCGTTTAATGTAGCATAAGCTCTTAAACACTACTGCATGCCGCATTTATACACCCTAAAACAAAAGGCGCATTCGCTCCATACAACTATTTATGCCTTATACCTGGCTTACAAAGATACCCGCGCGAGGTGGTATGTCAGGGTGCTACTGGCGGTTTCCATCGCGTATGCGGTAAGCCCGCTGGACCTGGTGCCGGACCTGATGCCGGTTTTTGGTTATCTGGATGATGTGGTAATGGTGGCGATGGGACTGTCGGCCTCCTACAAGTTGCTGCCGCGGGATGTGCTGCAGGAGGCACGGCTGGAGGCTTATGAGGAGATGAGCCGATCCGTGGTGGCTGTAAAAGTAATTGGCTACACCTGGATGCTGCTGCTGACACTGCTGGCCATGCTTTGTTATAAATTTTTGTTCCTGAATATACCGAGTTAAAGTATAAAAGAGCTGTTGAGCGAGGTTTAAGATGATTTACAACACTACAAGCTTGCTGCGAAAGTAGAAAGCCTCCCGCCCGGGAGGCTTTACTTTTTTATAGTACTTATACTTAAGGTAATTACTGAGGGCAAATAGTATGGCCGTAGCATGTTCTAGGTTGCCTTTTTTGCCATGCCAGATTGCCCGGCTCCGGGATCTTGGCAAAGAAATCTATACTTCCAGCTCAAGATGCACACGCTCGGTATCTTATACTTGCCCATCTATACTTACACCTGAAAACATACCCCACTTGACAGAGAGCGTTTCATTTTCCTCTTTTTGTCATCCTGAAAGGATCTTGGTAGCTGGTAGTATAGGCCTAAGCTCCGGGGGTAGGGGCGCTCTTTTTCCACCAAGTTTCTTAGCAAAATGACAAAAAATTTGTGGCTTCATTTATAGAATGAAACGCCCCTACGCTTGGCAGGGAGGAATAGATCGCTCCGCAAAGTATAAATCCCCGCTTCTATACATTTCCTGGTACTTTAGGCAGTATACTTTAAAATAATCATAGCAGATGCTGCTGCTGTAACTATTGTATTTCCCTATATTTACCCTTGGAAGCTGTTCGCTTTGAAGGGCTTGCTTCCCGCCTATAGAAAATATTTTTACCTGCTTGCAACCTTAAGTGCCCTGCAGGAATCATAGAAGAAAACAAACGTAAAGCAGGCCGCATTTGAAGCTTTTTACAAAACCAAAGTCAGACGAGGACAGACTCATTGAGGGGTGCATCGCGGGTAAACGCGACATGCAGCGCCTGCTCTATGACCTGTATTCAAAAAAGATGATGGTGGTTTGCTTACGTTACGCTCCCACTACCTTTGAGGCCGAGGATATTATGCAGGATGCCTTTGTCAAGGTGTTCAACAATATCCAAAACTTTAAAAGGGATTGCCCGCTGGAGTTCTGGGTACGCCGCATTATGGTTAACACCGCTCTGAAGCATCTGCGCAGCAAACAACTGCTCACTGTGTCGCATGAGGCGGAGGAGGTGGCTAACCTTAGCGCCGACGATGTTAGCCTGAGCGGCTATACTATGGACGAACTTCTGAGCATGATTCAAAGTCTGGCACCCCGCTACCGCATGGTTTTTAACCTCTATGCCATAGAGGGATACAACCACAAGGAGATCGGGGAGATGCTGGGCATATCAGAAGGGACATCAAAATCACAATATTCGCGCGCCAGGGCAATACTGCAAAGTATGCTGCTGCGCCAGGAAAAAAAACTTAAGGAACATGTCATCAGCAACTAACAATAAGCGCGGAAGCCTGGAAAATGAATTCCAGCGCCGCATGCAGGACGCTGAGGCTTCTCCGTCCGCAGACCTTTGGGCCCGCATAGACCATAACCTGACGGTGCAGGAAAACGGGCAATACAAGCGGGGCATGCTGTTTTACAGGCAGCTGGCAGCAGCCTGCATTACGCTGCTGTTGGTAGCCGGTGGTTTTGCAGCTTACTATTTTGGAGGTTCTGCCCCGGCGCCTATGGCACAGGTGCAGCAGCCAAACGGAACAATCGCCTCAGCTGTACCGGCAGGAACAGACACCTCGGAGGAGAGCTTAACAACGGACGAAGCCATTGCCGCAGCCATGCAACTGGCTGTACAGCCGCTGGCGTTAGAGCCGGCAGGTCAGGAGCCAGTGCGCCAGCAGGTGGCCATAGCAGACAACAGAAGTGAGGGAGCGGCAGAACAGGAAACCCAAAGTGTAGCAGCAGGCTTTAAGATTGAGGCCCCGGTGGTGGCAAGTGTTACCGCCACCTCAGACCCTAGCGCCTGGCATAGTGTGCCGGCCGGCAAGTATATCCCAACCTATCAAAGCCGAAAAGGAAGCAGAGAAGACCTTGCAACCAGTAGTATGTTCTCCCGGTTAAAAAGTATGCACGGCGCCTTTACCGAGCGACCAGCATCCGCTTCTGGATTTGTCTCAGCCGGGGCACCCGCTTTTCCCCAGGCATCACCGGAAATTTCCGACGACTTCAGAACGCTGAGTGAAGTAGTAATGAACCGCATGAAGCAACTGAAGGCAGAGCAGGAAGCGGTGCAGCAAATGTATAAATCAGAGAAAAAAACGCTTGCTGCCGCTGGCGGTGCCACAGACACAGGCAAGGAGAAAGCATCTGCCGGAAGGTGGTCGTTGGGGATGGCTTACGCGCCGAGTTACTTTGAGCAGAATATTGGGATACCGACCCAGATGATGGGCCCCATGAACAGCTTTGCTTCTTTTGCGCCTCCTACAGCCATGCAGCGATCCGCCAGAATGATGGATGATGCACGCGAGGAGCACGAGCAGGAGGTAGAACCCGGCTTCTCGTTTGGTGTGGAGGCCAAGGCGGGCTTTAAGATTGGCAAGAAATGGAAGTTACTGAGCGGCCTTGGTTTTACACAGAACACCGCCCGGTCTAAATCGAGCTACGTGATACAGCAGTTCTGGCGAGAGCCAGGCACCGAAAAGACGGAGACTCCGGGGGCAACCACTATTTTCCTGCCCTCGATTAGTAACAACTATGCCTCCGACTCGCTAAGCGTAGCCCAGACGGATGAGTTTAATGTGCTTTACCGCTACCGCCACCTTACAGTGCCGGCAGGGGTGCAGTACGAGGGGAAGATAGGAAAAGACTGGTTCTGGTTTGCAGGTGGCGGCGTAGCTGCCAACGTCCTGCTGCAGACAGCTATCATCGCCTCCTCTGCCGAGGTGCGCAATACAGAGTACGATCTCAGCGACGATAACTCTCCGTTCCGCAAGCTGCAGTGGTCCGGCAACGTAACAGCCGGTGTAGGCAAGCGCCTGTCTAACAACGTGTCGGTGGCAATCGGCCCAGAGTACAGGGCGTACTTCGACACCATGCTTTCCTCACCAGAGAAGGCGCAGGCGCCGCAGGGCAAACCATATACCATGGGCATTAACCTGGCCCTGAACTATGATTTGGGCCCAGGGCGCAAATAAATCAACTTTATTTTAAAGAGCGTGCAACGCACAGGTGTGCCACGGGGTCATAAAGGTGTAGAAGAGAAAAGCCTCCTGCCTATGAAACCACTGCTGAACCTGTTGGAACTATGCGCTTTCGCGGCTCGCGAAAACTTATACGGATGGTATCTGCTGTTGGTGCTGCTGCTCTTCACTATACTTTAATCCGGTGCCATATTCTGAGCTATGAAAGACACCTGCAGGCCAGAAGCCTCTAGGTCGTTATCACCCTTTACTCCGTTGTTTTACCGCTACTGAACCTATGAAAAGCCTCGTCTACATCATCCTGCTATACCTTTGCCTGGCGCTGCTGGCAGCGGGTTGCTCCAAGTCGGCACCCGTTCCGGCCTGTACAGCCGCAGAGGTGGTAGCCCAGGACTGCCAGCCCGGCTGGTATGTACTGAAGCTGGAGGATGACTCGGAGGAGATGGCTGGCAAAACAGGAAGCTACGTGGGGCAGCTGCACGGCGGCTTCGTGACCACAAACAACCTGCCGGATGAGTACAGGCAGGTGGGGACAACGGTTCGTTTGCGCCTGCAACTCAACGGCTCCGATGGCCCCCGCTGCACCGCCAATTACATGATGTACCCAGCCGTAAAAGTAATGGCCGTTTGCGGAGAACCGGCGGCAGCACCATAAAAATGTCTATTTAAGTGTAATGTGATTAACTATTAAGGTGAGTGAACTCAGAAGGCCTGCGTGGCGGGCCTTTTGCTTACACCTTGTAGCCCCTGCGGCCGTGTTACTCCTGCCGTGCTGACCCTTCGCCAGATTCCTGACAGGGAGTGGTGCAATAATCTAAGGGTATTACAGTTTACAGAAGGTAATATCTTTCTGTTGAAGAAAATATAGTGTTATATTTGAACCTGAATAGATTGTGGCTTTGTGGCTATAATTTAGTAAAGATTCTATACACAATGTTTCTCTTCAAGATCAGGAAAGGCAACACGAACTTAAGCCTGCACCTTTAATTTGAGGAAAACCTGTTTTTCACGGTCATTATATGTTATTTGACAAACCAAAATCCCCCTTTAGGAAAAAGATTTACCACCTGCTTTGCTGCTTAGGCGCTGTAATGGCCCTGGCCTCTTGCGAGGACCCGAACGAACTGGGCCTGGAGCTGGTAGAAGATAATGTGTCCGGTGTTTTTACCGATACACTTACCATTAATGTATCCACGGTGATGGTAGACTCCATTGCTACGTCCGGAACAGGAAACATGCTGGTGGGGCAGTACACTACGCCACAAACCGGCACACTAAAGGCATCTACCTACTTTCAGATCGGGCCGGGCAGCGCAACGCTGGCTGAACCTGCGGAGGGTGCTACTTTCGATTCTCTGAAGCTGTTGCTGCCTACCACAGGTTTTTATTATGGCGATACTGCACAGAATGTAACGTATAGCATGCACGAGCTTAGCTCTACACTTTTTGCGCGTACCCTTCCGCCAACCATACCGCAGGAGGAGCCTTCTTCAAGCTTTTACCAGGGTTCAGGCATTTACAATATCAGCAAGGTAGCGGTAAAACCGGACCCGATTGGCACGCATACTTTTGCGCCAAGGCCAGTTAGTAAAGACACACTGGAGATTAGCCTGAGCAATGAGTTAGGGCAGCAGTGGTTCGAGCTGAAAAAAGCAGGAGACGACAAGCTGAAGGACAACAGCAACTTCACGTCGTTCTTTAAAGGCTTAGGCATAGTTGCTACGCAAGGCAATGTGGTGCTGGGCTTTTCTACAAGTGGCGCTGTGGTACGCCTTTACTACTCTGAGCCATCTGCATCAGGCGGCGACAGAACTGTGAAGAACTATGATTTCGGCGTAGTAAACTCCAGTCTGCAGTTCAACAAGCTTGAGGGTGACTACACTGGCTCTCCGCTGGAAGGTATAAAAGAGAGCAAAGAGCTTCCTGCCAGCGCTACCAATGATATCAGTGTGGCGCAGAGCGGAACCGGTCTGATGATAAAACTGGAGATACCTTATCTCGAGAAACTGAAAGAGCAGCTGAAGCCGGAGTTCATCAACAAGGCCACGCTGGTGGTGGAGCCGTTCAGGGGTGCTACTACGGTTTATCCTTTCCCGGTACCGGCCTCTGCAAGTTTGTATGAGACTAGCGAGATGAACGTGAAGTACACGCCGTTGCTTGTGGAGTACGGCGACCCTCGAAGCCCAGCTCCGCTTACTTCATCCTTTATCAAGAGCAGCGATACGGCCACAGACGGGCGCTATGAGTTCTCTATCACGGAGTTCCTTATAAGTAAGCTAAATAACGAGCACCGTACTAATATGCCGCTATACCTTGCCCCGGCTTCTGCCGAGTTCAAAAACTCCGTAAACCGTTTGGTGGTGGGTGCTCAGAACAAAGACATCAAGAATATTAAGCTCCGAATCTACTATACTACTATCCAATAATCTACTACTATGAAAATCTCTTTTAAAAAGATGCGCCTTTTGCTGATAGCCATGCTGCTATCGGTAGGTGCTCTCTCGTCTTGCGAGAGCGACAGTGATGATGATGTGCTGCTGGGAGAGTGGCAAAAGCAGTCTGACTTTGCCGGGGTGGCCCGTAGCAGCGCCGTATCCTTCGTGATAGACGGCAAAGCCTATGTGGGCACTGGCTACGATGGCTCTAGCCGCCTGACTGACTTTTGGATGTTTGACCCTGCCACGAACAACTGGGTGCGTAAAGCTGATTTCCCGGGAGAAGCACGCAGTGCTGCGGTAGGTTTCTCTGCCAATGGCAAAGGCTACATCGGCACCGGTTATAACGGCACTAGTTACCTGAAGGACTTTTACGAGTATGATCCGGCCACGAATGCCTGGACACAGATCGAAGACTTCCCTGCTTCTGCCCGCTACGGGGCCATTGCCATGTCGTTTGCTAACGCAGGTTACGTAGGCGCAGGCTTTGACGGCAATTACCAGAAAGACTTCTGGAAGTATGATCCTGCCACTGCCACCTGGACGGAGCAAATAGGCCTGCAGGGGGCCAAGCGCCTGAATGGTTATGCTTTTACCGTGAACGGGAAAGGCTATGTTAGCGGCGGCCTGAACAACAACGTGTACCAGACCGACCTGCTGGAGTTTGATCCGGCTACAGCCCAGTGGAAGACATTGAAAGCTCTGACAAAAGAGCAACGCCCGAATGAGACTTTCCCGGTGCCGCGCACGTATGCCACTACCTTCTCCATCAACAACACTGCTTACCTGGTAGGTGGCACAAATGGCGCGGCCCTGAACGATGTGTGGAAGTTTGACCCTGCCACAGATACCTGGACAAAGCTTGGCGATTTTAAGGGAGGGCTGAGACAGGGAGCCATCGGCTTTGGCATTGGCGAGTTTGGTTATGTTGGCCTCGGCAATACGGGCAGCCAGCGCTACGACGACCTGTGGCAGCTAAACCCAACTATTGTTAGCGAATAATAGCTTAACAAACTATAATCTTAAAAGCAGCCCGGGCGAAAGCGGGCTGCTTTTTTTATGCCTGCCCGTAACCAAATGCAGCCCATGCCGGTTATGCCTATAAAGGCTTTCGCCTGTGGGGTTTAACAGGAAGCAGCAAAGTATACATTTGCTTATACTTCAGCAGCCTGTACATCCCATACTTGAATATGATTTTCTGTAATATAGTGCACTAAGCCTGTTGTTCTGCAGCAGGCTTTTTCTTTGCCCATAGCCTTTTGCAGTTGTCGCCGTACAGAGGGTATAAGTTGGCAACAGGGTAAACTTACGGCACATTTTAACTGTTATAGTTTATCTTTACTGATCCGTAAAACAAACGAATGGATTTTAAACTGACATCAGAGTTTCAGCCCACCGGCGACCAGCCCAAGGCCATTGCACAACTCACAGAAGGTATAAATAAAGGAGAGCCATCGCAGGTTTTGCTGGGTGCCACTGGTACCGGTAAAACCTTTACCATGGCCAATGTTATCAAAAACACTGGTAAGCCTACGCTGGTGCTTTGCCACAACAAAACCCTGGCCGCGCAGTTGTACGGCGAGTTCAAGCAGTTCTTCCCCGATAACGCCGTAGAATACTTCATCTCCTATTACGACTACTACCAACCTGAGGCTTATATCGCTTCATCGGATGTATTTATAGAAAAAGACCTGGCCATAAACGAGGAGATAGAGAAGCTACGCCTGCACACAACTTCGGCACTACTCTCAGGCCGCCGCGATATTGTGGTGGTGGCATCGGTATCGTGTATCTATGGTATCGGTAACCCGGAGGAGTTTGGCAAGAACGTGATCTACCTGGCACCGGGGCAGCGCTATAGCCGCAACAACCTGCTGTATACATTTGTGCAGATACTATACAGCCGTACAGAGGCCGAGTTCACACGTGGAACATTCCGGGTGAAAGGCGACACCGTGGATATCTACCCGGCCTATGCTGACTTTGCCTACCGTTTATACTTCTTCGGCGATGAGCTGGAGCAGATACACCGCATCGACCCGCAATCCGGTAAAAAGTTATCAGATGAGAAGGCCGTAACCTTGTATCCGGCCAACCTCTTCGTGACAGGCAAAGACACCTTGCAGCAGGCCATCTCGGAGATACAGTACGACATGGTGGCGCAGCACGATTACTTTTTGAAGGAGGACAGACCGGCAGAGGCCAAGCGCATAAAAGAGCGCACCGAGTTCGATCTGGAGATGATCCGGGAGCTGGGCTACTGCTCCGGCATTGAGAACTACTCCCGCTACTTCGACCGTCGCGCGCCGGGTGCACGCCCGTTCTGCTTGTTAGATTATTTCCCGGATGATTTCCTGATGGTGATTGACGAGAGCCACGTGACGGTGCCGCAGGTACGCGCCATGTGGGGTGGCGATAGGTCGCGTAAGGTGGCGCTGGTAGAGTATGGTTTCCGGCTTCCGGCCGCCATGGATAACCGCCCGCTTACCTTTAACGAGTTCGAGAGCCTGATGCACCAGGTGGTATTTGTAAGCGCCACGCCCGGCGATTATGAGATCCAGAAATCCGAAGGTGTTATAGTGGAGCAGATCATTAGACCAACCGGCTTACTGGACCCTGAGATTGAGATAAGGCCAAGTACAAACCAGGTAGACGACCTGCTGGACGAGATTGATGAACGCGTGAAAGAAGGGGCCCGTGTGCTGGTGACTACGCTTACCAAGCGCATGTCGGAAGAGTTGGCCAAGTACCTCGAGCGCCTCAACATAAAAGTAAAATACCTGCACTCCGAAGTAAAAACGCTGGACCGTGTGGAGATTTTGCGTGAGTTGCGTTTAGGTATAATTGATGTGCTGATCGGGGTAAACCTACTGCGCGAGGGGCTTGACTTACCGGAGGTGAGCCTGGTGGCGATTTTGGATGCGGATAAGGAAGGTTTCCTGCGTGACCAGCGCTCCCTGATACAAACGATGGGACGTGCCGCCCGAAACGAGAAAGGCAAAGTGATAATGTACGCCGACCGCATGACCGGCTCGATGCAGCGCGCTATTGATGAGACTAACCGCCGCCGCGCCACGCAGATGGCGTACAACGAAGAGCACGGCATTACCCCGCGTACCATTCTTAAAACAAGTGACGAAATCCACGGGCAGACCTCCGTTGCTGACTCTAAGAAGAAGGAAGTGAAGATGTATACGGGGCCGGAAGAGGTGTCTATCGCTGCCGAACCGATCATCCAGACCATGAAGCGCGACGAACTGGAGAAGCTGATCAAGAAAACAGAGAAGCAGATGGAGGCCGCCGCCAAAGACCTGGACTTTTTGCAGGCTGCCAAGTATAGAGATGAACTGGCCGACCTGAGAAAGTTGCTGAAGGCGAAGCGCGACTAAAAAAGTTTAAGAAGAAGTACAAAGTATAAAAGCACCTGCAGCCTGGGCCGTAGGTGCTTTTCGCATTATGTAGAAAAAGGGTTAGGTTCTTGGGGAGTCCTGGTTTTCCTGCCCCTGCCTCAGAAAGAAGCAGGAGCAGGGCCAGGTTTTCATCATAGTTTTACTTAGTAGTAGATAGTGGTAGTAGTCTGAAAGCTGGCAGCTTTAGTGCCGGCTTCCATATACAAGATGCCTAAACTGCGGAAGTGGTTGCAAGGGGGATAAATTTTTTTAAAATAAAATAGAAAAGGCACCCGCAGCTACCTTTATGCCTACGGATGCCTTCTCTATTTTATCGCTATACCTATACTTACTGGGGCAGCAGTACTTTGTCGATCACGTGGATTACGCCATTTGAGGTTGGAATGGAAGCCAGGATGGTGGCACCATTCACGGTAACCTTGCCATCTTTCACGCCCATGGTCACGCGGCCGCCGTTAACCTGCCCCAGGCTCTGGCCATCTTCAAAAATATCTGCGTTTAGCACGCCTACATACACGTGGTACTGCAGTATGTTGCGGAGGTCGCTGCGTTTCTCAGGCTTCAGTAATCCTTCTACTGTACCGGCAGGCAGCTGATTAAATGCCTCGTTGGTTGGGGCAAACACGGTAAAGGGGCCGGCATTGCTGAGCACATCTACTAGCTCGGCTGTTTTTACGGCTGTTACCAATGTGGTGTGGTCGGGGGAGGAAGCGGCTACCTGTACCACGTTCTTCTGCGACTCATCGTCCTGCACGGCAGATTGCCCGGCGGCAGCTTCTTCGTGCTGTACTTCTCTTGTAATGTCGGTTTGTTGCTCCGGAGAGCTGCAGGCGGCCAGCATAGCACCTGTTGCTACTGCTACGGCCAATGATAATACCTTTTTCATATACTTTAGTTTGGTGTGTTGTGGATGATACAATATTGCCACACAAACACTTATCAAAATATGACTTAGGTTATCTGCAAAAGTGACTTTGGTTAGATTTTGTTGGAGAAGGGGAAAGGTTTAATATATAATTTATATCTTGATGTGGCTTTACTTGGACTGTTGAGCTGTGTTTACATAGCCCCGCATATAAGGCAGATAAACGTCATAGTGACGTATATCCAGAAGTTGTACTTCATAGAAATTAATAGAAAGCATGGTAGATGAGAAAACATGTTTAACTTCAATGTTGACACTCTTTCCCGCTTTCCATAGCCAATATGAAGAACATGTAAAGTTCTGGAAAGGGGAAAGCCCTTTTGGGATGGACATGGCTGAATTCTCTCATTTTGCCCTTGATATAATAGCAAAAGGCACAGATAAAGAGGTTGAAAAGCTCGTGAATTTTGCTGAACAAATGATAACAGAAGGGAATGACGAGGTAAACTATGCCATCAAATTCTTTTTCTTGGAAAACATCACGAACAGAAGCGGGGACAGAAGAATACCGCTGTCCAGGTTTACAACCAGGCTCAAGCCGAAGTCCTTTGAGTTCTGTCGAGAGCTGGACAAGCATTGGGGCAGTAAGACGGAAGGAATAGATTAAAACTACGAAGTACAACACAATGCTTAAGTTACCTCGCTAACGCTACGGCATCTTAAGCACGCGGCCGTTGGCCGTGATTGGGATTATTTTCAGGTTTTAAAGTGGCGTGTCTTTCAGGCTTTTTTAGGGCTGGGCGGCATCAAAGGCCACTAAAGCGGGGCAACGATCAGAAAAAGAGCCAAAGGAAGAAATGGCGTTTCTGACTGGAAGTCTTGCCTCGGCGAAGCCGGGAGAAAGCGCGTGCTTTCGGACGGGAGCGTCCAGGCAAGACTTTGAGCGGGCGAAGTTATAGCTCGGGAATGACAAAGTCAAGAGCTGTAACTTCGGCAGGTGGCTCTTTTACAGAGGGTTGCCCGGCAATAGAGAGGCCAATGATAGGATTGGTTTTTCTTTTGATGGTGGGCCAGCCCGGAGCCTGACGCCTCTGGCAACGTCGCTAATAGCCCGCCATTAACGGCATTGCCGCCGGCTAAAGCGCCACTTGAGAAGGAGTTTAAAAGGAGAAAATAACCCAACCATCCGGGTTGCTTTTCCCTTGTTTTTACAACGCAGTGCCGGGGGGAAAAAGGGAAAAACAACCCCGCCCAACACACCCTAGCAGACACCCTCGCAAGCCTGACAAGCCAAAGCGTCTGCTAGACCATTTCGTTGTATGTCAAATAAAGTATGAAGAAAACTCTAGTTATACTGTTCATTCTGTATTCATACCTAAGCTACGGTCAAACTTATAGTTCAATAATTTCCGACTCCGATATTGAGCAGTTTGTACAATGGGAAATTCTAACAACTCCTAAATATTCTGAAGACAGGAAGTGGGGTAAAAAGAAGCTCTACTATAAACCTGAAAGCTGGAAAAAAGCGATGGTCCATATAAGCGGACCAATGGGCGACACTTTATCATTTGAAATAAAGTTTTACAGATTCTTAAGTAAGGATACTGTATTCACGAAAGAAGATGTAGCATTTCTTAGCCAGCAGTATGAAGCAGAAAAGCAAAATGTCTGGGAGACAAAGTTTGAAGGAGCAAACTTGGTGAAAAGCTCTGGCAGGAATGTACACGAGTTCACCATCCCTTTATTTTCTATAGATAAGAGCAAAGTAATGTTCTGGAAGTATTTCTACTGCGGAAGCCTTTGTGCCCATGCCTGCGTTTTCATCTATGAAAAAGTTGATGAAAATAACTGGAAGCTGGTTAGTAAGTATGGGTGTTGGATAAGTTAGAACTTCGTCATATAACAAAAACTATAAGTTAGCTACGCCACCTTATAGCCCAGCACGTTACCTATCATAGTAATCTATAGAACTTTGTCTTGTAATTGAGCGTTAACGTAATAACTTTGTAATTACATTAAGTAGAAGTGCTATGGAAGTATCAATCATTCAAATAGGAAATTCCAAGGGACTACGTTTGACTAAGTCCATTCTGGATAGATATAACATCAAGGATAAAGTTGAGCTCATACTGGAAAAGGGTCAGATTATTTTAAAGCCAGTTGAGCATCCAAGGAAAGGCTGGGACAAGGCGTTCAGGAAAATGCATGAGAATGGTGATGACCAGCTTTTATTAGATGATGTGTTTGGCGATGAAAGCTTTGACGAATGGAAATAAGTCAGTATGAGATAGTCTTGGTGAATCTGGACCCTACTGTAGGAAGTGAAATACAGAAAACAAGGCCATGTGTAGTGATATCCCCCGATGAGATTAATCATAACCTAAGAACAGTAGTTATCGCACCGATGACCACCAAAAGCCGTAGCTATCCTACTCGTGTGAAAGTGAAGCACAACAATCAAGTCGGGTGGGTAGTAATTGACCAAATACGGACTATTGATAAGGTACGCATCGTCAAAGTGTTAGGCAACCTGAACCCTTCAGAAGTAGCCGTTTGCAAAAGTGTGATAAAAGAAACCTTCGTGGACTAATAAAAGAACAACGAATAGGTAACCCTGTGCAGCCGCCACCCTTGCTTCGCTTCGGGCTTTGGCTGCACAAATCCGTTCCCTACAGCAACAACAGCCCCTTCTCCCTCAGATCAAACCAGCTTGGCGAGCTTAGGAATTCAGCAAAACTCAGGTGCGCCTCCGCAGGGAAACTTGCCTCCAGCTGCTTCAGCGTAACGGCCTCCGGGTTATCGGGCGTTACTTTTTGCAGCATATCAAACAGCCACTGGCCTATGGTGGCGGTGGTTTTCACCTCGAAATCCTCGCCTTTCTCGAAGAAAGTGAGTAGGCAGCGCTCAATGGTCTGGCCTTTCTGCGCCATCATGGTGAAGTCGATGGCCGGGGTGTTACCTAGCCAGAGCACGCGCGCATTAGGACGAGTGCTGTCGGGGCGGTGCGGGGCGGAGATAGCCTCAGCGATCAGGTTTGGGCTCTCGGTGGTACGGGGTACTTTAAAATCGAACCAGAACGATAGTTTTTCCTCCAGCCCGATGCCGTGCATGTAGTTGTAAAGTGCTTTGGCTAACCCTTCGCCAAATAGACTGTGGTCAGTGCCTTTCGGGTCCTCGTGCCAAAGGTCGTTATTGGCAAAATCACCCTCCGGCGGGCCAACTTTCACCACGCCATACTTCTCCGGGTTCTTGCCCACCGGGCTATGTGCAGTCATGCTGAAGCGGTGCCAGTAGCCGGATTGAATCACGCCGGTTTCAAAGAGTTGGCGCACCACCTCTAGAGAGTCTATCGTTTCCTGGGCAGTCTGCGTCGGGAAGCCATACATGAGGTAGGCGTGCACCATAATACCGGCCTGTGTAAAGCTATCGGTAACGCGGGCCACCTGGGCTATACTTACACCTTTGGCCATCAACTGCAGCAGTCGGTCCGAAGCTACCTCTAAACCACCTGACACGGCAATACAACCCGAGGCAGCCAGTAGGCGGCACAGGTCCGGTGTAAAGGTTTTCTCAAACCGGATGTTCCCCCACCAACTGATCTTCACGCCACGCCGGATAAGCTCGATGGCCATGTCGCGGAGTGGGGCAGGAGGGGCGGCTTCGTCTACAAAATGAAAGCCGGTCTGGCCGGTCTGGGCGATGATCTGCTCAATGCGGTCTACTAGCAGCGTGGCCGGTGCCACATCATAGCGGTTGATATAATCCAGGGTGATGTCGCAGAAGGAGCAGCGTTTCCAGTAGCAGCCGTGGGCGATGGTAAGTTTGTTCCAGCGTCCGTCGCTCCAGAGGCGGTGCATCGGGTTAATCACGTCAATCACCGAGAGGTAATCGGGCAAAGGCAGGTCGCTATAGTCTGGGGTGCCAACCTCCATATGCGGGATATCCGGGTCGGTGCAGCTGTTCATGTACTTCACCTCGCCATCAGCAAGTATAAATGCGCGCTGCAGTTGTGCTGCCTCGCGCTGCCCCTGCAGGTGCTCCAGCAGTTTCAGCCAAGGGCCTTCGCCGTCATCCAGCGTCACGAAATCAATGTACTTAAACAGGCGCGGCTCGCGCAGGCTGCGCAGTTCGGTGTTCGGGTAGCCGCCACCCATGGCTGTTTTTATACTTGGGTACTTCTCTTTGATGTATTTCGCCATCCGCAGGCCTCCATACAAATTGCCCGGGAAAGGAATAGAAAAGCCCACCACATCGGGCTGCACCTCCTGCAGGCGCTCTTCCAGCAGCTCCAGTAACATAAGGTCAACGAGGCTTGGCTCCTCCTGCAGCGCCTCCTCCAGTGGGTCAAAAGAGGTAGCCGACATGGCCAGCTTATCGGCGTAGCGGCTGAAGGCAAAGTATGGCGAGACGGTTTCCTTAATCAGGTCGCCCAGGTCTTCTAAGTATAAAGTGGCCAGGTAGCGTGCCCTGTCGGTAATGCCCATACTTCCGAAGGCCCAGTCGATGTCCTCTACCTGGTCGAAGCGGGAGGCCTCGGGCAGGAAACGGCTGTAGCTGATCTGCTGCGCCAGCGTGTGGTCCTTGTTCTGCAGAAAGCGGATAACCGGCTCAATGGTGTTCAGGTAGTCGCGCTTCAGGTGCAGGATGCGCAGGCTGTTGTCAGAAAGCTCGTAATCGCCCTGCTCCACCGCCTCAAAAATACGCTGCAACCCTTTGCGTGAGAACATGCGCAGCACCAGCTCAATGCCCATGTCGGCTTGTGTAACGCTGTAGCCGCGGCCTGTTAAAAAGCCCTTGAGGTAGGCTGTGGCAGGATAAGGCGTGTTGAGTTGCGTGAGCGGTGGGGTAATGAGCAGTATGGTTGGCTTCTTCTCCAAAGTATAAATCAGCTTTAAGTATGAATGATTGCGGCAGGGCCAGCGCACAAAAGTACGGATAATGGCGCACACTTTCAGGGTCGCTGCTTATGCAACAGCAGGGGCCTGGCACAGGTTCATACCCGGGGCAGAGGCAAACTGTATGCTGTATTATCAAGAGTTAATTACTTTTTATACTTAAAATATATTTTATAGTAATTATTTGGTATTATTGATTTGCGTGATTATATTTGTTTACTGAAAGATAATTGTTGCTGAGGAACTTAGCTTAATCGACCGCCATGCAAAAGCCCTCTACTATGAACACCCTGAAAACCCTGCAGATGGTGCTAACCACCCTGCTGCTGGTGCTTGCCACATTAGCCCTGGACTGGCAGGAAAGAGCCGCCCTGAAAAGAATGTTGGCTGCTGCGGAACCGGAAAAAGAAATGACATCGGCAAAACTTTCGGTGTACACGAACTGTTGTTTGCAGCATGCCCTGCATGCGGCGGAAGGTCATGGCGAGTTGGTGGGCAGAACTCACCCGGCAAACCTAATGCAGGTTTTTGAGCAAGGCTCCCTGCTGTTATTAAAGAGCGACTCTACCAAACACATTGCGGTGGCCCGCTGATAAAAAGACCCCTTACCAACTACACCCTATAAAGCGAAAGCCTGCGTTTTTAGCGCAGGCTTTTTTTATTTCCAAAGGATACCGGGGCACTACCTTTTCAGGAGCTTGTCTACACCCCGGCTCACACCCGGCACAATGGCCAGCAAGGTGAGCGCGGACAGTACAAAAAGCACGAAGAAGCTGCGCAGCAAGCGTCCTGGGAGGTCTGCGTGAAGGCCGAAAGTGTACAGCTCCAGCATCAGGGCCAGCAGCAGGCAGAAAACAGCGATGAGCAGCAGCTTGCGGCGCAGCTGTGGCTTTAGGATAGGCTTAGGCATAGGATGCTTTTTTTTCAGGGTCAAATATAGGGCAGCGGCGGGCACATATAAAAATCAGGCATGCCCTTTTTCCGCCTCGCGCCCCTGCTTGGAGCCAGACTGCTGTTCCTGCTTGTTGGGTTTAGGCTCCGGAGGTGGCGCCGGCTTGCCCTGCCGCACTTTCTCAACATCCGAGGAGTCGTCTTTGGTGGTTTCCGTGGGTGGGTGCTTCAGTGGTTTCTTTTTCATGGCAAGTATAAAGTATGGTACTAAACAGATGTACGGGTGTAATGGTGAGCTGATGCGCTTTTTAACTATAAACTAAGCAGTGCCGTACATTTACTAGGGCTGGGCCAGGTATAAATGGCTCAGCAAGGATGTTTAATTGGAAACTCTATATACGATGATAGCACGAAAGATAAGAGCGACGTTTTTTGCATTGGCAGCTACTGCTGTGGCCGCATGGGGCATGGCAGCCTGCAGTACAGGGACAGACCCCGGCGAAACCAATGTAGACCGCGGCGAAATACACGAGGAGGGAAGTATGGTAGGCGATACTGATGAAAATGAGGTGGAAGCTGAACGCGACACCATGGAGCAGTACTACGACAGTGCCGATCATGAAAACCACGAAGACAACACCGGCAAAGTAATCGGTGACGGAGCCTATGATGGCGAAGGCGAAGGCGAAGGTGTGGAGCGGGATGAAGTAGACCAGTAAATTTCCCGAAGCCTTAAAAGCCAGAACAGCCTGCCCTGAGTACAAGGCAGGTGTTCTGGCTTTACTGTTACCGAGCTTACCTGAACACAAACCCGTTCGGGCCGATACCTGCCTTAATGCTGCTTACTTCGGAGCCTTCCGGAGTATAAACTTGCACCGTACCATCACCGGAAAAGTTGTTGCTGTCACCGCCGTAGATCTGCCCGGTTTCCGGGTGCACACCAAGGCTGTAGAAACTTCTGTTGATCAGAGCAGTTGTGGGAAGCGCCGTGGCCGTTATACTTTGGGCGTAGGTATTGCCATTGTAGGTAAAGTATAACCTGTCTTTGCTGCCGCTCAGGGTAAGGTTGTCGGCAAAAGCCTCCGGGTCAGAAAACGGCAGCGTGCGGCTAACAGTACCGTTGGCCGTCTCGATCATACTTAGAGCGGCAGCTGTGTTGGCCTCCGTGTACTTCACCCCCGCCGAAAGCACCCACAGGTTGTTGTGGCGGTCTGCCTCCAACTCAAAAGGCCCGTCCGTTACCTGTATATCTGCCAACCTGGTGTCGGTGGCGGTGTTGATAACGGCTATTACATCAGCACCGCTCACGGCCACATACAGTTTATCTCCGACTACCAGTAATTCTTCCGGCTGAGGCCCCACTGGTATAGTTTTGCTCACTTTCATGGTCTTCAGGTCGATAACCGATACCTGCCCCGGCTCACCATACCGGATCCACTCCGATACATAGGCTTTGTCTTCGTTGAGGGCGGTAAAGTAGCGCGGCTGCTTCAGGTTCTCCAGCACAGCCTCGGCCTTGAACGTATAGGCGTTTACCACCTCCACTTTGTTGCTGTTGTTCACCGTGATGTAGGCGCGGTCGCCCACCAGGTCCAGGTCCGTCACTACATCGCCCAGCGGCCTGCTGGCGTTGGCCTTGCTGAAGATGTTGTAGATAGCGGTATGGCCGGCGCTGTCGCTGAGGAAGGAAATGCTGCCGTTGGGGGTGCCGTAGTTGCCCTCATTAAGTATGAAAACGCCTTTCTGATCGTAAGCGCCGCGGACTGCTGCCTCTACTTCTGGCTCAACAGTGTCATCGTCGCAGCTCGTCATGCCAAGGGAGGCAAAACAAAGTATGGCAGCGTACAGGAAACTGCGGGAACGGGTAATTTTTTTCATGGATTTAAGTATGGATTAAGGAATGATAAAGCGTAGGCTGAATGTATAGCTGCGCGGCGGCATGGGCCGGTAAGCCATGGTCTGGTACTCTGTGTTGGCTACGTTATCGGAGCGGAGCGTAAGCAGCAGCGTGTTTTGCCCCAGTTGCAGCTTGCGGCTCAGCGCCAGGTTCAGGAGTATAAAATCTTTGAGGTGGCTTGTTTCGGAGTTGGAGGTATAGCGCAGCCCGGTGTAGTTTAAGTTGCCCAGCAGGCTCCAGTTTTTATACTTAGCTTCTGCAGAAAGTATGGCTTTGTGGTGCGGCACGTACATGAGTTGTCTGCCCAAGTCACCGCTACCCTCGTACACCTCCACCTGCTCCGACGAAGTATAGGTATAGCCTACCGTGCTATTCAGTGTAACCTCGCCTACGGTGGCGCTGGCGGTGGAGCTGAGCTCTATGCCCTTGCTCTCCACCTTCTGCAGGTTCATGGGGCGCCACAGGCCGGTGCTGCTCGGGGTCCACTGTATCCAGTCGTCTATGAGCATATAGTAGCCGGTAACCTCGGTTTCCAGCAGAAAAGCATTGCCCTGCACCAGCACGTGGCGTAGACCGAGTTCGTAGTTCCAGCCTTCCTCGGGTTTCAGGTTCGGGTTGCCGGCCCCCGCCCAAAAGCGGTCGTTGAGGGTGGGCAAGCGGTAGCTGCCGCTAACGTTGCCCTTCAGGGAAACCTGGTGCTGGTTCGAGTTGAAGAATTTCCAGTTAAAGCCCAGCGCCGGCGTGAGCGGCGGGTTATAGCCCTCGGCCAGCGCCTGCCGCAGGTTCAGGGATAGCTGTAGCGGCTGCAACGGGTCGAAGCGGAAGAGTGCGAAAAGGGAGGCACGGTTCTCATCCTTCTGCCCGCTGTATCCGTCATTTTTCGCCTCAAAATGCTGCAGGTTCAGTCCGCCGCGCAGGCTCCAGCGCTCTCCGTAAGTATAAGTTTGCTCCGCCTGCAGCTGGTAGGTCTCTACCCCAGATTCAGAGTCGGTGCTGCGGTCGGTGTAGTGCAGGTAATCGTTAAAGTAGGCAGCTTTTATACTTGTCTGGCCCAGTTGGCTCTCGTGCTGCAGCTCGACCATCAGGCGCAGGTTCTCGTCTTTCTGCTGCGCCTCTGCATCTGAGGAGCCCATGGCGGGTGGCAACTCGCGGTCCGAGGAAGTATACCAGCCGTGCAGGGCCAGCCCTGTTCTCGGCGAGAGCTGCCAGCTCAGGTCCTGTGTAAAGCCCTGCTGCTGTACCTGCGCGTGTTGCTGCCGCACTTCCGGTGTGCCAAATCGGCTTAAGTCTTTATACTTGAAATTGTTTTCTGCCAGTTGCCCGTAGGCGCTGAGGCCGTAGCTGAAACTTTTGCTGCTGTAGCCGGCGCTGCCGCTGCCAAAGTAACGGCCAAAGCTGCCTGTCTCCAGCTTTATATCCCCGACAAAACCATGAGTTCTATACTTTGGAGAGTTCAGTAAAACCGCCCCACCGATCGCCCCGCTGCCATAGTTTGCCGCTGCCGCGCCGTGTTGCACCGCCACCTCCCCAAGCCCGCTCAGGGGTAAGGTAGAAAAGTCTGCCTGGCCTAAGGTGGCGGGCACGATGTGGAGGCCGTTCCAGAGCACTGCGGTTTGCGAGGCGTTGGTGCCCCGGAATGCGACGGTGGAGCTGCCGCTGGCGCCGTAGCTTTTAAAATAGATAGGTGTGCGGGCCTGCAGCGCCTCGGCCAGCGAGCCGGAGCTGTAGGTGCTCAGGAAGGCGCTATCCACCTGCACCACGCGGCTGCCGGCGGCGTATACTTCGGCGGGTTTGCCGAATACCTCCACGGTGAGCAACTGGTGCTGTGTGGTGTCCTGCTGCGATACGGCTGTGGTGGCCACAGTGCTGAGGCAGGCGCAAAGCCATACGTTCAGAAAAGAGAATCTTGCCAAAACAAATGTTGCTTACATCCCGAAGCATGCTAGCGTGGGCAAAGGCAGGAACAGCAAACGCGATAAAGTATAGCGGTGGCCGTGCAGCTTTTTACCCGAAAGCATACGACAAATCTGGTGTCGGACTGGCAGGTCTCCTGGCTCTCTTCAGTTAGCGCGCCTTCCCATGCAGCGTGCGGCACAGTGGCTAAGGTGTTGGCTAACCCTTTTTAGAAGATGACAGTTGCGGGAACAGCGCAGGACTCACACCTGCTTCCCTTTTAAGGCCATAAAATGATAGTTCTACAGCCACCAATCTGAAGGCAAAGGTAGGCAACATTTTTCATTTATCAGTTAACAATTATCATTGCTGTTAACTATGTACATAGGTGTACGTATTCCCAACAACTATTTACGAGCAACGAATAACCATATCTTGAAGCTACCTAAGGAGTTTTATACCCGCCCCGATGTGGTGCAGCTGGCCCGTGAGCTGCTGGGCAAGCATCTGTATACGTGCGTGGATGGCATGCTGACCGGCGGCATGATCGTAGAGACGGAGGCATACTCTGGCGAGAACGACAGGGCCTGCCACGCACACCTGAACCGCCGCACTGCACGCACCGAGATCATGTACAGCCAGGGAGGCGTGGCCTATGTATACCTGGTGTACGGCATGTACCACCTGTTCAACATCATCACCAACGAGCAGGATAAAGCTGATGCTGTGCTGATTCGCGCCATTGCCCCGGAGGTGGGGGTGGAGGATATGCTGCTGCGCCGCGGCTTCCAAAGTATAAAACCGAACCTCACAGCCGGGCCAGGTGTGCTCAGCATCGCCCTGGGCATCGATAAAAAACTCTACGGCGCCGACCTGACCGGTGACACTGTGTGGATAGAGGATAAAGGCATAGTGCTGTCGGAGGAAAGTATAGCCATGGGCCCCCGCATCGGTATAGATTACGCCGGAGAGGATGCACTGCTGCCCTGGCGTTTTTGGGTAAAAGGGAGTAAGTGGGTGAGTAAGAAGAGGTAGTGTGTTGTGGTTTAAGCTTTAAGCCTGCCTCCTGCAGTTTATCCCTACCTAACTCTGATCTGGCTTGATGTGGCGCCCCGAAAGCGTTCGGGGTGTCCTTCTATGGTGTCGAGTCTCTGACTCGACTGGCTCGAAGAGTCATACTTTATACTTAGCCCTGGCTTCCCAGAGCTTGAACCAAGCTATCCCTGCTAGCTACCTTTCATCCACGGCTTTACAACCTACCCGTTGCATCTCTAGCCTTGGTGCGCTCAAGCCCGCGAGGGCTCGTCCTCGGGTATCGCGCTGGGAGCTTTTCCTGCCCTCGTGCCTCGGGCTGCCTGCGGCACCGGAAAAACTCGCATAGGCGCTCAACCCAAGGACTGGGATCGGTTTTCGATAGCCGCTGTACTTGCTACTGTCCCCTTGAGGACAAGTGAGAACGAGAGTTCGAAGCTTGCGACCAAAGGTTAATAGGGGTGTAATCTCCTGCCAAAAGTCCCCCTTCGAAGGGGGCAGGGGGATGACTGTGATATGCAGGAAAATCCTGTCCATCTATTAATCCTATAAATTCCTGATTCAGATCTCTCCCTGGCGGTCGAGATGACAGGCGAAGAAGTAAGTATAATTCCCCTCTCGGGAGGGGTAGGGGTGGGTTTACAACTGCAGAAGCTCTCTCCCCTGTTTTATGGCAGGGGGCCTCGATAAAAGGAGAGGGTTGGAAGAGATTTACACCAACATCAGCAAATACCCCAGCACTGCCCCGCCGATCACGATGAAAGCACTGTTTAGCTTTTTAAACACAAACACAGCGGCAAAACTGATGATGGCGATGAGGACGGTGCGCCAGTCGGTGAGGGTGTCGCGGCTCATCTCGATGGCGACGGCAAGTATAACGGCTACGGCAGCCACGTTCACGGCATCCAGAAAGGCAGACATGGCTTTGGACTTACGGAGCTTGGGGATGAGCGGGTTGAGGATGGCCACAAACACGAACGAAGGCAGGAAAATGCCCACAGTAGCCGCCAAAGCTCCCCAGAACCCGTTTAGTTGCCAACCTATAAAGGTAGCAGTGGAGAGCACCGGCCCTGGCGTAAACTGCCCCACAGCCACTGCGTCTATCAGCTCCTGCCGCGTCAGCAGGCCGTTGCTTACCAGTTCCGCATCCAAGAAGGCAAACAGCACATAGCCGCTGCCATAGAGCAGGGCACCCACTTTCAGGAAGATCAGCCAGATCTTAAGGTTACCGCTTTGTACTGCGAGCAAAGGCGCCTGTAAAAGTATAAGTGGAGAAAAACCGTTGGCTGTTTTAGCGTGGCTCCTTATAAAGTATAGCAGCAAGCCGGCAAAACCGCAGGCAAAAAGCGCCACAATCTCGTTTACGCCAAGCAGGGCGGCCAGTACCGTTAAAATGCCCAGAACCCACAGCTCTACATTCTTCAGGGCTTTTTTGCCCAGGCTGATCAGGGCGGAAAGTATGATGGCAATAACCGCCGGTTTGATGCCGTAAATGTACGGCTCCACCTCGGGCAGCTGCCCATACTTGCTGTAGAGCCAGGCAAATACCATCGTTATCAGCACGGCCGGAAGTATAAAGGCGGCTCCCGCAAGTATAAGCCCTCTCCAGCCGCCACGCTCATAGCCGCAATGCATGGTCATTTCGGTGGAGTTGGGGCCGGGGATGAGGTTGGTGGCACCCACCAGGTCCAGGAAATGCTCATGCGTCATCCACTGCCGTTTCTTCACCACCTCGTCTTCCATCATGGCGATGTGTGCGGCGGGACCTCCGAAGGCGATGGTGCCGAGTTTCAGGAAAAGCTTACCGACCTCCTGTACCTCTCCGTTCTTAGGCTTCATGCAACAGCTTTTTATCTACCGACCAATAGCCGCCGCCTTTTAGCAGCAGGAAAATACTGCCCAGCAACATGGCCCAGTCGGTGCGGAAGACGTGTGAGAAGCCCGAGTAAAATCAGGGCACCGCAAATAGTCTCGAAAGAGCCGACAAAGTAGCCCAGGAACTCCGGCGAGGGCAAGCCGATCTTCTCAAACCGCCCCGCGCCACGGGTATCCGGGAACAAAAACTTCTGTATCCCCTCTGATAAAAAGACCACGCCTACAATGAGCCGGATCAGAATGGTTGTTTTAGCGTTATCGGTGCGTATAATTTTTTGCAGCATAGTGTAGGCTGTGATTTTTCGGTAAAGCTACACGGGGTACGGCAGATAAACTGTGCATCTGTAGCGAGTAGGTTTATACTTGCTACTTGCTGTTGCCTGTGGTGACAGGATCCGCAGCCATACTTTTGTGCATGATGGTGATGCCGGTTTTACCTACCAGTTTGGTATACACGCGCCAGCCCAGGTCATAGTAAAAGCTCACCCTGTCTGTGGCCACTAAATATAAATCTGTAAAGTCTGCCTGTTGAGCATGCTGCTCCAGCGCTTGCACCAGCAATTTTCCCACGCCCTGCCCGCGGTACTCGGGCAGCACGTAGAGCGCGGCCAGCCAGGGCTTCAGGTCAGGCAACGCATCCACACCATCGCTCTCGATTAACAAAACAGAGCCCACTGGCTTGTCGCCTTCCAGCGCCACAAACGCGGCAGGCAAAGGCTGCGCCTGCATGTGCTCGCGCAGGGGCGTTTTCACCACGTCGGCGGTGCTGCCGGGTTTCTGCCACCACTGCCGGTAAATCCAGTCGGCCACGGTGTCGAAGTGCTGCGGAACCTCGTACAGGTATTTGATCTCAAACATTGCCTTTGCCTCTATCGCTGAACAGCTTTTATTATACTTTAAAGGAAGAAGCAATTTAATTATAAAAAAGCAACCGTAAAAGCCGGTAATGTTAAGGGTATGCTACATTTAAGCGGCAACAGAAAGGCTTATTTGGCCGGGAAAAGCAGCTTCAGCGCCCCTGGCATCCGTTTGCCCCACGCCGACTCAAAATGCTTGGCATTCTCATCCTTTACCCAAGTGAAATCTTTGCCTTCGCGGTAGCCTTTTTGCTTCAGGGCTTGCAGCATCTCGTCTATGCCCGGCTGCAGCTGCTCCTCCAGTTCCACGCCTCCGTTATCGATGTAAAAATATACAGGCTTCTTCCTGCTTTGGTAGGCCAGTACGTCATCCACGTAGTCTATCTGCTGTATCTTAAAAGCCGGCGACATGCAGATGGCTTTGGAGAAAATATTGGGGTGCTCCCAGGCCAGCACAAAGGCAATGGTGCCGCCCGCCGAGGAGCCGCCGGTGGCGGTATACTTTGCACCGGGTTTGGTGCGGTAGGTGCTGTCGATGAAAGGTTTTACCGTGTTCACCACATACTCCACGTAAGCAGCGCCTTTCTCGCCGGGCACATACTCCTGCATACGGGCTTCGGTGTTGTTGATGCCCACAATGATGATCGGCTCTATGGCTCCGGCACGGATCAGGCTATCGGCGGTTTCATCCACGCGCCAATCCACCCCAAACGAGCTGGTGTTAGGGTCAAACAGGTTCTGGCCATCGTGCAGGTAGAGCACCGGGTAGCGCTTTTTTTTGTTCTGCTCATAGTTTGGCGGTAGCCACACAACTAGGTCGCGGGCCGGTATGATGCCGCTTTTTCCTACCTGCTCGTGATAGGCCAGCTTGCCTGTAACGCCTCCCTTTACAACTTTGGGCTCGTTGCCGCTGCGCCAGTTCGTTACCTGGTTCTTTACCTGAAGGCTGCTCTCTACCTTCACGGTAAAGTTGCGGAGGGGGCTTCCGGTGCTGTCGGCAGCCTCCTGCTCCCAACTGCCGAGGGTATACTTGTACTCCAGGTGCATGAGGTCTTGCAGCGAGATCTCCTTTTGCCAGGTGTCTGCACCGGATCGCTCCATTTTAACCTTGCCCGGGTCCCAGTTGCCAAGTTCAGCGGCGTTGCCGGTAATGTAAACCTGTGCTGTGTCGGGCAGGCCGGGCGTGTGCAGCATAAACGTGACAGTTTTCTGGCTTGGAGCCTGTGCTGTGGCAGCCACCGTGCAGAGCAACAATAACAGGAGCGGAAGTATATTTTTCATAGTATCAGCAGAAGAAAATAACCATTGGCAAGGTAAGAAGATTTGCAGAGATGCATAACGCAAAACAGCCACAACATTAGGTGCTGTGGCTGTTACATCGGAGTATAGTGTCGGTTTAGCTTTTACGCTTATTGCTCTCACGGTCCTGCTCGTTGTCGGTGCGGCCCTGGGGCGTCTGCTTTCCAGAGAGCTTTGTATCTGTCACGTCGCGCTCCAGGCTGTTGCTGATGTCCTTGCCGCTGCTTTTGCTTTTGTCGGTCAGGTCGTGCTGTCGCTTTTTATCTTGATCTTTCATGGTTTTCATAGGTTAAGTTGGGCGGCCTACTCTTCAGAAGAAGGGCTTTGGTCTTTTTTGCCTGCTTTGTTGGAGCTGGCGGCAGCGTTTTGCCAGCCTTTGCCCTGCGTAGGCTTGTTCTGGTTGCTTGTTTTAGAAGCGGTTTTAGCCTGGGCGCTTGGGTTCTGAGGATTGTTCTCGATTTTTCTCAGAGAGGCCTCTACAGCCAGTCTACTTCCTTTTTTGCCTGCCTCGAAAGATTTCTCAGGGTTGCTCGAAAAGCCGTGGAACTCCCAGCTGTTGTTTTTCTGTCCTTTCATCCGGTTTCATAGGTTTTTAGGTGAAACATAAGGCCTTTGCTCAAAGGCCGTCTCCTAGTGTACGTTGGTTGGCGGCGCATGTTGGGTTGCTGCGGGCTCAGCTCTTTTTCTGGCTGCTCTCTTCGGTGCCTTTCCCGGTGCGGATGTTGGTGATGCTGCCACTACCGCCGGCAGTGGGGGAGGTGGCTCTGGTTTGGGAGGAGGTGCGGCCCTTTACCGGCTTTGTGGTGCAGAAGTTCTCGCTCACATCCTGCTTCTTGCGTACTGGCTGCTGTTGCTGGTCCTCGTCCTTCTCCTGTGCCATTGCCTGTGGTGTTAAAAGATGCAAAGTATAAACACTTTTTAGGTAAGTGCTTATACTTTGTACGGTCTATAAACAGGTTTGGTAAGGGGTTAGGCTTTCTCGCAGATCAGCACCACGGGCTTCTGGTGCATATCGGTGGTAAAGAAGAGGTAGGTATGGCCGCCCTCTTTTATACCTGTTTTCCGGCGGATGTCAGCCACTGACTCCGGGAAGTTGCGCACTGTGATGTTTGCTTTTTTCTCCGGCAGTTGTCTCAGCAGCTCCTTTTTGTTGTAGCGGCTCACGCCCAGGCATCGGAAATTGCGGCCCGGGAAGTATGGCAGCAACTGTGCCGAGGTATAAAGGTGGCTGTTGGGGTGCAGTTTGTGCAGCTGCAGGTGCTGGCCCAGGTAGCGGTAAGCCCCGGCTTTAAGTATGGCGGCGTTGGGCTCGTACACAAATTCCTGCGGGTCGGCGTAGGAGGGGGCGGCGGCCTCTTCCTGGGTGCGGGTAAAGGTGAGGATTTGCGGCTCACTGTTTGGCAGCAGGTTCACGGCTGTGCGGGGCGCATCGGCAGGGGCGGGCGCCTCTGGTCTCAGCAAGTATAAAACCTCCTTTACCTCGTTCTGCAGCGCCACCACCCACACATGTTCCACGTGGGCCAACTCCTGCAGCGCCTGCTCAATATCGAGCATCGGCGAGGTCTTCAGAAGTATGGCATCGGCCTTCTGGAAGAGCAGGGGCAGCAAGTTAAGCACATCCGGCTCGCAGTCCTGCAGCAGGTGCAGCTTCTGGTCATGGTGGCCGCGGCGGGCGGGGTCTAGGTACAGCACATCAGCCTTGCCCTCAAACGTATGCAGAAAGTCCTCGGCAGTGGAGTTTATACTTTGGATGTTGGCGGCGCCCAGCAACCCGAAGTTATACTTGGCCACCTCCTGCAACTCCCGGTTCTGCTCCACGTGCACCACCTCCGTAAAGCTGCGGGCAAAGTAGAAGCTATCCACCCCAAATCCCCCGGTCAGGTCCACCAGCAGTTTTCCGCTCACCAGGCTGGCCTTGTATGCCGCCGTTAACTCCGACGAGCTCTGCTCCACCGATAGGGCCACCGGGAACACCGCCTGCGGGTGCGTAACCCAGGTAGGTAGCTTTTGGGCCGCCTTTTGTCGTGCCTTTACCTGCTGCACCAGCTCCTGCACCGGCAACTGCGGGTAACGGCTGGCCTGCAACATCAGCTGGGCCACATCGTGCTGCTGGTGCCGAAGTATAAATTCCTGCTCCTCGGGGGTAAAATCGCGCATAAAGCCTTAAAATATGTACTTATGGCAAAGATACTCAAATCGGGAGAGGCTTTTTTTAAAACATTTTGTTTAATAAACTTTTAAAAACATTAAACAAAATAGTGCACAGCTAGTTACACAGGTAGCAAACAGATTTTTAACCTTAATTTTAATTAGCTATGAAGTACTGGATGAAAATGACATTGCTGGCTGTATTGCCGACACTGTTTCTGGCAAGCTGCGACGACGACGATGACGATGTGGACCTGATGGTGGATCAGGCAAATGTGATGGTTGTGCATGCCTCCCCCGACGCCCCGGGCGTAGACCTTTATGTAGATGACACCAAAGTAAATAATGCCGCACTGAATTACCCTGAAAACACAGGCTACCTGGAAGTAGAGGCAGGCGAGCGAAACTTTAAAGTAACCGCTGCCGGTGCCGGTTTGGGCAGCCCTGTGATAGATGCCGATGTGACTTTAGAGAAAGACATGAACTATACCGTGTTTGCCGCCGACGAGCTGAGTAATATTACACCCATCGTGCTGGTGGATGACCTGACAGCTCCTGCCAGTGGCCAGGCACATGTGCGTTTTGTGCACCTTTCGCCGGATGCGCCAAATGTGGACATCGTAGTGCAGGGTGGACCTGACTTGTTTACGGATGTTGAGTTTACAGAAGCAACTGCCTTTACCCCCGTGGCAGCCGGCACCTATACCGTAGAAGCGCAGCCTGTGGGCACCGACGTGGCCGCTGTAACCGCCACGCTGGACCTGCAGCCAGGCAAGATCTACACCGTCTTTGCCAAAGGCTTCCTGAGCCCGCCGGCAGATAACACGAACACGCTTGGCGCCGAAGTGATTGTGAATAACTAAGCTAACTCCTTTACTACCTATAGCTGCAGCGCCTGCCACACGTTGGCAGGCGCTGTTTTATTAGCCGCTTACGGGCTCTTACACGCTGCAGGCCAGGTAATATTGATGAACTGCAACAAATTGCGTAAATTTGTGTTTTAATTGAAAAAACGACAAAAATGGTAGAGACATATCTGAAGTACAAGGTAAAAGATATATCGCTGGCTGACTGGGGCCGCAAAGAGATTAGACTGGCTGAGGCCGAAATGCCTGGTTTGATGGCCATCCGTGAGGAGTACGGCCCAAGTAAGCCACTGGCAGGAGCCCGCATCGCTGGCTGTCTGCACATGACGATCCAGACGGCTGTGCTGATCGAGACGCTGGTGGAGCTGGGTGCTGAGGTAACCTGGTCTTCGTGCAACATTTTCTCTACGCAGGACCATGCCGCCGCTGCCATTGCCGCTGCCGGTATCTCGGTTTACGCCTGGAAAGGTATGACTGCCGAGGAGTTTGACTGGTGCATTGAGCAGACGTTGTTCTTCGGGGAAGACCGTAAGCCATTGAACATGATCCTGGACGACGGTGGCGACCTGACTAACATGGTGCTGGACCAGTACCCGGAACTGGCTGGCGGCATCAAAGGCCTTTCTGAGGAAACAACTACTGGCGTTCACCGTCTGTACGAGCGCATGAAGAACGGCACCCTGCCAATGCCTGCCATCAACGTAAATGACTCGGTAACCAAATCTAAATTCGATAACAAGTATGGCTGCAAGGAGTCTCTGGTAGACGCTATCCGCCGTGCTACGGATGTGATGATGGCCGGTAAAGTGGCTGTTGTGGCTGGTTATGGTGACGTAGGAAAAGGTTCTGCCGCTTCGCTTAGAGGTGCTGGTGCCCGCGTGATCGTTACGGAGATCGACCCGATCTGCGCCCTGCAGGCTGCCATGGACGGCTTTGCCGTGAAGAGAATGGCGGACGCCGTAAAAGAGGCCGACATCGTGGTGACGGCAACCGGAAACAAAGACATTATCGGTGAGCGCGAATTCCGCTCAATGAAAGATAAAGCCATCGTTTGTAACATCGGCCATTTCGACAACGAGATCGACATGGCGTGGCTGAACAAGGCCTATGGCAACACGAAAGACGTGATCAAGCCGCAGGTGGATCTTTACAACATTGACGGCAAAGACATTATTGTGCTGGCAGAAGGCCGCCTGGTAAACCTGGGTTGCGCTACCGGCCATCCAT
The DNA here is from genome assembly GCF_026241195.1 of Pontibacter anaerobius. Taxonomy (GTDB): domain Bacteria; phylum Bacteroidota; class Bacteroidia; order Cytophagales; family Hymenobacteraceae; genus Pontibacter; species Pontibacter anaerobius. Next base: position 165,881 of record NZ_JAPFQO010000001.1, read on the forward strand.
CCTTCGTAATGTCAAACTCCTTCTCTAACCAGACCCTGGCCCAGTTGGAGCTTTGGACAAACACAGATGCTTACGAGAACAAAGTTTATACTTTGCCGAAGCACCTGGACGAGAAAGTTGCCCGACTGCACCTGGGTAAAATCGGCGTGGAGTTGGACGAGCTTACTCCTGAGCAGGCCGCTTACATTGGTGTGGAAGTAGAAGGTCCGTTTAAGCCAGAGTACTACAGATACTAAGTACACCTCTGCTGTAAGTATAAAGAGAGGCCAGTGCTGCAAAGCACTGGCCTTTTTCTTTTTCAGTAGTAGCTGATAAGAGGTGCGGGTGATGCAGTATAATTTTAGATAATGTTAAACCGTGACATCAGCGCTTTCTTATAAGATTTTCCGATCGGGATTTCTCCTTTCGAGAACACGACAGAGTTTTCCTCCAGCGCCTCAATTTTATCCAGATTGGCGATGTAAGAGCGGTGCACGCGCACAAAGTTCTGCGACGGCAGCTTCTGCTCCATGTCTTTCAGAGTAGAGCTTACCAGGTACTTCTGATCGGCGGTAACTATAAACGAGTAGTTGTCATAGGCCTCTACCCACAGTATGTCGCTATAGTGCACTTTAATGATGCGGTGCTTCACCTTCACAAAAATATAGTCGGTGGCCACCTCCTTATCTTTGGGGTGAAGACTGGCGCCATTGGTTGGCTTGCCGTCTTTGTGGTTGCTGTCGTGTTTGTACAGGGCTATTTCAATGGCCGAGCGCAGGCTCTTGTCATCAAAGGGTTTCACAAGAAAACCGTCGGGCTCGGTTTTCTTAGCCCGGTCAATAGTCGCAGGGTCGGCGTAGGCGGTGAGGTAGATGAATGGGATACCGAACTCCTGGCGGATCCGCAAACCAATGTCTACTCCGTCTGCATCACCTTTCAGGTTGATGTCTAACAGAACAAGGTCAGGTTGCGTCTCCCGGATCATATCGATCGTGTCTTCTCCAGTATCTATGGCACACGTCTCATAACCTAAATCTTCCAGGCTTGCCGCAAGATCTTCCGCGATGATGACCTCATCTTCCGATATAAGGATTTTAGGTTTTGTCATAGCATTAGGTTCATACGTGAAAAAAATAATTATGATGGCAAAACAAAATATAATATTGATTTTGTGCCATATTTATTGTAAAAACTGATGTTCCCGTCGAGCTTTTTGCTTAGCGACTGCACTAACTTTAGCCCAAATGACTGATCGGTTTGCTGCCTCAGGAAAAAATCTTCTGGAAGGCCCTGCCCATTATCGCTTACGGTAAGGGTATACTGCACCTCATCGTGTTTCACCAGATCAATCCGCAGTATACCATGCTCTCCTTTAGGGAACGCGTATTTTAAAGTATTGGATACCAATTCGTTTACGATGAGTCCTAAGGTTATAGCTGTATCCAGGTCTACCTTGGTGTACGGTATGTCTAACTCCAGCTCAATTTTGTCCATACTTATACCATAAGAGGCATACAGGCTTTCGCAGATCTCCAGAAAATACTCCTCCAGGTTAATCTGCTCCAAGTCGTTGTGCCGGTAAAGGCGCTCGTGCAGCAGCGACATGGAGCGCACCCGGCTACGCAGCGCCTGCATCACTTCCTGCGCCGCAGGGTCCTGCACGTGGCGGGCCTGCAGGTTCAGCATACTGATCACGATCTGGAGGTTGTTCTTTACCCGGTGATGGATTTCCTGCAGCAAGATCTCTTTCTCGCGGTTCTGACGCTCCAGCAGGCGGGTGCGGTGGTCCACCTTCATTTCCAGCAGAGAGTTCATCTTTACCAGGCTCCGCTCGCGCAGGCGCACCACGCTTAGCACGGCGCTGGCCACTACCAGTAGCAACACGCCTATAAACCACTCGCGCCGCCATATGGGAGGCACAATAGAAAAAGTATAGGTAAGGGGTTTAGGAGTCCAGTAGCCATCCAGGTTGCGAGCCAGCAGTTCAAACGTATAAGTGCCCGGCGAGAGGTTGGCGTAGGTTGTAAAGGAGCGCTCCGTCACCTGTGACCATGTGTCATCATAGCCCTTCAGCCTATACTTATACATTACCTGCTCCGGGTGTGAGAGCGAGATGCCGTGGAAGTTAAACGAAAGGTGGTTCTGCGTGTGTGGCAGGCGCAGGTTCACCGGCAGGCCTGTTAGGCTGTCCAGTTTGTACCCCAGGGCGTTCCAATTGGTAGGGTTGGAGTAGAGCAGCACATCGGTAAGCAGCATTTTGGGGTACGCGGGATTGCGGCGATCCAGGTGGGGCAGGTACCTGGTCAGGCCCTTGGTGGTTCCAAACCACATATGGCCGTCTTTTGTCTGCAGCATGGCGTTGTCGCATACCTCCAACCCTCTGAAACCGCTGGGGCTGGTGTAGGTTCTGTAGCTGAACCTGCCCTGCTGGCGCAGCAGGGGCAGCTGTACTTTTAGCAAGTCGCGGTTGGTGGCTATCCACAGGTTGTCACTGTCATCGGCATAGAGGCTTTTGATCGCTTCGTTTGGCAGGCCCTCAGTGGAAGTATAAAGCGTAGCCCTCTGGTTCTGGAGCAGCAGCAGGCCAGTGTTGAAGGCGGCAAAGTATAAGTTACCGTTTTTATCTTCGGTAATGGAGCGGATTTCCGACAGGTTCAGGCCTTTTAGCTCCCGCGGCTGCTCCAGCTGGTCCTGCTTTACCAGAAATATCCCTTGGTCGGCACCTATCCACAGCCTGTCTTTGCTGTCGCGGAAGATGGTGTTAGCCCTGATGTTGCCCTCCGCAGCGGGTATAAGCTTGAGCGAGTCTTGCCGCAGTGTCACCACGCCGCCGGCAGTGGCGAAGTATAATTTGCCGTCTGGGCCGGTGGCGGCCTCGTAAACATCGGGGGCGGGCAGTCCCTCTGCGGCTGCGTAGCGCCTGGGGGAACCCTTGCCTAAACGCCAGATGCCGTTGCTGGTGCTTGCCCATAGCTCTTCCCCGACAGGCAGAAAACTATAGATGGTGGCGCCGCGGGGCCATGGGGTGGGGGTATGCCACTGCGGGCCCTGCGGCAGCATACGTGCCAGCTCCCCCTCATCAGTACCGAACCACATGGTGTTATCGCTATCCTGGGCTACTGCTGTTACGCGTGGCTCGGAAATTGTTCCGAAATCGAAATAGTGAACAAACCACGGAGCCCGGTATTGTTGTACCCCATAGCCGTTTGTGCCTATCCACACATTCCCCTCGGTGTCAGAGGCCAGCGCCGTGATGCGACTGGTGCGGAGGCCGCTGCGGCGGGTCAGGTAGGTGAATTTGCTGCCGTTATACTTTAGCAGGCCGTTTCGCTGCAGTCCGATCCACAGGTTTTGGTAGCGGTCGTGGGTAAAGCTGGTGATGTGGCTGCTATTTAGCTGGCCGGGCAGCTGTACCAGGCTGAGGGAGCCGCTGTTAACCTTTGCCAGCCCCTGGTCGGTGCCTATCCATACCTTACCTTGCTTATCAGCGGTGATGGCCGTTACTTGGTTGTGGGGCAGCGGGCTGTTACTTGTGCTGTAGTGGGTGAGATGTGTGCCTGACACGTTGTACACGCCGCTATCCTGGCTGCCCGCCCATAAGTCTCCGGAGGGTGTGTGGGCGATGGCGGTATAGCTGATCTCCGGCAGCTCCTTATACTTTACCACGCTGGTTGAGCTGAGGTAGAAGATACCGTTGTTGGTAGCCAGCCAGATCTTACCGGAACTATCTTCCGAGATTCCCATCACGGACTGCGCCTGCAGCCCCTGCGATGGGCCATAACGCTCGAATCTGGAACCTTCAAAAAGCTGCAGTCCGGCATCGGTGGTGCCGATCCAGAGGCGGTGGCGGCTGTCTATAAAAAGGGTGGAGATGTTGTGGCTGCTAAGGCCATTGTCTTTGGTGTAAGTATAAAAGTCGATGCCGTTAAAGCGGCTAAGCCCTGCCCGGGTGGCTAACCAAAGATACCCTTTCGGGTCCTGTTGTATGGCCATTACCTGCGATTGCGGCAAACCCTGCTCCAGCGTCCAGCTGCGGATGTTGTACTGCTGTGCATAGGCAGCAGCAGCAGTGGCTATGCACAGGCACAGGAAAACAATAGCACGCGTAAAATACATTGTCACTCTCCATACATAAACCTAAGTGGCGGGTATTTCTTTACAAGATCCAACACGAAGGTGGTTAAAGTATAAATTGCTTACGCAGGCAAGGCTAAAAAGTATAAGGCAAAGGGTTACATTTTATTGGCGACAAGAAAGAACTTCCCTGTAAACAGTATACTTTTGGCGGGTAAGGGAAGTAAACCAGGATTTTATGGGGCTGTAAAGTATAAATGTGCTGTCTGTTTCCTGCATCAGAAAAGAAATCTCGATATTTGCGTCTTTCATTGAAGCCCCTTGCCGCTATGCCTGTAAAACTTTCTGCCGTTGTCATCACCTTTAACGAGGAGCGCAATATTGCCCGGTGCCTGGAGTCTGTAAAGAACGTGGCGGATGAGATCGTGGTAGTGGATTCCTTCTCTACGGACAGTACTAAAGAGATCTGCCTTAGCTATGGAGCCAGGTTTATAGAGCATCCTTTCGGGGGGCACATAGAGCAAAAGAACTACGCCCTCGCGCAGGCAGCTTACCCGCACGTGCTTTCGTTAGACGCAGACGAGGCGCTGACACCGGAGCTGGAGCAGGCGGTATTGGCGGCTAAAAACAACTGGCAGTCCGATGCCTATAGTATGAACCGCCTCACCAACTACTGCGGCAAGTGGATTCATCACTCCGGCTGGTACCCCGACACCAAAGTGCGCCTGTTTGACCGCAGCAAAGCTGTTTGGGGCGGCGAGAACCCCCACGATAAGATCATCCTGAGCCAGGGAGCAACGCTGCAGCACCTGCACGGCGATTTGCTGCACTACTCCTACTATAGCGTGTCGCAGCACCTGGGGCAGATAAATAAGTTTACGGATGCTTCGTCCAGAGCTATGTATAGAAAGGGAAAGAAAGCTACTTGGTCTGCGCTGCTCTTTAAGGCTCCTTTCCGTTTCTTTAAGTCCTATGTCTTAAAACGTGGCTTTATGGACGGGAAAGAGGGTTTCTATATTGCTGTAACCTCGGCCTTTGTGGTGTATACCAAGTACATGAAGCTGCATATGCTGCGAAAAGATCAGGTAGACAAAACCTCTTTATAAACTGCCAATGTCTTTAGCGCTGTTTGCTGCTTAGAGAACTCCAGTACCTTGCGGGAGGCGTTTTCAACCAATCGCTTGCGTAGTTCCGGGTCTTGCAGCACCTGCAGGCACTTCTGCGCCAGCTTCTCCGGCGATTTTACCGGGGCCAGCATACCCGTTATACCATCTTCTACCATCTCCGGTATGCCGCCGGTATTCGTGGCTACCACAGGCGTGCCGCACGCAAATGCATCGAGTACGGTGGAGCCCAAGCCTTCTTTAATCGTAGTAAACAGGAACAGGTCCAGCTCTGCCAGCACCTGCCTGGCATTTTTTAGGAAGCCCGTAAAGATTACATCCTCCTGCAGGCCCAGTTGTATGGCGTATTCCTTTATCTCTTGCTCCAATGGCCCGCTGCCTATGGCAAAGTATTTCGCCTGCAGGCTCTGCTCTTTCAGGAGCTTCACCGTGTCCAGAAACGTGAAGTAGTCCTTATGCTTGTCCAGCGCCGACACGTTGCCGATTAGTTTGAAGTGCTGCGGAATATTATAGGTATTCCGTAGGTACTGCTCTTGCGGGTTAATGCTGCGCCTGACCTTCTCTATGTCAATGCCGCTGTGCACGGTTACGCAGCGGGAACCGTCTTTTATACTAGCCGCCATCTGCCTGCACACTGCCTCGGCCACGCAGATAATGCGTTTTATGCCGCCGTAGTTATACTTAAAGGCCGACAGCGGATTTTTACCTATACTGAACTCCACGCGGCGGCTAAGTATAAGATCGGCCTGGGAGCCCATCATGTGAGTAAGCACCCCTAATGTATGAGCCAGGCTGGAGTGCAGGTGCAGCAGCTGTATGCCATTGGCGTTTACATACTGCTTTAGCTGGCTGGCGGCTAATGGCAGCAAAGGCTTGGCAAAGGAAAGTGAGATGTGCGGTATACCTTGCTGCTGGCAGTAACTCTCAAAGGCGGAGCCGCGGCGGCAGGCCACAAAATTCTCTACCTGCTGCTGCTGAAGTTCCTCAATTAAGTATGCTATTTGCTGTTCGCCGCCTCGCCAGGTCCTTTCTGAGGCTATGTGTAGTACACGCATCTGCTGAGTTTTTCCGCTTAAACTTCCATCCTATACAGGAGCTTACGACTGCAAAAGTACCATAAAAGGCTGCATAAATGTGATTTATAGGTCGATTTGAACAAAATCTTCACCCTGTACCTCTTATAAACCGTAAAAATCACTTACCACGCTGTACAGGGCAGGCTGCTAAACAGCAGCGCGGCGAAATAATACTGTGGGGCCGCGGCTTCCAACTGCAACCCTGAAGCCCTAAGCGTGGTATGTAATTAAAATTCCTATATTTGCGTTTAACGCGCGATGGAGGACTTCACCAAAGTACAAAATCCAGTAAAGTAGATGAGCGATCAAACAGGTAAACAACTGAGTAAGGAGGAAAAGGACGCACGGTTCGAGGCGGAATTGCTGCCCGTGCTCGACCCTCTGTACAATTTTGCCTACAGGCTCACCTTAGACGAAGACGACGCCAACGACCTGGTGCAGGAGACCTACCTGAAGGCCTACCGCTTTTTCGACTATTTCGAGCAAGGAACTAATGCAAAAGCATGGCTGTTCCGAATCCTGAAGAACTCCTTCATAAACGAGTTTCGGAAAAAGAGCAAGCAGCCGGCCAAGGTAGACTACAGCGAAGTTGAAGGCTATTACAACACCGACGACGTAGAGGGTGAGAGCGGAGTGGCCTCCACCACCGACATGCGCACCGAAAGTGTGCAGGACCTGATCGGGGATGAGGTAGCCAGCGCCCTGAATGCTCTTCCTGTGGATTTTAGGACCGTCATTATACTTTGCGACCTGGAGGGCTTTACTTACGAGGAGATGGCCAAGATCCTGGACATACCGATAGGTACCGTTCGATCGAGGTTGCACAGGGCCCGAAACTCTTTGAAGGAGAAGTTGGAAAAATATGCGAAAAGCATGGGCTATAACAGTTAGAGAAGAAATTTAAAGAGTTTGAGCTAAGATGGAATCAAAATTTACAGAAGCGTATCCGAAGGCACCTGACGAGACCAGGCAGGCAGATTGCGAGAAGGTGTCCGGCATGCTGGACCTAATGATTGACGGTGAAGCCTCTTCTGAGGAGCAAACATTCTTTAACCACCACATTGAGGAGTGCGTCAGCTGCTTCGAAAACCATCAGAAACAAAAGCTCTTGAAAGGGCTGGTGACAGGCCACCTGAAGCGCGTGATTGTACCAAAAAGCCTGGTGCAGTCAATTAAAGCGAGGATTCAAGAAACGTTATAACCCCTAATGCAAGGCAAGATTATTATCTTCTCGGCCCCGTCCGGTGCCGGTAAAACCACTATTGTAAAGCATCTGCTCAGCGTAAACCCGCAGCTGAACTTCTCCATCTCGGCCTGCACCCGCGATAAGCGTGGCCGCACCGAGGAAAACGGCAAAGATTACTACTTTATCACCCCTGAGGATTTTAAAAAGAAAATCGCAAACGATGAGTTTGTGGAGTGGGAAGAAGTATACGAGGGCGCTTTTTACGGCACGCTCAAGTCTGAGATAGAGCGCATCTGGAAAAGCGGCAAGCACGTGATCCTGGACGTAGACGTAAAAGGGGGGCTTAGCATCAAGCATTTTTACAAAGAGAGGGCACTGGCCGTTTTCGTGAAGCCACCGTCCATTGACGAGCTGGCCAAGCGTCTGACCGCCCGCAATACCGATTCGGCCTCCAGCATCAGCAGCCGTGTTTTCAAAGCAAAGTTCGAGATGGGCTTCGAGGATCAGTTCGATACGGTGATCGTGAACGACGACCTGGACAGAGCCTGCGCCGAGGCCGAGAAACTAGTAAACGATTTTCTTAAGTCAGAGCCTGCGATCGTATGAAGGTAGGGCTGCTTTTTGGCTCCTTTAACCCCGTCCATATCGGGCACCTCATACTTGCAAACTTTATGGCCACCAATACCGACCTGGACACAGTGTGGCTGGTGGTGTCGCCGCAGAACCCGTTTAAGCCCAGCAACTCGCTGCAGCACGAGTTCGACCGGCTGCACATGGTAAGCCTCGCGATAGCGGATAACCCGAACCTGGGGGTGTCGAACATCGAGTTCAGCATGCCTAAGCCGAGTTATACCATCGACACGCTCACGTACCTGCAGGAGAAGTACCCAAGCTACGAGTTTGTGCTGATCATGGGGGAGGATAACCTGCCGCTGTTCCCGAAATGGAAGAACTACGAAAGTATACTGGAGTACCACAAAGTATACGTGTACCCGCGCACCGGCTCCGTTACCACCGAGTTGCCGGATATGCCCAACGTCACGTTCGTGAAAGCGCCGATACTTGATATCTCCGCCACCTTTATCCGGCAGTGCATCCGTGAGGAGAAAAGTATAAAATACCTGCTACCCGATGAGGTGATCGAGTATATCCGGGTGCACAAGCTGTACCAGTAGCTGTTTCCATATCTCGTAGCACGACACACATATCACGATTAAGTAATAGGAGAAAGCAAAACAGAAAAGCCCTTCGATCTTCATCGAAGGGCTTTTCTGTTTTCGTGTATCTTGATACGTGCTACGAGATACGATTAAATCGTCATGATCTCGGCTTCTTTCTTGGTCAGCAGCTCGTCTATCTTCACGATGTAGGCGTCTGTCAGCTTCTGCACCTTGCCCTCGGCGTCGCGTACGGCGTCTTCGGCTGTGCCTTCTTTCTGCAGTTTCTTCAGCGAGTCGTTCACGTCTTTGCGGATGTTACGGATGCTGATCTTGCCGTTCTCGGTCTCGTTTTTCACCTGCTTCACCAGGTCGCGGCGGCGCTCCTCGGTGAGGGCCGGAATGTTGAGGCGAACGGCGTCTGCCTCCTGCTGTGGGTTCAGGCCCAGGTCGCTGTTCTTGATAGCTTTGTTGATCTCGCCCAGCATGTTTTTCTCCCATGGCTTGATAAGCAGGGTGCGCGCATCCGGGGTGGCAATGTTTGCCACCTGGGAGAGCGGCGTTGGGTTGCCGTAATAGTCAACACGCAGGTGCTCGACCATGGCAGGGGAGGCCTTGCCAGCTCTGATTTTAGACAGTTCGTTGCCGGTGTGCTGCACCGCCTTCTGCATAGACTCTTCTGCCTCGCTTAGGTAAAACTGAATTTCTTCCGTCATATCCGTTTACTTATTGAGTTCTGAAAAATTTCGGGTCAAAAATAATAAATTATATTTTGTCAGTTTTAGTGCCTGGCTGCATCTGGTCTACGGTTTGCTTCAGCGTGTCGCCCAAGTCGTCCATACTTACCAGCGTGCCCACCTGCTCGCCCTCTACCAGTCGCTTCAGGTTGCCCGGCGTGTTCATATCAAATACAATGATCGGCAGGCCGTTTTCCTTGCAAAGCGTAAAGGCAGTCATGTCCATCACGTTCAGGCCCTTCTCAAACACATCCTTAAACGAGATGTTTCTGTAGAACACGGCGTTCGGGTCCTTCTCGGGGTCGGCAGAGTAAATGCCGTCCACGCGGGTGCCTTTCAGTACCACATCCGCCTCGATCTCGATGGCTCTAAGCGATGCCGCAGAGTCTGTGGTGAAGTATGGGTTACCGGTTCCGGCCCCGAAAATAACTACGCGGCCTTTCTCCAGGTGGCGCACCGCACGGCGGCGTATGTAGGGCTCGCACACCTGCTGTATGTTAATGCCAGACAGCAAACGTGTGTACACGCCCAGCTTCTCGAGGGCGCTCTGCAGAGCCATGCTGTTAATAACAGTAGCCAGCATGCCCATGTAGTCGCCTTGCACGCGGTCCAAACCAACCTGCTCGGCCTGCACACCTCTGAAGATATTGCCTCCGCCAATCACCACGGCCACCTCTACACCTAGGGCGGCTACTTCTTTAATCTCTTCGGCGTACTGCAGCAGTCTGTTAGAGTCTATTCCATACTGCTGTTCGCCCATCAGTGCCTCGCCACTCAGCTTCAGCAAAATTCGTTTATACTTCACGGTAAACTATCTGTATAGGTTATGAATTCTTTTACATCAGGAAGCGGCCACCGGGGGCAGCCGCTTACGCTAACACAAGGCTATTGAAAAAGGATCAGCACCTGGTTCTTTTCCACGTTCTGCTTTACCTGTACTTTCACTTCCTTCACCACGCCATCTCCCGGCGACTTCAGGATGTTCTCCATCTTCATGGCCTCCAGGATCATGATCGGGTCGCCCTTTTTCACCTCCTGTCCCGGCTGCACCTTCACCTCAAGTATAAGCCCGGGCATCGGCGCTTTTACGTCGTTTACCTTGTGGGCGTTGGCGTTGCTCATGCCTAGCTTGTCCAGCAGCAGGTCGAAGCGGTCTTTTACGCTAACGGTTTGCGTGGCGCCGTTTATTTTAAACGTGAAGGCTTTCTCCTGGTAATCAGCAGAAACAACCTCGGCGGTAAAGGAGCGGGTGCCTTTAATGATGTGAAATGTGTTGGGTCCGATAGGGGAGATGTCCCAGTCGAAGGGGGCGTTGTTGAGAAGTATAGTATCTTTTTGGATATCAACCTGCCATGTTTTGCCGTTACCGGTTTTTACCTGGAGCATCTTCTTTTCGTGTGGTTTCGACCTTAAAGTTAGTGTTTTCTCAGAGTATTTTAGAACTTCACCTCAAAATTAAAACTTTCAGCGCATGAATCATAGGTTTCTGAATATAGTCGGCCTTGCCGCTGCCATGGCTTTTGCAGGCGGTTGCAGCACCAACAAATCAGTTTTAGACGCAAAAGCCCCGCTACCTGCCACTACAAAAGCCGCGAAACCTACAGGCGCAGTGCCGGCGTGGGCGCCCAAGAAGTATAAGTTCAACCCCTCGCGCACCCGGGAGCATGACCTGCTGCACACCACCCTGCGCGTGAGTTTCGACTGGCAGCAGCAGTACCTGAACGGCCTTGCCGAGCTAACCCTCAAGCCATACTTCTACCCGCAGAACCAGCTGGTGCTGGATGCCAAAGGGATGGATATCCACAGTGTGTACCTAATGAAGGGTTATGACGGCACCGCGCTGAAGTACAAGTATGACGGACAGAAACTCACTATCGATCTGGGCAAGACCTATACCCGCGACGAAGAGTATAAAATAGAGATAAGCTACACCGCCAAACCGAACGAGCTGGCCGTTGGCGGCTCCGACGCCATCACCGAGGACAAAGGTTTATACTTTATCAACCCGCTGGGAGAGAACCCGGACAAGCCGCAGCAGATCTGGACCCAGGGCGAAACAGAAGCCAGCTCCGCCTGGTTCCCGACCATCGATGCCCCGAACGAGCGCATGACGCAGGATACCTATATCACGATCGACCCAAAGTACACCACCCTCTCGAACGGTGCCTTTGTGTACTCGCGGCAGAACGCTGACGGAACCAAAACAGATTACTGGAAGCAGGAGAAGCCACATGCTCCCTACCTGGCCATGCTGGCGATAGGGGAGTTCGCCGTGGTAGAAGACTCGTGGCGCGACATAGAGGTAAACTACTACGTGGAGCCGGAGTATGAGAAAACGGCTAAGAAGGTATTCGGCAACACGCCTGAGATGATGGAGTTCTTCTCTCAGAAGCTGGGAGTAGATTACCCATGGCCAAAGTATGCGCAGGTAGTGGTGCGGGATTTTGTGTCGGGGGCAATGGAGAATACCTCGGCCTCTACCTTTATGGAGGACCTGCAGCTAAACGAGCGCGAGCTGCTGGACAAAAGCTGGGACGGCATCATCGCCCATGAGCTGTTTCACCAATGGTTCGGCGATCTGGTCACCACCGAGTCGTGGGCTAACCTGCCGCTCAACGAGGCCTTTGCCAACTATTCGGAGTACCTGTGGGCAGAGCACAAGTATGGCGCTGACGAAGCGGCTTACCTGCAGCTTGACGAGCTGGGCCAGTATTTAGACGAAGCAGAAACGAAGCGCGAGCCCCTTATCCGCTACTACTACAAAGACCGCGAAGACATGTTTGACAGCCACTCTTATGCCAAGGGCGGCCGCGTATTGCACATGCTGCGCAAACTCGTCGGCGACGATGCCTGGTGGGCCTCGCTTAACCTATACTTAACCCGTAACAAGTACACAGAGGTAGAGGTGGCGGAACTGCGCATGGCTTTTGAGGACGTAACGGGCAAGGATCTGATGTGGTTCTTCGACCAATGGTTCATGAAGCCGGGGCACCCGGAGCTTATTGTATCACAGAGCTACAACAAAGGTCAGTTGCAGCTGTACGTGCGTCAGGTACAAGATACCACCTACGCACCTGTTTACCGCCTTCCGCTGCAAGTGGCCGTGTGGTCAGGCGGCAAAAAGCAGCTCCACCCGATTGTGGTAGATAAAGCCGAGCAAACCTTTACATTTGATGTGGCCTCACAGCCGCAGTTAGTGCTTTTCGACGCCGAGCAGCAGCTGCTGGGAGTGGTAGAGCATGAGAAAACAGAAGATGAGCTGCTGTTTCAGTTCCAGCACGCTAACCAACTGGCGCCTAAGCTAAAGGCATTGGCAGAGTTGCAGGAGCAGGCGACGCGCCCGCAGGTACAGGCTATCTATAAAGAGGCGCTGCAGGATGACTTCTGGATGGTCCGTAGTACAGCGATCAATATACTGAGTAGACTAAAAGAGGGGCAGGTAGCGTTGCTGGAGCCGGCTATCAGAAAAATGGCTGTGGATGATAAAAAAGGATCTGTTCGTGCAGAAGCCATACTTGCACTTGCTGGCTGGGGAGGGGAAAAGTACCAGGCGGTATTTAACAGAGCCATGCAGGATAGTTCTTATCAGGTGGCCGCGGCAGGTATACTAGCCTATGCCGGTACAGGCGCGCAAGATGTAAAACAGAAGCTAGCGCAGTTCGATAAGGAAGAAAATGAGGAGATCGTGCTGGCACTTGCCACATACTATGCAGTACAGGCAGGTCCTGAAAAATACGACTGGTTTATGACGAAAATGAAAAAAGCCGGCGGTAGCGAACTTTATTATCTGCTTCAAAGCTTCGGGGCCTACCTGGCCGGGAATAGCCAGACCAACACGCCGGAAGCAATCGCTATGTTGGCTGACCTGGCGCAGAACCATAGCCTATACTATGTGCGGGGTTCTGCCTATCAGGCACTTATGGTGATGTCTGAAAAGCCGGAAGTTCAGCAACTGATGCAGCAGATAAAGGCAAACGAGAAGGATGAGCGGCTGCTGGAAATGTATGTGTATTAAGCTCCGAGAAATTTTTTGACATTTTTTTGCGTGAATATTTGACTTGCAACAAAAAGGGCTTAATTTTGCATCTCCTTAGAACAAAGAACACGGCGAAAGCAGTGAACTGCTAAGGAAAAGTTCTGCTGATTTGATGTAGAATTAACTTCGGGGAGATTCCAGAGCGGCCAAATGGGACGGACTGTAACTCCGTTGTCTTACGACTTCGCAGGTTCGAATCCTGCTCTCCCCACAGATTAAGTTTATAGTGTAATAATGAACGCTAATGTGTTTGTTGTTACACTATAAACTTAAAAAAAATAATAAGCGGGAGTAGCTCAGTTGGTAGAGCGATAGCCTTCCAAGCTATAGGCCGCGAGTTCGACCCTCGTCTCCCGCTCATTTAAGTCAGAAAACATATTTGCTAATAAGGACTGGAGAAGGAAATTCATGCAGATGAGCTTCCTTTTTAGTGTAAATAGGGTTGTAGTTTTCTGATGGATTTAAAAGCCGACGTAGCTCAGGGGTAGAGTACTTCCTTGGTAAGGAAGGGGTCGTGGGTTCAATTCCCATCGTTGGCTCACAGTCCGTTACGTGTATATTTAAAAGCGCGACATAAACTTAAACGTTTTAACCTTAATTTAATATCATACAATGGCTAAAGAAACATTTGACCGTTCCAAACCGCACGTAAATATCGGTACTATTGGTCACGTTGACCACGGCAAAACTACTTTGACTGCTGCTATCACAACTGTGTTGGCTAATAAAGGTCTTGCTGCACTGCGTGACTTCTCTTCAATTGACAACGCTCCTGAAGAAAAAGAAAGAGGTATTACTATCAATACATCTCACGTAGAGTACGCTACTGAAAACCGTCACTACGCACACGTTGACTGCCCGGGTCACGCTGACTATGTGAAGAACATGGTTACTGGTGCTGCCCAGATGGACGGCGCTATCCTGGTGGTTGCTGCTACTGATGGCCCAATGCCACAGACTCGTGAGCACATCCTTCTTGCCCGTCAGGTAGGTGTTCCTCAGCTTGTAGTGTTCATGAACAAAGTGGACATGGTGGATGACCCAGAGCTTCTTGAGCTTGTTGAGATGGAAATCCGTGAGCTGCTTTCTTTCTACGACTTCGATGGCGATAACATCCCGGTAATCCAAGGTTCTGCTCTTGGTGGCCTGAATGGCGACGAGAAGTGGGTTAAGACTATCGAAGAGTTAATGGATGCAGTTGATAACTGGATTCCACTTCCAGAGCGTCTTGTTGACCTTCCATTCCTGATGCCAGTAGAGGACGTGTTCTCTATCACTGGTCGTGGTACAGTAGCAACTGGCCGTATCGAGCGTGGCGTAATCAACTCTGGCGAGGCTGTAGAAATCCTTGGTATGGGTGCTGAGAACCTGAAGTCAGTAGTTACTGGTGTTGAGATGTTCCGTAAGATCCTTGACAGAGGTGAAGCTGGTGACAACGTAGGTCTGCTTCTTCGTGGTATAGAGAAAACTGATATCCGTCGTGGTATGGTTATCTGTAAGCCAGGTTCAGTTAAGCCTCACACTAAGTTCAAAGCTGAGGTTTACGTTCTTTCTAAAGAAGAAGGTGGCCGTCATACACCATTCTTCAACAAGTACCGTCCACAGTTCTATTTCAGAACCACAGACGTTACTGGTGAGATCATGCTGCCAGAAGGCGTAGAAATGGTTATGCCAGGTGATAACATCACTATCGAGGTAAACCTGATCAACGCTGTGGCAATGGAGAAAGGTTTGCGTTTTGCGATCCGTGAGGGTGGTAGAACAGTAGGTGCCGGTCAGGTAACTGAAATCCTTGACTAATAATTATGTTGCAAACCCGATCTTGAAAGTTTTTTCGGGATCGGGTTTGTTTTCATAAAACTTATGAATAAATTTGCACTCCAATTAAAATTGGCGTGCATTTTTTTACGGGTGTAGCTCAATTGGTAGAGTAGTGGTCTCCAAAACCATTGGCTGGGAGTTCGAGTCTCTCCACCCGTGCAATTTTTTTCACTATCTGGTAAGCGAAGCGATGAGCAATATTAGAACCTATATTAACGACACAGTTGAGGAGATGAAGAACAAGGTCTCCTGGCCAGCATACGGAGATCTGCAAAACAGTTCTGTGTTGGTGTTGATAGGATCTTTAATATTCGCCTTAGTGGTGGGTGCTATGGACTTCGGGTTCGATACAGTGCTTACCTGGTTTTACAACCAGTTTTAAATTAGAGATACATGGCTGATTTAAAGTGGTATGTAGTTCGCGCCGTTAGTGGCCAGGAGAAAAAAGCTAAGGCTTACCTGGAGAATGAGATAATGCGTCACAATCTCGATGAGTATGTTCCGCAGGTGTTGATACCGGCAGAGAAAGTATACGAGATGCGTGGGGGTAAAAAAAGAATCAGAGAGCGCAGCTTCTTTCCAGGGTATGTGCTGGTTCATGCAGACCTTTCTCACGGTGAAGCAGAGCATATCATCATTAGTACACCAGGCGTTATCGGCTTTTTGGGTACAGATGAAAAAGGCTCTCCAAGCAAGAAGCCAGTGCCCTTGCGTCAGTCAGAGGTAAACAGGATACTGGGTACTGTAGACGAGGCAGAAGAGCAGGCGGAAGTATTGGATACTCCATTTGTGGTAGGAGAAATTGTAAAGGTAATGGATGGTCCATTCAGTGGTTTCTCAGGTACTGTGGAAGAAGTGTTCGAAGAGCGTAAGAAGCTTAACGTAATGGTGAAGATCTTTGGAAGAAACACGCCGGTTGAGCTGAACTACATGCAAGTAGAAAAAGAATCGTAGTAAATACATAGAATGGCAAAGGAAATAAAAGGTTATCTGAAGCTTCAGATAAAGGGAGGTGCCGCGAATCCATCGCCACCGGTTGGACCTGCACTTGGTTCTAAAGGTCTTAACATCATGGAGTTCTGTAAGCAGTTCAATGCTAGAACCCAGGATAAGCCCGGCCAGGTGTTACCAGTTTTGATTACTATTTATGCAGACAAGTCTTTTGACTTCGTTGTTAAAACTCCACCTGCTCCAGTGTTGCTAATGGATGCCGCTAAGATAAAGAGCGGTTCCAAAGAGCCTAACCGTAACAAAGTTGGTTCAGTAACATGGGATCAGATTAAAGAGATAGCAGAGACGAAGATGCCTGACCTGAATGCTTTCAAACTGGAGTCCGCAATGAGACAAGTGGCAGGTACAGCAAGAAGCATGGGTATCACAGTGTCTGGTACAGCTCCGTGGAACGAATAACAAGTTGAAGGAAAATGGCAAAGATTTCAAAAAATAGAAAAGCGGCTTTAGCCAAAGCCGATCTAGCAAAAGAGTATTCTCTGACAGATGCCGCCTCAGTTGTAAAGGACATTACCTTCACAAAATTTGATGCCTCTGTTGATATTGATGTACGTTTAGGCGTAGATCCACGTAAGGCCGACCAAATGGTTCGTGGTATCGTAACACTGCCTCACGGAACTGGTAAAGAAGTAAAGGTGCTTGCGCTGGTAACTCCAGACAAAGAGCAGGAAGCGAAAGACGCTGGTGCTGACTTCGTAGGTCTTGATGACTATATCCAGAAAATCGAAAAAGGATGGACTGATGTAGACGTGATTATCACCATGCCTGCAGTTATGGCTAAAGTTGGTCGTTTGGGTAGAATCTTAGGTCCTCGTAACCTGATGCCAAACCCAAAGTCGGGTACAGTTACTCAAGATGTGGCCAAAGCAGTTAAAGAGGTAAAAGCCGGTAAAATCGACTTCAAAGTTGACAAATTCGGTATCATCCACACGAGCGTTGGTAAGGTTTCTTTCTCTGCAGAGCAGCTTGCTGCCAATGCAAACGAGGTAATCCAGACACTTAACCGTCTGAAGCCTTCCTCAGCTAAAGGGACTTACATCAAGAGCATCACATTGTCTAGCACAATGAGCCCGGCCGTAATCGTTGACAAGAACGCAACTATCTAAGAACATGACCAGGGAAGAAAAAGAGATAATTGTAAAAGACCTGAGCGAGAAGTTAGCAAATACAAACTACTTCTATATAACTGATGCCTCAACTATGAGTGTAGCTGGCATCAACGCGTTCAGAAGATTGGCATTCGATCGTGGGATCGAGTACAAAGTGTACAAAAATACACTTATTAAGAAAGCGCTGGATACTTTAGAAGCTGATACTTCTGCGCTTGATGATGTTTTAAAGGGCGCTTCCGGTATCCTGTTCTCGCAAGAGTCAGGCAATGCACCAGCGAAACTGATTCAAGACTTCAGAAAGAAAGGCAATACGCTTCCAAAACTGAAAGGTGCTTTTATCGACAGTGGAATCTTCATTGGAGATGAGCAGCTTAAGATGTTGTCCGAGATCAAGTCTAAGGACGAGCTTATTGGCGATATCATCGGTCTTCTTCAGTCGCCTGCTAAGAATGTTGTTTCAGCACTTCAGAGCAGCGGCGGTAAGCTGGCGGGTATCTTGAAAACTTTATCAGAAAAAGAATAATTTAAAAACGTAATCAATAAGTAACTTTTAATTTCTATAAAAATGGCAGATTTGAAAGCATTCGCTGAGCAGTTAGTAAACTTGACTGTTAAAGAGGTTAACGAGCTAGCTACTATTCTTAAGGATGAGTATGGCATTGAGCCTGCTGCTGCTGCTCCAGTTATGATGGCTGGTGGTGGTGCTGCTGAAGGAGGAGCTGCTGCAGAAGAGAAAACTTCTTTTGACGTAATCCTTAAGTCAGCTGGTGCTCAGAAACTAGCAGTAGTTAAGCTTGTAAAAGAGCTGACTGGACTTGGCCTGAAAGAGGCAAAAGAGCTGGTTGACGGTGCTCCTAAAACATTGAAAGAAGGTGTAGCGAAAGACGAGGCCGATTCACTGAAGAAATCTTTGGAAGAAGCTGGTGCTGAAGTGGAGGTAAAATAATCCCGCTTTATCAACATACTGAGAACAGGTAGACCTGGCAAATTCGTCAGGTCTTTTCCTGTTTGTATAGAGATTCAAATTAATTGGATCTTTTTTTTGCCCACAGCTGTTTTGGACTCTGTGTGCTACTAAATGAGATTATAAACGTAAAATTCCAAGGCTTTGGCTAAGAATAAAACGACAGATAGAATCAATTTTGCCTCTATAAAGTCGGTGATTGACTATCCTGACTTTTTGGATGTTCAGGTACAGTCATTCCAGGACTTCTTTCAGCTGGAGACCCCAGCTGAAAATAGAGCGCAGGAAGGATTGTTTAAGGTATTTGCCGAGAACTTTCCTATCTCAGATTCACGTGAAAACTTCGTACTGGAGTTTATCGATTATCATATAGATCCTCCAAAATACTCTGTAGATGAAAGCATCGACAGGGGCCTTACCTATTCTGTTCCGCTTAAAGCAAAGCTTCGCCTTATCTGTAACGATGAGGATAACGAGGACTTTGAGACAATTGAGCAGGAGGTATTCTTAGGCAACATACCATACATGACAGAAAAAGGCTCCTTTGTGATCAACGGGGCTGAACGTGTTATTGTATCACAGTTGCACCGTTCTCCGGGTGTGTTCTTTGCACAAAGCAAGCACACAAATGGAACAAAGCTTTATTCTGCCAGAATTATACCTTTCAAGGGATCCTGGGTTGAGTTTGCAACAGATGTTAATAACGTCATGTATGCATACATCGACCGTAAGAAGAAGTTTCCTGTAACAACACTTCTCCGTGCAATAGGATACGGTACAGATAAGGACATACTCGATCTGTTCGGCCTTTCTGAGGAAGTTCCTGCTGATAAGGGCACGCTTAAGAATTCTATCGGTCGCAGGCTTGCTGCACGAGTTTTAAGAACGTGGACAGAAGACTTCGTGGATGAGGATACAGGAGAGGTAGTATCTATTGACCGTAACGAGGTGATTTTAGAGCGTGACTCTGAAATTACTCCAGAAGATATAGATGTTATACTTGACTCAGGCGTGCAGTCTATTATCCTGCACCGCGAGAATGTGAACATCGCTGATTACGCTATCATCTACAATACGCTTCAAAAAGACAACTCTAACTCAGAGCAGGAGGCAGTAGAGCAGATTTACCGCCAGTTGCGTAACACAGAGGCGCCAGACGTTGAAACAGCCCGAGATATCATTCAGAAGCTGTTCTTCTCAGATAAGCGATATGACTTAGGCGAAGTTGGCCGATATAGAATCAACAAAAAGCTAGGGCTTGACACAAATTGGGAAGCGAAAGTACTGACGAACGAGGACATCGTCCTTATCGTGAAGTACCTCATCGGTTTGATCAACTCAAAGGCTGTTGTGGATGATATTGACCACCTGAGCAACCGCCGTGTAAGAACGGTAGGAGAGCAGCTGTATGCGCAGTTTGGTGTTGGTTTGGCCCGTATGGCCCGTACTATCAAAGAGCGTATGAACGTACGCGATAATGAAGACTTCAAGCCGGTTGACCTGATCAACGCACGTACGCTGTCTTCTGTAATCAACTCGTTCTTCGGTACGAACCAGCTTTCTCAGTTCATGGACCAGACGAACCCGCTGGCAGAAGTGACGCATAAGCGACGTGTGTCTGCACTGGGACCAGGCGGTCTGTCCAGAGAGCGTGCAGGCTTTGAGGTACGTGACGTTCACTATACGCACTACGGTCGTCTGTGTACGATTGAGACACCGGAAGGTCCGAACATTGGTCTGATTTCTTCTCTGTGTGTGCACGCACGAGTAAACCACATGGGCTTTATTGAAACGCCATATAGAAAAGTGGTGGAAGGTAAAGTTGTTGTGGATGGATCGGTAGAGTACCTGACAGCGGAAGAAGAGGATACGCACCACATTGCACAGGCAAATGCGCTGATCGATGATGATGGTAACTTTGTTAATGAAAGAGTAAAAGGCCGTTTCGAGGGTGACTTCCCGGTAGAGGAGCCTAATACTTATACCTATATGGACGTTGCGCCGAACCAGATTGTATCGGTTGCAGCTTCCCTGATTCCGTTCCTGGAGCATGACGATGCTAACCGTGCCCTGATGGGTTCAAACATGCAACGTCAGGCTGTGCCTCTACTGAAGCCAGAAGCACCTATCGTAGGTACAGGCCTGGAGAGAAGAGCCGCTATTGACTCCAGAGCCCTTGTGATCGCAGAGGGAGACGGAGAGATCGACTTCGTAGACGCTAATAAAATCGTTGTGAAGTATGATCTGTCTGACGAGGAGAAACTGGTGTCGTTTGATGCTGAGTACGTAACCTATAAACTGGTTAAATTCAGAAGAACAAACCAGGATACATGTATCAACCTGACCCCTCTTGTTAAGAAAGGGCAGCGCGTTACAAAAGGCGAGCCACTGTGCGAAGGTTATGCAACTAACGACGGTGAACTGGCCATTGGTAGAAACATGCAGGTGGCTTTCATGCCATGGCAGGGTTACAACTTCGAGGATGCTATTGTAATATCTGAGAGAGTTGTTCGTGACGATATCTTTACTTCTATCCACATCGAGGAATTTGAACTTGAGGTTCGTGAGACGAAGCGTGGAGAGGAAGAGTTGACGTCTGAGATTCCAAACGTAAGTGAGGAAGCTGTTCGTAACCTGGATGAGAATGGTATTATCCGTATCGGTGCTGAGGTTCGTGAAGGAGATATCCTGATCGGTAAGATCACGCCGAAAGGAGAGACTGATCCAACACCGGAGGAGAAACTGCTCCGTGCCATCTTTGGTGACAAAGCAGGCGACGTGAAGGATGCCTCGCTTAAGGCGCCGCCATCACTAAATGGTGTGGTGATCGAAACCAAGCTGTTTTCTCGTCCTAAGAAAGACAAGAACCTTCGTGCTAAGTCTAAGAAGGAGGTTGAGGAACTGAAGGTGAAGTATTCGAAAGAACTGAAAGCCATCAAGAACGTGATGGTGGATAAGCTGGTGGAGCTGCTGGAAGGCAAAACTTCTCAGGGTATCCGTCACAAGTTCGGAGATGAGATCCTGACTAAAGGAGCTAAGTTCTCTCGTAAGAATATCACTGAGGCACTGTTCCCTGAAAAGAACCCATACAAGGACGAAAGCAATTATGCAGTTCCGGAAGAGGTGAACATGTTCAAAGACCTGATCCTGGAGAACTGGACTGCTGACGACAAAGTGAACAACATGCTGGTAGAGCTTGTGAAGAACTATAACAAGCGCCGCAATATCGTATCTGCACACTTTAAGCGTGAGCGTTTCACGCTGGAGGTAGGAGACGAGTTGCCAGCAGGTATTGTTCAGCTAGCCAAAGTATACATCGCCAAGAAGCGTAAGCTGAAGGTGGGTGATAAGATGGCCGGTCGTCACGGTAACAAAGGTATAGTAGCGCGAATCGTTCGCGACGAAGATATGCCATTCCTGGAAGACGGAACGCCAATGGATATCGTACTGAACCCGCTTGGTGTACCTTCCCGAATGAACATCGGACAGATCTACGAAACTGTACTTGGATGGGCGGGTCTGAAGATGGGCCGCAAGTATGCGACTCCAATCTTTGACGGTGCCACTGAAGAGCAGGTATCAGCTGAGCTTGCTGAAGCAGGATTGCCTCGTTTTGGTAGAACATACCTGTATGATGGTTTATCAGGCGACAGATTCGACCAGCCGGTAACGGTAGGTGTGATCTACATGCTGAAACTGGGTCACTTGGTTGATGATAAGATGCACGCCCGTTCTATCGGACCATACTCGCTCATCACGCAGCAGCCATTGGGTGGTAAAGCCCAGTTCGGTGGCCAGCGTTTCGGTGAGATGGAGGTGTGGGCGCTGGAAGCCTTCGGTGCTTCAAACGTGCTGCAAGAGATACTTACAGTGAAGTCAGACGACGTGATAGGCAGAGCGAAAGCTTACGAAGCCATTGTAAAAGGCGACGTGCTGCCAAAGCCAAACATCCCTGAATCATTCAATGTACTGATTCACGAGTTGAGAGGCTTGGCTCTGGAGATAACACTGGAGTAGAAAGTATAAAGCAAAGCGCTGCGGCATTGGCCAAAGCGCTTTGCATACTTATACTGGTTAAGCTGTAAGGCATATTCATTGTATCGACATTATTCTAATAATATGGCATTTGCGAAAAACAAAAAGCTAACTCAGGACTTCTCAAAGGTAACGATCAGCTTGGCTTCACCGGAGTCAATTCTGGAGCGTTCCAACGGGGAGGTAGTAAAACCTGAGACCATAAACTATAGAACCTATAAGCCTGAGATGGGTGGTCTGTTCTGCGAAAGAATATTCGGACCCGTAAAGGACTGGGAATGCCACTGCGGAAAGTATAAAAGAATCAGATACAAAGGCATCATCTGCGACCGTTGCGGCGTAGAGGTGACTGAGAAAAAAGTGCGCCGCGAGCGTATGGGCCACATTGAGTTAGTGGTTCCTGTGGCACACATCTGGTACTTCAAATCTCTTCCAAACAAAATAGGTTATCTGTTAGGCCTGCCAACTAAGAAGCTTGACCAGATCATCTACTACGAAAGATATGTAGTTATCCAGCCAGGTATACTTGCGGAAGATGGCGTGAACACGCTAGACTTCCTGACAGAGGATGAGTACCTGGACATGGTGGATAAACTGCCGCGTGAGAACCAGGTTTTGGATAATAACGATCCGAACAAGTTCATAGCGAAGATGGGAGCTGAGGCCCTGCAAATGCTGCTGGAGCGCATCAACCTAGATGACCTTTCTTATGAGCTGCGCCATGCAGCCGCGCACGAGACATCGCAGCAGCGTAAAGCTGAGGCCTTGAAGCGCCTGCGTGTTGTAGAAGCATTCCGCGACGCCACTACCCGCATTGAGAACAGACCAGAGTGGATGATCATCCGCATGGTGCCTGTTATACCGCCAGAGCTACGTCCGCTCGTTCCGTTGGATGGTGGCCGTTTCGCTACTTCCGACTTGAACGACCTTTACAGACGTGTTATCATCCGTAACAACCGTCTGAAGCGTCTGATCGAGATTAAGGCTCCTGAAGTAATCCTTCGTAACGAGAAGCGAATGCTGCAGGAAGCGGTAGACTCTCTGTTCGACAACTCACGTAAAGTGAACGCTGTTCGTGCCGAGGGTAACCGTGCGTTAAAATCACTTTCTGACATGCTGAAAGGCAAGCAGGGACGTTTCCGTCAGAACTTGCTTGGTAAGCGTGTTGACTACTCTGGGCGTTCGGTAATTGTGGTTGGTCCTGAACTGAAGCTGCACGAGTGCGGTCTGCCTAAGAATATGGCAGCTGAGCTCTTCAAGCCGTTCATCATCCGCAAGCTGATCGAAAGAGGTATTGTTAAAACTGTAAAGTCAGCAAAGAAGATAGTAGACCGTAAGGACCCGGTAGTATGGGATATCTTGGAGAACGTGCTGAAAGGCCATCCAGTGCTCCTTAACCGTGCCCCTACGCTCCACAGATTAGGTATCCAGGCATTCCAGCCAAAACTGATCGAAGGTAAGGCGATCCAGCTGCACCCACTGGTGTGTACGGCATTCAACGCCGACTTTGACGGTGACCAGATGGCGGTGCACGTTCCACTAGGACCGGCAGCTGTACTGGAAGCCTCTATGCTGATGCTTGCCTCGCACAACATCCTGAACCCTGCCAATGGTGCCCCAATCACGGTGCCATCTCAGGACATGGTACTTGGTTTATACTATGTATCGAAAGGAAAGCGAAGCACAGAAA
Organism: Pontibacter anaerobius; assembly: GCF_026241195.1. Taxonomy (GTDB): domain Bacteria; phylum Bacteroidota; class Bacteroidia; order Cytophagales; family Hymenobacteraceae; genus Pontibacter; species Pontibacter anaerobius. Next base: position 189,883 of record NZ_JAPFQO010000001.1, read on the forward strand.
CCGAGAAAATCGCTGGTGAAGGTATGAGCTTCTACTCTGCGGAGGAAGTGATTATCGCCATCAACGAAGGAAGAATATCCAAACATGCTTACATTAAGGTAAGAACTAAGGTTAAGAACGAGAACGGAGAACTGGAGACGAAGCTTATCGAAACAGTTGCCGGCCGTGTGATCTTTAATCAGTTTGTACCTGAAGAGGTAGGTTACCTGGACGAACTGCTGACGAAGAAAAAACTGCAGCAGGTAATCTCCAGAGTATTTAAGGAAACGGGTATGGCACGTACTGCCCAGTTCCTAGACGATATTAAAACCCTGGGATTCCAGTCAGCCTACAAAGGTGGTCTGTCAATGGGTCTGGGTGATATTAATATCCCTGCAGAAAAGGAAATTCTGGTAGAGCAGGCCAAGAAAGATGTAGATGCTGTATGGCAAAACTACTCTATGGGTCTGATCACTGATAACGAACGTTACAACCAGGTAATTGATATCTGGACACGTATCAACAACCAGATTACTGAAACGCTGATGCGCCGTCTTGAAAATGAGGATCAGGGCTTCAACTCAATCTTCATGATGATGCACTCTGGAGCCCGTGGTTCAAGAGAGCAGATTCGTCAGCTGGGTGGTATGCGTGGTCTGATGGCTAAGCCTCAGAAGTCACTTCAGGGTTCAGTAGGTGAGATTATTGAAAACCCAATCCTTTCGAACTTTAAGGAAGGTCTGGATGTAATCGAGTACTTCATCTCAACACACGGTGCTCGTAAAGGTCTAGCCGATACGGCCCTTAAAACTGCGGATGCTGGTTACCTGACTCGTCGTCTGGTAGACGTATCTCAGGACGTAATTGTAAACGAGGAAGACTGCGGTACACTAAGAGGCCTGGAAGTTAGCGCACTGAAAGACAATGAGGATATTGTTGAATCATTGTCAGAGCGTATACTAGGTCGTGTGGCTGTACATGATGTATTCGACCCGATCACAAATGACCTGATAGTAGAATCAGGCGTAGAGATTACAGAAGATGTTGCACGTGCTATCGAAAACACTGCGATTGATTCTGTCGAAATCCGCTCAGTATTAACTTGCGAGTCTAAGCGTGGTATTTGTGCTAAGTGCTACGGCCGTAACCTGGCAACAGGATTTATGGTGCAGAAAGGTGAGGCTGTTGGTGTAATCGCTGCCCAGTCTATCGGTGAGCCAGGTACACAGCTGACACTTCGTACATTCCACGTAGGTGGTACAGCTTCAAACATCGCCGTAGAAGCAACTATCATGGCGAAGTTCGGAGGTAAGATCGAGTTCGAAGATGTTCGTTCACTGGATACAGTAAACAATGAAGGCGAGCCGGTGAAAGTAGTAATGGGTCGTTCAGGTGAGGTAAAAGTTGTTGATCCAAATACTGGTAAGCTATTGATCAGTAACCACGTTCCTTACGGTTCATTCCTGCATGTAAATGAAGGTCAGGTCGTAGAGAAAGGCGCAGTGCTTTGTAATTGGGATCCATACAACGCGGTTATACTTTCAGAGTTCGACGGTGAGATTACTTACGAATCGATCATTGAAGGTGTAACATACCGTGAGGAGTCTGATGAGCAGACCGGTTACCGGGAGAAAGTAATTATCGATACAAAAGATAAGACACAGAACCCTGCCATCGTGGTTAATCCGAAGAATGGAGAGTCGAAAGGCTATAACATTCCAGTTGGAGCACACTTAACGGTGGAGAACGGAGAAAAGATCAAAGCAGGTCAGATCCTGGTGAAGATCCCGCGCGCTATCGGTAAAACCCGAGACATTACAGGTGGTCTTCCACGAGTTACAGAGTTGTTCGAAGCACGTAACCCGTCTAACCCAGCCGTTGTGTCTGAGATTGATGGTGTAGTTACCTATGGTAGTGTGAAACGTGGTAACCGTGAAATTTTCATTGAGTCGAAAGACGGAGTGAAGAAGAAATACATGGTGCCACTTTCTAAGCACATCCTGGTACAGGACAATGACTTTATACGTGCGGGTATGCCGCTATCTGATGGTGCTATCACACCGACAGACATACTGAATATCCAGGGACCTGGTGCAGTACAAGAGTACCTGGTAAATGAGATTCAGGAAGTATACCGACTGCAGGGTGTGAAGATCAACGACAAGCATATTGAGGTGGTAGTACGTCAGATGATGCAGAAAGTAGTTGTAGTAGACGCTGGCGACACTAGCTTCCTGGAAAACCAAACTGTTGATAAGGTAAACTTCATGGAGGAGAACGACCACATCATCGACATGAAAGTTGTTGAGGATGCTGGAGACTCTACAAACCTGAAGCCAGGTATGATTGTTACACCTCGTCGCCTACGTGATGAGAACTCTAGCCTGAAGCGCCGCGACATGAAACTAGTAACTGTGCGCGATGCACAGCCAGCAGTTTCGCGTCCAACGCTGCAAGGTATCACACAGGCCTCGTTGGGTACTCAAAGCTTTATCTCTGCGGCATCATTCCAGGAAACTACAAAAGTACTGAGCGAAGCAGCAATCAAAGGTAAGGCGGACGAACTACTTGGCCTAAAGGAGAACGTAATTGTAGGTCACCTAATACCAGCAGGTACAGGCTTGCGCGAGTATCAGAACCTGATTGTTGGAAGCCAGGAAGAGTACGATGCGCTTGTTGAGTCTAAAAAGACTACAGCTAAAACAAAGCAGCAGGAACTACAAAACAAATAAGTAGCCATGGCGGAAAATCTGCAGAAACAGAATCAGATCAACATCGAACTATCGGAAGAGGTAGCCGAGGGCGAGTATGCAAACCTTGCCATGATCGCTCATTCAAGTGGTGAGTTTGTGATTGATTTCATAAGATTGATGCCAGGACTGCCAAAAGCTAAAGTCAAATCAAGAATAGTTATCACCCCAGAGCATGCCAAAAGACTTTTGGCTGCTCTGGCTGATAATGTTAAAAAATTTGAGGCCAGCTTCGGCGAAATAAAGCAGTCACAGGATGCTCCTTCTTTCCCGATGAACTTCGGGGGAACAGTGGGAGAGGCCTAAGGCGCAGAGAATTAATGAATTAAAATTTTGAATTTGCAAAGTGATTTTTATACCTTTGCAGACCAAAATTTAAAGTGGAAAAATCTATAATTAACAGCTAGTAAATGCCTACTATACAGCAATTAGTAAGAAAAGGCAGAGAAAAATTGACGTTCAAGTCAAAGTCTCCTGCCTTAGATTCATGCCCACAGCGCCGTGGTGTATGTACAAGAGTATATACTACTACGCCTAAGAAGCCTAACTCTGCAATGCGTAAAGTAGCCAGAGTAAGACTTACAAACGGCAAAGAAGTAAACGCCTATATCCCAGGTGAAGGTCACAACCTTCAGGAGCACTCTATTGTGCTGATCAGAGGCGGTAGAGTGAAAGACCTTCCAGGTGTACGTTACCACATCGTACGTGGAGCACTGGACACAGCTGGCGTAAGCGGCCGTCTTCAGTCACGCTCTAAGTATGGTGCTAAGAGACCTAAGCCAGGACAGCCAGCGGCTGCTGCAGGTAAAGGAAAAAAGAAATAATCCCTAGAGTTTTAATACAATGAGAAAAGCAAAGCCTAAAAGTAGAATTCTCCTTCCTGATCCAAAATACAAAGAGACATTGGTGACACGTTTCGTTAACTACCTGATGGAAGACGGAAAGAAAAGTGTTGCTTATGGTATCTTCTATGATGCTGTAGAACTAGTAGAGCAAAGAACTAAAGAAAACGGTCTCGAAACTTGGAAGAAGGCGTTGAACAACATCATGCCTAGCGTCGAGGTAAAGAGCCGCAGGGTAGGAGGTGCTACTTTCCAAGTGCCGACTGAGGTTCGTCCGGACCGCAGAGTATCTCTTGGTATCAAATGGATGATATCATACGCTCGTAAGAGAGGTGAGAAGACAATGAAAGATAGGTTAGCAGGTGAAATTATCGCAGCTGCTAAAGGTGAAGGTGCTGCCGTTAAGAAAAAAGACGACACGCACAGAATGGCAGAAGCGAACAAAGCATTCTCTCACTTTAGATTCTAAATTATGAATACGCGCGACTTAAAATATACAAGAAACATCGGTATTGCAGCACACATTGACGCTGGTAAAACAACTACCACGGAACGTATACTTTACTATGCTGGTGTAAGCCACAAAATTGGTGAAGTACACGATGGTGCAGCTACCATGGACTGGATGGAGCAGGAGCAAGAAAGAGGTATTACCATTACTTCTGCTGCTACAACAGTTAGCTGGCCTTATAGAGGCGATAACTACCATATCAACATCATTGATACTCCTGGTCACGTGGACTTTACCGTAGAGGTAAACCGTTCTTTACGTGTATTGGATGGTCTGGTGTTCCTGTTTTCTGCCGTAGACGGTGTAGAGCCACAGTCAGAGACAAACTGGCGCCTTGCTGACAACTATAAAGTAGCTCGTATCGGTTTCGTTAACAAAATGGACCGTTCAGGAGCTGATTTCCTAGCTGTTTGTAAGCAGGTGAAGGAAATGCTAGGAAGCAACGCAGTTGCACTTCAATTACCGATCGGCTCTGAAGATAACTTCAGAGGTGTAGTTGACCTGGTAAATAACCGTGGAATTATCTGGAATGAAGATGATAAAGGTATGACCTTTACTGAAGTCCCGATTCCGGATGACATGGTTGAAGAAGCTGAAGAGTATAGAGAAAAACTTCTGGAGGCAGTAGCCGAGTACGATGAGACTTTGATGGAGAAATACTTCGAAGACCCGAATTCAATTTCAGAAGCAGAAATTATCGCTGCGCTACGCGCCGCTACCATTGACATGGCAATTGTTCCAATGCTTTGCGGTTCTTCATTCAAGAACAAAGGCGTACAGACAATGCTTGACTATGTAATGGCATTGATTCCTTCTCCACTAGATAGAGATAACATCAAAGGAATCAACCCAGATACAGGTGCTGAGGTGACTCGTAAGCCAAGCTACGATGAGCCTTTTTCAGGATTGGCATTTAAGATTGCAACTGACCCTTACGTAGGACGCCTTTGCTTCGTACGTGCGTACTCAGGTGTGTTAGAGTCTGGATCATATGTCTTCAACACCCGTTCAGGTAACAAAGAGCGTATCTCTCGCATTTTCCAAATGCACGCCAACAAGCAGAACCAGATTGAAAGATTAGGTGCTGGTGATATTGGTGCAGTTGTAGGCTTTAAGGATATCAAAACAGGTGACACGCTTTGCGACCAGAGTGCGAAAATCGTACTAGAGTCAATGGAGTTCCCAGAGCCAGTGATTGGCTATGCTATTGAGCCGAAGTCACAAGCTGACTCTGACAAGATGGGTATGGCTATTGCCAAGCTTATCGAGGAGGATCCAACACTTCAGGTAAACACTGATGAGGAGACAGGTCAGACCATCCTTCGTGGTATGGGCGAGCTTCACCTGGAGATCATCATTGATCGTATGAAGCGCGAGTTCAAAGTTGAACTGAACCAAGGTGCACCACAGGTAGCTTACAAAGAGACTATCACTAAGAGCGTTGAGCACCGTGAGGTATTCAAGAAGCAGTCTGGTGGTCGTGGTAAGTTTGCAGACATCGTATTTGAAATGGGGCCACGTGAAGATGGTAAGCAAGGACTGGAGTTCGTGAATGCTATCGTAGGTGGTGTTATTCCTCGTGAATTCATCCCGGCAGTACAGAAAGGTTTCGAAGAAGCTATGAAGAATGGTATCCTGGCTGGCTTCCCGATAGATTCTATGAAAGTGCGTCTGTTCCACGGTTCATTCCACGATGTAGACTCTGACTCTCTTTCTTTTGAACTTGCTGCACGTCAAGGATTCAAAGAAGCAGGTAAGCAATGTGCTCCAAAACTTCTTGAGCCGATCATGGCTGTAGACGTTGTTACTCCAGACGAGTACACAGGTCCGGTAACAGGTGACTTGAACAGAAGAAGAGGTATCATGAAGGGCATGGATACTAAAGGTACTTCAACTGTAGTTAAAGCTGACGTTCCACTTTCAGAATTGTTTGGTTACGTAACTGACCTTCGTACCATTACTTCTGGTAGAGCTACTGCTTCACTTACGTTCGATCACTACGAGCAGGTGCCGCAGAACTTAGCAGATGCTATCATTGCCAAAATAAAGGGAACAGCAGCAAAATAGTAGTATAAGATGAATCAGAAAATCAGAATAAAGCTTAAGTCATACGATCATAACCTGGTGGATAAATCATCAGAGAAGATTGTAAAAGCGGTAAAAGCTACAGGCGCTATCGTTAGCGGTCCAATTCCACTTCCAACTGAGAAGGATAAGTTTACAGTGCTTCGTTCACCACACGTGAACAAGAAATCTCGCGAGCAGTTTCAGCTTTGCACTTACAAGAGATTAGTAGATATTTACTCTACAAGCTCTAAAACAGTAGATGCCTTGATGAAGCTTGAATTGCCTAGCGGTGTAGATGTAGAAATCAAAGTTTGATAACATCGCATAAGCTTTACAAAAGAGGAGAACAATCGTTCTCCTCTTTTTTTATACCTGCTTGAAAATAAATATTTTAGAGAAAGCTTGAAAAGAAGCTTAAAAATTTATTAACTTTGCACTCCCTTAGCGAAATAGGGGGCAATGAATTATTGTATCCATCTCTAAACAAAAGTTGAATGCCTGGAATTATCGGTAAAAAAATCGGAATGACAAGCCTCTTCACTGCAGATGGTAAATACACACCAGTTACGCTTATTCAAGCAGGTCCGTGTGTAGTTACTCAGGTGAAGACGGTTGAGAATGACGGCTACGCTGCTGTGCAGATTGGCTATGGTGACAAAAAACTCAAAAGAGTAACAAAAGCGGAAGCTGGTCACTATCAAAAAGCTAAGACTGCTCCTAAAAAGAAAGTAGCAGAATTTGATGTAGAAGGCGTTTCTTACAACCTGGGCGACACAGTTGATGCTACCCTGTTTGTTGAAGGCGAATTCGTGGATGTAGTAGGTACATCTAAAGGTAAAGGTTTTCAGGGTGTTGTAAAGCGCCATAACTTTGCCGGTGTTGGTGGTCAAACGCACGGCCAGCATAACAGAGCAAGACACCCAGGTTCAATCGGTGCATGTTCTTGGCCATCAAGAGTATTCAAAGGAATGCGCATGGCTGGTAGAATGGGTGGCAACAGAGTAAAGGTTCAAAACCTGACTGTGCTGCGCATCATCACAGAAAAAAACCTAATTGTAGTTAGTGGCTCTGTTCCTGGTGCCAGAAATTCTTACGTGTTAATTGAGAAATAAAATGGAGCTCTCTGTATTAAATATTAAAGGTGAAGATACAGGCAGAAAGGTTACTCTTTCTGATGCTATTTTTGGTTTAGAGCCAAACGAGCATGCCATGTATCTTGATGTGAAGCAGTACCTGGCTAACCAAAGACAAGGTACGCACAAGTCAAAAGAGCGTAACGAGGTTGCTGGCTCTACTAAAAAGATCAAGAAGCAGAAAGGTACAGGCGGAGCACGTGCAGGTAGCATTAAGTCTCCTGTGTTTGTAGGTGGTGGTCGTGTATTCGGTCCTAAACCAAGAAACTATAGCTTTAAGCTTAACAAAAAGTTGAAGCGTGTAGCTCGTCTTTCAGCTCTTTCTCTGTTAGCACGTGACAATCGTGTAGCTCTGGTTGAGTCTTTCACAATGGAAGCTCCAAAGGCAAAAGAGTTTAGAGGTATCCTGAACAACCTGCAGTTCAATGGCAAGACTCTGGTAGTACTTCCAGCTGTAGACAAAAACATCGTACTTTCTGGAAGAAACCTTCCTAAGGTAAAAGTTTCGACTGTAAGCGATGTAAACACTTATGACCTGCTGAACACTGAGAAACTTCTTCTTGTTGAGCAATCAGTAAATGAATTAGAAAACCTCTTTAGCGCGAAATAATGAACGTTCTGAAAAGACCAATTATTACTGAGAAGTACGCTGCCTTGAACGAGGTTGGTAAATATGCTTTTGAGGTGGAGAGAAACGCCAACAAAGTAGAGATCAAGAAGGCAGTTGAAAAGATGTATGGCGTAACCGTTGATAAAGTATCAACAATGCGCTCTATCGGTAAGAAAAAGACGAAGTATACTAAGTCTGGAGCTGTAACTGGCCGTACCTCTCTGATTAAGAAGGCAATTGTTACCCTTAAAGAGGGTGAAGTAATAGACTTTTACAGCGGCATATAATTAAGTTAAAATGGCTTTAAAAAAGTTAAGACCAATAACACCAGGTCAAAGATTTAGAGTAGCCCCTGCTTTTGATGAAATCACAGCAACTACTCCTGAGAAATCTTTGTTGGCACCCCTTTCAAAATCTGGTGGACGTAACAATTCAGGTAGAATGACTATGCGCTATATGGGCGGTGGTCATAAGCAGAAGTATAGAGTAATTGACTTCAAGCGCACAAAGTATGGTGTGCCTGCTACAGTGAAGACAATTGAGTATGATCCGAACAGGACAGCTCGTATTGCGCTGCTTCACTATGCTGATGGAGAGAAAACATACATCATCGCTCCTGCGGGCCTACAGGTTGGTACTGTAGTAACCTCAGGTCCTGGTGTAGCTCCAGAAGTTGGCAACTGCTTGCCTCTTTCTGATATTCCTCTAGGTACTATCATTCACAACATTGAGCTTCAGCCAGGTGCTGGTGCCACACTAGCAAGAAGTGCAGGATCTTACGCACAGCTAGTAGCTCGTGAAGGACGTTATGCAACAATAAAGCTTCCTTCAGGCGAGTTGAGAATGGTTCTTGTTAACTGCTCTGCTACTGTAGGTACAGTTTCTAATGGCGAACACATGAATGTGAAGCTTGGAAAAGCTGGCCGTAAGAGATGGTTAGGCAGACGTCCTCGCGTACGTGGTGTTGCTATGAACCCAGTCGATCACCCTATGGGTGGTGGTGAAGGTAAGTCTTCAGGCGGTCACCCACGTTCTCGTAAAGGTCTTTATGCTAAAGGTCTTAAGACGAGAAACAAGAACAAATATTCTGAGAAGCTTATAGTTAATAGAGGAAAGAAAAAGTAAATGGCTAGATCATTAAAAAAAGGGCCTTATATTGACTTTAGGCTCGAGAAGAAAGTAACTGTAATGAATGAGGCAGGTAAGAAGTCTGTTATCAAGACTTGGTCTCGCAGATCAATGATTTCTCCGGATTTCGTGGGTCATACTTTTGCAGTTCACAATGGAAATAAGTTCATCCCTGTTTATGTTACGGAGAACATGGTAGGCCATAAATTGGGTGAATTTGCTCCAACGAGAAACTTTAGAGGTCATATTGCTAAGAAAGATAAAGGCAAGCGTTAATAATGGAAGCAATAGCAAAACTTAAAAATGTCCCTACCTCTCCTCGCAAGATGAGAATGGTAGCAGACTTAGTACGCGGTAAAAGCGTATCGAAGGCTCTTGGTATTCTTAAATTTGAAGCCAATGCTGGTGCAGCCAAAGTTGAAAAGCTTGTATTATCTGCATTAGCAAATTGGCAGCAGAAGAATGAGGATGCTCGCATAGAGGATGCAAACCTTTACATCAAGACTATCTTTGTTGATGAAGGTAAAATGCTGAAGCGTCTTCGTCCTGCTCCGCAGGGCCGTGGTTACAGAATCAGGAAGAGATCAAACCACGTTACGCTGGTAATCGACAGCATGACAGAGGAGCAGCTTGAGCAGCAGCAGTCTAAGAAATCTAAAAAAGCCAACAAGTAAGAATTATGGGACAGAAAGTTAATCCGATAGGTTTTCGACTAGGTGTTATCAAAGGTTGGGATTCTAACTGGTATGGCGGCAAAGATTTCGCTGAGAAGCTGATCGAAGACGAGAAAATTAGAAAGTATATACTTGCTCGTATTCCTAAAGGCGGTATTTCTAAAATTATAATTGAGAGAACGCTTAAGCGCATTACCATCACTATAAATACGGCTAGACCAGGCGTAGTGATTGGTAAAGGCGGCCAGGAAGTAGATAAGATCAAAGAAGAGCTTAAGAAGCTTACAAACAAAGATATTCAAATCAATATCTTTGAGATTAAGCGTCCTGAGTTGGATGCCAAGCTGGTTGGTGAGTCAATTGCTCAGCAGCTGCAGGCACGTATCTCTTTCCGCCGTGCTATGAAGCAAGCAATTGCTTCTGCGCTACGTGTAGGTGCTGAAGGTATTAAAGTACAGGTATCAGGCCGTTTGGGTGGTGCTGAGATGGCAAGAACAGAGCACTACAAAGAAGGTAGAACTCCGCTTCACACCCTGCGTGCAGATATCGATTACGCTCTTTCCGAAGCACAGACAGTGTATGGCAAACTAGGTATCAAAGTATGGATCTTCAAGGGTGAGGTTTATGGTAAAAAAGATCTTACTCCAAACGCCGGCCTGGAGAGCAAAGGACCTGGTTCTGCCTCTGGCGACAGACGTGGTGGTGACCGTCGCAACAAAAAGGGTGAAGGTGCACCAAAGCGTAAGCGTCGTCAATAATCGAGTGTTAACATTATAAGTTTTAGAAAATGTTACAGCCTAGAAGGACTAAATATAGAAAAATGCAGAAAGGCCGCGTAAAGGGTCTGGCTCACAGAGGCAGCTCTATTGCGTTTGGTTCTTTCGCTATCAAGTCTCTTGAATCAACATGGATTACATCTCGCCAGATTGAGGCAGCACGTATCGCCATGACAAGAGCAATGAAACGTGAGGGTCAAGTTTGGATCCGTATTTTCCCTGACAAACCTATTACAAAGAAGCCTGCTGAGGTTCGAATGGGTAAGGGTAAAGGTTCTCCTGAATATTGGGTAGCAGTGGTTAAACCAGGTACAATCATGTTTGAGTCTGATGGTGTGCCTCTTGAAGTAGCAAAAGAGTCTTTGAGACTTGCTGCTCAGAAACTGCCAGTAAAAACAAAGTTTGTAGTACGTAGAGATTACGTTGAGAAATAAAATGAAAAATTCAGAGATAACAGCTTTATCTGCCGAAGAACTGCAAGAGAAGCTCAACACTGAGAAAGCTAACCTGCAGACCATGCGTTTTGCACATGCTATATCTCCACTGGAGAACCCAATGAAAATCCGCGAGACGAAGCGACTGATCGCCAGATTGAGTACTGAAGTTCGTCGTCGTGAAATAGAAGCTAACTCTTAAGACTGATTAAGATCATGGAGAGAAACCTAAGAAAAGAAAGAAGCGGAAAGGTTGTTAGCAACAAGATGGACAAATCAATTACTGTACTTGTGGAGAGCAGAATGAAGCACCCTATGTATGGTAAGTTTGTTAGCAAGTCTAACAAGTTCATGGCTCACGACGAAAACAACGACTGCAACATCGGTGATGTTGTTCGCATTCAGGAGACGCGTCCGCTCAGCAAGAACAAGAAATGGCGTTTAGTAGAAATCATAGAAAGGGCTAAATAAAATGATACAGCAGGAATCAAGACTAAGTGTAGCTGATAACAGCGGTGCTAAAGAAGTTCTTTGCATCCGTGTGTTAGGCGGTACTGGCAAGAAGTATGCCTCCGTTGGCGACAGAATTGTTGTAACTGTGAAGTCTGCCCTTTCTTCTGGTAACGTTAAGAAAGGTACTGTTTCTAAAGCAGTTATTGTAAGAACTAAGAAAGAGGTTAGAAGAAAAGACGGCTCATATATTCGTTTCGACGATAACGCCGCTGTTCTTTTGAACGCAAATAACGAGCCACGTGGTACGCGTATTTTCGGACCAGTTGCACGTGAACTTCGTGAAAAGCAATTCATGAAAATTGTTTCGTTAGCGCCTGAAGTTCTATAACTACAAATTCAGATTAAAATGAATAAGAAAAAACTTCATGTAAAGACTGGCGATACAGTTAAAGTAATAGCCGGTGACGAGCGCGGCAAGACTGGCCGCATTATCGCTGTAAACACAGAAAAGCAGAGAGTAACTATTGAGGGCCTTAACATGGTAACAAAGCACCAGAAACCTAGTGCTCAGAATCCACAGGGCGGCATCAACAAAGTAGAAGCTCCTATTCACGCTAGCAATGTTATGCTTGTAGATCCTAAATCAGGTGAAACAACTAAGACTGCTAAAAGAAAAAACAGCGAAGGTAAAACAGAGCGTTATTCTAAAAAGACAGGAGAGGTAATCTAAGATGGCAACTGCAAGATTAAAAGAGAAATATCAAAACGAGGTAGTGCCTGCCTTGAAAGAGAAGTTCCAGTATAAGAACGTCATGCAGGTGCCGAAGATCACTAAGATCTCTATCAATAAAGGTATCGGCGCTGCCGTTGCCGATAAGAAATTGGTCGATATCGGTGTGGAGGAGCTTTCAACTATCACTGGCCAAAAGGCTGTGCCTACGATTGCAAAGAAGTCAGTATCAAACTTCAAGCTTCGTGAAGGTATGCCAATTGGTGCTCGCGTGACACTGCGAGGTGAGAAAATGTATGAATTCCTGGATCGCCTTCTTACTGTGGCCCTGCCACGTGTACGTGACTTCAGAGGTGTTAATGACAAAGGCTTTGATGGCCGTGGTAACTATACACTTGGAGTTAAGGAGCAGATCATCTTCCCTGAAATCAGCATTGATAAAATTAAAGCTATCTCAGGTATGGATATCACATTTGTTACAACCGCTAACACAGACGAAGAGAGCTACGAACTGCTAAAAGCATTCGGTATGCCATTCGCTAATATCAAGAAATAACCATGGCAAGAGAAGCAGTAAAAGCCAGAGAGCTTAAAAGAGAAAAACTTGTAGCGAAGTATGCTGCAAAAAGAGCTGAACTAAAGGCCAAAGGTGACTACGAGGCACTTGACAAGCTGCCACGTAATGCATCTCCTGTAAGACTTCATAACCGATGCAAACTTTCTGGTAGACCAAGAGGATACATGAGAAAGTTCGGTATTTCTCGTGTAGTTTTCAGAGAGCTAGCGGTTATGGGTAAAATTCCTGGTGTTACAAAAGCGAGCTGGTAATTTTTTAGGATTCTCATTAAGAATCTTAAAAAGATATTACTATCTTTGCCCCTCGCTTAGATAAAGCATTCATTATTACATTCATTCATAATGAACACAGATCCAATAGCAGATTATTTAACTAGAGTGCGTAATGCTATAAAAGCTAACCACAGAATAGTTGAGATACCATCTAGCAAGATTAAACAAGAGATCACAAAAGTATTGTACGATAAAGGCTATATTCAAAGCTATAAGTTTGATGAGTCTGGCGTACAAGGCACGATTAAGATAGCTCTGAAGTATAACCCTAACACTAAGCAGTCTGCTATTGTGAAACTGGAGAGGGTAAGTAAGCCAGGGCTTCGCAAATACGCTGGTAGCGAGAACCTGCCAAGAGTATTGAACGGACTTGGTGTAGCCATTTTGTCTACATCTAAGGGTGTGATGACAGAGAAAGAGGCTAAGTCACTTAATGTAGGTGGCGAGGTGTTATGTTATGTATATTAATAGGAGGATAGACAATGTCACGTATAGGAAAATTGCCAATCACCCTGCCTAACAATACACAAGTTACCATCGGTGATAACAATGTAGTAACAGTGAAAGGCCCTAAAGGCGAGCTTTCTACTACTCTTGATAAGGATATGATTGTTAAGCAGGACGACAACACAGTTGTTGTAGAGCGTCCAACTGAGCAGAAGCGCCATAAAGCTATGCACGGTCTTTACAGATCACTTATCAATAACATGGTAGTAGGTGTGAGCGAAGGCTATAAGGAGCAACTTGAACTAGTTGGTGTAGGTTATAAAGCATCAGTTCAAGGAAAGACCCTTGAACTGTCGCTAGGTTACTCTCACAACATCTACATGAGCATGCCTGATGAGGTGTTTGCGACTGCTGTTACTGAGAAAGGTAAAAACCCAATCGTAACGCTGGAGAGCATCGACAAACAATTAATCGGCCAGGTTGCTGCTAAGATCAGATCACTGCGCAAGGTTGAGCCTTATAAAGGTAAGGGTATCCGCTTCGTAGGAGAAGTTATCAGAAGAAAAGCTGGTAAGACAGCATCTAAATAATCGTCATCATGTCTACTAATAAAATAAGCAGAAGACTAAGAATTAAGAAAGGTATCAGGAATAAAATTTCTGGTACCGCTGAAAGGCCAAGATTGACTGTGTTCCGTAGCAACAAGGCTATTTATGCACAGTTAGTTGACGACACTACTGGTGTGACACTAGTGGCTGCCTCTTCAGTGAAGCTTGATGATGCAAAAGCTAATATCGAAACTGCAGGTAAGGTTGGAACGTCTATCGCTGAACAAGCGTTGGCAAAAGGAATCTCTGAAGTAGTTTTCGATCGTAACGGTTACCTTTATCACGGTAAAGTAAAATCATTGGCAGAAGGCGCTCGTGAGGCAGGCCTTAAATTCTAAATAATATGTTGAAGAATAATATACGTAGCGTAAAGGCAAGCGAAATCGAGCTTAAGGAGCGAGTAGTAGCCATTAACCGTGTAGCCAAGGTTGTGAAAGGTGGTAGAAGATTTAGCTTCGCCGCCATCGTGGTAGTTGGTGATGGAAATGGTGTAGTTGGTTACGGCCTTGGTAAAGCCAATGAGGTAACAGACGCAATTGCTAAAGGTATTGATGACGCAAAGAAGAACCTAGTAAAGGTTCCTGTATATCATAATACCGTTCCTCATGCAATTGAAGGGAAGTATTCTGGAGGTTTTGTGTTGGTGAAGCCAGCTGCCCCAGGTACAGGTGTAATCGCGGGCGGTGCAATGCGTGCTGTTCTGGAAAGTGCCGGTATCAAAGACGTACTTTGTAAGTCAAAAGGTTCTTCTAACCCACATAACGTGGTAAAGGCTACCTTTGACGCTCTTTCTAAAATGCGTGATCCTTTGGCAGTAGCTCAACAGCGCGGTGTTAATTTACAGAAAGTATTCAACGGATAATTGAAATGGCTAAAGTAACTATCACTCAAGTTAAGAGCATTATCGATAAACCTCAATCACAAAAGCGCACTATTCAAGCTCTAGGTTTAGGCAAGATAAGCAAATCAGTAACTGTTGAGAATACTCCGCAGATAGCTGGTATGATAAAGAAAGTCCAGCATTTAGTAGAAGTAAAAGAACAATAATCATGTACTTACATTCTTTAAAACCTGCAGAAGGTTCTGTAAAGACTAGAAAGAGAATAGGTAGAGGTACTGGTTCAGGTAGAGGTGGTACTTCTACACGCGGACATAAAGGTGCTAAATCTCGTTCTGGTTATTCACAGAAAGCCGGATTTGAAGGTGGCCAAATGCCACTTCAGAGACGTGTTCCTAAGTTTGGCTTCAAAAACATTAACCGTGTTGAGTATAAAGCTATTAACTTAGATGTAATTCAGGCTCTTGCTGAGTCTACAAACGAGACCGTTATGAACTTTGATTTCTTCAAAGCGCACGGTCTTGTCCAGAAGAACGATAAAGTTAAGGTTTTGGGCAGAGGAGAAATTAATAAAGCTGTTGAGATTCATGCTCATGCTTTCTCTGGTACTGCATCATCATCAATTGAAAAAGCAGGCGGTAAAACAGTTGCTCTTTAATCAGTAGGAGGTATGAAGAAGTTTATAACAACGTTAAAGAACATTTTTGCTATAGAAGACTTAAGAGTGAGAATTCTTAATACTATTTTCTTTATAGCTATTTTTAGACTTGGTTCTTTTGTTGTTTTGCCTGGCGTTGATCCTAATCAATTACAAGCTAACACATCCGGTATATTCGGCCTGTTAGATACCTTTTTGGGTGGAGCATTTAGCAATGCTTCCATCTTTGCGTTAGGTATCATGCCATATATATCAGCTTCTATCGTACTTCAACTACTCACCATAGCTGTACCTTACTTCCAAAAAATGCAGAAAGAGGGTGAATCTGGTAGAAAGAAAATCAACCAGATCACTCGCGTTCTGACTATAATTATCACGCTTGCACAGGCTGTAGGCTTTGTAGCTACAATCAACTCAGAAGCAATAGCAATCAATACAACATTGTTTACTATTACCTCTATGATTGTGCTTACTTCCGGCACCATATTCTGTATGTGGCTTGGGGAGAAAATAACAGATAAAGGTATTGGTAACGGTATTTCTATGCTGATTATGATCGGCATCGTTTCCAGGTTCCCTGGTGCTATTGTTGCTGAGTTCCTGTCTAAGCAATTAAATGGAGCTTTACTTTTCCTGTTTGAGTTAATAGTTCTCTTCTTTGTTGTAATGTCTGTTGTTATGCTGACACAGGCCGTAAGAAGAATCCCTGTGCAGTATGCAAAGCAAGTTGGAACAAGCTCTCTATACAGCGGCCAAAGACAGTTTATACCTTTAAAGGTTAATGCTGCCGGTGTAATGCCAATCATCTTTGCTCAGTCTTTAATGTTCCTGCCTTCTATGATTGCTTCTATATGGGCAGACTCAAGTGAGACAGCGAATTATATTGGTGCTACTTTTTCTGACTTCACATCTTGGCAGTATAATGTCGTATTTGGTTTACTGATCCTGGTCTTTACTTATTTTTATACAGCGATCAGTGTTAACCCTAATCAGATTGCGGACGATTTAAAGCGTAGCGGAGGTTTTATACCTGGCGTTAAACCAGGTCGCTCTACTTCAGAATACATCGATGCTATCTTAACTAAAATAACTTTACCAGGTGCTATTTACCTAGCCCTTGTAGCTATATTCCCTGCTATAGCCATGCTGTTTGGAGTAACACGAGAGTTTTCTCAATTCTTTGGTGGTACATCTCTAATCATTATGGTAGGTGTTGTTCTCGATACTTTACAACAAGTAGAAAGTTACCTGCTGATGCGCCACTACGATGGCATGATGAAGTCAGGTAAATTGAGAGGCAGAACAGAGAATATTGCTATGGTATCCTAATCAATGATTATATACAAAACAGAAGAAGAAATTGAGTTAATTCGCCAAAGTGCTTTGATCTTAAGCAAAGCACATGGCGAAATTGCTCGTCTTATCAAGCCTGGTGTTTCTACTCTTCAACTGGATAAATTAGCTGAAGAGTTTATTCTTGATAATGGGGCCAAGCCTTCATTCAAGAACTATAATGGTTTCCCTTACAGCCTTTGTATATCAGTTAACTCTGTCGTAGTGCATGGTATGCCAGGGAAGTATACTTTGAACGATGGAGATGTAATTTCTGTTGATGGAGGTGTTTATAAGAATGGCTTCCATAGTGATTGTGCCTATACTCACGCTGTAGGAGAAGTTGGGCCTGAAGTTCAAAAACTCCTTGAAGTGACGAAGCAGTCACTTTATTTAGGATTAGAAAAGGCGGTAGTAGGGAACAGGTTAGGAGATGTTAGCCATACTATTCAGGAGTTTGCAGAAGCGAATGGCTTTACCATAGTCCGAGAGCTTGTAGGCCATGGTATTGGCCGCAATTTGCATGAGGCTCCTGAAGTTCCGAACTATGGCAAGCGTGGTCAGGGAGTAAAATTACAGAATGGCCTAGTGCTCGCAGTAGAGCCAATGGTGAACCTTGGGACGAGACATATAGTGCAGGAGGATGATGGGTGGACGATTCGTACGAAGGATAATAAACCCTCAGCTCACTTTGAACATACAGTTGTAGTTCGTAAAGATAAAGCTGAGATATTAACAACTTTTGATTATATAGAACAAGCTAATAAATCATAAATGGCAAAACAGTCGTCCATAGAACAAGACGGGACTATAGTAGAGGCTTTATCAAACGCCATGTTTCGGGTTGAGCTTGAGAATGGTCATCAGGTAGTAGCTCACATCTCTGGTAAGATGCGCATGAATTACATCAAAATTCTTCCAGGAGACAGAGTGAAGTTAGAGATGTCTCCCTATGATCTTACCAAAGGCAGAATTGTTTACCGATATAAATAAATCCAATGAAAGTTAAAGCATCAGTAAAAAAGAGAAGTGCTGATTGTAAGGTTATCCGTCGTAAGGGGAAGCTTTACGTAATCAACAAAAAGAATCCAAGATATAAACAAAGACAAGGTTAATTTATTTTTATGGCTAGAATAGCAGGAGTAGATATTCCGGACAACAAGAGAGGAGAAATCGCCCTTACCTACATTTTTGGTATCGGCCGCAGCCTTTCAAAGCAGATTTTAACTAAAGCCGGGGTGGATCTTGACAAAAAGGTAAAAGACTGGACTGAGGATGAAGCCGGTGAGGTTAGAAATGTAATTGCAGCAGACATCAAAACGGAGGGTGTTTTAAGATCCGAAGTTCAGCTGCACATTAAGCGTCTTCTTGATATTGGTTGCTACCGTGGGTTAAGACACCGTAAAGGTTTGCCTGTGCGTGGACAGCGTACTAAGAACAACTCACGCACAAGAAAAGGTAAGCGTAAGACAGTTGCTAACAAGAAGAAAGCATCTAAATAATCACTAGATCATGGCTCAGAAAAGAAAAGATAAAGCTAAAAAGCGTGTTGTAGTTGTTGAACCTACTGGCCAAGTACACATCAAAGCTTCTTTCAACAACATTATTATATCAGTAACCAATAACGCAGGACAAGTTATCTCTTGGGCTTCTGCAGGTAAAATGGGCTTTAAGGGTTCTAAGAAGAACACTCCTTATGCTGCACAAATGGCCGCTGCTGACTGCGCAAAGGTTGCTTATGACCTTGGTATGCGTAAAGCGGAAGTTTTTGTTAAAGGTCCAGGCGCAGGCAGAGAGTCTGCTATCCGTACTGTGCAAAACACAGGTATCGAAGTAACTATCATTAAAGACGTTACTCCATTGCCGCACAACGGTTGCCGCCCACCAAAACGCAGAAGAGTTTAATTCCTATTAAGAGAACTAAGAAATGGCAAGATATACAGGTCCTAAGAGTAAAATCTCAAGACGTTTTAATGAAGAAATTTTCGGCCCTAGCAAGGCGCTGAAAAAGAAAAGCTACCCTCCAGGGCAGCATGGCCGTGGCCGCCGTAAGAAGCAGTCAGAATATGCTATTCAGCTTGCTGAGAAGCAGAAGGCTAAATATATATACGGTGTTTTAGAGAAGCAGTTCGCTAACCTGTTTGACAAAGCTCACAGAAAAGGTGGTATCACAGGTGAAAACCTGTTGGCCCTTCTTGAGTCCAGACTAGACAATACTGTATACCGTTTAGGTATTGCCCCTACCAGAAGAGCTGCACGTCAGCTTGTATTGCACAAGCATGTTTTGGTTAATGGTGAAATTGTAAACATCCCTTCATATTCTCTTAAAGTTGGTGATGTTGTAGCTGTACGTGAGAAGTCAAAATCTCTAGAGGCGATCACTACTAGCCTTACTGTTCGCAATGCGCGTCAGTTTGTTTGGCTAGAGTGGGATGCTAACGAGATGGCTGGTAAGTTTGTGTCTACTCCACAGAGAGACCAGATCCCTGAGAAAATTCAGGAGCAGCTAATCGTCGAGCTTTACTCTAAGTAAGCAGCTTAATCAATTTATAACCTTTAACACTGCAAGTATGTCAATATTAGCATTTCAAATGCCAGAGAAAGTTGTAATGGAAAAAGCCGACGACTTTCATGGTTTATTTGAATTCAAGCCGCTTGAAAAAGGTTACGGGGTAACCATAGGTAATGCTTTGCGAAGAATCCTTCTTTCTTCTTTGGAAGGATATGCCATTACCAGCATTCGCATAGGTGGTGTACTGCATGAGTTCTCGTCTGTTGAAGGAGTGGTGGAGGATGTATCTGATATTATCCTTAACCTGAAGATGGTTCGCTTTAAGAAAATAAGCGATGTTGTAGACGAAAGAATCACTGTTTCATTCAGTGGTAAGGATACTTTCAAGGCTAGTGATATCAATAACTTCACTTCAAGCTTCGAAGTGCTGAACCCAGAGTTGGTTATTTGCCACTTGGACCCAAGCGTTAGCTTCGAACTTGAGATGACGATACAGAAGGGACGTGGTTACGTTCCTGCTGAAGAGAATAAGCCAGCTGAGCAGGTATTTGGTCAGATCTCTATTGACGCCATCTACACACCTATCAAGAATGTGAAGTTCAGTGTTGAGAACACCCGTGTGGAGCAAAAAACCGACTACGAGAAACTTGTTCTTGACATACAGACAGATGGCTCTATTCATCCTGAGGATGCTTTAAAGGGTGCTGCTAACATCCTTATTCAGCACTTCATGCTGTTCTCTGACAACACAATGACTTTCGAAACAGCTAAGCCTGAAGAGGAAGAAGCTGTGGACGAAGAGCTGCTTCATATGCGTAAGGTTCTGAAGACTCCTCTTCAGGATATGGACCTTTCGGTTCGTGCTTACAACTGCTTAAAAGCTGCTGACATCAAAACTCTTGGTGATCTTGTTCAGCTTGATATCGCAGATATGATGAAGTTCAGAAACTTCGGTAAGAAGTCTTTGACGGAATTGGAGAACTTAGTTCAGGAGAAAGGTCTGACTTTCGGTATGGATCTTTCTAAGTACAAATTAGAGGAAGAATAATTAATTAATCCTACGGCATAATTCCCGATCCCGCTTAGGTTGATCGACGGTATGCACGTGCACAATTCAAAATAATGAGACACGGTAAAAAATTTAATCACTTAGGAAGAACTGCTTCACACCGTAAGGCAATGCTGTCTAACATGGCATCATCCCTTATTCTGCACAAGCGCCTTTCTACTACAGTAGCCAAGGCTAAAGCACTTCGTAAGTATGTGGAGCCTCTGCTGACAAAAGCAAAAAGTGATACTACGCACTCTAGAAGAACGGTTTTCGCTTATCTTCAGAACAAAGAGTCTGTAAAGGAACTTTTTGATGAAGTATCTGTTAAGATTGCTAACAGACCAGGTGGTTACACTCGTATCCTGAAGACTGGTTACAGACTTGGTGACAACGCTGAAATGTGCGTTATCGAGCTGGTAGACTACAACGAGGATATGTTGACTACAACTGGTACTGCAGCTGCAGGTGCTAAGAAGACGCGTCGTCGTGGCGGTAAGAAAAAGGCAGAGGACACTGCAACTGAGGCTAAGGCCACAGAGGCAACAGAAACTCCTGCTGCTGAATCTAACGATACAAAAGAAGAGACAAAAGATGCTCAATAAGCTCTGTTTGTAAATATTTTGAAGGGACATGGCGTAAGTCGTGTCCCTTTTTTTATGTTTGTAATAAATCTTTACCAATGAAAAAACATACTTCCTCAGAGGCTATTTTATTACTTGAAGACGGAACCGTGTACAGGGGCAAAAGCTTAGGACGAATAGGTACGTCGGGCGGAGAACTTTGCTTTAACACCGGTATGACGGGTTACCAGGAAATTTTTACTGATCCATCTTATTTTGGTCAGATTGTAGTGAACACGGTATCGCATGTGGGTAACTACGGTGTGCAGCATGAAGAGGTGGAGTCAGACAGAGTGCAGATCAATGGCTTGGTTTGCAAGGATTTTTCACACCATTTTTCAAGAAAGACTGCTGAAGGATCGCTTCAGGATTATTTTGAGAATGCAGGTATAGTAGGAATCTGCGAGATAGACACAAGATCATTAGTTCGCCATATCAGAGATAAAGGTGCCATGAACGCCATAGTGTCTTCTGAAATAACTGATGTGGAGGAACTGCGTAAGAGGCTGGCAGAGGTACCTTCTATGTCTGGGTTGGAGCTATCATCGCAGGTAAGTACTCCAGAGATTTACCATGTGGTGCCCGACGAAGTGAAGTATAGAGTAGCTGTACTTGACCTGGGTGTGAAGCGAAACAGCCTGAATAATTTTATGCAGCGCGGATGCGAGGTAAAAGTGTACCCGTATAATACTCCGTTTGAAGAGATGGAGAAATGGAACCCGGACGGATACTTTATCTCGAATGGCCCCGGCGACCCAGCGGCTACACGGGATGCGGTTAACAGCGTAAAGCAGATTCTGGAGAAAGAGCGACCGATGTTTGGTATTTGTATGGGGCATCAGATTTTAGCTCAGGCAAATGGCATTGCCACTTATAAAATGCACAACGGGCACAGAGGCCTGAACCATCCGGTGAAAAACCTGCTGACAGGCAGAAGTGAGATTACAAGTCAAAACCACGGCTTCGTGGTGGACATGGATCAGCTAAAGAATCATCCCGAAGTGGAGATAACACATATCAACCTGAACGATAATACTGTAGAAGGTATGCGCATGAGAACCAAGCCGGCTTTCTCCGTACAGTATCACCCTGAATCATCGCCAGGACCGCACGACTCTACCTATTTGTTTGATGAGTTTGTGGCCCTGCTTGAAAAGAGTAAAAACAAAGTATAACTATCGTAAAAACAGAAAGAATGAGCTTAATCACTGACATTAAAGCCAGACAGATCTTCGACTCGCGCGGAAATCCTACAGTTGAAGTTGATGTAATGACTGAAACAGGCATCATGGGCCGTGCCGCCGTACCTTCGGGCGCCTCTACAGGCATACATGAGGCAGTAGAACTGCGTGATGGCGACAAAGGCAAGTACATGGGCAAAGGTGTGCTGCAGGCCGTTAAAAACGTGAATGAGAAAATTGCGGAAGAACTTGTTGGCTTCCCGGTATTCGACCAGAACCTGCTTGACAAGATCATGATCGAGTTGGATGGTACACCGAATAAAGGCAACCTGGGCGCCAATGCTATACTAGGCGTGTCGCTGGCCATTGCACGTGCCGCTGCGCAGGAACTGAACCTGCCGCTTTATCGCTACGTGGGTGGTGTAAACGCCAATACGCTGCCTGTGCCAATGATGAACATCCTGAACGGAGGTAGCCACGCCGACAACGCGATCGACTTCCAGGAGTTCATGATCATGCCAGTGGGAGCTCCTTCTTTCTCTGAGGCCCTGCGTATGGGCTCTGAGGTGTTCCATCACTTGAAGAATGTGTTGAAGAAGAAAGGCCTGTCTACGAACGTGGGGGATGAGGGTGGTTTTGCGCCGAACATCGCTTCTAATGTGGAGGCCATCGAAGTGGTGCTGCAGGCTATTGAAGCGGCTGGCTACAAGCCAGGCGACGACTTCATGATCGCGATGGACGCAGCCAGCTCAGAGTTCTACGACGCTTCTACAGGTATGTACCACTTCAAGAAGTCTACAGGCGATAAGCTGTCTTCTTCTGACATGGTAAGCTACTGGGCTGAGTGGGTGAACAAGTACCCGATCATCTCCATTGAAGACGGTATGGCAGAGGATGACTGGAAAGGCTGGATAGAGCTGACCGATAAAGTTGGCAGCAAGTGCCAGCTGGTAGGCGACGACCTGTTCGTGACGAACGTGGAGCGCCTGCAGCAAGGTATAGACCAGGGCGTGGCCAACTCTATTTTGATCAAGGTGAACCAAATCGGTACGCTGACAGAGACCATCAACGCGATTAACCTGGGTATGCGCCACGGCTATAAGAGTGTGATGAGCCACCGTTCGGGCGAGACAGAGGACAACACCATCGCTGACCTGGCTGTGGCGCTCAACACAGGGCAGATCAAAACAGGTTCGGCTTCCCGTTCAGACCGTATGGCCAAGTATAACCAACTGCTCCGTATAGAGGAGGAGCTTGGAGAAGTGGCTTACTTCCCGGGCAAGAAGTTCTAAAAGACTATTTGCTGAAAATATATTTTGTAAGGCTGTGGGTTATAAGACTCACAGCCTTATTTTTGTAGGCACACCTTAGTCCACAGTTATGATACAGCGCATCCCTAAAATATTCAGAAACTTCTATTTTATTACTTCCTTTCTGTTTTTGGTGTGGATGCTGTTTTTCGACTCCAATGATTTTGTGACCCAGTACCAGATGCGCAGCCAGCTAAGTGAGCTGGAAAGCGATAAGGAACACTATCTGGAGAAAATGGCAGAAGTGGAGAAAGATCGTAAAGAATTGATGGGCAACCCGGAGCTGCTGGAGAAATTCGCCCGTGAGAAATACCTGATGAAGCGCCCGAACGAGGACGTTTTTATTATTGTGCCGAAGGAGGACTAGGAAGTATAGTTAAAAGCTGCTCAAAAGTATAACCAGCCCCTTCAGCATGGCACAAGCGTCCCTTTGTGCCGTATCATGCTTCTGTAAAGATCAAACTGAGAACATGAAGTAGTTAAAGCTCCACATATTTCAAGTATACATCAATTTAACCTCTCCCGCCTCAAAACAAATCCCTCCCCAAATAATTTGTAACTTTGTAGTATAGCGCTGCCGCCAGTTGGTGGCGGGCTCACGTAAATACAGATACTATGGCAAAAGTTGCAATAAACCTTTCTACCGGAGCTCTTCAACAGGAAGAGGTAATTGTAGGTATAGATTTAGGAACGACCAACAGCTTGGTGGCCTACATCCATCCTGAAGATAAAAAGCCGATCGCGATAAACGACCAGGGCCGCGGAACCATTGTGCCGTCGGTGGTGCATTTTACGCAGCAGGGCGAGACGATTGTGGGTAACGAGGCGAAGGAATACCTTACTACCGATCCGGCCAACACCATTTACTCCGTAAAGCGCCTGCTGGGCAAATCGTACAAAGACCTGGGCGAGCACAAGGATTACTTCGGCTACAAAATTATCGATGATGATTCGGAAGGGCTAGTGAAAATACGGGTGAAGGACAAGTTCTATTCCCCGATCGAGCTGTCGGCGGAGATACTGAAGGAGTTGCGCGAGCGGGCGGAGCATTCCCTGAAGACGCCTGTGAACCGCGCCGTGATCACGGTGCCGGCCTATTTTAACGATTCCCAGCGACAGGCCACCCGCGATGCCGGTAAGCTGGCAGGGCTGGAGGTGCTGCGCATCGTGAACGAGCCAACCGCTGCAGCACTGGCCTATGGTATCGGAATAGACCCGAATGAGGAGAAAACCGTAGCGGTGTATGACCTGGGTGGCGGTACGTTTGATATCTCCATCCTGAGTATTCACCAGGGCATTTTCGAGGTACTCTCCACAAATGGCGATACATACTTAGGAGGCGATGACTTTGACCGTGCGATCATCAACCACTGGATTCAGAATAACGAGCTGATTGCCGACACCGTGAACCAGGACAAGCACCTGTCGCAGGAGTTGCGCCTGAAGGCGGAGGAGGCGAAGAAAACACTGAGCTCTCAGGAAGTATACACCAGCACCATCAACGGCAAACTGGACTGCCATCTGGAGCGCCATACTTTTGAAACGCTGATTGCGCCGATCGTGGCCCGCACCATGGAGAGTTGCAAGCAGGCGATGGCGGACGCCAAGATGAAGCCGGAGCAGATTGATGCCGTGATTATGGTGGGAGGCTCTACGCGCGTGCCGATGGTGTTCGAGGCGGTGTCCGAATTCTTTGGCAAACCGGCCAACAACTCGCTTAACCCGGATGAGGTGGTGGCGCTGGGAGCGGCCATACAGGCTGACATTCTGGCTGGCAACCGCAAGGATATCCTGCTGCTGGACGTTACGCCGCTCACGCTGGGCATAGAAACCATGGGAGGCCTGATGGACCCGATCATCCCGAGAAACTCAAAAATCCCTACCAAAGCCGGGCGCCAGTACACTACGTCGGTAGACGGGCAGGTGAACATGAAGATTTCGGTTTACCAGGGCGAGCGCGATGTGGTGAAGGAAAACCGCAAGCTGGCTGAGTTCGACCTGAAAGGTATACCTGCCATGCCGGCTGGCTTCCCGAAGGTGGACGTGAACTTTATACTGAATGCCGACGGTATCTTGAAAGTGGAGGCTATCGAGTTGCGCTCCGGCGTGCGCCAGGAAGTAGAGGTGAAGCCGCAGTATGGCCTGACTGACCAGCAGGTGGAGCAGATGCTGATGGACTCTATCACACATGCCAAGGAGGACGTTGCCACGCGCATGCAGATTGAGGCGCGCACCGCTGCCGAGCAGATGTTGTACCAGGTAGAGCGTTTTGTAGAGAAGAATGGCCAGCATCTGACCGAGGAAGAGATTAACCTGACACGCGAGAACATGCAGAAGCTGAAGGATGTGTTAGCCGCCAATGGCGACAAAGACGCCATATACGCAGCTGTGGACAGGCTGGAGGAACAGACTAGCCCGTTCGCCGAGCGCGTGATGCAGATCTCGATTAAGCAAGCGATGGCTGGCAAAAAGATAGAGTAGAAGTATAAATGTAACCAGAAACAAAACCGGCAGTTCGTAAAGGGCTGCCGGTTTTGTTTGCTAATGATTAGTATTTGGTTTGCTCTTGTACAGTTTTTTTAACAATCTCTGCCCCTCAGCGCTACGCTCGCTACTTTCGAACTCGCGTGCTTGGTAGTCTTAGGAGGGGGATTATCCAACCACCCCTGCCCCTCAGAGCTGCGCTCGCTACCTTCGAACTCGCGTTCTCGGTAGTCTAAGGAGGGGAGCCTGTAGTTACTGATGTTGAAGTGTAAATTTCGTGGTTGGGGATGGATGTCATCAGCAAAAGTATGAACCCACCCCTAGCCCCTCCGAGGAGGGGAATTATACTTGTTCCATGGTAGAGCACAGTGGCTATCGAACTGATCCCAGTCTTTCCGTGGGGGTAGGGGCCCTCGTATAAAGAGCGCCTTTGGAGTTTTTCCGGTGACGAGCGGCAGCGAGGCATTGCGACGCAGGAGCAAAGGAAAAGGTCCCAGCGCGATGCCCTTATCGAGGGCCCCTACCCCCAAGACGAGCCCTCCCGGGCTGGAGCGAGCCAAGTATAAAATGAAACGATAGGTTTGTAAGGCTGAGGATGAGCAGAAGCTAACAAGGATAGCTTGTTTCAAGTTGAAGGAAGCAGCAGCTATGGAAGTATAAAGCATGGCTCACGCAGATTAGGAAGTCCGCGGCAGAGAGGTTCCAGACAAGGATGTCCGGAATAGCGGAAGTATAAACCAAAAGCAGAACCAATTATAAATAAAAAGCACTGGCCAAAGTATGGCCAGCGCTTTTTATTTATAGCGAATCATTATCGTTCAATCGCCTGCAGCACAAACTGCAGCAGGTTAAAATTAAAGTACAGCAGCGTAACCGCCACAATAACCCCCACCATCACGTTGGCGTAAGGGGCCTCCTGTTCTTGCACCTGGCGTATGCCCCAGTAGATGTAACTGATTAGGGCCAGCAGAGCATAGAGTAACAACAGAACCGGAATAGCCAGCAGCACCTCCACAGAAGCGAAGCGCCAGAAGTAGTTTAGCCCCAGCCACAGCAGGTTCAAAGTCCAGGCTACTACCAACATAAAAATGCTACGCTTGCCAGAAGACAAACCTATACTTTTGAAAAACTTTGCTGCTGCCGTACTTCCTGTCGCCATACTTTGGGTTATAGCTTAATGTTGAAGCGCTGGCCCAGTGCCTCCAGATCGCGCTCTACAGGCGGCAGTAGCGGTATGCCCTGAATCATACGTATTTCTTCCGTTACGCGCTCCGGATCGCCGGGTATAAGTACGGCAGTCTCGCCTTTCACCACATGGGCGCTACGGAAGGTGCCGATCCAGTTATCCATGTGTTCCTTAAACTCATCAGCCGGGCGGAAAGCATCCACGCGCATCGCTCCCAGAAAATGACCTATACCTTCGCCCGGCAGGTTGTCGGCAACTGGCAGGAAAGCGACAAACGGAGGCACCCACGGGCCATAGTTAGCCCCGGAGAGTACTGCCGAAAGAATATCCACCACCGCGGAAAGCGCGTAACCTTTATGGCTGCCGTGGTCGCGGTCGGAGCCAAGCGGAAGCAGCGCCCCGCCGTCCTTCAACTCGTTCGGATTGGTTGACTCCTGGCCTTCTTTGGTCTGTATCCAGCCGAGCGGCGCTTTCTTCTCCTTGCGCTGCAGAATCTCCAGTTTACCGTTGGCGGCGGCGGCTGTGGCTAAGTCAGCTACGAACGCCGGTTGGTTTTTTGCAGGCACTGCCACGGCAATGGGGTTAGTGCCCAGCATGCGATCTGTGGAGAAGGTAGGGGCCACCAGCGGCGAAGCGTTGGTCATGGCAATGCCGATCATATCCTTTTGCAGGGCCATCATGGCGTGGTAGCCGGCAATACCAAAGTGATTCGAGTTCTTCACCGATACCCAACCAGTGCCTACCTGCTCAGCTTTCTTTTTGGCAATAGCCATGGCACGCGGCGCCACCACAAGCCCCAGGCCAGCATCGCCGTCTACGGTGGCAGTACTTGGCGTTTCGTGCACAACACGGATGTTTGGGGTGGGGTTGATACGGCCAGCCTCCCAGAGCCTTACGTAGCCGCTTAGGCGGGCCACGCCATGAGAGTCTACACCACGCAGGTCTGCCGACAGCAGTACTTCGGTAGCCAATTTCGCGTCTTCGGGTGGGCAGCCCATGCCCAAAAATACCTTTTGGGTGAAATCGAAAAGTTGTTGATATGGATACATGTAAGCGTCTTCTGTTAAGAGCGGCAAATTAAGAAATTATCAAACCAAAGCCTTAGCTTATCCTTTGTTCGACCACCATACGAACGGCTAATACTTTAATTTATGGCGCCTTCACCCTTAATATTTTATTTTTTCTATACTTTTCGGGATGATTTGGCGAAACTGGAACAAGCTTTGCCTTGGCCACAGAAAGTTAGCCCCTGCCACTATGAAAAAAGCATTACTACTTTTCGCCGCTGTTCTCGCTGCTTTTGCCGCCGAGGCGCAAAACAAGTTGCTGTTTGAGGAGAAAACAGCTGAAGCGTACCTGCTCAAGTATGGCACCGGTTCCAGAGCAAGCCAGGCGCAACTCAACAGCATCGTCAACATACTTAAAGAGCATGAGGTAACCACCCGCAGCAGCAGACCGCCACGCCAGCCAGAGTTTACGCTCCGTTTTGAACAGCAGGCGCAGGTTACTGATGCTGGCGATAAGCTGCAACTAAAGGTGCAGGTGGGAAAAGTGCAGGTAAGCGGCAGCACCGATTACAAAGGCTTTGACCTGAGCGATGCCCTGCTGCCAGACAAGTATAAAGCCAAGGTGCAGCTGCTGAACGGGCAGAACAAGGTAGTGCAGGTATACGACCGCACAGTGACGCTGAAGCCAAATGGCGTGGCGCTGCTGCAGGAGCAGATACCAGACACTGCCGCCAACCAAAGCTATAAGCTACAGGTGGTGGAGGAGCAGGTGGAGTATACTTCTTTGGATGTGCAGCAACTGCAAGAGCAGCTTGGTCTGGTGCGGGCATACTTTGCCGCCGACGCCAAAGTGTTGCAGGCTTTAAAAGAGGTAGCGCTTATACTTCCGGATGACATTGATCGCCTGCCCCTGCACGACCGCAGGCTGCATGAACTGGAGAAACAGTATGAGTTTCTGAAAAAGGAGAACTACACCGAAAAGCTCCACCTGAAGCAGCAGGACCCGCAACGCCTGAAGTATAAAATGGAGCAGCTGCAGCAGGTGTTGGAGGAGCGCCGTAAGGCCATCAATTATACGTTGGCAACCATCCATGAGCATTTCTATAACCGTGGGGTGAGCCTGCTGAAGGGGGGCAACGCCTCGGTGGCACAGACATACTTTGCCAAATCAGTAGAGGCCAACCCGAACTTTGCCCCGGCCCACGTGCAGCTGGCGCGCATCGACCTGCGCAATGGCTACATCCGGGAGGCCACCAACCGCACCCGCGACGTGCTCACCCGCATGCGCGTAGACCCGCAGACCGAGCAAATGGCCCTGGCGCTGGCGCATGATATTTACAGCGCGCATATTACTGAAGGAAACCGTTTTACCACCCGCGGAGAGTATAGCAATGCGTTGGAGGCTTACGCTGAGGCCCGTGACTTGTGCAGCACCATAGGCGGTTTGCGTTGCAACATGCAGGCTTTGAACGATGGCGAGGCAAGGGCGGCCACCGGCGTGTATCGAAGTATGGTGGATAACGGCAAACGCCTGTTGTCGCGCAACGACCTGCAGGAGGCGGAGCGTGTGACGCAGCAGGCTTTAACTTTCCAGCGAGACTATGACTACGTGCTGCACCAGGCCACTGAGGCCAGCGACCTGCTGAACCAGGTGAAGTTCCAGTACTACCTGGGCTTTATAGATGAGGGCAAGCGTTTGCTGGCACAGCAGAACCACCGGGCGGCCCTGGGGCAGTTTGAGGAAGCACTGGTATTGGAGCAAAACTATACTTTCAGGCCGATACAGGAGCTGAGGCCGCTGTCGCAGCGGGCGGCTAAGCCGGTGCTGCTGGCAATGCTAACTGAAGGCTACGAGCAGGCGATGCAGAACAGGCTGAGCCATGCCCGCCAAACGGCGGCAGACGCTACCTCTATGCAGGAACGTTACGCACTGGTGCAGGATGCTGAGGTGCAGAGCAAGTATAAACTGCTGCGCGAGCGCATCTTTACCCAGGAGTGCATTAACACCCAGGCTGTCTACGACAAGCACTTCCAGAATGCCCGCGAGCTGATCAGCCAGAAGAAGTATATCGCTGCCGACCAGGCGTACGAGGCGGCTATACGGGCGGCTGATGAGAAGTCGGAGTGTGGTATTGCGACCTTCACGGCTAAAGACGGCAGGACTTCTATTGCTGCAGCGGCTTCCTATCAGCGTAAACTGGAGGAGGCCAGCCACCTGATCAGCAGAAAAAGTTATAATGAAGCGATTGCGGTGTACGAGGAGGCAAAGGCATTTTACCTGGCGCAGCAGGTGAATAAGTTTGGGCTGGACCACATCTCGCTCTTCAACTTCGCCAAAGACCATACGATGCAGCCATTCACTGCCGCCGTGGTGGGGTATTACGCCAACGAAGGGGAGGAGCAGGTTTCCATCCAGCTCCTGACGCTGTTGCTGGAGAAAGGCTACCGCAAAGGCAAGACCAAGAAAGTGCAGCAGCAACTGGGGCAGCAACTGGCGCTGAAGGATGTGCAGCAGGGGCAGCTGCAGGATGCCAAGGTGCTTTCCGTAAAGTATAGCCAGAATAACCGCGACCTGAAGAAACTGAAGAAGGCTTACGAGAAAGAGCGGAAGCGGCTGGGGAAAGGATAAGTAGTAAACAGGCTTTCAGCCGCTGCTTTCTGTAACTGGAAGCAAGCTATACTTATTAGCCGCTGCTGATCCTCGGTCTTACAAGCCTATCGTTTCATCTTTGGCAGTGGCTCCCTCACGGCTGGGAGGCTCCTACCCCCACCCAAGGACTGGGAACAGTTTTCGATAGCCATCGCTATACCACTTGAACCGGGCTCCCTCTCCTGTTCTTAGGAGAGGGCTGGGGAGAGGTCAAACTCCCCTCTTTGGACAAGGAGGGGTAGGAGTGGTTGGATAATCCCCCTCCTCGGAGGGGCTGGGGTGGATTCATCGTCCCCTCACTCTGAACTTCCAGCAAAGATGAGGCTAATCGGCAGCAGAACTCAACCTGATGCCTCCGGCCTCAGTGAAGTCGGAGACTTCACACCATTGGTAAGACATGCGTCCGGAGACGCGCGCCAGAAGAAGTTTATAGTTGTAGGGACAGATAGCAAGCGTAGCGCTGAGGGGCAGGGGTGCAGGGATACTTACTGTCGCCCCTGCAGCATCTCGTACAGCACGCCTTCTTTCAGGGCGAAGGACGATACCCGGATCTCCTGCAGGTTATACTTCTGCAGCACGAAATCCGCGGCTATACTTGCCAGCACGATCATGTCCACGCGCATTTCCAGCATGCCGGGTATGGCCAGGCGTTCCTCGTGGTTCTTGCGGAGCAGGTCCTCGTGGATGCTGTAGTAATCTTCGATGCTTATACTTGAAGCCGGTGGTACACTTTGCTGGCGCGAAGTATCGCCTTTGCGGAGAGCATCCATGTCGCAGAGGGTGTCGAAGGTGCCGGAGGAGCCGACTAGTATGGTTGGTTTATACTTGGCCACGGCTTCGGTGAGGGGCTGCAGGCGCTCGTCCAGGTATACTTTTTCGGCGGTTATACTTTCGGCTGGGATAGGATCAGCGGTAAAAAACTTATCCATGAGGCGCTGCGCTCCCAGCTCAAAGCTCTGCTTCCAGAAGATCTCGTGTTGGTTGCAAAGTATAAACTCTACGCTGCCGCCGCCGATGTCCATAATCAGGGCTGTCTGCTCGTCCAGCACACCGGCAAAGCGCACTCCGTAGTAGATCAGTTCTGCCTCGCGGGCACCGTTTATCACCTCTACCTGTATGTCGGTTTGCTTGTAGATTTCCTTCACGAAAGCATCGCCGTTGCTGGCGTTGCGCACCATGCTGGTTGCCATGGCACGTACTGTTTTCGCTCCAAACTCATCTATGGTTTTGCGGAAGTCGCGTAACGTTTTCAGGGCACGCTCTGAGGCCTCTGCCGTAATGGCTCCGTTGCTGATACCGCCTTGCCCGAGCCTCACCGGTACTTTAGTTTTGTAAAGCTCCGTTAGTTGGCCCTGTTCATCCACCTCCGTTACCAGCAGGTGGAAGGTGTTGGTGCCCATGTCGATTAGTGCGAGGCGGTTGGTCATAAATAAAGGTTCTTTTGGAGGATGTGCTAATGGACTATTGGTTTTTAATAGTATAGGCTATACCCAACAGTAAATTGGTTGAGCGTGTTTTCATATCACTATTAACGGATTCAGAAGCTTTGCTTATATTGTATAGGCCAAGGTTTTGCCGGAGTTCAAGTGTCAGCATTGAATTGTTATTTATTGGCATCCCGGCGCCTAAGCCCGCTGTTAAGCCTAAGTCAAGCCTATTATAGTGTTCTATATTCGAGAAAGTTGTTGAGCTAACAGCCTTCGCTTTATCAACTTGCTGTATTAAATAACCCAAGTAGGGGCCTGCGTTTATATAAAATTTAGCCTTATTGCCATAGGTAACTCTTGCTAGCACAGGTAAAACTAGGTAATCGAAGTTTGAGTGAGCTTTGGTTGTGCTGGGGGTAGTACCTGTTGGATCTACATAGTGTAACTTAAATCTCGTACTTTTTCGTTCGTAAAGAAGCCCGGAATGTAATGACAGAGCATCTGTAATACCATATGTGAATGATACTCCTGCCGTAAAGCCTATTCCTGGATCCCGTACTAGTTGGCTATCATGGTCGTTGCCACGCAATGAGCTGTGGTTGACACCGCCCTCTATACCTATACTTAAATTGTTGCTTTGAGCGAAAGACACTGTGGAGCCTAGCGCAAACATGGCTCCCAACACGATTAAAAATTTGTTCATATTGCTTTATAAAAGTACCAGCAAAATTAAAGACAACTCCAATAATAAAATGGTTTGCACTACCTCCCCACCGATGTAAACCTGAAGAAAGTACCCAACGGCAGTTTGCGCTTGCCGCCATCCAGCAAGTATAACTCACCTAGTTCCTCGTTCTGCACCTGCTCGCCAAACGTTTCGCGCATCAGGTTGTCCAGCACCAGCGCCGAGAAGCCCATCGAGTAGAGGTTGATCACAAGGAAATAATCGCTACCGTCCAGCATCTCGCGGCAGAGCTTGATCATCTCGTTCAGCTCGTTCTCCAGCTGCCATTTCTCGTTGTTCGGGCCGCGGCCGTAGCTTGGCGGGTCCAGGATAATGCCGTTATACTTGTTGCCACGCTTCACCTCACGGCGGGCATACTTCATGGCGTCTTCCACAATCCAGCGCACGTTGTCCAGGTTGCTGGCCTCCATGTTGTCGCGGGCCCAGAAGTTCACCTGCTTAATGGAGTCGAGGTGGGTAACATCGGCGCCGGCGGCTTTGGCGGCCAGGGTGGCGGCACCAGTGTAGGCAAACATGTTCAGCACCTTCGGCTGCGGTGTTTTCAGCTTGCGGGTATTGTCGTAGATAAATTTCCAGTTACTGTCCTGCTCCGGGAAAAGGCCCACATGCTTAAAAGACGATAAACCAAGGCGGAAACGCAACTTCAGGTCGTTATATTGGTAGTTGATGAACCATTGCTCCGGCATTCCTTTCTTCAGCTTCCACTGGCCTTTTTCCTGGCTGCCTTTGTCGCGGGTGAACACGGCATTGGCCATGCGCTGCCACTCCTGCTCGGGCAGGTGCTTGTCCCAGATGGCCTGCGGCTCGGGGCGGGCTACATAGTACTGGCCGAAACGCTCCAGCTTCTCGAAATTTCCGGAATCAACCAACTCATAGTCAGCCCAATTTTCTATTGTAAGGAAGGAATACATATCTTTGTCGTTTATTTCAGGCTCGGTAGCCGGTTAGCGGTAAAATTACGCATTATCCGCCTAACCTTAAAAAGGCACGAAGCCGCCATTCTATTTGTTTCAGTTATATGGCAACCAGCTTTTATAAATATCAGGGCACGGGCAACGACTTCGTGATGATCGACAACCGGAAGCTTACCTTCCCCGCAGATGACGAGGCATTGGTAAAGCAACTCTGCGACCGCCGTATGGGTATCGGTGCGGATGGTCTCATACTGCTGCAGGATCATCCCGACTATGACTTCGAGATGGTGTACTTCAACGCCGATGGCCGCCTGGGCTCCATGTGCGGGAACGGTGCGCGCTGCACGGTTCGGTTCGCTAAGCAATTGGGTGTAATCGAGGATGTGGCTTGTTTTCTGGCCGCCGACGGCGAGCACCAGGCAAGTATAGAGCGCGATGAGATTCACCTGAAAATGAACGATGTGCAGGGCGTGGAGAAGATAGGGGAGGATTATTACCTGAATACCGGCTCACCGCATTACATTCGTTTTGTAGATGACGTGGAGAACCTGGATGTATACACTGAAGGCCGCGCCATTCGCTATAACGACCGTTTTAAGGCTGTAGGCACCAACGTGAACTTTGTGCAGCGCCTCGGCGAGAACGAGATTTTTGTGCGCACCTACGAGCGGGGCGTGGAAGACGAAACCCTATCGTGCGGAACCGGCGTGACGGCTGCAGCGCTGGTGGCAGGTATAAAAGGCATGCAGTCGCCGTTGAAAGTTAAAGTATTGGGCGGTGAGCTGCAGGTTGCATTCGAGAGAAACAGTGATGGCAGCTTTAAGTATATCTACCTCATTGGCCCGGCCCGGCTGGTGTTTACCGGTAGTATCACCATTTAAGATATAGTTTATAGGCTAGTTCGAACTACACAGCCCAATACAGTTAGGCCAGGCAAAGGTACAAGTTGCCAATTCGCGCCAGCGGATCGGAATAACAACCCAAGTGTGTTAAACCGTAACCTAGCTATAAAGCGAGACTTCCGGCAAGTATAAATTGCCGGGAGTCTTTTCTTTTTGTAGCTTGATGCAAGTATAAAAGTATAAACCCGTGTTCCTGAAAGCTGACCAAACCTACCTCCGCGCCCTCGAGCCGACAGATCTGGACTTCCTGTACTCCCTCGAAAACGATACCGCTGTGTGGCATGTGGGCAACACGCTTACGCCTTACTCTAAATTTGTGCTGGAGGCCTATCTCGAAAACGCCGCTCTAGACATTTATACTGTAAAGCAGCTGCGCCTGGTCATCTGCAACAGCAACGATGAAGCCGTAGGAGCCATCGATTTGTTCGACTTTGACCCGCTGCACCGCCGGGCCGGGGTAGGCATTGTTATACTTGCTGATCATCGCGGCAATGGCCATGCCCGGGAGGCGCTGCAGTTGCTGTTGGACTACTGCCAAAGCAAGCTGCAGTTGCATCAGGTATACTGCTCCGTTACTGCCACTAACCTGCCAAGTATAAACCTCTTCACCCAGTCCGGTTTTGAGAAGGTAGGGGTGCGGAAGGAGTGGCTGAGAACGCTGGATGGCTGGGAGGATGTGGTGGAGTTTCAGCGGTTGTTTTAATGATCTGGCCTTTGTAGTGGCTGTATGGGGGCATTAACTGGTCCAACTACTCCTGTCCCTCCTTGTCTAAGGCGGGGAATTTTTACTCCACCACGGCCCTTTCCTAAAAACAGGAGAGGGAGCTTCTGCAGTTGTAAACCCACCCCTAACCCCTCCGAGGAGGGGAATCATGCTTGTCCTATAGCAAAGGCAGCAGCTACCGAAAACTGATCCCAGTCTTTCCGTGGGGGTAGGGGCGCTCTTTATACGAGGGCCCCTACCCCCAAGACGAGCCCTCCCGGGCTGGAGGGAGCCAAGGCTAGAGATAAAACTATAGGTATGTGTGACTGAGGATCAGCGATAGCTAGAAAGGATAGCTTGGATCAAGTTGAAGGAAACGGCAGCCACGAAGTATAGCTGAAGTATAAATATGGCTTTTCTAGCCAGTTGAGTTACAAACGCAACACCATTATAGGACACATGTCTGAAGACTTGCGCCAGAAGGGGAAAGTATAAACTAACAGACACAAGTATTGCGGATTAGGAAATCTGCAGCAGAAAGGTTTCGGACAGGAATGCCTAGAACAGCGGGAGGATCAGCAGCAACTATCAACTACAACCAGGAAGCCAAACAAAAAGTATAACCTCCCCCAAAATCGAACTTCTGCCACTATGCCACATGTTACCTATTATGGCATAGCTGATTAGGCCCTATAGCGTTAAATAGAAAAACCACTATACTTTATCGGTAATTATGGCAGATGGTCTGAGCACCGTTTGTTCTGGTATTGTTTTAGTACAGAACGTTAGATATATCGGAAAAACAGCTATTTTTGACGATATTGCAAACAGAAGAATTCATTTAAGAACAACATATACAGATGTTTGATTTTTTCGGTAAAACCGTTGCGAAACTATTCGGTACCAAGTCCGACAGAGATATAAAGGAGGTATTGCCTTACGTATCTAAAGTAAACGAAGAGTACGCCAAGCTTAACACATTAACTGATGACCAGCTTCGTCAGAAAACCTTTGAGATTAAAGGCATCATTGATGAGCGCCTGAAGTCTATTGATGAGAAGATTGCGGCACTGCACAAGCGCATTGCCGACGAGCCGGAGCTGAACATTGTGCAGAAGGAGAACATCTTCTCGGAGATTGATGAGCTGGAGAAAGAGCGAAACAAGGAGCTGGAAGTAGTGCTGATGGAAGTGCTGCCAACCGGCTTTGCTGTTGTAAAGGAAACTGCCCGCCGCTGGAAGGAGAATGGCCAGCTGGTGGTGACCGCCACCGATCATGACCGCATGATCGCGGCCCGCAAGCCGAACGTGCAGATCGAGGAAGATAAAGCCACCTGGGCAAACAGATGGCTGGCTGCCGGTAACGAGATCGTTTGGGACATGCTGCACTACGATGTACAGCTGATCGGTGGTATCGTGCTGCACCAGGGTAAGATCTCCGAGATGGCCACAGGTGAAGGTAAAACGCTGGTAGCAACGCTGCCTGCCTACCTTAACGCCCTTGCCAAGCGCGGTGTGCACGTGGTAACCGTGAACGACTACCTTGCCAAGCGTGACTCCGAGTGGATGGCGCCTTTGTTCGAGTTCCACGGCCTGACAATCGACTGTATCGACAAGCACCAGCCAAACTCTGAGGCCCGCCGCAACGCCTATAAAGCAGACATCACCTACGGTACCAACAACGAGTTCGGCTTTGATTACCTGCGCGACAACATGGCCCGCGAGCCACAGGACCTCGTGCAGCGCAAGCACCATTATGCCATGGTCGATGAGGTGGACTCGGTATTGATTGACGATGCCCGTACGCCACTGATCATTTCCGGCCCTGTGCCGCGTGGCGATGAACATGAATTCTATCAGCTGAAGCCACGCATCTCTATGCTGGTGGATGCGCAGCGCAAAGTAGTGCAGAACTTCCTGACAGAGGCCAAGCGCCTGATCAAGGAAGGAAATACGCAGGAGGGTGGCCTGGCCTTGTTCCGTGCTTACCGTGGTCTGCCAAAAAGCAAGCCATTGATCAAATTCCTGAGTGAGACAGGCAACCGCGCGATCATGCAGAAAGTGGAGAACTTCTACCTGCAGGATAACTCCCGCCAGATGCCGGAGGCCGACGAGCCGCTATACTTCACCATCGACGAAAAGCACAACCAGATCGAGCTTACTGAGAAAGGTGTTGACCTGATTACAGGCCAGGGCGAGGATCCGAACTTCTTCATTATGCCAGATATCGGTATGGAGATCGCTGAGATCGAGAATAATAATTCCATCTCGCATGAGGAGCAGCTCCACGCTAAAGAGAAACTGATCGCCGACTTCCAGGAGAAATCAAAGCGCATCCATACTATCAACCAGTTGCTGAAGGCTTATACTTTGTTCGAGAAGGACACGGAGTATATCGTAACCCCGGATAATAAGGTGAAGATCGTGGATGAGCAAACAGGCCGTGTGATGGAAGGCCGCCGTTACTCCGATGGTTTGCACCAGGCAATTGAGGCGAAGGAAAACGTAAAGGTAGAGGATGCCACGCAGACCTACGCCACCGTTACGCTGCAGAACTACTTCCGTATGTACCACAAGCTTTCCGGTATGACGGGTACTGCCGAAACAGAGGCAGGCGAGTTCTGGGATATCTATAAGCTGGACGTGGTGGTGATCCCAACAAACCGCCCTATCGCCAGAAAAGACGAGCACGACAAAGTATACAAAACCGTTCGTGAGAAGTATAATGCCGTTGCCGATGAGATCGTACAGCTGACAGAAGCTGGCCGTCCGGTGCTGGTAGGTACTACTTCGGTAGAGATATCGGAGCTTTTGAGCCGTATGCTGAAGCTGCGTAACATCAAGCACCAGGTTCTGAACGCCAAAATGCACCAGAAGGAGGCCGAGGTGGTAGCCGAAGCCGGTAAGCCTGGCACCGTAACCATCGCCACGAACATGGCCGGTCGTGGTACCGACATTAAGCTTACGCGGGAGTCTAAGGGGGCGGGTGGTCTGGCCATCATTGGTACCGAACGCCACGAGTCCCGTCGCGTTGACCGCCAGCTGCGTGGTCGTGCCGGCCGCCAGGGAGACCCGGGTTCTTCCCAGTTCTTCGTGAGTTTGGAAGATAACCTGATGCGCCTGTTCGGATCTGACCGTATTGCCCGCCTGATGGACCGCATGGGGCTTGAGGAAGGAGAGGTGATTCAGCACTCTATGATCACGAACTCTATAGAGCGTGCGCAGAAGAAAGTGGAGGAGAACAACTTCGGTATGCGTAAGCGCCTGCTGGAGTATGACGACGTAATGAACGCACAGCGTGAAGTGGTGTACAAGCGCCGCAGAAACGCCCTGTATGGCGAGCGCCTGGAGCTGGATATCTGGAACATGATCTACGATATCAGCGAGGACGTGATCGTAAGCTACAAGAACATCAGCGATTACGAGAACTTCCAGCTGCATGTACTGCGTGTGTTCGGCATCGAGTCTTCTATCACAGAGGATGAGTTTAAGTCTACGCAGGCAAACCAACTGGCAGAGCGTCTGTACAACGAGGCCCTGAACCACTATTTGAACAGAAACAAGCAGATCGGGGAGCAGGCTTACCCAATCATCGCCGATATTCACCAGAACCGCGGGCCGATGATCGAGAACGTGGCCGTGCCGTTTACGGATGGCAAGCGCCAGTTGGCAGCCGTAGCCAACCTCACCAAGGCTTTCGAAACAAAAGGTCTGGAGCTGATCCGCGCCATGGAGAAGATCATCACGCTGGGCACCATAGACCAGGCCTGGACAGAGCACCTGCGCCAGATGGACGATCTGAAGCAGTCAGTTCAGAACGCCGTGTACGAGCAGAAAGACCCGCTGTTGATCTACAAGTTCGAGTCATTTGAGCTGTTCAAGCGCATGATCGGTAAGGTGAACGAGCAGACAATACAGTTCCTGTTCCACGCGTTTATACCAGTGCAGGCTCCTGAGCAGGTGCAGCAGCCGGTAAGGCCGCCGATGGCCCCTAAGCCGCCGGTGCTAAAAGAGCAGAAGCAGGAAGTGCATTCTTCTTTAGAGGATGAGGCAGGCCACACCACGGCACCAAGCGCGGAGCCGGAGCGAATCATGCCAGCCCACTCCCAGAAGGTTGCCGGCCGTAACGAGCGCGTAAGCGTGCAGTACAACGACGGCCGCGTACTGAAGGACGTGAAGTATAAGAGCGTAGAAGACGACCTTCAGCACAACCGCTGTGTAATAATAGAAGAGTAATAAATAAGGCAGCCACTAATTTATACTTAGTGGCTGCTCCATGTTTGTGAATTTTTGATAGAGGATGTAGGAGAAAGAATGCTTTCGTCTTATGTCCTTTGTCTTTTAGCTAACGTTATGGCAGGAGAAGATATCGCTTCTTACATAGACCACACGCTGCTGCGCCCTGAGGCCACTACCGACCAGGTACTGCAGCTCTGCGATGAGGCCCGCAGCTATGGCTTTGCGGCTGTTTGTGTGCCTCCTTGCTACGTGCAGCAGGCTAAAGAGCGGCTGGGCGTAGGCGCCCAGGTAAAAGTAGCCACGGTGGTTGGCTTCCCGCTGGGATACCAGCACCCGAAGGTAAAGTTTCTGGAAACGCACCAGGCTATAGAAGATGGCGCCGATGAGATAGACGTGGTCATGAACATCTCCTACTTTAAGTCGGGCAGGTACAAGGAGGTGGAGAACGAGCTGGGCGACCTGGCTAAGTTCTGCCATCTGAAAGAAGCGGCGCTGAAGGTGATCATCGAAACGGCCCTGCTGACGGAGGAAGAGATCATAAAAGCTTGTAACCTCTGCGTTAATGCCGGGGTGGATTACGTGAAAACTTCTACAGGCTTTGCGGCCAAGGGCGCTACCGTAGAGCACATCAAGCTGATGCGCCGTGTGCTGCCAAGCAGGATGAAGATCAAGGCTGCCGGAGGCGTTAGAACAGCGGCAGAGGCAGAAGCATTAATAAAAGCAGGAGCCGACAGGTTAGGCTGTTCGGCCAGCATCCAAATTGTTACCCATGAATAGAATTCTTAGTTTTTCGCTCGTTTTGTTTCTTGTTGCAGGTACCTCATGCGCGCCCTCAAAAGGTGGCGGCCGGGTAGGCAGCGAGGCAAAAGTAGGTACAGGCAAAACCGACAAAGTGATGGAGGACCTCAGCCAGTACCGGCCAAAGTATGAAGTGGCAGAAGCCGAGCCGATGGCGCGTATCGAACCCACCAGGCACAACAACGAGCAGGTGGCCGTGCTGATGGACACTGTGGCCAGCGTGAACAAAAGTATAAAGTATGCCCAGGGCTATCGCATTCTGGCGTACAACGGCTCACAACGCCAAACCGTAATGGACCTGCGCAAAACTATTATCTCCAGAGTACCAGATGTGCAGGATTACCTGACGTACCAGCAGCCGAACTTCCGCCTGATGGTCGGCGACTTTTTCAGCCGTGTGGAGGCGCAGCAGGTGCTGAACCAGATTACAGACCTCATCCCGAATGCCCAGATCGTGAAGGATAAGATCAATATCAGGAAGAACTAGAAAAGCAGAAGGCATTTTACGTTAAAGAGCGTTGTGACCGGTAAGGCTGCAACGCTTTTTATTTTTGATGCCGTATCGCTTAAATTGCTACCTTGTTTAATAACCTGAAGCAGAAATAACGTTAAGTACAGCGCAACCGAACACGCGCCAGAAATTTACCTCGTGCCATGCCGATATCCATCGATAAAATAAAAGAACTCGCCAAAGCCTATGCGCCCGACACGGTGCAGGTGCGCCGCCACATCCACGCTAACCCGGAGCTCTCATTTGAGGAGTACAATACCGCAGCCTATGTGAAACAGGTGCTGGAAAGCTATGGTGTTGAAGCCCAGCCTATGGCCAATACAGGTTTGGTGGCCTTGATAAAAGGGAAGAACCCGGAGAAAAAAACCATAGCCCTGCGCGCCGACATGGATGCCCTGCCGATTGTGGAGGCCAACGAGGTGGCGTATAAATCGAAGAACGAAGGCGTGATGCATGCCTGCGGCCACGATGTGCATACAGCCTCGGTATTGGGCACGGCGCGCATACTGCAGGAGCTGCGCGAAGAGTTTGAGGGCACGGTAAAGCTGGTGTTTCAGCCGGGCGAAGAGAAGTTTCCGGGTGGCGCGTCTCTCATGATCAAGGAAGGCGTGCTGCAGAACCCGGCCCCGGCAAGTATGATTGGGCAGCATGTGTTCCCGATGCTGGCTGCCGGTAAGGTGGGGTTCCGATCGGGTATGTACATGGCCAGTGCCGACGAGATCTACATCACTGTGAAAGGCAAAGGTGGCCACGCGGCAATGCCCGAGATGAACATCGATCCTGTGCTGATCTCTGCTCACTTGATTGTGGCGCTGCAGCAGATTGTGAGCCGCCACGCCAGCCCGAAGATGCCGACGGTGCTGTCGTTTGGCAAGGTGGAGGCCAAAGGAGCTACCAACGTTATCCCGAACGAGGTAAAAATAGAGGGCACCTTCCGGACCATGAACGAAGTATGGCGCAAGGAGGCACACCAGAAAATTAAGAAGCTGGCCGAAAGCCTCTGCGAAAGTATGGGCGGCAGCTGCGACATCGACATCAAGTTTGGATACCCGTTCCTGCAGAACGATCCGGAAGTAACAGGTATAGCCCGTGCCGCCGCAGAGGCATACCTGGGCGCCGAGAACGTAGTGGACCTGGACTTGTGGATGGGCGCGGAGGACTTTGCCTACTATACCCAGCAGGTGCCTGCGTGTTTCTACCGCCTCGGCACCCGCAACGAGGCGCACGGTATTATCTCCGGTGTGCACACCCCAACATTCGATATCGATGAAACCGCCCTGGAAACAGGGGTAGGCCTGATGGCGTGGGTGGCGCTGCAGGAGTTGGAGGGCTAAAAGTTAAAGATCTACTGTTTAGCAGATGCATCTCCTAAGCAGTCTACTTAAATTAAGTAGTATGAAAAAAATATACTTTATACTGCTGTTGCTCCTGCCGATGCTGGCGCAGGCGCAGAGCAAGGTTACTGCCCCCACCACCATATGGCCGGAGCTGCAGGTTAACTATGGCGTGGGCGAGGAGGGACTACTGTTTCTGCGTAACGGCTACCGCATTAATACCGATGGCGACTTTAACGACTTAAAGGAATCGGGCATCCTGAGCAGTTTTGAGCGGGTAGAACTAAGCCTGGGCTATGAGCATATCTTGTCGGAGCACTGGCGGGGCGGGGCCATACTTCGCTATGCCGCCGAGGATTTCCCGAAGACCATGTTTTATACTTTGTTCCTGCGCCACAACGGTGCGGTAAAGGGCCTGTACTTTAACAAGCAGCTGCTGTTCGAGTATGTAGACCAGGAAAGCCAGGATGCGGCTGGCCGCGTCTGGTTGTCGGCGGAGTTGGGCAAGCGCCTGCCGCTGGGCAGCAAATTCATCACTCCAAGTATAAACTACGAGGCCATGCTGCGCTCCAACCTGGGCAAGGAATACGATGGCAACATCCAGGAGCGCACCATAGACCGCACCCGCCTGCGCCTCAGCCTGAACTACGAGCTGACGGAAAAGCTGCGCATTAATCCATACTTTATGCGGCAGACAGATTATTACTATGTGCTTGTTCCGCCTGTGTACAATGAGCAGGGGCAGCTGGAGGAGGATGGCTATACCACAAAACGCAACCGCATTACGCCTGTGGTGGGCCTGGAGCTGAAATATACTTTTAACCGTACCCCTGATACTGCCAGTATTACTTACTAAGTATAACCTAACTGCAGATTAGTCAGTTTGTTAGCCGCTTTTTTATTTCTTAAATGACATTATTTAATGATTTGTCAGGATAAATCTACTGGTATAATTTTTACTGTACAGTGGGTGTAAATCAGTTTAGAGAAACAAAAAAGGAGGTACAAAATGGCACTGACTAGATACAGCGGCATGCAGGAGAATATGCCAAACAGTTTCAGCTCTATGTTAGACAGATTCTTTAACGAGTCTGTTAACTCCAGAAGCTTTTCTGGCTTTACACCACACGTAGACGCCTGCGAAACAGAGCGAGGGTATGAGATTGAGGCCGCTTTGCCGGGCGTGAAGAAGGAAGACATCTCCATTGATTTTCAGGAGAGTAAGCTAACCATTACCGGTGAGCGAAAGCTGGAGAAGAAAGAGGAGGGCCGACGTTATCACATGCTGGAAACCCAGTACGGCTCCTTCACCAGGTCCTTCTACCTGCCTGATAATGTTAACCCTGATAAGATTACGGCAGAGTTTAACGATGGTATCCTGCTCGTGAACATCCCGAAGGATGAGCAGAAAACCATGAAACGGCAGATTAACATCTCATCGGGAGCAGGCAAGGAAACCAAGCCTGACAAGAAAAAAGAGAAAATGATCCAGGAGAATGGTGAGTCTAAGTAAACTTAACCTGGTAACGCATAGCAAAAGAGGCCAACAAGTTTGGCCTCTTTTTTGTTTATAAGCAGATGTGAACGAAACAACTATCGCGCTGTAGTATACTACCGTATAAAGAAAGAGCGTTTATATTAAAAGCGATATAGTCTATTCGAGATATAATATATAGTAAAATCAAAAGTAACATATGAAGACGAAACAGTTTATACTTGGCGTTGCGCTTTCGGCCGTTGTAGGCGGTGGTGTGGCTGTGGGTAGTTATAAGGTGCTGGAGGGGGATAATGCAGTACAGGTAGAGGAGCAGCAGTACCCTACGGTGCGCTATACCAGCGATATGCGCAGCAGCAACACCGTTGTGCCTGAAGGCCTGAATTTCATCAAAGCAGCACAAGTATCCACGCCAGCCGTGGTGCACGT
This sequence comes from Pontibacter anaerobius, assembly GCF_026241195.1. Taxonomy (GTDB): domain Bacteria; phylum Bacteroidota; class Bacteroidia; order Cytophagales; family Hymenobacteraceae; genus Pontibacter; species Pontibacter anaerobius. The sequence goes on from NZ_JAPFQO010000001.1 coordinate 234,199, forward strand.
GATGACAGAGTACAGTGTACGCTCCTCGGAACAGTACAGCAGCCCGATGGATCCGTTCCTAAGGGAGTTCTTTGGTGATGGTTTAGGGCAGAACGTGCCACGTGGCCCACAGGTAGGCTCCGGCTCCGGGGTAATCATTGCCTCCAATGGGTACATCGTTACCAACAATCACGTAATTGATAAGGCAGATAAGATCGAGGTGGTGCTGGACGATAAGCGTAAGTTTGAAGCCACACTTGTAGGCTCAGACCCTACCACAGATATCGCCTTGCTGAAAGTGAACTCCGATAACCTCCCAACTATACGCTACGGCAACTCCGACGACCTGCAGGTAGGCGAGTGGGTGCTGGCCGTGGGTAACCCCATGAACCTGACCTCTACAGTAACAGCCGGTATCGTGAGTGCCAAAGGGCGTAACATTAATATTCTGCGTACCAGCGCAAGGCAAGACATGAGCATCGAGTCGTTTATCCAGACGGATGCGGCTGTAAACCCGGGTAACTCGGGCGGTGCCCTGGTAAACCTGAACGGTGATCTGGTAGGTATCAACACAGCCATCGCCTCCCAAACGGGGCAGTTTGCCGGTTATTCCTTCGCTGTTCCGTCTGCTATTGTAAGCAAAGTGGTGGATGACCTGCTGAAGTATGGCGAGGTACAGCGTGCTCTACTGGGAGCTTCGATACAGGAAATTGATGCTGCTTTTGCAAAAGAGAAAGGCCTGAAGACGCTTAAAGGCGTGTATGTGGCTGCAGTACAGGAAGGCAGCGGCGCCAAAGAGGCAGGCCTGCAGTCCGGTGACGTGATCACGGCCGTGAATGATGTGAACGTAGGCAAGTCGTCTCAATTGCTGGAGCAGATTGCCCGCTACCGCCCTGGTGATAAGGTAAAAGTATCTTACATCCGTGAAGGCAAGAACAAGACTGCTAACGTTACTCTTAAGAACTTGAATAACAGTACAGAGCTTGTGAAGCGCAGCAATGCCAAAGCCATCACCTTTGACGGGGCTACCTTTGAGCCGGTGAGTAAGCAGGAGATGAGCAAACTGGGCATCGACGGCGGTGCGAAAATAAAGAACGTACGCGACAGCAAGTTCCGCGACACAGGTATGAAGGACGGTTTCATCATTACCCGCATCGATAAGTATGAGGTAAACGAGCCGGCAGATGTAGAGAAGCACCTGAATAATTTTGAAGGTGGTGTGGTATACATCGAGGGGGTTTACCCGGATGGCCTGAAGGCTTACTACCCTATTGGGAAAGGTTAATAAAACATAACGAATACCCACAGAAAGCTTCTGCAGCCTTGCAGAAGCTTTTTTATTTTTTAGCTTTGTGTAAGAGCCTATTAAAACTATAAAAGAGATAAAACCATGAAGCAGACCATAGACGAATTGCCATTGAACAAGGAACTGACAGATGTACTGCACCAGCTGGGCATCAAAGAAATAAACCCTGCCTACAGCACCGGCCTTGCCTGGGGTGGGCAAGAAGGGCGCACTACCCGAACCATCAACTCGCCGGCCGATGGTAACACCATTGCCTCCGTAAACATGGCCAACGCCGAGGATTACGATAAAGTAGTAGCCACGGCGCAGGAGGCTTTTAAAGTATGGCGTAAAACTCCGGCCCCAAAGCGTGGCGAGATCGTGCGCCAGATCGGAGACAAACTGCGCGAGCACAAAGAAGCACTGGGCAAGCTGGTGAGCTACGAGATGGGTAAGATCTACCAGGAGGGCCTGGGTGAGGTGCAGGAAATGATCGACATCTGCGACTTCGCGGTTGGGTTGTCGCGCCAGCTGCATGGCTACACCATGCACTCAGAGCGCCCGCAGCACCGCATGTATGAGCAGTACCACCCGCTGGGCATTGTAGGCGTTATATCGGCCTTTAACTTCCCGGTAGCCGTTTGGAGCTGGAACGCCATGCTGGCAGCCGTTTGCGGCGATGTGATTATCTGGAAGCCATCTGAGAAAACCCCGCTTACCGGCGTGGCCTGCCAGCATATCATCCGGGAGGTATTGGCTGAGAACGAGCTGCCGGAGGGTATCTTCAACCTGATTATTGGCGAGGCCGAGATCGGAAGCCTGATGAGCCACGACAAGCGTGTGCCGCTGGTATCGGCCACTGGCTCTACCCGCATGGGCAAGAAAGTAGGAGAGGCGGTAGGAGCCCGTTTAGGAAAATCCCTGCTGGAGCTGGGCGGCAACAACGCCATTATACTTACCGAGAGCGCCGATATGGAAATGGCCCTACGCGCCATCGTGTTCGGTGCAGTGGGTACTTGTGGCCAGCGCTGTACTTCTACCCGTCGTCTTATCATCCACGAGAACATCTATGAGCAGGTAAAAGAGCGCCTGCTGAAAGTATACCCGAACCTGCCGATCGGCCATCCGCTGGATAGTACTACGCTGGTTGGACCGCTGATTGACAAGGACGCCGTGAATGCCTTTACTAACGCACTGGAGAAGGTGCAGCAGGAGGGCGGCACTCTGCTGACCGGTGGCGACATCCTGAGCGGCGAAGGCTATGAAACCGGCACCTATGTGAAGCCAGCCATAGTGGAGGCGGAGAATCACTACGAGATGGTGCAGGAAGAGACCTTTGCGCCGATTCTGTACCTGATCAAGTATAGCGGTGATGTGGAGAATGCCATTGAGATTCAGAACGGGGTGCGCCAGGGCTTGTCTTCGGCTATCTTCTCTACCAACTTGCTGGAGACAGAAGCGTTCCTGAGCCACTGGGGTTCTGACTGCGGCATTGCCAACGTGAACATCGGTACCTCCGGTGCAGAGATAGGCGGTGCCTTTGGTGGTGAGAAAGAAACAGGCGGTGGCCGCGAGTCCGGTTCCGATGCCTGGAGAGTATACATGCGCCGCCAGACCAACACCATCAACTACAGCCGCGAGCTGCCACTGGCCCAGGGCATCAAGTTTGATATAATGGACTAGAGATCAGGATTAATAGGATGAGAAAGGAGAACAAGATGCATAGGTATTGTTAGTTGAAGTCTATCCTGAAAATTATTTTTTTATCCTGTAAATCCTGATTCTGACAAAGTATAAAACGCCGGCTCTACCATAGGGCCGGCGTTTTTTGTTAACACCTGTGCATAAAGTATGGCTGTGTCATGCTACGCGGGAATTACCCGTTCGCTACGCATTTGTTATCCATGTGTATCATTCTTTTTACAATCCATTCTCAAAATTGCGTCGCGCGGCCGCTTTTTACGCAGGCTCATACTCTATACTTTTCTCTGCATCCATAGTATAAACCATACATATCCACAATTGTGTATAAGCTGTATGTGGATATGTGGAAAACCAGAATTCATACATGCTTGAGCAGCTCCCGTGGCAGGGTTGTACCTGGATTTTATTCCTGTGTTATCCCGAAATTTATACCTTAACTTTAAGTAAATGAGGTGTATATATCTTTTTAACCTTATCCACATATGCCTGTGGATAGTGTGGATAAGGTGCGAGAACGAAAAACTCTGGAAAAAATTTTACAACTTCATGCAACCTCGCCTGCCAAGGTGTGTCTTTAGTGCAGAGATTGGGAGAGGAGGATGGAAAGATAGTATAGTATCGCGCATAACCGGTTAAGCATAAAACTTTGGAAAAACTTGGCTATCAGGATGTGAACCACCAGGTGGTAGAACGCTGCAAAGGCGGCGACCACAGGGCACAGTATGAGCTGTACAAGCTCTACTCCAAGGCTATGTTCAACGTGAGTATGCGCATCACCAACGATTATACCGAGGCCGAAGACGTGCTGCAGGAGGCTTTTTTGAGCGCCTTCAAGAATATGCACAACTATAAAGGCGAGGCAAGCTTCGGCAGCTGGCTGAAGAAAATCGTGATCAACGCGGCCATTAACGCTGTACGCAAGCGCCGCTCGGAGCTGGTGCCGATGGATGAGCGCACTGTGGCCGATGTACCGGACGAGATAACCGAGGACGACTCGGAGTGGCAGGTGGAGCAGGTGCGGCGCGCCATCCAGAAGCTGCCCGACGGTTACCGTGTGGTGCTGAGTTTATACTTGCTGGAGGGCTACGACCATGCCGAAATCGGAGAGGTGCTGAACATTACGGAGTCTACCTCAAAATCGCAGTACAGCAGGGCGCGCAAAAAACTATTGGAGATAATGAGAGAGCCGCAGTTTGTGGCCTGAGTTAAAGTATAAGATTGCAGAACTATGACGCAGATATACCATGAAAGATAGATTAGAAAAGTTTGTGCAAGATAACCGCGAGGAGTTCGATGTGTTCGAGCCCCGGCCGGAGTTGTGGCAGCACATATGCCATGATTTGCCCAAGCAATCACCCGAAAAAGAGGCCAGAGTTATTAAAGTAAACTTTGGCGAGCGCGCCAGCTTCAGCGCAGACTTCTTCTTTATGCGCGTGGCGGCCGCCATCGTGCTGCTGCTGGGCTGCGGCCTTACCATTTTCCTGATGAAGCAGCAGGCTCCTGATACAACCAACACCTTGGCCGCTGCCACAAGTATAAACGCCATTGCCCCCGAACTACCGGAGGTGGAGGCCTACTACGTAAGCCAGATCGAGGCTAAAAAATCCGAACTCAGTGAGTACGACCTGAAGGTGCTGGGCCTGGACGAGCAGCAGGTGATAGACAAAGAGCTTGCCCGCCTCGACAGTAGCTATGTACAACTCAAAAAGCAATTATACACGACTCCTAATACCGATGAAATAGTAGGGGCCCTGATCCAGAACCTGCAGATACGGATCAAGGTGCTGAACCGTCAGTTAGAAGTACTCCAGAGTTTGGAGCAAAACAAACAAGAACCTAATCAAGAACCACAAAACGATGATACCTCAAATGTATAACTCTCTACGCCTTATGCTGGTGTTGGCACTGGCACCGATGCTGGCCATGGCACAGGCCAAAGACACTGCGCCCTGTCCGGATGTAACCGTTGACCTCTCAGGACTGCATGTGCTGAAAGAAATGGAACTGGAGAGCCTGGCCGAACTCCGGAACCTGAAGCAGATGGCCGCGCTGGAAAACCTGGTGGAACTGAAAGACCTGTCAGAAATAGAGCACCTGGTGATTGTTGACCAGACAGGGGAGATGGAAGCCGAGGCCGCCATGTTCGACGCCGAGAAACGAAAAACCATCGACAAGACCTTTAAGGTAAGCAGCAAGGATGCATTGAATATTGAGAACCAGTGGGGCAAAGTGCATGTAAACACCTGGGATAAAAATGAGATACGGGTAAAGGTGGATGTTATTGCACGCGCCAGCACCGATGCAAAAGCGCAGGAAATGCTGGATAACATTAAGGTGGTGGAAAGCCGTGAAGGCAACACTTACTCCTTCCGCACCAAAAAAGAGCCGATGCGTATTAATGGCCACAACAAAAGAAGCCTGGAGATCAACTACACCATCTACATGCCAACTGAAAACGCCATTGCTGTTAAAAACAGTTTCGGGGATGTTTACCTGGCATCCATGAAAGGCAAGGCAGACATAGATGTGCGCTACGGAGCCCTGAAATGCGACCGCCTGGCTAATTCCGGGAACATCGTAAAACTGTCTTACGGCTCGGGCAACTGCGGCTACATAAATGGAGGCAATATTAATGTAGCATTTGGAGAAATGAAGGTAGCGGAAGCTGGCGGTCTTCAAGGCTCCTCAAAGTTCAGCGAGTTTAGCGTGGGCAGCCTGGAGGACATTGTAGAGATGGAAGTACAGTATGGCTCCTTTAAGATTGATAACATCAGCAAAAACATACGCAAAATATCTGTGGACAGCGGTTTTGCGCCTGTAAACCTCAACTTCGCGGATAACACGAACTTCAACTTCGACGTGAATGTACAGTTTGGTAACTTTAATGTCGATAAGTCGTTGGTTACTATAACATCGCTTGAAAAAAGCTATACCTCAGCCGAATACAAAGGCAGGTTTGGCGGGGCATCGCCAAAGGGGGTGGTAAGTATTACCTCTAAGTATGGCGATGTGAAGTTTACAAAATAGAGATAAAGCATTTAAAATAGTTTGTTTAAGGTGAACGGAAGAGCTGGCAACCGCCGGCTCTTCCTGTTTTCGGGCGTACCAGAAAATCACTCTTTATTTATGTATATTTGGCTATGGCAAATAACAAAGAACTACTAAACTCAAGCAAGGCGCCGGAGCCGGTGGGGCTGTACCCGCATGCACGGCGTGTGGGCAACCTCCTTTTCCTGTCGGGGGTGGGGCCACGGGAGCGCGGTACCAAAAAGATACCCGGCGTGGAGCTCGATGAGCAGGGCAACATCCTGAGCTATGACATAGAGGCGCAGTGCCGCTCTGTTTTCCAGAACGTGCGGTATATTCTGGAAGACGCCGGCTCTAGCTGGGATAGCCTGGTGGATGTTACCGTATTCCTGACCAACATGAAAGACGATTTCGCTACCTACAACCGTTTGTATGCAGAGTACTTTAAAGATAATCAGCCGTGCCGCACCACCGTGGAGATTAATAAGCTCCCCACACCTATCGCCATCGAGCTGAAGTGCATCGCTATGATCGACTGAGAAGTATAAGTAGCGTTAAATACTAGATTTGTGAGCGAAAGCAGAGAAAATTTATACTTAGGCAGGGCCTCGGCCTTTGCCGAACAGGAGAAAAAAGCCGCCTCTACCTCCAGCGCCGTTTCGTGGCTGCGGGTGGGGGTGTTTGTGGCTGGCGTAGGGCTGGCCTACCATTTCTTTAACACCGGAAACAATACTGCCGGAGCCTTAACCATACTTGTCTTTTATGCCCTGTTTGTGGTGGTGATGCGCTGGCACAGCAGCCTGAACTTCCGGTACCAGCAGCTGCGCCTGCTTCGGCTTATAAACGAGCAGGAGGTGGAGCGGCTGCAGGGTAAGCTCAATAAGTTTGACGGCGGCCAGGAGTTTATAGACGATCACCATCCCTATACTTCTGACCTCGATATTTTCGGGCAAAATTCGCTTTTTCAACTACTGAACCGCTCCGTTACCAGCATTGGCAAGTATAAACTGGCAACCTGGCTACGCAGGGCCGCTGCTCCTGAGGAGGTGCTGCAGCGACAGGAGGCAGTGGCAGAACTGGCTTCGCCACTACGGTTGGAGTGGCTGCAGGAACTGCTGGCATTGCCCATGCACTACAAGCACGATGCAGAGTCGGCGGAGGGCTTTATAGATTGGTTTAGAGATAAGGCTTTTTTCAGGCAGCACGGGTGGCTAAAACCGCTTCTTTTTATACTTCCCATACTTACCCTGGCAGCCATTGCGGCGTGGTTCTACGGCTTTACCGGTTGGGTGGCGGTTGGCTTGCTGTTGGTGCAGTTCTTTTTGGCGTACAAGTTCAGGGTGGAGCGCGATGAGTACTATGAGAAGAGCATTGGCATTTACGAGGCCATGCGCAGCTATACTAAACAACTGCAGCACATAGAGCAGCACCAGTTTGATACGCCAAGGCTGCAGGGTATGCAGCGGGAGTTTACAAAGTCCGGCACCAAATCCTCAGTAAGTATAAACAGGCTTGCCAACATCATCGATTTCTTCTCCTGGCGCCTCAGCACGCTGATGGCCTTTTTTCTGAACAATATTTTGCTCTGGGATTTTGTGTGGATGTACCGCCTGGAGAGTTGGAAAGAGCAGCACCTGCAGCAACTGGAGCATAGCCTGGCAGTGTTGGCGGAGTTTGAGGCGTTGGCAAGTATAGCAGCCTTTCAGCATGCACACCCGCACTATGCCGTGCCACAGCTCAGCCAGGTGCCTTTCCTGTACCAGGCCACCGCTTTGGCGCATCCGCTTATCTTTTCGGTTAAGCCTGTAGCCAATGATTTCGGAATGAAAGGGATTGGGCACACGATTGTCATCACGGGCTCCAACATGTCGGGCAAAACTACTTTTCTTCGGACAGTAGGTATAAACATGGTGCTCGCGCTGATGGGCGCTCCGGCCTGTGCCAGAAGTATAACGGTGGCGCCGGCACAAGTGTACACCGCTATGCGCACAGCTGATAACCTGGCCGAGAATACCTCCTCGTTCTATGCCGAGCTAAAGCGCCTGCGTATGCTGCTGGAGCTGACGGAGCAAGGGCAGCCGGTCTTCTACCTCCTCGATGAGATCCTGAAAGGCACCAACTCTCGCGACCGCCACCTCGGGGCCATGTCGCTGATACGGCAGCTGCACAAGCGCAATGCTTCCGGCCTTATCTCTACCCACGATTTAGAGCTTGGTGCCATGGAACAGGAACTGCGTGGTAGCGTAGAGAACTACAGCTTCAACAGCGACATCGTTGGGAATGAGATCAACTTCGATTATAAGCTTACCCCCGGCCTTTGTCGCAGCTTTAACGCCAGCAAGCTCATGCAGCTGATGGGTATAGAGATTGAAGAAGAAGCCTGATTTTTTGACAAAGGAATTTTAGACATAGTATCATATTACGAGTTCCCCTCCTAGGAGGTAGGGCCGTTAAGTTCTAGAGAAAACGGGGTGAAAATTTACTGTCATTCTGTAAAGAAACTTGGTGGCAGGGAGATTAAGCCTATGCTAAAGACCACCAAGATCCTTACAGGATGACAAAAAAGAGAACTTAACTGCCCCGCCTCTTGGGAGGGGCAGGTTAATACTTGTTCCTATTTTATACATTCATACATTTAACTAAAAAGCACCTAAAACTATGAGAGTAGTAGCCGACATACCTAATCCGCACGTGAAGATCACGCTGCACTCCTACAACGGCAAGTATATCCTGAAGCTGGAGAAAGCAAACCTGGAGCAGATCTATAAAATTGAGGAAACTGAAGTTATGGGAGACGAAGGAGCCAAAGCCCTGCTGGATGAGGACTTCATCGAAGCCGTAGTGAACCGCTTTGTTGATATGCGGGATGCCTTTGTTAGTACAATCAGGCGGAATGGGTGAGAGGAAAGCTTAGTTTAGCTATTAGTCAGGCACATTAGGAAAACGCAAGAATCGGGTTGAAGCATCGTCTATAATATCTAACCTTTGAATAAAAAAGGAGATTATGGACGTGAATTTTAGAATATCAGCCATCGGCAACAATTTCAATCACCTATTTAATTGGGGAAAGAGCGATCTATCTTCCATAGGTGCGATTAAAATGATTGTAGATGCAAAGCCGGGCTATCCTTGCAGAGTAAGTCTTGAGGATGCAGAAATAGGAGAAGAGGTCATTTTATTACCCTTTAAACATCATGACACCGATTCTCCCTATCAAGCCAGCGGACCCATTTTCGTGAGAAAAAATGCTGTACATGCGAATTTAGAAATCAACGAAATCCCGAAAATGCTATTACATAGGCTTTTGTCATTAAGAGTATATGATAGCAATGGGATGATGATAGATGCCAGAACCACCGAAGGCAAAGAACTGAAAGAAGCAATTCAAGATATTTTCAATAACAGGTCGGCAGATTATATTCAAATCCATAATTCAAGTCCTGGATGTTATAATTGCCAGGTTAACCGAATGGAATAAAAACGCTACATAACATCGCTCAGCCCTCACCTGGCAAAACAGATACTTGCGCTAAGTAGCTTTATCCGTTACCACAAAACAAAAAAGCCCACCTTACGGCGGGCTTTTCTATTTTATATTTTCAGCTGAAATTAACCGATAGCTACACGCTTGAACTCAGTTACTGTCATGCCTTTGTTAGTGTTGTCCAACAGCTTGGCTACAGAAACAGAAGGGTCTTTTACGAAGTCCTGGTTCAACAGGGTGTTGTCTTTGTAGAACTTGTTCAGTTTACCCATCGCAATTTTCTCCAGCATAGCCTCTGGCTTGCCTTCGGCACGCGCCTGCTCTTTACCAACCTCGATCTCACGCTCAACAGTAGCAGAGTCAACGCCGTCTTTGTCAACCGCGATTGGCTTCATGGCAGCGATCTGCATCGCTACGTCTTTACCAACTTCTTCTACGTCAGCACCGCCAGTGTTAGTCAGGCCAACCAATACACCCAGCTTGCCATTAGAGTGGTTGTAGTTTACAACTTTCTCAGCGGTTACGTTCTCGTAAGAGATAACGTCGATCTTCTCACCGATTTTGCCCATCAGGTCAGTGATGTGTTCCTGCAGTGAGCGACCGTCAGCCTGAGGAGCAGCAAGCAGCTCTTCTTTAGTGGCAGCGTTTGTAGAAACAGCAGTATCCATGGCAGCTTTCGCCAGGTTCTGGAAGTCTTCTACTTTAGACACAGGCTCAGTTTCGCAAGCCAGGGCGATTACTTTACCGTTAGTGCCGTCTTCGCTTACCTGCGTTAGCACGATACCCTCAGAGGTAGCGTTGTCAGCACGCTTGCTGGCGATTTTCTGGCCCTGCTTGCGCAGAATATCTTTAGCTGCCTCAAAGTCGCCGTTAGCTTCAGTAAGCGCCTTCTTGCAGTCCATCATACCGGCTCCGGTTTCCTGACGGAGTTTGTTAACGTCTTGTGCTGTAATAGCCATCTTTTTATAATTAAGAATTACGAATTATAAATTTTGTACTCTGTTTGGCAGGGGAGGTCATTTTCTGAGACTTAAGTCTTTTGTCTCACTTCCCAAATCCCCTAAAACAAACTGAACATTGAAGCGGAATATGCCCAATGTTCAGTTTGATAGTGCAATATGAATCAAGGATTATTGCTCGTCAGCTTCCTGCTTCGCTTTAATTCCTTCTTCTTCAGAACGCTTGCGCTCAGTCTCTTCTTTGTCCACTTTACGCTCAGACAGGCCCTCTTCGATAGCCTTGCCTACGATCGATACGATCAGGGCTACAGACTTAGAAGCGTCGTCGTTTGCAGGGATTGGGAAGTCTACCAGCTCTGGGTTAGAGTTCGTATCGCAAACCGCGAATACTGGCAGGTTCAGTTTCTGAGCTTCTTTTACCGCGATGTGCTCACGCTTCACGTCTACAATGAACAGAGCAGCTGGCAGGCGAGACAGGTCGTTGATACCACCTAATACACGATCCAGTTTCTCACGCTCACGAGAAAGCATCAGCTTCTCACGCTTCGCCAGTGCCTTAGACTGCTCTGGGTCTTTCATCATTTTATCGATGGTAGACATTTTCTTCAGAGACTTACGCACAGTAGCGAAGTTTGTAAGCATACCACCTAACCAACGCTCGGTAACGTAAGGCATCTTCAGGCGACGAGCCTCTTCTGCCACGATTTCCTGCGCTTGCTTTTTAGTAGCTACGAATAAAATCTTACGACCAGACTTTGCGATGTTCTTGATAGCAGCCGTAGCCTCATCAAGTGCAACCAGCGTTTTGTTCAGGTCAATAATGTGGATACCGTTTTTCTCCATGAAAATGTATGGAGCCATTTTCGGATCCCACTTGCGGGTAAGGTGGCCAAAGTGAACACCTGCCTCAAGTAATTCTTTATAGTTAGTACTTGCCATGTTGTTGATACACCTTTAATATTAACGTTTGCTGAACTGGAATGAACGACGAGCTTTGCGCTTACCGAACTTCTTACGCTCCACCATACGTGGGTCACGTGTTGTGAAGCCCTCTTTCTTAAGAGCTGACTTGTTCTCGGCGTTTTCAACTACCAGTGCTTTGGAGATAGCAAGTCTAAGTGCTTCAGCCTGGCCGCTTACACCACCACCTCTAAGATTGGCTTTCACATCGTACTTGCCAATAGACTCTAAGGTTTGAAACGGCTGATTCACAATAGTTTGAAGTACTTCGCTAGGGAAGTAATCCTTGATATCTCTACCGTTAATAGTGATATTCCCTTGCCCGGCCGTCATGTAGATACGAGCCACCGAGGTTTTTCTTCTACCAGATGTATTGATAACTTCCATTAAATTAGATATTGAGGGTTAATTCTTTAGGCTGCTGAGCTGCAAATGGATGCTCGCTTCCTGCAAAAACATGAAGATTTCTAAACAGCTCGCGACCCAGGCTGTTTTTCGGCAACATGCCGCGAACAGCGCGCTCTACAAGCAGTGTAGATGATTTAGCCTTAAGCTCACGTGGGGAAGTTTTCTTCTGACCGCCTGGGTAACCCGTGTGCGTCAGGTAGTACTTCTGATCCCACTTACGGCCTGTGAAACGTGTGTCATCAGCATTGATGATGATCACGTTGTCGCCGCAGTCAGCGAAAGGAGTATACGAAGGCTTGTGCTTGCCTTTCAGGATCTTGGCAACCTCAGATGCCACACGACCCAAGCTTCCTTGCCCTGCATCAACAATCACCCAGCCTTTGTTGGCTGTCTTCTTGTTGACAGTAAGGGTCTTATAACTTAAATGATCCATTTTTAGTGGTTGTAAGCGATTTATTTATTTAATTATGAACTTTCGGTCTTTCGAAAATGGACACAAAGATATAAGTTAATTATTTGGTATGCAATAGATAATGAGAAATATGCTGTAAGACAGGTAAATAGTGGGGTAGGAAAGTGGAGTAATGAGTTTATGATTGTGTAGGGTTCACTACTTTACCTGCTATACTTAGTAGCTTCTGCAGATGCTTGGTTCATACTTTCCTCGGCTATACTTTATGCTTGCTCCTGCTATCCCCCCTTTTCTGGCGCAAGCCCTTCCCTGGCGCAAGTCTCCAGACTTGTGTCCTACAATGATGTTGAGTTTGTAACTCAACTGGCTCGGAGAGCCAAACTTTTAACTTTGGATATATTTTAGCCGCTGCTTCCTATAACTTGAGCTAAGCCACCCGCTGTTCCGGACATCCCTGTCCGGAACCTCTCTGCCGAGGATTTCCTAGTCCGCGCAATCCGTACTTTATACTTCCATAGCCGTTGCTTTCTGTAGCTTGAAACAAGCTATCCTTACTAGCCGCTGCTGATCCTCAGTCTTACGAACCTAAAGTTTCACCTCATGCTTTGGCTCCCTCCAGTCCGGGAGGGCTCGTCTTCCCGCATCGCGCTGGGACCTTTTCCTTTGCTCCTGCGCCGCAATGCCTTCGCTCGCGCTCGTCACCGGAAAAACTCCAAAGGCGCTCAACCCAAAGACTGGGATCAGTTTTCGGTAGCTGCTGCCTTTGCTATAGGACAAGCATGATTCCCCTCACGGGAGGGGTTAGGGGTGGGTTAATACTTTTGCTGATGCCAGCCACCCCCAACGATGAAACTTACCCTTCAACATCAGTCATTACAGGCGCCCCTCCTTTGACAAGGAGGGGCAGGGGTGGTTGGATGTGACAGCTGATGCAACTTATACTAAGTCCTCCTTGGGGGTAGGGGCCCTTGAGAAAGTAGGGGACAGGGGTGGAGTTGGGAACAAGGGGTGGTAAGAACCGGTGTTGCAGAAATGTACTTTAAATATTTATAGGCACCTTTCAGCACATTATAATGTACAGTTTAAAAAGCAACCGCCTGATAGCTAAACTACCAGGCGGCTTTACTTTATACTTATTGCTTGCTTCTTACAGGCGGTGGTGGGGGAGGTAGCTGAGGCAACGTGCCATACTTGGCTTCTGCGGCCGGTATTTGTTGGCTTCCGTTGTAGTCATACTCCTCTGTTTTGCCGTTCTTGAGGAAGACCACAAACGAGGTTAGGTTGTAGTCTTTTCTGTTGTTGAATTTAAAGCCTACTTTTTCTACTGAGGGGTTCCGCTTCAGAAAGTCTTTATAGTCAGCAGGCCAGTTAGACATGTCTTTGTAATACTCCACCTCATCCAGTATAAAGATATAAGGTTCGTCAAGGCTCTGTTCTGGCGCGGAAGGAGTAGGAAGTGCCTGCTCCGAAATCTTCTTGTTAAACTCTATCACCTCCGGCGCGTTTTGGTTCTTTTTGGTTGTGATAGCCACCACTCCTTTGGTCTTCTCTTCGCCTGATATTTTTTTTGCACTTTCTCCTTTGAGTACATTCACGCTATGAATCTCGTTAGGGTCCAGCTTTTTGATGGCGTCATCAGCAGTCTTAACGCCATCTATATAATATACAACCGTATCGGAAACAGTGGTTGTGGGGCCGGTTACTTCCTGATTAAAGTTGCCAGCTGGCGCTTTCGGGGCTTTGTTGTAAGCCGTGGCCAAAAGAGTAGGGGCGGCAATCAGGGGAATGAGCACGGCGTAGCGCACAACATGCCTCAGTGAGGTTTTGTCTTTATTCATCATAACAATTCTTGTTTTAAGTGATGGGAAATGGAACTGGTTAGCAATCTGCGGCTCTGAAGGGCCGGTGATCTTCAGGAGGAGGTACTGGTAGGCTTTTCTGTCGGCGCCGGCATCTACCACTTGTCGGTCGGCAATAAACTCAAGGTTCTCTTTCAGCGCTTTTTTCAGGAGCCACACGCCTGGGTTAAACCAACAGAAAACAGTGCTCAGCTCGGCCAACAGTACATCCAGCGTGTGCCAGCCCCGTACATGTGCCAGTTCATGCCGAAGTATGGCTTCCAATTCCTGCGGCTTGTGCTGCCGTGGGTTCAGGTAAATATTTTGCCAGAACGAGAAAGCCTCGGTTATACTTTGGGTTGCCCTGAACGGAGTGCCCTGGTGCCTGGCAGGGGCCGAGGACGTATGGATGTTGTAAAGCGCGGTAAACTGTAGCGTCAATCTACAAACCATAACCACGGTGCCCGCCCAAAACAGGTAAACAGGGAGCTGCCAGTAGTCAAAGGGGCTTGCCTGGGCTGGTGTGGCGGTTGAAACGGCCCATGTAGGAAGAGCGACCGCGTAGGACGTCACCCGTGCCAGCTCCTGGTGGCGGTTAAACAGCTCAGACAGGTTCAGGAGCGGGTACAGCGAAGAAAACAGCAGGCCGAACACCAGGAACAGGCGGTTTAAAGTATAAAACGTGAGCCGCCGCAGCACAAAGTGGTAAGCCAGGTAAAAAAGCACCAGGGCAGCGTTTGCTTTTAGCAGGTACAAGGTTATCTCAGGCATATCATTCTGATTTTTTGTTTTCAATCATGTTGATAATCTCTTTCAGCTCCTCGGCGCTTATCTGTTTTTCCTTAGCAAAAAAGGCCACCAGTTCTTTGTAGGAGTTTTTGAAGTAATCGCCCACAAAGCCTTTCATAAAGCGCTTCTTGTAGTCTTCCTGCTTTATCAGCGGATGGTAGCGGTAAGAGTTTCCCAGCTTCTCGCCCTGCACGTAGCCCTTCTTCTCCAGGTTCTTCACCGTAGAGGCGAGCGTAGTGTAGGGAGGCTTCGGCTCCGACAGAATCTCCAGAATATCTTTTATAAAACCTCCCTCCAAAGACCATATGGCCTGCATAGCCTCCTCTTCTTGTTGTGTTAGCTTCTCCATAACATTACGATGTTTTCGTATAATTACGAAACTTTCGTAATAAAGTAAACGGTTTTGAATATTATTTTTTAAATATTATCCTGTTGTATCTAAAAAGCGGGTTTAGGCGTGCCGGAGGCCATTGACTGTGCAGACAGAAACCTCTTGGGCTCAGCGGCGTCTAACCTATAACCACTTAAACATCTATACTTTAAATATGAAAGCCATACTTGTAAAACAGCCGGGCGGACCAGAGCAACTTATACTTGGCGAGTACGAGCAGCCCCTGCCAGCCCCAACCGAATTGCTGGTGAAAGTGCACGCCACCGCCCTCAACCGGGCCGATACGCTGCAGCGCCAAGGCAAGTACCCACCGCCCAAAGGTGCCAGCCCTATACTTGGGTTGGAGATTGCCGGGGAGGTGGTGGAGGCAGGCATTAACTGCACCCGCTACAAAAAAGGCGACAAAGTGTTTGGGCTGTTACCCGGTGGCGGCTACGCCGCGTATGCCGTGATTGAGGAAGCTATGGCTATGCCGGTGCCGGAGAATTTAAGCATGGAGGAGGCTGCCGCCATACCGGAGGTGTTTCTTACGGCGTGGCAGGCACTGGTGTGGCTGGGTAAACTGCAGGCCGGCGAGCGGGCACTGATCCATGCCGGGGCGAGCGGCGTGGGCACGGCGGCCATTCAGCTGGCGCGGGCGCTGAAGGCTGAGGTGCTGGTAACTGCCTCAGAGTGGAAACTGCACGCCTGCAAAGAGCTCGGAGCCAACAAAGCCATCAATTATAAGGAGGTGCCTTTTGAGGATGAGGTGCTGGCTTATACCAACAACGAAGGTGTGGACGTGATCGTGGATTTTATCGCCGGGCCATACTTTAACCAGAACCTCGAATGCCTGCGCACCGACGGGCGCCTGGTTATACTTGCCAGCCTGGGCGGAGGGAAGGTGGATGGGGTAGACCTGCGCAAAATACTGACCAAACGCCTGCAGGTTATAGGCTCCACGCTACGCTCCAGGTCTAAAGACTACCAGCTAAAGCTGACAGAGGACATGAGCCGCTTTGCGCTGCCGCTCTTTAAGGAAGGTAAGCTAAAGCCAGTGGTAGACTCTGTTTATTCTTGGGAGGAGGCGGCCGAGGCGCACCGCTACATGGAGCAGAACAAGAATATCGGAAAGATCGTGCTGCGGGTTAACTAAGCCTGCTATGGATAAAGGAATGCATGTAGCAGGTTTAGCGAAGCGTAAAGTATGTTTTCTGCTTGTTTATACTTTGCCGGATATTACTGAAGTATAAAGTATAGCGTCTGCCACAGTAGCCCTTGTATTTTCAAAGCAGTTTCAAACTTCTGCTATACATAGCCACCAGTTACGCTCCGCTAAACTTGTGGTAGGAAGTGTAAATGGAAAGGACAAAAGAAGCTGCATGGCCTCCTTTGTCCTTCACCCTAAATCCTTTGTGAATAAAACTAATGCGCCCTAAGCTGCTTTACCAGCACGGCAAAGTCCTTTGGGTAGGGGGCTTCAATTTTAACAGGCTCCCCATTCAGCAGCGTAAAACCGATGTTAAACGAGTGCAGCGCAAAACGCTTAATCAGCGGCAGTTCTTCTGTGTCCTTTTTCAAGTTGTAGCCGCGCTTCAGGTTGCTCAGGTATACATTCTCCCCGCCGTACAGCTCATCGCCTACAATTGGGGCTTTTAAGTAAGCCAGGTGCACACGTATCTGGTGCAGGCGTCCGGTTACAGGCATACACTCCACTAAAGTATGGCGGGCAAAGGTTTCCAGTGTGGTGAAGTATGTTTCGGCGGGTTTGCCTTTCGGGTTCAGGTGAGCCACACCTTTCGCGTTTGGCAGGATGGCCCTGTTTACCAGTTCATCTTCAAACTTATGCACGCCCCACGCCACGGCATGGTATACTTTATAAACCTGGCGGTGCTCAAACTGCATCGACAGGTGGCGGTAAGCCTCCGGGTTCTTGGCAAACACCAAACAGCCCGAGGTGTCTTTATCCAGACGGTGGCAGGCTTGCAGTTCGGGGTTGTGCTGCTTTGCTATTTTAAGCAGGTTGGTGGTGTTCGGGGTGCGGTCTTCCAGCGTGGCCAGAAATGGCGGCTTGTTCACCACCAGGTAATCCTCGTTCTCAAATATGATCAGGTCTTTAAAAACCGGGTACTTCATGCGTTTTATACTTTATGCTGACCCAGCCATACGTTGCGACCGGGCATCCTGCAAAGATACAGATAATAGTTGTTGGTTACGCGCTATTGGTTGTTAGTATGGATGTATGGGTTTGAGGCAAGTCCTAAATATCGCTCCGTAAGTATAGCCACGGGTACAGCAAGTATAAACTAAGGACCAAAAATTAATACCTGGCAACCACTAACTAAAAAGTTACTTCGCTTTCAGCAGCTTAAAGCGCAGGGTAGTGCCTTTCCCCACTTCGCTTTTAACGGCGATGAAAGATTTGTGCGCCTCTATGATGTGCTTGCAGATGGAGAGGCCCAGGCCGGTGCTGGTGGTGTCGCGGGCGCGGCTTTTATCTATGCGGTAAAATCGTTCGAAGATGCGATTGATGTGTTCCTGCGCTATACCTTTGCCATCATCTTTTACGGTGATAGTATACTTGCGCTTGCCCTCATCAAACATAACCCAGATATTGCCGCCTTTCCGGCCATACTTAATAGCATTATCTATCAGGTTGATGAACACCTGGCGGATGCGGTTTGGGTCTGCGAAAAGCATCACGGGCTCGTCGGCTTCCACGTGCACGGTAATCTGCAGTTCTGCAGCCTTCTGCTCCAGTTGTTCGGCCACCTCGCGCACCAGCTGCGCCACATCAAAATTACGCTTGGCCATCTTTACCACGCCCTTCTCAAACTGCGAGATACTGATCAGGTCCTGTACCAGGGCATCCAGGCCATCCAGGCTTTTGGCGGCTTTCTCCAGGAACCTTTCCCGCACGTTGGGGTCATCCATGGCGCCATCCAGCAAAGTATGAATAAAGCCCTGTGCGGCAAAGATGGGGGTCTTCAGCTCATGCGACACATCGGCCAGAAACTCGCGGCGCATTACCTGCAGGCGCTTCAGCTCGTCTATCTCCTGCTGCTTACCCTCCGCGATCATGTAAATCTCGTCCTTTATCTTTTTGAGCGGATCAGCCACGAAGGTAGAGCGACTTTCTGCTTTCTTAAAGTCCTGACGCTTCAGCTTTTCCAGGCTGGAGTAAACGTTCTTCACTTCCCGGAACACCAGCGCCTCGTAGGAGAGGTGTACCAGCACAAAGCAGCAGACAAACACAATAACCAGCGCTACTATAAACCCTTGTGAGGAGAAGTAGCTGGCTAAAGCAAGAAAGGCGGTAAGCACAATTGCTACCGCCAGAGAGGTTAAAAGGGCAAGCGTACGGGAGTTTATATTCATGAATTTTAATCCGTGTTAAACTTATAGCCCACTCCTTTAATGGTCTTAATGTTTTCTTCGCCTATCTTCTCGCGCACTTTGCGCACGTGCACATCCACAGTTCGGGCAATTACATACACATCATTTCCCCAGATGTTGCTCAGTAGTTCCTCGCGTGTAAACACCTTGTTCGGGGTGGCGGCCAGAAAAGCCAGCAGTTCAAACTCCTTTTTAGGCAGAGTTATCTTCTCGTCGCCTTTGTAAACGGCAAAGCTGGTTCGGTCTATCTTCAACTCCCCGGCTTCAATCACCTTGTCCTGCTCCTCGTGCTGGGCGTCGCGGCGGGCAAAGGCAGCCAGGCGGCTCAACAGGGCACGAGGTTTTATGGGTTTGGTGATAAAGTCGTCGGCCCCGGCCTCAAAGGCGGCTACCTCTGAGAACTCCTCTGCACGGGCAGTCAGGAAGATGATATGCGTGTGCCGGAACTCCTCTAGCTCGCGCAGTTGGCGGCAGGCTGCTATGCCATCCATCACCGGCATCATCACGTCCATCAGGATAACGTCCGGCTTTATTTGCTTCGCCATGTCGATGGCTTTTTTCCCGTTGTCTGCGGTGTCCACCTCATATCCTTCGCGGGCGAGGTTGTACTGTAGTAACTCTACGATATCCGGATCGTCATCTACAACAAGTATTTTGTACTGCGATGCTGTTTGCACGGTGTAAGGACTTAGATTTAGCAAAAGGATAAACTTCAGCGTTAACCAACGCGCTGTTTCAGACTAGCAAGCCTTTTTTTACTCTGTAAATATACCATACATTATAGCTATTCAGGATGGTATAATCAAATCATAATATTTTGTTAACATACTCTTAAATGCGCAAGACCGGCGGGTATATGAAAAGAGCCAGCTGTTAGGCTGGCTCTGGTGTTAGTTCTTTGCAAACATGAGTTTATTCTTCAGGTTCCTGTATTCGTAGAGGTTTACTTTTACGGACCCCACAAACATCTCCGCCTCTATGAGCACGGGTATCTTGTTCTTATCGTCCGAGAGATATACAACAATGGAGTTCTCGCCCTTAAACATCTCGTTTTTTGGCATGCGTGGCACCAGCTTAATGGCCCTGATATCGCCGGCCTTCGTGCTTACCACCTCACGGCCGCGGTACTCCACTTCCATGTTAAAGTTCTCTTCATCAAAGAAGCCCTGCACCGTTGTTTTATCGCCTACGCGCATGTTGTCGAAGTTCAGGGTGCGCAGGTAGTAAAAGCCGCTCACAATATCCTGAACGTTGTCAGTTACTCTGTAAGTCTTCTTCTCCACCTTCTTCGATTTCTTCTTTTTCTCTACATGCGCCTTGTTGGCATAGTGGTCAAAGTCCACGGTTTCGCGCTTGCGGTAGTTGCCCTCCTCTATGTTGCGGAAAGAGCGTTGCGGCAAAATGGCGGCCGTGTCGATATAAGATTGCCAGGTATCCCGGATTCTTATAAAAAGGTCGAAAGAGCTATTGGTTTTGCCGTAAACAGTGGCTTTGTAGCAGGCGCGGTTATTTATAGTGTGTATGTCAGGCGATACGTCGATCACGGCCTCTGCGGCTGTAATAGGGCCATAGTGCACTTTATACTTCAGCACCTCGCCAGTGCTAAAGCTGTCGTTGGGCAGCTGCCGCATTCTGTCTTTTGTGGCAAAGCCAAAAACTACAAGCGAAATAAGTATGAGTACAGGGAAAAACTTTTTCATCATTATGCCTTCCATTAGGTGTCAGTGTCAATTCCTGTTATCAATCAAGTTTTGTACCAACTGTTTCTCAAGGCTTAAGTTATAGAATCTCCTTTAGCTATTCAACTGATTTTTAACAAAAAAGGTGCTACCATGGTAGCACCTTTTTTTTACTTCAGATTCGGAAATAAAGTTCATTCGGCTGATGCAGCGGCATCGTCCAGGGCGGCGGCTACTTTCTCCGGCTCGCCTTTCACGATCGCTCTGATCTTGCCTTCTATCTCTTCCATCAGTTCCGGGTTGTCCAGCAGGATCTGCTTCACGCCGTCGCGGCCCTGGCCCAGCTTGTCGCCATTGTACGAGAACCACGAACCGGATTTGTTCACAATGCCCAGCTCTACGCCCAGGTCCAGCACCTCGCCAACTTTAGAGATACCTTCGCCATACATAATGTCGAACTCTACTACTTTAAACGGAGGTGCTACTTTGTTCTTCACTACCTTCACGCGGGTGCGGTTACCGGTAATGTTGTCGGCACTCTCCTTGATCTGGCCCACACGGCGGATATCGAGACGCACAGAGGCGTAGAACTTAAGGGCGTTACCACCAGTGGTTGTCTCCGGGTTGCCGAACATTACACCGATCTTCTCACGAAGCTGGTTGATGAAGATACAGGTACATCCGGTTTTGTTGATCGTACCGGTCAGTTTACGAAGCGCCTGCGACATCAAACGTGCCTGCAGACCCATCTTGCTGTCACCCATGTCGCCTTCCAGTTCGCCTTTCGGCACAAGGGCGGCCACAGAGTCAATTACGATAATATCGATGGCGCCAGAGCGGATCAGGTGGTCGGCGATCTCAAGTGCCTGCTCACCGTTATCCGGCTGGGATATCAGAAGGTTTTCTGTGTCAATACCTAATTTCTGGGCGTATACTCTGTCGAAGGCGTGCTCTGCATCAATAAATGCTGCCAGGCCGCCTTTTTTCTGCGCTTCTGCAATGCAGTGTAAAGTAAGCGTGGTTTTACCGGAAGATTCAGGACCGTAGATCTCTACGACGCGGCCACGTGGCAAACCGCCGATGCCCAACGCAATATCCAGACCCAGCGAACCAGTGGAGATGGCCGGAACGTCCTCAACCTTGTTGTCGCTCAACTTCATTACGGTGCCTTTGCCGTACGTTTTGTCGAGCTTATCCATGGTCAGCTGCAGGGCCTTCAGTTTTTCGTTGCTTACGCTCATGTGTGTTTTGTTAATTAGCTTTATATTGAAGGTGAAATTACGAATTCGGAGCCAATCTGCAAAATAGTTTGCAAGTATTTTGCTAATTTTTTTAGCTGTTTGGCGCCGTCTGATTATAACACAGCTGCACCTGTTTTTGTCCCATACTTAGCTCTTTTTTATGCGCTTCCTGAAAGTTTTTTTTCTGTTGATTTTGCTGATAGTAAGCCAATTTGCAAAGGCGCAGCTGAATAACCGCGCCCTGCTGCAGCAAGAGCCGGTGCAGGAGCTAAATGCTAATGATATTAGGATAGAGGTGCAGGCGCTGGGCTTTCTCAAGAACAACGAGTACTTCAACAAAATAGCCGACGGCTATACTTTATTCGGCTACCAACTTAACCCCAAACTTACTTATCAGCCCACCGGCAACGTGCGGGTGGAGTCCGGCCTGCTGCTCTGGAAAGATTTCGGGGCATCAGGCTACGAAGATATTACGCCCACCTTTACCATAAAGGTGCAGCGGGAGCGGTGGCAGCTGCTGTTCGGTACGCTGGAGGGTAACCTGAACCACGGCTACATAGAACCGATCTACGATTTCGAGCGGCTTATACTTAACCGGCTGGAGAACGGCGTGCAGTATAAACTGAACACGCACCGCCTGCGTCTGGATGCCTGGGCCGATTGGGTGAACATGCTCTACCGCGGTGAGGACGATCAGGAGCAGGTGAACGGCGGCGCGGCTATGGCCATACTTTTGCTCGCGCAGGAGGGCAAGGGAAACCTGGGTGACAGTTTATACTTAACGTTGCCGCTGCAGTTTACGGCGCAGCACAAGGGCGGGCAGATAGATGCCTCCGACCTGCCGCTAACCACCGTAGCCAACGCCGCCATCGGCCTGGAGCTGGAGAAGAAGTATAACCGACGGGTGTTGCACCGGCTCTACACCAAAAACTACCTGGTCGGCTTCAAGGATCTCTCCAATGAGCGGCAGCTGCCGTATGAGCAGGGGCACGGGTTATACTTTAATATAGGCGCCGATACCAAATACCAGGACGTGATGCTGAGCTACTGGCGCGGGGATGGGTATATCGCTGAGTTGGGAGGTAAACTGTACCAGTCAGCCTCCACCACGTTTAAGAACCCCGGTTACCTGGAGGAGGAGCGGGAGCTGCTTATACTTCGGCTGATGAAAGACATTGAGTTGGTAGATGACCTGAGCCTGACCCTTCGCCTCGAGCCGCTCTGGGACTTTAACAATCCTAAGCTAGAGTTCTCCAGCGGCTTCTACCTAAACTTTAACACCGATTTTTTCTTGGCTAAGGTGAAGAGGTAAGTATGGAAGGACAAAGTTAGATGCTTGTTTATACTTACTGGCGCAGAAGTCCGTTAGTGCCTCTATACTTTCATAGCCCTGCTTTCTTTAACATGAATCAAGCTATCCTTTCTAGCTGCTGCTGCCCCTCAGTCTTACATACCTATAGTTCCATAGTTTGCTTTGGCTCCCTCCAGCCCGGGAGGGCTCGTCTTCCCGCATCGCGCTGGGACCTTTTCCTGCCCTCGTGCCTCAGGCTGCCTCGCTCACGCTCAGCACCGGAAAAACTCCAAAGGCGCTCAACGGAAAGACTGGGAACAGTTCGATAGCCACCGCCTTTGATACGCAACTGGAACCAAGTCCCCCTTCGAAGGGGGCAGGGGGATGTAATCGTCTGCTGATATGGACAGCAGCTATGCAATTTTATACTTTGGCAACAGAAATTACAGAGTTCCCCTCCTCGGAGGGGTAGGGGTGGGTTTACGCCTGTCCGAGTAACGGCAGCAGCTATGAAGCTTATACTTTAGCAGTGGCAATTATAGCTTTCCCCTTCGGCAGAAAGGCTACCCGTAACTGCAAACCAAAGTCGTCCTACGCTAAAGCTGTGGAACTGGCCTTTTCCTGCTGCTGCTGCGCTTGCTCAAAATCCTGGCGGGTGATGCCGTAGTAGCTCAGGTCCAGCAGTTCGTCAGAGTCAGCGCCGCGGTAGTCGCAGCGCAGTACGCCCTCTTTCACAAACCCGGAGCTTTCGGCCAGTGAGCCGTAGCTTTCGTTGGCGTTGGTGCAGCGCAAGTATACTTTGTTCATCCCCAGCGGGCCAAATGCAAACCGGATCACCTCCTCCAGCGCCTCCTGTGCCAGCTGCCTGGTAGCGGGCCAGGCGGTAAAGTATAAACCAAGCTCAGCCTTGGGTATAGAGCGGTCCAGGTTCTTCAGGGCAATGTCGCCGATGTAGTGGTTATCTTCTTTCTGCCAAACGCCAAAATCGAAGATGCGGCGGTTCTCCCAATCGGTGCGAAGCTGCTGTACCTGCATGCGGGCGTCATCTAAAACACGTACGCGGGCCATGCGGCCAGAGAAGGCCGGGCTGAGGTGGCCCATGTTCTCCTGCAGCAGGCGCATAAAATCCCGTTCGTCTCCTTCCTGGTAAGGGCGCAGGTGCAGGTGGCGTGTCTCTAACTGTTCATCAAAGGCCTCAGAGGTTGTGTTGTATAAATAGCTCATGTAAATTAATATAAAAGTGTGGTGCCTTTGTTCTGTCATACGCTAACAAATGCAAAACGTGCAGTTACTTGGGAAAGTTTATCCTTCACTAACTGTAGCTGTACTTCTGCCGTTATAAAGTATAAATAAATGATCAGTAACTTAATCTAAATCAAATGGGAAACAGACTAAAAGGAAAAGTAGCCATCGTGACAGGTGGTGGTGCGGGCATAGGCGAGGCCATCAGTAAAAAGTTCGCCAAAGAAGGGGCTATGGTGGTGGTAGCAGGTTTTCCGGAGGACCCGGTGGAGGAAGTAGCCAAAGAGATAGAGGAGGAGGGAGGCACAGCCATACCTTTCACCGCAGACCTGTCCTTGCTGGCCAATGCTGAAAGTTGTGTGCAGCTGGCAGTGAAGCAGTACGGCAAACTCGATATCCTGATAAACAATGCCGGAACGTTTCCGGAAGTAAACCTGCTTTCAGATTTCTCGGAAGAGGCGTTTGATTACCTGCTCAAGAACAACATCCGGACGGCTTTTGCAATGAGTAAGGCGGCGCTGCCGGAGCTGCAGAAAACAAAGGGTAACATAGTATGCGCCGGCTCGGAGTCAGGGGCGCTGGGCATTGCGCAGAACGCACCGTATGGCGGCACAAAAGGCTTTATGCATGCTTTTGCCAAAGGCCTGGCAGCAGAACAGGCGCAGAAGGGCGTACGCTGCAACATAGTGGCCCCCGGACCCATAGACACCGGCTGGACGCACAAGGACACCGGGCCGATGGATAAGCAGATGGAGCAGATGGTGACGCAGGGTACGCTTATGGGCCGCAGGGGTACGCCAGAGGAGGTTGCCAATGTGTACCTGTTCCTGGCTTCGGATGAGGCTTCTTATGTAACCGGGGCTATCTTCCCGGTAGATGGCGGTACACTCATCGCCAAAGGCCCTGCCGGCGACCAGGCAGCCCAAAGTATGAAAGTGCAGCCCGATGGCCAGCTAAAGCTGAAACACTCCAAAGAGAGCCATACTTCTATCAGAAAGTAAAACAAGAAAACCTGTAAAGGCAGAAAGCCACTCCCATACTTTAGGAGTGGCTTTCTGCTTTTATACTTTATACTTGCTACGCGTTCAGGTACGGGTAGTTAAAGTGCTTCGGGCTGTGCAGGTTCTGCTGGATCATCATCACCTCCAGGGTATGGGCGGTCTCCTTAAAGAACTCCAGGCGGCGGTACAGCATCTCTTTCTGCAGCACGGTGCCGGTGGCGGTTCTCATATAGGCTTTCTTGTCCTCCAGTACGCGGTGCATCACCTCGTTCACCTGCGTTTCGTTCTGGGCATACCACTGCTGAAAGTCAAATAGGCGGGCCGCACCGGGTGTAGACGATTTAAAATCCAGGCCGTGCAGGCGCACCACGTCTGCCAGCAGGTCTACCTCCAGCGGAATAGACGTGTTGTAAGGCATCGAGCGTACTTCCAGTTTGCTGTTCAGCGCGCTTACGATGCGGGCCAGGTTATCTTTAAAGCGAAGGAATAAAGCTGCCGCTTCCATAAGTCTTTAAGGTAATGTTGATAAAAAAGTATGGGCGCAAAATTACACCAATCTGAGTGAATTGCAATTATTAGAATTTTGAATGGATGAATGAGCGATTGAAAGGACGTTTTCCATGTCATCCTGGAAGGATCTTGTTGGCGAGTCACGGCTGCTTCTATACACCGCAGCCAAGATCTTTATAAGATGACAGAAGCGGGAGAATATACCCATTTCCTTATTGAGGAATTAATCTACAGCAGCTCCCGAATCAGTTGTTCTTCGGTAACGCCCTCGGCCTCGGCTTTGAAGTTGCGCACGATGCGGTGGCGAAGTATAGGCAGGGCCACTTCCTGCACGTCCTCAATATCAGGGCTATACTTGCCGTTGAGGATGGCGTTGCACTTGGCACCCACTATCAGGTGCTGCGAGGCTCTCGGGCCTGCTCCCCACTCCAAAAACTGGTTGGCCTGCTTAGAAGCCATCGGCATGTTAGGGCGAGTCTGGTGCACCAACTTTACGGCATACTCCACCACGTTATCAGTTACCGGCACGCGGCGCACCAATTGCTGAAAGGCGAGTATATCGTCGGCATGTAGTATCCTGCGAAGTTGGTTCACGGCGGCGCCTGTGGTGTTCTTCACAATCTGCAACTCTGACTCGTAGCTCGGATAGCCCAGTGTGATGTTGAACATGAAGCGGTCTAGCTGCGCCTCTGGCAAAGGGTAGGTGCCTTCCTGCTCAATCGGGTTTTGGGTGGCCAGTACAAAGAATGGCTCCGGCAGGCTATACCTGTGGCCGGCCACGGTAACCGCGTGCTCCTGCATGGCCTCCAGTAAGGCGGCCTGCGTTTTGGGCGGTGTGCGGTTAATCTCGTCGGCAAGTACAATGTTGGCGAAGATAGGTCCCGTCACGAACCGGAAGTTGCGGTCCTTATCCAAGGTTTCGGCACCAACAATATCAGAGGGCATCAGGTCGGGCGTGAACTGCACCCGGTTAAAGCTCATGTCGAGCGTGGAGGCGATGGTTTGGATGAGGAGCGTTTTGGCGAGCCCCGGCACCCCCACCAGCAGGCAGTGCCCCTGACAAAAAACAGCTGTAAGTACCAGTCTTACTACTTCGTCCTGCCCCACGATCACTTTCGATATTTCTGAAGTGAGCTCCCGGTAGGAGTTGTGCAGGGCGTCGGCTGCTTCTTTGTCAGAGGTGAACTGCGTCATACTTGGTTTATTGCGTTAGTTGCTGGAGCCCACTGCAATCCTGGTACTCCGGGTCTACTTCTATGTATACCGTGCTGATGTTCTTCTTGAACCACTCATTTACGGCTTTGCTGCGTTTTTGTGCCAGCGCCGCGTTGGCTATTTTCTGGTAATCGTCAGTCAGGTTGGCCATGTGCGGCTTAGACTTCGATTTCAGGTAGATGATGCGTGTGGCCTCTTTCCCATCAGGCGTTGTAAAGGTTACCGGCTTGGAAATCTCACCCACCTCCATGGTGTCTATGACAAAGAAGATGGCTGGGTCCACCTGATCCATTGGGGTATAAGTGAAGCCCGTGGCGCGGCTCGTTATCATACCGCCGTTGTCTTTGGTGTTGGTATCGTCCGAGTACTCTTTTGCGGCCTGTGCAAAGGTAAGGCTGTCGCTCATGATCAGGTTGCGCACACTGTCCAGTTCGGCTGCGGATGCGGCAATGTCTACCGTAGCGGTGGCCGGCTTTATTAGAATGTGGCGCGTGTTGAACTCCTGTCCGCGGCGTTCGATCAGCTGGATCAGGTGGAAACCGAACTGCGACTCGACCACGTTCGAGATGCCTCCAGGCTCCAGGCGTAAGGCAGCTGCCTCATACTCTGGCACCAGCTCCTTTTTCTTGAAGAAACCGAGTACGCCACCGTCCTGGGCAGAGCCCGGGTCCTGGGAGTACTGCCTGGCCAGCGTGGCGAAATCCTCACCGGCAAGTATACGCTCGCGCAGCTTCTCCAGTTTCTGGCGCGCCTCCTGCTTTTGGTCGCGGCCAATTTCTGCGTAGTTCACAATCTGGCCAATTTCCACTTCGGTAGAGAAGTATGGGAGGCTATCTTTCGGGATGTTGTTGAAGTATTTTTTGATCTCCTTCGGGGTAACGGATACTTTGCTCGTGATCTCACGCTGCATTTTCTCCATTACCAGCTGCTGGCGCACTGTTTTACGCAGTTCGTCCTTCAACTGCTTCAGGCTTTTGTTGTAGTACTGCTCCAGACGCTCGGTGCCGCCCACCTGGCTGGCCAGGTAGTTAATGCGCTCGTTCAGCTCACTGGTCACCATGCCATCCTCAACCACTACGGAGTCAATTTCGGCGCGGGCAAGCAGCAGTTTGTCCTGTAGCAGGGACGTAAATATCTGGCACTTCAGGTCCTCGCTGGGTTTCTGCTTAGACTGGGCAAGGTACTGCAGGTAGCCAAACTCCAGGTCGGAGCGAAGGATTACCTGGTTATCTACCTTTGCGATAATACCATCCACCTGGTATTGCACAGGTGCCTGAGCATTAGCCGGGGCAGACGTTACGATGAGGCATAGTGCCGCAAAGGCCGACAGGGCAAGTTGATGAATCTTTTTCAAGGGATCTATCTTAATTTATACTTGTGCTGGAAATTAACGCACAAGTTACTTCTTTATTCTGAAATACCCGAAAAGCGGGGCAAATTCGGCAAGGTTTCGTGCTACTTGCGCACCAGCTTCTCTACCTCGTTTTCCTTCACCTCAACAGGGTACTTGTTGCGCAACTCCTGTACCCACTGCTCTTCCAGGAACGTCTGGTAGTCTGATATAACTGGCCCGCGCACCTCGTTCAGCTCCTTGTAGGCCGGCTCCAGCACATCTTTTATGATGATGAGGTACTCACGGCCATTCTGCTGTGCGGTATAGGTGCCTGCCTTCCACTCCACGGCATCCAGGGCTTTGTTCTCGCCGCGCTGGAATTTCTTCTCCGTAATCTGCACGGCCAGCGGGTTATCCTTGTTCAGGCTTTCGGCCAGGGCGCCCAACTCCGAAGTATAAAGCGCGAAAGAGGCGCGGCGGTTGCGGCGGCGACCTGTTTCGGTGTTGTCGGGGCCGGCTTGTTTGCTTTTGCCCAGGCTGTTAGTGCTTAGCTGCGCCGTTGGCACGCCTTGCTGCTGCAAGTATACTTTGACGGCTTCGGCACGGGCCTCGGCTACTTTGGTGTTTTCGCGGGCCTCGGTGTGGCCGTTAATTTCCAGCGTCAGGGTTTCATTCTGCTGCAGCATCTCTGCCAGCTCCTCAAGTTTGGCCTTATCGGCAGCGCTCAGTTCGGCTTTGTTCTGCTCAAACTGCGCATCGGTTAGCTTGGCAAACGATACCGGGTAGCGGCGCTTGTCCAGTTGCTTCTGGGCCTGCTGCAGCAGCTGCTTATCGGCTGCGCTAATCACGATGGCATCGGCGCGCTCGCCCCACTTATACTTCTCGCGGTTCTGGTTGAAGTAAGTGCGCAGGCCGGTAGTGTCCTCAATGGCTTTGCTCCATACTTTCTCATCCATCAACTGGAACAGCAGGATGCCGTCGTGGTACTCCTGTACCAGCATTCTGTAGTCAGTGTACTTGTTTTCGAGGTTGTTGCGCTCGTACTCCAGCAGGCTCTGCTCCGCATAGTTGTCATAGAGCAGATTCATGGCGTGTGCGGCGCTGCCAGTTGTGCGCGGACGTTGCTGCTCCTGCACATAAGTATAAAAGTCGCCCACAGTATATTTCTTGCCCTGGATAGAGAACAGCGTCTGCTTCAGCAGCTTGTCTTCCTCGTTGTAGGTCCAGTTGGCCTGTAGCAGCTCATCGGTGGCCTTGGCCAGCGCGGCAGCCTTTGCATCGGCGTTTTCCGTAAAGTTGTTCTCCTGGCGGATGCGCTTCAGGAAAGCGGTTTTGTTCAGTTCTGCCCGGGAGTCTTTGGCTATCTTGTTGCGCAGGTGCTGCTCCATTTCCTCGTAAGGTGGCAGGCTGCGCTTCTCTATCAGTTTAATTATGTGCCAGCCGTACGGCGTGTACACAGGCTTGGAGATCTCCCCAGGCTTCTGTAGCCCGAAGGTGGCCTCCTCAAAAGACGGGATCATGCGGCCTGTGCCGAACCATGGTAACTCACCGCCGTTGCTGGCGGTGTTGGCATCTTCTGAGAACTCAGCGGCCAGTTTTCCCCAGTTCTCGCCTTTCTGCAGGCGGCGGTAGATGGCCTCTGCACGCTGCTTGGCTGCCAGCGAGTCGGCGGCAGGGGCATCTGGTGTAGAGCGTACCATAATATGAGCTACTTTAGCCTCGCCACGCGCCTCACGCTTGTCATTTACCTTTATCAGATGGTAGCCGAAGCGGGTGCGCACCGGCATCGATACGTCTCCTACGGCTGTTTTATAGGCGGCGTCCTCAAACGGGTATACCATCTGCAGGGCCGTAAAGTAACCGAGCTCGCCTTTGTTGTCGGCGGCGGAGGGGTCTTGTGAGTTTTCCTGTGCCAGTTTACCGAAATTCTCGCCTTTCTGCACGCGCTGGCGTAGTTCCATCGCCCGGTTGTAGGCCGCCAATGTATCTTCTGGCGCTGCTTCCGGGGCCAACGTGATGAGTATGTGCGAGGCGTTCACCTCCTGCTTCATCCGCTCATAGGCCTCCTTCACCAGCTGGTCGGTCACGCTCTTCTCCGTGAGGTAGGGTTGGGCGAGTTGCTCCTTGTATCCCTCCAGTTCCCGCTTAAATGCCATGGTGGTATCCAGGCCGCGTTTCTCGGCCTCTATTACCTTCAGTTTAAAGTTGGTGTAGAGGTTCAGGTAGTCGCTAACGCTCTCGCGGGTGTAGGCATCTTCGTTGCCGCCGTTGTTCTTCTCGTACACATAGCGGAACTCGGAAGTTGAAATAGGCTGGGAGCCGAGCGTAGCGATTGAGGGTTCTTTACTGTCGTTCTTCTTGGAGGCGGTGCAGCCGGCAATGGCCAGGGCTGCTACCGCAACCAGTAGGTGGTTGCTGCGCATAGGTTGATTCAAAATCAAGATTATGTTTGTCGCTGATCAGGAAGATCAGGGTATGCAATTTTAGCTAATTTTTTTGACAGATAAATCAAAAACTATAAGCATAAAACAATTGCACGGGCATTTGTTCCCGGATAACGGAATAACAGGCAGCTAAAGTATGTAAGTGGCTTTATTTGATTTTCTTGTAAAGCAGGCAGATGTTCTGGGAACCCTCCGTAAGAAACTCCACTTTATCCATGATGCGGTTAACCAGCGCTATGCCCACGCCGCCCTTTTTACCCATCCGGATATGCTCCTGTATGTTGGGCTCTTTGTAGTTGTTGGACTCAAAGGCCGCCCCCTGGTCCGCGATCTCAAACTTTACCTGGTCCTTCAGGGTCTGTATTTTCAGGGTGAGGTATTTGGTGGGGTCCTCGTGGTTAGCGTGTATGATGAGGTTGGCGCATATCTCATCCACGGCCAATACGATCTGGTTCATGAGGATATCCGAAAGCGCGAGTGCCTTCAGATACTCCGTCACAAAGTCCCGTATCAGCTTCAGGTTTTTTTTAGTACAATTTACCCGAATGGAGTTATTCATTTGCAATGGTTCTTGCTTCCTCGTAATCGGATACGATGGTCATGAGCAGGTCTAGACCGAGTATCTCGAACACGTTGCGTACCTTGTCCTGCATGTTGAAGAAGATAAGCTTGATCTGTGCGTCCTCGAATCGCTGCAGGTGCGAGATAAATACTCCAAGGCCCGCTGAGGAAATATAGTTAAGCTTCTGGCAATCTACCAGAATCTTGCTGTATTTCATAATTTCCGGGTCCGATAACTCTTCGTCCAATATAACGGAGGAACTTGCATCCAGTTCACCATCCAGGGTCATGATGATGGTGTTGTCTTTAATTTCTTGTGTAATTTTCATCGGCATACTTTACGGGTTAATCATATGTTAGGTTGGGTAGGCCTGAACTTTATCACCAGCAGCGTTTGGTCGTCGTAGAGGTTGCCCGGCCCGGTAAAATCGTTCAGGTCATTTATGATAGCGTACTTAATGTCATCAGCTTCCAGGTGATAGGTTTGCTCCAGCATGTACAGCAGCCTGTCTTCGCCGTATTCTTCGTTCTTAGGGCTGCGCGCCTCCACAATACCGTCGGTGTAGATCACCATCACGTCACCAGGGTTGTAGTCGTAGTACATCTCCCGGATGTGGCCGGCGTAGTTCTTGTCGTCCCGGATAATGCCCAGCCCCAGGCCGTCTGTCTGGAAGTAGAACACGTTATCCATCATGGAGTTATAGTATAACGTATGGCAATGCCCGGCCCGGGCGAACATAAAGCCCTTCATACGGTAATCGATTATATATAGCGCAGAAGTTATGAAAGAGGTTCGCTCCAGGCAGCGGCTCAGTGCGCTGTTGGCCTGTTTCATGAACTCGCTCGGGGCCATGTCCTGTTGCATCAGCCCATGGAAAATACCTTTCATCTGGGCCATATGGAACGCCGCCGAAATACCCTTGCCCGACACATCGCCTATAATAATGGCAATCCGCGACTCGCTTAGCTGCAGGAAGTCGTAAAAATCGCCTCCCACCTCCTTGGCCGCCACCGAGTGCGTGCTGATCTCAAACCAGCTATCGGTCGGGAATGTTTTTGGGATCAGGCTTTCCTGTACCTGTGTGGCGATCTTCAGTTCCTCCTTGTAGCGCTCGTTTTGTAGCGACTCATTGACCAGGCGCAGGTTCTCGATGGTGAGCGTGGTCTGGCTGGTAAAGGTACGCAGTACGTTCACTGTCTCCTGGTCAAACCCACCCTCCACATCCTTCAGCAAGTATAAAACGCCGGACAAGTGCTTTGTGGACTTGATCGGAAGTATGGCCATCGATTTCCAGGCCAACCCCAGGCCACGGAAGCCAGGGTTACGGCCCAGGTTGTTGTTGATGTAATCCATATTATGGATGTTGTACGCCTGAAGCAGGTGCCTTATACTTTTGATCTGGGGCTCTTTGATGTTGAGCAGGTGAGTTACCTGTGGCTCACTGTTGCGGACCACCTCAAACCAGGCTGCGCTGGCATCCGAGGCCTTGATCGTGCTCTCTACCAGCATGTCGTATACTTGCGCCTCGCTTTGCCCTTGCTGTATAGAGAGGCTCAGGCGCTGGAAGTTGAGCAGGTCCTCGCTCTTTTGCTCAAATACGCTGGAGGTAGGCAGGCTGAACAGGGACACTAGGAAAGCAGCTAATGTGTACGTGCCCACAAACAGCATGGCCAGCAGCAGGAAACCTACATCCGTGTAATCGACCACCAGTTCCGGGCTGTTGGCCATGGCCCGGAAAAAGCGGACAAAGATGTAGCAGCTTAGGAGGATGGCCCCCAGCAGTACCAGAGAGCGGCTCTTATTGTTAAAGGTGAGGTAGGCCACCCACTTCATGTTGGTGCACAGGAAAAGTATATAGAAGCCTATCAGGGCCAGCAGCGGCAGAAAAACGTAGCTGGTATAGTTAAAGTTGAAGATGGTGAGCAGCAGCGTGGCGGCCAGCAGTAACTCAAACCAATCCCAGGCAATCTGAAGAAACTTGTTCTTGTGGTAGAGCAGCAGTTGGCGCCAGATGTAAAAGGCCTTGCCCAGGAAGAGCACCATCAGCCCGAAGTTTACCTGGTACACCAGGTGCAGCAACAGCGAGGACTCCTCTTCGGCGTAGTTCGTGTACACCCTGTAAACAAGGTATAGCGCCACGCTCAGGTAAGCCGCCACCCCTGCCCGCGAGAACAGGTTCCAGAGATAGCCAATAAAGTCCATCCCCTTGAGCATCTCGGTGTGCAGCCGCTGAAACAGGAACACCGATACGATGAAGACAACAATGAGCAGGTTGTTTAGAAAAGGGAACGCAAAAGAGGGCACACTGGCCCCTGTTACTGTGCTTTCGGCAGTAAGCAGCACATAAACCAGCAATAAGAGCCAGCTTACGATAGCGGAGGTAGCCAGTAAGGTTTTTGCGTTGTTTTTGTATAGCATAAAACGGAAATCCGTTTTTGTGTTAGCCGCGCCTGAATTACGATGCTCCCTGGCCTGTTTTAACATGAAAGGTAAGAAAAAAATCTGCTTTTTGGCCAAGGTGTCTTATCCTGTATAAGAAAATCACCTTGCATAACGTAAATCAGGGGGCGTAGGTTAATATTAATAAAATTAAATGTTTTAACCGCGCACCCACACTAGCTTGGTTTTGCGCCACCTGCATAAAAAAAGCAGCCAGTGGCTGTGCCGCGGGCTGCTTTTCACTGAGACGCTCACCTTAAGGTTAGGTCTGGAGCGTGTTTTATACGTTAGCGGCTGTAGTTCGGAGCCTCGCGCATGATCTGCACATCGTGCGGATGGCTTTCGCGAAGGCCGGCACCGGTTATCTTTACCATTTTGGCGCGCTGCAGGTCTTCTATTCTGGCGGTGCCGCAGTAGCCCATACCCGCCCTGATACCACCTACCAGCTGGTAGATTACCTC
This sequence comes from Pontibacter anaerobius, assembly GCF_026241195.1. Lineage (GTDB taxonomy): Bacteria > Bacteroidota > Bacteroidia > Cytophagales > Hymenobacteraceae > Pontibacter > Pontibacter anaerobius. The sequence continues at coordinate 268,228 of NZ_JAPFQO010000001.1, forward strand.
GTTTACAAGCCCTTTATAAGCCACGCGGCCTACAATACCCTCCGGTACCAATTTCTTGGCGTCTTTCTCGTTGCCCTGGAAGTAGCGGTCTTTCGAGCCTTCCTCCATCGCCTCTACAGAGCCCATGCCGCGGTAGGTTTTATACTTGCGGCCTTCGTAAATGATCATCTCGCCCGGGGCCTCTTCGGTTCCGGCCAGTAGAGAGCCGATCATGGCGGTACTTGCCCCACCAGCCAGCGCCTTCACAATATCGCCTGAGAACTTAATGCCACCGTCGGCAATTACCGGGACACCGGTGCCTTCCAGGCCTTTCACGGCTTCCATTACGGCGGACAGCTGTGGCATGCCTATACCTGCAATTACGCGGGTGGTACAGATACTGCCCGGGCCTACACCCACCTTCACGGCGTCGGCGCCGGCATCGGCCAGGGCTCTGGCACCGTCGGCTGTGGCTATGTTGCCGGCAATCAGGTCTACATCTGGGAACTCTGTTTTAATGCGTCTCACCGCCTCCAGCACACCTCTGGAGTGGCCATGGGCTGTGTCCACGCTGATCACGTCCACGCCGGCATCCACCAGTGCCTTCACGCGGTCCAGCACATCCGGGGTTACTCCCACGGCAGCACCTACGCGCAGGCGGCCATACTCGTCTTTGCAGGCAAAGGGGCGGTCTTTTTTCTTCAGGATGTCTTTATAGGTGATCAGGCCGGCCAGTTTTCCATTATCGTCCACTACCGGCAGCTTCTCGATCTTATACTCTTGCAGGATGTCCTCGGCCTTGGCCAGGTCAGTACCTTTTTTAGCCGTAATCAGGTTTTGCTTCGTCATGATGGCCGATACGGGCTGCGTGAGGTCACGCTGGAAACGCAGGTCGCGGTTGGTGATGATGCCTGTCAGCTTGCCCTCGTCATTCACGATCGGGATACCGCCGATCTTGTTCTCGGTCATGATCTGTACGGCGTCACCTAGAGTGGCTTTTTCGTTCAGGGTGATCGGGTCCAGGATCATGCCGCTTTCAGAGCGCTTCACTTTGCGCACCTGCTCCGCCTGCTTCCTGATCGACATGTTTTTATGAATGATGCCGATACCGCCTTCCTGCGCCATTGCAATGGCCAGTTCAGCCTCGGTAACGGTGTCCATGGCGGCTGAAATAAGCGGGATGTTGATGCGGATGTTGCGCGTTAATTGCGAGGAGGTATCAGTTTGGTGAGGAAGCACCTCGGAGTAAGCCGGGAGCAGCAGCACGTCATCATAGGTGAGTGCCTCAAATAAAATCTTAGACTGATCGGAGAGCATGGCAAATAAATTAGGGGTTGTTATTTGCCGCGTAAAGTTACAGAAACTTAAGGAGATATTTATGCAAATGTGGATGGGATTTTTTTGCAGGCACCAGGCAGCAAAAGTACAGCTATCAGGAAGTATGGTAAGTTTGGGTCGGTTTTAGACCGCTCGCGGGAGGGGTAGTCTATTTTCTCTCATGCGGCTCAACCTGTTTTAGAATGACTTTTTACTGAGAACCGTGGTGAAAACAGGTTGAGTGTAAGCTGGACTGAGAGAAGTGGCGCAAGGCAGCATCCAGGCAAGTATCAAGTATAACGTATGGCCTGAAAATATAAATTAATAAACGGCCATACTTGGGTCTACCTGCGTTGCCCACGCATGGATGCCGCCTTTCAGGTTTAGCAGGTTATCGAAACCGAGGCGCTGCGTGAGGTAGTTAATGGCCTGTGCGCTGCGGAAGCCGTGGTGGCAGATAACCACCACCGGTATATCGCGGCGGATGCGGGCCGACTGCCTGGAAAGCTCGCCAAGCGGTATCAGTTCGCCTCCGAGGTTGCAGATCTCAAACTCCTCCGGCTCGCGCACATCCAGCAGTTGTATGTTGCTGCTGTGGGCCAGCCTGTCTTTCAGTTCCTGTGCGGTAATCTCATCCATAGTTCCTGTTCGGTAAATCGGGTATAGTTTTAGCGGTACAAACAGCGGGAGGTTGCACCGAGCCTCAAAATTAAACAAGCTTTTGTTTACAAGAGTAGCTTTGCGGTGTAAATTGCGGCAATGGAAATTTGGCAAAGTATAGTGGAAGGCCTGAAGGCCATGAGCCTGGTAGAGCTTACGGGGGTGGTGTTTGGCATCCTGGGGGTGTGGCTGGCAGCAAAGCCCAGCGTCTGGACCTGGCCGGCTAGCCTGGTGAGTGTAGGCATGTATGTGCTGGTGTTTTACGATGCCCGCCTCTACGCCGACATGGGCCTGAACGTATTTTACGTTATTACCAGCCTCTACGGCTGGTATGTGTGGCTGTATGGAGGCAAGCACCACACAGAGCGCAAGGTGGGGCGTACCACGGCCAAAGAGCTTTCGGTATTGTTAGTGCTGGGCGCACTTTTTACCCTGGGCCTGGGGTATTTCCTGGATAACTACACCGATGCCGACCTCTCTTACACCGATTCGGCCACCACAGCCGTGAGTCTGATCGGCTACTGGATGATGGCCAAAAAGCAGCTGGAAAACTGGATCGTGTGGCTGGTGGTGGATGTGGTTTATGTAGGCGTTTATACGTATAAGGAGTTGTACCTCACCAGCTTCCTGTATATTGTTTTTCTGGCACTGTGTGTGCAGGGATATCGTAACTGGAAGAAGGAAATTGCGCAGCAACAGCAAAAGGTTGTAGCATAGTTATACTTTATCTTTTAGTTGTTTAATTCTGTTATCGGCAGTAAAGCGTAAAAGGACTAATTACCCTTTGCTGCGACCCCTATACGGGCGTAGTTTGTTAAACCACTAACGCTGCAGCACCATGAAACAACGTAAACTGGAATTACCCGATGAACTGAAATTTGAGAATCGGATGAAGTGGGGTTACGAGTCTCCGGATGAGCGACCTAAGTTTGTTTTTCTGAGACAATGTGGAGATATAAAACCCAAGGTGGTGGAAGTCTATAACTTCTACGACTACAGTTTCTCTGATAATTAAAACATCTGCATATAAGATGTTTTAAAGCGGGAGGCAGCCATTACGGTTGCCTCCCGCTGTTTTTATGTACTCTCCACTTCATTATTTTTCCCGACCTTTGCCTTATGATCAAGATCGCCATAACCGGGCCGGAGTCTACGGGCAAGTCTACGCTGGCGGAGCAACTGGCGGCGCAGTACGGTACCGTGTGGGTGCCGGAGTACGCCCGCAGCTACGTGGGCAACCTGGGCAGGCCTTATACTTTAGCGGATATAGAAAATATAGCCCGCGGCCAAATGGCATTGGAGCGGGAGCTGCAGCAGCAGGCCAACGCCATCCTTTTCGCGGATACTGACATGCTGGTGCTCAAGATATGGAGCGAGCACGCCTTCGGCCACACCCCTTCCTGGATACTGGAGCAACTACAGCAACAAGACTATAACCTTTGCCTGCTGATGGGCGTTGATTTGCCGTGGGAGCCTGATCCGCAGCGCGAGCACCCGCACCTGCGCCAGTACTTTTACGACTGGTACAAACGGGAGTTGGAGGCGCTGCAGGTGCCTTTTGTGGAGATAAGCGGGCAACAGCAGGAGCGGCTGCAGCTGGCTACGCGGCACGTAAAGGAGCTCCTGCAGAAACATCAACCTTAAACAACCGAACATGCTATACTTCCTCGAGAACGATAACTACAAAGTGGGCATCGATACGCTGGGTGCCGAGCTGCACCACTTCATTAAGAAAGATGAGAACCTGGAGTTTATCTGGCAGGCCGACCCGCAGGTATGGGCAAGCCACGCGCCCAACCTGTTCCCAATAGTGGGGGAGCTGCCGGGGCAGCAGTATACTTTTGAAGGGCAGAAGTATGACATGAAGCGCCATGGCTTTGCTCGCCGCAAGAAGTTTGAGCTGGTAGAGGAGCACCACGATAAGCTGGTTTTCCAGCTGACCGAGGATGAGGAGACGCTGCAGCAGTACCCGTTCGAGTTCCGGTTGCTGGTAGCCTATACCTTGGAATGGAACAAGCTGTCGGTTACCTACCATGTGGCCAACACCAGTAAGCAGAATTTATACTTTTCTGTTGGTGCCCACCCTGGTTTTAACGTGCCTTTTTACCCTAACGAGGAGTATGAGGATTACTTCATCGAGTTTGAGAAAGAAGAGACGCTGCACCGCCACCTGCTGAGCGAGGATGGCCTGCAGAACGGCAACACAGAATCGGTGATGGAGCACGAAGGTAAACTAGCCCTGAACCGCAAGTATTTTTATAAAGATGCACTGGTTTTTAAGGATGTGCGGTCGGAGAAGGTAACATTGGGCAGCCCCAGGAACGCGCGCCGCATAGAGGTGGAGTTTGATGGATTTCCGTACCTGGGCATTTGGGGCAAACCGGAGCATCCGCGCTACGTGTGCATAGAGCCCTGGTGCGGCATAGCCGGCAGGGTAGGCGAGAGCGGCGACATCACGGAGAAAGAAGGCATCAACCAGCTGGCCCCGGAGCAGACGTTTGCCCGCACCTATACTATCACGATACTGTAAGTGTCGTTGCTCGTTGGTTGATAATCTCTAACGTCAAAAAGCCCCGCTACACTCTAAAGTATGGCGGGGCTTTTTGTTTGCAGCGGGTATCGTAGTACTCAGTGCAAGGAGGGCTCCGGAAACTTCGGAACCTTAATTTTTCTGAAGTCATACTTCGGTTCAAAATCATTTACAGGCAGCGAAATGCCTGGCGGAAGGTCCAGGTCTGGCAGGTCATCCCCTAATGGCTCGCCTCCATCGTCGTCGTTGTCGGTAGATGGCGGGCGGTTAAATCTGGTGCGTGGGGCAAAGGCATAGTATGCCAGTATGGTTAACAGTGCTACTGTGTATAAAATGCTGATCATCATCGCGGTTCTCTTTTATTTTTCAACTTCTGCTGATCTCTCTGCACGGCAAAAAATGTTTCCTAACAAGGAGTGAAAATTATAGTGCCTTCTATTGCATTACAACGTACTTTTGGGGTAAGTGGTTATCCGTCAGAGCCAAAATTTAGCAGGAGCTGCAAACCTTGTGTTATGGCTTGCCCAAGTATAAATTAACACTGTTTTTGGTTTAGAAGAGAAAGCGATATACCTTTGCCAGTACTCAGGGGTGCCCAAAGATTACGGGCTGAGATCATACCCATAGAACCTGATCCGGGTAATGCCGGCGAAGGGAGAGGTACGGGAAACAATTTTAGCGGGCTGCCGACCCCTGGCATGGCCGTATGTTTCACCATTTTCTTTTTCTATAACCAATGAAAAGCTTTTTCACGGCACTGGCAGCCATCATACTGCCATTGCAACTGTTGGCGCAGCACACCCTGAGCGGGCGTGTGCGCAATGCCGACACAGGAGAGGCCCTGGCAGGTGCTACCGTAGTGCTGCAGGGCTCCAACACCGCTACCGCCACAGGCAGCGGCGGTACATTTTCTTTCCCCGATCTTCAGGCCGGGATTTATACTTTAAAAGTGACTTTCCTGGGCTTTGAGCAGCAGCAGGCAAGCGTAGACCTGCAGCAGGACGAGCAGGTGCAGATCGCGCTGAGGCCGCAGGCGTTGCAAACCGGCGAGGTGGTGGTGTCGGCCACGCGGGCCAGCGAGAAAACCGGTACCACCTTTACCAACGTTACCAAGCAGGAGATAGAAGATCGCAACTTTGGCCAGGACCTGCCTTACTTGCTGGAGCAGACGCCATCAGTGGTGGTGAACTCCGATGCCGGCGCAGGCGTGGGCTACACGGGCATCCGCATCCGGGGCTCCGATATCACGCGCATCAACGTAACGGTAAACGGCATCCCGATAAACGACTCGGAGAGCCACGGCACTTTCTTCGTGAATATGCCCGATCTGGCCTCTTCCATAGAGGATGTGCAGGTGCAGCGCGGGGTGGGCACCTCTACCAACGGAGCCGGAGCCTTCGGGGCAAGTCTGAATATCCGCACCATTGGCGTAAACCGCGAAGCCTACGCCGAGGCCGTGAATGCCTATGGCTCTTACAACACCTGGCGCCACTCGGTTTCTTTCGGTTCCGGCCTTATCAACGATAAGTTTACCGTAGATGGCCGCCTTTCCAAAATCTCTTCGGATGGCTACATCGACCGTGCCTTCTCCGACCTGAAATCATACTACCTGGCGGCGGGCTACCATGGCAAAACAGGTATGCTCAAGTTCGTGACTTTCTCGGGCAAGGAAAAAACCTACCAGGCCTGGAACGGCGTGCCGGAGGAGAAGCTGGAGACAGACCGCACTTTTAACTCCCTCACCTACGAGAACGAGACCGACAACTACCAGCAGGACCACTACCAGCTGCATTACTCCAAAGACCTGCTGCCGCGCCTGAACCTGGGCGGTGCCTTCCATTTTACCCGAGGCCGCGGCTACTACGAGCAGTACAAGTATAACCAGAAGCTGGCTAACTATAGCATTGCACCGGTTGTGCTGGGCGACACCACCATCAGCCGCTCCGACCTGATCCGCCAGAAGTGGCTCGATAACTATTTCTACGGTGCTACCTACGCCCTGAACTATACCGATGAGGCCGGTAAGCTGAACGCGACGCTTGGCGGCGCCTGGAACAAGTATGACGGCGACCATTACGGCGAGGTGATCTGGGCCCGCTATGCCTCCGATAGCGAACTGGGCCAGCGCTACTACTTCAACAATGCCCTGAAGACGGACTTCAACATCTTTGGCAAAGTAAACTACCAGCTAACGGAGCGCCTGGGTGTGTTCGGTGATCTACAGTTTCGCACCATTGCCTATAGTATAGATGGCGTGGATGATGATAACCGTGATGTGACGCAGGAGGTAGATTTCAGCTTTGTAAACCCGAAGGCAGGTGTTACCTACGAGATTTCAGAAGGGCAGACTGCCTACGCCTCGTATGCCGTGGGCAACCGCGAGCCAACCCGCTCTGACTTTACCGATAAGCCGCAGAACACACAGGCAGGCGCTGCCGATCCGGAGGCGGAAACGCTGTACAACCTGGAGGCAGGGTACCGCCTGCGCGGCGGCAGCCAAAGTATACTTGGGCAGGATACCCGCTATACTCTGGATGCCAACGTCTACTACATGGATTACGACAACCAACTGGTGCTTACCGGCCAACTGAACGATGTGGGCTCGCCGCTGCGCACTAACATAAAGGACAGTTACCGCGCCGGGTTAGAACTGGCAGGAATGATCAATTTTAACGATGTGGTGGAGTTGAGCAGCACCGTTACCTTCAGCCGCAACAAGATCAAGAATTACACGGAGTACCTTTACGTGTATGATGCCGATTATAATGTAGAGGATGTGGTGGAGACAAACTATAGCGAAACAGACATTTCCTTCTCGCCGGCCGTGGTGTCGGCGCACAAGCTGGAGGTGCAGCCGCTAAAGGGCTTCAGAGCCGCCATACTTTACAAAACCGTAAGCGAGCAGTTCCTTGATAACACTGCCTCCGATGATCGCAAAATAGACGCGTACCAGGTAACTGACCTGCGCCTGCGCTATACTTTAAAGCCATCGTTTATGAAGGAGCTGGAGCTGGCGCTGCTGGTAAACAATCTCTTTAACCAAAAGTACGTGGCCAACGGCTATACCTGGAGCGAGCAGTACGTGGGCGACAACACCCGCTACGACTACAACTACTACTACCCGCAAGCCACCCGTAACTTCCTGGCCTCTGTGGGCCTCAGGTTTTAAAGTATAAATTCCGTTCCGTACTTTTAAGAAGGAGCCCCGCCATTTTGGTGGGGCTTTTTTTGACCACAGATGAAGGGGATCGGGTTGATGGACAGGATTTTATTTGTTTAGCCTATCCTGTCCATCCAATAATCCTGAAAATCCTGATCCAATCCTGATTTAAATTTTATATTTGCGTATTACCCTTCTCATCAACCTTAAAACAAAACTATGGCTTACGAATCTTCAGGTGCGCCTGATTACTTCAATATCGACGACCTGCTCACGGAAGAGCATTTGCTTATCCGCCAGACCATGCGCGACTTCGTGAAGCGCGAGATCTCTCCTAAGATTGAGCAGTGGGCGCAGGACGCGCATTTCCCATCAGAGATTGTAAAGAAGTTTGGCGATGTGGGTGCCTTTGGCCCAACCATTCCGACAGAGTATGGCGGCGGCGGCCTGGACTACATCAGCTACGGCATCATCATGCAGGAGATTGAGCGCGGCGATTCCGGCATGCGTTCTACTGCCTCTGTGCAAGGCTCTCTGGTAATGTACCCGATTTACAAGTATGGCTCGGAGGAGCAGCGCAATAAATACCTGCCAAAACTGGCCAGCGGCGAGTGGCTGGGCTGCTTCGGCCTCACGGAGCCGGACTTCGGCTCTAACCCAGGCGGTATGGTAACCAACATCAAGGACATGGGCGACCACTACCTGCTCAACGGCTCTAAAATGTGGATCTCCAACTCTCCGGAGTGTCAGGTGGCTGTTGTATGGGCAAAGAATGAGGAAGGCCGCATTAAAGGCTTGATTGTGGAGCGCGGCATGGAAGGCTTTACTACGCCAGAGATCCACAACAAGTGGAGCCTGCGCGCCAGCTGCACCGGCGAGCTGGTTTTCGATAACGTAAAGGTGCCGAAGGAGAACCTGTTGCCAAACGTGGATGGTTTGCGCGGTCCGCTGGGTTGCCTCGACTCTGCCCGCTACGGTATTTCGTGGGGTGCCATCGGTGCCGCCATCGATTGCTACGAGTCGGCGCTGAAGTATAGCAAGGAGCGTATACAGTTCGATAAACCGATCGGCGGTTTCCAGCTGACGCAGAAAAAGCTTGCCGAGATGCTGACAGAAATTACTAAGGCGCAGCTGATGGTATGGCGCTTAGGCACGCTGATGAACGAAGGCAAAGCCACAACGCAGCAGATATCCATGGCGAAGCGCAACAGCGTAGACATGGCCCTGCACATTGCCCGCGAGGCGCGCCAGATCCACGGCGGCATGGGTATTACCGGCGAGTACCCCATCATGCGCCACATGATGAACCTTGAGTCGGTTATCACCTACGAGGGTACACACGATATTCATCTGCTGATTACGGGCGCGGATATTACAGGTATTCAGGCGTTTAAATAATCTGGTTATTGGTTGCTCGTTGATCGGGTGGCGATAAAGTATAGCAAAGGCAGCTGCGTGAGTGGCTGCCTTTTTTTGATCAGGATTTACACGATTAGTGGATGAGCAGGATTTTGTTTTAATGTTTGATTATCTCAGGTTACTTAGGAGTAGCATAATCTTAGAGCAAGTTTCCCTCTTTGGAGTAGGGCCGTTAAGTTCTACGCTTAGTTATACTATGGCGCGAGCGTCCTCGCTCGTGTCGAAGTATAGTTTGGGCCTCTGGCCCAGTTGAGTCAGAGACTCAACCTTATTTGTTAGTCACGAATCTGGAGATTCGCGCCAGAAAGTGGGGAACTTAACAGCCCTGCCTCTATGGAGGGGCTACGGTTAGGGCACAAAAATAAACCGTTCAACCTACCGCGAGCTTTCAACTCGTGGTTGTCCAGGGCAGCGAGCTTTCAACTAGTGTTAGCCAAATTACCGCTCAGTTCAGGCCTTCACAAGCTGAAAGCTTGCCTCATAGAAAGCCACAAGTTGAAAACTTGCGGCAGAACGAACTTGTGTCTTAACTGTAGCTTTCGATGAGTAGGGGGAAGTTTACATCTTAGAACAAAAATCCTGTATATCCACTAATCCTGCAAATCCTGATTCAGATTATTGCTAATTATATTAGATTTATCTGTATAAACTATAAAATAATTAGCAAAATTGCGTAAATTCGTAAGCCGAAATGGAGCGAAAGCACCGCTGAAACTGTTACCTTTAGGAGCAGCGAAAGCTCAATTTTTGTAGAAGATTATACTTATGAGAGAAGATTATCTCACCGGCGAAAACGACTACATGACGCCGGCCGAAAAGGACATAGACAAGGCCCTCCGCCCGCTTAGTTTCCGCGACTTTACCGGTCAGGACAAGGTGGTGGAGAACCTGAAGATATTTGTGCAGGCGGCCAAGCGCCGCGGCGAGGCCCTGGACCACGTACTGCTGCACGGCCCTCCAGGCTTGGGTAAGACCACACTCTCGCACATTATTGCCTCCGAGCTGGATGCAGGTATAAAAATGACTTCCGGCCCGGTGCTAGACAAGCCAAGCGACCTCGCAGGCCTGCTGACAAACCTGGAGGCCAACGATGTGCTGTTTATCGACGAGATTCACCGCCTGAACCCGATTGTGGAAGAGTACCTGTACTCGGCCATGGAAGACTACAAGATCGACATTATGCTTGACTCTGGTCCGAATGCCCGCTCGGTGCAAATCAGCCTGAACCCGTTTACGTTGATCGGGGCCACCACGCGCTCCGGTTTACTCACGGCGCCGTTGCGTGCCCGTTTCAGCATTAACTCGCGCCTGGAGTACTACGATGCCGAGTTACTGCGATCTATCGTAAAGCGCTCTTCCTTTTTGCTTGGAGCGCCGATACATGAGGATGCGGCCTTTGAGATTGCCCGCCGCAGCCGCGGCACGCCGCGTATCGCCAACAACCTGCTGCGCCGCACCCGCGACTTCGCACAGGTAAAAGGCGACGGCACTATTACAGTGGACATAGCTAAATTCGCCCTGAACGCCCTGGACGTAGACCACAACGGCCTCGATGATATGGACAACAGAATCCTGAACACCATTATCGACAAGTTTAAAGGCGGCCCGGTAGGAATTACCACCATCGCCACGGCTTGTGGTGAGGAGTCAGAAACGATCGAGGAAGTATATGAGCCATTCCTGATCCAGGAGGGCTACATAAAGCGCACCGCCCGCGGCCGTGAGGCTACCGAGATGGCTTACCGCCACCTGGGCAAGATTCCGCCGCAGGAGATTGCATCTGGCGGCTTATTTAACCAGCCGGAATAAATAAGCTGTTTGTGATATAGTTAAAAAGGCAGATCGAAAGGTCTGCCTTTTTCTTTTACCCCTCTACAGCCCTTACCGTTTGGGCACATTTTGTTCCTGCCGCAGGATTGCATCTTGTGGCTTTTAATGAGGCAAGCTTTCAGCTTGCGAAAGTATAAACTGGGCAGCCAACGCAAGCTGAAAGCTTGCCGTCTTGAGAATCCACGAGTTGAAAACTCGCGGTAGGTTGTGATGTGGACAGGGATGTCCGAAACAGCTGCAGTGGAGCCTGTGCAGCTACTGCACGATCATACAAATCATTAAAATCCCCATTAATCACCGGTTGGATTTATTTTGCCTTACTTTTGTTCTGCAAAGTATAAACAGCGGCACCAAGTATAAATTGAGCAAAGAGAAGTATACATACCTTATAAAGCAGAAGGCGCAGGAGCTGGGCTTCATGTTCTGCGGCATCTCCAAGGCGGATTTTCTGGAGGAGGAGGCGCCGCGGCTGGAGAACTGGCTGAACCAGCACATGCATGGGCAGATGCATTACATGGAGAACCACTTCGACAAGCGCCTGGACCCGCGTTTGCTGGTGGATGGGGCCAAGTCGGTCGTGTCGCTGCTGCTCAATTATTACCCCGCCAAAGAAGACCAGCAGCAAGAGGAGGAGGATACCTACAAGATATCGAAGTACGCCTATGGCACCGATTACCACTTCGTGATCAAGGACAAGCTCAAGACCTTGCTGGCTTACATCAATGAGGAGATAGGGGAGGTGGGCGGCCGCTGCTTCGTAGACTCTGCCCCGGTGCTGGATAAGGCCTGGGCGAAAAAAAGCGGTTTGGGCTGGGTAGGCAAGAACTCCAACCTCATCACGCCACAGGTGGGTAGCTTTTACTTTATCGCCGAGCTGATCATCGATTTAGAATTAGCGTATGATGGGCCGATAAAAGATTATTGTGGCTCCTGCACCAAGTGCTTGGATGCCTGCCCGACAAATGCCATTGTGGAGCCGTACGTTGTGGACGGCAGCAAGTGTATCTCCTACTTCACGATAGAGCTGAAGGACCAGCTGCCGCAGGAGATGAACGGGAAGTTCGGGAACTGGGTGTTCGGCTGCGACATTTGCCAGGATGTGTGCCCGTGGAACCGCTTCAGCAAACCGCACAGCGAACCTGCCTTTGCGCCGCACCCGCACCTGAAGGATTTAAAAACCAGCGATTGGCGGGAGTTGACACACGAGGTCTTCGCGCAGCTGTTTAAAAAATCAGCTGTGAAGCGCACCGGCTACAACGGCCTGATGCGCAACATCCGCTTTGTGCAGGGCAACCCGGAAGAGAAATAATTTTAGACCTGGTGCTTCAGGAAAACACGGTTAAGGATGATCAGGTACATACCTGAGAACTGGTCGTAGCACCATTGCTTTAGTTGCTCAATTTCCTCCTTCACGAGTACTTTAAAAGCCTTGCGCAGCTCCTTTTCAAACAACATCTTATCGAAGCTGACCTTCACTAAGATTGTTTTAACGTATTCCAGCATTTTTGGTAAATAGTAAGCCATTTTCATAGTATGGTTATACTTACGACAGGTTAAAAAATTGGTGCCGCTGTCACGTTATATTTATATTTAACATAAATAAAAGCTTGAAAATTATTGTTAAAGTATAACGCTGCTTCGGCCTCCTCCGGCATTAGGTGTAAGAGAGAAGGCCAGGGTGTATACTTTTGCTACCAGCTGTAGCGTTAAGTAAGATGGTGTAGTGCCTAAGTCAGAAAAATGCCTTTCCGGTAAGCTCAGGCTGGTTTTGCGGCCTTGCCATCCTTTAGAATAACAACGTGCTTCCAACCGAAAAAGTATTAAATTTGTCTTTATCACCTCAGGACAATAGCCGTGATAGAGCGGCCTGAACCATGCGAGCTTTAGCCATAACCTTTATACTTTGCTTAGCGACTCTACTGCCTGTCCGGGCACAGCAGATTGCTATTGAGTTGGGTAAGAGCCCGCTGCCGCTTAACCAGTACTATACCATCTCTGTCCGGCTACAGAACCAGCAGCTGCAGGAGTATACTTCTTTCCCGGATATTGAGGGCTTCAAAAAAAGTAACAAATACTCCTCCACCAAAACGATCATCACCGGCGGTAACACCACCACTATCCTCACCATCACCCAGAACTATGCAGCCCTCAACGAAGGCATTTATACTTTAAAGCCTTTCACGATGAAGGTGAACGGGCAAACGCTGCAGTCGGAGGGGATGGCGATAAATGTGACGGAAATGCAGACCGATGTGCCGCAGGATGCCAACCTGCCCCCAGATTTGATTGTGCCGGAGGAAGAACAGGCGCAGCCGGACCAAGAGGCAGAGTTTGTGGATAGGGAAGATAACGCCTTCCTGACGCTGTACACCGATAAGGACGAGGTTTTTGTGGGGGAGGGCGTGAATGTGGCCTTATACTTTTACCTGGCCGAGCAGGACCAGCGCCTGCTGGATTTCTACGATTTCGCCAACCAGATAAATGATATTCTGAGACAGCTGAAGCAGTCGCATGTGTGGGAGGAGAGCTTCGACTTTACAGAGATAACACCCGAAAACGTGACGGTGCAGGGCGAGCCATACCTTCGCTTTAAGCTGTACGAGGCCATGTTGTACCCCATCACGGCCAAACCTTTGGTATTCCCGCAGCTACAGCTCCGGATGATAAAGTATAAAGTGGCCAAAAATCCCACACTGCTCACCGATGACCGGCAGGAAGGCTACAAAACCTTTTTCTCCAGGCCACGCGAGGTGCTGGTAAAAGAGCTGCCGCCACACCCGCTGCGCGATATGGTGCCCGTGGGTGATTACCGCCTGCAGGAGCGGCTGTCGCAGGAGGAGGTGCCCGTAAATAAGACGTTCAATTACGTGTTTCAGGTGGAGGGAACAGGAAACCTGGCAGCCATTATGCCACCATCGCCGGTGGTGCCCCCAGGCCTGGACTTTTACCCGCCCGATGTGCAGCAGGACGTTACAAGGCGTTCGGGCACGGTACTGGGCTCCAAAAGCTTCTCTTATACTGTACTTGCCCGCGAGGCAGGGGTATACGATGTGGGTCGGATGGTAAAGTGGGTTTTCTTCAATCCCACCACGGCAACGTATGATACGCTTCGCCCCACGCTGCAGGTACACGTAACCGGCGCACCCGACAGCGATGCACTGGTTATGTCGCGCGATCTGGGCTCGTTCTATAACATCATTAAAAACGAAGACAACACGCTGGTTAGTCTGCACCTGCTTAACCAGGTAAAGCGCTACACAAACATCATTCTGTTGGTGCTGCTGGCCCTGTCGGCGTTTGTCTTTTTAAAGCGATAACTATGAGCAATTCTTACGGAAAGCTTTTTCGGATAACAACCTTTGGCGAGTCGCACGGAGCGGCCGTGGGTGTGATAGTGGACGGTTGCCCGGCTGGGCTTGATATTACGTCGGAGGAGATACAGCACGCCTTGGACCGCCGCCGCCCCGGCCAGTCCGACATTACCACGCCCCGCAAGGAGGAAGACAAGGTAACCATACTTTCGGGTGTATTTGAGGGCAAAACAACCGGCACGCCCATTGCCATGGTGGTGAACAACAAAGACCAGCACAGCCACGACTACAGCCACATAGCCCAGGCTTTCCGCCCCTCCCACGCCGATTATACTTACACTGCCAAGTATGGCACCCGCGATTACCGTGGCGGAGGCCGCAGCTCTGCCCGCGAGACTGTGGCACGTGTAGCCGCCGGTGCGCTGGCTGCTAAGCTGCTGCAGCATTACGGCATAACGGTGCAAGGATACGTGTCGCAGGTTGGAAGTATAAAGCTGCGCAAGCCCTACCAGAAACTCGACTTGAGTCAGGTAGACTCGAACAAAGTACGCTGCCCGGATGGCAAAACGGCTGCCCGCATGATTGGCCTGGTAGAGCAGGCACGCGACAGCCTAGATACCATTGGCGGCGTGGTGAGCTGTGTGGTAAAGGGTGTGCCTGCCGGCCTGGGAGAGCCTGTTTTTGATAAGCTGCACGCCGAGCTGGGCAAGGCCATGCTAAGTATAAATGCGGTGAAAGGCTTTGAGTACGGCAGCGGCTTTGAAGGCGTGAAGATGCGCGGCTCCGAGCACAACGATCAGTTTTATACCGATGAAGAGGGCAACATCCGTACCCGCACCAACAACTCCGGCGGCATACAGGGCGGCATCAGCAACGGGCAGGACATCTACTTTAACGTGGCCTTTAAACCAGTGGCTACCATCCTGCAGCCGCAAACAACTATAAACGATGCCGGCGAGGAGATTACCCTTCAGGGCAAAGGCCGCCACGACCCCTGCGTGCTGCCCCGCGCCGTGCCTATCGTGGATGCCATGGCCGCGCTGGTGATTGCCGATTTCCTGCTGCGCCAGAAGGTAAACAAAGTATAAACTCAGTCTTTAGACTTATTTTCCTGATCTTTAACAAGGCCTCGCGCGCGTTTTATACTTGCACGGGAGGCCTTTTTCTTTTTGCCCCCGATCGAAATACCGAGCAGGTTAACATCGCTGGGCACCATGTAGCGGCGTTGCTGTTGGCGCATTGTCTGCTGCAAGCCATACGCTGCATTGGTTTCCGCATCCATGGCCCGCATTTTCGTTAGGTCTTTTTCCTCCAATGGCCCAAGGTCCACCTCTGGCTTCTGCACCTTGGGCAGGTTCAGGTTAGATACAGCCTCACGCAGGTCGCGCTCCGTGGCCCAGGGCATCACATCCACGGTGGGCAGCTCGGTGGGGCTCTCCAGAAGCTGTAGCATGGTGGAGTAGCTGTGGCCAACAAATGTTTCAGGGATGATAAGGTACTGCCTCTGATACCCTAATGCGCTTACCACTACACTGTCGCCGGGCAGCACCGGCAGCGAGAAGAAGCCTTTGGGGTTTGTGTAAGTGCCCCGGTTAGTATGCGGCACAAACACCGCCGCGCCGGCCATGCCCGTTGCGCTGTCGCCTGTTACCACCAATCCGGACAGCTGCACCACATGCTCCTGCGCCACCGCCTCCTCCGAGAAGGGAAAGAGAGCCAGGGTAAGTATAAAACAAAAGCATCCAAACAGGTGGGAGAGTTTACTTTTCATAGCTTAGGGTAAGTGGTTGTGCTCGGTAATCAGGAAGATGCAGCAACACTCAAATATGCTAACATCTTTATACTTCTATATGATAACGGGATTATACTTTTTTATTGCCTAAGCTGCTATGGCTGTGTTAAAAAGTATGAAGATAATTGGAGTTTAACCGAGAGCATTTGCCGGGATGTACCCCCATTGGGCCAACTCCCCGATGTGGCGGATGCGTCTGCAGCAACCATCTGCTAAAAGTATAAGGCTGCTGCTAATCCGCAGAACAGAATGGTAGTCGTGGTCGGTTATGATGAAGCCCTTGGTGCTACGGTGAACTTGCAGGAGTTCTTCGATACGCTCCACGTAAAGTGGCTCAATGCCAGAGAAAGGCTCATCCAGCAGGAGAAACTTCACGTCCAGGTGCAGCAGCAGCAGTAGTTCAAAGTAGCGCAACTCCCCCTTCGAAAGCTCATCAGCACACTTTGTAAGGTGTTGCCCTACCCGCTCATCCTGCTTCAGAGCCTCCTGTTTTTCAGCATCAGGCAAGTATAAATCCATAAGCCTCGTTAGCCGGATGTTTTAGGTAGGAAGTCGTGCTGTGGCAGGTAGGCCAGCAGGTTTCTGTGCAGGTAGGGTGTTTCGTACATCTGGCCGTTTACCCGGATGTGCTTGTTGGCAGTGGCTATGGTTCCGAAGATGATCTTGAGCAGAGTGGTTTTGCCGCAGCCGTTTCTGCCTAGTAGCCCTACAATCTCACCGGTTTTGCAGCTCAGGTAAACATCCGTCAGGAGTTGCCTGCCTGCCACACTGTACAGGATGCTGTCGGCCTCCAGTCTGTTCTCAAGCATACAGGTATACTTTTAGCGTGAACAGCAGGAGGGCCAACGCCAGGTTAAACAAGTAGGAACCAAGTATAAGCCCTGCTTTGCTGATGCCCAGGTTGTGATAAAAGTAGTATTGGTGCTGGTAGCGCTGCTCGTAAAAGTATAAAGAGAGTATAAAACTACCCGTAAGCAGGCTCAGGCTAAAGCTGTTGATAAACCCTATTGCCATTTCTTCACTGAAAGCCATACTTACCACGCCAATCAACAAAGAGAATGGAATACTAAAGCTCATCAGGCTCTTATGGTACAGGAAGTATAGCTTTAGCTTTTGCATGCTTGCCTCGGTTTTACCTGATGAAGATAACCATAATTGCCCACAAACAAAGCGGCCGCCCCTGCATAGCAAAGGCGGCCGCTTTTTTAAAGGTATACTTTGTTTTAGAAAAGCTTCAAGTGTACTACCAGGTACCAGATCAGGGCCAGGATTGGCAACAGGAACGGGATAGAGTAACGCAGCACATAGGCAAAGAACGTCGGCATTTTTATACCTGCGCTTTCCGCAATGGCCTTCACCATAAAGTTTGGTCCGTTACCGATATAAGTAAAGGCTCCGAAAAGCACGGCAGCCAGCGAGATAGCCTCCAACTGTACCAGGGTTTCCAGGCCTGCAGCAGAGGTGCCCGTGGCAAACTGCTGAACCTCCGCTACGTTGTTCTGGGCCAGGTCAAACTTAGCCATGGCCAGCGACAGGAAGTTGGCATAGGTCGGAGCGTTATCCAGGAAGCCGGAAAGCGTACCCGTTACCCAATAAAGAAAGCTTGGCGTAATATACTGCGCGAAAGAAGGAGATGACGCGATCTGTGCAGATAACTGCAGCGCTGGCATCATGGTAAAGAAGATACCGAAGAACAGGAAAACCACCTCCAGGATAGGGTGGAAGTTGAAATGGTTTCCGGCCAGTGCCGTTTTGCTGGAAAAGCGGTAGCACATGAAAGCGGCAGACAGCTGAATTATCTCGCGCAGGAAAGAGATTTTGGAGCCATCATAGTAGATGTGCGGCAATCCTTCGATCACGTTCGGGTCTAAGAACACGGCGCCGATAATGATGGACAGCCAAAACAGGTTACGCTTGCCAATAAAGTGGAACTCGGTCTTCTCTTCATTTTTGGCAACAACCTCTGGGCGTGGGGTATACTCTGTTTCCTTGTTACGGCGGTCAACCAGGAAGAAGATCAGGCACAACAGGACTATAGACAGAACCCAAGGCGTGAACAGGTGCTGCAGTGTCCAGAAGAACGGAACCCCCTTAATGAAACCAATGAACAGAGGAGGGTCTCCAAGCGGTGTAAGCAAACCACCCGCGTTACTCACAATAAAGATAAAGAAGATGATATGGTAGGGCTTGATGCGGTGCACGTTAAGCCTGATAAACGGGCGGATCAGCAGGAGGGAGGCGCCGGTTGTACCAATAATACTGGCCAAAACCGCTCCAACCGCCACCAGGGCCACATTCATTGCCGGGGTGGCGTTGGCATTCACGTTCAGGTAAATACCGCCTGCAGCTATGTATAGGGAGCTAAGCAGGGCCGCAAAGGTTATGTACTCAGCCAGCGTATGCGCGGGCATGTGATAGTCTCCGAGGGCGAACAGGTAGTAAGCAAGTACAGTTAAGCCAAGCACAACGGCTACCGTTTTGTAGTTATGCTCCCAAAAGTGGCCGAATAAAATCGGACCGGCAGCGATCATACCTATCAGAATCAGAAAAGGTATGATCAGGAAGATGGGTAAGGCGTGCTGGGCCTGTGCCAGTAGAATAAAGTTGTTTAGCATGATCTAGGTAAGTGCGTGTTAGATTTTTGGATGCAGCACAAAGATACATTTTCTGAGCTAAATAGCTAAGGATTGAGAGGGCTTGCGTGCCGATTAATGTACCTACATGCAGCAGCAGCAGCAGCTACCCATGCACTTGTCGGAAATAATGCCTAATTTTGGAAACTTTAAGTAATAGCCACAGGTTTTAACCTTAAACAGCGAAATATCATGACAGAAAATAAAGAAAAGATGGTTTCTGTATACGCAGAGGCTAACCCTAACCCGGAGTCGATGAAGTTTGTGATGAACGTGCAGATGCTGCCCGACGGACAGAGCGTGGACTATCCAAACCTTGAGAGCGCCATGGAGTCGCCGCTGGCGCAGGAACTGTTCAACTTCGACTACGTTTCACGTGTATTTATAGCAAGCAACTTTGTTACTGTAACCAAGAACACTGACCTGGAGTGGGTAAAGATTATCCCGGAGCTGCGTACCTTCCTGAAGTCCTACGTGGAGGCCGGCGGCCCGATCTTTAACGAAGGTTTCTCTGCTGCCAAGGCACAGCCTGCCGATGCCGGTAACGGCGAGACATCAGCCGAGGATGCCGAGATCTCCAAAAAAGTGATCGACCTGCTGGAGAACTACGTGCGCCCGGCGGTAGAGCAGGACGGTGGTAACATCACCTTCAAGTCTTACAATGATGGTGTGGTAACAGTGCACCTGCAGGGTTCTTGCAGCGGTTGCCCATCTGCCACCGTTACCCTTAAAGCCGGTATTGAGAACCTGCTGAAGCGCATGGTGCCTGAGGTTAAAGAAGTAGTTGCTGATGGTGTGACTATCTAATTATCAGAAGTATAAAGTATAAAAGAGCCAGCCGCGTTCAGGGGCTGGCTCTTTTGTTTGTCATCTACTGGTTTCCTCTGGCGCAAGTCTTCTAACTTGTATCTTACAATGATGTTGAGTTTGTAACTCAACTGGCTCGCAGAGCCATACTTTGGCTATACTTTTATACTTGCCGATTTATACTTCCATAGTCTTGGCTTCCTTCAGTTTGAACCTAGCTATACTTACTAGCCTCCGTTCACCCTCAGTCTTACCAATCTATTGTTCCATCTCCGGCTTTGGCTCCCTCTAGCCCGGGAGGGCTCGTCTTCCCGCATCGCGCTGTGTTCCCTCCTTGCCTTGCTCTCGCTCAGCATGCCCTAAACGGGCACCGGATCTCACAAGGCGCTCAACGGAAAGACTGGGATCAGCTCGATAGCCTCGGCTGACGGAGCTGGAACTAAGTCCCCTTCGAAGGGGGCAGGGGGATGACAATCGGCTGCTGAAAACTCCCCTCTCGGGAGGGGCGGGGGTGGGTTTCCACCTTAGAAGGGGCAGTGGATGACCTTGAATGACCAGGCCAACGCAACTTAAACTTATGAGGCAGCTGCTATAAAGTCTTCTCTTCAAGCATAAAAAAAGCCCGAAGCGTTTGCCCCGGGCTTTTCTGTGTTGTGTTGGCTAAAACTTAGCGAACCTTCTGCACCTGTGGCGCTGTTGGCTGCGTGTTTTTCTCTTTCACGGTATCCACTACAATTGGTGTAGCAATGAACAGGGAGGAATAAGTACCTGCCAGTACACCGATGATCATAGCCAGTGAAAAGCTGCGTAGTACCTCGCCACCAAAGATGAACAGGATCACTACCACCAGGAACAGCGTCAGGGAAGTGATAATGGTACGGCTAAACGTGCTGATCAGGGCTGGGTTTACCACCTCTCTGATGCCTGAGCGCGGGTTGTCGTTCAGGTACTCACGCACACGGTCAAAGATTACCACGGTATCGTTAATAGAGAAACCGATGATAGTCAGTACCGCCGCGATAAACACCTGGTCCATTTCATAAGAAATACCGAACAGGTTCAGGATAGAGAAGATCGCGATAATCATCAGGGCATCGTGGAGCAAAGCTACCACTCCACCCAGTGAGAACTGCCACTTGCTGAAGCGTACCATCACATACAGGAAGATACCAACCAGCGCCAGTAGTATGGCAATAAGCGCGGTGTTCTGGATATCGTCGGCCATGGTAGCACCTACTTTAGAGGAGCTCAGTACCTCCGGGTTCAGGTTGCTGTACTGCTGCAGTCCCTGTCCCAGTGCTGTTCTTACCTGCTCATCCGCTTCAGTGCTTTCGTCATCTGCCATCCAGCTTGTAATAACCTTCAAACGGTTAGAGGCCCCGAAAGTCTTCACTTCTGTACCGGCCTGCTGGAAATCGTCCATCAGGTTAGACCGTACCTCAGAGGCAGGTATAGCCTGGTCAAACTCGATTACATAAGAGCGACCTCCTGTAAAGTCAACACCTAGGTTTGGCCCTTTGATAGCCATCGCTATAAAACCGAACACAAGTATGATCAGGGAGAATGCGTAAGCAGGCTTTCTATACTTCATTACATCAAACTTCACGTTGCGGAACATTTTATCAGCAAGTGAAGATGAGAACGAAAGCTTACCGGCTCTCTTGAAAGTGCTTTCTACCAACAGTCTTGAGATAAATACGGAGGTGAAGAAAGACGTTACGATACCGATCATCAGCGTAATGGCGAAGCCTTTTACCGGGCCGGAACCGAAGAAGTACAGGATAAAGCCTACGATGAAGGTCGTAACGTTTGCGTCGAAAATGGTGCTGAACGCCTTGTCGTAACCTGCGTTGATCACCTCACGCATGCTCAGGCCTTTGGCGGCCTCCTCGCGCATACGCTCAAAGATCAGTACGTTCGCATCCACGGCCATACCCAGTGTCAGTACAATACCGGCGATGCCAGGCAGTGTAAGCGCGGCACCGAACTGGGCCAGCACACCAAGTATAAAGAACACGTTGAAAAGCAGGGCAAGGTCAGCAATGAAACCACCGCGCGCATAGTAAGCGATCATGAAGATCACCACGATCACCAGACCAGCAATAGTTGACAGTAAGCCTTGGTTGATAGCCTCCTGACCCAGTGACGGACCTACGATGGCTTCTTCCACGATACGTGTTGGAGCCGGCATTTTACCGGCTTTCAGGATGTTGGCAAGGTCTTGCGCCTCTTCTACGGTGAAGTTACCGGAGATAGAAGAGTTGCCGCCTGTAATCTCGCCCTGCACCACTGGGGCAGAGTATACATAGTTGTCCAGTACGATAGCAACCTGGCGGCCAATGTTGTCGCCTGTCAGGCGGGCCCACTTTCTGGCGCCGGTCGGGTTCATGGTCATGCTGATCTCAGGACGGCCAGCCTGGTCAAAGTCCTGGCGGGCATCGTTGATCACGTCGCCGCTCAGAGGGGCTTTGCCCTCACGGCCTTTCTTAATAGCATAAAGCTCCACAAACTCCTGTCCCTGGTCACCTGCAAGTGGCTTCACGCTCCAAAGGAACTTCATGTTTGGAGGCAGGATAGAACGAACCTCAGCGCTGCTGAACAGCTCGTTGATGCGGGCTGTATCGCGCACGTTAGCGCCCAGGCCACCTGGCATTTGTGTTAACAGGCTAGCCAGTACACTTGTCTGTGCATTGTTAGTCATAGAATCTACCAGCGATGCGGCAGTATCCGGAGTTTGTGCTGCAGCAACAGCCGCAGAGTCTGCAAGGGTTGAGTCGGTGCCGGCAGCCTGTGCCAGTACGTCTTCAGTGGCATCTTCAGCAACAGGTGCTTTGGCAGTAGGTGTGGATGTATTGATGTTCAGCTTGCCGAGGCGCTGCTGCTCATCAAGGTGCTGCCCTACCTGCATCAGGTATGGGTTAAACTCCTGCGGCGACCATACTTCCCAGAACTCCAGGTTGGCCATGCCTTGCAACAGTTTACGCACACGGTCAGGGTTGTCAACACCCGGAAGCTCTATCTGGATACGGCCAGTACCTTTCAGGCGCTGAATGTTTGGTTGTGTTACACCGAAACGGTCGATACGGGTACGGAGGATGTTGAAAGAACGCTCGATGGCGTCATCTACTTCTTTCTGGATCACCTCTACCACTTCCTCGTTGGTAGACTCAAAGCTGATCTTGCCACGGTTGGCGGTGTTAGAGAAGATACGGCTCAGGCGGCCATCCGGCTCCACCTCGCGGTAAGCTTCTGCAAAAAGCGTTGTGAAGCGCTCCTGGCTATTGCGCTGCAGTTGCTGCGCACGCTCCAGTGCCTTCAGGAAGTTAGGGTCTTTACTGTTGCCAGACATAGACTTGATGATCTCTACAGGCGATACCTCCAGTACCACGTGCATACCACCTCTTAGGTCTAGGCCGAGGCCAAGCTCGTTTTCCTTCACCTCCTGGTAGGTCATGCCCATAAACACGGGCTCTTTCCACATGGAGTCGAGGTAGGTTTGTTTTTTTGCAAGGTCTACGTTGCCTTGTGCATCCGTGGCATAAGCTTCCGCTTTATCCTGCACACTGTTGGCAACGAATGAGAACGACAGATAGTAAAGGCATAGCGCCGATACGATCAACGTCAGAACGATAATTAACGATTTGTTCCGCATTGTTTAAGTAAAGTATGAATTGATTTAATTGTTGGGTGCAAAGTGTGTATTTCTCTCCGGGTGCCTTACAAAATAACTGTAATGCAACTACGTGCGTTCCGTTAACTGCCGTTTATAGCAGTGAAGCGGGTGAAAAAGCCGGAAAAAGGGTGATAACAGGAGAGGTACAGCCTACGGGGCGTTGGGCTGAAGGGTAGTTGGTAAGATACGGGCAGCAAAACCAGCGCCTGGCGGCACAGCCGTGTAGGCGGCAGGCAAAAGTGCACTGGCCGGAAAAGCAAAAGCAGGTTGTTGTGGCAGTGGCTCCATGGCCTGCTGCAGGTTAAGGGCCACAAACGAGGTAGTGCCCACCAACGAAACTTTCTGCTTTACAAGCGTTTTGTTTTCTGCATCTGGTGCAGAGGTTAGCTCAGTGCTTGTTTGCTGTGCTGCGCCATTGGCCGAAGTATACGCCACCACCTCCTGGCCGTTGAGCATGAGCGCCCACAGCAGGGTTACAGACATCAGCAGATGCCTTACGTGGCTGGATATGTTCTTGGCTTTTGGCATGTGTAACCGCAAATATGAAATCTTTTCTGTTAAAAAAGAAAATTTTAACGGTTTACATCAATAAATCGCTTCACATCCTGCTTTTTACCGATAAGCAGCAGGATATCTGACGGGTAAATAATGGTATCGGCCTTTGGTACGCCGATGATGTGCTCTACCTGGGTTGGCTTGCCGTCCTGAATCTCCTCGAAAAAGCGCTTGATCGTGATGAGGTTGAGGTTATACTTCTCGCGGAGGGATATTTTGGCCACGCTGCGGTTGGCAATGTTACGCGGTGCGTTAATCTCCACGATCTCGTAGTTGTCTGGCAGCGGGAGGAAAGTACGGATACTTGGCTGCAGCAGGCGCTCTGCCACGGTTTTACCAACCTCACCCTCCGGCGACAGAATCTCCTGCACGCCCATTTTCTCCAGGATGCGGCGCTGCTGCTTGTTGGAGGCGCGGGTAATCACGCGCTTCACGTTCAGCTCCTGCAGGTTGGCGGTGGTGATGAGCAGGGCCTCAAAGTCCTCACCGATGGCTACTACCACGGCGTCCATGTCCCCGATGCTCTGGGCCTCCAGGGCGCGGATGTCAGTGGCGTCCAGGGCTACGGCATAGGCCACCTGGTCTTTTATAGACTCCACATGGTCCTCGTCGTTGTCGATAGCTATAACTTCGGCGCCGCGCTCTGCCAGGGTGGTGGCAATGGAGTGGCCGAAAATACCCAGGCCGATTACCGCAAATTTGCTCCTCATGCTTTTATTTTAGCGTTTAGGTATGTGGTGAGCACCTCCAGCCCGCGCTCAAAGTTGGCGTTGTTCGGGATGATGATGTCCGCGTCGTTCTTGTATGGTTTGATATACTTCTCGTACGTAGGTGCCACGTGGTTGGTGTAGCGGTACAGCACATCGTCCAGGTCGTAGCCGCGCTCAACTTTGTCGCGCACGATGCGGCGCTGCAGTTTGATGTACTCTTTGGCGTCGATGTATACTTTCAGGTCCAGCAGGTTGGCGATCTCCTCGAAATAAAACACGAAAATACCCTCTACCACTACAATAGGCGCAGGCCGGAACTCCAGCTGGCGTGGCACCACATCGGGGTTGTTAAAAGTATACTCCTGGCGGTAAACGGTTTCGCCTTTGCTCACTTTCAGGATATCGTGGGCGTAGGCCTCGTCGTCGATGCACGAAGGCAGGTCAAAATTGATGACCCCGTTCAGGTCGGCAGTCTGGTGCTCGCGCGGCTTGTAGTAGTTATCCTGGGAGATCAGGCAAACGTTTTCAGGATCAAACGAAGTAAGCAGCTTGTTCAAAAAAGTGGTTTTTCCTGAAGCACTACCTCCTGTAATCCCGACGATGAATGGCTTTTGCATAGGAAGCTTTAGTTTCAGACCACAAAATTAAGACTTTAGCCGCTATTTGGCTAATTCAGCACGCTATTTTTATACTTCCAAGCTTTTCAGGAAACGCACCAGCTCCTCTGTGGCGCGACCGCGGTGGCTGATGGCGTTCTTCTCCCCCGCGCTCATCTGGGCAAAGGTGCGGTCGTGGCCGTCGGGTATAAATACCGGGTCGTAGCCGAAGCCTTTGTCGCCCTGCCACTCGGTGGCTATACTTCCTGTTACGATGCCCTCGAACTGGTGCTGCTGCCCGTCCAGGATCAGGGTTATACTTGTGCGGAAGCGTGCACGGCGGTTTTGCTGCCCCTGCAGGCTCTCCAGTAGCTTGTTGATGTTATCGGCATCTGAGCGCTGCGGGCCAGCGTAACGGGCAGAGTACACGCCCGGCTCCCCGTTCAGCGCCTCCACCTCCAGGCCGGTGTCGTCGGCAAAGCAGCTCACGCTATAGTTGTCCCATACATACTCTGCCTTCTGCCGCGAGTTGCCTTCCAGCGTGTCCTGCTCCTCGGGCAGCTCCTCGTTGCAGCCAATGTCCTGCAGGCTCAGCAGTTCATACTTGCCTTCCAGCATCTGGCTCACTTCGGCCAGTTTATGTCGGTTATTGGTTGCGAAGCAGAGTTTTTTCATCAGGATTTTCAGGATTTATAGATGGACAGGATCTTTATACACTCAAGATGTAAGGTATAGGTCTACAGCAGATACGCCGCTACCTCATCTTCCTGCAGCACTACCTGCACGCGCTCGCGCAGCGTGGTGGCCAGCGAGTAGCCGGTATAGGTTGAGGAGATAGGGTAGAGTGGGTGGTGGCGGTCTACGAGCGTGGCCACTTCCACCTTCTTCGGGTTCTGCGGCAGAAAAGCGTTTAACGTATAGGCAAGCGTTTTGCCGGTGTTTAGCACGTCATCCACCAGTACCACCACTTTATCTGCCAGGCTTATGTTTTCCGGCTGCAGCTGCACTGGCTCTTGCAGGGGCATGTCTTTGTTAAGTGTTACCTGCAGCAAAGACACTTTGATAGGCGATATTTGCTGTAGCTGCTCTGCCAGGCGCTCGGCCAACGTATGGCCGCTTGGATAGATGCCGGCCAGCACCAGCTCCTGCTCCTCAAAATTGCGCTCGTAGATCTCATAGGCAATGCGCTTTACCTTCTGCTCTATCTGTGTGCGGTCCAGTATCAGGTTCTGCTGTTTATGTTGTGGTGTCATGGGCTGTAACTCAGGCTTTGGTGGCGCGGCAGACAGGGCCGCTTAGGCAAATTTAAAAAGATAATCGCATTGGCCGCAGCTTTTGCCGAAAGACTAAAATAATTTGGTGCATAGCGTTTTACTTTCAAAAAAACTTGTTAAATTTGCAGTCCGATTCAGAAATTAAGGTTATTTAACGTTTACGATAATGAAAAAAGGCATTCACCCAGAGTACAGACAGGTGGTTTTCCAGGATATGACAAGTGATTTCAAATTCATCACTCGTTCTACTATGACTTCTGACGAGACTATCACTTGGGAAGATGGTAAAGAGTATCCGGTAATCAAAGTGGAAGTTTCTTCTGCTTCTCACCCGTTCTACACTGGTAAAAACATCTTCGTGGATACTGCTGGACGTGTGGAGAAATTCAACACGCGTTACAAGAAAAAATAAGCGGTTTATTCCGGTTAAAACGTTTCTAACGAAAAGTCTTCCTGATTCATTTTGGGGAGACTTTTTTAGTTTTGTGCTATGGAAATCATACTTTTCGACGAACCCGCCATCCGGCAGGACCTGCTGCCGCTGAGCTTTACCAGGCCCGTGGCCGACATGCGTGTAGGTATACTTACGATTGCCGAGAAATGGGCAAAGCACCTGGATAAGCCGGTGGCTTACCTCACGCAGCCATACCTGCCGCCAAAGTATAAATCCGGCAAGGGCACCCAAAGCCTGTACATCAACGGCGCCGTGATTCCGGATGCGGATCTGGCGGCAGCCGTGCAGGAGCTTAAACCTGGCGAGGCGCTTTACCAAAATGGGTTGCTGCTGGCCTTGCACAGCGATAACGCAACCTTTGAAACACCGGACGAGCTGGCAGCTTATACTTCTTCTAACCAGAAAGAGTATAGCGCCGACTGTACCGTGATCCGCGATGTGTGGGATATCTTCCTGCAGAACGGGGAACAGATCCGCAGCGATTATACCCTGGTAACCGCAGGCCGCCAGAGCCAGCCCATCAGCGACAAGTATACCATGGTGTATAACGAGGAGAACATCTTTATAGAGGAAGGGGTGAAGATCCGCGCGGCCATTCTTAACGCCGAGAACGGCCCGATTTACCTGGGCAAAAACTCGCAGGTGCACGAAGGGGCGGTGATTAAGGGGCCTTTTGCGCTGGGCGAGGAGAGTAACGTGAACGTGGGCGGCAAAATGCGCGGCGACGTGAGCATCGGCCCGTTTTGCAAAGTGGGCGGCGAGGTGGCTGCTTCTGTTATCTTCGGCTATTCCAATAAAGGTCATGAGGGCTACCTGGGCAACTCGGTGCTGGGCGAATGGATCAATATCGGGGCCGATACCAACACCTCCAACCTGAAGAACAACTACGCCGAGGTAAAGATCTGGAACTACACCAAAAACGGCTTTAAAAATACAGGGCAGCAGTTCTGCGGTCTCATTATGGGCGACCACAGCAAGTGCGGCATCAACACCATGTTTAACACCGGCACGGTGGTGGGCGTGAGTGCCAACATCTTCGGCCCGGGCTTCCCGCGTAACTTCATCCCTTCGTTCAGTTGGGGCGGGGCGGCAGGTTTCGAGACGTTCCAGATGCGCAAGGTGGTGGAGGTGGCCGAGAAAGTAATGGCCCGCCGCAACCAGCAGCTGAGCCAGGAGGACCGCGGCATGCTCAACCATATCTTTGAGCAGACCCAGCAATACCGCGTCTGGGATAAAAAGGCTTAATTCCTTTACTAAAGTATAAAAAAGGGACAAAAGACCAGTGAGTTGCGCTGCAATTGCTGTCTTTTGTCCCTTTGTTTTATCTTTGTGATAACTCATAACTCTCAACTCATAATTCTTAACTCTTAAAGTGCAGTTCTCACAGATCATAGGTCATCAGGAAGCGAAGCAATTGTTGCTGAAATCGGTGCAGCAGAACCATGTGGCGCATGCGCAGCTGTTTCTGGGGCAGGAGGGAAGCGCGAACCTGGCCCTGGCCCTGGCTTATGCTACCTACATCAACTGTGAGGATAAACAGCCCGATGATTCATGTGGAACATGCGGCAGCTGCGTGAAAATGAACAAGCTGGTACACCCGGACTTCAACTTCGTGATGCCCGTGACAGCCACCAAGCAGGTGAGCAAGGATGCGCTGAGCTGCAAGTTCATGAACGAGTGGCGCGAGTTTATACTTGCCAGCCCCTACCAGGGCCTGAACGAGTGGATGCAGCACATCGGGGCGGAGAATAAACAAGGCATTATCTCTAAGGACGAGAGCCGCCAGCTGGTGAAGCTGGTGTCGCTGAAAGCGTTTGAGGGCAATTACAAGATTGTGGTGATCTGGCTGCCGGAGCTGATGCACCCCTCTGCGGCCAACGCCCTGCTGAAGCTACTGGAGGAGCCACCGGCGCAGACGCTGTTTTTGCTGGTGGCGCAGTCTGCGGAGAAGCTGCTGGCCACCATTACCTCGCGCACGCAGATCCTGCAGGTGCGCAACTTTACCGAGCAGGAGGTGATGCAGTACGTGCAGCAAAAGTATAACCTGGATAATGACCGCGCCGCGCAGGTGGCGCAGCTGGCCGAGGGCAACCTGAACGCGGCCGCCAAACTCACCAGCGAGATCAGCAGCGACTATTTCACCTTCTTTACGGCTTGGATGCGCCACTGCTACAGCTATAAGTTCAATAACCTGGTGGAGATGAGCGAGGAGTTCCAGAAGCTGGGCCGCGAGAACCAGAAGAACTTCCTGCTGTATGCGCTTAACCTTTTCCGGAAGGTGATGCTCTACGGCGTGGATGCCTCGCTGATCGCGTTCCTGCCGCCCGCCGAGCTGGACTTCGTGCAGAAGTTCTCGAAGGTGATAACAGGAAACAACGCCGGAGAGCTGGCCGAGGAGCTGAACCAGGCGCACTACCATATCGAGCGCAACGCCAACCCGAAGATGGTGTTCGTGGATAGTTCCCTGCAGATTGCCGGCTACCTGCGCAAAGGGTAAGTTTGGTTATTAGTTTTTGGGGCTAACAATTCCCCTCCTGGGAGGGACAGGGGTGGGTTTACAGGCACAGATGAAGTATAAAATTTACCTGTCATTCTGTTAAGAAACTTGTTGGAAGGGAGGTTAAACAGTTGCTGTTAGCCACCAAGATCCTTTCAGGATGACAAAATTGTAAATAGAGGGTGTGGGTATTGAGGCCTGAAGTTTATAACTGTTATCACCCTTATTCAGAGGAAAGTATAAATTGAGGCGTTGCAGAAGTATAAACTATAATGCGACCTCACAGAAAGTATAACATGGCAGAAAACATCAAAGATAGAACCATACGCATTGGTACGCGCGGCAGCAAGCTGGCCCTGTGGCAGGCTGAGCACACCGCCGAAAAACTGCAGGCCGCCGGCTTTAAAACGGAGTTGGTGATCATCAGCACCAAAGGCGACCAGGTGCTGGATAAATCTCTAGACAAGATCGGCTCGAAAGGCGTGTTTACCGAGGAGCTGGAAGTGGCGCTGCGCGAGGGCCAGGTGGAAATTGCCGTGCATAGCGCGAAGGATGTGCAGTCTAGTATCCCGGCGGATCTGGAACTGGTGGCGTTTATGGAGCGCGAGCAGGTAAACGATGTAATTCTTTCATTTGACCCGAATTTTAGGCTGGAGCGCGAGAGCAACGCCGTGATTGGGACTTCCTCTACCCGCCGCAGAGCACTGCTAAAAAAGTATTACCCGAACATCTCTACCGCAGAATCGAGAGGCAACCTGCAGACGCGCCTGCGCAAGCTGGAGGAGAAGCAGTTCGATGCGCTGATGCTGGCCTATGCCGGCGTGGTGCGCATGGGCTACGATAACCTGATCGTGCACACGTTTCCGGAGGATGAGTTTGTGCCAGCCGCAGGGCAGGGCAGCGTGGCCATTGAGTGCGCTAAAAACCTGGAGCCGGAGCTGAAGAAAGGGCTGAAGCAGGCGCTGAATCATACCCAGACGCATGTGTGTCTGCTGGCGGAGCGGGCGTTCCTGCGCACCATGGAGGGCGGCTGCAGCATCCCATCCTTCGCGCTGGCAAGGCTAACGGACGAAGGCGTAAGTATAACCGGCGGCATCGTGAGCCTGGATGGGCAGACCCTGTTGCAGGAGACACTGGAGGGGCCAACCTTTACCGCCGAGGAACTCGGTGAGGAACTGGCTAACATTATCCTGAACCAGGGCGGTGCCGAAATCCTGAAAAGCATAAGAGCGGAGAGGGAAGAGTAACTCAATTGCTTTCAAACTAGCTTATACCTGTCGCAAGTTTAGCGCAGCGTAACTTGTGGCTAAGTGTGGCAGCAGTTTTCAACTGCTTTGCTTTGAAAAAGCAAGTCTTACAGCGGCTGTAGCCATACTATATATTCTAATAAAGTATAAGCTCATATAAAGTATAGCCATAAGTTACATTGCGCTAAACTTGCGGCATACAAAACAACAAGGGCCGCCTGCTTCGTGCAAGTGGCCCTTGTTTTATACTTTAAAGTATACTTTATACTTTGGCAGCCTCTGCCTTCACAGCCTCTTTGCTGAGTGTCTTGCTACTGGTAGAGCGGGCGTAAGCCAGGAAGTCCTGCATCTCGCGCTTCACAATCGGAGACAGCAAGTATAAGCCGACCATGTTCGGAATGCTCATGGCAAACAGCATGGCATCGGAGAAGGCCACTACGCTACCCAGTTGCATCGGGGCGCCCAGCACTACAAAGGCACAGAAAAGCAGTTTAAAGCTGATGTCAGCTGTCTTGTTATGGCCAAACAGGTAGGTCCAGGACTTCAGGCCGTAGTACGACCAGGTGATCATGGTAGAGAAGGCGAAAAGGATTACCGCAGCGGCCAGGATGATCGGGAACCAGTCGATAACAGTGGCAAAGGCCGTGGAGGTAAGCGCAATGCCGTCACCGGCAGCGTCCATCTCGTAGGCGCCTGTTACCACAATTACCAGCGCCGTCATGGTGCAAACCACCACCGTGTCAATAAACGGCTCCAGGGAAGCTACGAACCCCTCTGTTACCGGTACGTTTGTCTTCACGGCAGAGTGCGCAATGGAGGCAGAGCCGATACCCGCCTCATTCGAGAACATACCGCGGCGCAAACCCTGAATCATTACGCCAACCAAGCCGCCAGCTACAGCCGAGGCAGAGAAGGCTCCTTCAAAAATAGCCACAAAAGCACCCGGTATCTGTGTGAAGTTGGAGATAAGCACAATGATGGCTGCCACAATGTAGACAGCACACATCAGCGGCACCACTTTCTCGGTTACACGGGCAATGCTTTTCATGCCGCCAAGTATAACAAGGCCCACCAGCACAGCCATCACCAGGCCAAAGATCCAGGCGTTGCCGCCCCCGAACCAGGAGCCGGCCTCGCCGCCAGTCACGGCGATAAACTGCTGCGTAGCCTGGTTAATCTGGAACATGTTGCCGGCCCCTATGGCTCCGCCAATACACATAATGGCAAAGAAAGCTGCCAGAAACTTGCCTGCACCGGCCATGCCGCGCTCTTTCAAACCCTTTTTCAGGTAGTGCATCGGGCCACCGGACACCGTGCCGTCTTCGTGGTAGTCTCTGTACTTCACACCCAGGGTGCACGACACGAACTTAGACGACATGCCCAGCAAACCCGCCAGGATCATCCAGAACGTGGCACCAGGGCCCCCTAGAGAGATCGCAATGGCCACCCCGGCAATGTTGCCAAGGCCCACGGTACCGGATACGGCGGCTGTCAGGGCCTGGAAGTGTGACACTTCGCCAGGGGCACCCTCCTGGTTATACTTGCCGCGCACAATATCCAGCGCATGTTTAAAGCCTCTGATGTTGATGAAGCCAAGGTATACGGTGAAAAACGCAGCACCCGCCAGCAGCCACACTAGGATAAGCGGAATGCCGTAGCCGGCTACCTGAAGCTCGTAAAAGATAATGTCGGAAATAAACTGTGCCGCAGGACCGATGGCAGCGTCTATTTTCTCGTCAACAGTGAGGGGTTCAGACTGGGCAAAAAGCGTGCTGCAGGCCCCCAGACTGAGCGCTGCAGATAGTAAGATTCGTTTCATCTATATAGGTTAGTTGATTAGTCACTTTCCTTAAATTTAACTTTTTCTGCTGCCAATGTAAAATTTTAGGCCAGATTGCCTCTGTCAGTTCATTAAAAAATCAATATTGTTCAATGTAAAGACCAAGGCGGCTCCAGGTGTACCTTGTTATACTTTGCATACTCCGGAAATGGCGACAGAAAAAGCCAAGAAAGTATAAATAAGTGCTAAAAAGGCTTAATTTTGGAATCCTGCTACTTGTAGCCAGGCACTTTTTAAACTGAAATTGACCAAGACAAAAGCATGAAATTACGGACACAGATAGCTGGCGCTCTGCTGCTGGCACTGGTGCTGCCGCTGGCGGTGCTGGCCCAGAAACCGAAAGGCAAAGACCAACTCATCACCATCTCCACCCCGCAGGGTGATATCAAACTGATTCTGTTTGACGATACGCCGCAGCACAAAGCCAACTTCCTGAAGCTGACGAAAGAGGGCTTTTACGACGGTACCACTTTCCACCGCGTGATTGATGGCTTTATGATACAGGGCGGAGATCCTAACACCAAAGATGATAACCCGCACAACGACGGTGCCGGCAGCCCCGGCTACACAGTTCCGGCCGAGATTACGCCAGCCCACAAACATGTGCGCGGCGCTTTGGCAGCCGCCCGGCAGGACGACCGTGTTAACCCATCGCGCGCAAGCAGCGGCTCCCAGTTCTACATCGTGGAGAACCACGACGGCACCCCGATGCTGGACCAGGTATACACCGTGTTCGGGCAGGTAGTAGATGGCCTGGATGTGATTGATAAGATTGCCGAGCAGCCAACCAACGGCCGCGACCGCCCACTTTCCGACATCAAGATGAAGGTGAGCGTGGAGGACGTGAAGAAGAAAAAGATCGCCAAGAAGTACGATTACAACTACAATACTCAGGCACTGGAGAAATAACAACCCATGAAACGAATTCTGATTACCGGCTCTAACGGGCTACTGGGCCAAAAGCTGGCCGAATTACTGCTGCCGAAGCAGGATCTTGAACTACTTGCCACCAGCCGTGGCGAAAACAAACTGGCCGAGCTTTACCCTACGCTGCCGTTCCGAAGTATGGATGTAACCAACCCGCAGCAGGTGGATCTAGTGGTGAGCGAATTCCGCCCTACCCACATCATTCATACCGCCGCCATGACCAACGTGGACCAGTGCGAGAACGACAAAGACGGGGCCCTGCTGCAGAACCGCGATGCCGTGCAGTACCTGGTTAATGCCTGCGAGAAGTATAACGTGCACCTTATCCACGTCAGCACAGACTTCATTTTTGATGGCGAGGCCGGCCCTTATGACGAAACGGCAGAGGCAAGCCCGGTAAACTTCTATGGCGAAACCAAGCTGATGGCAGAGGAGATCGTGAAGAAGGCGAAATGCAAGTGGGCCATACTTCGGACGGTACTGGTTTACGGCGTGGTAAACGACCAGGGACGCACCAACATCGTGCTGTGGGTGCGCGATAGCCTGCAGGCGGGAAAAGTGATTAAAGTGGTTACCGACCAGTTCCGTACGCCAACACTGGCCGAAGACCTGGCCATGGGCTGCTGGCTGGCTGCCGAGCACGATGCGGAAGGCATTTACCACATCTCAGGCAGCGAAATGCTGACGCCCTACGACATGGCCATGCAGGTAGCCGACTACTTCGCCCTGGACAAATCCCTGATCGATAAGGCCGATGCCAATACTTTCTCACAAACAGCTAAACGCCCTGCCCGCACCGGTTTCATCATCCGTAAGGCCGAAGAGGAACTGGGTTACCGTCCGCATACTTTTGCAGAAGGAATCAGGATGGTGGCAGAGCAGGCGGCAAGGTTGAGCTAGATATGTGGCCGTAACATTAAAAATATCTGTTTTTTAATGCAGCTCTCCGAACCATTACCTATATTGTAACCTTAAATTTCAGCGAATTACCGCAAAACACCATTACCGAGAAACTAACAACACCTAAACAACTAAACTAACTAAACACTTCTACCTTATTTATGAGTGCTAACAAAGAATCCTGGGGCTCACGCGTCGGTCTTATCCTGGCGATGGCCGGTAACGCCGTAGGTCTCGGAAACTTCCTGCGCTTCCCGGTGCAGGCGGTGCAGAATGGCGGCGGCGCCTTTATCATCCCTTACTTAGTATGCTTTTTGGTGATGGGTATCCCTTTGCTTTGGATCGAGTGGTCTATGGGCCGCTTCGGAGGCAAGTTCGGGCACCACTCCACACCTTTCATCGTAGATACCATGCACAAGAACCGCCTCTGGAAGTACATTGGCGTATTCGGTATCTGGACCAACATCGCCGTGGCCTCTTACTACTGTTACCTGGAGTCCTGGACGCTTTCTTATGTATTCCACTCCATCGGCGGCACCTTTGCCGGTCTTGATCAGGATGGCGTGGCAGGCTTTTTTAACGAGTACGTGAGCCTGGGCAAGTCTACTTTTGGTATTCCTTATGAGCCGATAGTGTTCTTTGTTATCTGCTTGCTGCTTAACACCTGGATCCTTTCACAGGGTCTGGCTAAGGGTGTGGAGCGTGTGGCGAAGTTCGGTATGCCGATGCTGATTGTGTTCGGTGCGTTCCTGGCTTACAAAGGCTTCACGATTCAGGCAGGCGAGAATGGTGCCCTGAGCGACAGCGCTGCCGGCCTCAACTTCCTCTGGACCCCGAATTACGATGAGCTGTGGTCGCCGACTGTGTGGCTTGCCGCTGCCGGTCAGATCTTCTTCACCCTGTCGGTAGGTATGGGCACGGTGCATTGCTACGCCTCTTACGTTCGCTCTAAAGACGATATTGCCCTCAACGCGATGTCGGCCGGCTGGATGAACGAGTTCGTAGAAGTAGTGCTGGGTAGCTCCATCCTGATTCCGATCTCCATCGGTTACTTGGGCATTGAGCGCGTAACAGAGCTTGTGCAGCTGGGTGGCCTGGGTCTTGGCTTTAAAACATTGCCATACCTGTTCTTCCAATGGGGCGATGTGCTGGGCGCAGTGGCTGGCTTTATGTGGTTCGGCTTGCTGTTCTTTGCCGGTATTACTTCATCGCTGGCGATGGGTACGCCATGGATAGGCTTCCTGCAGGACGAGTTTAACTGGAGACGTAAGTCTGCTGCCTGGTCTTTCGGCCTGATCGTGCTGCTGCTGGGTATGCCAACCGTGCTGTTCTTTAAGTATGGTGTGTTTGATGAATATGACTACTGGGCCGGTACGGTATCGCTGGTAGTGTTCGCCTTGTTCGAGACCATCCTGTTTGCCTGGGTATTCGGCATGGGCAAGGGCTGGCGCGAGATCACTTCCGGGGCCGATATAAAAGTGCCTTACATCTATAAGTATATCATCAAGTTCGTGACGCCGCTGCTGCTGCTGTGGGTGTTCATCGGATCGTTGGTAACGCCTAAAGGCGGCGATTGGGGCAAGGCGTTTGCCGGAGAGTGGGTGCTGGACGATAGCTCCATCATCAACAAGATTAAAAACACCAGCCTGAAGCGCCAACTGGCAGAGGCCACAGACCCAGCTGTGATAGAGCAGCTGCAGGATACCCTGTTTTTCGTGAATGCCTCGCGAATACTGCTGGTAGCGGTGTTCCTGAGCATTGCGGGCCTTGTTTACATTGCGTATAAAAAAAGAGTTAGAGAAGGAAGGATTTAAGAAACTATGAATACATCTGCACTTGTTGTGATGCTCGGTACCATGCTACTGGTAACCAGCCTGATGATATACTTTTTCGTGCGCGTGCTGAACACGCCGCCGAAGCCGGAGCCGGACTCATACCTCGACAACGACGATGAGCCTGAGCGACAGGTAAAACCGTAAATCTGATACATGAACAAATTAAGGCACTGGATACGCAGGAACTTTGGCTTTTCGCAGCGAGAGGTTAATGCGTTTCTGGTGCTACTCACCTTACTGGTGCTGCTTTCGGCAGCACCTTTTCTTTTTACGCTTGTTGAGTCACCGGAGCCAGAGCTTGTCTCTGCCCAGGACAGCCAACTGCTAGACAGCCTGGCGGCGCAACTGGAGGAGCGGCAGCCGGAGCGCTCCGCAAAGTATAAAATATCCACCGTGGCGCTGCGGCCCTTTAACCCGAACCACCTGACCGCGGAGGAGTGGCAGGCCTTTGGTTTGCCCAAGTACCTGGCGCAACGCATCCTCAACTACCGCAGCAAAGTCGGCGACCTTACTTACAAAGCAGAACTGGGGCGAATTTATGGCTTACCAGATTCTGTCTTCCAGCGTTTGTACCCTTACATTGATTTGCCGGAGGAGCGCCCGTCCAAGTATAAACGCTCTGAAAGTATGGCCTCCCGCCCTTCACCAAACCCCGATTGGGCGAGCAGCAAACGAGAGAAGTTTATACTTGCCCCTTTCAACATCAACACCGCCGACACCACCCAACTCAAGCAGATCCGGGGAATCGGCAGCAAGTTATCAGCCCGAATTATAAAGTATAGAAATGGCTTGGGAGGATTCCATAGCACAGAGCAGCTGCGGGAGGTGTATGGGCTGCAGCCGGAGGTGGTGGACAGCCTTCACAAGTATACATTTGTGGCCAAAAGCAATTCGGTACAGCAGCTAAGCATAAACACGGCTACCGCCGATGAACTGAAAGCGCACCCCTACATCTCGTCTAACGTGGCGCGGGCCATCGTGGCCTACCGGGAGCAGCACGGCAAGTATGAGCAGCTGGAGGATGTGCGACAGATAAAACTGGTGACACCAGAGCTGTACGAGAAGATCAGGCCATACTTGGCGCTGTAGGGTTGGAAGTCCCGTTGAACTGGATAGAGTTGCTGTAGCCGATTTCATCACCCTACCCATTCCCGGATCAAGTTCGGAATCTGCGACATCGAAGGGGAACTTTACACCACCCCGTTCTTCCCCTAAAAACAGGGGAGGGAGTCTTTGCAACATCCAACCACCCCTAACCCCTCCTTATCCAAGGAGGGGAGTTCAGCTGAAGCTCTGTCAGCAATGGCTATTGAACCTGATTCCAGTCTTTTCGTGGGGGTAGGGGCCCTCGACAAAGAGCGCCTTGTGAGATTCGGTGCCCGTCAAGGGCAGCCGTAGCGCAGCGGAGGCAGGAGGGAACACAGCGCGATGCGGGAAGACGAGGCCTCCCGGCCTTGAGGGCGCCAAAGCTAGAAGTGAAACATTAGGTTTGTAAGGCTGTGGATGAAAGACAGCTAAAAAAGATAGCTTTTTTCAAGTTTAAGAAAGCAGTGGTTAAAACACAGTTTAAGTATAGAGTATAGCTTTCCAAGACAGTCGAATTACAAGCTCAACGTCATCATAGGACACAAGTCTGAAGACTCGCGCCAGTTAGATTAAAAATATGCTTCAATCGCCGCTGCAAAGGTTTACTGCGGCTGGTTCACCGACTGTGGCTGTTTCTTCTGCTGATCATTCAGCCAAAGCAGGGTAGAGTTGTAGGCCATGTCGTGCACGCCCACGTACAGCACCAACTTCACGTTATCGGACTCACGACTGAAGACTACCTCCGGATCCCCTTTACCAAAGTATTTATCTGTAGCCTCACCCTGCATACTTTCAGGGATAGCCTGCTCCTTCACGATGTAATCCATTTGCTCTTTCGAGATGGTATCGGCTGGGTTGGCCAGAATGTTGAAGGCGCGGATGGAGTGGCTGGGCGGGACCAGTAAATCGTTGATGCCATGGGCCAGGAAGATGGGTACTTTTTTGGCCTGGTGTATCTGTGTGCTGGGGCTGCGGCGCTTGCCTTCTTTTTCGGCAGGGGTACCCTCCAAAGGCTCGCCTCCCAAAGCGGCCACGATTTGGCTGTTATACTTGCGGTGTGGGTAGTACAGGTTAAAGTCGAACCACTCCGGGATATCAAAAACCGGCACCCAGGCCGCTACGCCTGCCCAAATCTCCGGGTGGCGGCTGGCCGTTACCAGTGCCGTCATTGCGCCCCCAGAGGACCCCACCAGGTAAATGCGCGAGGTGTCGATGTCGGCGTGCTGCTTGGCATAATCTACGGCATCCACAATATCCTGGATGGCGACATCTGATGCCATGGCCTCCGGCTGCTCAAATACGCCGCGGTAATTCGGCTGTATAAAGGCCCAGTCATACTTCTCGGCCCAAAGGGCAAACGGGATAGAGGGAACCTGCAGGTAACCGCTGCTCCAGCTGTGCAGCACCACCAACAAAGGCTTTTTGCGGCTCGACTTAGACTCATAGAACAGCGCAGGCTCCGTTTTGCCATCCAGCGTGGACTTTATCTTCGCTACCTCAATGCCTTTCAGGTGTTTCTTCCAGTCTTCTAGACTCTCGTCGCCAACTTTGCCGGGGTATTGCTTGGTGGTGGTATACTTGTCCATGCGCTCAATAGGGGGAATAGGCTTATCCCTGTTGCAAGCAGACAGCAAGAGGCAAAGCATCAGCAAAGAGAGCAGCAATTGAGCCGAGCGGGAGTATATTTTCATGCTAATATTATTTCGGGCACAAAGGTATAATTTGGCTATACTTCTGAAAGAGCTATAGCGTGTAAAATTGTTACGCAACACTTCGGAAGGAGTAGGCAATAACAAGGAAAATAAATATAATAAAAAACAGTTGGACAGTTTTAGCAGCCGCATGTTCCTCCTCGTACTTTACTTTGCTACCTGATTTGGAAATGATGTAATAGATGATCGCTTCGTACTTTTCATCGCTCATTTCAGGGAAGTTGTCGGAGGAACCCTATGTTCTGCCTCCTGAGAAAATTATCTTATAGAGTGGTTCTGCCCTCTTCCGGCAGGCAACTGTTATAATGCTTAACGGATTTAATTTGCTGGATAGTGTATGCCTGTAGCTGTAACGGACCGAAATCATCGGTAATGATTCTATTCCCAATTACCTCTTCTAGAAACATGAATGGTAGCAGGAGTATAAAAACTGAAAGAACGGAAGCAAGTATAAGTGTGAATCTAATCAGTTGCAATATAAGGCCTTCCAATATGTTGTCTATTTCCATCTCAATTTAAATCCTGCTAACTTGCTTTGGTTGAGTAGACTTTCCGCCAAATTCTTTCGTTTACCGGGCAGTACACCATGAAAGACATCCTCAAACATTACCGACGTAGGCTACTAAACCTCGGCTCCGGCAACAGGGCCCTGGTATTGCTGCGCCTGTACCGGGAACTGCACCTGGATGTGGAGTCGCTGGATTTTGTGAATGGCAAGCCTGCCTTCGAGGTGCTGGAGAAACTACTGAGCGGGAAGAAGAAAATCTCCCTGAGCCCTTATGCCGATAGCCGCCACGCGCCGGTGGCCAACGTCAGCAGGCGTTTGCGGTTTATCAAGCGCAAGGCCGAGATGATTTTTGAGGAGCGCGGCAGCAAGGAGCTATACATGGGCTGGCCCTTCGTGCACGGCAAGTTCTCCGATGGAACGGCCGTGCGAAGTCCGCTGCTGTTCTTCCCGGTGAAGCTGCAGGTAAACGCGGCGCAGGAATGGGAACTGCAACCCGACGAGGCGCAGCCGCCGCAGTTTAACCAGAGCTTTCTGCTGGCCTACGCACACTACATGGGCACGCCGCTGGCCGAAGAGCTGCTGGAGCTGGACCTGGGCACACTGCCGCAGCAGCCGCTGGAGTTCCGCACCAAAGTATACGAACTGCTCAAAGAGCATCAGCTAAGTATAAACGCTGGCCGCGAATTTTTCACCGATAAGCTGACACGCTTTACAGACTATAAGAAAGCCGATTACGAAGCCGACCTGAAGCCGGGGCAGCTGCACCTGGAGCAGGAGGCCGTGCTGGGCATTTTCCCGCAGGCAGCCTCCTACTTGTTGTCGGATTACGACGAGCTGCTGGAGCATGGGGAGCTACAGGAGATGGAGCAGCTGTTCGGCACGCCCGATGAAAGTATAAACCAAAGTACGCAGGCACAGCACACCTTCACCGCTTTTGCCATGGACGCGGCGCAGGAGGCAGCCTTGCAGGCCGTGAAGCAGGGGCAGTCGCTGGTGGTGCAGGGGCCGCCGGGCACGGGCAAGTCGCAGCTGATCTGTAACCTGGTCTCCGATTTCACGGCCAGGGGCAAAAAAGTACTGGTGGTAAGCCAGAAGAGGGCCGCGCTGGATGTGGTGCACCAGCGGCTGTCGCAGCAGGGTTTGGGTACTTTTGCCGCCCTCGTGCACGACATCAACACCGACCGCAAAGCCATCTACACCCAACTACGCGAGCAGATAGAGCGGCTGGACGATTATAAGAAGCAGAACCTGGCGCTCAACAGCATCTACACCGACCGTACGTTTCTGGAGGTGAGCCGCGGCATCAACAAAAGCCTGGAGACACTACAAAACTTCAGAGCCGCCCTGTTCGACATGAGTCGCTGCGGCTGGTCGGCCAAGGAATTATACCTGCGCAGCAGCCTGCAGCAGCCGCACATCCCGCTCAACGCATACTTCAAAAGCTTTACGGCCG
Source organism: Pontibacter anaerobius (assembly GCF_026241195.1). Lineage (GTDB taxonomy): Bacteria > Bacteroidota > Bacteroidia > Cytophagales > Hymenobacteraceae > Pontibacter > Pontibacter anaerobius. The sequence goes on from NZ_JAPFQO010000001.1 coordinate 308,933, forward strand.
CCACGGTGGCCGAGTACCTGCCGCGTTTGCGCCAGTACCTGCAAAAGGCTATCCCCTGGCAGAAGGAGGATTTTGTGTGGAAGGAGCGCCGAAGTATGCAAGACTATACTTTCCGGGAGCGGCAGGAGCTCGCAGAGGTGATCGAAAACATGCCAGAGCAGTTGCAGAAAATGCAGCAGAACGTCAGTGATCTGAGTGGCTATATTTTCACGCTGGATGAATTGCCCAGGTATACATCAGCCTTAGAGAAAATAAACCGGTTGCAGGAGCTGCTGGGGCAGGAGGGAGTAGCGCAGGCGTTGCAGCCTTTGCTGCAGCAGGAAGGGCCTGATCAGCTGCAAAAGCAGGTGCTGCGCCTTAAGGAGCTTTACCTGGTGTGCCCGGCCCCGGATGCAGCCATCGCCACCGAGGACCTGGCATCTGTTAAAGCCGCCGTGGCAAAGTATGAGCAGCAGCAGAAACAGTTGCTTGGGCGCATTAGTTGGATGTTCGCCCCCGAGAAATCGATCCTGGCGAAGGCGCTGGCTAAGTATAAATTGGAGCTGGATGAGGCAGGCGTGGGTGAGTTGCAGCGGCGTTTGGAGTTGCGGCGGCAGGCAGTGGAGCACATGCAGGAGGTTAACCAGCTTGCAAGAGTAGACCTGAAGATAGCCCAATACCCCAGCGAGGTACTGCAAAAACTGAAGACGGTAGAGGAGGCGATACAGGCACACAAACTGTTGCGCGAGCTTCACCGGGAGCAGGTGCTGCACGAGAAGCTGCTGGATATTGTGCAGCTTCCGGAGCATCTGTCGCAACTCACCCAAAGTATAAACGAGGCGGAGGCCAGGTATGCGTTTTGGCTACAATGGCTCACAGAGGCACAAATTGCGCAGCTGGCACAGGACGAAAAGTATAAACAGGCGCTACTGCAGGAACTGCCGGATGTATTTGAGCACTTGGTGGCGTTCGATAAGCTGCTGAGCGACTTTACCGGTCCTGAGCGAGAGGTGGCCGAGCTGCTGCTGGGGCAAAGTATAAAGACGGCGGAGGAGGCAGAGGTCCTCTTCCTGAACAGCCTGTACCTGGCCTGGCTGCATGCATTGGAGGAGGAGCACCCGGAGCTGCGCATGCCAAGCAACGGCGAGCTGGAGCGTGTGGAGGCGGAGCTGCAGCGCCTGCTGCAGGAAAAGCAGGCGCTGAGTCAAGAGATCGTGCTGTCGCGGTTGAGGGAGCAGGCCTACAAGGATATTGAGCTGAACCGCCTCGGCAACCCGGTTACCTACCGCAGGCTGCACGCCCAGGTAAGCAAGAAGCGCAGCCTGTACCCGCTCCGCAAATTATTCTCTATGTTCTCCGGCGAGCTGCTGGACCTGGTGCCTTGCTGGCTGGCCTCGCCCGAAACCGTGTCGGCGGTGCTTCCGCTGGAGCGTTGCTTCGACCTGGTAATCTTTGACGAGGCCTCGCAGTGTTATGCCGAAACAGGCATTCCGGCCATGTTGCGCGGTAAACAAGTAGTGGTGGCCGGCGATGCACAGCAGCTGAAGCCCTCCGACATTTACCGCGCCCGCTGGACCGGTGCCGAGGGGGAGGAGGAAACAGAGGAGCTGTCCGCGGAGTCGTTGCTGCAGCTGTGTGGTTTATACTTGCCGCAGACCATGCTCACGCAGCACTACCGCAGCCGCTACCCCGAGCTGATCGAGTTCTCGAACCGCTACTTCTATAAAAACAAGCTGGAGCTGATACCGGAACTCCTGGATGCCAACGCCCGCCAGCCGGCCATCAACTTCGTGAAAGTACACGGGCTGTGGCAGGCAAACCAGAACCTGGCCGAGGCGCAGCGTGTGGTGGAGCTAGTATTGCAGTACCTGCAGGTGGGGCAGGAGGAGCTGGGCGTCATCACGTTTAACTACAGCCAGCAAATGCTGGTGCAGGACCTGTTGGAGGAAGCTGCGCAACAGCAAAGTATAACCATACCGGCCTCCGTGCTGGTGAAGAACATTGAAAACATCCAGGGGGATGAAAAGGAGGTGATCATACTTTCTATAGGATATGCTCCGGATGAGAAGGGCCGGATGGCCATGCAGTTTGGCAGCCTGAACCAAGCAGGAGGGGAGAACCGCTTGAACGTGGCGGTTACGCGCGCCAAACAGCAGGTGGTAGTGGTTAGCAGCATCCGGGCGGAGCAGCTGCAGGTGGAACACACCCTCCATGCCGGGCCGAAGCTGCTCAAAGACTACCTGCACTACGCGCAGCAGGTGAGCCGCAGGTATTTTGAGTATGAGCCGAAGCAGGAAAGTATGCCCGCACAGGTGCCGCTGCTAAAAGAGGTGCTGGCGCAACAAGTACCCTACCTGAAACAGGAAGTGCCGTTTGCAGACCTCACGTTTATCAAAAACGCCGCCTACCAGGGGGTGGTGCTCACTGATGATGACCTATACTACAGCGCCCTATCGGTGCGGCACACGCATGCCGATATACCGACATTGCTCAAACAGCGCCACTGGCCCTACAAGCGCGTGTATAGCCGCCAGCTCTGGGAGAAACCGGAGAAAACGGTGGAAGGGGTTAGAAAGTTAAAGAGTTAGAAGGTTAGAAAGTTAAAAAGACTGTCTCCGGCGCAAGCTTTTAAACCAGAAACAGTCTTTTTATCCTTACATGTTCTGCTTATCCAGGCGAATTGGCAGGAATTGATAATTGAAAGAGTACATGCCCTGGTAAAACTTAAAGGTAATTCTAAATACTTGTTTGATGGGTTTCCCATCCACCACCGCAGGCTGCAACAGAGGCAATCGCCCTAAAACCCTTTCCAGGCCAGTGGCAATTCTATCGTTAAAAGCGTTTTTGTGCCGCAGGTTCATCAGCCTCCCATCTTCCGATACTTCACCCTCGATATGCAGCACATCGTCGTATGGCTTTAAATCTACAGTACTTAAATACTCGCTGATAACTCTTCTAATCTCCTCTTTGTAAGCTTCTACACCGTTTCTATAGTTTACCCCAACTATTTTTCTAAATGTTCTGGGCGAGGCATTGCAAAGCTCAGAGGCGATGGCCATCTTCTCGGCATTCAGAAAAGGGAGATCTGACAGGTTAAACCAGATAATGCGTGATTCATCCGTGTATTTGCCGATGGGGCTTGTACCACTTACAAATTCCCCCTTCTTAAACCTCTCGGAGGATAGTACCCGGTTCGACCTGTCTTGGGGAGAGGTGGCTATCCAGGTACCATCTGGCTTTCCGTTAAGGAGTTTGCCTTTCCAGGTTACCAGGCTCAGGCGCACTTCATACTTTCCGGTACCGTTTTCAACTACTTTTGTGCCATTTTCATCCCAGGCGTCTTTCAGGGTGATGGCATCTTGCGTGGCGTTAAAAGTCAGCTTTGGCTTACCGGATGGATAGAAAATTTGCCAGTCGCCGTCCAGCTGTCCTGCTTTAAAGCTGCCGCGAGCCTGGAGAACTCCATCCAGATATGTAGAAGTAAAATCACCATCTTTCAGGCCATCGCTGTTGTAGTTGCCTTCTGCCACCACCACTTCGGGGCTTTGGGTTAGTACATCCTTAAACAGGCCATAGAAAAATCGCTCCTTCGTATTAAGCTTTACCTGCCTTGTAATCTGAGCGCAGCTGTCTTCAACCATGAAATAGGCTGCGTTAAAGGGAATATGCAGGCTGTCGTTTCCGAAGTTTTTAAGGGAGATCCTGCGCTGTAGCGGTTCTTGTGCAAAGGCGCTTAAGGCAAAGAGCAGAAAAGAAATACAGAGTAAAATTGTTCTCATAGATTAAAGTGGAGTTATTTCAAAGGGGCAAAGGACGCAAATATTCACTTAATATTAAAGTCCATCAATATACATAGCCTAAGCTGAGGTAGGTTTACACTTTACTAGCGCAAGCGGGCCTTGTGCTTTTGCAAAAGCAACCAACCGGCTATTACAAGGCAAGTATAAAGCTGTGTATATGGACATAAACGGATGCTCACTTCATGCAAGGGCCAGAAGATGCTCACTTTTATACTTTCACCCCTTCAACTCCGTACAAACCCTTTAACTCCCAAACCCCAAACCTCCAAGCCCTTGCTCTACAAGATTTTCACCGTCTACGTTTACCTCCAGACCCTTTTCTGCGGATGCGGCCCCGACAGGCGCAACGGTGGTTTCGAGAAGCCGGGTTTCAAGTATAAACTGGAGAAGATAGCGCGGTTGGATGAGCAAATACAGGAAAACTCCGGCCTCGCCCATGCCCCCGACAGCACCTTCTGGACCCACGGCGACGGCGGCACAGCGGCTGCGTTGTATCGCTTTAACCAACAGGGCGAGCTGCTGCAGACACTACCGCTGCAACTGCAAAACCGCGATTGGGAAGAACTGGCCGAGAGCGGGGAGCAGCTGTTTATCGGTGACTTCGGGAACAACACGAACAGCCGCCAGGACCTGCAGATCCACATCCTCCGTAAGCAAAGCCATACTTTAGCGGGTACTTTATACTTCTCCTTTGAGGATCAGGCAGCATTTCCTCCAGAAAAAAACAACCAGCACTTCGACCTGGAGGCCTTTTTCTACTACCAGGATTCGCTGTACCTCTTCACGAAAAGCCGGGGCAAAGACAAACAGCTGAAGCTTTATACTTTGCCCGCAAAGCCCGGTACGCATGTGGCGCGGCTGCAGGAGAGCTTGCCTGTCAGCGCTATGGCCACAGCAGCCGCACTCTCTCCTAACCAAAAGCAGTTTGCCATACTTGGCTACGGCAGGGTGTACCTGTTCGAGGTGCAGGACGGCAACATCAACCTGAACGGAAAACACTACTGCCTGAAGACGGGCAGAACCGGGCAGGCCGAGGCCATACTTTATACTTCCGATAACCAACTCCTCATCACCAACGAGAATGGGAAGGTATTCCGGCTCACGCTAAGGCGTTAAACTAAAAGTATAAAGTATGATTTGCAGCCAATGGGCAACATATAAAAATCAACAACATGGAAACCGCCGTAGTAGGAGTATAAACCCAACAAGATAAAACTATGCATACAACGATATTGGTAACAGGCGCCACAGGCACGGTAGGGCGCGAGGTGGTAAAACAGCTCTCGATGCTGGAAGGCGATATAAGGGTCAGGGCCGGAGTACACTCCATTATAAAAGGCGAGAACCTGAAGCGCCTGCCGGGTGTGGAGGTGGTGGAGATGGATTTTGAGGACCCTGAGTCGCTGCACGCGGCCTTTACCCATGCCGATAAGGTTTTTTTAATCACGCCTTTTGCCGCCGACCAGATACAAATGTCGAAAACACTCGTGGATGAGGCCAAAAAAGCTGGCGTAAAGCATATCGTAAAATTATCGGTGATAGGTGCCGATGTGGAGCCGGGGCTACAGTTGGGGCGCTGGCACCGCGAAATTGAGAAATATGTTGAGGACAGCGGTATCCGCTACACATTCCTGCGCCCAACTTCTTTTATGCAGAACTACATTAACTATAATGCTGAAAGTATAAAAAAGGAAGGCCGGTTTTACGGAGCCACCGGCGATGGGAAAGTAAGCTACGTAGATGCCCGGGATATTGCCGCTGTAGGGGTAGAAGCACTGATGAGCGATGAGCACGTAGGCAAGTCTTATGACATCACAGGTTCTGAGGCGCTATCCAACTACGAGGTGGCCAAACTGATGAGCGAGGTAACGGGCAAGCAGGTGGACTATATGGATGTGCCGGACGCCGCCGCCAAAAAAGGCATGACCGACCATGGCATACCAGACTGGATGGCTGATGCCATGATTGAAGTATACAGCTTGTACCGGTCCGGCAAAGGCGCTGAAACCACCGATACGGTAGAACGTGTCACCGGGCGCAAGCCCCATACTATGCGGCAATTTCTGGAGGATCACAAAGATTGCTTTGTGTAACGGATCCCGCTCTTCACATTAGGAAATTTTATCCATAAAAAAATCCCCTCCCGAATATTCGGGAGGGGATTTTCTATTTATCAGCTAATCTGAATCGATTATTCTAAGTCGCGGTAACGATCGCTGCGGCGGGTCTGGTATCCGCCCCTGTCTCTGTTTCTGTCAGAGTCTGAATCGCCGTAGCCACGGAAGTTCTCACGTGAGCTGGACCCACGGTTATCGCTGTAATAGGATGTGCTGCTGTCCATAGAGCCGTAACGGCTCTGGTCGCCGCCGTATCCGCCCTGTCCGTATCCACCGGAGCCATAGCCACTCTGGCCGTAACGGCTGGAGTAGTCGTCCTGGCTGGATCTGCCGGAGGAGCCATAGCCGCTTCCCTGGCTGCTGCTGCCTGAGCCATAACCATAGCCACCGCTCATGCCACGGCTGTAGTTGCTGTCGCCGTATCCGCCTCTGTCAGACGATGATCTGCCGGAAGAGCCATAGCCTGAGCTTCTGCCGTAGTCCTGGCCATAGTCGCTGCCTTGTGAGCCATATCTGCCGGAACGGTACTCATCGTTATAAGAGCCTCCTCTGGAGCCATAGCCACCTTGGCTACCGTAGCCGCCCTGCATAGAGCTCTGGGAATCCCAGCCTCGCTGTGAGCCGCGGCCTTCTCTGTCATACTCACTCATGCCTCTGCTGGAGCCATAGCCCATAGAACCGTAACGGTCTCTGTCGCCGTAGCCACCCTGCATGCTGGATCTGCCTGAGCTTGAGCTGCCTGAGCCATAACCTTGCTGGCCGCTGCCATAGCCACTCTGAGAGCCGTAGCCCATGCGCTGGCCATAGTCTCCCTGGCCATAGTTTTGCTGGTATCCACCTTGTCTGCTGCCCTGGCCGTAGCCGCCGCTCATACCCTGCGATGAACCATAGCCACCGCCGCTCATGCCTTGGCTTCCGTAGCCACTCTGCTGACCATACTCCTGCGATGCAGAACCATAGTTGCCCTGTGAACCATAACGGCTCTGGCTTCCGTAGCCCCCCTGGCCACTCTGCTGGTTATAACGGCCCATGCCACCCTGGTCGTTCATAACGCCATAGCCACCCTGCATGTCTCCTTCTCGGTCCTGGTAGCCGCCCTGCATGCCGCCGCGGCTGCCGTACATGTCGCTGGAGTATTGGTCCTGAGAGCGCATTCTGTTGCCTTCCATGCCGCCCTGGTTGCCATAGTTAAAGCCTCCCTGAGAACCATACTGGTTAGACTGGGAGCCACCTTGCGAAGAACCATAGCCACCCTGCGAGCCTTGGCCGCCGTAGTTGCTCTGCGATCCATAGTCGCTTTGATAACCATAACCGCTTTGCTGGCCACCATAGTTACCCTGCTGTGAGCCGTAGCCTTGGTTGCCTCTGTTCCAGTCCTGGTTCTGATCGCTGCTCCAGCCTTGGTTCTGGCTACCTTGCCCGGACCCCTGGAAGCTCTGCTGCGAGCCACTCGTCATAGAGCCGTAGTTGCCGTACTCAGAAAGGTTTTGGTTGCGGTCAGAGCTGGAAGAGGTATCGGAGCTGCTGCCAGACTTAGCAGAGGTGCCGCTGGTTGACTTGCCTTCTTTTTTAGAGGATGAGCCTGACTTGGCCTTAGTGGTTGATGACTTTGAAGTGGAGCCAGTGGTCTTGCTGCCTGTTGTGCTGCTCTTCGGTGAGGAACTGGAACTGCCACTTGATTTATTTGATGTACTACTGCTGGTACTACCTGATGTTGATAACGAGGATGGATTAAGGCTGCTGGATGAGCCACCCGACAGATTAGAATTCTGCTCCGTGTTTTGATTTTTCTCAGTCTCTTTCATAGTTCTGATCTCCTTAGTTTATAGTTGACGTTTATTAAGTTTGCTATTCCCTGTTTGAAAAATCCGGTGCCGGTGGGAGTATAATTTCGGCTTCGGATTTATGTTGCCGTTACCCTAAAAGATTCCGTGATAATAGGCCTTTTTAAGTGTAACAGAACGTTTTAGCTATACGAACCACACGGAACATGGTTATTGTAGAGTTACACAGTAACATGCAAAGGCTACGTTGGCAGGAAAGGCTAAAGTAGTGTTGGCTGAGATGCGGCAGAGGTAGTTTTACACCTGTGCAAAGTATAAATACAGCATTGCCAGTAAAGCAGGAGACGGAGCAGGGAGAGGGGGTAAGTGCCTGATGATGTTTTTGTTATTTATTTGCAGGGATATTTGCTACTAATCCGGAAGTTATACTTACCTTTGCTCATAATTATTAATTATCATTACAATGAAGACAGGTAAAGTAAAATTCTTTAACGTATCAAAAGGTTTCGGTTTCATCGTTGAGGATGACACTAATCAAGACATCTTCGTGCATCAGTCAGGTCTGATCCACGAAATCCGCGAGAACGACCGTGTTTCTTTCGAGGTTAAGGATGGTAAAAAAGGTTTGAACGCTATCAACGTAGAGAGAATCTAAGTTATAAGCTATCAATAGCCGAAAGGTATTGTAAAAGTCTTTTACCCGCTCAGGCAACTGGGCGGGTTTTTTGTTTACTGGTGGGCGTGGCCATTCTGCTTTTCGTGGTTGCGCTCTTCTCCCTTCTCCAGCCCTTCCTGTATCAACTCGTTTGCTTCATGCTTGTCTTCCAGGTCGGCACGCGGGTGTTCCTGCTCCAGCTCACGTTGCGGTTCATAGTTGAGCGTGATCAGGATCGGGAAATGGTCAGAGCCAAACTTGTCGAGGCGGCGCAGGTTCACCAACCTGAAGGCTGGGTCATAAAAGACATGATCCAGGGGGTAACGGAAAACCGGGATATGGGCGTTGTAGGTATTGTAAAAGCCCCGGCCCACGCGCGGGTCAATTAAGCCGCTAATCTCCTTAAACAGCTTGGTTGTTTTGGACCAGGCCACGTCGTTCAGGTCGCCGGCTACCACGGCAGGGTATGGTACTTTCTTCGCCTGTTTAGCCACTATTAAAAGCTCGGCTTCGCGTGTCTCGGTGTTCAGCATCAGGCGGGGCGGCTGCGGGTGCACCGTAAACAGGCAGAACTTATCTCCGCTTGGCAACTCCACCACCATGTAAAAGGATGGTATGCCGTCTTCCACCAGGTACCTTATCTCACTATCGTGTATCTTGTTCTTGCTCCAGAATAGCATGCCATAGGTGTTATCCAGCGGCTTTTTTATGGAGTAGGGGTAGTGCTCGTCCAGCACTTTGCACACGTGGTCGTGCCACTCCTGGTCGGGCTCGTTCATGATGATCATTTCCGGGTTAGCCTCTTTCACCCTTTCCAGGAACTTGTCATACTTCTTGTTTGCCATCCGCACGTTGGAGATCATCAGGGTAAAAGCATTGTTAGGCTTTGGCTGCTCCGTGCGCAGCGCCTCTACTTTCATAAAAGGTGTAAAGTTGATGATGTAGCGCAGTTCGTTGAGTATGGCAATGCCCCAAACCAGCACCATAATAGTATCGCCGGTGCCATCTACGCCATAGGTGGCGACATAGGCTGCTAACACAATGCCTAATAAAACTGCTACGTGCAGGCGCGGGAAATCCATTATCCTGATCCACCACAATGGGGATGAAATGAGTGGCAGAAAGGAGAAAAGGGTAAAAGTAGAACCAAGTATAATCAGAGCGGTTTGCATGTACGAAGGGTGCTTTTATTTTGGGTGTATCTGCATACTATAATCGGGGGGCATTAGTTGCCCACGCTACTTCTTACGTGTTTCTGCTGAACCGGATGAGGTTGCACCTGAGTATATAAATAAAATCGCCCCGACTTTACCGTATACCGGTTGCCGGGGCGATTTTATACTTAGCGATTTTTATACCTGCTGTGCAGGGGCTGTGCAGGGTTACTCTTTATCGGCTGTGTTAGTGGCCAAGCGCACACCAACGGCCAGTATGTGCGGCAGCGGGTCGCGGCGCATATATTGAGTAAGCTTTAACCTATATGTGCCTTGCTTGCTGAACTTCACATTGTCGATAGCCAGGGCCTGCAGGTCGTAGGTGTCGCTGGAGCCGTTGCCAAGTGGCTTACCTGTTTTTGAGTCCATCAGCAGCATTTCGTGCAGCTTTGCAGAAACCTGTACGCTATCTGGTCCCACCAACTGATGACGCAGGTACAGGTTATAGTAGTCGTAGTTGAGGTTGTAGCGCACGTTAAAGTACACATCGTATACCTGTGTGGTATCCTTGATCTCGAACTCAAAAACAGGGGCATTGTCAATCTGCCAGTTGCCTTCCGGCATGTCTATGTTCTGCTCATATACCCGTGCCGGGTCGCAGGCGGAGAGCAGCAGCACGAGTGCCACGGCCCACATCCTTACAAGTTTATGCATCGGTGCGTGGTGGTTTGTTGCCCTGGTCTGGTTTCTTGCCTCTGAACGGCTTGCGTGAGCGCTTCTTCGGGCGCTGGTCGCCGCCAGCCTGTGGCTGCGCGCCTGCCTCAGGAGCGTTGCCAGAAGCACTGGCCGCAGGCCTTGGCCCTGCTGGCTCACGTTTTTCGCGGCGCTCCCTTGGTTCGCGATTCTCGCGCGGTTCGTTTCCTGTCTGGCCATCGCGCCCTCTGTTCTTATTGCGAGGCGGGCGCTGGCGGCGTGGCCGCTGCTCCTGCTCACCGCCACCTTGCGGCTGTGCAGCCCGTTCCGGCCTTTCTTTTTTAGCTTGAGGTGCCTCCGCCGCTTTTTCAGTAGGCTGCGGTTGCTCTGCGCCAGCGGGTTTTTTCTTCTTCTTTTTCTTCTTCTTTTTACTCTTGAACTTGTCATCGAGGCGCTCCAGACTACCTTCTACCTGTGCCACAAACTCGTTCTGCTTCGGCTCCTCTACAGGTTCTGTCAGCAGGGTTTCTACAGCGATGCCTTGGGCATTCTGCTCCAGGATCTCCTGCACACGCTCTACCGGCACCGGGTACCAGTTGTTGTCGCCTTTGTAGCCGAACCACATCATGCGCTTAAAGATGTCGGTCTTCTGAAGTATGGCATCGCCCTGCTGCGTCTGCAACGGCCGGTTCACCGTCGGGATATCCTTGAGGGCATCCATATAGGTTTCCAACTCATAGTTGAGGCAGCACTTCAGGCGACCGCACTGGCCGCTGAGCTTGCTCGGGTTCAGCGAGAGGTTCTGGTAACGCGCCGCCGTTGTGGACACGCTCTTGAAATCAGTGAGCCAGGTGGAGCAGCAAAGTTCCCGGCCGCAGGAGCCGATACCACCCAGGCGGCCAGCTTCGTGGCGCAGGCTGATCTGGCGCATCTCCACGCGCACCTTAAACTCCTCGGCCAGCTTCTTGATTAGGTCGCGGAAGTCCACGCGGTCGTCGGCGGAGTAGTAGAAGGTGGCTTTGCTTCTATCTGCCTGGTACTCCACATCCGACAGCTTCATCTTTAGCCGGAGCATCTGTATGATCTCGCGGCTGCGGTACATGGTGGTACCCTCCAGGTCGCGGGCCTCGTTAAACTTCTCCATATCGCGCTCGTTGGCGATGCGGTAGATGCTGCGGATCTCCTCGTTGTTATCCACTTTCTTTTTGAGCATCTGCAGGCGCACGAGTTCCCCTTTCAGCGACACGAAACCAATGTGATGGCCATTCGGCACATCCACTACTACGGCGTCGCCGGTTGTCAGGTCCAGTCGGTTTATATTTCGGAAGAAGTCTTTGCGGCCTCCCTTAAATCTTACTTCTACAATGTCGAACTCCTCAAACGACGTAGGTATATCCATATCGCTGAGCCAGTCGAACACGTTTAAACGATTGCAGCCTCCCGTGCTGCAGCCGCCGTTGCTTTTGCAGCCACCTGGTTTGGTGTCAGTGCTGCATCCGCCACTAGAACATGAACTACATCCCACAATTTTATCTCCTTATATAGCTAGGCTAATTCTTGTTTCCGAAATCAGTTAATTAACAAATATACTAAATTTTTAGGCTTTTGCTTTTGCGGCTCCTAAAAGTACAAGTATGGCAACACTGGTTGGCTGCCTTTGGTGCCCCTGTTTGCAGGGCAGTTGGGCTATTTACGAAAAAAGCGGCGCATTGCTACGTGCTGGGAAATAAAGTATAATTTTAGGGAATGCTTCGGAAGTTACTGTCTCATGCGGCAATCTATGGCCTGGCGGCGCAGCTACCGCGCGTGGCTGGTGTGCTGGCCCTGCCCGTTATCACGCCCTACCTCACTACCACCGACTACGGGGTGGCCGGGGTGGTGACCGCTTACGTTACGGCGATGAGTGTGGTGCAGTCGCTGGGGCTGAGTGTGGTGATGGTAAACGCCTTCGTGAAGCACCCGACACGGTATAAATGGGTGTGGCGGCAAGTGGGGGGGCTAATGTCCATATGGACGTTAGTGTTCGGGCTGATATACTTTATTGTCTTGTATTTTGCTACACCGCAGGAGGCTGATGAACACCGTTTACAGATTGCTTTGCTGTTTAGCGTACCAACGATGCTATTCACAACAGCAGAGGTACAATCTAATTTATACTATCAGCTTGCACAGAAGCCTCTGGTGTTCGCTTTAAGATCTGTGTTGGTAGGTATGGTGGCAGTGGGAGTTAATATTTATACCATCGCTTACCTTAAGCTTGGCTATATGGGTTGGTTCTACGGCAATTTCTTTGCTGTGTCACTCGCTTTCATTTTCAGCGCTTATACGGCCTACTACTCATTACAGCTTTGGCCTATTTTTAAGTTTAAATGGAAGCAGGTAAAAACAATCCTGGCTGTGTCGTTACCGGTGCTGCCACACTACTTTGCCTCAGGCATGTTGGTAACTTCAGACAGACTTGTGCTTAGTAGAATGAATGTGCCAGTGCCACAGATTGGCCTATACAGCTTGGCTGCCACCTTTGGGTCCTACTTCAACCAATTGTCTGTTGCGATCTCAGAGGCGGCCAATCCTTTTTACTTGCAGTTGCTCTCTAAGAGAAATGAAAAATCTAAATTAACCGCAAGAGACCTGACTTTTGCCTTGGGAGTGGTTTTTCTAATCGCCACTTTCACAGCTAGTTTGTGGATGAAGGAGGTCTTCCAAATACTTTTGCGCAATCAGCAGTTACAGAAAGCTTACCCTATAGCTATCATTCTGCTGATGGGGTATAATTTCAGGCCGTTTTACATTGTTGTAAATAACTTTTTGCTCTACTATGAAAAAACAAACAAGCTTTGGCGGATTTCTGCGGTTGCGGTTGCAGGCAATATTACCCTGACCGTTCTCTTAGTCCCGTTTTTTGGCTATAAGGCAGCTGCATTCACCACATTTGCTGCCTTATTATACATGGGGTTCGGAGGCATGTGGCTAAAGGAATTTTCAAATCATAATCCCATACCGTATTATCCTCTTCGCTGGCTGCTTGTGCATGTCCTCTTTACCGGGTTTGCATATTTTGGTGCAGACCTTTCATTAAGCCTAAAATCAGCAATAACGGGTATTATATTTTTGGTGTCTGGTATGTTGTACCTGAAGTATAAAAATAATCTGCACCAACTTAGCTTGAGATAACCTCCCTGTAAAGCTGCATAAGCTTCTTGTGTTGTACTTTATTGTCGAAGTTCGTGATTACATATTGCCTACCGGCATGGCCCATTTTTTCCCTGAGATCAGAATTACTCAACAAAACATCTACTTTGTCAGCGATAGCCTGAGGATCTTTTTGGGGCACTACAAAACCTGTTACGCCTTCTACCATTCCCTCGGGTAACCCTCCAGCGTTACTTATGACAACCGGCAGTTCCATACTTTGTGCCTCTTGCACGACTAAGCCCTGGGTTTCAACCTCCCCATCATCTGCAACTATTCCCGACAGAACAAACACCTGTGCCTTATCATAAAAACCTATTACCTGCTCCTGTGTGGCAGCACCCACCAAAAAAATATGATCTTGTAGCTGCAAGGTATTAATTTGCTTTTCAAGCTGCTTTCGCAGCACGCCCTCACCCACTATATAATATTTGATGTCAGGGTATTTGCTCTGGAGTATTTTGATGGCTGATATGCTGTATTTCAGGCCTTTGGCTGCTATCAACCTTGAAACTGTAACAATGACCGACTTAGCGTTAGCTGTATACCTCTGTTTTCTAAATTTACTAGTATCTAAACCTACGGGTAGAATTACAATTTTGCTGGAGGGAATGCCCAATGCTTCTACAGTTCTTTTAGTGAATTGAGAGCTTACAGTAAAAGCTTCGCAAATAGGAATGAGATCTTTGTATAGGCCTTTTCTGGAGAAGTGGGTAGGCCAGGAGAGGAAGTCTTTATCATTTACATCAAAGCCGTGGAAAGAGGTAATCAGTTTACCTTTTAGCAAACCAATTTCTCTGTAGTTTATGGCTTTGATACCATTTGGGCCAAACTGACAATGCACAATGTCAAAAGTGCTTTTTCCTATAAAGGGTATAGCATCATAAAAGAACTGCAGGTTGGCTGCATACTTCCCGTATTTAAAAAAGTTAAGTGTTTTAAGTAGTGGAAGTGAATAAGGCAGATGAGCCAATAGAAGATAAACCGCTTTAATGCTTCTTTTAAATATATTTCTGGGTATATGCGGCCGCTCAATAGTCTTAGAAAGCATGTCATACTCATTTAGCAGAGCATGTTTGGGGGCTATGTCTGATTTACCCCAGGAGAATATGGTTACATCATGTCCTTCATCAATCAATTCTTTTAGCTGATTAAGTAGGTATGTTTCTGATTGATATGGAAAATGCCCAACACAATAGGCGATTTTTAACTTCATTTGTTGCTGAGGGAATGAATTGATTTACAACAGCATACTTTGCTATGGTTAGATTTGAAACCTAAAGTATAAATATAAAACAACAGGAGCATGCTTGTGGCATGCTCCTGCATAAATTTGAGTTTTTAATCTTAACTACGGCTTCAGCACCACTTTCACGCAGTTATCTTCCTTCTTTTTAAAGATCTCATACCCGTGGGCAGCCTGGCTGAGGGGCAACGTGTGCGTGATGATGTCATCCAGCACTACTTTGCCTTCCTGCACCAACTGTAGCAGGTGATCAATGTAGACCTGCACGGGGGCCTGGGTTCCTTTCAGCGTCACGCCCTTATCGAACCACCTGTAGATTGGGAAGTTATCGAAGGTGGAGCCGTATACGCCCACCACGCTCACAATACCGCCTCTACGGGTTGCTCTGAGGCATGTTTCCAATACCTTGGCCGTACCTTTTTCTACGTTGATGACCGCTTTTGCCTTTTCAAGTATACTCCGGTCTGCCTCCATGCCCACGGCATCAATGCAAACGTCAGCACCGCGCCCTTCTGACATGTCACGGATCATCTGCACTACCTGGTCCTCGTTCTCCCAAAGTATGGTTTCTGAGTTGGCTGACTTTTTGACCATGTCCAGGCGGTACTGCTGTAAATCAATGTTGATGACTCTGGCCGCGCCTCTTAACCATGCCGATTTAGCCGCCATTATACCTACCGGGCCAGCCCCAAAGATCGCTACTGTCTCACCGCCGCTAATGTTACCCCAGTCGGCAGCGGCCCATCCAGTCGGAAAAATATCGGTCAGGAAAAGTACCTGTTCATCGGTTAGGTTGTCCGGAACCACGCGTGGTCCATAATCTGCAAACGGTACCCGCACATACTCTGCCTGGCCTCCCTGGTAGCCCCCGTACAGATCCGTGTAGCCAAAAAGGGCGGCTCCCTTCTCCGTCAGAAAACCGCCATCGGGGCCATAGTTAGAGTTTGAGTTTTCGCACTGGGTGGGCCACTTGTGCGTACAGAAGTAGCATTGGCCGCAGGCAATCGGGAAGGGAACCACCACACGGTCGCCGCGCTTCAGGTTCTTTACGGCAGGGCCTACTTCCTCAACTATACCCATAAACTCGTGACCCAGCACCATGTCCTTCATCTGTGGCACAAAGCCGTCCAGTATGTGCAGGTCAGAGCCGCAAATGGCGGTGGAGGTAACCCGTATAATGGCGTCGCGAGGGTCCTCTATTTTAGGGTCATCAACGGTTTCAACGCTAACATCATTGATTTTGTGAAATACTAATGCTTTCATAGCTTCTTAATTTTGTTTTAGTGCGAGGCCGGCACACATACCGGCCATTTATCTGAATAGATGTTTTAACGGTGTATCAGTTAAGTAGTTATAGGCGGGGTGGGCAGATGTGCGGCTGTGCGGATATGCTGTAGTAAAAAGTATAAATTTGCCGTACAGAAATCTTAAACCAAACCACCTAACCATGCCCGACTTCCGCTTCTCCTTCCTTACCCATAAAGACCTGCCGCAGCTACGCGAAACTTTCCTTAAAGCCTTTGCCGACTACGTGGTACCCGTGCAACTGAGCGAGGAGCAGCTAAAGGATAAAGTTGAGCGGGAGGGGATTGAGCCCAGCTTTAGTGTGGGGGCATTTGTGGGCGAGGAAATGGTCGGGTTTATACTTAGCGGCTTAGGAGAGTGGCAGCGCAGGCCCACAGCCTACAATGCAGGTACGGGAGTTGTGCCAACGTACAGAGGCTACGGCCTCACACAGAAGATGTATGCGTTTCTGGTGCCAAAGCTGCGCGAGAGCGGCATAGAGCAGTGCCTGCTGGAGGTGATACAGGACAACACACCCGCTCTCAGGGCTTATCAAAGTATAGGCCTGCACATTACCCGCTCCCTTCACTGCTTCAGGGCTCTTAAACAGGAGTTGCTGCTGCTGGTAGAGGAGCCGGAGCAGATTACTATTTCCCCGACTGGGCAGCCCGACTGGAAGACCTACCGCTGCCTATGGGATGTGGAGCCAACCTGGCAGAACAACATCGACTCGATTAGGAGGAGTGCAGGACAAAGCCAGACATTAGAAGCGCGGAATAAGCACCAGGAGATAGTGGGCTATATTTCCTTTTTCCGTAAGAATGGAGCCGTGGCACAACTGGCAGTAGATGAGCAGTGGCGAGGCCAGGGCATAGGTACGGCCTTGCTCCGTGAGGCCGGAAAATTGGTGGAGGCACCTTCTATCATGTTCATCAACATTGAGGATACTGCACAAACGATGCTCTCATTTATGCAAAGGCGCCACTTTAGGCTGATTTTAAAACAGTACGAGATGCTGATGCCGATAGCATAAAGTATAAATCGGGCTGCTAGAACTTCTATCGGGGGCTACTGGATACTGTGCACCGGCAGGTTTAATCTGTATCTTTGCTGCTTTAAATTAATCAACTGAAGTATGAATATGGCGTGGTTTTACCTGATCCTGGCTGGTATATGCGAAATTGGCTGGGCTTTTGGGTTAAAGTATAGCGAGGGATTTACAAAGCTGGGCGTGAGCGTGATAACCGTTATCGTGATGATCCTGAGTTTCGTGCTGCTCTCGCAGGCTATGAAAACATTGCCGCTTGGAACGGCCTATGCCATCTGGACGGGGATAGGCGCCGCTGGCACAGCCATACTGGGCATTGTTTTCCTGAACGAGCCCCGCGACCTGATCCGCATCCTTTGTATTCTGCTGATTGTAGCGGGTGTTGTTGGACTGAAGGTTTTCTCCGGATCAGAGTAGCTCTACTCTGCCAGCAAGTATACTTCTACTGCATCTGTAGTGAAAAGGTAAAGGTGCTTCCCGCCCACTAGTGCCGACACATATTTTTTCTGCTGAGGCAGCTCCAGCACGCGCTCTTTCTGCGTATACAAGTCGTAGAAGTAAAGCTTGCCGTCTTTCACAAAGTATAACGCATTGTTGCGAAAGCCGAGGTGCTGCAGCCCGGTATAGGGCAGTTTCTTTTTGTAGTTGCCCAGGTTATCGAACACCAGTATGCCGCTGTTAAAGTCGAGCAGGTATACCAGGTTCTGGTACTCGCGCAGCTGTCGCACGTCAAACTCCTCGCGGTTCAGCAGCAGGTTCAGGGGTGTTTCCACGGTAATCTGCCGCATGGCCGGGTTCAGCTTGCTGAGCGTGAGGCTCGTCTCGTCGAAGAGCCAATAGCCTTGGTCTGCGGCCGGGGCTGCTGCTTTGGCCGTGCCCTCATACTGCAGGTCCAGCAAGTCGGTGGAGCTGATGGGGCGGAGAAAACGGTCCAGCAACACAAGTTCCTGGCTGCCCTCGTAAAACAGCACGATCTTCATGGGGTTCCAGGCATGCAAGCTGCTAATGCGGCCGCGGGCAGGGGGGGAGTAGGTATCAACTGGTTGCCCAAGCGGGTTCAGGCGCAGCAAGTTTAGCCGCTCATCCAGCAAATAAATGTAGCCGTTGCGGTCTTGAGAGATAGCGCTAGGGGAACTGATGGCTATACTATGGCTATAGGTAAGCACCGGCGCCTGCAGCGTGTCCTGCGCCTGCGCCAAAAGCGGTGCCAGCAGCACCAGCCAAAGTATAAGTATGGATTGCCTAGCCTTCAAAGGTTTTCAGTTCCAGTTTCTCGCCGTCATACACACCATAAGTATAAAAGTTAACCCATTCACCGAGGTTCACATATTGGGCTTTCTCACCGATAGGCATCTCCAGGGGCAGGTGACGGTGGCCGAATACATAGTAATCGTGGTGTTGCTGCTGCTCTACCTCCTGGCTATACTGCACCAGCCACTCCCGTTCCCCAAAAAACTCCTCGTCCTTCTTCACGTTGCTGATACGGCTCCTCCTGGACCACATGTTAGCAATACCGATGCCAGTGTTCGGGTGGATGCGGGCAAAAAGCCACTGGCACATTTTATTGTCGAACACCTTTTTCAGCACCTTGTAAGTATGGTCGCCGGGCCCGAGGCCATCGCCGTGGCCAATGTAGAAGGTCTTATCGCCGATGTTCGTGGAAATAGGCTTCCGGATGATGGGGATGTTCAGCTCTTTCGGGAAGTAATCGAACATCCACATATCGTGGTTCCCCGTGAAAAAAAGGACAGGTAAACCCGAATCCGTCAGCTCTGCCAGCTTGCCCTGCAGGCGCACGTACCCTTTGGGTATGGCATGCTTATACTCAAACCAGAAGTCAAAGATATCGCCTAGCAAAAGTATGGCAGCGGCATCTTTCTGTACCATCTCCAGCCACCGCACAATCTTTTTCTCGCGCTCCAGGCTGGTTTCAGCATCGGGCACGCCTAAATGAAAGTCGGAAGCGAAGTATACTTTTTTGCCTGGCGCTAACTCGTTAATGCGGAAGGTCATCAATCAGGAATAAAACTAGCTGTTTGGGGCCATGCGCACCCATTACCAGTGTTTTCTCGATATCGGCGGTGCGGCTCGGGCCACTCACCATCGATACCATCGACGGGAAATTCTCTTTATACTTGTCGCGCACACGCTGGAGGCCATCTTTAACATCAGCTACCAGCTGGCTGGCTTTGGCCACTACCAGGTGGTTTTCCGGGTAAATGCTCAGCCGGCGGCCACCGGCGTTGGCTGAACTTACCAAGATGCTTCCGGTGCGGGTAATCAAAGCCTCGCAAGTAGTCAGGGCTGCCTCTACACCTTGCACAAAGTTCTCCTCGTCCGAGACAAACTCAATGCCTGCCTGGTGGATGACGTTTTGGAGGTTAGACTCCCACACACACAAGTGCTGCAGGTTTTGCTCCTTCTTGTACACGTAAAGCTGGTCGAAGAAGTCTTCTTCGTTCTCGCAATACACGAACACGCCTGCGTTTTTGATGAAGTTCTCCGCAAACACTATTGACATATCCTCGACTGGTACCGGGGAGTGCAGCGGTGAGGAGAAGTCCGGGGTAGGAGGCAGAAAAGGCGCCGACTTAGCCAGCGCCTCTCTTACTCTTCTTAAAACTATTTCTTTTGATTTTGCTTCGTACATGCCTGTGTAATAATCAAGCTGTTCTCGAATTTACATTGTCTTGTTCTGTGCGGGAGCTGCCGTTATCCAGCGGTGTGCCGGGTACGTTGCCTTCTTCCTGCTCAGGGTGCTGTGTCTGGCCCAACTCTACCGGGTGCTTCTGCTCCACCTCGCTTTTAGTTTCGCTGCGGTCGGTGCCGGTTGTGTGTGCCTGGTAAGTTGTCAGGGCGTCAAACGGACGTGGGCCAACCAAGCGCTCCAGGTCATTCTGGAACAGGATCTCTTTCTCCAGAAGCTCCTGCGCCACGATTTCCAGCTCATGGCCTTTGGATCTAAGCAGTTCTTTTGTGCGCTGGTAGGCAGCGTCAATTATTTTACGCACCTCTTCATCTATGGTCTCGGCTGTAGCCTCAGAGTATGGCTTGTTAAAGGCCATGTCCGTCTGCTTTGAGTCGTAGAACGATACGTTACCTATCTTATCGTTCATACCATACATCGTCACAATGCTGTAGGCCATTTTGGTGATACGCTCCAGGTCGCTCAGGGCACCGGTAGAGATCTTACCAAACACCAGTTCCTCGGCGGCACGGCCACCAAGGGCCATACACATCTCGTCGATCAGCTGCTCGGTAGTATACAGGAACTGCTCTTTCGGGAGGTACTGCGCATAGCCTAATGCAGCTACACCACGCGGTACTATACTTACCTTCACCAAAGGATCGGCGTGCTCCAGGAACCAGCCTGCTATGGCGTGACCGGCCTCGTGGTAAGCCACAATCTTTTTCTCCTCGGGAGAGATAATCTTGTTCTTCTTCTCAAGTCCACCAATTACACGGTCCACCGCGTCGTTGAAGTCCTGCTGGTCTACCGCTTTCTTATTACGGCGGGCCGCAATCAGGGCAGCCTCGTTACACACGTTGGCTATCTCGGCACCGGCAAAGCCAGGTGTCTGGGCAGCCAGCTTCTTCGCATCCACATCGGGCGCCAGGGTAAGCGGGCCAAGGTGCACTTTAAAGATTTCGGTACGTCCGTTAATGTCTGGCTTGTCTATGCTGATCTGGCGGTCAAAACGGCCAGGGCGAAGCAGGGCAGAGTCCAGGGTATCGGGGCGGTTAGTGGCTGCAAGTATGATTACACCTGAGTCCGTTGCAAAACCGTCCATCTCCACCAACAGGGAGTTCAGGGTGTTCTCGCGCTCATCGTTTCCGCCTGGCGTGGAGCCACGGCTACGGTGGCGGCCAATCGCATCAATCTCATCAATAAAGATGATACACGGGGCTTTGGCTTTAGCCTGCTTAAACAGGTCGCGCACTCGGGCGGCACCCACACCCACAAACATCTCCACAAAGTCGGAGCCTGAAAGGGAGAAGAAAGGTACGTCGGCCTCGCCGGCTACAGCTTTGGCTAGCAATGTTTTACCGGTGCCCGGAGGGCCTACGAGCAATGCGCCTTTTGGAATCTTGCCACCGAGTACAGTGAATTTAGATGGGTTTTTCAGGAACTCAACAATCTCCTGCACCTCTTCTTTTGCCTCCTCCAGGCCGGCCACATCCTTAAACGTGATCTTAACCTTGTTCTCTGCATCGAAAAGGGCAGCTTTGGATTTACCGATGTTAAAGATCTGGCCACCCGTACCGCCGGACGTTACGCGGCGCATCAGGAACCAGAAGCCAAACAGCAGCAGGATCAGGAAGCCCCACTGGAAGAAGAAGTCGGCAAAGCCGGTTCTGGTCTCCGGGCTTAGCGGTACCTGCTGCTCACGCGGCACTTCAGCCTGCAGTTTATCCAGGTCTTCCTTAAACGACTCCGCCGAAATTACCTGGAAATGGTAATGCGGGCCCTCGCTCACGGTGATGAGGCCACGGTCGTTCAGCTCAGTTTTATACTTTTCGTTTTGGAGGGCCTCCTTCTCGAGGTATACCTCCACGGTTTTGCCGTTAACCAGGGTGAGCCTGTCAACGTCTCCGCTCAGCAGCATCTCCTCAAACTCCTGTTGGGTAGTTTCTACAGAGGAGTTGCTCTTGTTCAGGTAGGTCAATCCGAAAATAAGCAGGATCAGTATGGCCAGCATCCACAGCTGCATGGTAGGGCGCGGTGGCGTGTTCGGGATGATCGGCTTTTTCTTCTTGTTGTTGCCTTTATTATTTTTTTCTGCCATTGATAGTTTAAATGTCGATTGTATGGAAAACAAGGGGCTGGCACCAAAAGTTTAGTGCTGGCCCCCTGGTGTTAGACAGATTCCACGTGCTGTATCTTGGCGTCGCCCCATAGCTCCTCCAAGGCATAGAATTCACGCTTGTCTTTCAGGAAAACATGTGCAACTACGTCCACATAGTCCAGCAGCACCCACTCTTTGTTGATGCGGCCTTCTGTTTGCCACGGGTTCTGGCCAATTGCTTTGTGCACTTCCTCCTCTATAGAAGAGGCGATGGCGTCTAGTTGTGTGTCGGAGCTTGCGGATGCTATTACGAAGTAATCTGATACAGCGTTTTTAAGTGATTTAAGGTTCATCACAACTATATCGGAAGCTTTTCTCTCCTGCATGCCCTTCACTACTAGCTCTGCCAATATGTCGGAAGTAGCCTCAACCTTGGTTTCTTTCATTTGCGCTCTTTAAATTTGATGTACAAAAGTATTAAATTCTCGCGTAATTATATGTCGCCTAATACGCTGTTTATGGGCCAACAGCTGCTTTTTATCGCAGCGTGTGCCTCTACTAACTCAGAGGCCCAACAGCTTCTTATCAAAAATGAAGCCACAGAGGGCTGCACCGTCATCACGCACCGGCAAACGCAGGGGCGTGGGCAACGGGGTAACTCCTGGGAGGCGGAGCCCGGGCAGAATATCACCCTTTCGGTTATTTTGTCGCCCTCGTTTCTGGCCGTGCGCCAGCAGTTTTACCTTAACATGGCCGTGTCGCTGGCTGTGCTCGACCTGCTGCGCGAACAAGGCTTAGAGCAGGCCCAGGTAAAATGGCCCAACGATTTATTCTTTGAAGATAAGAAACTTGGCGGGATTCTGATAGAAAACACGATTAATAGTCACTCTTTACAACATAGTATTGTCGGGATTGGTTTAAATGTGAACCAGTTACGCTTTGCAACTCCAACGGCTACCTCCATGGCTAACGTATGCGGCCACACTTTTGATCTTCAGAAAGTGACGCTTCGCCTGTTGGAATTACTCGAGAAGCGCTACCTGCAGTTGCGCAACGGCCACACCGCCCGCCTGAAGTATGAGTACCTGCAGGGGCTGTACCGTTACCAGGAAGTGCATCCGTTTAAAGTTGGGCAGCAGCAAGTGCAGGGGCAGATTTTAGGCGTTGATGAGGCTGGCCGGCTAGCGGTGGAGATAGCGAATGAGCTGCGTTATTTTGATTTTAAAGAGATTGCGCATGTGATTTAAGCTGGTTCAGGCCGCATTATCTGTACTTTGTTTTACCGCTGCTGCTGTTCATGCTCAGTTTTAGATTCCTGAGGTTTTATGCCCCGGCAGTTGAGCGCAGCAAGTATAAATTATAACCCCTAAGTACAAGGCAAGCTAAAGGTCTGCTTCAGCTTTGCTAACCTTGCATTTTCTGATAAAGCAATATCTGCTGGTTGGGGTGTCACCATAAAAATTGAGGTTTACAAGTATAAAATCGCCAGCAAGCCACAAAAGAAAAACCGGAAGAAAGGTGCTCTCCCGGTTTTTCAATGGTTTTTTATACTTGGGTTACTGGACTATCAGCTTTTGAACCTGACGCTCGGTAGCATCCTGCATGTGCACATAGTATAAACCCTTCGGAATGTTGAGGTCAGCTATGCTAAGTTGTATCTCCTGGGCGCCTGGGGCAATGTCCTGTGTGTAAACGGTGCGCCCGTTTCTGTCCATTATCTTCAGTTGGGCACTGCTCTGGCTTTGCAGGGCTACGTGCACATAGTTGGTTGTGGCTGGGTTAGGGTATACTTCCATACTTGCGTTGGCCGCGGCTGCCCTGTTCTCAACGGCTACTACCTTGCTGTATTCAAACTGGCCGTCAAAGTCCACTTGCTTCAGGCGGTAATAGTGCAAGCCTGCGCCGGCTGTTTTGTCCGTGTAGCTATAGTTTAACGTTGTTGCGGAGTTGCCTGCGCCCGCCACTTCTGCAATTTTGGCAAAGCTCTTGCCGTCCTGGCTGCGCTCTACCTCAAAACGCTCATTATTATCCTCCGATGCTGTGCTCCACTCCAACGCGATGCCGCTCTGGGTAGCCTTGCCTTCAAAAGACATCAGTTCTACCGGTAGTGGGGTGATGGGCTCATCCTCGCAACTGATCGTGTTCAAACCAGCGGTCTCAAAAGATTCTCCGGCGGTAACGGTCATCAGGAAGTATGGCGCCAGTTCATACATATCGGTAGGCACCACAATGGAGAAGATGTCGGAGGCGCCGCTGGCATAGCCGTTGGTGTTCTGTGCCTCAAACGTGATCAGGTCCTCGTCCTGGTTCACAACTACTTTGTAATGGTAGCGCTGTGTCGAGTAAACATCGCCGTTTGTGAGGCCGGCCACACCAATTTCATCTGTTGTCGCCTCTGTTTGTACCGTCACGCTGCTCACATCGGCTTCGGCAAGGTTTTGTATCATCAGGTTCACGGTCGTGGTTCCGTCACCGTTGTCAGTAGCGCCCGCAAAGGCAAAGTTGGCTGCGTCGCGCTCCACAACACAGGCGCCCGGGCCGGTTAACGGGCTGCAGGCGTTCAGGTCAAACACCACTTGCTCACTTTGTGTGATAACCTCTCTGTTTCCCTGAGCCATTTCGCGCAGCGTGGCGCGTACACGCATGGTAGAGAGTGCCTCAAAGTCCGCCATTGTCAGGTTAAAGGTGAAGGTATCGATGGCGCCGCCTGAGAGGGAGTAGTTTTGCTTGGCGTTAAACTGGATGGCGTTAAAGGCGGTTTCTACCTCGTTTGGGCCCTGCTCGCTGGCTTCGCCGTTTCGTACGATGTAGTCTGTGGCATTTTCGTGGTAGATGCTGGCCGGCCCGGCTGCCTCAGACCCTTCCGGTAGCTCAAAGGCAATGTAGGCCAGTTCGTCGCAGTTTACCTGCAGCCCGAACTGTACCTGCATCAGGTCTTCCTCCAGTTGCATGGCCCCGAAGTATTCAAAGGTATAGCATTCTGTTTCAGATTCTTGTACGCAGCCACCGGTTGGTTCTGGCCGCTGGGCCTGTGCCCAGGTTGTAGATGCGAAAATAATGAGGACAATAAAGAGTATATGTCGTTTCATGTTAGTCGTAGTTTATAGTAATGTAAAATGCAATTGTGTATTGTATTTTGTTTAACGGAGGTGTATAAATGTAGTTGCACTATTTTATTGTATGAATTTTAGAATGTAATATTAATTTTAAATGTAAAAGGAGGTTATTGTGGTGTAAGTGATTTGATATTGCATGTTATATTAAGTGGTGTTTGCAGGTGAAAAAGTGTTTGCAATTGTATTATATATAAAGTGGTATATATTAATTGTTTATTATTTAAAGAGAGTGTTGTTAGAAAAGTCATAATTTTAATTTGTCTTGGTTTGGCCGGCATAGCGCAACAGGGCCGGAAAGTGTGCAACCAGTGCCGTGTAGAGTCAAAAGAGGAATGCTTTTTGAGGAAGATGCTGAAGAAGAAGGCGGGTCGGGGGATATTGGCCTGATTGCCAAATATTTTAAAAATTTAATTTACAGATATGGCTTTTTAGACTATCTTTGGTTTGAAAAGTCGAAAGTGTAGTGCAACATACTATAACATCAAGACTCCTGAAGTGTATGAGAATTTTTACAAGACTGATATTAGTAACCACGCTTATAAGTGCGCACCTGGTAAGTTTTGCCGGGGTAGGGCCAACCTATAAAGGCGGAAACACGCTCTGGAAACTGATGCCGGACAAGGTGGCGCAGTTGCCTTTGTCGGCTAACAACGCCCGCCCGGACTTTGTGACCAAGGAGGACCACACCTGCTCCAAGATATATGCATCGGCGGTTAGCCAGGTGTTCCATGTGGTGGAGAAGAAGCAGACAAAAAGCATGTATGCCAACATTACGCTGGCTGCCTTTGCCCCAGGCAACGACCTTAAGTCTTCGCTGCCTTCTATCAACGCGTACCCTAACCCGTCGCGCGGATATACCAGCCTGGCGTTAAACCTGCCTGGCAACAACAACTATAAGATCAGAATCTCTAACACTATAGGCAAGGTGCTGACAGTGCAGGAGGTGGCTCCGGCCGAGAGAGCCGAGATAAAACTGGATATGACAAGCCTGCCTTCCGGCGTGTACTTCTACAGTCTGCTGGTAAACGGCAAAACTGTCGAGACAAAGAGACTTGTGCTTCAGAAGTAAAGATCTGAATTGATTGAAGTATAGAAAGCCGGCCAATAAGCCGGCTTTTTCATTGTGAAATTTAAAAATAGCCAGCCACTTTACATTAATTTATTATTTTCGGGGCTGAATCAATTAAAGCTATGACGGATTATCGGAAGATAAATAACCTTGTGGGCTGGGTCGTGTTCCTGATCGCGACAGCCGTTTATGTGCTAACCCTTGAGCCAACTGCCAGTTATTGGGATGCCGGTGAGTTTATCGCCTGCTCTTATAAGCTGCTGGTGCCACACCCGCCGGGGGCTCCTTTTTACCTTTTGATGGGCAGGCTGTTCTCGATGTTTGCCTCCGATGTAACCCAGGTGGCCTGGTGGGTGAACCTGCTTTCGGCTTTGGCTAGCTCATTTACCGTGCTTTTCCTTTTCTGGACCATCACCATACTTGCACGCAAGCTGTTGATAAAGGAGGGTGCTGAGCCAACCAAAGGCAATGTATGGCTGATTATGGGTAGCGGTGCAGTTGGCGCGCTGGCTTATACTTTCTCCGACTCAGCCTGGTTCTCGGCGGTAGAGGCAGAGGTTTATGCCATGTCATCGTTCTTTACGGCTATTGTTTTCTGGGCCATGCTGCGCTGGGAGGCAAAGGTTGGGCAGGCGCACTCCGATAAGTGGCTTATACTTATCGCTTACCTGGTGGGTCTTTCCATTGGCGCTCACCTGCTGAACCTGGTAACCATTCCGGCGCTGGCTTTTCTTTACTATTTCCGTCTTTATAAACCGAATTTCTGGGGCGGCGTGATCGCCTTTGCCATCAGTGCCGTAATTGTGGTGGCCATACTTTGGGGAGTTATCCCGGGCTTGCCGTCCGTGGCGGGCAGCTTTGAGGTGTTCTTCGTGAACTCGCTTGGCCTGCCGTTCAGCTCGGGCATCATCGTATTTCTGGTGCTGTTTGTGGGGGCGTTGGTATTCGGTATCCGTTACTCCATCCAGCATAGCAACCGTGTGCTGAACACGGCCCTGCTCAGCCTGGTTTTTGTGTTGATCGGCTATTCCTCTTACATGATGATCCCGATCCGCTCTTCTTACGAGCCAACGATCGACGAGAACGACCCGGACGATATCCTGACATTCGTATCATACCTGAAGCGTGAACAGTACGGCGACCGTCCGTTGCTGTTCGGCCCACAGTACAACGCCCAGCCCGTTGGGCAGGAGGAAGGTGCTCCACGCTATGTAAAAGGCGAGGACAAGTACATTGTTGCCGGGAACAAGGTTGAGCCGGTATACGATTCTAAAGACAAAGTGCTGCTGCCACGCATTTACAGCGATCAGCCGGCGCATGTTGATGCTTATAAAAAGTGGGTAGACCTGCGCGAGGGCCAGACACCGACTTTCGGCCAGAACATGAGCTTCCTGCTCAATTATCAGCTGGGCTTTATGTACTGGCGCTACTTCCTGTGGAACTTCGTGGGCCGCGAGAGCGATGTGCAGAATGCCGGGGTGCTGTGGTTCGGGGGGAATGAACCGAATGCGCCGGAGCGCGTGCTAGAGAGCGAGGCCCGCAACACGTTTTACCTGCTGCCCCTGCTGATAGGTATACTTGGTTTAATTTACCAGGTGCGCAAAGATGAGCAGAATGCCTTTGTTATCGGCCTGCTCTTCTTCTTTACAGGTATGGCCATTGCCTTGTACCTGAACCAGCCGCCGGTGGAGCCCCGTGAGCGTGATTATACTTTTGCCGGTTCGTTCTATGCCTTCAGTATCTGGATTGGCCTGGGCGTGATGGGACTGGCAGACCTGCTGGGCAAGGCGCTCAAGAACTCAACCGCACGCGCCGCTGTGGCAACCGTTATCGGTTTGCTGGTTCCGGGCATCATGGCTGCGGAAGGCTGGGACGACCACGACCGCTCCGACCGCTACCACTCTGTAGACTCGGCCAAGAACCTGCTCGATTCCTGCGCCCCTAATGCCATACTTTTCACGAACGGCGACAACGATACCTTCCCGCTGTGGTATGCGCAGGAGGTGGAAGGCTACCGTACCGATGTGCGCGTGGCAGTACTCAGTTACCTGAACACCGACTGGTACATTGACCAGATGATGGACCAGTCTTACGAGTCTGACCCGTGGCCACTGTCGCTGGGAATGGAGAACTACCGCCAGGGTACCAATGATTTCCTGCCATACATGGAGCGCCCTCAGGTAGCTGCCGGTATCGACCTGAAGCAGTATATCGGGTTGATAAAGCAGAACCACCCGGCCCTGCAGGCGCAGTACGGGGCCGGCACCACGTTACTGACCATGCCAACGCACAACTTCTTCCTGAACATCGATAAAGAGAAGATCAAGCAAATGGACTTTGTGGCAGAGGACCGTGAAGATGAGATTGTGGACCGTATGCAGTGGACCATCACCAAATCATTGCTGGAGAAAAAGCACCTGGTAATGCTCGACCTGCTGGCCACGAACAATTGGGAGCGCCCCGTATACTTCTCCACTACCGTAAACAGCGCCGACTTTATAGGCCTGTCAGACTTCTTCCAGTTGGAGGGGCTTGCTTACCGTGTGGTGCCTGTTAAAGCCGCTGAAGACGAAGCCGGAAACGTGAATAAAGAGGTCATGTATGAGAACATGATGAAGAAGTTCTCCTTCCGAAACTTCGATAACCCGGACATCTTCTACGACGATAACTACTACCGCTTCTCGGCTAATGCCCGGGATAAGTTTGCCACACTGGCAGCTGCTTACCTGGAGGCCGGCGACGAGGCCAGAGCCAAAGAGATAGTGGAACACAGCTTTAAGGTGCTGCCGTTGGAGACGGTACCATACGATTACTACACGCCGCAGTTCATCTCTATTTATGCCGCTCTCGGCGAAATGGACAAGGCTACTGAACTACTGGACCTGATGGCCCAGGGGTCGCAGAAGGCACTGGACTATTATTTTGCCAAAGGCTCCCTGTTCGACCAGGAGATACAGGTGAACATGGTGATCCTGCAGCAGTTGATTGGGTCGGCCCAGCAGTTGGGCCTCGACGACAGGGCAACGCAGTTGGAACAACAATTCAGACAGTACCTGCAGCGCATGCGCCGCTAAACAAAATACTGTTTTTACCAGTACAAAAACCCGGGTTGCCCAAAGGCAGTCCGGGTTTTATTTTATCACTCAATCATACTTA
Source organism: Pontibacter anaerobius (assembly GCF_026241195.1). Classification (GTDB taxonomy): domain Bacteria; phylum Bacteroidota; class Bacteroidia; order Cytophagales; family Hymenobacteraceae; genus Pontibacter; species Pontibacter anaerobius. Next base: position 338,013 of record NZ_JAPFQO010000001.1, read on the forward strand.
TACTTGCTTTAAGATGAGGTACTTGTATTTGTTGCTGCTCTGCGTGGTGTACGGCTGTGGCGGCCAGGCTGACTACCGTAGCTATAGCACACCGGCCCCTGCGCAGGTAAAGCGGGAAATGCCTGAGGTAGTGATGCAGCATGCCTACTACGCCAGCAACGACAGTCTGCACCTGCTGCTTAAGTTTGAGGATGTCCGCCAGGTGCTGGACATACTGCAGGCAGCCTCATCGTATGAGTACGCTGTAAGGAATGGGCTGTCAGGCCGGGATGCTGCTGTACTTCAGGACTCCATAGACCTGCCCAACAGAAAGATAACCGACATCGAGGGCGAGCTGCATGTGCAACTGTCGTTACCCGGAAATGTGGTGCAGGAGCCCAACGTACTGCACCTGCGGGTATGGCAGGTGCTGTCGGGGCAAGAGCGGATGGGGGTGGAGTTTAAGGTGCCGCTGAGCAGCGGAATGATGCAGAAAAATTACCTGCTGGTGAAGGAGGGCACGGCCAAACCGATGCTCCAGGACTACATTACCACTTCCGACAGGTTGCTGATGCGCACCTATGCCAACACCGACAGCGCCATACCGGTAGACCGTTTTGAGTTGGACTTTATGCCCGCTGCTCCCCCCATGAGCATGAAGAAACCTGCGGTGGCGCGAACGCTTGCCGTAGCAGAAACAGACACCCTCTCAGCCTCCGACACCCTGAGCTTTGAGCAGGAGGGTTTATACTTATTTAATCCCGGCTCAGCCCTTGCGAGGGGCGTGGTGGTGCTGTCGGGTAAGTATCCCCTTATCACCCGGGCAGAAGAGCTTGTTCCGCCGCTCATATACCTTACTACATCAGAAGAGCGGGATGCCCTTTTTAAAGCCGCAGACCCGAAGGCCGCCGTGGATGAGTTCTGGCTGGAGGTGGGCGGAAATGAGAGCAGGGCACGGGAGCTTATCCGTACCTATTATAAGCGTGTGGAGATGGCAAACAAGCTGTTTACGGCGCACAAGGCCGGTTGGGCAACAGATAGAGGCATGATTTACATCATCTACGGGCGGCCAAGCAGCGTGAGCCAGATAGGGCCTAACATCACCTGGATTTACCGCGAGTCTGACACCTCGCCCTACATCAAGTTCGTTTTTACCAAAAAAGAGAATAACTTTACCGAAAATTATTATGAACTGGTACGGCGCCGTGAGTACGAAGAAAGCTGGTACAGTTCTGTTGCAAAATGGAGAGCAGGAAAGACAAATTTGTAGGCAACCGCTTCGGTGGGCCCCGAACACCGAAAGAAGATAAAAGCGAGATGATTTTCGGCTCGCGCCCGATACTGGAGGCGCTAACGGCCGGAAAGGAGCTGGAGAAGATATTCCTGCTGCGCGGTACCCGCAACCCTACCACCGACGAGATCGTGAAGCTGGCGAAAGGCCGTGAGGTGCCTGTGGTTACAGTACCTGTCGAGAAGCTCAACAAGCTGACGCGCAAGAACCACCAGGGCGCTGTGGCCATGATCTCCCCAATTTCTTACCAGCCGCTATCAGAAATTGTAACCGCACTTTTTGAGCAGGGCAAGAATCCGCTGCTGCTTATACTTGACCGCATTACCGATGTGCGCAACTTTGGCTCGATAGCCAGGAACGCTGAGTGTATGGGCGTGGATGCCATCGTGATCCCAAGCCGTGGCGGTGCGCAGATCAATGCCGATGCCATGAAGACATCAGCCGGTGCGCTTAACCTCGTGCCCGTGTGCCGTGAGCCTAACCTGAAAGACACGATAGATTACCTGAAGGACTACGGCTTTCAGATTGTGGCCTGTACCGAGAAAACCGAGCATCAGCTCAACGACTTTGCCGTGGACATGGTGGGTCCAACAGCTATACTAATGGGTAGCGAGGAAGACGGCATCTCGCCGGAGTACCTGAAGCGCGCCGACGTAAAGTTGCGCATCCCGCTGATGGGCCAGATCGGTTCGCTAAACGTGTCAGTGGCTACAGGTATCATACTTTACGAAGCCATGCGCCAGCGCCTGAAAGACAGTGGCTACGCCAGCCTAAACAAGCTGGAGCCATTATAACAAAGTATAATAAACCCATACTTCAATAAGTATGGGTTTATACTTTCTGTAAAACAAAAGGCTATAAACCGGATCACCTCCAGTTTATAGCCTTTCTTATACTTGCCAAAGTACAGATTAAATGTAATCTGAGCCTTTCTTAGACTTGGCGTCGGCCACAAACTCCTTCACCTTCTGCTCTTCTTCTTTTCTGCAGATCATCAGTACGTTATCGTACTCCGCCACAATAAAGTCGTCGAGGCCTTGCAGCACCACCAGGCGGTTCTTAGGTGTTTTAATGATGCAGTCCTTCGTGTCGTACAGCATCACGTCGCCGTCTACCACGTTACCGTTCTCGTCCTTGTCGTTGATGGTGTAGAGGGAGTTCCAGGTGCCCAGGTCAGACCAGCCGATGTCGGCCAGCAGCACGTACACGTTGTCTACCTTCTCCATAATGCCATAGTCAATGGATACATTGCGGCACTGGGAGTAAGCTCTCGTGATAAAGTTTTGTTCCTGGGGCGTGTTAAAGGTACTGTTGCCTTCCTCAAAAACCTCCGTAATCTCAGGCAGGTGCTGGTGAAAAGCCTTCAGGATGCTCTGCACGTTCCAGATAAAGATGCCGGAGTTCCACACAAAATCGCCGCTGTCCAGGAACATCTGCGCCAGTTCCAGGTTAGGTTTTTCGGTAAAGGTCTTTACCTTTTTTATCTTGGAGTTCTTCTCATCGATGTACTGAATATAGCCGTATCCGGTGTCGGGGCGGCTTGGGGTAATTCCCAGCGTAATAAGCACATCGTCTTTACTGGCAGCATCCAGGGCGTCTTTCACCACCTCCGTAAACACATCCTGCTTCAGCACCACGTGGTCGGCTGGCGTTACCACCAGGTTGGCCTTTGGGTTCAGCTGCGCGATTTTGTAAGAGGCGTATGCAATGCACGGGGCGGTGTTTCTGCCAACCGGCTCCAGCAGTATCTGGTTATCAGATAGCTCGGGGAGCTGCTCCTTTACCAGTGCCTCGTAATCCTTGTTGGTAACTATAAAAAGATTCTCGGGTGGGCAGATGTCTGCAAAGCGCTTTGCGGTGGTTTGTAGCATACTCTCGCCAATGCCAAGCACATCATGAAACTGCTTGGGGTAATTGGTGCGGCTGAAAGGCCAGAAACGGCTTCCGATGCCGCCGGCCATGATCACCACGTAGGTGTTGTTATCCATGTTATACAAGTCCTTCTTTAAGTAAATCGTGGAGGTGAATAAAGCCCTCGAATTTACCTGATTTTGTTACAATGAGTTGCGTTATACTTTTTTCCTGCATAATCGCCATGGCCTCAGCGGCATAGCTGTCCGGCTCAATGGTGAGCGGGGCAGGGGTCATAATGTCGATGGCGGTGATGCCCTCCACCTTTTCATACTTGTTGAGCATGCGGCGCAGGTCCCCGTCGGTAATGATGCCAACCAACTCCTCCGTGCCTTCTTTCACTACAGCCGTGGCTCCCAGCCGCTTAGATGATATCTCGATAATAATCTCTCTGAGTGTTGCGTTCTCCTTTACGCTGGGCGACTCGTTTTGGGTGTAAATATCCTCTACCTTCAGGTAAAGGCGCTTGCCCAGTGAGCCGCCAGGGTGCAGAGTAGCAAAGTCGGAGCTGCTGAAACCGCGCGCCTCCAGCAGGCTTACGGCCAGGGCATCGCCGAGCGCGAGTGCTGCCGTGGTGCTGGTGGTAGGGGCCAGGTTGTGCGGGCAGGCCTCACGCTCTACGTAAGCGTTAAGTATAAAATCCGCGCTTTGGGCAAGGTAAGAGTCGGTGCTGGCAACCAGGGCTGCCAACTTGGAACCTTTGCGCTTTAGTAAGGGTACAAGTACCTTAATCTCAGGGGTGTTACCGCTTTTGGAGATGCAGATCACAAAGTCCTCCGGCTGTATCATGCCCAGGTCACCGTGTATAGCGTCTGCCGCGTGCATAAACAGGGCAGGAGTACCAGTGGAATTAAGGGTAGCCACGATCTTTTGGGCGATGTTGGCGCTCTTGCCAATGCCGGTAACAACTACCCGGCCCTTGATCTGCAAAATAGCTTTCACGCACTCCTCGAAACGTTCGTCGATAAAATCTGCCAGTCTGGCGATGGCCTCGGCTTCTGCTTCTAATACTTTTTTTGCGGTAAGAGCTATATTATTAGGGAGATTCAAGTTAAATTTGTGTTAGTGCACTCTTTTGGAGTGCGTTGCAACAAGATTAAATTTTTGCAAGATTACATGTCTATTCAACAAGAGGTAAATCTCAAGAACAAATTAAAAGAAGTTTTTGGGTATAATCAATTCAGAGGAAATCAGGAGCTGATAATAAATAATATTATTAACGGCAAGAACACCTTTGTGATTATGCCTACGGGCGCGGGCAAGTCGTTGTGCTACCAGCTTCCTGCTCTTTCGTTACCGGGCACAGCGATCGTTATTTCGCCGCTTATTGCCCTGATGAAGAACCAGGTAGACCAGCTGAACGCCTTCGGGGTAAATGCGCACTTCCTGAACTCTACGCTCTCTAAATCAGAAACGAATAAAGTTAAAAAAGAGACACTGGCCGGGGAGGTGAAGTTGCTGTACGTGGCGCCGGAGTCGCTTACGAAGGAGGAGACGGTGGAGTTTCTGCGCGCCTCTAACATTTCCTTCGTAGCCATAGACGAGGCGCACTGTATCTCGGAGTGGGGGCATGACTTCCGTCCGGAGTACCGCCGTATCCGCGGCATCATCGACCAGATCGGGGACCTGCCGATCATAGCCCTGACAGCCACAGCAACGCCAAAAGTACAGCTCGACATCCAGCGCAACCTGCAGATGGACGAGGCCTCTGTTTTCAAGTCTTCTTTTAACCGCACCAACCTGTACTATGAGGTGCGCCCGAAGCATAACACCAAAAAGCAGCTTATCCAGTACGTGAAGAAGCACAAGGGCAAGAGCGGCATTGTGTACTGCCTGAGCCGCAAGAAGGTGGAGGAGATAGCCGAGTTGCTGAAGGTAAACGACGTGAAGGCGCTGCCGTACCATGCCGGCCTGGACCCGAGTGTGCGCATGGCCAACCAGGATGCTTTCCTGAATGAGGAGGCGGACGTGATTGTAGCCACCATTGCCTTTGGTATGGGCATTGATAAACCGGACGTTCGCTTCGTGATCCACTATGATACCCCGAAATCCATCGAAGGGTATTACCAGGAGACTGGGCGTGCCGGCCGCGATGGCATGGAGGGTAACTGCATTATGTTCTACAGCTACGACGATATTGTTAAGCTGGAGAAGTTTAATAAAGACAAGCCCGTAACAGAGCGCGACAACTCCAAGCTGCTGCTGCAGGAGATGGCTGCCTACGCCGACTCGGCTGTGTGCCGCCGCAAACAGCTGCTGCACTACTTTGGGGAGACCTTCGAGAAAGACTGCGGCTTCTGCGATAACTGCCTGCACCCGAAAGAGCGCTTTGAGGCGCAGGAAGAAGTGCTGCTGGCCCTGAAGGCCGTTCAGCAGACAGGCCAGCGTTTCAGCATAGACCATATTACCCATGTGCTTACCGGCCTGCGCAACCAGTACGTTGCCAGCTACGACCACGATAAGCTGGAGGTATTTGCCGCTGGCAAGGAGCAGGACGCGCAGTTCTGGAGCTCCGTGCTGCGCCAGATCCTGCTGTCGGAGTACCTGGAGAAGGACATAGATAGTTTCGGTGTGATTAAGCTGACGCAGAAAGGCGAAGATTTTATTCAGAAGCCTCACGCAATACAGCTGACCAAAGACCATAACTACGACCAGGAAGTGAAGGAGGACGAGGAGAAGGAGGAGGCGCAGGCATCAGCCGGCCACGACGAGGTACTATTTGACATGCTGAAGAACCTGCGTAAGAAGCTGGCCAAAGAAAAAGGCCTGCCGCCGTACGTGCTGTTCCAGGATCCATCGATAAAGGAGATGGCCACTGTGTACCCGACCACCCGCGACGAACTGGCGCACATTGCCGGCGTGGGCATGGGCAAGGTGCAGAAGTTCGGTAAGCCGTTCCTGGACATGATCAGCAAGTACGTGGAGGAGAACGACATCGTGACGGCCTCTGACGTGGTGGTGAAAAGCACCGTGAATAAGTCCAAGATCAAAATCTACATCATCCAGCAGATAGACAAAAAGGTAGACCTGGAGGAGATCGCTGCGTCTAAGGACCTGACGATGCCGGAGCTGATTGAGGAGATTGAGCACATCTGCTACTCGGGCACAAAGCTTAACCTGAACTACTACATCAACAACATACTGGACGATGAGCGGCAGGACGAGGTGTATGACTACTTTATGAGCGCCAGTACCGACAACATTGCCGTGGCTGTGAAGGAGCTGGGCACTGACGATTACACCGAAGAGGACCTGCGCCTGATGCGCATCAAGTTCCTGTCGGAGTACGCCAACTAAGTTGATGCAAGTATAAAGTATAAAAGCGGCCGGGTTTCATCGGCCGCTTTTTCTTTTCCGGTTTGTAAGTATAAATCCTGAAGTATAAAGCGTTGTAAGTACTGCACGTGCCAGTATAAATCTTTAACTTCGCAGCAGTGCCCGTAATTTTTAAACCCGTTAATCTTTAACCCAAGAATATGAACGTACTTGTGATAGGGTCTGGCGCTCGTGAGCACGCCATTGCCTGGAAGCTGAGCCAAAGCGAGTTCTGCGACCAAGTATTTGTAGCGCCGGGCAATGCCGGCACCGCAGAGTTCCATACCACCGCCGCCGTAGACATACATGATTTTGATGAGTTGGGGAAATTTGCCGCCGACTTCGATATTATGATGGTAGTGGTTGGCCCGGAGAACTCCCTTGTAGAAGGCATTCACGATTATTTTGAGCAGTCTGAGTACCTGAAGCACATCCTGGTGATTGGCCCTAAAAAGGCAGGCGCCATGCTGGAGGGCAGCAAAGATTTCTGTAAGTCTTTTCTGCAGAAGTATGACATCCCGACAGCGCGCTACCAGACGTTTACAGAGGCCACGTTTAAAGAGGCGGTAGAGTACCTGAAGCAGCAGAGCTTCCCAACGGTGATAAAGGCTGATGGCCTGGCTGCCGGCAAGGGGGTAATTATTGCACAGGATTATGAAGAGGGGTTTGATACGCTGGAGGCGATGCTGCGCAACAAGCGCTTTGGCAATGCCAGCAGCAAAATAGTGATAGAGGAATACCTGCAGGGGATAGAAGTATCCGTGTTTATACTTACCGATGGCAAAGACTACGTGCTGCTGCCGGAGGCTAAAGATTACAAGCGCATAGGCGAGGGCGACACAGGCCTGAACACCGGCGGTATGGGGGCTATTTCCCCGGTTCCGTTTGCCAACGAGGCATTTATGCAGAAGGTAAAGGAACGCGTGATAGAGCCAACGCTGCGCGGCATGCAGGAAGAGCAGATGGATTACTCCGGTTTCCTGTTTATAGGCTTGATGAATGTGAACGGCGACCCTTACGTGATCGAGTACAACGTGCGCCTCGGCGACCCGGAGACAGAAGCCATACTACCCCGCATCAAGTCGGACCTGTTTACGATGTTTAAGGCCCTGCACGACCATACCTTAAAAGACTATAAACTTGAGATCGACCCACGCACAGCTACCACGGTTATACTTGCCTCAGGCGGTTACCCGGAGGGCTATGAGAAAGGCAAGGAGATTACCGGGCTTGAGAATGTGCCGGAAGATGTGCTGGTGTTCCATGCCGGTACCAACATGGTAAATGGTAAGCTGCTGAACAACGGTGGCCGCGTGTTTGCCATCACCGCCCTGGGCGATACCATGGAAGAGGCCCTGGAGAAAGCCAATAAGGCTGCAGAGGCCATTACCTGGCAAGACCGCTATTACCGCCGCGACATCGGCTTTGACCTAGGCAAGATGAGTGTGTAAATAAAGTATAGCCACAAGTATAAAAAAGGGCGGGCCTACAGTATTTGCTGTAGGCCCGCCCTTTTTTATACTTATTTAAAGCTTAGCAGTAAGCTTCGAAAGCGCCTTGAAGGTTATCCACTACACGGGTTAGGTCGTTGCCCTCAATGTGGTAACGCTCTATCATGTGCACCAGTTCGCCATCCTTAAACAGGGCGATAGACGGTGAAGAAGGAGGGTAAGGAAGCATAAACTCACGCGCCTTAGCCACGGCATCCTGCTCCATGCCTGCAAAAACCGTTACCAGCTTAGTGGGCTTCTTGTCAGAGGCAGCCACAGCCATTTTAACAGCAGGGCGGGCCTTAGAGGCCGCACAGCCACACACAGAGTTTACCGCCACCAGTACAGTGCCTTCAGACTTAATCGCCTGCTCCACTTCCTCCGGGGTCATCAGTTGCTCAAAGCCAGCAGAGGTAAGGTCCTCACGGATAGGGGCAACCATATATTCAGGGTACATTGCCATAATTAATCGGGTTAAATATTAAATACGCTGCAAAGTTAACAAATCTGTTCCACAAAAGTTGCAAACATCTGGCAGGTGTGCACCCTGTTTAAAAGAGGTAACACTGGGTAATAAAAAGAATAAAACAGTTTATTGTATTGTTCCGGTCAATTGGTCATATGCCACAACTACTATATCCTTATTTAAGTATAAGTAATTTAACCCTATGCAAGTAAAGCCGCTATATAGGGAAGATACTTTAAATAGTACGGAGTTTATAAAGTTTGATTATGAAGCGCGCTGCGGCGTAGCTTAGAGAGGAGCAGGTTATACAGGTAAAGCGAAAGGCTGAACCGGATGTATGGCAGAAAGCTCTCAGTGCGGAATTTTTAAGTTTACGACTATGATGCCACTCCCTCACCCTATTGCCTGTAGCACTTATGTGCGGTATTTTTACCTGCCTGCCAGCAACGACCGCTACGCAGAAGTTATCGAGGTGCTCAACAGTAACTCAGATACGGTAAAAGTACCTATGCGGGAGGAGGATGTAGAGCTGGAGGCTTTCTTTGTGCGGCCCTTATCCGGAAGAGAGCTAGAGGCTTATAAAAAAGCAGAGACCTGGAAGCTGTTTAATTCATGGGAGGAGCTGAAACAGGATCATTTTAGATTTGATTTGCCAGATGAGCTTTTGGAGCACCTCTTGCGCTTCAAAGGGCGTTTTGAGCTACACGAGGAGATGACTGCGTAAGCTGGGTGGATACTAACAAAAGAAAGAAGTAACAGGCATACTGTAGTTGTGCCACTAAAGTAAAGAGCCGCTGCCTATTAAAGGCAGCGGCTCTTTTATGTATAAAGTATGCAAGGCTTAGTTTACATCTGTGGGTACATCATAGAAACGTAGTTGCAGCACCTTCAGGCCGTTGTTGTCATAGCTCCAGTAGTAGTCCTCAAGCCTGTCGTCGAACAGTGGCACACGTTCCGTAGTGCCGTCACCGTCAAGGTCAGCATAGATGTAGAGTAGCTCTCTGGATACGTTGTCGAACTTAGAGCCGCCCTTCTCACGCAGCGTTACCATTGACTCCAGGCTACACACCTGCGTCTCGTCCTCAGGTGTAGTCGGGTCATCCACTAGTGTTGGGTCAGTAGCGCAGGTGGTCATCATCGCACCGCCGCCCGGCTTACCCAATGCACGGGCGAAAACGGAGTAGGACGTGATGCCATCATTATCCAGGTCTGCGCTCGGCAATTGGAACAGTGCACCGTTTTGGTCGGTACCGTTAGCATCCAGCACGCGGAAGCTACCGTCTGTGTCGTCTGCGTTTGCAAGATTGATTTTTGTGTTACCCTCCAGGTTTACAAAAATGCGGTGACCGCTGTTGCCGTCCATGGCTGCTGTTTTTCCTTTTGGCACGCCAATGATGTTAAGGGTGTAGTGCGCCCCGCTCGGAGCGCCGTTGCCTGTTGCAAGTGTCGTTTTGCTGGCGCTCATATCAGCAGAGGGTGCAACCATGTCCTGGTCTTCAGAACAGCCAACTGCGAATAAAGCCGGAATTACCAGCAGGCCAAAAAGCTTAAAGTTTTTCATTTGTTAAACGTTTTTGAGTTGTAAAATAAATTAACTTTCTGCTTTTACTTTTCACTTTAAACTTAAGTTTTATATTTTAACTAAAAAAAATAATAAATATACATTAATGCGAATGAAGCTATACTTTTATTTGGTGTTATTTGAATATTTGTGCTTTAACCCACCTAGGATTGACAGAAATTGGAGATGTAAGTCAGACAAAGAATAGGTGTGAAAAGGAGATAGCAATGTATGTGAACAGATGGAAGAAATTAAAAAAAGTAACAGGCCCAACAAGCACGCGCCATCACCTTACCAGATCTTAGTTAACTACTTTTAGGAATTATCTACAGAGGCCCCTGATACATTTTCCATTTCATCTGGCACAGGCTAAGGCAGCCACCAGTTCAGACTTCTATCGCATCCACGCTAGTGCGGCCGCTTCTCCAGTAGGAGGAGACACCCAGGCCATTTGGCATGTATACGGCGATGACCCTTGCGGTAGTCTTTACGCGACAACATGATCCCCGTCGGGGAGGATGAGAATGACCTTCCGGGTGTTGGCTGGCACGGTGACCATACCGCCAACAATGGTAGTGGCGTAGCCTTTGGGGCAGGAGACGTTAAACGACGTGGCTTATACTTACAGCCTGTGCGCCGGCAAAGTATAACAGCGGTTCCTAACCCTGCCGTTGTTGTCTTTTGCGGTTTAGGTACCTCCTGACAGGGATATCATACACCACCATCACTACATACGCTATGCCGACCAATAGAACAGTTCCTGTTAATACGATAAGGAACAGCTCGTTTGCTCCAGGCTTGCTGCTCGTGAAATAGTTGCCAAACATCCAGATAGCGGCGTAATGGGTCATGTATAGGGGGTACGAGATCTTTCCGGAGAACACGCAGAACTTCTCCAGCCCCAGTGACAAGCTGGAGCCGGCTCCCAAAGCAACAAGCAACGGAAAATAGAACAGGACAACCATTGCCTCTGCCACCCAATTCCACTCAAAATGGGGCATGACAAAGGCCAGCGACAGCAGGATAGCCAGGCCGATGAACCCGATTCTGTTCTTGATAACCCAGTTAGAGCGATAGATCAAAAGACCGGCTGAGAAGGAGTAGGCGATACGAGCACCGCCATCCCAGAAGTTCTCTCCTGCCCAGCCCCCCAGCAGGTTTCCGGCACGATAACTGACACAACACAGGGCAACCCCTGCCAGCACTGTCAGCACAACCAGATAGCGGCGCGAGAGCCTGTACAGGATAAGGGCATAAACAATATTGGCAACGTATTCCCAGAATAATGACCACGAAGGGGCATTGAGGCCAAACAGGTTGAAGGCACGTTCTTCCATCACCGGAAAGGGAATGAGAAAGGCGGAGCTAAGAAACACCAGGATAAGTCTGCCCGTGCCATACTCTCCGGTATAGGCGGCGAAGGGATCAAAGAGAAGCGCCAGCAATCCCATTACCGATCCCAGGATAACCAAGGGGTGCAGCCTTATCAGCCTTGCTTTAAAGAACTCCATAATTCCCATTCTCCCAAGTCGGTCGTCATAAGCATAACCGATGACAAACCCGGACAAGCAGAAAAAGAAGTCCACGGCTAAGAACCCGTGACCGATGAAATTCTTGCCGGAGTCTGGTGGGTAAACCCACTCCATAAAATGGAAAATCACAACAGCCAAAGCCGCTATCCCCCTTAATCCGTCGAGGATCAAAAAGTGCTGTTTAGTCTTCAAAATGCCCGTGCTGGCTGCTAGATTGCCCGGGTTTACTTTGAGCTTACTAATAGATTCTGGTAAGGGTGAAATGCAACCAGCAGCGAACCATTAACAAGGGCTCTTTGCAACAGAAGCGGATAGATAGAAACCCAATATATTAATTTTTTGATAAGATGCCTCAGAAAACGAGAGGGCTTTTAGGCTGATTTGAAGTAGCTAAACAGATAGTACTTTCGCAAATCAGAGGACGTTTGAATTACAGTTGCTTGTGTGCAAATAAAAAAGCCTCTCAGATTTCTCTGAGAGGCTTTTCGGTGGTCACGAAGGGAGTCGAACCCCTAACCTTCTGATTCGTAGTCAGATGCTCTATCCAGTTGAGCTACGAGACCGTTTTCCGTTATTGTGATGCAAAGTAAAGGCCTTTTTTCTTTATACGCAAGAGCTGTGGCGAAAAATTATTCGCTTTTAGCGGCTGCTTTACGCAGTGCACGCTTTAAAGCCCTGTCGAACAGGAAGTAAAGTCCCCCTATAGAAATCACAATTAATGCCACCATCAGGATCTGCCCTCCACGGCCGCTGTCGGGATTTTGCAGGGCCTGCACCACATCGCGGGCCTGTGTGCCCACCCAGAAGAAAAAGAGGGTGCGCGGCAGCATGCCCACTATACTTGCCAGGAAAAACTTACGCCTGTCTATCTGCAGCAATGAGAGCACGAAATTCATTAGGGCGAAGGGCAGCACCGGCGATATGCGTGTAAGAATAATGAGGCTCCAACTCTCACCACGTAGCTCCTGCATCAGCGCACGTGCCTTGTCGAAGCGGTTCAGGAAGCTCATCATCTTACCATGGTCTACGACCTGGGCAATGCTGTAGCCAATAAGCGCCGCAATGCCATAAGATACCACAATGCCTGCAAAGCCGTTCCAGCCCAGGTAAAAGCCGCTAACCAAGGCCACAAAGGTCGTTGGCGTAAGGGCCAGTGCCATCGTTACAGAAATCACGGCAAAGTATAGCAGCATCTCCCACACCGACAGCCCCTGCAGCAAATCCTGGTAATTATACAACACCACCGCCACCGTAGAACTCACCACCACCGGCACCACCACTAGCAGCAACATAGAAACAAACGTAGAGGCATTTTCGCGTATAAAGGTGCGCAGCAGCGGGAGTGACTTCATGTGGTAAGTATACTTTGTTTTGTCTGAATGTAGACGAAAGACAAAGGACAAAAGATTTTTGCGGCTTTGAAAGTATAAATAGCCCGGCTTTGGGGCGCCTTTATACTTCGCGCGTAATTTTCTAACTTGCAGCAACCGCTCGCTCTGGTATTCCGGTGCCTGCCAGCGGGAAAATAATTATTTATAAGTATAACGTATAAACTATGAAATTCGGAACGAAAGCTATACATGCTGGCGTAGAGCCAGACCCATCTACAGGCGCCATCATGACGCCGATTTACCAGACATCCACCTACGTTCAGCGCTCTCCCGGCGACCACAAAGGCTACGAATACTCGCGTACGCACAACCCAACCCGCACGCAGCTGCAGAACGCGCTGGCTGCCCTGGAGAACGGCAAGCATGGCCTTTGCTTCTCCTCGGGTATGGCGGCCGTAGATGCCATCATGAAGCTGCTGAAGCCCGGTGATGAGGTGGTCTCCACCAACGACCTGTACGGCGGCAGCTACCGTATCTTCACAAAGATCTTCCAGAACTACGGCATCAAGTTCCACTTCACTAACATGCAGGATGTGGGCAACGTGGAGAAGCTGGTGAACGAGAATACGAAAATGATCTGGGTAGAAACGCCAACCAACCCGCTGCTCAACATCATCGACATAAAAGCATACGGAGAGCTTTGCAAAAAACGCAACCTGCTGCTGGTGGCCGATAATACGTTTGCCACGCCATACCTGCAAACCCCGCTCGATATGGGCGCCGATATGGTGATGCACTCGCTTACAAAATATATGGGAGGCCACTCGGACGTGGTAATGGGGGCGATTATTGTGAAGGATGATGACCTGCACGAGCGCCTGGCCTTTATCCAGAACTCCTGCGGTGCTACGCCCGGCCCGCAAGACTGCTTCCTGGTGCTGCGTGGCCTTAAAACGCTGCACCTGCGCATGGAGCGCCACTGCCAGAACGGCCGCCAGGTGGCTGAGTTCCTGAAGAACCATCCGAAGGTTAACAAAGTATACTGGCCGGGCTTTACCGAGCACCCGAACCACGAGGTGGCCCAGAAGCAAATGCGCGATTTCGGCGGGATGGTGTCGTTTGAGTTGAAAGGCGACAACGTGGACGATGCCACGCGTGTGCTGGAGAACCTGAAATTATTTGCCCTGGCCGAGTCTTTGGGGGGGGTGGAGTCGCTGTGTGGCCATCCGGCCACCATGACGCACGCCAGCATTCCGCGTGAAGACCGTATGAAGGCCGGCCTGAGCGACACGCTGATCCGCCTGAGTGTGGGTGTGGAAGACGCCGAAGACCTGATCGCTGACCTAGAGCAGGCTATTGGATAGACATTCAAAAACGCTTGATACACAAAAAACCGCCCGCTGTTTTAGCGGGCGGTTTTTTGTTGATTTATACTTTGGGGGTGCAGCGGGAGTATACTTTTGTTCGTAGTGTAGGAAAGATAATTTCATACTTCTCTGATGCAGTAATTATTTCCCTAACTTTATCTCTCCCAAGAGCAAGAGAGGGAGTTCAGTAGACGATTGTCATCCCCCTGCCCCCAAGGAGGATTTGGTTTAAGCTCCGTCAGCAGTGGCTATCGAAAACTGATCCCAGTCTTTCCGTGGGGGTAGGGGTCCTCGTATTAAGAGCGTCTCGAGAGGTTCCGGTGCCGAACGGAGTGAGGCATTGCGACGTCAGGAGCAAAGGAAGCGAAAGCAGCGCGATGCGGTTCTCGAGGGCCCCTACCCCCAAGACGAGCCCTCCCGGGCTGGAGGGAGCCAAGGCCGGAGGTGAAACGGTAGGTGTGTAAGACTGAGGATCGGCAGCAGCTAGAAAGATTAGCTTGTGTCCAGTTGCAGGAAGCACGGCTATGGAAGTATAAAGTATGGCTCACGCGGATTTGGAAATCCGCGGCAGAGAGGTTCCGGACAGGGATGTCCGGAACAGCGGGAAAGGCAAGTATTAAGTATAGCCACAGTATAAAGTATGGCTACAGCCGAGTTACAAACTCAACATCATAAAAAGACATAAGTATAAATACTTGCGCCAGAAGGGGCCAAACCGAAAAAATATAAGCTGAGGATCAGCAACAGCCAGAAAGGATAATCAAAGTATAAAAGCGGATGAGCGGCGGCTAAAAAGGCACATTAGCCTAACAGTGGAAACACTCCTATAGCCCCCTTAAAAGCAGGGACGTTTCATTCTGATAAATGAAGACAAAAAATAGTTGCCATTCTGTTAAGAAACCTGGTGGAGAAAGAGGGTCCTCCCCCGGAAGTTAAACCTAAACTACCAGCTACCAGGATCTTTTCAGGATGACAATAAGAGGAGAATGAAACGGCCCTGCCCTTGAGAGGCGTAGGGGTGGGTAAACCAACTTAAAATATAGCCCCAGAAAGTATAAAACACACATGGCAGACGAGCAAACCATACTTTACCGGGAGCGGCAGCGGTTCAGGCAATTCTGGCTGTGGGTGGTGGTGCTGTGCGTGGCGGCTATCTTTTGGGTGGGCTTTGTGTACCAGGTGCTGCTGGGCGGAGTATATGGCAACAGGCCGGTGCCGGATGTACAGCTAAGTATACTTTTCGTGCTGATGGGGCTGGGTCTGCCATACTTCTTTTACCGCATGTCGCTTACCACCGAGGTGCAGCCGGGGCTGGTGCAGGTGCGTTTATGGCCGTTCCACATCAAGCCTGTAAAAATACCGCTGCACCTGGTCCGGGACTATGAGCGTGTCACGTATAACCCCATCAGCGACTACGGTGGCTGGGGTATTCGGTGGGGCTTTAAGGGCAAGGCCTACAACATGTCGGGCAACGAGGGCGTGAAGCTATACTTCTACAGCCGTGATCCGCTACTCATCGGCTCGCAAAACGCCGGGGAGCTGTTCGCAGCCATCAGCGAAGCAAAAAGAGCGAAAGGATAGTTAGTTACTGGTTGCTAATTGTTGGGGAACACGATTTTATACGTTGCGCCCTTGCTTTACGGGTAAAAATAAAGCGCCGGTAGCCACAAAGGTTACCGGCGCTTTGTATATCAGTGTGAGGCTAAAAACTAAGCTTTGATGCCCAGGATTTTGTAAACCTCAGTAAAGTCTGGCGTCAGGATGATCTCTGTACGACGGTTTTTAGCTTTCGCCTCAGCAGTACGTCCAGCATCAACAGGCATGTAGAAAGAACGTCCGGCAGGAGTTACTCTGTCAGGAGAAAGGCCTTTCTCAGTCATCAGACGAGTGATCTCAGTGGCACGCAGCACACTCAGGTCCCAGTTGTCAGTCATGTACTTCATGCCGCTCATTACAGAAACGTCATCTGTGTGGCCTTCTACCATTACACCAACTTCCTGGTTTTTCTTCAGTACAGTTACCAACTGATCGATAGCTTTTTTGCCACCCGCGTTCACTTTTGTGCTACCAGTAGGGAACAACAGCTTGTCAGACATAGAAACGTATACTTTGCCATCTTTAACAGCCACGCTCAGGTCGCCTTCTTTAAAGCCTTGCAGGGCAGTGTTCACCTCGTTCTTCAGGTTGTCGAGGATCTTGTTCTGCTCGTTCATGGCACGCTCCATGTCAGCAAGTTTCTGCTCACGCTCTTTC
The DNA here is from genome assembly GCF_026241195.1 of Pontibacter anaerobius. Taxonomy (GTDB): domain Bacteria; phylum Bacteroidota; class Bacteroidia; order Cytophagales; family Hymenobacteraceae; genus Pontibacter; species Pontibacter anaerobius. The sequence continues at coordinate 354,509 of NZ_JAPFQO010000001.1, forward strand.
AGGGAGTTAGAAAGCTCATCAACTTTAGCTTTAGATGCTTCCAGCTCGCGCTCCTGCGCTTCTTTGCTTGCCTGCAGGTCTTCATACTTTTTAGAAGATACACAAGATGCCATCATGGTAGAGCACATCACAAGGGCAAGAGATGCTTTGAAGAAATTGGATTTCATGGGTGTAGTTTAATTGTTTGTTTGGATAATGTTTGAGAATACTTTGCAAATATGGTAAAAGATTAGCCTGCAAGCTAAGAAAACTCTATAAAAACCAATAATTTACCCTTTGTTTCTGCTCTAAAACGTGATATTCTTTATAATATTGCATGGCAACTATATATTTCACAAAACTTTTTATATCTACCTATGATTCTGATAGATAAAGTTTGCGGAGGCGGGGCTGCAGAAACCAGATACCCAGTGGCAACAGCAGAAAAAAGATAAAAGTCTTCAGGTACTCCCCGGTCTGCACCAGGAGCTGCTTTTCCACACTCACCAGCGAGCGAGCCACAAAGTATACCGCATACAGGTAACAGAATGTGGCGAAAAGATGCATGGGTACCAGCAGGGCCAGCATTCCGAAGGGCAGGGTGGCTGTAGCCATGTTGTCCCGCGCCAGGGCCAGTGTGTACACAAACACCAAAGTATAAAGTATAATGTATAGGTTACCCAGGTGAAAGTACAGCGGGGTGATTTTTATACTTTGCGGCAGCCGCCTGAACAGCCAGCTGCCTACCAGCCACAGCCACAGTACGTACACTGTTGCCGGAAGCGCATCCAGCAGCATCGTGCCAAACCGGCCAGGGCGCACCTGCAGGGCATCCAGTAGCCAGAGCAGGCCGTGCTGCAGCAGAAACGGAAGTGTAAAAAGCAGCAGAAAGGTCTGCCAGTGCCGTAGCCGGAGAACAAACATCAGTGTAAACGGGAATAGTGTAGGGCTGCAAGATGATAATTTTGTGCCGGATACACCAAAATACACTATATTTAGCAAGACATGAACCAAATTTTTACCTTAGACTGAACCATGAAAAAGAGTTTATACTTCCTGTGCCTGTTTCTGCTGGCCGGTTTTGTGAGCCTGGCACAGGGTAAGCCCGACTATAGCAACATTACCCTGGTAATACACGGAGGGGCCGGTACCATCACACGCCAAAACATGACGCCTGAGAAGGAGAAAGCTTACCGCGAGAAGCTGAACGAGGCGCTGCAGGTAGGCTACGACGTACTAAAAAAAGGCGGTACCAGCCTGGATGCCGTGGAAGCCACGATCCATGTGATGGAGAACTCTCCGCTGTTTAATGCCGGCAAGGGAGCCGTGTTTACAAACGAGGGGAAAAATGAGATGGATGCAGCCGTAATGGACGGTAAAACCTTAATGGCCGGTTCTGTGGCCAGCGTGACCACTATCAAAAACCCTATCACGGCGGCCCGTGCCGTTATGGAGAAGTCGGAGCACGTGATGATGATTGGAGATGGCGCAGAGCAGTTCGCTAAACTAAATGGCGTGGAACTGGTCGACCCATCCTACTTCTACACCGAGACGCGCTTTCAGCAGTTGCAGAAAATAAAAGGCGAGGAAAAAACGCAGCTAGACCACGACGGTGGTACAGGCAGCATCGAAAACATCTTTACAGAAGGAAACAAATTCGGTACAGTAGGGTGTGTAGCGCTGGATGCCTATGGTAACCTGGCAGCTGGCACCTCCACGGGCGGCATGACGAACAAACGCTACGGCCGCGTAGGCGATGCCCCCATCATCGGTGCCGGAACCTATGCCGATAACAATACCTGCGCGGTGTCTGCCACAGGCCACGGTGAGTACTTTATACGCTCCGTAGTAGCCCACGATATTGCCGCCATGATGGAATATAAAGGCTACTCCGTGAAGAAGGCAGCTGATGAGGTGGTGATGAAGAAACTGGTGAAGCGCGGCGGCGAGGGCGGCGTGATCGCCCTGGATAAGAACGGAAACATTGCCATGCCTTTCAACTCAGCAGGTATGTACCGCGGTTTTATAAAAAATGGCAAGGCAGAGGTAGCGATCTACAAAGATTAAGCAAAGTATAAAGTACAGCAGCAAAGGCCGGTGAGTTTGTCTCGCTGGCCTTTATTTTTTAAGGTGATAGTGGTTTTTAGGTTTGGGTGAAATATAAATACCTCCCCATGAACAGTGATGGGGACTTCTACGGTATTGGTTCCAACTATCCATGCCCCTCAAACTCAGAGCTACGCCCGCTATCTACGAACTCGCATTCTCGGTAGTCCAAGGAGGGGAATCATGCCTCTCCCCAGCCCTCTCCTTTTCTCGAGGGCCCCTACCCCCAAAACAGGAGCGGGAGTCCGGTTCATGTTGCATCAGCTTAGGCTATCGAACTGATCCCAGTCTTTCCGTTGAGCGCCTTGTATTGATGCGGTGCCCGGAGGGCAGCCTGCAGCGCAGCGATGGCAGCTTCAATACACAGTGCGATGCGGGAAGACGAGCCCTCCCGGGCTGGAGGGAGTCAAGGCAGGAGGTGCAACTGTAGGTTCGTAAGACTGAGGATGAACGGCAGCTAGAAAGGATAGCTTGTTTCGAGTTGAAGGAAGCAGTGGCTAAAGTATAAATGGACAGGTATAAAGTATAGCAATGCAACAGGTATGGCTCTCCGAGCCAGTCGAGTTACAAACTCAACACCATAAAAAGACACAAGTCTGAAGAATTGCGCCAGAAGGGAGCCAAAAAGAGGCAATGAAAGTATAAACCGGTGAGTACTAGTGTGCGAATTAGGTAACCCACGGCAGACAGCCGAGAAAAGTATGATCTTAAGTTCAGCGGTAGCTACCAAGTATAATCAAATTATAAACCAGGGGAAAGTATAACACAGCAGGGCCGGCAAGTATACTTGCCGGCCCTGCTGTGTTATACTTTCCCCTGAATCAGGCATTAATCCAATCCCAGGCGAGTGGCCGTTGGGTAAAGTCAAAATATTTCACCTCAGCGCTGGTAAAAGGCTTTGCCATCACCGTCAGCCAGTCAACCCATTTCTCATCACCCACCAAGGCAACTTTACTGAAATCGAAGGCGTGCTTTATGTCAAACTTGATGTCCTCCCACAGCGCGCGCAGTGAGAAGTCCTCCACGTCCTGAACCTCTGCATACACCCGAATTTTGCCATGTTGCCTGATGCGCTCCTGCAGCAGGGGCAGCATCACATCGTAGTCGCTTCGGTCAACGTTGCCTGAGATCCGGAAAGCAACCAGGTCGTCTTTAGATTGTTCGAGTAGCTGTAGCATAGAGGCATCGGTTTATTTATACTTTGCCATACGAGCGAGAAGAGTGTTACGTTCTTTAACTACTACTGTTCCAGTTGTTTAAGTTCTGATAGGAGCACTTCGTTCGTGGTCTTTACAGTTCCGTCGGCAAAGCGGATGGTATACGGTTCGCCTGTCAGGCCGGAGCGGGAGGCGAGCTCCTCCACAAAGCCTTTTGCCGTTTTTACGTCATCCTGGTGCTTCTCCCACTTCGACTCCAGGTGCTCGGCGGCCTGGCGGCAGGTATGTTCGCTGCCATTGCGAATAAAAGTGGCCCCTTCCATTTTGGATACAAACTGTATCAGGCGCTCTACTTTCTGGCTTTCGCTAAGCCTGGGGTTACTTATTTCTGAGGTGGCTATCGAGCTTGATTGTGCCGATGCATTCCCTATAGAGGCCATTCCGGTGCAAAGGGTAAAACCTAACAGCACGCATGCCTTCATCTTTGATTTCATATTAATTTTATGATTATAGCGTTATTATTAGCATCTTTAATGCACTTAAGTTCAATCTTTAACGTTTAGTGGTCGCAGCCGGGCTGGTGCTGCCGTAGCAGACCCGGCCTCAAGACAGCAACGTAATCTATGAGAAGAATAATTTCAGCTTTAGTTATTTTACTAGTCTGCCAACAGGCAGTTTTGGCCCAACGCAACATCGAAACCCGCCTCGGGTATAGTTACAACGATGATTTCCAGTTTTCGGATGAATGGCAATACCTCTCTACCGATATTTATCTCTACAACGGCAATAAATTTACCCGTGTCATAAACGAGCTGGAGACAGGTAAGCGCAAGCCGAAGAAGAAGTATGGCAACGTGCTGGAGTACCTGATGATCACGGCGCAGCTGAAGAACATGAAGCTTTTCGGCAACGACGACATCGTGTACCCGCTCTACAACTTTGCCATCGACCAGGACAAGAACGACTATAAGACCCAGGTGAGTGACCATCAGGAAGTGGTGCGGATCATCGATAAAATGCCGCTGGGCTCAACCAATAACAACATCGATGCGGTGATCAACGCCAAAGCCATCACCAACGGCCAGAGCGACCAGGTGTTTAACCTGGTGGCCAATCAACTGATGGCAATCTCCAAGCTGACTACGCCGACCGGTGCGGTGCTGTCGTTGGTGGGAGAGTTCGGCAACCTGCTCAATTCCAGGGCCAGCCGCAAAGAGTATAAGTTTAGCTCCACTATCCGTCTGTACGAGGGCCAGGACTTCGATACACGCCTGCACTCGGTGCGCATTTATGTGTTTGTGCCGAACGATGTGAAGAAAGTGGATATTAAGACGGTGAAGCTAACCGACTACCTGCAGAAAAACCCCAACAAGCTGGACCGCCGCCAACTGGAGGAAATGACAGGTTACAAGGATTACCCTTACATGGTGGTGGCCAACTACAAATCGCTTTACAAGATGGATGTGCTGACCGGCGATGAAGTAACGCTGGACCTGATCGAGAAGCGCAAACTGAAGATACAGGCAGCCTACGACCAGCAACTGATAAACGACGAGACGTTCCGGCAGGAGAAGCTGTTTATTGAGTACCTGCGCTCTTTTGCCGATATGAAGCACAACCTGAACACGTATCGGCTGAACTACCGCAATAACAGCGCGGAAATCAACTCCAAGAACCTGTTTGGCATTGTGCAGGAGTACAAGCGGCTGAGGGGTATTTTTGATGCGCGCGAGAAAGAGTTCGCCAAGAACAGCACATACCAGAACATCTTCCGGTCAGAGTACGAGTCTATACTTACCAATGCGGATTTATACTTAGAGGCAGACCACAACCTGAAGAATGGCAAGTTGCTGGTAAACACGCTGCGTGAGCTGGAAAACGACCCAAAGTCATGGAACTCGCCGGACAAGCGCGAGGCGGCACTGGCCAGGCTGTATGCCATAGAGCTGCCGAAGCAGGAGTTCCTGTCGGCCTCGGTCGAGGGCGAGGCCATTGTGCGCCTGACGCAGAAGCTGGAGGAGCGCCAGTACGGTGAGGTGTTTCAGAAAGACGTGCAGCAACTGGGCTCCACAGAGGCAAACGATGAAACCATGCCGCAGCGTAATGCCCTGCTGGAGAAAGCGAGCGCAAGCAAGTGTAAAACCTGCCGCGAGAAAGTACGCGAGGCCATAACCGACTATAACAAACGCTACGACAGCTTTAAGCTAAAGCAGGCCCTGAAAAAGAAAGAGGAATTGAATCAAAATGCGGAAGCAACCGTGTTCAAGTTCCTGAAGCGCCAGCTGTGCATCGAGAGCAACCTGCAGATGGCTTCGGCATCTACCAGCGACGGCCTGGACAAATACATCAGCCGCATGCATGAGAAAAACAGCGAGCTGGGCAAGTCCATAAAAATGCTGGATGCCATGAACAAGAAGGAACTGGCCGAGGAGCGCCTGGACAAAGTGCAGGAGTACAATGCGCGCCTGCAGCACCAGATACAGGAGGTGGAGAAAGATTTCGATGTGATCTATACTTTGGATAAAAGCCTCTGCAACTGCGAAGACGCCAGCTAGCCTAAATAGAACTCTCGGCCAAAGCGCTTCGTTTTCTGGGTATGGGAGAATATTTCGACTTGGTCTTTGGTATTCATGATCAAACACTAACCTGGTGGCAAATGTCTGCAAGGGCGGTGGGGGTTTTCTTTGCCGCCCTGCTCATTATACGTATCGGCAACCACCGTATTTTCGGTAAAAACTCTGCCTTCGATATTGTGCTTGGAATCATTTATGGCTCCATTCTGAGTAGAACGATTACCGGCAACTCGCCGTTCTGGCCTACTATAGCCGCTGCCTTTGTGTTGGTGATGCTGCACAAGCTACTGGCATCTTTCGCCTTCCATACCCACTTCGGGTTGGGTGCGTTCATCAAAGGCAGGCCCAAGGCGCTAGTTAAAGACGGCAAAATGCAGCGCAAAGCTATGGAGGAAAGCAGTGTGACGGAAAACGACCTGAAAGAGGCGGTTAGGAGCTCAGGGACTCATGCAGGCGTAGACAGGATCCAGCATGCCTACCTGGAGCGTAGCGGAAAAATCAGTATCATACTTAAAAATGATGACGAGGCGTAAACAGTAACTACTTCTGAGGTGTTTATAATAATAGTGGGTTTAGAGAAAATCCTGTTTCTTTGTAGAACCATAAAGTTGCTGTAAGCCTATGAAACCTGGCATTACCTGGCTGTTACTGTTACTGCTTAGCTTAAACAGCTATGCCCAAGACCAGGTAAAGCTAAAGGAAGTGGTGGTAAGGCCAGACCTGCGCAAAGAGGTGCTGGGCACATCGCAGAAGAAAGCTGACTATGGCCATGGCGGAAGCAAACGCTACCCTCATTACCAAACTGCATACCACATCCCGTCTAAAGGCTACTCCGGTTTTATAGATAGAATAGGCGTTTATATTTACCATAAGCGCTCTTTTCCGGATCTTTTCAGAAAGCCAAACAAGCTGCAGGTGTACCTGTACGCTGTAGACTCTGCGGGTATGCCAGGGGAGCCGCTGTTGCCGGAGCCACTGGTGATCAGGCCGAAAAGCAACACTTATTGGCACTGGATCGATATCTCAAAGTATAACCTTACGCTTCCGGATGAGGGCGTTTTTGCTGCTGTAAGTTGGCCGCAGGCTACAAAGCAGGATAGCGGCCCCTACGTGGGCATGACAAATGAGTGCGACACCTGCCCGTTCTATGTCTACCGCTTTCTGACGGATGAGCCTGTCTGGATAGAGATAGACCAGGCAAAAGGGGCAAAAAAGAGCAGGGCTGAGGAAGAGGAATTTAACCAGAACCTGATGGTGCGGTTGGAGGTGTCGGTGAAATAGCAGTGCTTGGGCAAACAAAAAGGCTCTCCCGGTAAAGGAGAGCCTTTTTTATACTTTATGTCTTACACAGACTACGCCATCTGAGCGTCCAGTTTCTGAGACAGCACGTTTTTAGGCACAGCGCCTACCTGCTTGTCTACCACTTCGCCGTTCTTGAAAACCAACAGCGTAGGAATGCTGCGGATACCGAACTTAGCAGAAGTCTGCGGGTTAGCGTCTACGTCTACTTTACCGATCACGGCTTTGCCTTCGTACTCGCCAGCCAGTTCTTCTACAATCGGGCCTACCATGCGGCAAGGTCCGCACCACTCTGCCCAAAAGTCAACCAGTACTGGTTTATCTGAATTGATGATCTCATCAAAATTTGCGTCTGTGATTTCTATCGCTTTGTTAGCCATAACTTTATCGTTTTGTTGTGTTTAATTCAATGGTTAAATATAGTAACAATTACAGGTTTGGCAAATACAGATCCAAACTTCGGTAGCCTGACAAGCTGTCGTGCTAGAGGCATAAGTAACACCCAACTGCGGCATTTGTTATACTTACGGCTTAAAATCCTGTAGGATACCTATATGTTTGTATAAACAAATGTTGTAAATAAAAGTTTCAGAAGCAAGTAAAAGCGGGAAAATGTGCAGGGGAGGGGGTGTAGGAAGTGGAATGTAGCTTGTAAAGAGGTGTGCTTAGTCCATCAGCTCGACCTGCACCAGCCCACCCTCGTCGGCATAATTTGTGGCAGAGCTACAGCGGTAATGTTCCGGTTTGTTCACCCATTCAGCCCGCACCGGACTCTGGTGAATATATTCAAGTTTCTGATCGATGAAGGCGTTGGAGGTTAGCTCTTTGGCTTCGTTGCCATCCTGCCATACTTTGTAATGAAGTACTTTGGGGTTGAGCTTCGCGTTGAACTCAAAACGGTGCAATAGCCATTGCCGGCGGCTTTCAGGCTCCTCGTGAATGGTAGCCACGATTTTACGACTTGTATAGCCTTTGAAGTCTCTTAGAATATCGGATAAACTTTTGTCCTCATCAGTTGAAGCAATGAGGTGCAGATGATTACTCATCAGGCACCAAGCATGAAGGCGCAGGCCTTTCATCTCCTGACAATACTTAAGAGCTTCTACAATGATGTGCTTGTAAACAGGACGCGTAAAGATATCTACCCAATCCACTACAGTCATTGTCTGGTAGTATAAACCGCCGGGTATGATTCTGTTTTTCAATCCCATGCTGGATTTATACTTTGCATAAACCTTTTCAGTTGCTGTTTCGGACATCCATGTCCGAAACCCCTCTGCTGCGGACGTCCACGTCCGCGTTATTTACAATACAGGGACACGGATGTCCCCGGCAGAGTGCATCCGGACAAGGATGTCCGGATGGGCGAAAAGAAAAAGCAAAAGCAAGCAAGGTATGCCACTACTGCAGCATACCTCGTTTATACTTTAACAGTCGAGCAGATTCATTTACAAATCCCCTCATCTCCAGATCTTCAAATTACAACAGCTTATACTCTCCAAGCCCCATATCCTTAATCGAATTCAGGAACATCTTAGGATCGATTCTATACTTGCGGGAGTAGGTTGGCAGGGCTAGCTTTTCCTCCGGCACGTGCAGGGTTATCTCCAGGCGCTTTTGGCCCGGGCTGGAAACAATGGAGTTTTCCAGCGCCTCTGCCAAGTTAGGCGTGAAGAGCTGCAGGTTGATGTTGAGCTGCACACCCTGTGCCATTTTGTCCATCACGTCGCCCAGCAACTGGATGTTCTGCGGCTTCAGCTCCCATTGATCTTCGGACTTGTAACGCAGCTGCACTTTGCCCCGGATGAACAAGTATAAACCCATCTTCAGGTATGGCGAGAACTTCACGTAATCCTCCCCGAACAGTGCCATCTGCATCGAGGTGTCGTAATCCTCAATGGTGAACAGGGCAAATGGGTTGCCGTTCTTGGCCGTGCGAATCACCACATCGGTCACGATTCCGGCCACGTTCACATCGCGGTTTTTATATTCTTCGATATTAGAAAGTCCGCAGGTGCAGTAAGAGTCAATTTCCAGCTTAAACTGGTCGAGCGGGTGGCCTGACATATAGAAACCTACTACTTCTTTCTCACGGCGAAGCATCTCGGCCTGCGTCCAAACGGGTACTTCCGGTATTTTAGGCAATGGGGCTGCCACGGCGGCACCTCCACCAAACAACGATTGCTGCGCAGCCTGTTGCTCAGCCTGGTAGCTGTTGCCGTAGCGCACGGCTTTTTCCAGCAAAGGCATACTTTCGCCTTCGGGCACCTCGATAAGCTGTGCACGGTGGTATAACTCCCAGGAGTCGAAGCAACCGGCCAGGGCCATACTTTCGAAAGTTTTTTTATTCACGGCGCGCAGGTTAATGCGCTTGGCAAAGTCGAAGATGTCCTGGTACAGGCCGTTCTTCTCACGCTCAGAAATGATGGCCTCTACAGCAGCTTCACCGGTACCTTTTATCGCACCCAAACCGAAACGGATCTGCCCCTGCTCGTTCACGTTGAACTTCAGCAACGATTCATTCACATCCGGACCAAGTACAGCAACGCCTTGCTTGCGGGCTTCCTCAATAAAGAACGTCACCTTTTTAATGTCGTTCATGTTGTTGGTAAGCACCGCAGCCATGTACTCAGCAGGGTAGTGCGCCTTCAGGTAACCTGTCTGGTAAGCTACTACCGAGTAAGCGGCGGAGTGGGAGCGGTTAAAGCCGTACTGGGCAAACTTCTCCATCACGTCGAATACCTCAGAGGCCTTCTTAGCCGGGATCTTATGAATTTCAGCGGCTCCGGCAATGAACTTCTCACGCTCCTCGGCCATCTTCTTCATGTCCTTCTTACCCATGGCACGGCGCAGCAAGTCAGCACCACCCAGCGAGTAACCCGCCAGAATCTGGGCCGTCTGCATGATCTGCTCCTGGTACACCATGATACCGTAGGAGTAATTCAGGATCGGCTCCAGGAGTTCGTGCGGGTATTCTACCTCTTCCCGGCCATGCTTACGGTTAATGAAGTTCGGAATGAACTGCATCGGGCCTGGACGGTAAAGGGCGTTCATGGCGATCAGGTCTTCAATGTTGGTAGGCTGCAGGTCCTTGAGGTACATGCGCATACCTTCCGACTCGAACTGGAACGTACCAATGGTGTCGCCGCGCTGGTAAAGCTGGTAGGTTTTCTCGTCGTCAATCGGAATAGTGTCAATATCAATCTCAACACCGTGGTTCTTCTTGATCAGCTCTAAAGCATCTTTGATGATGGTGAGGGTTTTCAGACCCAAAAAGTCCATCTTCAGCATGCCCGCACTCTCAATCACCTTACCATCAAACTGCGTTACCAGCAGGTCAGCATCTTTGGAAGTAGATACCGGGATATAGTTAGTGATGTCGTCCGGGGCAATGATCACACCTGCGGCGTGGATACCGGTGTTACGAACAGAGCCTTCCAGCTTTTCCGCCAGCTTCAGCACGGCGGCACGATGATCTGTACCTTCACGAATAGCAGCCAGGTCCAGGTTTTCCATAAAGGCCTTCGCCAGGGTAGTACCAGGGGTATCCGGCACCATCTTGGCCAGTTCGTTCGCCTCAGCCAAAGGCAGAGAAGTAGAGCGCGCCACGTCTTTTATCGACGACTTAGCGGCCATGGTACCGAAAGTGATGATCTGGGCTACCTGCGTTTTGCCATACTTGTCCACCACGTAATCGATCACACGCTGGCGGTTCACGTCGTCGAAGTCAATATCAATATCGGGCATCGACACACGCTCCGGGTTCAGGAATCGCTCGAACAGCAGGTTATACTTTATCGGGTCGATGTTGGTGATACCGATGCAGTAGGCCACCGCCGAACCGGCCGCAGAACCACGACCAGGCCCCACAAACACGCCCATGTCGCGGCCACGGTTAATGAAATCCTGCACAATGAGGAAGTAGCCGGCAAAACCCATGGTCTCCACAATTCGCAGCTCATAGTCTAACCGCTCCTCTACCTCAGGAGTAATATCAGTGTAGCGTTTCTTGGCTCCTTCAAAAGTAAGGTGGCGCAGGTACGCATCCGGGCCGGCATGCTCCGGCGGAATCGGGAAGTTGGGCAGCAGGATATCGCGCTTCAGTTTCGGAGGCGTTATCTTGTCTACGATCTCGTTGGTATTGTCCACAGCTTCAGGCACATCCTTGAACAGTTCGTTCATTTCGGCCTGTGTCTTGAAATAGAACTGATCGTTCGGAAAACCAAAGCGCGTTTTCGGACCGGCCTCGTCAATGCGGTTCAACATCTGGCGCACACTAGACTGGTGGCCATACTTGTTGCGTACGTTCTCGACCGTATCATAGATCACCTTCTGGTCATCCGATAGAAAACGGTAATATTTTGTGGTAAAGTCACCAACCGGAGTGCTCTGGTCCTCGCCGGTATTCACGCAAAGCAGGATATCGTGTGCATTCCAGTCTTCCTGATCTACATAATGCGAGTCGTTGGTGCAGATTACCTTAACATTATACTTTTTGGCCCACTTCAGCAGCACTTGGTTTATGTCTTCCTGGCTTTTGCCGGTGCCATCAATATTCATCAGTCCGTGGCGCTGAATCTCGATGTAATAGTCCTCACCGAACACATCCAGCCACCACTTAAATATCTCTTCAGCTTCTTTCTCGCTTTTCCAAAGTATGGCCTGCGGAACCTCGGCGCCAATACAGCAGCTGGTGGCAATAAGGCCTTTGCTATACTTCACCAGCAGCTCTTTATCAATGCGTGGCCATTTGCTGTACATACCCTCGATGTAGGACATGGAGCAAAGCTTGGCCAGGTTCTGATAACCTTCCTGATCTTTGGCAAGAAGCAGCTGGTGATGGCGCACATCTTTCACCTCTTTGCTGAAGGTCTTCTGATGGCGGTCAGTTACCAGGTAAAACTCGCAGCCCACGATCGGCTTCACGTTATACTTGTTGGCCTCGTTCACGAAGTTGAAAGCGGCGAACATGTTGCCGTGGTCAGTCATGGCAACGGCAGGCATGCCATCGGCCTGCGCCTTTTTCATGAGCGCGCTGATGCTGGCCTGGCCGTCGAGCAGCGAGTACTGTGTATGGGTGTGTAAATGCGAAAAAACAGGCATTTCGGGGAATTAGGAATTACGAAAGAAGAATTAAGAATGACCTCTGTATCTGAAAAAATCTATACTTGTAAGTCATTTTCGGGATGTTAAAATTACGGAAAATTGGGCCACCTCCCAAACCCAAAGAGGCCTTTGCTGTAACAAATATGTGGAAAGATTAATCCCGACCCTGGCACAGATTTATTCATAAAATTCGGGTAAATAAAGTATAACTCTTAAACTTGAACTTCTCGTAAGTATAGGCTTGTGCCGAAGCAGGTGCAGCAGAAGTAAAACTATGGCAGCAGTAGAGAAATTGGGTGGTATGTTTCGGGCGTTAAGCTCGCGCAACTACAGGTTGTTTTTTGTGGGGCAGGGGATTTCGCTGATCGGCACCTGGATGCAGCAGATCGCGTTGAGCTGGCTGGTGTACCGCCTCACCGACTCTGTTTTCCTGCTGGGTGCCGTAACGTTTTCCAGCCAGATTCCCTCGTTTTTGCTGGGGCCTTTTGCCGGGGTGCTCGCCGATAAGTTTAACCGCCATAAAGTACTGATCGTAACGCAGGCGCTCTCGATGCTGCAGGCCTCCACACTGGCGGCGCTGGTGCTAACCGATACCATCCAGATCTGGCATGTGTTGGCGCTGAGTGCCGTGCTGGGCACGATTAACGGTTTCGATATTGCCACCCGGCAGGCTTTTGTGGTAGAGCTGATCGAGCGGCGGGAGGATATGAGCAACGCCATTGCCCTGAACTCTTCGCTCTTCAATATGGCCCGCCTGGTTGGGCCAACCATTGCCGGTTTGCTCATCGCGGTGGTAGGAGAGGGGATTTGCATCCTGATCAATGCCATCAGTTACATTGCCGTAATCGGGTCGCTGCTGATGCTGCGCCTGAAGCCTTTTGAGCGGGTGCGGCAGGAACGCAAAGTATGGGCTTCGCTGAAAGTTGGTTTTCAGTACGCTTTCGGCTTTCCGCCCATTCGGGCCTTGATCACGATCGTGGCGCTGCTGAGTTTATTCGGGATGCCGTTTACGGTGCTGCTGCCCGTGTTTGCCCGGGATATTCTGCAGGGCGGTGCCAATACCCTGGGTTACCTGATGGGGGCCTCTGGTTTTGGTGCCCTGAGCGGGGCGCTGTTCCTGGCACAAAGGAAGTCGGTGGTTGGCTTGGGCAAGGTGATCATCTTCACGATGTCGTTGTTCGGGCTGGCACTGATAGCCTTCTCCTTCTCCGAGGTTTTCCTGCTCTCATTAGCACTCATGCTCTTCAGCGGTTTTGGCATGATCGTGACCATGGCCTCCTGCAACACGCTGCTGCAAACGCTGGTGGATGATGACAAGCGGGGGCGCGTGATGAGCCTGTACGCCACGGCGTTTATGGGCATGGCCCCTTTGGGAAGTATGTTGGCTGGTTCGGTGGCGGAGCAGGTGGGGGTAGAGTACACTTTGGCCGGGTGCGGCTTCTTGTGTGCCATCAGTGTTGTGCCCTTTGCCATTAACCGGCCAAAGCTCCGCCGCATGGTACAGCCAATTTATGAGCGCCTCGGCATAGTGCCGGAGATTGCCACTGGCCTGCAATCGGCTGCGAGCATGACCTCGGCGCAGGAGGAGCAGTAGGTTGTTTATTGGTTGTTAGGAGGAAAAAAGAAAAGCCGGCTTTAGGGCCGGCTTTATACTTTTATGATGCAGAGGTTTTTCAGGTCGTCGGTTGCTGCTACCTTTCTACCATCCCTCTAACAACCAATAACCAAAACGTTACTTCTTCCTGATCTCCAGCCTCTCGCCAGCGCTTACCGAGAAATCCGGTTTGTTGTTCCATTCCATGATATCCTTAATGGTAACGTCATACTTGCGCGAAATCTGGTACATGCTTTCTCCTGCGGCAACAGTATGGTAAACAGTGCCGGAAGCTTTCGGGCTGGTTGGCTGTGCTGCAGCAGGTGCGGCAGGCGCTTTTACGCGCAGCTCCTGGCCCAGGCTAAGGGCGCTGCCCTGCAGGCTATTCCACTGGCGCAGTTGGTCTACCGGTACGTTATACTTCTTGGATATCTGGTACAGTGTTTCGCCGGCGTCTACGGTGTGGTAGGCGCTGCTGGTGCTTAGCATGGTGGCGGGTGTCTCGGCCGCGTCCTCTGTAAACGGCAACTCGGTGGGCTGCTGCAGCGGTTCGGCTATCAGCAACTCTTGCCCCAGCTTCAGTGGCGCATCGCTCAGGTTATTCCACGCTGTCAAATCATTTATACTTACGGCGTACATTCTGGAAATGCCCCAAAGCGTTTCGCCCTGCTTCACGATATGGGTGGTGGCGTTTGCCTTTGGTTGCTGTGCCGGGGCAGGTTCCTTTGCAGCAGCGGCAGGTGCTTTTACCGGTGCTGTTGTAGCTGTCGGTATTTCCACTGGCTCAGCTTCTTCTGTCACAAACGGGTCAACCTCCATGTCCGGAGCCGGCTCTAACTCCGGCTCTACCTCTGCAAATTCTTCCTCCTCTTGTACTTCTTCCTTTGCCTTAGTAGCAGCATTTTTAGTGGTGCCCGGGTATAAATTCGTGTTTGTTTTTGGCGGTGCCTGTGTAGACGGAGCTTCTGCTGCTGGTGCGACTTCTACCGCAGGAGTCTCCTCAAGCGTCTCCTCCTCGGCAACAGGTGACGTTTCCACTATGGGTTCTTCTCTCTCAGGTTGTGTGTTGCCTTTCAGCTTATCAAGCAAGCGGGTAAAGAAGTTATCTTTTTCAGGGGCTGATGGGGCTGCACTTGCCACCGGCTCATAGTTTTGCTTGGAAGCCGCGGCTACGTTCTGCTTGTTCGGGTCGCGTACTTCCACAGGGGTATGGGCAGGGCGGCGCTTCTGCAGCCACAGCACACGGCCAGGCACCGGCACCTCGTTGCGCTTCATGCGGTTTTTGAAGAGCATGTAGCTCAGGCGCATGCCATAGTGCTGCGAAATCATTTGCATCGTCTCTCCCGGCTGCACCACGTGGAACTCGGCATCGGCAGTGGTGCGCTTTGGCTCTATGTAATAGGCAGTGCCCGGTACAATCTTATCAAAGCTGTGCATGTCGTTATACTTCAGAAACCTTCTGGTGGAGATACCCGCCTGCAGTGCCAGCTTGTCTTTGGTGTCTTTCTCACGGGCCACCAGCGCGTTCAGGTTGTTGCGCTTCACCATGGCTGCTGATTTACTGGAGCTGTTCTGGCGAGGTAGAGCAGGGGTAGCTTCTTTGGCTGAGGCCACCAGGTTCACATCGCTGCCGTTGCGTACCGGTATCATCACGTAGTAATCCTTGTCAGAAGGGATGGAGTTGCCCAGTAGCCACTTGTTATACTTCTCCAGCTCACTGTAATCTGTTTTGGTGGCTACGGCAATCTCGGAGAGGCTCTGGCCCGGGTTGGCACGTAGCTCGCGCAGCGACACCGCCGGCGGGTTTGCTTTACCCACAAAGGCATCATAGGCCACCTTATGCGCCAGAAAAGTGAGGATATACTCGTTTGTTCTTTCCGTAATATCCATTTCACGGGCACCGTTATCTGACGGCTTGGTATAGGCCTTTGCGCCGGTGTAGCCCAGGTAGTACGACAGCAGTGAGTTAACCCAGTTATTATAGAAGCCGTTGCTGCGCTTAAAGTATTTGGCTGCGCCGCGGCTGGCTTCCACAATATGGCGGCGCTCGTCCACCATACGGTCCATGCGCAGGTTAAAGTCCAGGGCGGCCTCTCGCTTAAACTGCCAGTAGCCCACTGCGTTGGAGGTAGACACGGCATCGCCGATCAGGCCACTCTCCTGTAGGGCCAGGTACTTGTAGTCGTCCGGCACACCCTCCTCCTTAAACACGCGCTCTATTATCGGGAAGTAGGCATCGGCCAGGTCCACCTTCATCTGAAAGTATAACTTGCTGCGTTGCAAGGCGTCTACTTTTTTCTGTATCTCGGCCTGCGCCCTGTTGTTAAGCTTCAGGTGGATGTCGGCAAAATAGATGTTGTTAGGTACGGTTACGCCCTGTGCCAGCGCCAGCAAGGGCAAAAGCAGGAGAGCGAGGAAAGTGGGCAAAGATTTTCTCATGACGAGAGACGCTTAAGTTTGATTAACTGTGATACGGAGGCTCTACTTTCTGTTGAGTTAACTATAGATAAATGACTATATGTTAATGCGTTTAGAATAGAATATAGCTAATGCAAAATTAACGTAAAAAGCTTCGTATTCTAAAACGATACACCAACTTCCTGCATTATTTTTTTGAGTGCGAAAAGTATAAATTTTGACTCTAAAAATAAGGTGGATAGGCTAAGCTGCAGAAGTATAGGGGTTTAGGGGGAGGAGAAGAAAAAAGGAGAAGCTTTTGAGTGCCTCTCCTTAAAATATTATTTTTTTCTGGCGATCATCAGGCCGTCGCGCACGGGCAGCAGGATATTCTCCACGCGCTCATCCTCGTGCACATGCCGGTTAAAATCCATCACGGCCCTGGTGTCCTCGTCCAGCTTTTTGCGGTATTTCTCCAGCACTTTGCCGCTCCAGAGCACGTTATCGGCGATGATGTAGCCGCCGGGGCGCACTTTGTCTATCACCATCTCATAATAGCGGGTGTAGTTGATCTTATCGGCATCTATAAATACAAGATCGAAGGCGGCCTCTATAGTCGGCACGATCTCCAGCGCGTTGCCAATGTATAGCTTCATCTGCTCACCGTAGCCCGACTCATCAAAGTAGCCCCGCACGCGCTCCTCCAGCTCCTCGTTTATGTCAACCGTGTGCAGGGTGCCGCCCGGCTGCAGGCCCTCGGCCATGCACAGGGCAGAGTAGCCGGTGTAGGTGCCGATCTCCAGAATCTGCTTCGGCTGTATCATCTTGGAGTAAAGCGACAGTAAGCGCCCCTGCAGGTGCCCCGACAGCATGCGCGGCTTCATCACGCTCAGGTGCGTTTGGCGGTTTATCTTGTGCAGTAGCTCACTCTCCTGCGAAGTATGATCCTCAGAGTAGCGCAGCAGGTCTTCGTCTATAAATTCCATAGTTTTAATTGTTGGATGGCTGCATTGCTGGTTTTTAGTGATCTACAATTTAACAATGCAGCAATTTAGCCATTAACTCGGTACATAATTCAGGAAGCTCAGGTTCTCCTCGCGCAGCACATCGTTGGCAATCTCCAGAAGGTCTGAGGCTTCTATACTTTTGATCTTGTCGAAAATCTCGTTCAGCGACTCCACCTTACCCTGGTCCAGGATACTTTTGCCCAGGATCATCATCAGGCCGATGTTGCTCTCCTCGGCCATGGCCAGTTGGCCCATCAGCTGTTCTTTGGCAGTGTGCAGTTGCAGCGAGCCAAGTTGCTTCTCGCGCAGCTTCTTCAACTCCTTCAGCACCAGCGAGGTGGTGCGCTTCAGCTGCTTTTTCTCCGTGCCGAAGTAGATGCTCAGCAGACCCGTATCGATATAGGTGGCGTAGTTGGAGTCGATGGTATACACCAGCCCGTGCTTCTCGCGCACGGCCAGGTTCAGGCGCGAGTTCATGCCGGGGCCGCCCAGCAGGTTGTTCAGCATGAAGAACGGGATGCGGCGGTCATCGGCCAGGGCATAGGCCGGGCAACCGATTACGCAGTGCGCCTGCGAGATCGGTTTCTCAAGAGTTACGGCCTTTGGCGTATAGCCTGTAAACGGCACGCGCTCGCGGTGCTTCTTTATACTTGGGATGTGGCTCAGGTACTTCTCGGCCAGCTTCACCACCTTCTCGAAAGGCAGGTTGCTCACTGAGCAGAACACCAGGGCACCGGTGCTCAGGTTGCGCTCTATAAAACCCAGGAAGTCCTGCTTCTGAAAGCCAGACACGCTCTCTTTGGTGCCCAGGATGTTGTTGCCCAGTGCGTGCCCGTTAAACACCACCGCATCAAACTCATCCACGATGGCTTCCTCCGGCGTGTCGAGGTACATGGCCATCTCCTCCAAGATCACACCGCGCTCTTTCTCAATTTCTCTTTCTGGAAAGATAGAGTTGAAGGTAATGTCGGTTAGCAGTTCAAAGGATTTCTCGAAGTGCTTGTCCAGCACGGAGCTGTAGAAGCAGATTTTCTCCTTGGTGGTATAGGCATTGAGTTCGCCGCCCACAGTCTCCAGGCGGTTAAGGATGTGGAACGATTTGCGTTTTTGGGTGCCTTTAAAGGCCATGTGCTCCCAGAAATGGGCCAGGCCCTGCTCCTGCGGCAGCTCATCGCGGCTGCCAATGTCCATCATGAAGCCGCTATGGGCTATCTTGGTGTGCAGCACCTGCTTGTGTACAACTCTTATTCCGTTGGGTAAAGTATGGATATGATAATCAGGCATTCAATTCTAAAATTAGCCTGCAAAGGTACGGAAAAAGTACCGGAATTACCGGAGGAAAGGCTGGGTATTGCAGCGACAAAGTATAAATCCCTACCCTAAAAACAGGGCAGGGAGGATTAGCTATGCCAGGGTGGTTTATAAGTATAAACTTAGCTGCTTGGGCTGATCAGGGCCATCCCCCAACCCCCTTCGAAGGGGGACTTGGTAGAAGTTGCATCAGCTAAGGCTATCGAACCTGATCCCAGTCCTTGGGTTGAGCGCCTTCTAGATTTCTGGTGACGAGCGACAGCGAGGCATTGCGACAGCAAAGGAAATATAGACAGCGCGATGCCAAAGGACGAGCCCTCGCGGGCTTGAGCGAGCCAAAGCTAGAGTTGAAACGATAGGTATTTAAGACTGCGGATCAGCAGAGACTAGTAAAGATATCTTATTTCCGATTACAGGAAGCATCGGCTATAGAAGTATGACATAAGTATAAAAGCAGCTACTACGTGTGGCTCTACGAGCCAGTCTAGTTATAAACTCGACACCATTAAAAGGCACAAGTTGCAAACTCGCGCCAGCAATAAGTTAGTAGAATTAAGATGTCCGGAACAGCGAGTGTAACTGCGCCGCTGCTCGCTGAATATGCCGTTATAGCAAGAGAAAAGTGAAAGGTTTACCTGTTATCAGTATCTGAGGAGATTCTGCGGTAGATAAGCGCGCCGGCATCGTAAGCATCCATAGCAATGGTCAGAGTGTTGCCATCAGTTTCAATATACAACCGTAGAGAATCGTTTTGGTGTAGCTCGGCTTCGTCCTGGTAAAAGAAGATGAATGTGACTGGAGAATTCGTCAGCATCGAAACGCCCTCTTCCAGTTTATACTTTCCCACCTCTTTCTGGCCATCCCTGGTGCGCTCATAGGTGTTGCCTGTAAACTTGATAAGATTGCCATTCCCCGCGGGATGCTCTATTGTTCCGGTCCAACCGTTTGTAGTTGTTTTTAACTCCCATGTGCCGGATAGTTCACCTTCAGGATTGAAACATCCATCTTCTTTTTCGCATCCGGTCAGGGTAAGGAAAATCAGGAAAAGCAGCGGCAAGTATAGGTTCTTCATAAGGCAGAGCGTATCAATTATTGGGTCTACCTTACTGACCCCTCAGCCATGGCTATGGTTGCAAACGCGTCCTGATTTACTGCTTTTTCTCCCTTCCGCCCACATTAATCACAAAACCCACTGCAAAAACAGAGTAAGCCGCTGTCAGGGTGTCCCGGTTTTTCAGGCCGATGGTGGTGCCGCTGGTGTACTGCAGCTGTACCGACGGGTTCAGGGTAAGGCGGGTGTAAAAGATCGGCTCCAGGAAAATATTGTCCTCTTCCTCGCCCGGCACGTTGTTTACCGTGTAATCGTGCATGTTGAGGTAACTGGCGCGGAGGGCGGTGCCATAGTTTAACGGAAACTCCTTGCTAAACAGCCGTAGCGATTTTTTGCGTTTGGAGGTGAAGTTAACCTGTAAGAAATACTTATTGAAATTGGCTTCGTGGCGCTCATAGCTCATCTCGCCTGTTTCCTTGTCCTCCTCTTTCTCGGTGCGCTCGGAGCTGCCGCCGCCAAAGCCGCCGTAAATCTCCAGTATGCGGTTGTCTTCAGGACCGAACGTGGTGAAGTACCCGCCGGCCGCCTCCAGCAGGTTGTGGCGCATATCGCGCTTGCGGCGCTCGGTGCTCAGCATGGAACCGTTCAGCAGCACGCCAAAGTGATCCGACACGGCATAGGCGGTGTTAAACGTAATGTTGCCTTTGGGCGTAACGTGGCCACCAGCACTCAGTTCCCCTTTCTGGGTAAACATGGGCACGTTGGGTACGTTAGGCATGTAGGCAGAGGTGCCGCAACCAGCCAGCAGCAGGGGCAGGGCCAGCAGTAAAGTAAGCTGTTTTATACTTTTAAAAAGAGGGGGAGCGGTAAAGGGTGTATTCATAAAATGATATTCAGCACTGCAAAGTCTGCCAACTTAACCAAAGCCCGCTGCATTCACAAGAAGCTGACGATAGATTTAGTGAAATATTCAGATTAATGAGTTAGAAGCGGCTTCGGAGTATTGTATTTTTAAGTAAGGCCGGTTTGGTGTAGCTTTGTCTGTAGCATGAAGAAAATACTGATCATACAAACGGCTTTTCTGGGCGATGTGGTTCTGGCGACGGCGCTGGTGGAGAAGCTGCATACCTATTACCCGGAGGCGCAGCTTGATTTCCTGCTGCGCAAAGGCAACGAGGGACTGCTGAAGGACCACCCGCTGCTGCGCCGGGTACTGATCTGGAACAAGCAGGAAGACAAGTATAAAAGCCTGATGGGGCTGCTCTCGCAGATCCGCGCCGAGAAGTATGACCTGGTGGTGAACGTGCAGCGCTTCGGGGCCACCGGCTTTCTCACAGCTTTTTCAGGTGCCAAAGAGACTGTAGGCTTTGAGAAGAATCCATTTTCAAGGCTCTTTACCCGCCGTTACGTGCACGATGTGAAATCCGGCACGCACGAGGTGGAGCGCAACAACATGCTCATCCAAAGTATAACCAACGCCATACCTGCGAAACCAAAATTATACCCAAGCCAGGTTGATTTTGCCAAGGTAGAGCACCTGAAGCCGGAGCCGTTTATCTGCATGGCGCCAACCTCGGTGTGGTTTACCAAGCAGTACCCGCAGGAGCAATGGGTACAGCTCCTCAACAGCCTCGACCCCAAGTATAAAGTATACCTGCTGGGCTCACCGGCCGACAAGCAGCACTGCGACGAGATCATCATCCAAAGTATAAACCAGCGCGTGGAGAACCTGTGCGGACAGCTGAACCTGCTGCAGTCGGCGGCCCTGATGCGCGATGCGGTGCTCAACTACGTGAATGACTCCGGCCCGATGCACCTGGCCTCCGCCCTGAATGCCCCCACCTGCGCCATCTACTGCTCCACGGTACCGCGCTTCGGCTTTGGCCCGCTGGCCGATTTTGCCGAGGTGGTGGAGCGCGAGGAGCCGCTCTACTGCCGCCCCTGCGGCCTGCACGGCTACAAAGCATGCCCCGAAGGACATTTTAAGTGCGCCCGCGAAATCAGGAATGAGCAGCTGCTGGAGGTGTTGCGGGTGAGAGAGGTTGGGAGTTAGAGGGTTTGGGAGTGGGAGTAACTGCCGATATAAAAAGAGTACTTTTAACTACAGTAGCCTGCTTTTTACTGACAGCAATTGCTTTTCGAGTAAATAACCAAGATCAAGTACCACTCATCAGTCCCTTCTTATTTACATTAGTTATTGTACTGGCCAATCTCGATCAAGTAAGGGTAAATAAATTAAAAGCTATTGGATTAGGGCTGATGCTAACCTTGCCTGTGTTTTTAGTTTCGGTATTAGCTGGAGTCGGACTTACACAAATGTTAAAGGGGGCGCAGGCAGGAATGGTTATTAGTTCAGCAATGTCGGGGGCGCTCATGTTTTTGGTCAATAGTTTATTCTTTAACATGAGGAGTTTTAAGGCTGGTCTGGCAATAACAGCGGTTTTAGGGGCCATAGCTCCATTTGTTGCTCGGTTTGTTGAACTATACTTGCCTGGTATAAATTCTTCAGCGGGGTTCATAGAAGATCCTGGTCTATTCTTCATCTGTTGGCAAACATTGGTGGGGTTGGGTATAAGTATAGGAATTTGGGTAGGAGTAGACCAGAAGAAACTGAAATAAACATGAGAGGTAGATTACATGCTGTAATTGCTTTAAGCGTAAACCTGTTCTTGATAGGATGGATGATTTTATCCTCATGGAGTGGAAATGATAAAGCTATTTTATTTGTGATCTTTTACTACCCCTTGCTGATCCTACTCAATTCATCAGTCTGGCTTATCCTAAAATCAAAGTATAGAGAAGCAGCTAACCTCTATAGATTTAGCACACTTAGCTTGATTTTACTTTTCCTGCCGGTGTTAGTCTTTGCGACTTTATTTTGATGTAGACTTTAGCCCCCATACACTACACTTGCCCCACCTACAGTTTTATACTATATTAGAAGTATAAACTATACAGCCTACACAAAATAAGACTATATGAAATACGAGCCAATCGGGCAGGAACTTTTCATAAACCACCGCCACAGCTTCTGTAAGCAGCTCAAACCCGCGTCCATCGCCATCTTCCACTCCAACGATGTAATGCCCACCAACGCCGACGGCACCATGGCATTCAAGCAAAACAGCGACATCTTTTATCTAACCGGGGTGGACCAGGAGGAAAGTATACTTTTGCTCTTCCCGGACTGCAAAGATGAGCGCATGCAGGAGATATTGTTTGTGCGCGAAACCAACGATCATATTTTAACCTGGGAGGGCTACAAACTCACAAAAGAGCAGGCACGAGAGGTATCGGGCATCCACACTGTTTACTGGACGCACCAGTTTGAGCAGGTGCTGCACCTGCTGGCCTTCGAGGCCGAGCGCCTGTACCTGAACACCAACGAGCACCTGCGCGCCGTGGTGGAGGTGGAGACCCGCGATGCCCGCTTTATCAAGAAGATAAAAGAGCAGTTCCCGCTGCACAAGTATGAGCGTAGTGCCCCCATCATGCACCAACTTCGGGCCATTAAGTCGGAGCGGGAGGTGGAACTGCTGCAGCAGGCCTGCGACATCACCGATAAGGCTTTCCGAAGGCTGCTGGGCTTTATCAAGCCGGGCGTGATGGAGTATGAAATTGAGGCGGAGCTGTACCACGAGTTTCTGCGAAACCGCTCCAAGGGGCCGGCCTACGAGCCTATTATTGCATCCGGTGCCAACGCCTGCATCCTGCACTACACCGACAATAGCCGCGAGTGCAAAGACGGCGACCTGGTGCTGATGGACTTCGGGGCCGAGTACGCCAACTATGCCGCCGACATGACCCGCACCGTGCCGGTAAACGGTAAATTCACCAAGCGCCAGCGCGAAGTATACGACTCGGTGCTGACCGTGATGAAAACGGCTATACAAATTCTGGTGCCCGGCAATACCCTGGGCCAGTACCATAAGTTTGTGGGCACTCTTATGGAGAACGAGCTGATTAAACTAGGCCTGCTGAATGAGAACGATGTGCGCAACCAGGACTCTGACAAACCGCTGTACAAAAAGTACTTTATGCATGGCACGTCACACCACCTTGGGCTGGATGTGCATGATGTAGGCAATAAGTACAGGCCGTTTGAGGCAGGTATGGTGTTCACTTGCGAGCCCGGCATCTACATCCGGGAGGAAGGCATTGGCATACGCCTGGAAAATGATATCCTGATCACCCATAATGGGCCGAAAGACCTGATGCAGGCTATTCCGCTGGAAGCCGATGATATTGAGCGGCTGATGCAGAAAACGACATAAAGTTGCATAACCCTAGCAAGGTTAGATACAAAAAAGGCTGCCGGTTTTTGCCGACAGCCTTTTTTGTTGTGCTTACTCTAAAAATCGGGCGCTTGCATCAAAATATTTTCAAGTATACAACCTTGCACGGTTGTTTCAGTTTGAAGTAATAAGTGTATACCGCCCAAACTGTAGTTGCTAAAACGTGTGCAATTTAAAGGGTGGCACACAGGCGTTTATGTTCAACCTATACCAGATAGTGCCTATGGGCGAACATTATCTTTTTATGAAGAAGCATGTCGGGAAGCCGTTCAGGTTACCTGCGACGGGTTATTTTTTTAGGCACAGAATAAACTCGTTTTGAAACATGCACGTATTGTCATATCAACATATACTTTGTAGAATCATGCAAACACATTTATCGAAAATTAAGAGACTTGCTTTCGCACTCGTGTTCCTGCTCATAGCAGGCCCCGAAGTTTTTGCGCAAAGCTCTGATCAAAAAACAAACCTGCAGATATACGGCAGTGCCTTACAATACAAAGGTGACCTGGACGGTGAGGACGAGTTCAGCAAGATAGAGTGGGGTGGTGGCCTCGGGCTAAACCGCTACATCAGCCCTTCTTTTGATGGCGGCTTGCACCTGACCTATGGTAGCGTGGAAGATGATGGCCCGGGTGGCAACTTCGATGCGCAGATGGGTACAGTCCTGCTGAACCTGCGCCTTAAAATGTACGGCAATATTTTAAAAGAAGACGCCTTTATCGGCCCTTACCTGCAGGTTGGAGGTGGCGGCGCCTGGGCCAAGACCGATGCCATGCGCAGCGATGGTACCATGCAGGAAGACGATAAGTTTTTTACCACAGCCCTTAGAGGCGGCGGTGGTATCCGCTTCCGTTTCTCCGATGCCGTTAGTGCTTTCGTAGAGACAAACTACATGATCATCGGCCAGGATAAGATTGATGGCTACGATGTAGGTGAAAACGACCGTTTTCTGATGCATAACGTTGGTCTGGGTTTTAACCTGGGCAAAGCCAAAGACACAGACGCTGACGGTGTGCCGGACAGAAGAGATGACTGCCCAGACACCCCAACCGGTGTGCAGGTTGACAAAAACGGTTGCCCTGTTGACACAGACGGAGACGGTGTGGCTGACTACCAGGATGAGTGCCCTGGCGAGGCTGGCGTTGCTAACCTGAACGGTTGCCCTGACAGAGACGGCGACGGTGTTGCCGACAAAGACGACCAGTGCCCTGATGAGGCTGGTACTGCCGCTACAAACGGTTGCCCAGACTCTGACAGCGACGGCGTAGCAGATGCCAGCGACAACTGCCCGGATACGCCTGCCGGTGTGCAGGTTGGCCCGGATGGCTGTCCAGTGGACTCTGACGGTGACGGTGTTCCGGATAACGAGGATGCTTGCCCTAACTCAGCAGGTACAATGGAAACCAAGGGTTGCCCAGAACTGGATGAGGCTACGATGAAACTGATCGAAGAGAAAGTACGCTTCGAGTTCGACAGAGCCAGAGTTCAGGATAGCTATAAGCAGCTGTTGGATAGCATTACCGTGGCGCTGCAGAAATACCCAGACCACGTACTGCTGATCAAAGGCCACGCTGACTACATCGGTTCTGAAGAGTACAACCAGGCACTGTCTGAGCGTAGAGCAGAGGCTGTGAAGGAGTACCTGATCCAGCAAGGTGTGCAGAACCCAGACAGACTCGTGACGAAAGGCTATGGCGAAACGCAGCCACTTGTAAAAGTGAACGAGCGCCTGTCACGTCGCAGAACTGAGAAAGAGCGTGCTCAGAACAGAAGGGTAGGCTTTGAGATGAATACTCCGGACATGCAGTTAGACATGGAATAACGGGAGTTAAATAAAAACAGAAAGCGCCGCCGGCATATGCCGGCGGCGCTTTCTGTTTTTATACTTCAAGTATAAGCCAACACTTTAGCCACAGCTATACTTTTTGTTTACTGCGGCGCTTTATACTTTCAGATTGAAGTATAAAGCGCCGCCCTTGTAGCAAGAGCGGGGTTTATACTTTAATGCTGGTTTATACTTTAGGATTAACCTCTCTGAGCAAGCAGGTACAGCACCGCCATACGTATGGCTACGCCATTTTCAACTTGATTCAGTATGATGGAGTGATGCGAGTCTGCGGCATCGGAGCTAAGTTCCACGCCACGGTTTATAGGGCCCGGGTGCATCAGCACGATCTCTTTGTTCAGGCTATCCAGCATTTTCTTGTCGATGCCATAGTATAGCGTGTACTCGCGCAGCGACGGGAAATACTTCATTTGCTGGCGCTCCAGCTGGATGCGCAGCACGTTGGCCACATCGCACCAGGCCAGGGCCTTGCGCACATCTGTCTCCACCTTTACGCCCAGCTCTTTGATATACTTTGGCAGCAGCGTGATCGGGCCGCACACCATCACCTCGGCTCCCTGCTTCTGTAGGGCAAAAATGTTGGAAAGCGCTACCCGCGAGTGCAGGATATCCCCGATGATCACTACCTTTTTACCGGCTACCTCGCCTAAACGCTCTCTGATAGAGAAAGAATCAAGCAGGGCCTGCGTTGGGTGTTCGTGGGTGCCGTCGCCGGCGTTCACGATATTGGCCGGTATGTACTTGCTCAGGAAGTGCGGGGCGCCGGGGCTGGAGTGGCGCATCACGATCATGTCCACTTTCATGGCCAGGATGTTGTTCACCGTGTCCAGCAGGGTTTCGCCTTTCTTTACGGAACTGCCGCTGCTGCTGAAGTTGATCACGTCGGCAGAGAGGCGCTTTTCGGCCAGCTCAAAGGAGAGGCGTGTGCGCGTGGAGTTCTCGAAAAAAACGTTGGCGATGGTGATGTCTCGCAGCGAAGGCACTTTCTTGATCGGCCTGTTCAGTACATCCTTAAAATTATCGGCAGTCTCAAAAATGAGCTGGATGTCCTGGGGGGTGATGTCTTTGATACCTAACAGGTGCCTGACGCTGAGCTCTTGCATGTATGAGTAAGTTTATTCGTCGGTTTTGGTAATTAGCCAGATGGCATCTCCTTCGGCCTGCTGTTCCTTCCACTCTACCAGCACCCGTTGGCTTAGCAGCGAGTTTACCTGCCGGCCCACGTAAGTAGGTTGTATGGGCAGGTGGCGTGTGTAGAGGCGGTCTATCAGCACCAGCAACTCCACGCTTGCCGGGCGGCCATAGGCAATCATGGCATCCAGGGCGGCGCGCACGGAGCGGCCCGTGTACAGCACGTCATCCACCAGGATCACTTTTTTGCCTTCCACCAGAAAATCGATTTTAGTGGCATTGGCGGCAATCGGAGTGTCGCGGCGTCGGAAATCGTCGCGGTGAAAGGTGGTGTCGAGGAGGCCGGTTGGTACTTGCTTACCCAGTATGCCTTGCAAGGTGCGCTGAATACGCTGCGCCACATACTTACCGCGCGGCTGCAGGCCCAGGATCACAGAGTCAGAAAAGTCGCCATGGTTCTCGATGAGCTGGTGGCACAGGCGCATCACCATGATTTCGAGCAGTTGATGGTTTACGATGAGTCTTTTCTGCATAGCCGGAAGAATTAAACGCAAATATAGAAAGGATTGGGGGAGTTAGAAAGTTAGAGCGATAAAGAGTTAGGGGGGGGAGGATTTTGGATGAGTGAATTCAGAATGTATGAAGGTAGGAAACGTACTCATTTTTCCCAACCCATCATCCTGAACATGCTGATCCGGATAACCAGCCTCCCTAAAACGTGATCTTATTGATGTAAAACACCTGCCGGGTGCCGCTCTCTTTATTTCGGATACGCTGGAAACCGAAAGCGGCCATACTGTTGCCGTACCACCGGATAATGCCGGGATACTCGGTGCTCTGGATTTTCTCGTTTTCCTCGTAAGGCATCAGCTCCAGCTCTGTTTTCTCGTCGTTGTAAAGGTCATCGTTCATCAATTGGTAGACGATCTTGCTGTTTTCGGGGTAAGCCATCACCACGCGCCCGTCTGCCAGGTGCTGCACCTCCACCGTGTGCCTCAGCTCGCTGCTGGTAACGCCGGTCAGCGGAAAGGCATTGTCCCAGAGGAGAATTCCGTTTTTGTCGAAGCCGAGGGCCACGGCGTGGCTGCGCTTGTATTCATCTGCCAGTCTGTAAAGCGTGAGAGCCTGCGGGGTTAAGCCTAAGTTGCTGCTGCGGGGGCTGCTGTATTGCGGATAGTAGGCCTCGGCTGCCAGAATGTACCCGGTGGGGGTAACGATGAGGTCGTGGAGGAGTAGGCGGTAGTTAAAGCCGGAGTTGCGGCCGGTCTGCAGGCGTTTCTCCTCACGGCGGCGGGTGCGTGCTTCGCGGTTCGGTTTCATGTACTTCAGGAAGTTCTTGAGTTGCAGCACACTGTAAAAGTTGCCTTCCACTACGCGCGAGGCCAGCGGGGTGGCGTAAAAGCCCTGGGCAAAGCGTAAGTCGCGTGTGCTGTACGTGCCTAGTAACATCTTCTCGGTAGTATCGCCGGGGGTGATTTCAGCGTTCAGCAGGTTCACGTTCTCCCGCTGAAGTATAAAGTAGTTGTTGAGTAGTTTGCCATTCGCATCGAAGCTCTTTACCTGCAGCCTGGATACGCGGCCGTTGGATTCGGTGATAACGGCATCCACGCGGTTCTGCTCATGGTCGGCCAGCAGGTCCGAGAAAGTAGACTCCTCGCCATAAACGGAAGGTAGCGGCGTAACCTCCCCAGAATCCGGGTTAAGGTGCAGCAGCAGCGGCTTACGGTCTTTACGGTTGCGCCCAATAATGAAGTATTTATCCTGCAGTACCTTGTACTCGTAAATGGCCTCCAGGGGCTCTATGGTAAATTGCTTATGCCAGGTTTTGCCGGTTTTATGGTGCAGGCGCACAAAAGTATAATCGCGTAGGTTATCGCCACTGAAACACAGGTAAGTATAGGGGCCGGTTGTGTAGTAGCGGATATAATCGCTGTCGGGCGCCAGGGCGGCTGTGTCTGTCCATACTTCCTCCAGACGGCTGTTATACTTGGTGAAATGGAACGTGGCCTCGGTTTCCCAGGTATTGCTGGTTTTGTGGTACACCAGCAGGCTACTGTCGGGCAGGGCGATTACCTCTGCCTCCACATCTTCCGTGGTAAAGGGCAGCTCCAGGCGTATAGGCTGCGCAGGGGGCTCCTGTGCCAGCAGCGGCACCAGTACAAGCGAAAACAGCAGGGTAAGCAGGTAGCGCATGTATAGCATAGTGTCAGGGGGTAAGTGCTATCCGGTGACGGAATTGTATAAAATAGCAGCTACTGCATTTTACTGCAAATAGCTGCTATTCGTTGCTTTAGCCCTGTTATTTATGGTTTAGTTGCCCAGCGCCAGCAATACGTCAAACTCCTCGGGTTTTAGCGGCATCACAGAGAGCCGCGACTGGCGCAGCAGTGCGATGTCCTGCAAGCGCTCATCCTTTTTAATCTGCTCCAGTGTTACGGGCTCCTTAAAATCGCGGAAAGGCACCAGGTCTACCACCACCCATTTGCCTTTGTCATCTTTGGCGGTGGGGTCTGGGTAGGCGGCTTTGTCTACCTTGGCGATGCCCACGATTGCTTTCTCTGAGACGCTGTGGTAGAACAGCACCAGGTCGCCGGGCTGCATTTGCTGCATGTTGTTGCGGGCCTGATAGTTGCGCACGCCATCCCACATAGTGCGGCCGTCTTTTACCAGATCGGCCCAGGAATATGTTTCAGGTTCTGATTTTACTAACCAGTGTTGCATGTGTAAAGGTGAATTATAAAGTATGATTTAGGATGATTGGATGTTAGCTCTTTCGTTTTTTACAATATGTAGCTTTAGCTGAACGAAGGCAGTGCCAGCCAGCAAGCCGTAAAGTAAAAACATGATTGGAGAGGAAGCAACTCCAGCTAAGTGCAGTGAAACAACAAGTAAGAATAGGAGGGCACAGATTTTTCTTCTAATTGCTGCAGATAGGTTCTCAAATGTACTCATGCCCGGCTAAAAGTATGAAGTAGGAGTAAAACTAGTTCTTCTTGATTTTCTGCCTCCTGCGCTGGTAATGGATAAGGTCGTCGGAGAGCAGGGCCAGCAGCATGCCGCTGATGAGGCCGCCCCAGAAAGTATCCAGCACGCGGGCAAGTATAAGTATAAAAACAAGCACCTGTAAGCCTGCTTTCAGCTGAATCTTGCGCTCCGGACTTAGGTCTGTGTAAGCTTTTATGAGTCCTGCAATTCTTTTGCTGTAGCTTGCCGAGTGCCTGAAAAACCGCTGAGCCTCCATCTCGAACTGCACCAGCAGCACCCCTAGCACCAAACCCCCGAAAAAGCTGATGAACAGATCGGCTACCGCGAGCACCATAAACAGCAGAAGCAGCAACATGGCCGTTCTGGTCCGGGTCGATTTCGATAGCTTTTCGTAGTTCAGCATGGTGTAACTCATATACTTATAAAGTACAGATAACGTTTGGTATTATTCTATTCTCTTTACTTTAAGCTGCTCCTTGCCCAGCTGCACGATCTGGATCTTATACTCATTGGGCGGAGGGCTGCCTTGTGCCATCCTGATCTGCACCAGGTCTTTCTCCAACTGCTCCCATTCTCCGGTTTCTTCCTGCAGGCCGTCGGTAGGGGCTATCTCGTATCTTTTAAACACACCGCCGGGCTCCAGGCTAAATCCGGTGCGCCCACGCGACGGCGGAAAATCAAAGGTGTTGGGGCGGTATACCCATAGTCCTTCTTCGTCTTCCTCAAACGAGTGCAGCCATATTTTACCGGCCAGCTGCGCGGCCACTTTGTCGTTTTTCTTGCAGGTAGCCGCCATAAAAAGCAGGCACAGCAGGCAAAGCACGGAAATATATCTCATAAGTATAAATCGGGTTTAGTGCTAAGATAGGGAATAAGGGTGGTATATGTAAGTATAAGCATACAACTATTGTGGCCCTGGGATGATAACGGCAGTAATAAAGGATTATTACGAAATAAAGTAGAAGGAGGGCGGGAGAGGTTGGCTGGCAAGCCAAAGGTTTGGCCGCTTTTCCTATCTTTGTAACACACAGACAAGACTCAGGCTTTGGAAAACAAGAAGATCATAAAACAGTTTAAGCTGGCGGCCGAGCTCATGGAGCTGCACGACGAAAATCCGTTCAAGATACGCTCGTACACCAATGCGGTGGGGGCGCTGGAACTGGTGGAGGAACCGCTGGAAACCATGACGCAGGCGCAGCTGGAAAGTATACAGGGCGTTGGCAAGGGCATTGCCGCCAAGATCGTGGAGATGAACGAGAAAGGCTCCTTCGACGAGCTGGACCAGATGCTGCAGGTAACCCCGAACGGTGTGGTGGAGATGCTGCGCATAAAAGGCATCGGCCCGAAGAAAGTGCGTAACCTCTGGAAGGAGCTGGGCGCTGAAACTGTGGAGGAGCTGCTGGAGGCCTGCGAGCAGGATAAAGTAAGCAAGCTGAAAGGCTTCGGGGCCAAGACCCAGGAGAACATTAAGCAAGCACTGCTCTTTACCCAGCAAAACCGTGGAAAATTATTGTTTGCCGAGGCCGATCTGATGGCCGATGAGCTGCTGCAAAGTATAAAATCTGCCGTGCCGGATGCGCAGGTGGAGTTGGTGGGGGAGATGCGCCGTCGCATGGAAATCATCACTACACTGCAGTTTATACTTGCCACCGATGTCCCGGTGCAGGCCCATGAGGCTTTGCAAGGTATGGCCGCACTGCAGGAAGACGAAAAAGCCTCCGGACCTTTTGCCTGGCGTGGCTCGCTTACTGAAAGCGGCATGCCGGTGGAGGTGAGGCTGGTGCCAACGGAGCGCTTTGCCAACGAAATGCTGCTGCACTCTTCTGCCCCTGAGCACCTGGCGCAGTATTTTACAAGCAGCACGAACCTGTTGACGGTAGTGCGCGAGCAAGGCTATACTTCGGAGGCGGATATTTACAAGTCGGCAGGCATGGCTTATATTGAGCCGGAATTGCGCGAGGGCACGAACGAGCTGGAACTGGCGCTGCAAAACAAACTGCCCAAGCTGCTAGAACTGTCCGACCTGAAAGGCATTCTGCACAACCACAGTACCTACTCTGATGGCGCGCATACCTTGGAGCAGATGGCTACCCACTGCCGAGAGATGGGCTACGAGTATTTGGGCATCTCCGACCATAGTAAAACCGCCTCGTACGCTGGTGGTTTGCGCGAGGGCGATGTACTGCGCCAGCAAAAGGAGATCGACGAGCTGAATAAAAAACTGGCTCCGTTCAGGATCTTTAAAGGCATTGAGTCTGATATTCTGGGCGATGGCTCACTGGATTATGATGCGGATATACTGAAAACCTTTGACTTTATTGTGGCCAGCATCCACAGCAGCCTGAACATGGACGAGAAAAAGGCCACCACGCGCCTGATCACGGCCATTGAAAACCCTTACACCACCATGTTGGGCCACCCGACTGGTCGACTGCTGCTGCGCCGCGAGGGCTACCCGATCAACCATAAAATGGTGATCGACGCCTGCGCCGCAAATAATGTCATCATCGAGATTAACTCCAACCCGTGGCGTTTAGACTTAGATTGGCGCCACGTGCAGTATGCTTTGGAGAAGGGTGTGATGCTAAGTATAAACCCCGACGCCCACCACACCAGCGGCTACGACGACATGAAGTACGGTGTGCTGGTTGGCAGAAAAGGCGGCCTAACCAAGGAAATGACCTTCAACGCCAAGCCGCTGGAGGAAGTGGAGAAGTACTTTAAAGAGCGGAAGGAGAAGATAAAGTAAGCATCGCACTCATATAAAGTTTCGCAAAATATAGTAATCTCCCCGCCCCTTCAAAGGGTGACTTTTTAGTAAGTATAATTCCCCTCTTGGGAGGGGTAGGGGTGGGTAACCAATTATAACCGTTAAAATGAAAATCAAACTCGCCCTTATGGCATTGTTGTTCGGCTGCTTTAGCTGCAGCAGTGCCCAGCAACAACAGCCGGATTTCTCTTTTAAAGATTATAAAGCTGTTCCTGCAACGCTTGCCACCCGACAGGATTCATCTATCGCTTTCGTCAACTACATACTTGATGATAAGTATGAGGAAGCGGAGATTATTTATCCTGAGATGTTTAAGATAGATGTGTCTGCGTTTATGAATAGAGGGCCTGGCTATGAACCATATTTGGGGGATGTTGGTGAGTTTGTTCTTGATTATAAAACGTCACATGATATAATGTCGCTTACTGTATTTTTAGAGAACAAGTATAATGCGCACAATAATGTCTATGATATGGGCTTAAGGGCGAGTCTAAGGAAGGACTCAACCAATGTTGCTGCCATGCTCCTTTTGGCAAAGCTGCGTTATGAAAACGGCATCGCAGATGATGCTTACTTTATTGTGCAGCAAATGATGAAGCAGGAGCCGGAGAACGAGAAAGTAAGGGAATTGCATACTTGGTTTCAGGATAACCATGAGCCAATAGGCAGTAATTTGCCAAGCTTTGATGCTTTCATCAAAGAGGAAGTGTATTACCGTGAATAAAATTAAAGCAGCTGCTTCAAGCTTTTAGCTTGGAGCACATATGAGGCAAGCTTTCAGCTTGCGAAAAATTGTTAACAGCCACAACACCGTAAGCTGAAAGCTTACCCCAAGTATAGCCACAAGTTGAAAACTTGCGGCAGCGTTCGATTAAAGTATTAAATGCCAAAGATTCTCATACTTCGTTTTTCCTCCATCGGCGACATTGTGCTGACTACGCCCGTTATCCGCTGTATAAAGCAGCAGGTGCCGGGGGCGGAGGTGCACTACGTTACCAAAAAAGCCTTCCAAAGTATACTTGCCAACAACCCCTACGTGAACAAGGTGCATGTGCTGGGCGAGAAACTGGGCGACCTGGTGCAGGAGCTGAAGGCGGAAAACTTCGACTACGTGGTGGACCTGCACAACAACCTGCGCACCCGCGTGATTAAGGCAAGGCTGGGCAAGCCGAGTCGTAGCTTTAACAAGCTTAACTACGAGAAATGGCTGATGGTAAACTTCAAGCGCAACCGTCTGCCCGACGTGCACATTGTGCAACGCTACATGGATGCCGCAGCAGCCTT
This sequence comes from Pontibacter anaerobius, assembly GCF_026241195.1. GTDB lineage: Bacteria > Bacteroidota > Bacteroidia > Cytophagales > Hymenobacteraceae > Pontibacter > Pontibacter anaerobius. Next base: position 388,403 of record NZ_JAPFQO010000001.1, read on the forward strand.
GGGCGTGAAAGACGATGGCCAGGGCCTGGATTACTTTATACCTGCCCCGGATGAGGTGGATGTCCATACTTTGCCCGCAGGTTTTCAGAACGGTTATGTGGCCTTTGCCATCGGGGCGCAGCACTACACCAAGCGCCTGCCCACTGAGCGTATTATAGAACTTTGCGAGCGCCTGCAGCAGCCGGTTATACTTTTGGGAGGCAAGGAGGATGCTACCACCGGCGACGAGATAGCCGCTCATTTTTCCGGGATAAAGTTACCAACCATCATCTACAACGCCTGCGGCAAGTATAACCTGAATGGCTCTGCCTCGTTGGTGAAACAGGCAAAGCAGGTGGTGAGCCACGACACGGGCCTGATGCATATTGCGGCGGCTTTCCAGAAAGAGATCATCAGTGTGTGGGGCAACACCATTCCTGAGTTTGGCATGTACCCCTTCCGGACAAAGTATAAAGTACTGGAGGTAAAAGGCCTGAGTTGCCGGCCCTGCTCCAAAATCGGCTACAGCAAGTGCCCGAAAGGCCATTTTAAATGTATGCGCGATATCTCATTTGAGGATATTGAAATCAGATAGTGAAAATTGAAAACTATGGCCAAATATAACTTAACCTGGCAGGATACGGATGTGCAACTATTGGAGGCGATGCTTTTAGCATCCGGCGAAGAAGGTGGGGCGCCGCTGCACGAAATTCTGCTCATGGCCGATGCCGTGGACGGAACCGTGCTGACGCATGCCGATGTAGAGCAGGGGCTGGAGAAGCTGATGTCGGTGGGGTATGTAGCTATCAAAAAGAACAAGCTCCTGCTCACGCCTGCCTTTCTGCAGGACTACGAAAGTATAGACGGTGCTGAGGATGAGCGTAAAGCGCTGGAGCAACTGCTGCAAACCAAAGAGCTAAAGGCCGAGAACCTCGACGAACCCAAGATCCTAATTAAGAAGTATAAACTCAAGAACCAGTATCAGGCTTACCTGGAGCAGTTTGGAGGGGAAGAATAGGCAATTTGCAAATTGGTGAAAACAGAAAAGCCGCTGACTTAATCAGCGGCTTTTCTGTTTCTGGGTAAGGATCTTTAAGAGATCTTCTCGAACCCTAAGTATGGGTGCAGCACTTTCGGCATGTTGATGCCGTCCGGGGTTTGGTTATTCTCAAGTATAGCCGCTACAATGCGTGGCAGGGCCAGGGCGCTACCATTCAACGTATGCAGCAGTTGCGTTTTGCCCGACTCGGTTTTGTAGCGTAGCTTCAGGCGGTTGGCTTGGTAGGTCTCAAAGTTAGAGGCAGAGCTAACCTCCAGCCAGCGGCCCTGGGCAGCAGAGTATACTTCCATGTCGTAGGTTAGGGCAGAGGTAAAGCCCATATCGCCGCCGCAAAGGCGCAGCACGCGGTAAGGCAGCTCCAGTTTCTGCAATAGCCCCTGTATATAGCTGCTCATCTCCTCCAGCGCCTCGTAAGATTTCTCCGGCAGCGTAATCTGCACAATCTCCACTTTATCGAACTGGTGCAGGCGGTTCAGGCCGCGCACATCGGCACCCCATGAGCCGGCCTCGCGGCGGAAGCAAGGTGTATGGCCAGTATTTTTGATCGGCAATTGCTCCACCGGAACAATCTCATCGCGGTACATGTTTGTAATAGGAACCTCCGCTGTAGGGATCAGGTACAGGTTATCTGCCGTGGCATGATACATCTGTCCATCCTTATCGGGCAACTGGCCCGTGCCGTAGCCAGAGGCCTCGTTTACCACAATCGGTGGCTGCACCTCCATGTATCCGGCCTTCATGGCCTCGTCTAAAAAGAAGTTAATGAGCGCGCGCTGCAAACGGGCACCCTGCTTCTTGTAAAACGGGAAACCGGCTCCGGATACCTTGTTGCCCAGCTCAAAATCTATGATGTCGTATTTCTGGATAAGCTCCCAATGTGGTTGCGCGCCTTCGTGCAGCTGCGGAATTTCACCGTGCTCCAGCACCACCTCGTTGTCTTCGGCGCTTTTGCCAAACGGTACGCTCTCGTGCGGCAGGTTAGGCAGCTTGTAGAGGGCTTTCTGGATTTCGTCTTCTATGGAGGAGAGCTGCTCAGCTAAGGATTTGGTCTGCTGCTTCAGTTCGGTGGTTTCGGCTTTGGCGGCTTCGGCCTTCTCGCGCTCTCCGTTCTTCATCAGCATGCCGATCTCCTTGGAGATGGCATTGGCGCGGCTCTGCAGCGAGTCGTGCTCGTTCTGGACCTGGCGACGCTTCTGGTCGAGCTCCAGTAGAGCGGCAACTTCATCGGCCGCGTTTTTGTAGTTTTTCTTGTTCAGCCCGGCAATTACCTGCTCGGTCTGCTCTCTTAAAACTGTTAGCTGTAGCATAGTAAAGTATAATGTATAAACACAAAAATAGAGCTTTTTAACTATTTAGCGGCTTTTACGAAATCTTTTAAACAAATTTTGAAACTTTTTATCTAAAACCACCGCTAATATTTGTTAATTAAAAGGCATTGCAATAACATTGCGGTACAATTGAAGAAGGCCCTTTTTCCCGTGCCTGTCTGACTCTTTCGCAACCTATTCTATTTTCCTGATTTAAAAGAAAATCTCTCGCTTTGTTCGCTCACCGCGAAACCTGGCAAGTTAAGTTAACTACCATACCATTATTTATGTACAAAATTGAAGAATTGAAAGATAGGCTTCTTTCAGAACTCAAAGAAATTGCTGAGCACTTGGGTGTTAAAAACTTTAAGAAACTCAGCAAACAAGACCTCATTTACAAGATCCTCGATCAACAAGCCGTTACCCCCTCCGAGAAAATATCAAAAGAATACAATCGCACCTCTCAAAGCGAATCGTCTGGTAGTGTTGCAACAGTTGAAAGTGCAGTTGCTGTAGAAGAAGAGAGAACCCCAGAAGCTCCGGTTAGAGAAAAACGCCAGCGCACACATGCAGCTGCCCGTACCGATGAAAGAACTCAGACGGCAGTGGCAACTGAGGCCCCGGCAAAAGACCACGGCGCACAGGCTGGCCGTGAGCGTGTTCGCCGCGACAACAGAGAGGAAAGCCGTACTGATAACCGCGAGAGCCGCGGCAGCGATAACAGAGGAGATAGAGAGAGCCGCAACGACAACCGCGGAAATGATAATCGCAGTGACAACCGCGACAACCGCGATAACCGTGGCAACGACAGCAGAGAGAGCCGCAGCAACGATCGTAGTGATAACACGCGCCGTAGCAGCCAGCAGAACGCTGCCAATACAAGTAACTTTAAAGAGTTTGACGGTATTATCCTGAACGAGGGAGTGCTGGAACTGATGCAGGATGGCTATGGCTTCCTCCGTTCTACGCACTACAACTACCTGGCCTCGCCGGATGATATCTATGTTTCTCCATCGCAGATAAAGCTTTTCGGCCTTAAAACCGGAGATACTGTAAAAGGGCAAATCAGACCTCCGAAAGAAGGAGAGAAGTACTTTGCCCTGCTGAAGGTGGAAACCGTAAACGGACGCACCACAGAGGAGATCCGTGACCGTATCCCGTTCCAGCACCTGACGCCGCTTTTCCCGGAAGAGCGCCTGAAACTGACCACACGCCCAAGCCAGCTTTCAACCCGTATTCTCGATCTTTTTGCCCCTATTGGTAAAGGCCAGCGTGGTATGATCGTGGCACAGCCTAAAACTGGTAAAACAGTGTTGCTGAAGGAGATAGCAAACGCCATCACAGAGAACCATCCGGAAGTATACCTGATGATCCTGCTGATAGACGAGCGCCCTGAAGAGGTTACGGACATGGCCCGCAGCGTAAACGCGGAGGTGATCGCCTCTACGTTCGACGAGACTGCCGACCGCCACGTAAAGGTGTCCAGCATTGTATTGGATAAAGCCAAGCGCATGGTAGAGTGCGGCCACGATGTGGTTATTCTGTTAGACTCTATCACTCGTCTGGCCCGTGCTTACAACACCGTAGTTCCTTCGTCTGGCAAGATCCTGTCGGGTGGTGTGGATGCAAACGCACTGCACAAGCCGAAGCGCTTCTTCGGTGCTGCCCGTAACGTAGAGAACGGCGGCTCCCTGACCATCATCGCCACTGCCCTGATCGATACAGGCTCAAAGATGGACGAGGTAATCTTCGAAGAATTTAAAGGTACCGGTAACATGGAACTGCAACTGGACCGCAAGCTGGCCAACAGACGCGTGTACCCGGCTATCGACGTTCCGGCTTCCGGCACCCGCCGCGAGGATCTGCTGATGGACAGAGACGAGCTGAACCGTATCTGGATCCTGCGCAAGTTCATGTCGGATATGAATTCGATCGAGGCCATGGAGTTCCTGAAAGAGCGTATGAAGGGCACCAAGAGCAACGAGGAGTTCCTGATCTCGATGAACGGATAAGAATAGGAGTTAACTTAACTTATACTTGCAGCCTGCCAGACGTTTGTTTGGCAGGCTGTTTTGTTTTTATACTTGCTTACCTGGCGCAAACGTCCTGCTGTTCCGGACATCCCTGTCCGGAACCTCTCTGCTGCGGATTTCCTAATCCGCATACTTATACTTCTCAGTTTATACTTCCCTAGCCGCTGCTACCTTAAACATGAACTAAGCTATCCTTTCTTTCAGCAGTTCATCATCAGTCTTGCATAACTAAAGTTGCACCTCCCGCCTTGGCTCCCTCCAGCCCGGGAGGGCTCGTCTTCCCGCATCGCGCTGGGAGCTTTTCTTTGCTCGCTATCGCTTTGCAATCCCTTCGGGACCGAAAAACTCCAAAGGCGCTCAACGGAAAGACTGGGAACAGATTCGATAGCTGCTGCCTTTGCTATGAAAAGAGGTCTAAGTCCCCCTTCGAAGGGGGCAGGGGGATGTAATCGCATGCTGAAAATTCCACTCCTCTGGACTAGCCAAAACGAGAGTTTTGAGTTAGCGAGCGTAGCTCTAGGGGTGGGTTAATCGTTCCTTAACTCCTAACAAGTGGGATGACAAGCATCTGCTGGGAAATCCTGTCTATCCACTAATCCTGAAAATCCTGATTCAGAACCTCTCCTTGGCTACAAAGATTACAATTGAGACAGAGCAGTTACTTTCTAATTAGGGAGTGACAACCGTGTTTTAGATAGCAAAAGATATTACTGATGTGGCCAAATCCTTTCCTTTATCCTGAAGCAGTTCTTCTTTCCGGGTTACCACCAAAAACTATACTCCGGCCTTAACAGGAGGTAAAAAGTATAGGTGGTTACAAAGCCGTAGACGATGTGGGCAAAGATGAGGGTGGTGAGGTATGTTTTTAAGGTGATGAGCGGCGGGCGGGGGTGTAGCATAAAAAAGAAATACCAGATCATCATGGCAACCAAACCATGAGCCAGGCCAAAAAGCAGTCCCCACGAGGCAGTTGCCAGCCCCACCCCGGAATTCCACAAAGCTAGGTAGATAACGGCGAAAAAGACTCCTGCAGCGTACTGGGCAAGCGTGCCTGCTACCTTGGTACCGGTAAGCTCCGAAAGGTTTCCGTCGGGGTGGGTGCGGTTCAGAAGCATGGTGCCGAGGATACGAACCACTTTCATCACGCGGTGTGTAACAAAGGAGAGCAAGTACAAAAAAGCAGTCATGGCGGCGGTGCCAGCTATACCCGCCACTACAGCATCTAGAAACTTCATGGGCTTAGAGTTTGTCGCTATACGCTATTACGGATGCAAGTTTAACTTGGCCATATCCTTGCCACCATCATCAATACAAAAGCAGCACTGATGCACAGCGAAGAGATTTTGTTCATTTGCATGGTGTTCTCAAAATTCACCTCGCGCCTATCTTTCTGCGCACGCACCACCCAGCCGGTAAAGAAGTATAAAACCGGTGCCGTGCAGAGCAGGAAGATGAAAATATTACGCACCTGCCCTGTGCTAAAGTATAACCAAAGCAACAACGCCGTGCCCGCCAGCAAACTGACTGCTGCAAACAGGTAAGTACCCTTTACACCTAAAATCAGGCTCAGGGTGCGGTCGCCGCGACGGCTGTCTTCAGCGTGCTGGTAAATTTGGGTAAGGGGGTAGGAGCCGCAGAGAAACAGGGTACTTACCAGGGCAAACCAACTATTTGGCTGTTGCAGCACCTCTTGTAGTTTCAGGCCAACGCCTGCCTGCACCATCACATACGTAAACGCCCCCTGGAAAAAAGTTACCACAAACGTACTCAGGACAGGGTATTTTTTAAGGCGGATGCCTTCGTAACTATAAGCCTTGGAGATAAGAAGGTACAGCGCTACGAAAACGGCAAAAAGAGGCGAAAGCAACAAGCTAAAAAGTATGGCCAATATATCAAACAGCAGTACCAGGTGCATGAGCTGCCGGTTCGGTTTTGGGGGATTCTTTAGCCCGCCAATGCTACCCTCGTCGCGGTCGTAGTAGGAGTTGTAGCCGTTGCTGGCCGGGTACACCAAAATATGCAGCACCAGGAACACCGCCACCGCCCTCCATACATTCACCTGCGGCAAGGTGCTCAGGGCAAACCAGAAGATTGGCATCAGGTACACCGAAAACGGAATGCGCATCAGGGTAAGGGCAGTGCTGTACTTGGCTGTGTTCAATGGCTATGGGTTAAAGATTTTTAAGGACTCTCAGGCTTCTCTACTTTTATACTTTCTACTTCCTCCGGATACCCGAGCAGGTAGATAACATCTTTACCAGGGCCGGTACCTGTGCGGCCGGAGCGCCAGGTATAATTTGGCGCACGAATCTCTGAGGCCATCCGCTCTAGTTGCTCGGGGGTATACATGCGCAGCAGCGAAACTGTGCCGTCCCAGAGAATGCCCAGTGGAATAAGCGGTATAATGTACGTAAAAAAGAGCCTGCTGAGCCTGAAAGGACGGACGAATGGCGTCACCACAAGTATGATAACCGGGAAGAACAGCCAGAGCAGCAGCAGCTCGAGCCAGCTTTTCTTCGCCCCTTCAAAAATACCGATGGCAGCGCACTTGTCGGCGGCGTCCTGAAGTATGGCTTTGGCCAGGTGTGGCGGGAAATGGTGGAAGGAGGAGAAGATGGTGCGCACGCCTTTTACACTTTCGGGCGCGGCGGTGGCATCTACGGGCGTGGGTACAAAACGAATGCTGCCTCCGGAAGTATGCTGCAGGTACTCATAAGCGCCGATGTTGGGGTAAAGGTCTGAGAGGGTAATGGTCACGGGGCTTTCCGTGCGCTGGCTCAACTCCTGCTGAATGGCGGCAATGCCGCCTCCGGCACCTGAGCAAAGATCGGTGATGTGCCGCTGGCCGGTACGCTCCAGCAGCTCCTGCAGCAGTGGCGTGGCAGCCTCATAGGCGTTGAGCCGGGTGATCATGAAGCGCAGGAAATCCAGCATACCCTGCCGGATAACATGTGGGAACCAGCGCTGGTCTTCGAATTCGAAAAGTTGGAGGCGGATGTTCAAAGGGCTGCTTTTTGCTGAAGTACTCTGCAGCAGCGCTAAAGGTTTCCGGAGGGGCAAAAGTATGGGTGCAAGTATAAACGCGGCCGGTTTATACTTGCGCCAAAGTATTAGTACTTAAAACAGGCCCTGTTCACTGGCACCCACCCGCAGGCCATCGCCGGTGTTGCTGAAGAACTGCCAGTACTCCGCCACCGGCTTTTCGGGCTCGGGCAAGACGGAAAGCGTGGAGCCGTCACTGAAGTATAGCAGAAGGCCAAAATCATCCTGCTGCTCGGCGCGCTCCACCACCAGGTTCGGGTTATCGTTCACCAGTTCCATTAGGCGCTGGTCCAGCATGCTGGAGCCGGGCTTCTTCCAGTCCCATACCGGGGTTGGGAGGCCCGCCTCACGCTTACGGATGTACATCTCGCTTTGCTTTATCAGGCCGCCGTCGGCCAGCTGCAGTTCCCAGGGGCAGTTCACGGCCAGGGTAATTTCTCCCACATCCAGCACCAGGCCCTGCGGCGTGGTGTAATGCGTGTGGCCAAAATGGAAATACTGTACGGCTTCGTTACGGGTGGTTTTGTTGAGCGGGAGCCCGATGATCCTGTTAAAAGCCTGCTGTAGTGTATCTTGCATTTTTTTGAAATTCTAAGGAGCGTCTTCTGGAACAAATATAGCCAGCACACGTCAAAGTATAGTCGTTTTGGTAGTATTTACAAAGTAATATAGGATGTACTTCTTGGAAGTTGTGTACAAAAAGTATCTTTGTGATCGTTTTGTTTGAAGTGCGATAGGGAATTTAAAGAAAACAGCCGCTGTTTGCTAAAGATGCCGAAGGAGCAAGAGAAAGTACAAGAACCTAAAACAACATCATCCATAGCCAAGAAGGTGATAGGCTTTGCCTGGAAGACGTTCTTCCTGGGGCTTACCGTGGTTGTGCTGTACCTGCTGAGTGTGGAGCACAACATACTGTACCTGTTTGGAGCCTCGCCGAGTTTGGACAGGCTGGAGAACCCGCGGTCTGACCAGGCCTCCGAGCTTTATACTTCTGACGGACAGCTGATCGGGAAATACTTCCGGGAGAACCGCAGCCCGGTAACTTACAAAAAGCTGTCGCCGCAGTTGGTGCAGGCGCTGGTTGCCACCGAAGACATCCGGTTTTACGAGCACGCCGGCATAGACCCCCAGGCCATCATGTCGGCGGTGTACGGTAGCTTTAGAGGCGAGGCAAGAGGTGCGAGCACCATTACACAGCAGCTGGCCAAGAACCTCTACAAAACCCGCACCGACGACTCCAAAGGTGTGCTGGGCCACATCCCAGGCCTCAATATTGTTATCTCAAAAACCAAAGAGTGGCTTACGGCCATTAAGCTGGAGCAGCGCTATACCAAAGAGGAGATACTGACCATGTACCTGAACACGGTGGATTTCGGATCGAACTCCTTCGGTATAAAAGTAGCGTCCCAAACCTTCTTTAACACCTCCCCGGATAGCCTGAAGGTAGAGCAGGCGGCCGTGCTGGTGGGCCTGCTCAAAGCCCCGACCTACTACAGTCCGCGCTTTAACCCTGAGAACGCCACCCGCCGCCGCAATGTAGTGCTGGGCCAGATGGTAAAGTATGGCTACCTGCCCGAGGCCGAGGCCGACTCTCTGAGTCAACTCCCGCTTGTGTTGGATTATAGTGTGGAGAACCACTACGACGGCCCTGCCACCTACTTTAGGGGCGCCGTGGCCGATTACCTGCAGGAGTGGTGCAAGGAGAATGGCTACGACCTCTACCGCGACGGCCTGAAAGTATACACCACCATCGACTCCAGGATGCAGGCGCACGCTGAGGCGGCCATGGAGGAGCACATGCGCAGGCTACAGCGGCGTTTCGATAATCACTGGGAGGGCAAAAATCCGTGGGTGGACGAGAATAACAAAGAGATACCTGGGTTTATAGAAGAAACCATCAAGCGCACAGCCTATTACCGCCGGCTCAAGAAGAAGTATGGCGATGACACCGCTGCCATTAACAAAGAACTGAACCGCCCGCGCAAGATGAAAGTGTTTACCTGGGAGAACGACTCGCTGGAGAAAACAGTGACCATGAGCCCGCTGGACTCGCTGGCTTACTATAAGCACTTTCTGCATGGCGGCATGATGACCATGGACCCTTTTACAGGCCATATCAAAGCATGGGTGGGCGGCATCAACTTTAAGTACTTTAAGTATGACCACGTGAAACAGGCGCGTCGCCAGCCGGGTTCTACCTTCAAACCCTTCGTGTATGTGGCTGCCATCGACAACGGCTACTCGCCCTGCGATAAGATAGTGGACCAGCGCATTACCATCAACTATGTAGAGAAAGGGAAGAAGAAGAGCTGGTCGCCTACCAACGCGGATTGGGAATACACAGGTGCCCCCATGACGCTCCGGCGGGGTATGGGCAAATCGGTGAATTCCGTTACGGCCAAGCTTACCGAGCAAATCGGCTGGGAAACGGTAGTAAAGTATGCTCACAAACTGGGAATAGAAAGCCCGCTGGAGTCGGTGCCATCCATTGGCCTTGGCCCGAGCGATGTCTCTATCTTTGAGATGGTGGGGGCTTACAGCACGTTCCCGAACCAAGGTTTCCATACCGAGCCCATGTTCATTACCCGCATCGAGGACCAGAACGGTAACCTGCTGTACCAGTTCACGCCGAAGCAGAAGAAGGTGCTGAGCGAGGAGACGGCTTTCCTGATGATGCACATGCTAAAAGGAGGTATGGAGGAGCCGGGCGGCACCTCGCAGGCGCTGTGGGAGTATGACCTCTGGAAAGGCAATGAGATAGGCGGCAAAACAGGCACCACCTCTAACCACTCCGATGGTTGGTTTATGGGCGTAACCAAGGACCTGGTGACGGGCGTATGGGTTGGCGGCGAGGACCGCAGCATACACTTCCGTACCTCGCAGTTGGGCGAAGGCTCCAAAACAGCCCTGCCGGTGTTTGGTTTATACATGGAGCGGATTTATGAGGACAAGGAACTGGGGTACACTATGGGGCGTTTCCCTAAGCCTACGGTTAAGATCAGCAAAAAGTATAACTGCACCACCGTGCTGCCAAAGCCAATGCCGGACTCCACCCAAATAGACTCAGTGCTAGAGCTGCTCAATTTTGGCGATATACTCTAACACAACATACCCAAGTATAAAAATAGAAGGCCCCGCTAAAGTATAGCGGGGCCTTCTATTTTTTGAAGGGAGGTTACCCTATACTATACTACAAGCTACCAAGGCCTTTCAGGATGACAAAAAGTGAAGAATGAAACGAATCTACCTTAAGGGGAATTTCGCAAATAGTGTAGGTGACTCTCCTCCTCGGAGGGGTTGATTAATCGCAACTTAGTTATTTAGTCTTCCTGCTCTTCGTAGAAAGATTCCAGCGCATCCTCCAGGTAATTATACTCAAACGTGAAGCCGGTGTGGAGTACCTTATTGGCACTTACGCGCTGGCTGGCAAGCACCACCTCACTCATTTCGCCCATCATCAGGTTAATGGCAAAGGCAGGCACTTTAGGCAGTACCAGCGGCTTTTTCATGGCTTCGGCCAGTTCCCGGGTAAACTCTTTGTTGGTAACAGGGTGCGGCGCCACAGCATTGTAAACGCCTTCAAACTGGGTGTCCTCTATGGCGCGGATAAACAGGCGGCAGGCATCGTCAATATGGATCCAGGACATGTACTGCTTCCCGGAGCCCAGCGGGGCACCAGCCATTAGCTTTACAGGGCGGGCCATCTGCGGCAAGGCACCGCCTTTTATGCTCAGTACAATGCCCAGCCTAAGGAGTACAGTGCGCAGGTTCAGGTTGCGCATCTGCCATGCGGCTTCTTCCCAGGCCTTGCATATCTCCGCCAGAAAATCATCGGCATACATGCTTTCCTCTGACACAAGTTGGTCGCCGGAGTCGCCGTAAATACCTATGGCGGAGGCAGAAATAAACCCTTTTACGTGGTGCTCCGCTTCGCTGAGGCATTTGTGCAGCAGGTTTATACTTTGTACGCGGCTATTCAGGAGTTCCTTCTTGCGCTCTTCCGTCCATTTTTCGGAAGCTACGCTGGCACCCGCCAGGTTCACGATGTAATCGGCATACATGATGGCGTTCTCATCAATGTAGCCTTCCTTTACATCCCACTTAAAGGTCTTATAAGTGGATACCTTATCGGGGTTGCGGCTGAGGTGCGCTACTTCGTACCCCTGGTCTATCAGCATCTCTGACAGACGCATCCCTATTAAACCGGAACCTCCTGTAATGAGTATTTTTCCTGGCATAAGCTTTTATGTGTTTGCACAGTAAGTTCACCTATACGAAACTTAGGTATATTTAAGTTTTCTGATATTTCGTAGGAAGGTAAGAAGTATGGTTTCCGGGTAAAGCAGGGTACAGTTTAACGGCTGGTACGAATATGGCCCAGGAATTCCGTGCGGTACTGCTCCTGCTCAAACAGGCCGGAATATTCTGCCGTAACGGTGCTGCTGCTCACATCGTTCACGCCGCGGCTCATCACGCACAGGTGGTCCGCCTCAATCAGTACGGCTACGTTTTCAGTCTGCAGCGCCTGTTTCAGCTCGTCGGCTATCTGCATGGTCATGCGCTCCTGCACCTGTGGACGGCGGGCGTAGTAATGTACAATGCGGTTCAGCTTAGACAGGCCTATTACGTGTTCGTTCGGGATGTAGGCCACATGCGCCTTGCCTATGATAGGCACAAAATGGTGCTCGCAGGAGGAATACACGGTAATATCGCGCTCCACCAGCATCTTGTTATACTTATACTTATTCTCGAAGCGGCGCGCATGCGGCTTGTTGTCCGGGTGCAGACCGCTGAAGATCTCCTTCACATACATTTTGGCCACGCGGTGCGGCGTGCCCTTCAGGCTGTCGTCCTGTAGGTCCAGGCCCAGGGTGTGCATGATCTCGCGGAAGTGCCCCTCGATGATCGTAATCTTTTCGTCGTCTGACAGGTCAAATGCATCAGCACGCAACGGTGTCTCCAGAGAGCTCATCACGTGGTCATCCATCGCCTCTTCGTTCTCCAGGTCGTGGTTATCCATTATATTCCACAAAGTTTCTTTCTGTTTCATACAGTGTTACAGCTAAATCGTAATCAGGGCTGATTTTCTCACGGAGTTTGTTCCAGATTACCACCGCAATATTCTCGGCGGTTGGGTTCAGTTCGCTAAACTCCTCCGTGTCCAGGTTCAGGTTCTTGTGGTCAAACTTGTTCACCACCTCCTCCTTTACCAGGTCGCTCAGTATTTTCATGTCGTACACATACCCGGTGTCGGGGTCTACAGTGCCCGTCAGCTTCACGATCAGCTCATAGTTATGCCCATGGTAATTGGGGTTGTTGCACAGGCCAAACACCGTGCTGTTCTGCTCATCCGTCCAGGCGGGGTTGTGCAATCTGTGCGCGGCATTAAAGTGCTCCTTTCGGCAAACGGTTAGTTTCATAGTGCTCTTAACAGCTAATGTGCGGTAAAGTTTGGCTCCATACCCGATCACCTCTGACTGCGAGTGCCATAAGTTTGCAAAGTTAGTGCAGCTAGCCCTAATCCCAAACCAAAAACAGGCTAAATTAATTCGTTTTGCCTTCGCTCTTTCTGCTGCCTATTCTTTAACTTCGTGTATCAGACAAACCTATCGGAGTACAAAAATCAGGAGCCGTATGAGAGGATTTATACTTGCCATTTTATTGTTGGTGGTCGGCGTTTGCCAGGCGCAGTCGGTGCAGGTAAAAGAAGTGGAGCAGGAGGTGCTGGGCGTGAAAAGGCGCGGGCAGCAGCTGTCGGTGCAGTTAGACACTAAAACCGTGGAGCGCTCCTGGAAGGATTACCTGGGGCAGAAGGCGGGCCGCGTGCGGGTTACCAAGGGCGTTATAACAGTGGAGGAAGCTAAGATCGATACAATTTCGGATGTGCCTGTGCGCCTGCTCTCGCTGGTAAGCAGCGATGCCATGGGCAGCAATGTTTGGTGGACCCTGGATTTCGGGACCGATTACCTGAGCAAGTCTGCCACACCAAAAGAGTATACCGCTGCAGAGAAATTTATGCGGGGCTTTGCCCGAAAGCTCTACCGCGAAGACGTGTTCCGGCAGATTAACGCTGCCGAGGATGTGCTGCAGGCTACCAAAGCGGAGCAGGACCGTGTAGTGAAGGAGGCCAATAGCCTGCAGCTAAGTATAGAGCGGAACAAGCAGCGCCGGAAGGAGTTGGAACAGGAACTGGTGCGAAACGCCGAGGATCTGAAGCAGTTGGAGCAGGAGGTGCAGCTAAACCGCCAGAAGCAGGAGCTTAGCCGCCAGCGCGTGCAGGAGATGGAGCAATCCGTAGATGCCGTTCGTGCCAAGCTGCTGCAGGTAAATCGCTAACTCAGGAGCAAATTTTGCTGGGTTTATACTTGTAGAGACGCAATTTTTGCGTCTCTTTTTTATGAGCGGTAGTTCGTGGAGTAGAAGTATAGCTTTTCTTACTTCAGTATTAGGATGTATCAGGCCCCCACGCAATGTGTTGCGTGACCGCCGGTTACAATTTCATCCAGCGCTGTATCTCCTTCTCCGCGAATTTCTCATCGCGCCAGCCCACAAACCTGGTGTTAGCAGACTCATTGTAGTTAGAGAACCAGATCTGAAGTATGGCCTTGGCGCCCGGGTAGTTCTTGCTGAAGCTTTCGTAATTGGTGGCGTCCAGTTGGCGCTCGCTGGGGCGCGCCGGCACGGCTACCACAATATGGCGTAACTCGCCTCTGTTCTCCAACTGCATCAGGCCCACCGGAATCACCTCCATCTCCGTGCCCGGCTCCTTTCGCTCGGCCAGTACCAGCACCTCCAGGCCTTTGCCGTCTTTATCTATCTCGGTAGAGGGAATAAAGCCCAGGTTGCCAGGGTAGGGGAGAAAATTCACCTGCCGTTCATGTCCTGCATTCAGGTCCGGCAGAAACTCCTTTTTTTCCTGGTCATACACCAGCCGGAGCGTATTGCCGGCGGGTGTCTCTATTACAGCCTGTAGCTGCTTGTTCGCCGAGTAGGTAGGTAGCGCGGTATAGTCTGTCTGGCAGGAGAACAGTATAAGCAGCGGCAGCAGAAGCAAGTATAAAGTATGGGTTTTCATAACGGGAAGTGCTTGGGTTTGTACTTTCAAAGATAAGAAACAGAGGCTGCAGACTAAAGCACAGGCAGCCATCAGGTGCAAGTATAGGTATAAAAAAAGGAGCCGAGGTTATCGGCTCCTTTTTTACTAAAACTATGGAAAACTTATGAAAACAGGTATTCTTATCGTCTTTCCTTGATACGAGCAGCCTTGCCCTGAAGTCCTCTCAGGTAGTACAGTCTTGCTCTTCTTACTTTACCTCTTCTTACCAGCTCGATTTTCTCGATAGAAGGAGAAAGAAGTGGGAAGATACGCTCTAAGCCAATTTGGTTAGATACTTTTCTTACAGTGAACGTCTCACCGTTTGTGTTCACGTTCTTACGCTGAATCACAACACCCTGGAATTGCTGAACACGCTCTTTGTTACCCTCACGGATCTTAACGTGTACGTTTATAGTATCACCCGCCTGGAAAGTTGGGAAAGAGGCGCGCTTGTCAGTAGATTCCTGCTCAATGAATTTAATTAGTTCGCTCATGATGGCTATGTTCTCTTAAAGTATCTTCTCGAAATTCGGACTGCAAAGATATGTAAATATTTATTACATAAGAACATTTGCAGAAAAAAAATATAGATTTTGGCGGGCACCCAGGTAAATTTTACCTATGGCCCATTTGTTTTTACTTAACCGGCCTTATCCGTACTATGCTATTCGTTCAGAAGGTCGGGGCGGCGCTGTTTGGTGCGCTCCACGGCTTGCTCAAAACGCCACTGCTCAATCTTGGGCGTGTCGCCAGACATCAGGATGTCCGGTACTTTCATGCCTTTGTACTCGGCAGGACGGGTAAAAACCGGCGGTGCCAGCAATCCATCCTGGAAAGAGTCGGTTAGCGCAGAGGTTTCGTCGTTGAGCACTCCTGGTAGAATGCGGATAATAGCGTCCGTTAGCACGGCTGCACCCAGTTCTCCACCCGATAGTACATAGTCCCCGATGCTGATCTCGTGCGTTACGTAATGCTGCCGCACCCGCTCATCCACGCCTTTGTAGTGGCCGCAAAGTATGATCACGTTCTCCAGCAGCGAGAATTGGTTTACGATGCCCTGGTTCAGCGTTTGCCCGTCCGGCGTCATGTAGATGATGGCATCATACTTCCGGTCGGCCTGCAACTCCGAAATACACTTGTCTATCGGCTCTATCATCATCACCATACCGGCACCGCCACCAAACGCATAGTCATCAATCTGGCCATGCTTGTTCACGGCGTACTGGCGCAGGTCGTGGATATGGATCTCGGCTAGGCCCTTTTGCTGCGCCCTTTTCAGTATAGAGTGGCTGAAGGGACTCTCCAGCAGGTCCGGCTGGCACGTGATAATGTCAAAGCGCATTGCTATTTCTCCTCCTCGGTGTCTTCTTCGTCAAAGTCGTCGGCTTCGTCGGGACTGGATGGCTGCGTGTATACTTCCAGCAGGCCTTCCGGCAGGCTCACGTGCAGTTGCTTTGCCTCGTGGTCGGCACGCAGGAAGATCTCGTCCATTACCGGCACCAGCATTTCCTGGTCCAGGTACTCCATTACCATAAGTTGCTGCTGCGGCAGGTCGTAAAACTCCTTTACGGTACCCAGCGCACCATGCTGCTCATCTACCACCTGGTAGCCGATCACATCGTGGAAGTAGAACTGGCCTTCTTCCAACTCCGGCAGTTCGTCTAGGGGTAGGTAAAGAGAGGTGTTGCGCAGTGCTTCGGCTTGTTCGATGGTGTTGATATCCTCGAACTTTATGATAAAGCGGCCTTTCTGCACAGGCTCCATGGTCGTTATAAAAAAAGGAATCAGTCTTCCTTTTTGCTCAAGGAAAACTGATTCCAGATCTTCATAATCTTCAGGAAAGTCTACGTCAAAAAACGCGACTACTTGCCCCTTCGTGCCATGGGTCTTGACGATATAGCCTAACAGGAAGCATTCATCAACTTGCATGGCACGCCGAATTATGCTTGCTCTTCAGTAGACTCGCCTTCGCCGCCTTCTGCAGGGGCCTCAGTAGCCTCTTCAGCAGGAGCGTTAGCAGCAGCTTTCTCAGCGTCACGCTGACGGATAGCCTCTGCACGAGCCTCTTTAACTTTACGCTCAGCCTCTAAAGCAGCCGCACGCTTAGATTCTTTCTCAGAACCCAGTTTCTGACGTTTCTCTTCGATCTTCGCCTCTTTGGATTCTTTCCACTCGTTAAAACGAGCATCAGCAGTCTCCTGAGTGATGGCGCCTTTCGCAACACCTACCTGCAGGTGCTTCTTGAACAGGATACCTCTGTAAGAAAGCATTGCTTTTACGGTGTCAGTTGGCTGCGCACCGTTCATAACCCACTGGAATGCCTTATCTTCGTTGAAGTCGATAAAAGCGGGGTTAGAGTTTGGGTTGTAAGTACCCAGTTTCTCGATAAATTTACCATCACGTGGTGCACGAGCGTCTGCTACTACGATATCGTAGATAGCGGCTTTCTTGCGGCCTCTGCGGGCCAGTCTGATTTTTACTGCCATTTTATAATGTGTTTTTTCAGTCGGCGGAACCCGTCCGCCTGTTTAGAACCGCAAAATTAGGGAAATAATTTCTGATTATCTACAGCCCTTTGTTATTTATTAATTCTCTGAGGCTTAGCGCAAAGTATAAAACGTAAAAAAGCCCTCCGTTTCGGAAGGGCTTTCTCTATACTTGTCGATGCTTAAGCGGCTGCTTTGGATCTTTTCTCAGCTTTCACCTTCACAGGCTTCAGCTTGATGATGCTCAGCTTGTCCAGCGTCCAGATAACCGGCCAGGTAGGGTCCACTTCCCACCACTTCACGCCGAAGTTCACGCGGTTAGGCAGTTTGTGGTGGTTGTTCTGGAACAGCTCACCGCCTGTGAGGAAGTCGAAGAAAAGCGAGTTTCTGGACTTGTCGTTGTTATCGAAGTTCTGGTAGCCATACTTGTGCCCGCTCCAGTTTACAATGGCACCGTGTACCGGACCCATCAGGAAGTGCAGAGGCAACAGCAGGAACATCCACCACTGTGTAGCGAAGGCGATGTAGAACAACACATAGGCTACGCCCCAGCCAACACGGGAAACCTTCGAGTCCCCAATCTTCTCAAGAACCGGCCATACTGGGTAGTCACCATCAAAGCGGCGCTCCGGCTCCACACGGTAGTTAAGCACGTTGTTGTAGATCTCCTTCGTCTTCCACATCATCGTGAAGGCGTTGTTAGAGAAGTGGGGCGAGTGCGGGTCGCGCTCTGTGTCGGAGAACGCGTGGTGCATGCGGTGCAGAATAGCATAAGCACGTGGCGACAGGAACGAGGAGCCCTGCGCGATGTAGGTGAGCAGGTAAAATGCTTTTTCCCAGAACGGGTTCATGGTAAACATTTTATGCGCTGCGTAGCGGTGCAGGAAAAAGGTCTGCACGAACAGCGACAGGTACCAGTGCACCACGAAAAAGATTAGAATTGCCATCAATGTATGGGTATTAAGTGATTTGATCTTAGTTGTGCGGCATTATTGCGTTGTAGAACGCGCCTTGCCATACGCAAAGCTACAACACGAATTTAAAAGTAAAATAGTATTAACGGGGTAAAAGTTCAGAAAATGATAAATATCATCTTTTGCTTATCTTTCAGGAACTTCAATTGCCGCTACAGCAACTGTTAAGGTCGGAACTTCTTGCCTTCTCCCAGGCTTCTTTGCCCTCTTTATAAGCAAAGTAGGCAATACCCAGCGAACCAAGCAAATCTACATAGCCGATCCGGAAAAGTTCGTACAGGCCACTAGCTACCAGAAGTATGACCGACAGTTGTAAGCAGGCCCTGGTGCAATGTGCATCCGCAATAATGGGAGCAGAGTTTAGCTTGTTGCCCACATCCAGTTTGTAGCGCATCAGGAAGAACATGGTAAGTATAGAGACAAGGGAAACGATAATACCTACTACTGTTGTCTCAGGCTGCGACCCCTGTATCGCTTTCAGTACGCTTCCGATCACCAGGCTAGCTGTCAGGAGGTAAAAGCTGGTGCCGGTTACCTTCAAGGCCTGCTTCTCGAACCTATCCCGCTGCTGCAAGGGGTTACGCTGCATGCGCCATACCATGTGCGCAATGCCAATGCCCGAAATAACCTCCACAAAACTGTCCAGGCCGAAGCCCAGCAAGGAGAGCGTGTCGTCTTCTATCCCGAAATAAACCGACACCAGCCCCTCAGCCAGGTTGTAGACAATGGTAATTACGCTAAGGACAAATGCAATTTTTAAGAGTTTGTTAATGCCAGGCCGGGAGTTTTGTTCCGCTACAATGCTTTCTGCTATACTTGTTTGATGTTTAGTCATACAGAGATGAACGCAAAAGGGATCAAAAAGGCTCCCTCAGGCAGTAGGTTGGCTTACCTGAAAGGCGCCCACACCGGCGTGGCTGGGGGAGGGGCGCTTACCACAACAGGGGTTTTGAGGGTGGGGTGGGTAAACTGCAACTGGCGCGCGTGTAGGGCTATACTTTTGTCGGGCATCGGCTGGGCTGCGCCATACTTCAGGTCGCCAAGTATAGGGCAGTGCATGGAGGCTAGCTGCACCCGTATCTGGTGCGGCCTGCCGGTAATGGGATTCACCTCCAGCAGGTACTTGCCCTGTTGTGTGCTCAGTAGTTTATAGTTGAGCTCGGAGCGTGAGCCGGCAACGTTTTCCTTTGCATAGGCTTTGGTCACGTTGCGGGAGCTGTCTTTCACAAGCCAGTGCACCAGGTTGCCCTGTTCCTGCTTTGGCCTGTTCTGTACCAATGCCCAGTAGGTTTTCACCGTTTTCTTACTACGGAAAAGTTCGTTGAGGCGTGAGAGGGCCTTGGATGTTTTAGCCAGCAGCACCACGCCGCTCACTGGCCTGTCAAGGCGGTGCACCACCCCGACAAAAACGTTTCCGGGCTTGTTATACTTCTCTTTTATGTACTCTTTCGCCAAATCAGCCAGCGTCATGTCGCCTGTCTCATCGCCATGCACCAGCAACCCGGCAGGCTTGTTTACCACCAGCACATGGTTATCCTCAAAAAGAACGTCTAAGGCCATAGGAATGGATCAGGGGAGAAAAGGGTAAAGTATAACTACGGATGGGGAAACCATGTTAGAGAATCAGAAAGCTATACTTCAAAATGTGTCAAAGTATAACTTTCTAACTCTGTAACTTCTAAACTCTAATACGCTTCTTTCTCGTTCGGGAAGTCTTTGTTCTTCACGTCTTTTACATAATTCTGCACGGCATCAGTCATAATGCTGTGCAGATCGGCGTAGCGACGCAGGAAGCGGGGCTTAAATTCTTTGTTGATGCCCAGCATGTCGTGCACCACCAGCACCTGCCCGTCTACGTACGGACCGGCACCAATGCCTATGATCGGGATCTGTAGGGTTTCGGCTACACGCTTGGCCAGCTCAGAAGGTATTTTCTCCAGCACGACGGCAAAGCAGCCCAACTCCTGCAGCAGCAGTGCATCTTCTATCAACTTCTGCGCCTCGGCCTCTTCCTTAGCACGGACGGTGTAGGTGCCGAATTTATAGATAGACTGCGGCGTAAGACCCAGGTGCCCCATTACCGGAACACCGGCACTAAGTATGCGCGTAATGGATTCTTTGATCTCGGCACCACCCTCCATTTTCACGCCATGCGCGCCAGACTCCTTCATGATGCGGATGGTGGAACGCAAAGCTTCTGAAGAGTTACCCTGGTAAGAACCAAATGGCAGATCTACCACCACAAAGGCACGCTGCACCCCCCTGATAACCGATGATGCATGGTAGATCATCTGGTCGAGCGTGATGGGGAGTGTCGTCTCGTGGCCCGCCATTACGTTAGAGGCCGAGTCGCCTACCAGCAGCACGTCTACCCCGGCGGCATCCAGAATGGTGGCCATGGAGTAATCGTAGGCGGTAAGCATGGAGATTTTCTCGCCACGCTCCTTCATATTTTGCAGCTGGTGCGTGGTAACTTTCTTTATATCGTTTTTATGTACAGACATGGCTCGCTGTGGTTTTAGATGTAAAGCTATAAAATCTAGAAACAAAAACAGCCACATTTTGCTGTGGCTGTTAACGGTTAGTAATTGTAACCAGTGTTGCTGCGTTTTGTTAGTTTCAGGTCCTGTAGCAGCGATGAGCGGGCATTTATGGTCAGGTTGTAGCCGCGTAGCAGGCCGAAGGGAACCCAGCCGATGCTCATGTCCCAGCAGTGCAGGTCACGGTAAATCTGCACGTTGGCGTAAGAGATGTTCTGGTTCGAGATATCGTATGTTGCGTTATAAGTTACCTTCCATTTCTCCGTCACATTCAGGGAGCCGTCGATGCCTACTGTCTGGGTAAGGTTGGTGCGGCCAGTCAGGCCAAAGGCGCGGCTGTAGTTCAGGGTATAGTTCAGGTTCAACGTC
Source organism: Pontibacter anaerobius (assembly GCF_026241195.1). GTDB lineage: Bacteria > Bacteroidota > Bacteroidia > Cytophagales > Hymenobacteraceae > Pontibacter > Pontibacter anaerobius. Next base: position 409,289 of record NZ_JAPFQO010000001.1, read on the forward strand.
CACGGAATGTTAAAGTCTACATACTGCGGCATAAGAGGGTCAAGTGGCCGCTCCAGCGAGGGCAGGTTGTCTGGCACAGCCGTCTCGGTTCGGAAAGCCTCCGGGTTCAGGCTGGCCGTCAGGTTCAGGCCAGCGTTCGTAATTCTGCCCAGCCTGCCCTTCGATAGGTCAAAGTAGTACTCATCTATAGATTGCCCTGTGCTGTCGTCTTTCTGGTATGGGTCCAGCGTGGAGTTGAAGTTCATGTTGATGAACTTGAATAGCTTGGTGTTAAGGGACATCCTCACCGGGGCCAGTTTCAGGGAGTCGCGGGCAAAATCATAGCCCGAGGAGAGACGCAGGTTATCGATGATGCTGACCTTCTCAGACTTCACCTCTGCGGTATCGCTCTTGGCTTTTACCTTCATCTCAATGCTGTTGTCCAGGCTAAAGTTAAGAGCGGAGCTAAGGCCTGTTGCCGGTAAGCCGGTGCTGAAGCGGCCCAGATTGCGATAGATGGCCTCGTTTGTTCTTGGGTCGGTGCCAACCAACGTGTTTTGGTAAAAACCAAAACGCTCATCGGCAAAGTCCGGGCGGTAGTTGTAGCTGATGCTTGGCCTTACCAGGTGGCGGATCGCCTCTACTTTCTTGCCCTCTTTAAAGTTAACTGTTCCGTAAATGGTGGTGCTCAGGTTAGCCCCGGCGCTGTACTGGTACACCCGCCCGAAATTGGTCGTGTCTATGTCCACGCGCTGAGAGTCGGGGTTAAAGGTGAAGTTATACTTCTCGTCCAGCCAGGTCTCGTTGTAGCTTACGCTTGGGCTAAAGTTAAAGAAGCGGAGGATCTTGTAGTTACCCAGGCCAATGCCGAAAGAGTGTACAGCTGATTTTCTTCCGCTTTCCCACAGGCGTTGCAGGTTGTCAAAGTTCACGTCTATGGTGTCGGCAGGGGCAGTCTCCAGCAGCGGGAAATCAGAGCGTGTACGGGCAGGCTGCACGTTGGAGATGGTGTTGGAGGCCCGCACGTTATAAGTCAGGGTAAACTTCTCGTACCATTTGTTTGTAGCAGGCTGCTCGGAGAACAGTTCGTACAGCGACACCTGCGACATGCTGAAGTTAAGGTCAGGCAGCACGAAGTTCATCGTCCCGGTTTGCGTACTCTGTCCCTGGCTCGCCTTTACCGTGTAACTGAAAGGGGAGTTGGGTATGGTTTTCTGGTAAGAGATGTTTGAGTTGAAGGTCGGCGACAGGTACTGCGCCGAGCTGTTGTAGTTTATACGCTGGTGCAGGGCACTACCGGCATTCACGCTGGCGCTGAAGGAGCCGCGCCCCGGTTTGGTGACAGGGCTGTGGTTCCAGTAAATCCAGAAGGTGCGCCTGGACGATGGTAGCTGGCTAAGTGTGTTGTCTGTTGTCCGGGATTGCTCGATATCCGCCTCGTCATTTTTAAAGTTATCGTAAGTAAAGCGGAAGTTGCCACGATAAGAATAGCGCTTCACGTAGTCTGTGCTTGCCTCCACGTTATACCCGCCCAGGGAGTAAATGTCGCCGGTTAGTTTGGTGCCAACATAATCGTTCCAGGCAAAGTAGTAGCCGCCGTTGTTCAGGAAAAAGCCGCGCGCATTCTCGCCGTAGCTAGGCACGATTACACCAGAGGCACGCTTGGCTTTAGGCGTGGGGAAGAGGCCGAACAGAAACCCGAGCGGCGTCGGGATATCCCCTATCACTAGGTTAAAGGGGCCAGCCATTACTTTGTCGTTCGGGATGGCTTTTATCTTGCCTGCGTTAATGTAGAAGTGCGGGTGCTCCAGGTTACAGGTGGTGTACTTGTTGTGTAAACCAAAGAACTCGTTGTTTTCGTTGCGTTTTACCACCTCCGAGTGTATGTATCCTTCCCCTTGCTGCGTTACTACTTCAGAAATGCGGCCCCTCCTGGTTTTATAGTTGTAGGCGATGCGCTTTGCTGCGTAGGTCTCGGCACCCTGGCTGAATACCGGCGTGCCGGCCTCTTTTCCGGTAGAGTCGGGGAGGGTGGTGGCGGTAAGGGTGTTGGTCTCGTAGTTGATCTGGATGTAGGCGGCCTCCAGCTTCATGTCGCCGTAGTTTATCTTGGCGTCGCCGTACAGGTGCACTACTTTTCGGTCAACCTCAAACTGCATGGAGTCTCTGGCAGAGTATTTGATCGTGGTCGCGATATCGCCTTGTGGGGCGGCCAGGCTTAGAGTGTCCTGTCCTGCAACAAGGGCCGTGTCTTGCGAAGCTACAGAGGGAGTATCCTGCGGCGTTACTGCCGCAGCAGGTCTAAGTCCACGCTGGGCATGGGCCGTCGGCGGGGAGGAAAGTATGGCAAACTGCAGCAGCAGTAAAAAAATGAAAATGTAGTGGCGCAACTTCTTCAGAGTTCCCTAAAAGTTTACTTAATTTGTACAAAGTTATTGTTTTAGCTTTTAACTAACGAGCGTTGTGAAAAATATTGTTACTGTTTCTATTCTGGCTTTTGTTTTTTTGCTGTGCTCCTCTAACACCCTTGAATTCAAGAAAGAGTACAAGTTGCGCACTGTTGTAATTGATGCCGGCCATGGCGGCAAGGATGTTGGGTGTAACGGTAAATTCTCGCATGAAGCCATTGTCGCACTTGATATTGCCAAACAAGTAGGAGGCCTGATTGAAAAGAACGTACCCGGGGTGAAAGTTGTTTACACCCGCACCGATGATAACTTTGTAGAGCTGATAGACCGTGCCGGCATTGCGAATAAAAACAATGCGGACCTTTTTATTTCTATCCACCTCAACGCCGGCCCTGCCTCCGCATACGGAACCGAGACCTACACGATGGGACTTCATACTTCTAACGGAAACCTGGAGGTAGCCAAGCGGGAGAACTCCGTTATCCTGCACGAGGACGACTACGAGGCCAACTACAACGGTTTCGACCCGAACTCCCCGCAGAGCCACATCCTGTTTGCCCTGCACCAGAGCGCTTACATCGATAACAGTCTCCGCTTTGCCGAGAAAGTGGAGCGGGAGTTCAGGACCAAGGCTGGCCGTAAAAGCCGTGGCGTGAAACAGGCAGGATTTCTTGTGCTCTGGAAATCCTATATGCCAAGCGTACTGATCGAGTGCGGCTTTCTGACAAATCCCACTGAAGAAAAATTTCTTAACGATAAGACCGGGCAATCGTATATTGCATCAGGTATATATCGCGCCTTCAAAGAGTATAAGCAAGAGCTGGAGGCGATGAACTAAGCACACCCTACGTGAAAATATCAAAGGAACTTAAAGTTGCGCTGCTAGGAATTGTAGCGCTTGTCATTCTGTACTTCGGATTCATGTACCTGAAAGGGTCGGATGTTTTTTCTGACTCCCGCAGATACTTTGTGGTATATGATAATGTGGACGGATTGGCGGTTTCCAATCCCGTGCTCCTGAACGGCATACAAGTGGGCAGTGTGCAGAAGATGCGTCTGATGACCGAAAAGGACAACAAAGTAGAGGTGCAGATAGAGGTGCTGAAAGACCTGCAGGTGGGCGACTCCACCATCGCTGCGCTTGGCAACTCCGATCTGTTGGGTAGCAAAGCAATTACGTTATACTTAGGCAACAGCACTACAACATTCGATGGCGGTGAAACCCTTATCCCTTTCACCCAAAGCAGCATTACGGAGATGATCTCCACCAAAACAGTACCGATCATTGATAAGGTGGACACCACCCTGGCGCGTGTGAACAGATTACTTGACAGCGAAGCGAAGGGCAACCTGCAGGATATACTGGCCAACACTAAGGCCACAACAGCATCAGTGAACGAGATACTGCGCTCTAACCAGAAGAACATCAACCAGATCACCAGCAATATTAACCAGCTGACCAACTCCCTCATTAGGACCCAGCGCCACATAGACCGTCTGGCACTGAACATGGCCGAGATAACCGACACGCTGAAGCAGGTGGAGATAAACCAGCTGGTGCATAATGCCAACGAAGCCGTGAAGGAGCTGCAGTCTGCGGCGGCCCAGCTGAACTCTGCAGAGGGATCCATCGGGAAGCTGATGCACGACGAAGAGCTGTACGAGAACATGAACCGCTCCACCCAGGCCCTGAACCTGCTGCTCCGCGACATACAGGCCTACCCAAAACGCTATGTAAGCTTCTCGGTGTTTGGCCGCAAAGACAAGTATAAAGTAGACGAAACCGGCCGTGTGATTACCCTGGAGGAGGTGAAGGAGCTGCAGGAAAGGCACCCGGAGGAGTTTAGAACCGTGCCGGACACTGTTTATGTGCCTGTGCCTAAAGGTAATGGCGTACAGGGCGCAGCTGCTGAGCCAGCACAAAATGACTCTACGGGCATTAAATAAGCAAGCTACACGTGAAAATTGTATATTTGTAAAATCCGCTTTTATGGGCGGATTTTCGCATTTTATACTTACCCTTAAAAACTAATCTAACCCTGGATGGATATCGAATTCAACAAAAACGAAGACGCCGTAAAACAGCTGATTTTCCAGCTAAATAGTAAACTGAAGAAAGTACACCTCGGAGGTGGCGAGAAGCGCATTGAGAAGGAGCACCAAAAAGGTAAAATGACCGCCCGCGAGCGCATAGCATACCTGCTGGACGAAGGCAGCGAGTTCCTGGAAGTTGGCGCCTTTGCCGGCGAGGGCATGTATACAGAGGTGGGCGGTTGCCCGAGCGGCGGCGTGGTAACAGGCATTGGCTACATTAAAGGCCGACAGTGCGTGGTGGTGGCCAACGATGCCACTGTAAAAGCCGGTGCCTGGTTCCCGATCACGGCCAAGAAGAACCTGCGTGCCCAGGAAATCTCTATCGAAAATAAGTTGCCTATAGTATACCTGGTGGACAGTGCCGGTGTATTCCTCCCGATGCAGGATGAGATTTTCCCGGACAAGGAGCACTTCGGTCGCATCTTCCGCAACAACGCCGTGATGAGCTCGATGGGTATTGTGCAGATTGCCGCGATTATGGGAAGCTGCGTGGCCGGTGGTGCTTACCTTCCGATCATGAGCGATGAGGCCATGATTGTGGAGGGAACGGGCTCCGTTTTCCTGGCCGGTTCATACTTAGTGAAATCCGCCATCGGCGAAAGCATAGATAACGAAACACTGGGTGGTGCCACTACGCACTCCGAGATATCGGGTGTAACGGACTATAAGTGCAAAGACGACAAGGAGGCGTTGGACCATATCCGCAACATCTTCGATAAGATGGGCGATAAGCCTAAGGCTGGTTTCAGCCGTGTGGAGCCCGCCATGCCGAAGCTGCATCAGAGCGAGATCTACGGCCTGCTGCCTTCTGACCGCGTGAAGCCGTACGATATGATGGACATCATCCTGCGATTGGTGGATAACTCGGAGTTTGAGCCTTACAAAGAACTTTACGGACAGACACTGATCTGCGGCCTTGCACGTGTAGACGGATGGGCTGTGGGCATTGTGGCCAACCAGCGCAAGATTGTGAAAAGCAAGAAAGGCGAGATGCAGATGGGCGGTGTTATCTACTCCGACTCTGCCGACAAGGCCGCGCGCTTTATCATGAACTGCAACCAGAAAAAGATTCCGCTGGTGTTCCTGCAGGATGTGTCCGGCTTTATGGTGGGCAGCAAATCAGAGCATGGCGGCATTATTAAGGATGGGGCTAAGATGGTGAGCGCCATGTCTAACTCCGTGGTTCCGAAGTTCACGATTCTGGTAGGCAACAGCTACGGCGCCGGCAACTATGCCATGTGCGGCAAGGCCTACGACCCGCGCCTGATCTACTCCTGGCCAACGGCGCAGCTGGCCGTAATGAGCGGTGCTGCTGCGGCCAACACGCTGCTGCAGATTCAGGTATCCTCTATGAAAGCCAAAGGGGAGGAGATTACGCCGGAGGCCGAGAAAGAGCTGCTGGAGCGCATCACTAGCAAGTATAACGAGGAGCTGTCGCCATACTATGCCGCCGCCAGATTGTGGGTAGACGGCATCATAGACCCGCTGGAGACGCGTAAGGTGATCTCTATGGGCATTGAGGCCGCCAACCATGCCCCTATTGAGAAGCCATACAACGTGGGCGTGATCCAGACGTGATATCTAATTAAGAATGCATAATGATGAATGAATTATAAACCGGAGTAAGAGTGTTATCCATATAGCCTCCGGAGGGGCCAACCCGCGCTCTTTTCCGGTTTATGATTTTGATTAGCTAATTATCGGAGAATATTGTGACAAAGGGAGAAATTAAGGCGCTGATCTCGCTGCTGGACGACAGCGACCACGATGTGGCGTCGTATGTGGAGAAGCAGATTGCTTATTTGGGCGAGGGGATTATACCGTTTCTGGAGGAAGAGTGGGAGGAGACCCTGAACACAGATCTGCAGAAGAAGATTGAGGACCTGATTCATAACCTTCAGTTCGACGGACTGATGAAACGCCTGCAGGAGTGGAAAGCCAGTGGCGCCGAGAGCCTGCTGGAGGGGATGTTCCTGGTGAATTCATACTTGTATCCGGACGTGGACTTTGCCAGCATCAACAAGACCATTGACCAGCTATACTTTGATGCCTGGACGCACATGAAGGATGAGATGCACCCCTATGACCAGGTGAAGTCGCTGAACAACGTGCTGTTCCGGGAGAAGCGCTTTTCGGCCAACACGAAGAACTTTCATTCGCCGGCCAACTCTATGCTGCACCTGGTGCTGGAGAGCAAACGCGGCAACCCCCTTACGCTCTGCGTTATTTACATGACGCTGGCGCAGCGCCTGGGAATGCCGGTGTACGGCGTGAACCTGCCTAACCTGTTTATACTTACCTATAAGCTGGGCGATTTGCAGTTTTACATCAACGTGTACAACAAAGGTCTCATCCTGAGCAAAGCTGATATCGATAACTACATTCTGCAGCTGAATCTGAACCCGGTGGATATTTTCTACGAGCCATGCGCCAACCTCGACATCGTGAAGCGGGCGCTGCGCAACCTGGCCTTCTCATTCGAGAAGATGGATGACCCGGAGAAAGCCACAGAGGTAACCAAACTGTTGGATGCTATTACGGATGAAGGCTCAGCAATCTGATTCTTTATGAAGATAAAGTATAAAAAGAGAAGCCGCCCTGTTGCAGGGCGGCTTCTCTTTTTATACTTGCTATACTTATAAATTTAAGGATTACTGCTTGCTTTTAGCAATTTGCACCAAATAATGTACCCATGCGCCACCTATAGCGGTAGCAAAAATTCCGAAAAGTATAAGTAAAGATTGCATAATGGTGTAGTGTCAGCGGTTTATACCTAGATTAGTACTTCTTGATCAAACAGCCGGTGGCACGCTTGTCGCCGGCAGAAACTGGGCGGTTGGCCAGAACCTCGTCTATCACGCTGCGGAGGTAGAAGTTTTTCACGCCGCTTTCCATCTGCGGGTTATCGTCTATTGCACCTTTATACTTTAGGGTAAACCCACCGCTTTCGTTGTGCAGCACAAATACCTCCGGAGTTTTAGTGGCGCCAAACTGGCGGCTAACCTTTTGCCCTTCATCGGCAAGGTAAGGGCTATACTTTCTGCTGGCCATGTCTTCCAATGTCTCACCTGGGTCGCCGGCGCCCGGGTTGATAAAGATGAACTGCACGCCTTTCGCGCTATAGTTGCTGGCCAGTGTTACAAGGCGGCTCTCATACAGTTTGGCGTATGGGCATTGGTTATTGGTAAACACCAGTACCACAGTCCTGGCATCGGCCAGCTCGCTGAGCGTTACGTTTTGGTTATTGGTGCCCTGCAGCGTGAAATCAGCCACTTTATCGCCCACCTTATACCCCCCGGACTGTGCAAATGCACCAACCGAGAGCAGTAAGGCCGTAAGTAAAGAGAATAACTGTTTCATATATTTTGTGTTTGGTTTGTAGGATCGGGTTGCTTGTCTATGCAGTAAGTTAAAACATGACTGTGCAGAGCATTGAAGTGAATACGGTACAATTTAGAAAAATTTTCAGTATTCACACGGCCTTGCAGCACATTTGGCTCCTCGGTGGGGGCTATCTCCAGGTTCTCTTTAAAAATCAGTTGTTTACGGCTGTATAGTTTGTACAAGGTTTCCTTCGCGCTCCAGAACAGGCAGGTATTTTGTTCGTTGGCCAGGGTATGTGTTTTCTCGCCTTCAGTCAAAAACTTGTCCTGCACGCGCAGCGCTTTCGGGGATACTAGTTCAATATCTATGCCAACCTCATACTTATCGGAAAGTATAACGGCGGCCAACTGCGGTGAGTGTGAGATGGATACGTGGAAGCGGGAGTCGGGGAAGTATGGCTTGCCGTACTGGTTGCGCAGCAGCTGTATGGGGCGCGTGGTAAACTCCTGTAACATGTTGTAAACCAGCACTCGGCTGGCCAGCCACTCCCGCTGCCGCTTGGGGTGCACCTTCTCCAAACGATCCTCCACGGTAACATAGCCAGGCAGTGCCTCCCGCAGCTCTTCCATCGGCTCCGTCAGCTCCCAAAGGCCCAGCTTAGTGTGTTCGTCCAGTTGTTTTATGTATAGCAGCGGCATAAGCAATAATGTGCGGTTACAGCGTTTTTAAAGTATGGCACGGCTGATTAGCTGTATTTGTTGTAAATTTAGGCTAAAATTACGGAACACCAGAGTAGGCAGCATGGCAAGCAAGGTACAAGTTGAGAAAGTGGCTACCCTCACTGGGCACCGCGACAGTGTGTATACGTTGGAGCAGGCAGCGGAGGAGCATCTTTTTTTCTCTGCCGCCGGCGATGGCATGGTGGTGGCCTGGAACATGCAGGCACCCGACACCGGCGATTTGGTGGCGCGGGTAAGCTCCTCTGTGTATGCCCTGTGCTACCTGCCGGAGCGCCACCTGCTGCTTATCGGACAGAACAACGAGGGTATGCAGGTAATCGACCTGGAAAGTAAAAAGATACTGAAGTCGGTGCCGTTGCCCAAGGTGCCTATTTTTGAGATACTTTATACTTCGGAGGCGGGCAAAGTATACGTGGCTCTGGGCAACGGGGCCGTGGCCGTCCTGGATGGCGAGAGCTTCGAGCTGCAGACCATTATTCGGAAGGCCGAGAAGAGCGCCCGCAGCCTGGCCTACAACAAGTATACAAATGAGCTGGCCGTGGGCTACAGCGACCATAAGATCCGGGTGTTTGATGCTGCAAGTATGGCGCTGAAGCAGGAGCTGGCCTCGCACACCAACTCCGTGTTTACAGTGGCCTACTCGCCGGACGGAAAGCTGCTGCTGAGCGGTGGCCGCGATGCGCACCTGCGGGTATGGGACGTGGAGCAAAATTATACCGAGCGGGGATACCTGATCGCCCACATGTACACCATCAACCACATTGCTTATAGCCCGAGCGGCGAGTACTTTGCCACCTGTAGCATGGATAAATCCATAAAGCTGTGGGATGCGCAGACCTTTAAGTTGCTGAAAGTGATTGATAAAGTGCGACATGCCAGCCACGGTACCTCGGTAAATAAATTATTTTGGTCGGCTCATCAGAATCAGTTAGTTTCGTGTAGCGATGACCGCACCATTTCGGTTTGGGATATAAATTTTTGAGTTATGAAGATTACACCGTTAGAGATCAGGCAAAAAACGTTTGAAAAGGCATTTAGAGGATTAGACAAGGATGAGGTAAATGCGTTTTTGCTGACGCTCTCGCAGCAGTGGGAAAAGCTGCAGGATGAGAACAAGGACCTGCGCATGAAGCTGGATGCTGCGCACCGCGAAACACAGAAGCTGCGCGAGGTGGAGTCATCGCTCTACAAAACACTCAAAACCGCAGAAGACACCGGCAACAGCATACTGGAGCAAGCCAAGAAATCGGCTGAGCTGCAGGCCCGCGAGTCGGACCTGAAGGCAGACGAAATGATGAACCGAGCCCGCAACGAGGCGCGCCAGATGCTGGAAGAGGCCCAGCGCCAGTCGGAGCGCGTAATTGCCGAGATGCAGCAGCACGTGAAGTCGCTGGACCAGGAGTGCCGCCAGATGGAGAACTACATGGACCACCTGGTACGCGACCTGCGCAACCTAGCCACCGAGACCCTGGAGAATGCCGAAAAAGCCAAGTCAAAACCTAAAGCAGGTACACACAGTATTCTTTCAAAAGCAGCCAACACCGAGGTAAGCAGCTCGGAGTTGCTCAAAAATTTGAAAGACATGGAAAAGACATCAGATAATAACACATACCAGTTGCCGGAATCAACGGCATCCAACGCTCCTGTAGCGGTATTTGAGAATAACTCTAACGCTTCTATCGGTGACCCGGCTCCGGATGTTACACAGCCGCAACCAGAAGTGCCTAGCACGCCAGAACCTATGGTGCCGAACGTGCCATCTCCCGAGATTCCGCAGCCATCGCCAGACTACCCGGGTCGCGTGCCTGCTCCGGATATTGAGCAGCCCGTGCCGGAGATCCAGCCTGTGCAGCCAGACCAGCCAGAGATACAGCCACCGATGACAGAGCCATCGCGCAATGCGTATGCCACGAACGGTGCTACGGTGAAGCCTGCTTCAGGAGGCTCTTTCTTCGACGAGATAGGCTAAGCGGCAGATGGGGCAAATCACGCTGGAGGGCATGGAGTTCTTCGCCTTCCACGGTTACTACGACGAGGAGCAGAAGATCGGCAACAAGTACGGTATAGACCTGATCATTAACACCGACCTTCGCCGCGCCGCCGAATCCGATAGCCTGGACGAGACGGTTAACTATGAGGTGCTATACGCGCTGGTGCTGGAGGAGATGAAGACTCCGGCCCGCTTGCTGGAGCACCTTGGCCACCGCATCATCGACAAAGTATACGAGCGGTTCCCCTTCGTGCAGTCGGTGAAGGTGAATGTGTACAAGTTTAACCCCCCGCTCGGCGGCATCTGCAAATGGGCTAAGGTTAGCTTGGAAGAGGCAAGGTAAAAGATTTACTTATTGATAAAGAGCAGTCGGTTCAGAGATGAATCGGCTGTTTTTGTTTTAGAAGGACTTTATACTTTTATCCCCCTTCTGGCGCCTCGAAAGGTTTCGGGGTGTCCTTTTGTGGTGTTGAGTTTGTAACGCAACTGTAGCCATACTTTATACTTTCATCACCGTTGCTTTCTGTAGCTTGACACAAGCTATACTTGCTAGTTGCTGCTGATCCTCAGTCTTACGAACCTATTGTTTCATTTTATACTTAGCTCCCTCCAGCCCGGGAGGGCTCGTCCTCGGGCATCGCGCTGTGTTCCCTCCTGCGCCAGGGCGCTGCCCTTCGGGCACCGGATCTCACAAGGCGCTCAACCCAAGGACTGGGAACAGTTTTCGATAACCATCGCTATACCACTTGAACCGGACTCCCTCTCCTGTTTTGGGGGTAGGGGCCCTCGAGAAAAGGAGAGGGCTGGGGAGAGGTGAAATTCCCCTCCTGGGAGGGGCTAGGGGTGGGTTAACACTTTTGCTGATGACATTCATCCCCAACCATGAAACTTACACTTCAACATCACTAATTACAGGCTCCCCTCCTTGGACTACCGAGAACGTGAGTTCGAAGGTAGCGAGCGCAGCTCTGAGGGGCTAGGGGTGGTTGGACCAGGTACTTCATTTCTTGCTCGGGCCTAGTGAAGTAAGTACTTCTAAAAGCTAGGGGGAGAAGCAATTACTTCAGACTAATTTCAACAACTCCGTCGCTGCCGCAAAGGCTGATTTCTTACCTTCCTTCACCTCTGCTGCAATTACCGGCATTTGCTGCTTTACCTGCTCATGTGCGTAAAAATTATCTTCCAGCCCCTGCCGGATGGCTTCGTACATCCACTGCAGGTTCTGGTCGTGTCGCTTTTTCTTAAAGAAACCATTGGCCTGGGTGAGCTCCAGGTAGTCGGCTATGGTTTGCCAGATGGTGTCGAGGCCGGAATGTTGGAGGGCGGAGCAGGTGCTGACTTTAGGTGACCAGTTAGAAGCTCCCAATGGGTACAAATGCAATGCACTCTGGTACTCTGCACGGGCAGCTTTGGCCTTGCCAATATTCTCGCCGTCGGCTTTGGTTATCACAATGGCGTCAGCCATTTCCATAATGCCCCGCTTGATGCCCTGTAGCTCATCGCCGGCACCGGCCAGCATCAGTAACAGGAAAAAGTCCACCATGGCATGCACGGCCGTCTCGGACTGGCCCACGCCCACGGTTTCCACGAAAATAGCGTCGAAGCCAGCGGCCTCGCAAAGTATAATGCTCTCGCGGGTGCTGCGGCTTACACCGCCCAACGACTTACCTGCCGGCGAGGGGCGGATAAAAGCCTGCGGGTTGATGGAGAGGGAATCCATGCGGGTTTTGTCGCCGAGGATGCTGCCGCCGGAGCGCTGGCTGGTAGGGTCTATGGCCAGTACAGCCAGCTTTTTGCCCTGCTCTTTAATCAGATAGTTGCCGAAGGCTTCAATAAAAGTGCTTTTGCCCACGCCCGGCACACCGGTTATACCTATGCGCACCGAGTTGCCTGCATGGGGCAGTACTCGGTTCACCACCTCCTGGGCCAGCTCCTGATCTGAGGTTAGCCGACTTTCTACCAGCGTGATGGCACGACTCAGCATTACGCGGTCGCCGGCTAAAATGCCTTCTACATACTTTTCGGGGCTAAATCGTTTGGCCAAAGGGGGTAGGGGTTTGGTGTTAGCAAGTCATACTCTTTTACAAAAATAAGATTTATAGGTTGCCGCGCCATCTTAAGTTTAAACATCCCTGAAAGTATAAAAATTAAGGCCAGCCTCTGAAAAAGGAGGCCGGCCTTAATTCATACTTGTATTTTATAATTTACTTGCCGATACCCTGCGCGAAGTTTGGCAGGCCCAGATCGCTTTTTTGCTTGCCCAGGTGGAAGCCATCATCCACATACCTGGCGGCTTCACCTTTTGCGTTCGGATTATGGATGACGCCCAGGTAGTAATTGTCCTGTCGGGCAACGTAGACCTTGCCATCCGGAGCGAGTTGCAGCGCCCCGACGCGGCGGCTTTGGGAAGTGCCAACTACCACAGCGGACTTTGCGATGGCCTCCGGACTACCGGCCTTCAGGTCGAACTGCACGACTTGCGCCTTGCCGCCGCCCACGCCGTTGGCTGTACCGTAAAGCTTGCTACCATCCGGTGAGAACACCACACCGTAAGCCTCCTCAAATCCTTTCAGAAGTATAGGGTTGGAGACCTTGCCGGTGCGGCGGTCAAAATCCAGTATCTCGAAATTGCTGGCAGCATCCCAAAGGGCGGATGCTAGTTTGGTGCCATCAGGTGAGGCATTCAGGTAGCCGATCGCCTTGCGGTTGGGGCCACCATGCACGGTGCCCACCATACTCATAACAGGCCTCGTCTCTACCCCCTCCTCAGTTACCAGGAAAGCCATGTAACCGTTGCTGTTCCAGCGGTGCGCAATTACCCACCAGTCGCGGTTGTTGCTGTGGCGCACGGCAGTTAGCTTTTCAGTGGCCGGAGCTATTAGGAAGTTGTTCCGAGCGATGATGTCGCCTTTGCCCTCCTGCTTTGCCATGTCTACCACGCTGTAGCGGAGGCCGTCTGTCTGGGCCTGTATATCCGTTGTGAAAATATAATAGATGTTTGTGCTGCCGGGCTTCGGAAGTATAAGCGCCGACTGCGTAGAGGATTTACCACCCATCAGGCCATTACCGTTCGGCATTACGCGGTGCTCCTTGTTCCAGACGGTTATGCCGTTGGTGTAGAACAGCAGGTTACCTTGAGCGTCGGAGATCGTGGCGCTGCCCTCCTCAGTAAACAGTCTGCTATTGGTGGCCGTGGCGGAATCACCTGAGAAAATGATGCCGGCACCTTTGCCAAAGTACCAGTTGTTTCGCTCGCCCTGCGCCTGTGCGGCAAAGCTGCTAAAGGTAAGTATGGCCGCGGCGGCTATGTGTCTTAGTCTGATCATAGGTTCATGTTTGTTACGTAAACGATTTGTTTGCAAACGTAGTGCCAAGTATAGGGGAGAGGTTTTTAGTGTTTGGTGTACTTGCTGATTTACTTTTATACTTTGGCTATACCTGGTAGCTGATGCTGATCTTCAGTTTATACTTTAACTATACTTAGTAGCTACTGATTTATGGTTGGATACAAGCTATCCTTGCTAGCGGCTGCTCATCCTCAGCCTTACAAACGGCTTGTTTCACCTCTCATCTTGGCTCCCTCAAGCCCGGGAGGGCTCGTCTTCGGGCATCGCGCTGGGAGCTTTTCCTTTGCTCCTGCGTCGCAATGCCCTCACGGGCACCGGATCTCACAAGGCACTCAACGGAAAGACTGGGATCAGTTCGATAGCCACCGCTGAAGGAGCACCAGCCAAGTCCCCCTTTGAAGGGGGGAGGGGGATGATAATCGTCTGTTGAACTCCCTCTCCTGTTCTTAGGAGAGGGCCGGGGTGAGGTAAAATTCCCTTCTCGGGAGGGGCAGGGGTGGGTTTACACATTCCCAGGGACAAGTAGCGACCTGTCCATGCTAGACCGGCAGCTATGCATTTATACTTTAGAATTGGCTGCTACAGAACTAAATCATATAAAAAAAGAAGCGCTGATACTTGGCGCCTCTTTTTTCCTTTAATGCTATGAAATCAACTTCTACCTGTGGCTTACTTCTGCAACTCGAACTCCTGTAGCTCCATTTCCAGCAGTTGCGGGTGAAGCGAGAAAAGTTTGAGCAGCACGCCATTGGTCCAGCCGAAGCCATCTTGGTTCGGGTACTCGCCGCCGCCGGCTTGCAGGCTTATGTCTGCCACGTTATACTTCTCCATCAGCTTGCCAGTGTTATGGAACACCACTTCGTTCAGTTCCGTCCAGCGTTGCGCCACGGTGTCGGCCAGGGCATTGTGCTTATAGTTGCGGAGTGCCTGAATGCTCATCCACTGCAGCGGTGCCCAGCCGTTCGGCGCGTCCCACTGCTGGCCGGTGCGGTGCAGGGTGGTAACCAAACCGCCTGGCTGCAGAAAATCCGCCTCCAGTTTTTGCGCCACGGCATCTGCCTGTTTCTTTTTGGCCATGCAGAAGTATAGCGGAAACACAGCAGCCAGTGATGGGATGTTGGTGGTGGTGCCTTTCACGAAATCGTAGTCATAGAAGAAATCGGCCTCATCGCTCCAGTTATACTTGAGCAGCGCGTCGCGGCGTGCTTTGGCGCGTCGCTCAAATGCCCTGGCTTCGGCCTTGTTCCCGTTCAGCACGGCCATCTCCTGCAGCGTCAGCTCCACGTGGTAGAGCAGTGCGTTCAGGTCTACAGGGATGATCTCGGTGGTATGAATAGTGCCGAGGTTTTGGGCATCGGCAAACCAGCGGCTGCTGAAATCCCAACCCGACTCAGCGGCTGCCCGGATGTTGCGGTATACTTCCTCCGGGTTACGTCCTGATTCTTGTGCCAGTTCCACATCCTCGCGGTAAGACTCGGGACGCGGCTCTGGCTGGTCGTCCCAGTAGCGGTTCAGGATGCTGCCGTCGGGCATGCGCACCACACGGCGATGCGAAGTATTAACGGCTGAAAGTTGTTCGGCACCATCCATCCAGAAGTCATACTCCTTGCGCAAGGCGGGGGCGTAGGTTTTAAGTACCTCACGGCCTTTTTGCTGCGCCAGCACCCGCAGCATAAGCGCGTAGAACGGTGGCTGGGAGCGGCTCAGGTAGTAGGTGCGGTTTCCGTTGGGTATGTGGCCGGTGGTGTTGATTAGGTGCGTGAAGTTATCGACCATACTTTGAATAAGCTCCGTTTCGCCGCTGGCCTGCAGGCCGAGCATGGTGAAGAAGCTATCCCAGTAATAGATCTCGCGGAAACGGCCACCGGGCACAATATACTTCTTCGGTAGCGGAATAAGGGAGCCACCATCGGCGCCGGGCTCACGGGTAAGAATGGGCCAGAGGCGCTCAATGTGCTGTGTTACCGACAAGCTGGTGTCGGTGGTGAAGCCGGAGGCTGGCTGCGGGGGCATCTGGAAATACTCCTTCACAAAAGCCTCTAAATTAAAGCCCTGCTGGTTTTTCTGTTGCTGATAAGCCTCTAAGATTTGCCTGGGAGGGGCAAGTGGCACTGCATCCGGAAAAGTTTTAGAATCCGGGAATACATGATGCAGCTGTACCTGCTCAAACAGCTCGCCAAGGTCCTGCTCCGGCCTGTACAACTCCTGTGCCCGCAGCGGCTGTATAACGAAGGTAAACGGTAGTAGTAACAGAAGAAAAAAAGTTAGTGTGCTAAAAGTATACCTCATGTCTTGCTCTTTTATTTTGTGAGTGATTAGATACTCATACGCAATTTGCGAGCAAGGCGACAAGTATACTATTCGTATGGGTAACGCACAAACGAAACCTGTCCCATCGCATCCTTTTCATACCTGGCTACAGCAAATTCTTGAAATCGTGCTTCAAAGTTGCTTTCTCCAGGGTATACTTCTGTAGGAAAAGGCTTGTTATTCAGGAAGTAATATATTTTGGTATTGCCATATTTGGTGTGCGGCATGTAATCACCGTAAGCCTGCATCTGCTGCCAGAGCGTGTCCTCCACCGTAACGGCGTAAATTCTAACGACTGGGCCGGTATTGTTCTCGTTGCGGTACATAGCCACTTCCTTAAAATCACCCTCCAGATCATCTACACTGGGAATAGAAAGGGTGTCGTAAATGAACCAGCCAATGAGGGCTATAGATAGGGCGATGAGGATGTGCTTTAGTTTCATGATATAGTAAACTATGCCTGTTCGTTTTTGTTTTTGAGAAGTATAGCGGTGGCAACATACAACAAGGCAGGTAATCCCACCCACACCAACTCACTTTTGATCACCCGCCAGCCCCACTGGCTGAAGAAGTTTCTCACTCCAATAGGCGAAACCTGTATCGGGCGCCAGGGCAGAAAGTAGCGTGTATCGTCAAACGGCGCAAACACTGCTACTCCCAAGCCACCGTTTGTTAAGGCATCCAGCAGAATATGGGAAGCGGTGCAAAGCGAGAAGAAAAGTATAAGCAGAAGCCCTGGCTTGCTGGTAAGTTTTGTGCCTCTGTAGAAAACAGCCGTTACAGCTATCCCCAACAGCAACGCAAAAACCAGTGAGTGCGAGAATCCCCTGTGCCCGAACATGTGCTCGTAGGGCACGCCAAACTTGAACATGACCACATCGGCATCGGGAAGGATGGTGCAGAGAATGCCCAATATCCAGAATTTAGCGGAAGTATACTTGTTGGGGTACGTTTTGCCGAGGGCTATTGCCGCGAGGGCATGGGCGAAAGCTGAGGCCATGGGTGTGTGTTGGTTTATTAAGTGAAGATAAGAAGAAAGCTGGAGAAGATGTATGGTCTAAAAACTTTAGGGGCAGCATTTCGTCTTCTGAGTGATGAGTACGAAGTATAAACTTTCAAATCCTGATAGTATTTTCTTTATTACTCTAACTGTGGTTGAGTGGGCGGATGCATTTACACGCCGCGATTACTGTGAACTGGTTTGTGAGAGCATTCATTTCTGTCAGCAAAAAAAGGGATTAAACCTTTATGGCTGGTGCATCATGACCAACCACGTGCACCTGATCTGCTCCGCCCCCAGACTGCCTGATGTGTTAAGAGATTTGAAAAAGTATACGTCGCGTCACTTGGTGGAAGCGATCAAAGCAAATCCAAAGGAGAGTCGGAAGTATTGGCTGTTGTGGATGTTCAAAAGTGCAGCAGCAAAAAGCAGCAGCCATGGCGATTATCAGTTTTGGCAATTGGCAGGGCACCAGATTGAGCTCAGCACCAATCAAATGCTGGAGCAGCGGCTAGAGTATCTACACCAGAATTCCGTGAAAGCCGGTTTCGTAGAGGAACCTGAGCAGTGGTATTACAGCAGTGCAAGGGATTATGCCGAGGAGAAGGGGAGGTTGGAGGTAATCTTGATAGAGTAAATTCTAAAAACAAAACCTGGCGCCGGAATCTATCCGGTGCCGAGGGTGGGGTTGAGTCTCCAGACTCACTTGTACAAGTATAAAAGCGAGTCTGGAGACTTGCTACACACTTTGCGTCACCGGTTGGATACCGGCGCCATAGAGTAAAGACACCAGAGAATAAAAAGCCGCAGCTGAACTAGATCAACTGCGGCATAAATTTTATTAGAAATAGCTTACGCTTCCACTCGCTTTATCAGCTTCTCCAAAATATTCTGTGCGGCCACCGAGATAATCGTGCCCGGGCCAAATACACCTTCAGCGCCTGCTTTGAAAAGGAAGTCGTAGTCCTGTGCCGGGATAACGCCACCTACAATTACCATAATATCCTCACGGCCTAGTTTGCGGAGCTCCTCGATGAGTTGCGGTACCAGCGTTTTATGACCGGCTGCCAAACTGCTTACGCCCACCACGTGCACATCGTTTTCGGCGGCTTGCATGGCTACCTCGGCTGGTGTCTGGAACAATGGTCCGATGTCTACGTCGAAGCCGAGGTCGGCGAAGGAGGTGGCGATTACTTTGGAGCCGCGGTCGTGGCCGTCCTGGCCCATTTTAGCAACCATAATTCTTGGCCTGCGGCCTTCCAGTTCTTCAAACTGATCGGCTAAAGCCTTGGCGCGTTCGAAGTTTTCGTCGTCGGTTAGTTCTGCGGAATACACTCCTGATATGGCTCTGATGACTGCTTTATGTCTGCCGTATACTTTCTCCAAAGCATCGGAAATCTCTCCTAAAGTGGCTCTTCTGCGTGCTGCTTCTACCGCCAGGTCCAGTAAGTTGCCTGTTCCGGATTCTGCTGCATCCGTTAGTGCCTGTAGTGCATT
The DNA here is from genome assembly GCF_026241195.1 of Pontibacter anaerobius. Lineage (GTDB taxonomy): Bacteria > Bacteroidota > Bacteroidia > Cytophagales > Hymenobacteraceae > Pontibacter > Pontibacter anaerobius. The sequence continues at coordinate 427,978 of NZ_JAPFQO010000001.1, forward strand.
GGCTACTGCACCCTCATCACGGCTCTCTTTTATATTTGCCAGACGGCGCAGCTGCGATTCACGAACAGCGGTGTTGTCGATGTCCAGGATCTCGATTTCCTGTTCCTGCTCTGGTTTATACTTATTCATGCCAACAATAATGTCCTTGCCGGAATCTATGCGGGCCTGCTTGCGAGCAGCGGCCTCTTCGATGCGCATCTTTGGTAGACCAGTCTCGATGGCTTTGGCCATGCCACCGAGTTCTTCTACTTCCTGCATCAGCGCCCATGCTTTGTGTGCGATTTCGTGCGTAAGTGCTTCTACGTAGTATGATCCACCCCAAGGGTCTACCACATTGGTAATGTGCGTTTCCTGCTGCAGGTAGATCTGTGTGTTGCGGGCAATACGAGCCGAGAAGTCTGTTGGTAGGGCAATGGCCTCATCAAGTGCATTGGTATGCAAGCTCTGTGTGCCACCCAATGCAGCAGCTAAAGCCTCCACGCAGGTGCGGGTCACGTTGTTAAACGGGTCCTGCTCGGTTAAGCTCCAGCCGGACGTCTGGCAATGTGTTCTTAAAGCCAGCGATTTCGGGTTCTTCGGGTTGAACTGTTTGATCAATTTGGCCCACAACATACGTGCCGCGCGCATCTTGGCAATCTCCATAAAGTGGTTCATGCCGATGGCCCAGAAGAAGGACAGGCGCGGCGCGAAATCATCAATATCCATCCCAGCTTTTAAGCCGGTCCGCACATACTCTAATCCATCTGCTAAAGTATAGGCCAGCTCAATGTCGGCGGTAGCTCCGGCCTCCTGCATGTGGTAACCTGAAATAGAGATGGAGTTGAAGCGCGGCATCTTCTTAGAAGTATACTCAAAGATGTCGGCGATGATTTTCATACTTGGCTCCGGTGGGTAGATGTAGGTGTTGCGCACCATGAACTCCTTTAGGATGTCGTTCTGTATGGTACCTGAAAGTTGCTCCGGCTTCACGCCCTGCTCTTCGGCTGCCACAATGTAAAACGCCATGATTGGAAGTACGGCCCCGTTCATCGTCATAGAAACCGACATCTGGTCCAGCGGAATCTGGTCGAAGAGGATTTTCATGTCCTCCACCGAATCGATGGCTACACCGGCTTTGCCCACATCACCCACCACACGCGGATGGTCGGAGTCGTAGCCGCGGTGCGTGGCCAGGTCAAATGCTACCGAAAGTCCTTTTTGTCCTCCGGCCAGGTTACGACGATAAAAGGCATTGCTTTCCTCGGCAGTAGAGAAACCGGCATACTGACGGATAGTCCACGGCTTTTGCACATACATGGTGCTGTACGGTCCGCGTAAGTATGGCGGTAAACCGGCAGCAAAATCCAGGTGTTCAAAGTGGCTGGCATCCTCGGCAGTATAGTATGTTTTTACCTCGATCTGCTCCGGGGTTTTCCAGGGCTTTGACTGCATCGGGTCTTTCGGCCCATGCGTTGCCCCGGCTACCTTTTGTATGTCTATTTTAGAAAAGTCAGGTTTCATTCTTTTTAATTTTGAATGAGTGATTGAGTGAATGAGTGAATAGGTTATCCGATCAATTCATTCGCTCATCAAAATCATTATTCTTATAGATTAAAATGAGTTGCTGGTGAAGTTTAACTTAAAATAATTCACTCAACCACTCATTCACTAATTCAGCATTTATCTAGCTCGCGTGCTCAGAAGTAACGACCCAGCGGCCCTCAAGCTTCTTCCATACCTGCGACGATACGCCGCCCATCAGGCGCTTGCCATCAAGCTCAATCTTCCAATGGAAAACAAAGTATACGGCCTCTTTGGAAATCTGCTCGATGTGGAGCGGCTCATAAGTATAAACACCCATTTTGCTGCGGTCCTGGAAATCCTGCAGAAACATCTCGTACACTTGCTGGTAGCCCTTCTCGGTACCATTCTTGCTAATCCAGAGCATCTCAGGAGAGTTCCAGTAGTATGCCATGGCTGTTTCCAGGTTTCCGCTGTTCCACGCAGAAACCTGGCCCTCCAGCGCCTGCCTCACTTCTTGTACGGCATCGCCTTTGGGCATGGTGAAGGATGAGAGTACAGTTGCGATAGCCATGGTTAGGAGAATAATATATCGTGATTTCATCGGTTAATTCTGAATGTGAGATTGAGTGGATGAGTGAATAAAACAAATATTATGTCATTTCGAGCACAGCGAAAAATCTCTCACAGCTACGCTGGCAAGGCATGTCGAGAAGACAGGTAACGCAGTATCCAATCGTTCACTTATTCACAATTCAGTTGTTCGTTCCGTGTAGCTTCTGGTGCACCAGGCGCATGATGTTGGATACATCGCAGTCTTCGAACAGGAACTCATCATAGCCATGTGTAATCATCTCGTCTTTCAGGTGCTTCGGGTCGTCAGCCAACAGAATGAGCGGCTTGCCGTCGTGGTGGCGCAGCTTCGGGTCGAACTCGCGGGCGTAGGCAGCCTCGGAGGTAGAAACGGCCACCACATCGGCAGCGGCATGAAACAGCCTGTCGGAGGCGTCCGCGGCGGTGCTGTACTGCTGTACTTCCGTCTCGAAGCCGGCGCAGCTGAAGAACTCCTGTGCAAAAGAGGCGTTTACTTGCCGCTGCTCTGACTGACCGATCATGGCTATAATTGCTTTCGGACGACGGTTCAGCTTTCGCAGGTGCAGTTCGGTGGCCATACGCATCACCTCTGTAGGGTAAGCGGCGCGGGTGGTATCAAACTCGGCACTTTGTATCAGCTCCTCCGGGTTAAAACTGATTTTCTCTTTCGGGTTCGGGTATTTATTAGTGCCTACCATCACATCGCGGCCGGTTGCAATATTGCGGAACTTGCGGCGGCTTACCTCCATGATAGAGCCAAGTATAAACCCCTGTTGATAGGCATCCTCAAAGCCACCCATACTTTCCACCTGCTTAAACAGTTCCCAGGCTTTCTGTGCTAAAGCGTTTGTCAACGACTCCAGGTAGTAAGATCCGGCGGCCGGGTCAATCGCTTTGTCCAGGTAAGCCTCTTCCTTCAATATGATGGACACGTTACGGGCGATACGCTCCGAAAACTCGTCTGATTCTTTAAACGTGCTATCGAAAGGGGAAACGGTGAGGGAATCGCAGCCGGCAATTACGGCGGACATGGCCTCGGTGGTGGTGCGCAGCATGTTCACGTACGGGTCCAGGGTGGTTTGGTACCAGCTGGAGGTAACGCTATGGATGCGGAGCTTGGCGGCCAGCGCAGGCTCTGCCTTATAGGCCTCTACCACGGCGGACCACAGCAGGCGCAGGACGCGCAGCTTGGCAATCTCGAAGAAGTAGTTGGTGCCAGCGGCCATTACGAACTGCGTGTTGCGCAGCACCGACTCCAGGGGCTCACCGGCCGTTGTCAGCTTATCGATATAGGCCACGGCGGCGCTTAAAGTATAGGCTATCTCTTGCGCGATAGATGCCCCGATGCCACTGAAGCTGGTGCCGTTAACGGTAACGCCGTAGAGCTCCGGGCTGTCTTTTGTCAGCTCCAGCGACTTAATGATCGCCCTACTTTCCTCATGGTTTATTTTGCTCTTTACAGACAGCGGATCGAAGTTGATGAAGCCCTTCAGGTTGCGATGCGATACCTGCCGTGCCTCCAACTCATCGTACAGCCTGATCAGGAAGCAATCCGGCTGCTCCTTCACCTCATAGCTGACAGTATGCTCGCCCAAGTCAATCCTGCTGACGAGGTATGCCGTATCAAAAAGCTCCGGCTGGTGTATTATAAAGTAAATGCCGTCCGCGCCTCTTTGCAAAGCACCGGCGGCCTTATCGATGGCGTGCCTGCCGTTGCCGTGCACTTCTATCTGCTGCACATTCTGCCAGCCGTTATCTCCGGCTTTATCGCCCCGCAGAAACGGGAAATCACCGGGTTTCTGGCTGGTAAATGGCAGGTCGGCTATGTCTTCCTTTGTATAGTATGGTTTTATGTCAATGCCCTCGTAGGTGAGCCAGGTCAGGCTTTCCAGAGGCGTGTCGCGTAGGTCTTTGCGTGCTTTCTGCTCCCAATCAGCTGCTGTGCCCGGGGTGAACTCGGCAAACAGGCGCTGTTGGTTTTGCTGCTCGTCAGTTATCATGCTTTTGTTCTAATTTCGTGTAAAGATAGACTTTTATACTTTACGATGTAAGGCTGTTCCAAGGCTATATCTCTTAATCGCTATACTTTAATCCAGCCGTTCCTGATACGCCTGATATACCCAGTACCCGATCAGCAACCAGACTATAATAATAGCGCCTGCCATTACATAATTCGGCTGCCGCTCGTGCATCTGCTCTCTGGCTTTCTGGCGGTGGTAGTGCAGCAGAGGAGGCGGGATCAGCTTGATGGAGAGCCAGATGCCAAGTGGTAATAGCAGCAGGTCGTCGAGGTATCCTATCAGCGGGATAAAGTCCGGAATAAGGTCGATAGGACTAAAGGCGTACGCCACGGTTATCAGCACCATCACCTTGGCGGCAAAAGGCATACGTGGGTCCTTAGAGGCAAGGTATAGGGTGTAAATGTCCTCTTTCAGTTGCTGTACAAAATCTTTCCATTTCCGAAGCATGGTAGGTTGTACGGGAGAAAAGGGCTTTAAGTAGAGAGGGGGGGAAGGTATACTTGCAAAAGCAGCAGGGGCAGCCGTTATGGCTGCCCCTGCTGCTTGTTACTGAACTATCGAGTTATAGTAGTTTACCAATTGCACCAGGTCAGGCGCCTTGGTGAAGTTCGTCTTATTCTCTTTGAGAAATGATCGCATGGCTTCCTGCTTATCCTCGAAATGGGCTAGCGTTTCCTTCTTCTTCTTAGTTACCTCAACCAGAGTCAACTGATTTGCCTTTTTAATGTAAAACGACTCTTTCTTCACAATTCGGTCGACTTTGCTGCCGGCGTTCAAGGCCACATTATAACTGGCGCGAATAATTTCGGTATCTATCTTTCTGAAAAGGCTCATATCTTCGTCGCTCACCAGCACTTCTACGAAACCAATGGCTGGTTTACCTTCTATGGTTAGGCCAGCATTCACAGCATTTACAAAGAGCCTTTCTCCCATAAGCGGATCTTTTACCTTAAAAGCATCTACCACAGCGCTGTTGATTACCCGCATTTGGTCTGGAGTTGGGTTAGCCACTTTTTCGGAATTGATCAGAAACTGGTTGTTCTCTATATCATATTTGAAGCTTTGAGTTTCTAATAAGCGGTTCAATGTAATAAAGAGCTGGCCTGATGTCCAATCATCCGTCAGGTACACATTGCCAATGGTTGTAGGGGCAACAGCATCCAAGGCATCTGGTCTTACGGTTCGGTGTTGGCCGAAACCAGATCCTACGTTTGTGGCAAGTCCTCCGATGTAAGTGGGCATTGAAGTACCCTTGCCTGAAAGTACTGACTGTGCATCCGCATTACCGGAAAGCATACAGTATACCAAAGCAGGAGCGAAGAACTTAATACTTGTTTTAATCATAGCAGTAGTTTTGGGGTTAATGATAAAATAAAATAAAAGTTATAACAAATATACTTTAAGCGCAAACTTTTTCATCCAAAAGTGCCCCTTTTATCTATTTCACTACCAGCTTCCCGCTGCCAACCGGCTTAAAGCGACTATAGATAGTGTAAAAGTATAAACCACTGGAAAATGAGGCCGGCCTGGCAAAGTGGTTCTTCCCGGGTTTTAGTTTAAGAGCTGCTGTCCTTTTGCCATTGGCATCGAAAAAGTGCACGAACATTCCCGGCATGTCGGGGGCCTCCACGATAAACTTATTGGCAACAGGGTTGGGGTAAAGTGTGAACCCTGGCTCTTTCAGGCCGCCTTCGGAGGAGGTGGGCTGGTGCTCGCCAACATATACATAGGTGAATTCCCAGGCGGCGCTAGGGTAATAGGAATCGGACTGAGGGTGTTTTTCTTGAGATAAAGCGGATAAGGCTATTATATACGGATGTTCCCGTACCATTTCCGGGGCAGGTGTGAATGACACAGTTACAGCTTTTCCATCAGCAGAGTCGCGGACGGCCACGTTGACAGGCACTAGCTCCAGGGTGTCAATCTCGCTGTGGAGCATGGCTTTAACGGACGTAGCGCTGTTAGGGTGTTTCCGTAGGAAGTACTCCAGTTTGAAAAGCTCACCCGGCTTCACGTTCACAGAGCCGTCATCGTTCTGCGTGAGGCGGCCTTTATTCAGCAAGGCCAGGCTTGGCGCGATATCTTTTTCTTTAGGCGCTATGATGACCATAAAGTCTGCCACTCCCAGCCCCTGTACCAGGCCGTTGCGGTATTCTATCATCTGTACGGCAATGGCGTACCTGCCAGCTGCTGCGGGAGCATCCCACCTCAGTTCCCCATACTCATCAATAGTCAGCCCATTGGGTATCTCATAACCTGGCACATTTCTTATATTACCTTCTCTGTCTTGCATCTTAAGGGTTACAAGCTGGTAGATAAGTTTGTCGCCGTCGGCATCGTATGCGGCTAAATTGTGCTTTAAAGGCTCACCCACACTTCCCTCCAGAATAGGTAGGCCTGCCAGGTGGATGCCATGGCGGTTAGCGCTCAGCGGGTTCGCGATTACGGTGGTATAAGCGTAATAACTCAGTATATCTGAAGGTGACTGCATGTTGAGGATGTTGTGATCCCTGTTCGGCCCGATCCATCCCACAGTGTAATTGCCTGGGGTGGCATAGGTATACGTCCAACGGAACAGCTCCAAATCGTAGACATCGTTATACCTTTTAACTGAGGCCCGAGGTACAATTACTGAGTTTCCGTCACCCATCTGAGCAGTAATATCAGGGTCCTCCGCTGTAGAAAAATGGTTGGTTATTAATGTTAGCGTAAAGTTGAAATTTCGGGGATTCTGCGGATCGACAGTATAGCTGATAAAACCACCATTAATGTGGGTGGCTCGCGCCAACACAGGCAGCAGCAGGAACGCTAATACGCTGAGGTATAGTTTTGTTTTCATAAGTATGCGAGGCAATGGTCTAATGGACAATATACATAAGTATAACGATACTGTAGATTTTTATATTTAATTAATTTGTGAAAATAATTATAATTTATGCGGTGCAAGTAAAGCCGCATAGAACCTATACAACTTGGTTGGTGTTGGAGAGGCTGGTAACTTTGGAGCCAAACCCTATATAAGCCCATGAAAAGTAATTTCTCTAAAGTGCTGGCTGTGTTGGCGCTTTCGTTAAGTATAGCCGGCTGCCAGCGCCCATGGGTAGCCTCACCCTCCCTGAGTGAAACCGATGTGCCGGTAGACCAGTCCATCGCCCCAGACCCGGAAATGGAGGCGCAGATAGCCCCTTATCGCGAAGAGGTAACCATGAAGATGTCGGAAGTGGTGGGTACCGCGCCCGTGGCCCTGAGCAAGGGAGACTACGAATCGCCGCTGGGTAATTTTGTGGTGGATCTGCAACTGGAGCAGGCCGCACCACTCTACAAAAAGCCGATAGACCTGTCGCTGACTACAAACGGCGGCCTGCGCGTGCCGCTGCCGGAGGGCAAGATTACAACGGGTAATGTATTCGAGCTGATGCCTTTCGAGAACGAGCTGGTGGTACTTACCCTGAAAGGAGAGACGGTAAAGCAGCTGTTCGACTACGCCGCCGGGCGTAAGAATGCCCCCATCGGCAACGCCACCTATACCGTGCAAAACGGCAAGGCCACAGCCATCAACATCGGCGGCAAGCCTTTCGACCCGGGCAAGACTTACACGTTGGTTACTTCCAATTACCTGGCCGGCGGCGGCGATGACCTGAGTATGCTGAAGAATGCGGTGAAGTATGAAAACGTGGGCTTGCTGCTACGCGATGCTATCCTGCAGCACATACGGCAGCTAACCGAGGCTGGCAAACCAGTTACAGCCGATACTACAAAAAGAGTGACCATCCTCCCTTAACCATACTTTAAAATGAGAAGAAGAGACTTTCTGAAAACTACGGCAGTAGGGGCGGCTGGTATCAGCCTGCTGGGCGTTCCGTTCTCTGCCGAGGCCGCGCAAAGTATAAACCTCACCATCCTGCACACCAACGACCAGCACTCGCGCATCGACCCTTTCCCGGACGACGGACGCAAGTATGGCGGCATGGGCGGCATGGCCCGCCGCGCCAGCCTGATAGAGCAGATTAGAAAAGAGGAGGCCAACGTGCTGCTGCTGGATTGCGGCGACATCTGGCAGGGCACGCCATACTTTAACTTCTTTGGCGGTGAGCTGGAGTATAAACTCATGAGCCAGATGAAGTATGACGCCGTCACCCTCGGCAACCACGACTTCGACAACGGCCTGAAGGGGCTGGAGAAGATGCTGCCGCACGCTGAGTTCCCGTTCCTGAGCGCCAACTACGACTTCAGCAAAACCATACTTCAGAACCGGTTTGCACCTTACAAGGTGTTTGAGAAGCAAGGTATAAAAGTTGGTGTTTTTGGGCTGGGCATTGAGCTGGCGGGCTTGGTAAGCCAGAACAACTACGGCGAAACATTGTACCTCGATCCGGTGGCCACGGCCCGCGAAATGGTGCAGGAGCTGCGCCAGAACCAGAAGTGTAACATGGTAGTGTGTCTTTCACACTTGGGTTACAAATATGAGGACGGTAAGATCGATGATGTAACACTGGCCCGGCAGGTGGAGGGTATCGATCTTATCCTGGGCGGCCACACCCACACGTTCCTCGATCAGCCGGAGCTTATCCGGCATGCCACTGGCCACGAAACGCTTGTGAATCAGGTAGGCTGGTCAGGTATCTTCCTGGGGCGGCTGGACTTTAGCTTCAGCAAAAAAACAATGCAAAAAACTGACGTGAGAACGGCCGTTCTGCCTGTGAACATACCTGTAACAACTTCGTGAAAAAATAATTTTTTGTTTACAGATAATTGAGCAAATTTGTAACCCCCTGCCAATAAAAGGAGCCGTTTGTTACACCAAGCATATCTTATGTAGTTTTGGAAAATTGGATGATCAAAGACTGTTCAACTGTATGGCATAACTGCCTCCAGGTGATAAAGGAAAACATTGGCGAACAGAGTTTTAAGACTTGGTTCGAGCCGATCAAACCTGTGTCCCTGCGCGACAGCGTACTTACCATACAAGTGCCCAGCCAGTTCTTTTATGAGTGGCTGGAGGAACACTATGTGCAGCTTCTGAAGAAGGTCATTTACCAAGAGCTTGGCAGCGAGGGCCGCCTAGAGTACTCTATTATAGTAGATAGAGGCAACGATGGCAATAAACCGCAGACGGTAAATATTCCGACTAAAAAGATACCTGCCGCTGTAGTAAACTCATACAAACCGGAGCAAAGCTTTATTAAGAGCCCGTTCGAGTCGAAAACCATCGACCGTAACTTCCTTAACTCACAGCTTAATCCAACCTATAACTTTGAGAACTACATTGAAGGTGACTGCAACCGCCTGGCCCGATCTGCGGGTTATGCCGTGGCCAATAAACCAGGTACCACTTCTTTTAACCCCCTGATGATTTACGGCGGGGTGGGGCTTGGTAAAACACACCTGGTGCAGGCCATCGGCAACCACATCAAAAATAGCAACCCCGAGAAGTTTGTGCTGTACGTGTCATCCGAGAAGTTTGCTAACCAGTTCATCGAGTCTGTTAAGACAAACAACATTCAGGATTTTGCCAACTTCTACCTTCTGGTAGACATTCTGATTATTGATGACGTGCAGTTCCTGAGCGGGAAGGAGAAGACGCAGGAAATGTTCTTCCACATCTTCAACCACCTGCACCAGTCGGGCAAGCAGATCGTGATGACTTCAGATTGCCCGCCACGCGATCTGAAAGGCCTGGAGGAGCGCCTGCTGTCCCGCTTCAAGTGGGGCCTTACCGCCGACCTGCAGAGCCCGGACTTCGAAACGCGTATGGCCATCATTCACAAGAAGATGCAGAGCGATGGCATCGATATTCCGGATAACGTGGTAGAGTACCTGGCTTACAGCGTGGACACGAACGTGCGTGAGCTGGAAGGCGTGCTGATTTCCCTGATCGCGCAGTCGTCGCTGAACAGAAAAGAGATTGACCTGGAGCTTGCCAAGCAGGCCCTGAAGCATATTATTGAGGATGTGGAGACAGAGGTAAACCTTGACTTCATCCAGAAAACCGTGGCTGAGTACTTCCAGGTAAGCCTGGACTCCCTGAAAGCCAAAACACGTAAGAAAGAGATCGTGACGGCGCGCCAGGTGGCCATGTACTTTGCCAAAGAGTTCACCAGCCACTCGCTCAAGTCCATCGGTTACCATTTCGGTGGCCGCGACCACAGCACCGTAATCCACTCAGTGCAAACCGTATCCGACCTGATCGACACAGACAAGAAATTCAAAGCCAGCATACAGGAGCTTCAGAAGAAGTTTAAATCCAAAGCGGGCTAAGCCTGGAAGTATAAACCAGGTATAAAAAGAGCGGCGGCCATACTTTGCAAAGGTATGGCCGCCGCTCTTTTTATACTTTAAAACTGCTGTTGGCGCAGCTTACACGTTGTTGCCTACGTTGTCAGTTAGTTCAAACTCGTGTAACTCGGCCATATCGCGGATCTTGTTCTTAATGCGGTCCAGATCACGTTTCTTGCGCACCTGTTTCAGGTCCAGGTATACTTGCTCGCCATCTTTCAGCGTAACCCGCAGTGCCAGCGGCGTAATATGCACCGCAGCTATATCCGGGATCTGGATGATATGCTTGGTACGGAACACACCAAATTTCTGCACAATGTACTGCGGCGTAACCTCAATGTAAGACTGCACTCCAAAAATAGAGGTGTTTTGCAGCATCACATAAAAAAAGAAAACTACCGCCAGGCCAAAGAAAGCATAGTACAGGTAGCTCTGCTCATAAGTGCGGTCTGCAGAGAAAAGCAGCATAGCGGCCCAGGCCAACCAAAACAGTGTAAGTATAAGTTGCACTGTAAAAGAGAGTTTTGCATTACGCGTGGGGCTTAACTGCACAATCAACGTCGATCGGGCACTACTACCAGATACTGCCATTACTATATAATTTTGTGAAACATGAGTGGCCGGAAACGGCTGCCTGCAATATAGTAAAATATTACAAAAGAGTGGCCTGTAGTGTTATTTCGGGCACCGCGTTCAGCGCCTTTGACACAGGGCAACCTTTCTTGGCGTCCTGCGCCAGTTGCTGCAGTTTCTCATCGTCCAGCCCCTCGGCCTTCACCTCGGTATTTAGCTCTATTTTGGTGATGGTCGGCGCCCCGTCCAGCTCGCCCAGGGTTACCACGGCCTTGGTGTGTATGTACTCCGGCGTCAGGCTCTCTTTTTCCAGGAGCCCGCTCAGAAACATGGAGAAGCAGCCGGAGTGGGCGGCGCCTATCAGTTCTTCCGGCGAGGTGCCGCTCGTGCTGTCGCCGAAGCGGGAGGCGAAAGTGTACTTTGCCAGGAAGGCTCCGGTTGCTGATTTTACTTCGCCTTCACCGTTTTTCAGGCCTTTGTCCCAGCGTGCTTCTGCTCTGTGTTTTCTCATAGTCTGTGTATGTTTATAGTTAAATAAGTTTCTGTATAACTAATACTGCGTTTGCAGGTTTAGGTTGATGCCCGCCTAATTTAGAAGGATTTGCGCTTATGTTGTCTGCAGGTGTGGCATTGCGGCATTATCTGGTTATCTTTACTTTCTACTAAAGCTGATTGTATGGGTGTTAGAGCGTTGTTGAGTAAGCCATTTGCGGCCTATGTGCACCGTAAGAACCAAAGCTGGATAGAAAATCCGGCAGAGGCGCAGCAAGCTGTTTTCAAGGAGATTATAAACAAGGCGCAGGGGACAAAGTTTGGCCGAGACCACGGCTTTGGAAGTATAAAAACGCATGCCGATTATGTACAAGCCGTGCCCGTGCGCGATTATGAGGCGCTTTTGCCATACTTTAACCAGGTAAAGGAGGGTGGGCAAGATGTGCTGTGGCCCGGCAAGCCGCTGTATTTGGCTAAAACATCCGGTACCACCTCCGGCACGAAGTATATCCCTATTTCCTCCGACTCCATCTCTAACCACATTTACGGGGCCCGCGATGCGCTATTGGCCTATGTATATGAAACCGGCAGGTCCGCGTTTCTGGATGGCAAGATGATCTTCCTTTCCGGTAGCCCGGAACTGGAGGAAGTGGGAGGCATAAAAACCGGCCGCTTATCCGGCATCGCCAACCACCACGTGCCAGGTTACCTGCGCACCAACCAGCTGCCCAGCTACCGCACCAACTGCATTGAGGATTGGGAGTCCAAGCTCGACCAGATCATAGAGGAGACTATCGACCAGAACATGACACTGATCTCGGGTATCCCGCCCTGGGTGCAGATGTATTTTGATAAGCTGATCCGGCAGACGGGCAAGCAGGTAAAGGATATTTTCCCGAACTTCGGCCTTTTTGTGTACGGGGGCGTGAACTTTGAGCCATACCGTAAAAAGCTGTTCGAATCCATCGGCAGGCAAGTAGATTCTGTGGAGACTTTCCCCGCCTCGGAGGGCTTTTTTGCTTACCAGAACAGCCAAACCGACCCGGGGCTGCTGCTGCTCCTGAACTCCGGCATCTTCTACGAGTTTATACCTGCTGAGGAGTATTTCAACGAAAACCCAACACGCCTGACGATAGACCAGGTGGAAACAGGTGTAAACTATGCCCTCGTAATCAGCAGCAACGCCGGCCTCTGGAGCTACTCCATCGGGGATACGGTAAAGTTTGTGTCTACAAAGCCTTATAAGCTGATCGTGAGTGGGCGCATCAAACACTTTATCTCAGCCTTCGGAGAGCACGTGATAGGCGAGGAAGTGGAAAAGGCCATGAAGCTGGCCATGCAGAAATTTAAGGAGGTGGAGCTGATCGAGTTTACCGTGGCACCATTTGTGAGCCAGGACCAGGGCCAGTCGTACCACGAGTGGCTGGTGGAGTTCTCGCAGAAGCCGCACAGCCCCGACGCCTTCGCCGAGGAACTGGACAAGCAACTGCGCCAGCTAAATTCGTACTACGATGACCTGATAGCGGGCAACATCCTGCAGAAGCTGAAGCTGACTTCGCTGCCGAAAGGCGCTTTCCAGAAATACATGAAGTCGCAGGGCAAGCTAGGCGGCCAGAACAAGGTGCCAAGGCTGAGTAATGATAGAAAACTGGCTGATGGGTTGCTGGAGGTGAGTAAGGAGGCATAAGCTCTTAAAGTACAGGTGGAAAATTTGCAGTACCGGGTCCATCCACCCCTGCCCCCTTACCGAAACAAGTCCGGGATCTGCGACTTAGTTTAGGAGGGAAGCTGTAGACGATGAACCCACCCCTAGAGCTACGCTCGCTAGCTCAAAACTCATGTTTTGGCTAGTCCAGAGGAGGGGATTTTTCGGCAGATGTAAACCCACCCCTGCCCCTCCGAGGAGGGGAATTGATCTGAAGCTGCGTCAGCTTTGGCTATCGAAATGATTCCCAGTCTTTCCGTTGAGCGCCTTTGGAGTTTTTCCGGTGCCCGTGAGGGCATTGCGACGCAGGAGCAAAGGAAAAGGTCCCAGCGCGATGCGGGAAGACGAGCCCTCCCGGGCTGGAGGGATCCAAAGCAAGCGATGCAACGATAGCCTTTGTAAGACTGAGGATGAACGGCGGCTAGTAAGGATAGCTTGTTTCCAGTTGCAGGAAGCAGCGGCTAGGGAAGTATAAAGTACGGATTGCGCGGACTAGGAAGTCCGCGGCAGGAAGGTTCCGGACAGGGATGCCCGGAACAGCGAAATTGACAGGTGTAAGAGAATAGCCAAAGTATAAAGTATGGCTACAGTTGAGTTACAAACTCAACATCATAAAAAGACACAAGTCTGAAGACTTGCGCCAGAAAAGAGGGGAAAGTATAAAGAGAGCATCTGCTAAAGTTGCTCCCAAGCTAAAAACATAAAATGAAAAGAATTGCCATACTTGGTTCCACAGGTTCCATCGGCGTGCAGGCACTGGATGTGATTAGGGCAAACCCGGACAGCTTTGAGCTGGAGGTGATCACCGCCCACAGCAACGCCGACCTGCTGGTGCAGCAGGCCTTGGAGTTTAAGCCAAATGTAGTCGTAATTGCCCGGGAAGACCTGTACGAACAGGTGCAGCAGGCGCTGCAGCACGAGGATATTAAAGTATATGCCGGCAGCAAGTCGCTTTGCTCGGTAGTGGAGATGGGCACCGTGGACATGGTGCTCACGGCCATGGTAGGCTATGCCGGCCTGCTGCCAACCATCCACGCTATCAAAGCGGGCAAGCAGATTGCCCTGGCTAACAAAGAGACACTGGTGGTGGCGGGGCAGCTCATCACTAGTCTTGCCAAAGAAAAGGGTGTGAACATCTATCCTGTAGACTCTGAGCACAGCGCCATTTTCCAGTGCCTGGCCGGAGAATTTCATAACCCGATCGAGAAAATCATACTGACAGCCTCCGGTGGGCCGTTTAGAGGAAGAACCGCAGCAGAACTGGCCGAAGTAACCAAGGCTCAGGCCCTGAAACACCCGAACTGGGATATGGGCGCCAAAATCACCATCGACTCGGCTTCCTTGATGAACAAAGGGCTGGAGGTAATTGAGGCCAAATGGCTTTTCGGGCTGAAGAACGAGCAGATAGAGGTGGTGGTGCATCCGCAGTCTATCATCCACTCGCTGGTGCAGTTTGAGGATGGCTCCATTAAGGCGCAACTTGGCCTGCCCGACATGAAGCTGCCGATACAGTACGCGCTGGGCTATCCGCAGCGGTTAAAGTCTGATTTCCCCCGTTTTAGCTTCCTGGATTACCCGCAACTGACTTTTGAGCAGCCGGACCTGAAGACTTTCCGAAACCTGCAGCTGGCTTTTGATGCCATGGAGCGCGGCGGCAACATGCCCTGCATCCTGAACGCGGCCAACGAGGTGGCTGTCAGTGCTTTTCTGCGTGACGAGGTTGGTTTCCTGCAGATGTCCGACATCATCGAAAGCTGTATGGCAAAAGTTGCGTATATTGCGAATCCTTCTTACGAAGACTATGTTACTACAGATGAGGAAGCCCGCAAACAGGCTGCAGCATTATTAAACAAATAAACATTACTACCTGTTGCCTAAGCTGGCAGCGCTATAAAACAGATAATTTTTTCTTTTTAGATGGATATATTGATCATGGTGGGCCAGCTCATACTGGGCCTCACAATTTTAGTTGGTTTACACGAGCTGGGGCACATGCTAACGGCCAAGTGGTTTGGAATGCGTGTCGAGAAGTATGCCATTGGCTTCCCGCCAAAGGTTTTTGGTAAGAAAATAGGCGAGACAGAGTACATGCTGGGCTTGATCCCGCTAGGTGGATTCGTGAAAATATCCGGTATGGTAGATGAGTCGATGGATACAGAGGCCCTGAAAGAGGAGCCGAAGCCGTGGGAGTTCCGCGCCAAGCCAGCCTGGCAACGCCTGATCGTGATGATGGGCGGCATTATCGTGAATGTGATCACAGGTATCGTCATCTTTATCGCGCTTACTTATACTTATGGCGAAGAGTACATACCTGCCAAAGAGGTTAAGTATGGCATTGTAGCCAATGACCTAGGCAAAGAAATCGGCTTTCAGACGGGCGACAAAGTAGTGGCCGTGAATGGCAAGGAGCTGGAGAAGTTTGAGGATATCCGCTCGATGGAAGCGTTGCTTGGCAGCAACTCCTACTACACTGTGGAGCGTAACGGCCAACTGGTGGACCTGAAGGTGCCGGTTGACCTGATGGACAAACTGGCCGACAAGAAGAACGAAGCATTTTTTGTAGAGCCGCGTCTGCCGTTTAAGGTGGGGCAGGTAGTAAAAGGCAGTGCCGCTGCCAAAGCAGGCCTGCAGCCGGATGATTATATTACCATGATAAATGGGCAGAGCGTGAAGTTCTTCCATGAGTTTCAGGAGTCCATGCAAGCTAACAAAGGTAAAGCCGTTACCATGACCGTGGAGCGCGATGAGAAGCTGGTGAAGCTAAAGGCAGAGGTAGGAGAGGATGGAACCATCGGTTTCCAGGCGGTGCCACTGCTGCAGACAGCCACCCGCGAGTATAGCCTGGGAGAGGCCATACCGATGGGTACTGACCAGGCCTTTGGCGTGATCACGGCTAACCTGAAAGGCTTTGGCAAAATTTTCCGCGGCGAGGTGTCTGCCTCAAAGTCACTGAGCGGCCCGATCGGAATAGCCCAGATCTTTGGCGATACGTTTAACTGGTACAAGTTCTGGAGCATCACGGGTATGCTCTCGATGGTGCTGGCCTTTATGAACTTCCTGCCGATCCCGGCACTGGATGGTGGCCACGTGGTTTTCCTTACCTATGAGATGATCAGCGGTCGTAAGCCGTCAGATAACTTTTTGGAAAATGCTCAGAAAGTGGGTATGGTTTTATTGTTAGGCTTAATGGCATTTGCTATCTTTAACGATGTATTTAAGATAATCTTCTAACAAAGATTTTCCTCATGGAATCCATCGTTCGAGTATTTTTAGCAAACTTAATCCTTTTCTTATTATTTGCATTTAACCAGGTTTTAGCTGCACCGGCTGCTTGGCCTGAAAATATAAACCTGAACGCTGTCGCTGCTCAAAGCGACAGCGTGTATCAGGTGCAGCAGGGCGATACCTACTACAGCCTTTCGCGCCGTTTCAGCATTCCGCTGGACTCTCTGCAGACCTGGAATGGGAACACCCTTCAGATCGGCCAGACGCTATACCTTACCAACCCAAACACCAGGGAAAAGTTAGCCGCTACCACGGCTGCCGCTCCTGCCGCTAAACCGGCTCCCAAACCAGCCCCGGTAGCAAAAGCTGCTGCTACGCCAACGCCAAAACCGGCCCCTGCAAAATCTGCCGCTACCCAGAAAGCTGTAGAGAGTACCTCGGCCTTTCCGGCACCGGAGCCCAAGCCAGCCGCCTACAAAACCAAAAGCCGCATCCTGGTGGTGCCTTTCGACCCACATTTATACTTCTCCGATGCTGATTACGAGATTGCGCGCCAATCCAGAATTCCGCGTCAGAATGTGCGCCATGTGTTCCGTGGCCGCCTGAACGCCATGATGGCGCCGGAAGGTTACGAAACCATTCACCTTTTAGGTGGCGTGTACCGCGACAGTGTGAGCGAGTTGAGCCGCCTGTACAAGTCGCTGAACTATGGCTACGCAGATAACAAGCAGTCGAGGTTTAACCATCAGCCGGAGGTGAAGGAAGATAAAGGGGGAATGCTGAACTGGGTTAAAGACCAGAAAGGTAAATTGGGGCTAAAGGGCCAGCCAGCGGTGCTACCCGTGGCGCAGGACCCGGACAAGCACTTCGGCGTAACCGTAAAGAACCCCGAGTTCTTCAGCTATTTCAACAACCAGTACGGCATCGACTACTACGTTTTCATCAACCAGTTTGAGGTGAAGACGATTTACGAGAACTGCCTGGATCGTGCCGCTCAGAACTACCAACGCGATTTTACGGTGCATTACAGCATTTATGACAGCAAGGGCGAGCTAGTGTCCGGTAATAAGGTAAAAGTGCCCTATGAGTCTAACATCAACGATGTACAGCGCATTGTGAGCGACAGCATGCCGAACATGGCCAAGCGTGTGCTCTCTGATCTGCCGACTGCCAAAAAATAAGCTGCCCCAGGAACTGGTACTACATTTGCTACCGTTTACCTGTTTACAAACGAAATCCTCATGAAGTATAAATTCCTGCCTTTCCTCTTATTGCTGCTGACCGTGTGTATGGCACAGCCTGCCGCCGCCCACGATTACCACGCCAGCATTGCGGATGTACGCTTTAACCCCCGCACGCAAAACCTGGAGGTGGCTGTAAAAGTGTTTATGGATGACCTGGAGGATGCTCTCTCGCAGCGTAACAAGACAAAAGTAGTATACAGCCATACTTCGGAGCAGGTAACGAAGTACCTGACAGATTACCTGGCAGCCAACCTGTCGCTGGAAGTGGAGAAAGGGAAGCCTTTGAAGCAGAAGTTTCTGGGCTCGGAGGAAGATGCCGATGTGGTGTGGATGTACCTGGAGGTGCCGGTGGATCGGGAGAGCCTGCCGCAACTTTACGTTAAAAATGCTGTGCTCACGGAACTCTTCTCTGACCAGATGAACATCGTGAACATTAACTACAAAGGCAAAACCGAAAGTGTGCTGCTGCAGCGCGGCGAAACGCAGAAAAAGGTAGCGCTATAGTATAAACTACAAGTATAAAGTATAAATAGAGGCTGGATTCCTGGGAGGGACTCAGCCTTTTTGTTTTTCTGTCGCAACCCTGGCTTTGGCTGCCAGCCCCGAGAAGAGGAGAGCCATCATCCAGCCGCTGATCAGGGTGGCAATCAGATCGCCGGGTTCATGCACAAGGTGAGGGCGCACCAGCATGTTCAGCAGCAGGAACAGGAAGCCTGCGGCAACAACACCAAACCAAAAGATAAACCAAGGCTTTCTCTCCGTCTTAAGCAGCGGTGTGGATGGTAAAAGGTGTACATACCCTAAGATGGCTACAAACCCTACGGCAGTACTTAGGTGCTGAAGTAGTCGGTGTAGTTCAATTTTGAAATCTATAAAAGGGATTTCCACAACAGTGCTGAGCACCGGCAGAACCGATACGAAATAAAGGCTCTGGTGCGTAAAGCTATCCCAGAACAGGTGCGAAAAAGCACCCAACAAAGCCGAAGAGCTGACGACAAGCCAGTTCGCGCGGAGGTACTGGAGCCAGTCTGCGGGGTAAGTTTGCGCCAGCGCACGCTTTTTAAAGTATGGCGGCAGGAACTGCACTGCCAGATCCCGCACGGTGGAATGAAACAGCAAACACAGGAGCAAAGTTACCGGCAGGTTAAAGAGAAGCAGGCCGGCCAGCGTATGGCTAACTTCACTCTGTGTTCTGAGCCGGAAGAAGTACTCAAAATCTGGCGCCATACTCCCTATGACTAAGGCAGTAGCTGAAAACCAGCGGCGGCGCAGTAGTGGAAGTATAATAGCAGGGTGGGCGGCAGTAAATGGCATATCAAGGTTGTGTTCCCTTGCTACTAACGTAAATGCTAAAGCAGGGTGTTGCCAGTTGCCCGAAATCTGCTGTTAATTTCTAGGCTTAATGATGATGAACTCCACGCGGCGGTTGATGCGGCGGTCTTCCTCGGTCACCTCCTCGCGGATAGGCTTGCTGCTTCCGTAGCCAATGGCATCTATACGCTCTGTGCCGATGTTCACCTTGCGCTCAATGTATCGCTTAATGGCATCAGCACGGTCCTGGGAAAGCGTGAGGTTGAAGTCCGGGTCCCCGGCGCTATCAGTGTGGCCTGCAATCTCGAGGCGGTGTGTCGGGTGATCGATCATGAAGTAAGCCACTTCGTCGAGTATCGGCTCCATGTCCGGCGTAATATCCGACTGCATCGGCTCAAACTCTATGTTCTCAAACACCATCGGTATACTGTAGTCGATCACCGATGTCATGATATCCAGGGAGGTGTCGCCTCTTAACTCCAGTTCCCGTTCTATGGTGAAGAAATCAGGGCTCTGGATGAGGATCATGTAGCGGGTGTTATCGATCAGGTTAAACTCAAAGGAGCCATCCGGCCGCACATACTTACTGGATATCTCGATGCCGTTGTCCATATCAATAACAGAAATAACGGCAGAAAGCGGCTTGTTGGTAACTGAATCGGTGAGTATACCTTCCACCTTGGTTACCGCCAGCGGGTGCGCCTCCATCGGCAACGGGAACGAGTAGAGATCCAGGTTTTGGATGTCGTTGGCCTCGGAGCGGGCATAGTATAGGTTTTTGGAGCCTGCATCAATTGTAAAGTAATACTCGCTGCCGCGGCCGTTTACCAGTGGGCCAATGTTGCGCGGCTCCTGCCAGTGCCGCTGCACCAGGTATGTTTTGTAGATATCGAAATCGCCGAAATTATTGAGCTGACCGCGTGAGCTAAAGTATAAAACCTGGAATTTCGGGTGCAGGAAAGGGCTCACCTCGCTCTCGCGGGTGTTAATGACCGGGCCCATGTTTTGTGCCGGCGCCCAGTTGCCGGATTTGGTTTTGTAGGTAAAGTAAATGTCTGAAAGGCCAAAGCCGCCCAAGCGGTCTGATGCAAAGTATAGCGTGTCCTCCTGCTTGGATAGGGTTGGCTGCGAGTCCCAGGCGGGGCTGTTCACGTTGGCACCCAGGTTTTTGATCTGGCCCCAGCTGCCGTCGTCCTGGCGTGTGGCTATGTAAATGTCGCAGTTGCCGTAGCCGTCCGGCGACTCGCAACGGGCAAAGTATAAGGTCTTTCCGTCGCGGCTCAGGCAGCCAGACCCCTCGTTGTAGATACTGTTTATCGGCTTCCCAAAAGACTGTGCCTCCTCCCAAAAGCCGTTGTTCTGCTTGCTATAAAATAAGTCTTCGTTAGAACGGTTCTGCAGGCCGCCTACGTTGCGCTTAGAGGTGAAGATAAGCACCTCGTTCTCATCGTTCAGGGTAGGGCCGTAGTCGGCATAGGGGGAGTTAATGGCATTGCCCATGTTCAGGTAAACTCCCTGTGGCGGCTTAAACGATACAATAGACTTGCGGTACTCCACCAGCTCATAATAATAGTCCAGCGGCACGTAATAGTCTTTGGTATTCTGCTCCAGCGAGTCGTAGTAAGACATCACGTTTCGGACGTCGGAGCGGTGGTGTTTCAGTACCAGGCGGTACAGCGCTTTTGCTTTTTCAACGTTGCCCTGGCGCTCGTGCAGCTGGCCCAAGCGCCAAAGCAGTTGGGTGTCTTTGTAAAAATTTTCAACCCCGAAATTGTGCACATACTCCTCCAGCAGCGGAAGAACTTTGTTGTATTGCTTACGTTTCTCCAACCTATGTATAAGAGATAGCTTCTTACGGTCGCGATAGTAAGGGATTTTGTTTAAATTGGGAAAATCAAGGTGTAGTTCAGGGTCTGGCTGAGACTTTGCAACCTGCAGGTTAGCCTCGGAAACATCGCTGGGGTCAACGTGTTTTATTTGCTGCGCCTGCACCGTGGCAGGTAGCAGGAGCGTGAGCAGGAAGTATACCAACAGGAACAAGCGATTCATCAGCGATGCAATTTTGCCCAACGCTCAAAGATATTAATTTTGCGCTATATAATTGTGAATGTGCTGCCGGTTAGTGCTATTTTTTTGTGGGTGTCCGGGAGATATTCAGAAACCGGACAAATCATCAGCCTGAACAGCCTTGGCACAAGTCTTGAACAATAAAGCAGCGCAGGGAAACCGGGGGAGAAACGGTGTTTTCCTGCCAAATTGGCACTGATCTAAAATATGAACCAAACATTTAAGCACTTTCTGCAAAACCTGCTGCTCAGTAGCGCGTCGGATGACGGCGACATGGAACTGATACCCGTGATAACTGCTGAGATAGAAGACGAGATGACTCCGGTAGACCTGCCTGATGAACTGCCGATACTGGCAGTGCGCAATACGGTACTGTTCCCGGGGGTGGTGTTGCCGATTACGGTAAGCCGCAAAAAGTCTGTTAAACTGGTGCGCAAGGCACACAGTGGCGGCAAAATCATTGGCGTGGTGGCGCAGAAGAATACTATTTCCGATGATCCTTCGGCAGAAGACCTGTACGATGTGGGCAGCGTTGCCAAAATACTGAAGATGCTGGTGTTGCCGGATGGTAACACGACCATTATCATTCAGGGCCAGAGCCGCTTCAAGATAGAGGAGGTAACGCAGGAAGACCCGTACCTGGCGGCCAGGGTAAGCCTGTGCGAGGAAACGCCGATGGACAAAAAATCCAAGGAGGTGAAGGCACTGGTGCAGTCGCTGAAAGATGCGGCGGCCAAAATGCTGAAACTGAACCCTGAGATACCGCAGGAGGCCCAGGTCGCGCTCGACAACATCGACAGCCCAAGCTTTCTGACGCACTTCCTGTCGAGTAACCTGAACGTGGAGGTGGCTCAGAAGCAGGAGCTGCTGGAGGTGAACGACGGCAAGGAGCGCGGTACACAGCTGCTGGAACTCATGCTGCGCGAGATACAGCTGCTGGAACTGAAGCAGGAGATTCACTCCAAAGTACATACCGACATTGACCAGCAGCAGCGCGATTATTTCCTGCGCCAGCAGATAAAGGTGCTGCAGGATGAGTTGGGCCAGGAGGGACCGGACCAGGAGATCGAGCGATTCCGGGAACGTGCCAAGAAAAAGAAGTGGCCTGAGCCCGTGGCGCTGCACTTTAAAAAAGAGATTGATAAGCTGGCCCGCCTGAACCCGCAGGCAGCCGAGTACCCGGTGGCGGTAAGCTACCTGGAGTTTCTGCTGGATCTGCCGTGGAGCGAGTACACCAAAGATAACTTTAACCTGAAGCGCACCAAAAAGATACTGGATGCAGACCACTACGGCCTGGAGAAGGTGAAGGAGCGCATTCTGGAGTACCTGGCCGTGCTGAAGCTAAAGCAGGACATGAAGGCACCTATACTTTGCCTCTACGGACCTCCGGGTGTGGGTAAAACCTCGCTAGGCCGCTCCATTGCCAAGGCATTGGGCCGCAACTATGTGCGCATGTCGCTGGGTGGCGTGCGCGACGAGGCCGAGATCCGTGGCCACCGCCGCACCTACGTGGGTGCTATGCCGGGCAAGATCATCAGCCAGATCAAGAAAACAGGTTCCTCCAACCCGGTAATTATACTTGACGAGATCGATAAACTGGCCTCTGATTTCCGTGGCGACCCATCCTCTGCCCTGCTGGAGGTGCTGGACCCGGAGCAGAACCATACATTTATGGATAACTACCTGGATGTGGAGTACGACCTCTCAAAGGTGCTCTTCATTGCCACGGCCAACTCTCTTGAAACCATACAGCCCGCCCTGCGCGACCGTATGGAGATCATCGAGCTGACGGGTTATACCTTGGAGGAGAAAACAGAGATTGCCAAGCGCCACCTGGTGCCCAAGCAGATAGCCGATCATGGCCTGGAGCCAGAGGATGTGAAGGTGCCCAAGGCCACCATTCAGAAACTGATCGAAGACTATACCCGCGAATCGGGCGTTAGAAACCTGGAGCGGAAGATCGGGCAGCTGGTGCGCAACACAGCCAAGCAGAAGGCCATGGAGGAGGAGTTTGCCAAATCCATCAAGCCGGAGGATGTGGTGAAGATCATGGGTTCCGAGATCTTTGACAAGGAGATTTACCAGGACATCGACACGGCTGGCGTGGTAACGGGCCTTGCCTGGACCTCGGTGGGCGGCGATATCCTGTTCATCGAAAGTATACTTAGCCGCGGTAAAGGCAAGCTTACGCTATCGGGCCAACTGGGCGATGTGATGAAGGAGTCGGCCATGACGGCCATTTCATACTTAAAAGCGCACGCCGAGCTCCTGAACATAGACTACCGCCTGTTCGATCAGTACGACCTGCACATCCACTTCCCGGAGGGTGCCGTGCCGAAGGACGGGCCGTCGGCGGGTATTGCCATTTTTACCTCTATTGCCTCTGTGTTTACGCAGCGTAAGGTGAAGGCCAGGTTAGCGATGACCGGAGAGATCACACTTCGGGGTAAAGTATTGCCGGTGGGAGGCATCAAAGAGAAGATCCTGGCGGCCAAGCGTGCCGGCATCATTGATATCATACTTAGCCAGAAGAACAGGAAGGACATTAACGAGATTCCGGAGCAGTACATCAAGGGCCTGCACATAAATTATGTAGATCGTGTGGATGAGGTGGTGAAGATCGCCCTGCTGAAGGAGAAGGTGAAGAACCCGCTGAAGCTGACGGTGCGGGAGGAGAAAGCAGAAGCAGATAGCTAGCATACTTTTGTCATCCGGTAAGGATCTTGGTTGAAAATTTACAATGCTGTTGCGACCGCTATCAAGATTTTTACCGGATGACATTGAACTTTATACTTATCTCAGGATTAATAACTTGAAAACCGTTGCCTTTATACTTTGCGTGCTGCTAGGCCTTGCATTCACGGCAGAGGCACAGGTGGGCGGCCAGCGGGGATTTCCGTTTCTGGAGCTGCCGGCAAGTGCCAAGCAAGCTGCTTTGGGAGGTATAAACGTTACGGCAGGCGGCCACGACGTGAACATGGTGAACGCAAACCCGGCGCTGCTGAACCAGGAGATGGATGGGCAGGTGAGCCTGAGTTATGTCGGTTACCTGGCCGACATCAAGCAGAGCCACGCGGTTTACGCCTTCAACTCGGAGAAGTATGGCCGTTGGGCGGCAAGTATAAATTACCTGAATTACGGGGACTTTATAGAGCGCGATGCCACAGGTATGGAGGTCGGTACTTTCAACGTGAACGATTATACCTTGGCGCTTACCCATTCCCGTGAAGTAGAAGCCTTTACCATTGGCGCAACCGCAAAAGCAGCCGTGTCAAGTATAGCCGGCGACCAGGCTGTGGGTGTGTTGGCAGATGCCGGAGCTGTTTTTAAGCACCCGGAGAGAGACTTTACCGTGGGGCTGGCGTTTAAGAATGTAGGTTACCAGGTGAAAACATTTGACAGCGGGGAGCGGCAGCAGATGCCCTGGGATGCACAGCTGGGCGTAAGCTATAAGCCGGAGCACATGCCGGTGCGGCTCTCGCTCACGGCACACCGCCTGTACCAGTTCGATATCGTGTACCTAGACCCTAACGCGCCGGGCAGGCTAGATGAGAATGGCAACGAAGTGAAGGAGGAGAAGAAGCTAAGCGATAAAATAGCCCGACATTTTGTGGCGGGTGCCGAGTTTGTGTTCAGTAGGAACTTTCAGCTGCGAGCCGGTTACAACCACCTGCGCCGCAAGGAACTGCGGCTGGAGAGTAAGTCCGGTGGGGCTGGTTTCTCGGTAGGGGCTATGCTGCGGGTGCGGAGCTTTGAACTGAACTATGGCAGCGCCTTTTTCCATCCGTCGGGCGCCACGCACTACATCACCATCGCCACCAACACCGGCACGTTCCTCAAAAAGAAAAGCAGTTAATAACCAAACAGCCTCATGGCTTGTATTAGCTATAGGCCGGGTTTGATTTTTTAATACAAGAAGAAGACATGTTAGATAATATTGCATCGTTAACGCCAGCCCAGATTGTAGCGGAGCTGGATAAATACATCATCGGGCAGAAAGACGCCAAACGCAACGTGGCCATTGCGCTGCGTAACCGCTGGCGCCGCATGAATGCCGATAAAAGCATCCAAAGTGATATTGTGCCGAACAATATCCTGATGATCGGGGCGACAGGTGTGGGTAAGACAGAAATTGCCCGCCGCCTGGCCAAGATCGCCGATGCGCCTTTCACGAAGGTGGAGGCCTCTAAATTTACCGAGGTGGGCTACGTGGGCCGCGACGTGGAGAGCATGGTCCGCGACCTGGTGGAGCAGTCGGTGAACATGGTAAAGCAGAAGAAAAAGGAGGAGGTGAAGCAGAAAGCCGCCGAGGTGGTTGAGGATATCATACTTGACGCTCTTATCCCCCCGATTCAGGGCCGCGCCACGCCTGGTTACTCCTCCACTTCTGACCCGAATGTTGTGCCGGACAACGATTACGAGCTGAACGAGCGCACCCGCGAGAAGTTCCGTGAGAAGATCCGCAACGGAGAGCTGGAAGACCGCAAGATAGAGATACGCGTGCAGCAAAGCACCATGCCGGGCATGGGCGTGATGGGTCCGGGTATGGATGAGGCTTCCATGATGAACATCCAGGAGATGATCAGTGGCATGATGCCGAAGAAAACCAAGAAGCGCAAGGTAAGCATTGCTGAGGCGCGTAAGATTTTACTGGAGGAGGAGGCTTCTAAGCTGATCGATATGGATGAGGTGAAGGAGGAGGCGATCTTCAAGGCGGAGAACTCCGGCGTGATCTTTATCGATGAGATTGACAAAGTAGCCAGCTCCAGCAAAAAAGGCAGCGGGCCGGACGTAAGCCGCGAAGGCGTGCAGCGCGACCTGTTGCCAATTGTGGAGGGTTCCACGGTGAACACCAAGTATGGCATCATCAACACCGACCATATCCTGTTCATTGCCGCCGGTGCTTTCCACGTGGCCAAGCCATCCGATCTGATTCCGGAGTTGCAGGGCCGCTTCCCGATCCGCGTGGAGCTGGATAGCCTGACCAAAGACGATTTCTACCAGATTCTGAAGTTCCCGAAAAATGCCCTCACCAAGCAGTATGAGGCACTGCTGTCGGCAGAGGAGGTGGAGCTGTCGTTCAATGACGAATCTCTGGACGAGATCGCTTCTATTGCCTACGAAGTGAATACCGAAGTAGAGAACATCGGCGCACGACGCCTGCACACGGTTATGAGCCGCCTGCTAAACGACATTCTTTTCGACGTGCCGGACAAGATAGGAGCCAACGCACACATCCTGGTTACCCGCGAGATGGTGCAGGAAAAGCTGTCGAGCATGGTGAAAAACCGCGATCTGAGCCAGTATATTTTGTAGTTAGAGAGTTTGGGAGTTTAGGAGTTGGAGAGTTAAAAAGCTGCATCTGGCGCCGGTATCTAACCTGTGTTGCATCGTGTGTTGCGAGTCTCCAGACTCGCTTTTGAGCAGGTTTATACTCTAGCTATACTTTAAAAGCCAGTGTTTCTGCATCTGCAGAAACACTGGCTTTTTATTTGGAATATAAAATATGTTGGTAAAGCCTTATATTTAGGCGTGTTAATATCTATCAAAGTTTATCCGTGAAAACAAATTTTACAATCGTATTAGTAACGCTTATACTTTACGTTGCTGGTAGTCACCCCTCAAGAGGGCAGGCCCCTAAATTTGGACAAATTGATATGGCTGACCTTGCCATGTCCACCTACGCACCAGATACTTCCGCTGCAGCTGTCATTCTTTCAGACCATGGCAGCCTGGAGTATGTTCACGATTATTATGCAGCTTTTGTGTTTAAACGCCACGTTCGGATCAAAATTCTGAAGAAGGCAGGATATGAATGGGGTAACGTTGATATACCTTATGTGAAGGCTGGTGGCAGAGGAGAGCAGGTAACTGAAATTAAAGCATCTACCTTTAACCTTGTTAACGGGCAAATAACAGAAGATAAAATAAGAGGCAAAGAGATCTATGACGGTCGCCATGGCGCTTTTGTGCATCTTAAAAAGTTCGCCATGCCTAATGTGAGAGAAGGCTCTGTAATAGAATATACTTACACCATTGATTCGCGGTACCTCCATAACTTGAAAGAATGGAGCTTCCAGTCATCCATACCAATTGTGTGGAGCGAGTATCGTGTTAAAATGCCTGAACAGTATGCATTTAAAATGGTGAAGCAGGGCAGCCATCCACTTTATACGCCTGAGGACCTTGGCCTGAAGTATAATTTCAGGAAAGAAGGCAACCGTTGGATAGCGAAGGATGTGCCAGCACTACACCTGGAAAGCTACCTTACTACCTTATCCGACTATCTAACTAAGATAGAATTTGAGCTTTACAAGATAAACTATTCTTCAGGTAACCAGAAGATACCAACCGGTGACTGGAGCGAGTTTGCCGAAATTTTAGCGGAGGATGAAGATTTTGGTAAACATTTGAAACCGGCCGGCAGGTTCGGAAAACAGATAGAAAAGATCAAGGCTAAAGATACAAACCCACTGCAGCAAGTAGAAGGAATTTACAGCTTTGTGCAGGATAGTATGAAGTGGAATGGCTACCATAGCCTGAGGCTTGAAAAGACACTCCCTGAGATTCTGAAAAAGCGATCGGGCGATGTTGCAGATATAAATATGCTGTTGATAGCAATGCTAAGGGAAGCTGGTTTTGATGCCAACCCTGTGTTGGTAAGTACCCGCAGTCACGGCAAACCTTACAAAAAAACACCGCTCTTCACAAAGTTTGATTATGTAGTTGCGCAGGTGAAAATTGATGAAGCAGAATTGCTTTTAGATGCTACAGAACCTCAGTTGTTACCAGGCATGCTACCAATCCGCTGCCTGAATGGTGAGGGGTATTTAGTGGAAGGTGCCGAGTCTAAATGGATTTCGCTAAGCACAGGAGCTTCTTATAGCAACTATCATATAAAGAACTTAACAGTTGATAACTCCGGTAAAGTAAGTGGTACCGGAGAAGAATTATTGGATGGCTATAGTGCACTCTCAACAAGGCAAGCTATAAAAGAAGAGGGGGCCGATAAGTATGCTGCTGCCTATAGTGGCGCGGGTAGCTCTAAAGTAACTGAAGCTATCATTAGTAATATAGATAGCCTCGATAAACCATTAGCTATCGCGTACAAAATTACAGCAGACAATGCTGGCAGCGCCAATACGATTTACCTGAATCCGATAATGGGTAGTGGGGTTTCTAAAAATCCGTTTCAGAACCCCGTGCGCATATATCCCGTTGATTTTGCTGCTCCGATTAAGGAAACAATTGTGTGTAACGTTAAAGTGCCCACTGGCTGGAAAGTGGAAGAAGTGCCACAGAATATAAGCCTGACTTTGCCAAGCCACAGCGCCACCTATACTTATATGGTGCAGCAAATAGGTAACATGCTGATGATAATTAGTAAGTTAAATGTCAATAAAACACTGTTTAGCCCAGAGGAATACCCACAACTGCGTGAACTGTATCATCAGGCAGTTGCAAAACATGCGGAGCAGGTTGTGTTCAAGAAAGAAGCAGTGAACTAAGGATTAATTAAGAAGGCCAAATACAAAAGCCAGTGTTTCTGCCAAAGCAGGGGCACTGGCTTTTTGTTTTGGCTGGGATTTTATACTTTGAAGAAGGAAAAGATCTCCAAATGAAAAGTATAAATGAAAGGCCTCCAGCAGCGGTAGCCTTGGCGATTCTAATGCTGTTTGCGCCAGTATTGAGTTATTGGAAAATAGGTGGCATCTTATCCTGCTGATTGGAAGAAGGCAAGTTATTTTAGGCTCAGCGTTAACAGTTGTAAACAAGCAGAAACGAAAGGCGAAGAAGATTTCAAAAAAGGAATCCTCAGGATGTACTTTACAGGTGGTTTTGACGAAGACATGCTAAGTTTTCCTCATACCTTTTACAAACAACTTGAAGAGAAGTATAAAATAGAAGTGATACTGGCAGGTGATGTTGGTTATCCTCACTTCTGTTGCTACAACTTAAAGATGGATGGTTTGCTGTCAGGAAGAATTGGAGAAGGAACAATTGAAAAGCTGTATCAAAAACTGCATAAGGCGGAATATGGAGAATAACCTTGCCAGCCATCTTATCCGTAATCTTAAACTCTGATCGTTCTAATTTTTTAACCCTCTAACCTACAAACGAACCCTATGAATGTCTATATCATCACCGGAGCCAGCAAGGGCATAGGCAAGGCATTGGCCGAAGAACTGCTGAAGGACGAAAACAACCATGTAGTGGGCGTGTCGCGTACCTGCAGCATCAAGCACCCGAACTACCGCCACCAGCCACTTGATTTCTCGGATATACCCGCCGTGGAGCACAACCTGCAGAAGGTATTTCTACCTTATAAAGATGCTGAGCGGCTGGTTCTGATCAACAATGCCGGTGTGGTGGGCGATATTGGGTATGTGGGAGAGGGGATGCCCAACGAACGCTTCGAGTTTGTGTTTGATGTGAACGTGATCGTGCCCGCCATGCTCATGAACACATTTCTGGAAGTATACCGGGAGCAGCAGGCGCAGAAGGTGGTGGTAAACATTAGTTCCGGCGCGGGCAAGTACCCTGTGGACGGCTGGGCCAGCTACTGTGCCTCCAAAGCCGCCATCGACATGCTCTCGCAGACGGTGCAGTTGGAGCAGGACAAGCGCGGCACAGGCGTAAAGGTATTTGCGCTTTCGCCGGGCGTGGTGGATACGCATATGCAGGAGCAGATTAGGGAGAGTGACGCCAGCCGCTTTAGCACCGTGGAGAAGTTCCGGCAGTATAAGGAAAATAACGAGCTGGCATCGCCGGAAGAAGTAGCCGTTAAAATTGCTGATTTCCTGAACCACACCAATAATTACAATGAGGTTGTTGTTTCGGTGCGTAATATGTAAAAAAGGGAACCTAACGGTTAGGCGGTTATATCAATGATGAAGCAAAATCAATTCGAGGCGCTGTTTTCAGGTTCTTTTGATACGTTTAAAGTATTTTACAATCTAACCCCACAAGAAACAGGGTGTAACGTGCCAACATCTCCAAAAAAAATCTGGCAAATCTTACATCACCTGATTGTCTGGCAGGATTATCAACTTATTCAGCTACAGGGTACTGGGGGAGAAGTCGAAATAAACGAGCAACTGTCATGGAGTGAAGAGGAGCAGTGTGACAGCCAGGAAAAGTTAGATAAAACGGTATCAAAATTTTATAACCAGCTTGAATGCATTAGAGAAGAAATCTCATTGTTTAATTTGCAAGACCCTGATTTGCAAAAGAAGTTGAAGATCGCCCAAAATCTGTCTGTGCACTTATCATTTCACATCGGCGAAATAATTTTAATGAGGCGAATGACAGGCAGCTATCCCTTACACCAAATGCAGGAATTTCTAAATTAGATACGGAATGTTCTTCCTCTAACCCGGTGCATGAGCACAGCCTCGGCTGCGTCTTGCTATCCTCTTATATAATCTGTTGTACTGTTAGAGGTTTTAGTTGAAGTATGTTTTGCGTAATGTCCTTAAGTTGTTGACAGGCAAAAATATAGCAATAACCTTATTTTTATACTTTTGTTGCTAATTTAATATATATATGCTAACTTGGTATATATAAGTGTTTACTCACTAAATAAATATGCTCTGTGAAGCACCCCGTTTGCCCCCGTTGTGACAGCCAGGAAGTCGTGAAGAGCGGCATCGTAAACGACAGGCAGCGCTACCGCTGTAAAAAGTGCTCCTATTACTTCACGGTGAACAAAATTGGCAAGAACATCGACAGCTACTATGTCACCAAAGCACTGCAGCTGTACATAGAAGGCATCAGTTACCGCGAAATAGAGCGCATTTTGGGCATCAGCCACGTGACGGTGATGAACTGGGTGCGCAAGTATAAAATAAAAGCCCCGGAGCAGACAGAGTACCATCCTACCTACAAGATCCTGAACCACGCCGAACTGGTGGACTACCTTAAAAATGGTGGCAACCTGAAAGGTGCCGGCATGATGATTACCGAACTGGGTGACAAGTATATGATGATCAAATGGAAGCGGTTTAAGGATTAAGCTTGGTCACGTAAATGGTCTTTTGCCCCTTCCCTTTAACTGGAAGTTTAGGGCTAGGGAACGATTAACCCACCTCTAACCCCTCCTCGGAGGGGAATCAAGCAGCCGATTATCCAACCACCCCTGCCCCTCCTTGACTAAGGAGGGGAGTTTTCCAGCAGACGATTACACCCCTATGGTCTCTTCAAGGGGACAGTAACGAGTACGGTGGCTATCGAAAACCGTTTCCAGTCTTTCCGTTGAGCGCCTTGTGAGATCCGGTGCCCGTTAAGGGCAGCCGTAGCGCAGCGAAGGCAGGAGGGAACACAGCGCGATGCAGGAAGACGAGCCTTCCCGGGCTGGAGGGAGCCAAGGCCGGAGATGCAACTGTAGGTTTGTAAGACTGAGGATGAACCGTGGCTAGTAAGGATAGCTTGGCTCAGGTTGCGAGAAGTAGCAGCCACTAAAGTATAGATAAAGTATAATGTATGGCTCACTCGGATTTGGAAATCCGCGGCAGGAAGGTTCCGGACAAGGATGTCCGGAACAGCGGGAAAGGCAAGTATAAAAGTATAGCCAAAGTATAAAGGATGGCTCTCCGAGCCAGTTGAGTTGCAAACTCAACATCATTGTAGGACACAAGTCTGAAGACTTGCGCCAGAGAGGGGTATAAGAACGGCTTGAATATGGAAATAAGCATATGATTAGTTCTGCAGAAACGCCATAGCAAGTGTACTGCCTGTTTTCAAAACTACACCCTATTCTTTTAACTATACCTAATTACCAATAAAGTACACCTGCTAACACCTTTTCGGTAACAATCCCATAAAATAGACCAAAGATTCAGGGAACAGCTGTCCTCTTATTACTAACCTTAAAATTCCTGAACATCAATGAAAAAGTTATTACTATGTGTAGTAGCAGGTCTCGGCCTTTGCTGCTCCGGAGGAAGTGCCATGGCGCAGGGCTCCGAGCTTTATGGTGCGGGTCTAAAGGTGCCCTTGAACGAGGACGGCTCAAAGTATTTTCGGCTTATTGCATGGAACCAGGTGTGGATGCGCTACAACGACAACAACTCGGGTTCCATCCGCAACGGCGAACTGGTAGACAACACCTTTGATGTAGGCCTGCGCCGCTCCCGTGTGCTGCTCTATGCCCAGATAAGCCCCCGGTTCCTGATCTTAACGCATTTTGGCATCAACAACCAGAATGCCGTAAGCGGGGGGCTCGCCAGCACCGACGGTAAAAAGCCGCAGCTCTACATGCACGACGCCTGGACAGAGTATAAAGTTCTGGACAAAAGCCTGTCGGTAGGTGCCGGTTTACATTACTGGAACGGCATATCGCGCATGACTAACGCCAGTACCCTGAATTTTCTGGCTTACGATGCGCCCATCTCCAACTGGCCTACCATTGAAGCCATTGACCAGTTTGCACGCATGATCGGCATATACGCCAAAGGTAAGCTTGGCAAGCTGGACTACCGCATGGCCGTGAACGAGCCTTTCCTGACAAACACTGGCGGTGCCATAGGGTCGTCCGCCAACTATAATCCGCAGAATAATAACAAAGTATACCAGGGCTATTTTAACTACCAGTTCTGGGACCAGGAATCGAACCTGCTGCCATACTTTGTGGGCACCTATCTGGGTACTAAAAAGGTGTTTAACCTGGGTGCGGGTTTTATGCACAACAGCGATGGCATGTGGCGCGAGGAGGCAGTCTTTGGAGGAACCCGGGAGGTAGAGGAGGACATTGATCTGTTTGGGGTAGATGCTTTTATGGACCTGCCGCTGAACCAGGAGAAAGGCACGGCGCTAACGGCCTATGCAGTTTACTACAACTACGACTTCGGGCGAAACAATGTGCGCAACATCGGCATTCTGAACCCGGCCACGGAGGGTGGTGGCCTGCGCGGCAATGCCTTCCCGACGGTAGGTACCGGCGATATGGTGTATGCCCAGGCGGGCTTCCTGCTGCCCAAGGAGACTTTGGGTGAGAAATCGCGGCTGCAGCCCTATGCGGCATTTAACTATGGCAACTTCGACGGCCTGAAAGACAGCGGCGGCGACAAGGTGCCGGTGAAAGTGCTGGATGTGGGCGCCAACCTGTTTCTGGAGGGGCATCATGCCAAAATCACGCTCAACTATCGCAACCGCCCCGATTTCACCAACATCAACAGCCTGAAGTACAGACCTGAGATCACGCTGCAGGCCATGATATACTTATAGCATCATCTAACCAAACAACTAACCTCTTTTAAGAAATGGAAAATAACAGACAAAAGATGCAGGAGTACTGGAAGCGTAATGTGCGCATCCTGCTTACGCTGCTCGGCCTCTGGTTCGCGGTGTCCTACCTGTTCGGGATCCTGCTCGTGGATGAGCTCAACCGGTTCACGCTTGGCGGCTTTAAACTGGGTTTCTGGTTTGCCCAGCAGGGCTCTATCTACTGCTTCGTCATCATCATTTTTGTGTATGTGATCTTGATGAACAAGCTGGATAAGGAATTTGACGTGCACGAAGATTAACTGTTCCTCACCTTAAAAATCTACATGATATGAGCATTTTAGCTTGGACATACCTGATCGTGGGCATCACGTTTGCCCTCTACATCGGCATCGCCATCTGGTCGCGGGCCGGATCTACAAAAGAGTTCTATGTGGCCGGGGGCGGCGTGAGCCCGCTGGCCAACGGCATGGCCACCGCCGCCGACTGGATGAGCGCGGCCTCCTTTATCTCCATGGCGGGCCTCATCTCGTTTATGGGTTACGACGGCTCGGTGTACCTGATGGGCTGGACGGGAGGCTACGTGCTGCTGGCCCTGCTGCTGGCACCCTACCTGCGTAAGTTCGGCAAGTTTACCGTTCCGGATTTTGTGGGTGACCGCTACTACTCCAGAACCGCACGCCTGGTGGCCGTTATCTGTGCCATCTTTATCTCCTTTACCTATGTGGCCGGTCAGATGCGTGGCGTGGGCATTGTGTTCTCCCGCTTCCTGGAAGTGCAGATCGAGACCGGTGTGATCATCGGTATGATCATCGTGCTGTTTTATGCCGTCCTGGGCGGTATGAAAGGCATTACCTATACCCAGGTGGCGCAGTACTGCGTGCTGATCTTTGCCTACATGGTGCCGGCGGTGTTTATCTCCATCATGCTCACAGGCAATCCGATTCCGCAGCTTGGTTTGGGCGGCGATGTGGCAGATGGTACCCCGCTGCTGGCGAAACTGGATGGTATGCTGACCGAGCTGGGCTTTGCAGAGTATACCGACGGTACAAAATCAACAATTGATGTTTTCTTCATCACGGCGGCCCTGATGGTGGGTACGGCTGGCTTGCCGCACGTAATTGTGCGCTTCTTTACGGTGCCTAAGGTGAAGGATGCGCGAAAGTCGGCCGGTTATGCGCTCGTGTTCATCGCCATACTTTATACTACAGCTCCGGCCATCGGTGCCTTTGGCCGCTACAACATGATCAACAACATCAGCAACAGACCAATTTCTGAGATGCCGCAGTGGGTACAAAACTGGCAGAAAACCAAGCTGATCGGAATTGAGGATAAGAACGGCGACGGGCGCATTCAATATGTGAAAGACCCGGCCATAAACGAGCTGACCATCGACAAGGACATTATGGTGCTGGCCAACCCGGAAATCGCCAACCTGCCGAACTGGGTAATCGCACTGGTGGCGGCTGGTGGTCTGGCGGCGGCCCTCTCCACAGCGGCTGGCCTGCTGCTGGTTATCTCCACGGCCATCTCCCACGACCTGCTCAAGAACTCCTTTATGCCGGATATCTCTGAGAAAAACGAACTGATAGCGGCACGTATCGCGGCTACCCTGGCGGTAGTGGTGGCGGGTTACTTTGGAATTTACCCGCCGGGATTTGTGGCTGAGGTGGTAGCCTTTGCCTTTGGACTAGCAGCCGCTTCGTTCTTCCCGGTCATCATCATGGGTATCTTCTCCACCCGCATGAACAAACAGGGGGCCATTTGGGGTATGGTGGTAGGCCTGGCCTTTACCGTTGCCTACATCTCCTACTTCAAGTTCATCAACCCGGAGGCTAACCTGCCGGAGAACTGGTGGTTCGGTATATCGCCGGAAGGTATAGGCACACTGGGTATGGTGCTGAACTTCGTGGTTTCTTCCATCATCTCCAGAATGACGCCTCCGCCGCCAGCCCATATCCAGGACTTGGTAGAGGATATCCGTGTTCCACGTGGGGCCGGTACCGCAGCGGTGCATCATTAATGGTTATTTGTTAATTTTTAAACTAACAGGATGGCTGATTTCTGAGTCAGCCATCCTAATTAGTTTAACTCTATAACTCCTAAACCCTCCAACTTTCAAACTCGCTAACTCCCAACATGCGCGATCAGGTAAAAGGCAGGCGGTTGTTCTTCATCAGTATCCTGTTTCTGGTGCTGCTGAATTTTCCGGTGCTGGCCATCTTTAACAGAGATGGTGTGGTGGCGGGTGTACCTGTTTTATACTTCTACCTGATGCTGTTGTGGCTGGTAAGCATTGCGGCGATCGGGCTGTTTGTGGAGCGCAAGCTTTTCCGGAAATCTAAACGCAGCAAAGTATGAACTACTGGCTTGTGATTGGGGTGTCGTTTCTGTACCTGGCGCTGCTGTTCGGGCTGGCCAGCTGGGCGGAGCGCCGTTCGGCGGCCGGGCGGAGCTTTGTGAGCAATCCCTACATCTATGCGCTCTCCATGGCCGTGTACTGCACCGCCTGGACCTATTACGGCAGCGTGGGGCGGGCGGCCACCTCGGGCCTGGAGTACCTGGCCATTTACATCGGCCCTACGCTGATGGCGCCGCTGTGGTGGGTGGTGCTGCGCAAGATCATCCGCATCTGCAAAGTACAGCGCATCACCACCATCGCCGACTTTGTCGCCTCGCGCTACGGCAAAAGTATAACGCTGGGCAGCCTGGTAACGGTGGTGTGTGTGGTCGGTATCATCCCGTACATTTCTATCCAGCTCAAAGCCATCGCCAGCAGCCTGAGCCTCCTTACCGACACCGCCATACAGCAGGAGAACTTTCCGGATACCTCATTCTTTATAGCGGTGGGGCTGGGGCTGTTCACCATTGTGTATGGCACGCGGCACGTGGAGGCCACCGAGCGCCACGAGGGTATGGTAACGGCCATCGCCTTTGAGTCGGTGCTGAAGCTGGTAGTGTTTATGATGGCCGGCGTGTTTGTGACATACTTCGTGTTTAACGGCTTTGATGATGTGATGCTGCGGGCGCAGCAGCTGCCCAACTTTGAGAAACTGATGACCTTTGAGCAAGAGGGAGGCTTCGGTGAGTGGTTCTGGATGGTGTTCCTGTCCATGCTGGCCATACTTTTTTTGCCACGCCAGTTCCAGGTGGCCGTGGTGGAGAACGTGAACGAGCAGCACCTGAACAAGGCCATGTGGCTGTTCCCGCTGTACCTGTTCGCCATCAATATCTTCGTGCTGCCCATTGCCCTGGGCGGAAACCTGCTTTTCCCCCGGGGCGCTTTCGACGCCGATATGTTCGTGTTGGCCATACCTTTGAGCGAAGGGCAAAACCTGCTGGCGTTGCTGGTGTATCTGGGCGGCTACTCTGCGGCCACCAGCATGGTGATTGTGGCCACCATCTCCCTGAGCGTGATGATGAGCAACAACCTCGTGATGCCGCTGATGATCAACACGCCATACTTTAAAGCTGCCAATCAGGACCGCCTGACGCGCATTCTGCTCTACAGCCGGCGCTTCTGCATCATGCTGGTGCTGTTGCTGGCCTATTTATACTACAAGGGAGTGGCCGAGTACTACTCTCTGGTGGAGGTGGGCCTGGTGTCGTTTGCGGCGGTGGCGCAGTTTGCCCCGGCCATTATCGGCGGCATTTTCTGGAAGGAGGGATCTAAGGGAGGCGCGCTGGCAGGTATCCTGGTGGGCTCTATACTTTGGTTTTATACTTTGGTGGTGCCCTCCATGGTAGGCGTGGGCATGCTGCCGACCAGCGTGATGAGCGAGGGGCCTTTCGGGATGGCGTGGCTGAGGCCGTTTGAGCTGTTCGGGCTGCAGGGGATGGGCTACATCTCGCATGCCATGTTCTGGAGCATGTTCCTGAACTCCGGCTTATACATTGGAGTGTCTTTGCTGAGCCGGCAAACCTCGCAGGAGCGCAACCAGGCCGAGGTGTTCGTGGATATTTTCCGCTACTCCACCGTGTATGAGTCGTCCATCGTCTGGAAGGGCACGGCCTACATGCCGGATATCAAATCGATGCTGGTGAGTTTTTTGGGCGAGCAGCGCACCGAGAAAGCCTTGAAATCCTTCCGGAATAAGTACCCCGCTCCGGAGGACGCCACCGGTAAGGCCGACCCGAAACTGGTGACCTACGCCGAGAAGCTGCTGTCCGGGGTGATCGGCTCTTCGTCGGCGCGCATCATGGTGGCCTCGGTGGTGAAGGAGGAGGAGATAAGTATAGAGGAAGTGCTCAACATCCTGCGTGAGTCGCAGCAGCTGATAAGTATAAACAACGAGCTGCGGCGCAAATCGCTGGAGCTGCGCCAGGCCACCGAGCAACTGCGCACCGCCAACGAAAGGCTAAAGCACCTCGACGAGCTCAAAGACGAGTTCCTCTCCACGGTAACGCACGAGCTGCGCACGCCGCTTACCTCTATCCGGGCCTTATCGGAGATTTTGTATGATAACCCTGACATGGGGCGCGAGGACCAGGAGCATTTTCTGCACACCATCGTGAAGGAGTCGGAGCGGCTGACGCGGCTGATCACGCAGGTGCTGGATTTGGAGCGCTTCGAGAGCGGGCGACAGAAACTGAGCCTGGAGCCGGTGCAATTGCAGGAGGTGGTAAACGAGGCCGTGGAGGCGCTGGAGCAGCTGGTGGAGGAGAAAAGTATAGAGCTGGTGGTGGATGTGCAGCAAAGCCTGCCAAGTATAAACGCCGACCGCGACCGTCTGATGCAGGTGCTGGTAAACCTGATCTCCAACGCCATCAAGTTCTGCAACCCCGAGCACGGCCGGATCATCGTATCGGTCTATTACCTGGACGGCGACGTGAAGGTGAATGTGGTGGACAACGGCAAGGGCATAGACGAGGAGAGCCAGCGGCAGATTTTTGACAAGTTTTACCAGGCCCGCAACCAGAACATCCGCAAGCCGGAGGGCAGCGGGCTGGGGCTGGCCATCAGCAAAAAGATAATTGAGTCGCACCAGGGGCGGCTGTGGGTAGAGAGCGAGCCGGGCAAAGGAGCGAAATTCTCGTTTACGCTGCCGGTAAAAGTAACCGCCTCTGCCGCTAAAGTATAAAACTATGAGTAAGAATAAAGAAAAACTGAAGGTGTTGGTAGTGGACGATGAGCCGAGTATCCTGCTGCCGCTGGAGTTCCTGATGCGCAAGAATGGCTTTCAGGTATTTATAGCACGTAATGGTACTGAGGCCATTGACAGTGTGGACAAAGAGCTGCCGGAAGTAGTGGTGCTGGATATTATGATGCCTGACGTGGATGGCTACGAGGTATGCCGCCACATCCGGGAGAAAAAAGAAATGAACGGGGCCAAGGTGATCTTCCTGAGTGCGAAAACCAAGGACGCCGATATCAAGAAAGGGTATGCCGTGGGGGCTGACCTCTACATCCCGAAGCCTTTCTCCACCCGTTTTTTGATGGAGAAGATCAAAGACCTGACAGCAAGTTGACGGAAATCTAAAATACTGGAACTATGGAGACACGGAGCAAAAAAACATACGCCAAAGAGCACGCCAGAAGTATAGCCGACCCGGAGGGGTTCTGGGGGGAGCAGGCCGGGCAGATAGCCTGGTACGAGAAACCGCAGCAGGTGCTCAGCACTGACGAGAACGGCTTTTACCGCTGGTTTAAAGGCGGCAAGCTGAACACCGCTTACCTGGCCCTGGACTACCACGTGGAGAACGGCCGCGCCGACCAGGACGCCCTCATCTACGACTCGCCGGTGACGGGCGTGGTGAAAAAGTATACGTATGCCGAGCTGCGTGATTTCGTGGCCCGTTTTGCAGGGGCGCTGCAGGGTTTGGGAGTGGGGAAAGGCGATACCGTGGTGATCTACATGCCGGTGATACCCGAGGCCGTGGTGGCGATGCTGGCCTGCGCGCGCCTTGGCGCCATCCACTCGGTGGTGTTCGGCGGTTTTGCCCCGCATGAGCTCAGCGTGCGCGTGGATGATGCCAAGCCTAAGGTGGTGATCTCCGCCTCCTGCGGCATCGAGTTCGATAAGGTGATCCCATACAAACCCCTGCTGGACAAGGCCCTGCAGAGCAGCACCCACCAACCTGAGCATACCATCATTTTCCAGCGGCCGCAGATACAAGCCGATATGATGCCGGGCCGCGACCTGGACTACATAGAGCTGCTGCAGCAGGCAGAGCCAGCCGAATGCGTTCCCGTAGACGCCACCGACCCACTGTACATACTGTATACTTCCGGTACTACCGGTAAGCCGAAGGGCATCGTGCGCGACAACGGCGGCCATGCCGTGGCCCTGAAGTATAGCATGAAGGCCGTGTACGACGTGGACCCCGGCGATGTGTTCTGGGCGGCCTCGGATGTGGGCTGGGCCGTGGGCCATTCATACTTGGTTTATGCACCGCTGATCCATGGCTGCACCTCCATACTTTTCGAAGGCAAGCCGGTGCGCACACCTGATGCAGGCACCTTTTGGCGCATCATTCAGCAGCACGAGGTGAAGGTGCTGTTTACGGCGCCAACCGCTTTCCGGGCCATCAAAAAAGAGGACCCGGAAGGGATTTTCAAGAAAAAATATGCCACCCCATCCTTAAAATACCTATTTTTAGCTGGAGAGCGCTGCGACCCGGCTACCTACTACTGGGCCAAAGACCTGCTGCAGGTACCCGTGGTAGACCACTGGTGGCAAACGGAATCGGGCTGGCCGATGGTGGCCAACATGATGGGGCTGGAGCCTTTTCAGCCCAAGCCGGGCTCTGCCGGCAAGCCTGTCTGCGGCTACGAGGTGCACATCCTGAACGAGGAGGGACAGCAACTCATTCCGGGGCAGGAGGGCATCGTGGCCGTTAAACTGCCGCTGCCGCCGGGTTGCCTGCCCACGCTCTGGGAGGACGACGAGCGCTTCCGCAAATCATACCTGGAGCGCTTCCCGGGCTATTACATGACCGGCGACGGCGGCTACAAAGACGAGGAAGGCTACGTATACATCATGGGCCGTATCGACGATGTGATCAACGTTTCGGGGCACAGGCTCTCTACCGGCGAGATGGAGGAAATGGTGGCCTCGCATGCGGCGGTGGCTGAGTGTGCCGTGATCGGCATTGCCGACGAGCTGCGCGGCCAGCGGCCTATCGGGTTGGTGGTGCTGAAGGACGGGCAGACGATTGGCGAGG
Organism: Pontibacter anaerobius; assembly: GCF_026241195.1. Taxonomy (GTDB): domain Bacteria; phylum Bacteroidota; class Bacteroidia; order Cytophagales; family Hymenobacteraceae; genus Pontibacter; species Pontibacter anaerobius. Next base: position 468,372 of record NZ_JAPFQO010000001.1, read on the forward strand.
AGCAGCTGGAGCAGGAGCTGGTGGCCGTGCTGCGCGAGAAGATTGGCGCGGTGGCCTACTTTAAAACCGCCCTGCAGGTGCAGCGGCTGCCCAAAACACGCTCTGGCAAAATCCTGCGCCGCACCCTGCGCCACATCGCCGACGGTACGCCTTACGCCGTACCATCCACCATCGACGACCCGGCCATATTGACCGAAATTTACGATCTCCTGAAAAAGAGACGCATCGGAAATGCTTTTATCAACCTTAAAACGCAATCTAACCAAGAACTAAACCTTGCCATGACGAACTATCAAGTTAAAACCTACGAAGAGTACCAGGATGCCTACAAGCGCAGTGTGGAGGACCCGGAAGGATTCTGGAACGACATTGCCGACACCTTTACCTGGCGCAAGAAGTGGGACAAGACACTGGAGTGGAATTTTGACGAGCCGAACGTGAAGTGGTTCCAGGGCGGAAAGCTGAACATCACCGAAAACTGCCTGGACCGCCACCTGAAAACACGCGGAAACAAGCTGGCCCTGATCTGGGAGCCCAACGATCCGAAGGAAAGATTTGTGCGCTACACTTACCGCGAACTGCATGAGAAAGTATGCCAGTTTGCCAACGTACTCAAAAAGAACGGAGCTAAAAAGGGCGACCGCATCTGTATCTACATGCCGATGATTCCGGAGTTGGCAATTGCGGTACTGGCCTGCGCGCGCATCGGGGCAATCCACTCGGTGGTGTTTGCCGGTTTTTCAGCCGTAGCCATGGCCGACCGCATTAACGATGCACAATGCAGCATGGTGCTTACGTCGGATGGCCTGAACCGCGGTGCCAAGCAGATACCGGTAAAGCGCGTGGTGGATGAGGCGCTGGAAAACTGCTCATCCGTAGAAAAAGTTATAGTAGTGGAGCGCCTTGGCTGGGCCGTGAACATGGTGGAAGGCCGCGATGTATGGTTCCATGACGAAGTAAAGACCGTGAGCAAAGACTGCCCTGCCGAGGAAATGGACGCCGAGGACATGCTGTTCATACTTTATACGTCGGGCTCTACGGGCAAGCCGAAAGGTGTGGTGCATACCTGCGGTGGCTACATGGTATATGCGCAGTACAGTTTCACGAACGTTTTCCAGACCCAGGAAAGCGATGTGTACTGGTGTACCGCCGACATCGGCTGGATAACTGGCCATACGTATTTGCTTTACGGTCCGCTACTGAGCGGCGCTACGACGCTGATGTTCGAGGGTGTACCAACCTACCCCGACAACGGTCGCTTCTGGCAGGTGGTGGATAAATTTGGTGTTACCATTTTCTATACTGCTCCAACCGCTATCCGCGCCCTCATGGCCGGCGATATTGATGACGTGCTTTCCTATAGTTTAGACTCGCTTCGGGTGCTTGGCTCGGTGGGCGAACCGATAAATGAGGAAGCCTGGCACTGGTACCACACCCACGTCGGCAAGGAACGCTGCCCGGTAGTGGATACCTGGTGGCAAACCGAAACCGGCGGTATTATGATATCAACTATAGCCGGTGTAACCCCAATGAAGCCAAGCCATGCAGCGCTTCCGTTGCCAGGCATACAGCCAATTCTGGTAGACAGTGAAGGGAATGAGATCACAGAGAATGGCGTGGAAGGTTACCTTTGCATGAAATTCCCGTGGCCAGGCATCATCCGCACCACTTACGGCGACCATGAGCGTGCCCGCCTCAGCTACTTCTCTACCTACAAAGGCTTATACTTTACAGGAGATGGCGCCAAACGCGATGAGAACGGGCTGTACCGCATCATTGGCCGTGTGGATGATGTAATCAATGTGTCTGGTCACCGCTTTGGTACGGCCGAGATTGAAGAAGCCATCAACCACAACGAGCATGTGGTGGAATCGGCAGTGGTGGGCTACCCACACGATGTGAAAGGCCAGGGAATATATGCTTTCGTTATCTGCAGGGAGGTGCCGGAGCGCGAAGATTACCTGCGTGCCGAGATCATTGAGACGGTGGTAGAAAAGATCGGTAAGATCGCGAAGCCGGACAAGATCCAGATCGTCAGTGGCCTGCCAAAAACCCGCTCCGGTAAGATCATGCGTCGCATCCTCCGCAAAGTTGCCGAAGGCGACACCTCTAACTTGGGCGATACCTCTACACTGCTCGATCCGGAAGTGGTGGAAGAGATTAAGGCAGGAGCGTTATAAAGTATAAATTTAGTTTAGTTGAATGTTTAAATCCCTGTAGCCGCTGCTGCAGGGATTTTTTTTCTGCATCAGGATTTGCAGGATGTTAAGAGGGCCCCTCCCCCGGGATGGACAGGATTGTTCGTGCAACACGCAGTTTATTTCTGGCGCGAGTCTCCAGACTCGTGTCCTGCAAATGGAGTTAAGTCTCCGACTTCACTGAGGTCGGAGGCGTCAGGTTCTGCTGCCTATTAGCTTCCTCGTTGCTGGAAGTTAAGAGTTGGGGAACGATGAACCCACCCCAGCCCCTCCGAGGAGGGGAATTTACCTCACCCCAGCCCTCTCCTTTTCTCGAGGGCCCCTACCCCCAAAACAGGAGAGGGAGTCCGGTCCCAGTGGTATAGCAGTGGCTATCGAACTGATCCCAGTCTTTGGGTTGAGCGCCTTTGGAGTTTTTCGGTCCCGAAGGGATTGCAAAGCGACAGCGAGCAAAGAAAAGCTCCCAGCGCGATGCCCTTATCGAGGGCCCCTACCCCCAAGACGAGCTCTCCCGGGCTGGAGGGAGCCAAAGCATGAGGTGAAACTTTGAGCTCGTAAGACTGAGGATCAGCAGCAGCTAGCAAGTATAGCTAGGCTCAGGTTGCAGAAAGCAGTGGCTATGGAAGTATAAGTATGCGGAATTGGAAATCCGCGGCAGGAAGGTTCCGGACAGGGATGTCCGGAACAGCAGGACTAAAGTATAAATGTGCAGGTGCAAAGTGCAGCCCAAGTACAAAGTATGGCTACAGTTGCGTTACAAACTCAACACCATTATAGGACACAAGTATAAATACCTGCGCCAGAAAAGTGCATCAGAGAGGTGTTAACAGCACCTTTGTAAGTATAGCAGCAGCTAAAAGAAACTCTTTTTCCAACCTATCCCATTCCTTGCACTACAACCAGAAAACACTTAACTTCCACAAGCAAAAATCCCATCCCTATGAAACCTGCCAACGTCATACAAGAGCGCGTGCTGGAGTTCCTGAAGCAGTACCCGCCCTTCAGCCTGATAGCTGCGGAAGAACTGCAGCGGCTGGCGGGGCAGGTGCGGGTGTTGTACCTGGAGCCGGAGCAGGTGCTCTTTAAGCAAGTCGACACGCCACATGACATGTTCTACCTGGTGCGGCAGGGTTCGGTACGCCTGGAGCAAGGGCCGGAGGGTGCGCAGCGGCTGGTGGACGTATGCGATGAGGGGGATGTGTTCGGAGCACGGGCGCTGATCGCCAAAAAAGACTATTCTTCTACGGCCACTGCCGCTGAAGAAACGCTCGTGTACGGCATCCCGATAACGCTGTTTGAGCCCATCCTGCACCATAATCCCGAGGTAGCTTTATACTTTGCCGCTGGCTTTGCCGCTGGAGCGCCGGTGCAGCAGGGGCGTATGCAGGAAACGAACCAGGCCCGTCGCGGCCTCAGTGGCTATACTTCACCGCAGCCGCTGCACTTGGAGGATGTGCTGACGCTGGACACCAACCGCAACAAAGTAACCTGCACTGCCGCAACTTCTATCCGGCTGGCAGCCCAGATCATGAGCGACAAAGACTCCAGTTTTATACTCGTAGTGGATGAACAGGAGCAACCCACCGGCATTATTACAGACACCGACCTGCGCAAGCGCGTGGTGGCAGGGCATGTAAGTATAGACGACCCGGTGGAGGAGGTGATGTCGGCGCCGGTGATCAGCATACACCCCAATCCGCACATGGCGGAGGCGTTGCTGATGATGATGCGCCACCACGTGAAACACCTGTGCGTTACCGCAGACGGAAGTATAAACTCAGCGGTGCAGGGCGTTCTGACGGAGCACCACCTGCTGCTGGCGCAAGGTAGTAACCCGGCCATACTGGTGCAGGAGATTCGGCAGACGCAAAGTATAGACAACCTGCCCGCCATCCGCGACCGTGCCGAGGAACTGCTGCAAAAGTACCTGGAGCAGGAGGTGAACATCGCCTTTATCGCCAACATCATCACCGAAATAAACGATGCGCTGGTGGTGCGGGCGCTGCAGCATGCCGAAAGTATACTTGGCCCGCCACCCTTGCACTACTGCTGGCTCTCGATCGGCAGCGAAGGGCGAGAGGAGCAACTGCTGCGTACCGACCAGGACAACGCGCTGGTTTTTGCCGATGCCCACGCCGCCGATGAGAAAGAGGCGCAGGCATACTTTGTGAAGCTGGCGGCGCAGGTAAACGAGGTGCTGGTAAAATGCGGTTTTGAACGCTGCCCAGCCGACATGATGGCCAGCAACCCGAAGTGGTGCCAGCCGCTGCACAACTGGAAAAGTTATTTTCATAGTTGGATACACGAGCCCACCGAGAAGGCCTTGCTAAACGCCAGCATTTTTTTCGATTACCGCCCTGTGCACGGCGATTTTAACCTGGCGACGCAGCTGACGAATTACATTTACGAGCACATACAGCAGGAACATGTTTTTCTGCCTTACCTGGCCAAGCATGCGCTACAGAGTCCGCCGCCGCTCAGCTTTTTCCGCAATTTTATAGTGGAGCGGAGCGGGGAGCATAAAGACCAGTTCGACATTAAGCTGCGCGCCATGACCCCGCTGGTAGACGCCGCCCGCGTGCTGACGCTGGATAACCGCGTGGCTGGCCTGAACAATACCTTTAAGCGATTTGAGAAGCTGGCGGAGCTGGAGCCGCAGAACGCCGAGCTGTACCAGGAGGCCGCCATGGCCTACGAGATCATGATGCGGCACCGCGCCCTTAGCGGCCTGCGCAACAGGAACTCCGGGCGCTACATCAACCCGGCGCAGCTCAACAAACTGGAGCGGCAGACGCTGCGCAACACCTTTAAACCCATCAGCGATGTGCAGGAGCTGCTGCAGGTGCGCTTCCAACTTAACTACTTGGGCTAATGCGCGACTGGCTAAGCAAGATCTTTCCCTCCAAAGCAGCGGCTGCGCCTGAGGATCCCGCCTTCTGGAAAAGCTATGTCCAAAGTATAAACAGTCAGCCCGCTGCCGCTACTCCCTTAACTGAGGCCGAATTTGTTGTTTTTGACACCGAGACCACCGGTTTTGATACCAAAGAAGACAGAGTGCTCTCCATAGGGGCCGTGAAGGTGCGGGGGCAGCAGGTGCTGGTGCAGGAGAGTTTCGAGTGCGTGGTGCGGCAGGAGGTGCTGACCGGAAACAAAAGCGCCGAGGTGCACGGGTTGCTGCGGAAGCAGTTGGAGCAGGGCGTGCCGGAGCAGGAGGCGCTGCAGGCTTTTCTGGCCTACATCGGCGACAGTATACTTGTGGGGCATCACCTGCGGTACGATACAAGTATGATCAACGGCATGATCCGGCGCAGCGGCATCAACGGCAAACTGCTGAATAGCGGCATCGACACGGCCCAGCTTGCCCGCCGCCTGGAGCGCGGGCAGCACCACACCCCCGACAGCTACAAACGCTCAGAATATAGCCTGGATGCCCTCATCACAAAGTATAACCTGCCCACCGAAGCTCGCCACACCGCCCCCGGCGACGCCTTTATCACGGCTATACTTTTACTAAAGCTGCTGGCAAAGGCGAAGAAAAGGGGGATAGAGACGGTGGGGGAGTTGGTGAGGTAGTAAATATAAGTTGGTGACTCTAATATTAATTTCCTGCCCTTGTTGGTGTTTTCACCAACAAGCCGACAAGCCTCTAAAACTCCCAAATTGCTGTTCCGGACTTCCTAGTCCGCGTATGTAGCTAAACCATGGGGACTAGGAAGTCCCCGGCAGAAAGCTTTCGGACTTGGAAGTCCGAAAGAGCAGCACTAACAAACTCCTATAACACCTCACCCATACTTCTGCAACCCGCCATCTCTGTCTTTGTGACAGCAAAACAACCAAGCTAATTCTAGCGTTGAGTTCGCGAAGCACTGGTTGCTGAGCCCAAATAGCGGTGAAAGTCTCGCAGGAAATGACATCCTTTAACCAGCGAAGCGTGCCATAGCCGAGACCATCAACATAATATTTATCCCAAACCGAATCTGCTGTAAGTATAAATTATACTTTTGCGTCCCCTTAATTTGAACCAATACGGCCTGTATTGGCATTGGGTAGAGCAATTAACACATTATACTTTGGCAGTAATACCAGTCCCGGATAAGTGCTTCATTCCTTTTGATGTACCGATAGCGCGTGATGTGCTCCCCGAAAAGTTTACCTACCCCTTCAGTTACAAACCGCACCCGCTGAGCCTATTGGCAGTAGAGAAACTCCAACGGCATCTTACGCACCAGCAGGAGTGGGAGCACAACTTTGGCCTGGAAGAGGGGCAGGCCGGGACAGTTATCGGTAAAATGTTTGGCGTGCTGGTAGTTGAGACTTCCGAATGTGAGATCGGCTTTCTGGCGGCTTTTTCCGGGAAGTTAGCTGGCGGCTACCATCATGCCCGTTTTGTGCCCCCGGTGTTCGACTCCCTGACCGAAGGCAGCTTCCTGAATGTGGGCATGGCGGAACTGACACGCATTAACCAGGAAATAAAAACGCTGAATGAACGGATGTCGGATGAAAACCTGGAGAAAATTGACACGCTCCAAAAATTGCGGAAATCAAATTCAGTCGCGCTGCAGGCTAAACTTTTTGACCACTACAGTTTTCTGAACCAGGCAGGAGAAGAAATGAACCTGCGCGAGATATTTCAAGGCAACGCTAACAGCAACCCACCTGCCGGTGCCGGGGAATGCGCCGCACCCAAGCTTTTGCAGTACGCGTTTCGGCATAGCATGAAGCCCTTGGCGATGGCCGAATTCTGGTGGGGCTTGTCCCCTAAATCTGACTACTGGAAGCACGGCCATTACTACCCATCCTGCCGCGAAAAGTGCGAGCCCATTTTAACCCACATGCTGGCCAACATTAGTATGGATGAAATGCCGGAAGATTGCTTTGCTTAACTTAGATAGTTGAAGCAGAATCGTTAAATTAACCTCCCAAACAAAAACCCTCAATCTTTTCCTGCAGAAGTGTTTGTAAGCGCGCAGGTTGAAATAGAGATGATTGGCAGGAGATACTGATTTCATACTTTGTTCTCATATCAAAACCATACATAAGTGAACCAACAGGTAACCGATTACATTGAAAAGGCCGGAGAGCAGAAAGAGATTATGCAGGCAATCCGCCAACTGATACACGAAACCGTGCCCCATGCCACGGAAGAATTTAAGTGGGGCAGGCCTGTATTCCGATCCCAAAAAGACTTTGCCTATCTCAAGTCTGCCAAAGCATACGTGTCGCTAGGATTTTTTGATTATCACAAGCTTAGCGATACGCACAACCTGTTACAAGGTACCGGCAAAGATATGAGGCATGTCAAGCTTAAAAGTATGGCTGATCTTAACAGTCAGTTGCTGCAAGAGTGGTTTAAGGCTGCAACGGTTTAGCCTGGCGGGGTTAATACTTGCCGTTTCGGGCATACCTGCTCGGGACTTTGCTGCTGCGGATTTCCTTATCCGCGCAAATAGTTAACCAATGTGGACTAGCAGGCCAAACGAACGGCGAACGACCGATACATACAAAAGGTCGTTTACCTGTTGGCTATGGCATTTCCAGTGTAAGCAAAACTCCCACCACCCGTACTTCCACAAGTAACAAACCCCTATCTTTGCAGTAGCAAAAAGTACAAGCTATGATCGACGAGACACACAACCCCTGGACTACCCTGTCCAGTAAGCCTATTTACCAGAATCCCTGGATCAAAGTGCGCGAAGACCAGGTGCTGAACCCAAACGGCGGTGAAGGCATCTACGGCGTGGTCAGCATGAAGAACAAAGCCATCGGTATCATCCCTATCGATAGCGAAGGCTATACGTACCTGATCGGCCAGTACCGCTACCCGCTTAATGAGTACAGCTGGGAAATACCCATGGGCGGCGGCCTCATAGAAAACGACATCCTGGAGTCAGCGAAGCGCGAGCTGCAGGAGGAGACAGGCTTCACTGCCGCCCGTTGGACCAATATCTGCCGCCTGCACACCTCCAATTCCGTAACCGACGAAGAAGGATTTGTTTTTCTGGCAGAGGAACTAACCGCCGGCGAAACTGCTTTTGAAGAGACAGAGCAGCTGCACATTAAGAAGGTGCCTTTCAAGGAGGCCGTGCGTATGGCCATGAACAACGAGATCACTGACGCCATCAGCGTGGCCGGCATCCTGAAGGCCGCTTTTCTGTTGCAGGAGCAGGGGAGGCTGTAGGTTAAAGTATAAAGCCCGGTCTGGCAGCAGCTTTTAAGGGTATGGAGTGTCAGCTCTCCTGTCATTCTGTGAAGAATCTTGGTAGAAGGGAGGTTAAGCAAATGCTACTGGCCCGCAAGATCCTTTCAGGATGACAAAAAGATATAATTTAAATTCCCCTCCTTGGAGGGGTAGGGGTGGGTTTACAGCAATAAAGCTCAACTAAAGTATTAAGTATAAAAGCTTGATATTTCTGCGTTATACTGGCAGCCAAGGCAATGGCAAACTAAGGGATTATACTTACATTTGGGTACATGAAGGCCATTAAATACATATCACAGCGGATTTATACTACCTGGTGCGTAACCTGGTTTGTGCTCCCTTTTGTGTTTACGTATCCGCTACAGGCCGTGCTGATGCGCCGTGTGCAGTGGTACAGGCAGTTGCATGGCATCAACCGGTTCTGGTCTTCTACCTCACTGCGCATGTTCCTGACGCCGCTGCAGGTGGAGTGGCGCATGAAGTTAGACGCAAAGCAGCGCTATATTTTCACCCCTAACCACAGCTCTTACCTCGACATTCCGGTGATGCTGCATACCATCCCCGGATTTCTTAACTTTGTGGGCAAGGCCGACCTGTGCAAGGTGCCACTGTGGGGCAAAGTATACGAGAAGCTTTACATCTCCGTAGACCGTAAAAGCGCCATCAGTAGTGCCAAAAGCTATATAAAATCGGCTAAAACGCTGGACGAGGGGCGTAGCCTGGCTATTTTTCCGGAGGGTACTATACCCAAAACCGCCGGAGAGCAGCTGATGGCCTTTAAGGATGGGCCGTTTAAGCTGGCCATAGAGAAGCAGGTGCCGGTGGTGCCGGTAACTATGCCCTACAACCAGCACTTCCTACCCGACCTGGACGGCAAACTGAAAGTGCGCTGGCACCCGCTCAAGATCGTGATCCATGAGCCGATCGAGACGGAGGGGCTAACACTGGCAGATCTGCCACGGCTAAAGGAGCAGGTGTTCAATATTATACAAACAGAAATTACGAAACATACCAAAGTACATGTCAACAGATATTCAGACTATCCGCAAGATAGCGCACTTAGCAAGGCTGGAGTTTAACGAGGAGAAGGAGCAGGAGGTACTGCAGGACCTGAACAAGATCCTGAACTGGGTAGACCAGCTGCGCCAGCTCGACACAGAGCACGTGGCCCCGCTTATTCATATGTCGGAGGAGGTGAACGTGCTGCGCGAGGATGAGGCACGCAACACCATCTCTCATGAGCAGGCATTGCGGAACGCACCTAAAAAAGACTCCGATTATTTCCGGGTGCCAAAAGTACTGGAATAAATCGCAGGGGTAACCTATGAGTAAGATTAAGTTTTGGCAAGGATGGGATACGCACACCAGGTATCCCTATCTTTTTTTACTGCTGCTGGGCCTGCTGGCGCTGCTGCTGGGGGTATACTATTACTTCTCGGGCGAGGCCACAACCTTTGCCTGGGATAAGATAACCGACCTGCAGGTGGTGCCCGTGCCGGTAAACGAGGTGGAGGGGCTACTGGAGCGCTTCACCCTGTCGGCCGACGGCTACCTGCTGTTTGAGCAGTATGATGTGGCCTTGCCACACATAAACACGGTGGCGGCATCCTTGCTGCTGGCTATACTGGCTGTTTGCATGGCCTTTTACACGGCCGCCATCAGCACCATGCGGCAGCTGCCATACTTTGGGGGCGTGCTGCTGCTCATGCTGTTCCTGGCCACTTTCAATTTCGACCTGCTGGATATTTTCGGAGGGGCGGGGCAAACGATGTTGCTGGTCAGTATCGTGATGTTTGCACTCGGCAGCTACGCTTTTCAGGCCTTTTCCCCGAATACCGGCTTTGGCCTGCGGGTGGTGGCCATGCTGGGCGTGGTGGCGGTACTGGGCCTACTAATTTATACGGAGGCAGATTTTACCCCGGAACTGATAACCCTGCACCTGGTCAGCTATAGCTCGCTGGGGCTGATGGCAGCAGCCGTGCTGTTTATGCTGTGGGTGAGTTACGAGAACGTAAATGCCCTGCTTTGGATAAACACGCAGGCCAAGACACCGGAGCGCCGCTTCAGCATGTGGCATTTCCTGCTCATCAGTATTTTATACTTGCTCAGCCTGCTGCTGATGTACCTGCGCCATGTGGGCTATATCAGCGCCGAAATCCTCCCTCTTAACGCTTACCTGATCCTGTTACTATCCACGGTAGCCGGTTTCTGGGGCATGCGCCAGCGCCAGGCCTACTACGGTAAGCTTTTCCCGTTCCGGCCTACGGGTGCTGTGCTGTATTTGGTATTTGCCACCATGGCTTTCCTGAGCATGGGCTATGCCTTTGCCACCGCCAACGACTCCCTCACGCTGCTTTACCAGAACCTGATCCTGTACACACACCTGGCCTTTGGTTTCGGGTTCCTGGTGTACGTGATGATCAATTTCGGGCGGTTGCTGGAGCAGCGCCTGCCGGTGTACAAGGTGGTGTATGAGCCAAAGACCTTCTCGCTTTTCTCTTTCTTTGTCATGAGCCTGGTGCTTTGCGTGATACTGGTGATGCGGACGCATTACCGCTCTTATTTCCAGGCGCAGGCCGGCTACTACAGCTACATCGGCGATCTGTACCGCGCTTCCGGCAACGATATTCTGGCAAAGCGCTTTTATGAAGAAAGCCACGTGTATGATAACGGCAACATGAAAGCCAACTACAGCCTGGCGGCCATGTACCGTTTGGAGGATGAGCGCAACCTGGAGATTTTGAGGATAAAAGAGGCGCTGGACCGAAAGCCGAACCCAAAACTGTATGTGCGCCTGGCTAACCTCTACGACGAGAAGCAGTACTTCTTTGAGAAACAGTACGCGCTGCAGCAGGGGGCCGAGCAGTTTCCGGAGAGCGCCGAGATTTACAACAACCTGGCCCTGCTCTATACCCAGACCAGCGTGCAGGATAGTACTGAGTATTACTTTAACCTGGCGCAGGAGTTTGACCGCAACAACGAGGTTGTGCGCAGCAACCGTCTGGCATACTATACCCGTCAGGCTATGCTGGAGCCTGCCAAAATTGAGTTAAGGGAATCTCAGCGGGGCAAGTATAAAACCCTGCGCAGCAACCAGGCTGTGCTGCGCCAGTTGCTAGGTATGGACCCACAGGATAAAGAAGCCTTTATGCCGGACTCCCTGGAGCAGGTGGAGGACTTTACCCTGTTCTACAACCAAACGATCAGCAGCCTGAGCAAAGGCGATACATCCCGCCTGAAATCCATCAACAGCTACCTGAATGCACAAGGTAACCAGATCTTCTTTAGTGATCTGCTCTATCTGAAAGGGCTGGTGCACCACTATAACGGCCTACCACGCGAGGGGAGGCGTTTAGTGGAGAACCTGGCCCTGCAAATGGAAAACCAGAGTGGGTACTTCTACAATACACTGGGGCTTTGGATGCTGGAGGAAAAGAATAACCGTGCTGCCGCCTCCTACTTTAAACAGGCAAAAGACCGGGGCTATGCACAGGCATACCTCTCGCACGGTTATGCACTGGCCATGGCCCACCAGCCGGAGGCGGCTGTGGCAGCCCTGGAAGAGGTAGCTTATACTGAAAACGAGGCAGCCATATCTGTGGCGCAGGAGCTGGCCACCTTGCTACGGCAGGATGTGCAAACGGTGCTGGCAGAAGGCTCCGACAAACAAAAGCTACAGTACCTGCTCGCCTTCCAACCTACCCTGACACAGGAACAGGTAAACGCGTTGGTAAACGCAATTCAGGAAAAAGAACTGAAGCGCCACGCCATGGTAACCCGTGTGGAGTACCTGCTGGGCAGGCAGCGCTGGAAAGCAGCCTACGACGCCATGCAGGAAGCCAGCGCCATACAACGCCCGGAAGGAGAGCTGCGCTCTGCCCTGAACCTGCTACAACTGAAGCTGTGGCTCTATACCGAGAAGTATGACGTGCTGCTGAACAAGATGGACCGCCTCTACCTGACGGAGCGCGACAAACGCATGGCCCTCTACTTTAAGGCGCGTGTGGCCGAAGCAAGGGGACGTTCCGAGGAGGCTGCGGCCCGTTACGAGCAGGCCGTTAAAATGCTGACTTACGATGAGGAGACCCTGCTGGCTGCCGCTGATTTCTTCAGAAAGTATAAACCAGGCGATGAGAAAGCTTACAATATTCTGCTGAGCGGTATTACCTATAATCCATTCTCCGCCAGGTTGTATAAAGCCTATGCGCTGGAAAGCCTGGAGCAGGGTTTATACTCTTATGCTAATCAGGCTTCCGAAACGCTGCAGGATTTGCTTCCTCCCTCAGAATATGCTACATTTATAGAGAAATTAGAACAAAAGCGCCAGGAAGTGGAGGCCCGTGCCGAAAACTGGCAACTATGATAAAAGCCGTATGAGCACCATCATCGAAACCCACGACATCTCTAAAGTATACCGCATGGGTACTGAGACTATCAATGCCCTTAAGTCAGTGTCAATCAACATAAATAAAGGAGAGTACGTGGCCTTTATGGGGCCGTCCGGCTCAGGCAAATCCACGTTCATGAACATCATTGGCTGCCTCGATACGCCAACCGGAGGCACCTACATCCTGAACGGGCAGGACGTGAGCAACATGTCGGATAACGAGCTGGCAGAGGTGCGTAACAAAGAGATCGGTTTCGTTTTCCAGACCTTTAACCTGCTGCCGCGCCAGACCTCGTTGGAGAACGTGGCCCTGCCGCTGATCTATGCGGGCTACAACAAAAGCCAGCGGGAGGAGAAAGCGCAGCGGGCGCTGGAGAGCGTAGGCCTGGGTACGCGTGGCAAGCATAAGCCAAACGAGCTGTCAGGCGGGCAGCGGCAGCGTGTGGCCATTGCACGCGCCCTCATCAACGATCCCAGCATCATACTTGCCGACGAACCTACGGGTAACCTGGACTCAAAGACTTCTTATGAAATTATGGAGTTGTTTGAGAACCTGCACTCCAAGGGTAACACCATCATAATGGTAACCCACGAGGAGGACATTGCCAAGTATGCGCACCGCATCGTGCGTCTCCGCGACGGGCTGGTGGAATCGGATACCTTAAACCCAGATATAACCACAGCTGCCGGAATGCAGGCAGCACAGCACTAAATGAAAATATACACCAAAACAGGCGATAAAGGAACCACCGCACTGATTGGTGGCACCAGAGTATCCAAATCAGATTTACGCATTGAAGTTTACGGCACCGTAGACGAGCTTAACTCCTATATCGGGCTGGTGCGCGACCAGGAAGTGAATAAAAACCGGCTCGATATCCTGAAAGAAGTACAGGACCGGCTGTTTACAATCGGTTCCACGCTGGCCACCGATCCGGACAAGAACTCAAAAATGGCCACCCCGGACCTGCACGAAGAGGACATCACGCTGCTGGAGCAGGAGATTGATAAGTATACTTCTGAAGTGCCGCCGCTGCGTGCGTTTATACTGCCAGGCGGGCATCAGTCCGTTTCTTTCTGCCACGTGGCCCGCTGCGTATGCCGCCGCGCAGAGCGCCTGGCTATCCGGCTGCAGGAGGTGTCGGTGGTGGATGATCTGGTAATTAAGTACTTAAACCGGCTCTCCGATTACCTCTTTGCCTTGTGCCGCGTAATGACACAAGAGCTGGGGGTAGAGGAAGTAACCTGGAAACCTAGAATGTAGCAACCCATACCATACAACCTTAAAGGAATTTTAAAAACATACTTAACTATGTCCTTAGATATGCTAACCATACCGGCACAGTGCGTGGCAGAGTCGCGCATTGCTGAGCTGGACTACAACAACATTGAGTTCGGGAAGATCTTTGCAGACCACATGCTGGTGGCAGATTACAAAGACAGCGCCTGGCAAATCCCGCAGATTCTGCCTTATGGCAACATGTCGTTGAGCCCGGCAACCTCGGCTATACATTACGGGCAGTCCATTTTCGAGGGTATGAAAGCCTACAAAGATGCCAACGGAGACATTCTGCTGTTCCGCCCACTGGATAACTTCAGGCGCCTGAACAAGTCTGCCGAGCGCATGTGCATGCCAGCCATCACGGAGGATATTTTTATGCAGGGGCTGGAGCAATTGCTGCGCCTGGATGCTGCCTGGGTGCCACCTACCCCCGGTTGCGCTCTGTACATCCGCCCGTTCATGTTCGCTACCGATGAGTTTATTGGCGTGCGGCCTTCATCTAACTACCGTTTCGCTGTTTTCACCTGCCCGGTGGGTGCTTATTATGGGCAAGCGCTGAAAGTGGCTATTGAGCCACATTATGTACGATCTGCCGAAGGCGGCGCCGGTTTTGCCAAGGCAGCCGGAAACTATGGCGCAGCACTGCTGCCCGCAAAAGCGATGCAGGAGCGCGGCTATCACCAGCTGATCTGGACTGATGCCAGGGAACATAAGTATATCGAAGAATCTGGCACCATGAACCTGATGTTTGTGCTGGATGGCAAACTCATAACACCGCCTGTAAGTACCACCATACTTGCCGGCATCACCAGAGACAGTGTATTGCAGTTGGCTCAAGGCCTTGGGTATACTGTGGAGGAACGCAAAGTATCGGTAGATGAACTGGTAGAAGCATACAAGGCAGGCATGCTGCAGGAGGCCTTCGGAACAGGCACGGCGGCCACCATTGCTCAGATCGCCACCATCCATTACGATGGACTGGACATGGACCTGCCAGCAGTGGAAGGCCGGGAGATTTCGAACCGTATCTCCACCGAGCTGGATAAGATCAAAACAGGAGAAGCACCGGACCTCTACAACTGGGTTCACAGAATCAGCCTGTAACATATAACGTATAAAGTACAAAATGCTGAAGTATAGCAATGGTTTATACTTCAGCATTTTCTTGTTTAAAAGAAAGTATAACCACAACACGCTAATGACAACTGAGCAAGTAAAAGAGTTGAAGGCCAGAGTAGAGGCCTTGAGGAGGTACCTTTGACTACGATGCCAAGAAAGAGCAGGTAAAGGAGACCGAGATACAAACCACCGCGCCCAACTTCTGGGATGACCCCAAAGAGGCGGAGAAGGTGCTGAAAGAAATTAAATCCGTAAAAGTATGGACTGACCACTACGATGAAGTAGAGAAGGCGGTGTCAGACTTTGAGGTGCTGTTTGAGTTTTACAAAGAGGGTGAGGTATCTGAGGAAGACATTCAGCAAGAGTATAAAAAAGCTGGCGAGGCCGTCGAAGGGCTGGAGTTCAAGCGCATGCTGAGCGGCGAGGAAGACCAGTTGAGCGCCATCCTGGAGATAAACCCGGGCGCAGGCGGTACCGAAAGCCAGGACTGGGCCGAGATGCTCATGCGAATGTACATCATGTGGGCCGAGTCGCATGGGTTTGGCGTGAAGCAGATAAACTACAACGCAGGCGATGGGGCGGGTATAAAATCGGCCACGCTGGAGATTACCGGGGACTTTGCCTACGGCTACCTAAAGTCTGAGATAGGGGTGCACCGCCTAGTGCGTATCTCACCTTTCGATTCCGGCGGTCGTCGCCATACTTCGTTTGCCTCTGTATTTGCCTATCCGGTAGTCGATGATACCATCAACATCGAGGTGAACATGGCCGACATTGATTGGGATACCTTCCGGTCAGGTGGTGCCGGCGGGCAGAACGTGAACAAAGTAGAGACAGCCGTACGCCTGAAGCACAAGCCTACCGGCATAGTCATCGAGTGCCAGATCGAGCGCTCGCAGCTTATGAACAAGGAGCACGCCATTCGCATGCTCAAGTCCAGGCTATACCAGATAGAGATGGAGAAGCGTAACGCAGAACGGGACCGCATCGAGAGTACCAAGAAGCGGATCGACTTCGGTTCACAGATCCGGAACTACGTGCTTCATCCCTACAAACTCGTGAAAGACGTACGCACAGGTGTAGAGCGCACCGACGTGCAAAACGTGCTCGACGGGGATCTGGATGAGTACATTAAAGCATTTTTGATGCAGGCGTAAGTATAAACTTGAAAATACCTTTTAAAGGCGTCCTGACAGGGCGCCTTTATTTTTGATACACCAGCTTTAAACTATTAAAGAAAGGTGGTTGATGTAAATGGTTGTTAGAACACTGATATAAAATTGATTGTAGAAAAACCTTATTAATAAGCTAAAAACGCACTTTTAGGGCTTTGCAATCGGAAATACTTGAGCTGTGGATCGGTGTTAAATCCGGAAGAGTCTTATTTATAGTGTTTTAACATTGAATAAAGAATATTTTATGTCTATTGTTTTTAAAGTTTTTACTGCATATCATTGGGCCTGAATAGATGCCTATCCCTATATTCAGTTGTTTTAGGCCAGCAACTGGGGTAGCATAAGCAGTATTCATTTCATAGGTATTGATAGCTTTTTACAAAAGGCTGCATACTTCGCCAAACTCTAAACCTTTTCTGGTAAAGTGCCCCAAGGCTGTTTTGCAAAAACAGCCCTGATACAGGTACTACTATTTTAAATTTCATAGTGATATGAGCATGGCGTAGCTATGTCCATATTTTAAGTAAATGCTAAATTTTAAAACCAACCAATTCTAATCACCTTAATTCAAACAACAAATGAGAAAACTATTACTGATGAGTTTTGTAATGGTGCTGGCCCTGCTACAGCAGGCCTATGCCCAGAACAGAACTGTGTCTGGTACGGTTACCGACCAAGGCACATCACAAGGGCTGCCGGGGGTTGCAGTAATTGTGAAGGGTACTACAGTGGGCACAACCACTGGTGCTGACGGAACTTACTCCATTAACGTGCCGGCAGACGGCAACACGTTGGTATTCCGTTTTATTGGCTACCAGACTTTAGAAAAAGCAATTGGTAACGCTACTACCATTAATGCTTCTATGGCTACTGACCAGAAACTTCTGGATGAGGTAGTGGTGGTAGGATACGGTACGCAGCAGAAAAAAGACGTTACCAGCTCTATTGCTTCTGTAAAGGGATCGGATCTGGCTAACCTAGCTACTCCATCTTTCGATCAGCAGCTGGCTGGCCGTGCTTCTGGTGTACAGATCACGCAGCCTTCAGGTATCCTGGGTGCTCCTCCAAAGATTAACATCCGTGGTGTTAACTCCATCTCTTCTAGCACACAGCCACTTATCGTAATCGACGGTGTGCCTGCTGCTGCTTCCGGAAACGTGGGTGGCTTTACGCCTGCCAACGCATTGGCCGACATCAACCCGAACGACATCGAGTCTTTCGAAATCCTGAAGGATGGTGCTGCCACGGCGGTTTACGGTTCTCGTGCTGCTAACGGTGTAATCCTGATCACTACAAAGAAAGGTAAGTCTGGCCAAGCCAAATTTACTTACGATGGTTGGGCTGGTACTGCCAAGGCTATCGAACTGCATGACCTGCTGAATGCACAGCAGTTCGTTGACATCACAAATGAGAAATACAGCAACATTGGCCAGACTTCTCCTGCCGCTATGGGCGAGTGGGACACTGACTGGAACGACGAAGTATTCCGTACAGCTTTCCAGCACAGCCATGCTTTCTCTGCCAGCGGTGGTTCTGAAAAGAACACCTACTACTTCTCTTTAGGCTACTCAAATCAGGAGGGTATCGGCCGTGCTAACAGCCTGGAGCGTTACTCTGTACGTACTAACCTGACTACTAAAGTAACCAAGTTCTTGGACTTTGGCTTGCAGGCTGGTTTAACAAACCAGATCAACCAAGGCCCGCTTACTGGCTCTAACAACCTGTCTGGTAACATTTTTGGTGTTATCCGTATGCACCCTAACGTTCCGGTTTACAACCCTGAGCACCCAACCGGCTACAACATTGACTTTACTGAGCCAAGAGCCCTTGGCCGTGGACCGAACTCTGCTGTAGTTGCCAACGGTATTCCGAACATCCGTTTTGTACTAGACAACAACGTACGTAAGGCTACTTCTTACCGTGGTCTTGGAAACGTGTACTTAGATTTTAAACTGGTTGACAACCTGCGCTTTAAGACTTTGTTGGGTGCTGACCTGTCAATGGTGGACGACTTCCTGTTCAACGACCCACGTCATGGTGACGGACAGGGTTCAGGTGGTGTAGTTTCTCAGGCTTACTCACCGGTTAAAGCCTGGAACTGGCAGAACATTCTGAGCTACAACAAGACTTTGGGCGATGTGCACAACTTCGACGGAACTTTGGTACAGGAATACAACAAATACAGAAGCAGCTTCTTCCAGGCACAAGGCACCGGCCTGTCTGACCGTTTCTTCAACGAGAACCTGGTGAGCGGTGCATTTGCTAACCAGTTTGCTTCAGGTGGTATTGGTGAGAATGGCCTTTCTTCTTATCTGGCTCGCTTTAACTATAACTTTGCGAGCAAGTACTACTTCGGTGTGTCTATGCGTGCTGACGGTCTTTCCAAGCTTTCTCCTGACAACAAATGGGGTTACTTCCCTGGCGTTTCCGCTGCCTATAGAATCTCTGAGGAAGAATTCTTCAAGAACTCTTCTGCACTTAGCTTCATCTCTGACCTGAGGCTGCGTGGTAGCTACGCTGAGGTAGGTAACATCAATATCCCTGGTGGTAACTATCCTTACCTGGGCTCATTCAGTGCTGCACAGTATGGCTCTATGAACGGTATTGCCTTCAGCAACACTGGTAACCCAGACCTGAGATGGGAAGCTCAGAAAATCACTGACGTAGGTATGGACTTGGGCCTGTTTGATGGCCGTCTGAACCTGGAGCTTGCTTACTGGGTTAAAGACAACTCTGACATCGTTCTTGCAGCACCAACCCCTCCATCACTGGGTGTACCTGGTAACTCTATTATCAGAAACATTGGTCGTGTAGTTAACAATGGTATCGAGTTCGCTATCTCTGGCAATGTGATCGACAAGTCTAACTTTACCTGGAACTCTAACTTCAACTTCTCTACTCAGAATAACGAAGTGAAGGAACTGGTGGCTGGCAACGACATTGTGTACGACTACACTATCCACCGCGAGGGTGAGTCTATCAACTCTATCTATGGCTACCAGTACGAAGGTGTGAACCAGGTTAACGGTAACCCGATCTATCGCAAGGCTGATGGTACCTTTGTACAAGGTAACATCTCTGGTAACGGAGGCTCTGCTGGTGTATACTATGTGTATGACCCTGCTAACCCAACTGTACTTGGTGCGCGCTCATCACTGTCTGCTGCTGACAAAGCTATCCTGGGCACCACACTGCCTAAGTGGTTCGGTGGTTTCGACAACAACTTTAAGTATGGCAACTTCGATGCGAACATCTTTGTGCGCTTCTCTGGTGGCAACAAGATCATGAACCGTACGCGTCAGGACCTGTTAACAATGGCCTTCGAGAACAACGGTACTGAGATCCTGAACAGATGGCAGAGCCCAGAGAAGCCAGGTGATGGCCAAACGCCTAAGCTGGCTGCCGGTGCAGGTTACAGCAACTTCATCAACACTAACGGCGAAGCATCTTCTCGTTTCGTGGAGAGCGGCGACTTCCTGAAAGTAAGTAACCTGGCTCTTGGTTATACCCTTCCAAAGTCTATTACTGAGCGTGCCAGCATTGAGCGTCTGAGAATCTATGCACAGCTGCAGAATGCCTTTGTATTCACTGATTACTCTGGCCTTGACCCTGAAACTTATACTAACCTTAACAACGGCAACCTGGGTGTTGACTGGAACGGACAGCCTCAGCAGCGTGTGTTCACTGTTGGTTTAAACCTTGGTTTCTAATTTTTTAATTTTCCTACAATGAAAAATAGATCATTCATAAAAAATAAACTGAAGTTAGCTCTTCTTGCCCCGGCGGTTTGCTTTTCGCTGATGCTGACTTCCTGTGATAAAGAGGTAACAGAGCTTGCCCCTTATGACCGCCTTACCGAAGAAAGTGCTTTTACAACGCCTGAGCGTGTAGAGCTTGCTGTGGCTGGTGTATACGATGCTGCTCAAAGCGGTTTCTATGCCGGTGGTGCTGTACGTGGCTATCCGTTTGGTGCCGCGCACGTGGAGCAGGGCGATAACCGTGGTGAGGATATGCTGAACCTGGAGGCTTTCTATGCCATTACTTACGGATCAACGTACAATGCTGCTTCTGCTAACAACGTGTATCACTTCGAAACACTGTATGCTGTAATTAACAAGGCAAACATCGTGATTGAAGGCGTTGAGAAGGCGGTTGCGGATGGCCTGATCACGGCTGAGGTAGGTAATGCTTACATCGGCGAGGCCCGTTTTCTGCGTGCCCTGTCTCATCACGAGCTTCTGGTGCACTTCGCACGCCCTTATAACCACACGCCGGATGCCTCGCACCTGGGCGTGCCTTACAGAACACTTCCAGTTAACACACCTGCTCGCGTAGAAGAAGCTGCTCAGCAGGGTAGAGACTCTGTAAGAGATGGTTATGCCAAGCTGTTGGAGGACCTTAACTACGCTGAGGCTAACCTGCCTGAGACGCGTTCTAAGCAAATATCAAGAGCTACGAAGGGTGCTGCCATCGCCTTGAAGACAAGAGTGAAGCTGCACATGCGTGACTGGGCCGGTGTGATTGAAGAAGGAAACAAACTGGTGCCTGCTTCTGGTCCATTCGAAAGCGCAGTAGGCGGTTACGAGCTAACTGCTTCGCCTGATGAGCCATTTGCTAACAACGGTGCGAACTCAGAGTCTGTCTTCTCTTTTGAGAATAGTGCAAATGACAACGCCAGCGTGAACGGCTCTCTTGGTCAGATGTATAACGTGGCAGGTGGTCGTGGCCTTGTTTCTATCAGCCCGATTATCTGGAACGCGGAATTTTGGCCAGAAGATGATGCCCGTCGCGATATTACGAAAAGTACTGCCCGAGCAATCTATACTTACAAGTACAGAGATGCCCAGACGCAGTCAGACTGGTCTCCGATCATGCGCTATGCCGAAGTACTGCTGAACGTGGCAGAGGCTGAGGCAAGAGCCGGAGATAGCGCCAGAGCGCTTGAGCTTCTTAATGCTGTACGTGGCAGATCCACAGATGAGGTGTATGCTGACCTTGCAGGAGATGCTTTAATTCAGGCGATTGTGAACGAGCGCCGTATTGAGTTCCTGGGAGAAGGTCTGCGTTGGAAAGATATCCACCGTCTGGCTAAAGAAGGTAAGTATGGCCCTGCCGGTATACCTGCCAAAGTTGCATCTGCTAACCTGAAGCGTGACGATTTTGTTGCTGCCAGCGGCTCTGTTAGAGATGCGGCAATTGCAATTCCGTTCATCCCTTACGATGACTTCCGCTTTATCTGGCCACTTCCAATCTCTGAGATTAACGCTAACCCAGTGCTAGCTGCCCAGCAAAACCCTGGATACTAATTTTAATTTGAGCTAAATTTTAAAAGCCTGCCGTCGTTTGACTGGCGGGCTTTTCTTTTTATACTTGCGGTTATACCTTAACTTATGCTATTACCAAACCACAGCGGCTATACTTTAGAGGCTGGCGTAGACGAAGTAGGGCGCGGTTGCCTGGCCGGGCCTGTGGTGGCTGCGGCCGTTATACTTCCGCACGACTACCAGCATCCGCTCCTCAACGACTCCAAAAAACTTACAAAAAGGTTACGTGAGCAACTGCGCGGTGAGATAACCCGCGATGCTGTGGCCTGGGCCATAGGGGAGGCCTCGCCGGAGGAGATCGACAAGGTCAACATACTTAATGCTACTTACCTGGCTATGCACCGGGCACTGGAGGCACTGCGCCAGCAGCCAGAGTATCTGCTGGTGGATGGTAACCGGTTTAAGCCTTACGGGCAGCTGCCTTACAGTTGCATGGTAAAGGGCGATGCAAGATTCCTGTCGATAGCGGCGGCCTCGGTGCTGGCCAAAACCTACCGCGACGAATTAATGTGCCGGCTGGCGGAGGAACATCCATACTTTGGGTGGGAGCAGAACGCTGGCTACCCGACTAAGGCGCATCGCGCCGGTATTTCGAAGTATGGAGTTACACCGTATCACCGACAATCTTTTGCGCTGCTGCCAAAGCAGCTGGAGCTGCTGTAGCCTACTTTAAAGTATATCTTGCGTTATTCAGGCTTTCTAAAAGTATAAGTATAGTGCAGGAGCGTGTGTGGATAAGGCAAAGTATAAGATTCAGATAAATCTGGCCATAACGTATAAAAGCCGCTGTACACTTGTTGTACAGCGGCTTTTATACGTTATGATTGGTGTCTGTCTCCTTACTTTAGCTTGATAAGATCCAGGAAAAGGCTGAAACTATCGAGGGAGGAGTCACTCCGCTCAAAGCTGTCGAAGGACAGGGGCTTAACAATATAGCCGGAAACGTTGAGGCGCTGGGCAGCCATGCGGTCAGACTCCTCATTGGAGGTGGTCATGATGAACACCGGTATATGGCTGAACTCCGGGTCGCGGCGCAGCTCCGTTAAAAACTCTAAGCCATTCATTTTGGGCATGTTGATGTCCAAAAGTATAACGCTCGGGGCGGGGGTGATCTTAGGTGCATCGCTACCACGAAGCATGTTTAAAGCCTCCTTCCCGTTGCGAGCTTCAAAAATCGGGTGGGTAATGCCGATCTTCTTAAGCTCCCGCTCTACATTCATGGTATCCAGATAATCATCCTCTACCAGTAGGATATTTACTACTTCTTGCTCGCTCATTATACTTAGGTGCTTCTGATCGAATTAAACAAAGCTATAAAAATTTTTGGTCTTTACCTGACTGTTTAGGCCAAGTAAAGGTAAAAGTTGAACCTAGGCCCGGTTCAGAGTTCACCCAGATGGTGCCGCCCTGCAGCTCTACAATCTTTTTCACGATGCTAAGGCCAACGCCCGTACTCTCCATGGCGTCACGTTCCTGCAAGGTCTGGAAAATGACAAAAATGCGCGAATGGTACTCAGGGTCAATACCGGGGCCATCATCTGCTACAGAGAAAACATGGAATTCATCCGTCTCATGGTGGCGAATGCTTATATGGCCCTTGTCTTTGTCATGGTACTTAATGGCATTGCTGATCAGGTTGCTGAACACCTGCTGTAGCTGTATACGAACGGTGTGTAAGATGGGTAAATTGTCTTGTACATCAATATAAAAACCACTTGGCGGCGAGAGCAGGTCTACCACCTCCGACAGCAGTTCGTTCACGTCTACCTCTTCCTCCACCTGGCTGGTGCGGCCAATGCGTGCCAGGGCAAGTATGCCGTTAATCAGGTTCTCCATGCGGTGTACACGCACACGCATCATAACCAGGTACTCCTGCACGTTTGCGGGCAGCTGCGTGCCCATGTCTTCCTCTACCCAGCGCGAGGCCACCTCAATGCCGCGCAGCGGCGCTTTCAGGTCATGCGATACCACGTAGGCAAACTGGTCCAGTTCCTTGTTCTTCAGGTCCAGCTCGGTAAAGGTCTCGTCAATAGTGGCCGACATACGGTTAAGCGAGTGCGAGAGTCGGCTTAGCTCATCATTGCTCGTATCCACGATCTGCGTTTTGTAGTCGCCCCTGGATATCTGCTCGGCCAGCGTCACCATCTTCATGATCCTGTTTGTAATGAGGCGGGTGATGTAATATGCCCAGCTAAGGCCGATAACCACTGAAAGTATGGTGAGGATGGTGGAGAGGTAGCGGGTGTTGCTTATACTTTCGTTCAGGCGCGCGCTGCGTTCGCCCCGCACTTTATACTCGTAAGCGTTAAAGTCTTTGAAGGCGCCCCGGATGGAGTCCATCATGATCTGCTCGCCCAGCACCAGTGTTTCCAGCTGGGCGTCGAACTGCCTTTCGGTCATCAGGGTGTCCTGCCCGCGCTTCATCTGTATGAGTGGCTCGGCAAAGGTCTTCTCCAGCCGCTGCTGGTACCTGGCAATGTCATCGAGTTTGCGTTTCTGGTTAGGAGAGGTAACAAAGTTTCGCATTTCCTGCATCAGGGCAGGCATCTGGTCGCGTGCCTGGAAGTATGGTTTCAGGAATTTCTCGTTACCGTTTAGCAGGAACCCGCGCAAACCAGTTTCCATATCAATGATGTTTCGCTGCAGGGAAGCTGAGTTACGCACCACAACCTGAGAGCGGGACACCCACTGCGTGTTCTCGATAACGGCCTCCGACAGGCGGAAGTTAACGATGGCCACGGCAGTAAAGAGCACCGAGATCAGTAAGAATCCGGCAAATAGTTTTACAGAAAGTTTCATGTATAAGGGCTGAGGCTATACTTTAAACCGTGGCCAAGCAGGCGCAACGGCTGGTAAGGCTACCTATTTGGCGTAGTGGTTGCTGAGTTTTGTAAAAGCAGGTATGTGTTGTGATATCGCAGGGCCGCAGCAGCGGTGCGAAAATAAAGTATAGGGGTAATCATATATTTCCTTTGGCTATTATTATGGTTTTTGCTCTTACGCAGGCAAAATGTGTTTGTTGCAGCTGCACCTGAAAAATCGGGAAAAAGCGGAGGCAGCTGCCGGCTATTAATTTAGGATGCGCCCGAAATTTACTTAATTTTGCTTTAAATCTAAGAACAGTTAAAACTGACATGGAACTTAAGAAGATCGCTCTCAACGATGTGCACGAGGCGCTGGGCGCCAAGATGGTGCCTTTTGCCGGCTACAACATGCCTGTGCGCTACACTTCAGATATAGAGGAACATAAGACCGTGCGCGAGGCCGTTGGTGTTTTCGACGTGTCGCACATGGGCGAGTTTATGCTGCGCGGCCCAAAGGCCCTGGACCTGATCCAGCGCGTTACCTCCAACGACGCCGCTAAGCTGACCGACGGCAAGATACAGTATTCCTGCCTGCCAAACGAGGATGGCGGTATTATAGACGACCTGCTGGTGTACCGCTTCGCTGAGGAGGAGTACATGCTGGTGGTAAATGCCTCCAACATCGAGAAGGACTGGAACTGGATCAGCAAGTATAACACCGAGGGAGTGGAGATGGAGAACATCTCTGATGAGGTCTCGCTTTTCGCGGTGCAGGGCCCGAAAGCTGCCGAGGCGCTGCAGTCGCTAACGCAGATTGACCTGGCCAGCATGGTATACTATACTTTTGAAAAAGGTGCGTTTGCCGGTGCGCAGGATGTGATCGTTTCAGCTACAGGTTATACCGGCGCGGGCGGTTTCGAGATCTACGTGAAAAACCAGGATGCCAAAAAAGTGTTTGATGCCATTATGGAGGCCGGTAAGGAGTATGGCATTAAGCCAATCGGTTTGGGTGCCCGCGACACGCTGCGCCTGGAAATGGGCTTCTGCCTCTACGGCAACGATATCGACGACACAACTTCTCCACTGGAGGCTGGCCTTGGCTGGATCACGAAGTTCGATAAAGACTTTACCAACTCCGGGAACCTGAAGGCACAGAAAGAGCAGGGCGTGAGCCGCAAACTGGTTGCCTTCGAGATGCTGGAGAAAGCCATTCCGCGCTCGGACTACGAGATCGTGAACGCAGAGGGCGAGAAGATAGGAGAGGTAACGTCCGGAACCATGTCACCATCGCTGGGCAAAGGCATTGGTATGGGCTATGTGGCAAAAGACTATAGCAAGGTTGGCTCTGAGGTCGCTATCCGCATCCGTAACAAAGACATGAAAGCGCAAGTGGTAAAGCTGCCTTTCGTTAAAAAGTAAATCATTGGTTGTTGGCTGATGGTTATTCGATGTCAAGCTTTTTAGGGGTAACCATCAGTCCATAACAAATAACAAAGTTTTATGCCAAGTATAGATGTATGCTTCAGCCCGGAGCTGTTGCATTTGTATGATTTGAAGGGAAAGGCAGTGGTGGCAGTGGATATTCTGCGTGCTACCTCTACCATGGTAACGGCATTTGCCGAGGGGGCTGCACAGATTTTCCCGGTGATGGAGCTGGAGGAGTGCCGGGGTTTTGCTGCGCAGGGTTGCCTGACGGCGGCGGAGCGCAACGGCATAAAAGCAGAGGGCTTCGACCTGGGCAACTCACCGTTCGGTTACATGGACGGTAACGTACTGGGCCGTGACATCGCCATTACCACCACCAACGGCACTCGTGCTATCCGCATGTCGGAGACGGCTGAGGAAGTGGTGGTTGGTGCCTTCCTGAACCTGCAAGCCGTAGCCGAGCACCTGGCAGAACTGGGGCTGGATGTGCTGGTAGTATGCGCCGGCTGGAAAGGACAGTTTAACCTGGAGGACACGCTGTTTGCCGGAGCTCTGGTGGAGCGCCTGCAGGATTCATTCTCCTCTGAAAACGACAGCGCCCTGGCTGCTGTATACTTGTACCAAACCGCCAAAGCTGATCTGGTTACATTTCTGCGGCAGTCATCGCATGTGCGCAGGCTGGAGCACCTTGAGATTCACAAAGACATTGAGTTCTGTCTCCGCCACGATGTTTACAACGTGCTGCCCGTGTGGCGCCACGACAGGCTGGTGGATCTGAAAGTGAAAGAGGTAGAGAGTTGAGGGGTTAGAGAGTTAACTTTTCTGAAGTATAAAACGGGAGCGGCTGGCACTATATAAATGCCAGCCGCTCCCGTTTTATACTTTACAGCTTCCTTTTGCAGGTTTTTAACTTGTGACTTTGCATAACGTTAACTGGGCTCGAAGAGATCAAATTATAAGTATAGAGCGTCTTCAGTTTAAACTCTTTAAAGCATATTTTTCTGCTCCGCAGAAAGCAAGTTGCAAACTTGCATCAAGTATAGCCACAAGTTGAAAACTTGCGGCAGAAGCATCCGCTCCAAGTATAAACTCTAACTTACTTCAGTTTCTCGTTCTGCTTATGGCGGTTACTGTCGCGGTTGGTTTTCTTTTCTAGGTTTTTCTGTAGCGCCTCGGTCAGGTTTACGCCGGTTTGGTTAGCCAGGCAGATCAGCACGAACAGCACATCGGCCAGCTCATCGCCCAACTGCTTGCCTTCGTCGCTCTTCTTAAATGACTGCTCCCCGTATTGGCGTGAGATGATGCGGGCCACTTCGCCTACCTCCTCGGTAAGTATGGCCATGTTGGTGAGCTCGTTAAAATAACGCACTCCGTTCTCCTGTATCCACTTGTCTACTATGGCTTGTGCTTCGGCTATGGTCATGATGGGGTTGTCGGTTATTTGCCAAATTTAACTACAAAATCCACATAAGGGATACCGATAATAATGCTTTCTGCAATATCCGCGTTGTTCAGGAAAGCCAGGTCTACGGTTATCTTCTCACCCATAAATCGTAAGCCATAGGAGTAGATGCCATACAACTCATTGTCAGGCACCAGCCAGTTTTCCGTTACCAGCCCAATTTTGCGACTTACACGCTTCATGCCGCTGATCGTAATAATGGGCCTTTCCGAAAAAGAACCATCCACATAACCAAAGCCTAACCCAAGCGTGGCGTTGTTATCCGTGTTGCCATAGGTTACAATGCCATACCCTATGCCCAATCCGCCAAAGTCATCGAAGCCGGTTGACCTTAAGTATAGAATGCCTGCTCCGGCACGGACTTTTTCAGTTATCGGGAAAGTATACTTGGGCGTGATGAAAAATATAGGCTCCCCGGAGAAAGTGGAAATCAGCTCGAAACCCGCACCAATGGTAAACCTGTCGGTAATGCCGTAGTTAAACGAGTTAAGCACGAGGTATGTATTCTGGTAGTAGGCTTCCCCTTTGCGCAGGCTAAAGGCTGATGGGGAGAAAAGGTAGCGGGTGGCGTTGGGGTTCTCAAACCAGTATTCCCCGTCTTTAAAGTTGCGCTCATCCAGTATCCTGAAGCTTTTCACCTTACTCATCGGTATGGTTACTTCGCCGGCACTTTCTGTCATCAGGCGTATGCCTGCCTCATTCTGGCCCAAGAATACCCCCTGAAATACAGAGCCATCCTTTGTCTCAACCAGCCACCGCTGCGGAGCAGGCTGCTGGGTGCTAGTAGTGTCGGTTTGGGCTTGTGCAGAGGAGGCCACGCCCAGCAAGAAGCAGAAGCATAGCCCGATGCCTAGGTATAAAAGGTGTGTTTTGCGTCTCATTTGGGCAGCTGAAAGATTTATCTAAAAGTATAACTATACTTCAATATAATTATACGTATCTTTTGATAAACCTCTGCTACTGCGCCTACTCTTTATTTTTTGTATCGATGGTAATCGTAACCGGACCATCGTTCAGCAGCGATACTTTCATGTCTGCCCCAAACTCTCCCGTCTGCACAGGCTTGCCCATCGCCTCCTCCATCAGCTGCACAAAGCGCTCATACAAGGGTATGGACACAGCAGGCGGGGCCGCGTTGATGTAGGAGGGGCGGTTGCCTTTTTTGGTGTTGGCGTAGAGCGTAAACTGGCTGATGACCAGTACATCGCCGTCCACATCTTTTACGCTTAAATTCATCTTGCCCTCATCGTCTGAGAAGATGCGCAGCGCGGCTACTTTGCCGGCCATCCACTTCAGGTCTTCCTCGGTATCGTCGGAGGTGAAGCCGGCTAGCAGCAGCAGCCCCGGCCCGATTTGCCCTTTGGTGCTACCCTCAATCTCCACAGCAGCCTGTGTCACCCGCTGAATCACAATTCGCATAGTTTGCCATACTTTGGTTCGGGGCAAAGATAAGCATTTGAGGAATGGGAAAACTGAAAGTATGGGAGTGGGGCAAGTACCACAATCTAGCCACCGGGCTTAATCCACATACCCCTCATACAGGATTCTGCTTACCTTGCCTTTCTGCATGTAAAAGCGCAGGGTAACGGGTGCACCCTCTCTGGCAGAGGCGATGATCTCACTTGGGGTATGGGTTATTTTGATGTCTTTGCCCTGCGATTTGAGGCGGCTCACCAACTCGGCTTGTGTCATGCCCACCCGTAGGTTATTGCGCAGTTTTATGTCTGCGCTGCGAATATCAGCCATCTGCAGGTGCAGGTCGCCGGAATGGGAGGGGGCATAAAACTCCATGGATGATTTCCCGAACCGGATGGTGTAGATGGTATCGGTAACTTCCGCTGCGTGGCGGTTCTCGATGGCATCGGCATCCACGGTAAAATCGGCGTCAATTCGGTCGAAGTAGGTCGTCAGGTCATTGCTTTGCTGGCGGTTGGCCACGAAGGGGTTGCCTAGGAGATCGAGGGTGCCGGGGGGGCGGGTGCTGTGCACGGCAGTGGTGTCAGGCTCCGTAGCGGCGCGGCGCTCAAACGGCACGTCTGCCTCTTCTTCCGATGATTTGTCGGTGCAGGCGGTGGCAATGGTATGGACAAGCAGCAGCAACAGGAGCAGCCGGGCTTTCAGGCTGCACTTATAGCAGATGCTGTAAGGGCGGACGAACATAGTGAACGATGTATATAAGTATGAGGTGCGGGTAAACTATACTTGCATACGAGAATCTACCGCCCAAAAGTTATAGCTAAAACAGCTGCCGTGGGTTTGTTTAGGCCCGGGATAAAGTATAATTTGGCGGCAAAGATGATAAAAAATGAATACACAGCAAATAGCGCTGATCACTTATAAAGACGCAGGAAAATATACAGGCGTTTCTGAAGAGGAAAATGCCCGTCTGCACGAATTTTTAACGCAAAAAGGGCTGCCGGTTACGCTTGAAATCTGGGATGACCCAGCCGTGGACTGGAGCAAGTATGACCTGGTGCTGCTGAAGTCGCCGTGGGATTACTTTGACAAGATAGAGCTTTTTTATGCCTGGCTGAGTAAGCTGGAAGAGCTGCAGGTGCGCGTACTGAACCCGCTGCATACTGTGCGCTGGAACGCGGACAAGCGCTACCTGGTGGAGCTGCAGGAGAAGGGCGAGAAAGTGGTGCCGTCGGTGTGGTTGGATCAGGGCACGCAGCTAAACGTTGCTGATGTGTTTGCGCAACTGCAGTCAGAGAAGATTATCGTAAAGCCGGCCGTGAGTGGTGGCGCTAAAAACACCTTTGCCCTTACCCAACAGCAAGCAGAGGCCCAGGCAGAAAGTATAAACACGCTGCTGCAGCAGGAGAGCTTCCTGGCGCAGCCCTTCATCCCTGAGATCCAGACCAAAGGCGAGTGGTCGTTCCTGTTTTTTAACGGCACCTACAGCCACACAGTGCTCAAAACCGCCAAAGCCGGCGACTTCAGGGTGCAGCATTTCTTTGGAGGGACCGTGCACACACCGGAGCCACCGGCACAGCTACTGGAGTACGCCCATAACCTCGTGGACAAGTATGCCCAAGGCTGCCTGTATGCCCGCGTGGATGGCGTGGAGCTAAACGGTGCACTGGTGCTGATGGAGCTGGAACTGATTGAGCCTTTCCTGTTTATGGCTACCAGTGAGGGCGCCATAGAGCGTTACTACGAGGCTCTTGTGGAACAGCTGCAACAGCCGGCCCAAAGTATAGCCTAAGCTTTCTCAGAACTGTGGAAGATCAGCATGGGCACCTGCGCCTCCAGCACCAGCTTTTTGCTGAGGCTCGGCTTAAAGATGCTGCTGAACAGGGAGCGCTGGTGGTTATTAACTGCAACAAGGCCTACCTGCTCCCGCTTCACAAATTCCTGAAGGGCATCGGCCACGTCATCATCGCTGGGAAGTATGGCGAACTGCAGTTTGTGGTCGGGTATTGAAGTGTACAGCCGGGCCTGTAGCTGCTCCATTTTGTAGCTATCGTCCCGCTCCGAGTCTTCTGTGCCGATGTGGGCGCAGAGAATTTCGGAGTTAAAGGGCTGCAGCAACTGCATCAGCGCCGTAAGCGCCTCCGCATCTGTCTTGTCGAAATCGGTGGCGTAGAGCACATGGCTCAGGCTATGCTGTTTGTAAGGCTCCGGCACGGTTAGCAGCGGCACCTTGGCATTTTCTACCATTTTGGTGGTGATGGTGCCAAACAGCGAGCGGGACACGTTATCTTCCCCCTTCGTGCCCATCAGCAGCAGGTTAGGCCTAAAGCGGCTGATCTCGTCCGGTATAATCTCCTCCGGCAGGCCGTTGATGAAGGCGTGCTTCAGGTGGATGTGCTGGCCGTGTATGCGGGCCTCTGCCTGCATTTCCTTGTACAAGCTCTCCAGCTTCTCCTGCTCATCCATTTGGTTGCGGTGCAGCACACGGTCAGTAATAATCTCCGAGCCGGGGCTTAACGGGTTGCGGCCAGTCTCATCAACCGGGTCGTCCAGTTCGGGCTGTAGCAGGTAATCGCTGAAGCAGTGTAGCAAAAGTATCTCTGCCTGCGGCAAGGCCGCCCCCATGTGCAGGGCATAGCGGCAGGCGTTGGTGGAGCTATCTGTGAAGTCTACGGGTATAAGTATTTTAAACATGCTCTTATTTGTTATCTAGGTTGGATGATGTATACGTGACAAGCCGGAAAAGGAGTTGTGCCTGTTCTGCGCCGCATGTGTACTTAAAACCGGCCTCTCAGTACAGTTCCAAAAATTCCCCTATTTTTGTAGCCAGACAGCACTTGACATGCCAAAACGCATTGTGTTTTTCTTTTTTGGGTTTGTTATACTTGCCTCCCTTGTCTACTACGGCTTTAACCGTTGGAAAGACTCCCGGGAGAAGGTAGACCTGTGGGCCCTGGTACCCGATAATGCGGCCCTGGTGGTGGAAACCAGCAACCATCAGGCACTGATGGAGCACCTGCGTGAAACCGAGCTGTGGCAGAGCTTTTCGGTACTGCCCGTGGCTAACCGTTTCCAGGAGAACATGACTTACCTGGATAGTGTCGCCCCCGGTAACCAGCGCCTCGACCGCTTCCTGAACGAAAAGAGGATACTTACCTCTTTGCATGTGGAGGCAAAGCTGGATGTGTCGTTTGTGTTTTATGTGCCCGTTAACTCCGTAGGCGAACACCGTTTTCTGCGCACCCTCACCGAGAACATCAACAAGAGCGAGATATTTGAGCAAAGCTCCCGCAGTTACCAAGGGCACCTGCTCACCGATATCACTAACACCCGCAACGGCAGCAGCTTTACCTACTTCACTTACCACAACAATATCATTCTGAGTGCCTCGCCTGTACTGGTAGAGGAAATTGTGCGGCGCATCACCAGGGGCAAGCCAACTTCTGTCGCGGCGCAGTTCAGCAACGTAGATTACCTGAACCAGCCCGAAGTATACGCCAATGTGTTTGTGAATTACCGCGTGCTACCAGAGCTGCTGGGCCTTTTTTTAGAGGAGGAGGTGATGCCGCACGTGCGCTACCTTGCCACGCTTTGCCAGAACGGCATGCTGGAGCTGAAGCTAGAGCAAAACAAACTATTCCTGAACGGCTTCTCAAGCCCCGAAAAGCTGAACAAATCGCTGCACAGCAACATGCAGCCGCAAAAGCCACAGCTATTGGGTGTAAAGGCATACCTGCCTAACCGCACCGCCATGATGCTGCACTTTGGCCTGCAGGAGATAGCCCGCTTACGGCAACCGCAGGAAGGGAACAGATCAGTCTTCGCAGCTACGGTGGATAGCCTTGCCAGAAGCTTCAGCAGGGAGGCTGCGCTGGTGTACCTGGAGTCGAACAGTATCAGCCAGAGCCCCGAGAAAATAGCCTTTGCCCACACGGCCAGCCCCGCCCAAACGCAGCGGCTGTTAAACAGCCTGGCAAAGCAACTCGCTGATGCCCGCAAGGAAAAGCCCTACTCCGAGAAGTATGGAAACCATACTATACACCTGCTGGACGTGCCCGAGCTTCCGGAGCAGTTGCTGGGCCGTGTGTTTAAGGGATTTGAGCAAAGCTACGTGGTGCAGGTAAATGATTATTTACTGGCCTCCGAGGAAGTGGCTACGCTGCACCACCTCATCGACGACATTGCAGAAGAAAACGTGTGGGGCAAATCGGTGGCGCAGAAGGCTTTTTTGGAGGAGACGCTGCAGGAGGCAAACTTTAGCCTGTACCTGAACACGGTAAATGCCTGGTATGTGCTTAACCGCTATACTTCGGAGGAGGAGCGGGAAAACCTGCTGCAGAACGCCACCCTCATTAAGCGGTTTGCACAGGTTAGCCTGCAGTTTTCTATAGTGGAGGGGCGCTACTACACCAGCCTGGTGATCCGCAGGCCAGACCAGGGCAAGGGCAGCGGGCAGGATGGTTTTGAGGAAGAGGAAAGTATAACTTTTGGCAACCGACTGGACACACGGCCTTTCCCGGTGCAGAACGCTGTGGACCGGAGCCGCGAACTGGTGGTGCAGGATTCCGCCAATGTGCTGCTCAACATATCGGCCCTGGGCAAGCGCGGCTGGACAGATAGCCTGGGCACCTCGCTGCGCAGCGATATCAAACAGATAGAGTATGGGCCGGATAAGAAACTACGCTACCTGTTTATCACTTCTAACCGCATTCATGCCATTAACAACCAGGGCCAGCCCCTGGACAATTTTCCGTTTAACTTGCCCGATACGCTGGACCTGCAGCACCTGGCGGTATTTGATTACGAGAAAGACGGCAACTACCGTTTGCTGGTGGATGACAAACTGGGTAACCTGTACATGTATAACCTGCGTGGTGCGGGGGTGCAGGGCTGGCAACCACGCCGCATGGACTACCGCCTGGCAGCCGAGCCGCAGCACCTGCGCGTAGGCGGCCGCGATGTGATACTGGTGGCGCTGGAGAATGGCTACATCTATGCCCTTAACCGCAACGGCGATACGTATCCTGGCTTCCCGATTAACCTGAAAGTGCCGCTTACATCCGGAGTGGTGGCTAAGGTTGGTGCCAACCTGCGGCGCACAGAGGTAACAGCTGTAACCAGGTATGGCAACGTGGTTACCATGAACCTGCAGGGTACTGTGCTGCGCAGCGAGCAGCTTATGCGGCCTAGCAAACGCGCGTTGTTCGACCTGGTGCCGGAGAGCAGCAACGGGCGATCCTATGTTATTGTGCGGCAGGAGCAGGGCAAGGTGGCGGTGCTGGACCAGGATTTAAAAGAGGTGTTTGAGAAGAACTATGTAACCTCAGCGCCTAAAATAGTGCAGTTCTTCCGCTTTGGCGGCGATAACATTGTGTACGCCATCACCGAAACAGGGCCGCGCAAAACGTACCTCTACGACTCCGGGGGCAGGCTCATCGGCAACCGGTCGCTGGAGAACAGCCACCCCGTTACCATCTATTACAACGAAATCGCCAACGATTATACTTTATACTTTACCTCCGGCAACCAGCTTAAGAAGTTCAGGTTTAGTGTGGGGGAGTAATATAATGGCGTATCTCGTAGCACGTATCATGTATCACGACAAAGGATATTTTGACAAAGAGGAAGATGCCCTTCAGTAATTCCGCTCTTTTGGAGGAGCCTCCTGTCTAACTGTCCAAAAGTAGTCGTGATGCTTGCTACGTGGTACGCGAAAAAATCAAAAACTCCTGAACCACCCTTTCTTGTAGAAGAAGTATAGCTGCAAAAGTATAAGTATAGCCATGAGACCCAGTAAGATAGGGTAGGAGTGAGGCTGGTACAGTTCGGGCATACTGTGCGGGAAAACCTGGCCTGTTTCCGGGTCCTCGTGCGCGAAATTCATCCCGTACAAGCCTACTATAAAACTGAGCGGAATAAAGATACTGGAGATGATGGTGAGCACTTTCATGATCTCGTTCATGCGGTTGCTCACCGTGGACATGTACAGCTCCACCAGGCTCGAGGCCATGTCGCGGTGGCTGTCTACCAGGTCTATCAGCTGCACGGCGTGGTCGTAGGCGTCGCGGAAGTATACTTTGAGATTTTCGGGGATGGTGGTCTCATCCATGCGCAGCAATTCGTTCATCAGGTCGCGGGCAGGCCAGGTAATGCGGCGCAGCTTCACCAGTTCGCTCTTCAGGTCCAGAATCTGGCTAAGGGTAGACTTGTTGGGCTCTCGCAGCACCTGTTGCTCTAGCTCTTCAATATAGATCCCGATGTCAGCCATTACGGGGAAGTAATAATCCAGTACCACGTCGAGGATAGCGTAGGCGATGTACATGGCGGGCCGCTGCCGGATAACGCCTTTGCCTGCCCGGATGCGCTCCCGGAGTGGGTTCAGGCAATCGCCGTAGTCGCTTTGCAGGGTAAGCACGTAGTTGGGGCCGGTAAACAGCGATAGCTGCACATCGTCCAGGGTCCTGAACTCCGGTGACCAGCGCAGCATGCGCGTGATGATAAACAAGCGGTTGCCGCCGAACTCCTCTACCTTAGGCCGCTGGTAATCATTTATCACGTCCTCCATCTGCAGCGCGTGCAGCCCGAAATCCTGCATTGCCATCTCCAGCACGGTTTGGTCTGCATAGCCCCGGATGTCGATCCAGTGCCGCGCGTCGGGCCGTTCCTTTACCTTCTGCAGCAGCTCTTGGTAGTTCGCCAGCTCCAGCTCCTCAAACATCTCCTCGTTAAACGACATCAGGAAAAACCGTGGAGCAAAGGCTTCGGGGGGGATGACCAGCGAGCCCGGCTTGTTTCCTGCCTTACGCTCCAGAATTTTGTTTCGGCGGCGGTTAAGCTTGTTGCGTTTCGACATAAGATGAGATTAGGCGTTAGAGAGTTAAGAGGTTGGGAAGTTAAAGAATTGCTTCTGAAAGAACAGATACTTCAACGCCTTCCATGTCCTCCAGTTTAGTAGTGATCTCCTCCTGCAGTTTGCGGCGCACCTCCAAGGTGAGGCGGCAGTCCAGTTCGAACTGCTGGTCCCGCACCTGCAGGTCGTACTCCTTCACCAGGCTCATCACATCGTTCATCTGCGGGTAGGCATAGTGCGCCTGCAGCAGTACAGTTTCATGTTTTTCTACAATGGTTGCCTGCGCTAGCGCATCGGCGGTGGCTACTTTATAGGCGTTTATCAGGCCGCTCACACCAAGTTTGGTACCCCCGAAGTAGCGCACCACCACCACCAGCACATTGCTTAGTTCGGCAGAGCGGATCTGGCCAAGTATAGGATCACCGGCGGAGTGGTTGGGCTCCCCGTCGTCGTTGGCGCGGTAGCGGCTTTGGTCGGCACCCAGCATGTAGGCGTAGCAGTGGTGGCGGGCATCGTAATACTTCTTGCGCAGCTCGGCCAGCACCTCCTTCACCTCCTCCTCGGTGTATACCGGGTAAGCCAGCGCTATAAACTTGCTGCCTTTCTCCTTGTACAGGCCCTCGGCGGGCTCGGCGATGGTTCTGTAGGTATCCTCCATGGCTTAAAACAGGTTGGCGATAATCTCCTGGTACGACACCAGCACCAGCGCCAGCACGGCCAGCACCAGACCCAGTATGTTCAGCGGTGTGAGTTTCTCCTTAAATAAGATTACCGCTCCGCCCGCCCCGGCCAGTATAATACCTATGTTGTTGATCGGGTAGAAGAAGGCCCCATCGTTATTGAAGTATGCCAGGGCTAGAATCAGGAAAAAGATAGACAAATAATTGGGTATACCAAGTATAACACCGGCCAAAATGCTACGGCGCCGGAAACTGGCTTTGGTACGAATGGATTGGTAAACGTACGCCAGCAGGCCCACCACGGCAGAGGTGGCAAAGGTGAGCATGGTAAACTGGCTGGCCTCGTGCGGCTGCAGGTGGTATTGGTTGGTATAGTTGATGAGCGAATCGGCAATGCCGCTGTTGAGGAAAATGATGAGCGGCAGCACCACCGCCAGCACCACTGATACCTTAGCCCCGCCCTCTTTTGCCTGTGGCCTGATGGAGGAAAGTATGATAGCCACCAGCGCCGCCGCCATACCGGCATAGTTAAGCCAGGTATAGTCCTTCACGGTGGTCTTGAGCACCAGCAGGCTGAACAGCACCGGGATCACCAGCGAGATTTTGGCGGCCACTGAGGCCACCGTTACACCCACTTTCTGCGCCGTGATGGCGATCAGGTAAAAGTTAACGATAAAGATGATGCCCAGCGCCATGGCAAAGTAAGCCCAGGTGCGGGTAAAGATCTCCGGCTGCAGTACGTCGTTGCCGCCCGGAAACATGAGCCCCACCAATACGCACACCACATAGTTTACCACAATGGCCTGGAAGGTATGGACACCATAGCGCTCGTACAGCTTAAAAATAAAGATGAGCGATGCTGTGCAAAGAATGCTTAAAAGTAAATATAGCATGGGCGAAGTTTAAATGCCGCAAAAGCTGCAAGATAACCAAAGGCAGCCAAGGGTAAAAATTATAGCGGTCTCTCCTAAAACACGTACCTTTGTAAGCGTACTAAAGTTTATACTTTTGCCAGCCACACCATACCTCATTCCGTTGCACCGCGCAGGTAGCCCTGAAATTGGCTACATCACCAGCACGCAGTTTGCCGAGAATATCCCCTTTGATATAAAGCGGGTGTTCTGGACCCAAGCCACACCGCCGGAGGTTGAGCGCGGCCATCATGCCAATCTGGCTACGGAGGAGGTGCTGGTTGCCCTGAACGGAAGTATAAAAGTGATGACCGATACCGGCCGCGAGAAGCAGGAGTTTGACCTGACGCACCCGCAGCAGGGGCTCTACATACCGGCCATGTGCTGGACCGAGCTGCGCTTCTCGGAGGGTGCCACCGCCCTCTGCCTTACCTCCACCAACTTTAGCGAGGCTGACTATATTCGCGATTACAAACGGTTCCTGCAGCTGGCCGCGCACATAGAGCTGTAAAAGTATACTTGTTGATGGTTAATTGACGATTGCCTGAATCAGGATTTACGGATTGAATGAAGTATGGCAAGCCGGTCCCTAAAGTAAGATTTCTAACTTTCTAACGCCAAAACTCTCTAACTTTATGCAGCCACTTCCATACTTCCAGTTCAGAGATTTTCCGGCAGGCCTGGAGGCGCAGGTGCAGCAGGCGCTGCTAGAAGCAGTGGCCGGCAAGCAATATGTGCTGGGACCACAGGTGCAGGCCTTTGAGCAGGAGTTTGCCACTTACCTGGGGGCAGGCGCAGCGGTAGGTGTAGGTAACGGTTACGATGCCTTGGTTATAGCCCTAAAAGCGTTGGGCGTTGGAGCCGGGGATGAGGTAGTGCTGCCGGTGCATACCTTTATCGCCACGGTAAACGCGGTGCTGCAGGTGGGGGCAAAGCCCGTGTTGGCCGAGCCGGATAAGCATACCTACAACCTCACCGCCGAAACCGCTGCCCGTCACATCAACCCAAAAACCAAAGCCATACTTGCCGTGCACCTCTACGGGCAGGTATGCCAGATGGAAGGGTTGCAGGGGTTGGCGCAATCACAAAGTATAAAATTACTGGAGGATGCCGCCCAGGCACACGGGGCAAAGTATAAGGGCCAGCAAGCCGGAAGCTTTGGCGATGCCGCAGCCTTCAGCTTTTACCCCACCAAAAACCTGGGTGCTTTAGGTGATGCCGGGGCTGTGGTTACTTCTGATGCTGACGTAAAAGCCTTTGCCAGAAAGTACAGGAATTATGGGGAATCTCAGAAGTACACATCGGAGCAGGTAGGTATAAACTCGCGGTTAGATGAGTTGCATGCAGCTGTGCTTCGGGTGAAGCTTCAGCTCCTGGATGCCATGAACGCCGAACGCCAGCGTCTGGCGCAGGTGTACCTGCAAGCGCTGCAAAACACCGGTGACCTTATACTTCCGCAAACAGCACCTGACTGCGAACATGTCTACCACATCTTCAATATTCGCACAAAGTATAGAAACGAGCTGCAGGCTTACCTGCAGGAGCAGGGGATAGGCACGGCTATTCATTACCCGGTGCCGGTACACCTGCAGCCAGCCTATACTTTCCTGGGCTACAAAGCCGGAGATTTCCCAGTAGCAGAAGAACTGGCCAGCACCAGCCTCAGCCTGCCGCTTTATCCTGGATTAACAGAGCCAGAGCAGCAGCGGGTAGTGGAGAAAGTAAAGGCGTTTTTCAGCAAGGTTTGATTGCTGATCTGCAGTGCCGGGTCCAATCACCCTTGCCCCCTTGCTGGAAGTTAAGAGTTTAGAACGATTAACCCACCCCATTCCCCTCCGAGGAGGGGAATGGCCACCTCTCCCCAACCCTCTCCTAAGAACAGGAGAGGGAGTCCGGTTCAAGTGGTGTAGCAATGGCTATCGAGAACTGATTCCAGTCCTTGGGTTGAGTGCCTTGTGAGATCCGGTGCCCGTAAGGGCATTGCGACCGAAGGGTAGCAAAGGAAGGGAACACAGCGCGATGCCCTTATTGAGGGCCCCTACCCCCAGGACGAGCCCTCCCGGGCCTGAGGGAGCCAAAGTAAGCTATGAAACTGTAGGTATGTAAGACTGAGGGTCAGCGGAAGCTAGTAAGTATAGCTTGTATCAGGTAGCGGAAAGCAGCGGCGATGAAAGTATAAACTGGCAATAAAAGTATAAACTGAAGAAGAATCGCTGCCATAAAAGTATAAACCGAGGATAAACAACCGCTTCAGTAGCAGGAACCAGTATAAAACATTTGCCTGCATAATTCCTTATCTTCGCCCATGCCCCAACCACTCGTCTCCATCATTTGCCTGTGCTATAACCACGAGCGCTGCCTGCGACCGGCGCTGGATTCGGTGCTGGCGCAGACATACCCCAACCTGGAGGTTATCATTGTAGACGACTGCAGCACCGATAACAGCGTTGGCATCATCCGGGAGTATGTGCAGCGGCACCCGCAGCTGAAATTCATCAGCACGGGCAGAAACCTGGGCAACACCAAAGCCTTTAACATAGGCTGGCGCGCCAGCCACGGCCGGTTTATACTTGACTTCGCCACCGACGATGTGCTGCTGCCCGAGCGGGTGGCACAGCAGGTACAGCAGTTTGAAAAGCTCCCTCCAGACTATGGTGTGGTGTATTCTGATGCCGAGTATATCTCAGACGATTCGGAACATTTATACTTGCACAGCCAGAAGTATAAAGCTGCACCGGATGGCGACGTTTTTGCCGAAGTGCTGGGGCGTTATTTTATCTGTCCGCCTACCATGCTTATCCGCCGCGAGGTGTTTGAGGAGTTGCACGGTTATGATGAGGGATTGGCCTATGAGGATTTCGATTTCTGGATACGGTCAGCACGCAAGTATAAATACGCTTATTTACCTGAGGTAACGACCAAACGTAGGCTGCACAGCCGCTCTCTTTCAAGTACCTGGTATACGAAAGGCAACCAATTGTTAGCCTCTACTGTTGTAGTATGCAAGAGGGCCGCCAAAATGGTACGCACGGAGCAGGAACGCAACGCACTGGCCAGGCGGCTGAAGTATGAAGCGCGGCAAGCTTACCTCACCGGTAATTTTACGGAGGCGGAGCAGTTGCTGGAGCTACTGGAACAGACAACAGGCACACCTTTTTTGTACCGATTTATCCGGGAGTTAAACAGGCATGAAATTAACTTGGGTTTCCTGCGGACGCTTAATAACTGGCTCCGGTACCGGCAGTAAATAGTACTGTTTTGTTTACCTACTCTCTTTTTATCCGTAAGCTAAAAAATACACCAGCTTTTTTAGGTTTAACGATAGTAGAACCCCTAAAATCATTTGAATAAGGTGTTTTTGTAGCTAATTTGTTACACATCAGGGGTACTATCAATATTTTAATGGCTATATTTGGCATTCAATTAAACAACAGCAACATGATTACATCAGCACTCGCCTCCCGTGCAGAAGTTATAAAATGGATGGAAGACTTTGTGGGAGAAAAGATCTCCGAGTTTCTTAAAACAGTAGAAGATAGCTGGCAACCCGCAGACCTATTACCGGATGCTACCGTTGACAATTTCTTTGATGAAGTGAAGGAACTGCGTGAGCGTGCCCGCGACTTGAGCTACGACCTGCTGGCCGTGCTGGTAGGCGACACGATTACGGAGGAGGCGCTGCCTACGTACGAAAGCTGGCTGATGACCATCGAAGGCTTACCGAAGGATCCGCAGGGCCCCTGGATGAAGTGGAACCGTGCCTGGACCGCAGAGGAAAACCGCCATGGTGATGCCCTGAACCGTTACCTGTACCTGAGTGGCCGTATCAACATGCGTGAGATGGAGGCCTCAACGCAGTACCTGATCGCCGATGGTTTCGATCTGCAGACCGATGATGATCCGTATCGCTCGTTTGTTTATACTTCGTTTCAGGAGACTGCCACTAATATATCGCACCGCCGTGTAGCACAAATCGCTAAAAAGCAGGGCGATAACCAACTGGCTAAGCTTTGCGGACACGTTGCCGCCGATGAGGCCCGCCACGCCAAAGCATACAAGGCCTTTGTGGGTAAGATATTTGAAGCCGACACCAACGAAATGATGCTGGCTTTCGAGGACATGATGCGTAAGAAGATCGTAATGCCGGCCCACTACATGCGTGAGTTAGGTGTGGACCTGGGTAAAACCTTCGGCCACTTTACAGATGCCGCGCAGCGTATCGGTGTGTACACTTCCGCAGACTATACCGATATTCTGGAAGGACTGATCAAAGAATGGAAGATCGAAACCCTGACTGGTCTGGACGAAGCCGGTGAGCGCGCCCGCGACTATGTGATGGCCCTGCCAAATCGTTTGAAGCGTGTGGCAGATCGCATGAAGATACCAGAGCTAGAGTATAAATTCCGCTGGATCGCGTAAGCAGCAGGGAATAATGTATAAATGAAGGGCAGGTTGCAATAGCAGCCTGCCCTTTTTTGTTACCTTCCCCCGGCCCCTTCCTAAAAACAGGAAGGGGAGTTAAAAGATTTGGCATTAGCATCCACCTTATCTTGTCCCATATCTTTTGGATCTGGCCTCAACTTAGTGAAATTGTCCCCTTGAGGGGACCGTAGGGGTGTTTACACCTGAAGAATATGCCCTTGATGCCACTGCTGCCGTTTATACATCCCTATAGTCTTTTGCTCTTTCGGATTTGCAATCCGAAAGCATACTTATATTAGGATTTCTAATCCGGCATTATACTTTACAAGCTGCGCAATTAGCTAATAGTCGGGTTGCAAATCCTAGTAATAAGTGCTTCGGGATTACAAATCCCGAAGAGCAAACGTCTTTTTATACTTGCAGCTGCAGAGATGTAGAGACGCAATATGTTGCGTCTTTTCTTTCCCAAAAGTACTCTTAAAGAAGTGTGCTTCCTGTTCTTAGGGCGTGAGCATCTTTTACAAGTATAAATCCCTCCTCCTCCGTATAACTCTTAATGCAAGAACATTAGATGGCGCTGCGTTGTTGAAGTATAAATAAGAAGATTATGGCTTTAGGATATAGATTTACGGATTACGTACCTCCGCAAGATGATAAGCCGGGTTTTGAGTCGCTGCTGAAGATCTTTATGCAGTTGGTGACCATTACCTCCGGCGACGTGGGGGAGGCGCTGAACTGGCTCAGCTCGCTGGATAAGCAGTACAACCTGACCGGCGATGAGTACGGTATCGGCGATTTTATTGAGGACCTAAAAAAGAAAGGCTATCTGGATGAGAACCCGCAGGAGCGGGGCGCTTTCCAACTCACAGCTAAAAGCGAGCAAGGTATAAGAAGAAGTGCGCTGGAGGAGATTTTTGGGAAATTGAAGAAAGGCGGCAAGGGCAGCCACGCCACACCGCACACCGGCATCGGCGAAGAAGCCAGTACCGACCGCCGCGAGTACCAGTTTGGCGATGCGCTGGAGCAGATCTCCATGACCGACTCGCTGCGCAACGCCCAGATCAACCACGGCATCGGCGATCTGTGGCTGACCGAGCAGGACCTGGAGGTAACCGAAACCGAGCACAAAACGCAGGCTTCCACGGTGCTGATGATAGACATCTCCCACTCCATGATCCTGTACGGCGAAGACCGCATCACCCCTGCAAAGAAAGTAGCCATGGCCCTGGCCGAGCTCATCAAGCAAAAATATCCCAAAGACACGCTGGATATACTGGTTTTCGGTAACGATGCCTGGCAGATAGAGGTGAAGGACTTGCCCTACTTAGAGGTAGGCCCATACCATACCAACACCGTGGCGGGACTGGAATTGGCCATGGATCTGCTGCGCAAGCGAAAAACCCCGAACAAGCAGATCTTTATGATCACCGACGGGAAGCCTACCTGCTTGAAAGAGGGGCTGCGTTACTACAAAAACAGTTTCGGACTGGACAGGAAGGTGGTGAATAAGACGCTTAACCTGGCAGCCCAGTGCCGCCGCCTCAGGATCCCGATTACCACGTTCATGATCGCATCCGACCCATACCTGCAGCAATTCGTAGATGAGTTCACGAAGGTAAACAACGGGCAGGCCTACTATAGCTCCTTGAAAGGTTTGGGGCACCTCGTGTTCAAAGACTACGGCCGCAACCGGAAGAAAAGTTTTTAATGTATCCAGACCTCACAGCGTCTTTGAGACCTGTGAGCGTCTTACCAGCTACGAAGTAAAAGCGCGCGAAACCCACCCCTGCCCCTCCAAGGAGGGGAATTCTCTTGCATGAAAATTCCCCTCCTTGGAGGGGCAGGGGTGGGTTTACATATATAAGGCTACCAAACAATTTAACAATTAATCCATTTTACAATCCAAGTGACATTCAACGATAAAAGAATGAACTACCGAGACATACCAGCCGAAAACTTACTGAAGATAAAAACACTGGGCCAGCTGAAGGCAGCCGGCTACGAACCGGAGTCGGTGAAGCAGGAGCTGCGCCGTAACCTGATTAAGAAGTTGCAGCAGAAGGAGGAGGTTTTCCCGGGCATTTGGGGCTACGAGGAAACCGTGATTCCAGACATGCAGCGGGCCATACTTTCGATGCACCACATAAACCTGTTGGGTTTGCGTGGGCAGGCCAAGACCCGCATCGCGCGCCAGATGATCGACCTGCTGGACGAGTACATTCCGGTGGTGCAGGGTTCTGAGCTGAACGACGACCCACTGCACCCGCTTTCCCGCTACGCCAAGGACATGGTGCACGAGCACGGCGACGATACGCCTATAACCTGGCTGCACCGCTCCGAGCGCTACACCGAGAAACTGGCCACGCCCGACGTGTCGGTTGCCGACCTGATTGGCGACGCTGACCCGATTAAGGCAGCCACCATGAAACTGCCTTATTCTGATGAGCGGGTGATTCACTTCGGGTTGATTCCGCGTTCGCACCGGGGCATTTTTGTGATCAACGAGCTGCCCGATCTGCAGGCCCGCATCCAGGTGGCGCTGTTCAACATTCTGCAGGAAGGCGATATCCAGATCCGTGGGTTTAAGGTGCGCATGCCGCTGGATATCCAGTTTGTGTTCACCGCAAATCCCGAGGACTACACCAACCGTGGCTCCATCGTGACGCCGCTCAAAGACCGCATCGACTCGCAGATCATCACCCACTACCCGAAAACCATTGAAACCGGCAAGAAGATCACGCAACAGGAAGCCAGGGTGAAAGCGGGGCAGAGTGAGTTGGTGCAGACGAACGACCTCATAGGTGACCTAATTGAGCAGGTGGCTTTCGAGGCCCGTGAGAGTGAGTATGTGGATGCCAAAAGCGGCGTGTCGGCCCGACTGACAATCTCGGCATTCGAGAACCTGATGAGCGCCGCCGAGCGCCGTGCCCTGCTGAATGGCGAAAGCAAAACCTACATACGCGTGTCTGATTTCCTGAACACGATTCCGTCGGTAACAGGTAAAGTGGAGCTGGTGTATGAAGGCGAACAGGAGGGGGCCGGCCATGTGGCGCAGGTGCTGATGGGCAAGGCCATCCGCACGCAGTTCCTGAACTACTTCCCCGACCCGGACAAGGCCAAGAAATCAAAAGAAGGGAATCCTTACAAGAAGATCACCGACTGGTTCGGCGATGGAAACACCGTGGATATCCTGAACGACGCCTCCGCAGACGAATATAAAAAGGT
Source organism: Pontibacter anaerobius (assembly GCF_026241195.1). Classification (GTDB taxonomy): domain Bacteria; phylum Bacteroidota; class Bacteroidia; order Cytophagales; family Hymenobacteraceae; genus Pontibacter; species Pontibacter anaerobius. The sequence continues at coordinate 513,251 of NZ_JAPFQO010000001.1, forward strand.
GCTGCAAAGTATACCCGGCCTCTCTGAGTTGGTGGAAAAGCAGCAAGACAAGTCCAAAGGAGACGAGAAGCTGTTTATGATGGAGTTTGCCCTGCACGGCCTGGCCGAACACAGCCAGCTTAGCAAAAACCGCCTCAGCACCGGCCTGCAGTTCAAAGACCTGCTCAGCGGTATGTTCTCGATGCCAAGTTTCGGGGAGGAAGACGACGAAGACGATCAGTTTTAAAGTATAAAACCACATAAAACGATGCAGGCAGGAGTTAACAGCTCCTGCCTGCATCGTTTATACTTCCTCCAGAAGCGCGGCGGCTATACTTTCCCATTCCTGCTCCAAGGTAGTATCCGGTCTTTTTCTGCCCGCCCTGCGGTACCAGTAATCCGCGTTCCACGTGTCACCCTCCTGGCGGTGCAGGTAAGCGTGTATCCAGGCGGCATTCTGGTCCGGCAAGTCCTGAGTTAACTCATGCGCCTTTTCCCATTCTCCCTTCGCCTCGTGCCACAGCGCCTGCAGGTACACGTTGGCCTCCGGGGGAGGCGCGGGAGCGGAGAGGCTGGTTTTGAAGGCGGTGAGGTTCATGGGGTTTGTGAGTTTGTTGTGGCAACAAGTGCTGTCGCAACGCTTGTTCAGTACTTATTCTGGCCGCTGGTTATCTTTTTACATACTTTTCAATAATTATGGTTTGATCACCATCTAAGTTGCCCCAGAGCCAGAAGTGTTCCTTTTCAGTTACTGTTGTTTCCAAAGTCAAGTTGTTACCAGAAGAATTGACCACTTTGTATTGCAACGGCTGAAGTCCCGTATCCGCGCTAAAAATTATCTCAAGCTTGCCATCCTGAAGGGACCATGTTCCCAGCGTGTAGTTTCTGTAAAATGAATTGTCTTTTCTCAGAGATAACCAAGTTGAGTTACTGTTTTCTTGTAGTTTCCCATTTACATAGATTTCCTCCGACTGCCAATCGCCAGTCAAATCAACTGGTTCTACAGAGTTGTCTTTACATGAAGTGAAGAGCAGGACAAAACTCATTAAAGCTGTTAAGTAAATTGTTCTCATGTGTTTATAGTGTATTGTTAAAACGTTACTTGTGCATAGGGTGGGCAAGGCAAAGCCGCCGCCTAAACTATGAACTGTGTTGTGTGCTGGCTTTTTTTATTCTTCAAAGTTGTCGTAGTAGGTAAAGTCTTGAATGATTTTACCATTTTCGATTGTGAAGATGGTGCAGATTGGAAGTACAAATTCAGACCCATCTGGTGCTGTTCCGCTCGATACAAATTCCACAATGACGTGCTTTTCTCCTGAAGGGTATATCTGAATGACTTCGTCGTTTAAGTCAGGAAATACTTCATTTAACTCACTATACTTTTGGACAGTCTGTTCACGTGTCTGTGTCACAATTCCTTGACCGAGCGATGGGTCTTTAAACTCTGCCGTTTCTGTGTACATTTCTGCCATCTTCTCCCACTCGTGGTTGTTGAAGTGCTCGAAGTACCGATTTACTAGATTCACATTTTCTGTGTCCATTGTTGGTCCGTTTTGATTGTTACAGGAAATCATTGCTATGAAGATGGCTAAGAATAGAAGGTTTCTTTTCACTGGTCGTTCAGCTTAGACTATTTTATGGGGATGTTTTTGTTCTTCGTTATTCCAGCTTGCACACAACTAATGTGTATACGTCAATATGCCGTTTATCTGCCTTATATGCGGATCTAATGCTTTTCTCTACACCATCACCAATTCCTCCTTCACACTTTCCTTCTGCCTCCAGGCCAGTACGATGACCAGCACGATGAGTGCGCGCACAGCAGTAAAGACCAGCTCGCCGGTTGGCTCCAGGTTAGTGGGGTAGGCCAGGTTGGCCATCAGGTGCAAAAGTATAGCGCCAAGTATACTTCGGTTGGTATGGTTGTACACCCACGTGAAAATAAAGGAAAGCGTGATCAGCTGAAACGACCAGGACCAGAACTGAAACCCGAAGCCCTTGGCGTGCTGCGAGGTGCCCTCAATAAAGAACAGCGGCAGGTGCCACAGTATCCAGAACATGCCAAGTATAAAGCTGCCCAGATCCTTGCCATACTTCTGCTGCAGCGGGTCCAGCACATAGCCGCGCCAACCCAACTCTTCCGATACAGGACCGGCCACGAGCATCACGAACGTAAACATAAGTATAGCCGACGCTGAATCGAGGCCGCTGAACAAACTGGCTACAGGCGGCTGCTCTCCTCCGAAGAAAGTATAAATGAAGTAGCCCAGCAGGTAAATGGCCGGAAAGATCAGCAGGATAGCCGGGTACCAAAGCCAACCGATGCGCTTAACGCTGATCACCCTGCTCCAGAAATCCTTTTTCGCGGCGGCGTTACCATAGCGGTACACCAGGTAAATAGCGGCCACCGTTGGCCCGAAGGCACCAAGTATAAGCAGCGGAAACATCAGGTCGTCGGGCAGGGGTAGCGCCAGCATAGCACCCCAAACGATCCACGAGAAAATAAAGCTGAGTGCAAAAAAGCCCCAGATGCCGGAAGGTAAAGTGTGTTGTATCGTTGGTTTTTCCATTGTTATGGTTGGTTTCTGTATAGGAAGCAGCTGCCCCCTACTTTACTTTAGCGTGAACGGAACGATCATCCTAATTGACAAAGAGAACAGCATACAATATAGTAAAATATACATACTTGTTCGCTAACCAAAGTATAGCCGTGGCTTAAAACCTAACCTTGCCAAACAAAGTAGCTTATGGCTATGGAGCATCATGTATCTATTTGGCCGGTACTGGCGCTGGCTTTCATACATTTCTTTGGTACGCGGCTGCGGTTTCTGGCAGGTGTGCCGCGCAGTGTGTGGCTCTCGTCGGCGGGCGGGGTATCGGTGGCGTATGTGTTTCTGCACCTTTTCCCGGAGCTCAGCGAAGGCCAGGAGCATGTATCGCAGCTGAACTGGGCAGAGCAGTTTTTAAATCACCATGTGTACCTGATGGCGCTGATCGGGCTGGCCGTTTTTTATGGGCTGGAGCGGGTGGTGGTAGAAGAGAAGTACAAGGAGAAGAGGGAGGTGCGCAAAGAGCCGCGTCACCAGAAAGGGGTTTTCTGGCTGCACATCGGTTCTTTCTGTATTTACAATGCGCTGATCGGGTACATCCTTTTTGAGCGGGAAGAAGGATCGGTGCAAAACCTGCTGCTTTTCTCGGTGGCCATGGCCCTGCACTTCGTTGTGAACGATTTCGGGCTGCAGGAGCACCACAAGGACAGTTACAGGCGCTTTGGCCGCTGGGTGTTGGTGGCTGCCCTGGTGGCGGGCTGGGGCGTTGGCTACGTGGTGGAGCTATCCCATACCCTGGTCGTGCTGGTAATGGCCTTTGTGGGCGGCGGCGTGATCCTGAACGTGCTAAAGGAGGAACTGCCCGAGGAGCGTGAAAGCCGCTATTGGGCCTTCATGCTCGGGGCAGGTTTGTATGCTATCTTACTGTTATCTCTGTAGGTGGGTGCAGCTGGCCCTCGGTTCGGGCCACCATCATCGCCACAGTTGTATCGCCGGTTACGTTTACCGTGGTACGCAGCATGTCCAGGATACGGTCTGGGGCAAGTATAAGGGCGATACCCTCTACCGGAATACCAGCCTGCTGCAGCACGATCACAAGCATCACAGTGCCGGCTCCAGGTACAGCCGCCGCCCCGATAGAGGCCAGCGTGGCTGTCATCACAATGCCCAGCTGCGCCATAATATCCAGGTCGATGCCGTAGGCCTGCGCAATAAATACGGCTGCCACGGCCTGGTACAGGCTGGTGCCATCCATGTTTATAGTAGCGCCCAGCGGCAACACAAAGCTGGTGATCTCCTTGTTAATGCCCAGGTTCTTCTCGGAGCACTCCATGGTTACAGGCAGCGTGGCGGCGCTGGAGGAGGTGGAGAAAGCCAGCATTTGCGCCGGGAAAATTCCTCTCAGGAAGTGCCCATACTTTGTTTTGCCCACCGTCAGGACCAGTGCCGGATACACGACAAAGATCATCAGTGCCAGGCCAATCGCCACCACAATGCAGTAGTAGCCCAGCACCAGCAGCAACTCCATGGCGGCGCTCGGGTCGTTGCCGGCAAAATCCACCACCAGGCCGGCCAGCAGCGCAAATACACCGTATGGGGCGGTCATCATAATGATATCCACGATCTTTAGGATGGCCATGTTCACCCCTTCAAAGAAATCGTTGACGGGCTGTGCTTTGTCGGGCGGTATTAATATAAGGGCAATGCCGAAGAGCAGGGCGAAGAAAATCACCTGCAGCATGCTGCCGTTATCAGTCATGGACCTGAAAATGTTGCTTGGCACAATATCCACGAGCGGCTGCAGCGGGCCCTGCTGTTTTACGGTTTCCGCGTTTGAGGATTTCTCGGTGGTGGCGCCGGCAAACTGCTCTTTAAACTCATCGCGTTTCTCCGGAGAGAAGGCCTTGCCCGGCTCAAACACATTCACAAGTATCAGACCCAGTGTTACGGCCAATACCGTGGTAACCAGGTATATGCCAATGGTTTTGGAGCCGATACGGGACAGGCGGCTGATATCGCTTAGGCTGGAAACACCCGTGATAAGCGACACCAGTACCAGTGGCACGGCAATAAGTTTAAGCAGGTTGATAAAGATGGTACCAAAAGGGCTGATCCAGTCGGTGGTGAAGCTGTTGAGGCCAAAGGAGCTGGCCATCATTCCCCAGGCTACCCCAAGGGCCATACCGATCAGGATTTGCCAGTGTAGAGCAAGTTTCTTCATACGTAGTTAGCAGGCAGAAGCAGGTATAAACCCTTCCTGCGCTCTTATTTCAATGTGGTATTTGTGACATTTAGCTAGTGAAACGCCTTAAAACCAGCGCTGCAAAGGGTAAATTCCCCTTTTAGGCGCCGAACAGGTGTTAGGTAAAAATAAGCATATTTATGCAGGTTATTGGGTTAAAGTATAAAAACTTCAATTTATAGTTTGTTCTGTTCTATACTTTATGGCGGTGTTTATACTTTTCAGCCAGGTAAGTGCCCAAAAAAGCCGGACCCTGACAAAACAGGGGCCGGCTTCTTACATGTAGCTGTAGTGTCGAGGACTATTCCTCGTTCACCACGATCTTCTCGATGCGGTCGTTGGCTTTGATCTGGTCGATCACGTCCTGGCCTTCTACCACTTTGCCGAAGCAGGTATGGTTGCGGTCTAGGTGAGCCGTGTTGTTGCGGCTGTGGCAGATGAAGAACTGAGAGCCACCGGTGTTGCGGCCGGCATGCGCCATGCTCAGTACGCCGCGGTCGTGGTACTGGTTTTCGCCTGTCAGCTCGCAGTCGATCTTATAGCCCGGTCCGCCTGTGCCTGGCACGCCCTTGGCGCCCTCGCGTGAGTTAGGGCAGCCGCCCTGAATCACGAAATCCGGAATAACGCGGTGGAAAGTAAGGCCGTCGTAAAAACCTTCCTTAGCCAGTTTTACAAAATTATCTACGGTTTTAGGAGCGTCTTTCTCATAAAACTCAACTTTCATTACACCTTTTCCAGTATGGATTTCTGCGGTTTTCATGTATAGTCTCGGTTTAGTTTAAACATTGGTACAGATAACAAAAGTACGCAAATTATAGTTTAAGAGAGCAACAAGCCTGACTTTAGAGATCAGGCGCCATGGATAAATCTAAAACACGCACAAGTATACATGAAGGCTATGAAAGCAATGAGAAAAATAGCATACACGCTGGCGATTTGCTGCAGCGCTGCATTGGTAAGCTGCGGCACCGGCGATGAGAACGCTGCAAACGAGATGCAGGAGGAAACAAGACCTAACCCTGGTGCAGAGGATGCTGCAGGAATGACGAACCCAAACACCCCTGGCAAACAGGCCGGCGAAGGCGAAATGGGGGGTGAGGGTGTAGATGCCACCATGACAGATTCCCGCATAGGAGGCAGTGAGATGATGCCAACCCAAAAGATAGTGGAGAACGTGTTCTCTAACAACGACCTGAGTGTGCTGTCTGGTGCCCTGCGCCAGGCGGGATTGGTAGATGCCCTGAACGCCACCGGCCCTTATACTTTGTTTGCGCCGCAGAACGAGGCATTTGAAGCCTTGCCGGAAGGTGTGCTGGAAGACCTGATGCAGGACAAGAATAAAAAACGCCTGACGGAGATTCTGAATAACCACGTGGTAGCCGGAAAACTGGCCGCTGCAGAGCTAACAGATGGCGCCATGCTGAAAACCCTGGGGGGCGTACAGCTGACTGTAACCAAAAAAGGAAACGATGTAATGGTAAACGGCGCGAAGGTAGTACAGGCCGACGCTGCGAGCCAAAACGGTGTAATCCATATTATAGAGAAGGTGCTGGTAACGGAGAAATAAGTATCCGCAACCTATAACAGAAAAGGCAGGCGCTGTTACAGTGCCTGCCTTTTTGTATGTTGGAGAACTGGCTAGAAGGGGTTAGTGGCCCACACACTTAACTCAGGTATAAAACCACGGTTATCCATCTGCAGGGCGCTCTTGATGGCCCAGGCAATTTCCTCGCTGCGTAACTTGTTCGGCTGATCTTCGCGCTCCTGGCGGTCCGGCTGACCAAAGGCAGTGGTCACCTCGCTTGGGTTGACCAGCATCACGCGCACGTTATACTTACGTAACTCGGTTTGCCAGCTCTGCGTCATGCTGCGGAGCGCCGCCTTGGAGGAAGCGTACACTGAGCCGCCTTCATAGCCCTTCAGCGCTGCCGTGGAGCCGATGTTGATGATGTTGCCAAAGTTCTGTTTCTTGAAGATCTCCGCAGCCCGGCCCGCCATCATGGCCGCACCAAACACATTCACGCTGTATATCCGCTGGAAGTCCTCTACCGTGAGTTCCTCAACCGGTTTCGAAACCCCGATACCCGCGTTGTTGATCAGTGCATCCAGCTTGCCGTACTCGTTCATAAACGTTTTGAAGGTGCGCTTCACATCATCCGGGTTGGCTACATCGGCGGTGATGGGCATAGCCCCTATATCGCGGGCGGCTTTGTGGGTGCGCTTCTCATCGCGGCCCGTAATAGCCACGTTGGCTCCTTTTTCAATCAGTAGTTTTGCTGTGGAATGGCCGATTCCTAAAGTGCCGCCCGTTATCAGGATATTCGCGTTTTCAAGTTTCATAGTATGAGTTATTTGAGTTTCAGAAGTATAGATTCCTGTAACGGAGCGGGTGGGGTTTGGTTAGTGGTGCTGTGGTTGGTTAGTGGGGTCTTCTGGCGCAAGTATTTATACTTGTGTCTTATAATGATGTTGAGTTTGTAACTCAACTGGCTCTAAGAGCCATATTTATACTTCAGCTATACTTTAGCCGCTGCTCTCCTTAGTTGGACGCAAGCTATCCTTTCTGTCTACTGCAGACCCTCAGTCTTACAAGCGGCTTGTTTCATTTCATACTTTGGCTCCCTCAGCCCGGGAGGACTTGTCTGGGGGGTAGGGGCCCTCGATAACCGCATCGCGCTGGGACCTTTTCCTTTGCTCCTGCGTCGCAATGCCTCGCTGTCGCTCGGCACCGGAAAAACTCCAAAGGCGCTCAACGGAAAGACTGGGATCAGTTCGATAGCCACCGCTAACGGAGCTTCAACCAAGTCCCCCTTCGAAGGGGGCAGGGGGATGTAATCGTCTGCTGAACTCCCTCTCCTGTTTTTAGGGGAGGGCCGGGGTGGGGTGAAATTCCCCTCCTTAGCCAAGGAGGGGCAGGGGTGGTTGGACCCGGTAGACCATTACAGGCACAAGCGGACGCTTACGCTATAGATCTGTAGCAAAAGTAAAAGGCGCAAAATATTGCGCCTCTACAAGTATAACTTTCTAACTCCTAAACTCTCAAACTCCCAAACCTTCTACCTATTTCCTATTGTCCTGCCCGTGCAGCATACTCAGGTAGCTTTCGTAGCGGGTCAGGGAAATCTCGTTGTGGCGCACAGCTTCTATCACGGCGCAGCCCGGCTCGTTAAAGTGGGTGCAGTTGTTGAAGCGGCACTGGTTCAGGCGCTCGCGCATCTCCGGGAAAAAGTGACTCAACTCTGCCGGCGGAATATCTACAATACCCAGCTCTTTAATACCAGGCGTATCGATGACAAAAGTCTCGGGGTCGATCTCGAACATCTCGGCGAAGGTGGTGGTGTGCACGCCCTTGTCGGAGAAGTCGGAGATTTCAGAGGTTTTCAGTTCCAGGTCGGGTACGATGAGGTTGATGAGCGAGGATTTGCCCACACCCGAGTGGCCGGAGAGGAGCGTGGTTTTGTCGTGCAGCAGCGCCTTTATCTCGTCTATACCTTCATTTTTATGTGCTGACACAGCCAGGCTCGGGTAACCGATTTTTTCATACATGTGGCTGATCTGGCGCTGGTACTCCATCACATCCTCATCATACAGGTCGGTTTTGTTGAAGATGAGCATGGCCGGTATGTCGTAGGCCTCGGCTGTTACCAGGAAGCGATCCATGAAACCGAAGGAGGTACGCGGCGATACCAGCGTCACGATCAGCAGGGCCAGGTCTACGTTGGCGGCGATGATGTGGGAGTGGGCGCTTTTGTGGGTGCTCTGGCGGATGATGTAGTTCTCGCGGTCCTCTATCTTGTGGATTACGGCGGTTTCTTCTTCCGTGTCTTCGATGTCAAATTCCACGCGGTCGCCCACGGCCAGCGGGTTGCTTACCTTCAGGCCCTTTATCTTGAACTTGCCGCGCAGGCGTGCCCGGTGCAACTTTCCTTCCGCGTCGCGCACCAAATACCACGATCCCGTCGATTTTACTACTACTCCTTTCATCCGGTTTATTTCAGCAGCTGCTGCACGTCGGCCATGATTTTGGCCGTGGCTCCAGCTTGCTCTTGTACGTATTCTTTTTCCTTGTTTGTTATACTTTGGCGCAGCCCCGGAGTTGTGTGTACCCGCCCGAAAGCCTGCAGCAGCTCCTCCGCGTTCTGCACCGGGAAGGCGCAGCCCAGCGCCACCAGGTCCTTCGCCTCCTGAAACTTGCCATACGTTGGCCCGAAGAACAGCGGCAACCCGAACACAGCGGCCTCCAGGGTATTGTGCAGCCCCTTGCCAAAGGCTCCGCCAATGTAAGCGTAGGTGCCGTAGCTGTAGAGCGAGGAGAGCATGCCAATGTTGTCAATCACGAGCACTTTATACTTTGCTGCATCCGCCTCTGTGGTTTTGGAGAAGCGCACGGCCCCCTCGCCCAGACTTTGCATTACCGCGTTTATACTTGCCTCGTTCACCTCGTGCGGCGCGATGATGAATTTTATACTTGGGCTATACTTTCGGATCAGTGGCAGCAGCACCTCGATGTCGACGGGCCAGCTGCTGCCCACCATAAACACCTCTTTACCAGCGGTAAAAGACTCTACTAACGGGATGGTTTTTATACTTGCCGCCGTCTGCAGCACCCGATCAAAACGCGTGTCGCCGGCGATGCTGGCGTTGCCGATGTTTATACCTTGCAGCAGCTCCAGCGAGCTTTTGTTCTGGGTATAGATGTGCGTGAAGCGGCGAAGGATGTCGCGATAAAAATCGCCGTAGGGCTTAAAAAACACCTGCTCCTGCCGGAAAATGGCCGAAACCGAAAGCACTGGTATACTTCTGCGCTGCAGCTCCTGCAGGTAATAATGCCAGAATTCATACTTCACGAACACGGCCAACTCTGGCTTAGTGATGTCCAGGAAACGTTTGGCGTTGCTGGCACTGTCTAGCGGCAGGTAGAAGATATAATCGGCCCCCGCATAGTTTTTGCGCACATCGTAGCCGGAGGGGGAGAAGAAGGTGAGCAGGATTTTATACTTGGGGAAAGCTTCTCTGAATGCTTCCATCACCGGCCGCCCCTGCTCAAACTCGCCCAGCGAGGCGCAGTGGAACCAAACCAGCGGCGCCTGGTTCGGTTGCAGGGCCTCCTGCAGCTTTTCGAACTGCCGCTCACGCCCCTGCCGCATCAGCTTCGCCTTCTGGTTAAAAGGAGCAGCCAGTGCAATGGCCGTGCGGTAAGCCTTCAGCCCGATATCGTAGAGTAGCTTCAAAATTTACACTTGGTTGAGACACTCACAGGTCTTCAAGACGCTGTGAGGTCTGGTTCTGCTGCAAATATAGTGCTTTGCGGAGGGATAGTTGGTAAGGGAGGTATACTTTGTGGGAGGGGAGGCTTTGATTACTTGCTGAGTTACCATTATCTGCTATATTTGGTGGGGTTAATATAAGTTAATGCGTTTAGCCACCAGTTGGTTAATTATTATAAAAATGAAAATACAATACGTACTTGGACAGGAGGATATTGTAGCTTTTAATGAGTATAACTACAATAAAAACACATCTTTCATTCAGAAAAACTTAATTTGGATACTCTTAGGAATTTTTCTGATATACATGGTTTCAACCTTCAAAAGGCCTGTATATGAGGAGATTTTAGATTGGGGGAATTGGGTGATTTTTCTCTTCGTAGGTGCCATTTTGTACTTCCTTGGATTTAAGAAAAGAAAGAATAGAAAAAAAGCAATCCAAAGATTTGTAACAGAGAATCCCGGGACTGTTGGAGATAGAGAGATTGAGCTAAGTGAGGATTCTGTTATTTATAATACAGAAAACTCAAAGACTGAATATCCATATAGTTCCTTCAGAAAAATAGGGAGCGCAAAAGAGTATTTCCTACTTTATTTGGGCGAACAAGACGCACTTATTATACCTGAAAGAGCCTTTGAAGACAGACAGAATTTTGAGGAATTTAAAAGGCTTTTAGAAAAAAGAACACTTACCTACAACAAAAAATAGCATAGGCTGCAAATTGGGCCACACAGGCTAAGTCACCATTTAATTTCTTCCTCTTCTGGGGACTACATCCTGCTCTTTAAGGAGCCTCTGCTAATTTTAATACGTTACCCCAAACAACCCATGCCGCTCACCATCCACCCCATCCAACCAACAGATAACCAGCCCCTGGCCACGCTGATCCGCCAGGTATTCCGGGAATTCAAGATCGACAAGCCGGGCACGGTGTATACCGACCCGACCACCGATGCTTTGTACCAGCTGTTCCAAAACCCGGCCAGCGCATACTTTGTTGCCGAAGAGGATAGCGTGATAGTAGGCGGCTGCGGCGTATACCCAACCGAAGGTTTGCCGGAGGGATGCGCCGAGCTGGTGAAGTTTTACCTCACTGCCGAGGCAAGAGGAAAAGGCGTTGGAAACCAACTGATGCAGCAAAGCATAGAAGCGGCCCGACAGCTTGGGTATAAGCAGTTGTACCTGGAGTCGTTCCCGGAACTGGCCAGAGCCGTATCTATGTATGAGAAAGCAGGGTTTGAGCCTTTGCCGCATGCGCTCGGCAACTCCGGCCATTACGCCTGCACCATCTGGATGATAAAAGAACTATGAATACAAAACAAGCCTACAACAGCTGGGCCCTGCAGTACGACACCAACAAGAACCGCACCCGCGACCTGGAGGCCGTGGCCCTGCGCAGCACGCTGGCAAATATAGACTTCGAGGCTGGTCTGGAGATCGGCTGCGGCACGGGCAAAAATACGGAGTGGCTGGTGCGTAAGGCGCTGCACGTAACCGCCGTAGACCTGTCGGAGGAGATGCTGGAGCGGGCCAGGAAGAAGGTAAGCTCTAACAAGGCTGAGTTTATACTTGCCGATACCACGCAGGCCTGGAGATTTGTAAAGCAGCCCTACGACCTGGTGTGCTTCAGCCTGGTGCTGGAGCACATCGCCGACCTAGATCATATTTTTAAGGAGGCGGCCAAAGCACTCAAGTCGGGTGGGCATGTTTACATTGGGGAGCTGCATCCTTTTAAACAGTACGCCGGCACCAAAGCCTGCTTCGATACGGAAGAAGGGAGACAGGAGGTGGAGTGCTACACCCATCATGTTTCCGAATTCGTGCAGACAGCGAAACAGCATCGCCTGAAAGTAACAGACCTGAACGAGTACTTCGACGAAAACGACCGGACAAGTATACCGCGCATCCTGACTATACTTTTGCAGAAGGTATAAGAGAAATTGTAAACGGGGATGCATCATCCCCCTGCTCCTCCCGAATCAAGTCTGGGATCTGCGCGGCTTCAAAGGTGACTTTACCTCTTTCTGTGCCGCTTCTAATAATAGGAGAAGACGATTTTCGGGGAACGATTTCATCCCCCTACCCCTTCAAAAGGGGGACTAGGATCATGCTCCGTCAGCGGTAGCTATCGAACTTGATCCCAGTCTTTCCGTGGGGGTAGGGGCCCTCGTATAAAGAGCGCCTTTGGAGTTTTTCTAGTGCCGAGTGGGAGCGAAGGCAGCCCGAGGCACGAGGGCAGGGAAAGCTCCCAGCGCGATGCGGGAAGACGAGCCCTCCCGGGCTGGAGGGAGCCAAAGTATGCGATGAAACGAGCCGCTCGTAAGACTGAGGATTAGCAGCAGAAAGAATAGCCCAAGTGTAAAGCACCGGCCTGCAAGTAAAACATAAGTACAAAGTATGGCCCTGCTGCCCAATCGCGTTACAAACTCGATACTATAAAAAGGACACGGGTTACAAACCCGCGCCAGCAATAGGAAATAAGTAAACAAATCATCGGCACAAGTATAAAAACAAAAAGCCCCGACTTCTGCCGGGGCTTTTTGTTTTTATAAAGCTGATTTAAAGCTTAGTGCTTTGCAAGGTAGTTAGATACACCTTCTTTCGTAGCCTGCATCGCCTCTTTGCCTTCAGACCAGTTGGCTGGGCAAACTTCGCCTTTCTGCTCGAAATACTGCAGCGCGTCTACCATACGTAGGGCCTCGTCGATAGAGCGGCCAAGCGGAAGGTCGTTTACAACCTGGTGACGAACCACACCTTCTTTGTCGATCAGGAACAGGCCGCGGTATGCAACCGGTTCGCCTACGAAAGTAACTTCGCCTTCTTCGTTGTAGTCATAGTGACCAGCCAGCACGTCGTAGTTCTGTGCGATTGTCTTAGCTGCATCAGCTACAAGTGGGTAGTTTACACCCTCGATGCCACCCTGCTCGCGCGGAGTGTTCAGCCATGCGAAGTGAGAGAAGTGTGTGTCAGTAGAGCAACCTACTACGGCTACACCTTTGCGCTCAAACTCTTCCATTCTGTCCTGGAAGGCGATGATCTCAGTCGGACATACAAAAGTAAAGTCCATTGGATAGAAGTAGAAAAGTACGTGCTTCTTACCTAAATACTGCTCTAATGAGAAGTTTTCTACAAATTCTCCGTTCTCTACGGCTGTTGCTTTAAAAGAAGGTGCTTTTTTACCTACTAATACTGCCATGTGTTATTCTGTTTTTAGGGTTTTTGAAAAATCTATTTTGAAACTCGTGTAATGCTTATTTGTTTATCGGGCTCCACCTTACTTCCCGTCAGCTGCACCGAAACGCCTTTTATCTCGAAGTTATCAAGCTTTCTTTTGCTGAAAAACTCCTTTAAAAGCTGCTCCAGCTCGGCATCCTCAAAATCCACGATCTCTTTGGTTTTGCTGCAGAAGATGTGGTTGTGCGTGTGGGTGTTGGCATCGTAGCGCTTGCCGCCTTCCGAGAGTGCACGCTTTATCAAACCTGTCTCTACAAAGGTGTCCAGGGTTTTGTACACAGTGCCCAAGGATATACTTGGGTTAGCCGGTTTCAGGCGCTGGTACACATCCTCGGCTGTAGGGTGGTGCCCATGCAACTCCATCACCGACTCGAACACGACAATACGCTGGTGCGTGGCTTTTAGGCCACCCTCCGTCAGGCGCTGTCGCAGGTCATCTCGTGTCAGGTTTTGTTGCATACCAGATAAGAATGTTTCTTAACTAGGAAAAGTTCCTGCAAATGTAGGAGGAAGATTAGAAAGTTAAAAGCGAAGTGATAAAAGTTGTGAGCGAGTAGGGGAACTTTTAGGGTGAATCTATTTGACTATTAGTTATTTAAGATGGCGCTTTGCAATTATAATTGCCGTTGATTTTATAATGGAGGTAATCCAACCACCCCTACCCCTCCTTGTCTAAGGAGGGGAGCTCTGTAACTACTTCACCCATTTAAAATGCTCTTTAGCTTTTGCTACAATTCTATTCCATCAAGATCTTTTCAGGATGACAAAAAAGAAAAAGTTGCGGTGAGGAAAGGCTTAATGAAGTGTGATGGCAGCCGAAATAGTAAGAAAAGCTCCCCTCCTTAGACAAGGAGGGGCAGGGGTGGTTGGACCCGGTGTATTAAACTTCCGAATCCTCTAACTACTTACCTCCCCTTAAACTCCGGCTTGCGCTTCTCCACAAAAGCGTTCATGCCCTCGGTTTGGTCTTCGGAGGCGAAGCAGAGGTAGAAGTTCTTGCGCTCAAAGTATAAGCCTTCATCCAGGTTGGTTTCGAAAGAGCGGTTTACAGCCTCTTTGGCCAGCTTAGCCGCCACCGGCGACATCTGCGCTACGTTCATAGCTAGTTTGAAGGCTTCCTCTAAGTATAACTCAACCGGCACCACGCGGTTTACCAGTCCATGCTTCTCGGCCTCATCGGCGCTCATAAACTTACCGGTCAGCACCATTTCCATGGCTTTGGCTTTTCCGATGGCTTTGGTGAGGCGCTGCGTACCGCCGGCCCCCGGCATCACCCCGATCTTAATCTCCGGCTGACCAAACTGCGCTGTCTCTGAGGCTACAATCATGTCGCAGGTCATGGCCAGCTCGCAGCCGCCACCCAAGGCAAAGCCGGATACAGCAGCAATGATTGGCTTTTTGGTCTTGCGGATCTGGTCCCAGGTAGAGAACTGGTCGATGTTAAGCATGTCGATAGCGGTTTTGCCAGCCATTTGCTTAATGTCGGCACCGGCGGCAAAGGCGCGCTCATTACCCGTGATGATGATGGCGCGTACATCGTCGTTCTCGTCCAGCTCCTTCAGCGCATCGCGCAGCTCGCCCATTAGCTGCAGGTTCAGGGCATTCAGCTCTTTCGGTCTGTTCAGTTGGATAAGTGCCACGTGCGGCTGCGCTAGGGGTGTTACAAGTATAAATTCCATAGTATTGTTAGGTTTCTGTTGATGATGTTTAAAGTTAGCTTTTCAGGCAAGTATAAAAAAGGCAGCCAAAGTATAAACTACCGGCTCACGATCTGGAAAGTGGTACGTGTTCGCTGCTCCAGCAACACCTCCTTGCCCTCCATCGTGCGGTTTATACTTGCGGTGTCGTAGTTCTTGATGGTGTAGAGCCGCAGATCGGTGTTGTAGTGGATCACAAACTGGTCTTGCAGCGTCTGGATGAGGCGGTGCAGGCGCTCTGGGTTGTAGTCGGTGCAGATGGAGAAGGAGATGGCCGAGTTCTGCATCAGGTTGATCTTTATCCGCAGTTCCGAAAGCGCGTTGAAGATGGTGCCCAGGTTCTTCTCCGAGATAAACGTGAAATCCTTCACCCCAAACGAAACTAGGCACTGGTTTTCTTTTATGATATAAGCCGGCGCGATCACCTCAAAGCGGCAGTCGCAGATCCTGGTGCCCTCGCCTTCTGGGTTCAGGAACGACTTTACATAAAGCGGTATCTTCTTGGTGGCCAGTGGTTTTATGGTCTTGGGGTGGATAACCGAGGCCCCATAGTAGGCCATCTCTATTGTTTCCTGGTACGATATCTCCGGGTAGCGCACCGTGTCTGAAAAATGCTTCGGGTCGGCGTTGAGCAGCCCTTCTACGTCTTTCCAGATGTACATGCCCGTGGCGCCGAGGCAGTAGGCAAAAATGGCGGCGCTGAAGTCGGAGCCCTCGCGGCCCAGTGTGGTGGTCAGGCCGATGTTGGTACCCCCCAGGAAACCCTGTGTCACCACCAGCCCCTGCTGCAGCAAAGCAGGCACGTCGCGGCGGATCAAGCGCTCGGTCCAGGCCCAGTCTACTTTGCCCTCGCGCCAGTTACTGTCGGTTTGTATATACTTCCGGCTATCTATCAGGGTATTAGCTAAATCCTGATCCTCCAGAAAATAATGCAGTATGGCAGACGAAAAAAGTTCGCCAAAACTGACGGTTTGATCGTATACCTTATCGTAATTGTCGTTTGGGGTGATTCCCCTCAGCTGAATATGCAGTAAATCAAATAGTTGCTCCAGCCGCTCAAAGGCACGGTGCTCCTGTTCTGCAAACAGCTCGTGCAGCACCTGCAGGTGGTAATCTTTCAGTTGTTCAAATTCGGCAGCAAAGTCCTGCTGCTGGTAAGCCAGATGAAGCAGTGCCTCCAGGGCATTGGTGGTTTTACCCATGGCTGACACCACCACCAGCAGCTGACGCTCGCCGCCCTGCGTTTTTATGATGTGGGCCAGGTTTCGAAACGATCCGGCGCTTTTAACGGAGGCGCCGCCAAACTTGTATACTTTAATCCTTTCTGTACTCATATACGGTAAATTTAGGCCTTATTCGGAATATAGCCTAAAAATGATATTTTTGTAAATTATAAGCTATAGGTTAAAATCATCATTATGAATGACAAACTCGGACTGCCTGTAGGCACAACGCTGGACAGGTTTATCATGAGAAAGCAAGAGGACTTCCCGTACGCAACGGGGGAGCTGTCTCAATTGCTTCGCGACATTGCCCTGGCGGCTAAAATCGTTAACCGCGAAATTAACCGTGCAGGCCTGCTGGATGTTACCGGCGCCTATGGCCAGCAAAACGTGCAGGGCGAGGACCAGCAGAAGCTGGACGTGATCGCAAACATCCGCTTTATACGTGCCTTGCGCAACGGCGGCGAAGTATGCACCATCATTTCGGAAGAGGAAGATGATGCGATCCAAACGGGCAACACCAAGGGCAAGTACATCGTTGCCATCGACCCGCTGGACGGTTCTTCCAACATCGACGTGAACGTGTCTATCGGTACCATCTTCTCGATCTACCGGCGCACTTCTGAGCAAGGCTGCGATGGCACCATGGACGACTGCCTGCAGCCAGGTATAAACCAGGTAGGCGCGGGCTATATCATCTATGGCTCGTCTACCATGCTGGTGTACACCACAGGCAACGGCGTAAACGGCTTTACCTACGACCCTACACTGGGCGAGTTCTTCCTTTCGCACCCTAACATCTGCACCCCAAAATCAGGTAAGATCTACTCTATTAACGAGGGTACTTACAACTTCTTTCCTGAAGGCGTGAAGCAGTATGTTACCTATTGCAAGGATAACGAGTACTCGGCCCGCTACATTGGCTCGCTGGTTGGAGATTTCCACCGTAACCTGCTGAAGGGTGGCATCTACATTTACCCATCCACCTCCAAGGCGCCAAAAGGCAAGCTGCGCCTTATGTACGAGTGCAATGCGCTGGCGTTTATTGTGGAGCAGGCAGGCGGAAAGGCTACGAACGGCTCTGAGCGTATTATGGAACTGGTGCCAACAGAGCTGCACCAACGCTGCCCGCTGTTTATCGGCTCCCCGGAGATGGTAGACAAGGCAGAGGAGTTCCTGAAGGCAGAAGTAGAAGTAAACTAACCCAACCCAAACATCTGGAATTAGTAATCTAACAACAGCATCACAAAGGCAGAAGGCGTAAAAGCTTTCTGCCTTTTTTGTTGCAGGAGCTTTTAGCGGCCGCTGTACCGCAGCCGTATCTCGGCTTTCTGTATCTCTCGCTTAAGTATAAGGCGGGCAATGCGGGTTGCAATAATCTCCTCGTCAGCATCTACCATGGCTTGTTTCACCTTTTGCTCGTCCACATCAATGCGGTAGAGGATGTGCAGCAGACGGCTGAAATCGTTGCGGAGGAGCTGCTGTACGATATGTGCAATCTTAAACTCCAGCGCCTCCAGGTTGGAAGAAGGCAGGTTGTCTACCTCAAAAATGCGCTGCAGGTGATTGATGGTACCCGTAAGTATGGCAGGAGAGTATGGCATGCGGCAAAGGTAACTTAAAAACTCAGACTCGGTTTGCTGCAGGGGATGGCCGTTTGTGGTGAAGCTTGCCTGCAGGTATACTTCTGCAAAAGTATGGAATTGCTGTATACGAAAAAGGCCCTCTGTGTGAGAGGGCCTTTCTGTTATTCTTTTTTCTTGGTAGCCTTTTTCTCGGCCGGGGCTTTCTTTTCTGAAGCTGCTTTTTTCTCAGCAGGAGCCTTCTTTTCAGCCTTAGGTTTTTCTTCTGCCTCTGATTCAGACTTGGCTGGCGCTGTAAAGCCAACATACTTTTTAACGATGGTGTACCAGGTGGCCAGCTTTTTCATGTCTGACACATACACACGGTCATCATCGTAGTTTGGCAGCACGCTGGCCATAAACTCTTTGTAGTCCTCGTTACCCGGCTTATCGCTAAGCGGCAGTTTATCGCCGTACTTCTCGTTTACACGGTCAAATACTTCTGCCAGCGGCACGGTGCCCTCCCCATCAGTAGTATAAATGGAAATCTCGTCGAGCAGCGACATGCGGTGGCGCGCCTGCGCTACCATCGTCTTTGGGTTCTCCTCCAGGCTCTCTAAAATCACACCGGTGCGCGTAGGCTTTACTACACGGTAAAGGCCGCTCTGGCCAGAAACTGCTGCAACTTGTCTTAAATCAATAGGCATAGGTAATATGTCTGTTTTGTTTTATAATTTAAATACGATCGGGATGCTGGCATCCACGCCAAAGCCCGGCGCCTTAAACTTAAGCAGCTTGGCCACACGTAAGGCTTCCTCGCCGGTGCCTGCACCTGCATTGCGCAACACCTTAAAGTTGGTCGTAGACCCGTCAGGGTTCACGGTGAAGCTGATGATGCAGTCGCCCTGCACACGGTTGCGTTTGGCCAGCATCGGGTACTGCAACTCCTTATAAATAGCCTTATACATGGCTTCCTGGCCACCTTCGTAGAAGTCGGCCACAGGTATGGCCTTGTCAGGCACCCAGGTATTGTCTTCTGCCGATGCCTGCGCGGTTGCTTTGCCGCCGCTCTGGGCGTTTGCCGTTACTGCCAGAAAGGCAAATAAAATAAACAAAAATGAAATTTTGGTTCTCATAAGGGTAAACATTTAAAATTTTCTACATCACGGTTACAGCTGCCACACAAGTTAAATGTTAACCATTGTCCGTTTTGCTCAGCTTTGGTTTTGCATCTGCGCGTTCACCTCTTCTATAAAGTTGAGGATCTCGTCGCGGCCAACCTGCTTTTCGGCGGATGTGCGGAACATCTGGGGTAGCTCGTCCCATGTTTCACGCAGTTTACGCTGCCACGCGGCTATGGTTGAGTCTGTCTTGGTAGCCGACTGCTTGTCGAGCTTCGTGAACACCATCACAAACGGCACACCCATAGTTCCGAGGTGGTTTATAAAGTCCAGGTCCTGTGCCATAGGCTCGTGGCGGCTGTCTATGAGCACAAACACGCATGTCAGGTTCTCCCGTTTCTGCAGGTAGAAATTGATCATGCGGCGCCACTCATCGCGGGAGCTTTTGCTCACCTTGGCGTAACCGTAGCCCGGAAGGTCCACCAGGTACCACTCGTTATTAATAAGAAAATGGTTGATTAGCTGCGTTTTGCCTGGCTGCGCCGAAGTTTTGGCTAGCTTCTTCTGCTCGGTAAGCATGTTAATGAGCGACGACTTGCCAACGTTTGAGCGGCCTATAAAAGCATACTCCGGCTTATCGGGGGCTGGGCAAGCCTCCACCTTGGTGTTACTCATTAAGAATTTGGCTTCCTTGATAACCATGCTATAGCTTTTTGTGGTTGTGGTAAAATTAATTCCGCTGTGTACAGGGAGCGGGAAAGTACCTGTTGGCGCCTCTCTTTTTGGAAGAGGGCATAAGTATAAACCCCAAAGGTAACAAATTAATTCTCCACCGCCGGCGTATGCTGCGGCCGTACGTTTGAGTAACGCAGAAACAGGCAGAACATTTTATAAAGTTTTAAACACCGCTGCACCTCCCTGACTCATACTTATATAGCACCTGTCAGGCTAAAAGTTGTCTGATTTGTGGATAAATATCGTTTGTTAATATAATATATTGTATATATTTGCTGTCGATTCAATTTCGTGTGAGTAACTTTATACCTAAGCCTCCTTTGCTGGCAGGCACACCGAAAAGCCCGCTTACTCTTTTCGGCTGACCTAACGTACACAGGTCAAAAGTTTTATGGGGGAGATGTGAATTTTACATATACTAAAATTTATATATCTCGTATAGATGCAGGAACTGCTGTGCCCGTCCGTGTGGGCTGCATGGTTTTCCGAAATTTTTACAATCACCACAAACATTTAGGAAAGTATAACAAACCCTTTATCACATGAATAATTTAGCCAAATCGTTCTCGCGGGTTTCTCTGCTGCTTGCCCTGGTATGCCTTCTGGCAGCCTCTGCATCGGCGCAAAGCACCAGGAAACAAATGCGAACTGCCAACAAGTTCTTTAAAAAAGAGAATTACCGTGCTGCCCTGCCTTATTATGACCAGGTGCTTACGGCTGATCCGAACAACGCCAAAGCGCTGTATTTCGCAGGTATCAGCTACCTGACCTTCGATAAGGAGAAGTCGGCGGATTACCTGTACCGTGCCTATGAGCTGAAGCCAAACCTGGACAGAGAAATGGAGTACTGGCTGGGACGTGCCGACCATATCAACTACCGCTTCGATAGCGCTATTGATCACTTCCAGAACTATCAGAAAACAATCAAAGAGCGTAACGTTGAGCGTAAGGAGGAAGTGGCACAGCTGATCCAGTATGCCAAGAACGCGAAGCGTGAGGTTGCCAACCCGAAAGACGTGTTCGTGAAGAACCTGGGTGGCGATGTGAACACTGCCTTCTCGGAGCATAGCCCGGTTATCTCTTCTGACTACAACTACCTGCTGTTCACTTCCCGCTCTGAGGAAGCCACAGGCGGGAAGGCCGCTGAGGACGGTGAGTACTACGAGGATATTTTTGAGACAACCCGTACCGGGGAGGACTCCTGGGAGAAGCCGCGTATTGTACCGGGTGCCCTGAACAGCGCCGGCCACGATGCCTCTATCCAGTTATTCGACAACGACACGAAACTGCTGCTCTACCAATCAACCAACAACGGCGACATCATGTTTTCTGAGCGCCAGGCTGATGGAAGCTGGGGCGCCCCTAAGAGCATCAGCGATAAGGTAAACACCCGCGACTTTGAGTCAGACGCTTACATCACGAAAGACGGAACAACCATGTTCTTCTCTACCAGCCACTACTCTGAGAACGGCGACCTGGACATCTACATGGTGCAGCGTAACAACAACGGCACCTGGGGCAACCCTAAGAGCCTTGGCAGAACCATCAATTCCCGTTTCGACGAAGAC
The DNA here is from genome assembly GCF_026241195.1 of Pontibacter anaerobius. Taxonomy (GTDB): domain Bacteria; phylum Bacteroidota; class Bacteroidia; order Cytophagales; family Hymenobacteraceae; genus Pontibacter; species Pontibacter anaerobius. Next base: position 534,429 of record NZ_JAPFQO010000001.1, read on the forward strand.
AGCCCATACCTGTCAGCTGACGGTACGCTGTACTTCGCATCACGTGGCCACAACAGCATGGGCGGATACGATATATTTGCTGCCAAGTATGACTCTGTGGCGCGCCGTTGGGGCCGTCCGGAAAACCTGGGCTCTCCGATCAACACGCCTGATGATGACACGTACTACCGTTTAGCTCCGGACGGAAGCTATGCTTACCTGTCGTCTTATCGCATTGGTGGCTACGGCGAGAAGGATATTTACACTATCAACTACATCAAGAACGCAGATGTAAAAGGCCGTGTACTGGTACAGGGCGATAGCACCCTGACACTGCCAGGCGTTGAGCTTACCTTTAATGGTGTACAGGCGGATAACCGCCCAATCTCTTACCGTGATGTGAGCAAGCCAGATTCCGCTACCTATAGCGTAAACGTACTTTCAGGACGTAACTACCAGGTACAGCTGTCGCTTGACGGTGAAGTGCTGGAGACGCAGGAGTTCGAAGTGCCAGTGGTACTGGACGACACTACCACCATCAGAAAAGATTTCTTTGTAACGCTGGAAGACTCTACTGCTGCCCGCATTGCACGCCGTGCACCGGATGCAGCTACCGGAGAGTTCAAGATGGAGAACATCTACTTCGCTACAGACAAGTATGACCTGCGCCCTGAGTCTATGGAGGAGCTGGACAGAATTGCTGAGATCATGAAGGCTAACCCTAACCTAAACATCAGCATTGAAGGCCACACTGACTCTCGCGCCAGCGACTCTTACAACATGACACTGGGCCAGAACCGTGCGGACGCCGCCTTCGATTACCTGGTGGGCAAAGGCATCTCTGCTAAGCGCATGGTTACTGTAAGCTATGGCGAGAGCAGACCAGCTGTGCCAAACACTTCTGCTGACAACATGCAGCTGAACCGCAGAACGATCTTCAGAGTGCTGCAGCGCGACGAGATCCAGCAAGGCGAAGAAGTTCAGTAAAACAGAAAGTATGGCCTGAGCGCCAAAAGAACTATACTCCAGAAGCAGGCCGGGCACATGTCCGGCCTGCTTTTTTTATATTTTGGAACATAATCTGCGGATTATAGTTTTAGGTAGAGTATTTTTGCCCTGTTACAATCATTTTATCCCAACCCATGGCGGTAGTACCATACAAAGACCAGAACGAGAACAAGAAGTCGCAGGTGGCCACAATGTTTAACAACATTGCCGGCAAGTACGATTTCCTGAACCACTTTTTGAGTGCTGGCATTGACATCATCTGGAGAAAAAAGGCCGTTAGCCTGCTGGCTCCCGAAAAACCGAAACAAGTACTGGATATTGCCACCGGCACCGCTGACTTTGCCATTGAGACGCTGCGCCTGAACCCGGATAAAATTACGGGGGTTGACATCTCGGAGGGTATGTTAGCTGTAGGGCGGGAAAAGCTGGCCAAACGCAGCCTCACCAACAAGATAGAGCTGCAGTACGGCGACTCGGAGAACCTGCCCTTTGCCGACAACACGTTTGACGCGATTACAGTGGCCTTTGGTGTGCGTAACTTTGAGAACCTGGAGAAAGGCCTGTCAGAGATGTACCGTGTGCTGAAGCCAGGGGGCATGGCTGTGGTGCTGGAGTTCTCCAAGCCGCGCAGCTTCCCGATGAAGCAGCTTTATCAATTTTATTTCAAGAATATACTACCAGTGGTAGGTAAACTCGTTTCTAAGGACAATGCTGCCTATACGTACCTGCCGGAATCAGTGCAGGCGTTCCCGGACGGGCAGAGTTTCCTTAACATATACCATAAAGTCGGATTCAGAAGCACGAAATGGCATTCACTCACATTTGGCATAAGCTCCATCTACACAGGCAAAAAGTAGCCCTTGGCAGCCTGTTTATACTTCTCCTGCTGCTTGGCGGCACGGCAGAGGCACAGCAAAAAGTAAAAGGCCTGAACAAGCAAGGCTATGACGATAAACCCGTGCATTACGGTTTTTACCTCGCCTTGCCGCTCACCAAGTATAACATCACGCACTCCCAGGTATATGCGGATCGCGTAGCATCGGGCGGTGAAGATGCGGTAAACGCTAAAAACGATCTTGGTTTTTACACAGGCCTGGTGCTGAACGTGCGTCTGGCCGAATACCTGGATGCCCGCTTTGTGCCCGGTGTTGGCTTTTATGGCCGCACCATTGAGTTCAAGAATGTTGCCCTCCCTACTGTAGAGACGGCTGAGGTGATGTTTGAGACCATCAGCAACACAATGGTTGAGATGCCAGTGCTGTTAAAGTATAAATCCAAGCGCCGCTCTAACTACAGACCTTATATGGTGGCTGGTATAAAGCCTAGTATAGACCTGGGCAAGGCCAATAATGGGGCGAAAAATGAAAATATGCTGGAGGTAGAGATCTTTGACCTGGCGCTGGAGTATGGCATCGGCATTGATATTTTCTACCCATACTTTAAGTTTGCCCCTGAGTTGCGCTTCTCGCATGGCCTGCTAAACCAGCACAAGCCTGTAGCAGGTAGTACCTATAGTGACTATATCCAGAAGCTGACCCACCACAACGTTTCACTCATACTGTTCTTCGAATAAAGATGACCAAGATTGCTTTTGTTACCGGTGCCACCTCTGGCATTGGCCTTGCCACTGCCTTAGAGCTAGCCCACAAAGGATACCTCATTATAGCCACTGGCCGCCGCCGGGAGCGCCTGCAGGAATTACAAGAGAAATTAGGCGAAGACAACGTATACCCGCTGGTTTTTGACGTGCGCGACAAGGTGGCGGTAGTGGAGGCAGTGGCAGCGCTGCCTGATGCCTGGCGTAAGGTGGATGTGCTGGTGAACAACGCCGGTAACGCCCATGGCCTGGCACCCATACAAGATGGATCGGTGGATGATTGGGACGCCATGATTGACATCAACGTGAAGGGCCTGCTGTATGTAACCAAAGCCGTTCTGCCGTTGATGCTGGAGCGCGGTAAAGGGCATATCGTAAACATCGGCTCCATAGCCGGTAAAGAAGCCTACCCTAACGGAAACGTTTACTGCGCCTCCAAGCACGCTGTAGATGCCCTCTCCAAGGCCATGCGCATGGATCTGGTGCAACAGGGCATTAAAGTATCCGAGGTGAATCCGGGCCTAGTGGAAACGGAGTTTTCCGAAGTGCGATTCAAGGGGGATACGGAACGTGCTGCCACTGTTTACCAAGGTTATGAGCCGTTGCAGGCCCAGGATATCGCCGAACTGATAGCCTTTATCGTGACACGCCCTGCCCACGTAAATCTGGCCGAAGTGCTGGTATTGCCCACAGCGCAGGCTTCGGCTACCATTGTGGTGAAAGAGCAGTAATAGCCCTAAACCCAAGAAGAAAGTACAAATCCCCGCCCTGTGAAGTGTAAGCTTCAAGGGGCGGGGATTTGTACTTTCTAATATGATATTGAAGCGAGGGATTTAAGGGTAAGCAGAGCGCACCTCACCAATTTATCTAGTCCAGATAATACCGCAACAGCCAGCCTTCTGCATTAAAGGTCTGAGCCCTTTGGTCATTGTTGAGGTGGATTTTGGTTTTGTTGGGTACCTCCACTGTATTGCGGTACCTGGAGTCGTAGATGTGGAGGCGGGGTGCGATTTTAGGGCTGTTGGTTTCATACTTGTCCTCGCCGGCTCCGCCCCATACCTTTATCTTCAGCTTTGGCGCACTATCACTTTTAAAGATAAACTCATCGTCGCCGCTTAGGCCGTAAAGCTCCAGCAGGCGGGTTTCGGAAGGGAGAAAGACCCGCTCGTAGATCAGCTTCTGTATTTCACCGTCCTTCAGCGTTTTGTACACCTGCACCAGCACATTTCCGTTCTGCATTACTTCGACCTCAAAATGCTCGTGCTTATCGGAGCCTACCACCTGCACCTGTCTGGCCAGCGTAGTATAGTAGTTGCGGGCCATTTGCGGCAGGGCATCGCGTCGGGATTTAAGTTTGCTAATGATTGATTCAGCTGTGAGGGCGGCGATAGTATCGGGAAGGGCACTGAAGGCTTGCTCAATCACCTCATCCGTCAGGGCATGCTGCACGCTGTCGGCAATTTCCTGCCAGTCCTGCCACTCCAACTGCACAAGTATAAGCTCGTCCAGGTCGCGGCCACTGCGGTTCAGTTTTTCCAGTCGGCTGGCGTTTATACTTTTCTTAAAGCTCTGGAAGTTCGGTTTTACCCCGAAGCGCTGCAGCAGCCAGGGCACAGGGCCATCATCCATCTTGTAAAAGATGTTGTCGCGGTCGCGGGGGATGGCCTCGTATACGTACGCATTCTCGTCATACTCTGTCTCGGCCCAGCGCCAGTTATCTTCGTGGCGGCTCCAGTCGCCGAGCAGCATATCAAACAGGCGAGAACGCAGGAACAGCCGGGCGTCAAAGTATGAGTCGTTGTCGGTGAGGCGTTCTGTAATGGCGGAGCGGGAGCTCTTCACCTGCTCGGAATTACCCATAGGGCTGTAATCGGATTGATTATCCGTAGGGCGGCGCTCCATCAGAGCGACGGTGCCCCCCATCTTATCCATAAACTCACCCAGGCGCGGGTCGTGGGGCACGTATACCAGTTCGGGCTCCAGGTAATGTATGCCGATGGCTTTGGCCATGTGGGGCAGCGCCAGCGGTGCATAAGGGTTAGTGGCTGAGGTGGCATCGCGAATTAAGTCGGCCAGGTAACTTTTCTGAAGTTTTTGTGGCAGGGCGCTGGCAGGCTCTTTGTCCAGGGAGCGGATAACATACTCGGTGCCGGTACTATCCTCCATGCGCATGTTGATGGTCTGGCGGCTGCCGCCCATCTGTAGTGGTTTTAGCCCGCCATAGGCGGTGCCGATGTCCAGAACCGGAACCTCTACCGGGGTGGTCCAGGCAGGGCGGTAGTGCTTTCCGTAGAAAAAAGTATGCAGGCGGCTGCGACCATAGTGCTCTCCGGCTGCCAGGGTAACGGTGCTGTCAGCATAATCGGGTACTTGGGATGGGATGTGGTCAGGCTGCCGAACCTGGTGTACGCTGTGGGTAAAGCGCTCACTGCAGGATGCCAGGCTGCTTGCCAGTATCAACAGGAAAATATATAGTGTGCTAGGGTGTGTCATGTAGGTGCTTTTGGGTACTAGAACCATTACGGGTTGTGAAAGTATAGTATAGTGGCTTTGGCTAAAATCCTTCCCGGTCGAAAGCATGAACACGCACGTCGCTGGTGCGCTTGTCTTTGGTTTCTGAGCTGCCTTCCAGTTCCGTACCGCGCGTTGTGTCGTATACCCAGGTTTTCTTTCCCCAGCCATTCACTTTAGAGGTGTCTTTTATCTCATCCTCGCCACGGCCTCCCACTATCTTTATTCTGATGCCCTTCTTAACTTCGCCGCTCACTTCAAACTCATCCTCCTCGGCTAGCCCGTGCAGCGTGATCAGCTTTGTTTCGTCGCGTTTAAAAATGCGGTGGTACGTTATCTTATCATCTGACTCGCGGCGCACGGTAACCTCCGTCTCCTCATCGTTCAGGCGTTTTACCTCAAACTTGTCTTTTTCGTCGGTGCCGGCCACAAGTACTTCCTCTGCCAGTATACTATAAAACTCTTCGGCAGCCTTGCGCAATTGGTTGCGGCGGCTGATAAGCTTGCGTTTGGTGGTTTCGCCCTCCAACTTGTACACCTCCTCCGGAAACTGCCGCACTGCGCGTTCAATTACCTCATCTGTTATACTTTGCTGCAACTCTACAGCCAGTGAGTCGAACTGCTGCCGTGTAACCTGTGAGAGGGCGCGGCTATCGATAAACTCAGAGTTAATGGTAAGGGCATACACATCGTTAAAGTCCTCGTCAAAAGACTCAAACTTACGGATGGCCCAGTTGCGGCTGAAGATCCAGGGGATGAGGCCATCCTGAAAACGGTAGAAAGCATTGTCGCGGTCTTTGGGGATGGGGCGATAATACTGGTTGCCATGGCGCTTGTATTCTGCCCACTCCCATTGCCCCTCATGGCGGTCCCAGTCGTTTATCAGCAGGTCGAAGAGGCGGGCCTGGGCAAAGGCCAGTTGGTCTATAAAATGGTCATCTTCTTCATACCGCTTGTTCAGCACATCCAGGCTTCCAATAATGTCGGAGGCGTTCCCGGGCATGTCCTCCACGGTGCGCTTGTCGTTATACTTTTCCTCCAGCATGTATACTTTGTCGCTGGCCACCTCCTCGTATTCCCCGAAGTCAGCATCATTAGGGCGCACATACACCAGCCGCGGCGTGGCGTGCGGAATGCCTGCGGCTTCTGCCATAGGCGGAAGTATAAGCGCACCGTAAGGGTTTGCCGCTGAGATCTGGTCGCGGAGAATGTTGGCCACAAAAGTTTTGCGCCATACTTTGGGCAGCACTTCAGAGGGCTCCTTATCCAGGGAGCGGAGGGCATAGGTGAAATCGTCGGGGCCAACCAGGGTGAAGCTGGTGGTCTGGAAACCACCCCCGATCTTCTCTATCTCCAAACCGCCCCAAGTGGTGTCCATCTCAAAGACCGGAACGGTTACGGGCGCCAGCCAGATCGGCCGGTGGTGCCGTCCCCAGAGCAAGCGGTGCAGGAAACCGCGCTTATAATGCGCACCCGCTTTTATGGTAACGCTGTCCACGGACTGGGGGGCAGTTTTCAGTTGCCGGTATACTTCAGCGTCTACCACGGGTGTGTCGGAGTAGAAGTTTTTTCTGGCACAGCCAGCTGAAGTAATGATAAGAAGGGCAAGTATAACCTGCCTGCAATATAGCTTCATACAGATGTGAATCCGGTTAATAAGCATATTTAACGTAATTCAGGTATAATGTTTTCAGGTGAACCACCCTTAAATATTAGGCAAGGGAAAGGGAGAGCAAGTAAAGGGCAGATTAGGGTTGGCTGTACTATAGAGGAATAGCCTAATGCTACAGGAACTATGGTCAAAGAAACAGCAGTGCCCTTATGCGCAGGAAACCAAAGGTATGAGGCGCATTTTTATTGACTGTTGTCTAAACAAATATTGTGATAAATAAGAGAAATCCTTCTACCTTTGCACGCTTCTAAAAATATAGCTTTGCAAAGATATATTGTATTATCCCTGTTTATACTTGCCACGCTGGCTAGCCACGCGCAAACCCGTATTTCGGGGCAGGTAACGGATGCCGCAACGGGCGAGGCCCTTCCTTTCGTTGGCATCTATGTTAAGAATACAGCTATCGGAACCTCCACTGATGTGGAAGGGAAGTATAACATTCGCCTGACCACCACCCCCGACTCCCTGACGGCTGCCTTTGTGGGCTACCTACCGCTGACGCTGCCAGTACAGAAAGGGGTAGCGGTGCAGACCCTGGACTTTAAACTAAGCACCAATGCGCAGCAGCTGCAGGAGGTTGTGATTCGCCCCGGCGAGAACCCTGCCTGGCCTATTATGCGGCGCGTTATGGACAATAAAAACACAAACGACAAGCGCAAGCTTACGGCTTACCAGTACGAGGCCTATACCAAGATGCAGTTCGATGTGGACAACGTGGGGCAGCAGAAAGGCAAAGGCGTGGTGGGCAAGGCCATTACCTCATTGGTAGATTCCCAAATGTACCTTGCCGGAGAAGACGGTAAAAAGTTGTTGCCGTTCTTTATCTCGGAGTCGCTCTCTGACTACCATTATACCCGCGACCCGAAGCGCAGCAAGGAAACCATAAAAGCGACCAAGGTAACAGGTATCGGCCTGCAGGACGGCACGCTGGTATCGCAGGTGATCGGCAGCAACTATCAGGATTATAACTTTTACCAGAACTGGGTGAGCGTGCTGCAGAAAAACTTCATCAGCCCTATTGCCGACGGCTGGAAAGGCTATTATACTTATGAGTTGGAGGATAGCACCTTTATTGGCGATGACTGGTGCTATGAGCTGAGCTTTAAGCAGAAACGCCCGCAGGACCTGGCCTTTAACGGCCGCATGTGGATCACGGCGGATGGCTACGCGCTACGCAAGCTGGATGCGACGGTGAGCAAATCGGCCAACATCAACTTCGTAGAGCGTATCGCCCTGAAGCAGGAACTGCAGCAGGTGGGGGAGAAGGCCTGGATGCCCTCAGGTATAGAGGTGAAGATAAAGATCGTGGGCCTTACGCCAAAACGCCCAGGTATTCTGGCAAAGGTGTATACTTCTTACAGGAATGTGGTGGTGAACCAGCCAAAAGATACCGATTTCTTTGATAAGCCGGTGGAGCTACTGGCAGGGGCCGGAAAGCAGGCGGAAACTTTTTGGGAGGAGCGGCGCCACGATACCCTCAGCCTGGCCGACCAGCAGGTGTACGCCACCATCAACGCCCTCCGCGAAACACCGAAAATAAAGCGTTTTACGAACATAGCCACGGTGCTGGGTACCGGCTATAAGAGCTTCGGAAAGGTAAGCTGGGGACCATGGCCTTATACTTTTGCCTATAATGATGTGGAGGGGCACCGCTTTCAGTTGGGCGGCAAAACCAACATCAATTTCAGCAACAAATTGGAACTGCGCGGCTATGCAGCCTACGGCACCGAAGACGACAAGTACAAGTATAGCGTGGGCGGGCGCTACATCCTGAGCCGCAAGCGCTGGAGTGAGTTTGGCTTTACGCATTCAGAGGATCTGGAGCAGGTAGGCCTGATGTCGGATAAGCTGGAGGCGAGCCCGTTTTTCCTGGGCTTCTCACGGTTCGGGGAACTGCGCCGGCCTGTGCTGGTGCGCGAAACAAGCTTATACCTACAGCGCGATGTGCTGCGCGGCGTAACCGAGCGCATCAGCATGCGCAAGCGGCACTTTAACCCGCAGTATGATTTTGCCTATTACAAGAACGGTCCTGAGAACCCGGATGAAACAGCCAGCAGCTTTACCTCCACAGAGGTGAGCTTCCTGACGCGCTATGCCAAAGATGAGGTGTATGTGGAGAACGACAATGAGCGCATCAGCCTCGGCAGCGGCAGTCGGCCTATACTCAGCCTGAAGTATACCTTGGGCCTGAACAACGCCCTCGGCTCTACAGTGGATTACCAGCGCGTGGACCTGGGGCTGGAGCAGGAGTTCGTGATGGGCCGCCTTGGCAATGCACTCTACAGGTTGGAGGCCGGCAAGATCTTCTCGCCGGTGCCCTACCCGCTACTGGAGGTGCACACCGGCAACGAGACCCCTTTCTACTACGACGCCACCTATAACCTGATGGACTACTTCGAGTTCGCCAGCGACACCTACGCCTCACTGCACTACGAGCAGTACTTTGAGGGATTGCTGTTGAACCGCCTGCCGCTCATCAAAAAACTGAAATGGCGTGTACTGGGCTCGGCAAACATCTTGTACGGCAGCCTCAGCCAAAGCAACCTTGATCTGATGCCTGCGCTGACACCTGCCGGTAATGTGCAGGAATCATTTAAAGGCTTAGGGAATACTCCTTATGTGGAGCTGGGTTATGGCATCGAGAACATCTTTAAGATTCTCCGTGTAGATGCTTTCCATCGCCTGACGCACCTGGATGAGGGAGCCAGAAAGTTCGGCCTGAAGTTCTCGGTGCAGTTTAAGCTGTAGGAAGTATAACGTTGAATTATAAAAGCGCCGGAGCCGCAGGTTTATACCTGCAGCTCCGGCGCTTTTTGTTGCCGCTCCTGGTTGGGAGCTAGAAGCTGGACATATTATTTTACCTGCTTCAAGTTTCCAACTTGGAGCTTTGCTTGAGGCCAGTTTTCAACTGGCATGAGCCGCTTTGTATAGGATCGCCAGTTGAAAACTGGCCTCATAAAAGCCACAAGATACAATCTTGCGGCAGGAAATAGACAAATGGTGCGTTAAATGAAATTTCTACCGCACCACCTTCGCCATTTTTCTTTGCACCGGCTTTGGTTCTTGCTGCGGCTGCTGGCGGTAGTACCAGATTACGAAGCCTGAGACGGAAAGTATACCGGGCATCAAACCGAAAAAGGCGTACAGCAGCTTCACAAACAGGCCGGCATAGTCGCCGAAGTGGATGGGGTGCAGCGAAGTAAGGAAACGGTCGAGCCAGGGCTGGTCGCGTACAAAATATGGATCGCTCAACGCACCGGTAGAATAGTCTGCCTGTATTTTGCTGTACAGCCTGCCGTAGTAGGAGGGGTCTGACGCCAAGCGGCCCATCAGTTGTATCTTTCCTTCCGCGTTCACCGGGAAGCGCAGATAAGTGATCTCGAAGTCTGGGTAAGCGGCTTTTGCCGCAGCCATGGCGGCATCCACGGAGGTGGTTATCTCCGGCACAGCCACTTCTTTCGGGCCACCTTTAAGCGCAGCATTCACGACCGTAATGGCCAGCGAAAGGCCCGTAACGCACATCAGCAGGTTAAAGGCTAGCGCCCATACGCCTATGATGCGGTGCAGGCTGGAGAACATGCTTCTACGGCTCTTAAAGCTTATCTTCTGCCGGAAGGTGAGCACCTTAACCAAGGACCTGCGGTAAAGTATAAACCCGGTGATGGTGAGCAGCAGCAGCGCCAGCCCCACCAACAGCACCACGATTTTACCCGGCGTACCCGAGAGCAGGTTGTAATGGATGTTGAGCACCACGTACGAGAAACGGTTGTGCGCCTGCCCCACAGTAGACAGCTTTTCACCGGTTTCGGGGTGCACGAACAGCCACCTGCGCAGCTGCCCCTGCCGTAGCTCGTAATGTAGCGCCTCGTCCGGCGAGGCAGGCAAAGACGGTACCCGAATGTCCCAGCCCGGGTTCTCGGCCCTCACCCAATTAATAGACTTATCTACGTGCAGTGCTTTGGCCGGAGTCTGAAGTTGGGCATGGCTGGCGAAGGCTGCCTCGTCGATGTCATCATCAAAAACAAGTATAACGCCAGAAAGGCTGATAACCAGGATAAACATCCCGGCTATCAGCCCGCACCAATGGTGAATGGAAAAGGTTTTTTTAACGCGTTTCTTCAAAGTATTACCACTTGTAGGCGGCACCAAACTGGAATCTGGCACCATTTGCCCTTGTAAAGTTATCGTTGCGGCCATACCAGTAGGCCTGTGGCAGGTAGTAAGCTTTGTCCAGCAGGTTTTCCACGCCCAGGTTCAGGCTCAGTTTTTCGGTGGCCTGGTAAGAGGCAGCCAGATTAAATACATCAAAAGCCTTCACCGGACCCTGACCAGAGCTATAAGCACCTTTCGCGTTCGGCTCAAACCTGTCGCGCTCGCCTGAGTAGACCCACTGCAGGTTCACGTTCAGGTTTTGCACCGGCTTCAGGTTCAGGTAAGAGGTAAACTTAAATGGCGGGATGCGCAGGCTGGTCAGGTATTTGTCCTCGCTGCCGTTGTAATCTCCGTCCTTGTCAATATCGGCCTTACCTTCGCTGTAGGAGGCATTAGCCCCAAGGGTGATCTTATCAGAGATGAACAGGTCCACTAGTGCCTCAAAACCCTCCACGCGCTCCGGTGCACGCTCAATCTCGTATACCCCGGCGTCGTTAGCAATCAGGTTGGCGCCCAGCCTGGAGGTGCTCACAAAGTAAGCTCCGCTAAAGGAGGCGATACCAATCTGGCTGTGGAATCCAGCCTCATAGTTGTTCACGATCACTGGCTCCAGGTCCATCTGCGACAGGAAATCCTCTTTGGCGCTGCGCACATAGCGGCCCACGTCTATCATCGAGAAGCCCTGCGAGTAGCTCACGAACGGTTTGAAATATTCCAGGCCAGAGTAGCGCAGGCCGGCGTTAAACGTGTTGGCATTGAACTTCAGCTCTCCGCCCTGCACATAATCACCGCCGGCACCACTTGCCAGCACCAGCTGCTGAAAATCATCTACGTTGATGGAAACGTTGTCGAAGCGGTAGCCCGCCTTAAAGTTCAGGTCCTGCAGAATATTCAGTTGCAACTGGGCGTAAGGGGCCAGGTTTTTCAGGTCCATTTCCGGAACCCAGGTGCGGCCATCTACCAGCGGCTGCGAAGTTACGTCATTCAGGTAATCGGCGCCATACACCACGCTGCCTTCTACACCCTGGCTGATTCTGAAAGGCGTGTTTAGATTAAGGCGCACGCCTTTCTTGGCTGACTTAATAGTAGACTGGCCTCCGTTCTCAAAGTAGGGCGTGTAGCCGTACACCGTGTAAAAGTTCTGAAAGTACGTGCTCAGCTCCAGGTTGGTGTTCAGGAACAGTTTTTTGCCGATGTAGCGCAGCTGCGCGTTGTGGTTATATTTGGTTCCCTCCGGCTCGCCTTTTACCTCGCCTTTCACGCCGATAGAAGGCGTTACGCCATAAACGCCCTCCTGCAGCACATAGTCGGAGTTCTGGCGGCTGCCGAAGTAATTGTACATGGCCTCCACACGATGGTCGGAGCTGAAGTTATAGCCTGCCTTGGCAAAGCCGTTGTACATCTTCGTGTCGCCGAGGCCATACACTGGGGAGATCACCTCTCCCTCGCCGTCGCGCATCACACCTGTCTTCTCGTAGGTGCCGCTGGCTACATAGTCGAAATCATCTACCTTGCCGCTAAACTGTTGCGAAATGCGGCCCCCGAAAGTCTCATCCGAGTGAAACAACATGCCTGTGCCCGTTAACGAAGTAGCGGCGCTGAAAGGCTTGCTGGTGTTTGGCTGCTTGGTGATGTAGTTGATCAGGCCGCCGTCGGCACCGTTGCCATACACGGCAGTGGCGCCTTTTACAATCTCCACGCGCTCAATGGCGCTTGGGTCGATGGTGCGGACATCGCGGCTGCCGTTGCGAAGGGGCGTAGACTGCGGGATGCCGTCCACCATGATCAGGGCGTTGCGGCCGCGCAGGGTCTGGCCCACATTACTGGTGGTGTTGCTGTTCATTGCCAGTCCCGGAACGGTGTTGGCCATGATGTTACCCAGGTCGGTGCTGATCTGAGACTGTATCTGCAGCGTGCGGGAGTCGAGCACATGCACCGAAGCCGGCGTCTCATCCAGCGTTTCCACTGTGCGGCTAGCCGACACTACTACCTCATCCAGCGTGCTGGCACTTGGCTGCAGGGCGAAGTTCAGGTTTAGATTATCTCCAGCGTTTAGCGTGATGGGTTGGCGCACCGATTTATAGCCCATGCCACCCACGCGTAAAGTATAGCTGCCGGGTTTGATATTGCTGAGGGTGAATTCTCCGGCTGCATTGGTGTTAGTGCCCAGAACTGTTCCTTCCAGGGCCACTGTCAGAAGTTCCAATGCCTGCCCTTCTTGGGAGGTTACTTTGCCGCTGATGCTTGCATTCTGGCTTTGCGCCTGCCCAACGGACCAAGCAAAAAGCGTTAGAACCAGGAGTAGATACTTTTGCATGTATATAGGTGCTTTATTTAGACTGATTATAGATAAGGCAAAATTATAACCTGTAGTCGAGCCGGGCAAGTGTTATTTAAAATAATTCTAAATAAATTCAGGAGATGTTTAAAAGCAGCTGTATGAAAGCCAAAGTGCCTGCCACAGGACTGTAGCAGGCACTTTGTTTTAAGTATAGATCAAAAGGATGGCAGCCCCTGGTCAGGATCTGCCGGTGTGATTACAGTTTTACAAACTCCACCCGCCGGTTGTTAGACTTCGCCTCTGGCGTGCTGTTCTTGTCTATAGGTTTAGACTCGCCAAGGCCTTTGGCTGCCAGTCGGTCTTCGGTGATGCCCTGCTCCACGAGGTAAGCTTTCACGGCTTCGGCGCGCTGCTGGCTCAGTTTCATGTTCAAGTTGTCGTCGCCGTCGCTGTCGGTGTGGCCCTCTACCGTAAACTTAAGTGTTGGCTGCTCCTGCATCAGCTTGGCTATACTTGCCAGCGTGCCCACCGACTCCGGACGGATGGTGGCCTGGTTCACGTCGAACTTAATGCCGTAGGTCACGATTTTGCCATCCGCCATTACCTGGTCGTACAGCTTTTTACCGCCCTCGGCAATCATCACGTTTTTCACCATCGTGGTGGCGTCAATGCGTTTGTCTATCTCTATGCGCAGTCCGGTTGGCTTACCGTCCACATTTGGGATGTTGATCAGGCGGTGCTCATCCAGGTATACTTTCATGCTCCGTTTGTTAAACGAGATAGCCAGGTGTCGCCATTGGTTTTTAACACCTGTGGAAGCAAGTTCTTCTGATGCCGAGCCGAAAGTTTTGAATCTTACTTGGTTCGCTCTTACATCAATGGGGTCCCAGTAGTCGCCGTTTACTTCTCGCTTATAGGTATCCAGGTCATCCACCAGGAATATATCGTAAGCCACGTTACCATTATCGCTCTCGAAGAACAGGTCCATTTCGATCGTGAAAGTTTCTGGTAGCCAATTTTGGCCTTTCATCAGCGGGTGTATACTTGTGCCTGTCTGCACCAGGTTAATCACTTTCTCCTCTCCAAGTACAGCAACCTCTGCATTGCCTTGGTTCAGGTCCCAGCGCGACGGGAACTCACCTATTTCCTCGCCGGCCAGGTTATCTGCGAACATGACCTTATCGCCCGGCACAAAATCATACTTGGTCCAGGCTTTCATTCTACCTTCTTTGGCGCCGGTTGCACTGCTGCCGTTGTTACTGTCGCCGGAGGCTTCTGCTGTGGCGCCCTTTTCGCCAGCAACCTTGGTATTGCCGTCCAGAGTGTCGTCAATGGTTTTGTCGATTTTCTGGTCTACTTTCTGGTTGATCTTGTTCTTTAGTTTATTGGCCACGTTAAACTGCGCTTGGGCCGGCAATGTAAACAGAGCCAGCAGAAAGGCACTGGCAATTATTGAAACTTCTCTCTTCATAGTTTTATACCTTTGAAATATAAAAGTATAAAATATGCTTTTTAAATTATAAAATTGTATTATTTTATTTGTTTCTGGTGAGCCATACCTTAGTGTATAGCAGGAGGAGTAGGGTAAATGGCAAAGGTAAAGGTGTTTACTGCAAGAAAATTGCAGTGCTTAAAGGGGGTAAAGTATGAGGCAGGAAAAGCAAAAGCCCCGGCTGGAGTTAACCAACCGGGGCTTCTATGTTTAATTTATACGTGTAAGTATAAAGCCTTACGCGTTAGCTTCAGCTCTGGACATACGGTTACGCTCGTTCTCGTCGAGGTAAATCTTACGCATGCGGATGCTCTTTGGCGTTACCTCCAGGTACTCATCCTTCTGGATGTATTCCATGGCTTCTTCCAGCGAGAAGTTTTTGGCAGGGGCGATCTTCACGTTGTCATCAGAACCGGAAGCACGCATGTTTGTGAGCTTTTTGCCTTTCTGGATGTTTACCGTGATATCATTCTGGCGGCTGTGCTCACCAATTACCTGGCCCATGTAAACATCTACACCCGGGTCAACGAAGAACACGCCTCTGTCCTGCAGCTTATCGATAGAGTAAGCAGTGCCTGGGCCAGTCTCCATAGAGATGATGGAACCGTTGTTACGTCCAGGAATTGCGCCTTTGTACGGCTCGTAGCTCTGGAAACGGTGGTTCATGATGGCCTCACCTGCCGTAGCGGTAAGCACGTTGTTACGCAGGCCGATCAAACCGCGCGCCGGGATGTTGAACTCCAGGTGCTGCAGGTCTCCCTTCGGCTCCATAATGGTGAGTTCGCCTTTACGCATTGATACCAACTCAATAACTTTACCGGCAGTCTCCTCCGGAACATCCACTACCAGGTGCTCGATTGGCTCGTGGCGCTGGCCGTCAATTTCTTTATAGATTACCTGTGGCTGGCCAACCTGAAGCTCATAGCCTTCGCGGCGCATGGTTTCGATCAGTACAGACAAGTGCAGGATACCGCGGCCGAACACTAAGAAAGAGTCTTCACGGTCGGTTTCCTGTACGCGCAGGGCCAGGTTCTTCTCTGTTTCCTTCATCAGGCGGTCACGCAGGTGGCGTGATGTTACGAACTTGCCCTCTTTGCCGAAGAAAGGAGAGTTGTTGATCGTGAACAGCATGTTCATGGTAGGCTCGTCGATAGAGATACGTGCCAATGGCTCCGGATTCTCAGCATCAGCAATCGTATCGCCAATGTCAAAGCCTTCGATACCGGTTACAGCGCAGATCTCACCGGCTGATACTTCCTGTACCGTTTTTCTGCCAAGGCCTTCAAAAATCTGGAGCTCCTTGATACGACCTTTCTTGATAGAACCGTCTGCTTTGCAAAGCGAGATCGGCATACCCTCTTTCAACGTTCCGCGGTGCACACGGCCAATCGCGATACGGCCCACGAAAGAAGAGTAGTCAAGGGAAGTGATCTGCATCTGCGGTGTACCCTCGCGGTAAGGGGCAGCAGGAATCACATCAATGATGGCATCCAGAAGAGGCGTGATGTTGTCGGTTGGCTGTGTCCAGTCGGTGCTCATCCAGCCCTGCTTAGAAGAACCGTACAGCGTGGTGAAGTCCAGCTGGTCTTCTGTCGCCTCCAGGTTAAACATCAGGTCGAACACCTGCTCGTGCACCTCGTCAGGGCGGCAGTTTTCTTTGTCAACTTTGTTTACCACCACAATCGGCTTCAGGCCAAGCTGGATGGCTTTGCTCAGTACGAAACGTGTCTGAGGCATGGCTCCTTCAAAGGCGTCTACGAGCAGTAGTACACCGTCTGCCATTTTCAGTACGCGCTCTACCTCACCTCCAAAGTCGGCGTGACCAGGGGTGTCGATAATGTTGATCTTAACGTCTTTATAACGAACCGACACGTTCTTAGAAACGATCGTGATGCCACGCTCACGCTCCAGGTCGTTGTTGTCCAGAATAAGGTCGTCAAACTGCTGGTGCTCTGCGAATAGCTTGGAAGCATGGATGATCTTGTCCACGAGCGTTGTCTTGCCGTGGTCTACGTGTGCGATGATCGCAATATTTCGAATATTTTGCATTGAATTGGTTTTTCGAGCCGCAAAAGTACTAAAAAGGCTTCAGACTTTTACTAGGTAGCTCGAAATAAACAGGTTATGGTTGTATTAATTTATTTCTACAGCTGTATTTGGTACAGTTATGGAGCAAACATTACATTGTTAAAGTTTGTTTCCTAAGGTGTTAGGTATTTTAAATTAAGAAAGCCGGCCAGGCTTTGAGCTCGTAAGTATAAGTATGAGAGTATTACAGATAGTTTGCATGATGGCGCTGCTGAGTTTTACAGCATGCGCACAAGAAGACACAACAGCCGAGTACACCGCCACCACCGCCTCGGCAGGCGATGAGCCCTTGGAACAGGCGGTAATAGCAGCCCTGAACGATGAAACCCTGAAGGATACCGTGGTTAAAACTGAGGCAGAGTGGAAAAAGCAGCTGACGCCGGAGCAGTACTACGTGCTGCGGCAGGAGGGCACAGAGCCTCCCTTCAAAAACAAGTATGACCGGAACAAGAAAAGGGGCATTTACTACTGCGCGGCTTGCGACAACCCCATGTTCAGCTCCAGCACCAAGTTTGACTCACGTACTGGCTGGCCTAGTTTCTACGCACCAATCTCCGAAAAACGGATAAAAGAAGTAGAGGACAGGTCCTATCCGGGTGAGGTGCGCACCGAGGTAGAATGCGCCCGCTGCGGCTCCCACATCGGCCATGTTTTCCCGGATGGGCCGGAGCCAACGGGCCTGCGGTACTGCCTTAATTCTGCGGCGCTAAACTTTAAAGAGGTAAAGTGATTTTAGTTGCGAGTTGTTAGTTATTGGCCTCTCAACGGAATAAGCGAGGTAGGTGCTGCTTGTACTTCTGAACCGGGGAGCGACTCTCTTGTAAAGTATAAACCAACAGCCATCACCATTAACTAACAGCTACCCTCTGCCGTACTCTAAACTCTAAACCAAACAAAACGAAACTATGGAAAAGCTACATTCAGAAGCTGATAATATAGAGAACGCCGCACAGTGCATTGTAGAAGCCTTCAAGAAGTTTGAGGTGCGGGAAGGCAACGTGCTGCATTACCAGCAACTGTACCCATTCCTGCAGGAAAAATACCCACATTATAAAGATGTGCAAAAGGAGGCAGAGCACCACCTGGCTAAAGAAGGTTACGTAAACCCTGCTCCCGATGGCCTGATGCTAACCCAGGTGGGCCACGAGCATGTGTGGGGTGAGAAGTAGCCCTTGGTTTACCACTGACTGGTAAGTTAGCCTGATAAAAAGCTGAAGAGACGCAATGTGTTGCGTCTCTTTTTTGTTTGTGCCCGATGGCAGGAATTTATACTTTATACTTGTGCAGGCACAGCAGGCAGGTTCGTACATGCCGCCGTTTTCGCATTGCCCCGTATACTTACAAAAGAGAGCCTGTGCAAACGGGCAAAGTATAAACCAGAGCTACGAAAACATGCAGACCTATAAACTATACCTTACAGCCTTAGCGCTGCTCCCGATGGGCGCCTGTACCTCCCTGAGTGAGGGACAGCAGGAGCTTCCGCCGGCACCTGTAAACGAGCGGGTAACGCTCCGCAGCGACCCCACCCAAACACTGCGGCAGCGCATGGATAACAACGCCAGCGAGATAAACCGGAAGCGCAACATAGAGCAGTTCGACAGCAACAAACCCGCCATGACACCCAATGCACTGCGCCCGCGCACGCTGCCATACGCGCCCATCGATTCGTCCAGGCACTTTATCTACTGGCCACTGCGGCCGGTGGTACGTCCATTGCCGCCAACCATCCGGGAAACGAACCAGCAATAAAAAACGGCCGTGGGTAAAGTATACCTGCGGCCGTTAGGGGAGTAAAGGCATCGCTTTACTTTTTCTTTTTTTTCTCTTTTACTTGCTCCGGCTTCTCCTCATCGCTTAGGTGCAGTTCATCCGGCTCCAGGTCAACGTATACTTCGTTTTCCGGCGGGGTGTTCTCCGATTCGCGGTCTGCCTTACGGGGTGCGGGTTTTTTCGTCACCTTCTCTGTGCTATCACGTTCACCCAGGTTATCACCGTCTTTTTTAGTGGTTCTAAAGTTATCTTTGTTCTTCATGAGTAAGGATGATTATAATTTCTGCTTCTGTTGGTTAACCGCTACAGGTAGTACCTGTAGCGCAGTGCCTGCACCGCTTTACGTAAAACAGGCGTGTGCCGCCGTATTTCCTTTTACGGGATTAGCCATACTTAGCGGTTCATTCCGCGCTGTATTTGTATATTTGTTTTTTTAACAGACGACATGACGAACAACCCCAAAAGATATACTGTAACGGCTGCCTTGCCGTATGCCAATGGCCCGGTGCACATTGGCCACCTGGCAGGTGTGTACCTGCCTGCTGATATTTATGTGCGTTACCTGCGCCTGCAAAACCGCGACGTAAAATTTATTTGCGGCTCCGACGAACACGGTGTTCCCATCACGATCCGCGCTAAAAAAGAAGGTATAACGCCGCAGCAGGCCGTGGACAAGTACCATGAACTGATCAAGCAATCTTTCGCGGACTTCAACATCTCTTTTGATATCTACGACCGCACCTCTTCCAAAATACACGCTGAGACGGCTGCCGGATTCTTCAAGAAACTTTACGAAGACGGCAAATTCATAGAGCAGACCACGCAGCAGTACTACGACGAGAAAGCACAGCAGTTCCTGGCCGACCGTTACATTGTGGGCACCTGCCCGAAGTGTGGCAACGAGAATGCCTACGGCGACCAGTGTGAGGCATGCGGAACCTCGCTCAATGCCACCGACCTTATAAACCCTAAAAGCACCCTGAGCGGCGCTGTGCCGGTAATGCGCGAGACAAAGCACTGGTACCTGCCCCTGAACGAGTATGAACCATGGCTGCGCGAGTGGATCGTGGAAGGCCACAAAGGCGACTGGAAACCGAACGTGTACGGGCAGTGTAAATCCTGGATAGACCAGGGCCTGCAGCCGCGCGCCGTAACCCGCGACCTGGATTGGGGCGTGCCGGTGCCGGTGGAAGGTGCAGAAGGCAAGGTGCTGTACGTGTGGTTCGATGCGCCGATCGGGTACATATCAGCCACCAAAGCCTTGACGGATGACTGGGAGAAGTACTGGAAAGACAAGGACTCCAAACTGGTGCACTTTATCGGCAAGGACAACATCGTGTTCCATTGCATCATCTTCCCGAGTATGCTGAAGGCCCATGGCGATTACATACTTCCGGACAATGTGCCGGCCAATGAGTTCCTGAACCTGGAGGGCGACAAGATCTCTACCTCCCGCAACTGGGCCGTGTGGCTGCACGAGTACCTGCAGGACTTTAAAGGCAAAGGTGATGTGCTGCGCTACGTGCTGGCTGCCAATGCCCCAGAAACAAAAGACAACGACTTTACCTGGAAAGATTACCAGGCCCGCAACAACAACGAACTGCTGGCCATACTTGGTAACTTCATCAACCGGGCAGTGGTGCTTACGCAGAAGTACTACGAAGGTGCCGTGCCAAGCCGTGGCGAGCTAACCGATTATGACAAGACGGTGCTGGAGGACCTGCAGGGAATGCCGATGGTGATCTCGACCTACATTGAGCGCTACCGCTTCAGAGATGCGCTGGCGGAACTGATGAACCTGGCGCGCCTTGGCAACAAGTACCTGGCCGACACGGAGCCTTGGAAGCTGATCAAGACGGACGCCGAGCGCGTGAAGACCATCATGAACATTGCGCTGCAGATATCCGGTAGCCTGGCCATACTTATGGAGCCGTTCCTGCCGGATTCAGCCGCTAAGCTGCGCAACATGCTAAGTATGGAGTCGGCAACCTGGGCTGAAGCCGGAGCGGCAGACCTGTTGCCTGCAGGCCACGTCATCGGGAAGCCGGAGTTGCTGTTTGAGAAAGTGGAAGACGCTGCTGTGGAGGCACAGGTGCAGAAACTGCTGGACACGAAAAAGGCCAACGAAGCGGCAAACGCGGTAGTGGAGCCGGCCAAGGAGAACATTACCTTTGAGGATTTCACCAAAATGGATATCCGCATCGGTACCATTATAGAAGCCGAGAAAGTGGCTAAAACTAAAAAACTCCTGAAGCTGAAGATTGATACCGGTATTGACCAGCGCACCGTGGTAAGCGGCATTGCGGAGTTCTTTAACCCGGAGGAGATCATCGGGCAGCAGGTAAGCATACTGGTTAACCTGGCACCGCGCGATATTAAAGGCATCACCAGCCAGGGTATGATCCTGATGGCGGAGAACGCGGATGGCTCGCTGGCCTTTGTGCAGCCGAATAAAGCGATCAAAAATGGTGGTACGGTAAGCTAGAAGTATCGCTTACGTAAAGTATAAAACCTCACCTGTCGTTAAGGCTGGTGAGGTTTTTTGTTTAGTATGATCTTTCTGTGTAGGGGTTATCCAATCGCCATCCCCTTTGGCCCGGTTGCAGCCAAGGTTACTTTGCTTACCCGCTCCCGCTCCATGTGCTGCACTACTAAGTATATACCCGCAGCCGTAACGATGGACAAAGCTCCCATAACCCACCACAGCGTAGCAAAACCGTACTTGGCAGCCAGGGTTGTGCCCAGGTATGGGGCCACTACATGTGCGGCGGCATAGGATATGGTGTAAAGCCCCATGTAGGCACCGCGGTTGGCAGGTCCGGAGCGTTCCACCGTAATGGTGGCCATAAAAGGCATCGCGAAGATCTCGGCTATACTTAGCAGCAACATGGCCATAAAAAGTATGCTCAGGTGCTGCGTCAGGTTCAGGAGTATGTAGGATAGCCCCAGCACCAGCACACCGCCCGCGATCAACCAAGACTTACGCACCCGCTCGCCGATCAGGTAAACCACGATCATCTCCAGCAGAAACACGATGAGGCCATTTAGGCCGAGCAGGAGCCCTATCTTGCCCTCCGGCAAAGCATAAACCTGCCTGTAGTAGAGCGGCATGGTAGAGAACAACTGGAAGAATATGACCGCAAAGCTGCAGCAAAGTATGGCGAAAAGTATGAAATAACCGTCGCGGTAAGGGGAGCGTACTTTGGCAATCGGTTCGCTGCTGCTGCCGGTCTGCTGTTTTGGCTGGTGCCCCTGCTGGTTGCGGAAGTAAAAAAAGAAGAACAAGCCAGCCATAATGCAGGTAAAGCCATCCGCTATAAACAGCCAACGGTACGAAACAGCCGCCAGCAAGCCGCCCAGCGCAGGGCCGATGGAAAAGCCCAGGTTTATGGCCATTCGGTTGAGCGAGAAAGCGCGCGTTACGTTCTCAGGGCGTGCATAGGATGCAATGGAGGAGGAGTTGGCGGGGCGTAGGGTGTCGTTTACAAGGCTAAGTATAAACACGCCAGCCATCAGTGCCTCAAACTGGCGCAGGCTCAACAGCACAAAGTATAAACCGCCCCCCACCGTCAGACTCAGGAACTGCACCTTAAAATGCCCAACCTTATCCGTTAGCCAACCTCCCAGAAAAGAGCCGCACACGGAGCCAAGGCCATACATGCTCAGGATGATGCCCGCCTCTTTCAAAGTATAGTTCAGTACCTCCGTCAGGTACACGCTCAGGAACGGTGTTACCATGGCGCCGCTGCGGTTAATCAGCATTACCAGAGACATCATCCAGGCAGGGCGGGAGAGGCCCCCGAAGGCGTTGCGGTAGAGCAGGAGAATCTTTTTCATAGCAGGTGGTAAGCAGCTGGCGTAAAGGCAAAAGTATACTTTTAGCAGGAAATTTCAGCTGTCGCCTGCAGAAAAGTAAAAGCCCCTCACAAGTAGAAACTGAGAGGGGCTTTTAAAAATGTATGGGTGCCGATTTTAGAAGCTACTTCGTATTAAACTGGTTCATGGTACGCTCCAGGCCAATGGTGCCGAAGGCGATCACGGCGTCAGCGGCTTTCTCGATGAGTGTTTGCAGCTCCGGCTGCTCGTCGTCGCTAAACTTGTTTAACACATAATCTACCTGCTTGCCTTTATGGAAATTGTCGCCCACCCCAAAGCGCAGGCGGGGGTAGTTGTTGTTGCCCAGTATTTGCTCAATATGTTTCAGGCCATTGTGCCCGCCGGCGCTGCCCTTGGCACGGATGCGCAGCTTACCGAAAGGCAAAGCCAAGTCATCGGTAATCACCAGCATCTGCTCTGCAGGCAGTTTTAAGGAAGTTAGCCAATGTTGAACAGCCTTGCCGCTCAGGTTCATGTAAGTGGTTGGCTTCACCAGCACAAAGGTGCGCCCTTTGGTTTTTATCTCGGTTACAAAGGCGTGTCGACCGGAATCAAAATTGCCCTCATACTTTTTGGCCAGGTAATCCAGCACCATAAAACCAATGTTGTGTCGCGTTTCAGCGTATTCAGGGCCAATGTTGCCAAGGCCCACAATCAGGTATTTCATACTTGTATCTTCGGTAGCGGCGGCTTCGGTAGAGGAGATGCCCAGCCACTTTTTTATACTTTGAAATGTTAAATCGGCCAATTGCTAAATTGTTAAAAGGATGGATAGGTTTTGGCAGTGTTGCTACAATATAACAGTTTAACAATTAAGCCCTTCATCCAGTTAATTGACAAACAAAAAATCCTGCCCCGCTCAGAGCAGGACAGGACTTTTGAGAATATTCTGAGCTGTGGCTCAAAAAATTACTTTTTACCACCACGAGCTTCTTCAGCCTGTGCACTCTTAAGGGCACGCGGAATAGTTACTGTAGCGATTGGAGCGCTTGGGTTTGTCAGGATCTCGTAGTTCTCTGGCTTAATTCTGGAAACCTTGATAGACTTACCAAGTTCCAGTTCAGAGATGTTTACCTCTACGAAGTCTGGCAGGTTAGCAGGAAGCGCTTTGATCTTGATCGCGCGCAGCTTGGTAACCAGTTTACCACCGGCCATTACACCAGGAGAGTTGCCAACAAACTTAACAGGCACATCAATTTTTACTGGCTTGTCATCCTGCAGCTCCAGGAAGTCAACGTGCAGCAGCATTTCGTTTACCGGGTGGTACTGAGCATCCTGAAGGATAGCGCGGTAGTGCGTGCCTTCGATGTTCAGGTCTACCTCGTGTACTTCCGGCGTGTAAATCAGGTCACGGAACAGGATAACTGGAGCGTAGAAGTGCACTTGCTCTCCACCGCCGTACAGTACGCCTGGTACATAAGACTCATTACGCAGTTCTTTCGACTGCTGCTTGCCGAGATTTGCTCTTTTAAACCCTATAATCTCTAACGTTTTCATAAAAGTGTTTTGTTAAAATATATTGCTACAAAAGTATAGCCTAATTAAATAAACAGCGAGCTGATCGACTCGTGGGTAACCACGTTGTTGATCGCCCGGGCGAACAGGTCTGCAAAAGACAGTACCTTGATCTTTGGGCTCTGGTGCTTGAGCGGAATAGTGTCCGAAACGACCAGTTCCTCCAGCACGGATTTCTCGATGCGCTCATACGCCGGGCCAGACAGTACCGGGTGCGTTGCGATGGCGCGAACTGTTTTCGCCCCTTTGTCTTTCAGCAGCTCCGCGGCTTTGGTGATCGTACCGGCAGTGTCTACCATGTCGTCAACCAGCACCACATCCATACCTTCCACATCACCGATCACCTGCATCGAGGCGATCTCGTTGGCTCGTTTGCGGTGTTTGTCGCAAACAACCATTTCGGCGCCAAAGTTCTTGGCAAACGATCTTGTTCTCACCACACCTCCTACGTCTGGCGATGCGAAGATAAGATCGGCACCCAGGTTCAGGCTGCGCAGGTAAGGCACAAAAATGGCCGAGCCGTCCAGGTGGTCCACCGGGATGTCAAAGAATCCCTGGATCTGGCCTGCATGCAGGTCGCAGGTCATCAGGCGGTCCGCACCTACCGATTGTATGGCATTGGCTACTACCTTAGAGCCTATGGCCACGCGCGGCTTGTCTTTACGGTCCTGGCGGGCGTAGCCATAGTATGGCATCACCACGATTACTTTATGGGCCGAGGCGCGCTTGGCGGCGTCCACCAGCAGCATCAGCTCCATCAGGTTGTCAGCCGGCGGAAACGTAGATAGTACGATAAACACCTCTGCGCCACGAACTGACTCGTTATAGTGTACGCCTATCTCGCCGTCGCTGAAACGGGAGATGGTAAGATCGCCGAGTTTAGTGCCATAGGCGGCGGCTATTTTCTCAGCCAGGTAACGGGATTCTGAACCAGAGAAGATTTTAACTTGTGGCATAACGGTGCTAAAACTAAATAACGGTTGTTTTGGGTTTAGTTGATTATGCCCGCAAAGCTACCAAAATTCCTGATGGCAGTCACCAAATATTTCTGATTTTTAAATACTTACACCTGCTGTATAAGCAAAAAAAGAACAACACCCAGTGAGTGTTGTTCTTTTTAAAGTTGTCCGACCAGGGCTCGAACCTGGACTCTTCTGAACCAAAATCAGACGTGTTGCCAGTTACACCATCGGACAATCTTCCTACTAAACTTCAGAACTTCCGTTCCTTTGTCGTTTGGTGATGCAAAGATAGAGAGACGATTTTAAACTGCAAACAATTGCTCTAAAATTTTTCGAAAAATATTAGTCTAAAATCTGCTTCAGGGCCGTGTCCTAGTGCTTTTTGGCTCCCTTGATGCCGCCGAAAAGGTCGCCGTTTGTGTGCCATATGAGGGTTGTGGTCTTATCTAATTTGGTGAAATTCACGGCCTTATTTTGCGGTGCCTGCCAAAGGCCGCCTGCTGCTCCGTAGTTCCGGAAACCACTACATGGTACCCCGTCTCGCCAAACAGGTACACGTTTTTTTCTGAAATTTTACTCGTTGCTACGCCGGTGCCCAGTTTCTTTGACATACTAGACTGCAGCAATGGGAGGAGCAGGCCAGATCGACACATAACAGTCCGGGTTCACTAGCCACATGTCTCGTGCCGGCCTTAAGTCCACATTACCGAGCAGTTGCTCCGTTCTGTGAAGTTTGGCCTGCCGCCTGAGATTCGTGTGATGCAACTAATTGCTCTTGCAGAAGGCTAAATTTCCGGGCGGTTTCTATGGCAGTAGTCGCTGTCACACTGCTTGTGCGGCTTCTGTAACGGATTCGCAAACGTAGAAGCTTATACTTATAGCGCACAAGTATAAGCGAATGCTTTTTGTTTTTACTAAGGCTGAACCTTACGGAGTTTTAGCTTTTTTTGTACTAAAAGGCAGGTGGTTTGCATCGTACCTGGCTTATTAAAATATCTGCTTTTTTCCAGGTACAAACTGTCACCCGTAGGGTTTTTATGCGTAAAGAATTCCGCAACTGCTTAATTTTCTATCTATGCCCCAGCTTATGACCACCATTAACCCTGACATGATTACCACCACCTGCGGACGTGAATTAGACCTAAGTAACACTGAGTTAGTGATCGAGCGGTCTAACAGTCTGTTTAGCTATAACATTCATAAGCTGAAGACGGGGGAGTACATCATTGCAGAGAAATTCTTCGCCAACCCATTTAACAATCGCTACATTCTGCTAAACGACGAGCAGATAGAGCTTCTGAAACACCTATAAGTATAAAAGGCTGAGTCTGGTTTTGCCTTTACGTGCTTCCTCCTTATGCTAGCGGCAGGGGAGAAGTGCCTTTTATGCAAGTCGGGTTTGCCTGCCTAGAGCCACATGCTGTTTGTGCGTGTATATAGCTTAGCTTTAGTCTGAAGCCCCGGAGGCAAGTATGAAATTTCAGGCAACTTTAAACAAAGCAGGCTATGTTTAATTGCTTGCCATAACAGCCTGCCTGACGCTTACACACCTTATATTGTATAACTACATCGCTTACACCTGGGTCAGCGGGGCAAAACTTTTTATATCCTTGCATGGATATAAGAGATTTATCCATTAGTTTTGCACCCTGAAATAACTCCGTTATACTAGTTAATCAATATAAAAAGTCAAATGGCAAATATTGGCAGAATTACCCAGGTTATCGGTCCGGTTGTGGACGTTAGCTTTGCGGGTGAAAACTCTAAGCTACCAAATATTCTGGATGCCCTTCAGGTGACGAAAGACAATGGCCAGGTAGTAGTGCTGGAAGTTCAGAATCACCTTGGCGAGGACCGTGTACGTACCATCGCGATGGACTCTACAGAAGGCCTTACTCGTGGCGCTGAAGTAGTTGACTTGGGTGGCCCAATCAAAATGCCGACAGGCGAAGGCATTAAAGGTCGTCTTTTCAACGTGATCGGCGAAGCCATTGACGGTATTCCACAGCCAGTGAGCACAGGTGGTCTGCCTATTCACAGAGCTGCCCCTCGTTTCGAGGACCTTGCTACTTCTTCTGAAGTTCTTTATACAGGTATCAAAGTAATCGACCTGATCGAGCCTTATGCAAAAGGTGGTAAAATTGGTCTTTTCGGTGGTGCCGGTGTAGGTAAAACTGTATTGATCCAGGAACTGATCAACAACATCGCGAAAGCACACGGTGGTCTTTCTGTGTTTGCCGGTGTAGGTGAGCGTACGCGTGAGGGTAACGACCTTCTTCGCGAAATGATCGAGGCTGGCATCGTGCGCTACGGTGCTGAGTTCCTTGAGTCGCTGGAGCACGGCGGCTGGGATCTTTCTAAAGTAGACATGGATGAGCTGAAGGAGTCTAAGGCGACCTTCGTGTTCGGTCAGATGAACGAGCCTCCTGGGGCGCGTGCACGTGTGGCCCTTTCTGGTCTTACAATGGCGGAGTACTACCGCGATGGTGAGCCAGGTTCTAGCGATGCTGGTCGTGACATCCTGTTCTTCGTGGATAACATCTTCCGCTTTACACAGGCGGGCTCTGAGGTATCGGCCCTTCTTGGTCGTATGCCATCTGCGGTAGGTTACCAGCCAACGCTGGCAACGGAAATGGGTGCTATGCAGGAGCGTATCACGTCTACCAAGCGTGGTTCCATTACATCGGTACAGGCCGTTTACGTACCTGCCGACGACTTAACTGACCCGGCTCCGGCAACAACATTTGCCCACCTGGACGCAACTACTGTACTTTCCCGTAAGATCTCCGAACTTGGTATCTACCCTGCGGTAGACCCTCTGGATTCTACTTCCCGTATCCTGACGCCGGACGTTGTGGGCGACGAGCACTACAACACCGCTCAGCGCGTGAAGGAGATCCTGCAGCGCTACAAAGAACTTCAGGATATCATCGCCATCCTTGGTATGGACGAACTTTCTGACGAGGATAAACTGGTTGTACACAGAGCACGCCGTGTGCAGCGTTTCCTGTCTCAGCCGTTCCACGTGGCAGAGCAGTTTACAGGCCTGAAAGGTGTACTTGTTGACATCAAAGACACCATCAAAGGCTTCAACGAAATCATGGACGGTAAGTATGACCACCTTCCGGAGTCAGCCTTCAACCTGGTAGGTACCATTGAAGATGCTGTTGCCAAAGGTGAGAAGATGATGGCCGAAGCGAAATAAATTCATTTATCAGTTAACAGTTATCAAGTAACATTTCTTGGTAACTGTTAACTGTTAATTGTTAACTGAAGATCATGTATTTAGAGATAATCACACCTGACAAGAAGGTTTATGCCGGTGAGGTAGAGGCCGCTCAGTTTCCGGGAGCCAATGGTTCTTTCGAGGTACTGGACCTGCATGCCCCGCTCATCAGCACCCTTGACAAAGGAAGCATCCGTATCACTACCAACAAAGGACAGGAGTTCTTTACCGTGGACGGTGGTGTGGTAGAAGTGCTCAACAACAAGATTATTGTACTGGCCGAGTCTGTTACCGAGTAACCATAGCCAAGTATAAAGTATAAACCAAGGCCTCCTGTTCTTTGTGAGCAGGAGGCCTTGTTGTTTTAGAATGAGTTAGTTCACAGCGACTTCAGAAAGTATGTACTTGAAATCTTCCGGAGAAATAGGTGCCGTAGTTTCATACAAAGTATCAGGTAAGGTTCTTCCAGTGAGCGGCACTAACGAGGCACTTTTAGGAGTGATTTTCGTGTAAACAAGGGTGTCATGGCTGTAGTCATAGATTGTTTCCAGCCTGGAGCCTTTATTCTCCAGTTCAAAATAATCAATCTCTGAAACCGGCCCCCATAGATTATACTTTATGATTTTAAAAGTATGGATGTTGGCATCCGTGTTTAAAGAGTCAGCCCACCAAACTTCATATTTATTGCCGGCAAAAGGCCATACTTTCCAACTGCTTTCTATAACAGGAATTCCTTTTGCTGCACGAAAATCATTATAGGTTTTGCCATGATTGCTGTTGATAGGAAATATTGAACTTATGCCTTTTCCAGCAAAATTTAGGAAAAAGTATACTGCAATTATTAAAAGTAAACCGGCTGCGATACTCTTAGCATCTTTCAGAAAGCCAGTTTTATTGCTTCTATAGTCTAAGTAATACCCGATAAGTATGAATGCAATAGGCAAGGCTAAAGCAACAATTCCTAGGACTACAGCTGTCTTCATATCTAAGTAGGAGAAATTATCATTACAATATAAGAATTCCTCCTTACTTTTAGCCATACTTATACTTACCACATATGCCGCACATCCACCCGAAAACCACCCCGATCTACCAGACTTCTGTATTTACTTTTGATGACCTGAACGAGCTGGAGCTATACTTTGGGCAGCCGGGGCAAAGCTACATGTACACCCGCTACGGCAACCCCAACACCGATGAACTGGCGCAGGAGGTGAATAAACTGGAAAGTGGAGTAGGGGCAGTAGTTACCTCATCGGGCATGTCGGCGATACTAGCGGCGGTGCTGGCTGGTTGTAAGGCCGGAGACCATGTGCTGTGCGCTGAGGAGATTTACGGCGGCTCGTCTACCTTGCTGGCGCAGGAACTGACGCGGGTGGGGATAGAGGTAACGTTTGTGCCTTCGGCGGAGATGTATACGTTGGACAATTACGTGCAGCCAACCACACGCCTGCTACTGGCCGAAACCATGAGCAACCCTCTGTTGCAGGTGTTTGACATAGCCAGACTTGCCCAGGAAACAAAGCGCCAAAGTATAAAACTGGTTATCGACAATACCTTTGCCACGCCCATACTTACCAAGCCGCTTGCTCTGGGGGCCGATATGGTGATCCATAGTGTGACCAAGTACCTCTCCGGGCACAGCGATGTAACGGCGGGCGTGGTGATCTGCAAAGAGCAGGAGGATCTGCAGCGGGTGCAGCGCGTAATGATGGTGTATGGCCTGAACCTTAGCCCCTTTGAAGGCTGGCTGGCCTCCCGTGGGCTGAAGACACTGCGCCTGCGCATGAAGCAGCACAGCAGCAACGCCTTGCAGATAGCCCAACACCTGCAGCAGCACCCCAAGGTGGAGAAAGTGTGGTATCCGGGCCTGGAGGAGCATCCGCAACACGAACTGGCAAAAGAGCAGGGGCAGGGTTTGTTCGGGGGCATGCTCAGCTTCAGAATAAAAGATGACACAGAAGCTGTAAACCGTTTTATGCAGGCGCTTCCAAGTATACCTTTCGCTCCGTCGCTGGCCGGAGTTAATACTTCCATCTCTTACCCGCTGGGCACATCGCATCGGGCCCTTACTGCAGAACAGCAGCAGAAAGTGGGTATTACGATTGGTGTGATTCGTTTCTCGGTAGGCATAGAGGAGCCGGAAGAGCTGATTGCAGAACTGGAGACGGCGCTG
Source organism: Pontibacter anaerobius (assembly GCF_026241195.1). GTDB lineage: Bacteria > Bacteroidota > Bacteroidia > Cytophagales > Hymenobacteraceae > Pontibacter > Pontibacter anaerobius. Next base: position 564,734 of record NZ_JAPFQO010000001.1, read on the forward strand.
GCGGCTGTGTAGGCTAACGTATTAATGTAGGCATGTTCCAACCACCCCTGCCCCTCCTTGTCCAAGGAGGGGAGCTTTTACCCGGATGCTGCTACACCACCTCCAGCAAGCGCTTCAGGTGCTTCACTACCTTATCAAGTTCCTCCTCCGTCAGGCTGCTGCTGCTGGGCAGGCAGAGGCCGTGCCCGAAGAGTTTTCCACTAAGGTTGTTGCCCACATAAGGGTGATGTTGGAAGAGTGGCTGCAGGTGCATGGGCTTCCAGAGGGCACGCGTTTCGATATTCTCCTCCTCCAGGGCCAGACGTATACTCTCCGGCGTGTGCGGCTCGGGCAGCAGCACGGTAGTAAGCCACCTGTTAGAGAAGCAGGCTTTGGGCTCCACTACAAACTCCAGCCCCTCTACATGCCCCAATTGTTGTCTGTAGAAATGGAAAATCTCGCGGCGCTGCTTCACACGCTTCTCCAGTACCTCCATCTGGCCACGGCCAATACCCGCGCTGATGTTGCTCATGCGGTAATTGTAGCCCATCTGCGAGTGCTCATAGTATGGTGCCGGGTCTTTAGCCTGCGTGGACAGGAATCGGGCCTGCTCCACCAATTGCTCATCCTCCGAAATAAGTGCCCCGCCCCCGGATGTGGTGATAATCTTGTTACCGTTGAAAGAGAAAACGCCTACACGCCCAAAGGTGCCCACTTGGTGGCCGCTGTAGCGGGAGCCAAGCGCTTCGGCCGCATCCTCCACCACCGGAATCCCAAACTCGTTCGCAATGTTCATGATCTCCTTCATCTTGGCGGGCATGCCGTAGAGGTGCACCAGCATGATGGCGGCGGGGCGCTTGCCCAGGCGCAGGCGGTCGGCAATGGCTTCGTGCAGGGCTTCGGGGCTCATGTTCCACGTGTCGGGCTCACTCTCCACAAAAACGGGGTGTGCGCCTAAATATAAAACAGGGTTGGCCGATGCCACAAAAGTAAAGGTAGAGCAGAGCACCTCGTCGCCGGGGCGTACGCCCACCAGGTGCAGGGCCAGGTGCAGGGCAGCGGTGCCGGAGCTGAGGGCCACGGCGTGTCGGGCGTTGGTGTGCTGGCAGATGTCATGCTCAAAGCCAGGCAGGTTAGGCCCGGCAGTGGTCACCCAGTTATCCTCTATCGCTTTTAAAGCATAGTTTTTCTCATGCCCGCCCATGTGCGGCACCGAAAGGAAAATACGTCCTGGCCTGTAAATCATACTTTATTATGTGAGAGGTGGGGGCTTCAGTGGCTACGAAACCTCGGATTCAGATGCTATCATACGGCACAGCCGCCTATTTGGCTGCCCCTGTCCGGCAAAGGTGCTGTATTCCTGTGCTTTAATATACAAGTTTCCTGTAAAGTATAACAGTTTTGTCCTATACATTTTTAGAAAGGCGTGCCTCACTGCCACCTTTTCAGCGTAAATTCATAGATTGCAACCGCTAAACCTTACATTTCAGAAGATGCTCGATTTCCCGAACGCCAAAATTAACCTAGGCCTTTACATTACCGAAAAGCGTGCTGATGGCTTCCATAACCTGCAGTCGTGCTTTTACCCAGTGCGCTGGTGCGATGCTTTGGAGATACTGCCGTCGGAGCGGGAGGCGTTTGATATGACGGGCCTGCCAGTGCCGGGTAACGCGGAGACGAACCTGTGCCTGAAAGCCTACAAGCTGTTGCAGCAAGATTACAACCTGCCGCCTGTGCATATGCACCTGCACAAGGTTATACCAATGGGCGCCGGGCTGGGAGGGGGCTCTGCGGATGCGGCTTATACCCTGCGCATCCTCAACCAACTGTTTGAGCTGAAGCTGTATGACGATGCACTTGAAAATTACGCCCGGCAGCTGGGTTCCGACTGCGCCTTTTTTGTGCGCAATGAACCGGTTATCGCTACAGAGCGTGGGGATGTGTTTACCCCCGTTACCCTGGACCTGAGCAGCTATACTTGTGTGGTGGTGTACCCGGGCATCCATATCACCACGGCGGAGGCTTACGGAAGTATAAAGCCCAAACAGCCTACTTGCGATATGCAGATGCTGCTGAAGCAGGATGTGGAAGTATGGCAGGATGTGCTGAAGAATGATTTTGAGGAAGCTCTTTTCCCGAAGTATCCGGAACTGCTGCAGCTAAAGGAAAAGCTGTACGAAGCTGGTGCAACCTATGCCTCCATGACGGGCTCGGGCTCAGCGGTGTACGGACTGTTTAAAGGCGATGCGCCGGACAACCTACTCTTTCCTGCTCGCTACGCCGTCTGGCAAGGGCAGTTGTAGTCTCTTTTGTCGGCGCTTCTCAAACATCTCCAGCACAGGGTAAATAAACACGCTGAGTAGGATAACCGCGGCGCCAATGTAAAACCCTCTCGACATCTGCTCGCCCTCGTTAAAGATAAACCAGGCCAGGATGATGCCATACACCGGCTCCAGGTTCACGGTGAGGTTAACTGTATAGGCCGAAATGCGCTGCATCAGGCGCACCGAGGCGGTGTAGGCATACACTGTGCAGGCCAGCGCCAGGATGAGCAGGTACACCCAATCCATGGTAGTGAGGCCGAAGTTCAGGCTGCCGCTCTCCGTAAAATAAGAAGTATAAAGCGGGAAAAACAGCACGGTGCCCAGGCAGGCGCCTGCCATCTCATACATGGTGATGGTAGTGGAGGGTACTTTCTTTACCAGGTTGGCATTGATGATGGTAAAGATGGAGCCTAGCAGCGCCGCCCCGATGGCCATACTGATGCCCAGCACACTATCAAAGCTGGTTTCGTGCTGAAAGATGATATAGAGCCCCATGATCACGAGCAGGGCCAGGAAAATCTCGTGGGGCTTGATCTTGCCCTTGTTAAAGAGCGGCTCCAGGAAGGCCGTCCAGAGGCTGCAGGTGGCCAGGCCAACCAGGCTGATAGATACCGACGCCACGCGTGCCGCCGCAAAGAATAAGATCCAGTGCGCGGCAATTATCACCCCGATCCCCATGAGCTTAAGGGCCAATTTACTTCCCATCCATAAGGGGGCACCACGGCGGTAGATGATGGCGCCAAGTGCCAGGGCGGTAATAAGCGTTCGCAGCGAAACCAACTCCACAGCAGGTATCGTGATTAGCTTGCCAAGTATGGCCGTGAAACCCCACAGGAAAATAACAAAGTGGAGCTCTGCAAAATCTTTAAAACGTGGCATTTAGCGCGGAATGTAGCGGTACAATAAAAAACCTATGCCTGTAAATACGATAGTAGGGATCCACGCGGCAATCTGCGGGGCAATATCGCCAACCTGCGCCAAGCTTCTGCTCGTGATCACGAAAATAATAAAGATGAAGGCAAGCAGGAAACCAAGCGCGATCTGGAATCCCACGCCGCCACGTGCCTTGCGGGCGCTCACAATCACCCCGATCACAGTAAGTATGATGATGGCGAAGGGGTAGCTGAAGCGCTCATACTTCTCGATCAGGTAGGTTTCAATATCGTCGGCGCCGCGGGCTATTTTCTCGTCTATGTGCCTGTTAAGCTGGGTAAGCGTCAGGGTCTGCTCCAGTTTGTAGGTGCTCTCAAAGTCCTTGGGCCACATGTTGAGCGTGGTATCCAGGTTGGAGCCCTTGTAAATGGTTTCCTTCTCGCCATCAAAAGTGCGCAGTGTGTACTGGTTAATGTGCCACTTCTCCTTCTCGGCATTCCAGGAAATGCTGCTGGCGCTGAGTTTCTGGCTCAGGTCAGTGTCGTTTATGGTTTCCATGGCAAAATTGTAACCGATGTGGGCCGAGTTGTTGTAACTCTCCATGTACACATAAGTCTCCGGGCCGATCTTTATGTGGATGTTGCGGCTGTCGTAGGTAAAGGGGCTCTTGATATACTTCACCTGGAAGGCCACGCTCTCCTTGTTCGCATTAGGAATCACCCAACCGATCAGCACGAAGATAGTGGCGCCAATCAGCGTAGCCCCCATCAGGTAAGGCACCAGAAAGCGCCTGAAGCTGATACCGCTGCTCAGGATGGCTACAATCTCGGTGTGTGAGGCTAGCTTGGCTGTAACGAACACCGTGGCAATAAACACCGTGATCGGGCTGAGCATGTTGGCGTAAAACGGGATCAGGTTGAGGTAATAGTCGAACAGGATCTCGCTCACGCTCGGGTTGGTCTTGATAAAGTCGTCGTTTTTCTCCGTGAAATCGATCACCAGAATAACGGCCACCATGATCAGCACCGTGAACACGTAGGTGGTGAGGAACTTCTTTAGTATGTACTTGTCTAGGAGCTTCAACTTGAGTTTGAGAGTTAGAGAGTTACAAAGTTAGAGCGTTGCGGAGTTTGGGAAGAGAATATGAAAGATTAACTCCCATACTCCGCAACGCTCTAACTACAATCTTGTCATCAGTTTCTTTACCATCACATCTTTCCAGTCGCGGAAAGTTCCGTTAAGTATGTGTTGGCGAGCCTGCTTTACCAGCCACAGGAAGAACGTGAGGTTGTGCACACTGGCAATCTGTCCGGCCAGGTACTCACCGCTGTGGATGAGGTGGCGCAGGTATGCCTTGGTGTAAAATGAGCTCACGTAGCCGCCCAATTCCGCATCTATCGGGCTGAAGTCCTCGGCCCATTTTTTATTCTTGATATTGATGATGCCCTGCGTAGTGAACAACATGCCGTTGCGGGCGTTGCGTGTCGGCAGCACGCAGTCAAACATATCCACACCCAGGGCGATGTTCTCCAGGATGTTGGCCGGAGTGCCCACGCCCATCAGGTAACGCGGCTTGTCTTTGGGCAGTATATCGCACACCACCTCCGTCATCTCATACATCATCTCGGCAGGCTCACCCACCGAAAGGCCCCCGATGGCGTTGCCTTCGCGGCCGAAGCTGGCAATGGTCTCCGCCGACTGTATGCGCAGGTCTTTGTAAGTGCTGCCCTGCACGATCGGGAAAAGCGTCTGGGAGTAGCCATACTTTGGCTCGGTGCCGTCAAACCTGTCTACGCAGCGCTGCAGCCAGCGGTGCGTGCGCTCCATGGAGTGCTTGGCATAAGTATGGTCGCAAGGGTAGGGGGTGCACTCGTCGAAGGCCATGATGATGTCGGCTCCGATGGTGCGCTGTGTGTCCATCACGTTCTCCGGCGTAAAGTCTAACGTAGAGCCGTCGATGTGCGACTTAAACTTTACGCCCTCCTCCTTGATCTTGCGTGTGCCAGCAAGCGAGAAAACCTGGTAGCCACCGCTGTCGGTCAGTATGGGGCGGTCCCAGCCGTTGAACTTGTGCAGGCCACCCGCCTGCTCCAGTACATCCAGGCCCGGGCGCAGGAACAAGTGGTAGGTGTTGCCAAGTATGATCTCAGCCTTTACGTCTTCTTTCAGCTCGCGCTGGTGTACCGCTTTTACCGTGCCGGCCGTGCCAACGGGCATAAAAATAGGTGTTTCGATGGATCCGTGGTCGGTGTGCACCACACCGGCGCGTGCTTTGGATTGAGCGTCTGTCGCTACTAGGTTAAACTGCATGGTTGTATGGTTGCCGGCGCATCATCTTACAAAAACAACACCAAAACCCGGCCCGCCCGCAAGGGCTTCTATTTCTTTAAGTTCTGATAAAAACTAATTAACCGGCAAAGATACGAACTACGCCTGCACAAACCATAGTTATCTGCACGCGTAAGGCTAAAAATCATACTTTGTGGTGCAGTTTATGGGTGCTCAAGCGCATCGGGCCGGTTTTGCCATAAAAAGCGGAATATTGTTATACTTTAATCGCAGTACTTGCTTCATAAATGGCTGTAGTTTGCCTAATTTTGAAAAGGAAACCGGGTGCAGGACTGCTGCACAACTATTAAACAATCCAACAATCAATAATTTAATTTGGTAACATTTATACTTCTTGGTGTGCTGGCGTTTTGCGTGCTGGTGCAGCTATACTTTGCTTTTTTCAGGTTTTTACCCCTTACCAAGCACCAGGACCCGGAGCCTGACACGCTACGGCCAGTCTCGGTGATCGTGGCGGCCCATAACGAGCAGGATAACCTGTTTGAACTGCTGCCGCAACTGCTCGACCAGGACTACCCCGAGTTTGAGGTGCTGCTGGTAAACGACCGCTCCGACGACGACACGGAGTTCTATACCTACGAGTTGGAGCGCCAGTACCCGAATTTCCGGGTGGTGACCATCAAGAAAACGCCTGATTACCTGAACCCGAAGAAGTATGCGCTGGCCCTGGGCATACGCGCCGCCCGGTACGAGCAACTGCTTTTTACCGACGCCGACTGCCGTCCCTGCAGCCAAAACTGGATAAGGAAAATGCAGGCAGGTTACGCTACCGGGGCAGAAGTGGTACTTGGCTATTCTCCGTATGTACAATTAAAAGGATTTTTGAATCAGCTTATCCGCTTTGAAACCTTACTGACCGGAATCCAGTATTTGTCTCAAGCAAACGCGGGTCGCGCATATATGGGCGTGGGCCGAAACTTATCTTACACTAAGTCTTGTTTCTTTAAAAACAAGGGGTTTGCATCTCATATCAAGTTAACAGGCGGCGACGATGATCTTTTTGTCCGCGATGCCGCCAACAATAGTAAAGTTAGTATTGTTATCGACAAGGAGGCGCAGACTACCAGCATTCCCAAAAAGACGTTTCGGGAGTGGGTCGTTCAGAAAAGAAGGCATTTGTCGGTTGGAGGGCGCTATAAAGCAGCAGACAGAAGAAGGATAGGGGCGTTTGTAGGATCGAATATACTTTTTTACATACTTTTCTTAATTCTTCTTGTTGTAAATAGCCATTTAGCTATATTAGGAGCGCTAGTAGGCGTTCGATACCTCGCGGTTTTCCCGGTGTATCTGGCAGCCGCCCGTAGACTCGACGATAAGATATCCTTGTTGCTGATGCCCGTGCTGGATCTGGTTTACTTTGTAAACTACCTGTTCCTTGGGATATCTGTGGTACTGTATAAAAAAATCAGATGGAAGTAAACAAACAATTCTCTGCGAAAGCAAAGCACGATTTTAAGCTAATACAGGCAGCGGTAGAAGAGAACGATGAGAAGGCGTACGCCGAACTCATGAGCATCTACAAAAAGCCTGTGTACCACGTGGTGCTGAAAATGGTGCGTAACGCCGACGATGCAGAGGACCTGACCATAGAGGCTTTTGCCAAAGCTTTTAAGAACCTGCACAAATTTAACCCGGAGTACGCTTTCAGTACCTGGCTTTTCCGTATTGCCACGAACAACTGTATCGACTTCATCCGCAAGAACAGGATCAAGACCATGAGCATCGACTCGGCCATTAAGATCGATAATGGCGACGAGATCACGATCGACTTTAAGGACAAGAACCTGAACCCGCAGGAGGAGGCCATCAAGAACCAGAAGATCGAGATCATGCAGTACGTGGTGGCCAAGCTGCCCGAGAAGTACCAGCGCCTGGTTACGCTGCGCTACTTTAACGAGCTGAGCTACGAGGAGATCGCCACGGAGCTGAACGCACCGCTTGGTACGGTAAAAGCACAGCTGCACCGCGCCCGCGAGTTGCTCTATGACATGGTGAAGAACAAGAAGCACCTGATCTAACAAGCATTAAATTAAGGTTAATATGTTGATTACGTTAAAAGCCCCTGTTGCCTGAGTGCAGCAGGGGCTTTATACTTTTGCGCCACATCCCATACTTATTTTATACTTTTGCAGCCGTATACTTTATACTTCAGATGAAAGCAATGTCAGGAGACCGGATACTGGAGAAAGCCGGCAGGCTATACTTGCACTGGCGCCTGCGCAGCCCCGAAAAGGTGCAGCGTGAGCTACGGGTAAAGTATGAGGGGCGCTACCGCAACGCCGGCCTGGTGCTGCTCTTCGACCTGCTGATGGCCCTCGCCGTAATTTTCATTGTAGCCATAGCCGCCACAGTTTTATACTTTGTGGTGGCCTAGAAGTATAACTCTTTAACTTTTAACTCTCTAACGCAATATATGCCGCATTCTACCGCCATCCGTACCCTGCTTTCCGGCTACTTTCCGGAGCTTACCGAAGACCAGTTGCAGAAGTATGAGCTCATGGGCGAACTGTACCGCGAGTGGAACCAGAAGATCAACGTGATCTCGCGCAAGGACATGGACCAGATTGGCGTGCACCATATCCTGCACTCGCTGGGCATTGCCAAGGTGGTTCAGTTCCCGGAGCATACGTCGGTGATGGATGTGGGCACAGGGGGCGGTTTGCCGGGCCTGCCGTTGGCGGTGATGTTCCCGGAGGTGAAGTTTCATTTGGTAGACTCCATTGGCAAGAAGATACACGTAGTAAATGAGATTGCCCGCGAGCTGCACCTGCACAACGTTACGGCCAGCCACACCCGCGCTGAGCAAGTCCGCGACAAGTATGATTTCGTGGTAAGCCGCGCCGTTACCCGCCTTGCCAATTTCTGGCCGTGGGTAATGAACAGCTTTAAGAAGACCGGCCTCAAAAATGAGGGCTTGTACTACCTGAAAGGCGGCGACCTGCAGGAGGAGATTGCAGAATCAGGCCTTATTACCCATACCCACGACCTGAAAGATTACTTTAATGAGGAGTTCTTCGAGACGAAAAAGGTGGTTTACGTGCCGCTGAAGAAGTAAGGAGCCCTTAAAGTATATTAAAATTAGAGACGCATACATAGCGTCTCTTTTTATTTTTACGCCCCCTCCAGTATAAACCGCAGGGCCCGCTCCTCAGAGTAATACCTGTCTTTCCGGAAGTCCTCTGCAAAGCCCACGTGGCCCCCCTCCTCGGGCATCTCCAGGAAAAAGTATGGGTTTGCCTGCGCCTCTTGCAGCGGGTAGCATTCTATGGATAAAAACGGGTCGTTCTTGGCGTTCACGAGCAGCGTCGGGATGCGAATGTTATGTAGAAACTGCCTGGAGCTGACGCGGGCGTAGTATTCCTCCGCATCCTTGAAGCCATGTAGCGGGGCGGTGTAGCGGTCATCGAACTCCGGGAAGGACCAGAACAGGCTATAGTCGCTCAAGTCCAGCTCGTCGGGGTACATCTGGCGCTTCTGTTCGAGCTTTTCGCCGAGGGTTCTCAAAAAGCGCTGAGTGTATATTTTGGATATTTTTTGTGCAGATCCTTTCAGGTCTACCGGCGTCGAGAATACGGTGGCCCGTTTTACCTGCTCCGGCACTTGTTCCGGAGTCTCGCCCAGGTACTTCAGGGTGATATTGCCGCCAGCACTAAACCCCACCAGGGAAACACTTTTATACTTGCCGGTGGCCAGTGCATGCTGTATTACGAAGTCCAGATCGTCGGAGGCGCCAAGGTGGTAGGAGCGGAGTAGCTTGTTGGGCTCGCCGCTGCAGCTGCGGTAGTTCCAGGCCAGCGCGTCTATGCCGTTCGCGTTAAACGCTTTCACCATGCCGGTAATGTATGGCCTGCCGGAGTCGCCCTCCAGCCCGTGAGAGAGCACCAGCAAAGAATCTGAGCCCACTCTGGACCAATCCACATCAATAAAATCATCGTCTGGGGTTATCAGGCGCTCACGCTCGTACTGAACGCCCTCCACCTGTCTGAACAAGCCCGGAATTATGGTTTGTAAATGCCCGTTGAAAAGGTAAAAAGGTGCCCGATGCTTGGATGGTAAGAGTGGCATGCTGCTGAAGAACTTATACTTTGTATATTTTTATATACGATAAAACCGTGAAAATTGTCTACGGGTAGCGGCTTATATATCAATATTTAGTTTTTAACCGTATAACTGGCTAAACTATTAATAAGATTAGAACTATGGAAATTACATCAAAGTTTAAAACGATAGGAGTTGCGTTCGCCTTAGGGGCGTTTATGTTTGCCTGTAGCCAGGAAACCCAGACCGAAACCAATGAGGAAGTGAATGAGGCGCAGGCCGAAATGAACGAGGCCAATATGGAGGCCAGATCCTCTTATGAAGACTTCGACGCCTGGGTAAGCACCAATACAGCGCGTGCCGAGGCGGTAACGGAGGATGAGTTCCGGGAGATGCGCACGGAGTATAACCGCCGTGAGGCAGAATTGGAAACAGAGGCTGCCACCTGGGATGAGGAAACCCGCCGTGAGTGGGAAGAAACCAAAGCCGAGTGGAACGAATTCGAAAATAAAGTGCAGGAGCGCCTCGGTGAGATTGAGGACATAGATGTTGATGTAGACGTGAACGGAGACAACAACTAAGTGCTAATACCGATATCAAAGTATGAAAGCCGCTGTGGGAAAGCTACAGCGGCTTTTGTTTTACTGCAGGACTGTACAGCCTCTGTTGCTTAGTGGTGGTGTGAAGGCAAGTTCTGATGTTTAGGGGGAGAAATAGCTTAAAGTCGCTGAATTTGTTATCTTTGTGACTTATACCAGCACCGAATTTTTTTTGAGTGAGGTGTTTTGGAAATTAATGCTAAAGGGTTTACCTTTGCAGACTCATTCAGAAAAGCATCAGAAAGAATTAATATTATAGAATAACATGGCTAACCATAAGTCGGCATTAAAGAGAATCAGAGCGAACAACGCTAAACGTCTTCGTAACAGATACCAGGCGAAAACTACTCGTACTTTCATCAAGAAGCTGAGAACCACAACTGACAAGGCCGAGGCGCAGGAGCTGTACAAGACAGTTTCTTCTATGCTTGACCGTCTGGCTAAGAAAAACATCATCCACAAAAACAAAGCAGCTAACAACAAGTCGAAACTGGCTAAGTTTGTTAACAGCATCGCTGCTTAATTTTTGACGGAACCATACGTTACAAAAGCCCTGCACTCGCCGTGCAGGGCTTTTGTGTTTGTACCTGCTCTAACTGCGCCAGGATTAAAGGTGGCCTGAATAAGCGCTGAGGGCCTGCCGTAGTTTATACTTGCTGCGCTGACTGGTTGGCTTCGCAAGTAAGTGGCAGGCTGTGCGTGCAGGTATACACAGCCACGGCTGAAAAGAATCTGCAACACGCACTTTGCAGCCTGTCCGGGCAAGTATAAATCAGGCACAAAAAAAACGCCTGAAGCCGAAGCCCCAGGCGCTGAAGTATATTTACTAAGTATAAACCTAAGCTATACTTAACTTGATCATGTTGGTGCGCTTCTGCTCGTTTATTGGCATGCTGGCCGTGTTGATGAACACATCTCCCTTCTGCAGATAGCCTTGGTTAAGCAGCGTCTGTTTGATGTCTGCAATCGTGTTGTCGGTAGATTCAAACTTATTATAGTAGAAGCCGCGTACGCCCCACACCAGGTTTAGAGTGTTCAGGAGGCGGTGGTTCTCTGTGAAAATAAAGATATGCGCCTGTGGGCGGTACTTAGCCAGCTGGAACGCCGTGTAACCAGACTTGGTCATGCCGATGATCGCTTTGGCGTTTGTGTCGCGGGCCAGGTTGCAGGCATTAGCCACCAGGCTGTCGCTCAGGAATGTTTCTGAGTTCGGGTTGGGCCTGTACACCTTGTTGAACACCTCCGGGTGCTCCTCCACCTTACGGATGGTCAGGGTCATGCTTTGGATAGTCTCGATAGGGTAGGCGCCCACGGCGGTCTCTGCGCTCAGCATCAGGCAGTGCGCCCCGTCAATCACAGCGTTGGCAACGTCGTTTGTCTCGGCGCGGGTCGGGCGAGGGTTTACGATCATACTTTCCATCATCTGCGTGGCAACAATCACAGGTTTGGCTGCCATGTTACACTTGTCGATCAGCATTTTTTGGATCATCGGCACTCTTTCCATGCCCACTTCCACGCCCAGGTCACCGCGGGCTACCATAATGGCGTCTGTTGCCTCTATGATCTCGTCGATGTTCTCGATGGCTTCTGGCTTCTCAATCTTTGCGATAACACGGGTATCCTTGCCGCGCTCCCTTATAATGCGCTTGATCTCGTGGATGTCCTCCACCTTGCGCACAAAAGAGAGTGCCACCCACTCCACGTCATTGTCCAGGCCGAAGTGCAGGTCCTCTACGTCTTTCTCTGTTAGAGATGGGGCTGACACTCTTGAGTTTGGCAGGTTGATGCCTTTGCGGGGCTTTACGATGCCGCCGTAAACCACCTCGGTCTCAACTTCCAGTTCCTTGTCTGTGGAAATTACCTTTAGTTCAAGCTTGCCGTCATCCAGCAGGATGGCATCGCCTTCATTTACGTCTTTTGCCAAGCCGGTGTAAATGGTGGAGAGCCTGTTTGCGGTGCTCACAGATCCATCGCAAACCAGCTTAACGCGCTGCCCCTCTACAATCTCCACGCTGCCGTTTTCTACTTCCCCCAGCCGGATCTTAGGGCCCTGCAGGTCCTGCACCAGGCTGATGTTGGTATTGTGCTGGCGATTGATCTCGCGTACATTGTCTATCACCTGTTTGTGCGCCTCGTACGCGCCGTGGGAGAAGTTGAGACGGAATGCATTCACACCTGTTTGCACAAGGGCCAGCAGGCGCTCATACGAATCACTGGCTGGTCCTACTGTGGCCAGAACTTTAGTCTTATTAAATGTAACTTCCATACTTAGAAAATCAGGTTCTCCTTAAATTTTAATGTGAGGGGGTCAAACTGTTTTACGTACTCTACCAACGGAACCCGCAGCAATTGCCTGGTGAGTTCTACTGGGTGCAGCTGCTGCATAGCCCCTGTTATCTGCAGCACGTAATCATACTCTTTAATGTCTGGCAGCAAAAAAGGTTTCTTCAGGGTGGAGCTGCCAAGCGCCCTGTTCCGGAAAAGCCTCACCTCGCTATGCTCTGTGGCACACTGGTAGTTAGCGATCAGGAGGCGGTCTTTGCCGAGAAGATCATAGCACAGGTCCTTTTGCCTGGTCAGGCGCAGGTCCAGCAGCTTGTTCAGTGCCCAAGCCAACTTATAATCTTTTACCGACGTAACCAAGCCATACAAGTCAAAGCTATAGTCGTACTCTATGTTGAGGCGGTGCGTTTTCATGTTTCTGATCGAAACGCTAAAATAAGAAGCTCTGCCTGTAAATGGGAGCTTAAGGTATAAAACTTTTGTTACGCAGCGAATAGAGTAATTTTTTTTGACATTGTCTGTTAAAAACTATTTCTTTGCACAGTGTTTTAATAAACTATAAGAAAAATGTCAGAAATCGCAGAAAAAGTAAAAGCTATCATCATCGATAAGCTTGGTGTTGAAGAGTCAGAGGTAACTCCAGAGGCGAGCTTCACAAACGACCTTGGTGCTGATTCACTGGATACAGTTGAGCTTATCATGGAATTCGAGAAAGAGTTCAACGTATCTATTCCAGATGATCAGGCTGAGAATATTGCTACTGTAGGTCAGGCTGTTAGCTACCTGGAAGAGCACGCGAAGTAATATATTCCTTCCCTTTGTTTATCAAGAATTTCTACTATCTATCCCTCTACTAACAGCTTATGGAGCTTAAGAGAGTCGTAGTTACTGGGTTAGGCGCACTCACGCCACTTGGAAATACCGTTTCAGAGTACTGGAACGGCTTAATCAATGGCGTGAGTGGCGCTGCGCCTATCACACGCTTTGATGCGAGTAAGTTTAAGACCCAGTTTGCCTGTGAGGTAAAAGGATACGATCCGGAAAATTATTTTGATCGTAAAGAGGCCCGCAAAATGGACCTGTTTTCGCAGTTTGCCGTGGTGGTGGCCGATCAGGCCGTAGCCGACGCCAACCTGACCGAGGGAAGCTATGATCCTGACCGTGTTGGGGTGATCTGGGGTTCTGGAATTGGTGGCTTACGCACCTTCCAGGAAGAGTGTGTGAACTTCGCCAATGGCGATGGTACCCCACGCTTCAACCCGTTTTTCATTCCGAAGATGATAGCCGACATTTCTGCCGGACACATCTCTATCAAGCACGGTTTCCGTGGGCCAAACTTCGTTACTGTTTCTGCCTGCGCCTCTGCCACTAACGCCATTATCGATTCTTTCAATTATATCCGCCTGGGTATGGCTGATGCGATCGTGACAGGTGGTTCTGAGGCAGCCGTAACAGAGGCTGGTATCGGTGGTTTCAACGCCCTGAAAGCTCTTTCTGAGCGCAACGACTCTCCTCAGACTGCTTCGCGCCCGTTTGATGCAGACCGCGATGGTTTTGTGTTAGGCGAGGGTGCAGGCGCTTTGATTTTGGAAGAGTACGAACACGCCAAAGCGCGTGGCGCAAAAATCTACGCCGAGGTTATAGGCGGTGGCATGTCTGCCGACGCTTATCACATCACGGCCCCCCATCCTGAAGGCTTAGGCGCACTAAACGTTATGAAAAACGTACTGCGCGATGCCAATATTAAACCGGAGGAAGTTGATTACATCAATGTACACGGTACATCCACGCCGTTGGGCGACATCAGCGAGGTGAAAGCAATTCAATCGGTTTTCGGTGACCATGCCTACAACCTGAACATTAGCTCCACCAAGTCTATGACGGGCCACTTGCTGGGTGCTGCCGGCGCTATCGAGGCCATTGCCTCTATTATGGCTGTTCGTAACAACATTGTTCCGCCTACCATTAACCACTTCACCGACGATGAGAACATCGACAAGCGCCTGAACTTTACGTTCAACAAGGCACAGGAGCGGGAAGTGAAAGTTGCCCTAAGCAACACCTTTGGTTTCGGTGGGCATAATACCTCTGTTATATTCCGTCAATACAACGATTAGTGTTTGGGCCTTTTAAATCAGTTCGTCGCGCTTACCACGTTTTTTTTAACAAAGAGAAAGTATTAGTACGCGCGCTTTCTGGCATTATTGGTAGTACCCCCGATAACCTGCGACTGTACAAGCTCGCTCTGACACATACATCCTTTGCCCGCCAAACCTCTGCCGGCAAGCATGAAACCAACGAGCGCCTGGAGTTTCTGGGCGATGCGGTGCTTGGCGCCGTGGTAGCTGAACTGCTGTTCAAGAAGTTCCCGTATGAAGACGAGGGCTTCCTGACAGAAATCCGCTCACGCATTGTAAACCGCGAGTCGCTGAACCACATTGCCGTAAAGATAGGGTTGAACCTTCTGGTAAAAGTGGATAGCTCTAACCACGGTATGCGCCACAAATCGGTGAACGGTAATGCGCTGGAGGCGCTGGTAGGGGCTATCTACCTCGATAAAGGGTATAACACCACACGCCATTTTATACTTTCGAAGCTGGTAAAGCCGCACGTAGACCTGCACCAACTGGTTAACACTACGGCTAACTTCAAGAGCAAGCTAATTGAGTGGGCGCAAAGCCAGAACCTCGAGATCCGCTTCGACATCATCAAGCGCAAGCAGCAGGGCAATACCACTGAGTTCACTTCCGAAGTATACATCGACGAAAAACCGATTGCCATTGGCGTAGGCCTCTCCAAGAAAAAAGCCGACCAGGCCGCCGCTGAGAAAGGGCTGGATTTTCTGAAGATCTCCTAAGACTGTAAGTGACAGTAAGTGGCTGGAAGTATACTTGGCAGCTTGCATCGACTTTCCCACTACTCTTCCGGCTTATCATTCTGGATTTCCCCAAACAACCCCTGTGTTTATACTTGTGGGCTTCACGGGTGAGCCAACGCAAGTATGAACATCGGGCTTAAACAGCCAACAATTTAGCTGTCCGGCAATTGTTCAAATCTCTTTAAGGCTTAACTTGCTTCCATATACATGCGTTATAAACCCCTATGGAAGAAACAAGACTAATGCTGGCAGCGGCCGCCCTGAACCAAACCCCTATGGATTGGGCCGGAAACCTGCAAAACATACAAACTGCCATTACAGAGGCCAAGCAAAACAACATACACATCCTGCTGTTGCCCGAGCTGTGCATTACCGGCTATGGCTGCGAAGACATGTTCCTGAGCCCCTGGTTGTCGGAGATGGCCTTTAACCAGCTGCTGCAGGTAAAGGAGTGGTGCGATGGCATTACCGTTGCAGTAGGTCTGCCGATTTTCCTGAACAAGAGTGTTTACAACACCGCCTGCGTTATCAAAAACAAAGAGATTGTAGGCTTTACCGCCAAGCAGTTCCTGGCAAATGACGGGGTGCATTACGAGCCGCGCTGGTTTACACCCTGGCCTGCCCACGAGGTGCAGGAGTTCGAGATGCTGGGTCAGAAGTATAAAATAGGTGATATTATCTATGAGGAGCAGGGCGTGAAGTATGCCTTTGAGATTTGTGAGGATGCCTGGCGGCCTAACCGACCTGCAGAGCGCCACATGCCCAAAGGCGTGCAGCTGATACTTAACCCAAGCGCCAGTCACTTTGCACTGAGTAAAACCGACGTGCGCTACAGGCTGGTGGTGGATGCCTCTAAAAAATACCAGTGTGCTTACATGTATGCCAACCTGCTGGGCAACGAGGCGGGCAAGATGATCTATGACGGCGAGGTGCTGATCGCTCAGAATGGCAAGCTGATCCGCAGGAACGAGCTGCTTTGCTTTAAGGATGTGGATATGGAGTGTGCGGAAGTATGCTTTTCGGAGAAGCCAGAGATCGCCGAGGTGATCGAGTACCTGCCGCCGATTGATGAGAACAAGGAGGTGATTGCTGCGTTGAGCCTGGCCCTGTTCGACTATATGCGCAAGAGCCGCAGCCGTGGCTTTGTGCTGTCGCTGAGCGGCGGCGCTGATTCTTCGCTATGTGCCGTGGCCGTGGCTGAGATGGTGCGCCGGGGTATAGAGAGCCTGGGGCAGGAGGCGTTTGTAGAGAAGGCGCTGCTGTTTTCGGCAGAGGATAAAGCAAGCTTTGCGCAGCTGGCGCCGGAGGAGGTCCGCAAAGCTATCGTAGGTAAGTTATTAACCTGCGCTTATCAGGGTACTATAAACTCCTCTGATGACACGTACACCTCTGCCAAAGAGCTTGCTGATTCTATTGGGGCCACCTTTTACAACTGGACGATTGATGAGGAAGTGGAAGGGTATACCTCCAAGATTGAGCACGCCTTGGGCCGGCAACTTACCTGGGCCCAGGACGATGTTACGCTGCAGAACATACAGGCCCGGGTGCGCGCCCCAGCCATATGGATGCTGGCCAATATAAAGTATGCGCTGCTGATGGCCACCTCCAACCGTAGCGAGGCTTCGGTGGGTTACGCCACCATGGATGGCGACACGGCAGGTAGTATCTCACCGATAGCAGGTATAGACAAAGCCTTTATCAG
This sequence comes from Pontibacter anaerobius, assembly GCF_026241195.1. Classification (GTDB taxonomy): domain Bacteria; phylum Bacteroidota; class Bacteroidia; order Cytophagales; family Hymenobacteraceae; genus Pontibacter; species Pontibacter anaerobius. The sequence continues at coordinate 581,759 of NZ_JAPFQO010000001.1, forward strand.
GCAGTTTCTGATCTGGGCGCAGCAGGAGCTGGGGTACATCGGTTTACAATATGTGAATAACCTGCAGCCAAGCGCAGAGCTTCGGCCGCAGGAAGAGGCGCAGACAGACGAGAAAGACCTGATGCCGTACGAGGTACTTAATATGATCGAGCGCCTGGCCTTCCACGACCGTTACTCGCCGGAAGAAGTATACGACATCCTGCTGGAGCAGAAGGTAGCCACACCGGAACTGCTGAAAGGTTGGATCACGAAGTTCTACAGTCTCTGGAGCCGCAACCAATGGAAACGCGAGCGTTACGCGCCGGCCTTCCACCTGGATGACTACAACGTGGACCCACGCAGCTGGCTACGCTTCCCGATACTGAGCGGTGGCTTCAGAGCGGAACTGCAGCGGGTACAGGATAAATAAAGTATAAAACCACAAAAAGGCGTTGCCGCACCAGGTAACGCTTTTTTTATGCCTCAACCAAAGTATAAACTACTTGTACTGCAGTAGCGCAGGGGCAGGGTTGTAGCTTGCGTTTTTTCGGTGGCCGATTTATCTTAACTTTGTAGGATAAGAACACCCTTATGAGCATACTAAACTATATTACCTGGAACGTTGATCCGGAGATTTTCAGCATCGGACCGTTAAGTATCCGTTGGTATGGCCTGCTGTTCGCACTGGGCTTTATCATCGGGCAGCGTATCCTTACCAAAATATACGTAGCAGAAGGCCGCACTGAGGGCGATGTGGACGTCATCACCATTTACATGATCATCGGCACTGTAGTGGGTGCACGCCTGGGCCATACTTTGTTTTACTCCCCGGAGTATTACTTGAGCAACCCCATCGAGATCCTGAAGATATGGGAAGGAGGGCTTGCCAGCCATGGAGCTACTATCGGTATACTTTTCGCGCTTTGGCTGTTTAGCCGCAAGCAGGAGTTCGACTACATGTGGGTGCTGGATCGCATCGTGATTGTAGTGGCGCTGGGCGGTGCTCTCATCCGACTAGGTAACCTGATGAATTCCGAAATCTTCGGCCACCCTACGAGCCTGCCTTGGGGCTTCATTTTCGAGCGTAGCACGGAATACTCGCATGTGCCGCGCCACCCAACGCAGTTGTATGAGTCGTTGAGCGTGTTTGCGCTGTTTGTGCTGCTTTACTGGCTCTGGAACAAGTATAAGGCCGCCTTGCCAAAGGGTTTGCTTTTCGGCCTTTTCGTGACGGCGTTGTTTACCTTCCGTTTTCTGGTGGAGTTTTTGAAAGAAGATCAGGTAGCCAAGGAAGCCACCATGGCGCTAAATATTGGCCAGATACTGAGTATACCACTTATACTTATCGGCTTGTTTATCCTCTTTAAAGTGTGGCAAAACCCACGGCCTGCACTACCGGGCGGGAAACTGCCGGAAAACACCAGGTATAAAAAAGTATAAATTGTTTAAAAGAAGCCTCCCCGCAGCAAGCAAAAGGGGAGGCTTCTTTTATGTATCCTTACAGCGCGTAGCGATACAAACTACCCCCCTCGCTGGTGATAATCAGTACCTGGTCGTCCTCAAACGCCACAGCCTCTGTTTGTCCGGCTCCTTTCAGTGGGCGTTTCTCATACTTGCCTTCGTAAAACTTTTCAACGCTGTCGAAGTCGCGGAACAGGTGTAGCACCTCTTCGCTTAGCAACGCAACAGTTTCACCATCCGGACTAATGGCCGCTCCCGTGACCTGTGCTTTCAGCTTGTGGCTGCCGATGAGTTTGGCTTTATAGGTGCCTGCTTCGTCTGGTAGTTGGTATATTTTGGCGGTCTGCCCCTGGCCCCGGTCTTTTGAAACAATGTACAGTTTGCCGTTGCTCCAGAATAAGGCTTCGGAGTCGAAATTACGGTCCTTTTTCTTGGGGGGGTATTCCTTTTGGTCTTCGTACGTGAACCTGATTGCCTGCACCTGTTCCGGCTGCTCCTGGTTTACCTTGTACACAGCCAGCTCCCGGCGGCTGTTATCGTTATTGCCGGTATCGGCTATGTATACGTTGCCGTCCTTATCCTGCGCCAAGTCCTCCCAATCTACGTTTGGTAATTTCAGCTTGATGGTTTCCAGTAGCTTGCCCTTTTCGTCGAGTTTGTAAAGGTGCGGGCCATTGCCGGCGTCGTTGTGCGTCAGGTATTCTCCCTTTGCCATCACAGCCACGCCGGAGCTCTCACTCACCTCATTTGGCAGCTTAGCCAGGCGCTCTATGTTGGCAGGGGCTGCAGGCGCATCCTCAAAAAGCTCCTCCCTAAAAAAGAAAGTAACGAACCCAACTATCGCCACAAAAATCAACGTAATTTTTATCATCAGCTTCATGTAGTAAAAAGTAGTACGGTGCTAGTATAAACGAGAAGCGCAGGCACACGTTAAGTCAAAAAAGTATAAAATAGCTGTAATTCTGAGTGCCAATAGTATACTAACCCGGAAAAGAAGATGGATATCAAAAAGATAAAGGAAACATGCCTGTATGTGCAGGACCTGGTGGCCACGAAAGACTATTACCACAACAAGCTCGGCTTTAAGGTAATTGGCGAAGTAGAGGGGCGGCACGTGTTTTTCAGGGTGGGTGCTTCGGTGCTGTTGTGTTTTGACCCGGAGGCGTCAAAAGAGAGTAAAAACCTGCCGCCGCACTTTGGCTACGGGCAAATGCATCTGGCCTTTGAGGTGGCGAAGGAGAAGTATGAACCCTGGAAGCAAAAAATAAAGGGCCTGGGCATTGCCATTGAGCAGGAGTTTGACTGGGGCGGCGGCTTCCTGTCGTTCTACTTCCGGGACCCGGATCAGCACCTGCTGGAGGTGGTGATGGAGGGCATGTGGGAGCGTGGAAAGGAAGTTTGAGCAGGCTTGCTTAGTCGAATGCAAGTAAGCAGGAGCTACACTTGCTCTGGGCGTGTGCTTTTGCTAGTAAGTGTACTTTAGTTCTTAGGCGTTTAAGCAAACATTTTGTTAGTAACATGTGCCCTTCTTCTCGCAACTTGTAGTCGGTCGTTACATTGTCGTCATGGTGTCGCGGAATAGAATTAATTGTCTCGCCATCGTCATAACCTGCCAATGCATGTTTTACCTTTTTTACTCTACTTTTAAAACTGTTACAGGTTCAATATGCGCCGCTCGAATGGTTTGGGATAGAACAGTCAGTAGCCCTACTATGGCAACTAAGCCAAAGCCTATGCTTACATTTATAAAACTTAAATCAACAAGACTGCTGCCTAAATCTTGTCTAATTAAATCACCGCCAAACAAGCCAGCTGGAACACCAATAAGCCCGGCAATTAGGATAAGAATGCCAAAACTTCTGGTAACTGTCCACACCAATGCTATGTTGCTTGCTCCCAATACTTTTTTTATACCCAGTTCTTTAGTGCGTGTTTCTACGGAGTAACTTGCTATGCCTAAAATGCCCAGACCAGCGATTATCATAACGATAAGGGCTAAGCCTCCAAAAGAACCTAATCTATCTCCAATTCTTAGATAACCATCTTTTAAATTCTGAAGATTTGCTGTTTTTTCAGGAAAATGGTTTGCCCATATGGATTGAATAGCTTTGGTTGCTTCCAATTCTGTATTTGGATTTATTTTTATGGTCAAGGTGGATGTTTCATTTGGCAAATACCTATATAGTAAAGGAGTTGTTTCGCCAATAATTTCATTGGGCATTATGCCAATGACTTGTACATAGGCAGAGTCCAGTAATAGCGTTTGCCCCACTAAAGTCTCCGATTCAGATTCCAATAATTTTGCGGCAGCTTCATTCACCAACACATATTGCTCAGTGCTTTGGGGTATATCTTTAGGGAAATTTTGGCCCGATTTTAAGCTGATACCTTCTGTTTCAATTGTTTTTGGATCAATACTTACGTAATACATTTCCAAAATTTTATCATTTAATGTTACAGAAGATTTGCCCTTTTTCATCGGTTTATAGTACCAGTTAGTCGCCAAAGTCGTTTCTACCTGGCTTAACTGGTTTATTTCGTTTTGCAGGTTTCCATATTTTTCACCTCTTAAATCAAGTGTCAAGACATTAGGTGATATGGTTGAGTTGATGATTGCATGATTTTTTATTTCATAATCGGCTAATATGACAACCAATATCATCAGCATGATGGTCACCGAAAACTGTAAGACTATCAAAGCTTTGTAAATAGCAATACTCCGGAACAGCTTAATATTCTTCATTTTACGCAAAACCTGTATGGGCTGAAACGCTGACAATAGCCATGACGGAAATGCCCCAGCGACTAAGCCTGTGATAACTGCGTAGGTTAGCAAGCCTAAAATTAAGATTGGATCATAAGAAAACGCCACATCCATATCGGGTATATAATATGTTAAAATCTCAACACATGGCATTGTGAACAACAAAGCAAACAGGGATACAAGGGTCGACTCCATTAAAAACTGACCAATAATTTGTCTTCTTGTTGCGCCTAACGTTTTGCGAATACCTACTTCTCGTGCTCGGGAGAAGGCACGCGCCAATGTCAAACTGATATAGTTGAAAGCAGATAAGAGGGTTAAGGCTAGAATCAAAAATAGCTGCGTATGTATGCCCGTCCAATCGACGCCCGCATTGTGGTCATTTTTAATGTCTTTGTTTCGAGGGGTAATATCCTCTATGGGTTGTGCCAAAAATTGAAGATTGCTCTTATCCAAATTGCGATTATAGTTTTGGAGCGTTGTATTGAGCTGCTTTAAATTATCTTCTGATTTTAAACGTGCGTAAATAGCTGAACTCTTGAAGTCTCCCCAATTTTGGGAGATATTACTGATTGTTCCTTTTTTCTCAAGCATTTCAGCAGCATTAATTGAAAGCATTGCCTCAATGGGTAGATGTGTTTCTAAAGGCGGGTCCTGGATAATTCCCTCAACGGTATAAGAACCTAAGTTTTCAAATTGAACCGTTTGCCCTAAAGCATTGGCGTTGCCAAATATCTTTTCTGCTGTTCTTTCAGTTAAAAAAAGTGAAGTGGGATTATTTGTAAGGCTTTGTGCATGACCTGACAATAATTTAAAGCCAAAAACATCAAAAAAAGAAGCCTCTGAAAATTTTATGTCAATAGGTATATCACCTCCGTCAGTTTGCAAATTGTGTTTTCCTGCCAGACGCACTTTTACCGTTTTTTCAACAAAAGAGACGCTTTCTATTTGAGGCGCCAACGGCAATGGAGCTGTTGCCCATTTGGTTTGTTCTCCCTCAATTGTTTCCTGCGTGAGTATCCGCACTATTTGATTTAATTCTGGATGAAAATGGTCTGTATCGTGAGTGGCTTTTATGAATGTAAAAAGAATAACCCCAACCGCCATACTCAGTGATAAGCTCAGTATATTGACCAATGAAAAAAGTTTGTTTTTCCAGAGTATCCGTATGGCGATTTTAAGGTTGTTCTTTATCATGATTTAAAATGTTGACTTTTAATAAAAAAGAGGCCAAACACTGATGGGGAATCCATTTTTAATTCTATTGGCAAAGTTGAGGCCAAAATATAACTTGATTAATTTCAGTATTTTATAAAAATGTTTGTTGGTATTTTAGACAATTGTTTATTAAAGACTGTTCGATTTCAGACATTTGGTGTATCGATTTGATACAGTAAGGCACAAAATATTTTACACCCAAATGAGACTGCGGCATTTACATTTATCTCAGTGGGTATTTGCCGTTGAGAAGCTTATTGGTAAGATTGTCAAACGTTTCCTTGCTGTCTGGGAACATTTGTCGGGTTACACGGAAGGGTATCTAATGGCTGGTACATAAGGCAGCGAGGCGTAGCCGAAGCTTAAAGCCTGTGCTAACCGTTACCTGCTGGGGTTCTTTACTTCTATACTGTCTCTAGTTTCTCCGTAATAACTTTTCTCCCATTCTGAAATGTCCTGTTCTTGTATCAATTTAAGTCGTGCCTTTTCGGTTACAGGTGCACTCCATGATATGTATAATATGCTACAGAAATAGAATAACAGGCCTAAAGCGATAACACTTAATCTCTGCTTATGCAACTTTATGTAGCCTTCACGTTTGAGGTTCCAGCCCCACAGCAAAGTTGCAGGGAGCCGTATAAACATAAAAAACAGCTCTATCGGTTGATACTTCACCAAAGCCCTTTTCTTCATCTCGCATTTCAGCTCAGCTTTAGAATCCCTAATCCATTTCTCAATTTTTTTCTCCTGCTCCTGAGATGATACACCTCTTCTTACCAGTTCTGCTTTGGCTTGCTCCACGGTTTCAGGCTGCCACTTATCAGGAAAATTCGCTATTTCTATAAGCTCATCTTTTCCCCTTTCTATTATTGGCGGATGAAATTTCATGTTTTAACCTTGCAGGTAACTGTAACGGATTGGTGCAGCCAAAGCCCACAGCGAAGCGAGAGTTAAAGCTGCACCTTGTTGACTGACGAAATTATTTCTGCTGTTTGCTTTCTATAAGTGCAATAACTTCTTCGTTCTTACCTTCCTTAGCTGCAGAAAGAACTGTATTTCCTTCCCCGTCAGTAGCATTTACGTCTGCTCCATTTGCAATCAGTAACTCTACAATTTTTTTATTTCCATTCGCTGCTGCATACATTAGAGCTGTGGTGTTAAATCCATCGCGCCAGTCAACTTGCGCATTGTTCGCAACAAGTAGCTTCACTATTTCAACATTCGAATTATTAACAGCTGTAATCAGTGGGCTCACTTTCATCCATGGACCAGCCTGTTTGATGTAGTTTGGGTCAGCTTCCTTTTTAAGCAGCGATTCAACCATAGCCTTGTCATTCTTCTGTACAGCCGCATATAATTGCTCGGCTTTATTTTGAGCCATCGTTAAAACAGATGTACTTAGAATTAGTACAATTAAGGGTATAAGTTTTTTCATTTTATAAATTTTATGACAATCAACTAGTGTACAGCAGGAAGTCCAATCGGCTTATCTGCATTTTAGGTGTAGTTTACTAAATTCTTCCAACATCCACCTCAGCGTGTTAGGACTAAAATAAAAAAGACCTCAGAACTAGTTCTGAGGTCTTTGCTAAGTATAGTTTTTATTGGAGTCGTGCCTGAATCTCCTCTACTATTCCGCCATAGCGCTTCAGTAGCCTGCCCCAGTCGGCGAACAGCTGGTCTTCCTTCACACTGATAACACCGTCGGCGCGTTGGCTTACCAGTTTCACCACATAAGTAAGCTCGTTGGCGTTACCTCCGCTGCTCACGATTACGCGCGTGCGGATGGTGTTCATGCCGTTAAAGTTCTGCACCTGCCAAGCTGTGGTAAGGTAGCCGGTGTTATAATCTACTGTTTCCAGTACATCGAAGCTCTTGGTTACGATAGAGCCCAGAATTCTCCAGGCGTCTTCCGGTGCAAGGGCTTTATTTACCGGCACGGTTATGCGCACGTTGGCCATGTCCGTGGAGATGGAGGAAGTATAAGCCTCGTCCTCTAGCAGCTCGATGAACTCTTTCGTCGGGGGAGCCTGCATGTCCGCCTGGTTGCAGTAGTTTTTAACATAGCGCAGGAAACCGTCTTTTGTCACACGAAGCTCGATGCAGGCATTCTTCGGCACTTTCAGGTCGTAGCTACCTACGCCCACAACTTTTCCGCCTACTTCGATGTTGGCATCGGCTGGGGCAGAGGTTATTCTTACCAGGCGGTCTTCCAGCAAGGCTCTGGCTCTAACCGGAGGGAGCGGGTCTGTGGCCGGCTTGTTACAGAAAACCTGCACCACCTCGGCAAAGCCATCTTTGGTAACCGTAACGGTAACGCAGCTGCCCAGGGGCACATTTACATCCGTGTTGCCTCTGCCGCTTGCCACCCCGTTAAGGGCAACCTGCGCATCCGCCGGGATCACCTCCAGGCGCACCTGCCGGTCTTTCAACTCAAAGAAGTCTTTTACCGGAGGCGTCTCACGGTCAGGGGAGTTGTAGTATACTTTTGTGACCGGTGTATAACCTGCCTTTTTAACCTCAACGGTCAGGAACTTGCCCTTGCCCACGATCAGGCCGATTCTTTTGGAGCCCACCATGCGGCCATCCACGTAAATCTCGGCATCGTATGGCTCCACGCTAATGTCTACCAGCCTGTTTTCCAGCTCAACCTTCTGCTCTTTCTCCCATTTAACAGTTCTCGGGAATTCCTTGATAAAGGGCTCGTATCCCTCTTTTACAACTTTGATCCTGTTCCTGGAGTCCTTATCCAGTTTTAATTCAATGCTGCCAACACCCAGCTCTGCTATCTCTGTGTTGTCTGAGTTTTTCAGTAAGAAGAACTTAGCATCCGGGAAATTTGCCGAAACGTTTATTTTGCTTTGTGCTACAGCTGAGGCTGCCAGGAATAAGAGGATGAAAAATGCGTAGAGGTGTTTCTTCATACGACTGTACTTAATGTGAACGAAAGTGTTATAAAATGGTATGCTAGTAGTATAGTATGCCCCAAAATTAAATTTTATTTTTATATATTCATATATAACAAGATGTGTATAGAGGTTCATTCACTAAGTTCTTTAAACATTACAATAAGTGCAGGGGGTATTGAGCTTAGATGGTAAGCTTGTATTTAAATTTTTATGTGGTGTTAAGAAGGGAGAACTGCTATAGCTGTTTATTTACCTCTAGTAGCGTTGCTGCATCTATACTATGGCCACCCTCAAAAGTATAAACCTGCGGGGTAATGCCCAGCTCCTGCATCAGTTGCTGCTTGCGTTGCAGGGTTTCCGGTGTGATGAATTCGTCCTGGGTGCCGTAGACCATGGCCACGGGCAGATTAGCGAAGGCCGCTTTTCCGGTGGCAAAGTCGATATCTTCGGGGAAGGAGGCGGCCCAAAGTATGAGGCGGTGCACGGGCACGTTTTGAGTGGCTAGCCAGCGGCTAACGGTGGCTCCGCCCTGCGAGAAGCCCAGCACCGTGATGCGCACATCCTGCGGCAACTGGTGCAGCTGTTCCTGCAGCAACAGGTTCAGGTAGCTGGCTTGGTCTTCAATTTCCGAGAGGCGGTCTTCTTTGGTCATCCAGGTGGCGCCTACGCGGCCGGAGAACTTCTCAAGGTAAAACCGGGACAGCGCCTCCGGGGCTACCACCAGCGTACTGCCATCATCGAGCACACTGAAATGCCGCAAAAAGAAACGCGCCAGCTGCCCGTAGCCATGGCACACGATCCAAAGGTCTTTTATACTTTCAGATGGCGTGCCCAGGGTATAGTAGCGGGCCGTGCGAGGTACGATGAGGCTGTGTTCAATCATGATCAAAAGTAAGGTGTTTTCCAGAAATCATACTTCTGCAGCCCTTGTCTTCGGATGATTTCTAGTATAATGTATACCCGGCCCTCCGGACCAGTTGAGTTACAAACTCAACATCAATCAAAGGCACGGGTTACAAACCCGCGCCAGCCCAGGAACAACGAGTAGAAAGGTGCGACAGGAAGCATAAATTTTCTCCCCCCCCCCACAAACTTCCTACAGGTTATCTGGCGTGAACTGGAAGGGCAACAGGTCGGTTACGGATTTAAAGCGGTAGAACTTGCCATCGGCAGCTTGCAACAGCACCGGTATCGGCTCCCGCTGTTTGTACTCGTACTCGGCCATTACCTGGCGGCAAGCGCCACAGGGCATGGCCGGCAGAAACTCCTGCTCCTGGCGGCGGCGTGCTGTTACGGCCAGCAACTTTATCTTAGCTCTCGGGTGATGGGCGCTCAGGGCGAAAAGGGCGGTGCGCTCGGCGCAAAGCCCGGAAGGGTAGGCGGCGTTCTCCTGATTGCTGCCTTTAAACATGGTGCCGTCTTCCAGCACCAGGGCGGCACCCACTAAAAAGTTAGAGTATGGGGCGTAAGCATCTACGGCAGCTTCCTGCGCAAGTTGCATGGCCTGTTGCTCCTCAGCCGTTAGTTCCTGCGGTTCCAGCACATCCACGCTAATTTGTATATTCAGTTCACTTGCCATTTTATTCCAAGTAGGTTACAAAATCAGAAAAGGGCTATAAATTTAAGCTAATATTCTGATAAAACCATACTGAATCTTTGCCATGCACCGCGTTATTTCTAACTTAAGGCAAACCCACTGACCCACTATGAAAAAGATTCTGCTATTGGGCGCCGGCCGCTCAGCCTCCTCGCTTATAAAATACCTCTTCGACAACGCCACCGCCGAGGACTGGCATATCACCATCGGCGATATTACCATATCGCACCTGGAGCCCATTGTGGGGCCGATTGCCTTCGCCGAAACCATCACCTTTAATGTGCATGATGCCAAGCAGCGGGCTACGGAAGTAAAAAAGGCCGATCTGGTTATCTCGCTGTTGCCGGCCGTTTTCCATATTGAGGTGGCCCGTGAGTGCCTGAAGCAGGAAAAGCACCTGATCACGGCCAGCTATGTGTCGCCTGATTTCCTGGCGCTGCATGCGGAGGCGCAGAAGAAGAACCTTACGATCCTGATGGAGTCCGGCCTGGACCCGGGCATCGACCATATGTCGGCCATGCGTGTGATCAGAAGTATAAAAGACGCCGGCGGCAAACTTACTTCCTTTAAATCGTACACGGGCGGGTTGGTGGCCCCCGAATCGGATAACAACCCCTGGAACTATAAGTTTACCTGGAACCCCCGCAACGTGGTACTGGCGGGGCAGGGCACGGCCAAGTATATCAAGAACGGGCAGTACAAGTATATCCCGTACCACAAGCTGTTTCAGCGCACCGATGCCTTTTACGTGGAGGGATTCGGCCATTTTGAGGGCTATGCTAACCGCGACTCCCTGAGTTATCGCGAGCCCTACGGCCTGCTCGACATTCCGACCATGCTGCGTGGCACCCTGCGACGCAGCGGTTACTGCGAGGCCTGGGATGTGTTTGTACAGCTCGGCCTGACAGATGACAGTTATACTTTGGACGGCTCCGAGCACATGACTTACCGCACCTTTGTCGAGTCGTTCCTTCCGCCCGCTATTTCACCCGATCAAAGTATGGCCGAGCGTGTGAGCTTATACTTGGGTACACCGCTGGAGGGTGAGGTGATGCAGAAACTGGTTTGGCTGGGGCTGTTCGAGGATACGCCTGTAGGCCTGGACGCCGCCACGCCGGCACAAGTGCTGGAGAAGATCCTGAAAGAGAAATTATCACTGGAGCCCGGCGATAAGGACATGATCGTGATGCAGCACCAGTTTGGGTATGAAATGAACGGGGAGCTGCGCGAAATAACCTCAACCCTGGTAGCTTTAGGGGAGGATGAAGTGCAGACGGCCATGGCGAAAACTGTGGGCTTGCCGGTGGGCATATTGGCCAAGCTGCTGCTGCAGGGCAAGATCTCTCACCGCGGCGTGGTGATCCCGATTTACCCGGAGCTGTACGAGCCGGTGCTGGCAGAACTGGAGCAGTACGGAATCGGGTTTGTGGAAACGGAGCGTGTTCTTTAATAAAATCAAGATGAGTAACGAAGCGCAACAGCGACAAATAATAGAAAGCTACGTGAAAGCTTACAATGCTTTTGATGTGGCGGGCATGGTGAAGGACATGCACCATGATATCGTTTTTGAGAACATCGCGGACGGTATCACCAACCATAAAATTCTTGGCATCTCAGCCTTCCTGCACCAGGCGGAGCAGGCCACGGCATACTTCCGGGAAAGGGAGCAGCGGATTAAAAGTATAAGCTTTGAAGAGGATGTGGCGGAAGTGGAGGTGAGCTACAGCGGTGTGGTGGGGGTAGACCTGCCCAATGGCATGCAGGCCGGTGAGGAACTGACGTTGGAAGGCAAATCGATCTTCTACTTCGAGAACGGCAAGATCACCAAGCTGCAGGATATCAGCTAGTTTTCAGAAAGCCAGGTAATACGGCCTCAGCAACTCAGTGAACGCTGAAGTATAAGTTACCTTGTCCTCCTCCCGTATGTAGAATTCCTTTACTACAGGAACTGGAACGGGTTTAAAAGTATAAGTCTGGATGTGGCGTATGCATTTGCCGCCGTGGTACGTGTACACCTGCAGCACCTCCTGCAAGTATAAATCAGAGGCCTTGGCCAGTTTGGCAAAGTATACCGCTTCGGCGGGAGGCAGCAGCAAGTGTAACTTCCCCTGTTCCGTCAAGTGTTGCTGCGCAAAGTATAAAATATCCTCAAAAAGCAGCTCCCCAGTGTGTTTGGCCATATTCTTCGCCGCATCCGGAGATTTAAGTGAGGATAGAAAAAAAGGCGGATTGGAAAGTATTACGTCATACTTGGAGTGCTCCTGTTTCGCGAATTCCTGCAGGCTCTGTGGGAATAGCTGCAGCCGGGCTGACCAGGGGCTGGCGGAAAAGTTCTCCTGTGCCTGCAGCTGCGCCTCCGGGTTAATTTCCACGGCATCTATACTTGCCTCGCTGCGTTGCGCCACCATCAGTGCGAGCAGTCCGGTGCCGGTGCCGACGTCGAGTACCTGCTGCGCCTCCCGCACCTCCACATAGGCCCCAAACACGCAGGAGTCGGTGCAGACCTTCATGGCGCACCTGTCCTGCTCCACCCGGAACTGCTTAAACTGGAAGTAGGTGTTGGGCATGGAGATTGGCTGATTTTGAATGAGTGGAGTATATCGCTGTTTATACTTTTATTGTCATCCTGAAAGGATCTTGGGTGAAGGAAAGTTAAGCTGTTGCTACTCGCCGACAAGATTCTTCCGGAATGACAGAGAAGTATAAAATTCGATCATTAGATTAACTCGGCTGGCAGGCTCCGGACTCAAAGCCCTCATCAATTAATAACTTAGGGGAGAGGGCGCTGGCTACGGCCAGTTCGTCGCAGCGCTCGTTTTCAGGGTGCCCGGCGTGGCCTCTGACCCACACAAATTTTACCTTATGCTTGGGGTACACGCGCAGAAACCGGCTCCACAGGTCGGAGTTGGCCTTGCCCTTAAAGCCTTTCTTCTGCCAGCCAAACACCCAGCCTTTCTCCACGGCGTCCACCACGTACTTGGAGTCGGAGTAAACGGTAACGGGCATGCCTGGCTTGGTAATGGCCTCCAGCCCCTTGATCACGGCCAGCAGCTCCATGCGGTTATTGGTTGTCTTCCGGAACCCCTCTGTCAGCTCCTTCTCATGCTGCTTCCAGCGCAAAATAGCACCGTAGCCACCCGGGCCCGGGTTCCCACGCGAAGCTCCGTCAGTATATAATTCGATCATAGTATAAATGGGAATGAGTGACGGAGCGAATGTTTGAAAATTCACTCCATCACTCATTCAAAATTACAAATTAGTCTTAAACAGCTTGATGGCGATAGCCAGCAGGATAATGCCGAACACCTTCCGCAGCACGTTGGCCCCGTCTTTCCCCAATTTGCGCTCAATCCAGCTACTGGCCTTCAGCACGATGTACACAAACACGAGGTTCAGCACGATGCCCACCAGCACGTTGGGCAGCGAGTAGGCGGCGCGTAGCGAGAGCAGCGTGGTCATAGTGCCGGCCCCCACAATAAGCGGAAAGGCCAGCGGCACGATAGAGCCGCTTTTTGTTTCGGGGTCGGTATGGAAAAAGTCTTTGCCCAGGATCATCTCCAGGCCGATCAGGAAAATAATGATGGCGCCTGCCATGGCAAACGACTCGAAATCGATGCCAAAAAGCTTCAGTATAGATTGGCCCAGGAAAAGGAACGCGATCATCAGAATACCCGAAATAATCGTAGCCTTCTCCGACTCAATGTGTCCCTCGCGCTTGCGCAGGTCTATAATGATGGGGATGGAGCCAATGATATCAATCACGGCAAACAGCGTGAGCGTAACCGACGCTATCTCTTTAATGCTAAACACAGTAAGTTTGAGAGTTATAAAGTTTAAGAGTTAAAGAGTTGCAAAGGTACAGTTTTCTTGAACTAGAAAGAACAGAAGCCATTTGGCGGTGGTAAACTCCTAAACGCTCTAATTCCCAAACTCTCTAACTCTAAAAACTCCAGTTATGCGTAATAATGCAGGAAAAAGCGCTTCAGCTCCTCGTACTCCTCATCCTCAATGGCCGGGAAGTTGGCGATCCGGAACGTGTTGCGGGCCCAGATGCCGTAGCCGTTACCCAACCGGATGTTGTGGTGCAGCGCGCGCTTCTTTGCATCTTCCACAAGTTTGTCGTTGCCAACCAGCGTGATCACTGTTTTGGAGCGCACTTCCTCGTTCTCTATCAGCGGCTTAAAATCAGCGAACTGCTCAAAGAAAGTATAAAGGTCCTGTGCACGGTCTGTCAGGTGCTGCTCTATGCCTTTGATAAAGGGCCTATCCTCCAGCATGCGCTTGAGCAGGTAAATGTTGAGCTCGTTTGGCGTGTGCGTGGTCTGGTAGTTCAGCATCTTCTCGTACATCGGCACCAGGCTGTTGTAGTGGTCGCGCTCGGCCATCTTTTTCGCTCTGAAGATAGAGCGGGGCGAGCAGGCCATTACCGCCAGGCCCGGTGGCAGACCAAAGCACTTTTGCACGGAGGCAAACCAGATATCGGCCTTAATCAGCTTGAGGTTGAGGCCAGCCATGGAAGAGGTCGCATCTACGGCAATCAGGGTGTCGCGGAAACGGTTATGCAGGTTCAGGATGGTGGTAGGACTCACCTGCGTACCGTTGGAGGTCTCGTTCTGGGTAAAGCAGATCAGTTCGGTGTCGGAGCTGATCTGCAGGTCGCTTACCGGCATCGGCTCGTTTATATCAAACTTAAACCCCTCTGATGCCGGGCGGAGCTTCTGCGCATACTCAAACCACTTCTCCCCGAAGGAGCCGTTGTAAATATGGTAGCTTTTGTGCCTGGTTAGGCTCTGGGTTAGTATCTCCCAACACTCGGTGGCCGAGGAGGCGAAGAAAATATAATAATCCTGCGGGATGTTGAGCTTGCGCTTGATAGAGTTCACCACCGTCCGCGACATCTGCACAAACTGCTCGCCCCGGTGCGGTGTGTTCAGGATGCCCTCGTCGTACGCATCCACCAGGTAGGTGCGTACTTCGGGGTATACTTTAGAGGGGCCGGGGTAGAAGTTGAGCATGTGGAGGTGGTTTTATATAGTTGTTATACTATATTGTAAAGATTCAATCTAACGAACCTATAACGGCTCTGGTTGCAAAAATTATACAGTAAAACCGATCTGTTTTGGCTTCAGGCGCTCAAAATACTGCAGGGCAAGCCTATAGCTCTCCAGCCCGAAACCACTGATGCTGCCTTTGCAGTAAGGCGCGATCATACTTTTCTGGCGCCAGGCCTCGCGGGCGTAGATATTGGAAATGTGCACCTCCACCACCGGCGTGTCTATGGCCTTCACGGCATCCGAGAGGGCCACCGAAGTATGGGTGTAGGCGGCAGGGTTAAACACAATGCCTTTGTAGCTGAAGCCCACTTCGTGCAGTTTGTCTATCAGTACGCCTTCGGTGTTTGATTGGAAGTGCGACAACTCCAGCGCGGGGAAGGCCTCTTTCAGCTCCTCAAAATAATCTTCGAAAGAGCGGTTGCCATACACCGATTTCTCGCGCACACCCAATAGGTTCAGGTTCGGGCCGTTCAGGATGAGTATCTTCATAGTCTAATGTCTGCAAATTCCAAAGCTACAAAGGTAAGGATTAACTATCTTTGCCCATTAAAAATTGTTTAATTGTTACAGCAGGATTTGCAGGGTAGGCTGTGGATGTGCAGGATTTCTTAAGTAAGCGTTTAATACTTTATACTTCTCTGTTTCAACCCCATGTCCCTACGTCTCTAACTCCTGAACTTTTAACTCTTTAACCCTCTAACTTCCTACCGTGAACTGGCGCATCTGTTTAAAGCAATTCGAGGAATACCTGAAACTGGAAAAGTCGCTGTCGCGGCACTCGGTGGAGGCATATGAGCGCGATGTGCGCAAACTGATCGAGTTCCTGGATTCCCGCGGGCTGCAGGTTTCCCCGGAGAACATAACGCCGGCCATACTTCGCGATTTCCTGGAGTGGGTAAACGAATTAGGCATGACGCCGCACTCGCAGGCACGCACCCTCTCCGGCATCCGCGCCTTTTATAAATTTATGATTATGGAGGACATGATGCAGACCGACCCTACCGATACCATCGAGGCGCCAAAACTGAGCCGCAAGCTGCCCGATACCCTGGCCTTCCATGAGATTGAGGAGCTGCTGGCCGCCATCGACCTCTCAACACCGGAGGGCACCCGTAACCGCGCCATGCTGGAAACACTCTACAGCTCGGGCCTGCGCGTGTCTGAGCTGCTGGATCTGCGCATCAGCAACCTTTATGAGGATGCCGGCTTCCTGAAGATCTCCGGTAAGGGCGAGAAAGAGCGTTTAGTGCCTGTTGGCCGCGATGCCCTGAAACACATCAGACTATACCGCGAGGGCATCCGCTGCCACCTCAACATCAAAAAAGGGCATGAGGATATCCTGTTCCTGAACCGCCGTGGCGCCAAACTAACCCGGGTAATGGTGTTTACCATCATCAAAGACCTGGCCGCCAAAGCCGGAATTCAGAAAACGGTGAGCCCCCATACGTTCCGCCACTCGTTTGCCACGCACCTGATAGAGGGCGGCGCCGACCTGCGCGCGGTGCAGGAGATGCTGGGCCACGAGTCCATCACCACCACGGAGATCTACACCCACCTAGACCGCGACTACCTGAAGCAGGTGATCCGGGATTTTCACCCGAGAAGTTAAGATTTGCGTTAGATAGAGCCAAACCTATACTTGTAAAGCCATGGAAGAACCACATGCAACAGGCGGCTCCGGTTACAAAGAGTTTTTGCCCGAGTTCGTGTACGGAGGTATAGACGGTGCCATTACAACCTTTGCGGTAGTGGCCGGGGCCACAGGTGCCAGCCTCGATATTCCGGTGGTCATCATACTTGGTTTTGCCAACCTTATAGCAGATGGTTTCTCTATGTCGGTGGGCAATTTCTTCTCCACCAAAGCCGGTGTAGATGCCTACGAGAAGCACGTGGCAACAGAGCATTGGGAGATAGATAACCTGCGGGAGACTGAGGTGGAGGAGATTCGGGACATCTACCGGAAAAAAGGCTTTAAGGGAGAGCTGCTGGAGCAGGTGGTGGCTGTCATCACTTCTGATAAAGAGGTATGGGTAGATACCATGATGAAGGAGGAACTGGAAATGGCCAAAGATTCCAAATCTCCTTACCAAACGGCCGGCATGACGTTCTTCTCTTTCCTGCTGATCGGGTTTATACCACTGGCGGCCTATGTGTTTGCACTCATTTTTGATACCAGCAAGGAGAATCTCTTTATCTACGCCTGTATCTTAACCGGCGTGGCGCTCAGCATCATCGGTGTACTGAAAAGTACGGTGAACAAGAAAAACATCTTTCAGGGCATTGCCGAAACCTTGTTCCTGGGCGGTATAGCTGCCATCCTAGCCTACTTCGCCGGCGATTTTCTGGAGAACCTGTTCAGGTAATTCCTGTTGTCTCCTCTTTATACTAGCTGTGCCTACCTCTCAGGTATACTTCTAAGCTAAAGGACTTAAATAGGATGAAAAAATTTACCATGTGTTTTGTAAGTATATAAGTTGTTATATATTTAGGGCAATAAATATTGTCTTTATACTTATTGTTCAACTTTTTACAAACACTTTATGGAACAAACTTCTACTGTACTGGAAACGCCTGTTTCCACTCCCACGCTGGCTTTCAGAGGGAAGGGGTCCGAACTCTTCAGCATTCAGATTGTAAACATTGTCCTGATGCTGGTAACGCTGGGGCTATACTACCCATGGGCAAAAGCCAAGAACCTGCAGTACGTCTACCGGAAAACGGAACTGGCTGGCAGCCCCTTCACCTTCCATGGCACCGGCAAAGAGATGTTCATCGGTTTTATCAAGGGCCTTGGCATTATAGCGGTGCTGTATGGCGTGTTGTTCTTCGGTGTATTTAGCCACGACTTAACGATCTATGCGGTTTGCGTACTGGCCTTTTTTGCCGGGGTCTCCGCTTTGATTCCGGTTGCCATACATGGTATGATGCGCTACCGTACCTCCCGCACCAGCTGGCGTGGCATACATATGGGGTATAGGGGCACTTTGGGCAGTATATTCAAAGTATACTTTGTAAACCTGCTGCTCACCATTCTCACACTTGGTGTCTATGGGGCCTGGTTCACGGTGAACCTGCGGAAAGAAGTTATCGGTAACCTGCGCTTCGGCAATGCCAGGTTCAGTTTTGAGGGAGATGGAGGTGATCTGTTCCTGCTTCACCTCAAGGGCTACTTCCTTACTTTGTTCACGCTGGGCATTTACGTGTTCTGGTATGCCAAGGACATCATAAACTTCTACATCGATAACGTCTTTATAGAGCAGGACGGCAAGTATAGCCGCCTCGATTCTTCCCTGACCGGTGCACAATACCTGAAGCTGGCTTTAGGCAACATGTTTATCATGGTGTTTACGCTGGGCCTGGGCTACTCCTGGGTAATAACGCGAACGTTATCCGCCATTATCAATAACTGTGAGATTCTGGGCGAGTTTAACCCGGACGAGCTGGTTCAGACCGAGGAGGAGTACAAGAACGCTACATTCGAAGACGTGGCCGACATGCTGGACATCGGAATAGTATAAACTATGTTTGAAGGAAAATTCTATAACGGGCGTACCTCCAAAGGTATGCCCGCTTTCATTACACTGGAGCCAAACCATATCCATATCGTTTGGCAAACCGACGCGGAAAGCGGTACCGAGGTATGGCTCTTGCCGGACATCCATCAGCTGGAGTTTAACGATGCCACCACCGTGCTGGAGTATGGCAAGTTCCCGCGCCAAAGTATAGCGGTGTTTGAGCAGGGCTTCAGGCAGGCGCTGGAGCAGCAATACCGGGGTGCAAAGTTCCTTTCCTCCAAGTATAACTCCTTCCTTAAAACCGGGGTGAAGGGCCTGGTGCTAGGGGGATTGTGCTTGTTGACAGTGGCGGTGGTGCTGTTTTTCTGGGGTGTGCCTGCACTGGCTGAGAAAGCAGCCGCCCACTTTCCGGAAGACTATGAGCATGCCATGGGGGAGAGCCTCTATAACCGGGTGCTGGAAGGATATACCGTAGACTCTGCCAAAACCGTGGCCTTGCAAGCCTACCTCGATGCCCTGCAGGTGCAGTCTGATTTCCCGATCAGGGTAACTGTGGTGGAGAACGAGGTGGTGAATGCCTTTGCCATGCCGGGCGGGTTTATACTTGTGCATGATGCCATACTGGATAAAATGGAGCACCACGAGGAACTGGCCGGCCTGCTGGGTCACGAGATAGGCCATGTGCAGATGCGGCACTCCACCAAGGCGATGGCGCGCAGTTTGTCGCACTACATGCTGCTTTCGGTGCTGTTTGGCGATGCAAGCGGCATTTCGGCCGTGATCATCGATAACGCCTCTTCGCTCTACAGCCTGGAGTATAGCCGCAAGGCAGAAACAGACTCTGATAAGGCAGGCCTGCGGCTGCTGGCGCAGAACAGACTGGACCCGAAAGGGATGGTTTGGTTAATGGAGCGGTTGAATTCCGACGAGCCTGAGTTCCTGAAATTTGTCAGCACCCATCCCCGCACCGATGACAGAATCACGGCGTTGAACGCCCATATAAAGGAGAACAAGTATAAAACAGCCCCGAACCCTGCATTGGAGGCTGCCTGGGCGGAGTTGAAAGGAGAGTAGTCTTTGCGGTAGTATGAAAGACCTCACAGCGTTTACAAAACCTGTGAGCGTCTGTTGGGAAAGACTGTAGCCAGATGTATTCTGGCGGTTTTATAGTATGGCTATACTTTCCCTATCTAAAAAATCCTGTTCACCCTTACATCCTAACATCCAAATTCTATCTTTGCAGGCAAGTATAACCTAACCCGATACGCCGTGTATAAAAGCCTCCTGCGCCCGCTGCTTTTCCAGCTCGACCCCGAGAAAGTACATTACCTGACCACCGATGCCCTTCGTGCTTCCATGAAGCTGCCCTTTGCCAAAAGCATTACCGAAAGTATGTTTAAGGTAGAGGACCCGAGCTTGGAGCGGGAGCTGTTCGGGCTGAAGTTCCCGAACCCGGTGGGCCTGGCCGCAGGCTTTGACAAGGATGCCAGGCTGGTGGACGAACTTGCCGAGCTCGGCTTTGGCTTTGTGGAGATCGGTACGCTTACGCCAAAGCCGCAGGCTGGCAACGACAAGCCCCGCCTCTTCCGCTTACCCGAGGACCAGGCCATCATCAACCGTATGGGCTTTAACAACGAGGGAGTTGACGCAGCGGTAAGAAGGCTGGAGAAGCGCAAGAGCAATATTATTGTGGGCGGCAACATCGGCAAGAATAAGGTAACGCCTAACGAGGAGGCCCTGAACGATTACCTGTACTGCTTCAAGGCGCTGTTCCACGTGGTGGATTACTTTGTGGTGAACGTGAGCTCGCCCAACACCCCGGACCTGCGCGCGCTGCAGGACAAGGAGCCGTTGCAAAGGCTGCTGGTGTCGTTGCAGGAGGAAAACCAGAAAATGGGCACGCTCAAGCCGCTGCTGCTAAAAATAGCCCCGGACCTGAACCTGGCCCAACTGAACGATATTATCGAGATTGCCATAGAGGCCAAACTGAGCGGCATCATCGGCACCAATACCACCGTCAGCCGCGAGGGATTGCATACGCCGGGGGCGCGGGTGAGTGAGATCGGCATGGGCGGTCTGAGCGGCAAGCCCCTGACTATTCCTTCCACCCAAATAATTCAGCACCTGCGCACGTTTTTACCCCCTGAGATTCGTTTGATCGGCGTGGGCGGCATTATGACGGCTGAGGACGCGGTAGACAAGCTGAATGCCGGCGCCGACCTGGTGCAACTCTACACTGGCTTTATCTATGAGGGGCCTTCCCTGATAAGCCGGATCAATAAAAAATTACTCTCCAGATAAGCCACATTCGGTCCGAAAGGATAAGGCATTGCCACGAAAAAGTGTAAATTTGAGATTCTAAAGATAGCTGAGGGTATGGCCAAGAACACTTACAGAGACGACACGCTGCAAGCAGGGCGGAAGAATGAGGTGCGTGGTAAGAATGAGCCACGTGGGGCAAATGTGCCGAAGGGACAGAAGCCGAAGAAAGAGAAGAAAAAATGGTCTTTCCGGATTCCAAGACCCCGGATTAATCTAAGAATAGGCTTTCTGCACGACCGCCGCTTCAAGCTGACGGCCGGCTTCACTTTCCTGTTATTCTCCTTTTTCCTGACCATCGCCTTTGTGTCCTACCTGTTTACGGGCAACGCCGACCAGAGCGTGGTGGAAACCGTGAGTGGAACCGGCCTGAAAGAGTCGGGGCAGGAGGCGGAGAACTGGCTGGGGCTGTTCGGTGCCTGGCTGTCGCACATTTTTATCAATGATCTGGTGGGCATCGGTGCCTTCTTCTTTATACCTGTGCTTTTCTTTACAGGCGCTAAAATCGTTTTCAAGCGGGTAAATGTATCGCTGAGCTATGTGCTGGGGCTGTGCAGCTTTTGTATGCTGTGGCTGAGCCTTACCATGGGGTACATTGTTTTCTCTACGGATACGGTTGGCAAACTCGGTTTTTTGGGAGGCTCTGTGGGCGTGGAGTCGGCCATCTGGCTGAACAGCCTCATTGGCTGGGGCTCCTGGCTGCTGCTGGGCTTCCTGCTGCTGGTGTTCGTGGTGAGCTTCTTTAACGTGACAAGTATAAACTGGGGCACTTCTAAGGCTGCAGCACTGGCTACGGAAGGTGCTGGCACAGACAGAAACTATGCCGAGAGCCTGGGCGATGTGCTGGGGGCGCGAACAAACAACATCAACCATAACGCTGACCCTACCGCTTCCCTGGAGTACGAGGAAGAGGAAGACGATGAAGTTCCGTTTGACGAGGAGGACGAGGAGATAAACCAGGCTTTGGAGATGGAGCTGAGCTCGCTGCAGCAACAGAAAAAGCCAGAACCGCCTGCCCCTGAGAAACCCGCTGCCCCGTCTCTGGAACTGGATATCGACCTGCCTGAAGACCTTTTGCTGGATGACGAGGAGGAAGATGGGGAGCCGGAAATGGCGCTGCAGATAGAGGAGACCCCGGAAGAGGAAGCAGCCATCGGCGACATGGAGAACTATGATCCCACGCTGGACCTGGCCCGTTACCAATACCCTACCCTTGATTTGCTGACCGATTACGGCACCAGCAAAATACAAGTAACTAAGGAGGAACTGGAGGCAAACAAAAACAAGATTGTAGATACGCTGGGCCATTACAACATCAGCATTGCCAGTATTAAAGCTACCATCGGCCCAACAGTTACGCTTTATGAGATCGTGCCAGATGCCGGGGTTCGCATCTCCAAGATCAAGAACCTGGAAGATGACATTGCCCTGAGCCTGGCCGCCCTGGGTATCCGTATTATCGCCCCGATACCGGGCAAGGGTACGATTGGTATCGAGGTGCCGAACACGAAGAAAGAGATGGTTTCCATCAAATCCATACTTTCGACGGAGAAGTTCATGAAGAGCGACATGGACCTGCCGATCGCTTTTGGTAAAACCATCACCAACGAGGTATTTATCACCGACCTAGCCAAGATGCCGCACTTGCTGATGGCGGGTGCCACGGGTCAGGGTAAATCAGTTGGCCTGAATGCCATACTTACCTCCCTGCTCTACAAGCGCCACCCGTCGCAGCTCAAGTTCGTGCTCGTCGATCCGAAAAAGGTGGAATTGTCGCTGTTCAACAAGATAGAGCGCCACTTCCTGGCCAAGCTGCCGGACACCGACGAGGCCATCATCACCGATACCAAAAAAGTGGTGAACACGCTGAACTCGCTCTGTATGGAGATGGACATGCGCTACGATTTGCTGAAGGATGCCGGTTGCCGTAACCTGAAAGAGTATAACCGCAAGTTTGTGGAGCGCCGCCTGAATCCGCAGAAGGGGCACCGCTTTATGCCTTACATTGTATTGGTGATAGACGAGTTGGCTGACCTGATGATGACAGCGGGTAAAGAGGTGGAGACGCCGATTGCACGTCTGGCTCAGCTAGCCCGAGCCATTGGCATACACCTGGTGGTAGCCACGCAGCGTCCGTCGGTGAATGTGATCACGGGTATCATCAAGGCCAACTTCCCGGCGCGTATCTCCTTTAAGGTAACCTCTAAGATCGACTCCAGAACCATTCTGGATGCCGGTGGTGCCGACCAGCTGATCGGTCAGGGGGATATGCTCTTCTCTATCGGCTCGGACATGATCCGTATCCAGTGCGCCTTTGTGGACACGCCCGAGGTAGACAGGATTTGCGACCATATTGGCGAACAGCAGGGCTACAGCGATGCATACCTGTTGCCAGAGTTTGTGGGTGATGAAGGCGGCAACGAAAAAGCCGATTTTGACCCAAGTAACCGCGATCCGTTGTTTGAGGAGGCAGCCCGTGTTATTGTGCAGCACCAGCAGGGAAGTACCTCGCTGCTGCAGCGCCGCCTGAAGCTGGGCTATAACCGCGCCGGCCGCCTGATAGACCAGCTGGAGTCCGCCGGAGTTGTTGGTCCGTTTGAGGGAAGCAAGGCCCGCGAAGTTTTAATTCCGGACGAGTACAGTTTGGAACAGTTATTGAATACACTTGGATAGAAAACTAAACAAGTACTTTACACACGACATGAAAAAATTACTCTCTCTACTTCTGGTTGTACTGATGTTTGTATCTGTGGCGAATGCACAGCAGGATCCTCAGGCCAGTAAGATCCTGAATGCCATGAGCCAGAAGTACCGCGCCATGAAAGCTTTCAAAGCCGATTTCGCCCAGACACTGGAAAACCCATCGGCCAAGGTGAAGGAAACCATGAAGGGCAACATTACCGTGAGCGGCGACAAGTATAGACTGGGCGTAAGCGGCCAGGAGATCATCAGCGACGGCAAAACCATGTATACTTTCCTGAAGGACGCCAACGAGGTAACCATCACGGAGTCGGATGAAGAGGCGGAGGCCATGGCCCCAAGCAAGATCTTCGACATGTATAAGAAAGGCTACAAGTATGCCTATGCCGGCACCGAGACAGTGGGAGGCGTGAAGCACGATGTGGTGGAGCTTTCCCCGGAAGACCGCAAGAACCCGATCTACAAGGTACGCCTCTACATCAGCCAGAAAGACAAGACCCTGAAGAGCTGGGAGATGTTCCGTAACAACGGCAACCGCTATACTTATACCATCAGTAACTTTGAGGCGAACCCAACGCTTGCCTCCGATGCCTTCCAGTTTAACAAGGCAAAGTATAAAGGCGTGAACGTGGTAGATCTAAGATAACCCAACCTTTATGATATAGAAAAGGCTGCTCCTGATTGGGGGCAGCCTTTTTGTTTTTATACTTTGGGATGGTTATTTGGCGCTGTTAAAGTAATTATGCCGCGGGTTTTCAACTCGTGGTTTCCCATGAGGCAAGCTTTCAGCTTGCATTGATTGTACAGTTTATACTTACGCAAGCTGAAAGCTTGCCCCATGAAAAGCCACAAGATGCAATCTTGCGACATCTTTTGCTGGCGCGGATCTGTGATCCGTGACTTTTTATACAGTTGGATTTACAAGTCAATTGGGCCGCAGGCCCGGCTATATTCGATGCAACTAACTTAACACCCCTGTGGTCCCCTCAAGGGGACAGTTTTCTGCCCTATACTTTAAACAGGCTTTCTTATACTTTGAAGTAACCCTTTACTTTGCGAACATCTGCAATCAATAAACCGCATAATTTAGCCTTAGGTTAAGGGATTCCACCACATCCTCATCCACATGCACAGGATTGATGCCCCCTTGCCCGTCAAATCCGTTGGCATACAGTTTTCCTTTCTCCTCAATAAAAACAGAATAGGTGCCCGGGCTTAATTTAGTCTGGTAAAAGCCCTCGGCATCAGTTTCTACCTCCATAAGTGGCTCGGCATTTATGGTATAGAATGCGGCTTCGTGTTGCACGGTTTCCTGTAGGGTGGTGTAGGGGTAAATGGCTAGTTTTCGCTTGACGGGATACTCTTTACAGGTGCTGTTGGGGCCGATGATCGGCATGCAGTTGCCTTCGATCAGGGTTAAAGTTCCGGCTATTCCCTGTGTTATCGTTATTTTCCCCTGGTTCAACTGCTTCAGCTCCTCAATGTTATTTACCCATTGGCTTGGGGCATTATCGCTCTCCTCTTTGCCGCAACCGCAAAAGAGGAACACAGAAAATGCCAGGGCAAGTATGATGGATGCTGTTTTCATGTGTTTCGCTTTATTTTAAGACCCGTTTAAACGAAGAAAGGTTGCGCACGCAGGAAAGGGGCTGGAAAGTTTCTCCGGCTGCAGCAAATTCATACTTTTGTAGAAACCAACCATCCCCTGAAAGCCATGACTAGAGAGCAGCTTTTCGAGCAGATCCTGAATAAGAAATCATACCTGTGTGTCGGCCTGGATACCGACCCGCTGAAGCTCCCGCAGCACCTGCTGGACCTGGAGGACCCGGTGTTTGAGTTTAACCGCCAGATCATAGAAGCCACCGCCGACCTTTGTGTGGCCTACAAGCCCAATATTGCTTTTTATGAGGCGCAGGGGCCACAGGGCTGGATCAGCCTGCAAAAAACGCTGGACGTGATACCGAAAGAGATCTTTACCATTGCCGATGCCAAGCGCGGCGATATCGGGAACACCTCGCAACTCTACGCCCGTGCTTTTTTCGATAACATGGATTTCGACTCCATAACGGTAGCCCCCTACATGGGCGCCGACTCGGTGAAGCCATTTTTAACGCAGGATGGCAAGTGGGTGATTTTACTGGCCCTCACTTCTAATGCCGGAAGCCAGGATTTCCAGATGTTGCGCCTGGAGGATGGCAACGAGGAATACCTGTTTGAGCAGGTGCTCAGAACGAGCCAGGAGTGGGGCAATGCCGATAACATGATGTATGTAGTAGGAGCCACCCAGGCCGATTACGTGCAGCGCGTGCGCCAGGTGGTGCCGGATAACTTCCTGTTGGTGCCGGGCGTGGGCGCGCAGGGCGGCAGCCTGGAGGAAATCTCCCGCATGGGCATGAACCGCCAGTGCGGCCTGCTTATAAACTCGTCGCGCGCCATTATCTATGCCTCCTCTGGTTACGATTTTGCCGAGAGAGCGAGAGAAGCTGCCTTTGCTGTGCAGCGTGAGATGGAGGTGCTGCTGGAGGAGTTGTTGGTGGGGTAGGGCTTGAGGTTTAAGTATAAAGTAGTCTCTATATAGTATATTCGTTAGTCCAGTTACGTTTACACGACTACTGTTGGTCGGATAAACGTAATAATTTTCCTTTATACAGTAGTTGTACTTCATAAAAAGTATGGAAGAATTCTCAATCATAGGTGATAATAGAAACTACATAAAAATTTCCTTTCAAGAAGTCTATGGCTTTCCTGAGTCCACTTGTCATTGGGGTGGATATGAGTTTAGAGCTACTGTTGAAATAAAATCTGGAAGCTTTACAGTCAAGTCATTCTTCTGGACATCAACTGGAGAGTTGTATGAGTTTTACAAAAAGCTAGAATCCTGTAACAGTGAGTTGAAGGGCAATGTGAAGTTTGTCAACTATGAAGATAATTTAGAGTTCGCCGCTAAGTATGATGAGTTGGGGCATGTGAATGTTCAAGGAAGATTTAATGAATTAGATGAGCTTAATAATGAGCTTGTATTCGAATTTAACTCTGACCAATCTTTCATTAGCTCTACTCTTGAAGAACTAAAGCCGCTTGTTTTGAAGTACGGTGACATGAAAGGAATTAGAAAATAACGAAGTACAACACAATGCTTAAGTAACCTAGCTAACGCTTAGGCATCTTAAGCACGCGGCCGTTGGGTGGTATAAGGATTATTAATGAGAAGCTGCTTCTTCCTTTAAAAACTTGAGAGAACAAACACCGTCCTAATGATAAAGAAGCAATTATGTCTTTTCTTGATATTCACAGCGTTGCTCAATGGCTGCAAGGAAAAGGAGCAAAAAAGCGTTCCAAATTATGATGACGTTCTTGTTGAAGAGGGCTTTGTCATTAAAACTGAGCAGAGTTTAATAGGAAAAAGTGATTGGTACTTCGTTTCCGCAAAAAAAGTGGATGAAAAGAATTGGTTAAAGAGCTTTAGGACGAAGAACTTAGAGAATGGTTTCTGGTTTGACCCTATGGGACATGATGAATTTCCACTACCTTTCATAGAAAAGCACATGGACACTCTCTACCTGCCGAACAGTACAGGGGAGAAAATATATACGTCTCAGCTTATGTTGTTTCCAGTCAGAATTGAGTACAAACTCGATCCCAGGTTTCGTGATAAGCAGCCAAGAAGTGTATTTGTGCAGAACATAGGGGAGCGGATTGTACAGTTCAGCTATAACAGCCTTCCAGTGAATATTCAGGACATGATTCCCCTTGTAGAACCTAAACAAGCAATTTTAGAGTGTAAGTGCGAACCAAAGGGTGATGATTCGAATGGGTACTTATACAAGGTCTGCATATACCTGAAAGAAAGAGGGGAGAAGTATTCTGATGCTCCATGCAATTATGGAATAAGAAGTATAGAGGAAGATACCTTGAATGGCAAGAAGGTGGTAAGGGTAAATTTGAATTGCTGCTATTTAGGCGATAGAGCCTTTTTCGACCCTGCGACCAAAGAGCTTATTGATTTTAGTTATGGGCCAAGATAGCCAGTTCATCAGTGCTGGCTAAAATACATCACAGAACAACACCTTTACGGTAGCTACGCCACCTCATGCCAAGTACGTTACAATCAAAACAATAACATTACAATAAAAATACCCCAATGTCAGAAGAAATGAAGCAGTGCCCCAAATGCAATTCGCCTTATGGTTACGCGATGGGCGAAGATATCTACGCCTGCCCGGAGTGCGGAAATGAGTGGAACCCGAATGAGGCGGAGGAAGAAGCAGGGCTGAAAGTAGTGGATGCGAACGGGAACATACTTCAGGATGGCGACTCTGTTGTGGTGATTAAGGATTTGCCGGTAAAAGGTGCCCCAAAACCCGTGAAGGCCGGCACAAAAGTAAAAAACATCCGCCTGACGGAAGGAGACCATAACATCGACTGCAAAATTGATGGCTTTGGCTCGATGGCGCTTAAGTCGGAGTTTGTGCGTAAGGCCTAATCTGCCTCCCTGTAAAAAGTATAACCCGAACCAGTAGCTGAACCTGCAAGTATAAAACAAGAAATCAAGCTGGGCCAAGACCACAGCAATATCAAAAATGAACAATAACGACATACTCCGCCGCATCCGCTATACGTTTGACTACGGCGATGATAAGATGATAGCCCTTTTCGGGTCGGGCGGGAAAGAGGTTACGCGGGCCGAGGTAAGCGACTGGCTGAAGAAAGAGGAAGACCCGGAGTGTAAGTTGCTGGACGATGAGCATCTGGCGGTTTTCCTGAACGGCTTCATCAACGAGAAGCGCGGCAAAAAGGAAGGCCCGCAGCCGGAGCCGGAGAAGCGGCTGAACAACAACGTTACCCTGCGCAAACTCAAGATTGCCCTGAACCTGAAGGACGAGGACATCCTGGACATCCTGGAGTTGGCAAATTTCCGCCTGAGCAAGCACGAGCTGAGCGCGTTTTTCCGCAAGCCCGACCACCAGCACTACCGCCCGTTGAAGGACCAGATCCTGCGCAACTTCCTGCACGGCATGCAGATCAAGTATAGAGGGCAAGACAAATAAGTCACTCAAATATAGAAAGTATAAACGCCTGCTCCGCATACAGAGCAGGCGTTTTGCTTGTACTTGATTTTGTACCATACTTTCCGCATCTTGAGGTATAAACCCGACCCATGAAAGAGGATTTCCTGCACTACATCTGGCAGCATCAGTACTTTGATAAAACCGCGCTGGCCACCACCGAGGATGAGCCGCTGCAGGTGCTGCGTGTGGGGTTTTACAATACCGATGCCGGCCCGGACTTCAGGGAAGCCATGCTTCGGGTAGGCAAGGTGGAGTGGTCGGGGAGCGTGGAGGTGCACCTGAGCGCCTCCGACTGGCACCGCCACCAGCACCAGCTCGACCAGAAGTATGACCAGGTGGTGCTGCACGTAGTATGGCAGGTCGATACCCAGGTGTTGCGAACCGACGGCACAGAGGTACCGGTGCTGGAGCTGCGAAACCGCGTGGACCTGCGCCTGCTGCAAACCTACGAACGGCTGCAACAGTCAAAAAACGAAATCCCCTGCGCTGCCTTCTGGCCCGGCGTGCCGGAAATTACGAAAACGCTGATGCTGGAGCGGGCGCTGGTAGAGCGCCTGGAGGAAAAGGGCGAGGAGGTGTTGCAAGTATACCGCAGCTACGGCAACGACTGGGAGCAAACGGCTTTCCATACTTTGCTGCGCGGCTTCGGCTTTAAGATAAACCAGCAGGCATTTGAGCAGCTGGCAAAATCGCTGCCGTTCCACGTGGTGCGGCGGCACCAGCATAATTTGTTGCAGCTGGAGGCGCTGCTGTTTGGCCAGGCCGGGTTTTTAGCCGATGCCGACGAGGAGTATGCGCAGCAGTTGCAGCGGGAGTATACTTTCCTGCGTCACAAGTATAAACTGGAGCCTTTACCGCGCCACCAGTGGAACTTCCTGCGCATGCGCCCCGCCAACTTCCCGACGGTTAGGCTGGCGCAACTGGCGGCGCTGCTGCACCTGCACCCGTCATTCTTCGCCAGGTTACTCGAAACCGGTACCGTGAAGAAGTATGAGCAGTTGTTTCAGGCTTCGGTATCGGCGTATTGGCAAAAGCACTACATGTTTGGCCGCGGGCAGAAAGCTGTGGCAAAGGGCATGGGCAAAAGCAGCGCACAGAATTTGGTGATTAACGTGGCCGTGCCTATACTTGCCGCCTATGCCGTTCATACCGGCGAGCGCGCCTACCTGGAGAAGGCCATGAACCTACTGGAGCAGCTGAAGGAGGAGAGCAACAAGTATACGCGCCTGTACGAAGAGCTGGGTTGGCAGGCAACGTCAGCAGCCGGTAACCAGGCGGCGCTGGGGCTTTACAAACGCTACTGCCACCCCGTAAACTGCATGCGCTGCGCCGTCGGCAACAAGATCATGAAAAACACACCAGCCCTGTGAGCATCTTTCTCGTTTACCTTTTCAACCTGCTTATACTTGCCGGATTTACCTGGTGGATGAGTAGGCAAAACTGGGCGCAGGAGCTGAAGCCATACTTCTGGCCGGCACTGGCGCTTAAGCTGCTGTTGGTTTTAGTGTTGGCAGTGCTGTTCTACTATGGTTTGATGGTGGGCGACCGCAACACATACCACCAGGGCAGTATACAATTGTGGCAGTATGCCCGGCAGGAGCCAGGAGCATACCTGAAGCTGCTCTTTTTTAACGAATTCGCTAGTGAGCAGGTGAAAGCCTCCTTCCCCTTCACTGACTATGCCGACCACCTGAACTCTTTCTTCTTTATAAAGCTGCTGAGCTTGCTCAACTTCGCCACTGCCGGCAGCTACCTGCTCAACAACCTTTACCTGGCTATCTACAGTTTCTGGGGGAGTGCCTACCTGGTAGCTGTGCTGGCAGGCAGCTATCCAAAGTATAAAACAGCAGGAGCCATCGCGTTTCTCTTCTTCCCGACGGTGCTGATCTGGAGTGTCGGTTTATTGAAAGACCCGCTGATGTACGGCAGTATGAGCTGGCTTACCGGCGCGGCTCTTGCTCTGGCACATCGCCAAAGATTCGGATGGGGCGGTTTCCTGCTGCTTCCGCTGCACTTTTATCTTTTTGTAAAGATAAGGATGTTCTATGCGGCTTTGCTTGTGCCGCTACTGTTGGTATACGTGCTGGTGCAGCGGCTGAAAGTACGGCATACTTCTTTACAACCTTTGCGGGCACAGTTACTTTTCTATGCCGTTTTGGGAGTAGTGGCTGTAGGGTTAGTGGCGCTTGTTTTCCGCGATAAGTTACTAGTGGACTACCTCCCGCTCTACATCCACAAAAGCTATGCTGCCATGCTGCCGCGTGCGCTGGGTAAACCGCATGTGGCCCTGGAAGGTCTGCAGCCAGCGCTGCAAAGCATGTTTCTGCACTATCCAGAAGCCATGATCAGCTCAATTTACCGCCCATTCATAGGAGAATCCTGGAAGCCATTGTACTTATTAGCTGGCCTGGAGAACCTGCTGCTGCTGCTGCTCACCGGGTTGGCTTTTGCATCTGCATTCAGGAAAGGGGCAAATATAAAGCCGGAGCTGCTGCACGTTGTCTTGCTGGTGTTTATACTTGTGATGGCCGGCGTAACGGGCCTCTCTACCCCGAACTTCGGCACCCTGAGCCGTTACCGTATTGTGTACCTGCCCTTCCTGGTGTACCTGCTGCTGCAAAACGTGTATGCGCAGCGCCTGCTGCAGCGCTTTCGTCTGCTGTAGCTATACTTTCAAACTCCCGCACTTCTTCGTACCTTTGCGCCTTATTTAAGATTGACTTATGCAAAATCCGGTAATCATATTAGGCGCCCAAAAGCTGGGAACCACGGCATTGGATATCTTCAACAGCAACGATGTGATCGTGTACTGCTTCCTGGACGATAAATTGCAGCAGGAGGAGGTGAACAACGTGGCGGTGATGAGCAACACTGAAGATAACGAGTTCCTGAAACTGGCGGGCAAAACCTGCGATGTGTTTGTGGCCGTAGAGGACTCAGCGGCCCGCAAAGGCCTGATCAAGATGCTGAAGGACGAGCACAAGGTAGTGCCGGTAAATGCCATTCACCGCTTTAGTGCAGTGTCGGAGCATGCCTGGCTGGGCCACGGTATTCTGGTTGGTGCTGGGGCCGTTATCAGCAACAACGCCAAAGTGGGCGACAATAGCCTTATACATGCCAGAGCTTTGGTGGATACCAAGGCAGAAGTAGGCAATGATGTAGAGATCGGCGCAGGAGCCATCATTAACTCTGAGGTGGTTATCGGCGACGGAGCCTTTATCGGTTCGGGAGCCGTAGTGGTTTCCGGCGTAAAGATCGGTAAGAACGCGCGCATTGGGGCTGGCTCTGTGGTAGTGGCCGACGTGCCTGCCAAAGCCACGGTATTTGGCAACCCGGCTGCCCCAATAAAATAAACTTTTGTACTTGCCGCCGCTGTTACTAAACTGACAAAAGTCATTTTCAGGAATAGGAGCCACTGATACCTTTGCAAGATAATTCTGAATGCGTGATCAAGTGAATGTTTACAGGCCATGACCTGTTCATCCTCTTATCCTGAAAATCCTGATTAAGACAAATAAACAATAATTAACTTTTAACACTTAGCGAGAAACTAAGCAGTTATGAATAAACCCTACAGCATACTTCTGTACTATTGCTACACGCCGATCGAGGATCCGGAGGCGTTTCGTGAGCAGCACCACCTTTTCTGCCTGGAGCTAAACCTGCTCGGCCGTATCATTGTGTCAAAAGAGGGTCTGAATGGTACCGTGTCTGGTCTTAAAGAGGACTGCGACAAGTACATGGCCGCTATGCACGCCGACCCGCGTTTCGCCAAGATCGACTTTAAGGTGGATGAGTCGGATAAGCACGCGTTTGCTAAGCTGCATGTGCGCACCAAGGCTGAGATCGTACACTCCGGCCTGCTGCACATTGATCCGAACGTGCGCACGGGCAAGCACCTTGCCCCGAAGGAGTTTAAGGAGATGAAAGACCGCGACGATGTAGTGGTAGTGGACATGCGCTCCGACTACGAGTATACCGTGGGCCGCTTCAAGAACGCTGTAACGCTGGATATCGAAAACTTCCGTGAGTTTCCGGAGAAGGTAGAGGAGCTGAAAGAGAAGTTCAAAGACAAAAAAATTCTGACCTACTGCACCGGCGGCATCAAGTGCGAGAAAGCGAGCGCGTTTTTGCTGGAGCAGGGTTTTGAAGACGTTTACCAGCTGCATGGCGGTATCATAAAGTATGGCAAGGAGGCCGGCGGCGAGGATTTTGAGGGTAAATGCTACGTATTCGATAACCGTGTGGCCGTGGATGTGAACAGCGTAAACCCGAAGGTGATCTCTACCTGCCATGTATGTGGCACACCAGACGACCGCATGGTGAACTGCGCCAACCCGGTATGTAACCTGCACGTGGCCATCTGCGAGAAATGCGGCTGGGAACTGGACGGCGCCTGCTCTACGGAGTGCAAGGAGCACCCGGAAAAGCGCCCTTACGACGGCACCGGCTATTACCAGAAAGAGATGAACGGCTATAATCCGCTCAAAGGATTCAACCGCAAAAAGAAAACTGACGTACAAGTATAAGTATTCTCTAAAGCTCAGAAAAGCGTGCGCCTAATCAGCCACGCTTTTCTTGTTTTTATACCTTTGTATCCGAGCAATCCACTCTTAAAGTAAACAAAGCTCCCCCTAAGATTAGTGAGAACAGAAGTTTTAAACTAGCGAGAGTAGCTTGGAGGGGTAGGGGTGGTTGGACATCATAAACGATATAAGCATCATTAAATAAAAATGGCAATCCCGGAATCAGAATTAATTATAAACCCAAACGGCACAGTATACCACCTCAACCTGCTGCCGGAGCATATTTCCGACACTATTATTACCGTAGGTGACCCCGAGCGGGTGGGCAAGGTGAGCAAGTATTTTGATGAGATAGAGGTGGAGATAGCCAAGCGCGAATTCGTAACCCACACAGGTTACTACAAGGGCAAACGCCTGACGGTGATCTCAACGGGAATGGGCACCGACAACATCGATATCCTGATGAACGAGCTGGATGCCCTGGTGAACATCGACTTCCGCAGCCGTGAGGTTAATGAGGAGAAGATAAAGCTGAGCATCGTGCGCATCGGTACCTCGGGCTCTTTGCAGGAAACAGTGCCGCTGGGCAGCCACCTGGCCTCACACACAAGTATAGGACTAGACTCGCTGATGGAGTTTTACGAGTTGGAGCAGACGGAAGGCGAGCAAAGTATAAGCGCTAAGCTGCAGCAGGAGCTGGGTCTGGGCTTCCGGCCATATTGCGTGGCAGGTTCCCAGAGCCTGATCCAGAGAATCGCTTTTGATATGGTGCCCGGCAACACGCTTACCTGTCCGGGTTTCTATGCACCACAGGGCCGCGTGCTGCGCGGCGGCTTACGAATTGAACAACTGCTGCAGACCTACCACAACTTCCGCCACAACGATTACATGCTAACCAACTTCGAGATGGAGACGGCCGGATACTACAGCATGGGCCGTATACTGGGCCACGAAATGCTGTCGCTGAATGCCATTGTGGCGAACCGTATCACCCAGCAGTTTGCCGAGAACGCCGAGCAGGTGATAGACGACCTGATTTTAAAGGTACTGGAGCGAATTTAAGGTCTTACCCGCGCAGAAACTAAAAACGGCTTGCTCAGTAGTTGAGCAAGCCGTTACGTTTTATACGTACCTATAAGTGCGCAGGGCGCTAAAGTTGGTTTCATGGCTTAGCAGTAATTAATCTCTAAGATGGAGCGCAGCGGCAGAAACATACCTGACCTTAGCAATACAAAGTCCTTGTCGAATCCCCAAAGGGCGGCTTCCACGCATTTCTTCTCGCCGGAGGCTGTCTTAAACGTGATCATGGACTTGTTGCGGTACGTGTTGCTGAGAATGGTGGCGCGGTTAGCGGCATAATAGCGGCGGCTTTTGGCCTCAGAATCCTGCAGCACATCCGTTTTGCTGAATTTGAGGGTGGAAATGCGGTCTTTGTTGATGAGTTGGGTGTCGGTTTTTTGATTTAGCATAGTATACTTATTTGGTTCACCCTATATAGTGCAGATATCATGCCGGAATGCTGTTGCAACATCTAACCTATGGTAATCAAAAAAGGCAAGTATGGGTATACTTGCCTCGTTATTAGGGGAATGGGATTTCAGGTTTAAAAGAACTCTATGCCGATGATAGAGGTAACCGGGATGGAACAACCTGCCTTCAGAGTCATGAACTTTTCATCAACAGCCCAAACAGTGGTATCCACGCGGTGCTGTTTGCCATCTGCTGTCTGAAAGGTTATCTCAACTTTGCCCTGATACACATTGCCAAGGGAGGTGGCGCGGTTCAGGTCCCACATGCGTTTCTTGCGGGCTTCAGGGTCTGTGAGTACGTCGGTAGGCCCAAAGTGGAGAGACGGAATCTGCTCCTTCTCCAGCATCGGGATAGTGTTTACATAAGTTTCCATGTGCGGTGTGATTTAAATATCTATAACCAATATAGGAAACCGCTATGTAAGATGCAATGTTTTAACGCTGATTTTTAAGGAACTACAAACGCTGCAGAAAAGCCAGGGTGTCTACGCCGTCGGCATAGTCCCACACCATGGGGCGCTGAGCCTCGCCAAACGGAATGCTGGCCTCCAGCCAACCGTGCGCTGATACCACCACCTGGGTTTTATCCTTCACCTCGTGCAGCTTCTGGCGCAGGTCCGAAAGTGAGGTAAAGGTATCGTAAAACAGCACTGAGATCGGCGAAACCAGGTTGGCGCTCTGCTGCACCAGCATAAAGCCGTTGTCGAAGTGCGGTACGCGGTTCACCAGAAGTATGGATTTGTTGTAGTCGTAGTTGTTCTGGTATTTGTGGTGGTCCAGGATATTGGAGCGTTGCTGATTAGCCTCAAAAAACCTGTCAAAAGTATAACCCTCCGGCACAAACACCTTCGATACGTTGCGGCAGCCCAGGCCGTAGTAGCGGAAAATATCCTCGCCCAGCGCTTTCAGGTCGTCGGCCTCCTCGTGGCCGGTAAGTACGCCAATGCTGCTTCGGTTCTTTCGGATAATATGCGGGCGCTTGGCAAAGTAGTACTCAAAGTAGCGGGCCGTGTTGTCGGAGCCGGTAGCAATAATGGCGTCCGCCTCCTTCAGCATATCTACAAACTCAATGCGGTTGCCAAAAGCCGGTTCTATGCCTATCAGCATGTTAGCAATGCGCTTCATCAGCATATCGTCGCTGGAGCTGAGCTTGCCCAGCAGGAAATGCCCGCTTATCAGCACCGACAGGAAATCGTGGAAACCGACCATCGGGATATTGCCCGCCATCACCACACCAACCTTTTTGGGTGTAACCTGTTTGAGGTGGTACGGGTAAAGCCACTCACGGAGGTATTGCTCCTCCAGCATGGTAATAATGCCGTTTAGGGCACAGGACACATTCTCCTCTGTAAACCAGGGGTTACGGGAGGCAGCCGAGAAAGCCCAGGCCTGCCGCTCTTCGGGCGTCAGGTGCTGTAGCTGTTTCCCGAGTTCTACAAAGGCTTCGATCCTGTTCTCTAATGTCATGGCAATTTGCGTGGCTCGTAAAAAATTACTTGATAGGGATACTGTTTGTTCCTAATTTTGTTCGTTAAAAGAAACAGAAGTACAAAAGTATAAAAAATATACAGGAGATACGACTATGGCTATAATGATAACCGATGAGTGTATAAACTGCGGAGCCTGCGAACCAGAGTGCCCGAACACCGCCATTTACGAGGGCGGCGCGGAGTGGACCTGGGGCGGCGGTACCGCGCTGAGCGAGGTGGAGATCGACGGAGGCGAGGTAATCGCCGGTGATGCGGCGCAGACACCTATTTCAGATGAGTTTTACTACATCGTTTCCGATAAGTGTACCGAGTGCATGGGTTTCCATGAGGAGCCTCAGTGTGCCGCCGTTTGCCCCGTGGATTGCTGCGTGGACGACCCGGACTACCGCGAGACAGAGGAAGAACTGCTTGCTAAAAAATCCTGGCTGCACCAGGAGGCATAAGTATAAACAGCATCATGCCGGAAAAACCTGTCTCCCAAAGGCAGGTTTTTCTGTTTAAGCCCAGATAAAAAAGCAAAGCGCCATGGAAGGACAGACCCACGAAGGCAAAACGTTTGAGAAAGTAGTATACGCGAACAAGCCCATCAAAAATAGGGAATTTGAGCAGTGCACTTTCAG
The DNA here is from genome assembly GCF_026241195.1 of Pontibacter anaerobius. Lineage (GTDB taxonomy): Bacteria > Bacteroidota > Bacteroidia > Cytophagales > Hymenobacteraceae > Pontibacter > Pontibacter anaerobius. The sequence goes on from NZ_JAPFQO010000001.1 coordinate 618,509, forward strand.
GAACTGTGATTTCTCGAATGCCGATTTCTCGCAGAACCGCTTTACCGACTGCATTTTCATCGGCTGCAACCTGGCCATGCTTAAGCTGCACTGCTCCACCCTGAGCGACGTTGTTTTCCGGGAGTGTAAGCTGACAGGCGTAAACTTCAGCGAGTGCGAGGACATTCTCTTTACGGTACGCTTCGAGAACTGCATCCTGGACTATGCCTCATTTGTAGGCCGTAAAATGGCCAAAACGCCCTTTCTCCATACTTCCCTGAAAGGTGCCGACTTCTCAAACGCGAATCTTGCGAATGCCGTGTTCGGCGAAACTGACCTGGAACGGGCCGTTTTCAGCTTTACCAACCTCACCGGGGCCGATTTCTCCACCGCCTTCAATTTTGAGATAGACCCGGAGCTGAATACCGTCAAAAAGGCGAAGTTCTCTCGCCACGGGCTGCAGGGGCTGCTGGCAAAGTATAACCTGCAGGTCGTCTGATGCGGCAGCTTCATGAAGGTTAAAAAGCCTCTGTCCGGAGGTTTGGCCACGTTATAAAGTATAACGGATACGTAAAACCACGGCTTCTTTCTGAATATCATTCTTAATTACCACAAATTCCCTAATTTTGCCTTTTAGCGCAAAAAGCAGCAAAATAAAGTAAACGATGTCGATTTCAACGAAATATAACCCCAAGGAAGTAGAGAAGAAGTGGTACGACAGCTGGATGCAGCGTGGCTTCTTCCACTCAGAGCCTAACCCGAACAAAGAGCCTTATACCATCGTGATTCCGCCGCCTAACGTAACGGGTGTGCTGCACATGGGCCATATGCTCAATAACACCATCCAGGATGTACTGATCCGCCGAGCGCGTATGCAGGGCAAAGAGGCTTGCTGGGTACCGGGCACCGACCACGCTTCCATCGCCACAGAGGCGAAAGTAGTGGCTATGCTCAAAGAAAAAGGCATCAACAAAAGCGACCTTACGCGCGAGGAGTTCCTGAAGTATGCCTGGGAGTGGAAAGAGAAGTATGGCGGCATCATTCTGGAGCAGCTGAAAAAGCTAGGCGCTTCCTGCGACTGGGACCGTACCCGTTTCACGATGGAAGACGACCTGAGCGCCGCCGTGATCGAGGTGTTTGTGGACCTGTACCGCAAAGGCCAGATTTACCGTGGCGTGCGCATGGTAAACTGGGATCCGCAAGGCCAGACGGCCCTTTCTGACGAAGAGGTTATCCCCAAAGATACGATGGCCAAGATGTACCACCTGAACTACGAAGTAGTGGCAGACGGTGCAGCTGAGCCTACCTATATCACCGTGGCTACCTCCCGTCCGGAGACGATCATGGCCGACGTGGCCGTGGCCGTTAACCCGAACGACGAGCGCTACAAGCACCTGCACGGCAAATCGGTTCGTATCCCGCTGCTTGGCAAGGAGATTCCGGTTATCCTGGATGAGTACGTAACGATAGAGTTTGGTACGGGAGCGCTTAAAGTAACGCCTGCCCACGACCTGAACGACTACGAGTTAGGCCAGAAGCACAAGCTGCCTACTATCGATATCCTGAACAACGACGGAACCCTGAACGAGTTGGCGCAGCTTTACGTGGGCCAGGACCGTTTTGCCGCACGCCGCAACATTGTAAAAGATCTACAGGAGGCTGGCCTTCTGGTGAAAATAGAGGAGTACGCCTCTGTACTGCAGACATCAGAGCGCACAGGAGCCGTTATCGAGCCGCGCTTGTCTATGCAGTGGTTCTGCAAGATGGACAAGATGGCCCAGCCAGCCCTAGAGGCCGTGATGAATGACGAGATCCGCCTGCATCCGCCGAAATTCAAGAACATGTACCGCTCCTGGATGGAGAACGTGCGCGACTGGTGTGTTTCTCGTCAGTTATGGTGGGGACAGCGCATACCGGCATACTACCTGCCAGACGGTTCTTTTGTAGTAGCTACCTCCGATGAGGAAGCGCTGAAGCTAGCCCGCAAAGAGAGCGGTAACGAGCAGCTGCAAATGGAAGACCTGCGCCAGGATGAGGACGTGCTGGATACCTGGTTCTCGTCGTGGCTGTGGCCAATATCGGTGTTCGATGGCTTTAAAGACCCGGACAACAAGGACATTCTATACTATTACCCGACTAACGACCTGGTAACTGCCCCTGAGATCCTGTTCTTCTGGGTGGCGCGTATGATTATGGCCGGTTTCGAGTTCCGTAACGAGATGCCGTTCAAGAATGTGTACCTGACGGGTATCGTGCGCGATGCGCAGGGCCGTAAAATGTCTAAGTCACTGGGTAACTCACCTGATCCGCTTGATCTGATCGACCAGTACGGTGCCGACGGCGTGCGCGCGGGTATGCTCTTCAGCTCACCGGCTGGCAACGACCTGCTGTTCGATGAGAAACTGGTGGAGCAGGGCCGTAACTTCAGCAACAAGATCTGGAACGCCTTCCGTCTGATCAAAGGATGGGAAGTGGACGAGAGCCTATCATTCCCGAACGAAACGGCCGTGAAGTGGTTTGATTCCCGCTTTAACGAGGCGTTCGTGCAGATCGAGGACCATTTCAGCAAATTCCGTATCTCTGATGCCTTGCTGTCTGTTTACAAGCTGGTGTGGGATGACTTCTGCTCGAACTACCTGGAGATGATCAAGCCAGCCTACCAGCAGCCGATTGACAAGCAGACGATTGATCATACTATCGCATTTCTGGAGAAGGTGCTTAAAGTACTGCATCCGTTCATGCCGTTTATCACCGAGGAGATCTGGCACGATCTGAAGGAGCGCAAGGATAAGGAATACCTGATTGTGTCTGCGTGGCCTAAGAAGGAGAAGTTCGACAAGGCGATTATCGAGAAGATGGAGAACGTGCTGAATGTGGTTGGCTCGATCCGCAACGTGCGTAACTCCAAGAACATACCGAACTCCAAGCAGCTTGACCTTTACATCAAGGTGATGAAGCAGGAAAGCTACGAGCCGTTCCTGGGCATCATCCGCAAGCTGGCAAACCTGAACGAGCTGCAGTTTGTGGAGGAGAGCATTGACGGGGCTATCAGCTTCATTGTGGCCGGCGACGAGTTTTTCATCCCGATGGAAGGCAATATTGACGTTGAAGCCGAGCGCGAGCGCCTGCAGAAGGAGCTGGAGTACACCAAAGGCTTCCTTATTTCTGTAGATAAAAAGCTGAGCAACGAGCGTTTCGTGAGCGGTGCCCCAGAGGCTGTGATCGCCAACGAACGCAAGAAGAAGGCCGATGCAGAGGCAAAAATCAACGCCATTGAGCAAAGCCTGGCTTCGCTGTAAAGTATAAGTATAAACCCAAAAAAGCGGCTGCCCCTTTCCGGAGCAGCCGCTTTTTTTAATTTATACTTTAGCTAAATATGGTTTACTGCACTGGTCCGGTAGAGATTACGCCTTGTGAAGTTTTAAGCATAGGCCTACGGGCGGTTATTTTGTAGCTATCCTCCAGCTCCGTGAAAATGGCTGTCAGGTGCTTTTCAAACTTTCTAGCGTGCCGCAGGCGCTGGCGCTCATCGGAGCCAAACATGCCGCCGCTGGTATATACCCTGTTTACGGCGCCCAGTGTAGGGTGTCCGATATCGTTGCTCAGGGCCAGGATAGCCTGCGTCTGGTTACTCGGGAAGTAGTAGAAGAAGGCATAGAACGGCAACCCGGCCGACACCATGGCCACCGGCACCCCGATCAAACCGATAGCACTCACGGCTACGCCTGCGGCACGCTCGCCGGCGTTAGTGTACTGCACATGCTCCACCCGCAGGAGCATAGAGCTTTCATCCCGGCACTCGGTCAGCTTAAAGGCATGCGGCTGTGTGTTGTACCGCATCATGTAATCCTCCAGCGTGTTCTCAAACTGCTCCTGAAACTCTGTCGGCACATCATCGGCAAAAACAAGGCAAACACCCAGTTGCTCTATTCTTTTTCCGTCCTGCAGCGAGAGGCGGCGGGCAGGGGTGCACTGCGCGAAAAGCAGCAGGCAAAGTGGAAGGAACACCTGCCAGCGCGGCAGGCCAGATTTCTTGTAAAGTTGTTTCATAGGTTTGGATTTTTAGCGCAATATAAGAGGATCAGACAGAGCGCAAAACATCTTTCGAGCTTAATTTTATACTTGTACCCTATGTTGTGCTGCGCTTCAAGTATATACTTCCCTGCTTTGTGTCCGGTGCCAGTAGCGTTTGTTGTAGTACCGCTCAACCCACTGCGGTAGGAGGGAGAAAGCTATACGTTGCAGTTCGTTGTTGCTGCTTGCCTTTTGCCGCACAAAGCAGGCAGCGGGAGATGGATAGTACAAATATATAAAGCTATGCAACCATCGGGTATACTTTGGGGCTCTTCTTATTGCAGACACTAACCCTAAAAGCCCTTACCGTATGATGAACTACCTACTCTCCCTGCTGATAATACTGCTTGCCATGACCCAATGCCAGCGAGATGAGACGCTGCCCACCCCACAGGGAGGAGGGTTGGGAGAAGCCTTTGTGCTTGAACAGGGGGAGCGAATCAAAATAACCGGTGGCGAGACAAACCTGATGGAGATGGAGGTGGAGGAAGTAGCTGACTCGCGCTGCCCGGAGGATGTGGTATGCGTGTGGTACGGCAATGCGGTGGCAAAGCTAAAAATCTACAGTAACAGCGGAAATAGCCAGGCGTTGACCTTTTGCATCGGAGATTGCCGTCCTGCGCCTTTCCAAAGCAAGCATACATTAATAACTGAAGTAGGCGGGAAGAAGTATGAGATAACCCTATTGGAAGTAATACCTTTTCCTAACACAAAGCAAAAGACAGAAAACAAACAGGTGAAGCTACTGGTGAATAAAGCCAACTAAGCTCTCTGCACATACTACATCCATACATAATGTGGGGAAGTCAAAGTACAAAGGAACCTGCAAAAAGGAGTAACAAAAAAGGCAGCCCAAGTGGCTGCCTTTTTTGTCGGACGTACTTAGTTAACTTCTGCTTCGGCGCTCAGGGGCTTTGATTACCAGCTCCTGGGTTTTGGTCGCACCCGAGGCGGTTGTTACTTCTATCATATACTTACCTGGTTGCAGGTAGATCACTCCGTCTTTGGCGGGCGCTACTTTGGCAGCTTCCTCGTCATCCTTCTTCTTGCTGTTCAACTCTGCCTCGTAGGCCTTTGCCTTGTCAGCGTCTACAGACAGGTCGTAGGTCACGTAGTTGAGGCCGCGCTCACTCTGGTCCTGCAGCTCCTGCACCACTTCGCCCTTTTCGGTTTTAATGCGGATGGTGGTAGTGCCTGCTGCCGAAGTATAGAATGGGATCGTCAGCTCCGGTTTGCTCACCTCACCCCAGGTATACCGCTTCTCTCCCCAACCGCTATTGTAGTTCATGGGCTTTATGGCGTACATGTGCAGCGGCTGGTTCAGCACCTCCGGCGTCAGGCTTTGCAGGTGCTCCACGTTGGCTACAAAGATGGATCGGCCATGGGTGGCTACCACCAGGTCATTTTCGCGCGGGTGCACTTTTAAGTCGTGCACGGCCACGGCTGGCATGCCGTTGCTCATGGCCATAAAGGTCTTGCCTTTGTCCAGGGAGAAGTATAAGCCGTGATCAGTACCTACGTACAGCAGGTTCGGGTTCTTCGGGTCTTCTTTTACCACATTGATGGCTTCCATTGGCAGGTTAGTGCCGATGCGCTCCCACTTTTTGCCGTTGTCCTCGCTCACGTACAAGTATGGTGTAAAATCATCGTAGCGGTAACCGTTGAGGGAAGTATAAACTCTGTCCTGCTTATGTGCCGAAGCCACCACCGTAGACACCCACAAATTCTGCGGCAGCTTGTCCGAAACGCGCGTCCAGGTATACCCTCCGTCTTTTGAATGTTGGATCACCCCGTCATCAGAACCGGTATAAAGCAAGCCAAAGCGCAGCGGCGACTCATCTATACTTGTCAGGGTGCCGTAGCCTACATCGCCTTTGCGGCCGCCGTTGGTCAAGTCACCAGACAAGGTTTCCATGTCCTCGCCCTTTTTCATAGAGCGGTGGAATTTGTTCGAGCCAAAGTATAAAATGTCCTGGTTGTGGCGGCTCAGGTGGATAGGGGATTCCCAGTTGAAGCGCAGCGGTGTTTCACCCAAGTTGTGTGTTGGCTTAATGAACGTACGCTCGCCGGTTGCTTTGTTCAGGCGGGTGTAGTTGCCGTACTGCGAGCCATAGTACACGATGTTGTTGTCGCGCCAGTCTACCTGCACCATCATGCCGTCGCCACCGCCGATGCGCTCGTACGGGTACTTGCCGCGGCTTGTCCAGTCGAGGCTATACTTGTAGTTGCTCGGGCCAACCCAGGTGCCGTTGTCCTGCAAGCCGCCATACACGTTGTACGGCTTGGCCATATCTACTTCGATGGAGTAGAACTGCCCCACGGCAGGGTTGTTGGCATAAAACCAGGTCTTGCCATCGTCATAGCTGATGTTAATGCCACCGTCGTTGCCGTTGATGAGGTAACCCGGCTTGTCTGGGCTCACCCACAGCGCCTGGTGGTCGGAGTGTACGTTGTCGCCCTCAATGTTGCGGAAGGTCTTGCCGCCATCATCGGAAGTTAGCAACGGTACGCCAAGTATGTAGATTTTGTCCGGGTTATGCGGCGCCACGCGTACCACTCCAAAGTAGTAACCGTAGCTGGAGTACATATCGTTGATGAAGCTGTCATGTGTCTTTTTCCAGGTTTTGCCGCCATCGTCGGTGCGGTATACTTCAGCGCCTTTCACCTCAGTGGCATAACGCTCGGCTGTCGGGTCGGTCAGGTAATCGTACAGGGCAGCTGGTTTTAACTCGCCGCTTTTAACCTGTGCCTTTATACTTTTAGCCGTGTACTCTTTCGGGAATCTGTTCTGGTCCAGGAATGCGTTCAGGCTCTTGTCATCCAGCTTCAGGAACTCCTCCGCTGTCATGCCTTTAAACAGGTCGTTGTCCAGCATCTCCGGCTGGTCATCTTTCTTTTCTGCCGGACGACGGTCATAGTTATCGACCAAAGCATATAGGATATTCGGGTTTCCCGGGAACAGGCTTAGGCCGATACGCCCTACGTTCTCGTTGTCCGGGAAGCCGCTGCCGCTGGTGCTGATGTCGGTCCAGGTGTTGCCGCCGTCTGTTGATTTATGAATGCCCGACGACTTACCGCCTTCCACAAAATTCCAGGCGCGGCGCTCACGGTGCCAGAAGGCAGCATACACGTTGTCCGGGTTCTTCGGGTCTACCTGCAGGTCGATGGCGCCGGTGTTGTCATCCACGTACAGGGTCTTCTTCCAGGTTTTGCCACCATCGGTAGTCTTATAAATGCCGCGCTCCTTGTTTGGAGAGTATAAATGGCCAAGCGCCGCTACCCAAACGGTGTTCGGATCGGTAGGGTGCACGATAATCCTGCCGATGTGGTGCGTATCATCGAGGCCCATGTGCTGCCAGGTTTTGCCGCCATCCGTGCTTTTATAGACACCCACACCGGAGTAAGAGGAACGGCTGGAGTTGCTCTCACCGGTACCAATCCAGATTGTTTCGTTGTTGTTCCAGTCTACGGCAATGTCACCGATCGTCATCACGGCCTGCTCATCAAAGAGCGGCTCAAACGATTGCCCGTTGTTCGTAGTCTTCCAGAGTCCGCCGGAGGCGTAGGCAGCGTAGAAAATGGTAGGGTCTTGGGGAGATACCTCAATATCGGTGATACGGCCGCTCATCATGGTAGGGCCGATGTTACGGAGCTTCAGGTTGCCTGCAAGCGAAGCCTGTTCTAGTTGCTGGCGTGCCTGTAACGCCTGGAGCCGTTCTGTGGCGGGTGTGGCCTTGGGCTGGCTGCCTTTCTTCTGGGCCACTGCACAGCCGGAGAGGGCCATCAGCAACGCCACCGAAAGTATACGTTTCTGCATATTAGGGTTGATAAGGTAGATAATTCGTGTTTTAGTTCTTAAAGCTAAGGATTTGAAGGGGATTTCGGAAAGGGTAGGAGCAGCTTGGTAAGTTATATGCTGTTATACTTAGGGTTTAACACTTCCTGGCCTGCTCTAAAACTTTCCGCGCAGCGTAAGCACCACATTCCTGCCCGGCGCACTAATACCTGAGGCAAAAACACGATAATACCTGTCGGTGATGTTCTCCAGGGCCGCCTGGAACTGCAGGTTTGGTGTGATCTGGAAGGCGGTGCGCAGGTTCAGGGTATGCCAGGCAGGCATGCCGTCCGGCGTAGCATACTTTAAGTTATCTTCTCCGCTAGGGCTGTATTCCTCCAGTGATTTCACTCCATTATATAGCACAAAAAACTCCGTACGCAGGCGCTTTAGCTGCAGGTTTATACTTGTGCGGCCAAATAGCGGTGGCACATGGTCAAGCGGGGTTTCTCCTTCAGCTCCCTGCACACGGCCGTAAGTATAATTTAAGGAGGAGCTGAGGCTGAGGGAGTTGGTGATATCGGCTTGCAGGCTGGCGCTGTACCCGTAAAGGTAGGCCTTGCCCGCATTTACGTTGGCTGTTACCTGGCTCAGATCTCCGTTGTAAAGTATGGAATCCTGGCCGTTCAGGCTGAAGGGCTGCACGGTGATGGCATCCCGGAGCCAGGTGCGGTAGCCGGTTACCTCCAGGTGCAGGCGCTCTGCTATACTTTTGGCAGCACTCACTTCCAGGTTGTAGGTATATTCCGGCCCAAGCGCAGGGTTCGGCACGATGACGTTGCCGGGAGTGGAGTCGAACACTTTGCTCAGGTCGTCCACGTTTGGGGCGCGGAAGCCGGAGGAGCCAAGTATGGCAAAGCGCCAGCCGTTGCCCGGCAGCAGTACCGCCCCCAGGTTCCCGGATATAGCATGGTGCCGCTGCTGCACATCGTCCTGCAGAAACGGGAAGTATGTTTTGTCCTTAAAGCGCGCATCCAGCCCCACATAAGTATAGCGCAGGCCCTGGGTTAGCACCAGCCAGGGCTTCGCCTCCCAGGAGTTGGTGAGGTAGGCCGCCACACTATGCATGCTGGAGCCGCCATCCGGGTAACGGCTACTCTGGGTCCTACGCTCGCCGCTGGCAATGTCCTCTTCGTCTGCCTCCGACTGCACATCATTATAGGTTGCCTCCAGGCCATATTGCAGGCGGTGCGCGCGCAGCTTTTTAGAGAAATCAGCATTGAGGCTGTGCACCCATACCTGCTCCGTCTGGTGCGACAGCCAATTCTTGCCAAAGCGGCGGTTATGGCGGCTCTCTTCCAGTCGCTGCACCGCGGCAACGGCTCGCGCCTCGTCGTACAATTTTGTAGGGGCGGTGTGGGCAAAAGTATAGGATGCCAGTAAACGCTCCTGCGGTCCATAGTACCAGCTGGCATACTTCAGTTTGTCATCGGCAAGCTCAGTGAGGCGGTCGTAACGCGGCACATCGGTGCTGGTGCTCAGCTGCAGGTTTAACGTATGGCTGTGGCTGGCAGATGGCTGAAAACGTATTTTCTGCAGCACATCGTACTGGGTGTAGCCGGTGGGGCGCTGGATGTCCGGGTTCGGGTTCAGGAGCATGGTATCGCGGCCGGCAGTGGTGGTACCTGCATAGTAATTCCGGATGCCAAGGTTGCCATAGGCGCTTTTGCGGTTGCTGCCCTGGCGCAGGTTGCCAAAATCCGAGACGGTTATACTTGTCAGGCTGGCCCAATTCCGGCGGCCGTAATTCAGCTGCACATGAGCCGCCTTCTCGTCAGGGGCGGAGGCATAACGGGTAAAGGCGCTGCCGCTTACAGTACGCTTCTCGCCCTCGGGTGCCAGTTGCGGCTGCAACGTATGGAAGTGCATGACACCGCCAAGGGCATCAGAGCCATAAATAACGGAGCTGGGGCCGAAAATCACCTCGGTGCGCTCCAGCATGCTATTATCCAGAGTAATGACATTCTGCAAATGCCCGCCACGGTAAATCGCGTTGTTCATCCTAACACCATCCACTACCAAAAGCACCTTGTTGGCCTCAAAACCGCGTAAAATAGGGCTTCCGCCACCCATCTGGCTCTTTTGCACCAGCACCTTGCCGGTTTGCTGCAACACCTCGGCCATGGTAGGCTGACTCATGAAGCTCAGCTCGCGCTGGCTAAGCACCTCCACCTGCTGGGGCACATACTTCCGCTCCTGCGCAAACCTCCCTGCCGATACCACTACCTCCTGCAGGCTGTGGCTTTGCTGCGTTAGCACCACCTCGTGCAGTTGCGCTTTCAACTGGGCAGTGGTTATACTTTTAGACTGATACCCGATGTAGTTGAACAGGAGCAAGGAGGCGGGTGGGAGCGCTGCAGGCAGGGCAGCCTCTCCTTTTGCATCCGTCTGAATGGTTGTGCTTCCCGTCTTGATCGTAACCCCCGGCAGTGGCTCCATCGTGGTTTTGTCGCGCACTATTATTTGTTGGGCCAGGCTGGCTGAGACTGTCAGCAAAAAGAGTGTCAGGGTCAGGAGGGATTTCATGCTAGTGTAAAATATTCAAAATAAAGCTTATGATTTCAGCTTAAATAAATGTTTTAGTTAAGTTGATTTTGGGGCTATTGCTTGAGATTCCTGATCTGCTTCGGGAAAAACCACAGGCTGAGCCCCGTTAAGGTGAGCACCAGCAGGCCTATCCCCAGTACGTTCATGCTGATGAGTTTAAACCCGTCGCTGATGATGGAACCGTCGTGCAGGTGCTCGATCCAATCAGAGTGGCGGCGGGCCACCGACAGTACTTTGCCCGTACTCCCATCCAGCTGCACTTCCCAATACCCGTCCGCGAAAAGTACCTTCACGATGCCTTTATCCGGCCGCGCCTCCAACCTGTCTATCGGGTTGTCATTTATACTTTGGGCAGAGTCGAGGGCAATGGTGGCGATACGGGCCATCTGGTAAAGCGGAACCCACTGGTTCAGATCAGTTGTGACGCCTTTCTGGGTGGGGGGCTGCAGCAGGTCCACATCCTTTTTCCAGCCCAGCAATAAACCCGTCAGGCTGCTGATGAGCAGGAACAGGGCCAGCCCAACCCCAAGATAGCGGTGGTACACCCGGTAACTGCGAAGCCGGCTGGTAAGGCGACTTATCTTTTCTTTTGCTTGCTGTGTCGTAACCAAGTGTTTGCTCTTCAGTTGTTTTGTTGGGTTAGGAATCTCAATATCTCACGAATAGGGCAAATTTCCAATCATAAATAGAGTTATAACAGTAGTTTGCGCCTTGGCACGGGAAATTCCGTCAGCCTGCAACCCTTTCAGCCGACTAGGGCTCTTACCAGTAAAGTCACACTTAAACCTAGCTGCACTATGAGCAAACACATTTTCACTCTCTTACTGGCGCTCCTGGCCTTCGGAGCAGAGGCACAAAGTATAAAGCTACAGGGCAGGGTGCTGGAGCAAGTAAGCGGTAAGGGGTTGCCTTACGTCAATATCGGTATCCGGAACAAGAACCTTGGCACGGCCTCGGATGAGCAGGGGAAGTTTATACTTTCATTTCCTCAATCGCTGCAGCATGACACAATTACCTTCTCTGCCGTGGGGTATGAGGAGGTGTCGGTGCCGGTGCAGGAACTTAGCCAGAGACAACCGCTGGAGGTAAAGCTTCTGGAAAAGGTGAACATGCTGCAGGAAGTAGTGGTGCAGAGCCGAAATCTTAAAACCCGCAAGCTGGGTGTTACTGGCCGCTTACCCGTGGTATGGGGCAACCCTGAGCACCACGAAGGGAAAGACGTGTATGAGTTCGCCAACTTTATTGCGGTAAAAGGCAGGGCAACAGAGCTGCTTTCAGCGCATTTCTACCTGACAAGCCAAAAGCTGGACTCAGCCCTTTTTCGTATTAACCTCTATAAAAACAATAATGGACTGCCCGGCGAGCGGCTAGTGGAGAAAAGCATTGTGCAGCGGCTAACGACCAAGGATGGATGGATAAGTATAAACCTGCAGCCCTACGGGATTTACACCGGCGATGATTTTTTCCTGGGCATAGAGTACCTGCCTGGCGATGGAGTGGATAAGTATGCCATCTCGTTGGGTGGTAAGCTTGGCGGTAGCAGCTACTCCCGGAAGTCGAGCCTGGGCGCTTGGGAGAAGTTTGTCGGGGCAAGTCTGAGTGGGTATGTAACGGTGCGGCAGTAAGTCTGGAAGTATAAAAAAATCCCCGGCCATACTTCTGGCCGGGGATTTTCTGTTTGGATAAAGTATAAACCTAGTCTTGCGAAGAAGATGTTGCGGCTCCGGCTTTCTCCTTTTCATCCTTTTTCTTTACGCTGATGAAATCTACGTTCTTCTGTTGGATGAGCTTGTTCAGAGCCGGGATATCCTGCTCCTTCACTTGCTTCAGTTGGCTCAGTTGCTCATCAATCTGCGCGGTTACCTCTTTCTTAAAGCTATAGGCCTGATCGGTTGGGCGGTAGTCGCCGGTGCTCACCTGGCCCACCAGGTTCGCCAGCTTGTTGTTCAGGCGGATCGGGAAATTGAGAGGGTCCTGGCCGCTGCGGTTCTTGGTCTGGTACAGTGCTTCCTCAATCTTCGTGATCTTCTTCTCAATGTTATTTGCCTCATCTACAATGTCTTTGTAGCCATCGTTGCCCTTCAGGTTGCCGTTCAGTGTCTTGATCTGGCCGCGCATGGTGCGGATGTCCTTGATGGCATCATGGGTCTCCGTCAGCTTGTCGCGTACTTCCATCAGGAACGTGAACTGGGCCTGTAAATCCTCGGCAGAAGCTTTGCTGCGTGGGTCCTGAAGTATGGCAAAATCGGTTTCCTGGCTTTCTTTGTTTACGGTCAGTCTTGCTTTATACTTGCCGGGTATAGCTTTCGGGCCTTGCGTGCCGCCTCCCCAGATAATCATGCCATCAAACTTGGTGGCCTCCGGGTAGCGCATGTCCCACACAAAGCGGTTCAGGCCTTTCTTCAGCTCCAGTTTCTCTTTCTTCTCCTTGGCGTTGCTGGCGTAGCTGCGGATCAGCTTGCCGTTGGCATCCATAAACTCCAGGGTAACCGTGGTGGCAGAATCCGGCTGCTGCGGCAGGTAATAGTGCACCATCACGCCGCCCGGGTGGTTCTCGCCGGCTGTCTTGGAGTTGCCCCTGCTGCTTCCGTCCATTTTATAGGCGTCCATCGGCTTGTATAGGTGAAACTTGCTGCTGGCTATACTTTGGTTCATGGTATGCAGCGGCGTAATGTCATCAATCAGCCAGAAACCACGACCTTGCGTGGAGGCAATCAGGTTGTCATTCTTAATAGTAAGGTCCGTGATTGGCACGATCGGCATGTTGAGCTGGAGCGGCTGCCAGCTGTCGCCGTCGTTAAACGATACATGCATGCCGTACTCGGTACCGGCATACAACAGCCCCGGTCGCTTCTGGTCTGCGCGCAGCACACGGGTAAAGTGGTGCGCCGGTATGCCGTCCGTAATCTTTGTCCAGGTTTTGCCGTAGTCGGTGGTCTTGTACAAGTATGGCCTGAAGTCGCCGGATTTATACATGGTGGCAGCCACGTAGGCACCGCCCGCTATACTTGGGTGCGCGTCGATGCTGTTCACCATGATCCACTCCGGCATGTTCTTCGGCGTTACGTTTGTCCAGCTCTTGCCACCATCCTTGGTTACGTGCACAAGTCCGTCATCAGAACCCGCCCAAATGACGCCCGGCTGTACTTTAGACTCGTTTATGGCGAAGATGGTGCCGTAGTACTCCACACTGGTGTTGTCCTTTGTGATCGGGCCACCAGATGGACCCAGCTTGGTCGAGTCGTTGCGAGTCAGGTCAGGGGAGATGGTTTCCCAGGTCTGGCCCTCGTTGTAGGTAACGTGCACATGGTTGGAGGTGGTATAAAGTTTCTTCGGATCGTTCGGGGAGAACAGAATCGGGAAGTTCCACTGGAATCTATACTTCATGCCTTCCGCGCCGTGTCCCATCGGGTTATCCGGCCATACATTGATCACGCGCTCCTGGCCTGAGCTGTGGTCTACCCTCGAGAGGAAGCCGCCATAGTTGCCTCCGTACACAATTTCAGGGTTTGTTGGATCCGCAGCCAGGTGCGCGCTTTCGGCGCCAGCCGTGCTTTCCCAGTCATCTTCCGTAATGGCATAGCCGCCGGAGCGGTGTGCGATGCGAACGGTGGAGTTATCCTGCTGCGCACCATAGATGCGGTAAGGGAAATGGTTGTCTGTGGTGACACGGTAGAACTGTGCCGTGTTCTGGTTATGGTAGGTGCTCCAGTTCATGCCGCCATCCGTGGTGACCTGGGCACCCCCGTCGTCAGCCATAATCATGCGCGATGGGTTCTCCGGGGCTATCCAGAGGTCGTGGTGGTCGCCGTGTGGGGCATTATTGCTCTCAAAAGTACGGCCTCCATCCTTGGAGCGATGGTAGGATACGTTCAGTACATACACCACATCCTCGTCTTTCGGGTCGGCATACACGCGGGTATAGTACCAGGCGCGCTGGCGCAGGTTGCGGTCATCGTTTACTTTCTGCCAGGTAAGGCCGCTGTCGTCGGAGCGGAAAAGGCCACCTTCCTCCGCTTCCACCATCGCATACACACGCTCCGATTTCACCGGAGACACGGCTACGCCGATGATGCCCAGCGTGCCCTTTGGCAGGCCTTTGTTGCCGGAAATCTCTTTCCAGTTATCGCCGCCATCGGTGCTTTTCCAGATGCCGGAGCCAGGGCCGCCGGAAGAGAGGCTGTATGGCGTGCGGCGTACGTTCCAGGTGGTGGCGTAAAGTATACGCGGGTTATTAGGGTCGATGATCAGGTCAACGGCGCCAGCATCTTTGTTGGCGAACAGCGTGCGCTTCCAGGTTTTGCCGCCGTCTGTACTTTTGTACACGCCGCGCTCCTCGCTAGGCTTATAGAGATCGCCCATGGCAGCTACGTATACTATATCTGGGTTCTGAGGGTGTACACGGATGCGGCCAATGTGGCGGGAGTCCTTCAGACCAATGTGCTGCCAGTTCTTACCCGCATCTTCTGATTTCCAAACCCCGAAGCCCGACGAAACGTTACCGCGCACCGTCTGCTCGCCCTCTCCCACATAAATAACGTTAGGGTCGGATTCGCTTACGGCCATAGCGCCAATGGAGCCTCCAAAGGTACCGTCAGATATACTTTCCCAGCTAGCGCCGCCATCCGTGGTGCGCCACACGCCACCGCCTGTAGCGCCAAAATAGTATAGGTTCGGCTTGCCCGGCACACCCACAGCTGTGCCTGAGCGGCCTCCGCGGTATGGACCGATAGAACGCCAGGTCAGGCCATCGTATAGTTTCGGGTCCACGGCGGTAGTAGCGGATTTCTTTCGCTTGGATCGCTGCTTCTGTGCCTCCGCCGGCTGTCCTGCCAGCAGCAAGGCCAGTGAGCCAGCCAACAGCAGGCGCGGTGAGAGTGCAGCGCGTAGAGCTGATGTCATATCTTATTAAATTTTGGTTAATAAAGGTTTAGATTATACTTGTATTGGTACAGGTGTGGTAAGCTTTTGTAAAGTAAAAGGGTGTTATAACTATAGAAAGTTATGAGTTAGCGATAATATCTGTCTATTGCAAATGTCTTTATATAATTTTTTTGTTCCGACTTCGGGGCTAACAGGTTGGGGTGGTGGGAGAGGAGGTGTTTTGATAGATGTGTAGCGATACAGCTGATATAATGATAGAGCCAGGGCTAAGAAAGGGAGGTAACCTATGCAATAGTAAACGGGTGCAGGGTCGTGGTTTATGGAAACAACTTCTTTTAAATTTGCTAAAAGGTTGTTTATGTGTGCATTGCTTGTGAAAATTTATTTGCCATAATATTGTTTTCTTTAAAAATAAGAAATATACTTACAGCGATAAGCTTAAGTAAATGGGTGATGCCTAACGATTAAGCACAGAAAACTTATACCTGGGTGTGGCATGAAGCTTCATGCTGCAGCGTTAATATGCAACTATTCCATTGTTGTGGTTAACTGCTTGTTTATGAGTTTGAATCCGCTTTTCGGGTTCCGTTTGGTTTATTGCCGTTTTCTCTGGTCTGTTTGCCTGTAAGATGTATGAAGTGCATCTGGCCATAGCCGGAGTCTTTCTTTGCCCCTTAAAATAACCCGCACTGGTTGAGCCTGCTATACTTCTTTTAAGTATGCCTGCCACAGCCCAACCCTAATCTGGAACTCCTTCTTTGTAATCCTCTTGGTGAGGCTTTAATTGCATTTAGCCAATAATGCATTCATGGCGAAGCTATGCTATGTGTGATACGGTTAATTGTACTTTGCCTTGTCGCCTGCGGAGGAAATTATACTTTACACAACAAGCGATCGAGTTATTTATGAAGCACCTATTACTTATCTTTTTCTTAACACTGAGCGTGCCGTCCGCCTTAAGTGCCTTCGCACAAGGACGCACAGTAACAGGGGTGGTGACATCTGAAGCAGATGGATCACCATTGCCCGGAGTGAGTGTCTTATTGAAAGGAACCACAACCGGCGTTACAACCGGCCTGGACGGTAACTATCAGCTAACAGTGCCTGTACAGGGAGGCACTCTTGTCTTCCGTTATATAGGTTTCCAGATCAGGGAGGTTGAAATTGGAAGCCAGAGCACCATTAACGTCAGCCTTGCATCAGACGAAAAGCTACTGAAAGAGGTAGTGGTGACAGGGTATGGCGAACAGGACCGTAAAACGCTGACCAGCGCACAGACATCTGTGAGTTCTGAGGAGATTGCAAACCTGCCTGCGGCCAGCAGCGACCAGCTTTTGCAGGGGCGTGCTGCCGGTGTGCAGGTAGCCTCCAACACAGGTACGCCCGGCGGCGGCGTGTTTGTGCGCGTGCGCGGCTCATCCTCTATCAATGGCTCCAGCGACCCGCTATATGTCGTAGACGGCGTTCCTATCCAGGCCAACAATTTGTCGGGGATAGACTTGGGAGGAGGCACAACCAGCCCTATTGCTGATATAAACCCTGCAGACATTGAGTCGATGGAAATACTGAAGGATGCCTCGGCTACTGCTATTTATGGTGCCCGTGCCGCTAACGGTGTCGTGCTCATCACCACCAAGCGCGGCAGCAGCGGGAAAGCGAAAGTAAGCCTGGGCATGTATACGGGCATCCAAAACGCCCCGCGCCTGCCCGATGTAGTGGATGGCCCCACCTATGAGAGGCTGATGAATGAGGCCTTTATCAACAACGGCAAAGCGCCAAAGTATGCTAACCCCGACGGTGCCATCTCTACGGACTGGGCAGACGCCGTTTTTAGAACCGGAAAAATCAGCAACTATGATCTGTCGGTAAGCGGCGGCACAGACAAGGTGCACTACCTGGTATCGGCAAATCACTTTAACCAGGAGGGGGTGATGATCGGCTCTGACTTTAAGCGTAACACCGCCCGTGTTAACCTGGATTTCTATCCTGTAGATAAGTTGAAGGTGGGGACGAGCATCCTGTACTCCCGCAATGAGCGCAACCGGTTAAGAAACGATGATAATATCTCAGGTGCCATGCCCGGTACCTTCGCCTTCCCGGCTAACCTGCCATACTACAAGCCGGACGGCTCTTACACGAAGTTCAGTATCTTCGAGAACCCTATTGCGGCGGTAAAAGAAAGCGACATACAGATGAGCACGAACCGCTTTCTGGGTAGTGTGTTCGCTGAGTACGAAATCACTAACGGCCTTCGGCTGCGGTCCAGCTTTAGCCTGGATAACAGTACAGTGCTGGAGGATCTGTACGACAACACCTTGCTGAACAACGGGGCGGGCACAAACGGCTTTGGCCTGTCGCTGGCCACCCAGAATGATAACTGGATACAGGAGAACGTGCTAAGCTATGAGTTCGCCAGAAACGAGCACTCGTTTAATGTGCTGCTCGGCACTACGCTGCAGGAGTCGGCCTTTTCTATGACACAGGCGGTAGGGGAGCAGTTCCCGAGCAACGACTTCCGGAAAATCACCTCGGCGGCGGTGCAGCGCTCCAGTTCCAACGCCTCTAGCTGGGGCATTGCCTCGTTTTTTACCCGTATCGGCTACGACTATAAGGATAAGTACCTGGCAACGATCAATGTTCGCCGTGATGCTTCTTCCAGGTTTGGTGCCGATAACCGCTGGGGAACTTTCCCGTCCGTCGCGTTGGGTTGGGTAGTATCAGAGGAGGCCTTCTTTGAGCCTATGCCGGATTTTGTTGGTGATGTTAAGATCAGGGCCAGCTACGGCATTACTGGTAACCAGAGCGGCATTTCAGATTTCCAGGCTTTAGGCCTGTGGGGCGGCTCATCTGCCTACGCCGATATTCCGGGTGTGAGCCCGGTGCAATTAGCTAACCCAGACCTGAAGTGGGAGACAACCGCGCAAACAGATATCGGACTGGATCTGGGCCTGTTTAACAACCGGGTTAATATCATCGCGGATTACTATGTAAAGAAGACCTCAGACCTGCTACTGGCCGTGCCGCTGCCCCGGACATCAGGTTTTAACTCGCTGGTGCAGAACTATGGTGCTCTCGAGAACAAGGGGTTTGAGCTGGCTGTGATCGCGGATGTGATTAAATCGGAAGACTTTACCTGGAATGCCAACTTCAACATTGCCTCTAACAAGAATAAGGTAACCAAGCTGGCGGCTCCTTTTAATGTGTATAACCGCGACCTTTTCCGTTATGAGGAGGGATATCCGCTGTACTCGTTTTACTTCCATGAGCAAACCGGCGTAGACCCCGCAACCGGCGACATTCAGTTCGCAGACGTGGACGGAGACGGTGAGTTCGACCCGAACGTGGACCGCAAGATAGTGGGAGACGCCAACCCGGATTTCTTCGGAGGTTTTACGAACACGCTGAACTACAAAGCTTTCGATCTTTCGTTTTTCCTGCAATACTCTTACGGCAACGACCAGCTGAACTGGAACCGCTTTTTTAGCGAGCACGGCGGGGTGCGGGACTTCAACTTTATGAAAAGCCAGCTGGACCGGTGGCAGAAACCCGGCGATGTGACTATGGTGCCGAAAATGACCGCCGCCAACTATGCAGGTAACCTTAGGCCTTCACGCTTTCTGGAGGACGGCTCTTACATGCGTCTGAAAAACATCTCCCTTGGGTACACGCTGCCGCAGGCGCTGGTGAGTAAAGTAGGCATCTCCAGGGCAAGGGTATATATCACTGGGCAGAATGTGTTCACGGTTACAAAGTATACAGGCCTGGATCCGGAGTTAACGGGCATCGGGGATAACCCCCTGGCACAGGGCATAGAGTTTTACAGCTTGCCGCAGCCAAGGGTGTTTATGGGTGGTTTTAATCTGAGCTTTTAGTCCTAAACAATGTTTTTATGCAGATGAATATATATAGACGATTTATAGAGGCCGCAGAAAAGCTGAAAAGGAAGACGGCTAAAGAAAATTATACTTTGAGGTTGGCTTACCTGGCCGGGGTGCTGTGTCTAGCGGGAGCCATGAGTTCCTGCGAGGTGCTGGACCAGGAACCACAGGCTGAGGTGTCAGAAGATATTGCTATCTCCAATAAAAAAGGGGCGCAGGCCGCCTTGGCTGGCCTTTACGACCAATTACAAAGTGGTAACTACTATGGTAGCAACCTACTGATTATGGGGGATATTTCTTCGGATGTCGCGCAAAGTATAGGCACCTGGGATTTTTACCGGGAAATGGATACCTACCTGATCGATAAGAGTAACCTGGAAACCGGCAACTTCTGGACAAGGGCTTATAGAGCGATAAATGTGGCGAACAATATCATAGAGCAAGTGCCACCGCTCGCTGATATCACGGAGGAGGAGAAAAACAAAATTATTGGGCAGGCATACCTGGTAAGAGGGTTGGCTTATTTTGACCTTACTAAGGTGTTTGGTGGCGTTCCTGGTGTGGTAGGTACTTTGGGCGTCCCGATCATTACGAAGCCATCCAGAAAAGTAGATGAGTCCTTCTTTCCGTCCAGGGCATCGTTGGAAGAATCGTACGGGCAGGTGGAGTCTGATTTGCTGACCGCGCTGGAGATGTTGCCGGAGGCGCATCAGACTGACCTGCTTACCAGGTCTCAGGCGGTGAAAGGAACAGCGCGCGCTTTGCTGTCCAGGCTGTATTTATACTTAGGCAAACCAGAGCAGGCCATCACATATGCCGACGCCATAATTGCGGACCCAAAGTATAGCCTTGTCGCCAGCTTCGCGAACATCTTCTCGAGTAAGTTTACCACGGAGGCTATCTTTGAGCTCAACTTCAACAGTGCAGATCAGAGCGGGATAAACAACTGGTACTATCCTTCGTCGCTGGGAGGGCGCGGCGATATAATGGCCCACACCAGCTTCTACGAAGAGGCAACGGCAGACCCGAATGACGTACGGGGAAAGATGTTCGGCTACTACCAGAGCAAGGATGTTCACTACCCCACCAAGTATGGCAAGACCAGCGCCATCGATAACATCCAGATCATTAGGCTGGGTGAAGTATACCTAAATCGGGCAGAGGCAAGAGCCAAAACTGGCGATGTAGATGGTGCGCTTGCTGATTTGAACACTATAAGACAAAGGGCTGGCATTGCGCCAATTGAGGGGCTAACCGATGCGCAGGAAGCATTGCGGGCCATCTGGCATGAGCGGAAGCTGGAGCTGGCATTCGAGGGGCACAGCTTTTTTGACCTGGTGCGCACCGGGCAGGCCCTGAATGAGCTGACCGGGATTCCGCGCACCAACGGCCCCGATGTAAACCTGGCTGACCCTGCCAGGCAGGTATTCCCTATCCCGGCCTTCGATATGGATGCGAATAAGAACCTGGTGCAGAACGAGGCTTACAAATAGAGCCACTCCCTCGTTGGCGAATGTGCCACACAAGTAATGACTGTTTAGCCTGTAGATGGCTACATAAAATAAGGTGAGTAGATTAGAATGCGGTAAAGCGGTGCAGGGTACTCCTGCACCCTTTGCTGTTTTGGGGCTGTTTCACCCTAAAAGGTGCTTCTGTGCTACTGGTAAAATATAAAACGCTAAAAAGAGAAACGAAAGGAAAATGCTGTAGCCTGAGAGACAGCATAAAGTATAACCCGAGAAAAATATCCCGGGCCGGAAGTATTGTATATATAAATCCACCTGTTATATTTGCAGAACCAATCCGTTATGGCGGTTGGTAAGTAAAATGCGCAAGTGGCGAAATTGGTAGACGCGCTGTCTTCAGGCGGCAGTTCCGCAAGGTGTGAAGGTTCGAGTCCTTTCTTGCGCACAAAAAGAGGCTAATCTTAACGGGTTAGCCTCTTTTGTTTTATAATGGCTCCTGATTGGCGGCAGCTTATACTTTAAAAGTTTTGTAAAAAGAAATCCCCTCCTGTGTTCGGCAGGAGGGGATTTTATGCTTTGGAGGAAGTATGGTTACACCAGTTCGGGCTGCTTTTCCTCCGGCAGCCTGTGTAGTAGCTCCGGGTTGGTCGTTTCCACCAAACCGGTTTCAGGCTGCGGGTTAAACTCACCTTCCCAGCGGGCTACCACGGCCGTGGCCAGGCAGTTACCGGTCACGTTAACAGAGGTGCGCGCCATGTCCATCAACTCATCGATACCAAGTATGGCAAACACGGGCCACACCGGTAGGTTAAAGGAGGCCACGGTTCCCAGAAGTATAACCAGCGAGGCGCGCGGCACGCCGGCTACCCCTTTGGAGGTCAGCATCAGCGTGAACACCATCACCAATTGCTGCTCCCATGTCAGGTTGATGCCAGCTGCCTGCGCCACAAACACAGAGGCAAGCGCCAGGTATAAAGTCGTTCCATCGAGGTTAAAGCTATAGCCAGTCGGCATTACAAAGGCCACGATGCGGCGCGGCACGCCCAATTTTTCCATCTCCTCCATAGCGCGCGGCAGGGCAGCCTCCGAGCTGGTGGTGGCAAAAGCGATGGAAACCGGGCCTGAGATGGCCTGCAGGAAACGCCTGATCGGCACACGGGCGATCAGCGCCACCGGCAGCAGCACCAGCAGGGCGAAAGCCAGCAGCGCCACATACAAAGTAGCCAGTAACTGGAACAGGTTCAGCAGGATACCGAAGCCCATATGCCCGACAGTGTACGCAATGGCAGCCCCCACACCCACCGGCGCGAAGTACATGATGATGTTCGTGAACTTGAACATCGTCTCGGAGAGGCTCTCGCAGAAATCGAGCATGGGCTTGCGCTTTTTCTCGCTCACCATGGCCAGGCCGATGGCGAACAGCACGCTGAATACCACGATCTGCAGCACCTGCCCCTCGGCTATGGACTTGGCAATATTCTCCGGGAACACGTGCAGGATAATATCTGAGGTGCTTTGCGCCGGCACCGCCGCAATTTCCTCGTGGCCCTGCGCCAGCCCTGCGTCAATTCCCTCGCCAGCCTTGCTCAGGTTAATGGCCGCCAAACCGATGAAGAGCGCCAGTGTGGTCACCACCTCAAAGTATACAATAGCCTTCCAGCCCATGCTGCCTACCTGCTTCAGGTTGGCGTGGCCGGCAATACCCACCACCAATGTGGCAAAGATAAGCGGCGCGATAATGGTCTTGATCAGCTTCAGGAAAACCTTGCTGAGCACGTTCAGGTTAACGGCAAACTGCGGGAAGTCGTAACCAATTTCGGCACCCACCACCATACTGATCAGGATCCAGGTGGTGAGGGAGCGCTTCTGCAGGCCGTAAAACAGCAGCACGCCAATGCCTGTCCAGCGCACGGCCAGCAGGGCCTCGGCGGGCAAAGAGATGAAACTGTACTGCTGCAGCACAGTAAGTATGGCCGCTATGGTAATGCAAAGCAGTGTGGCCAGTGGTAAAAAAGACTTTTTCATAAAGAAGGTTGAAGACAAGTATGGCCGGAGCCTGTACAGTTAAAAAGCCTTTGTAGCGAACGCTGCTGTTTAGCCTTGTTTTCAGGATTTTACCCACAGGGCACACCTACATTAGCTTAGCAAATATAGAGGTTGCAAACACAGTTGCAAATAGGCGCAGGGCCGGCACGAAACTATTTTTTTCAGCTCTGCCACATTATGTTAAAAGTGTATACTTTGCAGTCCATAATCAGATGTAAAAGTGGCTAAATCGGGATAAAAAGTGCAATTTGTGCGATTCGTTACATTAAACTACTTAACACGCTATGTTAAAATGGCATATAGAGGTGCTGCACCTCAAACTGAAACATGCTGCCACTACTGCCTTCGGCTCCGGCCTCACCAGGGTTAATTTTCTGGTGCAGGTGTCGGATGGGGAGTACAGCGGCTTTGGAGAGGCTGCACCCGACCCCAGGTACGGCGAAACACCTGAACTGCTGCTGCAGCAGTATAAAGTGCTGCTGATGGCCGGTTTGCCGCAGTTGCAAAGTATGGAGGAGCTACTACAATTATTGGAGCAGCACCCGCCCGTTAACTGCCTGCGTTTTGCCATTGAAGCCGCTTACCTGCACTACTTCTGCCAGCACAAGGGTATACCGGTGCACCAGCTGCTGGGCCAGCCCGTGCCGCAGCCACAAGTAACCTGCTTTACGCTGCCTGTCACGGACCCGGCGGAGGTGCAGGACTACCTACAGAAGTATGATTTGGGACGCTTTCGCTACCTTAAGCTGAAGGTAAACCCGGAGCAGGGGCCGGAACTGGTGCAGGAAGTGCTGCGCGTAACCGAGCAGCCGCTGGTGCTGGCCGGCCACGAGAGCTGGCAAAACCCCGAGGAGCTGCTACATTTCCTGAACACCCTGGACAGGGGGCGCATACTGTTTATAGAGCAGCCGATGCCCGCCTCCAGGGCAGCTGCCTACGCGCAGATCAAAAACATAAGCCCCATGCCACTTGTTGCTGAGGAGTCGGTGATGGATGTGGCTGATTTTGAGCTGCTGCACACCCAGTTTCACGGTGTAAGTATAACCCCGATGCGAGCCGGTGGCTACCTGAACACGGTGCGGCTGCTGCAGGAGGCAAAGAAGTATGGCCTGATGACGGTGCTGGGTTCGGGTATAGAAACAACGCTGGGTGCCTGGAGCTCCATGCAACTGAGCAGCGCGTTCAACTTCGTGAACCTGGATGGCTTTCTGATGCTGGAGGAGGAGCCGTTTGGCCTGGTACTGGAGCAGGAGGGAATTATATACCTGAAGTAACAGGCTTTAAACTAGCTGGTTTAACCATTCTGTTTATTTATCAGGGGGTTATGGAAACTATTTTAAATTATTTTCGTTGATGTGTTTGTACATTAAATGTATGTACATATATTTGCGACATCATTGTGACGTTTATGCTGCCCATGAAAATTGAAGATGAAATAAAACAAAGTGCATTTAAGAGCGAGTACCAGAAGGCATACATCAATTTAGTGTACACATCTGGTTATTTGCAGCAGAATCAGGCTGCCATGTTTAAGCCCTTTGGCATTACATTGCCGCAGTACAACATCCTACGCATTCTAAGGGGGCAGCACCCCAAACCGGCCACCGTCAGCCTGCTTATTGAGCGCATGCTGGATAAAACCTCCAATGCCTCGCGCATCGTGGACAAACTGGAGGCCAAAGAGCTGGTAACGCGCAAGCAGTGCCCCTCAGACCGCCGCACCGTGGATGTGCTGATAACAGACAAGGGGCTGGAGCTGCTGAGGCAGATGGATGACCTGGAAGGCGGCAAAGGCACCGGCATCACCAACCTGACAGAGGAGGAGGCGGCGCAGCTGAATACCCTGCTGGATAAGATCAGAGATTAAACAGAAAACCATAACAACCAGTGTTAACCAACAGAAATAAATGAAAAAGTACGTAATTCTTGCCTCTCTTGCTGGCTCGCTGCTATTCTCAGCCCATGCCGGCAACACAAACAAAGTGGCCGCTACAAATGCTACAGAAGTAGCTGCTCCTGCTAAGGCTCGTGCTTATAAAGTAGACGTTGCCAAAAGCGACCTGAAGTGGCACGCCAAGAAAGTAACCGGCGAGCACATGGGTAACATCGCCCTGCAGAGCGGCGACATGCAGGTAAACGGCAACAAGATAGTGGGTGGTACCTTTGTGATCGACATGAACGCGATCACCTGCACCGACATTAAAGATGCTGGTTACAACGCCAAGCTGGTGGGCCACCTGAAGTCAGACGACTTCTTTAGTGTGGAGAAACACCCGACCGCGACCTTCAAAATCAATAGCGTAAAGCCAATTGCAAAAGCTGCGGCTGGTAAGCCAAACGCCACCATCACTGGCGACCTGACGATCAAAGGCATTACGAACCAGGTTTCTTTCCCGGCCACTGTGGCTGTGAAAAACGGTGTGGCCTCTGCCAAGGCTGATGTTACCATCGATCGTACCAAGTATGATGTGCGCTACGGCTCTAACAGCTTCTTCGAAGGCCTGGGCGACAAGGCGATTTACGACGACTTTGTGGTATCGCTGGACGTAACCGCGAAACAATAACCTCATACCACACGAGCCGCTCCGGGCCTCTGGGGACGGAGCGGCTTCTTTTTTATTAATCCATTCCATACTTAACTAAACCAAAATGAAAAGAACAGCAATTTATGCCTCGCTTGCAGCAGCGTTATTTTTATCTGCCTGCAACACCGAAGCCGAGAGCACTACAGAAACCACAGCCGTAGCCTCTGAGGCAACTGCCGCGACGGGTGAGGGCGAAACCTACCAGATTGTGCAGGACCAGAGCAACGTGCAGTGGCACGGTACAAAAGTTACTGGCGAGCACAGAGGCGAGATTGACGTGCAGAGCGGCGAACTGTCTGTAAACGGCGACCAGCTGACAGGCGGTAAGATCGTGATCGATATGAAGACCATCACTAACTCAGACATCGAGGCTGAGGAAGACAACCAGAAACTGGTAGGCCACCTAAAGTCTGACGATTTCTTTGGTGTAGAGAAATACCCGACGGCCACATTCGAGGTCACTGGCGCTTCTCCGATCGCTGATGCCGCTGCAGGCCAGCCAAACTATAACGTGGAGGGCAACCTGACCATCAAGGAGAAAACCGAGAAAGTGAGCTTCCCGGCTACGGTTACAGTAGATAACGGCACTGTGAACGCTAAGGCCGATGTGAAGGTAGACCGCTCTAAGTTTGATGTGCGCTACGGCTCTGAGACTTTCTTCGGCAACCTGGGCGACAAAGCCATCCACGATGAGTTTACCGTTTCTTTCGACGTTACTGCGAAGAAATAAAGTATAGATTTTGTATTGACAGGAAACCGCTTCGGTCTAGGTGGCTGAGGTGGTTTTCTTTTTATACTTGCCGCCTGATTTTATACCTTTGGGTAAGTAAACTTCTGACAGTTACATCACACCATGAAAAACTATACCTATACCTGGCTGCTGCTGGGGTTGCTGCTGTTGTTTAGTGCCTGCTCCGGAAACGAAACCGAGAAATCGGAGGCGCAGGCCATCGTTGACGCCGCTCTTAAAGCTCACGGCAGCGAAAAGCTAGACCAGGGTATCGTTACCTTTAAACTCCGCGATATTCAGTACCGCGCCCTGCGGGATAACGGCGCTTTTGTGTATAGCCGCACCTTCACCGACTCCACAGGCCAACGCGTACATGATGTCCTGAGCAATAGTGGTTTTAAGCGCACAATAGATGATACAGAAGTGGAGCTGCCGGAGGAGAAAAAGGAGACGTACAGCAACTCTGTAAACGCAGTAGTATACTTTGCGCTGCTGCCATACTTCCTGAACGATGCCGCCGTACAGAAATCATACTTAGGCGAAGTCAAGATCAAAGGAGAGCCTTACCAAAAGATTAAGGTTACGTTTGCCCAGGAGGGGGGCGGCGAAGGCTTCGAGGACCAGTACATCTACTGGTTCCACAAAGACCGCCACACCATGGATTACCTGGCCTACAACTTTAAGGAGAATGGCGGCGGCTCCCGCTTTCGGGAGGTATCAAACGTGAATGAAATAGGCGGCATTCGCTTCCAGGACTACAACAACTATAAAATCGCCGACAAGGATTTTCTGATCGAGAACTACGACAGGGCTTTTGAGGCCGGCAAGCTGGAGAAAGTATCTGAGATAAACCTGGAGGAGGTGCAGGTGCGGGAAATTGAGTAGTGTGGGTTAAGTTAATTCCCCAAAATTAATACTTGTAGAGACGCAACACCTTGCGTCTCTTTTTTATTAAATCAGTAGCTACTCTATCTCAAACTCCTGCGGCAAAGCCACCGTCAGGTGCTTGGGGCGGCTGTGGATCTGCTGCAGGAAACCGTCCAGCTCGGATTTATACTCCAGGTGGTAGTCTTCGTGCAGCTTTTTGCGGATGAGCTGGATGGTGCGCAGCAGCAGGCGCGCCGTAGCCGTGTAAAAGCCTTTGTAATAACTGTCAAACTGCCCGGTGAAATTATCAAAGATCAGGCGCAAGGTATAAAGGTGCAGGTCTATCTCAGCTTTGGGCTCTTTGGTGATGCGCTTAAAGCGGGCGATCTCCTTCATGGCCTTGCGCAGCGCCTTGGTTAAGGCTTTGGCCAGACTGCGGCCGCTGGCGTTTATCAGCAGCTCGTTAATCTTATCGGCGGCCTCCTCATACACCTCCTCCAGTGTTACCTCCTCCTGCAGCTCATACCTCAGGATGTCATACAGTTCGGCGTCGCGGCGGGCGGCTTTCAGTATAATAGCTTCTTTTTCCTTGTCGCTCAGTTGTTTAACCGCCTGGCGAAAAGCCGGTGAGATGGCTGGCATAGCTTAACGAGGTAAATTTTCCAGGTCCAGGAGGTCCTGCTGGCGGGCAGTGGCCTGTTTGTTCTTTTTCAGGTCCTTCAGGCTAATGAAGTTCGCCACCACATCACCAAAAGGCATTGCAGCTTTGTTCTGCCAGCAGGTTTCAAAATCAACGCCGCTCAGGCCGGTGGAGAGATCGATGCGGTTGGGCGGGTACCCGAGCTGCACCACCACATCCTCTGTGGTCAAGTCCTCCAGATTTACTTCCTGCGGATCATAGCCTAGCTCATAGAGCACGGCCAACACTTTTTGGGCATTGTCTTCAGTAGGGTTTATCCAGATGTCGATATCGCCGGTGTAGCGTGGGTAGCCGTAGACTGCCACGGCAAAGCCGCCGGCAATCAGATACTCTGCTTTTGCGGCATTCAACTGTTTAATTACTTCCTGAAAATCTTGAGTCAGCTCCATTTGTACTAAAATACTATACTGGGCCCTTAGCTGCTGCACGGCGGCAAGGCGCGCCTCAGCAGGCTGCGAGAGCCAGTAGGATAAATCATCGTTGCTGTCCGACAATCTTTTTTTGCTAACCGCTCTGCTTGCCGGTTGGGGCAGAGGGGTGCTGACTTTTTTATCCAAAGTATGAACCAGTTAGAGGTTAAAGTGTAACCTACGGAAAAGCAGCAGTAAAGTATTACAGGCTACCGCTGCCAGCAGTAGCCTGTTACAAAAGTATAAAATTTACAGGTTCTCGTCAAAATACTGTGTCACCTTTCGCATCAGGTGCACGCGGTCTTTACCCCTTACGTTGTGGGGATGGCCCGGGTAAACGAAGTAGTCCAGCAGGATGCCCTCATCCACTGCCTTCTTGATAAAAGCGAGGCTATGCTGCCACACCACCACATCGTCCACGGTGCCGTGTATCATCAGCAATTTGCCCTCCAGGTCCTGCACGTGGTTTAATAAATTGGCATTTTCGTAGCCTTCGGGGTTCTGCTCCGGCGTGTCCATGTAGCGCTCCGTGTACATCACCTCGTAGTATTTCTAGTCGATAACAGGACCGCCGGCCACACCAACCTTAAACACATCCGGATGGCGCGTCATCAGGGAGGTGGTCATAAAGCCGCCGAAGCTCCAGCCGTGCACGCCCAGGCGTTCGGCATCCACGTAAGGCAGCGACTTCAGGTGTTCCACGCCACGTAGCTGGTCCTGCATTTCCACGGTGCCCAGCTGGCGGAAGGTAGCCTGCTCAAATGCCTGGCCTCTGTCGCCGGAGCCGCGGGAGTCGAGGGTGAAGACGATGTAGCCTTTCTGTGCCATCAGGTGCATCCAGAGATTGGCGCCACCCAGCCAGCTGTTGGTTACCAGCTGCACGTGCGGGCCGCCGTACACATACACCACCACCGGGTACTTCTTGTTCTTGTCCATATTCGGAGGGGTGATCATGCGGGCGTACAAATCGGTACCGTCCTCCGCTTTGATCGGAAAGATGGTGGTCTCACCGAGGGTATATTGTGTGAGCGGATTGTTGGCCGTGAGCAGCGTTTGCTGTACTTTGCCATCGGTGGTGTTCAGCACCCAGATCTTGCGCGGAGTTGCCGGGCTGCTGTAGTTGTCGAAGATATACTTCGCGTCAGGGCTGAGTTGAGCTTGGTGCACGCCGCTGCCCTGCGAGATACGGCGTGTTTTGCCGTTGCGCAGGCTCACGGCGTAAATGTGGCGCTCCAGCGGGCTCTCGGCCGTGGAGGTATAGTATAGCTCGTCGCCCTTCCTGCTGAAGCCCAATATCTCCTTCACCATCCAGTCGCCGCTGGTGAGATGGCGCAGCTGCTTGCCGCTGGTGTTGTACAAGTATAAATGGTCAAAGCCGGTTCGCTCGCTTACCCGCACAAACTGATCCGGCTTACCCGGTACAAAGTATATACCGTGCTCCGGTTACACATACTTTTCGTGCTTCTCTTCCAGCAGTGTTTTCTCAAACTCTCCGGTCTGGGCGTTGTAGCGATTCAGCTTCATGTGGTTCTGGTCGCGGTTCAACACGGCAATATAAATGTGCTTCTCGTCCGGGCTCCAGGTAATGTTGGTCAGGTACTGCTCTGCGGGCTCGCCGGTTTTCAGGTAAACCGTTTTTTTCGACTCCACATCATACACCCCCACCGTTACATGGTGGCTCTTGCCGCCGGCCATCGGGTATTTAATGTTGTTCTGTTTAGCCGGGAGCGGCGCAATGTCCACCAGCGGGTAGTCGGTAACCATACTTTGGTCCATGCGGTAAAAGGCCAGCTTAGTGCCCGTCGGCGACCAGAAGGTGCCTTTGGTGATGCCGAACTCGGAGCGGTGCGCCGCCTGCCCATGTACGATGCCTTCGTTCTCCGCCTTCGTTATCGCCACATCCTCCTCGCCAGGTACCGACAAGTATAGATTATTACCTTTGGTATAGGCCAGGCGCTGCATGGTTGGGTCCAGTTCCTTGTTCTCTGCCCCTTCCGCATAGTTCATGGCTACGCGCGCATTGCCGGACTTCAGGTCGTAGGCGATGATCCTGTTCTGCACATCCATCACAAAGTTGCTGCCATCGCCCCAGTAGAGCGTAGGGAAGCTGTTGAGCTTTTCTGCACCGGCGGTCATAACGGCTTTGTTCAGCTGTTCCAGCGTCAGGATGTCCTGCTGTTTGGTGGAGTTGGCACTGCTGCGAACGAGTGTCTGGTTGCCGTTGTTTGCCTTCAGGTAGGCGAAGTCGCTGGTGCCGGCCACCCACTTCAGTTGCTGCAGGTCCTGCGGCTGCAGGCCATGGTTAAGGATGGCGTCCTCCATGGTCAGTTGCTTGTCCTGAGCCTGCAGCTGCGCGGTGGCTGCCACAAGTAGCAGGAGCAGCTCCAGCCGCTTCCGCAAGTATGCTATCATCATGATTTTAAAGTATAAATCTGTGTGTAAAACCAATGTGCAAGAAACGGCAATTATACTTATTTCGCAAAACAGGAGCCTTTCGGCCAGTTAAAGTATAGCTGGGGAAGGGGAATCATACCCGGCTGCATTTTGTTGAAAACAACGCACCCGGCAAGTATAAATTAGCTCCAGAGCACAGTGTTATACTTAGGGGGCGGACTTCTTTTAATGGGTAAAATTTAGTAATTTTGCAATATGAATTGGGATACAGATATTTTTCATAAAGAGGAAGTTGACGTCGAATTACTCGAAGAAACCACCGACCTGCGCAACCTGGTGGTGTACAACGACGATGTGAACACGTTTGATCATGTGATAGACACACTGATCAAAGTATGTGGCCACACGGCAGAGCAGGCCGAGCAGTGCACCATGCTGATCCATTACAAGGGCAAGTGCACGGTTAAGGTTGGTTCTTTTGAGGAGTTGTCGGGTATGTGTACCGCCCTGCACGACAAAGACCTATCGGCAGATATAGAGTAGAGGAGGAACTGCAGGATTGATGAATTTCCCTTCTAAACTTATTGAAAACGCCGTGGAGGAGCTTGCGAAGCTGCCCGGTGTAGGCAGGAAAACTGCGCTCCGACTGGCGCTGCACATGCTTAAGCATGAGTCTGAGGATACGCTCTCGCTAGCCGAGGCGCTGGTGAAAATGCGCACCGAGGTGAAGCATTGTAAGGAGTGCCACAACATCTCCGACACCGAGGTCTGCTCCATTTGCGCTAACCCGCTCCGCGACAAGAGTTTACTGTGTGTGGTTAGCGATATCCGTGATGTGATCGCTATTGAGAATACCTCGCAGTACAAGGGCCTGTACCATGTGTTGGGTGGTGTTATTTCCCCAATCGAAGGCATTGGCCCGTCAGACCTGTACATCGACTCGCTGCTGGAGCGCCTGCCGGCTTCGGAGGTAAAGGAGATTCTGCTGGCCATCAGCCCTACCATGGAGGGCGACACCACGGCCTTTTACCTTACCCGCAAACTCCGCGACTTCGACCTGCGGATCACTACCATCGCCCGTGGCGTGCCGGTGGGCGGCGAGCTGGAGTATACCGACGAAGTTACGCTTGGCCGAAGTATAGTGGAGCGCACGGCTTACGGCAAAGTATAAAATCAGTACAAAAGTATAAGGAAGAGCTGCAGCGTATAACTGCAGCTTTTTTTATGTGCTTATACTTTGCAAAACATATCAGAGAAGCTAAATATCGCTATTTATGAATTAGTTTTTGTTGACAAATAATTAGTAAAAATAAAGTTTTGATGGAACAAAATATAAAACTATTAGGTATGTATATGACATAATTTATAGTAAAGCCAACGGTGCCTATGAAAGCATCACCCTTACCTGATGTTAACCGCAGTTTCAGGCGTGATCTGTTTTTGCCTGCTACGCTGCTTCTTATCCTTTGTTTTTGCATATTCTCTGCCCAGGCCGGGGCAGCAGAAGAAATCCCCCGTACAGCTGAGGTTGTAATCTGTTCAACTGCTGTAAAACCTACCATAACACTTAACGGTCCCGCTACCATCTGCGCCGGCGGTAGCGTGCTGCTCACGGCAAGTTCTGGCAAAAGCTACAAATGGAACAACGGAGCTACCTCACAATCCATCACCGTTACTCAATCAGGAGAGTATGTGGTAGAGGTGACCGATGAGAATGGCTGTGTCGGCAAGTCGGATACGTTGGTGGTAGAGGTTGCCGGCAGGTTAGAGCGCCCCAAAATTGAGTTTACAGACCCACTGGTTGTGTGCGGCAAGGGTAGCCTGAAGATGTCAGTGCCTTTGCAGGAAGGGGCATCCTATGTATGGAAAAAAGATGGAGTGCCTGTATCGGATAAATCAAATGAATACACAGCCACAGAAACTGGGGTTTATACCGTGGAGCTGTCTAATTTCTGTGGCTATGTAAAAAGCGCTAACAAAGTAGAGTTTGAAATACAAAAACCTATACCTGCCTTTGATGTGGAAGCGGCGGGGAAACTGGTGTTCTGCAAAGGCGGCAGTGTAAAGCTCTCGGTGCCAGAGTATAAAAATGTAACCTATGCCTGGTTCAGAGACGGGAAAAAGATAAGCGGCAGTAATCAGGAACTGGTAGCCGAGGAGGCAGGAACCTATACGGCAGAGATAACAAGCGCGTGCGGCACCTTCCGGAGCAGCAAGGGGCAACAGGTAGAACTGCTGGCCTTGCCCGAACCTCCTAAAGTAGAAGAGGCCGTAGGCTGTACGAAAAGCTCCCTAACCCTAAAAGCCTCCGGCGGCAGGCCTGGCATGTACCGATGGTATACCGCGGCTAAGGGAGGAGTAGCCATTGCAGGCGCGCATGAAGCCTCTTTCACCACACCGATGCTGTCCACTACAACTACCTACTTTGTGGCTATTACCAACGGGCAATGCGAAAGTGAGCGGGTGCCGGTAGAGGCGATCATCAACACAAAACCTGACGTAACCGCCATTGAGGCGAAGGGGCCGTTGGAGTTTTGTGAGGGAGGTTCTGTGGAATTAAGCGCTGCTGCCTATAAAGGTTTTAACTATACCTGGCTGCGTGACGGGAAAGAGTACGCAAGCGGCTCTAATGCTTTACATGTCACAGAGAGTGGAGTGTACACGCTTAAACTGCATAACGAGTGCGGGGCCACCCTCTCCTCCAATAGTATAAAAGTGAAAGTATGGCCAGCGCCAGACGCCCCGGTAGCAACAGATGGCAGCTCCTGCGGACCAGGCAAAGTGACGCTGTCTGCTACTGGCGGGACAGCAGGGGAGTACCGCTGGTACAAAGACGCTGCTTCTGCAACACCTATTGCAAATGCGACAAGTGCTACCTTTGAAACGCCGGAACTGAAAGACTCCCGAACCTACTACGTAACGCTGGTGCGCAACGGCTGTGAAACAGAGCGGGTACCGGTGCAGGCCTATGTGTACCCTGTGCCGATGGCCGTGGCCAACGTGGAGGATTATGAGATCGATGCAGGAGAGAGTACAAGCTTGGTTGGCAGCGGCGGCGTGAGCTTTAGCTGGAGTCCTTCTGCAGGGTTGGATGACCCCAACAGTGCCAACCCGGTAGCCACCCCGGTCCAAACCACCCGCTACACGTTAACCGTGCGCAACGAGGAAGGCTGTGAAGACACCGTGAGTGTGGTCGTAAATGTGCGGCAACTGCTCGAGATCCCGAATGCTTTCTCTCCGAACGGTGACGGTATAAACGATACTTGGGAAATCAAAAACATAGAATACTTTCCGGATGCAAAACTGGAGGTATACAACCGCTGGGGCAGCCTGATCTTTGAGCAAATAAATTACCGCAGCGATTGGGGCGGCACCTACAGAGGGGCGGCACTGCCAGTCAGCACCTACTTCTACGTGATCACCGTGCCCGGTAAAGGCAAGTTTACTGGCTACCTGAATATTGTGAATTGAAAATACCGTTGAGCGCCAGCCTATGAAACGACTTCTACCCCTATTCTTTTTTTGTTTTGCTCCCTTCCTGATATTCGCGCAGCAGAAGCCCCAGTATAGCCAGTATACTATTAACAATTACCTGTTAAACCCAGCCATAGCGGGTATTGAGGAGTATGCCGACGTAAAAGTGGGCAGTAGGTCGCAAATGTCGGGCATCGAGGGGGAACCGACTACACTTTACGTGAGCGCCCATGCCCCAATTGGCTATACCTCCAGGGGAGGGCGCAAGAGCTCGGGCCGCAGGGCACCCTCGTTCGGGGGAAATAACCGGAGCGGGCGCATCAGTGAGCAGTTCAGGCCGCACCATGGTATTGGCATACTTGCGGTGCACGATAGGCTGGGGGCGTTCTACAGAACTGAGGCGAGCCTGGCCTATGCCTACCATTTAAGCCTGAACCGGGATATTCGTTTATCGGGAGGCCTTAGTGCAGGCCTGATACAACAGCAACTGCGCGCCAGTGAGTTATCTTTTGCCAACCCTGCCGACGGGGCTGGCTCAGACTGGAACATGGTTAAACCTAACCTGGCAGCAGGGCTGTGGCTCTACGGCAGTAACTTTTATATCGGCACCTCTGCCACGCAGCTCCTTGGCAACACCGTAAACTTCGACAATTCTGTGGAGGAGCGTAACCTGCTGTACGAGCACTATTTTCTGACCGGGGCTTACCGTTTTAACATAACAGAGGAGGTAAGCCTGGTGCCCTCTATTATGCTGATGTGGCTGCAGCCACTGCCAGGGTCTTTAGATTTTAACCTGCGTGCCGTATACCAGGACCGGTTGTGGGTGGGAGGTTCCTACCGGCAAAACGGTAACTACGCTGTTTTGGCAGGGGTTACCATAAACCATATTTTTGACCTTGGCTATGCCTACGACCGAGGCGTTCCTGCCTTTAACGGAATGGGCAGCGGCAACCATGAGGTAGTGCTGGGCATGCGTATCTTTAACAAAGCGAAAGTGCTTTGCCCTCAGAACCTGTGGTAAGAAAGTATAAGCTTTATACTTTGGCAGTTTGTTAGCGCATGATGGCGTAACTGCGACTCAAGCTGGCTGCAATCATACTTTACCAGTCCATCTATACCTCAGTATCCTGTAAATCCTGATTCAGATAAATTACAAAATCCGATATTCCCTTCTGTTACTGGAAAGTCTGTGGCATTATGAGTAAATTGCCAGCTTAACTCGAAGTATATGCAAGAAACAGAAGAAGCGAAAGCCGTACTTTCTGATAGAATATTGTCCCTGGCCGAGTCGCAGACCATTGCAATGGCCAAAAAAGCCCGTGAGCTAGCTGCCAAAGGGTATGATGTGATCAACCTGAGCTTTGGAGAGCCCGACTTCCAGACGCCGCAGTACATCAAAGATGCCGCCAAGCAGGCCATAGACGACGGGTTTACGTTCTATACCCCCGTGCCCGGCTACCCGGAGCTGCGCGAGGAGATCTCGAAAAAGTTTAAGCGCGACAATAACCTTGACTACGCCCCGGATCAGATCGTGGTATCTACAGGTGCCAAGCAAAGTATAGCCAATGCGGTGATGTGCCTGGTAAACCCTGGCGATGAGGTGGTGATCTTCTCGCCGTACTGGGTGTCTTACGAGGAGATCGTGAAGCTGGCGGAAGGTGTGCCGGTGCCCATAATGGGCCGCCTGGAGAATGACTACAAAGTAACTGCCGAGCAACTGGAGAAGGCAATCACAAGCAGTACCAAGCTGGTAATGTACTCTTCGCCCTGCAACCCGACAGGCGCCGTGTTTGATGAGGAAGAGCTGTTGGCTATTGCCCGTGTGCTGGAAAAGCACCCGCAGATACACATCATCGCCGATGAGATTTATGAGTACATCAATTTTGGCGAAAAGCATTTCAGCATGGCCAATATCGACTTTATCCGCGACCGCGTGATTACGATAAACGGCTTCTCGAAAGGCTACGCCATGACGGGTTGGCGTGTGGGCTACCTGGCCGCGAGCCGCGAGATTGCCTCCGCCTGCGATAAAATGCAGAGCCAGATTACATCCGGCACCTGCTCTATCGCTCAGAAGGCAGCTGCAGCCGCACTGAAAGGTGGCAACGCCTGCGCCCTGGAAATGGCCGAGGCATACCGCCGCCGCCGCGACCTGGTGCTCGACCTGATGAACGAAATTCCGGGGTTCAAGACTTACCTGCCCAACGGCGCTTTTTATATCTTCCCGGATATCAGCGCATACTTTGGTAAGCAGTATGAGGGCAAAACCATTGAGAGCGCCCTTGACCTGAGCATGTTTATACTTAGCGATGCTCATGTGGCCGTGGTAAGTGGCGAGGCATTTGGGGCACCACAGTGCATCCGCTTCTCCTTTGCCACCTCCGACGAGAAACTGACGGAGGCCCTGCGCCGCATCAAGAACAGCCTCGCAAAACTGCAGTAATGAATCAATTTAAAAGCTTAGAAGATATTTTTGAGGCCTTTAACCGCCTGAAAGTGCTGGTGGTGGGCGATGTGATGATCGACTCCTACCTATGGGGCAAAACTTCGCGCATTTCGCCGGAGGCACCGGTGCCGATCGTGAATGTGGTGAAGCGGGAGAAGCGCCTCGGTGGTGCCGCCAACGTGGCGCTGAACGTGCAGGCCATGGGGGCTACGCCGCTGCTTTGTTCCGTTATCGGCGATGACCAGGACGGGGCTGACTACCTGCGCCTGATGGAGGAGAAAGGCTTGCCGACAGAGGGAATCGTGCAAAGCCCGGAGCGGGTAACTACTATCAAGCACCGCATTATTGCCGGGGCGCAGCAACTCCTGCGCGTTGACTCGGAGATAGAGCACAACCTGACCGATTATGAGGAGCGGCACCTGGAGGAGCGCTTCGTGCAGCTGCTGAAACAAGCCGATGTGGTGATTTTTGAGGACTACGATAAAGGCGTGTTCTCGGAGCAGAACATACAGCGTTTCCTGGAACTGGCAAATGAGCAGGGGGTACCAAGTGTCATCGATCCGAAGAAGAAGAATTTCCTGAGCTATGTGGGCTGCACCCTCTTTAAGCCAAACCTGAAGGAGCTGAAGGAGGGACTGAAAGCCGACTTTGCCGATGAGAACCTGCCCGCCTTTGAGGATGCCGTGGAAGAACTGCAGCAGCGCCTGCAGGTAAAACAGGTGCTGGTAACTTTGTCAGAGCGAGGCGTGTTTGTGGCCGATGGCGAAGAAAAAACGTACATTGGGGCGCATCGCCGCTCTATTTCAGATGTATCGGGTGCCGGCGACACCGTGATAAGTATAGCCGCGCTATGTATGGCGTTAAAAACCTCTTTACCTTTCATGGCTGGCCTTAGCAACCTGGGCGGCGGACTCGTGTGCGAACAAGTGGGCGTTGTGCCCATCGATAAGCAGCGGTTGTATGAGGAGGCACAGCGTATAAGGTTGTTTGATACACATGAATACAGAAACGCTTAACAGGGTATTGTATGACAGCAAGTTGACCGCGTATAAAATTATGCGCTGGACAACGTATACGCTGACTATTCTGGCGATAAGCCTGCTCGTGCTGGCGCATGGCGTGGTGGAGGAGCCAACCCAGTTGCGGCTGCTGTTCTATATCATAGACGGCATTCTGGCGATTTTCGTAATCATCTACTTCCTGCGGATACTTTATACGTTTGAGAGGCGCAAGTTTCTCAGGCGTACCTGGTTTGAGGGCATACTGATGTCCATTGTGTTTCTGAACCAGGTGTTTACCTACATACTGGGGATTCCGCTAATCTACAATATCTTTGAAGGGATAGGTATTCCGCTTTCTGTGGAGTGGTACAGGGTGCTGGTATCCATGTACATGTTGCTGTTCCTGATCGTGGAGTTGCTGGAGACAAAGGTGCACCTGAAAACGCTGCAGCTAAAGCCCTCGCTTACCTTCCTGCTCAGCTTTATCTTTCTGATTTTGCTGGGAACCGGGCTGTTTATGCTGCCCAAGATGACAAACTCTCCGGATGGCATGCGCTTCCTGGATGCGTTGTTTATGGCCACCAGTGCCTCCTGCGTTACCGGCCTTGCCGTGGTAGACCCAGGTACATACTTTACATTTGCCGGTCAGATCGTGCTGCTCCTGCTGATACAGATGGGCGGATTGGGTATACTTACCTTCGCGACGTTCTTTGCCTCCCTTATGCGGCAGGGCATAGGCGTAAAGCAGCACGTGGCCATGCATGAGCTGCTAGACAGCGAATCGCTGTTCACGGCGAAAGGCTTGTTGCGGAGCCTTATATTGCTGACGCTTACCATAGAGGGCATTGGCGCGGTCATGATCTTTATGAGCTGGGGACCCGGCGTGGAATTCACTAACCTGGGCAGTAAGATCTTCTTCTCCGTTTTCCATGCTGTGTCTGCTTTCTGTAACGCGGGTTTCTCTCTTTATCCGGAGGGCCTTTTTACCCAGCCTGTGCGGCTCTCATACGTCCTGCACCTGGTTGTTGCCCTGCTGATTATCTTCGGAGGACTTGGTTTCCCGGCTATTATTGATATTTTCTCGCCCCAGTCTATGCGGGCCCGAATGGCAGCACCCTGGAAAAACTGGAAAATGCTGACCCGCGTGATTGTTTATACTTCGACGGCATTGCTGGCGTTGGGCACGATAGGGTTTTTCCTGCTAGAGTACTTCAACTCGCTTTCGCACATGACCTTTGCCGAAGCCCTAATCACCTCTTTCTTCCAGTCGGTTACCACCCGAACGGCTGGTTTTAACACGGTGGATATCTCGGCGCTTAACGTTCCTACCCTGATGATGTTCATCTTCATGATGTTTATCGGGGCGTCGCCGGGCTCTACGGGGGGCGGTATTAAAACCACTACGTTTACGGTTATACTTTTTGCCGTGGCTGCCACCGTGCGTAATAAGCGCAATATGGAGATCGGTCACCGTACCATACCGCACTCTGTGGCGTACAAGGCGTTTTCGGTGTTTACGTTTGCCGCCATGTTCAACATCCTCTTTATTTTTATACTTTCTATCTCGGATGCCCAGTTCGATATCATTAACCTGGCGTTTGAGCAAGTATCGGCTTTTGCCACAGTAGGCCTGAGCACAGGCATCACGGCAGGCCTTTCGGATGTGGGCAAGAGCGTGATTATCCTTTCGATGTACCTGGGCAGGGTAGGTACCCTGACACTGGCGCTGGCGCTGAGCACACGTGCCTCTTCTACAGCCTATAAATATCCGGCCTCGCACCTGGCTATTGGTTAAGGTGTAGTACTTAACTGTAGTCATGAAGAAAGCTGTACTTGCCATAGTAGCGATATTGATAATCCTTGTGGTAAGACTATGGTTCGGTATTTACCTTCATGATGAATTTGGAGAAACCCATTTATTTCTCAAACACAGACCAACCTGGAAGTGGGAGTTCTATTCTCCGTTGGGCATGAGCGATTTGAGAATTGAAGATCTTCCCAAAGAGAAAAGAAATGAGCAGCTTCTTTTTGAGGAGTTCGTTAGCAGTAGGGGGATGAGCAGGTAAGCAGTAAGCCTTAACCTGGTAAAACTACGAAAGGAGAACTATACTTCAGGATGAGGGTTAGCACGTTGTGAAAAGCATTAAAACAAAAGGTCCTGCCACTCTTCAGCGGCAGGACCTTTTGTTTTAAATGGGAAAGTATAAAATCAGAGATTATACTACATTCTCTAACTCCTAAACTTTTTAACTCTCTAACTTCTTACAATCGGGCTGAACTCCTTTACCGTCTGCACAAAGCACTTCACTTTCTCAGGGTCAGTATCCGGGTACACACCGTGGCCGAGATTCGCGATGTGGCGCTGCGGACCGAACTCCTTCAGCATCTTGATCGTCTCGCTCTGTATTGTGTCGAAGGAGCTGTAAAGCAGGCAAGGGTCCATGTTGCCTTGCAGGGTCTTGTTCGGGCCCACCTGCTGGCGTGCCTTAGCAATCTCCATGTTCCAGTCCAGGCCAATGGTCTCGCAGTTCAGCTTGCTGAAATCCTCCAGCGCAAAGAAAGCACCCTTCGCAAACACCGTTACCGGCACGTTGCGGACAGCGTTGCAAATCTCGGAAATATATGGCAGGGCAAACTCGCGGTAATGCGCCGGAGAAAGTATGCCAGCCCATGAATCGAAAATCTGGATCAGGTTGGCACCGGCCTGCACCTGCGCCTGCAGGTAAGCAATGGTGGTGTCCGTGATCATGCGGAGCATCTGGTGGGCCAGCTTTGGATTGGTGTACAGCATGCCACGCGCATGAGAGAAGGTCTTGGAGCCACTGCCCTCAACCATGTAAGCCATGATCGTCCAGGGGGCACCGGCAAAGCCTATGAGCGGCACACGTCCGTTCAGCGCCCTTTTGGTAATCTTGATGGCCTCCAGCACGTAGTTCAGGTGCTCGTGCGGGTCTGCCACGCGTAGTTTTTTCAGGTCTTCCTCAGTACGGATAGTTTTAGGGAAGATAGGCCCGCGTTTTTCTATCATCTCGTAGGTGCAGCCCATGGCCTCAGGCACTACCAAAATGTCTGAGAAAATGATGGCGGCATCCACATCAAGTATGTCTACGGGCTGTATGGTCACCTCAGCGGCCAGCTCCGGTGTCTCCACCAGTTCCTTAAAACCACTCAGACTCTCGCGTACGGCACGGTACTCAGGTAAAATACGGCCAGCCTGGCGCATAAGCCAAACCGGTGTGCGCTCCACGGCTTCACCCCTGGCAGCTCTCAAAAGCAGATCGTTCTTCAGTTGCATAGCGCAAAGATACGTTAAAAATACCGACTGTCGGAAGATGATTGTTATCATCAAAACAACAGACGCTAAACCTTACAGATAGTATTACTGGTTTAGTACTATGCTTTGCGCTGTCTGGTTTTGGCAGTCAAGATATAAGGCTATTATACTTTACCTGCCTCCGAAAAAAGCGTCTGTACGCCAGTTAAAATAAAATTCACTCCGATAGAGAGCACAATAAAGCCCATGATACGCGACAAAGCCGACAGCCCGGCCTTGCCTAGGAAACTTACCAGCTGGTGCGAGAAAACAAGTATAAAAAACGTAACTGCGGCCACCAGCATGATGGCGGCAAGTATAAGGCTGATATCGGAGTAGGAGAGGGCGGAGG
The DNA here is from genome assembly GCF_026241195.1 of Pontibacter anaerobius. Lineage (GTDB taxonomy): Bacteria > Bacteroidota > Bacteroidia > Cytophagales > Hymenobacteraceae > Pontibacter > Pontibacter anaerobius. The sequence continues at coordinate 659,490 of NZ_JAPFQO010000001.1, forward strand.
TGAACAGGCCGGTGCTTACGGCAATGGAGCCTGGCCCGGAGAGCATGGGCATGGCCAGTGGCGTAAACGAGATATCATCTTTCTCCATACTTTCCTTCAATACACCTTTCGATACTTTTTTGCCACGATGCGCCTTGCTGGTAAGCAACCCGAAGCCCGCCCGCATGATCATCAAGCCTCCCGCTATGCGGACGTCTGTAAGGCCGATCCCGAAGAAGTTAAGCACGTACTGCCCCGCCAGGAAGAAGACCGAAAGTATAAGTGCCATGTACACGCAGGCCCTAAGCGCCTGCTGGTTGCGGTTATCGGCAGTATCGTCCTGGGTGAGGGTGATGAAGACAGGCATGGCGCCAAACGGATTCACGACGGTGAAGAGGGCGGTAAAGGTTGCCAGTACTAGTTCCATGGTTTGCTGTAGTAGTGGCCACAAAAGTATAAGGCAAAGATTACCGCTGCGTTACAGGTGTGTTGTGAGTTGGTTAAGAGATGGAGCATAAAAAGTATAGCCTGAAGTATACATGGATACCTCAGGCTATACTTTATACTTCTGTGCGCTTTATTTCTTTTCGGATACCGGTTTCTTGTCAGTTGCAGGTTCGGCAGCCTTTTTGCGGGCAGGGCGACGGCGGCTTTCCTTGCGTTTCACATACACTGCCGAGCGGCCTTTATCCTCCTCTTTCCTGATCGTGAAGATGTCTTTGTAGGCATTAATGAGCTGTAGCAATTGGCCATAACCGAAAGTGCGGGGGTCGAAGCTGGGGTCGAGCTGGCGCAGGTTCGTGCCCATCATGCCCAAATGCGCCCAGCCATCTTCGTCGGCCGACATGGTAAAGGCCTCTTTCAGGAGCGGCACCGGGTTAGGGCGCTGCATGTTGCCGGCACTATCACTTACCTTCTCCGCCTGGTCTATCTTCTCATCAATATCATCCGTCAGGTTTTCGGTGTAAATGAACACGTTACAAGCGTTCACGAAGGGCTTGGGGGTTTTACGCTGGCCGATGCCCATCACGAAAATACCCTCCTCACGGATGCGAGTGGCTAAACGGGTATAGTCGCTGTCTGAAGACACAATGCAGAAGCCGTCGGCCAGGCCCGAGTGCAGCAGGTCCATGGCATCGATGATAAGGGCGCTGTCGGTAGCGTTTTTGCCGACGGTATAGCGGAATTGCTGTATGGGCTGTATGGCGTGGTTGTTCAGGCAGTCTTTCCAGCCGTTCATCTGGGGGGTGGTCCAGTCGCCGTAAATGCGCCGGATGGTGGGGGCGCCATACTTTCCGGCTTCGGCCAGCAGTTTGGTAATGAGGCTAGGCTGGGCGTTGTCGCCATCAATCAGCATAGCCATCTTGTCTATTTTATTATTCTTGGGTAAATTTTTCATGTATAGGGGTTATTGGCAAAAGGATTTGCTTCTGCTGATGGCTTGTTTTGCGCCATACATAGTTATACTGCTATTTTTGATAGAGGTTATAGCAGCAGAAAGCGGTGTGAAGCTCCGTATAAAAAGCTATATTTGTTTTAAGCTGATACACAAGAGGCTATAAATGTAGGTATAATATAGTTACCGATAGCTACTTCTTGTTTTTGCCTTCTGGTACAGCCGCAGCAGAAAGACTTTACTAAACCACGTATACATCATCCGTATGAAAAAGTATAAAACCACACTTTTAGCGATGGGAGTAGCATTATTGGCCTCGCTGGGATCAGCGAAGGCGCAGGTATTTAAAGCAGAGGAGCCACTGGCGCATACATACTCCATTGTGGCCCGCGACCCGAAAACAGGTGAGATGGCCGTTGGCGTGCAGAGCCACTGGTTCTCGGTGGGTACTGCGGTGCCTTGGGCAGAGGCCGGCGTGGGCGTGGTGGCGACGCAGTCTTTCACGAACAAGTCTTTCGGCATGCGGGGGCTGGCGCTCCTGAAGGAGGGGAAAACGCCGGAGGAGGCATTGGCTATACTTCTGGCCGATGACGAGGCACGGGAAGTGCGGCAAGTGGCGATCCTGGACACAAAGGGCAGGGTGGCTACCCATACTGGCAAACAGTGTATTCGCTACGCAGGGCATATTTCGGGGCAGAACTTTTCGGTGCAGGCAAACATGATGCTCACCGACAAAGTATGGCCGGCCATGGCCAAGGCCTTTGAGCGGAGCGAGGGGCAGCCCCTGGCGGAGCGGGTGCTATTAGCCATGCAGGCTGCCGAGCGCGAGGGCGGCGATATACGCGGCCGGCAATCTGCGGCGCTGGTGGTGGTAAAGGGCCAGAAAAGCGACCAGCCCTGGGACGACAAGACCATTGACCTGCGCGTGGACGACCATGCCCAGCCGCTGGAGGAGTTGGAGCGCCTGCTAAAAGTATACCGCGCCTACGAACACATGAACGCCGGCGACCTGGCCATTGAGAAAGGGCAGATGCAGAAAGCCATGGAAGAGTATGGGAAAGCGGAGGCGATGTTCCCGGAAAACCTGGAGATGAAGTATTGGCATGCCATCGGGTTGGCCAACAGCGGGCAGGTAGAGGAAGCCGCCAAGCTGCTGCGCGAGGTATACAAAAAGGACGAAAACTGGCGCGAACTCACCAGCCGCCTCCCTGAGGTTGGCTTGCTGGACGTTAGCCGGGCGCAGATGGAGAAGCTAATGAAGTAGAGTTTTTTAAAGTATAAATTGAGAAGGAGCAACGACAGAAATGCTGTTGCTCTCTTTTTTTTGAAGCTTTCTAAGCTTCCCTCATTTAGCGATGCTCAGATTAGGATATATCAACTTATGCTGCAAGTTATGAGCTTGAAGTATGAATCTATACACAAAACAGGGATAGAGCTTTGCAGTACCGGTTCCAACCACCCCTGCCCCTCCTTGTCAAAGGAGGGGAGCCTGTAATTACTGATGTTGAAGTGTAAGTTTCCTAGTTGGGGGTGGCAGGCATCAGCAAAAGTATAAACCCACCCCTAGCCCCTCCAAGGAGGGGAATTTACCTCCCCCCAACCCTCTCCTAAAAACAGGAGAGGGAGTCCGGTTCAAGCTCCTTCAGCGGTGGCTATCGAACTGATCCCAGTCTTTCCGTGGGGGTAGGGGCCCTCGTATAAAGAGCGCCTTGTGAGATCCGGTGCCGCGCATGCGGCAGCGCCCTGGCGCAGGAGGGAACACAGCGCGATGCGGGAAGGCGAGCCCTCCCGGGCTGGAGGGAGCCAAAGCCAGAAATGAAATAACAAATTTTGCAGGACTAAGGATCTGCAGCAGCTAGAAAGGATAGCTTAGTTCAAGTTGCATACTTCAGCACCAGCTAGCAAGTATATCTTACTTCGAGTTGCAGAAATCCAATGATAAGAAAGTATAAGATTGCGGATAAGAATGTCATCATTGTCATATCAGAAGTAAACCTGAACAAGCAAATCTGAAATAAAATCCCTAAATTAAAGGCTCTAAACAAACCTTATTTCACCTTTTATTCCGAAATGCTGAACAAAACCAACCTACGCTGCCTGTTGGCGGCGGCTGCCACGGCGTTTACCTTGCCGGCTATGGCGCAGCAGAATTATGCACAGGACTCTGCCACCATCAAGAAAATTTACGACAACGCCCTCACCAGCTACGAGAGCTACGAAAACCTGCGCTACCTCACCAAGAACATTGGTGCCCGCCTGAGTGGTTCGCCACAGGCCGCCGCTGCCGTGGAGTGGACACGCCAGGTAATGGAAAAGATGGACCTCGACACGGTATACCTGCAGCCAGTAATGGTGCCGCATTGGGTGCGCGGGGATAAGGAGATCGGCCGTGTGACCAACTCCAAGCTGATGGGTACGGTAGATATGAACATTGCTGCGCTGGGCGGCTCTGTGGGCACAGGCAAGCAAGGTCTGAGCGCGGAGGTTGTGGAAGTGCATAATTTTGAGGAGCTGGAGAAGCTGGGCAAAAAGAAGGTGAAAGGCAAAATAGTGTTCTTTAACAGGCCTTTTGATAATACCCATGTCATTACAGGCGCAGCCTACGGCGGTGCAGTAGACCAGCGTGGCGGCGGACCAGCTGCGGCTGCCAAACTCGGTGCCGTAGGTGTGATCGTGCGCTCCATGACCAACGACATACAGGATATTCCGCACACGGGTAGCACTCGCTACGAAGACGGGGTAGAGAAGATTCCGGCTGCAGCTATCAGCACAAAAGACGCCAACCAACTGAGCAGCCTGCTGAAGGACGATCAGAACCTGAAATTCTACATGCGCATGACTTCCGAGACGCTTCCGGATGTACTGTCTTATAACGTGATCGGCGAGATAAAAGGCACTGAGAAACCGGATGAGATCATTGTAGTGGGTGGCCACCTGGATTCGTGGGATGTTGGTGAAGGCGCACATGACGATGGCACGGGCTGCATGCAGTCGATAGAGGTGCTGCGTTTGTTCAATGATCTGGGCATTAAGCCGAAGCGCACCGTGCGTGCCGTGCTTTTCATGAACGAAGAGAACGGCCTGCGTGGCGGGCGCAAGTATGCCGAGATTGCCAAGGCAAAAGGCGAAAAGCATATTGCGGCTATCGAGTCTGATGCGGGTGGCTTTACACCGCGCGGCTTCGGAATTGACGGCAACGACGGGCAATACAGCAAAGTACTTACCTGGAAGCCGCTGTTGGCACCTTACGGCCTGCACGACCTTACCCGTGGCGGCGGCGGTGCAGACATCGGCCCGCTGAAAGGCCAGGGCACGGTGGCCCTCATCGGTTTCCGCCCCGACTCACAGCGCTACTTCGATTATCACCACACGATTATCGATACCTTTGAGCAGGTGAACCGCCGCGAAATGCAGCTGGGTGCCGCCTCTATGGCATCCCTGGTGTACCTGATTTCCCAACATGGCCTGGATGACAGTGCTGCGAAAGTACAGAAGTAGACAAGTATAAAGTGTTACAGGAAGGGCCGCTTATTTGAGCGGCCCTTCCTGTAACTGTGTTATTGTAAACAACATCAGTAATGAAATAATAAGCAAACTAACCTATGAAACCTACCAGGCAAGCCAAATTATACCAATTAATCCCAGCATTCTGTGCGAGCATTATTGATATTGCAGTAACTATTATGCATCAAGCACCTGAATACTGGGCGGGGAACTTAGCAAAAGCCAATGAAGGTAATCCGATCGGAAGTGTGATGATGAAAAATCATGTTTCAGGGATATTCGTTATCTCTGGGCTGTGGCTAGTTCTGATTGGGTTGCTAGGGTATCACTTACCAAGGAAATGGTCAAGGATATTTTTGCTGTTTGCTGTTATTGCTCATTCATATGGAGCCTCAACCTGGATTTCACCACAATATGGCTTTTGGTGGGCAATGACCTTGATAGCTTTCAATACAGTAGTTTATATTCTGATTGATGAGTCTAACAAATCCAGTTCTGCCCTGCTGCCTGCCAATAAAATACACCAGGTTAGGGATGCTGAAAAAGAGTATGTTTCATAACCTCTTTCTTGTTTCTCACTGCTAAACTATGCAACCAGCTCTGCATACCAGATGAAAAGAATTAAATAAAGCCTAGCACATAAAGTAAGCAAAGCTTAGGCTGTGCGCCCTACTTGCCTTATGTGCGAGCTGATGATCGGATGAGCAATGTTTATGGCAGCAGCAGCGAGCTATCGCCGTAGCTCAGGAAGCGGTAATCATGTTCCATGGCGTGCCGGTATACCTTGCGCCAGTTCTCCCCGATAAGAGCCGAAACCAGCAGCAGCAAGGTGCTTTCCGGCTGGTGGAAGTTGGTAACCAAACCATGGCACATCCTGAATGTATAGCCTGGCGCAATGATGATCTGCGTGCTGGCATGCAGGTGGTTTACGCCCTGGCGCACCATGTAGTGTAGTAGCGCCTCAAGTGCTTTTGCTGCAGACGGCGGATTCATACTTTCGTAGGCCTGCCATTGGCTCACCTGCAGCTCCTGCTGCGGTAGCTCCGGTTGCTCCAGTACCTTGGCTCCCAGCCAGTAAATGCTCTCCAGGCTGCGCATGCTGGTGGTGCCTACCGGTATAACCGGGTTGCCCTGCTGTTTCAAAAGCCTCTCAAGTACACTTTTGGTGATGTACAGCTGCTCGGCGTGCATCTCGTGCGCCTCCATGGTGTCGGCTTTCACCGGCTTAAAGGTGCCCGCGCCTACGTGCAGCGTCAGGTAAGCAGTGTCTATATGTTGGGCCTTCAGCGATTCCATCACACGATCTGTAAAGTGCAGGCCGGCGGTTGGCGCAGCCACGGCACCTTTCTGGTTGGCGTAGATGGTCTGGTAGCGGGTATGGTCGTCGGGTGTGAGGTCGCGGTTGAGGTAGGGGGGCAGGGGCAAACGGCCGCAGCGCTCCAGCACTTCGGCAAAGGTAAGCTCGGTTGGTTCCCACGTGAAACGTATCAGAAAATGACCTTCCTGCTGCGCCTCGCGCTCTGCCTGCAGTACGCCACCCTCAAAGTGAAGCGTTACCGGGCCACTCTTCCAGCGCTTGTTGTTGCCCACCAGGCACTTCCAGGTGCTGCCCTCGGTTTGCTGCATGGCCAGCTGCACCTCGCGGTGCGGCGCCACGGGCTCCAGGCAGAATATCTCCACCAAACCACCGGTTTCTTTCTGCATCAGCAGTCTTGCCTGCACCACTTTGGTGTCGTTAAAAACCAGCAGCGTGTGCGGGGGCAGCAGCTGCGGCAGGTCGGTAAAAGTATGATCTACTATTTGGCCCTGGCGGTAGAGCAGCAGTTTGGACTGGTCGCGCTCCGGCAGCGGAAACTTGGCAATGCGCTCCTCGGGCAGCTCGTACACAAAATCCTTTATCGCCAGCTTCTTCGGGTCGGTCATTCGTAATCTAAAGTATAATCTTCAAAGTATAAACAGGGTGGCGCGATGCCTGCCGGTGGTTTAGAGACTGTTCTTCCCCTCCAGGTCATTTAGTTCCAGCTCCAGTGCCTTTACCGAGATCTGTATCTCGCGGATGGCTAGGGCCAGGGAAATCAGCATCATCAACAAACTAAAAGCAAAAACATACTTGCCCGCCGCTACATAATCGGCAAAAAGCAGAAACATACAGAGCACACAGCCAAACATGCTCAGGCTGCCGAAAGCCTGCATGTTCCGGATCAGGAGCAGCCGCTCGCGCAGGTTCTTTATCTGGCTGTACACCAGCGGACTGCGGGAGGAGGCGTAGCGGTCTTTGAGGCTGCGGATAAGGCTGGCCAAACCCAGAAAGCGGTTGGTAAAGGCCAGCAGCAGCAACGACAGCGCCGGAAACAGCAGGGCGGGTGTGGTCAGGGTAATCTCCATACTTTATACTTCCTATCAGAGGTTTTTCAGGAAATCCTCGTCCAGCGGCTCAATGTCATCATCGTCTTCTTCCGGGTTGTGCGGGGCATCCCAGTCAACCTCGGCCAGTAGCTCCAGCCCATCCATGATAAGTTCGTCCAGTTCCTCTTTGGTGCCGGCGTCCAGCGTCTGCTCAAATAAGTGCAGGATCTCCTCGCGCTGCGGGTTCACGAATATCTCATGGTACAGGTTATCAAACGAGGCGATGCGCTTCTGCACGATCTTGTCAATCTCGCGCGTGTTTTTTGCCTTGATGGCCTCCTGCAGTACCTCCAGCACCTCTTTGCTTTTCTCGTTATCGGCCAGGCGCAGAAAAGCCTGCACAAAAGCAATGGCCACTCCCAGGCGCAGGCGTTCAAACCTGTAGCTGAGTTGCTCGCGGCTGGTGCCTTGGGAGAACTTGGCCTCACGCAGGGCGCGCTCCAGGTCATTATACACGGTGGCGGCTCCCTCCTCAAATACCTGAGGGTTGGGGCTGTCGAAGGCGGTTTCTAATAGCAGTTCAAAGCTTTTGGCGCTCATGGCTGGTCTGGTTTATCATCTTGGAATAAGACTGCAAAGGTAATGGTTTATACTTTCTTTCACCACGCCTTGTTGGCTCTGAACAATTTAAGTCTCCTGCTTGTGTGGCTGCTTCATGCAGTAGCACTAAAAATGCTTTAAAAGTGCTAGTTGCTGCAAGCGTGTTTTTGCATTTACAGAAGGCGTTCTTGTTCGGTTGTTCTTCCTGGTTCAGCTTGATACTCTCTTGCGAAATCACAAAGGAAGCCTGACTTATTTTGAATTATTTTTAATAAAGCTTGAGGAGTGGAAATAGGTGTGCTGTGTTATATTTAAAGTATATAATTGAAAAATTATAATTATAGCTTTTCTATATTACGATATATAATAAATATGTTTATTGTATTGCTCGCAATATATATTCCTGTTTAATTTGTCTGTCAATCAATAGGATGATACTTATACTTCTTGTTTTGTAGGTTTTGATTTGGTGTTGAAGTATGAGAAGCATGTGTAAATTGTACTGCATTTATGCATGATTCTTAGTGATAACACTGTTTTAGCCTCTTTTTACATGCTTTTAAGGTTGGTTTAGTGCAATCAGGCTTGAGGTGGGGCGGGAGTAGGCGTAGCAGCAGGCAAAGTGCTTTAGATTGGATAAAGACGATAGCGGTAAGTTGTGCTTTTGGTGAGCCAGAGAAGTATGAATATTAGATTGTTTTAAGGTTTGATTATGGTTTTGCTAATATTTTGTGCTGCCAGAAGTGCAGGTAAATAGTACAAATTAAGTTGAGTAACTTAAGAGAATCGCCTAGTGCCCTCTTTTATAATGAATTAACAAAGTATCCAAAGTATAAAATTGATATAGTTTTAACCGGTAGCTTATGAAAATAACCTTTACCCGAAAACTCTCCTTCCTGTTTGCCATTTGCCTGTTAGGGGTGTTGCAGTTTGTGACATCCTTGAATGCGTTTGCTCAAGGCAAAGATAACACGGTGCCAACCTTTACGGTTGACCTGAGAGGAAAGCCAAATGGTGTCTGGAATTCTGGTGAGGTATCCAGAAACGGACAGCTTTGCGGCGCGGCATCCAACGAGAACTGTGTGCAGTTCAAAATCCTGTTGGACCAGAACGCTGAGCAGATGGAGTTTGATATAGTTGATGGACCGGTACCTTCCGGCTCCATGGGCTACCAGATAGATTGCGGGCCGCAGACCCCGGTGGGGCAGCCGATCTGCGTGGACGTTTCCCAGCCGATAACCCTGACGCTTTGTATGCCCGGTAATGCCAAGGGTATATTTGAAGTTAGGTCGCTCGCGGCGTTCAATCCTCAGGATGATGTCTCGGTTACTACAGGTTGCTCGGCTACTCTAAGAGCCCCTCAGACCTTTGAGGCAGGAACCATCACCTGGAAGGACATCACGTACAACGGAACCTATAATAAATATCTCAGCTTCCCGAACGGTGATACGGCTCCGGTTATAACCCCGGACGCAAACGCCCCGGCGTATGTAGACTATGAGGTTAGCGGAACAACGGTGGCGACGAAGTGCCCGGGCAGGTTCTTCTCTGATGTAGTGCGGGTATACTTCTACCCGCCGCCAACTGTTACCATTGGTCCGCAGCCTGCCATTATCTGCCCTGGGGGCAGCGGTGTGACGCTAACCGGTAATGTGACCGGCGGCGACGGCAACTGGGAATATATCTGGACGGACCCATCCGGTACGAAGGTGGGAGACCAGCTAAACTACACAGCCACGGCTGTGGGAACTTACAAGTTTGAGGTAAGAAACATAAACTACCCGAATTGTCGGGAGTTCTCGGCTACGGTGGACGTGGTGTCGAACTTGGCGGCCAATGCCGGCCCGGACCAATTGGTGTGTTCGCAGAGCCCGGTGCAGTTGGCAGGTGTCATCACCGCAGCCACCGGAGGTATCTGGAGTGGGGGTGGAGGCACCTTCAGCCCAAGCAATACAGCGCTTAACGCCGTGTATACCCCAACAGCTTCCGAAATTGCGGCGGGCTCGGTTAAACTTACCCTCACCTCCACTGGCAACGGCTCATGTAGCCCGGTGAAGGATGATGTGCTGATCACGTTCTACCCGATAGATGTGCAGCTGACGGGAACGCCTGTTATCTGTAGCGGCACCATGGGCACGGTTACGGCAAACGTAACCGGTGGCAATGGCACGATCTCTTATAAATGGAGCTCCGGCGAAACCACAGCCACCATCTCGAATAAGCCTGCCGGTACTTACACGGTAACTGTAACAGACGGCCAGAGCTGTGCTATCACAAAATCGTTTACGGTGACGGAAGTAACCGGCCCGAGTGGCTTTACCGCCAGCACACAGTCGGAAACCTGCGGAAGCAGCAACGGCAGCGTAACGGTGAGCGGTGTAACGGGCGGCACGGCTCCTTATATGTATAGCGCAGACGGTGCCAGTTTCCAGACTTCTGCTACGCTGTCAGGGCTGGCCGCCGGTAACTACACTGTTTATGTGCAAGACGCCAACGGCTGTACGGTTACCAAAAGCATTACCATCACCAACATTGCGGGTCCTACTGCTGTAGCTGCCTCTACGGTAGCGGCATCCTGCGCCAACAACGACGGTAGCATTAACGTGGGAGCCGTAACAGGGGGCACCTCTCCTTATACTTACTCCATTAACGGCACTACTTTCCAGAGCTCCACCAGCTTCGCGGGACTGGCCTCCGGTGCTTACACTGTAACGGCGAAAGATGCCAACGGCTGTATCATCACTACCTCAGTCTCGGTAGCTAAAGAAACACTTACGAGCTTTACGGCAACCGGAGCCTCCTCTACCTGCGGGGCCAGTAATGCAAGTATAACCGTGAGCAATGTGCAGGGTGGCATCGCACCTTATACTTACAGCAGGGACGGTGTAAACTTCCAGACCTCGGCCACACTCACAGGTATGGCTGCCGGAACCTACACAGTAACAGTTAAAGACTCCAGAGGATGTACGCTGGCTAAATCGGTAACGGTAGGCAACGTAGCAGGGCCAACAGACCTGGCGACGACTGCCAAAGCCTCTACCTGCGGCGACAGCAACGCCGAAATTACGGTAACAGGTGTAACCGGTGGCACGGGCTCTTATACCTATAGTATAGATGGCGCTACCTTCCAGGCATCGTCCAGCTTTACGGGCCTGGCTGCCGGCAACTATACGGTTTACGTGAAGGACGGCAACGGCTGTATCTACTCAGAAGCGGTGGCCTTAACTAACATCGCTGGCCCGGATTTTACGGCTACTGCCATCTCCTCTACCTGCGGTGCCAGCAACGGCCGCATCAACATCAGCGGCGTAACTGGCGGAACCACTCCTTATAAGTATAGCAAAGACGGGACAACCTTCCAGGATGCGGCTAGCTTCACAGGCTTGGCGGCAGGTACGTACAATATCACTGTAAAAGACGCCAACGGTTGTGCCCTGGTAAAGTCGGTTACGCTTACTGACATACCTGGCCCAAGCGATTTCGCGCTGGCGGCTAAGTCCTCTACCTGTGGCGCCAGCAATGGTAGCATAACCATAGGTGCCGTAACAGGCGGAACATCCGCTTATACTTATAGTATAGATGGTAAAACTTTCCAGGCATCGGCCACTTTTGGCTCACTTGCCGCTGGCGATTATACCATTACGGTGAAGGACGCCAATAGCTGTACAATAGCTAAAGCCATCACGGTAACGGATATGGCTGGCCCAACCAACCTGGCGGCTTCTTCTAAGTCTTCTACCTGCGGCGCGAGCAACGGCGAGCTGACCGTGACAGGCGTAACGGGCGGCACGGCTCCTTATACCTACAGCAAGGACGGCACAAACTTCCAGGCCTCAGCCACGCTGATCGGATTTTTAGCGGGTACGCATACGATCTATGCGAAGGATGCTAATGGGTGTGTGGTGTCGGGTTCCTTTACAGTTGCCAACATCGCCGGCCCTACGGCAGTAGCGGCTACCTCACAGCCTGCCGGTTGTGCCAACAACGACGGCAGCATTACTGTGGGTGCCGTAACCGGTGGCACGGCAACGTATACGTACTCCATCAACGGCACCAGCTTCCAGAGCTCAAAAACCTTTACCGGCCTGGCTTCCGGAACCTATACCGTAACGGCTAAAGATGCCAACGGCTGTATCGTTACCAGATCTATTTCGGTAGGGAAGACGGCCCCGACCAATTTTGCGACTACCTCAGAACCATCTACCTGCGGCAGCAACAACGGTACCATCACAGTCGGCGCGGTTACGGGTGGCGTAGCTCCTTATACTTACAGCAAAGACGGCGCAAACTTCCAAACCTCTGCCACGCTGACCGGCTTTGTGGCAGGCTCTCACACCATCACAGTGAAAGATGCCAAAGGTTGTACCTTCTCCAAAGCGATCACGGTAACGGATGTGGCCGGACCTTCGGATCTGGCGACTGCTGCCACGGCTTCCACCTGCGGCAACAGCAACGGTCAGTTTACAGTGAGTGGCGTAACGGGAGGTACCTCGCCTTATACTTATAGCTTAGACGGAAAGAATTTCCAGACGTCAGATACTTTCACAGCACTGGCTGAAGGCACTTATACCGTTACAGTGAAAGACGCCAACGGCTGTACTTATGCAGAAGAAGTGGCTGTGAGCAACATCGAAGGCCCGGCGTTTACACTTTCTTCCAAAGCTTCCACCTGCGGTGCCAGCAACGGAACAGTAACGGTGAACACACCAACGGGCGGCACGGCTCCTTATACGTATAGCAAAGACGGCACTACTTTCCAGACTTCAGCCACATTCTCAGGGCTGGCAGCCGGCGAGTACACCATCACGGTGAAAGATGCCAACGGTTGCTTGTTGCCTAAGACGATAGAAGTGACTGACATCCCGGGGCCAAGCGACCTGGCGATGACGAGCAAGGCCTCTACCTGCGGCGACAGCAACGGTGTGATCAGCATCAGCGGCGTAACAGGTGGCACGGCCCCATATACCTATAGTATAGATGGCACGAACTTCCAGGGCTCCCAGACATTCGGGGCAGTGCTGGCAGGGGAGTACACGGTAACAGTGAAGGACGCTAACGGCTGTATCTTCACAAAGGCGATCGTGGTAGATAACGTTGCCGGACCAACCGGAATCACGGCGAATACCACTTCTTCCACCTGCGGCAGCAACAACGGCGAAATCACCGTAACGGGAGTAACAGGCGGTGCAGGTGCTTATACGTATAGCAAGGATGGTGTGAACTTCCAGGCTTCGGCCACACTCACTGGTTTTGTAGCTGGTACCCACACGATCTACGCCAAAGACGCGAACGGTTGTACAGTGGCCAAGGCATTCACCGTGTCTGACATTGCCGGTCCATCGGCGGTGGCGGCTACCTCGCAGCCAGCCAGTTGTAACGACAACGACGGCAGCATCACGGTAGGCAAGGTAACCGGCGGAACAGCCGGCTATACTTATAGCATCAACGGTACTACGTTCCAGAGCTCCACCAACTTTACAGGCCTGGCTTCCGGAACCTACACGGTAACGGCGAAAGATGCCAACGGTTGTATCGTTACCGCATCCGTAAAAGTTGACCTGAATGTACCAACTGCCTTTGCCAGCACTTCGGTAGCCGCAACCTGCGGTCGTCCGGACGGGCAGCTGACAATAGGCACGGTAACCGGCGGCACGGCTCCTTATACTTACAGTATAAACGGTGGCAGCTTTCAGACTTCGGCTACCTTCAGCAACCTGCTGGCAGGCTCTTACAGCATCACGGTAAAAGATGCCAAAGGCTGTACGTTTACCGATGAGGTAGGCGTGCGCAACCTGGAGGGGCCAGCCTTTAACGCGGCGGCCACGGCTACTACCTGCGGCGCCGCTAACGGAAGTATTACGGTAAGCAACACTACCGGAGGAGTAGGGCCGTATACCTATAGTATAGATGGCGTGAACTTCCAGGCAGCTACCACTTTCAATAACCTGCTGGCCAAAAACTATACTGTTTACGCCAAGGATACGAAAGGCTGCGTTGGCACCAGCCAGGTAGTAGTGGAAGACATTGCCGGCCCAAGCGATTTCGTACTGACCGGAGCCTCCTCTACCTGCGGCGCCAGCAACGCTACAATTTCGGTTAGCGAGATAGTTGGCGGCACGGCTCCTTATACCTACAGCAAGGACGGCACGAACTTCCAGAGCTCTGCTGCCTTCTCAGGATTAGCAGCTGGGGCGTACACCATCACGGTAAAAGACTCCAACGGCTGTATCATCAGCAAAGCCATCGAACTGCAGGATATCCCTGGCCCAAGCGACCTGACCTTAGCCTCTACGGCCTCTACCTGCGGCGACAGCAACGGTAAGATTGAGGTGAACGGGGTAGCGGGCGGCACCGCTCCTTATACTTTCTCGATTGATGGAAACACCTTCCAGTCAGCTGCTACGTTTGGCGCAGTGCTGGCAGGTGAGTATACCGTAACCGTAAAAGATGCCAACGGCTGTACGTTCTCCAGAGAGATTGTGGTAGACAACATCGGTGGTCCAACAGGGCTTACCGCCAGCGCCACTTCCTCAACCTGCGGCGCTGCCAACGGTAAACTAACGATCACAGCGGCTACGGGTGGTGTGGCGCCATATACCTACAGCAAGGATGGCGTGAACTTCCAGGCTGGCCTGGAGTTCAACAACCTGCTGGCTGGCTCACACACCATCACGGTGAAGGATGCCAACGGCTGTACTTTCGCGAAAGCCTTCACGGTGGCTGACATTGCCGGCCCGTCGGCGGTGGCGGCGACATCGCAGCCGGCCAGCTGCCAGGACAACGACGGCAGCATCACGGTAGGCAAGGTAACCGGCGGAACATCAGCTTATACTTACTCCATCAACGGCACAACTTTCCAGAGCTCTACCAGCTTTACAGGTCTGGCTTCCGGAGAGTATACCATCACGGTGAAAGATGCCAACGGTTGTACAGCTACCACAGCAGTATCAGTTAACCAGAACGTACCAACCAACTTTGCCAGCACCACGGTGGCCTCTACCTGTGGCGCGAGCAATGCAAGTATAACGGTTGGTTCTGTAACGGGCGGAACAGCGCCTTATACGTATAGCGTGAACAATGGCAGCTTTCAGGCTTCGGCAACGCTGAGCAACCTATTGGCTGGAACCTATACCATCACCGTGAAAGATGCCAAAGGCTGTACGTTCAGCAAAGAGGTAACGGTAGAAGACATCGCCGGACCATCTGCTCTGGCACTGGCTGGTAAGGCCTCGACCTGCGGAAGCACCAACGCCACCATCACGGTAAGCGGTGTAACCGGCGGAACGGCTCCTTATACTTTCAGCATCGACGGCACCAACTTCCAGAGCGGCACAAGCTTCGGCTCACTGCTTGCCGGAGACTATACCGTAACGGTGAAGGACGCTAACGGCTGTACCTTTGCACAGGCTGTTACTTTAGAAGACATCCCTGGCCCATCTGCCTTTACTGCCTCAGCCACTGCCTCAAGCTGCGGTCGCTCGAACGGAAGTATAACAGTGGGAACCGTAACCGGCGGCACGGCTCCTTATACTTACAGCGCAGACGGTAACAACTTCCAGGAAGCCTCCACGCTGACTGGTCTGCTGGCCGGAGAGCACACCATTACGGTGAAAGACGCCAACGGCTGTATCGTGACAATGGGCGTAACAGTTGAAGACGTGGCCGGACCATCAGGACTGGAGCTGGCAAGCACAGCCTCTACCTGCGGCGCCAGCAACGGCAGCATCACGGTAGGCAAGGTGACTGGCGGCACGGCTCCTTATACCTATAGTATGGATGGTTCGACTTTCCAGAGCGGGCCTACCTTTAGCGAGGTGCTGGCAGGAGAGTACACGATTACGGTGAAGGATGCCAACGGCTGTACTTTCTCTGCCAAGATCACGGTAGAAGACATCGCCGGGCCAAGCAACCTGACAGCCGCTACTACTTCTACTACATGTGGTGCCAGCAACGGTGCGATAAGTATAAATGGTGTAACCGGAGGAAAAGCGCCTTATACCTATAGTATAGACGGCACGAACTTCCAGGCTGCCGCTGCCTTTACAGAACTGGCTGCCGGCACACACACCATCACCGTGAAAGACGCCAACGGCTGTACCTATGTAAAAGCCATCGAGGTAACGAACATAGCAGGGCCGAGCGCTATAGCGGCTACCACCAGGGCGGCCAGCTGCGCCGACAACGATGGCAGCATCTCGGTGGGTAACATCACCGGCGGGACGGCTCCTTATACCTACAGCATCAACGGAACAACCTTCCAGAGCGGCACAAGCTTTACAGGGCTGGCCTCCGGAGAGTATACCATCACGGTGAAAGATGCTAACGGTTGCCAGACAACAGAAACAGTGAAGGTGAGCAAGGACGGTCCGGCAAGCTTTGCCAGTACCACTGCCGCCTCAACCTGCGGTGCTGAAAATGGCCGCATCTCGGTGGTGTCTGTGGATGGAGGCGCAACGCCTTATACCTATAGTATAAACGGCGGCAGCTTCCAGAGTTCAGCAGTCTTCACTTCGCTTCTTGCCGGTACCTACAGCGTTACCGTGAAAGATGCCAACGGCTGTACTTACACCGATGAGGTGGAAGTGACCAACATCGAAGGCCCATCAGACCTGACAGCTTCTGCGACTACCGCTACCTGCGGCAACAGCAACGGCCAGATCAACGTGTCTGCGGTAACCGGTGGCACGGCTCCTTATACCTATAGCAAGGACGGTGTGAACTTCCAGGCTTCGGCCACGCTTACAGGACTTGCCGCCGGCGAGTACCAGGTAACGGTGAAGGACGCCAACGGCTGTACGGTAGTGAAAGCGGTAACAGTGGCCAACGCCTCCGGTCCGGAAGGATTCACGGTGGCAGGCAAGGCCTCTACCTGCGGTGCAGCTAACGGCGAGGCTACGGTAAGTGCAGTGATCGGCGGTAAGGCTCCTTACACCTACAGCAAGGACGGCACGAACTTCCAGCCGGAAACTACCCTCACAGGATTAGCCGCCGGCAACCACACCATCACGGTGAAAGACGCCAACGGCTGTACCTTCACAAAACAAATAACCATAGAGGACATCGCCGGACCAGCCAACTACGAACTGGCTACTGTTTCTACTACCTGCGGCGCTGCCAACGGCTCGATAACAGTAAGCAACGTAACGGGCGGCACGGCTCCTTATACCTATGCCCTGAACGAAGGCGCATTCCAGGCTTCGGCTGCCTTTGCTGAGGTTACTGCCGGCGAGCACACCATCACGGTGAAGGATGCCAACGGCTGTACGTTAGTGAAGCAAGTAACGGTAAGCGATATCGCTGGCCCGTCGGACATCGCGGCGGCTACCACGCCAACCTCGTGCACAGCCAACAACGGTACCATTACCGTAAACGGCGTAACCGGTGGCACGGCTCCTTATACTTACTCCCTGGATGGTGCCAAATACCAGGCAGCGGCAAACTTCGGTTCGCTGGCATCGGGAGAGTATGAAGTGTATGTGAAAGATGCCAACGGCTGCAGCACTGCTGTAACGGTAACGGTAGGCGTGAAAGGCCCGAAAGAGGCAAGCATCGCTGCCACAGACGCCACCTGCGGTGAGGAGAATGGATCTATCACCATCACATCAGTAACCGATGGTACCAAACCACTCGCGTATAGTATAAACGGCGGCAGCTTCCAGGCCTCGGCCACTTTTGCCAACCTGCCTGCCGGTATTTATACCATCATCATCAAAGATGCGGAGGGATGCACACTGGAGGTGTCTCAGGGCGTGAGCAACAGCAATGCTGCTGCCTTTACCGCAACTGGCACCGATGCCAGCTGCGGCGCTGAGAACGGCAGAATTGCAGTGAGCAACGTGAGTGGCGGCGTGAGCCCTTATACTTATAGCGTAGACGGAGCCACCTTCCAGAACGCATCTGAGTTTAGCGGACTGGCCGAGGGAACTTACCAGGTAACGGTGAAGGATGCTGCCGGATGTATGAGCTTTGAAGAAGTGACGATTGGCAACACGCCGCCAGTCACGGACCTAAGAGCTACGGCAATATCCCCAACCTGCGACCAGCCAACTGGCCAGATAACGATTGATGAAATAGTTGGTGGCACGGCTCCTTATACTTATAGTATCGATGGGACGAACTTTACTGCATCCACCACATTGGCTGATGTAGCGCCGGGCGCTTATAACCTGACTGTGAAAGACGCAACCGGCTGTACGTACAGCATAGAGGTACAGGTAGAGCAGGGGGTAAGCAGCGAACTGGACTACGTGCATCACCTGGATTGCACCGGTGGCAACACCGGCGAGATCGCCTTCAAGTCTACCGGCGCCAACGACCAGACACAGTACAGCATCGACGGAGGCAAGACTTTCCAGAAAAATGCTGTCTTCAGGAACCTGGCGGCAGGCTCTTACCAGCTCATCACTAAGTTCTCTGCATCCTGCTCTATTACGGTAGGTACTGTGGAGGTGAAAGAGGCTGACCCGATACAGGTAGTTGTAACGCCACTAACCAAGGCTGTAGGCTTTGAGAAATCAGGCAGCGCAGCCGTAACAGAAATCAGCGGCGGTGTTGGTCCTTATACCTACTCGTTAGATGGCGGCAGTTTCTCTTCCGACTCGGTGTTTACGAACCTGAGTGCCCGCGAGTACTCCCTGACCGTGAAAGACAGCAGAGGCTGTACCGCAGAACTGACGTTCGAGATTGAGGGCTTTGGCGATATCGATATTCCGAACGGCTTCACGCCAAACGGTGACGGTGTGAACGATACGTGGGTGCTGAAGAATATCGCGACCCTGTTCCCGAACTGCCGCGTGTCGGTTTACAACCGATGGGGTAGCCCGGTGTTCACGTCCAGAGGATACGCCAAGCCATGGGATGGTACCTACAACGGCAAACGCTTGCCGGATGGCACCTACTACTGCATCATCGAGTTCGGTGACGGTACAACGGCACCTATCAAGTCATCTGTGACCATTATGCGATAAACAGGCCATTTACCTAACAACACGTGTTATGAAGAATTACATTTTACTTTTTTGCTTTCTGCTCGTAGGTTCGGTAGCTGTGGCACAGCAGAAGGCGCTTTACAGCCAGTACATGACCAATTACTATCTTCTCAACCCGGCCGTGGCCGGCGTTGAGAAGGACTGGAACTTTAAGGCAGGTTACCGCAACCAATGGACGGGCTTTGAAGGTGCTCCTAAAACTTTTTATGTAAGTGCCGAGACAGCCTTGTTTAAGCGCACAATCGGGAAGCGGATGGCAAGGCCTTACCACGGCGCTGGCGGCTATATTTACTCAGACCAGACGGGACCGATCACGCAAACCGGAGTACTGCTCTCTTACGCCTACCATGTGCCCATCAACAGGAGCCTGTACCTGTCGTCAGGCGTGTTTGGAGGAGTGCAGCAGTACCGGTTCGACGAGAATAAGATCCACCTGGCGGATGGCTCCAACGAACGCGACCCGGTAACGCAGCAAGGAAGTATAAATGCCTTTATGCCGGACCTGAGCGTGGGGACATACCTTCACTCCGAGGAGTTTTTTGTGGGGGCATCGCTGTTCCAGGTGCTGGGAAATAAGATCAACAAGAACAGGGAGGTCGAAGACCCGGCCCGTCTTTCCAGGCACCTGTTTGTGTCCGGTGGGTATAACTTTGATGTAAACCGAAACATCACCGTAACGCCTTCAGCGCTGATAAAATATGTGAACCCGGCCCCGATACAGGCGGACTTTAACGTAAGAGGCGAGTATCACTTCACCAAACGCAGAAAAACGGTTTACGATGATATGGTGTGGGCCGGAATTTCCTACAGAACGCAGGATGCCGTGGTTGGCTTGGTGGGTGTTCAGTTTAAGGAGCAGTTCCGGCTGAGCTATACGTATGATATCACGGTGTCGAAGATGCGCCACTACAGCGCCGGCTCTCATGAGATTGTGCTTGGGTTCCGGATGCCGTAAGTATGATTTTAAAGTATAAAACAGGAGAGCCAGCGCAAGTGCGCTGGCTCTCCTGTTTTATACTTTTATTCCATTTATGCTGGCTACTTCTGGCGCAAGCGTCCGCTTGTGCCTTTATTCATCACTGCTTTCTACAACTGGAGCCAAGCTATCAAGCTATACCCCTTTGCTGGCGCGGGTTTGCAACCCGTGCTTTGCTATACTATCGGATTTGCAATCCGAGCGGCTTGAAAAGCCGTACTTGCTTGGATATATCTCCTAGCTACTGAAGTATGCAACTAGAAACAAGCTATTCTTTCTAGCAGCAGTTTATCCTCAGTCTTACGAACCTAAAGTTGCGTTTCTGGCTTTGGCTCCCTCAAGCCCGGGAGGGCTCGTCCTCGGGCATCGCGCTGGGAGCTTTTCCTGCCCTCGTGCCTCGGGCTGCCTGCGGCACCGGAAAAACTCGCATAGGCGCTCAACCCAAGGACTGGGATCAGTTTTCGATAGCTACCTCCTTTGCTACAAAGTAAGTACAGGGTGATAAGTAGTAGCCCTAAGTCCCCCTTCGAAGGGGGCAGGTGGATGACCCGGAATGGCCGAAGCTATGGAGCTTATACTTTAAAACTAGTAATAACAGAAATTCCCCTCTTTGGACTACCGAGAACGCGAGTTCGAAGGTAGCGAGCGTAGCTCTGAGGGGCAGGGGTGGTTGGACCCGGCACTGCAAAACACCACTACAACAGAAGAAGCCGCCCAAAGTATGGGCGGCTTCTTCTAACTAATAATTCATGCCTATACTTTCCCTAATGTGCGTCCTCATCAGCGCGGGCGGAGCTGCCGCTGATGATTTGGCCAAAGAAGATGCTGTTCAGGAACAGCTTGTTGGTGCCGTACCAGAACGCGCGGAAGTTCGGATTATCCGGCATTGCGATTACCTTGCCTGCCCCCAAAGTAGATACATCCACCGCAGCGGTGTTTTTCACCTTCTGAAGGTTCGGACTGGATATGTAACCCGCCATGAGCGGATTAGATGTATACATCACCGGGTTGGCGTAGGGGCTCTTGGAGCGCTCCATAAACAAGGTGTTGCTGCGGAAAATAGGCAGCTTCTTATCGGTATAACCATAAGCCAGCGGATGCGTCAGGTCCAGGGTTGTCTCGAAAATGGCTCCTCCGATTACCTGGGCACCTTCTGAATTGGCAATGTCAGCGTACGGTTTCTGTGCGGCAGTGTCAGGTTTTACTTCCTTAAACTTAATATTGCCGATACCATTATCAGCTAGCCATTTAGCCGCGCCACCCATACCAATCACGGTGCCGCCCTGCTGTACCCAGCTGCGCAGCTTTTCTTTGGAGATGTTGCTGTAGGAGCCTTCTGCCATCACCAGCACATTATACTTGCTCAGGTCGGCGCGGTTAAAGTCGTTGGTTTTGATCAGGACCGGGCGCATGCCGAAGCGGTCGTCCATCAGGTGCCAGGCCTCTCCGGCGTCGTAGCTGTTCACGCCATCACCCATCAGCATCATCACGCGCGGCTGCTCCAGGCTCCGCATCATCGGGCTTCCCAGTTTTATACCTTGCGGCGTGAAACCGGTGTTCATGGCATATACTTTCAGGGCATTTTTCTGCGCCACTTCCTGCAACAGCTGGTGCAGCTCATCGGCATTTATATTTTGCCCGGTCACCGGAATCAGGATGGTACCGTAGTCGTACTGTTTCCCATCGGCTGTACTGAATTTATCGGTGGCCACGCGCGTCACAATGCCACGGTCCATCAGCTGGTTCAGGGCGCGTGGGGCATAGTAGCCGTGCCACTCAAACGTATAGGCGTAGTCACTTTTGCCGCCTACTACCTCACCTTCGGGGAATGCCAGGCTATCTACCTTTTGCCCCAGCTGGCCGCTTTTAAAGTTTCGGGAGGAAAGAGCGGCATGCTCCAGGTCGAAGGCCAGCGGGAAGGTCCAGGCGGAGATGTCGTAAAACAGGCTGTCCTGAAACGTGGTGCGCTTCTCAAACATCGCCTCAATCAGCCGGTGCTGCGGCTGCTCGGTCGGGATTATGTAGGCGTTTTCAGGGGTATAGGTAACATTGTCGACCTTGAAGCTTTCCTTCGGACGGTATACTTCTATCTGGTGCTGCCTGATGATCTCCGCCAGGTGGTACGCCCTTGCCTTATCCATCTCCGAGCCGAACACATAGGCTTTGGTTTTAGCCTTCTTCGCCTCGTTCAGGGAGTTTTTGTAGAAATCCCGCTGGTGCGCCAGCAGCTCCTCGCGCATAGCCTGGGCCGCCTCAAGGGTAGAGAGGGTGGTGGTAAACTGGTTTCGGATAGTAAACGGAAATGTCAGTACGCCGTTCACGCTTTCCTGCGCATGGCCGCGGGAACTGGCCTGTTCGAAAAGTATGCCCACGGCTCCGTTTACGTCGGGGTAGGTAGAGCCTTTGCCGTAGTAAAAATCGTCGTAGCTCTCCTCGGTGTAATAAAAGGAGCCGATCTTATCCAGCGCTTTGGCGTGGTAAGTGCCGATTTTCTGTGTCAGTTTAAAGTTACTCTCCGGCGTGAGCGGGTTGTTGCGGCTCGGGATACCCGGCTGAAAGAAGAATGTAGCATTGGTGCCCATCTCGTGGTGATCCGTCAGCACGTTCGGCTTCCACTCGTGGAACTTCGCCAGCCTGCCCCGCGACTCAGGGTGCTGCAGCGGCAGCCAGTCGCGGTTAAGGTCGAACCAGTAATGGTTGGTGCGTCCGCGGGGCCACGCTTCGTCGAACTCAGCGCTGTTATTGTCGGTGATCAGGTTTTTGCTGCGGTGAGAGTTTACCCAGCTGGCAAAGCGGTTCATGCCGTCCGGGTTAATAGACGGATCTAAAAGTATAATCGTCTCCTCCAGCAGCTTCTCTATCTCCGGCCCCTGTGCTGCTGCCAGGTGGTACACCGCCAGTAAAGAGGCGTTGCTGCCGCTCGGCTCATTGCCATGCACGCTGTAGCCCATCCACACCACGGCCGGCATATCCTTGAGATTCAGTTTTCCAGACTCGGCAGGGTTTGTAAGCTGCACGTGCTGCTTCTTTAGCTGCTCAATGTTCTGGTGGTTTTTAGGAGAAGTGATAGTGAGCAGGTACAAAGGGCGGTTCTCATGGGTGCGGCCATATTCTGTTAGGCTAATACGGTCGGAGAGGCTGGCCATCTCGCGCATAAACATAACCAGTTGATCGTGACTGGCGTGCCACTCCCCTACGTTGTAGCCCAATATGTCTTTAGGTGTTGGTATATTGCTATTGTAGGACGCCTCAGCCGGCAGGTAGTAGGAGAGCGGTGTCTCGATTTTTTGCGCCACTGCTACGGGGCCAAGGCCCAGCATAGCCGCTACAGCAAGTACGCGTAGGTTTTTCATGAGTAAAGGTGAAGAATAGGTTAGATGTTTGGTTGTACCTGCAATTTCCTGTTTTGCCGAGGCTTTTGCAAGTATAAAATACCATGAAACAGTACAGGGGCTATCAGTTTAATAAGACCGCAAACAGTACAAGCTTTTCTGGAGTCGCACCCAGCTATTTGTTCGGGGTAAGTTGTTGATTTTCAATTATAATTGAATGTTTGGTGAGTCTGTTAGCCATGCTTATACTTTTTTTACCCTTTTCTACAGTAGCTACACTTCTAAATTGTTAACACTCACCAAGTATAAATCAGGAGCTGATTTACGCTAAAAGTTGAATAGTTTATTGCCCCTGCTTGCTGAAGCCCAAAAATATGAGTTGTAACGCTTGATGTTTTAGTGCAATTATAATCTGTGCGAATAATTGAATATGCTGCTTTAGTGTGCAAAATGCATTATATAGTTAAAAAGCAATGTGTTAGAGGCTGCTAAAGCCTGTGCAATTTTAAAACTTTATATATAATTTATGTAATAAATATTAGGTTTTAGGTGTAACAAAATATAGTTATCAAGGTATAAGTTCTTTAAATAGTAAAATAAACTATAGAAATAGAACACTTATGACTATAGATTCAGCTTTTCATAGTAGGCGTGGTGCTCCATGAGGCTTAGCTAGTATGAAGTAGCCACAGGACAATTCTTTTAACGCGCTCCTACAGCCTTACGATACCGGCTAATGTTAATTAGCCCATCTGCAATATGGTTTTAGCTTTAAAATGCAGCTAATAAACCTATTGCCCAGCCATGTTTTGCCCTACTGTAAAGTAACCAGTCTTTCGATCCACCTGACCTAGTTAATCACCCAAGGCCAAAGCTACACAGCCTTAAACCCAAACCTTATCCCCTAATTTTATGAAACAAAGTTTTACCCAATTGATTGCGCAGGCAGTACAGGCGCGGCGCGTTCTCATTTCAACCCTTGCAGTAGTAGCTGTGCTGGCGGCTGCTGTTTATGTTTATGCCGCTGTCGGAGTGACAGTTAATGGAGGTGCTGTTCCAACTTACTTTAGTGTTTCAGCAGATAATGCTGCTAATTCTAAGTTTCCAGTAAATGGGGTTTTTACTCCATTAGGAGACATTGTAATTCTGGAAGGTGCCGATGATGACTTCAATTTGAGTGGGAGTCTTACTCTAACAGCTCCAACTGGTTGGGTATTCAAGCAATCAGGTGTGAATGGAACAGTTGTTAACGGTGTTAGTACAGGTAATGCGAATATTAATGTTGCAATCAACAATTCTAATATTGTCTATACATCGACAAGTATAACGATTCCGTTTACAGTCGATAAAATAAATCATCGAGATAAGGTTACAATAACTGGAGTTGAGGTTCAGGCAACTAATGGAGCTAGTCTCCCCGGTTCAGGCACTGTCGTGCTATCAGCTACAGTATCCGGAGGTACTAGTTCTGTCGTTGGATTGCCAAAGGACATTGCTAGTCTTTCGCAAACCTATGGTGCAGCTAGAACTATAGCTTTCAGGCAGCAGCCATCTTTAGTAAATGTTGGTGCAGCAATCTCGCCTGCGCCTAGTGTAGCTGTGGTAGATCAGTTTGGCAACACTGTAACTAATGCCACAGGCTCAGTAGGAGTTGCGCTTTCTGGTACACCGACCTCTGCCCTTATTTCTCCAGCTTCCGGCGCTACAGCCTCTCTGGTAAACGGAGTGGCTATATTTAACAATATCAGAATTGATGAGGGTGGTAACTTCCAATTGCTTGCTACATATTCTGTTAATCAGACCATGCAAGCATCAAGTAACGCATTTGTTGTAAACAATTTGCTGCCTACTGTTTCCAGTGCCCTGCCATGTATATCGGTAGGTAGTGGCATTAGTCAAATCACGGTGACAGGTACAAACTTTGTCCGCGGCTCAGTAGTAAGAATCGATGGAGCAGACAGACCTACTACTTTCGTCAACTCAACATCGCTTACAGCTAATTTGCAGGCATCTGATGTCAGCACTGCCCAAACGTTAAGCGTTACCGTGTTCAACCCAACCCCAGCTGGCGGCACCTCCAATGCCGAAGACTTTGTCATCCATCCGGTAATTGCAGCAGGAGACATAGCAGGTGAAACAGAGGTTTGTGAGGGTGCGCAAGGCATTACTTACTCCGTGGCAGCAGGTGCAGCGGCATATAACTGGACGGTAGGCCCTGGGGCAACTATCGAATCCGGAGGGACTACGAACGAGATTACCGTTAGATTTGGTAATACGGCCTCTACCGTAAATATTTCGGTTGAGGCTGTAAATGCCTGCGGTGTAGCTGGCCCACCATCCGATATTGATGTAACTGTAACCCCATATCCTACTGGCATCACTGCTGGCCCTGCAGAGGGAGTACAATTCTGTACAGGCACCTCGGCCACGCTCGGTTCCGGTGATCCGGCTGTTCCGGGTTATACATACCAGTGGTCTCCGGTAGAAGGCTTGTCTGACCCTAATGATCCGAACCCAACCATAACGCTTACAAACAGCACACAAACTGCAAGATTTGAAACCTACACACTCACAGTTACAAACGGAAACGCAGCATGTGCAGTATCAGATCAGGTACTTGTAACAGTATATCCTGAGCTGATTATTGAGGCTGATGACGTAGAGCCGGTTTGTATCGGAAATCAGATAGAGTTAAGGGTTACAGGAGCTGCCAGCTATACGTATGCCTGGACAGGTCCTGACGGCTTTACCTCCTCCGTGCAGAACCCTGTAATTGCAGATGCTACCGAAGCGAATGAAGGTACCTATACTGTAGTAGTTACCAACCAGCAAGGTTGCGAGGCTACAGCAGACGTTGAGGTTACCATAGCACCATTGCCAACAGCTAATGCAGGAGCTGATCAGAGCCTGTGTTCTCAGGGGGCTTCTACTTCGTTTTCAGTAACCGGTACCCCATCTGCCGGAGCGGCTGGTACCTGGAGTGTGATAAGCGGTACGGCTACTATCGTTTCTCCAACTTCGCTTACAACCCAGGTAAATGTATCCAGCGCCAATGCAACACTACGATTTACCGCAGAGACCCCTGCAGGATGCCAGGCATCTGATGATGTGGTGCTGACCGTGGATCCGCTGCCAACTGTTACGCTGGCGCCTCTTAGTGCTATATGCGAGAGCGATGCCCCAATCACACTAACAGGTGGCTTGCCAGCAGGTGGTACTTACTCTGGCCCAGGTGTAACAAACGGTGTGTTTGATCCTGTGGCTGCTGGTGGTGATGGTACTTACACTATTACCTATACTTATTCTGATGGCAACGATTGTGAGAGTACAGCTACAAGAACTATAACTGTTAAGCCGCAGCCGGTGGTGTCAGTAACGCCAGATACAGAAATATGCTTCGGCGAAAGTGTGGAGCTGACTGCTAATGGGGCTACCACTTACCGTTGGGAGCCAGCAGCAGGGCTCAGCGCTACCACAGGTGCATCTGTAATTGCTAACCCAACTACCACAACCACCTACACTGTTTATGGCACAACCAATGGCTGTGAGTCGGTGGCGCAAACTGTTACCGTTACTGTTAACCCGCTTCCGAATGTGGCCATTACCCCTACAGGCCCGACTGAGTTCTGCGATGGCAACTATGTGGATCTCGTGGCCGAGAATAAAACAGGCTATACATATGAGTGGTTTGATGCCAGCGCCGGTACTCCTGTAGGGTCAGCCAGCACTTACCGCGCAGAAGATTCTGGTAGCTACTATGTTACCATTACCACAGATAAAGGCTGTGCCCTAACATCAGAGCCTGTTTCTGTTATTGTGGCAAAACTGCCAAACGAGGCTACTATCACAGCAGGTACTACGACTTTCTGCCAGGGAGGCAGCGTGCAAATCAGCGCTAACTCTGCCCCTTCAGGCCAAACCTATGAGTATGTGTGGGAGTCTAGCTCCAATAATGTTGATTTCACGCCTATTGCTGGAGTGCCTGTAACAGCTGATAGTTACCTCGCTGAAACTTCCGGTTACTATCGTGTGAAGGTAAGCGATGTTTCAGAAGGAACTGTAAGCGATTGCTTTAAAACATCTCAGTCTATTCAGGTAACTGTGCTGCCTCAGCCAACAGCAGATATAACCTCAAGTGCCGAAACCCAGTGCCGTGCTGCAAGTGGTGCCACAACCTTTACGGTAACTGGTACTTTCTCGGGAGGTACAGCTGTCTGGACATCGAGCAACAGCAACTTCTCGATTGGCGACAGAAACGATGTTCCAAACCCATCAACCGGGGTAACAACCTCTACTGTTACAGTGAGTGTACCTGCTTCTGCTGTAACAAGCGTCATCAGTTCTAACATTACGCTCAGAGCTACTAACGCAGCTGCATCCTGTGACCCTGCAAGTGATCAGGTTACGCTGACAGTGCAACCGCTGATCGCGGGCAACACCATTACAGGTACTAATGCCTATTGCCAGGGGGCTGTTGCCACAGCGTTAAGCTCCGGCACACTCAGCGGAGGAAACGGAAGTTATACTTATACATGGGAGCAGAGTGCCAATAACTCCACTTGGGGATCGGCAGCCGGTACTAATAACCAGGCTAGCTACAAGCCAACCACGGCAACCGGCGGCACCATGTACTACAGACGCACCGTTACCTCGGGAGAGTGCGAAAGCATCAGTGCTGCGTTTGCTGTAACGGTAACACCAAGCATCACCACAAACAACATTGCGGGTACACAAAACTACTGTGAAGATGAACCAGCTACAGCGCTAGGTGGTGCAGTGGCTGGTGGCACGGGCAGTTATACTTATCAGTGGCAGAGCAGTTCAAGTGCAGGCGGTACTTTCAGTAATATTCCGAGTGCAACTGCTGCTACTTACACACCACCTACAGCAACTGGAGGCACTGTATACTACAGACGCCTGGTTACTTCCGGTGAATGCCAGGGTAATATTAGCAATGTGATTGGCGTAACCGTAACGCCTGCTATTACTACAAACAGCATTTCCGGAACCACCACTTACTGCCAGGGCGCCACGGCCTCCTCACTAGGTGGTACAGTAACAGGTGGCATATCAGCGAAGACGTATCGTTGGGAGCAGAGCCCGAATGGCACAGGCTCCTGGACTATTGCTGCGGGTACAAGTAACCTGATCAGCTATACACCATCCACAGCAACTGTGGGCACAATGCACTATCGCCGTGTAGTTACCTCCCAGAACTGCTCCGATATAAGTAACATGGTGGCTGTTACGGTTAATGCTCCAATAGCAGGGAACCAAATCTCCGGCGACCAGACTGTTTGCTCCGGTGGGGCTAAAGCAGCCTTAGGACAGGCAAGCGGCACCAGCCTGAGCGGCGGCAGCACGCCGTATGGCTACCAGTGGCAGAGCAGCAGCAGCGCTACAGGCACGTTTACTAATATTGGAGGGGCCACTTCGGCGAGCTATACACCACCAACTACAACTGTTTCTACTATCACAACTACTTATTACAGACGCGTTGTTGATGGCGGACAGTGCGCAAGTATAAGCGCGCCTGTGGCGGTGACTGTAACCCCGGTGATTACTAGCAATACCATAACCGGTGCCCAGACCATTTGTGCACAAGGCACGCCAACACAGCTTACCGGCAGTACGCCGACCGGTGGCACAGGCTCTTATACTTACCAGTGGCAGCAGAGCACTAACAACTCAACATGGGTAAATGCTACCGGGCCAAACTCAAGCACTGGAGTAAACTACCAGCCGGGGGCCTTAACAACCACTACATATTTTAGAAGAGTGGTAAGCTCAGGTACTTGTAATGATCTTCCATCTGCATCCGTAAAAGTTACTGTTAACCCTCTGCCAACTCCTGGCTTTACAGGAGTAACTGATGGGCAGATCATCTACACAGGGGGAGGTAACATAACACTGGCAGGCTCGCCAGGCGGGGGTACTTTCTCCGGCTCTGGTGTAAGTGGTAATACGTTCAACCCATGTACTGCAGGCGCAGGACAGAAAACAATCACCTACACCGTTACAAACGGCAATGGCTGTACTAACTCCGTATCTAAAACGGTAACGGTGCGCGAGTCGCAGTATAGGGTGGTTGTAATTTCTAATCCTAAGCCGTTCTGCCAGGGCGATAATGTGGACCATGAAGCGTGGGTGGTTCGTGATGCTCAGTCTATCATTTACCCATACCTGACCAATGCGAACGGTGACCCTGTAGATGAAAGCGGCAGGTTGATTGGTACAACGGAGTTACCTGTATCTAACCCAGCCTATCCTTTCCCTGCAGGTACTTCGGATATCGTTAAGCAGTTTGCTTTCCGCTACTTTAACCCGATTATCACTTTAGGTGCAAATGGAGAGAGGATAACCAGCGGCCTTACTTACCAGTGGACAAAGAACCAGCAAAATGAAATTGGTAAAAACCAAATTACTTTCAGTAATGCCGGTTTGTCTTCCCTGGATTACTATGCTGTGAAAGTAAGCTCCGGCACAAGCTCTTGCGGGCCTAACCTCAATAACACATTGTCTAGCAGAACTTATACATCGCAGCTGTATAATTATGACATGACCTTAGCGGCAAGTAAAAACCCGATCTGCCCTGGCGAGTCGGTTACATTTACAGCCACACTTAACTCAGCTTTCCCTTTCTGGAACTCTATTAACCTGGTGCTGCAGTGGCAAGTGAACGGTGTAACACAGTATACTTCAAGCTATGGTACCGGAAACGCTGCTGCGCTGCAGTGGACTACAACTGGTCCGGCTGGCGGGTTTAAGCAGGGAGATGTGGTAGCTATTAGGTTTACTTCAGATGTAGACGGAGGAAGCTTGGCGGCAGGTAGTAAGTGCGCGAGCGGTACAAATTCCGCAGTCGTAACCATGAACGTGAATGTTGTGCCTGCCATTACAGGTACTACCGTGAACGCGGCTTGTGTGGGCAGTGTAGCAACACTCTCTGTAAATGCAACAGGTACGGGGCTTGCCTACCAGTGGTACAAGCGTCCTGGTAACTCTTCTACAGCCGGAACTGCTTTAAGCAACGGTGGTAGAATATCCGGAGCAACCTCAGCTAACCTAAGCATAGCTAACACAACAGCGACAGATGCAGGTTTGTACTACGTGGAAGTGAGCGGGGCATGTCCGCCAATGGTTGCTTCGCAAGACTTGCAGCTAAACATCACACCTGTGCCACTAGCGTACAATGTAACTGCACCAAACGGAACCGCTTATTGCGCAGGTGGGTCAGGAACAGTGATAGGTATGTCTAACTCTCAGGCGGGGGTTACCTACAGCCTCTATAGAAGCGGAAGTAGTACGGCACTTATAAGTATAAACAGAACTGCCTCAGGAGCATTCAACTTCCCAAATAGCTACACTGCGGGTACCTACTCTGTAGTGGCTACGCCAACCGGAACTCAGCCAGCCGTGGCAAGCTGTCCGCAGAACATGCTAAATACAGTGACCATAACTACTAACCCGCTACCGGCTGCTATTACAGCTACAGGTGGCAGCTACTGTAGCCCTACGGTTGAGTTCCCAAACTCGGGCGCATTGGTAACATTGGCCGGTACGCAGTCTGGTGTATCATACCAGCTCATCAACGCATCCAACCAGCCAGTTGGTAGTGCTGCTAATGGTAATGGTGGGCAAATTGATCTTGGGCCTGTTGTTGCCGGTACATACAACATCCGGGCGACCAACACTACTACAGGCTGTACCAACACTGTAGGGCAGGCGACTGTAACCATGACAGAGCGTGTAGAACCACTCGGCGATATCATCATTACAAATGAAAGTGGTGAGGTGATTACCGAACAGCAACTCGAGACAGGGCAGTATGCGAGATTTACAGCCAGCACCACCTTTGGCGATGATAACACCGCTGAGACTTATACTTGGTACATTGGGGATGGCATAGAAGCTAACTGGCAGGTAGTGCCTGGAGTTGAAGGGCCAGTTTTAACGATCGATTCCGTACCAGGCGGTGATTTTGCAGTACGAGTGGAAGTGACAGCAGACCCAAGTGCTTGTTATACAGATTACCTGGGTATTTATAGTACAACACCAGTAGTTCCGCTACCAGTAGAGATCATCTACTTCAACGCGGCCAAGCAGGGCAATAACGTGCTGCTGGAGTGGGCCACTGCCTCTGAGCAGAACAACACCGGCTTTGAGGTGCAGGTGTCGCAGGACGGCTTTAACTTCAGGAAGCTGGACTTTGTGCCGACCAAGAACGGTAACACCGTGCTGAAACAAGTATACCAGTACACAGACAAGGAGAACGGTAAGCGTGGTACACGTTATTACCGCCTGAAGCAGATAGATGAAGATGGCAAGTTCGAGTACTTCACTACCAAGGCGGTAACCTTTACGGAGGTGGCCAGCAAGGTAAAAGCCTTCCCGAACCCGTTCTCTACTAACCTGACGCTGGATGTTGCAGCTGAGAACAGTGGAGAGGTGCATATAAGTATGGCCAACGCCATTGGTCGCCAGATAATGGAGCGCACTGTTAAGGTGGAAGAAGGCTTCAACACCATTTACCTCAACATGAATGGTGACCTGCCGCACGGTGTTTACTTCATCCGGGTTTACCTGGATGGTAAGATGCATCAACTAAAGCTGCTGAAAGAGTAACTGAATTTAATAGGGTTTAAAGCTGAAAGAGCCGGGTATTTTACCCGGCTCTTTTGCATTTATTTTAAAATTTTTTGATGCAATTTAACATAGGCTGTTGATTTGTGTAAGTATAGGTATATTTTATATAAAGTATATTGATTTTAGCTTTAAAAGTATGGAATAATTACATTGTTTATTTATGAAGCTTTATTTGGGTTTAGGTAAAATATAGTGCAATTATTGATTTGTATAATTAAAAATTTCCCCTCCTCTATATATATCCTATCACTTTTTTGCTTTATACTTGTCTTGTCTAATAGACTATTTCTGTAAATAATAGGTAAAATTTTTAGGTAGACAGGAGCTACCAGCAGTAGCAAACTGGTGCAACAAAGAAGTGTGGAATCCTAACCCAAGGTTCTCCGGCCAGGTAGCTTCTAAGTATGGTGATATCCTGATTTAAAATAGCACGCCCAAAAGCGTGGGTGGGACCCTATTGCCTTAAATGTACAGATGTATAGTGGGCAGTTAATAACCGAACCAAATACAACCAAAACCCTTTAAACCCCTTTTTTATGAAACGAACCTTTACTCATTCTGCCTGCTTGTTCTGGGCTTTGCTGCTGTTTGCTGTTTTCAGCGGTAGTTCTGCGGTTGCGCAGACAGAGGTTGCTAAAATAGACTTTAGTACTGCATCTGCTTCTCAATTTAGCTTTATAGGGAAAGGTGATAATACCAAAGTATTTAATACTGCAGATGATAATGGAAATATGGCAGCTTATATTGAGGCTGACCCGAATAACAATGCTAAATATGATGGAATAATTAAACTAACAACTCCCATTGTATTTGAAAAAGGATATCTTTATACTATAACCTTAAAAGCAAGGGGAGCTGCAAGAGTTGCGAATGAAACTGCCGCCTCACAAGCCACTATAACCTTCCTTACAAGTTCAGAGGATTTTACTGCACTTCCCGCTATAAGAAATGAGCATGCGAATATATCTGTAACAGCAAATACTTATCCTTCCAATCCTTTTTCAGCGACTTTCAAGGGTAGTATAATGACTTCTGCTTCACAAAGCTTATTTGTAGGTTTTAGGTTGCACGCTCCAACAGCTAACAAATCTTACATGTATGTTGATGATATAATTATCACTAGAACGGCATGTAATGTAAGCTCAATTGCTCTGCCTACAGTTACTATGTCTGCACCAGCATGTAGCCCAAGCGCAGTAACTATGACAGCTTCAGGTGGTCCAAGTAACGGCACTTACCGCTGGTACACATCCTCTACTACCCAAACTATAACGGTAGTAGGTGCAACATATACAACTCCAACACTTGATGTAAATACTAAATACTATGTGTCTGCAGTTACAGCAGAAGGCTGTGAAAGTAACAGAAGAGAAGTAACAGCAGCAGTACTACCTACACCATCGGCGAATATGACAGTTATTGGTCCCGTTTCATACTGTCCTTCAACTACACAGACACGCACAGAACTATCGGTTCCAACAGGAACAGGTTATAGTTACCAGTGGTACAATGGTGACCAAGCTCTTTCCGGAGAAACAAGATTTAACTTTATTCCTGTGGCCACTGGGAACTATAAGGTAATTGTTAAAAATAGCAACAACTGTACTGCAACGTCAAACTCAATTTATATTGAGGTGCAGGAAGAGTTAACCTCAAATGGTTTTATAGACTTAATGAGTCCTAGTGTAGAAAAGAATAAGCAGGTAACTTATCGTGTAACTTCCGATATCCAAGATAGAGGTCATGCTTATGGAATTTCTTGGTTTAGAATTTCAGAAAGTGGAGAGGCTACTGCACTTGGTAGTGGAACCACATTTACTGTCGGCGCGGAAACTTATAATGAGGTAACGTTTACTGCTCCAGAAGATAAATTTACTCTGAGATGCGAAATTACTCCTAGCCAAGGCCTGTGCTATAGACCAGCAACTTTAAGAATTTCTTCCGAAACTTTCACCCCCCTCCCAGTAGAGATCATCTACTTCAACGCGGCCAAGCAGGGCAACAACGTGCTGCTGGAGTGGGCCACAGCCTCTGAGCGAGACAACACGGGCTTCGAGGTGCAGGTGTCGCAGGACGGCTTCAACTTCAGAAAGCTGGACTTCGTGCCGACCAAGAATGGCAACACTGTGCTGAAGCAGGTTTATACTTATAAAGACACTGAAAACGGTAAGTATGGCACCCGCTATTACCGCCTGAAGCAGATAGATATGGATGGTAAATTCGAGTACTTCACTACCAAGGCGGTAAGCTTCGGTGAAGTGAGCAGCTATAGCCTGAAGGCTTTCCCGAACCCGTTTGAGAGCGAGGTGAGCTTGGAACTAAATGCAGACCAAGCCGGTAAACTGAACGTGCAGGTGCTGGATGCCATGGGCAGATCAGTGCTGACAGAGCAGTTCACTGTAAGCAAAGGTCGTTCTACTGAGAAAATAGTTTTATGGCAATCACTGCCAAAAGGTATCTATTTCGTACGCACCGAAATGAATGGCATCGCCAACAATTTCAAGCTTTTGAAGAAATAGAGTAATAGGGTTTAAAGAAAAAGAGCCGGGTATCTTGCCCGGCTTTTTGCATTTATAGAAGTAGGTGAAAATGTTTGTAGGGACATGTCGGGACCCAATGCCTTCAACTTAAGGGTTTTGGTTAATAAGTTGTTGCTGTTTCGGATATGTTTGTCCAGAACATTAGTTGCTGAGGACATCCTTGTACGCGTTTAAGGTTACAGGGACAAGGATGTCCGTTGGCATTGACTTCCAGATTGAGATGTCTGGAAGAGCTTTTTTCTTAAGGTAACGGCATTGGGCGCGACCTGTCCCTACAACGGGTAAATCAGCAACTTATACTTTAAAACAAAATGAGCCCGCTGCATCCGAAATGCTGCGGGCTCATACTTTATACTTCCACAAGTATACTTTACAATACTTTAACTTTTAGGCTAGTGGGGTGCTGCGGCGAGTGGTATACTTTGTGCGTGGCCTTGATGAAGTCATCCTCATCGGCCTCAAAAATGTTGTCCACGTACTTTTGCGGGTTGCGGTCTACGAGCGGGAACCAGGTGCTTTGGATCTGCACCATCACGCGGTGGCCTTTCTTAAATGTATACAGCACGTCCTGCAGCTCCACGTTTACCGGCGTTACCTGGTTTGGCGTAAATGCCTCCGGCTTCTCAAAGCTGTTACGGAAACGGCCGCGGAACACCTCGCTGCGCACCATGGCCTGGTATCCACCCATCTTCTTACCGGGCTGATGAGGGTTGGCCTGCGCCGTGTCGGGATACACGTCAACCAGTTTTACTACCCAGTCGGCATCGGAGCCGGTGGTGGCAACTTTTAGCTGGGCCAGAATCTCGCCTGCCAATGTCAGGTCCTCCGTCAGTACGTCCGTCTGGAAGGTAAGCACGTCGGGGCGGCGACTGGCAAAGCGCTGGTCATCGGTCATATACTCGCGCGTCATGCCGGTGGCAACTGCTTCTGTAAAAGGTACTGGCTTGGCCGGGTCGGAGATGTACTCACTGGCTTCTGCCGCGCCTGCCTTAGGAGCCTCAAAGCTCAGTTTGCCATCTTCGTGGAAGTATAAGGTGCGCTCCTGCGCCTGCTTCGGCGGCCATACTTCAAACTCGCGCCATTTGTTGTTGCCGCCTTCAAACATAATAGCCTCCGGCAGTTTTACCGGCTGCTTAGCATCGTTTTTCAGGTAGTGGTTAAAGAACTTTGCCTCTACCTCCTGCTGGTACCAGGGCGAGTTTTTCTGCCCAAAGTATACATTACCCAGGCTGGTGCCGTCGGTGCGGGCCCAGCCGCCGTGTACCCAAGGGCCCATCACGATCATGTTCGTCAGTTTTGGGTTGTTCTTTTCGATAGTCTGGTAAATCTTCAACGGGCCGTACAGGTCCTCGGCATCGTACCAGCCGCCCACCGTCATCACGGCCGGGCCTTTGATGTTTTTAAGATGTGGCAGCAGGTTGCGGGCTTGCCAGAATTCATCATAGTTCGGGTGTTCCACCATATCGTTCCAGAAGGCCACGTTGCCTTTCAAGTACTTTTCGTTAGCGTTTTTGAGCGGACCCATCCGCATGAAGAACTCATAGCCGTCCGGGGTGCCGTGGTCGAAGCGCGGGTTGCGCTGCGTAGTAGGCTCGGGGCGCGGCAGGCCGAAGCTGGCCAGGAAGTTAAAAGCGTGCGGCAGGAAGAAAGCCCCGTTATGGTGGAAATCATCCCAGAACCAATCGGCAATCGGGGCCTGCGGCGACACAGCTTTCAGGGCAGGGTGATTGCTCATGAGCCCGGCGGCGGCGTAGAAGCCCGGGTAGGAGATGCCCCACTGGCCTACGCGGCCATTGTCGTTATCCAGCTTTTTCACCAGCCAGTCCACGGTGTCGTAGGTGTCGGTGCTCTCGTCCACATCCTTTTTGCCTTTCTTTTTGGCCAAATGCGGCGTCATGTTCACAAACTCACCATCCGACATGTAGGTGCCGCGCACATCCTGGTACACAAAAATATAGCCTTCGCGTAGCAGGGTAGGGCTAGGGCCGAGGCTGGTCTTGTAACCTTCTCCGTAAGGCCCCACCGAGTAAGGCGTGCGGTTCATCAGGATCGGGTATTTCTTGCCTTTCTCCTTTGGCGAGTACACCACCGTAAACAGCTTTTTTCCGTCGCGCATCGGTATCTGGTACTCTGCCTTCTCATAGTTCTGCCGGATATAAAGCGAGTCTTCGTTTACCTGCTGCGCCATACTTTGGAAGGCGCAGAGGCAGAGTGCCAGCAGCAGCATAACTGGCCGGAGCAGCTCTTTTGTTTTGGTCATAGGTTTGGTTTAGAAGTGATGGTTTAAGGTCTAAACCCTGAAGGTAAGCAATCTGTACTTTAAATGGTACGGTTCAGGGCATCAAGTGCAGGAGGAAGTATAAACTTAGGGGTATTTAGTACGATGTGTATGCTTTAGGTGTGTTTTGCTGCTTATACAAGTATAAAATCAACAGCACACGTTCCGGGTCGTACGCACAAGAACTCATATCAACAACACCAGTACTATGAAAGCAATATTTTACGAGAAGTATGGCGACGCCGGTGTGCTGCAGTACGGCGAGCAGCCAAAGCCGGAGCCGGGAGATAACCAACTGCTGGTGCGGGTGCATGCCTCCAGCGTTAACCCAGTAGACTGGAAGATCCGCTCTGGCAAGCTGCTCCCTGTGTCGGGTCTCAGTTTTCCGAAGATTCCAGGACGCGATATAGCCGGAGAGGTAGCAGCGGTGGGAGCTAACGTAACAGCGTTTAATACCGGCGACAAGGTGTATGGCATGACGGACGGGATAGGAGGGGCCAATGCGGAGTTTGCGCTCATCACAGCAGACACCGCCGCGCTGATGCCCTCTAACCTCACCTATGCCCATGCTGCAGCCGTGCCGCTTGCCGCGCTCACAGCCCTGCAGGGAGTGCGGGACAAAGGGGAGCTGGAGCAGGGCGAGAAGGTGCTAGTAAACGGTGCCTCCAGCGGTGTGGGCTCTTTTGCCGTGCAGATTGCCAAAGCACTGGGCGCTGGGGAGGTAACAGGCGTCTGCAGTTCCAACCACATGGAACTGGTGAAAAGTCTGGGGGCAGACCAAGTGATAGACTACACCAGGGAGGATTTCACAGCAGCAAGGGATCGGTACGACCTTATCTTTGATGCGGTGGCCAAAAGCTCATACCTAGAGAGTAAAGGAAGCCTGCGCCACCATGGCCGCTACGTCACCACCGTACCCGATCCAAAGGACATAGTATTTGGCTTCGCGCTTTCCGTGTTCTCAGATAAGAAACTCAAAGCCATGTTTACCCATGATAGGATCCGGGATCTTGAGCTTATCACCTCCTGGATAAAGGCCGGTAAAGTCAAGCCTGTCATCGACAGAGAATATCCCCTGCAAGAGGCAGCCGAAGCACACCGCTACAGTGAGCAGGGGCATGCTGCCGGAAAAATCATACTTTTAGTAGAATAGGATTTGGAACACTATAATGCTCAGGCTCTTTTAGCCGATCTCCTGTTCTATCAGCCGGCGCAGGTCGTCTTGACGCAGCAGGCCCCGCACTATTTTGTTACCGATGATGAAGGTAGGAACAGCCGATATGTCTACTTCCTCATAGGCATGCTTCAACTCTTTTAGGTGAGCTGCCTTATACTTGTTCTTCTCCAGCGCCTCCCGGTACTCCTGCTTATCCAGCCCCACCTCTCCGGCTAATTTCACGAGCACCTCTATGTCGCCAATATCCTGCTCCTCCTGAAAAAAGGCCGTGAACATGCGGTGCGTGTATGCCTCGCCCAAGCCATACTCTTTAGCATACTGGTACCCCTCAAAAGCCTTGTGCGTGTACGGCTGCGGCGAAACTTTTGGCAACACGATCGGCACCTGCAGTTGCTCTCCCATCGGGTAAACCGAGTTTTTCCAGGTGGTTTGGAGGTACTCTTCTTCTGGTTTCAGCGTGGGCGTGGGGTAGGGGCGCAGCTCAAAAGGCATCCACTCTACCTGCACTTTGTCTTCCAGTCCTTTCAGTGCCCGCTCCAGCACCACCTCCCCAAAAAAGCAGTAGGGGCAAACATAGTCGGAGTATACCTGTATCTGTAACATTGATTTTATTTGCTGTTGCATGTTTTCATACAGTTGCGCCACCACTTTTGTTTTCAACGCTAGCAGAGTAAGCAATTTTTTATAGATTGTAGAAGGAAACAACATAGACCTATGCTAAAACATACTTACCTGGCGCTGGTGCTTGCCCTGGGCTTTTCGTCCTGTCAGCCGCAGCCGCAACAAAGCACTACTGCCACTGCAGAAGCGCAGCAAACCCGATCGACTTACTATTACCCTGGCGAAGGAGATGACTGGGAGCGCCGCACCCCCGAAGATCTAGGCATGGACCCTGCTTTGCTGCAGGAGGCTGTGGAGTGGGCCAAGCTGCAGGAGACAACCCAGATCGAGAAAGACTTCTCAACGCAGAAA
Source organism: Pontibacter anaerobius (assembly GCF_026241195.1). Lineage (GTDB taxonomy): Bacteria > Bacteroidota > Bacteroidia > Cytophagales > Hymenobacteraceae > Pontibacter > Pontibacter anaerobius. The sequence continues at coordinate 698,224 of NZ_JAPFQO010000001.1, forward strand.
GAGATATTCGGCGAGCCGCTTGGGCCTTTGCCAGCCAGCAGGGCCAATACCAATGGCATTATACTTAAGGATGGTTACATTGTGGCAGAGTGGGGCGATACCAAAGCCGCGGACCCGACCTATAGTGTTGCCAAAAGCTTTTTATCTACCATTCTCGGCCTTACGCTGGATAAAGGCATGCTCCAAAGTATAAACGACCCTGTGGCAAAGTATGTGCAGGATGGAGGCTACGACTCAGAGCATAACAGAAAAATTGCCTGGGAGCACCACGCCCGCCAGACCAGCGAGTGGCAGGGCGAGATGTGGGGCAAGAAAGATGACTTTATCGGCAAAGAAGCCTTTGGACGTGGAGAGCGCAAGCCACGCGAGATTCAGGAGCCAGGTACTTTCTACGAGTACAACGACACCCGAATTAACCGCTTTGCTTTATCGCTGCTGCGCCTGTGGGAGAAGCCATTGCCGGAGGTGCTGGAAGACGAGATTATGGACCCGATGGATGCCTCCGAAACCTTGCGATGGGTGCCCTACAGAAATTCTACAGTAGAGATAAACGGGAAGCAGATGCCATCGGTAAGCGGCGGTACCCGCTGGGGTGGCGGCCTCTGGATCAGTGCCCGCGACGAAGCCCGTTTCGGCTACCTGTTTCTGCGCCATGGCCGTTGGGAAGATAAACAGCTGATATCTGAAAAATGGGTTAAAGAAGCTACTACATCCCGTGGCCCGGTTGGTCCTGACTATGGTTACTTGTGGTGGCTGAACACCGAAGGCAAAGCCTGGCCTGATGCCCCCACCACCAGCTACGCAGCCTTGGGCGCAGGCCAGAACACCGTTTGGGTAGACCCAGAGCACGACATCGTGATCGTATGGCGCTGGCATGATGGCAAGCAGAATGAGCTGTTTAAGCGCGTGCTGGCGGCGCTGAGGGAGTAGTGGCTGATTGTAGCAACCAAGGCGCGCGCGTCCACGCTCGTGACCGGCTATAGCGGGGCCTCTGGCCCCGTTACTAGTTCAAATCTCAGCTAATATCACCAAACCATCCGGATTAGCACTACTAAAAGTATAGTAAGTAGCCTCAGTCACCAGGCCAGCAACCACAGGATTCTGTTCTATATAGTTTAACTTTTGATCGAACAGCTTTGCATCAGTCAGGTCAATGGGATGATTGTGCTGTTGCCAGAATTTAAACTCTTTGTTATGCATCGTATGCTGCCTGAAAAACCGAAATAAGTATAACAGTCAATCTTTTCTACTTTCAGTTGGATTGCTTTCAATAAGGGAGATAATTCGCTTGGCAGTATAGCTTTTGAAATCACGAAGTATGTCACTTAGATTGCCATTCTCCGCCGAACAAATCATATGCAGATGGCTTGGCATGATGCAATAGTTGTATAATTTAAGTCCTTTATGTTCAATACAGTAGTTTAAGTTTGCAATTACTTCATCAGCATATTCTCTTCTTGTAAATACATCAATCCAGCCTACTACTGTTAGTGTGATAAAGAAGGTGCCTTCAGGGTGTATTTTATACTTTTCAGACATGCAGGTTAGTACGTGGAATTTAGCACAAAGTATAAAAGCAAAAGGGGCCAGAGGCCCCGCTATAGTACGTCACGAGCGTGGACGCTCGCGCCATGTAAAACAAAAACGGCTGCCCCAACAGGAGCAGCCGTTTTATACTTTATGCTAATAATTTCTTAGTGTCGGCAAGTGCAGTGCTCACCGGCGATACCCTCAAAACGGGTGTCGGTGCCTTCGTGCCAATCAAAGGCAGTAGCTGTACGGCTGTTTTCCCACCAGAACTTGCCAGGTTGTTTGTTGTAGTTACCTGTTTCAACCATGGTTGCGGCATCGTACAGGCGGCCGTTCACCATCGTATACTTCACGTGCTCGGTGTTTTGGATGTTCTCCAGCGGGTTCTGGTCCAGTACGATTAAATCAGCTAGTTTGCCAGTTTCCAGGGAGCCGATCTCATTACCCATGCCCAGATACTCAGCACCGTTTAATGTAGCGGCGCGAAGTGCCTCCAGGTTTGTCATGCCGCCTTGCTGCAGCATCCATAGTTCCCAATGTGCACCTAAGCCTTGTAACTGACCGTGAGCGCCTAAGTTTACTTTTACACCGGCATCAGTTAGTTGCTTACAAGCTTCTGATGTCAGGATGTGGCCATGCTTATACTCTTCGTCTGGTACTAAAGTCACGCGGCGTGAACGGCCATCAATGATAGAACGTGGCGTGAATTTAAGCAGGCGTTCTTTATCCCAGGCGTTGGTTTTCTGGTACCAGTAGTACTCACCGGAGTTACCGCCATAGTTCACGATCAGGGTAGGGGTATAGCCAGTTTCAGATGCCTTCCATACTTCTACTACATCTTTGTAAAGCGGTGCAACAGGTATGTTGTGCTCAATGCCTGAGTGGCCATCCAGGATCATGCTCATGTTATGGAAGAACGTAGAACCACCTTCCGGTACCACGGTCATGTCCAGTTCGCGGGCAGCCTGAATGATCTGCTGGCGCTGCTCACGGCGCGGCTGGTTATAGCTCTTCACCGAGAATCCACCAATTGCCTTCAAACGGCGCAGGTGCGAACGGGCATCGTCAATGCCATTTACAACAGCTTTGAAGTTGCCATCGGCACCGTAAAGGATAGTACCTGTAGAGAAAATACGCGGACCAACCATGTTACCGGCCTTCACGGCCTCAGACTGGCTGAACACCATCTCGGTAGTGGAAGACGGGTCGTGGGTAGTGGTTACACCATAAGCCAGGTTAGCATAGTATGACCATTGCTTCTGCGGGCTCATACCTAATCGGAAAGTACCTAAGTGTGCATGCACATCCACTATACCCGGCATAATCGTTTTACCGGCAGCGTCAATTACTTTGGCATCCTTCGGTACGGTTACGTTTTTGCCAACGGCTACAATTCTGTTACCGTCTACTACAATCGTTCCGCCTTCAATTACTTCATCGCCTTTCATGGTAATGATGCGCGCGTTCGTGAATGCCACTTTACCTTCCGGCGTATCTGTATTCAGCACTAGGCCGATCTTAGTACCCGTTGTGTCGATGGCAGGCAGTTTATCCGGAGCGCCTTCTACGAATGTGAAGCGGTCTTTCAGGTCGTTGGAGAAATACTCATCGCCCAGTACCCAGTTTACTTTTTTGCTGTCGCCTGACCAATGCACACTTGTACCGGCATCGCGGGTGAAGCGGGCAACCGGAACTGCCTTTGTCTCTGCGCTTAGTTCCAGACCAGAACCATTGGCTGTGAACGGAGCCACATAGCCATTAAACAACTCTACGAAAGCAATCCACTTGTTATCAGGGCTTGGGTAGAACTGCTCCGTATACTTAGAAGTATAATGCGTCTGCTCTTCTTTCCCTTTCAGGTCTACGCTTTTGAAAGCATACTTATCGCCGGTACGGGCCGTGAAGAAAATGCGGTCAGAAGCAGCATTGAAAAGTGGGGAAGAACCATTTTTCTGTACAAAAGTCGGCTTACCGCCATCAGCACTCATGTAGTATATACCGCGATCATTACCATGCGCATATCCCATGTGATTGTTGCCGCCTTCCTTGTTGTAAACAATAAGCTTCCCGTTTGGCGAGAACACCGGGTTTGAATAGAAACCTTTCTCAGAAGTAAGCTTCGTTGGTTTTGCGTTCTTTTTGCGGATGTCCAGCTTCATAATGTTGCTGTAGCTGTCATCGTTCCAGGTAGCATAAACGATATACTTGCCATCAGGAGAGAACGCAGGGTAGAACTCGAAGTCCTGGCTGTTGGTGATGCGCTCCGGCTTACCGTTCGGCAGTTCTTTCTTGTAGATATGGCCGGCAGCGTTAAATACCAGTAGCTTTCCATCCGGAGAAGTCAAGGCATGGCGAATAGCTTTCGCTTCGAACTGCTTTGGAGATACACCACCGTTCTTGCTGAAATCGTGGCGCACGGCATCAGCAATGTAATGCGTGGCAGTAGCCTCGAAAGGTATGTTGGTTACTTTCTGCGTGGCTACATCTACTTTATTGATCTTGCCATTCGCCCAGTACACGATGCTTTTGTTGTCTGGTGTCCAAGAGAAAGATGGGTATACACCGAAGATAGCCCAGGCTTCCTGCTGGTCTTTGCTCAGGTTGTCTGTGATCGGCCATTGCTCGCCGGTTTTCAGGTCCTGTACGAAAAGCACCGACTTGGTACGCACTCTACGCACAAAAGCAATGTGCTTGCCATCTCTAGAGATGGTTGGGCGCACAGAGCCACCGTTACCAGTCACAATGTTTTCAATCTCACCTGTGTTGCGGTCTACTCTGCGGATCACATAGATCTGGCCGTTCGGGTCTTTGTTGTACTCAAAGGTAGAGCCGCCGCTCATGTCTTCGGAGTAGTATACATACTTTCCGTCCGGTGATACAAATGGCTCACCAGCGTCCTGCTGGTCGTTTTTACGCTTGGTCAGCTGCACGCCAGCACCGCCTGATCTGTGGTACATCCACATCTCACCGGCACCCAACGAGCGGGTGTTGGTAAAGTGCTTGCGCGCGATCAGGTACTGGCCATCCGGCGTCCAGACAGCGTTGTTCAGTAGTCGGAAATTCTCGGTAGTAATTTGCTTGGCATCAGAGCCATCGCGTTTCATGATCCAGATGTTGTCGCCGCCGCCTGCATCCGAAGTGAACGAGATAAACTGGCCATCAGGGCTGAAACGTGGCTGCACTTCGTAAGGTCGACCCGTGCGAAGTAGCTTAGCCTTGCCACCTGTGGCAGGCAGGATGTAGATATCGCCGAGCAGATCGAATACGATCTCTTTGCCATCCGGACTTACGTCCAGGCTCATCCAGGTGCCTTCGTCGGTGGTGAGGGAGACCTCTTTCTGTGGGCCGTGTTCGGCATCAACCTGCCATTTGGTGTCTTCTTTCTTTTTGTCCTGAGCATGTGCCGCGCCGAAAGGGAGAGCAAGCGCCGCAGCCAGTACCACACTCAGATAGGTACGTTTCGTCATCAGTAGATTGGAGATTAGTTGGTTTGAGCCCCTAATTTACACATTTGCCCGCACAGACAAAAGCTCCTTAGACGAAGTAACAACAGATATAGATAAGTAGGGGAGGACACAGGACAAAGCGCCTTTTTGAGTCAATTTCCTGAACCCAAGTTTTACAGATCGGCAGGTTTATACTTTAAAAGGTGGGCAGCCAGAGCTTAAAGTATGCGCTGGCTGCCCCCAAAGTATGAAATCAGTGAAAGCAAAGCCTACAACGAAGGAAACTTAGGCTGTTGCTCCGCACCCTTCAGTTGTTTCAGCGCCTCGGCGGCAGTATGTACCGGCATCTGACATGTTTTGTTATAGCACACATACACGGTGGTTTTGCCATTGATCGCCACTCTATCCTCCAGTAGCGGAATTTTCGTGCCTGTTGCATCTGTGGCACCGAGCAAGATGGTGTTTGGGATAAAAAAGGAGGTGAGCTCGGCACGCATCTCCGGTGCCTCCGGACCTACGATGGCGATCTCGGCCGTAGGCGTAAGCTTGTGGAAGTATAAAGACGCCCAATTACCCAGGTGCGACGGCTCCTTCAGCAGCAGGTCTTTTACCCGCGCCAGCATCTCGTCAGAAAGGGAGGAGTATCGTTCGTCATCAAAGTATAAACCTAGGAAGTGCAGGTTGGTGGCCATCACAGAGTTGGAGGAGGGGATGACGTTGTCGAAGATTTCCTTTTTACGGGCAATGAGCTGCTCTGCATTTTTATCGGTGAAGAAGAATAGGCTCTCTTTTTCGTCAAAGAAGTTCTCCAAAGTATAATCCGTTAACCGTTTCGCCTCCAGCAGCCACTGCTCATCAAACGTTACCTCGTACAGGCGTATCAGCGCACGGACCAGTAGGGCATAATCGTCCAGGAAGCCATCTATGGTAGTGTTGCCTTCTTTATAGTTATGATAGAGTTTGTCCTCTTTTTTCAGGTGTTTAAGTAGAAACTGGGCGTTCTTCAGGGCCAGCTCCAGAAAATGCTTGTTGCCGAAAGTATAATAGGCATCGGCAAGGCCTTTCAGCATCAGTGCGTTCCAGGAGGTCAGGATCTTGTCATCCAGCCCCGGGCGAATGCGGTTGGCGCGTACTTCCATCAGCTTCTGTTTCCAGGTCTGCACCATCTCCTCTAGCACGTCCATCTCCAGCTCGTTCTCACTGGCAAACTTTTCGTCAGAGATGCGGCGGTGCAGGATGTTTCGGCCATGCTCAAAGTTGCCGGAGGCGGTGGCGTGGTAATACTTGGAGAAAATCGGTTCCTCAGCGCCTAAGATATCATGCAGCTCATCCTTCGTGAAAGTATAAAAACGGCCTTCCTCGCCCTCACTGTCAGCGTCCAGGGAAGAGTAAAAACCACCTTCCTGGCTCATGAGCTCCCGCTCCACAAAAGCGATTGTCTCATACACCACATCATGGTACAGCGATTCGTGCGTAGCCTGGTAAGCTTCGGCGTAAAGGCTCACGAGCTGGCCGTTGTCGTAGAGCATCTTCTCGAAGTGCGGCACCAGCCACTCGGCATCCACGGAGTAACGGGCAAAGCCACCGCCAATCTGGTCGTATATACCGCCGTAGGCCATTTCCCGGAGTGTCAGGTGCAGGTGGTTCAGGATGGTCTGGTCGCTGGTGTGGTGGTGGTAGCGTAGCAGGAAGAGGTAGTTGGCGGGCATCGGGAACTTTGGAGCTCCTCCCAAACCGCCCGTTCTTTTGTCGAACTGCGTGCTTAGGTTGTGGCCGATCAGCTTAAAGTCCTCCTCGCGCACATGGTAGTTCTGCTGCTCCAGGCCATACTTCTCCAACTCGTTGCGGTTTAGGTGCCGCACAAACTGCTCCGCCGATTCATTTAACTCATCCCGGTTCTTTTTATACGCTTCAGCGATGTTAGTAAGCAGGGTCTTCCACTGCTTTGGCGGAAAGTAGGTGCCGCCGTAAAACGGCTTGGCCTCGGAGTTGAGGAACACGTTCAGCGGCCATCCACCCTGCAAACCCATGGCATGAAGGGCATCCATGTATACAGCATCCACATCAGGGCGCTCCTCGCGGTCCACTTTTATACATACAAAGTGTTTGTTCATTACCTCGGCTATGCCTTTTTGCTCAAACGACTGATGCTCCATTACGTGGCACCAGTGGCAGGCGGCGTAGCCAATGCTCACAAGTATGGGTTTGCCTTCCTGCTTCGCTTTCTGTAGTGCTTCCTCGCCCCAGGGGTACCAGTCCACCGGGTTATAAGCGTGCTGCAGCAGGTAAGGGCTGCTTTCCTGTAGAAGTCGGTTGGGTTTCTTGTCTCCTGCCATAGCTCTAAACGGTTAGCGAAAAGACCCAGCAGTTCTATACTTCATCCAGCAAAGTATAGATCATACTTTAAGGAACCATGCCAAAGTATAACTGGAGGCTGGCCACGTATAAACTGCTGTGTCTTTTGTCTGTTTGTGTGATTCAGTTCTACGCACAAGGCAGGCAAAAGTGTTCTTTGGGCTGGTATGGCTAAGGTAACAGCTGATTTTGCAGGGCTTCGGTTTCGCTGCTTACATCAATATTGTACTGCTGCTCCATGGCTTGCAGCTGTTGCAGGGTGTTTCGCAGAAACTTCTGGTGTGCCTCGGTGTGTGGGTGGAACGGCCTGTGGGACACAGCCCGTTGTATTTTCTCCCACTTGCCTATAAATTGCCGGAAGTCCGCAGTATAGTATGCCTCTACAAACTTCTGCCAGATATACGCTTCGGCCAGCGGCGTAGGGTGCAGCATGTCCTCTTTATAGTAACGGTAGTCGCGCAGGTCATCCATCATGATCTCGTAAGCAGGGAAGTATAAAACCTGTGGATGGGCTACCTGCAACTGATGGCACAGCAAACGCAGGCTGGCCTTGCTCACGCTGTTCATCTCGATCGACTCTTTAATGTGCCGCACCGGGCTAACCGTCAGTAGTATTTTCAGGGATGGGTTTACCTGCTTAAGTTGCGTCAGCATCTGCTCAAATGCGGCTGACATTTCCTCCATCGTGAGCAGCACGCGCTTAAAATTAGCGGCAGGTAGCTTATGGCAGTTGGCCACTACCTTGCCGCTGTCCTGTAAACGGTAGGCTATGGCCGTGCCCAGTGTCACGATCAGGAGTGAAGCGTTCTTTAACTGCTCTCCTGTTTGGTGCAAACGCTGCTGTATACTTTGCAGGAGCTCCTCTTTGCTCGTGCTGGAGAGGGAGGAGTGGAGGTCGTAAGCGTACCAAATGCCATTATGCTGCACCAGGTGCTCCTCAAAAGTATAAGGCCGGCCAGCGGCAGCCTGCAGCAGCATGCTTACAGAGATGGGGTTGAAGATCGTGCCGAAGGGGTTCACCTGTACATCCACCTTGTGCTGCTGTAGCTTGCTGCCGATAACATCTGCAAAGCAGGAGCCAATGGTCAGCACCTTGTGCTGCAGGGTAAGGTCAAGGCCAGAGCGGGGTACCTGTACTTCAGTCCGGAACATAGCGCGGTAGAGTTTAGCTAGGAGGATATACGTGCAATATGGCGAAAAAAAAGCGTCCTGCCGGTAAGGCAGGACGCTTTAGTAGTAGTCTTTTCGGATATGCTTATTCAGCAACTACCTTGAAGTTAACCTGGTGCTTCACTTCTTTGTGCAGGTTCAGTGTAGCAGTGTAATCACCGGCTGTTTTCACGTCCTGGTCAAAAGAAATACGCTTACGGTCTACATCAAATCCTTTCGCCTTCAGGGCCTCAGAAAGTTGGTTAGTAGTTACAGAACCGAAGATCTTACCAGTCTCACCCACTTTAGCAGGAAGCTCAAGCGTGATGTCACCAATGCTGTTAGCCAGCTCCTGTGCATCGTTCTGGATCTTCTCAGCCTTGTGTGCAGCCTGACGGATGTTTTCAGCTACAACTTTTCTGCTTGATTTGTCAGCAATAACTGCCAGACCCTGTGGGATCAGGTAGTTACGGCCGTAACCTGGCTTTACTTCAACAATATCGTTCTTGTAGCCGAGGCCTTTAACGTCGTCTTTAAGTATTACTTCCATCGTTCGACCTCCTTATTTTAAAGAATCCGTTACATAAGGTAAAATGGCAAGGTGTCTTGCACGGGCAACAGCCTGAGACACTTTGCGCTGGAACTTCAGGCTTGTGCCAGTAAGTCTTCTAGGAAGGATCTTACCCTGCTCGTTCACGAACTTCAGCAGGAAGTTACCATCTTTATAGTCGATATACTTGATACCGCTCTTCTTGAAACGGCAGTATTTCTGACGGTTTTCTTGTTTGTGTACTCTTTCGTTAACTAAGCTCATTATCCTTTAACCTCCTCTTTTTTAGCTTGTGATTTGAACTCGCCGTTTCTTCTGCGCTCGTTGTAAGCCACAGCGTGCTTGTCAAGGGCAGTTGTTAAGAAACGAACTACTTTTTCATCACGGCGATAGGTCAGCTCCAGAGCGTCAACTACGTTAGTAGGCGCTTTGAATTCGATCAGGTGATAGAAACCTGTAGACTTCTTTTGGATTGGATAAGCCAGTTTGCGAAGACCCCAGTTCTCTTCATGAATAATGTCGGCGCCATTTTCCTTTAGCACCTCTCTGAACTTCTCGACCGTTTCCTGCATCTGCACCTCGTTCAACAGAGGCGTCAGGATGAAGACAGTTTCGTAATTTCTCAATTCCATCGGTTCGATTTATGGTTATAATTTTAGCCTGCAAAGGTAAGGCGCTTATTTATAAATAGCAATAGAGGAGGAGATAATTAAGCGAAAGCCAATGCTGCTTGTGTGAGTAACAGGTATGACGGAGGTATGGCTACACCTTATTATATATAGGTGTGAAAAATCTTGGTAGAGCTTCTGCAAAAACAAATAGGAGAAGATCCTGAAAGTAAATAATAGGACAATTTATACTTTGGTAAGTGCAAATTAAACAAACATAAAATTGGATTGTAACGTTTGGTGTTAAAGATGGAAATTGTATCATTATTTATATATAGCTTAAAAGGTGGTAGAAGCGATGTTATTTAGAATCGATTTAAATAAAATCGCTTAAATTGCATTAGAAATGGGTTTTTGGTAGCAGGTAGCTGTGTAAAGAGGTGGTGGTGCAGCTGAGGCCAAATAATAAACTTATTCTGTTTGAATAATGGAATTCGCATAGTAGATTTGTGCCCGTAAAGTAAATTCACCATATCATATACTAAACACAAGTGATCTTGGCTATGATTAGCTGTATACTTAAAACTCAAGCAAAAATTTTGTACACCTTCCTGCTAGCCTTAGTGGTTTCGTTCGGTGCGTACGCACAAGCCACAGAGCAAGCACAGGTAGCCCAAAAAGGTGTAGAGCCAGGCGCTACCGAGGGTGCAACAGCGTCTTCTGGAGACCCGGCAGTGATTTCAGCGGGAGAGGCACTTTTCAAGAACAACTGTGCTGTTTGCCACTCTGCTGGAAGCGACGTGATTGTTGGTCCTGGTCTTCAGGGTGTAACAGATAAACGCAGCGAATCATGGCTGATCAGCTGGATCAAAAACTCACAGGCGCTCATTCAGTCAGGCGATGCGGATGCAATAGCTGTTTACAATGAGTACAACAAGCAGGCGATGCCTTCTTTCGCCTTCTCTGATGATGAGGTGAAGTCTATACTAGCTTACATTGAGTCTGGTCAGGGAGTGGCTACTGCGCCGGCAGCCGGAGTACCGGGTGCTACTGCAGGCGAGAATGTAGGTACAGAGGCGATCGGTGCTGCCGGTGCTATCGGCGGTTACCTGGATATCGTGCTGGTCGTGTTAATCATCGTGCTGATTGTGCTGGTGGTTACGCTGTTGCTGATCACGTCGCTGCTTAAGAACTACCTGAACAAGAACCGTACGCTGAATGAGTATGACGCAGAGGTTGTTAACCAGCATTTTGACTTCTCTAAGATCTATAGATCTAAGGCTGTTCGTACGCTGGTTGTGCTCATCTTTGTGGTGGTGCTGCTAGACCTGTCTCTGGATAAAGTAATGGGTATCGGTATACAGGAAGGATATCAGCCTAAGCAGCCGATTGCTTTCTCGCACAAGCTGCACGCAGGAGAGCACCAGATCAACTGTAACTACTGCCATACTACTGTGTATGAAAGCAGAAGCGCGAGCATTCCTTCTGCTAACATCTGTATGAACTGCCACAGTCAGATTAAGACGGAATCAGCTGAGATTCAGAAGATATACAAAGCCATCGAACGTAACGAGCCAATTCAGTGGGTGCGTATCCATAACCTGCCTGATCTGGCTTACTTTAACCACTCGCAGCATACCCAGGTGGGTGGTGTAGAGTGCCAGACCTGCCACGGCCCAATCGAAGAAATGGATGTGGTTTACCAGTATTCTCCACTTACCATGGGCTGGTGTATCGACTGTCACCGCGAGACGCCGCTGAACACAGAGGGCAATGGTTATTACGATAAGCTGGTGGAACTGCACGAGTCATCATCTAAAGGTGCTTTCACGGTGTCTTCAAACGGTGGTACGGAGTGCTCTAAGTGTCACTACTAATCAATCTCTATTTCAATTAAGTATTCGAGTTTTCTAGATATAATATGCAAGACAGAATAAAATACTGGAAAGGAATTGAGGAGCTGGAAAATGCTCCGGAATTCGAGAAGCATGCTCATAATGAGTTTCCAGAATTCCTGCCGGTTAACGAAGTCGAAGGGGGTGAGTCGTCTGCAAACGGTAAAACACGCCGTCGCGACTTCCTGAAGCTTTTAGGATTTAGTATGGCTGCCGTATCACTGGCTTCTTGCGAGGCTCCGGTGCGCAAGGCTATTCCATATCTGAACAAGCCGGTAGATGTGGAGCCAGGTGTAGCAAACTGGTATGCCTCTACATTTTACCTGAATGGAGATTACAACAGCATCCTTGTAAAGACCCGTGAAGGAAGACCAATTAAAATAGAGCCAAACCCAAGCTCTGGCCTTACACCGCTTGGTACAAGCCCGAAAGCGCAGGGGGCACTGCTTGGCCTCTATGACACCAACCGCCTGCGTTACCCGCTGATTGCCGGTAAAGAGGCGAAGTGGGAAGATGTTGATAAGCAAATCAAGTCCCGTCTTGCCAACGTGAGCGGCAAAGTGGCTTTCGTTTCTTCAACAATCATTAGCCCATCTACTAAGAAATTGATTGATGAGTTCGGAGCCCGCTTCAGCAACTTCGAGCACGTAACGTATGATGCCAACTCCGCTTCCGGTCTGCTTCAGGCCAACGGCGGCGTTATACCTGGCTATGACTTCAGCAAGGCAAACATCATTGTAAGCATCAATGCAGACTTCCTGGGAACATGGGTAGCCCCGGTTCCTTTTGCGAAGCAATATATACAAACAAGAAAAGTAGACGCGGACAACCCATCTATGTCCCGTCATTACCAGTTCGAGACGGCCTTGTCACTGACTGGCTCCAACGCAGACGTTCGCGTTCCGATCAAGCCTTCTGACGAGGCTGCTGTAGTTACTGCGCTTTACAACGCCATCACAGGTCAGGGCGCTGCTTCAGGATCTGCTGCTGACGCGAAAGTGCTGGCGGCGGCTGTTAAAGACCTGAAGGCAAACCAGGGCAAAGCCCTTGTGGTGTCTGGTTCTAATGATCCGGGTGTTCAGGCGATGGTAAAGGCTATCAACAGTGCCTTAGGTGCTGATGGGGCTACGATCGATACAGCTGCTCCATACTATGTGAAGCAGGGTAACGATGCGGCTATGATCCGCCTGATAGATGAAATGAACGCTGGTTCTGTAGGAGCCGTGTTCTTCTACAACGCTAACCCGGTATACAACCACCCGCTTTCCGCGAAAGTGGTATCCGGTCTGAACAAGGTAGGCCTGAAAGTATCTTTTGCCGATAGAGTAGAGGAAACAGCCAAGTTTGCTGACTTCGTAACGCCAGACCACCATTACCTGGAGTCTTGGAACGACTTTGAGCCGAAAAAAGGCTTCCTGAGCCTTTCTCAGCCAGCTATCAGCCCAATCTTTACTACCCGCCAGATGCAGGACAGCCTGTTGGTGTGGAGCGATAGCAAAACAGATTTCTACGAGTACATCCGCAGCAACTGGAGATCAGTAGCGAGTGGAGACTTCAATAAGTTCTGGGAAAAAGCAGTACATGATGGTGTTCTAGAGAACGGCTCAAGCTTACTAAAGGTAACCACCACAACAGCTTCTGCCTCTACTTCTGTTAAAAAGATACAACCAGCCGCAATCGAGGCTGTACTGTATGAAAAAGTAAGCATCGGTGCAGGTGAGTTTATTAACAACCCTTGGCTGCAGGAGCTTCCTGACCCGGTTTCTAAAGCGACATGGGGTAACTATGTAGCGATGCCTCGTCTGATGGCAGAGGAGATGCAGGTGGTGCAGGGAGACGTGCTGAAGGTAACGTTTGCTAACAATGAGAGCATCGAACTTCCTGCGCTGATCCAGCCAGGCCAGGCAAACGGCACTGTGGCTATTGCCATGGGCTATGGCCGTGACCTGGAGGCAATGCCTGTAGCAAAAGGCTCGGGCGCTAACGCCTTCCCTATTGCAACGGTTGCTGATAACACCGTATTGTATACTAGCGGTGTTAAGCTGGAAAAAACAAATGCCACTTCTCCAATCGCACAGACACAGACGCACCATACGATTATGGACCGTATTGTAGTGCAGGAGAGCACACTGGCTAAGTATAAAGAGGATCCAAAAGGTGTAACGGAGTACATCCGTCTTGCCACACACGAAGGACCTGCTAAACCAGCCACTATCTCCCTTTGGGATGATTACGAGTACAAGAACCACCATTGGGGTATGGTTATCGACCTGAACTCCTGTATCGGTTGTGGATCTTGCACCATGAGCTGTAATGTGGAGAACAACATTCCGGTTGTAGGTAAAGCGGAGGTTCTGAACCGTCGTGAAATGCACTGGATGCGTATTGACAGATACTACAGCGCAAAAGAGCACGAGGAGAAGGATTATGCAGAGATGGAGCATCCAGCGGATAACCCATCTGTAATTTTCCAGCCAATGCTTTGCCAGCACTGTAACCACGCCCCTTGTGAGACTGTTTGTCCGGTTGCAGCAACAATGCACAGTTCAGAGGGTATCAACCAAATGGTTTACAACCGCTGTGTTGGTACACGTTACTGCGCAAACAACTGCCCTTATAAAGTACGCCGTTTCAACTGGTTCGCATACGCCAACAACGAGAAGTTTGGCTTCAATGAGCCAATGAACACAGACCTTGGCAAAATGGTACTGAACCCGGATGTAACCGTTCGTGGCAGAGGTGTGATGGAGAAATGCTCCTTCTGCGTACAGCGTGTGCAGCTAGGTAAGCTGGAGGCGAAACGCGAGAACAGAAGACCGAAGGATGGTGAGATCGTTACAGCTTGTGCACAGTCTTGCCCTACAGAGGCTATTGTGTTCGGCGATATGAAAGATCCGGAGAGCCGTATTTCGAAGGTACTTGCCCGTCAGCAGGGAGAGCGCGCATTCCACGTTCTGGAAGAGCTTAACACCCAGCCAAACGTGACGTACCTGACTAAAATTAGAAACTTAGCTTAACATTTAATACTGAGAGCAATATGCAGCATGTATCTCCGATAAGAGAGCCTCTTGTAACGGGGGGGAAAACATACCACGACATCACCGAAGATGTCTGCAGACAAGTGGAGGCCAAGCCCAACGCACGTTGGGCCGCTGCCCTTGCCGTTGCACTGGTAGGCTTAGCTATATTTATCTACTCTGTATACCGCACGCTTTGGTATGGTATAGGGGAGTGGGGCCTTAACAAAACAGTAGGTTGGGCATGGGACATCACCAACTTCGTGTGGTGGGTAGGTATCGGTCACGCTGGTACGCTGATCTCCGCCATCCTCCTGCTGTTCCGTCAGAAGTGGAGAACTTCGATTAACCGCGCAGCAGAGGCGATGACGATCTTCGCCGTGATTTGCGCCGCGATGTTCCCGGTTCTGCACATGGGCCGTCCGTGGCTGGCTTACTGGGTACTTCCGTTGCCAAACACATTCGGTTCGCTTTGGGTTAACTTTAACTCGCCGCTTCTTTGGGATGTATTTGCGATCTCAACTTACTTCTCGGTATCACTGGTTTTCTGGTACATCGGTCTTATTCCTGACTTTGCTACCATCCGTGACCGCGCGACAGGACCAATTGCAAGAAGAGCTTACGCTTTCCTTTCATTCGGTTGGACTGGTTCCGCTAAAGCATGGTCTCGTTACGAGACAGTTTCCCTTATACTTGCCGGTTTAGCAACACCACTGGTACTTTCGGTTCACACGATCGTATCCATGGACTTTGCAACGTCCGTGATCCCGGGCTGGCACACAACCATTTTCCCTCCATACTTCGTGGCAGGTGCGATCTTCTCAGGTTTCGCAATGGTACTTACCCTGATGATCATCACCAGAAAAGTATTCTTCCTGGAGAACTACATCACACTGGAGCACGTGGAGTCGATGAACAAGGTAATCATCCTGACGGGTTCGATTGTAGGTATTGCCTATACTACAGAGTTCTTCATCGCCTGGTACTCAGGAGTAGAGTATGAGCAGTACGCATTCATTAACCGTGCTTTCGGTCCTTACTGGTGGGCTTACTGGTCGATGATGACTTGTAACGTGATTACGCCACAGCTTTTCTGGTTCAGAAAAATCAGAAGAAGCTTAACAGCCACATTCATCATCTCCATCTTCGTGAACATTGGTATGTGGTTCGAGCGTTTCGTTATTATCGTAACCTCCCTACACAGAGACTTCCTGCCTTCTTCCTGGGCAATGTTCTCGCCAACCATCATCGACATTGGTGTATACGTTGGTACCATCGGACTTTTCTTTACACTGTTCCTGCTGTTTGCGAAGTTTTTCCCAGTAGTGAACATGGCCGAGGTGAAGGCTATCCTGAAGTCCTCTTCAGAAGTGAAACACCACCATGGCGCAGCTGCAACTATGCATGCTACTGACAAGGATTTGAACTCTAATACACATCGCAATGAATAAGAAGTTTGTTCTAGGTATTTATGATGATGAAGATGTGCTGTTAACAGCCATCGAGAATATCCGCGCAGCCGGAACTAAGATTTATGACGTGTTTTCTCCTTATCCTGTACACGGCATCGATGATGTGTTAGGTATCAAGCGATCAAGACTCCCGATTGTAGCTTTCTTTGGAGGTTTATTCGGTATGTCGTTCGCGTTGTGGATGCAGATCTGGATGATGGGCTTCGACTGGCCGATGATTATCGGTGGTAAGCCACACATCGCACTTCCGTCATTCATCCCGGTAACTTTCGAGTTGACCGTACTTGTTAGTGCATTCAGCATGGTAATCACCTTCTTCATCGTTTCGAAGTTGAAGCCGTCACTGAAAGTGAATGTGTTTGATAAGCGCTCTACAGACGACAAATTTGTGATGGCAATAGAAGTAAAGGACGGCGTAACCAACATGACTGCCCTAAACGACCTGCTGCGCTCTAACGGTGCTATAGAAGTTAATGAGAAGGAGGTAGTAAAATAATGAAAAGACTTATAAACACAGGCTTTAAGGCCTCAGCTATACTTTTCTCTGCTGCAATTCTCATTTCCTGCAGCAATGAGCAAGACCCAGGGCTGGAGTATGCTCCGGACATGTACCATTCTGTTCCGCTGGATCCTTATTCACAGATCAAGGAAAATAAATTTAACCCGGCCGGAATGAACATGCGCGAACCTGCTAAAGGTACGGTAGCGCGTGGCAAGGAAGGGTATAACTTATACTTGTCTGAAGATAACGCTGAAGCGGCAGGTGCGGAGTTGAAGAACCCGCTAGCTAGAACCACAGAAAACCTGGAAGAAGGTAAAGTGCTGTATAGCCGCTTCTGTGCACCTTGCCATGGTGCAGAAGGTGACGGGCAGGGGCTGGTTGGACAAAAATTCAAAGGTGTTCCTTCTTACACAGCAGGACGCGTAGCGGAGTTGCCAGGCGGCCACATTTTCCATGTGATAACCTATGGTAGAGGCCGAATGATGCCGCACGGCTCACAGGTTGACCCAACTGAACGATGGAAGATAGTGATGTACGTACAGCAGCTCCAGAAAGGGGAGACTGGCACAGCCGTGTCTGCCGGTTCAGAGGCTGCGAATGAAGCTGGCGGAGAGTCTGTAACAGACAATCCGGTAACTGGAACTCCAGAGGGTACACCTAACAAGGAAACTCCTAAAAACTAAGTCTAAGGCATAATAAATAAGGGTAATGACAGAAGAAAGACTCATCATTTCCAGAAAAACGAACAACAAGTTTTTCTTAATGATAGCTGTAGGTGTAGTTCTACTTATAGCAGGTATCATTTTTATGGCCGCAGGCGGGGGAGCAGAGCATCATGCAGAAGGTGGCCACGGTGAGGCCGCTGCTGCAGGTCATGAAGCTGCTTCATGGACAAAGCGTTTGTTCGTGAACCTATGGCTTAACAACGTATACTTTACAGGTATAGCTCTGATCGGTACGTTTTTCGTAGCCGTTCAGTACGTAGCCTACGCGGGCTGGTCAGTATTGATCAAGAGAATTCCTATGGCTCTGAACTACTACCTGCCAGTTGGCGGTGTGGTAATGCTGCTGGTATTCCTTTTCGGAGGCCATGACATTTTCCACTGGACCCATGAATATCTTTATGATGTAAATCATCCTGAGTACGACCCGATCATTGCGGGTAAATCCGGATACCTGAACTTCTGGTTCTTCGTGATCCGTATGATCATCTACTTCGCTTTATGGATTGGTTTCTCCATGTGGTTGAGAAAAGAGTCTATGAACGAGGACTTGAACGGTGGTACTAATTACTATCACAAGAGCATCCGTATTTCAGCAATCTTCCTTGTGATTTTTGGTATCACTTCCTCTACTTCAGCTTGGGACTGGGTACTGTCCATCGACACGCACTGGTTCTCTACCATGTTCGGTTGGTATGTATTCGCTAGCTGGTGGGTATCTGGCCTTGCCGCTATCACACTTACTGTCATCATCCTGAAGCAGAATGGCTACCTGAAAATGGTAAACTCAAACCACCTGCATGATTTAGGTAAGTTTGTGTTTGCGTTCTCTATTTTCTGGACCTATATCTGGTTCTCGCAGTTCCTTCTGTACTGGTATGCTAACATCCCAGAAGAATCAATCTATTTTATTGAGCGCCTTGGCGGTAATGAAGGCCACTTCGCCTGGATTTTCTTTATGAACCTGGTAGTAAACTTTGTGTTACCATTCCTTGTTCTGATGACAAGAGATGCGAAGCGTCAGATGATCATGCTGAAGATCGTAACAATCGCGATCCTGATCGGTCACTGGTTTGACTTCTACCTGATGATGATGCCAGGAACGCTGCGTACAGATGCTGGTTTAGGATTCATTGAAATTGGCACGGCTCTTATTTTCCTGGGTGTGTTCCTGCTAACCTTTACTAAAGGATTGACAAAAACTTCCCTGGTGCCAGTGAACCACCCGTTCCTGGAGGAGAGTGTTCACCATCATGTTTAGAGACTTTACTAAAAGCGTTATATAATGATTACGATCGCCATTGGTTTATCCATACTTCTATTACTGGTTATCCTGTTCCTGCTTTTCAGGATCGGAACGCTTACGTCTATCTTCCGAGGTTCTTCGGAGCGTGCAGCCGGTACAACTAAAATAAGCAACCGTGTTAACGGTACGCTGCTTCTTCTTTTCCTGGTAGTAGGAGGAGCGGCATTTGCCTGGTCATTTGCTGATGCCTGGGACGACATGAACCAGCCGTTGGGCTCGCTACACGGTGAGTGGACAGATAACCTGTTCTGGACTACTATGGTCATCATCGGTATTGTGTTTGTCATTACGCAGGTCTTGCTGTTCTTTTACTCTTACAAGTACCAGCACAAAGACGACAAGCGTGCCTACTACTACCCACACAACAACAAACTGGAGATTATCTGGACGATGATCCCTGCTGTTGTAATGGCTGTGTTAGTATTCGGTGGCTGGAAGACCTGGACTAAGATCACGAGCGCTGCCCCTGAGGATGCTGTTGTGATCGAGGTAATGGGCAAGCAATTTAATTGGATGGTGCGTTACCCAGGTGCAGATGGTAAACTGGGTGTAGCCAAGCATACCCTGATTGATGCCACTAACGAAATGGGTGTTGACTTCAGCGACCCACAGGCGCAGGATGACTTCATGCCACGTGAAATTCACGTTCCGAAAGGAAAGCCGGTGCTGTTAAAGATCCGCTCCAGAGATGTAATCCACAGTGTTTTCATGCCGCACTTCCGTTTAAAGATGGATGCTGTACCAGGTATGCCGACAAAATTTTGGTTCGTGCCGACAAAGACCACGAACGAAATGGCCAACGAAACTGGCAACCCGGACTTCAAGTATGAGCTAGCTTGTACAGAAATTTGCGGACGCGGTCACTTTGCCATGCGTTTCATTGTGGTGGTAGATGAGCCAGAGGAGTATGAAGCATGGTTGGCAGAACAGACTCCGTTTGTAGAGCAGAACCCTCAAGTACTGGCTAAATTTCAGACTGAATCATCTGAAGTACTTGTAGCGGACGCACATTCGGGGGAGAAGGCTGAAGAAGTTAAAACTGAGTTATAGCATTTAAATTACTAATGACTATGTCTAGTACAGATATTTCGATTAACAGGGATGTACATCACGCTCATGAGGAGCACGATCATCATCACGATCAGAATTTTTTTGAGAAGTATGTTTTCAGCCTCGACCATAAAGTAATTGCAAAGCAGTTCCTTTTCATGGGTATTTTCTGGGCGTTTGTAGGTGGCTTTTTGTCTGTCCTGTTCCGTCTGCAGCTTGGTTGGCCTGAGGCAACATTCTCTTTCTTGGAGCCAATCCTGGGAGGATGGGTTGAAAACGGTAAGCTGAACCCGGAGTTCTACCTGGCCCTGGTAACGATGCATGGTACCATCATGGTATTCTTCGTTCTTACAGCTGGTCTGAGCGGTACGTTCAGTAACTTCCTTATTCCGCTGCAGGTTGGTGCCAGAGATATGGCTTCAGGCTTCATGAACATGCTTTCCTTCTGGATTTTCTTTATTTCCAGCGTTATCATGTTCTTCTCATTGTTCCTGGAAACAGGGCCTGCTGCTGGTGGATGGACTGTTTACCCTCCACTAAGCGCCCTCCCGGAAGCAATCCAAGGTTCAGGTGACGGTATGACGATGTGGTTGATCTCCATGGCGTTGTTCATCGTGTCGCAGCTCCTTGGTGGCGTAAACTACATTTCTACTGTAATAAACCTGCGTACTAAGGGTATGTCAATGACAAAACTGCCATTGACAATCTGGGCCTTCTTATTGACTGCCATTCTTGGTCTGTTGGCTTTCCCGGTTCTGTTCTCTGCAGCTCTTCTGCTGATTTTTGACCGTAGCTTCGGTACTAGCTTCTTCCTGTCTGACATCTACATCGCGGGACAGGCCCTGACAAACACTGGCGGTAGCGCGATTCTTTTCCAGCACCTTTTCTGGTTCCTGGGTCACCCGGAAGTATACATCGTGATTATGCCGGCAATGGGTCTGGTTTCGGAAGTAATTGCTACTAACTCACGTAAGCCTATCTTCGGCTACCGTGCCATGATCGGTTCACTATTCGGTATCTCGGTTCTGTCTTTCGTAGTATGGGCGCACCACATGTTCGTTACGGGTATGAACCCGTTCCTGGGCTCCGTGTTCATGTTCCTGACGTTGATCATTGCGGTTCCATCTGCGGTGAAGGTGTTTAACTGGCTTGCTACGCTTTGGAGAGGTAACATCCGCTTCACGGCTGCCATGATGTTTGCCATTGGTTTCGTATCCCTGTTTATCTCTGGTGGTTTAACAGGTATTATACTTGGTAACTCGGCGTTGGACATTCAGCTGCACGATACATACTTTGTTGTGGCGCACTTCCACCTTGTAATGGGTGCAGCTGCTTTCTTCGGTATGTTCTGCGGTGTGTACCACTGGTTCCCTAAGATGTTTGGCCGCATGATGGACGAGAAGCTTGGCTTCGTACACTTCTGGTTTACATTTATCTCTGTATACCTGGTGTTCATGCCAATGCACTATATCGGTATTGCAGGTTTCCCTAGAAGATACTACAACTGGACCGGTTTTGAGGCGTTCAACATCTTCACCGATATGAACACTTTCATCAGTATTGCTGCTATCTTAGGCTTTACTGCTCAGTTTATCTTCCTGTTTAACTTCATCTACAGCATTTTCCGTGGAAGAAGAGCAACAGAGAACCCATGGCACTCAAACACACTAGAGTGGACTACACCAGTACTTCCTGGGCATGGTAACTGGCCAGGTGAGATACCAACTGTTTACAGATGGCCATATGACTACAGCAAGCCTGGCTCTGCTGAAGATTACATTCCACAAACAGTACCTTTCTCACAAACGCAGTCTTCAAACCTGCCGAACGAGAAAGACTTTGAATAAAGTTTGTTAATGGCTATCAAATCTTTTCAGTATAAAAGATTTAGAAATATAGGAGTAGTAACAGTGTTTGCTGTTTACTTCCTGATATTAGTCGGAGGAATCGTCAGGAGCACAGGTTCAGGAATGGGGTGCCCAGACTGGCCAAAGTGTTTCGGCAGTTGGGTTCCTCCGACAGATGTCAACCAACTTCCGGAGGATTACCTAGAGGTATACAAACAGAAGCGTATAGAAAAGAACCAGAAGCTTGCAGGCTTTCTGGACAAGCTGGGATTTGAAGAAGTGTCAGCTGCTATTTTCTCTCATCCAAGCCAGTATATAGAAACGGAGTTTAACGTTACTAAAACCTGGATTGAGTATGTTAACCGGCTTGTAGGTGTATTGATTGGTATATTTATTTTCCTGACGGTAGTGTATGCAGTGCCTTATCTGAAGGAGGATAAAACAGTTTTTTACCTTGCTTTAGGTAGCTTTCTGCTGGTTGGGTTCCAGGGGTGGTTAGGCTCTATTGTGGTCTCTACTAATTTACTCCCTGTAACGATAACCATACATATGGCATTGGCACTAGTAATTGTAGCAATGCTACAGTATGCAGTGGCACGTGCTAATCAAAATAAGATCACACCTGAAAACAGCTTCTCCTCAAAACTCAACTTGCTTTTGTGGGCCCTGTCTTTGTTAACTTTCGGGCAGATACTGTTAGGAACACAGGTGCGGGAGGAAGTAGATATCATCTCTTTCTCCATGGGAGGCGCAGAAAGAGAGAATTGGGTTGATAATTTAGGGGCGAGCTTTTACATCCATAGATCGTTTTCTATACTTTTGCTGGCCTTGCACATTTATGTGGCCCTTCTGCTTTATAAGTTACGGAAAAGGCAATTAACAGTACTGACAAACGTAATGATGGTGCTGGTTGCGGCAGAGATAGTGATCGGGATTGTGATGGCTTATTTTGCCATACCTCCGGTATTACAACCGCTGCACCTTACAATTGCTGCGTTGTTATTTGGGGTACAGTTTCAGCTGTTGATCGTTTATTATTATGCCTCTCGCAAGGCACATTTACCGCAAGTAGTAGTTCATAACTAATGTACACAGGAAATTCTGAGACACTACTGCACGTTTCTACCATGGCTAATAAGGTAACAGCATATTTTCAGCTATTAAAGTTTCGCTTAAGTTTAACTGTTGCTTTTTCTAGTGCTATTGGCTTTATACTTGGTTACCCAAACGCCAGGTGGTATGATATTGCCATGGTGATGCTGGGCGGCATGATGGTTACAGGTGCTGCCAATATCATTAACCAGATACTTGAGAAGGATCTGGACAAGCATATGAAACGGACCGCCAAGCGGCCGCTTCCTACAGGAAGGGTAACTGTAACAGAGGCTGCTGTTTATTGTGTGTTTCTTGCTGTAGCAGGCACCGCTCTGCTTAGTTTATACTTTAACCCCCTTGCAGCCGCACTTTCGCTTTTATCGCTGGTGCTTTATGGGTTCATATATACGCCTCTGAAACGCATTAGCCCGATCTGTGTATTTGTGGGAGCCATTCCAGGAGCAATGCCTCCGTTGATTGGCTGGGTAGCCGCAACCGGCGCTATCGAAATAGAGGCAATTATCCTGTTCGGCATTCAGTTTTTCTGGCAGTTCCCGCATTTCTGGGCTATCGCCTGGGTACTGGATGATGACTATAAGAAAGCTGGCTTTAAAATGTTGCCTATGTCTGGGGGAAAGAACCTGAAGACGGCCATCCAGATTATGAGCTATACGCTGGTGCTTATTCCGATGAGCCTGCTGCCGCTCCAATTCGGTATGACAGGAGTTACTTCGGCCATGATTGCCGTTGTTTGTGGTGTGTTGTTTCTGGCCCAGACGTTTTACCTGATGCGCACCTGCTCCAAAAAGGCTGCCATGAGTATCATGTTTGGCTCATTTTTATATCTGCCGATTGTGCAGATAGCCTTTGTGTTAGATAAAATTTAGGAGTAGCCATGGCTAATTTTCCAATAGAAGAACAAAGTAGCCGCAGCGGGGTACACCCTTTAAAGTTTTCGTTGTGGTTGATTATTATTAGTATTATTATGATGTTTGCAGCTTTTACGAGCGCGTACATCGTAAGAAGGGAAGAAGGAAACTGGCTTGAATTTGATCTGCCGAACATTCTTCTTATTAACACAGTGATCATAGCGTTTAGCTCCGTATCGATGCAGCTGGCCTACAACTCGGCTAAGCAGAACAGCCTTGGCAGACTGAAGTTGATGCTGATGGTGACCTTAGGCCTGGGTATAGCTTTCTTGATAGGGCAGTGGTACGGATGGGCTGACCTTGTGCAGAACAATATATACTTTGGAGGTACAGGAAGTAACCCTTCCGGCTCTTTTCTGTATGTTCTTACAGGGGTACATGGTTTTCACCTGATTACAGGATTAGTCTTTGTGCTGATGGTTCTGCTTAGCAGCCTGAAATATAAAGTTCATTCTAAAAACATGCTCCGGATACAATTGTGCACAGTGTACTGGCACTTTTTAGGCGGACTTTGGCTATATTTGTACATATTCTTAAGAATAAATCACTAAACACGTTTTTCATTATATAAACTATGTCTACTTCAACTACGCTGGAAGCACCTAATTCAGGTACATGGGACGGTGGTAACGAGCCAATGAAAGCGAGCTATGGTAAACTCATGATGTGGTTTTTCCTGCTCTCTGATGCGTTTACTTTTGGTGCCTTTCTTATTGTTTACGGTCTAGCGCGCCATGCCCACATGCCTTACACAGGGGAACCTGAGGCGTTTACCTTCTCTACAGAATGGTGGCCTATTCCTGAAAAAGTATTTAATGCCTTCCCAGGGTTTCATGGGGTAGATTTGCCGCTTGCGTTTGTGGCCCTTATGACGATGATCCTGATTCTTAGCTCAGTTACCATGGTACTGGCAGTAGAGGCGGGGCACCGTATGGACAAAAACGATGTTCAGAAGTGGCTGTTGTGGACAATCCTTTTCGGAGCAACTTTCCTTGGTTGCCAGGCTTGGGAGTGGGCGCACTTTATCACTGGTACTGACGAAGGTATGCTGCTTGCAGACGGCACAAGAGTATTTGGTGCAAACCTTACAGTAAACCAGTATGGCCCGCCATTGTTCGCGGACCTGTTCTTCTTCATCACAGGTTTCCATGGTACGCACGTATTCACCGGTTGGATCTTGTTGCTTATCGCCTTCATCAGCACCGTGAACGGAGTTTACCAGAAGCGTGGTCATTACGAGATGGTTGAGAAGATTGGCCTGTACTGGCACTTTGTAGACCTTGTGTGGGTATTCGTGTTCACCTTCTTCTATCTGATCTAATTTAAAAACAGCAATACATAGCTGCACCGGCTGCCAACAGACGGTGCAGCTATCAAAAACATATCACTGGATTATGGCACATCATACAGAGAACGATTTTCATCAAACAGGCGAGATTCCAAAACCGCAGACAAAAGCCATTTGGAAAACGTTTGGTATACTTGTAGCGCTTACAGCACTGGAGTTCCTTATCGCTTTCACCATGGATGCAGGTACGGCTCGTAACGCCATCTTCATCATCCTGACACTCTTTAAGGCATTCTACATTGTGGCTGAGTTCATGCACTTAAAGCACGAAACAAAGTCTTTGATCTGGTCTATCATTATTCCGCTGGCACTGGTTGTGTGGCTAATGGTAGCCTTGTTGGCAGAAGGTAGCTATTATTACGAGTCAATCACTAACTACTTCAAATAAGCTTACTTTCTTGATAAATAAGCTTACTTTCTTGATGAAACCTATAAAGGCACTAATATTAGGACTCCTACTATTAGTGCCTATTCTTATTTTTATCTTTATCAGTGTCTTCGGCACGCACCATTTCTCGCTTAAAACATACTATCCTAAGTTAGATGATGCAGGCCGGGTAGTGTACAATGCTGCCGGCGATACGGTTTTTCAACAACTGCCATACTTTAAACTAAACTCGCATACTGGCGCAAGTGTAACATCAGAAGCCCTGAGCGAAGGGCTTTACGTGGCAAGCTTTTTTAACCTGCCCTGTGCAGATTCTTGCCAGAAAGTGTTCTCCCAGCTAGTGCGGGTACAGGAGGTGTTCGCGAACAATCCACAGGTAAAGATTGTTTCGGTAGAAGTAAGTCCTGCTGCCGATAGTACTTCTACTTTAGATGCTCTTGCAAAAGAGTATCAAATTAGGGAGGGCAAATGGTACCTGCTTACAGGAGATAAAGAGCCTATCCAGACCTTAGTTAAGGAGGGCTTTCAGGAGCCTGTTAGACAGGAAGACGGAGACCTGCGACCAAGTCAACGCCTGGTTCTGGTGGATAAAGAAAAAAAGATTCGAGGGGTTTACGAGGGCGCGGACCCGGAGGATGTAGACCGGCTTATACTTGAAATTAACGTGTTACTGGATGAATACAGTAAAAGAAAATAACCTGACGAGCAAGAAAGACCGCAGGTTCCTTACCCTTATTGCGGTACTCTCGGTTGCGATTCCGGTAGTGGTAGCAGTTCTTTTTTTTATGCCCAAGTCAGGTACTCCTGGCGTTGATGTGTCGTACTTGCCGGGTTTTCATGCCATTCTAAATTCTTTAACTGCCATAGCGCTTATTGTAGGCTACATTAATGTAAAGCGAGGTAACACCAAGGCTCACAGATCGGCCATGTTGGTGGCTTTTGGCTTGTCAGCCATTTTCCTGGTATCGTATGTGACCTACCACTTTCTGGGCCAGCGCACCGTGTATGGAGGAGTGGGGCTTCTGAAGTACATCTACTATTTTATCCTGCTCACGCATATTGTGTTGGCTGTGGTAATTGTGCCTTTGGTGCTTTTGTCGGTTTACTTTGGTATTACGAATCAACTGAGCCGTCACCGCCGTATTTCTAAGTGGACGTTCCCAACCTGGCTTTATGTGGCGGTTACAGGGGTTTTAGTATACTTAATGATATCGCCGTATTACACATAGAATAACCTTTTATTTTAGCAAAAGGAGTGATGAGACAGAAATTAAGCAAAATAGGATCGGCCGTAGTGCTTGCGTTTATACTTATGTTTGGCTCAACAGATGCCTATAGCCAGTGTGCTATGTGCCGTGCTACTGTAGAGTCTAACGTGGGTACAGGCAGCGATGCTTCTGACAACGAGGTGGGCAGCGGCTTGAACATGGGTATCCTTTACCTGATGGTTGTACCCTACATTTTGATAGGAACCGTAGGGTTTTTATGGTACAAAAACAGCCGCAAAAACGCGCCAAAAGCTTAAGAGGCTTATATCCAATACTTACAATACCACTAGAAAGCCTTGCAGGTAATACGCGTTACCTGCAAGGCTTTTTCTGTTAAATCAGATTCTTAATCAGTAATTCCTAGTCGCTGTCGTAAGAAGCTGCTTTAAAAAGCACGAAACCTTAGCACGATTCTTGAGACTCTAGCGCTTATCCTGCGTTTTGCTTACATTCGTAGATAAACTGCCTTATTTTGAACAGGAAGATCACCCCGCTTATTTTACTTTTTGCCTCCCTGCTGTGCTTTATGACCATGGCAGCGATGCACTATAATGTCCTTTCTTCCGAGGGCACCCGGCATGATCATCAAAAAGAGGCAGCTCAAATAACAGAGCGTGTTCACCATTGCATAGATAAGGCGCACAAGCAGATAGAAAGCCTGGCTTCCCGTTTAAGCGATAATACTGTTTCCTTTTCTACACTTCTGGAGCATGCTGAGTATCCTGTTTTTATTTACAGGGCTGGTAATCTTGTCTTTTGGTCGAACCACACGATTGCGCCGGAGCCGGATATGCCGAAGGAGATGAGCGGCACCTTTGCGATCGAGAATGAGTACGGCCGCTTTGTAGTGGTGCGTCAGGAGGTAAGGAGGTACACGGTGGATGTATACATACCGCTGCAGGTCGACTACCGCATAAAAAATGCCTACCTCAGTCCAAAACTGGATGAGGAAGTGTTTCAGCAGGCAAATCTCCAGCTTATACTTAACCCTGAGGCTTTGTTACCCCAGGTGCACACGCGCGATGGGCAATTTCTGTTCGCGCTTAATTTTGAGGAAACCCACAAAACGGCGGATTATGTTAGGCTGCAGTTTGTCTTATTTATACTTGGGCTGCTGTTGTATATACTCTTTGCTGTGGCTGTAACCCAATATTACGTCGGGAAGCAGGCGTATGGCAAAGGTATTTTAACGCTCCTGCTGTTGCTTGGGGCCATGCGCGTGGCATTGCTGCTCCTGAACCTGCCGTTTACCATTACCGATGTTGAGCTTTTTGATCCGAAGTTGTATGCCGCGTCCTTCTGGTCGCCGTCTGCCGGAGACCTGTTGCTGAATGTGCTGCTGCTTGCCACTGTGGCCGGTGCTGGCATATACCTTTTCCGGAAGAACAGGATAGCCACACGGGTGCTGAACCTGTCGCAGGAAAGGGGGCGCTTTGTGCTGGTGGGAGGTATACTTATCTTCTTTTTCTTGCTGCTGCTGCTTTTCAAGTTCTACTACAGCATTTTCTACAACACTCCCCTGGTGCTGGATGTGTCGCAATCGTTAAGCTTTACCAAGTATAAGGTTGTGCTGTATAGCGTGATGCTCGTGCATACGGTGGCCCTGTGCATGTTCACCTACATACTGGCTACGGTCGTGTCGATGCTGGTGCGTAAGGAAAGCAGGCTCTGGCCCTATAAAATGCTGCTGGGCACCGCTGCAGTGCTGCTGCTGTTTACCGCTGTTTTTGCTGCCGAGCTTTTTGTCACTGCCTTTCTTGGTATAGTTTTCTGGGCCATTATTATACTTGCGGCGCAGCACCAGCATGCGGTGAGCCTGGCTTATCGCACCTATCTGCTCTTTTTCCTGGTGGTAATCGTTAGTGCCTTGACCGGCGCTTTGGCACAATACGCACATTACCATAACGTGCTGAAGACCTATAAGCAGAACCTCGCCTTTAACATACTACAGGATAATGACGTGCTGGGCGAATACCAACTCAACCAGGTGGCAGGAGAGATAGCCGCAGACGAGTTGATACAGATGAAGATGATGGGGCCATACGTGGATGCCTCCTTTATCAAACGTAAAATTACCCGGCAATACCTCAGCGACTACTTTGATAAGTATGAGATAACCGTGATGCTATTTGACGGGCAAGGCAGAACACTGGAAAGCGCCGACTCTACAGTTGCCACGCTGCAGGAACTCCGGCAACTGTATGATCAACCCCAGACCAGAACAGAGCACAAGGAGCTTTTCCTGCTGAAGGACCCGACCCGCTATAATGCCCGCACTTACCTGAAGCTGATACAGGTGCCGATCAGTAGCGTGCACAAAGGCACTATTGCACTGCAGCTTACGCTTAAGAAACTGCTGCCAAACAGCGTGGTGCCCGAGCTGCTGGTAGACCAGAAGTATAACCAGCCGTTTGGGCAGGACAGGCTGAGCTATGCCATTTACGCCGGCAATAAGCTGCGTTACAGCGAAGGAGAGTATGATTATGCTACAAACTTTAACCGGGAACTGTTAAACAAAAGTGATCTTTTCAGGCAAGGGCTTCCGCAGGATGATTATCATCATTACGGTGTGAGGAATAACAACGGCCAAACTCTGATCATCACCACAGACAAGTATGGCGGGCGAGAGGTGCTGTCTAATTTCTCTTTCCTGTTCCTGGTGTTTATCGCTGGCTTGCTTTGCTGCGGGCTTCTGTACCTCATGCTGCAGCGCCATAGGCTGCGCGAGTTCAGCCCTAACTTTAGTACCAAAATACAGCTGTTTCTGAATTTCGGTATCCTACTGCCCATGTTGTTGGTAAGTATAGCCACGGCAGGTTTGGTTACGGCCTCCTATAAAAAGGACCTGATGATGATGTATGAGCAGCGGGGCGAGGCCATACAGGAGCATCTGTCGCAGCAACTGAGTAGAAGGTTGCTGCAGCGGCAGCGGCTACTACAGCGAAGTATAACGGAGATTGCCGCCATTGCCGAGGCGGATGTGAATATTTACGACCGCAATGGAAAGCTGCTTGTTACAAGCCAGCCGCTTATTTTTGAAACAGGGCTGCTGTCTAAGTTGGTAAACCCGGAGGCTTTTGCGGCCATTGCAGAGCGGCAGGCCCTACGGGTGTTGCTGCAGGAGCAGGCAGGCAACCTCAGCTTTAACTCCATTTACCTGCCGCTCCGCGACGAGGACCATCCGGCTGAACTGGCAGGCTTCATCGGCATCCCCTTTTTTGACTCTGAGAGGGAGCTGGACATGAAATTGATAGAGCTGGTGACAACCACCATGAATATTTTCTCGGTGATGTTCATCACGTTTATGGTGCTGACCTTCTTTGCCTCCCGTGCCCTCACTGTGCCGCTACGTATGCTGGCCGATAAACTGAAGCGTACTTCCCTGACGGGTAAAAACGAGATGCTGGCTTATGAGGGAGCCGATGAGATTGGCATGCTGGTAAACGAGTATAACCGGATGTTGCTGACGCTGGAACAGAACAAGCAGGAACTGGCGATGCAGGAGAAGGAGGCCGCCTGGCGAGAAATGGCCAGGCAGGTGGCGCACGAGATCAAGAACCCGCTGACGCCGATGAAGCTTTCGCTGCAGTACCTGCAGAAGGCCATTGCCGAGAAACGCCCGAACACCGAACAGCTTATTGAGAAGATCTCGCATACGCTTATCACACAGATCAACATCCTGAACGACATCGCGTCCTCCTTCTCCAGCTTTACGGCCATGCCGGAGCCGAAGGCCGAGCCGATGGATGTTACCGCTGCCCTGCACAAAGCCGCCGACCTGCACAACGATCCGGCCACGGCCATACTTACCAAGCATATTCCGGTGGGTAATGTAATCGTGAAAGCAGATGAGAGCCTGATGGTGCGTACTTTCAATAACCTGCTGCTGAACGCCATACAGGCCGTGCCGACAAGCCGCAGGCCACATATAGAGGTGCGGTTGGAACTGCAAGATAACCGGCATGTGTTGATTTCGATCAGAGACAATGGCAGCGGTATTCCGAAAGAGATTCAGGGCAAGGTGTTTATTCCGAACTTCAGTACAAAGTATACTGGGTCGGGTATAGGGCTTGCCGTGGCCAAACGCGGGATTGAAAACGCCGGCGGAAAGATCTGGTTCCAGACCAAAGAGGGACAAGGCACGACCTTCTTTATACAGTTACCGCTGGCGGATGAGCAGTAGAGGCCTGGGCATACTGTTGCTGCTGTGGCTGCTGAGCCTGCCGCTGCTCGCCCAGGTGCCGCTTAATAACAGGCGCTGCAAGTGGATATCAGTTACCGATATGCCGCAGCAGCTCGACACACTCACGCTGCTGCCCAGCTCCATCACGCTGCAGCACCCCAAAAAAGAGCAGTTCAGCTACAACTACAACTATACTTCCAACGAGTTCCAGCTTACCCGTTTTCCGGCCCCTGACTCTGTGGCGCTCGATACGCTGGGCACGATGCAGGCCCTGCCAGACTCGGTGTTAATATGCTTTAGGGTAATGCCGATGAACCTGACAAGGCCTGCCTTCAAACGCGATGTTGCCAAGTTAGACCTTTACTCCAACCGGGATAAATTTTACCAGGAGGACATCAGCACCAAAGAGGAAATTTTCCGTACGCCCGGGCTGAACAAGACAGGTAGCATATCACGGGGAGTGTCGTTTGGCAACACGCAGAATGTTTTCGTTAACTCTGCCCTTAACTTACAGTTGGACGGTAAGTTGACTGACGACATAAGTATAACGGCTGCTATCACCGACCAAAATATCCCGTTTCAGCCGGAGGGCAACACGCAGCAGCTTCAGGAGTTCGACAAAGTATACATAACGCTACAGCACAGGCTGTGGCAACTCACAGCGGGTGATGTGGTACTTAAAAGCAGGCCTTCATACTTCATGCAGTTTTACAAGAACGTGCAGGGCGGTGCTTTTAGCTATGTGACGGGCAAAGACAAAGAGCGGCAGGGTGTTACGACGGTGGCAGCATCGGTGTCGAAAGGTAAGTTCGCCTCGCAAACCATCACACCGCATGAGGGCGTGCTGGGGCCGTATCGCCTGCGCGGCCCGAATAATGAGCTGTTCATCATCGTGCTGGCCAATTCAGAGCGCGTGTTCCTGGATGGGGTACTGCTGCAGCGGGGGTATGACTATGACTATGTGATAGACTACAACCAGGCTGAAATCACTTTCACCACGCGGCATGTCATTACCAAGAACTCAAGATTGCGGGTAGATTTTGAGTATTCGGATCAGAACTATAGCCGGGGCATTTACCACCTGAACCACTACCAGAACCTGGGCAAGCTGAAAGTATACGGCAACTACTACAACGAAAGCGATAACCCGAACAGCCTTCTCAACCTGAACCTGAGCTCAGAGCAGAAACGCCTGCTGGCAAGTATAGGCGACAGCCTGAACCAAGCAATTTCCTCCGGCGCCGACAGTGTGGCCTATGATCCGGGACAGGTACTTTATGCCCGCCGCGACACCTCCTACAATAACGGGCAGAGCCTGGATCGCATCTATGTATACTCCACTAACCCCGACTCGGCACACTACAGCGTGAGCTTTACCAATGTTGGCCCTGGCAACGGCGACTATGTGGTTGTAAACGGAGCCGTGAACGGACGCGCCTACCGATGGGTGGCTCCGGTAAACGGCAGGAGGCAGGGCAGCTATGCACCGTTACGGGTGCTGCCAACTCCCCGAAAAAAGCAGCTGGTTAACTTTGGAGGTACCTATGAACTACAACAGGGCATCAGCATTTTTGCCGAAGGGGCCGCTTCCCAATACGACCTCAACCGCTTTTCGGACCTGGATGCCGGGGATGATAACGGCAAGGGCCTGCGGGTAGGCTATGTGGTGCAGGATAAGCCAGTGGCCTTTCTGGGCAAGTATAAACTGAACAGCACCCTGAACTATGAGTATACCGACGAGTTTTTTGAACCGATAGACCGGTACCGTCCCATCGAGTTTGACCGCGACTGGAGTTTGACGAACACTAAAAAGGCGGAAGATCATATTTTTAACTTCTCGGTAGGAGCTGCGCAGGATGCGGCTAATCTGTTTAACTACCGCATCAGCCGCAGGAGCCGCGAAGAGCAACTGGATGGCGTGCAGCACCACCTGGATGTGATGAAGAAACTGGGTAAGCTGGAACTGCGCAACCGGTTCTTCCTGCTCAACAGTACAGAGGCGCTGCGCGAGTCGCAGTGGTATCGCGGCGATATGAACGTGGAGTATAAACTAGGAAACATATCTCCCGGCTATACTTACAGCTTCGACAAAAACCGCCTCACGGCCCTTAACACTGATTCTGTGGTGGGATCGGCGCAGTACTTTGAGCAGCACCAGTTTTACCTCGAAAGCGGCGACACCACTAAAACCAAGTATAGAATAGATTACAGCCACCGCAGAGACAGGTTCCCGACGGGTAACGGCACCATGGGTAACCTGGAGGTGGGGCAGACATATAATGCCATGCTGCAAACTAAAATAAGCCAGGAGCAGACATTGGCAGTGCAGGCCACATACCGCAAACTGGATGTGCAGAAGGATAAGGACGAGGAAACCATACAGTCGCGGGTGGATTGGAACGGCAGTTTTGTGGATGGGACTTTCCGCTCGGAGCTAAGTTATGCCACCGGCACTGGCCGGGAGCTGAAGCGTGTCTATGTTTTCCAGGAGACGCTGCCGGGGCAGGGCACGCACTACCTTCGCGATGGCGGCGACCCCAACAACCTGAACGATTACCTGGAGGCGCAGACGGTGGACCAACGCCGCTATTTTAAAATATACCTGCCTACCGATGAGTACGTAAATGCCTACACCAACACCTTTACCTACCGCCTGACCACTGTTACCCCGCGCAGCTGGCGCAACGAGCCGGGTATAAAGGCCACGCTTTCCAACTTCTCGATGCTCAGTTTTGTGAGTATCAACAAAAAAACAACCGACAATAACCTGGAGCAGCGGTTCAACCCATTTAGTGAGGACGTGGAGGATGCTTTTTTGATCTCGTTGATAAAGCAGCTGCGCCACACGATATACTTTAACCGCAGCAGCCCCAAGTATGGAATGGAGTACACCGTGCAGCAAAACGAGCAGAAGCAGCTGCTGCAAAACGGTACCGAAACCCGAAATATACTTAGCCATGTGCTGATAGGTCGCCTGAACCTGAACGAGGTGCTGAGCTCGCAGCTGAGTCTGGGCTATAACGTGCGCGAGAACCAATCTAACTTCCTAAGCTCTAAGAATTTTAAGATACAGTCGCGGGAGCTGTCGCCGGAGCTTGCTTACCAGCCCAACACCAGGCTGCGCTTTACCGGCAAGTACCAGTTATCGCTGAAGCAGGATGTGTTGCAGGTAACGGAGGTGGAACAGGAGGGAACCTTCCATGAGTTGGGGCTGGAGACGAAGCTGAGCCAGGTGGGCAAGCGCACCATCACAGGTAACATCAAATATGTGAACATTGATTTTGATGGGGACGAAGCCTCGTATGTAGGCTATGAAATTCTGAACGCCCTGCGCCCCGGCAACAACATGACTTGGTCGCTGGTGATGCAGCAGCGCCTGAGCAATGGCCTCAATATCTCCCTGAACTATGATGGTAGAAAAGCCAACGGGGTAGGAGCGGTGCATACCGGGCGCACGCAGGTGTCGGTTTTGTTTTAGCAAAACTTCAGAATTTTTATGCAGTGTACACTACTGACTTTTATACTAAATCTATAAATTTAAATAAGTACAAACAAAGTTAAATAAACACAATTATTTTGCTGTCGTATACCATTTGTGTTCTTTATTTGAGGTAACGTATGGCAACAGTAGCAGCTAAGCCTGTACAGGCAAGCGAAAGGCTTCAGGTAATCGATGTACTTCGTGGTTTTGCTCTGATAGGAATGATCGTTGTTCATTTCTACTATGAAAGCAACTATAGCGTAGCCGGGATTAACGGAGTTGTTTCAAAGGGTATCGAATTGTTTGTTGATAGCCGCTTCTACACATTGTTTGCCATTTTGTTTGGTGTCGGGTTTG
Source organism: Pontibacter anaerobius (assembly GCF_026241195.1). Taxonomy (GTDB): domain Bacteria; phylum Bacteroidota; class Bacteroidia; order Cytophagales; family Hymenobacteraceae; genus Pontibacter; species Pontibacter anaerobius. The sequence continues at coordinate 732,722 of NZ_JAPFQO010000001.1, forward strand.
CTCTTCAACTCAAAAAATCTGGTAACACAGAGCGTTCATTCGTGTCGCGCTATTTGCGGCGCTTGCTTATACTTTTTGCCTTCGGGATAATTATAGAGATAGCTGTTGGCTACAATATACTTGTAAGGTATGCTTTATGTGGCGTTCCCTTGCTGCTAATTATGAAGTGGCCAACCAAGGCAGTAATAGCTCTTGCTTTAGTGTGTGCCATGATTGTTCCTGTTTACAAAACTACGCTTGGCACTGTGAATTCTATAGTGAGCGGGCAGGAAAGCGCTAAACTATATAATGACCAGCAAAGGGGTAAGATGCAGAATTTCTGGAAAGAAAATCATGTAAGAATAGCTCAGGCCAGCAGTACTACCAGCTACACTACTGCAATGTCCATACGAACAGAAAGTTTTATAAAGTTCTTTTCTGACCGGGAAAGGCTGCTGCTTGATTATACATGGACTTTCTCGCTGTTCCTAATTGGGTTATTGAGTGTGCGGGCAGGTGTTTTTGAGCACATCAGGCAAAGGCGGAAACTAATAACTGGGTTTATGGTTTTCGGCTTGCTAAGTTGGATGGTGGCTACTTGGCTTCTTCCTTTTCTCGAACCATCCACAGAATACCAGTATCCTAATGTCTCGTATCCAACCGAACTGCTCATAAGTTACCTAAACTATGGGTTTATGTTCTTCCGGATGGAGTGGCTGACGTTTGCCTATGCGGGAGTTATCCTGATGTTATCTATGCGCCCCAATTTGTTCAAAAGGCTAATTTACTTTAGTTGGGCAGGACGAATGGCGCTAACGAACTACATCATTCAGGTTGCTTTAGTTAGCCTTCTGTTTAATAATTATGCATTTGGGTTTGCTGATATTGAGCCGGTATTTGCTCTAGTCTATGCTTTGCTGCTGTTTACCGGCATGGTGATTTTTAGTCGCTGGTGGCTTTCCCGCTATCGTTTTGGCCCGGTTGAATGGCTATGGCGATCTGCCACTTACTTAAGATTGCAGCCTTTGCAAAACGACGCTACCCGTGTCTCAGACCATGTTGACATACTACCGGAACCCATAGAAATAGCTCCTGTGGCATCAGGCAAGGCTAGTACTACAAAGTAAGGTGTCTGTTTGCTCAGTTTGAGCTTACCTAATCTCAGTGGCGTTTCATGCTGATTATGGCGCGGGAGGTTCGCTACGTAGCAGTAAAGACGCTCACAGGTCTTTGAAACACTGCGAGGTCTCTTGTGCATTAATCCCTTTAATCCCGGATTAGGTCTATGGATTCTCTTTTGATATTTTATTGTGCGTCTCCAGGTACACCGGCAGCGCGGCAGAACCATACCACGGGTAAAGCTCCACGTCAAAGATCTTAGCCTTTACGGCCGGGTCGGTCTCAACGAGTTTCTGGGCTTCTTCCACAGTTTTGGCATCAAGTATAAAAATGCCACGGTAGTTCTTGTCGTTTTTGCCAAGCGGGCCGGCCACAATTAATTTTCCTTCTTTGGCCAGCCTGCCGATGTTCTCTATGTGGCCCCGGAAATATTCATTCAGCTTTTCCTTGTCGGTGGTGGTGTTGGAGCCGGTTTTAAGGATAACCAGCATATAAGACTTCATGCCGTAGTCATCGGCGCCCAGCGAGTAGGCCAGGGTTTTGTTGTAGTGCGGGTTTTGTATTTGGGCCTGGGCGGCAATGCCTAAGCAGCAAAGTATGGCGAGGGAGAAAAGGTGTTTCATAAGCAAAAATTAGCCAGCGTTTTGGTAAGCAGTTCTGATCCAGGCAATAACCTCTGGTGTGATCTGATCTTGTGTGGTAAGTATGATTTTATGCGAGCACATGGCGTTGGCTTTATCAATCGCTTCAAGTATACCTTGTGCTTCCTGGTTTTTCAGGTTCAGGCCAACCTCAAAGCGGGTTTTGGTGGCCGGCTGAAGGATGGCGAACTGCTTTTTGCGGCGCAGGCTCACGTAAGCGTTTTTCGGCGCGAGCTCCACGTCATCCCCGAATTTCTGAATCTCCGCCAGCAGGGTATCGTAAAGCGGCTTAAAGTGCTCTTTCCCTTGATACTGTTTCTCTACCAACCCATCCTTGTTCTCTACGGATCCGGCGTCCGAACCTTTTGACTTGTGCGCCACAAGGTTGGCAAAGCCATGTGTAAAGCCATGCTCCTCCTTCAGGAACTTGATGATTTCGCCGTGCTTCGCAAAATTCTTTGCCCGCACCAGTTCTACCCACTGCTCCAGTGTTTTTCCTGTGTTCTTGTGCAGGTTATCGATCATGGTTTTCTCTGCCTGGTCCATCTGTTTTATACTTTAAAGTATGAACGCATTAAGTTACGGCATATAAACAAAAGCGCAAGTATAGGCAGCTACACTTGCGCTTTACATTTTCAGGATATCACATTAAGCAATGGAATTCCTTTACTATCTGTCTAGTAATACTTCCCCTCCATCAGGTAATTCTGCACGTAATCCTTCACGCCTTCCTCCAAAGTATAAAAAGGCTTTTCGTAGCCGATGGAGCGCAGCTTGCTCATGTTGGCCTCCGTGAAGTACTGGTAGTTGTCGCGCAGGTTCTCCGGGGTATCCATGAAGTCGATGTTCGGCTCCACGCCCATAGCCTTGAAAGTGTTCAGCGCCAATGCCATAAAGGTGCGGGCCTCGCCAGAACCGAGGTTGTAAATGCCAGAGTTCTTGCGGTGGTGCATCAGGAACATGCACACGTCCACCACGTCCTTCACGTACACAAAGTCGCGCATCTGCTCGCCGTCGGCATAGTTTGGGTTATGCGAGCGGAACAGCTTCATGCTGCCTTTCTCCTTTATCTGGTTGTAGGCATGGAAAATAACGGAGGCCATCTTGCCCTTGTGGTACTCGTTTGGTCCGTACACGTTAAAAAACTTCAGGCCGGCCCAGAAGAAAGGCTTGGCCGTTTGCTGCAGCGCCCAGATATCGAAATCGTTCTTGGAGTCTCCGTAAGGGTTCAGGGGCTTCAGGAGCGGGATTGTTTCCTCGTTGTCATCGTAGCCTAGGGTGCCGGAGCCGTAAGTGGCCGCCGAGGAGGCGTACACCAGCGGAATCTGGTACTCGGCGCAGGCATTCCACATCTTCTTGGAGTAGTTCAGGTTCAGCAGGTCGAACACGTCCTTGTTAAACTCGGTGGTGTCGGTGCGGGCGCCCAGGTGAAAGATGAACTCCACCTCCTCGTAATGCTCGTCGAGCCACTCGAAGAAGTTCTCGCGGTCCACGTACTCCTTTATCTTCTTGCCCTTCAGGTTATCTTCTTTTTTGGCAACGGAGAAGTTGTCCACCACTACGATATCGTTGAAATTGTCCTGGTTCAGCCTGCTGACGAGGCAGCTGGCGATAAAACCGGCGGCACCTGTTACTACTATCATGTTTCTTTGTTAAGCCTGTATCTAAAATTGCGTTAAATTTACAAAAATAAACCGAGCCGCCTGCCCCGCGCACGGCAACTATACTTTGAGACAAGCGAGATTTATACTTCATACTGTACTTTGCCTGCTGCTGTTCTCCTGTAGCCAGCCGGAGAAGAAGGCGCAGCAAGCGCTGGTGCTGCACGATGACCTGGGCCGCGAGTTGGTGCTTCAGAAAAAGCCCGAGCGTGTGTTTGCTTTTGCCTCTTCCATGACGGAGATGCTCTACGCCGTACTCGACACCAGCACCATCATCGCCCGTAACCCCACCGATGATTTCCCGGAAGCCGTGTACCGGAAGCCCGTGGTAAGCAACTACCCTGTGGATTACGAACAGGTGCTGGCCCTGAAGCCGGACCTGATTTTTACCATAGAGGGCATCACCCCGTTGGAGGTGGCCGAGCGGCTGGAGCAACTGGGTGTGCCGGTATACTACCAGAAGTACAGGACGGTGGAGGATATTTTCACCGGTCTGGAGGACATTGGCCGAATTATGGGCCGTGAGCAACAGGCAAAGCAGCTGATGGATTCGCTGCGGCAGGAGGTAGCGCAGTTAATGCAGAAGCATCAACAGGAGAAAAGCCCGCAGCAGGTGCTGGCCATCACCTGGCAAGACCCGATCTACGTGTACGGGCAGAACACCATCCTATCAGACAAACTACGGATACTTGGCGCCCAAAATGCCGTGCAGGAGGTTTTCGACCAGCCCTACCCGGCCCTTACGCGGGAGTATATCCTGAAACTGAACCCGGATGTGTTGCTGGGCGGCACCAGGGAGGAGCTGGATAAAACCTTTTTCAGTCAGTACCCGGAGCTGCGCCGGATCAAGGCCTACCAAAATAACCGGATCTATAAACCAGATGATAACCTGATGTCGCGGCCGGGGCCGCGCGTGGTGGAGTCGCTGCGGGAGCTGGAGGGTTTCCTGTACCCATGATGCGGCGCAGTTTATACTTTATACTTGCCCTGCTGCTGATTCTGGTAGTCATGGCGGTGGGGCTGCGCGTTGGCTCTTTTGATACCGACCTTCCCAAAATATTTGAGGCCCTTTTTAGCTATAACCAGGCTGATACCACGCACTTCGCCATACTTCACCTGCGGCTGCCGCGACTTATACTTGCCCTGGCGGTAGGAGCCTCACTGGCTTTCTGCGGCTACCTGATGCAGGCGATGGTGAACAACGGGCTGGCCGATCCATACTTGCTGGGCACGGCTTCGGGTGCTTCGCTGGGTGCCGTGATTGTTTTCTTCGGATTTGTGCCGATGACCGTGGCCGGTTTATACTTGCCGCCGGTGTTTGCCCTGGCCGGCGCTTTTGCCGTTACGCTGGTGGTAGTGATGCTTGGCTACCGCAAGCGGCAGATCATCCCGGCCCAGTTGCTGCTGGCGGGTATTGCGCTCAGCTCGCTAGTCACGGCCATCGTCGGGCTGCTCACGTTCCTGTCAGATTCTGAGGGCAAGCTGAAATCTGTGATTTTCTGGTCGATGGGAAGCTTTGAGCGGGCCAGCTGGGACATGGTGCCATACCCTGCGGCGGCCCTGCTATTGGCCCTGCTGTTATTTGCCTTCTATCAAAAGCAGCTCAACATCCTGTTGCTGGGCGAGGACAGGGCCCAGGCACTGGGCATACAGGTGGCCCAAACCAGGTGGGTTATACTTGCCACCGTGTCTATCGTGACGGGTTTTGCCGTGGCCACCTCGGGGCCAATCGGATTTGTCGGTCTGATCATTCCGCACGTAACCCGCGGGCTGCTGGGCGCAACGGGCCGTGGCAACCTGCTGCTGTGCGCTTTTATCGGCGGGTTGTTCATGTTGCTCTGCGATCTGCTGTCCCGCATAATTTATCCGCCCGCCGGACTGCCAATCGGAATTATTACATCGTTCTTTGGTGTTCCTTTCTTTGTATATTTGCTGTTCAAAAAGAATTACAATTTTAGAGGATAAATGATTTACGTTAGCAGGTTAGAGCACTTCAACGCAGCTCACAAGTTATTCAACCCGAACTGGTCGATGGCCAAGAATAAGGAGGTTTTCGGGCCATGCGCCAACACTAACTGGCATGGGCACAACTATGAGCTGATCGTGACGGTAAAGGGCAAGCCCGACCCGGACACGGGCTTTGTGATCGACCTGAAAAAACTCAGCACGCTCATCCGCACACACATCATCGATAAGGTAGACCACAAGAACCTGAACCTGGATGTGGCCTTTATGGAGGATAAACTGGCCAGCACCGAGAACCTGGTGGTGGAGTTCTGGAAAATCCTCGAGCCGCGCGTGAAAGAAATATCAAATAACATCGCTACCCTGCACAGCCTGAAGCTTTACGAAACCCCACGCAACTACGTGGAGTATTTTGGAGAATAATTTAGTAAGCGGCTTATACTTTACATCCGCTATACTTATTTTACCAGCTCCAAAAGAAACCCTTACCCCATGAAATATTACATTATAGCCGGGGAACGCTCCGGCGACCTGCACGCCTCCAACCTCATCAAACAGCTCCGCCAACAAGACCCGGAGGCGCAGATCAGGGGCTGGGGCGGTGATATGATGCAGGCTGCCGGCATGGACCTGGTGCGCCATTACCAGGAGATGGCCTTTATGGGCTTTGCCGAGGTGTTCAAGAGCCTGCGCAAGATCCTGGGTTTCCTGGGCGAGGCGAAGGCGGATATTAAAAGATATCAGCCTGATGTGGTGATCCTGGTAGACTATGCCGGCTTTAACATGCGCATCGCCAGGTTTGCCAAAAAGCAGGGCATGAAGGTGTTCTACTACATCTCGCCCAAGATCTGGGCCTGGAACCAGGGGCGTGTGCACGGCATCAAAAAAGTGGTGGATCGCATGTTCGTGATCATGCCCTTCGAGGAGGAATTCTACGGCCGCTTCGACTATAAGGTGGACTACGTGGGCAACCCTGTAAACGACTCCGTTTCGGACCATGTGCCTACCACGGATTTTAGGGCTAAGAACAAGCTTTACAACAACAAGCCCATCATTGCCATACTTCCGGGCAGCCGCCGGCAGGAGATCGAGAACATGCTGCACGTGATGCTGAGCGTGTTGCCCAATTTCCGCGATCACCAGTTCGTGGTGGCGGGCGTGAGTAACTTTTCTAAAGAGTACTACGAGCAGTACAACAAAGACCCCAATATCAAGATCATCTACGACCAGACCTACGACTTGCTCTCACATGCCAAGGCGGCTTTGGTGACATCCGGCACCGCCACCCTGGAGACAGCCTTATTCGGTGTGCCGCAGGTAGTATGCTACAAAACCAGCCCTATTTCCTACACCATCGGGAAGATGGTGATCAAGGTGCCCTATATTTCGCTGGTGAACCTGATTGCCAATAAACCCGTGGTGACAGAGCTGATCCAGGATGATTTTACGGCAAAGCAGATTGTGGCTGAATTGAAGCGGGTGTTGTTCGACAAACATTTTATGCAGAAGCAACAGGAAGGCTATGCGCTGGTACGCAAGAAGATCGGCGATTTCAGAACTGCAGAGCGTGCCGCCGAGCTGATGGTAAAATACCTGAAAGAGGAAAAAGCCTAGAGCTCATTCTTAAAAATCCGCTTATCTGCCTTCGGTTTCTTTCCGTATAGAGGTATATTTTGCAAATCACTTTAACAAGTATAGGCAGGAAATATACTTTTATTACATTAAAGCTAAGAAACTATGAAATCAATTTTTATTGCATTAGGGCTAACTGGCGTAGCTATATCTGTTTTAATTATCGGTGCGGCAACTGCTCCATTTCTGAATGAAGCTGAACTTGAAGCACCGGGATTGCAGTAAGGCATCGCAGCCAAACACATTTCCCAAAAAACAAAGAGGGATGCCCCGTTTTCAGGGCATCCCTCTTTGTTTATAAGTTGTGCAGTGTTGCTTAGGCTACTTTCAGCTGCTTCAGGCTTGATTTTTCAAACTTTTCGCGGGCATAGTCGCCGGTAATCACCAGCTCTTTGGTGCCTTCCTCAGATGGCAGCTCAAACATGGCATCTGTCATGATACCCTCGCAAATAGAGCGCAGGCCACGGGCACCAAGTTTATACTCTGCCGCCTTCTCGACAATGTATTCCAACGCACTCTCATCAAAAGAAAGATTGATGTTCTCCATCTCGAACAAGCGCTTGTACTGCTTTACGATAGAGTTCTTCGGCTCCAGCAAAATAAGGCGCAGCGTTTCTTTATCCAGCGGGTTCAGGTGCGTAGCAACTGGCAAACGGCCGATAAGTTCCGGTATCAGGCCGAAGTTCTTCAGGTCCTGGGCTGTCATGTATTTCAGGAAGTTCTCTTTTTCTTCCATCTCATCCATTTTAGACTTGGAGAAGCCGATAGGGCGGGTATTCAGTCTGTTCTTGATCAGCCTGTCAATGCCCACGAAAGCGCCACCACAAATAAACAGGATATTCTCGGTGTTCACCGTGATCATCTTCTGCTCCGGGTGCTTGCGGCCACCTTGCGGCGGTACGTTTACAGTGGTTCCCTCCAGTAACTTTAGCAGGGCCTGCTGCACACCTTCGCCACTCACGTCGCGTGTAATGGATGGGTTGTCGCTCTTACGGGCAATCTTGTCAATTTCGTCAATGTACACAATGCCGCGCTCGGCTGCCTCTACGTTATAGTCGGCGGCCTGCAGCAGGCGGGTAAGTATACTTTCCACGTCTTCGCCTACATAACCGGCTTCAGTAAGCACCGTAGCGTCGGCAATACAGAAAGGCACCTGCAGGATACCGGCCATCATACGGGCAAGGTATGTTTTGCCCGTGCCGGTTTCACCCACCATAATGATGTTAGACTTCTCGATCACCACGTCATCTTCGGTAGGCTGCTGCATCAGGCGCTTGTAATGGTTATAAACCGCCACCGACATCACCTTCTTTGCCTCATCCTGACCTACTACAAACTGATCAAGGTAATTCTTCATCTCCTTCGGCTTCATCAGGTTGAACTTCGGAGTACGGCTGCTAGCGCGAATCTTGTTCTCTTCGTTCAATATCTGCTGTGCCTGTCCGATACAACGGTCACAGATGTGCGCGTTGATGCCAGAGATCATCACCGATACATCTTTCTTGTTTTTGCCGCAAAATGAGCAAGTAATTTCTGCCATAAGAAACGATTGGTCCAGAGTATTTTACGCATCTTTTTAAAACGCGTAAAGCAAAGGTACAAAATTGAAAACTTATACAAGTAGAAAAATTTTGATGCAAATGCCTAAACTCTGTTAAAACATGAATATAAATTCTAAGATAAGTATTTTACTATTTTTGCTTAATACTTTGTAATACAGATAGTTATGTGCTGTTGCTATACACAACCGTATGTGGATAACTTTTTTGGCTAAACGCTGTTTCAGGTAGCTTTGCCAGGCTTTGCTGATCTTTTATTAGTGCAATATGTGCAAAATAAAAACCCGTAACAGGTTATATTACGGGTTTTTATACTATATAAGTTATACTTTATACTTAAGCAGTTTTACGGGTAAGTACCTCGTCTATCAGGCCATACTCTTTTGCTTCTTCAGCACGCATCCAGTAGTCGCGGTCTGAGTTGTCGTATACTTCCTGGTAAGACTTACCTGAATGATCAGCCAGGATCTCATAAAGTTCCTTCTTCAGCTTCAGGATCTCACGGGCAGTGATCTCGATATCAGAAGCCTGGCCTTGGGCGCCGCCCATTGGCTGGTGGATCATGATACGGGCGTGGGGCAGGGCAGAGCGCTTGTTCTTAGCGCCACCGGCCAGCAGCACGGCACCCATAGAGGCAGCCAGACCGGTACAGATCGTGGCCACATCAGGGCTCACATATTGCATGGTATCATAAATACCAAGGCCAGCATAAACTGAACCGCCCGGGCTGTTGATGTATAGCAGGATGTCCTTCTTCGCGTCGGCTGACTCCAGGAACAGCAGCTGCGCTGTAATAATGTTGGCGATAAAGTCATCAACCTGCGTACCCAGGAAAATGATACGGTCCATGATCAGGCGTGAAAATACGTCGATCTCACGGAAGTTAGTCGGGCGCTCCTCGATTACCGAGCGTGTCATACTTTCAATGGTGTGCATGGCACGGCCTTCCACATGGTTAATATATTGGTCTACGCCCAGGCCGCTCATGCCCTGGCCTTTTACAGCAAATTTGCGGAACTCGTCTTTGTTAAACATCATCTTGTTTAGGTTTACGGTTTTCTCAAAAATAAAAAAGTCCTTCTAATTATGAAGGACTTTTTATAAAGTTATGTATGTGCGCTGCTAGTTAGAGCGACATATTTCTGAAGTCCTCTGATGAGATAGTCTTCTCAACAACAGTCATCTTCTCTTTAAGTTTAGCGAGCACCTTCTCGGCCAGCAGTTGCTCGTACTCGTTAATGTAGTTACGGCCGTTGTCCTGCTGCAGATACTGCTGGGCATAGCTGTTCATGCTTTCCACCAGTTCTTCAGGTATCTCCGGCATGTTGAACTGCGCCAGCATCTTCTCCTTAGTAGCTTCTACTACCTCGTCGTTCGATACTTTCAGCTCGTTCTCCTCAACCACCTTGTTCTTGATCATAGACCACTTCAGCTCGCGTACATACTTATCGAAGTTCTCTTCGATCTGCTCTGTAGTAAGCTTGCCCTCGTTGGTTACCTGTATCCAGCGCTTGAAGAACTCTGTTGGCAGTTCTACCTCCACATTATCGATCAGGGTGTCCATGATATTGCGGTACAGCAGGTTGTCGGCCTCACGCTCATAGTTCTCCAGGATTGTCTCGCGGATCTTGGCGTCAAACTCTTCCTCTGTCTTTACTTCGTCTTTACCGAAAAGCTTGTCGAAAAGTTCTTGGTTCAGCTCAGCAGACTCCGTGCGGTTGATCTTCTCCACGATGAACTCGAACTCACCGTTCAGGTCAGCCGCTACTTCTTTGCTCAGGCCGGTTACGTGGGCCAGGGCAGCGTTGTCATCACCAAAAGTCTTACGGATATCGAAGCGGATCACGTCGTCGGTCTTCACACCCACAAACTTGTCCTGGCCTTCTACCACGCGGCTGGTTGGGATCAATGTTTTAGACTGGAACTCACCGTCCACCTGCTTCAGCTCGCCAGAGATAAAGTCGCCTTGCTCAGACGTCTCAGGGTTTACTGTTTTGCCAAACTGGCGCTTCAGGTTTTCGTAAGCCTCGTCAATTGTCTTCTGGTCCAGCTCAACTTTAACGCCCTCTACGCTTTTATCAAGCGGAAGGTTAAAGTCTGGCAGCAGGCCTACCTGGTAGGTAAACTCAAAGGTCTTCTGGTTGTCCCAGTCGATCTCCGGCTGGTCGTTCTCCGGAAGTGGCTCGCCCAGCAGCTTTACATCGTTCTCACGGATATACTTAGAGATTTCCTCCTGGAGCGTCTTGTTGATCGTCTCCACCAAGATGCTCTTGCCATACATTTTCTTTACAAGCCCTGCAGGCACTTTTCCAGGTCTGAAGCCTTTGATCTGGGCTTTCTTGCTGTATTCTTTTACCTGCTGGTCTACTTTCGGTGCGTAGTCCGCCTCTTCCAGTACCACCTTCAGTTGCGCATTGGTGCTGTCGGTTTGGTTTAATGTAATATTCAAGGCTTATAAAAATTTAAGATTTTAGAAATACCTACTAAAAACAAACCCCCAACAAGTTTTGTTGAGGGTTCGTGTTGTGTGTGCGGATGGAGGGACTCGAACCCCCATGCCTCGCAGCGCTAGATCCTAAGTCTAGTGCGTCTACCAATTTCGCCACATCCGCTTGATTGTGCTCGTTTAGTGATGCAAAGGTAAGCAACGATTTTTTAATTGCAATACGGCACCTTAAAATTTCTTAAATATTTTTCATCCTGCATATAGCCGGCCTCTCCGCCGGGATTAGGGGAGGGGTATTGGTTGCATCTTATAATCAGTTATATTTGAAACTTATAAAGCCGTTAGCTTATTTATACTTATAGTGTGCGCCGCCAAACCCGGCACCACACGATGGCACAGTTGCATAACATGATTGATTTAGAAGCAGAACGCAAAGAGATACTCCGGCACTACAGAAGGTTGCTTCGGCACGCCAAGCCCTTTCTGAAGGATAACGACGCCAAAATCATCAAGAAGGCCTTCAACACCTCGCTGGAGGCGCACAAGGACATGCGCCGCAAATCCGGCGAGCCGTACATCCTGCACCCGCTGGCCGTGGCCCAGATCGCGGTGGAGGAGATAGGGTTGGGCACTACTTCCATAGTAGCTGCCCTTTTGCACGACGTGGTGGAAGATACTGACCTGGAGGTGGCCGATATTGAGCGTGAGTTCGGGCCGAGCGTGGCGCGAATCATCGAGGGGCTGACCAAGATCTCCGGCGTATTCGACTACGGTAGCTCGCAGCAGGCGGAGAACTTCCGTAAGATGCTACTTACCCTGAGCGACGACGTGCGCGTTATACTTGTAAAACTGGCCGACCGCCTGCACAACATGCGTACGCTGGGCAGTATGCCGCGCCACAAGCAGCTCAAGATCGCTTCCGAAACGATGTACCTGTATGCCCCGCTGGCACACCGCCTGGGTTTATATGCAATTAAGTCGGAGCTGGAGGACCTATACTTAAAATATACCGACACCGAAACCTACAAGGACCTGTCGAGGAAAGTGCGCCAAACGCGTGCTGCCCGCAACAAGTTCATCAAGGACTTTACCCATCCTATAGAGGATGAGCTGCGCAAGTATGGCTTTAAGTTCAACATCAAAGGCAGGCCGAAGTCGATCTACTCTATCCTTAAAAAGATAAAGAAGCAGAACATCACCTTTGATGAGATCTACGACCTGTTTGCCATCAGGATCATACTTGACGTGCCGCTGGAGAATGAGAAGGCCGCCTGCTGGCAGGTATACTCTATTATAACAGACTTCTACCAACCCAACCCCGATCGCCTGCGCGATTGGGTAAATACCCCGAAGGCCAACGGTTACGAATCGCTGCACACTACCGTGATGAGTAAATCGGGGCAGTGGGTGGAGGTGCAGATCCGGACCAAGCGAATGGACGAGATTGCCGAGCGCGGATACGCTGCCCACTGGAAGTATAAAACAGAAGGCGCGGCCTCGGCAGAGTCGGGTCTGGAGCAGTGGATAAACAAGGTGCGCGACATGCTGGAGAACAACACAGCCAACGCACTCGAGTTTATGGACGAGTTCCGCAAGAACCTTTTTGTGGAGGAAGTGTTTGTGTTTACCCCGAAAGGCGAACTGATCATACTTCCTGACAAATCCACGGCCCTGGATTTTGCCTTCGAGATTCACTCGCAGATAGGATTGCACTGCCTGGGGGCTAAGGTTAACCAGAAGCTGGTGCCGCTCAGCTACAAGCTGAAGAACGGCGACCAGGTGGAAATCCTGACCTCACAGAAGCAGAAGCCCAACGAGGAGTGGCTGCAGTATGTGGTTACCTCCAGGGCGCGTACACGCATTAAGGATGCCCTGCGCGAAGAGCGGAAGAACAAGGCCGAGCAGGGCAAGGCCATGTTGGATGCACGTATGGAGCATCTGGGCGTAGTCGATAACCAGCAGAATATGAATAAGCTACAGGCCTTCTTTAACGTAGCTACGCTTCAGGACCTATACTATAGAATCGCCACCGGCCATATTGATATCAAGAACATTAAAGAAGTTATCTTTACCGCTGCCTCAGATAAGAGCACATCCATGCTGGACCCGAAAACCTTTGACAGGGAGGTGCAGAAGATCAGGGGCGTGAATTCTGATATGCTGGTGATAGGGGAGACGACGGCAAACTGGGAGTATCGCATGTCCAAGTGCTGCAACCCGATTCCGGGCGATGACGTGTTCGGCTTCCAGACAGAAGATGACGGGATAGAGATACACCGCACCAACTGCAAGCGCGCTATGGAACTGATGTCGAACTACGGCAACCGCATTATAAAGACCAAGTGGACGGAGCAGAAGGAGCTGGCTTTCCTGGTGGGTATCCGCATTAAAGGAACTGACCGCGTGGGTCTGGTGAACGACCTGACCAAGATCATCTCCACCAGCTTAAAGGTAAACATGCGCTCCATCACCATCGACTCCAACGACGGCATATTTGAAGGAAACATCATGGTTTTCGTGAACGATACAGGCCACCTCGAAAAGCTCATACAGCGCATGAGCAAGGTAAACGGTATACTTACCGTAGAGCGTTTTGATTAAGGGCAGGCCTTATTTATACTATAGAAGAAGAAAATGGCATTAGATACAAGGAAGTTCGAAGAAGTAAAAAAGATCTTCACGGCATACTTAGAAAGCAAAGGACTACGTAAAACACCTGAGCGCTATGCTATCCTGGAAGAGATTTACTCCAGCGACGGTCATTTTGATGTAGAATCGCTCTACATTAATATGAAAAACAAAAACTACCGCGTAAGCCGGGCCACAGTATACAACACGCTGGACCTGCTGGTGGAAAATGATCTGGTAAGCAAGCATCAGTTCGGGCGTAACCTGGCACAGTACGAAAAATCGTACGGCTATCGGCAGCATGACCACGTAATCTGTACGGAGTGCCACAAAGTGGTGGAGTTTTGCGACCCGCGTGTGCATCAGATTCAAAGTTTGGTGGGTGAACTATTAAATTTTCATATCTTGCACCACTCCCTGAACCTATATGGTGTATGCGGCGATTGCCGCGCTAGAAAAGCGACAGAGGAACAACAGCATGAAGTATCAGACAGAACTAAAGGATGATATCCTGTTTATACGGATGGAGGGCGACCTGATTGCCGGCACAGACACGCAGCAGATGATCGATAGCGTGGATGGGCTGCAAGAAGGCAATGTGCTGCTTTGTGCCGTAGATCTGTCTAACGTGCGGTTTATGGATAGCAGTGGCATGGGAGTGCTGGTATCGCTGCTAACAAAGTTCCGCAACCGCGGCGGCGAGTTGGTGCTAATAAAGCCATCCGACCATATCCGTAAGCTGCTTATAGTAACCAAGCTGAACGCGATATTTACAATAGCTGAGAACGATGATTTCGCAGCGCAATTCTTAAAGGAATCAACATATTAAATACTTAAATGGCAGTTGACATTTTAATAGGTCTGCAGTGGGGCGACGAAGGCAAAGGAAAGATTGTAGACGTACTTGCTCCGACCTATGACATTGTAGCCCGTTTCCAGGGAGGCCCGAACGCGGGACATACATTAGAGTTTGAAGGCACTAAGCACGTGCTTCACCAGATCCCATCTGGTATCTTCCATCCGGAGATCAAAAACATTATTGGCAATGGCGTGGTGCTGGACCCGATCGTGTTCCGTACCGAAATGCAGAAACTGCAGGACCGCGGCGTAGACGCTGCCCAAAACCTGTTTGTCTCTAAAAAAGCATCGCTTATACTTCCATCACACAAGGTGCTGGACCGCGTTTCCGAAGAGGCGCTGGGTAGTGGTAAGATCGGCTCAACATTAAAAGGTATCGGTCCGACTTACCAGGATAAGATTGGTCGTGTCGGCCTGAGAGTAGGCGATATACTGGCCGACGATTTCCAGGAGCGGTATGATAAACTGGTAGAGCGCCATCGCAAAACTGTAGAGTTCTATGGCCAGGAGCTGGAACTAGGTGAGCAGGAGCAGAACTTCTTTGAAGCCGTGGCGTACTTGCGCACACTGAAGCTGGTAGATTCGGAATACATGATTAACGAGGCCCTTCAAAGCGGGAAGCGTATTCTGGCCGAAGGCGCACAAGGCGCGTTGTTAGATGTGGACTTCGGTACTTATCCGTTCGTGACTTCGTCCAGCACCATAGTAGCCGGAGCCTGTACAGGTCTGGGCGTTGCTCCAAAACATATAGGAGAAGTATACGGCATCTTTAAGGCATACTGCACACGTGTAGGCAGCGGTCCTTTCCCGACAGAGTTACTGGATGCAGTAGGGGAGGAGATTCGTCAGGCTGGTCGTGAGTTCGGGTCTACTACTGGGCGTCCGCGCCGCTGTGGTTGGGTAGACCTGCCAAGTCTAAAGTATAGCATCATGCTGAATGGCGTTACGCAGCTGAACATGATGAAAGCTGACGTGCTGACGGAGTTCGACACCATACAAGTATGCACACACTATAAGTTACCTTCAGGCGAGATAACTGACAAGGTTCCTCACTCTATGGAAGTCGGAGAGCTGGAGCCAATGTATGAGTCGCTGCCAGGCTGGAAAGTAGACCTTAATAAAATAGAGTCTGTAGATAAGCTACCAGAGGCATTTAACAACTACTTGGCATTCCTGGAGAAGCACCTGCAAGTACCTATTACTATAGTATCAGTAGGGCCGGACAGGAAAAGCACGCTGAAAAGAGAAACAGTGATTGCTTAAAGTATAAAACGAGATAATCAAAGGCAGAAAGCCCCAGCCCCAGTAAGGCCGGGGCTTTCTTGTTAAAGCTAGGGCGGGGGAGTTGGGGCAACCGGAGCTTTTATGATAGCCCTGCAGAGCAAAAGGCGAAGCCCTGAAAACATTTCCCGCTCTCACTCAGCCGTTTCCGGTGTTGGCACGTCTTTTTTTGGGGCCGGGTGTTGGAAAGCCGGATCTTCTGGCTACTTTTGCATCCCCGTTCGGC
>NZ_JAPFQO010000002.1 GCF_026241195.1 Pontibacter anaerobius
TTCCTGCAAATCGCCTAATGATAAAGTAAGCGACTATTATACCTATGACAACTTGTAGGATGTTTATTATGAAATCCATCTGAGCTTCTAATTCATTGATTTTATTTGCCACCTAACGTGTTTGGCTATGGTGCATTTAAATGCACTATAGGCTTTGTTGTATAAAGGCTTTGTTTTCAGTTACTAACTCCACTTCTTTTTGCTGTGTCAAGTTAACAACTTCTTCATAGTCCATTTTAGAAAGATTTACTTTGTGTCGGACCTGAATACTTCAACTTTTGATTCTTGAAAATCATTGTAAATGTATACCCAATTATAAAGATCAACCTTCTCCTTTCTATTATCAACTATGTAGATTCTTCTTGAGTCTTTTTCAATGAGACCAAACTTTTTACTTTCATGGTTAATAATTATGTCCCCGTCCTTTGACTGATAGTAGAAGTGCTGTAGATCTCCATAATGATCTTCAATTTCCATGGTATGTAATGACAGGTATAGAAAGCCGCTAAACAAGAATACCAAGCCTACAGATAATAAAACAACAATCTTAGTTCTCTTTTTCATGCTTGAGCTTTTATACAACGAAATGGTCTAGCAGACGCTTTGGCTTGTCAGGCTTGCGAGGGTGTCTGCTAGGGTGTGTTGGGCGGGGTTGTTTTTCCCTTTTTCCCCCCGGCACTGCGTTGTAAAAACAAGGGAAAAGCAACCCGGATGGTTGGGTTATTTTCTCCTTTTAAACTCCTTCTCGAGTGGCGCTTTAGCCGGCGGCAATGCCGTTAATGCAGTATTGGCGACGTTGCCAGAGGCGTCAGGCTCCGGGCTGGCCCACCATCAAAAGAAAAACCAATCCTATCATTGGCCTCTCTATTGCCGGGCAACCCTCTGTAAAAGAGCCACCTGCCGAAGTTATGCTCTTGACTTTGTCATTCCCGAGCTATAACTTCGCCCCTCAAAGTCTTGCCTGGACGCCCCCGTCCGAAAGCCAGCTTTCTCCCGGCTTCGCCGAGGCAAGACTTCCAGTCAGAAACGCCATTTCTTCCTTTGGCTCTTTTTCTGATCGTTGCCCCGCTTTAGTGGCCTTTGATGCCGCCCAGCCCTAAAAAAGCCTGAAAGACACGCCACTTTAAAACCTGAAAATAATCCCAATCACGGCCAACTTCTGTGTAAACGTCACTGTGACGTTTATCTGCATTATGTGCGGAGTCCAAAATTCCTTTTCGCCTCCTAAAATAAGTATAAATTCATACTTTTCTATACTAGATGTATGAAGTTCTGCAAGGTTATACTTTCTGTTTGAAAACCAAGTAAATAATAGCGCAAAGTATAACCGTAAGGTGTAGCATGAAGTAAAAGAGAAGTATGCTGTCTACTAAAAGCCCAACCAAAGAAGAATTAGCCGCCGCCTCCGGAAAGACTGTGCCTGATATAATTGCCCCGGGCCTGAAAACGCTTTTCTGTGGCATAAACCCCGGTTTATATACTGCTGCAAAAGGACACCACTTCGCAAGGCCGGGAAACCGCTTCTGGCCCACACTGCACGCCGCCGGCTTTACCCCGGAGAAATACCAGCCACACCAGGAGAATGAGCTTCTGCAATTGGGCTATGGCATTACCAACGTGGTGGAGAGGGCAACAGCCAGTGCGGCTGAGCTAAGCAAAGCAGAATTGATCGAGGGAGGCATTACGCTGGTGGAGAAAGTGATCCTGTACCAGCCGCAGGTGCTGGCCTTGCTAGGACTTGGCGCATACCGCGTGGCCTTCGGCAAAGCAACTGCCGACATCGGGCTGCAGGAGCAGACACTGGGGCAGACCCGGCTTTGGGTTCTCCCCAACCCAAGTGGGCTTAACGCTCATTTTCCCCCTAAAAAGCTTGCCGCCGTTTACCGGGACCTCCGTGAGTTTGTGTACCAACTAGAGGGTTAAATCTGCATCTCGCTAGAGCAAATTAAACCCCAACGCATAATATACTGTAGGTCTGATATAAAAAGGTGAAGGGCCGGCAGGCTAAGCTGGCTCTCCATATATGCGTAACCAAGTATAAACCCCAAAAATAGTTGAGATTCTGTTAAGAAAACTGGTGTAAAATGAGCGCCCCTTCTCCCGGAGGTAAAGCCTATACTACCACAACCAAGATCCTTTCAGGATAACAATAAGTTGGAGATTAAAACGGCCCTGCCACAGATAGGGGTTTCGTAAAAAGTGTAGTGTAGGTGGTTCCCCTCCCCGGAGGGGTTAGGGGTGGGGTAATCACAACTTAAGGTAAAATTCAAAAGCTATGGCAAAACAAATGAAAGCGGCTACCTATTCTGCGTTTGGTGGTCCTGAGAAAGTAAGTATTAACACAGTTGATATACCTGAGACAGGAGAGGGCGAGGTGCTTATCCGGATAAAGGCTGCCGGCGTGAACCCGGTAGATTATGCGGTTCGGGAGGGTTACCTAAAAGATCACTTGCCAACAGCGTTTCCGGTTATACCTGGCTGGGACCTGGCCGGTGAAATTGTGGAACGCGGCTACAGCGCCAGGAGGTTTGCTGTGGGGGAAGAGGTATATGCGTATGCCCGACGGCCCGTGGTGCAGCATGGCACCTTCGCAGAATATATTGTGATACCGGAGAGTTACATTAGCGGCCGACCCCTGAACGTGTCGTGGGAGGAAGCGGCAGGTATTCCACTGGTGGGGCTTACGGCCTATCAATCGTTGTTTGATGCGGGTAAACTGCAGGAAAACCAAACCGTGCTCATTCTCGGCGCCTCAGGTGGCGTAGGTAGCCTGGCCATACAGCTGGCCAAGGCCAAAGGGGCTAACGTTATAGGCGTGGCCAGCGAAAAGAACCATTCTTACATGCGTAATTTAGGAGCTGATTATACAGTGGATTATAAAAATACCCATGTAGGTGAGGCGGTACAGCTGCTGGTGCCAGATGGTGTGGATATAATTTTTGATTGTGCCAGCGGCGAAACGCTGCAGCAAAGCCTGCAAGCCCTGAAGCCTTCTGGCAAGCTGGTATCCATACTTAACCACGGCACAGACCTGGACCCGAAGATAGATTTCAGTTATGTGTTTGTGGAGCCCAATACGCGGCAGCTGGATCACTTGCGGGAACTGACAGAGGCGGGGCAACTTCGTGTGCCAGTAACCCAAACTTATACTTTGGATGAAACCGCCGAGGCGATGAAGCAGATACAGTCACAGCATACCACCGGTAAGCTGGTCATAGTTCCGTAAGCTGGCTAAGGCTACTTTATACTTTGCGGTTAGCTGCCTGCCGAATCTCGGCTGTTTGCTAACCGCATTTTTTTTGAGTTTCAAAGGCTTGTTAGTATAAACTGGTACTAAAAAGCTTTAAGGCTTGTAGGGGGTGATCTTTCCATCATCTACAAGAAAGGCTTTGTCCGCTTCGTCAAGTATAACTTCTTTGCTGTCGGAGTAGGCTTCGATGATGTTGAACTTCCTGCCTTTAAAATGCTTTGTGATCCGGCGCAGTTTCTCCTCTTCTTTGCAGGCTTCGTCAACTACCAGGTAGGTGCCGCCTTCATACTTCACTTCAGTTCCGGCAAAGCCATCTACCGGGAAAAGGTCAAAAAGCGGCTTTACATACAGCTCCAGCCCGCCTGTGGCGCAAAACAGCAACACGCCTTCTTTCCGCATCTTCTCGAAATGCTGCTTTAGCTCTTTGTTAAAGTTATCCGGGTACTCTTTTTCCCAGAACTCTTTGGCTAAGGCTTTTACACGCTCAGGCTGAAGCTTGTCGAGGTAGTTGAAAAAGTTCTCTTTAAACTCTGTCTGGCGCATCTGGTGGAGCTTGTGCAGCAGCTTGTAATAGGCCATCTCGAACAGGAACTTTATCCGCCCGGGCTGTTTGCTAAGTATAAATTTATAGAATTCAGTTTTGGAGCTCTTGTTGTAAAAAGTGCCGTTTAAATCAAACACGATAATTTTTGCCTCAGCCTCTGTTGGAGCCATTTTGATGCCTCTTTAGTGTGGATGTATATACGTGGTGCAGTAGGTTTACAACTGTTTAATTGATGCAATTTCTGCAGTTTAAAGTATAGCCGGAGAAAGCTGGGCGCAGCATAAATATGCCTTAAAAAAACTTGCAGAGGTGCTGTAAGGAGGGGTAAAAAGAAAGTGGTAGGGCATCCAGAACCTGACTGGCTCAGAACATCCTACCACTTCCATTACAATTTATACTTCTTAGTTATCTGCTGTATCTGTTTCGATGGTTTCAGTCTCAGTTTCCATCGTAGTGTCGATATCGCGTACGGTTCTTTCAACCTCAAGCTCAGATACTGTAGTGTCTGTGTCTATTACTGTGCCATCAGTTTCTTCGTTGGTTACGCCTTCGTTGCCACCGCAAGAGTAAAAACCAAGGGAACCGAAAGCTATAGCACATGCAAATAATACCTTTTTCATATTAGTTTTATTTAATTTAACATCTGGTAAATACCTGTTTGTTAGCTGCAGGTATGATTTGTACTTTATGACAATCGTTAGTTTCTACGGGTTAAGCCGGAGAAAGGGTTTTGTTCAGGCCTTTATTCCGTGCCTGGCACGCTAAAAGTCCGATAAACGTTGCAAACTGATGTGTGAAAACGTTTGCCAAGCGATAATACATCAAGTTGAATAGGTTAGATTACAAGCCAGCACAAGTATAAATAAGACTAGTTTTAGCTATTTATACTTACTCCTGCACCTGCTTACGCAGCACTTTGCCCTGGCGGTTGCTGGTGTAGTTTTCTCCCTCCTTCACTATTTTACCGCCTATCAAAACATACCGGAAGCCGCTGGCTAGCTGGTCTGGCTTTTCGTAAGTGGCGTTCTCTTTTATCTCAGAAGGGTCAAAGATTAACAGGTCGGCTTTGTAGCCGGGCTTCAGCAGACCACGGTTTTGCAGGCCAATGGTTTCGGCAGGCAGTCCTGTCATTTTACGCACGGCCTCTTTGAGTGTCAGCAGCTTTTTATCCACTACGTACGTCTCTAAAATTTTAGCAAAGGCACCGTAGCCGCGTGGGTGGTGCATACTGGGGCTTCCGTCGGTGCAGATCATTACGTGCGGGTCCAGCATCAGTTCTTCCTGCAGTTCCTCGTTCATGATAAAGTAGGCCCCGCTGGCACCGTAAGGCCCAATGTTCTCCACCAGCACATCCTCAAAAGGCTTATTTAATTCCTTGGCTATCTGGGCCAGGTTTTTACCCGTATATCGGCCAGAACCGATCAGTGTAGCTTCCGGACCATTGCGCTGTATGATCTTCTTACGCATGTAATCCCTCAGTTCCTCCTTGCGGGTTTTCAGCACTTCTTTGTAATCGTAAGGCGATTTAGCCCATTCCGGGAAGAGTATGGCGATGCCGGTAAAACTGGCGGTGTAGGGGTATAAGTCGGCTGTTACCTTGGTGCCGCTCTGGCGGGCGCTGTCAAGCAGCTGCAGCACCTGATGCGCCCGCTCCTTACCCTTGCCGTACACCACTTTTATATGCGATACATGCACCGGGCAGTACTGCCCCTGCTCCAACAGTTCTTTGATAGATGCCTCTATCAAGGCATCATCCTCATAGCGCATGTGGCTCATCACTAATCCATTTTTAGAGCCTACTACCTTTGCCAGGCGGTTCAGTTCGTTGCTGGTGGCGTAGTAGCCGGGGTTATACTCCAGGCCGGTGGTCAGGCCGTAGCAGCCGGCATCCATGGCATCGGCCACCAAGGCTTCCATAGCTTGCATGTGCTCCTCCGAGGGAATAGAATCATACATGGCACCCGATAGCACACGAAGCGAGTTGTGGCCGGCAAACATGGCAACATTTACGCCCGGTTTAGCTGTATCCACGGAGTCCATCCAAACACTCATGTCTTTGTTATTATGGCTAAAGCCGTCCTGACCCAGGCAAATCGTGGTAACGCCCATCGCCAGAAAGTTTTTAAATTCCGGCTCCTTCATCGGGTCGCCGTGGGCGTGGGTGTCTATAAACCCTGGGGTAATGACCATCCCCTGGGCCGGTATGGTTTTCAGGGCAGTGTAGGTATTGGCGGTGTCCTTGTCGATAAGGGCGATAGTGTCTCCGCCGATGAGCACGTTGGCCATATAGGGCGCTGCGCCTGAGCCGTCTACCACAGAGGCTTTCTCCAGCAACAGGTCGTATGTTACGTCTGCTTGTTTTTCCGTGGTTTGGCAGGAGGAAAAGATGGCTGCGGCTACAAGGGCCGGAAGTAGTTTTCGGAGTGATTTATACTTTGTCATCGGTGCTTTTTATACTTCAGCTGTGCATTTAAAGGCTAATTTGGTGCGATGGTTTCAGCCATCATACAGGTGTGGCATGAAACCGGCAGTATAAGTTACGGATAAGTATTTTAACTCAATAATCCCAGGCACGGTCTATACTTTAAAACGCAATAAAATCCGGGTTATGCAGGTCGGGTTTGTTGTACACCAGTTCCTGCTGCAGGTCCTTCTGGTAGATACCTCTGTTAAGTGCTGAAAGGATGGCATGGGCGGCGGCGGTGTCCCACTCCATGGTGGGTGCGAAACGTGGGTAGAGGTCTGCCTTGCCCTCTGCCAGCAGCATGAATTTTAGCGAACTGCCCATGCTGCTAGTGTTTGCCCCCGGGAAGCGCTGTATAAAGGCTGCTGTTTCGGGGCTTTGGTGCGTGCGGGAAGCAATTAGTGTAAGTTGCGGCATTTCGAGCAGATCTTCCAGCGTTCGCCGCTGGGGCAGAGGCTGCAGCTGAGTTTTGTTGCCGTCAGTTGCTTTAAACACGCCAGTTTCAGAAGAGCCAACGTATAAATTGCCCGGCACGGGGGCATAAATTACGCCGCCCACCGGCTTGTTGTGGTGCATCAGGGCAATGTTGATGGTAAACTCCCCGTTCCGCTTCAGAAACTCCTTAGTGCCATCCAGCGGGTCCACGAGCCAGTACTGTGCCCATTTCTCCCTTTGCTCAAAATCAGTGTGCCTGCCTTCCTCCGAAAGTATGGGCAAGCCTGTCGTTTCTAAGTGCCGGCTTATTATTTCGTGTGCAGCGCTGTCTGCCCTGGTCAGAGGCGAATCGTCGGTTTTCAAGGCTACGCCTACATCACCGGAAGTATAAATCTCCAAGATGGCACGCCCAGCTTCCAGTGCTGCTGTTCTGGCAAGCTGTAATAAGGAGGCTATACTTGCTCCTGGTCTGTCTGAATTCATACTTTAAAAGGTTAAAAACGGGAAGGCCACGTATATTACATGGCGGCTTTCATATTTTGTTTTAACCGCAGTTGCGGCTTCACAAAAGTAATGAGTTTGTGCAGCGAATCCTCTATTGGCTCCTGATCGGTTTTAAGTATGAGGTCGGGTTGCTGCGGAGCCTCGTAAGGTGCGCTGATGCCGGTAAAGTTTTGTATAAGACCTTGCTGCGCTTTGGCATAAAGCCCTTTGGTGTCGCGTTGCTCGCATACCTGCAGGCTGCAGTTAATGTATACTTCCGCAAAGCGCTGCGGCCCCACAATCTCTTTCACTAGGGCCCTTTCTGATGCATAAGGGGAGATAAAGGCACAAATCACCACCAACCCGGACTCCAGCATAAGATTCGCCACCTCTGCCACCCGACGCATGTTCTCTTTCCTGTCTTGTGCTGTAAATCCTAGGTCCTGGCAAAGGCCGTTTCGGATGTTGTCGCCATCGAGCAGAAAAACCTTGTAGCCCAGGTGAAAAAGATGGTGCTCCAGGCGCAGGGCCAGGGTGCTTTTACCGGACCCAGACAGGCCCGTGAGCCACACCAGCCGTGGCTCCTGCTGCATCAGTTGCTTCCGCTGCTCATAGCAAACCTTCGACTCAAATGGGTAGATGTTTTGCATGGTTCCTCTAGGTTGAGCTGAAGTATAAGCTATACTTCAGACCAACTTGTACGGCAATAAGCCTGGAAAAGTCGTATAGCCTGCTTGACGATGTTAAACCGTACCAGACCAACGCTATGAAAATTCTGCAAGGGGGCGCTCCCAAATGCGGTAACCTATGGCTTTACCAGATCATACAGCAAATACTGCAACGTAACGGGCAATCCGTTTCAAGCTTTATTCAGCGGCAAGCAATCTATGAACTGGCAAAAACCTGGGACCTGAACTACCCCAGCCAGGCCAGCATTGATGTGCTCGACGTAACTGACCTACAGTACAGTTACCGCATCAGCAGCATTTTCCGGATGCCGGTGGAAAGTGTAGAAAACTACGTTGCCCAGACTGATCATGTATGGACGCACTCGCCGGTTTGCAAGCGTAGCGACGAACTGTTCAGCCTGTTCGATAAAAAAGTATACATTGTGCGTGACCCCCGCGACCGCGCCATCTCCGCCTCCAAATACTATACTTCGGGTTACATGCTGAAGTACTACCCACAGGAGGAAACCGATAGTGGCCGCTACCTGGAGAAACATTTTGAGGAGCTGATGTTGGAGTGGGTATGGCATGTTTACGACCACCTGCGCCTGAGCCGCGAGTATAACATCCACATCGCATTTTATGAAGGGTTCCTGCTAGACTTTCAGCAGGAGCTGGGCCGGTTGTTGCGTTACCTCGAAATAGATTTGAACGAGGAACAGCGGCAGGAGCTGCAGAAGGATATGAGCTTTGCCACCATGAAAACCCAAAACCCAAAACACCTGAAAAAGGGGCAGTCAGGTTATTGGATGGACCAGCTAACGGAGGCGCAAGTGGAGCAGGCAGGTATTATCGCAAGCCCCTTGATTCGTTTCCTGGGTTATCCGGATTCCATTGGCCAGCCCATGCAATACAGCCCTGAGCAGCCGCACAGGGATTTTGAGGAACTGAAGCAGGAGATCATCGCCTCCCAGCAGCCGCTGTACCAAAGTTAGCTACCAAACACCGAGCTGCCGGCCAATCGTCTTCAATTGCCCGATGTGGTAACCCGTGTGGTGCAGGATCGTTATGGCGGCCCAGGAGCGGGTTTTGCCGTTTGGCTGTACTTTAAACAGGTCGGTGGCCGGGGCTTTTACCAGTACAATCACTTCCTCCAATTCTTGGGCATATGCATCTATGGCCTCGTTCCATTCCTGCTCACTTGCCGGCTGGTGGTTCTCCGGCCAATGCGCGTCAGGCCATACATCAATGTCCTGCTCCGGGTGCTTCATAAACTGCAGCAAAGTCTGCTGCCGCGCCCGGATATGCCCCAGCAGTATCCAAGCAGAGAAGTGCAGCCCGTCAAGTATAATTCCGGCTTTTTTAAAGTCGAACTCCCGCAGCAGGATTACGTTCGGGGCAAAGCCGCCTTCCAGCATTTCCACCAGTTGCTCCCTTACAAGCCCGGCTATCTCTTGTGTTGTTTGTTGGGGTATGTTTATACTTTCCAAATTCGTTTCTTTTGATGGTTTATACTTTCAGCTCATCAGAAACGAGGAGGAGAGGGGTTGGGTTTATACTTTGGATTGAGCGCCGAATAAAGGAGCTGGTATAGTGGCTTGGCTTCTGATAAACCGTTTGCTCTACATTGCATAGCCTGATGTTTTGGTAGTCTGACATAAGCTTTACTTGCTGGCTGCTGACCTACTTTTATACTTAGGCGATACTTTTAGACTTTCATAGCCACAGCTTCTTCCTTCTGGCGCAAGTCTTCAGACTTGTGTCTTTTTATGGTGTTGAGTTTGTAACTCAACTGGCTTGAAAAGCCATACTTATACTACTTGCTGTTCCGGACATCCTTGTCCGGAACCTTTCTGCCGCGGACTTCCTAGTCCGCGCAATCCGTACTTTATACTTCCAAAGCCACTGCTCTCTTCAACTGGATACAAGTTATTCTTCCTCGCTACCGTACATCCTCAGTCTTACAAACCTATCGTTTCAATTTTGGCTTTGGCTCCCTCCAGCCCGGGAGGGCTCGTCTTCCCGCATCGCGCTGGGAGCTTTTCTTTGCTCGCTGTCGCTTTGCAATCCCGCTCTCGCGGGACCGAAAAACTCCAAAGGCGCTCAACGGAAAGACTGGGATCAGTTTTCGATAGCCATTGCTATACCACTGGGACCGGACTCCCTCTCCTGTTTTGGGGGTAGGGGCCCTCGAGAAAAGGAGAGGGCTGGGGAGAGGTGCAATTCCCCTCCTGGGAGGGGTTAGGGGTGGGTTTACACTTTTGCTGATGGCAGCCATCCCCAACTATGAAACTTACACTTCAACATCAGTAATTACAGGCTCCCCGCCTTGGACAAGGAGGGGCAGGGGTGGTTGGACAATTCCCCTTTCGGGACTAGCCAAAACGGGAGTTTTGAGCTAGCGAGCGTAGCTCTTAAGGGGTGGGTTTACACCTACGCGCTTTACCACCAACCATGCAGTTTATACTTTAACCAAATCTGTTACAGAAACCCCCATACCTTGCTACACACTACAGCGTTTTGTCTCCTGTCACCACCTTCTTTAGGTACCATCCCTTTTCATCAACCACAGGCGCAGTTGTAGATGTTACTTGCACTGGCTTACCAGACAGCTCCAGGCGTTTCGTGCCACTATCTGTTCTCACATCCATGGGTAAGTTAAAGTCAATGTTAGGGATGCGGATGGAGTAGTTGTTTTCAGATGTTTGCTCCACCACAACCTCCGGCACCTCTGTAGTGCGCAGGTACAGGTCAAAGAAGGGCTTGATATCATACCCTGTTTCTTTTGTAAAGTACTCCTGCAGGTCAGCAGTTTTTACCTGGTTGCCATACGTATAGGCTGGGTCCAGAATAAAGCTTTTGAGTGTTCGAAAGAAGACCTCATCGCCGAGCATGTAGCGCAGCGAGTGCATTACATGGGCACCTTTAGAATAGATCTCGCCATGGTAAGCCTCGTCGGAGTCCACATTATTTTCCCGCATGATGATTGGGTTGCGGTTCGGAATATTCTTGCCGATTTGCTGCACGTGTTTCAGGTAAGCTTCGTGGCCGGCATGTTCCTCCACAAAAAGCCAGTCGCCGTAGGTGCAAAGGCCTTCCTGTATCCAGAAATCAGCCCAGTCTTTAACGCTTACTTTGTTGCCCCACCACTCATGGCCCAGTTCGTGGTGCAGCAGATGGTCATAAGGGGCGTCACCAACCTGTGTAAACCGGAACTTGTTACCGTAGGCGTTGATGGTCTGGTGCTCCATACCTAAGTATGGCGTTTCTACAATGCCCACTTTATCTTTCCGGAAGGGGTATTCGCCAAAGTATTTCTCCTGCGTCTTCAGGCTGATCTCCAGTATGTTCATCAACTCTGGCGCCTTATCCGCATTTTGTTTGAGTAGGTATAGCACCATCGGCACCGTATTTCCATCCATGGTAGTATAGTCGCGGCGGGTAACGGCAAAATCGCCAACTGTAAAATTGATTCCGTAGTTGTTAATGCTATAGTCGGTCTTCCAGTGATAGGTGATCTGGTCTCCTTTTTTCTTTTCCGATACCAGCACACCGTTGGCCGCTACCTGGTAAGGGGCAGGCACCGAAATATACTGCTCCACACCCTCGTCCGGCTCGTCGGAAGGGTGGTCTTTGCAGGGCATAAAGATCTTGGCCCCCTCGTTCTGCGACGATAATCCTATCCAGTGCTTGCCATTTGCATCTTTCGTGAAAGTAAAGCCTCCCTGCCACGGCGGGCGTACTGCCTCGGGCGGGGTGCCGGCATAGTCTACCGTCACGGTTACCCGCTGCCCTGGCTGGTATGTCTGCTTCAGCTGCACATCCAGGGCGTCCTTACCTCTGGTATACTTTGCTTTCTTGCCGTTTACCTTCACGCCGCTCACGGTATAGGCATCAATCAGGTTCAGCCTGATCTTATTGGTTGGAGCCACCAGTTCTACCTCGGCATCGGCCGAGCCACCTATGGTACGTGCTTCCGGAGCCACCTCCAGCCGCAGGGTGTAGTGCTTCACATCAAAAGTGGCTTGCGCCGGGTCGAGAGGGCCGCCCCAGGTCCAGTTGTTGTCCTGCGCCTGAGTGGTGAGGCAGAGGGCGGAGAGTAGCGTGATGAGAAGGTGTTTTTTCATAGTATGGCTTCTGTTTATACTTGTTGTATAGAGAATTCAGGAAATCAATACAGCAGATACTTCTCGCGTACCTTTTGGAATTGCGCCAGTTCTTTGTCCCATTGTTTTATAATATCCTGTGGCTTTTTGCCGGCCTGCAGTTGCTCTCTGATCTTTGGTGTGCCCCACAACTTATCCATGCGGGCATCGCGCCATTCCAACTGCTCCGGGTAAATCGTTTGCAGCGCATGTAGAATGTATACGGCCGCTTTAGCCGATTCAAATGTGTTCCGGTCGTTAACTACCATCTCGGCACCAAAACACTGCTCGCCCATAAATTTAGGTGGGTAAATCTTGATGCCATCCACCATACTATCCGGCACAAACGTAACGGGGCGGAAGGTTACGCCTTCCAGCTTATAGCTGTTGAACTGGTCTGCCAGTTTCTTCCCATCTATCCAGGGTGCAGCAATGCGCTCGAATGGGTGCAGCGTGCCACGGGATTCTGATATGTTGGTGCCCTCCAGCAGACAGGTGGCGGGGTAAACGGTGGCAGTGGTGAGGGTGAGCATGTTAGGGGAGGGCTTCACCCAGGGCAGTTGCGTGTCATCATACCACTGTTCGCGGTTGTAATGCTTCATGGGGATAACCGTTAATTTGGCCTGTCGCAGCTTGCGGGCAGCGCGTTCTCCGTTAAACATGGTGGCCAGTTCACCCACTGTCATGCCGTGTACTACGGGCAACTGGGCTACTCCGCTTATGGGCTCTCCTGCTTTTTCTCCTACCGGGCCATCTACATACTTTCCGCCAATCGCATTGGGCCGGTCCAGTACCAGGTAGGGGATGTTTTGCTCTGCCGCAGCCTCCAACACATAGTTCATGGTGGCGATATAAGTATAAAATCGTGCACCGATATCTTGTATGTCAAAAATCAGCACATCCACATTTCGCAGCATTTCGGGGGTAGGCTTGCGCACTTTACCATAAAGGGAGATGACCGGCAACCCGGTTTTGGCATCAGTGCCGCTGGCCACGTGCGTATCCTGATCTCCCCGGATGCCATGCTCGGGGCCGAAGAGGGTTGTCAGTTTTACATCCTGGCGCTCATGCAGCACATCCACCAGGTGGCGGCCATCTGGCAGCAGACCAGTATGGTTGGTTACCAGTCCAATGCGTTTGCCTTTTATCAGGGACAGGAACTCGGGCGTGAGCAGCTGCTCCGCGCCAATTATAACGCGTGGAGCCTGGGCAAAAGCGTAGGAGGACAGGCTAATAGCCAGCCAAAGCAGGACAAGAGAAAACGCTTGTTTCATAGGGGTAAGATAGCGCTTTTCGCTGCGCTGTCAAACCATTCGTGCAGTAGGGCAGAAAGCAGGGTGGTGGGCTTAGTGGCTGTAAAGGCCCATTAGTTCGCCGGAGCCGAGAATGTGGTTCTCCATCTGCAGAAAAACCTGTTCTTTGGTGCTGCCCTCCGGCAGGCCTAATTTGGTATCCAGGGCGTACAGCCTGAAAAAGTAACGATGTGTGCTAATAGGAGGGCAGGGGCCGCCGTAACTGGTGTTCCCAAAATCGTTCACACCCACAATGCCTGGTCTGCTGTTTTCCTCTATCGTGTGTATAAGCGGAATGTCCCACATCAGCCAGTGAGTCCAGCTACCTTTGGGGGCATCAGGGTCGTCAACAAGTAAAACAAGGCTTTGGGTACCTTCCGGAAAGTCGCCGATCTCCAGTGCCGGGCTGATGTCTTCGCCGTCGCAGGTGTACTCCTGAGGGATGCTTTCGCCAGCTTCGAAAGATGGGCTGCTAAGCTGTAAATTTTGGGCTACTTTGGTTTCCATACTCATAATCAATGTTATTAAATGTACATCAGGTTATACGGGAAACAGTGCAATTAATCTGAAGCCGCAACCCGCCATTTCTGCTAAACAGGCGTGGCGGGCTACGGCTTCAGTAAAGCATCAGCTCTTTTTTAATTCAGCCAGTATCTCATAGGAGCGAAGCCTGGCCTGGTGGTCGTAAATATGGGAGGCAAACATCACCTCATCCACCTGCGTTTCCTCCAGGAAAGCTTCTATTTCATTTTTTACAGTTACCGGCGAGCCGATAAAAGTATATCGCAGCATCTGCTGCACGGCATATTTTTCGGCAGAACTCCAGAGGTCATCCATACTATCCACAGGCGGTTGCTGGGGGTTAGCCGTACCCCGTATCACGTTCAGGAAGGCCTGGTACAGCGTGGTGGCCAGTTTCTCGGCTTCGGCATCGGTTGCTGCAGCTACGGCATTTACACAGGCAATGGCATAGGGTTCTTTCAGGTGTTCCGATGGCTGGAACGTGTCGCGGTATATTTTAAGGGCGGCATGTAGCGCTGCCGGGGCAAAGTGGCTGGCAAACGCAAACGGCAAGCCCAGCATCGCTGCCAGTTGGGCGCTGTAGGTGCTGGAACCGAGCAGCCACATCGGCACTTCGAGTCCCTGGCCGGGGATGGCCCTCACCTTCGCTTTTGGGTCTGCGGGGCCCAGGTAATACTGCAGCTCCTGTACGTTTTTCGGGAAGTCATCCACGCTGCCTTGCAGGTCGCGCCGGAGCGCCATGGCTGTCAGCCCGTCAGTGCCCGGGGCGCGGCCCAGGCCCAGGTCTATTCGGCCAGGGTACAAAGACTCGAGGGTGCCGAACTGCTCTGCCACCACCAGCGGAGCGTGGTTGGGCAGCATAATTCCACCTGAGCCAACCCGGATGGTTTTGGTGCCACCGGCAATGTGGCCGATCAGGACGACGGTTGCTGAACTGGCGATTCCGGGCATGTTGTGGTGCTCGGCCATCCAGTAGCGCTTGTAACCCCATTCCTCTACATGGCGGGCCAGGTCCAGGCTTGTTTTAAATGAGTCTGCAGCTGTTTTTCCGGCTAAAATGGGTACCAGGTCCAGCACAGACAATTCTATCTCAGACAACTTTTTCGTGTTGCTGCTCATCGTATACTTTGTATATTATAATTTGATAAATACTTTAGATGGCTTCTACATACTTCTTTAGAAGGCACACCAAAGTATGACATATAACTCCTGTTTTTGTTTAGAAATGGGAGCTATACGTTTGTAGCAGGAATGAGCGATGGGCTTAAAGTATGCTTATTTCTCC
Organism: Pontibacter anaerobius; assembly: GCF_026241195.1. GTDB lineage: Bacteria > Bacteroidota > Bacteroidia > Cytophagales > Hymenobacteraceae > Pontibacter > Pontibacter anaerobius. The sequence continues at coordinate 15,089 of NZ_JAPFQO010000002.1, forward strand.
GGAACGGTCCACAAATAGATTTTGGCACCGTCTACCTCTACGGTTTGCTCAGGTTCCCAATCGCCCATGTCAAAAGCATGAGACACGATACGGGTTCCGGGCTTTAACTGCTCCAGCAGGATAGGCTGCAGCTTTTTATTAACGCTGGGCAGCAGGTACAGTGTCACCACGCTTGCTTGGCTGAAGTCCGAGTCAAACAGATCGCCCTCAATAAAGCGCACTTTATCGGTAACGCCTGCCTCGCGGGCATTCTGGTTGGCTTCCTGTATGCGCTCAGGGTTTATGTCGATGCCTGTGCCGGTGGCGCCATACTTCTTCGCTGCCGTTATCACAATGCGCCCATCGCCGCAGCCCAGGTCATAAAGTACATCGCCTTCCGAAACCTGTGCCAGCTCCAGCATGGCATCCACCACAGCCTGTCGAGTAGGTACGTAGGGTACATCAGGTACCCGCTTCATGGTTTCCTGCGCCTGAACTATAACGGTGGCACAAAGCAAGATTAACAGCGTGAAGAGGGAGTTGGTTAGGATTCTCATATGCCTCACTTTAAGTTTGAATAGTATAAAACAGGATTCTTTCACTACACATGTTTCGGTTTGTCAGCCGCCGGGTAAGGTGACGTAGAGAGATGAGAGGGGGCAGATAAAAGATAAGTCATACTTCTACGGGTTTGGCTGATTTACAGTTCTATGTAAATTTATACTTGTGCCTAAGCTGTTGGTGTTTAGCCTTCCTTTTTATTGGGATAATACTTGTTAGCGTTGCCATTTCCTGACCACCTGTTCAGAGCGGGCAGGGCAAGCAGCAACAGTACCCCGATTAGCAGCACCGCTACCCCCACCAGGGCCCCAAGGCCGGTGTAGACCAAACTAGAGTAGAGCAGGTAGGCGCTGGTAAGGCAGAAGATAAGCGGTGTAAACGGGTAGAGCGGAACCCGGAACGGGCGGTTCAGATGAGGTTCTTTGCGGCGCAGCACAAACAGCGCAATGCCCACCAGCAGCAGGAAAAACCAGAACACCGGCGCTGTGTACTCTACCATCGTCTCGAACCCATTGCGGGTGATATAGCCCAGCCCGATCAGGGCGAGCGCGATGGCGCCCTGCACAAGGAAGGCATTAACCGGAGAGGAGGTCCTGGGGTTCCACTTGCCCAGGAAGCCGAAAACCGGGAAATCCCTGCCAAGGGCATAGTTAGTGCGGGCCCCGGTAAAGATGGTGGCGTTTGCTGAAGTAAGTGCGGCTATGGCTACAATTACACCGATCAGCACCAGGCCGCCCTCTCCAAAAACAGCCCCCATCAGGTCCCCGGCCACTGCACTAGACTGTGCCATGCCCTGCAGGCCCAGCACGTTCAGGTATGAGAGGTTCATGAGCACATAAATGGTGGTGATGAGGAGAATGCTCAGGATCATGACGCTGGCCATACCTTTGCGGCCGGAGCGCAGTTCTGCAGAAATATAGGCCGCTTCGTTCCAGCCCCCGAAGGTGAGCAGCACAAACACCATCGCCAGCCCCAACGAGTTGGCAGTTTCAGGCGCAGCTGGCGGAGCAGAAGCTGTACTGCCGGAAGGTGCAAAGAACAGGCCGGCCGTTATCACGATCAGGATGCCCAGTACCTCCAGCGCCGTCAGCAGCTTCTGTGTACCCGCCCCCACACTTATCCCAATTATGTTAATGCCCGTCAGCAGGGTTACGACCAAAGCCGCATACACAACCGACGACAACTCCCCAATACTATAGATCTGGGCGGCATAATCACCGATAATGAAAGCCAGAAGTGCGATGGAGCCTGTCTGGATGACGCTCATCCGGGCCCAGGCAAACAGAAAAGCTGGCTTCTTCCCGAAAGCGCGTGTCAGGAAGTGGTAGTCGCCGCCTGCATTAGGGAAGGTAGTGGTCAGTTCGGCATAACACAGCGCCCCTATCAGCGACACCAACCCACCCAGCAGCCAGGCTACCAGGAACATGGCAGCCCCATCGGTATTGGCCGCCACCAGAGACGGTGTCCTGAAAATACCCGCTCCCACTACTATGCCTACAATCATCGAAATAGCATCGACTTTACCCAGAACGGGTTTGGGCGCCGCAGAAGGCGTTATAGTGGCTGGTGCTGCTTGGGTAGGGGCCTGCTGGGCCTTAGCGCTTTGGAGGCTTGCTTCTTTACCCTTAAAGTATTCCATAGGCTAACTGTTAAAGTATACGCCCTGGTGGCGCACCCGGTAAGTATGGTTTTGGTTAGAAAGCTTTTGTACGTTAAACGGCAGTAATTGAGTGGTTTATGCGGCGCTATTTTGTGGGGATATTAGGTATGATATAAGGAGGCGGAGCAGGAAACAGGCGTGCAGCTTCTGACGTGCAGGTGGCAGGCTCAGAGGGTTTGGACCGAACAAAACATATAAAAAGAGCCTCTCGTTAAAACAGGAGGCTACGGGTAATACCTCTTCACCCGTAGCTGTTTTTAGCTTGAGTGGTACGCAACATTAACCTGAGAGAAAAAGCATGAAGCGTGTTGGCCTTATTATACTTACTGCACTGGTCACGGCCACGTTGGTGGTGGCAGGATACTGGTGGGTAGATAGCCGTAACAACGAGCAAACGGGTATACTTCAGGAGGAACCTTTGGTGGCGTTAGGCAAGAATACAAGCACCGTTTCTTCGGCTGGATTTCCTGATTTTGTAAATGCCGCCGCCGCTGTTACACCTGCCGTCGTGCACATCAAGACCTCCTATGCCACCCAGGGAGCTAACCGCTCATACTTCGATCTTTTCGGTTTGCCGCAGTCTCCTGTGCCGGCAAGTGGCTCCGGCTCCGGTGTGCTCATCACGGAGGACGGTTATATTGCCACAAACAACCACGTGGTGGAAAGCGCCTCCGGCATAGAGGTAGTGCTGCCCGACAAGCGCAGTTTTCAGGCGAAGCTGATCGGCACCGACCCTAGCACCGACCTGGCACTGCTAAAGGTGGATGCTGAAGAGCTGCCGTTTGTTACCCTTGGCAACTCAGACAGTGTGCAGGTGGGGGAGTGGGTGCTGGCTGTCGGTTACCCGCTTTCGTTAAGCTCTACGGTTACAGCGGGCATCATCAGCGCTAAAGGCCGGAGCATCGGTATACTTAACCAGCCCAGCCAGGACAGTTTTTCAGACCCCGACCAGGTTACAGGAAACACCGCCATCGAGTCTTTTATACAAACGGATGCTGCCATTAACCGCGGTAACAGTGGCGGTGCGCTGATAAACACAAATGGCCAGCTGATTGGTATTAATGCCGCCATAGCCTCCCAAACTGGTAGCTATGCCGGTTATGGTTTTGCCATACCTGTTAACCTGATGCAAAAGGTGGTAAACGACCTGCAGAAGTATGGCGAGGTGAAGCGCGGCTACCTCGGGGTGAGCTTTCCGGCCCCTGCCGCAGAAGACCAGATACTGAAGGAACGCGGTATAGATCCAGCCTCGGTAAAAGGCGTGTACATAATGGGCGTGCAGCCTAAAAGTGCAGCAGCGGTGGCGGGGCTAGAGGAAGGTGACATCATTCAAAGTATAAACGGTGCGAGGGTAGCCTCCTCCACAGAGCTTTCGGAGCGGATTGCCCGCCAGTACCCCGGGGATAAACTTGAGCTGACGTACCTGCGGAACGGCCGCAGCCGCAGAACCAGTGTCGTTCTGAAAGGAGAGGAGGCGGAGCAACTGGCCGAAAGCGAAGATGCGGGTACAGCCAGGGGACTTCAGGCCAAGCTAGGGGCCACCTTTGAGCCAGTGCCAGACCAGGTTAAACAGCGCTATGGCCTCAGGTCGGGCGTGTATGTCACGGAAGTACAGCGAGGGGGCTTCTTCGACATGGCTGGCATACCTCGCGGCACCATCATTACCAGGGTAAACGGAAGGCGCGTCAACAACCTGTCGGATATGAGCAAGGCCGTGGAAGCCTCCAGGAGGGGGTCGGTCCGGCTGGATGGCATCACGCCTGACGGTGCAAGCTTTGTGATCAGCTTCCCGCTTAGTGCTTAGCCTGCAGTAACTTTCCGGGATTCATACGTTACTGCCGGTAATGCTGCTTCAGCTGCTCCCGCAGGTCCCAAAGCTTTTGGCTAAGGCCAACGTTATAGCCCTGCGGGTTATCAAAATGCTTAAAGGCATCGGGCAGCAGCTTTAAACGGGATTGGGAAAAGGCGGTAATTTCAGGCAGCGGTGGCTGGGGTGCTGTTCTTTTACCGTTCTCCATTACTTTCTGCAGCAGCGGCTCCTGCAAGTATCCGTTTATACGTAGCGATGTATCATCTTCAAAAGGATGGCGCAAAAGGTCCGCATGGTCGCCTTCTGCGGCAAGTACAATGGCATCAGCTCCGTAAAACATTCCATTTGTATCCATCAACCGCAACACCTGTTTTATGCCTGGCAGGGTGATTTTCTCTTTAGTCTCTGATAGCTTGAGTCGCGGTTTGCCGGCGGCCATGGCTATTTTGTACACGCCGTCCAGGGCGGCGTCTGGAGCGCCGGTTACCAGCTTGGTGCCAACACCGAAAATATCGATAGGTGCCTGCTGCTCCAGCAGCTCTTTGATCACGTATTCATCCAGTTGGTTTGAGGTGATGATTTTCAGGTATGGCAAGCCGGCTTCGTTCAGCATGGTGCGGCTCCTTTTGGCCAGCGTAGCCAGGTCGCCGCTGTCGAGCCGTATGCCTATGGCTTTATGCCCCAGCGCCTCCAATTCCCTGGCGGCAGTAATGGCATTGGGGACTCCGCTTTTAAGCGTGTTGTACGTGTCCACCAGGAAGATGCAACCGTCAGGGCGGGCGCGGGCAAAAGCGCGGAAAGCCTCCAGTTCATCGTCGTAACTTTCTATAAAGGAGTGTGCCATGGTGCCGGCAGCAGGTATGCCGTATTTCTGCGCGGCATATACGTTACTGGTTGAGTTAAAACCACCCACCATTGCTGCCCTTGCCGCCAGCACAGCGCCCGGACCGTGTGCCCTCCGCAGGCCAAAGTCGCTCAGGATGCGGTTACCAGCCACGTAGCGCATGCGGGAGGCCTTGGTAGCCACCAGCGACTCAAAGTTAAGTATGTTCAGCAAGAGGCTCTCCACCAGCTGCGTCTCCAGGATCGTACCCTCCACGCGCACCACGGGCGTGTTCGGGAACACTACCTCGCCCTCTGCGGCGGCATACAAAGTGCCCTTAAAATTAAATCCTTTCAGAAAATCGATAAAGGAAGGATTCAGATTCAGGTCCTGCAGGTATGCAATATCCTCATCGGTAAAGTGCAGGTCCTCCAACACATCAAGCAGATCGTGCAGGCCGGCAAAAAGCACGTAGCCCCCCTTGTCGGGTATCTTCCGGAAGAAATAATCGAAACTAGCCGGCTCCTCCTGTCGCCCCTCCAGGAAATACGTCTGCCCCATGGTAATCTCATACAGGTCTGTGTAAGTGCCGCTGATAGAAAAAGAGAGCATAGATTGAGTTTTATACTTTCGAGGGGCTACAAGCGCAGCATCCTGAATAAGTATGGTTCAAATTATTCACTTATTAGTACTGTTAACGTAAAATGTAAACGTATAGCTGTTCCGTGCAGTGGCTGCCTGTGCCCGTGCATGGTAGCGCATCATCAGAAACCATACTTGAGAAAACACGCATGTTTAAAGACCGCAAAGACGCCGCCCTGCAGCTGGCAAAAGCTTTGGATACTTACAAAGACTCGGGAGCCATTGTGCTGGGTATACCAAGGGGTGGAGCCGAGACAGCCTACTACGTAGCGAAGCACCTGGGGGCAGAACTCTCAATGCTGGTATCCAGAAAGCTGGGCCACCCCAGCAACCCGGAGTATGCCGTGGGGGCCATAGCAGAGGACGGTAGCATCTACCTGAATCCTAAAGCCCAGTCAGGCTTGTCTGAAGAGACGATAAATAAGCTGGAGGAGCAGCAGCAAAAGGAGATTGAGCGGCGGATACAGTTCCTGCGAAAGGGCGAGCCGCTGCCGGAGCTGAAGGGGAAGACCGTCCTGCTCGTGGATGACGGCATTGCCACGGGGTCTACGGTGTTTGCCGCCATTAAACTGTGCAGGAACAAAGGGGCCGCAAAGATTGTGGTGGCTGCACCGGTGTCCGGGCGGGAGAAGAAGCGGGAGCTACTGGAGGAGGCCGATGAGGTGGTGATCCTGGAAACGCCGGATCTTTACACTGGCGTGTCGCAGGTATACTATAACTTCTACAACCTCACCGACCAGGAAGCGCTGGAGTTTATGGAGCGATGGAAAGAGGAGCAGTAGCCAGCCTTGCCAATATTTTTATACTTGCCGGGCTCTTTTACGTGCCTTTAAACGGCTGCTCAAAACCTGATGCAAATGTGCAGAGATCAAATGTGTATTCTATAGGCAGCAGAACCGGTACCGGGAAAGTATACTTGCCGCCCGCTGCCTCCGGGGCCATTACCTTGTTTATGTGTGGCGATGTGATGACCGGGCGGGGAATCGACCAGATTTTGCCAGCCTCTGTTGATCCGCGCATTTACGAATCCTATGTAAAAGATGCCCGGGACTATGTGCGGCTGGCTGAGCGGAAGAACGGGGAGATCCAAAAACCGGTGGACTACAAGTATATCTGGGGCAATGCACTGGAAGTATGGGAGCAGGAAAAACCGGATGTCAGGCTCATTAACCTGGAGACAAGTATAACCACGCAGCCAGAACCGTGGCCAGAGAAGGAAGTGCAGTACCGTATGCACCCCGATAACGTAGCCGTACTGACCATCGCAAGTATAGATTTTGCCTCTCTTGCCAACAACCATACGTTAGACTGGGGCCGCAGCGGTCTAATGGAAACCTTGCAGGCCTTGGGCCAAACCAACATAACCACAGCAGGAGCCGGAAAAGACCTGGAGGAGGCGCAAAAGCCTGCCATACTTAAACTCCCGAAGGGTCGGGTGATTGTGGTAGCGTATGGCTCGGTTAGCAGTGGCGTGTACAAAGAGTGGGCTGCCACACCTTCTCGGGCGGGCGTAAACCTGCTGCCAGACTTAAGCCAGGAGGCGATACAAGGTATAGCCGCACAGGTAAAGGCTGTAAAAGAGCCAGGGGATGTGGTGGTTTTCTCGGTGCATTGGGGCAGCAACTGGGGCTACAAAATACCGCAGGCCCAGCAGGATTTCGCGCACAGCATGATAGATGAAGCTGGGATTGATCTGGTTTTTGGCCATTCTTCACACCATCCTGTCGGTATGGAAGTATACCAGGGTAAGCTCATTGTTTATGGAGCTGGCGATTTTATAAATGATTACGAAGGGATTAGCGGACACGAGCAATACCGGGGCGATCTCTCACTTATGTACTTCCCAACTCTCGATATGGAAACCGGTAAACTGCTGTCACTAAAGTTGGTGCCCATGCAGTTACGAAAGTTCCGGCTGCACCACGCCTCCGAAAAAGACGTGGCCTGGCTGGCCGACGTGCTTCACCGTGAAAGTATGGTATTTGGTACCGGCCTGGTACGACAAAAGAATTACCTGATGCTCGATTTTTGACGAGTCAGACAGTACAATCTATAATGATGAAAAAGCAGGCATTTCCTGCCACACACAGACGGTGCCTCCCAAAACCTGGAACAGCTATTGGTGGCATTTATATCAAAAGTATAAAGCGCTACAGGAACTTCCCTGCAAACCGGTACAGGTCTCGTTTATAGTCTCTGTAATCGCGCTCAAAGGCATCCATCTTGGCCTCATACTTTTTGTGCACCTGTCGGTAAATTTGTTCGTTAAAAGGCGCTCTTTGGTCTAACTGATAACCGAGATACTGTTCGTGCTCGCGCACATTATGCCTTAGCTCATCTAGCAGCTCCCCCTTAAAATAAAAGATGAGGTTCTGGAAATGGTCGATTCGCTTTTTGTCTTCTTCTGTGGGCATTCTGGCCGCCACCCTCTCCAGCAGCCTCTGAAAGAAGCCTAGTTCTACTCTCCAGAAATCAATCTGGGATAACCACGTGGTGCTCTCACTGTGCAGCTGTTCGAGGCTTACCTCTAGCAGATAATTGGTGTTTACCGGACTTAAGCTTTTCATACTTGCTGTATTATGGTTATACTAAAAACGAAAGCGATACAACAGCTGGTAAGTATTGAACTTACAAGTATAGTATTGTAAACGGTAGGCCGGTAAAAAGGCGTTTGCACCGGCTTACATTTTAGTAAAGCCATACATTTTTGATGTAAGCCGGGGTAAGATTCTTACCTAAACCTTTGCCTTGCCTTCTTTTGCAGGTAGTATTTTTGACTCCGGGGCAGGGCAGATGCGTTTGCCAAGTATGGTTTCCAGGTCTTCCTTAAAAACAACTTCTTTCTGCAGCAGCAGTTCGGCCAGTTTAACATGTTCGTCGCGGTGCTGCAGCAGCAGGTCTTTTGCCCGTTCGTAGGCTTCGTGTATCAGCCGGATCACCTCGGCATCTATCACCTTGCCGGTTTCCTCGCTGTAGGGTTTGGAGAGGCGGGTATCCTGCTGGCCCGAGGAGTCGTAGAAGCTGATGTTGCCGATCTTCTTGTCAAAGCCATAGTAGGCCACCATCATGTAGGCCTCCTTGGTCGCTTTCTCCAGGTCGTCCAGCGCGCCCGAGGTTACTTCGCCAAAGGTGATCTCCTCAGCGGCCCGGCCGGCCAGCATGGCGCTCAGGTGCTCCGAAAAAGCGGTGGCAGACTTTAGCTGGTGCTCCTCGGGCAGGTACCAGGCAGCGCCCAGTGTTTTGCCCCTCGGTATGATCGATACCTTGATGAGTGGGTCTACATGCTTGAGCAGCCAGCTGACAATGGCGTGCCCGGCCTCGTGGTAGGCGATGATCTTTTTCTCCTCCGGCGAGATGACCTTGCTTTTCTTCTCCAACCCTGCCACAATCCTGTCGAGGGCATCGTGGAAATCCTGCTTGTCTACTCGGTCTTTTTTGCGGCGGGCGGCAATGAGAGCAGCCTCGTTGCACACGTTTGCAATGTCGGCACCGGAGAAACCGGGAGTCTGCCCGGCCAGGTAGGCGGCATCAATCGTTTCGTTCAGCTTAAGCGGGCGCAGGTGCACTTTAAATATCTCTTCCCGCTCCCGTATGTTGGGCAACTCCAGGTAAATATGCCTGTCGAAGCGGCCTGGGCGCAGCAGGGCGGGGTCCAGCAGGTCGGCGCGGTTGGTGGCGGCCAGCACAATCACGCCGCTGTTTGTCTCAAAACCATCCATCTCAGTCAGCAGTTGGTTCAGGGTGCTCTCGCGCTCATCGTTGGAGCCGGAATAGAAAGCCTGCTTGCCACGGGAACGGCCAATGCTGTCGATCTCATCTATAAAAACAATGCAGGGCGCCTTCTCCTTCGCCTGCTTAAACAAGTCGCGCACGCGTGAGGCTCCCACGCCCACAAACATTTCTACAAACTCGGAGCCCGACAGCGAGAAGAAAGGCACCTGTGCTTCACCGGCCATGGCCTTGGCCAATAGCGTTTTACCGGTGCCCGGCGGGCCAATCATGATCACGCCTTTCGGAATCTTGGCACCCAGCTTCGTGAAGTCGTCCGGGTTTTTCAGGAAGTCCACCACCTCTTTCACTTCCATAGCAGCCTCTTCCAGGCCTGCCACATCCGCAAACGTTACCTTGCTTTTCTGCCCCTCATCAAACAGCATCGCCTTAGACTTACCAAAGTTAAAAACGGAACTGCCGCCTGCCCCTGCCGACCCTGCGCCGCGCAAGAGGTAACGCCAGAAAAGTATCAACAGAAACAGCGGAAGCAGCCATACCATCAGGTTGCCCAGCCAGTTGTCGCGGTTTTTGTAGATGACTTCCACCTGCTTCTCCACCGGTACACCCTGCTGCGCTTCCTCCAACTTGCGCTCAAACGTCTCCACAGAGCCTATGGTCAAGGTATAATGCGGGCCCGGAAGCACTGATTTGCTATCGCCGGGTTTCATCACCTCTTTAAAAGGGATTTCGTCGGCAAAAGTCTCTTTAATGTAAATGTTAGCCTCCTGTCCGTTTACTACCTCTATCCTTTCTATGGCCTGCTGGCTCAGCATCTGCCGCTCCACATCCAGCCAGGAGGTTTCCTGTTGCGCCGCATTGTTCGCATTATACACCAGGAACAGGATAATCATCCCTAGAATCATCAGGTAGTTGAGGATAGAGGGCATCTGCGTGCGCGGGGTCTTGCCGTTTGGCTCTTTATGTGCGGGAGTATCAGCCACAATTGTAAGGGTTGCTTATGTACTTGTACTTAAGTAACTATAAATTAGATGTATAAGGTGCCCTTTTAGACGTTTGTTGCCTCTTGTAGATTGGGTTGTAAGAGATGAAAAGCGGGATTTCCTGTGCGTCAGCTAATTATACTTGCCATATTTTCCATTCAGAGCCATACTTGCGTAAAACCTAAAAACAGGGCTAACCTGGGGCAGAACCATACATTTTATACTTTCAGGGATGGATGTAACCTTCTTTAACTCAAAAGTATACGACAAGCAGTTTTTTGTAGAGGAGAACAAGCGATTTGGGCATAAGCTTAATTTCCTGGAGGTGCCGCTGAACGAGAAGACGGTGTTGCTGGCGAGGGAGGCTGAGGCTGTCTGCATCTTTGTAAACGACATAGCCGACTCTAAGGTGTTGCAGCAACTGGCTAAGGCGGGTACTAAACTTGTAGCCTTGCGCTGTGCCGGTTTTAACAACGTAGACCTCAAAGCAGCAGCAGACTTGGGCCTGAAAGTGGTGCGGGTGCCGGCTTACTCGCCTTATGCCGTAGCGGAGCATACACTGGCGCTCATACTTACCCTTAACCGCAAAACCCACCGGGCCTATAACCGCGTGCGCGAAGGAAACTTTTCCCTGAATGGCCTCATGGGCTTCGATCTGCATGGCAGGACTGTTGGGCTTATCGGGGTTGGAAAGATTGGCCTGGTAACGGCCCGCATCCTGAAAGGCTTTGGGTGTACCGTATTAGCCTATGATGTCCGGGAAAGTGCGGAGGCGCAGGAAATCGGGGTGGAATATACTTCGCTTGAACAGCTTTACCAGCGGTCCGACATTATCTCGCTGCACTGCCCGCTCACGCCGCAAACTTACCATTTAATTAACGATTACGCCATCGCCAGTATGAAAGACGGAGTCATGTTGATCAACACCAGTCGGGGCGCTATCATTGATTCCAGAGCAGTGATAAAAGGGCTGAAGAGTGAGAAGATAGGCTACCTGGGGCTGGATGTATATGAGGAAGAAGGAGACCTGTTTTTCGAGGATCTCTCCAATAAGGTGATCCAGGATGATGTGTTTGTACGGCTCCTTTCTTTCAACAACGTGCTGATAACGGGCCATCAGGCCTTTTTTACCACCGATGCCATGCAGGGGATAACCCGGGTGACGCTCCAGAATATAAGCGACTTTGAAGAAGGCAAACCGCTGGTAAATGAGGTGCTGCCTTAACAGCCGGCAAGTATACTTCTGATGTGATGCTGAGGCAACAACTATACTTGCACGGGCAGCAGAGTAAGTGCTTTATACTTTGCAGCTCAACATAGTGCTGTGTCCGCTCTGTTTTCCGAAGTATGAAAGTATAAAGTCGGCTTTTACAGCAGTAGTGTGTCTATGCGGTGGGCTTGCACCATTTCCTCGCACGGCGACCAGGCAAAGATGGTGAAGCTGCCGTCCTGCGAGGCAACCAGGGCCAAAGCCTTGTGCTGGTCATGTATAAACTGCGCTGCCGACAGGTGCCGGGTGCCGCCATGCTGGGAGGGATGTATTACCGTAGCCCTGGTGCCCTTAACCGGTTCTGTAAACAGCAGGCGACTTACAGGTTCGCTGCCTCTGGGGCGCCCAATTTTAACTCCAAACGCTAGCAGGTCATAGGTATCCGTTATCAGGGTGGCGCCATCTACGGCTGTTAAGCCGGCTATACTTTCCACCTCTCGCCGCAGCGATTCCTGCCAGCGGCTCCGCTTTTTCTTTTCCTCTTCCTGCTTCATCAGGTCTGCCAGGGCGCAGAAGGCCGGTTGTATAGCGTAGGAAATGGGCTGTACAATAGACTTCTGCCAATCCATGGAGCCTGCAGGTACTACCAGCAGCGTGCCGCCCCGCTTGTGTGCACGCATAGATACAGCCAGTTGGATCAGCACATTGGGCGTGGTGCTGCCGGTGGCAGACGGCGCAGAGAGCCCGAGCAGCGAGGTAAGCTGTTCGGGGCAGTCGGGCAGGTTAGCGCTGTACTCGTCCACCAGTTTTACCTGGTCGCCTTTTAGCACCGCCACGTTGGCGAATTTGCCGTAGCCATCGGTGCGGCGGTGCTTAATAACCAAAAGGCCAGGCTCCGGAACATCCACCACAAAACAGTAACTGGGCACCGTGCGTGTTGTACCCCAAACACGCAGCTCATCCTGCTCAAACCAAACCCCTAGGTGTATGCCCGGACGCTCAACCCCAGGTGCAATCTTTGTCAAGCCCCCGGGGGATAAGGAAAGTGTATGCTCGAAAAGCAGCGGCTGCTCCGTCTGTTCTGGTGGCAGAAAGGCCAGGGATATTTTAGGCGATTGTCCCTCTTCGCGCCGCAGGCTGGCCCAGAAGGCGGTGTCCAGTATCGCTTCTATAACAGGCCGGGGAGGGGCAGGGGCGAGTCCGTCCGTACCGCTTTCCAGGGCAGACTGCAGTTTGCCTTTGAAGAGATCTTCTACCTGTGGCGCTATTAATTGAGCAGCCTGGTACGTGATAGGCCGGGGTGTGTACATGTTTTTGCTTCTTAGTTGTTTCTGCTCCTGCGGCAGCAGAAGTAGCTGGTACTGCTATACGTTCAGGTTTAGGTACGGTCTGTGGCGCCGCAGTAGCCAGGAAAGTATTAAAATCTTGAGCCACTACGAAACAGACACGAAAATATCTCCGTCAGGGCCATTTTTGCTGTATCTTTAAAATAGATTTTAAATCAACAAAAGTAAGTATATGTTCGAGCGCCAGGTGTACCGCATGCCAAAGGCAGGTTCTATCAATAGCCTGAAATTACAGACGGAAGAAATAGGACCTCCCAGCGCAGAGGAAGTATGTGTGCAGGTAAAGGCGATCGGTCTCAACTTTGCCGACATTTTTGCCATGCAGGGTCTTTACAGCGCCACTCCAGAGGGGCCGTTTATACCTGGACTTGAGTTTTCGGGTGAGATTGTGGCAGTGGGGGAAGGCGTTAAAGAATGGAAAGTGGGAGAGAGGGTGATGGGAGCCACCAAGTTCGGTGGCTATGTGTCGCATATCAACCTGAACCATCGCTACGTCATTTCCTTGCCGGAGGGTTGGAGCTTTGAAGAAGGAGCCGGTTTCCTGGTTCAGGGACTTACAGCATACTATGCCTTAAAGGAACTAGGCAATTTGCAGCAGGGTATGACAGTGCTGATCCACAGCGCGGCAGGTGGGGTGGGGATACTGGCCAACCGTATCTGCAAAAAGTATGGCGCATACACTATCGGTACGGTTGGCAGTAACAGCAAGGTGGATTTTCTGCAGAAGCAGGAAGCTTATGATGCTGTTATTGTTCGTGATGGCGATTTTTCTGGTAAGCTAAAGGATGCTTTGGGGGAGCGCCCGCTGCGCCTGATAATGGAGTGCATTGGCGGCAAAATTCTGAAGCAGGGGTGGGAGGCGATGGCTCCGATGGGTCGGATGGTGGTGTATGGCAATGCCAGTTTCAGCAGCCATGGCGCTACTCCCAATTACCCCAGGCTGATCTGGAAATACCTCTGGCGGCCCAAAATCGACCCTTTGCGTTTGCCTACCGAAAACAAATCGCTCATGGGTTTTAACCTTATCTACCTTTACGAGCAAACCGACATGATGCACCAACTGCTGGGCGAGCTACAGGCACTACATCTGAAGCCGCAACACATCGGGCATGTGTATGAGTTCGGGCAGATGCACGAGGCGATAAAGCTATTCCAACGGGGTGAGTCTGTAGGGAAGGTGGTGGTGAAAGTATAGATTTTATACTTATACTTTTTCATACTTCATACTTGTGCTATACTTCCCTTCTGGACCCCAGCTGACGCAAGTCTTCAGACTTGTGACCTTTTATGGTGTTGAGTTTGTAACTCGACTGGCTCGGAGAGCCATACCTGTTGCATTGCTATACTTTATACCTGTCCATTTATACTTTAGCCACTGCTTCCTTCAACTCGAAACAAGCTATCCTTGCTAGCTGCCGTTCATCCTCAGTCTTACGAACCTACCGTTGCACCTCCTGCCTTGGCTCCCTCCAGCCCGAGAGGGCTCGTCTTCCCGCATCGCGCTGTGTTCCCTCCTGCGCCAAGGCGCTGCCGCTCTCGCGGCACCGGATCTCACAAGGCGCTCAACGGAAAGACTGGGATCAGTTTTCGATAGCCACTGCTCACGAAGCTTGAACCAAGTCCCCCTTTGAAGGGGGCAGGGGGATGACAATCGTCTGCCGAAAACTCCCTCTCCTGTTTTGGGGGTAGGGGTCCTCGAAAAAAGGAGAGGGCTGGGGTGAGGTAAATTCCCCTCCTTTGATAAGGAGGAGCTAGGGGAGGGTTCATACTTTTGCTGATGACAGCCATACCCAACGATGGAACTTACACTTCAACATCAGTCATTACAGGCTCCCCTCCTTTGACAAGGAGGGGCAGGGGTGGTTAGAACCGGTACTGCGAAACTCCCCTCCTCTGGACTAGCCTAAACGATAGTTTTGAGCTAGCGAGCGTAGCTCTAGGGGTAGGTTAATCATTCTGCACCTTCGTAAAAACGTATCACGACCTGTCCGAAAAACCTATGCTATTTACACTTTGTCCAAAGCAACTACAGCCTTTACTGCTTATCACCACCCGTAAAAGGCACAAAGGCAACGGGCATTAACTCTTTCGTGACTATCTTTCCTTTCTTCTTCTCTATTAGCAGCAGCGTTTGTATTTGAAATTCCGGACCGATGGGGATAACCATTCTTCCGCCTTCTTTGAGCTGATCCAGTAAAGGAGGGGGGACAGATTCGGCCGCGGCGGTTACCACAATGGCATCAAAAGGAGCATATTCTTTCCAGCCATGGTAGCCGTTTCCTACCTTCACTTGCACGTTATCATAACCGAGGTCTTTTAAACGGTTGGCAGCCGATCGCCCGAGTTCAGGTATGATCTCGATGGTGTACACCTGCTTGGCGATTTCGGCCAGCACCGCCGCCTGGTAGCCATTGCCGGTGCCTACTTCCAGCACCTTCATCTGCGGGTTTGGCTTAATCACCTCTGTCATATACGCCACCATGTAAGGCTGCGAGATGGTTTGTCCAGAGCCAATGGGTAAAGGATGATCTTCATACGCATAGGTAGCCTGATCCGGGGGGACAAACAAATGCCGCTTTACTTTGCGCATGGCATCTAGCACGGCTTTATCTTTGATGCCCCTGCCTTCAATAGACTCCCGCACCAAGTTTTCTCTTTTCTCCCTGTAACGATCCTGCTCCTGCACAGGATGGAAAAGCAGCGTGAACGACAGCAGAATAAAAACCGGAAGTTGCATAAGCCAAAGTTGTTTACCGGGTTGTAGGAAAGGAGGAAGCAACAGTAACCGCTGGGAGCGTACCGGGGGGGTACTAATTTATACTTCGGATGGCAGGATAAGTTCTGCAGCGAAGGAGTGGAGATAAGCAAAAGAGCAGCTGCAAATCAAATTTCCATTTCATGGATGAGGTTTTCGCGCGGACAGGTCGCGGTCTATCCCTAAGAGGATTTTATACTTTGAACGCTGCAGCGAGCCGTGAAAGAACCGGCTTACTTTTTACTTTTACAGTACCCAAAAGCGGCTTTCCTTTTGCGTTGGCAGTACCCTTTTATTCTTCTGAAACTTTTTCTTTCAGTACGGTGGTTGCTGTGCTCGTGCGGTAAATGGCAAACCGGGCATTCAGGCACTGGTGCCTCCAGTTCTTTGAGCAACTCCGGCATTTTATCCTCCACCTGTCTGAGGTAGGCTACTATAAAAAGTGTTCCTATGGTTCCGATCAGGGCAAGTAAAAATGTTATCATGGCAAATTCTTATTCAACAAAAAAACTCAGTAAAGGGACTTTAACTTGTGTTATAGCGTGATGAGGTAATTACTTAAACCCTATATAAGTTTTAATATTGTGCCGCAGAAACCTTTTTTAGTGAACAGGCGTAGGGTGGACCTGGATTCTTAAAATAGTACTTTTTTACCTCCTGAAATAAAAACAGCCGCCCCACCTTAAGGCGGAGCGGCTGTTATACTTTTTATACTTAAATGGCTTAGTTGCCTGGCCAGGCGTTCCAGGGAATGCGCAGCAGGATCAGGAAAAGGCCGATGCCGTAGAAAATGGCGATGCTCTTGAAACCTCTGTTATCGGTGCCGATCTGGCGCTTGGCGCGGGAGTAGCCAATAGTGATCAGCACGACAGCGATGATCATGGTAAGCGGGTGCTCCAGAATGTATAGCCTGGACACCGAGTCGCCCATGGCTTCGCCGGAGAAATTTTTCATGCCAAGTGGAGAGACAAAGTACAAGATAACCCCGATCACCCACTGCAGGTGCACCGGAATAAGGCCTAGCAGCCCCATCTTTCTGTCTTTGTCCGTAAAGGTTTTGTTACCCAGCCAACCCGCCAGGGCAGCGCCGAAACTGATGAGCACACCGAGAAGCACCAGGTATGTCATGTAGGAGTGTAAATGTTGTAATCCTGTATCCATGCTGTTGTTTGTTGTTGTCTGGTGTAAATATAGGAATTATAAGGTAAAACATCCTGCAATAAAAATAACAGTCTTTTGAGATAGCCCGGGCACAAAAAAGAAGGGCTCCTGTAACAGGGAGCCCTTCAAAATCATAAGTTGCAGCTTGCCGATGGCTATATGTTCTTTTTCTCCTTTTCCTTTTCTTTCGCCTCAATAATTGGCTTAAACGGCCCGTATTTATGTTGCTCCTCGCTGTAAGGGTCAGAGAAAGGACCAAACGGATGGTCAAACGGCTTCGTTGAAATGTCCGGCCAATCTTTGGTAATGTCTTTTTTCGGGCGCGGTTGAGAGTTTACGAAAGCAGCCAGGTCCCATGCCTCTTCATCCGTCAGCATAGGGTTATCGTGGGTGGCACCCAGTGGCATGTTGGCTTTCACATACTTGGCAAAGTTAGAGATACGGTATAAACCGGCGCCATCATTATAGCTGTCATCACCCCACAAAGGAGGGTATACATACTCTGGGTTGCCTTCCGGTTTCATGCCCTGGCCATCAGCGCCATGGCAAACCTGGCATTTCTGCGCGTAAATGGGTTTGCCTAGTTCCGGGCTGGCAGGACGATCAAGGAACTCAATTGGCATCAGGCCTGAGCCTTTCGGCGTTTCGCCTTTCTGCACATCTTTGCCTACCCACTGTATATAAGCCACCATTGCCTGCATTTCCTTAGTATCCACGTCCAGGGGCTTTCCGTTCAGGCTGCGCTGAAAACAACCATTTATACGGCCGGCCACATCAATAACGGTTCCGGAGCGGGGCCGGAATTTAGGGTAGGTGGTAGACATGCGGGAGTAGTTGTTGCCATAAGGCTTCGTGCCTGCGTCCAGGTGGCAGTTCTGGCAATTAAGGCCGTTGGAGATGTGCAGCACGCTACCCTGTGGGCCAAGGTACTTAGCCGTGTGCGCTATCAGTTCGCGGCCATACTTAATTTGCTCGCCTTCGGGGCCTGCCGGTAGCGATGCAAGGTCGGGGGCTCGCCACATGTCGTCGGCAGGGGCTGCAGTTGCAGCAACCGGAGCCGAAGCGGAGGCAGGAGCAGCGCCTTCAGGAGTAGCCTGCTCAGGCGTACTTTCCGCTAACCTGTTCTGAAAGAATGAGGGCGGGCTGTAGATCAAAAGCATGATCAGGCCCAGCAGCATAATGACGGCCAGTATGTTAAGGCCGACAATCCTAGTGATCCTGACAAGCACTTCCCCGAATTCCTGATCCTGGTTTACTTGATCCTGATTCGATTTCATAATAATTAACGTAGCGTAAGGTGTATAGATTTTTTAAAAATAACAGCTTGCGATCACCTGTACCGTGACATTTGTCACAGAAACCCGCCTGCTTGAAATTATTTAGGTAGTTAAAGTATAAACTGCGGTACTTCTTCCTTCCACAAGCCATGTTCAGCCTAGGAGTAAGCAGGGGTTAAGGTGCCTGGGGTGTTTAAGTTGCTCGGTGCCCTATTTTCTTAAACGGATTTTGTTTCTAAAGGTGCTAAGTGCTAAATCGGCCGGGTTGCGTGGCACCAGTCTTCTATGCTTAGACGTTGGGGTAGTAGTATTAAAACCGGGCAGGAAGTATAAGCTCCCTGCCCGGTAGGTTTTATCTGAATACGTAATCAACATTTGGAAGCTGCGACAGCACTGGGGCTGGCAGGTCCAGCGCTACGGCTCTTCCGTCTGTCTTTGGAGAGATGGTGCCGTGTACTTTCAGGTACTCTTCCATCACATCGTGGATAGTATAGTCCAGCACCTGCGGATCCTGTGCGTTTGGCATGCGGCAAAGCATGTGCTCTGGCTCACCTCTTCTGAGGCAGGCTGCCATGGTGTACACGCGGCTCGGGTCCAACGGCTGGCCACCGATCTTGATAGACTGTACGCGCTGGCCTTTCGGCGCATTGGCGTTAAAAGTCATTTCCATACCTGAAAAACGGATCACCCAGCCTCCGAAACGCTCCAGTGGCTTCTCGGCAAACACGTTGTGCAGCTCTTTCTCCATCCACTCCTGAATCTGCTTTCCTGTGGCTTTTCCTGTTTTCACGTTTTCGTTTACAGGCAGCATGTTCCAGATATCGCTGTAGGTAATGGCTGCTTTGCCAGAGGCATCCGGTACGATAGGCGTACTAAAACGGAAACCGTTAGAGATGGCCACGTCCACGCCTGTTTTCCAGCGCACAGCATCCGTGATCATGTTATCCATTGGGTTCTCCACCACCAGGTAGCGGTAAAGCGGGGTAGTGGTATGGCCCAGCACTTTGTCCATTCTCTCTTTATAAGGTGCCATCTGCTCGTCAACCACTTTCTGCACAATCGGGTCAGCAGGGTATTTGGCAGGGTCCACATCAATCAGTTCGTAGCGCTGGTCAACGATCTTCCCGTCTTTCACGTCGAGGTCCAGGCGGCCAACAAAAGAGGCAAATGCGCCCGGCTCTACCACTTGCGCATACTTACGCTGGATAGGCTTGCGAACACGCTCATGTGTGTCGTTACCAAGTATAAAGTCCACGCCCTCAATCTCCGGCTGGTCGGCCAGGTATATCTGCTTCGAAATGCCCAGGTGCGTCACCAGGAACAGGATGTCCACGCCTTTCTCCTCCTTCAGCTCCTTGATCAGGGGCTCCAGGTTTTCTTCCAGGCCTTTAAAGATGAGTCCTTTGCTGAACGATGGGTTCTGGCGGACAGGTACCTCCGGGTCGTTGTAGGAGATAAAGCCCAGCTTTACGCCTTTCACCTCCTTTATCAGGTATGGCTTGTACAGCATTTGGGTGCTGGCCTCATCGTAGATGTTGGCGCAAATAACCGGCTTGTTGTAAGAAGCCAGCACGCTGCGCATTTTCTGGCTTCCGAAGATCACTTCCCAGTTGCCCGGAATCAGGAAATCATAGTCCATGGCGTTGATTACCGGCCCGAAAACCTCTCCTTCCGAAAGTGCCGCCGCCGCGCTGCCCTGTATTAGGTCACCGCCATCCACGATCACCGTGCCGCCCGGGTTCTCTGTTTTTACCTGTTTAAAAATGGTTTGAATGTGGGCTACCCCGCCACGCTCCTTAAAGGAGAACTTTCCGTCCTCGATAAAAAATTCGTTGTGGGGCAACAGCTGGCCATGGATATCAGCTGTCTGTAAAATAGTGATGGTCTCTACGCCATCCTCCGCTGCCACAGCCTGTGACTGGTCTTGCGAAGTAGAAGTCTGGCAGGAGGCGAAAAGTGACATGCCTATTACCGGAATGGCGGAATAGACAAGTTTCTTGAAGTTAAGTATCATGGTAGTTAAAGTAAAATGTGTAAAGGTTGTAAGTGTAGTGTACAGGGTAAGACTGCATAGAGCGCCATAAGCCCTGAGAAAAGCGCATGATGGCATCGCCAGGTATGCCATGCTATGTTATACTACTAGCAGCAGGCATAGCCAGACGGGATTATGCAGAGGCACATAGCGTTAGGTTGCCAGCCTTTAGGGCAGGGCAATTGCTCTTGTACCAGTATCGAATAAAAGAAGTAGGGGTAAATTAGCAGTGCCTAGGAGGGTCGGGCTCCAGGGATTCTGTAATGGAGTGGTAGGCTTTGTAATTAAATTTTACTGTTTTTAAGACCAGCGGTGGCGTCAGGGAGGTAACAGATTCAGTAGCTGCGGTACAGAAAAGCTTTAAAGAGCATACTTTAATTTCTGTTTTCTGCTTTTTTTCAGATTTGTCAAAATGATCGAAGGGAGAGGGGTGGTAATCATTAGAGGCCGCAACAACCGCATGTTTACTCTTCTCCCGCAAGCACTCTTTTTTATAAGAAATACCCGTGCTCTCTCCCGGCATAAAGCTAGTGAATGCCAGGAAAAAAAGATGTGTGTACAACATCAGCAAAGACCATATTTTCAGGAAGCGCTCCAAGTCGGGGGTGTTGTGTAAGGGTATTTCTGCGTGTTATATATTATATATGTAAATACGGATAATTTGAAAGTATGTACTCACTTATGTGTGCAATATAAGAAAATTGCACCATTATTTGGTGAGTGACTGAAAAAAATCATTGTTTTTTAAATTTACACAGTGCAAGCGGGAGATTGTGAGGGTAGTAAGAAGCCTGAAAAATAAAAAAAGGTCAGCACCAAATATAAAAACCACCTTCGTTACATGTGACATTTATCACACAACACAGGAAAGTATGTTCCTAGCTTGCATGTTTCTCTCAGTAATGCAGGTTTATCTTTCTGAAAAGGCCCAGCTTCTGAGGTTTTTATCGGTAATACGTATAAAAATACCGTAGCGCCTCTGCGTGATAGTCCCAACTTTAAAAACATAGATGCTGAAAACAAATAAGATTGCCAGAACCGCTTTGGGATTGGCAGCCGCTACCTTATTAGGTGTGAGTACAGCCAGCGGGCAAGGGCAAGTACAGCCCGACAGCAGCCGTGCTGAGATAATAACTGTTAACGGTGCGCTCAAGACAGAGCAAGCTTCTGTGTTACCTCAGGATACCGTGAAACAGACCGTACCAGTACCTGAAGACCAGAACCTAGCTGAGTCGAAGCCTGGAAGTATAAAATCCTTTTTACAGCGGGGCAAGTTCAGCGGGCACGTCCGCAACTTCTTTATGTACACGGATAACACCGGTGATTACCCCGACTACCACGCGTTGGCAATGGGGGCAGGCTTATACTATGAGTCAGCTAAGTTCCATGGCTTACAGGTAGGCGCCGGAGGTTTCTTTGTCTTTAACGCCTTCTCCAGTGACCTTGGCACCGACCCGCAGACCGGCCTCAACAGCCGCTACGAAATCGGCCTGTTCGACCTGCTGGACCCGGATGATAAGCACGACCTGGGCCGTATGGAGAGCCTGTTTCTGCGCTACAACTATAAAAAATCCAGGGCCACGTTAGGCCGGCAGAAAGTGGTTACGCCTTTCCTGAACCCGCAGGACGGACGTATGCGCCCCAGCCTGGTAGAGGCGCTTTGGCTGGAGGTGAATGAATTGGAGAAACTGCGCTTCCAGGGCGGCTGGGTGTTCGGTATCGGGCCACGCTCTACACAAGATTTTTTCTCGGTGGAGGAAAGTATAGGCTCCATTCCTGTTGGCCGCAGCGCCTTTGGTGGCCCCTCGCAGTTTCGGGAAAACATAAGCAGCGCAGGTATGGCCGTTGGACAACTTACTTACATGCCTGTTAGTGCCCTTAAATCCACGCTTACCCACTATTTTGCGGAGAACCTATTCAACTTCACTTTCTCGCAGACGGATGTTGACCTGCCCTTGAGTCAGGAGAAGAAGAACGCGCTTGTGCTGGGCCTGCAGGCCGGTTACCAGACAGCAGCAGGTGATGGCGGCAACGAGGACCCGCTTAAAGCCTACATTGAACCGAATGCGGAAACCTGGTTGTACAGCGGCAGGCTAGGGTATAAGACGCCGGTCTTCTTTACCAGCCTCAACTATACCCGTATCGGCGACGGCAACCGCTGGCTTTTCCCGCGTGAGTGGGGCATCGAGACCTTTTACACGTTTATGCCGCGCGAACGCCTCGAGGGAACAGCCGATACCCGGATGGTGTCCCTGATAACCGACATTAACCTGAACAAGCGTTGGAAGGCCCGCATCGGCTACGGCCACGCTGACCTGCCGGACGTGAAGAACCTGGCCCAGAACAAGTATGCCATGCCTTCTTACTCGCAGTTGCAGCTCATGACCAATTACAGCTTCCAGGGAAGACTGGATGGGCTGGCCCTGCAGGCGTTGTACATTCGCAAAGGCGAGCGCGGCAAAACCTACGAAACCCCGAACTTCATCGTGAACAAGGTTGATATGTCGCACCTGACGCTGGTGATGAACTATACATTTTAACCCAGGTTGCGATTTATGAAATGCTGTGAAGGTATAAACCCACTCTAACTCCGGATAGGCATTTCGCAAAAAGTATAGGTGATTCCCCTCTTCGGAGGGGTTAGGGGTGGGTTAATCGCAACTTAAGTTTAATCTGCTGTTTCGGACATCCTTGTCTGTGGACTTCCTAGCCCGCGTAAACAGTAGTACGGGGACTAGGAAGTCCGGAAGAACAGCGTAAAGCAGATACCATTGCTTCTACTGACCAGGCACAAGGTAGATACTGAAGTGACAACACAGCCCATATGAAACGCTTTTCCAAACTATGAAAAAACAACTGACCATCCTGCAGCTAAACGACAGCCATGCTTACCTGGAGCCGCACCAGGAGATGTTCTGGGAGGGTGGCGGTAAAGTATACCGCACAGCCGGGGGCTTTGTGAGAGTTGCCGGATACTTTACGAAAGTGCGTGAGGAGGAGCGGGAGGCGTAGTTCAGCCGTGTGTAGGCTTTAATGATGTTTCTGTAGGGAGTGACCTGCTTTCCAGTGTTACTCCTTGATTTTAAATAGTAATTTAGTTTTGTTTGCAAAAAACAAGTTATTGGCAGCTATCAAACGATATCGTTTTTATCAGAACTCTGACCGTTCTGGCTTATCATGGGCACTCCTGTTCCTGATAACCTGCCTGCTTTTAACCTGTCCGATAAAGCTGGAGCTACGGGCTGCCCTTAACATTGCCCGCGCCGTTAATCCCTTGCCTGCACAGGCCGCAGTAGCACAGGAGGTACCCTCCCTGCAACAGCTGCAGGAATCCTGTAAAGCGACGGAACTCACTTTGCTGGATAAAATAGACCTGGAAAGCGCCCAGGCCCCTGTGCTGCTGAAAGCACCGCTTGTGATGGCGCTTCTGGTCCTGCCAATGCTCTTCCTGTTAATGTACTATGGCAGAGGCGCACCTTCCGGACAGGCACACAAGAACCTTTCTCCATTACCCATACCTTTATTTCTGCTGCACCGCAGCATCCTGCTATAAGCTTTATACTTCTTTTAGACTAGTTCTGCACCAGGCCCGGCTTTGTGCAGGCAACTGTTTTCTATTCCCTTAGCTGCTTTGAATCAGCTCCCGGGGAGTACACTTTTTACTGTCTATTCTTTTAAAGAAGTATGATAAAGCGAAAACTTTATCTGGTCGGCATGTTTATGCTGGCCAGTATCTATACGCACGCCCAAAATTCAACACCTCTTTCTTTATCCGAGGCCTGGCAGCTGGCGTTCGAGCATTACCCTGAGTTTACAGAGCAAAAGGCGCTGATCAAGGCATCAGCGTACAACAAGAGAGCCGTTAAGAACAGCTACCTGCCTAATCTTCAGCTGCAGCTTCAGAATACCTATGGTTCTTATGAAGGCAGCGCTGGTGGGTTTTTCCCGCTGCCCGGCATTTTTAACGTTACCCCAAAACCGGCTTTAGAGAACCAGCCGGATGCCACCTCCAGCTTCTATTCCTCAGCTGTGGTAGACTGGAAAATATTTGAGTTTGGCCGCAGGAACAAGGCTCTTGAAGTTGCCACATTTCAGCAGAATGCAGCCCAGAACGGTTTGTTGGCCTCGCAGGTGGCTGTGCAGGCGAAGGTCAGCCGTTTGTTTGTGGCAGTAGAGTACAACCAGGCTAACCTTACCTGGGCCAAGGCAAACGCAGAGCGATTGGAAAAGATCCTGAGCTTGTCGAAAAGCCTTGCTGCGGCAGGCCTCAAAGCCGGTGCCGATTCGCTGTTAGCGGCTTCGGTGCATCAGCAAGCGGTGGCTGGAACCAAAAGCTGGCAGGGCAAACTCAATTCCAGTAAGGTGCAGCTATCCGAGTTAATTTCTCTTTCGCCGGGCAGCATCCAGGTAAGCTCATCCAGCTTCATGCCTTCTGATGTAGGCCCTATGAAACTTACACAGGATACTGTGGCGGCGGGGCATCCTTACCTGGAGGTTTTAGATCAGCAGGTGAATGTTGCCAATGCCCGCAAAGAGCTGGCAGAACGCCAAAAGTACCCTTCACTCTCTTTTCTGGGCGGCCTTTCTACCCGTGGAAGCGGGGTGGACGCAGGCGGTAACGTAAGCCGTGAGTGGGGTGCCGGTTTCAATAACAGGGCTGACAACTACCTGGTGGGCTTAGGCCTTACCTGGAACCTGACGGCAGGCTACACCAGCACGCTGCAAAGCAAGGAAGCAGGCGCGCAGCTGGCCGCCACCAAGGCCCGCTACGACAAGCAGGCCCTGCAACTGACTGCTTCGCTCCAGGCCGTGGAGGCGAACATGCAGGAGCAACTGCAGCAGTTAGAAGCCACGCAGCAAGCCCTTGAAAACGCCTCCAAAGCCTACGAGCTATACCTGAGCCGTTATGAGAACGGCCTGATTAGCCTGACAGAACTGCTACAGCTGCAAAGTGTGCTGCAGCAGCTTGAAAAAGACAATATCGAAGCGCATCAGCAGTACTGGGATCAGGCCATTATGCAGGCAGAGGTTTCAGGCGACTTCTCTTACCTCTCGACTAAATTCTAATTTAAAGCGGACACCTTATGAATATGATCAGGTTTGCCTTACGAAAACCTATAACGGTGATAGTGGCTATTCTTGCCATCGCCTACTTTTCGTTTTCGGCCCTACGCAACATAAACATTGATATTTTTCCTAAAATTGAGTCTCCGGCCATCTACGTGGCCATGCCTTACGGCGGCCTCACGCCCTCTTACATGGATGGCTTTATGGCCAATGAGTTTCAAAAAGTGCTCGTGTATGTAAGTGGCGTAAAAGAGCTGGACTTTAAGAGTGTACAGGGTTTTACCCTCATGAAGCTTACTTTTTACCCGGGCACGGATATGGCGCAGGCCTCGTCCGAGCTGTCGGCCCAAGTATCGCGGGCCATGGCCTTTTTGCCCCCGGGCTCTGTGGCGCCACAGGTGGTGCGCTTCGACGGCAGTTCGCTCCCGATCGGGCAACTGGTGTTTGAGAGCCCCAAACGTTCCATCACGGAGCTGCAAAACCTGGCTGTCACGCGCATACGCCCTCAGTTTGTGAACATACCGGGCGTAACGGCACCAGCTCCGTTCGGAGGCAACATCCGCACCATGGTGGTGAACGTAAATCCGGAGCTGATGCAGTCTTATGGCCTTTCTGCGGAGGAGGTGACGCTAGCCATCGCCAAAAACAACCTGCCTTCCCCGGCCGGAAACATACGCATCGGTGACCAGAACCTGATGGCGCCGGTAAACTCTATCGCCCGCAACCCGGAGGAGTTTCTGAACATCCCTGTCCGCACGGGTAGCGGGCCTACCGTTTTCGTGCGCGATATAGCCCGGGTAGAAGATGCAGCCGACGTGACAACGGGTTATGCCATCGTTAACGGCAAGCGCTCTGTTTACCTGCCTGTCATTAAAACGGCGGATGCCTCTACCTTGAAAGTGGTGGAGAACCTGAAAAACGCCCTACCTACCTTAGGAGCCGCTTTGCCCGAGGATGTAACGATAAAGTATGTTTTTGACCAGTCGGTATACATTGAGCATGCCCTGAACAACCTTGTGCATGAAGGCCTGCTGGGCGTTATACTTACCGGCCTGGTGATACTGCTGTTCCTGGGCGACAGGCGCGGCGCTTTGATCGTGGTGCTTACCATACCTATTGCCATACTTTCGGCGGTGATCATGCTCTACTTGTTTGGGCAGACGATCAACATCATGACGCTGAGCGGGCTGGCCCTGGCTGTGGGCATACTGGTGGATGAGGCTACGGTAACGATCGAGAACATCCACCAGCACTTTGAGATGGAAAAGCCGAAAGAACGTGCCATACTCGACGCCCTGCTCGAAATTTCGGTTCCTAAGTTGCTGATCCTGCTGTGTATACTGGCCGTGCTGGTGCCTTCCGTGATGATGACAGGTATACCAAAGGATATGTTTATGCCGCTCTCCATGGCCGTGGCTTTTGCGATGATCGCCTCTTTCGTTGCCTCCCAGACCTTTGTGCCCATCATGGCCAACTGGATCATGAAAGCCGATCATACCAAGCACCATAAGGCGAAGGGCGAGAAAGGCAAGCTGAGCCGTTTTGATAAATTTAAGCGACGCTACCTGGTGCTGATGAAGGCCTCACAGCAACGGATAACAGGTGTAACCCTGGCTTACATTGCGGTGGTGGTTGCCGTGATTAGTGTGGGTGCCCTGAGTATAGGTACCGACATACTCCCTACTAGTAACAGCGGCGACATACAGGTGCGTATTGTTGCCCCGCAGGGAGCACGCCTGGAGAAAACGGAATCATATCTGCACCAGGTAACCGAAATCTTCGAGTCGAAGCTGCCAGACGACGCGATCAAGATCAGCTCTGCCTTCGTGGGGATGCAGCCCTCCGGTATGGCCATCAACCCCATCTTTACTTTTACAAGCGGCACCCATGAGGCCGTGCTGCAGGTATCTGTGGACCAGGAAAAGTATACGGGCTCGATCGCGGACCTGAAGGAGGAGGTGCGACTGGCCGTGCAGGAGCAGCTCCCTGATGTGGAGCTCAGCTTTGAGCCGATGGAGATGGTGGAGAAGATCATGAGTCAGGGAGCCGCCACGCCTATTGAGATCAGCGTAGCCGCCCGGCAGTTAGGAGTGGCTACCGCACATGCTAAAAAGATAGAGGCGGAGCTAAAGAAGAACAAATCGTTGCGCGCTGTGCGCATTGCCGAGCCGCTGCAATACCCCAGCCTGAACATTGAGGTAGACCGGGAGCGTGCGGGGCAGTTTGGGCTAACCATGCAGGATGTAACCAGGGCCCTTACCATCGCTACTTCCTCTACGCGCTTTACCAATAAAAACCTGTGGCTTGATCCTAAGTCAGGGCTTGTGTTTCAGACGCAGGTACAGATACCCGAGGCGGCTATGCAGTCTCTGGACAAGTTGCGGCAGCTGCCTCTGAAAGAAGGGCAGCCGCGCCCGGTGCTGGAAGACGTGGCTACGCTGCAACTGGCGAAGCAGCCGGGGCAGGTAAACAGGAAAGGGGCAAACCGCTACGTAACGGTACAGGCCAACACCTACCAGCAGGACCTGGGCTCTGCGTCTAAGGCCGTTCAGGAAGCAATTAAAAGTGCAGGCGAGCCGCCAAGAGGCGTATTGGTAAACACCGGCGGACAGCTGCAACTGCTGGAGGAAACGTTGAGCGGTCTGCAGGTTGGCCTGGGGGTAGCCATTGTGGTGATCTTCCTGATGCTGGCGGCTTACTACCAGTCGTTTGCCATCTCAACGCTTATACTTTCTGTGGTGCCGGCTGTGATTGGCGGTAGTTTGCTTACCCTGTTGCTATTCGGCAGCTCACTTAACCTGCAGTCCTATATGGGCATCATCATGTCGGTGGGGGTGTCGGTGTCAAACGCGGTGCTGATGATCAACCAGGCGGAATACAACCGGCTGGACCGCGGCATGAACGTGAAACTGGCAGCTATGCTGGCGTCCTCTTCCAGGCTGCGTCCCATCCTAATGACAACGCTTGCCATGATCATGGGTATGGTGCCTATGGCCTCCGGCATGGGCGATGGCGGCGAGCAGGTAGCGCCCCTGGGGCAGGCCGTGATCGGAGGGCTTCTGTTCTCCACGCTCACGGCATTGCTGGTGTTGCCTCACCTGTTTGTAGCCGTGCGCAGAAAAGCCAGCCGCATCAGCAATTCCCTCGACCCGGATGATCCGAAAAGCAGGTTTGCTGTAGCACAGACAGTTTAATTTTATCAAAATCAACCATGATATCCTATCTAATGAAAAAGAGATTCTTTAGCCATTCTGTAGTAAGTGGCTTTTTTTATACTATAGTTCTGCTGTCGCTGGGCGCTTGCACGGGCAGTGCCGAGAATACCCAGGTAAGCCAAGAGAATGAGCAGGTGACAGTACCCAAAGTACCGGTAGTAACCGTGCAGCGTGACCAGCCGGAGTATGCCTTGTCTTTACCCGGAGAGTTGCAACCCTACGAGCAGGTAGACATTTATCCGAAGGTTAAAGGCTTTATCAAGACGTTGCATGTGGACAGAGGCAGCCATGTAAAACAGGGGCAGGTACTGGCCACACTTGAGGCCCCTGAGGTGAACCAGCAGCTGAGTGCAGCTAAGGCACAGGCACAAAAGCTTTACGAGGACTTCGTGTATAGCAAACAAGCGCTGAAACGCCTGCAGCAGGCTGCAGCAAAGGATGGAGCCGTGGCAGCCATAGAACTGGACAGGGCATCCACAAAAGTCCGTAGCGACAGCGCTGCCTATGTGGCAGCCAAAGCAAGCGCTAGTTCTATCTCATCCATGAGGGGCTATCTGACTATAAAAGCTCCTTTTGATGGCATTATTACGGCACGAAACTTTTCGGTAGGGGCCCTGGTGGGAGAAGCAAGCGCACAGGCTACACCGCTGTTCTCGGTGGCACAGCAGTCGCGCCTGCGCCTGGTGGTTGCCGTGCCCGAAAAACATGCGCAGTCCCTGGACGAGGACACACCGCTTACGTTTACGGTAAGCAACAGGCCGGGCAAAGTGTTTCATGCCACTCTGTCGCGCAACAGCAAAGTGCTGAACCAGAAGCTGCGGTCCGTAAATGTAGAGTTTGATGTAGACAACCGGGAGAATGCGCTGAGCGGCGGGGAATACGCGCAGGTGCAGCTAAAGCTCCAGCGGCCAGACTCCACGGTTTGGGTTCCGGCAAGTAGTGTGGTGAACGCGCAGTCCGGTGTTTTTGTGCTGAAAGTCGAAAATAACAAAGTGCAACGGGTTCCGGTAGTAGAAGGCATGCGCCGGGAAAACCTGCAGGAAGTGTTTGGCAATGTTACAACAGGAGACCTGGTGGTGCTAAAAGGCTCTGAGGAGCTGAAAGAGAAATCTAAAATACAACCCGTTAAAAACTAGTATAAGTGCCTCCTGAGCCTTGCCTCTGCCGCCTGTTCCTGCGTTTAACCGGAGCAGGGGACAGAGGCAGGGCTTAAAGCTTTGTAACAAAATTTTACTTATCGCAGAAAAGGAAACCAGCGTTCCTGTTCTGGAATGTATTTATATCATGACGAAGAAAATAACAATCCTGCAGCTAAACGACAGCCATGCTTACCTGGAGCCGCACCAGGAGATGTTCTGGGAGGGCGGCGATAAAGTATACCGCACAGCCGGGGGCTTTGCCCGCATTGCTGGCTACTTGAAGCAGCTGCGCGAGGAGCAGCAAGGGGCGGTACTGGCCCTGGACTGCGGCGACACCTTCCATGGCACTTACCCGGCGGTGCATACCAAAGGCGAAGTGATGGTACCCATACTTAACAAGTTGGGCCTTGCCGCCATGACGGCGCATTGGGAGTTTGCCTATGGCCCGGAGCAGTTCAAAAAGATCACTACCGCGCTAAACTACCCTATGCTGGCCATCAACATCTACGATAAGCAGACCGATGAGCTGGTGTATAAGCCGTACCTGGTGCAGGAAGTGAACGGGGTGAAAGTGGGCGTGATAGGGATTGCCTGCAACATCGTAGACAAAACCATGCCGCCCCACTTTAGTAAGGGTTTATACTTTACGCTGGGCAACGAAGAGCTTCCTGGTAATATCAAAAAACTGAAAGAAGAAGAAAAAGCTGACATTATAGTTTTGATCTCGCACCTGGGTTTTCCGCAGAATATGAAGCTGCTCTCGGAGGTGCCGGGCGTGGATGTTTGCCTGAGCAGCCATACGCATTACCGCACACCAGCACCAGCCAGGCAGGGAGATACTATCGTGATCGAATCCGGTTGCCACGGCTCCTTCCTGGGCCGGCTGGACCTGACGCTGGAAGACGGCAGAATCACAGCTTTTAGCCACGAGATGGTGGAAGTGTCGGAGCAATTGCCGGAGGATGAGGAGATAAAGCGTATGGTAGAAGAGGCTGTAATACCTTACCGGGAGATGCTGCGCGAAAAAGTTGGCGAAACCAAAACCGCCCTCGACCGCAACACCATCCTGGAGTCCACGATGGATAACCTGCTGCTGCAAAGTATGCTGGAAGCCACCGGTGCAGAACTGGCTTTCTCGAACGGCTGGCGCTACGGCGTTCCCATCGTTCCGGGGCCAATCCTGCTGAACGACCTCTACAATATCATCCCGATGAATCCGCCGGTACAGACCGTGGATATAACAGGCCAGGAACTGTTGGAGATGCTGGAGGATAACCTGGAAAAAACCTTTTCCCCGGATCCGTATAACCAACAGGGCGGTTTCGTGAAGCGAAGTATGGGACTGAAGGCTTTCATCAAAATCGAGGCACCGAAAGGTAACCGTATTCAGAAGCTTTTTGTGAGCGGCGAAGAAGTGGAACCCCAGCGCAAGTATAAAGCAGCTTTCGTAACGGAGCAGGGCGTGCCGGCAAAGTATGGGCATAACCGTGCAAGTTCAGGTATAAAAGCTGTTGAGGCCATGATAGATTACCTGAAGTATCATGCCCCGATAGAGGTTGCGTTACTCAGTACATTTACAGCTGTCTAACAACCTAACTCGGCTGGCGTCCTAAGTCTGTGGCAGCCTGTTCAAAGTATAAACTCAAAGTATAACATCAATAAACAACTCACTATTATTATGAAAAAGCGAAGTTACCTGCCGTTGATGATGGCACCCCTGCTGATGGCCGGGGCATGTACCAGTACTACGACAGATACCAGTACAGCAGAAACAACTGAGGCAACGAATTCAGACCAGAAGGTTATCACCATCCTGCATACCAATGACATGCACGGATCCTACATGCCATTTAAAGCAGTAACCGACAATGCCACGGCACAAACCGGTGATCCTGGACGTGACACCCTGATTAACTTCAGTAAAGAAGCCGAGATAGGTGGCTACGCTTACATGGCCAGCGCCATCAAAAAGGTACGGGAAGACAAGGGTGCCGAGAACGTGCTGCTGCTGGATGGGGGCGATACCTTTGGCGATGACCAACTGGCAAACCTGACAAAAGGAGAGGCCATGATCCGGCTGATGAACACCGTAAACTATGACCTGATGGCATTGGGTAACCACGACTTCGATTATAGCCTGGAGAGAACACGCGAACTGGAGGGTCTGGCTAATTTCCCGATGCGCGCCGCCAACATCCAGGACAACCAGACTGGGCAGCCTATTTTCGGAGAGCCCTACATCATCAAAGAGAAGAATGGGGTAAAGGTGGCGATATTACCGCTCGGTTACCGCAACACCCCTAAAACCGGAAACCCCAAAAACGTGGAAGGCCTGACATTCAGCATCGGCCAGGAAGTGGCGCAAAAGTACGTGCCGGAGTTGCGCCAGAAGGCGGATATTGTGGTGGTGCTGTCGCATGAGGGCACGGCCGTGGATTACAAGATGGCCCGCGAGGTAGAAGGCATCGACGTGATTATAGGTGCCCACAGCCACGATATTATTGAGCCACGCAAGAAAATAGGGGACACCTATGTGGTGCAGGCCATGTCGGATGCCGCCGTGCTGGGCGATACGGAGCTGATTCTGGAAGGCAAGAAGCTTGTAGAGGTGAAAGACAACTACCACTGGCTATGGCACGATGAATGGCAGCCAGACGCTGAAGTGGAGGCGCTGGTAAACGAGTTGCGCAAGCCACACCTGGCCAAGCTGCAGGAGCCTGTGGTGGAAAGCAAGGACGTGATCGGCAGACAGTATAAGTCTGAAAGCCCTTTTGACAGGTTGGTAGGTAACCTGCTGAATGAGGGCTACAACGGGCAGGTGGCGATCATGCCGGGCGTTGGCTATGGCATCTCGTTTAAGCCTGGCCCTGTTACGAGCGAGGAAGTATACAAACTGCTGCCGCATTCGTCTAAGATCGTTACGCTGAATATGACCGGTGCCCAGCTGAAGCAGACGCTTGAGCAAAGCGCCACCAACCTGAAACCAGGCAACAAGCTGGATGTGGTAGGGGGCCTGATCCAGACGGCAGGTATTGCTTATTCACTTGATTTTACCAAGCCGGTGGGGCAACGCATCAGCAATGTAAGGATAGAAGACAAACCGATAAGCGACAGCCAATCTTATCGTGTAGTTACGCATTCCGGCCTACTGACCGGTCTGCACAATTATAAGGAGATCGGCAAAGGGCAGAACATCAAGAGAACCGAAAAGCCGCTGACGGAATTTATCATCGAGAAGCTGAAGGAGAAGAAAACTGTATCGAAGCCGGACAACCTGGGCGAGGTAAGCATCACGCGAAAGTAAGCCAGTTTATACTTTGTTTTTCAAAAGTCACACAGCCTTAGGTGGTTGTGTGACTTTTGTCATTTTATGAAGTACCATTGTTTTATACTTTAGTCGTATACTTTAAGAGCCAAGGGAATACCTTTTTCTAACTTAAAAAGAGGGCTTATGAAAGACAAAAGTATGAAGGCTGTGCTGGTGTTGTTAATGAGTGGCTTGCTGGCAGGCCCCGCCATGGCGCAGCAAACTACGCAACAGCAAAGCCAGCAGCAGACCACAGAGCAGAAGGCGGAGCGCATGACGCAGGACCTGAAAAAGCAGCTGAATCTTAATGAGCAACAGACAAACCAGGTAGCGGAGATTAACCGACGCACAACCCGGGAGATGCAGCAAGTCAAGGATAACAGGGGCCTAAGCCGGAAGGAGAGGAAAGAGCAGACGCAGCAGATACAGGAGCGGCGCACTGCAGAGATCAGGGCACTGCTGACGGAGCAGCAGCAGTCCCGTTTCGAACAGCATCAGCAGCTTCGGCAGAAGCCCGCCAAACAGCGCCAGAATCCTGTTGATCGGAGAAAGAGCTCAGGAAAGAAAGGTAAGAATTAAGAATTGTAGGATATCCTAAAAGCAGAAAGCCTCACCAAGTATGTTAGTGAGGCTTTCTGATGATGAGGTGGGATCAGGCACTTTCCAGTTTCTGCGGATCTTCTACGGGTGTGTTATCCGCTTCTTTAACCTGTCTCTCTTTAAATGGATAAAGCTGTTGCTCCATAAACGACTTCGGGTACTTCTCCACTTCATCAAAACCTAATTCAATGTCGCGGCCATCCTCTGGCATATAATCTGTGCCGAAAAGGTAGTCCCACAGGCTCAGGCTGATGCCATAGTTGGCGCCGTAGCGGCGCGGCATGTGCTTGGCATGATGCCAGATGTGCATCTGCGGGTTGTTGAAGATGTATCGGAACGGCCCCAGCGGCACATGAAAGTTGGAGTGGTTAAAATGCCCGATAGCCGTGGCGAAGATGTGCACCAGGAAGAAGTCCTGGATGCCGAAACCGATCATGGCCAGCGGTATATACTCCAGTGTGCGGTATACGATGGTCTCTCCCCAATGAAAGCGCAGGTGCGCTGCAAAACCCATCTGCCGTACCGAATGGTGTACTTTATGGAAGCGCCACAGGAACTCCGAGCGGTGCAGCAGGCGGTGCACATTCCACTGTATAAAATCGCGCACTACGAACAGCGTCAGCAGCTGTGCCCACACCGGCCACGATTGTACCTCAAACGCCACGAGGTTCTTGATGCCAAACAGCCCCAGGAAATCGTTGAACGCCTCTACCCCTATATTGGAGATGGCGTTAAAGCCCACCAGGGAAAACAGGAAAAAGTTAAAGAACATGTAGAAACCATCGAGCCAGAAATCCTGCCGGATCTTCGCCTGGTTCTGGCGCCACGGAAGTATAACCTCCAGCAGCCAGAAGAACAGCGATAAGCCAATTAGCCAATAGAAGTAATTGCCCCAGCTGGGGTTCAGTATCTCGCGCCACAGATAACCTCCGTAATCTGCGAACGACGAGATAAAAATGTTCCAGTACTTTTCCATGTAGCTTTTTATAGTATGTTGAAGCCGGCTTAGAACTTAATATAGCTCCAGCCTTCTTCCTGTTTCATTACGACTTCTCCGATGCCCATCGGTACTGTGATGACGCCGGGCAGCAATTGTGCTTTTTCTACTTTCCGGGCGCGCATGCTATTCTCACAAGCGGCAAAAACCACGCCTTTTTCCTGCAGTTCTTTAATGGCTGCGGCATTGGTTGATTTCTCAGACACCAGCATATCCAGTGCTTTGCCATGTACCACAATTTCTATCTGCGCTTCAGGCCAACCACGTTTAATGTTGTTCAGCTGCCTCATCAGCATAGACTGTTGCGTTGTGTCGGCCGCCGTCATGTCGTACACGATGCGGTGCGGCGTAGCCTGGGCTGTTTTGCTGCTGGCTTTTTTTGCATTGGTTTTAACCTGCGCAAACGACGGCGAAGTCACATAAGCAAACAGGACTAGTACAAGGATCAGTTTAATTCTCATGATTACATAGATTTAAGTTATAACACCACTATTCTACAGAAACACCAGCATTTTTCAGGGCCGCATATCCTTCTGTTGCATCATATACCTGCTGAAAACCCAATTGTTGCATCATCCGCACAGCCTCACGGCTCCTGCCCCCAACGGCACAGTAAACCAGGTATGGC
Source organism: Pontibacter anaerobius (assembly GCF_026241195.1). GTDB lineage: Bacteria > Bacteroidota > Bacteroidia > Cytophagales > Hymenobacteraceae > Pontibacter > Pontibacter anaerobius. The sequence goes on from NZ_JAPFQO010000002.1 coordinate 50,010, forward strand.
GTTTCAGGATCCAGCGCCTTCAGTTTCTGCGCAAAGTCGGCCTGATAAAAGTCGAGGTGCTGCGCGTTTGCCAGGTGGCCGGCGTTAAACTCTCCGGGAGTACGGATATCCAGCACCACAACATCTTTCTTTTGATCCAGCAGGGCTTTCGCAGCCTGGCTGCCGATGGTCTGCACCTTGGCGGCTTCCGCGGTTTGGGAGAGGGGAACAGCGCTTGACTCGATTTGCGCATTCGTAGCCGATTCGGCACTGCAGGAAGCCAAGAGTGAAGCTACTGCAAGTATAAGGGGTATTCTTTTCATCATTGGTTGGAAGTATAAGTTGAACGTATAAATATAAGCAGGCTGCAACTTTATATTGCTGGCAGCCTGCTTATTTGTGTTACTTCTTCGCCATACCTTGCAGGAACTCGCGCACCTCCTTGGTATCGTAGTCAGCCATACCTTCCTGCTTGGCCACTATCTTACCCTCTGGCGAGATAATGAACGTGGTAGGGATAGCATTTGAGTAAAACTCCTGCGGAAACTGGCTGGCCGGCATGTAAACCGGGAACGTAAAGCCTTTCTTGTCGATAAACTTCTTTACTTTCTCCATGCCGCCTTCATCCACCGAAAGCATTACGAAGGTGATCTTGTCAGAGCCTACTTTCTCGTACAGCTTCTGGATGTTCGGCATCTCGGCCACACACGGAGGGCACCAGGTAGCCCAGATGTTCATGAAAACCACTTTGCCCTTCAGGCTCTCGAAGTTAACCTGCTTGCCGTTCAGGTCTACCATTTTAAAGCCGGCACCCGCCATCGGCGAGCCAGCCGCAGCTGATGCCTCCACTACGGCGGTAGCGTCAGGGTTTTGCAGTGTCTCCGGCACATCGGCGTTCTTTATGCCGGTTGCCAGCAGCAGGCGCTGCACCTGGCCAATGGCCTCTGTATGCAGGCCGGTTAAGTATAAAATACCGAAAATGCCCAGCATTACTGCCCACCCCGGTATGCTCTTGATCGAAAATTTCTTCTTATCCATGATAATGTTTTTTATTAGTTGTTCTAAATGTCGTGCTTAAAGCTCCACGGTGTTGTAGCCCTGCAGTTGCAGGTCAAACATGTGGGTGAGGCCGTTCGGCACTACCTCCACACCGTCCATCAGCTGGCTTTTGTCAATGTTAAACTTCTTCATCGACATGCCGCAGATGCGGTAGGTAACGCCTGCTGCCTTGCCTGCCTCAAACTCCTGGACCATTTTACTATCCTTCAGGAAAGCCTCCACAGACTTGCCGCAGGCCATGATCACAAAGCTGTTGCTGTTATACTTGCTGTCCGATTTAATTGTCTGGGCGGTGTTCACAGCGGCTTTCAGGTGGTTTGGCTGGCTGATAAGCACAGCATAATCTTTTTTAGCCGCAGCAGTTGCCGCACCTTGCGCCGTAGCAGGAGGAGTCTGCGCCACTGTTGTGCCTGTAGCGCATGAGCCTAAAACGAACATAATTGCAGTAGCCAGCATCGCTACATATTTTCCACTATGTACTACTTTCATATTTTTCTTGATTTTCTTTTTCGCTTCTAAAACTTGATCCAGGCTATAGTAACGTGCACCGTTTACCATAAAGAAGAAAAGTATGCCCAGCAGGGCCACATTCTTGAACAGCGGGCCTGCGCCCTCCGGGTTGTTTACCTGAACGGTAAGGGTTATCGGCACAAGTATGCCGGCAAGCGCCAGGGCTGCCAGCCTTGTTCTAAAGCCTACAAACAACAGTACACCGCCCAGTAGCAAACCTATTCCCGAAAGTATGATCAGGGTTTCGGCAGGGGCTATCCAGGTTACCAGAGGTGCAAAAGCGGCTTTCTCAAGACGGGCAGTTGGTTCAGCGGTTTTAGCTAAATGAAGGATGCCTGCTAAAATATAGAGAAGGCTGCCCAAGATGCGGAGCACCAGGAAGGAAGCCTTTTGCAATGGCGTATTTTCCATGATAACAAGATTTAGTTTTCTTAAGATTGATCTGCATAGCCATACTCCAGGCAGAGATTGCCTGTATACTTGCCCTGAAAGAGCAGGATATAAAGTATAGCACAAAACAAGGAGGCCCTAAAGCGGACTGCCTTACGTGTACAGTAATTTAAGAAAACCGAGGTGGGTCGGGCTCTATCTCCAGAGGAGGGGAGAGGGGCTTGGGGGTAAGCGGCTGCACGTTGTCCTGGCGTAACACCAACGCGTGCAGCAACTGCTCTTCCAGCGGATTAACGATAGCATAAAACGGCTGGCTGCAGTCTATTACCACGCCGGCTGTGTTTTGCTGTTCTGAATGCGTCTGGTGTTTAAGGCAACCCTTTACGCAGTTGCGCTTCACGAGTCTTTTATAGGTACATGCTTTTTTTACCACAGCTTTCTCCATACCGGGAATGCTGTTCCCGTTGCTGCCGTAGCGGGGCAGGGCAAACAGCAAAAGTATGGTGCTGATAAATAAAAGAAGGTAGTTCCTCATATGTCTTCTTAAGGGTAAACCAGTAGTTAGCAAACCAACTGGCATTCCTTTCCTCGGGAACAGGCATTTAAGAATGGTGTTTTTGCCTGTATGCCTCTTCTAACAAAAATACAGAATCATGTGTTCCGTTGCAAGCGTTTAAAGGCTTTGTGTTGGATGAAGCTAATTATTGTTAAGCACACTTTTTAAAAGCCCGCAAGAAGCTGCTCCGCATATATATTTTCTTGTAGTTAAAGTATAAACGGAAAGAGCGCGCTGTATCCGGCAGCCAAAAACTTGACGAAAACCAGTTTAACAGAGCGCTCTACATCCACCAAAACACCAACATAGTGTTGATGAGGTTAAACAAGCCGTGCTGCTGCTTCCTGCTGCGAGTTGGCAACACGGCTGTATTATGTGTTATACTTTTATACTTAAACTTAGTGAGGTAACCTGTCGCGTAGCACACCATACAGGTATGTTCCTACCAGAGCACCTACCACGGCTACAATAATTGCCCAGTAAGCGTGGCCAATGTTTACGAACATAGGGCCAGGGCAGGCTCCTGTAAGCGCCCAGCCAAGTCCGAAGATGGTACCCCCGATCAGGTAGCGCGGAATAGACATCTCCTTCGGGTGGAACACGATCGGGTTGCCCTGGTAATCGCGCAGGTTATACTTCTTGATGATGTAAGTAACGATGACACCCAGCACTACGGCCGTGCCGATGATGCCATACATGTGGAACGCCTGGAAGCGGAACATCTCCTGGATACGGTACCACGAAATGGCCTCCGACTTACTCATGACAATGCCGAACAAAATGCCGGCGATTATATATTTTAATCCTTTCACGGTACGAATAATTAAGAATTACTAATGATGAATGAACAATTAATTTAGAATGATGTATGACGACAATAGTTAAATGATTGCTGTAAACAGATTATAGAGCGAAACCACTTTATTACTCACTAAACAACAGTCATCATTCATTACTTATCATTCATTAAAAGATAAGCGGCATCAGCAGAAAGGTGGTGATTAGACCTCCGATGAAAAAGCCGACCACAGCAATAAGCGATGGCAGCTGCAGGTTAGACAAGCCACTGATGGCGTGGCCTGAGGTACAACCACCCGCGTAACGCGCTCCGAACCCGATGGCAAAACCGCCAAGCAGCAGCACCAGGAATCCTTTTAGTGTAAATATTGCCTCCAGGCTAAAGATCTCCTCAGGCTGCAGGTCGTCCGGGGCTGAGAAGCCAAGTGCTGTCAGATCCTGAACAGTTGCCTGAGAGATATCAACCGGGGCGTTTCCGTTTAGGAACTGCGCTGAAATTAAACCTCCCAAAATGGCTCCTACCAGGAACAAGAGGTTCCATACCTGGCTGCGCCAGTCGAAATCGAAAAACTTTGCTGTTTTACCCGCACCGCATGCAGAGCAGATAGTACGCAGGTTGGCCGAGAAGCCAAAAGACTTACCGAAGAACAGCAGCACGACCATCACAAAGACAATCAGGAAGCCTGATACATACCATGGCCATGGCTGGCTAATGAATTCTAACATAATGTTTAAGTTAATGGTGTTGATAATGGTGGTAGTGTTGTAGTAGTAGCAGGCAAATAAGATGCATTTAGCCGCACCTTATCTGCACATGCATGTCAGAGCTGTTACCTAGGCCAGGCGCCAATACCTCCGGCCAGATTGTATACTTTAAAACCTTGGTCAGCCATCATTTTGCAGGCCGACCCGCTGCGGTTTCCGCTGCGGCAGAACAGGAAGTACTCCTTGTCTTTGTCCAGCGTCTTCAGCGCTGACTGAAACTGTGCGGAAGTAACATCTATGTTCTGGGCTCCTTTGATGGTGCCCGCAGAAAACTCGCCTGGTGTTCTTACGTCCAGAAGCTTTGCCTTAGGCGTTGCTTCAAACTTCGTTTTAAAAGTTTTTCCGTCCAGGTCCTCATAGTTCTTTGGAGCGGATTTGAAAATATTGAACATGACTTTGAATCTTTTACTAGTTTATACTTTAACTGATTACTGTACAAAGGTCGGAAAAGCATTACGCTGATTCAGTGACTTTAATCACGCAGGTCTTAATATCCGGCACTAAGTACAGACAGGGAGTAAGGCAGTAGTCGGGGCTGCCCTATACTTGCAGGCAACCCCAACACAAACTGCTATTACTTAAGGGTTGATGGGCAAACGAAAGCTGTTTTAGGTACGTTTGTCTCGGCAATCGCCTTGAAACCACCCTCTACGTTTACCAGTTTATCGAAACCTCTTGCCTTCAGGATAGACGCCGCAATCATAGAGCGGTAACCGCCAGCACAGTGCAGGTACAGGTCCTCGTCTTTTGACAGCTCGGCCAGGTGCTCGTTCAGGTAGTCAAGCGGAGCGCTCTGGGCTGTCTCTACGTGCTCAGCCTGGTACTCGCTTGGCTTACGTACATCCACCACCTTCATTGTGCTGTTCTGCTCGTAACGCTTGGCAAACTCCTCAGCAGAGATCGACTGGATAGTGTCTACTTCCTGACCAGCATCTTTCCAGCTCTGGAAACCACCTTTCAGGAAGCCGATAGCATTATCGTATCCTACGCGTGCCAGTCTGGTTACCACTTCTTCTTCACGGCCCTGGTCGGCAACGATCAGGATCGGCTGCTGGATGTCCGGGATAAGGGCTCCCACCCATGGGGCGAAGTTGCCGTCAATTCCGATGCTCACGGAGTTCGGGATGAAGCCTTTTGTGAAATCTTCCGGCTTGCGGGTATCCAGTACCAGTGCGCCGGTTTCATTAGCAGCCGCCTCAAATGCCTCCGGAGAAAGCTCCTGCAGGCCCTGGGCCATCACGTCGTCAATGCTGGCATAGCCTTCCTTGTTCATCTTCACGTTCAACGGAAAGTATCCCGGAGGAGGAAGCAGGCCTTCTGTCACCTCTTTCACGAATTCTTCCTTCGTCATGTCGGCTCTCAGGGCGTAGTTGTTCTTTTTCTGGTTGCCCAGCAGGTCGGTTGTCTCCTTGCTCATATTCTTACCGCAGGCAGAACCGGCACCGTGAGCCGGGTAAACGATCACGTCATCAGCCAAAGGCATGATCTTGGTGCGCAGCGAATCGTACAGGTGCTCAGCTAGTTGCTCTTCGGTCAGGTCAGACTTCACCGCCAAGTCCGGACGGCCAACATCACCGATAAACAGGGTGTCGCCGGAGAAGATACCGTAATCCTTACCATTCTCATCCTTCAGCAGGTAAGTGGTAGATTCCATGGTATGGCCAGGTGTGTGCAGCACCTTAATAGTCACGTCACCCACTTTCAGTTCCTCGCCGTCTTTAGCGATGTGCGCCTCAAAGGTTGGCTGTGCATTCGGGCCGAAAACAATCTTTGCGCCAGTAGCTTTTGCCAGATCCACGTGGCCAGATACGAAATCAGCATGGAAGTGCGTCTCTAAAACATACTTGATCTTAGCGCTATCCTTCTCTGCTTTCTCCAGGTATGGTTTTATCTCGCGAAGCGGGTCAATGATTACGGCCTCGCCATTGCTCTCGATGTAGTAAGCGCCTTGTGCCAGGCAGCCGGTATAGATCTGTTCTACTTTCATGGTTATTGGGTTTTAGTAATTTAAGCTCCTATAATTTGTGTCGTCCTAATGCTGGATGACAATACAAATATCGTAAGATTATCAGCCCTTATCAGTGACTTTGGTCACCTAGGGATATTTTTAGAAGAAAAGTTCTTTTGCGAAGATGTAAAGACCCATCAGCAGCACGAACCATCCAAAAGAAGTCTTCAGTTTATCTGCATGGATCTTGGTTGACAGGAAAGACCCGATGAAGATGCCTGCAATGGAGATGGTAGAGAAGATCGCCAGGAACAGCCAGTTGATCTCATAGTTGTAAATGTCGCCAATGAAGCCGAACAGCGACTTAACCGCAATAATCAGCAGGGAGGTACCCACGGCCATTTTCATATCGAGTTTACTGAACAGCACCAGCGCCGGGATAATCAGGAATCCGCCACCTGCACCAACCAGACCCGTTAGCGTACCAACTACTACGCCTTCAGCCAGAATGCCGCCATAGTTGAATTTTGGCTTCGGGTGCGGAGCATTCGGGTTCTCGTGCTCTACGTCAAGCTCTGTGTCGATATTCTCGTCTACAGGTTCGGCCGGGTCAGCAGGCGTTTCTTTTTTCTTCTTGATCATGCTGATAGAGGCAAACACCATAAGGCCGGCAAACAGCAGCATAAGCAGTACGCCCTTGGTTACCACCAGGTCACCCACCGTGAACAGATTGTCAGGTATGGCTGGTACAATGTAGCGCCGGGTAACGTAAACGGCCACAATAGATGGCAAACCGAATACCACGGCTGTTTTAAGGCTTACCAACCCTTTTTTGTAAAACTTATATGAACCTACCAAACTTGTAAGGCCCACAATAAATAGCGAGTAAGCGGTAGAAATTACCGGGCTTAGCCCTATGAGGTAAACCAATACCGGCACCGTAAGGATAGAGCCGCCACCGCCAATTAAGCCCAGCGAAAGTCCAATCATCAAGGCTGCAATATATCCAAGTATTTCCATTGATAGTTTGTGTTTTAGTGTGTTGTTAAGTGATACGAGTGTATTAGTTTTTACTGATACAAAAGTATATAATGGCAAAAGGAGATACAGTGACTATTATCACAGAGGGCGATTTTTAGGTAAAGTTTACCGGATGAGATAAACCTTGTGGGTGGGTGTAAGTAGCTAAATAGTAGGGTTTTTGCGTTAGCAGTACGGATGGGTAAAATGGCCGCTGAGTATAAAGATAATTACTATATATTAATCTGTTTCCCCCGCTGGCACTTTCATAAAGTATTCGCCAGCGGAGGAAACGGATTTTCGTCTGACCCAAAGCATAAATCGGGAAGCGAAACCTGCAGCAAGCTTTGTGTACTTGCTGCATCTGCCTAAAGTATAATTTGGGGAGGCGCAAGCTGCTGCGCGTGGGAAGGCTATACTACGTCCAGGTCGTGCACCTCTATGTAGTTACGGTGCAGGGTGATGGCGCCGGTTTGCTCAAGCTTTTTGAGCAGCCTGGAAATTACCTCGCGGGAGCTGTTCAGTTCATCGGCAATTTGCTGGTGAGAAAGCCTTACCTCTTTGCCGCTTACCTTTACGTGGCGCTTCAGGTAGAACAGCAGGCGCTCGTCGAGCCCTTTAAAGGCAACACTGTCCAGGGTTTGCAGTAGCTCCTCGAAGCGCTGCCGGTAAGAGGCTATCACGAAGTTATGCCAGGTCTTATACTTGCCCAGCCACATTTCGGACAGGTGAGACGGCACAAGTATGACTTCGGACCTGGTTACGGCTTTGGCTTTTATCTGGCTTTGCTCGTTTCGGGCGGTGCACATCATGGACAGGGCACAGGCGCTGCCGGGCTCCAGGTAGTACATCAGGAATTCATTCCCTTCGTCATCTTCCCGGTATACTTTCAGAAGGCCGCTGAGCAGCAAAATCGTTGATTTGATGTATTGGCCGGTGCGCATCGCCTCTTCGCCTTCCTCTACCTCTTTTAAGGTGCTTTGCGCCAGGAGCTCGTCCAGCAGGGGTTGCTCTAGTTGAGGAAACTGTTTCAGTACGATTTCTTTATCCAGAATTTCCATAGTAGTATGTTCAGTGGGTTCAGTTAGTGGATGATAGGATGATATTATTAAAGTATACTGTTGTGTTTACTATTGAATACGAAAGATACGCATTTAAATAAAAAACCAGTGCGGGCACAAAGGCACCCGCACTGGCAATTTGGTTTGTTTATACTTGCTACTGGCCGTTTTTGAAGTCGTTCACGGCTTCGCTAAGGTCCAGCACTTTTACATCCGGAAGGGCGGCCTCTACAATGCTGCTGCCTGCTGCAGAGCGGTAACCACCGGCGCAATGCACCACCACTGGCTTGTCTTTCGGTATTTCATTAGCGCGCTCACGCAGTTCCGGCAGCGGAATGTTAATGGCCTTATCGAAGAATTTGCCACCCTTCACCTCCGACGCATTTCGGATATCCACGATGGTATAGTCCCCCTGGTGCTGTTTAAACTCCTCCACATCAATCTGTGGGGATTTCACATCAGCCGCTGCATCCATCACAAAGGCACCCTTGATCAGGAGCTCGTAACCGATCTTGGCGGCTTTGGTGATCAGTTCAGAGAGTTCTTCCTCGCTTTCGGCCACCAGGTAGTAGCTCTCGCTTGGGCCAACTATACTTCCCAGCCAAGTTTCGAATTTACCACCGTTCTGTATGTTGATGGCTCCCTGGTAGTGGCCTTTCTTGAAGGTGCTCTCGCTGCGGGCGTCTACCACGATGGCGCTACCCTCCGGCTTAAAGTTTTTCTCCAGCCTGGCAACGCCTTTTATACTTTGCTGGTAGGAGGGGGCACCCTGTTTGTTCAGGCCCACATCATAGCCAAAGTACTTCGGTATAAATGGCTGGTCTTCGGTCAGGATTTTCACGAATTCGTCCTCGCTCATATCCTGCAGAGCGTAGTTGCTGCGCTTCTCGGCTCCGATGGTGCTGCTGTTGGCCTCGCTCAGGCCTTTACCGCACAGGGTGCCTGCACCGTGCGCCGGGTAAACCGTTACGTCATCATCCAGCTTCATGAGCTTCTCGCGGGTGCTTTGGTACATCTGGCGGGCCAGTTCCTCGCGCTTAGCAGTGATGTTACCGGCACTCTCGCGTAAATCCGGGCGGCCCACATCCCCGATGAACAAGGTATCACCGGTAAATACAGCTACATCCTTACCCTCATGCTCCGCCACGATGCTGATGCCATCCGGCGAGTGGCCCGGGGTGTGTATCGATCTGAAGGTTACTTCGCCGATTTGTAGTGTATCACCCTCGTCAAAAGCCTTATGCGGGTAGTCGGCGCCAACCAGGCTGTGGGCATAAATCGTGGCGCCTGTTTTTTCGTGTATCTCTAGGTGCGAACTTACAAAGTCTGCGTGTGGGTGCGTTTCAATCACACCTACAATCTTGGCGTTGTTGTCCTGTGCATAATCGTAATACGGCTGCGGATCGCGGGCTGGGTCTACCAGCACCACTTCTTTGTTCTCTTCACTAAGTATGGCATAAGAGTAATGCGCTAGTCCTTTGTCTTCAAACTGTTTTATCTTCATGGTTCAGTTTTTTGATTTATTGATCTATAATACTCTGCAGGAAAGCATCGTGTTTTGTTCCTGCTCACAAACCTGAGCAGGTATTAAAGATACTTTCCTAATTTGTATATACAAAGATAAGTTTCTAAACTGCTGTACTCAGTGACCTAAGTCACATTGGCAGCACATTACATAATGCCTTTCAGCATGAGGTTCCAGTACATCCAGGGTAACCCATACTTCTTCAGCAGCCACATACTCCACTGCTCTTTGGTGGTATCTACAAACTTACTTATCAGCGGGTCGCTGTCGCGGAGATTATCATACTTGAACTCGGCCAGCACCATTTTGCCGTAACCGGTAATAAAAGGGCAGGAGGAGTATCCTCCGTACTGCAGTTCCGGCTGCTTTTCCTGGTTTATCTGGGCCAGCAGGTGTGCCGCCACGACAGGAGCCTGCTTCCGTACGGCTGCCCCGGTTTTAGCGGTTGGAAGGGCGGCAATATCTCCCAGTCCATAGATGTTGGGGTAGCGCTTGTGCTGCAGGGTATGGATGTCCACATCGAGCCAGCCTTTGTTACCTCCTTCCTCGGTCACCGCCAACTTAGGGTTGTTGCGGATTACATCCGGGGCTACGTGTGGCGGGGCCAGGTGCAGCATGCCGTAGGGTATCACCACAGTGTCAGGGCCTTCTTCACGTTCATGCAACTTCTCATCGGGTGTAAAGGGAGGGGCATCAGGTTGGGTGCGTTTGTAGTGAATTTCGCTGCGCTCGCCATCTATTTTGATGGGGGCATAAAAAGTCCTGACGATGATGTCTTTCCGCTCTATCACCCCTTGCAGTGTGGCCAGGAATTCCTTCACGCCAAATACCGTGGAGCCGGGTGTGGCGAAGATAACCTCGCTTTTATCCCGCACGCCTGTTTTCCGGAAATAGTCATCGGCCAGGTACATGATCTTTTGGGGTGCCCCACCGCACTTGATCGGCGTGGTTGGCTGGGTGAAAACCGCGTTCCCGCCCTTAAAGTTAAGCAGCACATTCCAGGTTTTGCGCGGGTCGATGTAGTTGCTGCACACATTGGGCTGCTGCATTGCCTCGGCCAGTCCCTCAATGGCTTCCAAATCATACTTTGCGCCTGGTGCCACCACGAGATAATCATAGGTGTACTCTCCGCTTGTTTCGGTGCGAACCATATGCTCATCCGGAAGTATGTCTACGGCTTTATCCTGTATCCAATCCACGCCTTCGGGGATAACAGATGCCTCCTCGCGGCGGGTATCCACGTAGTCAAAAGTGCCGGCGCCAACCAATGTCCAGGCGGGCTGGTACCAGTGACTTTGGGAAGGCTCTATAATGGCGATGCGCAGGTGCTTTTGCTCGCGATGCAGCTTGGCCGAGAGCATGATGCCTGCCGTGCCTCCGCCAATTACTAATACCTGATAATGCGTATACATAAGCTTGCTGTTAGGTTAGGAGCTATTCCTTAGTTCACTTTTAAAGTATAAATTCAAACCTGCTGGCTTTTATGCGTTCTCCGGTTTGTTTGCCAACTAACGTACGGCCACAGGTTAGAGGTTTTTCTTAGCCAGGTAGAAGTCTACCATCTCCAGGTCGCTGTTCACGCGCTCATCCAGGGCATCCAGGCTTTTCGGTGGCGGTACAATTACCTTGTCGCCAGGTTGCCAGTTCAGCGGCAGCGCTACCTGGTTTTCTGATGCTGTCTGCAGCGCCACCAACACCCGTTTAATCTCCTCCATGTTGCGACCCACGTTCAGGGGATAGTACATAATCAGGCGGATAATGCCTTCGGGGTCTATAATGAAAACGGCGCGCACGGCGGCAGTCTCGCTCTCACCGGGCTGCAGCATGCCGTAAAGCTTGGCCACTTTCATGTCAATGTCGGCGATGATCGGGAATTTGAAGTAGACGCCTGTTTTCTCGCGCACATTTTGGACCCAGGCAATGTGCGAGTGGATGCTGTCGATGCTCAGACCGATGAGCTTAGTATTGTGTTTGGCGAAAAACTCGTCCTGCTCCTGTGCAAAGCCGCTCAGCTCGGTGGTGCAGACTGGGGTGAAGTCGGCAGGGTGCGAGAAAAGGATGACCCAACTGCCTTTGTTATAATCAGAAAATCTCAGATGCCCGGTTGTTGTGTTTGCCTCAAAATCCGGGGCTTTGTCGCCTATCCTGGGCATCGTGTTTACTGTTTCTTCCATACCTGGTTTTATATGTTACACTTGATGAAATCTATACTTTATCCTGTAGCAGTAGCTTAAAGTTATACCTTAAAGTCGTTGTATACGAGCCATTTAGTATTTTAGCTGTTGAAGAAAGAATGATATTGGTCAACTTCTGGAGTGATGGATTAAGGTGAAGTATAAAGGTTGGCGGGAAGTATGGCTTGGCGTAAACTGTACGCGAAAAACAGGCTTTTTGGCATAGTTGCGCATTATGCTTCAAATGAAAAGCTGCAGCAGCCTACTCGAAAGAGAGGAGGCTGCTGCAGCTTTGACACGACGCCCCCTGAGTACCTTTACTACTTCAGGTGGTACGTCAGGAGCGGACGGATACAGTGGTTGACAAGCGTCTCGGCGATGCTGCCGTAGAAGATGTGGTTAAACCCTTTGCGCGCATGCGTGCCGATCAGCACCAGGTCCATTTCGGTTTCCTGGTTAAAGTTGCGGACACCGGCCGGCACCTTATAGTCGTGCCGCAAGTGCAGCTCGTAGTTCTGCAGGTTCATTTCATCTGCAAAGCGCTGCATTCTTTCTTTTATTCTGGTGATGTGTGCCTCGTCCTCCTTGTCCACGATCTGGAGCAGGTGAAGCTTGGCACCGAAGAGTTGCTGCAGCGTTTTAAGGGTATTTATACTTTGCTGCGGCTGTTTCTCCGCCTCAAAATCGGCTACCCAAAGTATATTTTGCACAGGCGTGAGCGAGGCGTGCTGGTGGATGGTGATAACCGGTACATTGGTGTACCTTACCACGTGCTGTGCTTCCGAGCCGGAGATGCGCTCATACCATCCTTCTGCACCTTCTGTGCCCATAATCACCAGGTCAATCTGCTGCTGCTCGGCATACTTGGCGAGAGTGGTGGTAAGGCCCCCGTGCAGGATCTCGGTGCTGAAGTCGAAGTTTACCTGCTGGCGCAGGGCCTCAAACTGCTGCTCCGCCTTCTGGTCCAGAGCACGAATTTCGCCCCTGTCCAGCGTTTCAGACGACTCAGTGCCACCTGTCCACTCGGCGGTGTTTACCTGCACCACATGCACCAGGTGCGTTTCAATCGGGGTTCTCTGCATCAGGAATCCCAAAAACTCCATTGCCTTGTAAGATACCGGCGTGAAATCAACCGGAACCATAACCTTTAGTTTCTTTTCCATATACTTATGTTGTGTAGAGGCTTTTTGTGCAGCCTGCTTTATGTGTTAGTGATTTATGTTTCGGTTACTGTGCTGGTTTGGTAGCCACTAACCTGGTCACGAAGCCTTTGCCACTGTGGTAAGGCCCCTCCTGAAGCTCTGTTTCCAGTTCCTCCAGCTGGTTTATCTGTAGCCCGCTAAAATCCTGGCGCAGCATATCGGCTGTATAGAGCATCGCCTCATCCTTTGGCCCGCCTGAGTTATACCCGAGCTGCTTTGGGTGGAAAGCCTCCAGTATCACCGTGCCGCCCGGTTTCAGCCAGCCAACCACTTTCCGGTGAAAACCCTGCCGGAGGGCGGGAGGGAAGTGGGCGTAGATGAGGGCCACCGCATCCAGGCTATCAGGCTTGGCGTTATACTTATCCGCTTCAGTTAACTGGTAATCTATACTTACACCGCGTTCCTGAGCTAGTTTCAGGGCCTTTTGCTGGCCGGCCTCACTGTAATCAAAGGCCTGCACCTCCCAGCCCTGCTCGGCCGCATACAGGGCGTTTCTGCCTTCGCCTTCTGCGGGTAGCAATAGCTTTCCGGGCTGCAGCTTACTCAGTTGCTCCTTAAAGAAAACATTAGGCGCTGTGCCGTAAACCGTTTCCTCTTCGCTGTATCGTTTGTTCCAGAATTCCTGCATGGTTTTTTCGGGATTATCTTTTCGTTCAAACAAATTTGTCTATACTTTAAGCCATGTTCAGTGACAATGGTTACACAAGCCGCTTCTTCAGGAAATCGAAGTATAAATATGCAGCTGGGAGTAAAAAGAAGCTGGAGTGTTGTTAAGTATGCACCCAATGAAGATTATACTTTTAGGCTCGCCATAGAAGTATAAAATTGCGTTGGCGGGGTTACTGGCTCACACCATACTTAAGGCAAAGCGCCAACTGACCGGCGTGGTAGGCAGTGTGAGATATGATTCTGCCCATAGCCTCTGCTTTTGTTTTCGTGCCGAATTCTTTTGTGGTTATTGTCTCCTCCCAGGCGTCATTAGCCTGACTTTTGATTGCAGCCCGAAGTGCCTCCGCCGCCTGCTGCTGGTAGACCAGCAACTCTTCCAGATTCGTCCATTCACCGGTATCCTGCTTCGCCATTACTGTTCTGGCAGACACTTTTAGCTCCCGGTTGCCGAAGATGTTCTTGGCATACAGAAACTCCACATCCCCTATGTGCCGCACCAGGAAACCTGCGCTGTTCGGAGAAGCCCCAATTTTCTTTAATAGGTCCTCCTTCGAGATGTTTTGGAGTAGGTTGGTGAAGCGGGAACGTGCTTCCTGCCAGGTTTGCAAGTATAAATCGGTCATAGCAAAAGTATAGTTCTTCTACGATTTCACCCGCGCAGCTATATAGTCAGTTAGCTCCCGCATGGTCTGGATCCTGCCATAATCCTCCTCAGGTGTTTCGATGCCAAACTGCTCATCCAGCGCCACGATAAACTGCAGGTAATCGAAGGAGTCTATCCCAAGGGTCTGGCGGATGTTGTCGTCGGGCTGCAGCTGCCCCGGCTCGGTATCGGGGGCTATACTTTTCAGGCGCTGCACAAGGGCCTGCTTTATCTCTTCCTGCGTCATAGTTTTTCAGGTTGTTGTAAGTAGTTTTTGATGGCTGTTAGAAATCTGCTGCCGGTGCTTCCGTCGGAGGCGCGGTGGTCGGCGGCCAGGGTGGCGGTGAGCACAGGCCGAACCGTGAGCATGCCGTTCTCCGACCAGGGTTGCTCCGTGATGCCGCCAAAGCCAACCAGCGCCACCTGCGGCGGATAGATCACGCCGTACACGGTCTCCACACCTCCCTCACCCAAACTGGTGACGGTAATGGTGGAGTCGGCCAGCTCGGAGCTGCGCAGCCTTAGTGCTCTTGCCCTCGGAATAAGGTCATTCAGCGCAAGCATCAGTTCCTCTACCGATTTGGTGTCGGTATCATGTATGGCAGGCACCATGATGCCGCCTGTGCGCAGGGCCACCACGTAGCCGATGTGTATACTTTCTTTTAGCTGCAGGCCGTTCTCCCACCAGGCGTTCAGTGCAGGCACGTCATTCAAGGCCTTCGCCACCGCTTTTATTAGCAACACGGCTGGTAACAGACGCTCTTTTACGGGCCGCTGCCCGTTGGTATCCGCCAGCCAGGCCAGGGCTTTGCTCATGTCAATTTTTGTCTCCAAGTAATAATGCGGCACCTCGCGGTTCGACTTGCTCATGGCGGCTGCCACGGCCATGCGTATACTTTGCGCCGTGGCAGCGGCAGGAATGGGTTTTTCTTCCGCCACAGGTGGGGCTGGTTTCTCGGGTGTTACCTCTTCTGGAACTGCCGCATGCTCTACTGCTGCTTTGCCTGCTGCAGGCGCTGCCTGTGCCGCGATGGCGTGCTCCACATCTTCGCGTAGGATGGCTCCCTCCGGACCTGTGCCCTGTATGGTGGCAATGTCAATGCCTTTCTCCTCAGCTATTCTTCTAGCCAGCGGCGATGCCCGGATGTGATGCGGGAGAGTTTCGGTTGTCGAACCAGCGGGAGCAGGGGCTTCCGCTGGTTTTTCCTCCCGGGGCGCTTCAGCGGGTGCAGGTCTTTTGCCGGCGGCTTCTTCCTCCGTAAGTATGGTGGCCATGGACGTGCCCACCGGCACCAGTTCATCCACCTTCACCAGTAACTCACCGATTACCCCATCCTCAAATACCTCAATCTCGATGATTCCTTTCTGGGTTTCGATTTCGGCAATGATGTCTCCTTTTTTGATCCTGTCGCCGGGCTTCACGCGCCATTCACGCAGCGACCCGCTTGCCATGTCGGCACCAAGGCTGGGCATTTTATATTCAAGCATGTTGCAGCAGGGTTTTAATGGCAGTTACGATTTGGGCGGGTTGCGGCACGGAGGCATCTTCCAGGTGCTTCGGGTAAGGGATGGGCACCTCGGCTCCGCACAGCCGCTGCACCGGCGCATCCAGGTCGTAAAAGCACCGCTCCATGATCCGGGCGCTCACTTCCGAAGACACGCTTACCGACCGGCTGGCATCCTCCACTAAAAAGGCGCGGTTTGTCTTAGCCACGGAGGCTACGATGGTTTCCTCATCCAGCGGGCGCAGCACACGCAGGTCTACCACTTCGGCATCTATACCGGCAGCCGCCAGTTCGGTGGCCGCTTCCAGGGCTTTGTAAACCCCTGTGCCGTAGGTAATGATGGAAATGTCTTTGCCCGCACGTCGTACTTTGGCTTTGCTGATTTCTATACTTTCCGCGCTGTCGGGCAGCTCTTTCTCTAGGTTGAGCATGGAGGTATACTCAAAGATGATAACCGGGTCCGGGTCTGCGAGGGCAGGGGCCAGCATGTAACGGGCATCCTCGTGGGTGCCGACGGAAAGTATGCGCAGGCCGGGCAGGTGGGCGAACAGCGGTTCCCAGCTGTGGGAGTGCTGTGCGGCCAGCTGCCTGCCAACGCCGGAACTCATCCGGATCACAAGCGGCACATTAAACTGCCCGCCCGACATGTGCAGCAGCGTGGCCGCGTTATTGGCGATCTGGTCGAGGGCCAGCAGGCTGAAGTTTACGGTCATTACCTCTACAATAGGACGCATGCCACCCAGCGCGGCGCCAATTCCCGCACCCACAAATCCTGCCTCGGATAAGGGGGTGTCCATGATGCGCTCTGGGCCGAACTCCTGCAGCAGGTTCTTGCTCACGGCAAAGGCCCCGCCATAACGGCCTACATCCTCGCCCATGATAAACACGCGCTCATCGGCCTGCAGCGCTTCGCGGATAGCCTGCTTGATGCATTCGCGGTATGTGATCAGTTGCCCCGGCATCAGTCCTGTTTTTCGCTGTACGTATACTTTGTAAGCTCCTCCACGGGTTCCAGGCTGCAGGTTTCCGCGAAGTCCACGGCTTGCTTTACCTCCAGTTCTACCTGCCCTTCTATCTTTTTAAAATCTACATCAGTAAGGATTTGTTGCTGGAGAAGGTAGTTGAAGTAGCCAGGAATGGGATCCCGTTTCTTCCATTCCTCCACCTCGCTTTTGTCGCGGTACAGCTCGGCGTCGAACATGGAGTGGGCCCGGAAGCGGTAGGTGTTGCAGACCAGGAAGTGTGGCTTTCCGGTCTTTCTGATAGCCGCCACGGCTGTATTGGCTGCTTTTATCACCGCCAGCAGGTCCATTCCGTCTACTGTGGAAGAGTCGATGCCAAAGGCGGCCCCTTTCAGCTCGAGGTTGGTTTGGGCATGGGTGTAGCGAAGCGCGGTGCCCATGGCGTAAAGGTTGTTCTCACACAAAAAAAGCACCGGTACCTGCCACAGCGCCGCCAGGTTCATCGCCTCGTGAAAAGCACCCTCCGCCATCGCACCCTCCCCGAAAAAGCAGCAGGTTAGCTGATCGCGCTTCATCTTTTTATCTGCCAGCGCCATGCCTACCGCCATGGCCAAGTGCCCGGCCACGATGGCGTTGCCGCCGTAGAATTTCGTTTTGGCATCGAAGAGGTGCATAGAGCCGCCTCGCCCCCGGCTGCAGCCTTCCTGCCTGCCATACATCTCTGCCATGATCACGCCCGGCTTCAGCCCCCGCACCAGTGCATGGCCATGCTCGCGGTAGGTGCACAGCACGTTGTCCTCGGGGCGCAGGGCCTGCATCACGCCCACAGCCACGGCTTCCTCACCCACATATAAATGCAGAAAGCCCCGTATCTTCTCCTGGGTGTACATTTCCGCTGATTTCTCCTCAAACTTTCGGATCAGGAGCATCTGGTAGAGCAGCTTTTTGGCCTGCTCATTGCCAAGTGGCGGATTTATACTTTGCTGCTCTTGCTGTTCCATGTTTCAGAAAATCATTGTGCGAGCGTCCTCGCCCCGTGTTACTTCGGGATTTAAGACTCGTGCAGGCTTTGGTTGGGCCTCTGGCCCAGACGGGTTGCAAATCCGAATTATTATTAGTCACGGGTTACAACCCCGAGCCAGCTTTTATCACGGCTGCTCCAGAGTTGAGGTATCGCCCTCCGGCAGCCCAAGTTCCCTTGCCTTAAGAAGGCGGCGCAGGATCTTGCCGCTGCGTGTTTTAGGAAGGTTATCGATAAAAGTGATCTCCTTAGGTGCCACGGCCGGGCCTAGTTTGCGGCGGGCATGGGCCGTGATGTCCGTTTTCATACTTTCGTCTTGCTGCTGCCCCGGCTGTAGTACCACAAAAGCTTTTACCAGCTCCCCAATCAGCGGGTCGGGTTTGCCGATGACGGCAGCATCGGCCACTGCAGGGTGTTCCATCAGGGCGCTTTCCACCTCAAAAGGCCCCACCATATGCCCGGATGTTTTGATGATATCATCAGCACGGCCTACAAACCAATAGTACCCGTCTGCATCGCGGCGAGCCAGATCACCGGTAATGTACCAGTCTCCCCGAAAACTCTTGCTGTAGCGCTCCTCGTCGTGCAGGTAGGTGCGGAACATGGAGGGCCAACCTCGTTTTAGTACCAGGTGCCCGTCTTTGTCGAGTTCATCAATCAGTGTAAAGCTGTCGTCTGTTACCTCGGCGATGGCGGCCTCCACACCCGGCAGCGGTTTGCCCATAGAACCGGGGCGGACCGGCATGGCCCGGTAGTTGGCGATCATGATGCCGCCGGTTTCCGTCTGCCACCAGTTATCCAGGAAGGGCATCCCGAAATTTTTCTCTCCCCACACCACCGCCTCGGCGTGCAGCGGTTCGCCTACACTCAGCATCAGGCGCAGGTGCTCCAGGTTATACTTTTCGCGGGGGATGACATTCATGCGCATCAGGCGGCGAATACCTGTGGGGGCCGTATACCAGATGTTCACTTTCTCCCGCTCCAGTATGGAGTACCAGCGGGTGGCGTCAAACTCCTCTTCGTCCACCAAATTGGTTACGCCGTTTACCAGCGGGGCGATGATGCCGTAGGAGGTACCTGTTACCCAGCCTGGGTCGGCGGTGCACCAGTACACATCCCCGGGGTGGAAATCGAGGACGTACTTGCCCGTGACGTAGTGCACCAGCACCGCCTTGTGCACGTGCAGTGCGCCTTTGGGCATGCCGGTGGTGCCGCTGGTAAAGTGCAGCAGGGCCGGGTCTTCGGGATCGGTGGGAGGTATGGTGAATTCTTCTGAGGCCTGCTCCATCAGGCGGGGCAGCGAACGGATCTGCTCACTCTCATCGTGGTCAACATCCGTCAGCAAAACATACTTTAGTTCTGGCAGCCGCTCCAGCAAAGGCCGTACTTTCTTCTCAAACAGGTCATGGGTTGTCACCAGCACTTTGGCATCGCCACGGCTCAGGCGCTGAAACACAGGGTCCGGCCCGAACACGTTGAACAGCGGGCAGAAAACGGCTACTTTCTTTAGGGTGCCCAGCGCGGCAAAGTATAACTCAGGGATGCGCCCCAAAAAGGAAAACACCCTGTCGCCTTTGCTGATACCCAGGTTGCCCAGCACATTGGCGAACCGGTTGGTAAGCTCCTTAAAATCCTGGTAGGAGCAGTCCATTACCGACAGGTCTTTGTGGATGAAGCGGAAAGCGGTGTGGTTTTGTAACTCGCCTGATGCATGCCGATCGATGGCTTCGTGGGCAATGTTTAGTCCTTGTTTATCAGGTAAACCGCTCAGGCCAGCCTGCTCCCGATCCCAACTAAAACCAGAGGCAACAGAAGTATAATCCGTTAAGTTTGGCGAAACCATATCAGTGAGTAATAAATAAAGATTGATGGTTAATGAGAGTAATGGAAGTATAAGGGTGGCGCAGTTTGATGTGGATATTATAAATAATTATAGTTTTAATTATACGGGTAAAGCGCCTAAGCAGATGCTTTTATACTTTCTTATTCAGATGATCTTCATCAGCTTTTGGTGTGGAGCCCGATTTAGGGTGCCGGAGGGTAAACAAGCTAAAAGTATAAACGTTAGTAAAATAAGTATAAAATGTTCCTGACCTGATGCACTTTCCGGTGTTAGGCCTTACCTCTTTTTTTCATCCATGGAGCCATTTATTAAGTTTTTCAAAGAGATCAGCTATAAAGACCTGAGCAAGGTGGGGGGCAAAAACGCCTCCTTGGGAGAGATGTTCAACCAGCTTAACCCGGAAGGTATAAGTGTGCCCGACGGCTTTGCCACTACCGCTGCTGCCTACTGGTTTTTCCTGGAGCAAAACGACCTGCGCTCGCGGCTAAGCCAGGCGCTGGATAGCCTGGACACCGAGCAATTCTCAAATTTAAATGAAGTGGGCAGGAAATGCCGCGAGCTTGTGTTGGGCGCTACGTTTCCGGAGGAGATAAGACGGGAGATTGAGAAGGGGTATAGATACCTTACAACAGAATACGGGGAAAAAGTGTCGTTGGCGGTACGCAGCAGCGCCACAGCCGAAGACCTGCCCACGGCCAGCTTTGCCGGACAGCTGGAAACCTATCTGAACGTGAGCGGCCTCCACAACCTGTACAATGCCTGCCACCATAGTTATGCATCGCTGTTTACCGATCGTGCCATCAAGTACAGGGTGGATAATGGATTTGAGCACATGCAGGTGGCCCTGTCGGTAGGCATACAGCTGATGGTGCGCTCCGATGAAGCCTGCTCCGGTGTGATGTTCACGCTGGACCCGGATACCGGTTTTGAGGATGCGGTCGTGATATCCGGTTCCTGGGGTTTGGGCGAGAACATTGTGCAGGGCGCTGTGAATACGGATGAGTTTGTTGTTTTCAAGCCGATGCTGGATAAGGCAAAGCAGCCGATCATCTCTCATAAACTGGGCAGCAAAGCCAAAACAATGGTGTATGCCGAGAAGCAGGAGGGGGAGCTGCAAAGCCCGGCGGATGCCATTGTAAACGTGGATACGCCTTCGGAAAAGCAGGAGCAGTTTGTGTTGAAGGATGCGGAAGTGGTGCAGCTGGCGCGTTGGGGCAAGCGCATAGAAGAGCACTACAAGCAGCCCATGGATATTGAGTGGGCAAAAGACGGCGAGTCCGGCGACTTGTTTATTGTGCAGGCCAGACCCGAAACAGTGCAGAGCCAGCACAAGAACCAGGCATTCTTTACAGAGTATACTTTAAAGGAGGAAGGCAAGGTGCTTTGCTCCGGCATAGGCCTTAGCAGCCGCATCGTGTCTGGCGTGGCACGCATACTTCACTCACCGGATGAGATTGACAAGCTGCAGGAGGGAGAGGTGCTGGTGACCCGCAAAACCGACCCCGATTGGGACCCCATTCTCAAGAAGGCCATCGCCATAATTACCGAACAGGGCGGCCGCACCAGCCATGCCGCTATAGTTGCCCGAGAGGTGGGCGCCGTAGCCGTGCTGGGTACGGATAATGCCACGCAAACCATACAGGACGGACAGGAGGTGACTGTCTCCACGGCGGGAGGCGAGACAGGCTACGTGTATGAAGGCAAGCTGGAGTGGAGCGAGAAGCAAACCGACATGAGCAAGCTCGAAAAACCCCAGACACAGGCCATGCTCATACTTGGTGATCCGGAGCAGGCGTTCAAATACTCTTTCCTGCCCAACGATGGGGTGGGGCTGATGCGCATGGAGTTCATCATCAATAACTCCATACAGATACACCCCATGGCGCTGCGTAATTTTGATAAAGTTACGGATAAGCAGACGCGGGAAAAGATAGAGCAGCTCACGCACCACTACCCGAACAAGGAAGATTATTTTGTAGAGAAGCTGGCCGAGGCGACAAGTATAATTGCGGCCGCCTTTTACCCCAAGGATGTGATCGTGCGGATGAGTGATTTCAAATCGAATGAGTACGCTAACCTGGTTGGGGGTACCCAGTTTGAGCCGAACGAAGCGAACCCCATGATCGGGCTTAGGGGTGCCTCGCGCTATTACCACCCGCTGTACCAGGAGGGTTTTGAGCTGGAGTGCCGCGCGATGAAAAAGGTGCGGGAAGAGATGGGGATGGCCAATGTAAAACTCATGATCCCATTCTGCAGAACGGTAGAGGAGGGCAAAATAGTGGTTGACCTGATGGCAACGTATGGCCTGAAGCGTGGCGAAAACGGGCTGGAAGTATACGTGATGGTGGAGATACCGAGCAACGCACTGTTGGCTGAGGAGTTCGCAGAGGT
The DNA here is from genome assembly GCF_026241195.1 of Pontibacter anaerobius. Taxonomy (GTDB): domain Bacteria; phylum Bacteroidota; class Bacteroidia; order Cytophagales; family Hymenobacteraceae; genus Pontibacter; species Pontibacter anaerobius. The sequence goes on from NZ_JAPFQO010000002.1 coordinate 72,031, forward strand.
GTTCGACGGCTTCTCTATCGGCTCCAACGACCTGACACAGCTTACCGTGGGCGCAGACCGTGACTCCGGGTTGCTGAGCGATATTTTTACGCCTTTTGATGCAGCGGTGCAGCAACTGATTGTGATGACGCTGCAGAAAGCAAAGCAAACCGGAACTAAGGTCGGCCTCTGCGGCCAGGCGCCGAGTGATTATCCGCAGTACGCCTCGTTTCTGGTAGAGCACGGTATCAACAGCATCTCGTTTAACCCGGATGCCTTTTTTAAGGGAATGGAGAACATGCTGCAGGCAGAAAAGGAGCGGGAGAAAGCAACTACGGCAGCGAAATAAAAAGCGAAGCGGAGCCGTACAAAAAATGGCCCATCTGACGTATTTTCATCAAATGGGCCGGGTCATGTTATATTATAAAGTTTAAGCTGCGCCTACAGGTCCAGGGCCCGTTTCTTCAGAAGTATAAATTCCTCTTCAGTAATAGAGCCTTTCTCGCGCAAATGCTCCAGTCTTTCAATTGTGTTGATGGAGTCCTCTACAGTTTTAGGTCTTCGCTCCTCACTGTGCAGGTCTGCGGTTGAGAACTCTTCGTCCCGATCGTGGTCGCGGTTAGCGTAATTTTTCTCCCGGTGTACCTCCTGGTCCGAAGTATAAAATCGGTTCTCATCAAACGTCGCATCGTTGTAGAAATCACCGGAAATATAACCGGGGCGAGACTTGTGCGGCTGTTCCAGCGCTTCATTAAACTCAGCTCTGTGGTCTTCTGCTGTGCCAGGCATGGTATCTCGCTGAGACCTTTGTAGCGTGTCGCGCACGGCGTACTCATAGTCTTCCGTAATTGGCCCGCCCGGATAAATAGGGTAGCTGCCAACCGTTCTGGAGTCTATGGCCGAGATAAACACTTTTTTGCCTTTTTTATCGAGTGCGGCCACCCCAATCGGAACCAGCAGGTATTGATCCGAATCTGCGTTAAAGAACCGTCGGTCAGCCACCACAGAGAGGTAGCGAACTTTCATCGCCTCAGTGTCCACGATCATGTCTTTCACCATGCCAAGGCTTTCGCCGTCGGCACCCACTACACGCCAGCCAAGCACGTCGGGGTTATCTTTGGCCACTTTATAGTCTTTCATGGCACTCAGCGGCACCAGGCGCTCGTTTCTTAATTCATCGTTATTCATAGCTCTATTCTTTTAATGCTTTTATACTATTGCGATAGATTTTGGAACATGCTCCGTATGTGCAGGTACAACCATGCCGGTAGCAGGCACCTCTTCATATTCCACCTCATCAGGTTCGTTGGTGAGCTCATAAAGTGCCCAGGCAATAAGCGCTATAATTACCAGCAGCAGGATTACCCAGGGCCACATCGTCTTCTTTTTTCGCTCAATATTGATTTCAGCCATTTTCCTAGATTGTTTTTTCCATAGTTTCGTATCACTGCAGCGCCTGCCAAAAGTGCAGGCAACCTGCAGTTTTGGTAATACGCTGAATGCGAGATATATGTTGAAAATGAACTGCTGAGGAAGTGGTATGCCTGATTTGCCGAAAAGGTTTACCGCAGGTGAGAGGAAAGCGTGCTACCCACAGAAATAAAAAAAGGTGCCCATAGGGGCACCCGAAATAGTCTCTTCCGGCAAGTGTGGAGACACTGCCAGGTTAAGAATAGTGGCTTCTAGCTAGACAAGCTTTACATTAACGGCATTCAGCCCTTTTAGTCCCTTCTCTACCTCGAAGTTTACCTTGTCGTTTTCTTTTACCGGACCAGACAGGTCGTTCTGATGCACAAAAATGCTCTCGCCGGTATCGCTGTCCTTGATAAAGCCGTAGCCCTTGGATGTGTTGAAGAAAGTTATGGTACCAGTTCTGATCAGGTCAGCCGGGTCAAGCTCTGCCTGCTTCGGCACACCTATCTGTATATCCTCCTGCTTCACCACTTTCTTTTTCTTGGTTGGGTCCGGTGGGGTAGAGGTGATGTTACCATCATCGTCTACATAGGCGAGCATCTCGTCCAGGCCTTGCCCTTTGCTGGATGAAGCTTTGCGCTCCTCCTTCTTCTGCTCTTTATCCTGCCTCTTTTTAAGCCTTTTCTTTTCTTTTTCTTTTTTACTAAAGGTTTCCTGTGATCTACCCATATATTGTTAATTGATCTTTGATGTTATGTTTTGTGAGCAATGGGGCGCTGCAGCCCTTTCATTTTTAATAACGGAACAGGAAATTTGTGCCGTTGCGAATCCATTTCTCAAAAAAAGAATTGTCGTTAAACTCGCCTGACACCAGTTCTTTTTCCGCCTCAATTTCTTTAGAGCGTGAGCTCATAAAGCTTTTTAGCTCGTCCTGGTTGTTTGGTATCCAGTCCTGTCCCTTCTTTAAGGCTACGCATAAATACTCACGTGTGGTTGGGTCTACGATATACTTTCTGTTCATGAGAGAGGGTTTTGGTTAATTAAATCGGAACGCAGCAAACACATGTCAGCTGCCACAGGTAAATAAAAAAGCCTTACTGAACGTAAGGCTCTTTTACTAATGACTTATATGTTAAAACTAAGCACGCTTAACATTAACCGCATTTAGTCCTTTTCTGCCTTCCTGCAGCTCAAAAGTCACTTCGTCATTTTCTCTGATCTCGTGTACCAAACCTGATACGTGTACGAAGTACTCCTGATCTGAATTTGCTTCTTTAATGAACCCAAAGCCTTTTGTGTCATTAAAGAATTTTACTGTTCCGTTATTCATATTGTTTTGATTATTATACACCTACTACATTTTTGCAGGCATATTTGTTCATTATTTTTTACAATGTACGATAAAAAATTTACAAATCCGTGCTGAGCCACGCAAAAGAGGTTAATTATTTTATAAACTCCTTTCAGTCAAAGTATAAATCAATGGCGAATATGGCCCGGTAATCTTAGGCTAAGGTTTTTTACTCCCGCTCCCAAACTTCGTTTATTTTTTTGCCTGTACTGCTTTGGCCACTGTGCAGCCACTTACCATCTTCCACTTTATAATTAAAGCCGAGGCTTGCGCCCACGCGGCTGGAGTCGCGGGAGAAGAACTCGATGTGCTCGGTATACTTTCCGTTTTCTGCCGTATAGGTGCCACCGCCTGTGCCGGAGAATTCTTTCGTCTCCGTATTAAAAGCTATCCACTGGAAACGGTTACCCGACAGAATTTTGAGCGTTTTCCTGGGGCCGGAGGTATGGATCGGGTTCACTTTGCCATCCTCCCCGGCACGCCCTGTAATGCGCCAGGTGCCTTCCAGAGGTGAGGCGGTGTTCTTGTCTGCTCTGGCCCAGGTCTGCTTCAGGTTATCTCCCGTTAGTTGCAGCTGTCCGTTTTGGAGGGTATACATCAGGGTATCCTGTGTGCCTACCGTAGCGGTGTCCAAGGTGTTGTACTCAAACTCTCGTGTTAGCATATCATCTGCTGCCAACGTATAGGTTCCACCAAAGGTGCCCAGGAACTGTTTGCCAGCCTTATCAAAGTATGCAACGGTAAAGTATCCGTCCTCCATCATGGCCACTGCCGTGGCACCCTTCGGCAGGGTGGCAAATTGTACTGTGCCAGAGCTCAGTTGCCAGGCTCCCTTCAATTTTTCCTGTTGCTGCATCTGCTGCTCTGTTCTTCCGGGAGCAGTGGGCTGCACAATGTGCTGCTGGTACAGGTTACCAAGTATAGATACCGCAAAGCTTAAGGAGTATAACGTGATAAAGTGCATGGGTATAAGGTTTAGGTCCAGCCTGTAAAACGATGTGTTTGGCTTCAGGTTAGCGGTATCGGCGTGGGTTTATACTTTTATACTTCGTGATGAATGATGTGTATAGGGTTTACCGTTCTCGATGCGTTCACGACAAATCCAAAGTATAAAAAAACTGCCTCTCATACTTAAAGGAGAGGCAGTTTCATACTGTAGTCTTATTTAAACTTTTCTAACCGCGAAGCGGCTTTATCATCCACATACCAATACAACGACCCGTTTAAGGGATTTATGAGCTGCGACGGGTATTGCTCCGGGTTGCGCTCGCCTTCCAGCACCTCGTGCAGCGCCTGGGCTTTGCCATCTCCAAACGTCATGAAGAGGACCCTTTTGGCCTGGTTAATAAGCGGTGCGGTTAAGGTGATGCGGTACATGGACTGTGGCGCCAGGTAATAGGCCTGCACCCAGCTGGATTTCTCCTGAAGCACCTCGGTACCCGGAAACAGAGAGGCCGTGTGGCCGTCGTCGCCCATGCCCAGCAAGATCAGGTCGAAGGCAGGGGACTGGTCCTGGAAATGGTCCTTCAGGATCTGCTCATACTTTTGAGCATACTTCTCTGGCTCCATTTCATCCCACATCGGGTAAATCTGCTCCTGCGGTACAGGTACCTTATCGAGCAGCAGCTCTTTGGCCATTTTGGCGTTGCTTCGCTCATCGGTTAAAGGCACCCAGCGCTCATCGCCCCAGAAAATATAGGTTTGCTGCCACGGCACCTGCTCTTTGTACGGAGCCTGGGCCAGCAGTTGGTACAGTTGCTTCGGGGATGATCCTCCGGTTAAGGCCACCGTGAAACGGCCATTTTTCTGCACCGCCTCCTGCGCCGCCTGCACAAACAGTTCGGCTGCCTGCTGGCTGAGGTAAGCTGTATCTTTAAAGATGGTAACCATACGTGTAAGTCTTTTAAATTCTACTTCGCCTGTGCCACGGTCCAGGTATGGCCTTGGCGCGCAATTAATGCCTCGGCGTTCTCCGGGCCCCACATGCCGGCCGGGTAGTTCGGGAATTCCAGCGACGGCCTTGATTCCCAGGTTTCCAGGATCGGCGTAATCACATCCCAGGCTACTTCTACCTGGTCAGAGCGCATAAACAAAGTGGCATCGCCTTGCATGGCATCCAGCAGCAGGGTCTCATAGGCTTCCGGCGATTGCGATTGGTGCGAGTACGCGTTAAAGTCGAACACCATCTCAGCCGGGGTCAGGGCCATATCCAAGCCTGGTTTTTTGGCTATAAACCTCAGGCGGATATCCATTTGGGGTTGTATGTTGATGATCAGGCGGTTCGGCAGGATATTATCCGACATGGCCGACGGGAACGTGAGGTGCGGCACAGAGCGGAACTGCACGGTAATGGAGGTCGTTTTCTCCTGCATGCGTTTACCGGTGCGCAGGTAAAACGGCACACCCTGCCAACGCCAGTTATCGAGATAGAACTTAATGGCGGCGTAGGTCTCTATCGTAGAGTGCGGGTCTACCCCGGCCTCCTGGCGGTAGCCTGGCACCTGTTTGCCTTTCATCCAGCCCGGGCCGTACTGCCCGCGAACGGCATACTTGCCCACCTCCTCACGCGAGAGGCGGCGAACGGCTTGCAGCACATCCACTTTTCTGTTACGTATCTCCTCGGCCTCGAAAGAGATGGGAGGCTCCATGGCGACCATGCATAGCAGCTGCAGCAAATGGTTCTGGATCATGTCGCGCAAGGCGCCGGCTCCCTCGTAGTAGCCGCCGCGGTCTTCCACGCCAACCTCCTCTGCCACCGTTATCTGCACGTACTCAATGTAATTCCTGTTCCAGAGCGGCTCAAAAAGGGCGTTGGCAAAGCGGAAAGCAAGTATGTTCTGTACTGTCTCTTTGCCCAGGTAATGGTCTATGCGGTAGATCTGCGACTCCTGGAAAGTGCGGGTCAGGAGTTGATTCAGTTCCTTGGCTGATTTCAGGTCATGTCCGAAAGGTTTCTCCACCACAATGCGGTCAAGTTCCGGGTTGCTGGCAATACCCACCAGCCCGAGGTTTACGGTAATTGCCTCAATAAAACGGGGCGATACGGAGAGGTAGAACATCCTGTTGGCGCGGGTGCCCCACATAGCTTCTATGCCCTCAATCTTATCAGCCAGCTGTCTGTAAGACTCCGGGTCGTTTATATCGGACTGCAGGTAATAGATGGAGCTTTGGAAGGATTCCCACTGTTCGTCGGTAGGCTTGCCGCTGCGCGAGAACTGCCCCAGTCCATCGCGCAGGTGCTGCTGGTAATCATCGTCGTTAGGTTCAGAACGCCCTAAGCCGATCACGGCGAACTGCTCCGGCAGCCATCCATCCAGAAACAGGTTGTAAAAGGCAGGTATGAGTTTTCGGTTTGCCAAATCTCCGGTACCGCCGAATATAACTGCAATGGTGGGGGCCGTTTTTTGGGTTTCTTTCATCAGGTGTTATGTAATTGGGTATTTAACGGAGCAAAAATCTTTATAGTAGTGCGTAGCCGGTGCAAAGGTAAAGTATGGTTACTTCTGATTTCTCATTATACCTCTAAAAAAGCCTGCCGAGTTTAGAAATTTAGCTCCACTGGGTATGGAAAATGCCTTCCTGGTCCACCCGCTCATAGGTATGGGCCCCAAAGTAATCCCGCTGCGCCTGGATGAGGTTGGTTGGCAGTGTCTCGCTTCGGTAAGCATCAAAATAGCTGAGGGAGGCCATAAAGGCAGGCATCGGTATACCTTTGTCTATAGCCAATTTCAGGATGGTTCTCGTATCCTGCTGACGGTCCAGCAGATCCTTTCCTACTTTCGGGTCGAGGAGGAGGTTAGGCAGCTCGCTGTTCTTTTCGTACGCCTGACGGAAGTCCTCCAGGCAAACGGCCCGGATGATGCAGCCTCCGCGCCAGATCTTGGCCACCTCCTGCAGCTGCAGCCCATAGTTATAGGCTTCAGAAGCCACACGCAGTTGTGCCATACCCTGAGCGTAAGTGGAAACCATGGCGAAGTAAAAGGCATTTTGCATCTGGCTTACGATTTCCTGCTTACCGGTGTTAATACCCGTTTCGAAAGTATGATTTGGCAACAGTTTGGCCGCCTCCACACGTTCTTCCTTATACTTCGACATATCGCGCATCAGCACGGCCATGTCTATACTTGGCACAGGCACCTGCAGGTCCATGGCGTTCTGTGAGGTCCATTTGCCGGTTCCTTTGGAGCGGGCCCTGTCGGAGATCATACTTACCAGGCGCTTTCCTGTCACCTCATCGGTCTTCTGCAGTATCTCGCCGGTTATCTCGATCAGGAAAGACTGCAGCTCCGTCTGGTTCCACCCCTGAAAGACAGATTGCAGCTCCTCGTCAGAGAAACCGAATCCGCGCTTCAACAGGTCGTAGGTTTCGGCAATCAGCTGCATCACACCGTACTCTATGCCGTTGTGCACCATTTTTACATAGTTGCCGGCCGAGCCATTTCCCAGGTAAGTAACGCAAGGCTCCCCGTTTACCTTAGCTGCCACGGCCTCAAAAATTGGGCGCAGTCGCTCGTAGGCTTCACGGTTGCCGCCCGGCATCATACTTGGGCCGAAACGCGCCCCTTTCTCCCCACCGGAAATACCCATCCCGAAAAAGTGGATGCCTTTATCGGCCAGCCCCACCACGCGGCGGTCAGTGTCCGGGAAGTATGAATTGCCACCGTCCACAATAATATCGCCCGGCTCCAGGAGCGGAAGGAGGCTGTTGATAGCTGCATCCACCGGTTTACCGGCCGGCACCAGCAGCATGAGGGCGCGCGGCCTGCGAATTGATTTCACAAAGTCTTCGGCGGAGGTGGTGCCACGAACGGGTTTTCCGGCACCGGCTTCAGCTTCCAGGGCAGCAGCCTTCTCCGGGTCCAGGTCCAGTCCTATCACCGAGATACCATGATCAGCCATATTAAGTAAGAGGTTTCTCCCCATAACACCGAGGCCGACCATTCCGAATTCATATTGTGAGTTATTCATAAGCAGGAGTAATGTTTAGATAGTTGTGGTTCAAACAGTGTAAGCAACTTTGGGCACTGCATCCGCAGTTGCGCCCACGTTACCGATCAATGCGTTTGTTTTATAAGGTAAAGCTACAACATAAAATAAATCTATTCATCAATTCGAGTCAATGTATTAGCTGAAAAAGGGTGCAGGCTATACTTAGGGTGTTTAGTGGAGGGCTTTGTAGAAGTATAACCTTGGCATAGTATGATAGTTGTAACCGGGGCAAGGCAGCGAAGTATATGTTATCTGTTATACTTATACTATGTCGGAGATACCAAATTTATACATCGGCACCTCGGGCTGGAGTTACCGTTGGCAGGAGGTTTTGTACCCGCCCGAGATGAAGTCTGCGGAGTTTCTTAGCCACTACGCCACCCGTTTCAACGCTACGGAAATAAACAGCAGCTTCTACCACTTCACCATGCCGAAAACCATCGAAAAGTGGTTGTCGCAGACGCCGGCGCATTTTAAATTCGCCCCGAAGCTTAACCAGGAGATCACGCACAAGAGGAAGTTCCGGGATATTCAAGAGCCCTTGCAGAAGTTTATGTCGAGGTACCTGCTGATGGGGGAGCGGCTGGGGCCCGTGCTGGTGCAGATTGCCGGGAGCTTCCGGTACGACAGGCTGGTGGCGGAGGATTTTTACCGGACTCTGCGCGAGCTTTACCCAGACAAGGTGTTTGCCTTGGAAGCCAGGCATGCCTCTTGGTTTACGGAAGAGTCGCTGGAACTGCTGCGGGAGTATGACATTACAATCGTGATGGCCAGCGCGGGCAAGCGTTTTCCGGGTACGGAGGCCACTACCACCAACACGGCATACCTGCGCCTGCACGGCGACGAGAAATTATATGCCTCAGCCTACGCCGACGACAAGCTGGAGCGCTACGCCTATATGGTGAAAGACTGGCTGCAGGACGGTAAGAAAGTATGGGTATTCTTTAACAACACCATTACCGGAAACGCCGTGACGGATGCTGGCAAACTCCGCCACCTGGTCGAAACGCTTTCAGTGTTGTAAACGCCATCCGCTACATATTTAAACCTGGTAGTGGATGGCGTTCATAGTATTTACCAACCAATTCCGTAATCCTCGCCGTGGTTGCTGGAGCCTCCCCAGAAGCTACCATGCTCCCAATCAAAGTAAATGGCATTGATAGGGCCGCTGGTGCGATCGTCAAAGCTTAACGTATAGCCCAGTTTCTTTAGCTCCTCCCGCACGTTTTCTGGGGTGCTGTCGTGCAGCAGGATATGCCCGGGCTTGGGCTGTCGGTCCGCTGTTTGTGTACCTCCTAAAGAGAGCCAAAGCTGGTTTGTGTTGAAGTTAGCGGCTTCGGCTGCCTGCTGCACCGTCATGTTGAACTCTACCACGTTCAGGAAAAACTGCAGCAGGTTCTGGTCCTGCGTGTCGCCGCCCTGCACCGCAAAAGACAAGTATGGCTTGCCGTCTTTCAGGGCCATGGACGGGGTTAGCGTTACCCGTGGTCTTTTGCCCGGCTCTACCACATTAAAGGGATTCAGGGCAGGATCAAGTACAAAGCTTTGCATGCGCTGGCTCATACCTATACCGGTGTTGCCCGCGATTGTGGCAGGTATCCAGCCACCGCTCGGGGTTATAGAAACAACCCATCCCTCCTTATCGGTGGCCTCAATAGTGGTGGTGCCTCGCCACAGCCTGTCCTGATACTCGGTCATCGATGAGCCGTTGCGGATGTCGTGGGTAGGAGCAAAGTTCCGTTTTGTCGTGTCTATCTCATACCCTCTCTCTTTCAGAAGTTTTAAGTATGGGTTTTTCTTTCCTTCAAAAGGGTAAGGGTCGCCGGGGCCAACCTGAGGATTGTTCTTATCATATTGGATAAGGGCTGCGCGCTGTTTGGCATACGCATCACTCAACAGGCCTTTCATGGGTTCTGCCGGAGCAAAGTATGGATCCCCGTAGTAGAAGTCGCGGTCCGCAAAGGCAAGATTCATACTTTGATAAAGCGTATGGATGTACCTCGAGCTGTTGTACCCCATCTTCTTCAGATCAAAGTTTTCAAGGATGTTTAGCGCCTGCAGCATAACAGGCCCTTGTGTCCACTGCTGTAGCTTGTACACGTCTATACCTTTGTAATTCGCCACCAGCGGCTCTTCCTCCAGTGGCTTCCAGTTTGCCAGGTCCTTCATCGTGATCAGCCCACCTTGCTCTTTGCTACCGCGCACAAACTCTTTGGCAATATCGCCTTTGTAAAACCTGTCGTAGGCTGCCATGATGGCCTCTTTGCGGCTCTTTCCTTTTTTCAGAGCGGCTCTTTCCGCTTCCACAAGTTTGGTAAGCGTGTTCAGTAGGTCCTGCTGCACAAATATCTCACCTGCTTCCGGAGCCTCCCGCTCTTCGCCAGGGTGTGTCAGGAACACCTTTTTACTGTAAGGCCACTGCTTAATCAGCTCTTTATTGCGCTCAATACTGTTGGCTGTCTGCGCTTCCATAGGGTACCCGGCTGCCATTTCCATAGCAGGTGCCAACACCTGTTCCAGGCTGAGGGTACCGTAATTGGCCAGCATGTGCATCAAACCTCCGGGGGTGCCGGGTGTTGTGGCTGCCAAAGGGCCATTCTCAGGCGGAAAATTGTATCCCTTGCTTTTGAAGAACTCAGGCGTGGCACCGGTTGGGGCAACTCCCAGGGCGTTAATGGCTATTACTTTCTTTGTTTTAGGGTTGTAGATCAGCGCCTGCGTTTCCCCGCCCCAACTCAGCACATCCCACATGGTGCAGGTGGCGGCAAGCATGGTGCAGGCAGCGTCCACAGCGTTGCCCCCTTTCTGGAAAGTCATGGCCCCTGCAGTGGCAGCCAGAGGTTTACCCGTTATGGCTATCCAGTTTTTGCCGTGTATCACTGGCTTTTGGGTTTGCTGTGCGGATACAGGAAGTACAGCGGCGATTAAGAAAAACAGTGTGAAGAAGTGTTTCATATCGGTAGAGATTTAACCTATAAGATTACGGAAAAAAGGGAAAGTATGCCAGTGGCGATACATTTATGCCGCTCTGGTTGAGTAAAATAGCGGAGAGAGTATGCCTTGGCGGGATTTGCCGCAGGATGAAATGTGAAACTAAGTTGAATCTTAGGTTTCAAAATTCGTAACAGATACCGATATGTTTGGAATAAACGATTTACCGAAGTTCTTATTTGCCTTCTTCCTGGTGCTGCCCATTATCTCTTTTGTGCATGAGGCCGGTCACGTGTTCTTTGCCTGGCTGATGGGGGGTAAAAATATCAGGGTAACGGTAGGAAGTGGGAGAGTGCTTTTCCAGGTGGGGATCCTGGAGGTTCGGCAGTACTATTTCTGGTATGGCCTCTGCACGTTTGATAACCTGAAGCGAAACCAGCGCTTTGCCCATATTCTTATTTTTGCAGGAGGTTCGCTTTTTAATGGATTGGCCGCGGTGGCGGTGGTATACCTGATCGAAAACGAGGTGCTGGAAGCCGGCATACTTACCTACCAGTTCACCTACTTCTCTTTATACTATGTTTTCTTTGCCCTGCTGCCCATGCCTTACCCGGACGGTAACTACAGCGACGGCAAGGTTATAATTGACCTGATCCGAAATAAGGCGCCTGTGAAAACCTATCGGGTGCAGTGGAATGAGGAGAAAAAACAGTGGTGTGTGCTGGACCATGACAGGAAGCTGATAGAGGCTTTCGAGGAGGAGGAGCAGGCACTGTCGAGGGCGCATGAGGTGGCGAAGCAGGACAGGCCCAGCCGGTTAGTAAGCACCAAAAGCGGCAAAGAAACAGAGGTGCAAAACTATCCGAAAGTGCCACTCTAAGTTTGTGCTAAAGCATTTTCTGGAATCTTCCTGCCTCTTGTCCCGTAACTCCAAGTTCATAAAATCCATACTTTAACTTACCTATGATAGCCGCTATACTTAGTTTTCTGGTAATGCTGAACCCCTTTGCGCTTTTCCTTTACTTAAAGCCTGTAATGAGCGACTTGTCTGAAGCTGACTTCAGGGCTGTGTTTCTAAAGGCTTCCGTAATCTCTTTCTCTATTTTCGTGGTGTTCCTGTTGTTAGGAGATGTGGTTTTTCAGAAGGTGTTTCGCATTAACTTTGAGTCGTTCCGGATATTCGGCGGCATTGTGCTGTTCTCTTTTGCTTACATTTTTATTGTGCAGGGCAAGAAGGCATTTATCCAGATCAAAGGCGATCTGCATGACCTGGCCTCTGAAATTGCCTTACCTTTTATGGTAGGCGCGGGTACAATCTCCCTCACTGTGCTGATGTCGGAAGAGCTTCAACTATGGCAAGGCGTACTGTCGCTCTTCCTGATCATGCTCATCAACTTTGGGTTTATTATGGGCATGAAGCAAATACGGCGTAGCATGGGCTCTAAAAAAGTACAGCTGGCTTTCGATAAAAATATGGAATTGCTCCTGCGTATAAACGGCTTCTTCCTGGGTGCCATAGGCATAGACATGGTCGTGACAGGAATCACGCACCTGATAAATGGAATAGGCAAAGTATAGCCTCCTACTTGATCACCTCTTCAGAATACACTAGCCAGATAGGGATGTCTATGTCCATGTTATAGAGTTCGGTTGGCACACTGCCCAGGCTCAGGGATGGAATGGGGTTATGTCCCTTCAAACCGACGACCAGCAGATCGTGTTTTCCCTTCTGCAGCTGCAGGTTAATGCGCTCTGCCACTGTTTTTCCGGCGGCCCGCACCAACGTGTAAGGTATGCCGGCTATCTCTTTATGGCGTTTTTGCATGTCCGTAAACCGCTCCTTTACTACCTCCTCGGCTTTTTTTATCGCTTTCTCTTCCGAAATAAGAGGAAAGTACTGGGTAGGCAGTTTATACACGTGCATAATATCCAGGGCAAGCCCCAACTGGTCGGCCAGGCTTTTGCTCAGGTGAAGTGCGTGTAGCGACGTGTCCGAAAAATCAATGGGCGTGAGCACACGGGCAATCTTGAAGCTGGCCGTTTCCGGGAATACCAGCACGCTGCAGGGCAGGATCCGCAGCAGTTTCGTGCCCAGGGCTCCTGTACTTTTATCGCTCATGCGTTTGCCCAGCAGTGTCAGCTTTATCGTGTAGCGTTTTACCAGGTCAGCAAGTATAACTTCGGTGTTGGGCTCCTCGCTTACCAGAATCTCATAGTCGGTGCAGTTAGCAAAATGCTCTGTAACGATGTCAGCTATGTTGCCTTCAATCTCGTCGCTTATATTCACGTCACCAAAGTACTCCCGGAAATCATCGCTCAGCTCGGAAGTCTTGATGTTGTGTACAAAGTATACTTTTTTTACCGGCAGGCGCTCACAAACCGAGCGTGTAAATCTTACCAGCGTTTCGTCTATATCGCTCAGGTCCAGGCAGACCATCATGGAATCAATTGCAATCATGGCTTTGGATTATGGGGAGTATCGTCTTTACGTTCTACTGGAGTTTTCACGTCATGCTTTACGGCACGCTTGGCTATTACCTCGGCTACAAGCTGCTGGTAATCTTTTCGCTGCTGCGCCTTGCCGAGCTTGGTCTCTTCTGTGAGTTCCTCGTTCAGGCCTCTATACAAGCTGTAGCACATTAAAAGCAGGATGAGCGCGAAGGGCAGACCCGTTATGATGACGGCGGTTTGCAGGGCCTGCAGCCCACCGCCTATCAGGAGTACCGCTGCTATGGCACCCTCAGCCAAAGCCCAGAAAACACGGACACCCACAGGGGAGTCGGGCCTCCCGCCGGAGGTTAAGCTGTCTACTACCAGCGAGCCGGAATCTGAGGAGGTTACAAAGAAACCAGCCACCAATATAATGCCTATCACCGAAAGAACAGTGGAGAACGGCAGCTGCTCGAAGAATACAAAAAGTGCTGTTGAGATATCTGCTGCCACAGCCTCGGCTACTGCCGTTTCACCGGCCAGTACCTCCCGCAAAGCGGTACTGCCAAACACGGTCATCCACAGGAAAGAGAGCAGCGATGGCACGATCAGTACTCCCAGGACAAACTCCCGGATGGTACGGCCTTTTGAAACACGGGCTATGAAAATGCCGACAAACGGCGCCCACGAAATCCACCAGGCCCAGTAGAACACGGTCCAGCCTCCCTGCCAGTTCCGGGTTGAATATGCCTCGTTCCAGAAAGAGAGTTGCAGGAAACTGCCGAGGTAGGAGCCGGTATTCTGAACATAGGAACCAAGTATAAAAACAGTCGGGCCTAAAAACAGCACCGCCAGAAGTATAACCAGGGCAATGCGAATGTTCCACTCGCTCAGGATGCGTACGCCCTTGTCTACCCCCGTTACCACAGATACTGTGGCGATGGCTGTTATGCCGGCTATCAGCATGATCTGTGTAGTTACGTCGCTGTCGATGGCCGGAAAAACATGATGCAGACCGGCCGCTACCTGTTTTACACCCAGGCCAAGTGATGTGGCCAAACCGAAAAGTGTTGCCAGTACCGCCAGTATGTCGATAACATCGCCGATCAACCCATGGATGCGTTCGCCCAGAAAGGGGTAAAATACGGAGCGCACGGTTAAGGGTAACTTACGGCTGTAGGTAAAGTATGCCAGCGAGAGCCCTACCAGCGCATAGATCGCCCAGGCATGAAAGCCCCAGTGCAGGAACGTAAAGTTCATGGCCTGCCTGGCTGCGGCAGGTGTGCCGGGTTCGCCCAGAGGGGGTGTCTGAAAGTGGTTGATGGGTTCGGCTATACTCCAGAATAACAAGCCGATGCCCATACCTGCGCTAAACAGCATGGCAAACCAGGAAGAGGTGCTGAACTCTGGTTTCGCCTCTTTGCCCCCTAGCCGGATGTGCCCGAACTTACCGAAGGCCATATAAAGGCAGAATACCACAAACACGTTCACACTAAGTATGAACAGCCAGCCCATGTTGGAAGTAACCGAGGCCTGTGTTTCACTGAAAAATGCTTCTGCGCCTTCCCGGAAGGTAAGCACAAGTGCTATTATGATGATCAGGATAACGATAGAAGACCAAAACACCGGGCCGTTTACTTCCAGGCCCAGCGACTTCTTTGTATCACTTCTTGCTACTTTACTCATTAAAATAATCTGTTATATCAGAAATAATATCCAAAGTTGATGTTAAAGCGCATATGCCAGTCTGTTTCGCCTGCAGTGCCCGTGGTGAACGCATTGGTCCACTCTGGCCCTAACCAGGGCTGGTTATATCCAAAGGCGGCATCGGTATAGATGTACATAGGGCCGGCCGTGAACAGAGCCCCCAACACATTTATGTGTGAGTTCTCATAGCCGCTTACCCGTTTGTTGTAATAGCCATAGTTGTTATAGATGTCGATTCCCTGCAGCAGCCTTGTTTCTAGGGGGATATGGTACGATATGCCCGCCGTGTAGATTTCCCCCTTGCTGGCTACGTTATAGTTGGCCCCGTAAGCGCCCATCTCCACAAAGTCAAGGTCGTTGCCATTTGCATACTTGGGATTAAAGCGGTAAAGCATGGCTTGTAGCTTCACATTCCACGGGTTGCTGGGTGTTTTATACTCGTAATGTACGGCGGCGGCATAGCGGGTGCCATTCTCCTCTGTGTCCAGGTTGTAGAGCAGCCCGCCCTGCGCGGAGATGCCCAGTTCATGTGCCAGGCTGTCGCCCATGCGCCGGACTATCTTAAAGTCCAGCTGGTTGTTTTCTTTGTTGCGGCCGGTTATGTCGTAGGAGTAGCGGTTTGGGCTGGCCTCCGCAGCGCTGAATACCAGATCCTCGGCACTTTTGTAGTAGGCAGCCTGCCATTTCCAGAGCCCCGTGTCGCGTATATACTTTACACCCATATCGTGGTCATCCTCAAAACCTACGTAGTAAGTCATGTTGAAGAACCAGTTGTTGGAGTTGTACTGCTGAATACCGAAGGGCACCTGGTTCAGCCCGACCTGTATTTGAGATGCGTCTGAGAAATCATACTGGAACCAGCCCTGCTTGAGCATGCCCCCTCCAAAGCCCTCGGCGTAGTGCCGGTACTCGGCGTTCAGCTTAATGCCTTTGTAGGCCGCCTCCACATTTACACGAAAAATATCATAACCGAAGTCTCCGCCACGTTCCAGTTGGTCTTCTTTCCAGGTGGAGAGGTTATAGTTGAAGCGAAGCGCACCTCCAACCTTGAGTGTAGGCTTGTCTTCTGGATTATCTTCCGGAGCCTGTGCAAAGCACTGCATGCTGGTCAGAAAGGCAACTGTGAGAAGTAAAAGTTTATGCATAGCTCTGGATACATTTCTGTATGGATATTTAACTTACCACTTATTGGTTGGACGGTGTTTAGTTTGAAATGTTGCTGCCTGGCCACGATTCCATATATTCCAGTCCTAAATCTAGTGGGTAAAAAGGGATAAGTTGTAGGTGTGATTTTAACGCTTCCTGAAGAAGAAGGCATCCTATCCGGCTTAAAGTATAAACCTGCAATTTTATACTTGCCTTTTACTACCGGGCAGGTTGCAGCACTTCCGCTGGGAAAAGCAACAGAACAGATGAGCCTTATGGTAAGATTGCAGCACGCAGTTTGATTGCACCCAATTTTTGCCGCCTCAACACAGTTTTATGCCCAACCTTTAGTTGTTTTGCCAAGCATTCCGGTTCTAAGGGAGACGGTGTAGGCTAGCCGCCCGAAGGTTATGCATTGCAGTGGCGCCAAAGTCTTAAAGTATGGCTGATGTCCGGAATCTAGTATATGGGGTATACCTTATAGGTTTTCGCTGAAATAATTTGCCTTATACTATATAAAAGTTTAGTTTCCAGTAAGTTTTGCTTCCTATATCCTCAAGTATAAACCTAACCTTAAAACAAAGCTTATGTCAACTGATCGTCGCAAGTTCTTACAGCAAATGGGCAGTGTAGCTGCCGGTTTAGCGGGTGTTTCACTTTTAGGTCCTGGAGCCTTTGCCATAGAGCCATCCAAAAAGTTGTTCTTCAAGTTATCGCTGGCCCAGTGGTCGCTGCATAAATCCTTGTTCAACAAAGAGATCGATACCCTTGACTTTCCGGGGCTGGCAAGGAAGGTGTATAAAATTGATACTGTAGAATATGTGAACCAGTTCTTTAAGGACAAGGTGAATGATCAGCAGTACCTGGCGGAGCTCCTGAAGCGCAGCAAAGGCAATGGTGTGCTCAACAACATGATCATGATCGACGTGGAAAACGACCTGGGCGACCAGGACCGGAACAAACGCATGGAGGCTGTGGATGTGCATAAAAAGTGGGCGGACGCCGCGAAGTATCTGGAGTGTAACATGATTCGGGTAAATGCCTTTGGTGCTGGAGGTAAACAAGAGGCAAAAGAAGCTGTAGTGGATGGACTGGGCAGGCTGGGAGAGTACTGCAATGAGATTGGGATTGAGCTTGTTACCGAGAACCACGGTGGCTTGTCGTCAGACGCGGACTGGCTGGCTGATGTGCTGCGGCAGTTGGATAAGCCTTACATTGGTTCCTTGCCAGACTTCACGAACTGGTGCATTAAGCGGGAGGGACCCGGCTTCTGGGACGGCAAGTGCATCGAGGAGTATGACCCTTACAAAGGTGTGGCAGAACTGATGCCTTTTGCCAAAGGTGTCAGTGCCAAGGCCTTTAACTTCGATAAGCAGGGCAATGCCATGGAGATTGATTACCCTAAAATGCTGAAAATAGTGAAGGACGCCGGCTTTACAGGCTATGTGGGCATTGAGTACGAAGGGGAGAGCCTTCCAGAAAAAGAGGGTATTCTGAAAACAAAAGCACTGCTGGAGCGGGTAGGCGCCGCAATGAGTTAAAAGCCTTGCTACCAGTTGTATTTTATACTTTCCGGATATATTAAATCAATCATGATGAATTTTAGAAGAACCGGCTTTATAGCCTTTTGCCTCTCCGTGTTTGCACTTATCTTTTTAAGCCAGATAAATAGCTTTGCACAGAAGCAATCTTACTACCAACTCAAAGTATACCACCTGAAAGACAAGGAGCAGGAGGCGCGGCTGGACCACTATCTTGAACAGGCTTACCTGCCGGCCTTGCACCGGGCTGGCATTAAGCAGGTAGGGGTGTTTAAACCTGCTAACGAGGTAGATCAAAACCACTCTTCAGAGCCAAAGGTGTATGTGCTGCTACCCTTTACATCGCTGGAGCAGTTTGCAGGGCTGGAAGACAAGCTGGCCCACGACAAGAAATACGCCGCTGCTGGCGAGGCGTATATTCAAGCCGCCCACGATAAGCCGTACTATCAGCGTATCGAAACAAGCCTGATGCAGGCCTTTGCCGGTATGCCTGCCATGAAGGCCCCGAACCTGGCCTCATCCCCGTCGGAACGGATCTACGAGTTGCGAAGCTACGAGGCAGCCACTGAAAAACTCCATCAAAATAAAGTAGACATGTTTAACAATGGTGAAATACAGCTTTTTGACAGGCTTGGCTTTAATGCTGTTTTCTACGGGAAAGTGCTGGCAAGCAACAAAATGCCCAACCTGATGTACATGACGAGTTTTGAAAACTTTGCTGATCGTGAGGCACGCTGGAAGAGCTTTTCGCAGGATCCGGAATGGAAAAAAATGTCCGCTATGCCGGAGTATGCCAATAACTTTCTGCGGGCGGATATTTACCTGCTGCACCCGACCAACTATTCCGATATCTAGTGCTGCAACCGGAGTAAACCGCCTCAAATCAGGAAATTCTGTCTGGTTAAATAATTCAAAAAGCCCTGCAGCTATTGCTGCAGGGCTTTTCTGTGCTCTAAGTATACTTTAACGAAGGACTATAAAATGGAATATGTAAGATTCTTACTTTTTTTAGTTTACCTGTATCTCATCCAGGAATAGCCAGGCTTTTTCGCCCTCGCCCTGCTTGCCTTCAGGAACGCGTTGCTGGTTTCTTACCACTACCTTCACAAAACGTATTGTGGCAGGAGCGAAATCAACTTTTATAATGGCCTTTGAACCCTCTACCTGCGTCACAGTGTTGGCAGTGCCTAGCGGTTTAAAGTTTTCTCCGTCGGCAGACCCGTATACTTCTACAGCCTTTGGCGGGTAAACATAAGTGCCTCCTGCATTTAGGGCATGCACCACCACATGGCTTATCTGCTGTTCAGCACTTAAGTCTATAGTAGCCTCCAGGTCGCTGCCAGAGAAGCCAATCGACTCGTGTGTGCGGCCGCCTTTCTTGTTAAGGATTCCATCCACCAGCGTAAAAGCACCATTGCCCGGGAAGTAGCCAGATGGTTTTTCGTTAAGCGCGATTTGCTTTCCGGTGGCTTTGTTTACGTGCAGCTGTAGTGTCAGGGAGTCTACCAGCGCATTATCCTTATAATACATGCCTCTTACCTGGGCAGATTCTTTCAGCACAAGCGGCGAAGTATAGACTGATTCGGGTTGTTTTCCCTTGATGGCATACTTCAACTCACCCAGGTCGGTTTTGGCGTTTAGCTTAACCATAACACCCTGGTGGTCTGGCGTGGGCGTAATATCCGCTTTTATGTCATAGAAGGCATTGCTGTAGTTGGTATTCCACAGTTCGTAACGTTTGAACTGGGTAAGCAGCCGGCCTTCAAAGTCTTTCCAGTCTTTCTTTTCCGGAGCCGTCCAAAGCACCTCGCTCAGGGCAGTCATTCTCGGGAAGATCTGGTACTCAACCTTTGCCGGTGTTTTCATATACTCAGTCCAAACGTTGCCTTGCGCTCCCAGCACATACTTTGCTTGCGTAGCAGTGAGTTCACTAGGAACAGGGTCGTAGCTGTACGTTTTCTCTACACTTGTATAGCCGCCAATGGTAACAGAGTCTTCCCGCTGACTCTGGGAGTGGTCAAGGTAAAGGTGCGAGCCCGGCGTCATGATCACGTAGTGGTTTTGCTTTGCTGCAGCAATACCTCCTTCTTCGCCGCGCCAGCTCATCACGATCGCGTTCGGGGCCAGGCCGCCCTCCAATATTTCGTCCCACCCTATTATAGTTCTGCCTTTGCTGTTGATATACTTCTCCATGCGCTGGATAAAGTAACTCTGCAGTTCATGTTCGTCTTTCAGGCCTTCCTCTTTAATTCTTTTCTGGCAAAGGGGGCAGGTTTTCCAGTTAGCTTTCGGGCTTTCGTCGCCGCCAACATGTATGTATTTAGACGGGAAAATAGCCAGCACCTCGTCCATTACATCCTGCAGGAAAGTAAAAGTAGAGTCTTTGCCGGCGCAGTATACATCATCAAAAATACCCCAAGTTTGCTCTACCTTGTAAGGCCCAGTGCCTGGGCAACCCAGGTATGGGTAAGCGGTGAGTGCAGCACTGGAATGGCCAGGCATCTCGATCTCCGGCACCACAGTAACATGCCTGTCTGCAGCATACTTTACGATTTCCTTTGCCTCTTCCTGTGTATAGAAGCCGCCATAGCGTTTGTTATCGTTGCCGGTGCCTGGGTAACGACCAATGATGGTGCCATCGCGGTAACCGCCCACTTCTGTAAGTTTCGGATACTTCTTTATCTCCAATCGCCAGCCCTGGTCTTCGGTCAGGTGCCAGTGGAAGTAGTTCATCTTATGCAAGGCCAGGTAATCGATATACTTCTTGATGAATGAAACCGGGAACATATGGCGTGATACATCGAGGTGCATCCCGCGGTACGAAAACCGAGGCGCATCCTGTATCACTACAGCAGGTACTTCCAACGAGGTGCTTTTAGCAACCGGCAGCAACTGAATCAGAGATTGCAGGCCATAAAAAGTGCCGGCATACGTGTCGCCTTCTATGGTAGCACCTTTTTCGGTTATGTTTAAAGTATAGGCATCTTTCTCAGCAGCTTTTGATGGCTTGCGCGTGGAGAGGCGAATGTAGTCTTTCTTCTCCTTTTTATCGATGTCCAGCTTAAAACCATATACTTCCTGCAGGTATTCGTTCAGAAACTCGGCCGCTTTCCTGTCTTCTTTATCTGCTACAGCGATAGTGGTGTTTTGAGTGATCGTAAACTTACCAGGTTTTACCTGCACACTGGCGGGCTTTGGGATAATATGGATGTTCTGAGCTGTGGTTACCTGCGCTATCAGCAGGAGCAGGAATAAAAGTCGTTTCATGTAATTCTTATTTTGAAGAAGCCTAATGTGTATATGGACGTAAGATTTATTTAGTCGGGGTGAAGTATCAGCTGCAGGATAACCTGTAGCAAGTATAAACTCTGCCTTGCAGCCGATTAGTAACCCGCAAGGCAAAGTTCATGTGTTATCTTCCGCCAACTTTGTCAGCCTTGTCGAAGTATTCTTTCTGCAGCTCCAGCGTCTTGGTGTCTGATTTTACAGCTTTCAGCGCTTTCGTTAAGGCTTCCACTTTGTTTTCGGTAAGCAGCTTGCCCAGCTCTTTCGATGCTTTTGCCCCCTCGCCGGCGTAATGGTTCGGGTAGCTGGCATACCACCAGATGCCGGTGTACAGATTCGGAAGCGACGGCAGGCGTTTCTGGTTAACACCGGACTCCTGTGTTGCCCGCTCCTGCTTTACAAGATCGGGGCGCAGGTAGAGCAGGGTCGAGGTTTCGTTCTCGCCACCGTGCTGGTCCCAGGACGGATCAGACTTACGCACTTTATTCACTTTCTCTGTAAAAGCTGGATCTTGAACCGGGTCAAAAAAGTAGACGGCATAGTTTCTCCTTTTCTCTAGTTGCGACTGTACAAAGTAGCGCAGCAACTGTGGATTGCCTCCATGGCCGTTCACGATCACTATCTTATCGAAACCGTTTCTGGCTATTTCCGCCACAGTGGCATCCAGCAGATCCCATACCACCCTGCTTGGCAGCGCAAAAGTGCCAGGTTGCTGCTGTGCCTCAAAAACCTGCCCGTAGAAGTAATCCGGGAATACCACCGCATACTCGTTCTTTGCAGCGCGTGCCGACCACTCCCGAACATGGATTAGGTCGGAGCCCATGGGGGCATGCGGGCCGTGTTTCTCCAGGATACCGATAGGTAGAATACAGGTGCGGTTCGATTTTTCCAGCGCCTTTGGCCAGTCGCTCGCGGTAAGTTCGTCCCAGCGGAACGGAATATCCTGTGCAAAAGCAGTACTGGATAACAAGAGCAGAAGTACAAGTAGTCTCATATGTTGCTTGTTTTTTGATTGTGAGATGTTTACAACATTCAATATAGAAAATATACTCTTGTGCTGCCAGTCTTTTTAGTATTTTGTTAAGCGGGGGTAGTAGTGTAGAAGCGCATTCACTGTAAAAAACTTTGCCAGTGCTTAAAAACCGCTACCGGTATAAAAGAAGAAGCCGGACATTATTAGCTGTCCGGCTTCACCTAATCTGACATTCTTATAAGAAGATTACTCCACAACTGCCTCCACTACAGACACGGCTGAGGCACCGAAATAACCCATGGCACCGTTGCTGATGTTGCCTGGGGCATTAGCCGGCGTGCTTTCGAAAGGGCCACCGGCCGAGTTTTGTTGATTGGCGAGCGCCAGCCAGAACTTGTAGGCCGGCTTATCAATGCCATACATTTCTACCTTTAGCCTGTCTCCTTTTTTCAGGGCAAATCCCATATCAGCGTGGCCGTAGTTTCCATCGTAAAGCTCGTCACTTAATACAGCTAGCTCGTCCGGCTCCAGCATATCGTTAACATAGATGTTCCAGCGGTAATAATTGCCTTTGCCCTGCGGGTCCCGGAAGTGGATGAACGGGTGGTAGCCTTCGTCTTCCTCTTCCATGGCAGTCTGGTACTCAAAGGTAAGGGAGTCTAGTGGTGCAACGGCGGGCATGTAACTTTGTGCGCTATAAACCTCTCCATTTACAGTGGCTTTAAAGTAATAGGTGTAGCCTGCTGTGCCCTGTATTTTGGTGGTCTTGTATAAGCCTTCACCCACTTGCTGCAGTGTGTCTACGGTACCATGATTATCCGACACGATCACAAGCGCCCCGTTTACACTAGGTGCCAGGCCTTCGCTAAGGTAGCCTTTGGTTTGGGAGAGACGCACGGTATAAGGACCGGGCAGGTCTGTAATCAGCCCTTCTACCACCAGCTTCGAGTCCGCGTTTCTCAGTTCATAGTCTATCACTTCTTCGCAGCTTGTAAAAGCCAGCGCCAACATGGCGGTCAGGTATAATATTGCCTTTTTCATCGGATTGCCTGTTTAAAATTTAAAGTTGTAAGTAAGCGAAGGCATCAGGCCGAACAGGTATGTTTTCACGGCCTCTGTTTTGGTGTTGTCCTCCTCATTTTCACGGAAGTATATAGAGAAGGCGTTCTTACGGGCATAGGCGTTGTACACACTCAGGGTCCATCTGCCGCTATACTTCTTAAACTCGTTGTGCGGCTTCTCATAGGTGGCCGACAGATCGAGGCGGTGGTAAGCAGGCAGGCGATAGCCGTTTCGCTCTGAGTAAACCGGGTACGTTTTGCCGTTATACTCGTAGCGGCCTACCGGCATGGTAATGGCTCCGCCGGTGCTGTAGGTCCAGTTAGCCCCGAAGTTTATACCTGGGCTGAACTGGTAAGCCAGCACCAGGTTGCCGGAGTGGCGACGGTCGTGGCGCAACGGGTATGGGTTGCCGTTGTTAATGCCCGGTACTGTGCGCTCCGTCTTTGACAAAGTATAACTAAGCCATCCGGTCAGCAGGCCTTTTTGCTTGCGCAGGTAAAACTCGGCACCATAGGCCTCTCCTGTACCACGCAGCAGCTCTGTTTCCAGGCGCTCGTTCAGGAAGATCTCTGCGTAGTCCTTATAATCTATCTGGTTATCCATCCATTTGTAGTATATTTCCACCGAACCCTCGAACATGTTATCGGCGAAGTTGCGGAAGTAGCCGGCCGCAACCTGATCGGCTAACTGGGGCTTTACATAGGTGCTGCTCGGAATCCATACATCAAAAGGTGTGGCAGAAGTGGAGTTGGATACCTGGTGCAGGTATTGCAGTGTACGGTTGTAAGAAGCTTTCACAGCGCTCACCTCGTTCAGCTCATACTTGGCCGATATACGTGGTTCCAGTCCGCCATACTGCTTTATCTTTTCGAAGCGACCATACTTTAGGGTATCAACCGGCGTCTCAAAAGCATCATCATAGAGATATACTTTACCCGGCCCCATACTTGTGAAGCTGGACAAACGCAGGCCGTAATCCAGTGTGAGCTTTTGCGTAACCCGGTGCTCGTTACTCAGGTAAACAGCCCCTTCCAGGGCGCTGGTAGAGTTCAGCTTCAGCTCATTCACATACGATTTAGCGCCGGGTTTCACTTCGGCAGGCATAAAGTTGTGGTAGGTTACGTGCAGGCCGAACCGTAACTGATTTTTCGGGTTCAGGAAGTAAGTGTAGTCGTTCTTGATGCCGTAATCTTTGATGTGGGATTTCCAGGTAAACTCTGACTCTTCTTCCTTTGAGCCCATGGCGTAATCGAAGTCGGAGAAGATGAAGGTGGTGTTGGAGAATAACCTGTTGTTGAAAAGGTGGTTCCAGCGCATAGTGGCGGTGGCGTTGCCCCAGTCCATCATAAAGCTTTTGGTGGCGGCCACATCACGCCCAAAGTAACCGGACACAAAGAGCCGGTTCTTGTCATTTAAAGTATAGTTTACCTTGGCGTTCAGGTCGTAGAAGTACAGATCATTGCCTTTGATATTCTCATCGTTGCTCAGCCCGAAGAAAATATCGGCATAGGTGCGGCGCCCGGAAAGTATAAAAGAACTTTTGTCTTTGATGATCGGGGCCTCTACCGTCAGGCGGCTGGAGATGGTGCCGATACCGCCGGATACTTCTGCCTTCTGGTTGTTGCCCTCTTTCATGCGGATATCGAGCAGCGAAGAGAGCCTGCCGCCGTGCTGTGACGGAATGCCGCCTTTATACAGCTGCACATCCTTGATGGCATCCGCATTGAAAACCGAGAAGAAGCCCATCAGGTGGGATGCATTGTACACCGGTGCCTCATCGAGCAGGATCAGGTTCTGGTCAGCCCCGCCGCCGCGCACGTAAAATCCGGAGGTTCCTTCCCCGGCATTCTGAACGCCCGGCAGTAACTGAATCGCTTTTACCACGTCTACCTCACCGAGCAGGGCCGGCATGGTCTTTATCTCCGCTACTTGCATTTTAAGGGTGCTCATCTCCATGGAGCGCACGTTGTTGTCTTCTTTGCGGGTGGTAATTTCTACCTCTTTCAGGGCGGTAGCATGCTGTCCTAATCCCACGTCAAGCTTCTGAGTAGTGGTGAGATCCATGGATTTGCTGGCGGTAACGTAGCCCAGGTAGTTAAAAAGCAGTGTGTAGTTTCCCTTTGGCAAGGTGAGGGAGTAAAACCCATATTCGTTGGTGGCTACGCCGGTGCCAGGTAGTTCCTGCACACTCACCGAGGCGCCGATCAGTCCTTCCCCGGAGGCTTCGTCTTTCACGTGGCCGCTCAGGGTTATTTTTTCCTGTGCTACTGCCGCCGTAGAAAGCAAGCAAAGCAGCAGCAAAACAGAAGAAATCAGTCTTTTCATCTTAATTTTATTTTGTAGCTATGTAGTGGTAGTGGTATGAGTTGGCTGCAGAGGCAAAGCAACAGCGCCAGACTAACCAGTGCTCTTCTTCTAAGCTCCTGAGGAAGTCCTTCAGAATTTTAAAAGTATAATCCTGAAGGACTTCCTTTGGAGAGACTTTAGTTGGGGTTATGCCTTTTACTTGATGGTTAAGGAGCCAGGAAGCAAGGGGGTGATGGTTTGCAGATGGCAGACATACTTTTGGAACAGGCGCAATGGGGTTAGCCCTGGCCCGGCTAATACGATTTTTTTCATGGTTTTATTTTTAGTAGGTATTGGGTTGCGTAACGATTTGGAGTCTTCTTTTTACTCCTCCGAAATCGGCCGCAAAAGTAGCGTTTCTCTAAAGGATGAAAAAGAGAACCTCAATATTTAATCATGATATTATATAAACCTGCCAAAAGTATAGATGAAGCCGGCTTTATCCGCGATAGATAAACTCTTGCTGTTCTGCTACTTTCTGCTTTCTGGAAGATCGAGGCTGTTCATCCAGTTTACCATATATTCCACCACATCCGGTGAAAAGGTCTCTTCCAGTTCCTGGTAAGGGTATGGTTTTACAGGTTCCTGCGGACGACGTGCTTTAGAAACAGGAAGCCGGTTTACCTTTTTCATGTTAAGTTGAAAAGTGTAGTTGCTGTTCTGCGCCAGCCCCCCCCAGCAGGGTAGTGGTATCCTGCAAGATGCCTGTATAAGTAGCGTTCAGGGACTTGATCTGAAGCACAACAGTGTCGCCTGTAGTCGAAACCTCCTCTACAGGTATATCAAAAGCTTTCTGGTATAGGCTGTGCACCACGGCTGTAAACAGCTTGACGTTACACCTGATTATCTCGAAAGCGTGTTCATCTGTACATCCATATTCAACGACCGTTTTGCCCAGCCAGATGCCTTGTAGCGGGTAACTTTGCTGTGCAGAGGTTGCAGGAAAGCCACCAGAAGAAATACTGAGAAATAGCGTAGGATCTGCATAGTTACATTTTACTTAGTGGTTGATGGTCAGGCTGGTAGCCTGTTTCATGCTCCAAACATACTATGCTTCTTCCGGCTTGAAAATTCAAATCCGGCAACGTTAGTAGTTGTAGTGTCAACTCGCAGATTTATACTTCACAAATTGTATATCCATACTTTTCCAAGTTCACATAAAAAATCACACAGCTCATCCATTTGGGTATGATGGGGGGAGCGGATTTTTTACTTTTATGAAGCTTAAACCTTTGTTTTAAGCTTAGAGAGTTGGCCAATGCCGTTAGGCTAAGAACATCCGTGTTATATGCTGCTCTTTCGACCCTCCGGGTCCGAAAGCATTCTGCCAGGGACATCTATGTCCACATGGATGTTATCGAAAGGCACCAGGTAACCGTAGCCGGCAGAGCCATACCAGTAGGCCTTACACATCGCGAACAGTTTTTGGCGCGAGCGAATGAAGTATAGTTTTCTTTTTAACAATCATCTTAAGTACAAAATTGGCCTTTCTTTAGTACTTTGGAGTGTGTGAAATTTTTGGACTGAGTTCGAAAATTATTAGTACGAATTTATTAATGCATCACACCACCAGGAACTTTGAAGCTCCTTTTTCTTGCTTCTATCTTTTCTTGCCATGGTGCAATCAGGTGTATTTGTCTGCACCGCCCGCGACTAGCATATGCAGGTGCCACTTAGTGCGGGTTCTGTGAGTCGGTTGGCGTATCGTGCTGCTTGGTAGCCTCAGCAGAGTCTTTTAAATCATTCTTGATTTCCTTTGTGGCGTCCTTAAACTCTCGAATGCCGCGACCTAAGCCTTTTGCTAATTCTGGTATGCGCTTCGCTCCAAAGAGCAGCACGATAGCTAATATGATGAGCACCACTTCTGTACCGCACAGGCCGCCAATGAATAATAAAATTCCTTTTTCTGCTACTGTATTAAATTTTGAGTTGGCAATACAAACGAGCGAGAAACAAATGAAGGGCGTACAAAATTTTTTGGACTCTCCTAAGTCTGTTACCAGATCCAATAAACAACAGAAATTGGCCGGCCCGCTACAAGACAGAAATGGCTATCTCTTTTTAAGAAGAGGAGAGGCTATTGACTTTATTGTTTAAAGCCTATTATGAATTATGATCCTATTTCATATCAGGCTTTATTTTTACTTTGTTTCTGAAAAAGGAATTAAATAAGTAAAGTGATTCATGGATAACTTGCTGTAAATCTTAAAGGTTTAACTTTTTAATAATAGAATACCCCCTCCATATACTAGCATCATTAGAATAGATCAAATATTTTATTATTTGTATATTCTAAATAACACATATATTACATAGAAATTAGTACAATATTATCTCTTTTTCTTAGACAATTTAGAAGGACTGAATGCCTTTAGTAGTAAACTGTGGCATTAGTAGTCCAATGATTACTAATTGGAATAAATAGTTATGATATAGGTTCTTAAGATAGGGAATGTCTGAATAGCGTTTCAAAAATGACTTAACTTTTATTTTATACCTTAACAATAATTTATGCAACAATTTTACTATCAGGTCCTTTTAAAAGGCAAAACAAGCTTAAAGCAAATCATTACTTCTTTATGTTCACATCAGCTAAATTTATGTAAGAGTAACTTCTTATTTCTATGCTGTTTTTTGTTTATAGGCATAGGGAAGAGTATGGGCCAAAGCTCCTTTGCCTGGCAATCTATAAGTGCAAATAGCCCATCATCAGGAAGATCTACTTATCCTTCTGTTGCCATTCACCCAAATGGTGTACCATATGTAGCTTTCATGGATGACATGAACGATGGCAAGGCCACAGTGAAGCGGTTCAATGGCCTTGATTGGTTGCCTGTGGGAGCTGGGGTTATCTCTGACTATATGGCTTATGAAGTTTCAATGTTAATTGATAGGGAAGGTACCCCCTTTGTAGCCTTTGTGGATGTTGCCAACGGTGCCAGAGCAACAGTAAAGAAGTTCGATGGAAAGAACTGGGTTACTGTGGGCGCTGCAGGCTTTTCTGCAGGAAGAGTTACATACCTATCGCTGGCGCTTAATGGCAGCCAGCCCTATGTAGCCTATCAGGATGGGGCAAACGGTAATAAAGCCACCGTTATGGAATTTGACGGAACAAATTGGGTAACGTTAGGGCCTGCCGGTTTCTCAGCGGGTGTTGTAAGAGACGTTTCCTTGGCAACAAGCACTTATACCGGAGCACCACATGTAGTGTACGCTGATGAGAGCAATGGGCTTAAAGCAACGGTGTTGTATTATGGCGGTAACTCATTTGGATGGCTGCGCGCTGGTGCGGAGACCGCTTCTGCCGGTGGAGCAGCATTTACCAGGCTTGCCTTCGGTCCTGATGATCAACCTTATGTGGCTTTTCAGGACTATAGCAATGGGTATAAGGTAACAGTGACGAAGCGAAGCGGATCCAAATGGGTCACAGTAGGGGCGGCGGGTTTCTCTGAGGGGGGAGCAGATGATATCATGTTGAAAATGGATGCTGCTAAAACTCCCTATGTCGCATTCCGCGATCGTGGAAACGGCAGAAAAGCCACTGTAATGAAATTTGAAGGGGCAAACTGGGGACCGGTTGGAGCGGCAGGTTTCTCAGCGGGTGAAGCCTACTCTATATCGATGGACTTTGATAGACAGAATACTCCTTTTGTGGCTTATGAAGATAAGTCAGTCGGATATAGAACTGCCGTGATGGGCTTTACTAGAAAGTATGATGTTGCTCCTCCAGTCATAACAACGCAGCCCCTTGAAGCCAGTATCCAGGCTGGGGGAAATACAAGTCTTAGTGTGGCAGCCTCAGGAGATGGTAACTTAACCTACCAGTGGCAGGTGAGCAAGGATGGGGGTGCCTTTTTCAGTGACGTGCATGATGGAGGAGCTTACAGTGGCGCGACCACTGCCAAGCTGAACTTAACTAAGGTACCTATCTCTGTAAATGGTGACCTTTACCGCGCCAAAGTGAGCAACGGCCCTGGCACATACTCTGCTTTTGCAAAATTAAATGTAACCAAGGGCACCTTTGACAACACACGGGTTTGGCAGGCGCTTGGCAAACTCGACTTTTCGGAAGGTGTTGTGTGGAACACAACTATAGCGCTAGATTCGAAAGGAATGCCTTATGTAGCCTTTAAAGATGAAGAGAATGGTAAGAAGGCTACAGTTATGAAATATAACGGCAATTCTTGGGAAACTGTAGGGAAAGTAGGCTTCACAGGGATAGAAGTTTTCTCTCCTATTTTAGCCTTAGACCCGAATGACAAACCATATATCGTGTATTCTCATCATCCTCTCGGAGAAAAATCTACCATGATGACTTTCAACGGCTCTGACTGGGAAACAGTAGGCCCTGAAGGGTTTGTGAATCAAGGGGTTCAAGCTTTGGATTTTGACCCTACGGGAATACCCCATGTAGTATGCGAAGTGTCAGGTACAAGAAATGTTTTAGTGCTCAGGTACCACAATAGCGTCTGGGAAGAGGTTGGCAACTGGGGGGCGAATTACGATAGAATGGGTGATCGACCTGTTATAGCAATTGACAAGAGCGGCACTATGTACGTGGCTTATATTGATGTGCTGAGCGATAGCAAACTGACAGTGAAGAAACTAGTCAATAACAATTGGGTAGCGGTGGGAGCTATTGGCTTCTCACCGGAGAAAAGTACGGCTATTGCTTTTAAATTAGATAGAGCAGGTAACCCTTATATAGCTTACAAAACGGATCATACAACTGGTTTTAAGCCCTCTGCCATGCGGTATAATGGAACCAGTTGGGAGAGTTTAGGCAAAGTGGGCTTTGCTGAAGGGGAAGTGCTTCATATTACCTTAGACTTTGACGCTACAGGCATGCCGCTTATGGCATACCAAGATGCAAACAGAAATGTAACTGTCATGCGATTTGACGGAGAAGGCTGGAGCCCTGTTGGCAAAGCTGGATTTTCTGATGGGAGAGTGCAGTTTCCAAATTTAGCTACCGACGAGAACGGAATCCCTTATGTCGTGTACCAAGGGCCAAATGGTAAAGCCGTTGTCAAGCGATTTGTGCCTTTCGTAAACTACGCACCAAATGATTTGACACTTTCATCGACTTCCGTGAATGAGAACGTTTATGCAAACAGCGCGGTCGGTAGTTTTAGTTCTGAAGATGCTAATGCAGAAGATACACATACTTATACCTTGATTTCTGGTGAAGGAGACACGGATAATAGCGTGTTCAGCATAAGTGGAAGCGATTTGAAAATGAAGATATCACCTAACTACGAGGTTAAAAAGTCTTACACTATACGTGTAAGAACTGAAGACACAAACGGAGGTAAGTTGGATAAGGCGTTCGTGATCACTATCAACGATGTGAATGAAGCACCTAAAGGGTTAGCGCTAAGCGCCACTTTTATTAATGAGAATAATGTGATAGGACATGTGATTGCTACGCTATCTACACAGGATGAGGATGAAGATGAAAACCACATTTATGAGCTGGTAGACGGGGCAGGAAGTACGGGCAATGCTTTCTTCACAATTGAAGCCAACAAGCTAAGGACAGCTATAGTTTTTGACCGAGAGCAGAAATCTGCCTATAATATTCGAATTCAGGTAAAAGACAAAAGCGGCTTAACTTATTCTACAAGCAGAATAATTGATATCAGAGATGTAAATGAGGCTCCCACTGCGATTGTGTTGAGCAAAGAAGATATCAATGAGAGCAATAAAGTAGGAGCAGTAATAGGTACGCTGAGCGCCAGTGATCAGGATGTTAATGACTTCCATTCCTTCGCCTTTGTAGAAGGAGAGGGTAGCTCTGATAATGGCGCCTTTGTGATCGAAGGCAACACATTAAAAGCCGCTCAAATATTCTACTTTCAACTAAAAGATAAATATAGTATCCGTATTCAAGCGGAAGATAGTAAAGGGTTGACTTACGAAGAGGTTAAAATCATTACGATCAATTATGTAGAGGGAACTGTAACCGGTATCGTGGATGAGAAAAACCAGATGCTGAAGGTATACCCGAACCCGGCCAGCCAGCAACTGTCCATCAGCTTTGACAGAACTATAGAATCTGTCAGTCTGGTCAACAGTCAGGGTGCTACCGTACTAACCCGACAAGGCAGTTCAGACCAAATTAGGCTCAGCCTCGATCCGCTTTCATCCGGCGTTTATACTGTCCTGATTTCCGCTAATGGTAAATTGTATTCCCGCCGTCTAGTGGTGGCAAAGTAAACCAACCAATCAAGGAAGGGAGTGTTCTGCTCCCTTCCTATTTGTTTTTAAAAACCAATACACAATTACTAAACAAAACAAACATGAGTAAGAAAATGAATGTGCGGCAACTGCTGTCACTTTGCCTGCTTTGCGGTATTACGCTTCTGGGTATTGCCTGTAAGAAAGACGATAAGGCAACACCAACTGTGGAGCAAGCAAAAGTAACCGGATTAAGCATGATGTTATCTTCTGATCAGAAGGGTATACAGGATGTGAACGTACTTTTTAAAGACGCTACCGGACTTGGAGGCAAGACTTCTCCCAATGTCATAACATTGGATGCCAATACGATCTATACCGGCACGCTAGCCTTGGAGGATGCGACGCAGAGCCCTGCAAAAGTTGTGACGACAGACTATCAGGTGACTTTTCAGGTAGCTAGTGCGGATGCCACTTTCAGCATGAGCGGACAGGAAGTGCAGATTACCACCAGGGCAGCATCCACGGGCTCAAACGGAATGCTTCATGTGGAGTTGAAGCAAGGCAGCCAGGTACAGAAAGTATCCTTTCCTTTGATGGTTCGGCAGTGAATTGACCTGAAATCATAGGCACTTAACAACGCATGTGAAGTGAGTGTTTGGCTTCACATGCGTTGTTTTGCCAGGGCTATCAAACTGAATGATCTTCTCTTACTTTCTCAGAAAATTTTTATCAGGTTCTATATCCATATTCTATTATAACAAACAAACATTACACATGAATAAACTTTACATATTTATATCTCTCTGCTTGGTTTGGCAGCTGGTAAACATAAACGTGCTGCATGCGCAGGCGCCTGAGGTATTATGGGCTCAGAAATCAACCGGTACAGGAGGACTTGACGTCAAAGAGCAGGGCCGGCAAGTAGCGAATGATGCTGCCGGTAATGCGTATGTCGCTGGGATTTTTGAGAAATCCATTATTATAGGTAATACCACCCTTACAAATCATCGCGGTCAGTATGCTATTTACCTGGCTAAGTATGATGCCGATGGCGTGGTGCAATGGGCAAAGAAGATCGAAACCGGCCTCATGAACATTTCCATGGGGCTGGATGTGGATGCCAGAGGTAACTTGTATCTGATAAGTAGTTTCAATGGTACCGCTGATTTTGAGCAAGTTCAACTGAAAGGCATAGTCGGTGATAACATTTTTGTAGCAAAGTATGACACAGATGGCCAGGTGCAATGGGCGCAACGAGCAGGGACAGCAGAAGGAAATATTGGTTATCAGCACTATGGAAGAGGCATTGCCACAGACCATTCGGGCAATGTATATGTAACTGGCTCATTCAGAGTTTCAATCACTTTTGGCAACACAACACTGACTACTGAGGGCGATCAAGACATCTTCCTGGCCAAATACAATGCTTCAGGCGAGCTGCAATGGGTAAATCAGGCCGGAGGAGATGATATAGATGCAGGCGAAGATATGGCTGTGGATGAAGCGGGCAATATATATGTAACAGGTATTTTTTCCAGTACGGCCACTTTTGGTGATAAAAGTCTCACCAGTACCCAATCTGTGAATGTCTTCTTAGCTAAGTATGATGCGGCGGGTTCTGTGCAATGGGTAAAGCAAAGAGATGGATATAGTAACAATGCAGTTGCTGTGGACGCATCAGGTAACTCCTACATCACAGGCAATAAGTCTCTTGCAAAGTATGATGCCACCGGTGAATTGCAATGGAATAAGGAGATGAACAATATAAACCTTGGGGGTGGGACTAATAACCAAGGTGGAATTGATATCGCTCTTGATGATTCAGGAAACGCCTATGTAGCGGGTCTCTATGCTGGTCCTGCTGCGTTTGGTAGTACTACACTGAATACTTACGGCAGCTATGATGCTTTTGTGGCCAAATATAGTCCTGACGGAAGCGTGCTGTGGGCTAGAAGAGCTGGAGGAACAAAAGATGACAGAGCGCATGGGATATCAGTTGACGCTTCAGGTAATGCTTATGTAGTTGGTTTCTTTCAGGAAAAAAGCTCGTTTGGGAATAGCTCCCTAACGAGCAGCGGAGTCTACGATGCGTTTTTAGTGAAATACAATACCTCAGGCACAGCGCAATGGTCACAAAATCCAAAAGGACTGGTGCAGGAAGGAGTTGGCAACAGCACTGTTGTTGACGATTACGGTAATGTGTATGTAACAGGCACATTTATGGGCTCAGCCAGCTTCGGCGATCATGACGAGGTGGTTGGCGGCGGGCAGGATATTTTTATCGCCAAATACAGTGCTGCAGGAGCACTCCTGTGGGTGCAAAGAGCAGGAGGGCCTGAAAGTGATTATGTCAGATCATTAGCCTTAGATAAATCAGGGAATGTATACATAACAGGTTATTTTTCCGGTTCAGCCTCTTTTGGTGACACCACTATAACCGTACTGAACAAAGAAATGTGGAGCATCTCTGCGTTTATAGCAAAGTATGACGCATGGGGCAATGTGCAGTGGGTCAGGCAGTATGGTGGAACAAAAATTTCTGCGGCTGGAATGTCGATTACACTGGATGACGATGATAATCTTTACTTGGCAGGTATGTTTACTGGTACAATTCAAATAGGCAGTACCTCCTTAACTACCAATGGTAATTATGATGTAATGGTAGCCAAGTTTGATGCGGAAGGAGAGTTGCTGTGGGCGAAGAGAGCTGGGGGAACTCATTTAGATTACAGCCATAATATTAAAGTGGATAAGGCAGGCAACGTTTATCTGCTAGGCAATTTCAGGGAAGCAGCTACTTTCGATGATATCACCTTGACAGGTAGTGGTAACTACTCCTACACATTTATAGCAAAATATGATGCCTTCGGCAAAGTGCAGTGGGCCAAGAAAGGAGAAGTGGCCAATCCTGATTATAAGGGGGATATTGCAATAGACGAAACGGGTAATTTAGTAGTAGTAGGAAACTTCGGAGGGTCTGAATTTTTTGGAGATATATTACTCCGGGGTAAGGGCTATAGCGACATTTACATAGCCAAATATACGCCTACTGGCGATGTGCTTTGGGCGAAGGGTATTGGAGCTGAAGGCACGGATAAAGGCCTTGGAGTTACCTTAGATGACGCAGGCAACGTGTATGTTACAGGTATGTATGAGGAAACAGCTACATTTGGTAGTAGTACTCTAATAAGCAAAGGCAGCCTGGATATTTTTATTGCAAAGTTTGACGCCTCAGGCACACTTCTATGGGCGAAGAGCGCTGGAGGTGCACAAGCTGATCAAGGCAATGGGATCGCGGTAGACGGCATAGGAAACTTGTATGTAACAGGTTACTTCAGAGGGGATGCTACTTTTGATAATATCACGCTCTCATCTTTTGGCAGGGAGATGGTTGTACTTAAGATCGGTGAGGCCGTAGATGCAAGCAACGCCCCGTCAGGTATTACCTTAAATGGAAACTCTATAGACGAGAACAACGAGGAAGGAGTCTTAATCGGTACTTTCCATAGTGCTGATCCAGCAAACAGCATGCGTTTTACCTATACTTTTGCGGCAGGAGAGGGAGACACCGACAATGGCGCATTCAAAATTGAAGGAAATGAATTGAAGGCTAAGCAGGTGTTTGACTACGAGACGAAAAATAGCTTCAGCATTCGTGTTCAGGTGATAAATATCTGGGGGCTGACCTACGAAACTGTGAAAACGATTACTATCAATAATGTAGAGGAAACAGTAACAGGTATAGCAGATGAGAAAAATGAGTTGCTGAAGGTATTCCCGAATCCGGCCAACCAAAAGTTATTCATCAGCTTAGACAGAACCATAGAGGATGTTAAACTTGTAAGCAGCCTGGGTGCTACTGTTTTGACAAAGCGAGGAGGTGCAGAGCAAATTACCCTTCACCTTGAATCACTTCCTTCCGGGATATACACTGTAGTGATTTCTTCCAAAGGCAGGGTATACGCTCGCCGGATTGTGGTGGTGAGGTAAACAAACAGCATTGAGTTAAACTAAAGGTGTGTTTACCTAGGTACCGGAGGAGACACACCTTTAGTTTTTATAAGAGTTTAGTAAATGGAATGTATGCTGTACCTGCATGCAATGCGGCCGTAGATTCTTGCTACAGGCTCTACTTCATTTGTTGTAATAGTTCTGCATATCTTATGGGGCAGTAACAATTTGTTAGGTCTAGCCGCTAAGGCAAAAGTGTGAAACAGATACTTATTTAGCGTCCGAAGTGCATAAAAAAAGGCCTTCAGCTTACGCTAAAGGCCTTTCGTGTAGACCCAAGGATGGAGTTATCGAACCTTATCCACATGGATTTGGCTAATGTAAGAGAGTGCCTTGAAAAATTATCTACTGTTTTAGAACTATAACCTTAGCTCCTCGACATCCTGGGGAATAAGTAGATTACCCTCCCCAACAGCTGCATAGTTAGCCTGTTTTTCCAACAAGTTTCCTGTGGTGCCGGACTTGCGCCATTTTCAGTTACCCAATTTTATGTTTGTAAAAGGAAGCCGATACCTGAGCCTTCCAGAGCGCCACCCCCAGATATACCTAGCTAATGCCTTCAGCCATGAGAAGGAGATTAGCTATGGCTGAAGCTGTGTGATTAGCTGCCAAGTCCCTTTCCAAATATGTTGAAGAGCAAAACCGAAGAAAGGCTTCCCAAAAAGGAGAACAGGCCGATGGAGCTTAACGGCTTGCCCAGGGAGGCGTGCTCCTTGCTTCTTGTCAAAACTATTCTTGCCGTGAGCAACCCCGTAAAGAACAGCAGCAGGTGGTTATCAGAGAAGGAGGGTGGTACATGTTTTTCAAGACACCTTCCCAAAGCTCCCACACCCAACGAAAACTGTAGAGGCAACCGGCTCTGATGGCTGCAAAGCCATCCAAAGATCTAGGGCTTCTTTTAATAGTGACTGCTTCTTTCCGCATAGCAATTTAGTACCTGCTTATATAGGATATAACATAGGATTTTTTAGAATATTAAACAATGCTTAAGCATAGACAACGTTATAAAGCTTGACGCCCACACTCTCCATAGGTTTTTGAAAGGTATGGCTAAGAAGAAGTCTTATTAGCGAGTCTTTTGGTAGTTGTAGGTTAGAGGTAATTTCTTATTTTTATGGCAGCTAATTTTTTCAACGATCAACTCACTCAAGTGGCCACTCCCGAAGAGCTAACGGCGCTGCACCAGACAGTGCTCAGGTACAGCGAGGTATCCAGGGCTTCCCTTGACAGGTTGACCGAAAGGTGTCAGGTGCACAGGGTAGCTCACGCACAGCACCTTATCCAGGAGAACACTCGGGAGAGGCACGAGTATTTTCTTGTGGAAGGCATAGCCCATCGCTACAACATCACCGAGAGCGGCGCAAAGGTCACCACAGGCTTTTACTTCCCCCGGACCACGCTTACGCCCCACTTCGCCAGGACAAGCAGGGATGCCAGCCTGTTTGCCGTTCAGGCCATCACAGACGTGACTGTTTTCAAAGTTGAGGTGGGTGATATGGACCAATTGAGGGGCGCCTGTGCCGACCTTCGTCTCTTTGGCGAGCGCGTGGTGGAAGAGGAACTATCCAGGGTGTTGCAGTATGAGGTTGCCTTCCGCAGCATGTCGGCAAGGGAGCGGCTGACTATGGTACGGGAAAATTACCCGGCCATAGAGAACATGGTTCCGCACACGGTGCTAGCGTCGTTTCTGGGTATAACCCCAGTGTCTTTCAGCCGGCTTCGGGCCCAGATATACTGACTCTCTATTTCTTATCAATTGATAAGTCGTTTCCGCTTATCTTCAAAGACATTTGTCTCTGTAAGAATACTTTGGCTTTAGTCTGCCTTTGATGACAGTCAAGGGCTTAGAAATAGCCTGTACAGTATGTGAAGATGAAGAGCCGTGCGGTCAAATGAAAAATGTTATGATAGCATCAACAGTGGCCTTACTTGCCTGCTCCCCGGGGGCACGGCAAAAGGCAGAGCAAGTGCTGCTAAACGAGTTGGAAAGGGGAGGCAGCCCCTCCGTGCAGTACTTTGTCTTTAACCGGCGGGAGGTGCTCTATACTTTCAGGCAGGGAATGGCAAGTATTGAAGCGCAGCAACCGGCGGCGAGCCGGACAAGCTATAACCTTTACTCCATCACCAAAACGGTGACGGCTCTGGCCGTGCTCAGGCTGGCGGAACAGGGGCGGGTGAGGCTGGACGCGCCGGTAAAGGAGTATTTGCCCAGTACCCCTCTTCCCGCTGAGGTTACCGTGAGGCATCTTTTGTCCCACACTTCCGGTATTTCGGATCCAATCCCGCTTAGCTGGATTCACCTGGCATCTGCGCATAAGCGCTTCAGGGCAGATGATTTCTTCCAGCCGATACTTCTCTCGAGGTCCGAACCAAAGT
Source organism: Pontibacter anaerobius (assembly GCF_026241195.1). GTDB lineage: Bacteria > Bacteroidota > Bacteroidia > Cytophagales > Hymenobacteraceae > Pontibacter > Pontibacter anaerobius. The sequence goes on from NZ_JAPFQO010000002.1 coordinate 109,754, forward strand.
TCCGGTCAGGCGAGAAGTTCCGCTACTCTAACCTGGGCTACCTCGTGCTGGGGCAGCTGATAGGTTCTGTGTCTGGAATGACGTACGAGGAGTATGTGAAAAGGCACGTCCTCGAAAGGCTGGCAATCGCACCCGAGGCATTGAGCTTCTGGATTCAGGGCAGCGGCAGGCATGCCACCGGGTACCACAGGCGCTGGTCCTTTAGTAGTTTGCTTCTTTCCCTGTTTCTTGACAAAGAGCAGTACATGGGCAAAGCAGTCGGGGCGTGGAGACCTTTCAGGCCACTTTACGTGAACGGGGCAGCATATGGCGGCTTGGTAGGCACACCTGAGGGGCTGATCCGTTATCTGCAGGAGTACCTTAGGCCGGAGAGCCAGATAATCACAACTGCCACCAAAGAGCAACTGTTTACGGAGACAGAGGATGCTTCGGGAAAGCCGACTGGCATGTGCCTGTCCTGGTTTACCGGCACGCTCAACGGCGTGCGCTACTATACCCACGCAGGCGGCGGTGGCGGGTACTACGTGGAGGTGAGGCTGTACCCGGAGCAGGGGCTGGGAACGCTTGTCATGTTCAACAGAACAGGTATGCGGGATGAGCGTTTTCTAGATAGGGTGGACACGTTCTTCCTTTCTAAAGCTAATTAAGGCACCTCTTGCCTCCCAACAAACAGGTAGATAGTTGCTACTAGTGAATTCTCTCCTTTTGTTTACGGGGTAATGCTTGGCGTATAACTTAGAAGCTGCAGTTAAACCGAAGGGGAAATTTATCGAACCAAAAAAGCCGCTCCATTTGACGTGGAGCGGCTTTTTTACTATGGTAGCCCGTAGGGGAATCGAACCCCTGTTACCAGAATGAAAATCTGGCGTCCTAACCCCTAGACGAACGGGCCGTTCTGTCTGATTGTGGTGCAAATATAGCGGGTGTTTTTTTATCCGCAATAGGCTTACATTAAAAAAGTTTGCTTTTGAGCGAAAATAGCTGAATTCCAGTAGAATAATTTTACTTCTCAAAAGAGATAACACTGTAAAGCTCTGGCTCCAGGAAAGGCCCCCCAGGGTGTTCGGCTGTATAATCGAAGTTCATCCAGAGATCTTCACCAGTTTCATGGAAGTGGATCTTGCCGCCCGCTACCTCGTCCGGGAAAAGTGTGCGCACGGCATAACTAACCTTCTCCAGGTCATCGACATGGCCCAGCTTAACCTCTGTGTACATATGATTTGGGGAGATAACCACGCGAGCCTCGCCACCGATAGACATGATAGCCGATGCCATCAGGATAGAGTAATCGTCGCAGTCACCGGCTAGCAACTGCATACTTTCGGTAGGAGGGGAGTAATAGTCCATTCCAAGCGGGTCGTTTACGTATCTCCAGCTCTGGCGGATGTGCTTGAAGAGCGAGAAATAACGTGTTAGCTTCCCGAATTTACGGTAATATTCGTCATGGAAGTAGCGGGTAGAGTTCTCTACGGCAAAAGCCCGTACGTTTGGGTGTGTTGGTTGCATAGCGCTTTTTACACGCTGGTTCTGAAAGTAGGTGCCACGCACAGGCTTAAAGTACGACACCTTATGCGGGTTGCTTGTCATGTTCACCAGCATGGCGTTGTAGTCATCATACATCCCTTCAAAGGTTTGCGCTTTAAAAGTGCTGTTAAACGCAAACATGCCCAGTATGCCAATAAACATCAACACGATCAGTTTACGGCTATACTTTGTTACGATCACAGAAGTCGCGGCTGCGGCCATCAGGCACAACAGGAAATGCAGCTCATAGTCCATAGAGCCATAGGGTTCGATGTAGAAGCTCAACAACACGGCCATCGGGAAGACAATGATGATCTGGATGAACCGCACTGCAAAGTTCAGAAGGTTGTGGTGTAGGTAGTGCGTCATGTTTATCCTTTTTAAAGATATGAAGGCTTCAGGAAATGAGAGAAAAATACGGCTAACGCCTTACTCTCTACTCAACTAACGCAAAATCCAGGCCTTTTTACTCCATCCTAAGCGTAAATTTTTGGCTTTTTTTCACGCCTCTTAATTCCTGTTCCTGATATATACTATTTCATGATATTAAAGCGCCTGCAAATCAGTTATTTATACTTTGCGGAGGTCTGTTTATACTTTCAAACAACACAAATGTATTGATCTGCTGTACAAAAAAATATGACCCATATCATACTTTTCAGGCTATGCCCGGCTACTGGTACTGTATGTACATAGGGCTTGGCGTCAGCGCTATAACCTCTTCCGGCGTCATCAGGCGGGAGCTGTTCTTCAGGTCGTTTTTATAGAATAGCTTAAATCCGGTGAACTGCACCGGCTCATTTTTAATGTAACGTCGATACGTGTCTTTTTTCAAAGCTGGGGCTCCCCATCCATCCATGTGCATCACTATCTGTGTTTCCGGCCTTAGCTCGATGTGCTCATAGTTCGTGATCATGCGCTGCGTGAAGCGGTGCACGATCAGTAGCTTTGGTGGTATGCCATTCTGATTAACCAGGCTGGAGAGGTACTCTGTCGCATAATTGATGTCTGCTGCGTCAAAAGTGCCGATACTGCGGCCCGGAACATTGCCATCTTTCATCGAGAACTCGGCATCTATACCGAGGTGTACGTTAGGCATTTTCAGGTACTTCTCCAGCTGCGGCAGTTCTTCCTGCAGGGTGCTGTGGCCAACCTGCACATCCAGAAACACAAGGGCGTCGCGCTGTTTTGCCAGCTCCAAAACCTCATCTATCATCTTATGCGTCATCCGCAGCCTATACTTGCCCCCTGCACTTGGATGTCCCTGTGCCGTAACCACAATGGCGTGCAGGGCAGGCTGAACGGGCGTCAGAGAATCTGCTTTGCTCCATTTAGCTACTTCCTCATCCAGTTTGGAAAGCATTTGTTCGGGGGCTAACTCACCCAGAATACCCATGCGCCTGGAGAGCAGGTTGCCGTAAAATGCAATGATGCGCTTGCCGGGAAGTATGGCGCCAGGTAAAGGTTTGGGCCCGGGGTAATTCCATTCAAGGGCTCTAGAAGCTGTATGTTCCGTTTCGATCGCAGTTTCTGGAGCTACGGCTGTAGCTGGGGCAGACGTTAGCGAATCTTGCTGTGTTGCAGCTACTGTAGCAGCTTCTGAGGGTAAGGCATTCGCATTAGCTTCCTGCTCCTGCATGCAGGAAGTATGGAGCAGCAGCGCACAAAGCAGGGCAGCACCGGAAGTATAACGAATAAAAGGGGAAGCGGTAGGTCTTGCTTTCGGAAATAAGGTTTTAGCGGCGCGTGAGAAGGGAGACACACGCATCATTCGGCACAGATTCATCAACTCGCGTTTTAAATGTATAAGAGAGCCTTAAATTATACATTTTCCTGATATTTATACTTGCCATTCGTCTTTATTTTAGTAAAAAATTAAGAGTGGGTGTAGTGGCGGGTTAGCCATTGGCTGAGCCCTGACAATCCCGGCAGAAGCACCCGCTCGGTGATGTTGGCCTGGTCCAGTTTATCCCGTATTTCCCACTTCAGTTCTTTTGGTATGATGACCCGAAAGTATAGGTCAGGGTGCTGCTGCAGCCACATGCTCAGCTCGGCCTTTACATCCGACATCATGGAGAACAGGGCATACTGATGCACGATACGGGCATCGAGCGAGGGCGGCTCCAGAAACACCACATACTCCTCCTCCTGAAAGCTTTTCAGAGCCTTAAAGGAGGGGGCAGCAGGCTCCAGCATTTCCGGGGTGAAGACGTTTGAACCCTCTTCCTGCAGTGCGTTGCGAAGCGTTGATGGCAAATGCTCACTTGACTTAACATAATTAATGCACCAGACACAGCCGTCCTTGTCGTAGTGGTTGAGGTTGGCAGTGGCAAAGTGCAGCGCCACGTAAGGGGAGTAGGTCCAGTCGAGCAGGCGTGTTGGCAACCCGTGGTGCTGGGCTACAGCCAGCCAGTTCCAGATAGAGTCGCCGGGTGTGGAGTTGCTGTAGGCATACTTGCGGAAGTTACGCAGCAGATGCGGCTCCAGTTCCTCATACTTTGGCCCGATGCGCATGATGCTGGTGCCTAGGTCGAATGATTTGCTCCAGGTGCCCCGGTAGACAAAGGAGGAACGGAAGCGGTTGATTTTGTCATCCCAGCTGTTATTAAAAAGGGCTTCCTGAAGCTCTGCCCAACTTTTTACTACAATGTCTTGTCCGCGCTGCATAGGTTATGGTAGGTGTTTTTTTTGCTTTGGTACTTACTGTAGCAGTGGTTGTAGGTTTCAGCTGCTTTGGGATTATTTGTTCTGGCGCTAAGCAGATGGTTTATACTTGCTACGCAATAGGGGGCCTAGTTCCTGGTAGGTCAGCAACAGGTCGGTGGGGCCAAACGCATAGGGGCCAATTTCATAGGCGTTATAGTATAGCCTCAGTCCTTGGGGCGTTAAACCAGCCTGCCGCGGCAACGGAAGCGTGTTCCCTTCCAAAAATAAGCCTGCTTCCGCTAAAGGTTTATCTCCTACGGTGCTGCGCGTGCGCCTGAATTCCTGCTCAACCAGCTGTTGAAAGTGTGTGGTGTCGGTTACTATGTCATTTATTCTTAATTGCCTGCCACTGCTATCAAAGCTTTGCAGGCTAAGGTAAGAATTTGGGTGCGCTCCACCGGCGTAAGTATAGGTTTTAATAGCTAACGTGGTAACAGCGGGAGACTGGTAAACAGGAGAGACAAGTACCTGCAGTTCCCAGGCTGCGGAGGCAGGTATCTCCTTCATCTCAATTATAAAATCCTCCTGCTGTTTTATAAAAGCCTCTGCCACGGTTACGGCCGGGATAGCGCCGGTTACCGCAGTATCCGCCTCCGGGTTTGTATCTAGCTGCAGGCTAAGGATCTGATCTGAGATATACTTTCTTATACTTTGCCGCAACGGACCATTGCCCCCTACTACATTCAGGAATGTTATTGTCGCCACGGCACACGCTTTCGGGTCTTGGGCGCAATAGCTGGATTTACGGGTTACTGTTTCAGTGCGGAAGGAGAGCGCTTCTTTCTGGGGCGGCTGGCTTTCCACTTTCGCGTCTGCCTCTTTCGGTGAGTTTTGTTGGCAGCTGTAAAGAATGGAGGCGGCAAAGGCAAAAGTATAAAAAGTATGCTTTAGCATAAGTTCGGGTTATGGGCTACTGCTTCTAGGGTAATATAGCAATTTGCCAGCACTTTATACTTTGCAACGTTAAAATAAGCCAAGCTGCTTGCCTTTTCGCTGGCAGAAATGGCTGTAATCGTAAGGCTTCATGCTTCTTCCTGCCATATACTTCTGTTTGCTCATCCTGAAAAGCTTGGAGACCAACTCGGCAAATTTTCCTTCGCCGTGCATGCGTTTGCCGAAGCGGCTGTCGTTTAGCTGGCCACCATGGCAGTCGGCAATCTGGCTCAGTACTTTTTGCGCCCTGTCCGGGAAAGCCAGCTGTATCCAATCCTCGAAGATAGGGCCGATGCTACCGTTGAGCCGCACCAAAGTATAAGCGGCGTTGCTGGCTCCCGCTGCGGCGGCAGCTTGAATCAGAGCGGGGATTTCTGAGTCGTTGAGTCCAGGGATGATGGGGGCCGCCATCACGTTTACGGGTATGCCTGCCGAACTAAGCTGCCGCACTACCTCCAGGCGTTTGGTTGCAGATGCCGTGCGAGGCTCCAGTTTCTGCCGCAGCTTCTCATCCAGCGTGGTGATGCTGATGTTGACGTGCACCAGGTTATACTTGTTTAGCTCCTGCAAAAGGTCCAGGTCACGAAGTATAAGCGCATTTTTAGTGATGATGCTGACCGGGTGGCGGTATTGCAGCAGCACTTCCAGGATGCGGCGCGTCAGTTGTTTTTTGGCCTCAATCGGTTGGTAGCAGTCGGTATTGCCTGCCAGCATAATAGGCATCACCTGCCAGTTGGGGCTTTCCAGCTGCTTTGCCAGCGTTTCAGGTGCGTTTTCTTTTATGATGATCTTACGCTCAAAATCGAGTCCGGCACCATAACCCCAGTACTGGTGTGTGTTGCGGGCGTAGCAGTACACGCAGCCGTGCTCACAGCCTTGGTAGGGGTTAAGCGAGTATCCCAAGCCCACATCAGGGCTGTCAACTTTGTTCACCACTTTTTTAGGGTGTTCTTTTAGAAACTCCGTTTTAGAATTGCTCAACATGGGTTCATCCAGCCCTTCCACATGCTCTGCCACATACTCTTGTTTCAGGTAAGGGTTTTGAGGATTATATTGAGCGCCACGCCCTTTCAGAAATTCATCAGCCTTCATCATATGCAACAAAGTTAGCTAATATGGTTAGAAATGCTAATTAAATTAGTTTAAATTTGATTTTGAGGAATTACTAGAATCAAATTATCGGAGACCATCCCGCCCTATTTTCAGTGTTATTCCACCAACCAAAGGCAGATAACCTTCTGGTAAAAATTACTGTATTATCAGGATCTGATAAACTATATCATGCTACCCTAATATTGAACTCAGGCAGCTTTTTGCCGGCACATGCTGCGGAACAGTGGAAACTGCCTTTAAATCTGGAATTTCAAACTAAACCTTTACAACATCTCACCTTCCATGAAAATTAAAAAAGTGCTTGTTGCCAACCGTGGCGAGATCGCGATCAGGGTGCTGCGCGCCTGTACAGAGATGAACATCGAAACAGTGGCCATTTACACGTATGAGGACCGGTACTCGCTGCACCGCTACAAAGCCGATGAGGCTTATCAGGTTGGCAAAGACAACCAGCCGCTGCAGCCTTACCTGGATATAGACGGCATCATAAAAATTGCCAAGGAGAATAACGTGGATGCCATTCACCCGGGCTATGGCTTCCTGTCCGAAAACCAGCATTTTTCGCAGAAGTGCGCTGATAACGGTATTATTTTCATTGGTCCGAAGCCGCAGGTAATGGCCTCTTTGGGAGATAAGATTGCGGCCAAGAAAGTAGCCATCAGCTGCGACGTGCCTATTATCCAGAGTAACGATTTGGACTTGAACACTTATGAGACAGCCCTGGAGGAGGCGCACCGCATTGGCTACCCGCTTATGCTGAAGGCAGCTGCCGGTGGCGGTGGCAGAGGCATGCGCGTGATCCGGGATGACGAGCAGCTGGAGAAAGGTTTTTTTGAGGCGAAGAATGAGGCACTAAAAGCATTCGGCGACGACACGGTTTTCCTGGAGAAGTACGTGGAGAATCCCAAACACATAGAAGTGCAGATCGTGGCTGACGCCTATGGTAATATCACGCACCTGTTCGAGCGCGATTGCTCCGTGCAGCGTCGTTTCCAGAAGGTGGTGGAAGTGGCCCCGGCCATTAGCTTGGACGAGGAGACACGGCAGAAACTCTACGACTACGCCATACGCATCTGCCAGGCCGTGAACTACAATAACGTGGGCACAGTGGAGTTTCTGGTGGAGCCACACACCAACAACATCTATTTTATTGAGGTGAACCCCCGTATACAAGTAGAGCACACAGTAACGGAGATGATCACCGGCATCGACCTAATAAAAACACAGATCTACATTGCCGACGGCTATAGGCTCGATGATGAGGAGGTGTTGCTGGGGCCGCAGCACATTGTGCGGGCAAACGGGGTGGCTATTCAGTGCCGCATTACCACAGAAGACCCTGAAAACGACTTTAAGCCGGATTACGGAACCATCATCGCCTACCGAAGTGCAGGTGGTTTCGGTATCCGCCTGGACCAGGGTAGTGTATACCCCGGCGCCAAAATCAGCCCGTTTTTTGACTCGCTCCTAGTAAAAGTATCCACCCATGCACCCACGCTGCCGCTTGCCGCCACTAAAATGGCCCGTACGCTGGATGAGTTCCGCATCAGAGGCGTGAAGCACAACATTCAGTTCCTACAGAACATTATCGGTCACCCGGAGTTTATCTCAGGCGATTCTACGGTTGATTTTGTAAAAAGCCACCCCGAGCTTTTTGTGTTTAAGCAGCGCAAGGACAGGGCTACGAAAATGCTAACCTACCTGGCCGATGTGATGGTGAACGGCAACCCGGACGTGAAGCAGGTGGACCATGACAAGGTGCTGCGAAAGCCTGATTTCCATAGCTTCAACACGAGTAAGCCTTACGAAAAAGGCACCAAAGATTTGCTGACGGAGTTGGGGCCGGAGGAATTCTCTAAATGGTTACGCAAAGACCCGCATATACATTATACCGATACCACCTTCCGGGATGCGCACCAGTCGTTGCTGGCCACGCGCATGCGCAGCTTTGATATGCTGAAGATAGCCGAGGCCTACGCCAAGGATCATCCGCAAACCTTTAGTATGGAAGTATGGGGCGGTGCTACCTTTGATGTGTGCCTGCGCTTTCTGCACGAAGACCCGTGGGACCGGCTGGCACAGATCCGGAAATGCGTGCCGAACATACTTTTACAGATGCTCATCCGGGGCTCCAACGGCGTTGGGTACAAGGCGTACCCGGATAACCTGATCGAGTCTTTCGTGGAGAAATCGTGGGAGACGGGCGTGGACATTTTCCGCATCTTCGACTCGCTGAACTGGATGAAAAGTATGGAGCCGTGCATCAACTTTGTGCGCAAGCGTACGCAAGGCCTGGCCGAAGGCACCATCTGCTACACCGGCGACATCCTGAACCCGAAGAAGACAAAGTATAACCTGGAGTATTACTTGCAACTGGCTAGGCAGTTGGAGGATGCCGGCGCGCATATCCTGGCAGTGAAAGACATGGCTGGCCTGCTGAAGCCTTACGCTGCTTCTGAGTTGATCACCGCTCTGCGTGATACGGTAAAGATTCCAATCCACCTGCATACCCACGATACATCTTCCGTACAATCAGCCACTTACCTGAAGGCCATTGAAGCCGGTGTTGATGTGGTGGATGTGGCCTTGGGCTCTATGTCCGGGCTAACTTCGCAGCCGAACTTTAACTCTATTGTAGAGATGATGCGTTTCCAGGAGCGCCACCGCGAGTTCGACCAAAAAAGCCTGAACCAGCACTCCAATTACTGGGAAACAGTGCGCGAGTATTATTACCCGTTTGAGTCTGGCCTGAAGGCGGGCACAGCCGAAGTATACCGCCACGAGATTCCGGGAGGGCAGTACTCCAACCTCCGTCCGCAGGCGAATGCATTAGGCTTGGGCGATAAGTGGCAGGAAATAAAGGAGACCTATGCTGAGGTAAACCAACTGTTCGGAGATGTGGTGAAGGTGACGCCAAGTTCTAAAGTGGTGGGTGACATGGCTTTATACTTAGTGTCCAATGGCCTGACAACGGTGGATGTGCTGGATCGGGGCGCTCAGATTTCTTTCCCGGAGTCGGTGCAGTCTTTTTTTAAAGGCGAACTGGGCCAGCCGGTAGGCGGCTTCCCTAAAAAGCTGCAGGACATTATTCTTAAAGAGGATAAACCATTTAGCGATCGTCCGAACGAGCACCTGGAGCCAGTGGATTTTGAGAAGGAATTTGCAGCGTTTCAGGAGAAGTTCGGAAAAGAGACCAGGTTCACAGATTTCCTGTCGTACCAACTCTACCCGAAAGTATATGAGGCCTACTACAAGCACCTGGAGCAGTATGGCGATGTGTCCAAAATCCCGACCCGTCTGTTTTTCTACGGACTCCAGCCCGGCGAGGAGGCTATTATCGACATCGCGCGTGGTAAATCTATTGTAGTGAAGTATCAGTCGATGGGCCATGTGAACGAGGATGGCATGCGCACCGTGTTCTTTAAACTGAACGGTCAGAGCCGCAACATCGACGTGCGGGATCGCTCCGTGAAAGTGGAGCGCGTGGAGCACCAGAAAGTAGACAAGAGCAACCCCAAGCAGATTGGCGCGCCGCTGCAGGGCATGCTTTCGAAGATACTGGTGGAGAAGGAGCAGAAGGTGAAAAAGAACACGCCGCTCTTTGTAATAGAGGCCATGAAAATGGAGACTACCATCACCGCCTCGGCAGATGCGGAGGTGGCAAGTATAACTTTACCTGAAGGCGAGTTGGTAAACACCGATGATCTCGTGTTGACGCTGGCGTAGAATTAAAAGTATAAATTAGGTTATCCTTACAAGGCCAACTCCCGTATTGGGGTTGGCTTTGCTGTTATAACTGCAAAGTATAAAGTATAGCAAAGTATGAATATTCACCAAGTACAAACCTCTCGCCTTGCGATGCTGCATTCAATAACAATTTAACTAACTTACACGCTCAACAACCCTGAAAGCAGCACCTGAACACCTGATGCAGAATTATCAGAACTACAACGTTGACCTCTCCAATTGCGATAAGGAGCCCATTCATATCATCGGGAGAATCCAACCGCACGGATTTATGCTTATACTGAACAAAGGCACCCTGGAGGTGGAGCAGGTGAGCGAAAATATAGGCGAGTTTCTGCAAACTGATGCAGCCATACTTGCCGGGCAAACGCTGGAGGTGCTTGCCACTCCGGCAGAGTATGAAAAACTTAAGCAAAAACTTACCCTGGACGAAAAAGAGGTTAGCCTGGTTATACTGGAGCTGCAGGGAGAGCAGTTTTTTGGTTTCTTGCATACTTCTCAGGGTAGTTTGGTGCTGGAGTGCGAACCTTATGTAGAACCCCAGGGAGGGCAGGAGTTTCTGGAGCTAACGGGGGCTTATACCACCTTTCAGGCAGAGCTGGACCGGCAGGAATCACTGGTTGCGCAGGCGGAGTTGACGGTGCGTTTTGTACAGCAGGCTATCGACTATGACCAGGTAATGTTGTACCGGTTTGATGAAGACTGGAACGGGGAGGTGATCGCTGAAAAAGTTAGTCCGGGCCAGCATTCGTACCTGCACCACCATTTTCCGGCAACAGACATACCGGCACAGGCCCGTGAACTGCTGCTGAAGAAGACTGTGCGGCAGATAGCCAATGTGTCGGCCGCCGCCGTGAACATCATACCTTATATCAACCCTGAAACGGGCTCCCCTTCCAATATCATCCGATCCGAGTTGCGCAACCCTTCCGAGATACACCTGGAGTACCTGCAGAACATGGGGGTGCAGGCAACGCTTTCCGTGTCCATCATCGTGAATGGCAAGCTGTGGGGAATTGTGGCCTGCCAGCATAAAGCAGCTAAGTTTTTAAATTACTGGAAGCGGCAACTTTGCCAGCATATAGCACAGGCTTTCGCCAATGTGGTGTTGGCGCACCAGGAAAAGCGGGACCTGCAGCAGTTGGAGGAGTATAGGGTAAAAGAAGGGCTGTTGCTACGGGAGTTAGCGCAAAGCCCTAACCTGCACGAGGGGCTATTGGAGCAAAGCCATACTTTTCTGGAGCTGTCAGAGGCAACAGGGGTGGCCCTTACACTTGGCGGTAAGGTTTACACAGCCGGCATAATCCCTGATAAAGCAGAACTGGAGAAACTGATTGAGTGGGTTTCAGAGAATGTATCCGATGGCATCTTCCACACCCGCGAGCTAAGCAAAGTATATGCACCGGCAGATGCTTTTAGAGAGCGGGCAAGCGGTTTGCTTGTGGTGGAGCTTTCGAAGTTCAACAAAGAATACCTGCTCTACTTTAAGCCGGAGCTCTCCGAAACGAAAGTATGGGCAGGCCAGCCTGAAAAAATGAATCAGGAGAAATCAGGCCGCATACAGCCGCGCAAATCCTTCGCCAAGTGGGAGCAGGTGGTGAAAGGAAAATCAGTGCCCTGGACGCTGAATGAGCTAGATACGGCGCAAATTCTGGTGAAAGATCTGGTCGCCCTTGTCCTTAAAAACCAGCAGGACAACCTGCAGTCGCTCAACAACAGGTTGTCGCATAGTTCTGAAATACTGCAGGCTAAAAACCGCCGCCTGGAAGATTTTACGCAGATTATCGCCCACAACCTGCGTTCCCCGCTAAGCAACATGCTGGGGCTTTCCCACTTTTATAACGCCCATCCAGAAGAGGAAACGAGCAATAAGGTGATGGATATGATGGGGAATATGATTGTGAACATGAGTAACACCTTGGACGACCTCAACCTGATACTTGAAAGCGATCTGGGGCAGAAACTGACCTACCAGGAAGTGTACCTGCCGGATGTTGTAGAGAAGGAACTGCAGAACCTGCAGGCGGTTATATTGGAAACCGGTGCACAGGTAGAAACAGACCTGCAGGTAAAAACCCTTATAGCACCCAAAGTATACCTCGAGAGTATCATGCACAACCTGGTGTCTAACGCCTTAAAATATCGTTCTCCGGAAAGGAAGCCTATTATACTTATAAAGTCATGGCAGGAGCAGCATCTGGTATGTTTCGCTGTTACGGACAACGGGGTAGGGATAAATCTACAGAAGGTAGGGCATAAGATGTTCAGACTGTACAGCACCTTCCACAAGAACAAAGATGCCAAAGGGCTGGGCCTCTACCTGACGAAGGTGCAGGTGGAGGCACTCGGTGGCCATATTCAGGTAAAAAGCACCCTCGGCGAGGGAACTACGTTTACAGTGTGCCTGAAAGTGTAAAATCAATTTAAACTTACCTGCAGCGGTAAAACTGAAAGCCGCTGCTAACTTTCTAATTTATGTTTGTAGCATCCAGTACCTTTACCATTGCCAATGACATGGCTCCTGAAGTAAGAGAAGCTTTTATCAACCGCCCCCACCTGGTAGACAATGCGCCCGGTTTTATAAAAATGAATGTGATGGTGCCGCAGGATAACCCAAACGAGATCTGGCTGCTGACTTACTGGGAGGATGAGCAAAGCTACACCGTTTGGTACAAGAACCACATGAAAGAAGCGCACAGCGGTATACCGAAGGGGCTGCAGCTGGTGCCGGGCAAAACGAAGGTGAGGTTTTTTGAGCTGGTGGGGGAGTAGGAGAAAGTTATAAGGACTCTGACCTCGCGCCTTCTCCTGTAGTTTTTAAAGTATAAGGCAGCCATTATTGGGTTTATTCAATGTGTCTGATGCCAACCACTCCTGCCCCTCAGAGTAGGGGAGTTTTCCCTATTTCCATGAGAACAGGAGAGGGAGTTCAACAGACGATTACATCCCCTGCCCCCTTCGAAGGGAGACTTTGCTGAAGCTTCGTCAGCGGGGGCTATCGAACTGATCCCAGTCTTTCCGTTGAGCGCCTTGTAGATTTCCGGTTTCGCTTCAGCGAAATTGCGACGCAGGAGCAAAGGAAATGTACACAGCGCGATGCGGGAAGACGAGCCCTCCCGGGCTGAGGGAGCCAAGGCTAGAAATGAAACGATGGGTTCATAAGGCTGTGGATTAACAGCAGCTAGAAGGTATAGCTTGTATAAATTCATAAGAAACGGTGATTAATGTATAAAAAAACAAGAATGTACTTAAGCCGCGTTTTATATATCTATACAAGTAATTTTACTACCTGCACCAAATCCCAAAACCAAAGTATAGACCCGTTGTTAAAGTATAAACCGTAACCGTTTCACGAAGTACAAAGTATACTTGCAAATATGCTGCATGCATACTATTTTTGGTGCAAGCGGTTCGGGGAGGTTAGCGGCCGGTTAATCGTCCTCGTAGTCCAGGCCCATCATTTTGTTATAGGCCTGCTGCAGTTCTGAGAAAGCGTGCATGTTGCCCTCGCGGCGGCTGATGAGCATTCCTTTTTTATAAGTTTGCTCGGCTACATCGTTTTGGCCCAGCTCTTCGTATAGCTTGGCAGCGTGGTAGTAAGTGCCCACGTAATTCTCATGTTCAGCCAGCAACCGCTCATAGTATTCCAGTGCTTTCTGCGGCTGTTCCTTGCGATACTCTGTAGCTATCGCGTAGAGGGTAAAGGCATCATTCGGGTCGTCTTCCAGAAATTTGAAGAGCTGCTGTAATCTGCTTTCGTTCATTTCGAATTGGCTATATTTTAATTAACTTCGCACAAATCTATATTTAAAAAGCTAACATTTCTAACCATGAAAATATTAGTTTGCATCAGTAACGTACCGGATACTACATCCAAGATAAACTTTACGGCTGATAACAAAGAATTTGACAAAAACGGTGTACAGTTCGTGATCAACCCATGGGATGAATACGCACTGACAAGAGCCATTGAGCTGAAAGAAGCGAAAGGCGGCACCGTTACAGTATTAAACGTAGGCGAGGCCGATGCCGAACCAAACATACGCAAGGCACTGGCCATTGGCGCAGATGATGCCATCCGTGTAAACGCTAAACCGGTAGATGCTTTCTTCGTGGCGCAGCAGATCGCTGCCATCGCCAAAGAAAACAACTACGACATGATCCTGATGGGCAAGGAGTCTATTGACTACAATGGCTCGCAGGTGCATGGTATGGTTGGCGAGATACTGGGTATTCCATCGGTAGTTCCGGCTTTTAAGCTGGATATGGTAGATGACAGCACTGCCCGCCTGGAGCGCGAGATTGAGGGTGGCAAAGAAGTGGTGGAGGTGAAGCTGCCGTTTGTGGCCAGTGCACAGCAGCCTATGTCTGAGCCCCGTATCCCAAACATGCGCGGCATCATGACGGCCCGTACCAAACCATTGGCTGTGAAGGAGCCGGTAGGCGCCGAGGCGAAGGCCGAGTACGTGAACTTCAGTAAGCCTGAGAAAAAGGGCGGCGTGAAGATGATTGACCCGGAGAATGCCGGAGAACTGATAACATTATTGAGAAACGAAGCTAAAGTACTATAACTATGTCTGTATTAGTATTTGTAGAAGGTCTTAACGGAGAGATCAAGAAGTCCTCTTTGGAGGCTGCCTCTTACGGTAGCCAGGTGGCACAGCAACTGGGCACCACTGCTACGGCCGTTGCCATTGGCGAGGTGCACGAAGAGGCGCTGGCCAGACTGGGCGAACAGGGAATCAGCAAGGTATTGTACGATGCCGACGATCGCCTGAAGCAGTTTGTGGCAGATGCCTATGTAAAAGTAATAGCCAAGGCGGCACAGCAGGAGAGCGCTAAAGTACTGGTGTTCTCTAACTCCAACATCGGCGCTGCCGTAGGTGCAAAACTGGCGGTTCGTCTGCAAGGCTCACTGGCTACTAACGTAACCTCTCTGCCTAAAACGGATGGTGGATCCTTCACAGTGACACGTGGCGTGTTCTCCGGTAAAGCTTTTGCCGATGTGGCCCTTACGTCTGATGTGAAGATCATCGCAGTTAAGAAAAACTCTGTTGAGATTACCCATAATGCTGGAAGCGCAGCAACTATCGAGAAGCTTTCTGCTGATCTGACCGATGCTGACTTTGCCGCTGCTCCGAAAGATACCGTGATGCAGGACACAGAGGGTGGCGTGCTGCTACCGGAGGCGGAGATCGTTGTTTCGGGCGGTCGTGGCCTGAAGGGCCCGGAGAACTGGCACCTGGTGGAGGATCTGGCGAAAGCACTGGGCGCAGCCACAGCCTGTTCTAAGCCGGTTTCTGATATGGACTGGAGACCGCACCACGAGCACGTTGGCCAGACTGGTATCACAGTAAGCCCTAACCTATACATCGCTATCGGTATTTCTGGTGCCATTCAGCACCTGGCGGGGGTTAACTCTTCTAAAGTGATTGTCGTTATTAATAAGGATCCGGAAGCTCCGTTCTTCAAAGCCGCTGATTATGGCATTGTAGGGGATGCTTTTGAGGTTGTTCCTAAATTAATAGAAGCTGCAAAAGCTTTAGACAAATAGACTTTAGATAAAGATACTGTGGATAAAATTCAGTTAGAGATACTTGGCCTTTCCTCCAGCCAGTCGCAGACAGGGTCTTTTGCCCTGGTGTTGGGTGAGAGAGAGGGGAATAGAAGGCTGCCCATCATCATCGGCATGTTTGAGGCCCAGTCTATCGCTATACAGATCGAGAAGATAAACCCCAACCGACCGCTCACGCACGACCTGTTTAAGTCGTTTGCAGAGGAGATGGATGTACACGTAACGGAGATCATGATCTCTGACCTGAAGGAGGGAGTGTTTTACTCTAAGATTGTGTGCACCAACGGCTCTAAGGAGTTTGAGTTGGATGCCCGCCCTTCAGACGCCATTGCCATTGGCCTTCGCTTCGGGGTGCCAATCTATACGGTTGAGAGCGTGCTGTCGGAGGCTGGCATTATACTTAGCGACCTGGAAGAAGAAGAGGAGGAAAACGAGGAGATGGCTGTTAAGAGCAGTTCCTCGGGATCAACCTCTAGTGCATCTAAGGAGTCGTTGAACCAAACCTCTGTAGATGAGCTGAACAAGATGCTGAACGAAGCCCTCGAAAAAGAGGACTACGAAAAGGCAGCCAAAATACGAGATGAGCTAAACAAGCGAAACTGATTTAAACTAAAGTATAAAATCGGAAGGTTCGGTGCCCCAAGGCATCGAACCTTTTTGTTTTATAAGATAATCGGCTTAATTTTGGCCGATTTTGTCTTTCAACCAACAATAAATGTACGATATTCTTCGGGGTGCTGGTGGCCTGTTAGTCTTAGTAGGCATAGCTATTCTTTTCTCAAAAAACAGGAAATCCATTGACTGGAAACTGGTTGGCTTTGGCCTTTTCCTCCAGATACTTTTCGGTGTGCTGGTGACGCAGGTGCCCCTGGTGGCAGACGGCTTCGCCTTTGTCAGCAGGCTTTTTGTAAAACTACTTAGCTTCTCCCAGTCCGGTGCCCAGTTTCTTTTCGGTAACCTGGCTAACCCATCCAATAACGGCGGTCTTGGCTTTATCTTCGCCTTCTCGGTACTGCCTACCATCATCTTTTTCTCTACTGTTTCGGCCGGATTATACTACCTGGGCGTGCTTCAGAAGATCGTGTTCGGTATAGCCTGGGTTATGTCCAAAGGCATGCGTATGTCTGGTGCCGAGAGTTTGTCGGCGGCAGGTAACATTTTCCTGGGCCAGACAGAGGCACCGTTACTGGTGCGCCCGTTTATCTCCCGCATGACCAGGTCAGAGCTGATGTGCCTGATGACAGGCGGTATGGCAACACTGGCTGGCGGTGTATTGGCGGCTTATGTGGCTTTCCTGGGCGGCGATGACCCTAACCAGCAGGCCATCTTTGCGGCGCACCTGCTGACGGCCTCCATCATGAATGCCCCGGCCGGTATTGTACTGGCTAAGATACTGGTACCGGAAACAGAGCCGGAGAAGATCAACACAGAGCTGGAGGTGAACGAAGAGCAGCTGGGGGTAAACCTGGTGGATGCGCTGAGCCGTGGTGCCGCCGATGGCCTGAGACTGGCTGCCAATGTGGGCGGTATGCTACTTGCTTTTATTGCCGTAATCGCGCTGCTGAACTATGTGCTGATTAAGATTGGTAGTTTGGTTGGCCTGAACGAATTTGTAGTGGCCAGCACGAATGGCCAGTTCGACGGTTTCTCGTTCCAGTACATACTTGGCCAGATTTTCAGGATTTTTGCCTTTATCATGGGCGTGCCTTGGGAGGATACCCTTCAGGTGGGTAGCCTTTTAGGACAAAAAACAGCCGTAAACGAGTTTGTAGCCTATCTGGACCTGGCTAATATGAAGGCAGCCGGGACACTTGGCGACAAAGCGCTGGTAATGTCTACGTACGCGCTGGCGGGCTTCTCTAACTTTAGCTCCATTGCTATTCAGATCGGTGGTATCGGAAGTATGGCTCCAAACCAGCAGGGTAACCTTTCTAAGCTTGGCTTCCTGGCCCTACTTGGTGCATCCCTTGCCTGTATGATGACGGCGACGATAGCTGGTATGCTGTATGTGCTTTAATTGCACCTGACAAGTATAAATTATACTTACAAGTATAAAAAAAGCTCCTCCTGCTAACATTGGCAGGAGGAGCTTTTTATTTGTAGTCTTATACTAGGCTACCATTTATTTAAAATGTTGTTTTTCTTCGTCTTCTTCTACTTTCTTGGCGTCACGCATCAGGCGGTTGGCAAAGATAAATTCGTTCAGCTCCGGTACGTCTGAGTCGAGGATGTTATCGCTGGTGCCCTCCCATAGCTTTTTGCCTTCGTAGAGGAACATTATATTATCCCCGATCTCAATTACGGAGTTCATGTCATGGGTCACCACGATGGTCGTGATGTTATACTCCTCGGTAATTTCTTTTATGAGCTTGTCAATCTTGAGGGCGGTGAGAGGGTCCAGGCCCGAGTTCGGCTCGTCACAGAAGAGGTAAGTACAGTTAGGGGCAATGGCGCGGGCAATACCTACTCGTTTTTTCATACCTCCACTGAGCTCAGCGGGCATCTTCTTGTTTGTGCCTTCTAATCCGACGCGCTGCAGGCAGAAATTCACACGGTCTATGCGCTCTTCCTTTGGCATATCGGTCAGCATCTTCAGCGGAAACTCCACGTTTTCCTCCACAGTCATGGAGTCGAATAGGGCAGAGCTCTGGAAAAGCATGCCTATTTTACGACGTATTTCCTGGCGGATGTCCAGTTTATTGTTGGTGAAGTAAGTGCCATCGAACGTCACGCTGCCTATGTCGGGCTTTATCAGCCCGACGATACACTTGAGCAGCACGCTTTTTCCGGTACCGCTGGCGCCCAGCAGCAGGTTTGTCTTACCGGTCTGAAACACCCCACTAATGCCATCCAGTACAGTTTTGCCGTTAAAGCTTTTATGTATGTTATGTATTTCGATCATGTAAGGGAAATCCGTAAGAAGTAAGTAAAGTATAAGGCCGCATTTATTATACGGCTGTTAGAGCAGCAATTGGGCACTGATAAAGTCCGCGATCAGTACTGCAATAACGCTGTGTGTAACGGCAGAGGTACTGGCCGCGCCTACTTCCAGGGCTCCACCAGAGGTAAAGTATCCCCGGAAAGAGGAGATAGAAGAGATCAGGAACGCAAAAATAAAGGACTTAATAAGGGCGAACACGACGTTATAAGGGATGAAATCGATCCGGATGCCTGAGATGTATTCCTGCGCTGTGAGCTGCCCAGTTACGGTGCCGGCCAGGTAGCCGCCCAGCAAGCCTAGGAACATGGCAATAATCACCAGCATCGGGAACACAAAGAGGGCCGCAATAATCTTGGGCAGCACCAGGTACGATGTTGAATTGATGCCCATCACCTCCAGCGCATCCACCTGCTCGGTTATCTGCATTGTACCCAGTCCGCCAGCTATACTTGAGCCCACTTTGCCGGCCAGCACGATAGATGTAATGGTAGGGGCAAGCTCCAATATCACCATCTCCCGTACAATAAAACCTATTGTGGAACGGGGAATCAGGGCGTTTACCATGTTGTAAGACACCTGCACGGTTGACACTGCGCCTATGAACGTAGATACCAGTGCAACTATAAAAATAGAATTGATTCCGATAAGTATGGCTTCATCTATAGTGCGTTTGAATAAGATCTTGAATGATTCTCCCCGGAAGACGAGGCTCTTCATGAACAGAAGGTACTTTCCGAAATTCTGCAACATTTTGCGGTGCTCAGGGTTTGTAAAACAGGTTAAACTACGCGTTTTTAGGCAAAAATAGTGTTAAATACCTATATTACGGATAAAATTAGAAAACATACAATACAGAGCACATCATGCATCGATATATTTTGGTTACAGGAGGAACAAAAGGCATCGGCAGAGCCATTATTGAGCAATTCGCAAAAGAGGGTTTTCACATCATCACCTGTTCCCGAAATGAAAAGGACCTGCAAAAGTTGAAGCTGGATATTGAGCGAAACTATACTTTCTCGAAGGTGTTCTACCGCGAAGCCGACCTTAGCGACCGTAACTCCCTGAAGCAGTTTGCAAAGTATGTGCAGGGACTGAATGTGCAGATCGATGTGCTGGTGAACAACAGCGGCCTTTTTATTCCGGGCAAGATCACCGAGGAGGATGAGGAGGCGCTGCCGTTCATGATCAACACCAACCTGTACAGCGCCTACTACATGACCCGGGCTTTTGTGCACGATATGATCGCCCGCCGGTCCGGCCATATCTTTAACATGTGCTCCACGGCAAGTATAACCGCTTACACTAACGGAGGCTCTTATTGCATCTCTAAGTTTGCTATGTATGGCATGAGCAAAGTGCTGCGGGAGGAGCTGAAGGAGCATAATGTACGCGTAACGGCTATACTTCCGGGCGCCACCCTCACCGCCAGTTGGGACGGCGTGGACCTGCCGCCTGAGCGCTTTGTGAAAGCTGAAGACGTAGCCATGTCTGTTTGGGGGGCTTATACTTTATCAGAGAACAGTGTGGTAGAGGAACTGCTGATAAGGCCTCAATTGGGGGATCTGTAAGTTAGAGAAATATAAAATCAGAAAGTAAAATCTGAAAATTAGCTACCTCATTCATTAAATTTAAAGAACTATGAACTTAGAAGGCAAAATAGCGGTAGTGACCGGCGTTAGCAAAGGTATAGGCCTGGCTACCGTAAAGTCGCTGCTGGAGAAAGGCGCTATCGTGGCGGGCTGGGGGCGCAATGCACCGGACCTGCAGCATGAGAACTTTCATTATTTTGAATGTGATGTACGCTATAGCGAGTCTGTTCAAACAGCTTTCGACCAAACCATTGCACATTTAGGGACACACGTGCAGGTGCTGATCAATAATGCCGGTCTGGGCCTGTCCGGGCTCTTAGAGGACATGAGTCTGGATGACTGGCACCAGATGTTTGAGACCAACGTGAACGGGATCTTCTATTGCACGCGCCTGGTGCTGCCAGGCATGAAGGAGCTGGAAGAAGGCCACATCATCAATATCTCCTCCATTGCCGGCACGACGGGCATTGAGCAGATGTCCGGCTATTGCGGCACCAAGCATGCCGTGCGTGGCATCTCCCACTCACTCTACAAAGAGGTGCGCGAATATGGCGTAAAGGTTACCTGCATCTACCCCGGCTCTGTGCAAACCAACTTTTTCGATAACATTGAGAGCGTGACGGTGAATGAAAACATGATGCGCCCGGAAGATATTGCCTCCACAATCATGCATGCCCTGGAATCCCATCCCAATTACCACCACGTCGATATTGAGGTGCGTCCGCTTATGCCTAAGGGTAAGCGCCAGAAGTAAGCGCTGAAAATAGAGGAACGACAAAGTGGGGATAGCTAAAAAGATATTCGCCATACCAAATTTGTATCGTAATTTTGCTGCAGGCTTACGGGATGATCGTTGGCCGATGGAACACAAAGTATAAATACCACTGAATTGTCAGTCGAAGTAAAGAACCTTACGAAAATATATGGGGCGCAGCGCGCTGTGGATGATATCTCGTTTACAGTGGAGCAGGGGCAGATTCTTGGTTTTCTGGGGCCAAACGGCGCCGGGAAATCGACGACCATGAAAATTGCGACCTGTTATCTGCCCCCGACATCGGGTACGGTGCTGGTGGCTGGCCATGATGTTGTTCAGGATTCCATTGCCGTGCGCCGGAACGTGGGGTACTTGCCTGAGCACAACCCGCTTTACCTGGATATGTATGTGCACGAGTACCTTCAGTTTGTTGCCTCGGTTTATGGCCTGAAGGGGAAGTATGCCAAAGCGAGGGTGCAGGAGATGGTGGAGCTGTGCGGGCTAACGCTGGAGCAGGGCAAGAAGATAGGCGCCTTATCCAAAGGCTACCGGCAACGGGTGGGACTGGCGCAGGCGCTCGTGCACGACCCTCAGGTGCTGATCCTGGATGAGCCAACCACTGGTCTCGACCCAAACCAGATCGTGGAGATACGCTCGCTTATAAAACAGATCGGGCAGAACAAAACCGTTATTTTCTCGACCCACATTATGCAGGAGGTAACTGCCATCTGCGACCGTGTGGTGATCATTAACCGGGGTAAACTGGTGGCCAACAGCGATGTGGCCAGCCTGCGAACAGAAGGACAAAACGAGAAGGTGACACTGGTTGAGTTTGAGGCTCCGGTAGAAGTGCAGGATCTGCAACGTATACCTGGGGTGCAGCGCGTGGAGTTGGCGCAGCACCATACTTACCGCATCATCTCCAACAAAGAGGCGGACGTGCGCTCTAACGTGTTCCGCATCGCTGCCGAGCGCAAATGGCCGCTGGTAGGCCTCAAACAGGAGGAAAGCTCTCTCGAGCAAATTTTCCAGCAACTCACAAAGAATGAATAATGAGTAAACTTTATCTGATGAATTATTCATTAATCATTTGTCATTAATCATTAATTAATGTTCGCAATCTTAAAGAAAGAATTTAACGGCTTCCTGAACTCGATGATTGCCTATATCGTGATCGCGGTGTTTCTGGTGGCTATTGGCATGTTTATGTGGGTATTCCCCGAGAGTAGCGTGCTGGAGTACGGTTTCGCCGACATGCAGACGCTCTTTAACATGGCACCATGGGTTTTCCTGTTCCTGATACCGGCCATCACCATGCGCACCTTTGCCGAGGAAAAACGGGAGGGAACCATAGAACTGCTGCTCACCAAACCCATCACCGACTTGCGGCTTATACTTGGGAAGTATTTTGCGGCGCTGCTGCTGGCCCTGTTTGCACTGCTGCCTACACTCTTGTACTACTACTCTGTCTATGAGTTGGGCAATCCGCAGGGTAACGTGGATTCTGCCGCCGTGGTCGGCTCCTACTTAGGGTTAATTTTTCTGGCGGGTGTGTTTGCCGCCATTGGTGTTTTTGCCTCCGCTATCTCAGATAATCAGATCATCTCATTTGTGATTGCGGTTTTCCTGTGCTTCATCATCTACACCGGCTTCGATTCCATTGCTTCCATACCTGTGTGGGGCGGCTATAGCTATTTTATAAGCCAGTTAGGTATTTCTTACCATTACACAGCCATTAGCAAAGGACTGGTCGATTCTCGGGATGTTTTATACTTTCTGAGCGTGATTGCTATTATGGTGCTGGCCACTAAACTTATCTTGAGGAGCAGAAAATGGTAACGGAGCAGAACAAGAGCAGACGCGGCAGTGATATCATGCTGTTCCTGGCCTGGGTGGCCGGAATCATACTTTTGAATGTACTGGCATCCAGCTTGTTCTTCCGGCTGGACCTGACGGAGGACAAGCGCTACACCATTGCTCCGGTTACGAAGCAGATGCTGGGCAACCTGCAAAACGAGGTGGTGGTGGATGTATACCTGGAGGGCGATTTCCCGGCTGGCTTTAAGCGCTTGCAGCAATCGGTACGCGAGACCCTGGATGAATTCCGGATTTACGCCGGCGGCAACCTGCGGTACAACTTCATCGACCCGACAGAGATAACGGATGAGCAGCAGCGCAACGAGTTTTATACTTCGCTTGCCCAGAAAGGCATTATGCCTACCAATTTACGTGCTACCGAGGATGGCAAGCAGGTGGAGCGCCTGGTGTTTCCGGGGGCAGTGGTAAAGTATAACGGCAAGGAAACCGCTGTAAACCTGCTGAAAGGGAATCTGGCTGCCTCTTCGGATGAGCGCCTGAACCAGTCAGTAGAGGGGGTGGAGTATGAATTGGCTGCGGCTATCCGTAAGCTGGCTTCTCAGGGCAGCAAAATAATCGGCTATATTGAAGGCCATGGTGAACTGGAGCAACAGCAGGTTACGGATCTGATAGGGTCGCTTGGGGAATACTACCGTGTGGCCCGAGGCGAGCTGTCTCAGTTACCAATGCCCTCACTGGAGAAGCTTGACCTGATAATTGTTGCTAAACCGACACAGCCTTTCAGTGAGGCGGACAAGTATAAAATTGACCAGTTTATCATGAAAGGCGGCAAAGCAGTGTTATTCGTGGATGCTATAAACGCCAACATGGACAGCGTTGGGGGAGGAGGGACCTTTGCCATGCCGTACAACCTGAACCTGGATGACCTGTTTTTCCGCTACGGCGTACGCCTCAACCCGAACCTGATCATGGACCTGAACTCCGGTTTCATCCCTCTGGTAACAGGCTACATGGGCGATAAGCCGCAGACGGAGATGGTGAACTGGCGTTTCTACCCGCTACTTAATAATTTCAGCAAGCACCCCATCACCCGAAACCTGGATGCCGTGTACACCAAGTTTGTGAGTACCATGGACACCGTGAAGGCTGATGGAGTCCGAAAAACGCCGCTGGTTTATACTTCTACCTACTCCCGCATTATGGATGCGCCTGTGCCGCTGACGCTGGAGGAGGCGCGCATGGAGGTAAATCCAGAGCAGTACCAGGCGGGGCAGCAACCAGTAGGATACTTGCTGGAAGGCAAATTTACCTCACTTTTCAGAAACCGCCGCTCCCCCGCTGGAGTACAGAACACGAGGGTGCAGGAGCAGGGCGTGGAGACGAAGATTGCCGTGTTCTCGGATGGGGATCTTGTGCGTAACGACGTAAACCCACGAACCGGTCAAGCCTACGAACTCGGTTTTGACAGGTACAATAACATGACCTTTGCCAACAAAGAGCTGGCCATGAACACGGTGCACTACCTGCTGGATTCCGAAGGCCTGATCAATGTACGGAGCAAGGAAATTGCGCTGCGCCCGCTGGACAGGGTGCGGGTGCGGGAGGAGAAAGCCTACTGGCAACTACTCAATTTAGTGGCGCCAATCGTGCTGCTGGGGCTGTTTGGTGTGGTACGCTATTATCTGCGTAAGCGTAAGTATGAGCGCTTTTAAAATTATCTTCTTATAACACAGTCTGCCCCGAAAAAGGAGTGACAAAAGGCTTAGGAGAAAAACGAAATATTTTTAACTTTGCCTAAATAACATTATAGGTATACATAATGAAATTCATCGTCTCTTCATCTGCTCTTCTGAAGCAGCTATCCAGCATAAATGGTGTGGTAACCAATAACCCGGTTGTACCCATCCTCGAGAACTTCCTGTTCGAGATAAACAACAGCAAGCTCACTATCACAGCCAGCGACCTGGAAACATCCATGATCACGGAGCTGCCAGTGGAGGCAAAGGAAAATGGCCGCATTGCCGCTCCTGCCAAAATCCTGCTGGAGACCCTGAAGAACCTGCCAGACCAGCCAGTAACCTTCACCATAGACGAAGAGACGTATACTATCGAGATCAGCTCTTCCAATGGCCGTTATAAACTATCTGGTGAGAATGCTACGGATTTCCCGCGCGTGCCTTCGGTACAGGGTGGCAACTCCATTGAGATTCCTTCTAACGTGCTGGCAAGAGCCATTAACAAGACGATCTTCGCGGTAAGCAACGACGAACTTCGCCCGGCCATGACGGGTATTTTCGTGCAGCTGCGCAATGAGAGCGTGACCTTCGTAGCCACAGACGGACACCGCCTGCTGCGTTACCGCCGCACGGACGTGGGTACAGCCCAGGAGGCTTCTATTATCGTGCCGCGCAAGGCCTTTACGTTGCTGAAGACTACGCTGCCATCTGAGGCAACAGCCGTGCGAATGGAGTTCAACCAGTCCAACGCTTTCTTCAGCTTCGACAACATCCGGATGATCTGCCGCCTGATAGATGAGCGTTACCCGGATTATGAGAACGTGATTCCGGTGCAGAACCCGAATAAACTGGTGATCGACCGCTCTGACCTGTTGAGCTCAGTAAAGCGTATCTCGATCTACTCAAATAAAACAACGCATCAAATCCGCCTGAAACTATCTGGCTCTGAGCTGCAGGTTTCTGCCGAGGATCTGGACTTCTCTAACGAGGCGAATGAGCGCCTAACTTGCCAGTATGACGGTGAGGACATGGAAATAGGCTTCAATGCCAAGTTCCTGATGGAGATGCTCAACAACATCGATTCAGACGAGATCACGTTTGAACTGTCTACGCCAAACCGTGCTGGTTTGCTGATGCCGATCGTAAACGAGGAGGCTGAGGATGTGCTGATGCTGGTGATGCCGGTGATGCTGAACAACTACGTTTAAAATTTATACTTATTGAAACAGAAAAGGCGATCCATTACGGTTCGCCTTTTCTGTTTTTATACTTTGCAGATACTTGTAAACTCTTTTGTATTACAAATATCGCATTACTTTACCCGCCGCACCTGGATGAACACCGGGAAGTGGTCAGAATATCCTCCCAAGTATACATTGCCGCTGTAGGTGCTGCGAGGAGCTTCTTTAAATTTACCTAAAGTATACTTGATGTTAACCGGGTCATAGATTTTGGCGGACCCCCTCACGTACACCAGCCCCTGTTTTGGATCAATCAATGATTTGGAAACCATCACCTGGTCCAGCATCTGGAAATCGCCACGGCTCAGGTAGCTGCCCAGGCCATTCACGTAATCCAGGTAGTGCGTGTTAAAAAGCTCCTCGTTGTAGGCTGGGTTCGGGCGTCCGGTGGCTTTTAGCGTCTGCTGCACAACACTGGAGCGCGGCTCTGCGTTAAAGTCTCCCATTACAATAATCTTTGCATTTGGGTCTATCTTCTGCTGCTTGTCAATTTCCTGACGCAGGGTAGCAGCGGCAGCCTGTAAACGGCTCTCATCCTGCCTTCCTCGTCGCGAGCGGCTACGGGGTGGCCAGTGGTTCACATAGATCGTCACCAACTCTCCCTGTAGCTCCCCTTTCACCTGTAAAATATCCCGGGAAGTATAATTCCGTTCTCTGAAGTTTATCTTAATGTATTGGGTAGAGGAAGGCTTAAACACGCGAGGCTTGTAAAGCAGCGCAATGTCCAGGCCTTGTTCATCAGCCATGTCCTGGTGTATGACATTGTAGCCAAGCTTGCGGAGTGGCGATGTTTCCAAAAGGTCATCCAGCACCTGTCGGTTCTCAATTTCGCTTAAGCCAACAACAGCAGGGCCATTTTCGCCGCCAATGCCAGCTATAACCGAGGCAATTTGCTTCAGCTTTAGCTGGTAGCGCTCTTCCGTCCACTGCATTTCCCCGTCAGGGGTAAAGGCGTCATCGCTGGTTTTGGGATCGTTCCTGGTGTCGAATAGCTTCTCTGTATTATAGAAGGCTATCGTGTGTAGCTTTCCTTTTTTAGAGCTTATAGGCAACTTAGAACATCCAATAAGGGTGAGGATGGTAAAAAAAATGAAGAGGGTTTTAATTCCGTGGCGCATCGCTTAACTTTGTGCTGTCATATTTTATACCCATATTACGAGAACACTATACAATAAAGTTTAAAATTGAGCTCATGAAGAAGTCAGAAATATACTTTAGCATTGCTTTAGACGATAACCGTATTCCGGAGGCCATTAGCTGGCGCGCGACGGATGCGGGTGATAAAATACACTTTGCCAAGGCCATAAACATCTCCCTCTGGGACCGCGATGAGGCCGGTACCATGAAGATTGACCTTTGGACAAAGGACATGCCTGTAGATGAAATGAAATACTTTTACATCGATACAATGGGTGCTATGGCACAGAGTATTGCCACGGCCACTAACGACCAGATAATGGCCCAGAAAATCCGCGCGCTTTGCCAGGAACTGACCGATCATGTGGAGCAGGACCGCCTGAAGAATGATAAGGAAGGCAAGCAATAGTTGCCCAAAAGTATAAAAACAGTTAAGCCGCCCCTGATCAGGGGCGGCTTAACTGTTTTTATACTAGAATACTAGTGATAAGCTTGCAAGATGTTTTTTATTAGTTCACGTTTATGTCTGCTGTAGCGTTATCGGCTACGGCTACGCTACCAGCGTTATTCTGGTTGTTAAGTGAGGCAACAAACTTTTGGTCAGCTGCTTTATATACTTTTCTATCACCGAAATAGTCATTGTACTGCACGGTGCTAAGCACGTTTTCTAGAAACTGGTCGCGCTCGGCATAAACGCTTTTGCAAAGCTCATCTATCTTTTTCTGATTATTTGCATGCTGCTGCTCGATAGCGGTAACTTGCTCAGCAACCTGAAGGTTAATTTCTCTAACTTTCTTTGACTGGAAGTTATTCAGACGCAAGCCCCTGATCATTTGATCAGACAGGTTGTTTGCTCTGGCCGCAGCTACTGCCTTCGAAGACTTATCTCCGTTAGCTTTCGTTGCGAAAACACACCCAAACATCATGCAAATCATTACCAATAGCTTTTTCATAATCTTCCTTTCTTAGTTTTATCTTTGTTCTTAATTATACTTACAACGAATGAAAATGGATAAAAAATTCCGACCATTGTAATTATTTTTCTACCTAATATAGTGCAGATA
Organism: Pontibacter anaerobius; assembly: GCF_026241195.1. Classification (GTDB taxonomy): domain Bacteria; phylum Bacteroidota; class Bacteroidia; order Cytophagales; family Hymenobacteraceae; genus Pontibacter; species Pontibacter anaerobius. The sequence continues at coordinate 137,635 of NZ_JAPFQO010000002.1, forward strand.
CCATGCCAAAAAGCCCGTTTAAACTTAATTAAACGGGCTTTTTGGCTTTATTTCCAATGAGTTATGCTACCATTCGTTCATCCACATCATAGATTCTACAGGAGTGATGGTGCGGTGATTATATTTAGCGTTTTTCTTCTTGTTATAATAGTTCTCTATGCCGCCTTTCACTTCAAAATAAATCAATTGGCCGATTGGCATGCCATAGTATACACGTACCTTTTGCGAAACAGATATCTCTAGTGTCCAGGTGTTGCAGAAGCCTACATCGCCTTTACCAGCGGTAGCATGAATGTCTATACCGAGGCGGCCCACACTTGATTTGCCTTCCAGAAAAGGCACGTGCGCATGAGTTTCTGTATACTCCAGGGTCACACCCAGGTATAGTTTTCCCGGCTCCAGCACGTATCCTTCCTCCGGAATTTCAAACGTCTCTATCTCGTTGTGTTTACGGGCATCCAGCACCTCATCTTTGTACAAGGCCAAATAGCGGCCCAGGCGTACGTCATAGGAGTTGGTTCCTAGGCTGGCGCGGTCAAAAGGCTCTACCAGAATGGTGCCTTTTTCCATCTCCTCCAGTATCTGCTTATCTGATAAAATCATATGGGTGGGTATTTTGGACTGTAAAAGTAAGGAGAACCGTTCTATGATTCAAACTTAATAAAACAAAAGCGGCAGCACCTTTGCAAGTACTGCCGCTTACTGTGGGTTTTTTACGTGTTAGGAATTTAACGACTCCTTCAGGGCCTCGAAATTTGCCTGCAGGTATTGCTCCACCAACTCATCATTTATAGCTGTGGATACAAAAAGCGATTCGTACTGGGAAGGCGCCAGGTAAATGCCACGCTGCAGCATGCCATTGAAATAGCGGCCAAACTGCGCTGTATCAGAGGTCTTGGCCGTATCAAAATCGTACACAGGCTGATCTGTAAAGAAAATGCTGAACATAGACCCGACCTGGTTTAAAGTATAGTTGAGCCCCAGCTTCTGCAAGTTCTGTTTCATACCTGCTACCATTTTAGATGTCGTCTGCTCCAGCTGCGTGTATACTTCAGGGTGCTCGTGCAGGTAGGTAAGCATGGCCATACCAGCCGCCATAGCTATCGGGTTACCAGAAAGGGTTCCTGCCTGGTAAACTGGACCGGCTGGCGCTACAAAGTCCATAATCTCTTTTTTGCCGCCATAGGCACCAACAGGCATGCCGCCGCCAATGATCTTGCCCATGGTGCTCATGTCTGGCGTAACCCCATACAGCTGCTGCGCGCCACCTGCTGATAGTCTGAAGCCGGTCATCACCTCGTCAAAGATCAACACGATGCCCTCTTTGTCGCACAAGTCACGGAGGCCTTGCAGGAATCCTTCTGCTGGCGTTACAAGCCCCATATTGCCAGCCACTGGCTCCAGTATAATGGTGGCCACCTGGCCTTTGTTGGCATCTATCAGTGTCTGTACAGCCTCCAGGTTATTGTAGGGAGCCGTGAGCGTATCGTTGGCGGTGCCTTTGGTTACACCTGGGCTGTCTGGCACTCCGAGGGTAATAGCACCGCTGCCAGCCGAGATCAGGAAAGAATCGCCGTGACCGTGATAGCAGCCCTCGAACTTGATGAGCTTATCGCGGCCAGTGTAGCCACGCGCCACACGTACAGCCGACATGGTAGCCTCCGTTCCGGAGTTCACCATACGCACCTTTTCTATACTTGGCATCATGCTCACGATAAGTTCCGCTATCTCGATCTCCTTGCGCGTAGGAGCCCCAAACGACAGTGAGTTTGGAATAGCTTTCTGCACGGCTTCATTCACCACCTCTGCCGCATGGCCCAGGATCATCGGCCCCCAGGAGTTTATCAGATCCATGTAACGATTGCCGTCTTCGTCAAACATATAGGGGCCTTTGGCTGATACCATGAAACGCGGGTTGCCGCCCACGGCTCTGAAGGCACGAACCGGCGAGTTTACGCCTCCGGGAATCGTTTTCTGTGCGCGAAGGAAAAGCTCGTTGCTTTTTGGTGCTTGTATCATAAGTATAAAAAGTCTTGTGTGTTGCTTTTAATTAGAACAATGGATTAACTACCGTCAGCTCCAGGTTCTCCAGTTTTAGGATGGGTACATATTGGTTGTCTGGCTGTAGTTGCTTGCGCTGGCTCAGATCAGTATAACCGATCCCGCTATAGAATACACCAGGTTGAATGCCTGTTACTGTCAGTTGACCGTTAAACTGCGGACCGTACTGATACAGTAACTGCCCGAAGTAAAAGAGCATCTCGAAACCTGCGTAGGCATATTGCGAAGGCGGCAAGTTATACTTGCTCACATACTTCTCCCGGAAGCGCTTGTTGGCTGGGTTCAGCTGGTTTACATGCTTCGGGCTGATAAAGTAAGCCTGCAGGTAATCCAGCTGTTGCAGCGTGATTTGGTTGATGTCCAGCCAGCTTTCGTACGTAACGAGTGGTAGTTCCGGAGCCTTCCCCTGCAGCAGGCTGGTCGCGTTCATGGCGGCCGTCATTTTATCCGAGAAAACGGCCATGTGGCCCAGTCCATCTAAATTGATTTCCCGGAACGTGGCTGCCGTAGCAGAAGCCTCGGTTGGCCGGAATTTCTTATATACCTTTACCTTGCCACCCAATTGCTGAAACTGCTTGCGGTAATGGTAGGCGAAGGTGGTGTCGTCTTTCGCGTTCTCAAAAAGTATGGCTACCGTTTTTGGCGAGAAGTTCTGGTATGCGTAGGTAGCCGCCTGCCGTGCCTGGGTTGCCACAGAAGACTCGAATAGAAAAACATTAGCGTTACCGGCTGCCATCTCCAGGTCCTGAGACAGCGGGTTGATGACATTTATGTTGTGTTGTGCCGCGTAACGGGCCGCCACCCTTGCCGTTGATTTGTAAACAGGGCCTATGATAAGATCCATACTTTGCATTTCGGGCTCCTTCAGCACCCGCTTTACGCTCATGGTATCCGTGCCGGTATCATATGTGAAGAGGTTTATCTTAATACCCTGTTGCAGCAGCGAGTCCTGCGCCAGCTTCATGCCCGCATACATATCCGTCACAAACTGACTTTTGCGAGCTGTGGTCGAGAAATTTTGACTTAGTTGGAAGGGAAGGAGCAAGGCTATATCATATCCCTGGCTACTCAGCGCATTCTTACTTAGGTAGCGGTTGCGGTCCAGTTTAAACTCCTGCACCAGGCTCTCCAGTATTCTTTTGTCTTCGGGGCGGTACCACCCACCTACAAGCTTGTCCGCGAAAACCTGTGCCACCGTTTTATCAGATCCTAAACGGCGCATCAATGCCTCATACTTTGGGCGGTCGTTCAGGCGGGTCAGGTAATAGCGCTTTAAGCCTTCAGCATCGTTGGCAAGGGCAGTACCCTGCAGTTCCTGTAGTTTGCTTAGGGCGCGTTCGTACTCACCCAGTTCAAAAAGCACATTGGCCAGCAGGTAATCGGCATCTGCCATTCCGCCCCAGTTAGGATGCTGGTTCTGCAACTGCAGCAGCATCTGGTAGGCCTCATCAGGTTTATTCGCTTTCAGGGCAGCCAGTGCGTAGAAATAAGAAGCCTCAGGAGCGTAGGTGCCGCCCTTCTGCGTAAGTGGCATCAGTTCAGCCATAGCCATATCGTAGCGTTCCTGCTGCAGCAGTACTTTGCCATTGCTATAGGTTGTGGCCGGGTCTTGGGTCTGTGCCTGAGCGGGGAGGGCCAAGGCGCTCAGCAATGCAAGGCTCGCTAATTTCTTACAGAAGCTTCTGTTCATACTTAGGTTAGTTTTTTTATAAGCGAATGAGTGACTGAGTGAATGGGTGCAAAGCTTCATTCATTCAATCACTCATCCAAAATTTACTTATTTATACTTATTCCCACTCAATAGTAGCCGGTGGTTTTGAGCTGATATCGTATACTACGCGGTTTACACCTTTTACTTTATTGATGATCTCGTTCGAGACATCGGCGAGGAACTCGTACGGGAGGCGGCTCCAATCGGCGGTCATGCCATCCACACTGGTCACGGCGCGAAGGGCCACTACGTTCTCATATGTGCGCTCGTCGCCCATTACTCCCACAGATTGTACCGGTGTAAGTATAGCGCCGGCCTGCCATACTTCGTCGTACAGCCCCGACTTTTTCAGGTTGCTGATAAAGATATGGTCTACCTGCTGCAGCACATGCACTTTCTCCGGCGTAACGTCGCCAAGTATACGGATGGCCAGGCCAGGGCCCGGGAACGGGTGGCGGCCGATAATGATATCGTCGATATGCAGCGCCTTGCCTACTAAACGAACTTCATCCTTGAAAAGTGTTTTAAGCGGCTCCACCACCTTCAGTTTCATGAAGTCTGGCAAACCGCCCACGTTGTGATGCGACTTGATGGTGGCAGATGGTCCCTTAACGCTTACCGATTCGATCACATCGGGGTAAATAGTGCCTTGCGCCAGCCACTTCACATCCTCAATCTGGTGCGCTTCGTCATCAAATACCTCAATAAACACGCGGCCAATGGCCTTGCGCTTCTGCTCCGGATCAGTCAGGCCCGCGAGGGCGCTGTAGAACTTCTCTTTTGCATCTACACCTTTCACATTCAGGCCCATGTGCTTATAAGAGTCGAGCACGGTCTCGAACTCGTCTTTGCGCAGCAGGCCGTTATCTACAAATATACAGTAAAGGTTTTTGCCGATGGCCTGATGGATCAGCATGGCAGCTACGCTGGAGTCTACACCACCCGAAAGGCCCAAAACTACTTTGTCGTTACCTATCTGTGTCTTTAATTCGGCTACTGTGGCTTCGATAAATTGCTCTGATGTCCAGTCTTGCTGGCAACCGCATATGTGCACCACAAAATTGCGCAGCAGGGTTTTGCCTTCATCGGAATGCGTAACTTCCGGGTGGAACTGAATACCGTAAGTCTCCTGGTCCTTTAGCTTATAAGCGGCCACACGCACACTCTCGGTGCTGGCGATCACCTCTATATTGTCCGGAATCTCCTTGATCGTGTCTCCATGCGACATCCAGACCACCGATCCTAACGTCAGCTCTTTCAGCAGGCGGTCGTGGTTGTGCAGTTCGTTCAGGCGTGCCCGTCCATACTCACGTATGGTGGATGGCGTCACTTCGCCGCCGTGCTCATGGGCAATCAGCTGCGCGCCGTAGCAAACGCCCAAAACAGGGAGCTTACCTAGGAACTGATCTAGATTGATGGTAGGATGTTCGGTGTCGCGTACCGAGCAGGGGCTGCCCGACAGAATCACGCCTTTCACTTCGTCTGTAAGTTCCGGTACATGGTTGTACGGGTGAATCTCACAGTAAACATTAAGTTCGCGTACCCTTCTGGCAATTAGCTGGGTGTATTGCGAACCAAAATCGAGGATGAGAATTTTTTCTGGCATGTGCAAAGGTAAGGTAGTTTGGGGGTATAAGGCAATTAATTTTGAGGATTACTCGCTTAATAGCTTAAATGTATTGCTGATTTTAGGTGGTGAATGAGCTGATAAGTATAAGTGTTGTCTGTACCCTCTGCTGTTCCGGACAAGAAGTCCGGAACAGCAGAGGGTAATCCCTTCTGGCGCAAGTTTTCCGACCCTCGCTGGCGCGAGTTTGCAACTCGTGTCTTTTAATGATGTTGCGTTTGTAACTCAACTATAGCCATACTTTCTACTTAGTCTATATTTTTATGCCTTTACATTAGTATTTTAGCCGCTGCTTCCCTCAGCCTAAAGCAAGCTATCCTTACTAGCCGCTGCTGATCCTTAGTCTTATTTACCTACAGTTGCACCTCCTGCCTTGGCGCCCTCTAGCCCGGGAGGGCTCGTCTTCCCGCATCGCGCTGGGACTTTTTCCTTTGCTCCTGCGTCGCAATGCCCTTACGGGCACCGGAAAAACTCCAAAGGCGCTCTTTATACGAGGGCCCCTACCCCCACAGAAAGACTGGGAACAGTTCGATAGCCACCGCTGACGGAGGTTGAACCAAGTCCCTCTTCTAAGGTAAGGCCGTTAAATTCTTAGAAAACGTGCTGAAAATTTACTGTCATTCTGTAAAGAAACTTGGTTGATAGGAGGTTAAGCCTATGCTATCTGCTACCAAGATCCTTTCAGGATGACAAAAAAAGAGAGAGAACCAAGTCCCCCTTCGAAGGGGGCAGGGGGATGTAATCGCCTGCTTAAATTCCCCTCTCGGGAGGGGCTAGGGGTGGGTTTACACCTTCGCGCGTACAGGTCGCGACCTGTACGCGCTACACCAGCAGCCATAGAACTTGTACTTTAGCCACAGTAGTTACAGGTTGCTCTCCTTAGCCAAGAATGGTGGGGCACCTATTAGCAAAACTCCTCAATTTCATAACTGAGTTGGTGCTGGCGAAAGGCAATTACGTTGGAGCTCTTGGCTGGATTAGTACACATCATGATTTAACCTCTTATCCATCAGTAGGATCGGTTGAATTCAGCTTGAAAAGCGATATTTTTTATACTTGAGATTTGCACTTGAAGTAATTATTCGTACTTTTGTAACGGCAAATCGGCACGGCCAGCTCCCGTCGAACTCCCCCAGGACCGGAAGGTAGCAAGGGTAGACGGTTGTAGCGGCGCGATGTTGGTTTGCCACTTTTTTTTTGCCCCTACCTCAAGGCTCTGACAGCCTCGCAAATTTCTCACATTTCTTTCCGGATTCTGGATTAATGCTTTAGCTTTGTAAATACAACTTAAGCATCTGTGACTATGAAATTCTTTATCGATACAGCAAACCTGCAGGAAATTCAGGAGGCGCATGACCTCGGCGTGCTTGATGGCGTTACCACTAACCCATCCCTGATGGCAAAAGAGGGAATTTTCGGACACGACAATGTTATCGCCCACTATAAACAAATCAGCGAAATTGTTGATGGCGACATCAGCGCAGAGGTAATTGCCACCGATTTTGATGGGATTGTGCGCGAAGGTGAGTTCCTGGCTGAACTGCACCCTAATATCGTGGTGAAAGTGCCAATGATTCGCGACGGCGTGAAGGCTATCCGTTATTTCAGCGAAAAAGGTATCAAGACAAACTGTACGCTGGTGTTCTCTGCCGGGCAGGCTATACTTGCTGCCAAGGCAGGCGCTACCTACGTATCACCTTTTATTGGCCGCTTAGATGATATTTCGACGGACGGAATACAGCTGATTGAGCAAATTGTGCAGATCTATAGCAATTATGGTTACCAGACGCAGGTATTGGCTGCCTCTGTGCGCCACGTGATGCACCTGGTGCAATGCGCTGAGGTAGGTGCCGATGTGGTAACCTGTCCGCTAAATGTGATTACCGGCCTGCTAAAGCACCCGCTGACCGATATCGGTCTGGAGAAGTTCCTGGCTGACCATGCCAAAGGCAATAAGTAATAATGAATGACTAATGAGAAATGATTAATGAAGAGTACTGAATAAGGCTTGAATCTTATACACTTTACTTCATTCATCATTATCCATTTTATGCCCTAGCAATTAATCATTAGTCACAATTCATTATTCATTCAATAAAAAAGATGTATATCATCAAAGTTAAAGGCAAAGCCAAAATTCCGGACTATATCCAGCTCCGCGATGAGAATTTTGTGCTAATTGCATACTTTAGGGCTGACCGTCCGCTTAAAAATCTTGACCGCTATGGTCTGGAGGGAAAAGAAGATGCGCTGGCAGCCCTGATCGACTCACTGGAGTTCGGCAAACTACAGAAATTAGATATTTAAGCAGTACGTATGAGTTTTTCCTCTTCACCGGTGGTTTCGTTACGCGATGTCACTATTTACCAGGACGTTAATACTATTCTCAGCAATGTAAGTTTTGATGTGGAGAAAGGGGAGTTTGTGTACCTGGTGGGCCGCACGGGAAGCGGTAAGAGCTCACTGCTAAAGACTCTGTATGCTGATCTACCCCTGCAGACAGGTAGCGCTGCTGTGGCTGATTTTCAGTTAGGTAAATTGCGCCGCAAGCAGATTCCGTACCTGCGCCGCAAGGTAGGAATTATCTTTCAGGACTTTCAACTGCTTTCGGACCGCAGCGTGGCTGAGAACCTGGCCTTTGTGCTGAGAGCCACCGGGTGGAGCGACAAGTCGAAGCGGAAGCAGCGAATCTCGGAGGTGTTGATGCGCGTGGGGCTGGATGCGGCTGCGAATAAGATGCCGCATCAGCTGTCGGGTGGTGAGCAGCAGCGTGTGGTGGTTGCCCGCGCCTTGCTTAACGAACCTGTTATACTTTTCGCAGATGAGCCTACCGGTAACCTCGACCCTATGGTAGCCGACGGTATCATGAAGCTTTTCCAGGAGATCAACAAACATGGTACCGCCGTGCTGATGGCTACCCATAATTACGAGATTATACAGCGCTACCCGCAGCGTGTTTTGAAATGCGAGAGCGGCCGTGTGCTGGATTCTAAGGTAGAGGAGTTTACCCTGGTAAACGGCTACTAGCAGAAAGATTAACTTTCTTGCTTTGCACGTTTTAGAATAATAGCTCAGGCGTTATTCTTCATTACCGTTTATATCCACCTTCGGCCTGATCTCTTTGTACTGATTCTGTGCCTGTTGCACGATTTTTTTAGTGCCGGACTGAAGTTTCCCCTCTAAGGTGCGGTAACGGCTGTTTAGGGCACTCCACCAGCCCTCAATCAGTTCCCAATCACGGTCTTTATATTTTTCTGCATTCTGCTGCAGGTTTGTAACAAAGCGATCATAGGTGGCGCCAATGTTTGCCGCGGTAACGTCGCTTAGGTCATCTTCCTTTATCTCAAGGCCAAGCAGGTCGCGGCGGAGTCTGTACCTATGGCTGGCGTCCCTGTACTGTTGCTCACGTGTAGCAAGCGCGTTGTTGTAACGCTGCTCCAGTTGCTGTGCTTCGGCTTGTTGCTCTGAAGTCAGCTCTTCCAGGTTTTTCTCTACACGTTCCCGTCTTTCATCATACATCTCCTGCAATTTGGCTTTCTCTGTTTCCCAGGCCGTAGAATCATCCGCTGACTGCTGCAGGGCTCTCATTTCCACCTCGCTCAGGCTGTCGGTCTCAAAACTTGTTACATAGTCGCGGTATTCTGTCAGGGCCTGCTCATTCTCAGCTGCTTTTTCAGCGTCCTGGCCGTTGCAGGCGCTAAGTAGAAGCGGAATGGCTATTGCTATGAGTATATGCTTACATTTATACATAGTTGAATGGTTTTGCTTTAGATTTGGCTAACGCGGCAGACTCAGAAGGGGTTACGAAGTATAGGCGTACCTGTAGTAGGTTCTGTTAAATGCTTAACTATGCCTATCTTTGGCTACCACATCATTCATACCCATGGAAGACATAAAAATGACCGCCTCCAAGGCAATCTATGCCAAACTAAAATCCGAGTTAGATGCGGCTTTTAGTGCTGTTATGGGTAGTATGGATTTTGAAGGAAATGCCCAGGTAAAGCAGCTGGCACATACTTTAATTAATATACAAGGTGTGCAACATGCCATGCCTTGTACCAATGGCAGGGAAGCGCTTCAGCTAGCACTAATGGCCCTGCCATTACCTGAAGGGGCGGAGGTGGTTATACCAGTTTTCAACTATGCTGTTGCTGCGGAAGTTGTGGTACAGATGGGGCTAAAGCCAGTTTTTGCAGATGTAGATGAACAGACCTTTACCCTGGACCCAGCAGCAGTGGAGCGTGCTATAACACCGGCTACGGCGGCCATTATACCCGTACATATGTTTGGGCAATCTGCGCCCATGGATGCATTGCTAACTATAGCAGAGAAGTATAAGTTATGGCTAATTGAAGACAGTACCCAAGCTTTTGGGGCTGTTTATACTCGGTCCGATGGGATAAAGCGCCGCGCAGGGGCTATGGGGCATATGGGAGTTACTTCTTTTTTCAACGCAAAACCGGAGGCTGGAACAGGGGAGGGCGCCGCCGTATTTACGGATAATGATGACCTTGCTGAACGTTTGCAACACATCGTATCGGACAATAGTAAGTATAAAGTTTCCCAACTTGACGCCCTTCAGGCAGCCATGTTAGATGTGAAGGTGAAGTATGTGGATGAGTACAATGCTTCACGTCTAAACATTGCTCAGTATTATGATCATGCTTTGGGAGAAACAGGGCTTATTCATCCCCCGAAACGTTCGGTTCACAGCTCGCATACGTTTGTGGCCTATACCATTCGGGTGGCGCCAGGTGTGCGCGACGGGCTGCAGCAATACCTCCGCGATAACCATATTCCAAGTATGATTTACTACCCAGAGCCACTACACTTTCAGGAAGCTTACCAGGCTGTTGGCTACAAGCAAGGTGATTTCGCTGTTGCTGAACTACTGAGCCGAAGCGTCCTTTCGCTGCCCATACACTCTGAACTGAAGGAGGATCAGCTAAGCTATATTTGTCAACATGTGGTAGATTATGTTAAGGAGAGCTCCTGATGCGGAATTAAGGTATGGCTACAGCCTCCAGCCGGTGATTCCGTGGATAACCTTACGCAGCCAGGTGTTCATTTCCGGGTAAATATTCAGGTTCAAGGCCAGCGCCATGTAAATGGCTGTTATAAGCAAGGAACGTATGATGATGTCAAGGAACACGTTGCCGAGGTAGGGCAGAAGGTAAGAGGCGCCTAAAGTGGCGGCAGCGATGGCCGTAATACTTAGCGCACTCCAGGTGAAAGGTTGGATGTGGTAAATAAACTTCACGAACAGGAGGCGCGCCAAGTTCATGGTCACTAAAGACAACATTGAAGCCAAGGCTGCTCCCTCAATGCCATAGCGCGGAATAAAGTACCAGTTTGTCCAGATGGTGAGGCCTGCCAGCACGATGTTGAAGCCAAGGTCCCATTTATACTTTTCAGAAGTGGCCAGAATTGCCCCGTTCAAACTGGTAGCCAGATCCACCAGGCGGGCCAGGGCCAGGAAAAGCACGACATACTTGCCGGCACGGTAGCTCTCCGGCATAAAATCGTAAATGTTATCGATGTTGGCCCAGATGCCGATAAAGAGCAGCTGCCCCACGATCAGGTTGATCATGGTCACGTCCTGGTAGAGGGTTCCCATCCCTTTCATGTCCTTCTCTTTCCAGAACTCCGCCACCTGCGGGTGGGCGATCTTCAGTATAGACCTGCCTGGTACAAGTATGGCACTCGTCATGAAAAAGGCAGTGGTGTAAATACCGTTGTCCGAGAGGCTGTAAGAGGAGATCATGACCTGGTCTACGGTGGTGATAATGGTGGTGGAGATGTTGCCGAGCAACGTGAAGAAGCCATAGTAGAACAGCTCCCGGATGGGGATGATGCTGAGCACGGCCAGCGAGGGCTTTAAATACAGCTGCTTCAGCCAAATAGTATAGCCTGCCAGCACCAGCGCCCCCACTGAGTTCACGATAATGTATAGCAGCACAAACGTATGGAACTCCATCACGCCCCAGGCATACACACTGATAAGCACCGTGGTAAGTATGCGCAGCAGAAAGTCCTGTACAAAAGAAGAGACGATGGTTTTGTACAGGGACCGCAGATACGCGGTGAACATGTTGAACAGCAGCGCAAACAGCGACAGCGGGATGAGGTAATAATAATAGTCGATGATGAGCGGGGAGTTTTCGGCATAATAACCGACCACAACCGGCTTAAAGAGCAGAAAAAGTGCTGTGGTAAGTATAAACCCAAGCAGCGGCACCGAGAGCAGCAGGAACAGAAAACCATTGTGTTGCTTGTCCTTATCCCTGAAGTATGGGAAATAACGCACGCTCATGTTCACAAATCCCAGGGCAGAGAATTGTGCATACATCACGGAGATAGACAAGAGCAGGCGCGTGAGGCCCACCTCCGCCTCGTCCATAAAATTAGGGAAGAGCAGCACCGTGTTCACATACCCGATCAGGATGCCGGCATACGAAATGGTGGTGTTCCAGATTCCTTCGCGCTGTAAGGTTCTGCTCATTGGCTAAAGAGTGAACCACAAAAATAGTAAATCTGTATATTAGTTGGTGGTTATCTGCGGATAGTTATTCTTGGGGCTCTCCTTTTGCTATGGCTGCTGCCTCGGCACAAGTATAAAACACGGAGTCAGCCGCCTTCAGTTGCTGCAGTATTTTCTCCAATACCTCGCGCCAGCCTGGCTCTCCTTTTGGTACGGCGTACTCGTTGTATTTGGAGTAATTCTCGTTGTGCCACAGCAGCGTGAACAGGCCTTTGAATTTCTGGATCTCCTGCAGCATAGGCTTTATTTTCTCCAGCGCCTCCTGCGGCTTTAGGTGCATAAAGTTCACGTCATACAGCGTGGCATCCATCAGCATCAGGGGCAGCTCTACAAACTTATGCGCCCTCCGGTTCTGGAAATCAAACGGGAAGAAGGGGTGGCAGTAAGAGTTCCGGAATCCGATGTGCTCCGAAAAACCCAGGGTGCTGTCATAGGCCAGGTTGCTTTGCTGCAGTACCTGGGGCGTTGTTTCTGGCTGGAAGCAGAGGTAGTGGAAGCGGTTGCCTTGTGCCTGCTGCGCCAGTTTGCTACGGTCCGACTTCAGCTGCACCAGGTCGTTGGCCGTACCGAAGCTGCCGTGCAGCGCCACTTCATGCCCACGGTCTGAGATCCTCTGCATTAGGTTTTGATACTTCAACTTTGTAAGGTCGTGGTCGGCGTTGGGATGGCCATTGTAACGTTGGTTGCTCGGCAGGAAAAAGAAGGTTGTTTTCGCGCCATACTTCTCAGCCGTGGCCATTACCTCGGGCAGGTTGTTCCAGGCGTCTCTGCCCACGGCTTTCTGCAGCAGCACCATGGTGAGGTCCAGCGCTTTGGCATGAAACAGGAGCTGCTTGCCGGCTACGCGCCAGGCGCTATGCAGGCGGTCTACATCGCAGGTGAGGCAGGTAGCCATGCCGTTGTTGCCCCAGTGGTCCTGCTGCAGATTTATACCATGCACCCGTTCCATTACCTCACGCAGCATCTCGAAGTAATAGTTCACCACCGGTATGGTGATGAAGTTGTAACGGGCCTGCACACTGGCTTTGTAAGTATAGCGGTGGAAGCGGTCGCGCTCCGGGCCGTAGTACTCCTGCCAGCCGCTGAGCAGGTAAAAAGCTGAGGCAATGATGTCGTAGTTTATACTTGCGGAGCCGTCTGGGTAATACGTAATCAGTTCCCGCTCGTCATCCTCCTCAAAAAAGAAAGGCAGTTTTGCGCCGTTCCACTCTTTCCAGAAAACCTGTTGCGGTCGTGGCCGTTTCTTCTCGAAAAAGCTCCCGGTATACTTCTTTATGGTAATCTTGGCTGTTCCTGCTTCGCCGTAGGTAAAGGAAATATCTCTAGCTTTGGGGTAAAGGAGGTGGAAATGAAGTAGGGCGTAATCGTAAATGTAATTCATATGGTATTATAGCAGGAAACGCCGGATGTACTCTAAAGCGAGAATGCCGCTTTGGCCATCATGTTGTGTACCTACGGTTGCGTTATAGTAGCTTGCTCTACTGTAAACGCTGGGTTTATGCGCAATATTCTCTCTAAGTAGAAATATTAACTCATCCGGTCCTGAGGCAGCCTCTATAAGCCCATTTTGTACAAAACCGTAATAATCCTCCAGCTTATGCTTTGGATTAAAATCGTAGAAGATCGACCAAACATTAAGCAGCACCGCCTCCAGGTGAATGCCGGAATTGCCGCTGATCTGCACATCGATCTGGCGCAGGTAATCGAACGTGGGTATGCTGCGGCTGTCGGAGAGGGTTACGTTCGGGCTTATACTTGTGAAGAGTCCAAAATTACGGGTGTCGCGCGGATGGGGCCTAAGGATGATCAGGAGTTCCTGAAAAGAAGCTGTGAGTTGCCTTACCAACTTCTCTACCTCCTTTAAGTCATCCATCAAATTACAGCCTATGCCAATGGTCAGGATAGTTTGGTTCTTGTTGCGGAAAGGAACGTATGCATCTGCTTTGGGCATGCCGATCAGCTCCACCTGCCCCGTCACAGAACCGCACATTTTATACTTGTCCAGCGCATCCTGACCCTCCAGCAGAATCAGGTCATACTCCAGCGGCGGAAACATAGGGCTAACACTCGCATGCTGAATGTAGATTGTTTTGATGCCCATACTTTTTGCCGCCAACAACATGGCACGAGCATCGGGGTTGTGGTCGTTGGCAAACACAATGGCCGCTGGTTTATACTTTTGCAGCTTACGCAGGTATACTTCATAAAAGCCTACGGCATCAAAAAGCACATCTGTAAAACGCAGGGTGCTTTCTTTTTTATACTTCAGAAATTCAAAGTATAGGGGAGGAAACTTGTGGTAGTATAAAATTTTTCGCCGCAGCGAAATACGTTCCACCTTCTTATTATATTTCCCAATCGCTTTGCTTTGCCCGGCTACGAAAACAGCTCCTTCAAGACCTTCCTGGATAAATTTTAAACTATCGTAGTTATTCTGGCTTACCACATACAGCCATACTTTGCCCTGCAGCTTTTCTCCATTCTCCACTGAATGAAAGAGGTTGCCAAAGAGTCGCACCAAAGTATAGCCAAGCATTTTACCCAAACGCATCAGCGGATTTTGGGGCGATACGGCATTTTTTGCGCTCTCGGGCAGTTGTAGAAATGCCTCCGAAAAGTGCAGGTAAAGGATGTTGCTATAGAGGGCATACCATTTACGCATGTTTACACGAGGCTCCAGTTAAGCGGTGTTCCGGCCTTGATGTCCTGTTTGGCCGTTTTGCCCAGCAGCGCATCGTAGTGCTTTGGCGCCAGGCCCAGCCCCGGGCGGATGACGCGGATGTTCTCCTTCGTCAGCGGCTCGCCTGCCTTGATGTCCCTTGCCGCGTACACCGAGCGCTTGAAGAGGCGGCTCTTCTCCTCGGCGCGCTGCACGCCGTACTGCACCCTGCCCATCGCCAGCCAGGCCCTTTCCGACTCCACCACCAGCGTGTGCAGCTCCCCGGGCTCCAGGGAGAAGGCGGAGTCCACGCCGCCGTCTGCTCTATTGAGGGTGAAGTGCTTCTCGATGACCGTTGCGCCCAGGGCCACGGCGGCCACGGCGGCGCCCACCCCCATGGTGTGGTCCGAGAGGCCCACCTGCACCCCGTAGAGTTCGCGCAAGTGCGGGATGGTGCGCAGGTTGGTGTTCTGCGGCGTGGCCGGGTAGGTAGAGGTGCACTTGAGCAGGATAAGCTCCTTGCAGCCCGCCTCCATTAGCACCTGCACCGCCTCGGCCACCTCCTGCACGGTGGCCGCGCCGGTGCTCATTATCACGGGCTTGCCCGTGGCGGCCACCCTGCGCAGCAGCGGGTGATCGGTGTTCTCGAAGGAGGCGATCTTGTAGACCGGTGCCCCTAGCTCCTCCAGAAAGTCCACCGCCGTCTCGTCGAAGGGGGAGGAGAAGGCGAGCATGCCGCGCTCCCTGGCCCGCTCGAAAATCGGCTGGTGCCACTCCCAGGGCGTGTAGGCCTCCTTGTAGAGGTCGTAGAGCTCGCGGCCCTTCCAGAGCGATCCCTCGTCCTCGATGGTCAGCGCCCCGGGCAGGGTCATGGTGTCGGCGGTGTAGGTCTGCAGCTTGATGGCGTCTGCGCCGGCATCGGCGGCGGCGTCCACGATAGCCAGGGCCCGCTCCAGCGACTGGTTGTGGTTGCCCGACATCTCGGCTATGATGAAGGGTCTGTGGTTTGGGCCGACCATACGGCCGGCGATGTTGATATCTTGAATCATGCTTTTCTTCTGTTTATGCGTTACTGTTTGTGCCGATCTCCAGCACGAAGCGGTGGGCCTGCGGGTGCTCCGGGTCCGGGTCTCCGTAGGTAAAACCGGCCTTCTCGAAAGCCCGCACGGAGGCGATGTTCTCTTGCTGCACCAGCCCCTCTATCAGGTTCACCTCCGGATGGTCCTGCAGCAGTTTAGCTATCCCCTTCAGCAGCACCACGTGCCCGAGCCCCTGGCCGCGGAACTCCTTTGCGATCAGGTAGCCGATGGTAGCCATGCCCCCTGAGAGAGTAAAGCGTATCTGCGCTGTCGGCTCCCCGGCTGCTTCCGCTAGGTAGATGGGCGTGCTCTCGTCCCTTAGCCGTGCGCCGAACCACGCCTGGTGGTTTGCCAGGGGTATGAGCTCCGGGTTGAAGGAGTGCCGCCGCACCTCCGGGTCGTTGTTCCAGTCGTAGACCAGCATCATGTCGCCGGCCGTTGCCTTCCTTAGCGTGAGGCTGGCGGAGAGGCTGAGCCTGCGGAACTCCTCCCGTAGCCGCTCGTCGCTTTTTCCGTCGAAATACTGCCGCTGAACCTGTAACTGCTTGCTAAACGCCCCCTCTACACTTGCAGGGTTTATACTTTGTAGCTGCTTATACTTTTGTGCGACTCCCTTTCCGGTTAAAAAGCTGTAGAGCCCTTCCTGGTTATCGGCCGTCTGCAGCACGTAGAGCAAACCGCCCACGGCGGCGTACTCGTAGGCCACGCCGCTGGCCGAGGTGACGGCCACGGCGCAGGACTGCATCAGGTGGCGCATCTGCTCATCGCTCAGGTTGCGGTGCAGGTTTATACTTGGATATCCAACTAACCACCCCTCCAACTCGGGCAGGTGCCGGTAAGCTGCGCCCACCACAATCTCAACGGTTGCCACGGCTTGCAGCTGGCTGAGCTCCTGTGCCAGCCGCAGGGTGTGGTTCTCCGGGTCAGCCCCGCCCAGGTTCAGCAGCAGGCGCAGCCCGCCATCCGGCAGCTTCCGTTCCGCTTTGGCGGCCTCCAGGAAGGGGGGGCGCAGCAGCGCGTACTCCGGGCCCAGCAGCAGCCGGGTATAAGGCGCTGTTTTATACCTATCTTTCACTACGCCACCCGCAAAGTTAATCACAGCATCCGCCACGAAGGGGTAGGCTTGAATGTCGTCGATGCAGACCAGCGCGCAGCCATGGTTCTTTATGATCTGCTGATAGGATTTGTCGAAGCGATAGCCGTCGAGCACCACCACGTCCGTAGGCCGCAGTACCTGCTCCGCCAGGTAAGCCGCTTCTCTCTCTGCAACATCTTGCACAGGCAGTAAGACTACCGCTGTGCACACCTGGCACAGCTGCTTCTCCAAGGACTCCTCCGGCTGCTGGATGGCAAACACGCAGGAGAACTCCCCCTGAAGCATCTGCGCCAGGGCCATCGAGCGCACCACGTGCCCCAGCCCGATGCGGCTGTTGCCGTCGGCGCGGAAGACGACGCGCGGTCCCTTTTGGTTTATGTCTTTGCCTGTCTCAGCCAATTCCGTGCAGCAATTTATACTTGAGCTCTGCCAGCCTCCAGTCTGTCTCGGTGTCGATGTCCTGCGCCTCGAGGTCAGAGAGCTCCACCACGCCGCTGTTCCCGGTGAACAGCCTCCCGCTCTCATGGAACCTGTCCACCCACAGCCAGTAGAACTGCCCGGCGTCGTGGAAGGAGGCGGGGAGGTCCTGCGAGCGGCTGTTGAGGTGTTCGGGCCAGTTCATCAGGGCTCTGCCGCCCTCCACTTTGAGGCTGCGCCAGATCGGGTAGGAGTAGCGCAGCACCGGGAAGACGGTGTCAAATCCCCCTTCCGTAAGCTTTGTGAAGGCTTCCCGCAGTACCTTGGCTGTTACGAAGGGGGCCGTGGGGTAGAGGCAGCAGGCGCAGTCGAAGTGCTTTCCTTCCTCTGCATACTTCCCCAGCACCTCCTCCAGCACCTGCGCCGTGGTGGCGAAGTCATCGGATGCCTCCGTACTCCTCAAAAAGGGTACCACGGCACCGTAACCTTGGCTCACCTCCGCTATCTCAGAGTCATCTGTGGAGACCGTGACCTCCTCGAAAAGCCCTGAGTTTAGGGCCGCCTCGATGGTGTAGGCGATGATGGGTTTGCCCAGGAAGTCCTTTATGTTCTTACGGGGGATGCGCTTGCTGCCCCCGCGGGCCGGTATGATGGCCAGGCTACGCACACACGAACTCCTTCACTCTCTCAATCACAAATTCCTGCTCCTCCTGTGAGAGCGATGGGTACATCGGCAGGCTCAGGCACTCACTGTAGTAGTGCTCGGCCGCCGGGAAGTCTCCCTTGCTGTAACCCAGGCTGCGATAGTAGGGCATGGTGTGGGCGGGGATGTAGTGCACCTGGGCGAAGATGTTGTGCTGGCGCAGGTAATCGTACAACCCCTTGCGGTCCTCCACGCGGATGACGTAAAGGTGGTAGGCATGTCCGGTCTCCCCGTCGTGCGTTGCCGCCGCCGTGGTCGTCAGCGTCTCGATGCCCTGCAGGCCGGCGAAGGCATGGTCGTATACCTTGGCGATGCCCCTGCGCCGGGCAAGGCCCGCGTCGGCCCGCTGCAACTGAGAGAGGCCCAACGCGCAGAGCATGTCGGGTATTCTATAGTTGTAGCCTAGCTCCTGCATCTCCATGTACCAGCCGCCGTGGTTCTCCTCCATCAATTCCGGGTCGCGGGTGATGCCGTGGGTGCGGTAGAGCAGCAGCTTCCTATACAGATCCTCGTCGTTGGTGGTCACCATGCCGCCCTCGCCGGTTGCGATGTGCTTGACGGGGTGGAACGAGAAGATGGCCAGGTCGGCGTACTTGCCGTTGCCGCAGTGCTGCTTCTCGCCCTGGCTGTCGAAGAAGTAGCCGCCGGGCGAGTGGGCCGCGTCCTCCACAACCCACAGGCCGTGCGCGTCGGCCAGTTTCCGAAACTCCTCCAGGTTCACCGGGTTGCCGGCGAAGTCCACGGGGATGATGCCGGCATAGTAACCTTTTGGTTTGGCCTCGATCATGGCCCGCACCTTGTTTATGTCCAGCAGGGCCGTATTAGGGTCGGTGTCGGCGAACGCCACCTCACCGCCGCAGTAGCGCACGCAGTTGGCCGAGGCCACGAAGGTGATGGGGGTGGTGATCACCCGCGACTCCTCGTTCACCCCCAGGGCCATCGCGCACAGGTGCAGGGCGGCTGTGCCGTTGGCGCAGGCCAGGGCGTACCTGGCGCCCACGTACTCGGCAAAGGCCTCCTCAAACTCGGCCACCTTCGGCCCCTGCGTCAGGAAGTCCGAGGTCAGGGTCTCCACCACCGCCTGGATGTCGTCCTCGGTGATGTGCTGGCGGCCGTAGGGAATAGGTTTTATACTTTTATTTTTAGCTTCTGACAAAGGTGTTAGAAAGTTAGCGGGTTAAAAATCAGAGAGTGGAACATCCTACGCTTTCGCCCTAAACCAGGGAGGTGTTAAGGATACTATACTTCAAAACTCGGGTCAACGTGCTGGCGAATCTGCTCGCGCAGTTGCTCTACGCTTAGCCAATCGGTATTGGTGCCGGAGTTATACTTAAATCCCAATTCTGTCATTTTTCCTTTATGCGCCTCCAGGAACTTATCAGTGCTCCAAACCGGGGTTGACGGAAGTATCACATAATATTTGTCCAACTCCACTGTGTTCAGGGAGTCTGTTTCCGTGATCATCTCCTCGTGCAGCTTTTCGCCCGGACGAATGCCTACGATTTCCTGCTCACAGTTAGGTCCGATGGCCTCAGCAACATCAGTAATACGGTAAGATGGGATTTTAGGGACGAAGATCTCGCCGCCCCAATGATGCTCCAGCGCATGAAACACCAGTTCCACACCTTCTTCCAGTGAAATGTTAAAACGGGTCATGTCCGGGTGGGTGATTGGGAGTACCCCATCAGCACGTTTCTTCATGAAAAATGGCACTACTGAGCCCCTGGAGCCGATTACATTGCCATAACGCACTACGGAAAATCGGATGTCGCGCTTACCGCGCATGTTGTTGGCAGCCACAAAAAGCTTGTCGGAACAAAGCTTGGTGGCACCGTAAAGGTTAATGGGTGCGGCAGCCTTGTCTGTGGAGAGTGCCACCACATCCTTCACGCCACAATCCAGTGCTGCGTTTATTACATTCTCGGCTCCCAGCACGTTGGTCTTGATGCACTCCATCGGGTTATACTCGGCGGCCGGCACCTGCTTTAGCGCTGCGGCGTGCACTATGATATCGATACCCTCACAGGCGCGTTTGAAGCGTTCCCCATCACGCACATCACCAATAAAATAACGGATGGAGTTATACTTGCTGTGCGGGAAAACCTGTGACATTTCGAACTGCTTTAGCTCGTCGCGGGAGTAAATCACCACTCGTTTCACGTTCGGGAAGCGGGCGTACACCATCTCCACGAATTTCTTGCCGAACGAGCCCGTGCCACCCGTTACCAATATTGCCTTGTTATTAAGGTCTAATGCCATGCTGCGTTTTTGCTTTATACTTTGGGTGCAAGATGGTCACCCAATTATGCTGCAAGATACTTATTTTAACGGAAGGGTGCACGGCTGGTTTGTTTCGATTTTTAACATTAAAAGAAGGCAGCTTGATGGGATGGCTGCCTTCTTTTAATCTGGATTATACTTATTGTGGGCTCTCCAGGCCCAGTTCTTTCGTTGAGATTTCCCGCATTTCTACCTTTCTTATTTTTCCAGTTACGGTCATCGGGAAGTCCTCCACGAATTTCCAGTATTTTGGGATCTTGATGGTCGCGATCTGGCCACGGCAATAGGCTTTTATTAGCTCCGGGTTTGGGGTGATGCCTCCTTTTAACTTTACCCAGGCCATTACTTCCTCGCCATACTTGGCATCCGGTACCCCGATAACATGCACATCCACAATGTCTTCGTGCGTCAGCAGGAACTCTTCAATCTCGCGAGGGGCAATATTTTCTCCGCCTCTTATAATAAGGTCTTTGATGCGGCCCACGATCTGCACATATCCTTCCTCATCCATCACGGCAAGGTCTCCTGTGTGCATCCAGCCGTTCCGAATGGCGCGGGAAGTCGCTTCAGGCATATTCCAGTAGCCTAGCATTACCGAGTATCCGCGGGTACAGAGCTCGCCGCGCTCCCCACGCGGAACTACCTGGCCAATTTCCGGGTCAACAATCTTTATCTCTAGGTGCGGGTGCACGGTACCGACGGTGGATACGCGCTTGTCCAGCGGGGCATCGGTGCGGCTCTGGGTGGAGACAGGGCTGGTCTCGGTCATGCCGTAGCATACGGTAACCTCCTGCATGTTCATTAGCTGCTGAACCTTCTTCATGGTATCGGTGGGGCAGTTGGAGCCGGCCATCACGCCGGTGCGCAGCGTGGAGAAATCATACTTAGGAAAACTAGGGTGCCCCAGTTCGGCTATAAACATGGTGGGTACGCCATAAAGAGAAGTGCATTTCTCATCCTGTACCGTCTGCATCACCTGTTCCGGGTCGAAAGACGCTGCCGGAATCACCATGCAGGAGCCGTGTGTGATGCAGGCCAGATTGCCGATCACCATACCGAAGCAATGGTAAAAGGGGACAGGGATGCATACCCGGTCTTTTGCTGTGTACTTTAAAATCTGTCCTATAAAAAAACCATTGTTCAGGATGTTGTGGTGCGACAGGGTGGCGCCTTTTGGGAAACCGGTTGTGCCGGAAGTATACTGTATATTGATCGGGTCGTCGAACTGCAGGGTTTGCTCGCGTGCCTCCAACTCCACCGTGCTTACACTTTCTCCCGCCTTCAGGAAATCTTGCCAGTCATGGTCCATGATAACGGTTTGCTCCGGGTACTCGCAAAGGGGGCGGATCTTCTCCAGCATCTCCATATAATTGGTCTGCCGGAAATTTGGGGCGGCAATCAGCAGGTTTATCTGGCTTTGGTTGAGCGCGTACTGCAGGTCGTTTGTTTTGTAGCCGGGGTTTATCGTGACAAGTATAGCACCCACACGGGCAGTGGCAAATTGCACCAGCACCCATTCATACCTGTTCGGAGACCAGATGCCCACGCGGTCGCCTTTCACGATACCATAGGCCAGCAGGCTTTTGGCCACCTGCTCCACCTGCTCCCAAAACTCCTGGTAGGTGGCACGGTAATTCTGCTCCACCATCACGAGGGCTTCGCGGTTGCCATACTTCTCAACTGTTTTTCTCAGGCTCTGCCCAATGATTTCGCCTCGCAAGGGCGTGGTGCTGGTTCCGTGGCTATAGGAAAGGGTTTGCATTGTCTGTAGGGATTAGATACGAACCACAAAGTTTAAACCTGCTGTCCTTTTTTAAGCATAATCTAAGGGATTTGTATACGATTTCAAACAATAGCAGATTCTGGTGGAGGCAAGTATAAGCCGCTAATATTGGGGAAATAATCCTGCTGATTAAGACAATTAAGTGAAGTATAAATACGATTTCAAACTTCAGGTGTGTGGGCTATATGAAGTAAAATCGGATGGGAGTTGCACCCTGGGTCAGTTAGGAGCAGGTTTTTTTAGTTTTAGGAAATAAATTTTTAGGGTGCGATGTTTTACTTCCTCACCAACTTTAACACCAACTTCGCTAATTCCTCCGTCAGCGCCTCCCTCGAGAAGCGGGAATGGTTGATGTAGGGAAGATCCAAGTTTGGATTGATCTTCCAGGCTTTACTCCACTGGTTCAGGTGGTCCAGCATCAGGTCGTAGGCGGTGTAGTGGAACAGGCGGCCTGCCCCGCACTCGTCTATGATACGATCCATGTCAGAGTGCACCGGGCCCAGCGCAATGATGGGTTTGTTGGAAGCCAGGTACTCGAACAGCTTACCCGGCACGTTGGCGAACACGTTCTCCACGTCGGCAATAGCCAGGAATAACACGGTACTCTCCATCATATACTTGATGGCTTCCTGGTGCGGCACGTAAGGTATGAACTCACAGATACCCAGTACCCCTGCCTTCTCTATGCGCTTTTTCATGCCCTCCGACACCTTGCCCACAAAGCGCAGCTTATAGTTGATCTCATTGTGCACCGACAGCATGTGAGCCAACACCTTCAGAAACACATCAATATTATATTGCTCTGTAATGGTGCCGGTGTAGGTGATCAGAAATTCGTTTTTAGGGGGCTTGCTCTGGTATACAAAGTCAGCGCCATCGTAGCCGTTCGGGATAACGTGAATCTTACGGGCATCTATACTTGCCGGCTTGTTCAGGAACAGGCGCTTGGTATCCTCGCTGGTTACCACAATGGCATCAGCCAACTCCAGCACCTGCCGCTCATACTTCTCATCAAGGCGCTTGGCGATGGGCGTATGCAGCAGCTGGTCGTAATAATGTATGTTCGTCCAGGGGTCGCGCAGATCGGCTATCCAGGGCAGGTTATACTTTTGCTTCAGTTTCAGGCCGATGAGCTGCGTGGAGTGGGGCGGGCTGGTTGTAACGATGGCTTTATACTTGCCGCTCTGCAACAATTCCTCCGCTTTACGTACAGCATGCTTGTTCCAGCCCACGCGGGCATCCGGGATAAACAGGTTCCCGCGTACAAACTTGAACAGCTTGTCCACCAGCGTGTCTTTGGACTGCTGATTGGCAAAACCGGAGTATGGGATTTCTTTTTTGCCTGAAAGCTTCTTGTAGTACTCGAAAGGCTCTGACGTGGCCGTGCGGTATACTTGCAGCCCCTGCGGAACCTCCTGTGTGAATGTTTCGTCCAGAAGAGGGTAGGAGGCCTGTTTCTCGTCTACGGTGAGCACGGTGGGGCTAATGCCAAACTGGGGCAGGTATTTACAGAACTTGAGGCCACGTTGCACACCCGGACCACCTGACGGGGGCCAGTAGTAGGAGATATAAAGTATGTCGGTCAGGTCAGTTTCTTTCAAAGCGATCGGCAATAAGCAATGAGTCTCAAATATAGCGAATAAAACATTCTAATAATGGCTTTACGCGCTAATGTGGCTGCTGTTGTATTTATACTTCGCCCGGAACCAGAACCGCTGTAGCCTATGTCGTAAGATAAAGTAGTAACTTTTGCCGATAATCCTTATTTTTGTAGGTAAATCTAGAAAAAAACATGTTCGATAATTTAAGTAACAAGTTAGACCGTGCCTTTAAAACGCTGAAAGGCCAGGGAAACATTACCGAGATAAACGTAGCTACCACCATTAAAGAAGTGCGCCGCGCGCTGGTAGATGCTGACGTAAACTATAAAGTTGCCAAAACCGTCACCGATAACATCAAGGAGAAAGCCTTGGGCCGCGACGTACTGATCGCAGTGTCGCCGGGGCAGTTGATGGTGAAGATCATGCATGAGGAGCTGACCGAGCTGATGGGTGGCGAGAAGCAGGACATCAACCTGAAGGGCGATCCGGCTATCATCCTGATCTCTGGTCTGCAGGGCTCCGGTAAAACAACCTTTACAGGTAAGCTGGCTAACTATATCAAGAAGCAGGGCCGCTCGGTGATGGTGGCTGCCTGCGACGTGTACCGTCCGGCGGCGATAAACCAGCTGCAGGTGCTGGCAGAGCAGGTAGGAGTAGAGGCTTATACGGAGCCGGAGAACAAGAATCCGGTGCAGATTGCCCTTAACGCCATTGAGCACGCAAAGAAAACACACAAAAAGGTAGTTATCATCGATACCGCCGGTCGTTTGGCCGTGGACGAGGCGATGATGAAAGAGATAGCCGAGATTAAGAAGGCTATCAACCCAACCGAGACGCTGTTCGTGGTAGACTCCATGACGGGCCAGGATGCGGTGAACACAGCCAAGACCTTTAACGAGCGCATTAACTTTGATGGCGTGGTGCTGACGAAACTGGATGGTGACTCGCGTGGTGGTGCCGCCCTTTCTATCCGTGCCGTGGTGGAGAAGCCGATCAAGTTTATCTCTACCGGTGAGAAGATGGAGGCGCTGGACCTGTTCTACCCTGACCGTATGGCGCAGCGTATCCTGGGCATGGGTGACGTGATTTCCCTGGTGGAGCGCGCGCAGCAGGCCTTCGACGAAGACGAGGCGAAGCGAATCAACAAGAAGATCCGCAAGAACCAGTTTAACTTCGACGACTTCCTGACGCAGCTGGAGCAGATCAAGAAAATGGGTGACATCAAGGATCTGGTGGGCATGATACCTGGTGTGGGCAAAGCCCTGAAGGATGTGGAGATTGACGAGAACGCCTTCAAGCCGATTGAAGCGATCATTAAGTCGATGACCCCGCAGGAACGCGAAAACCCTGACATGATCAGTGGCAGCCGCCGTGCCCGTATCGCGAAAGGCAGTGGCACCGACGTAACGCAGGTAAATAACCTGATGAAGCAGTTCAATGACATGCGCAAGATGATGCGCTCCATGAATAAGATGTCTGGCAAGCGCGGCGGCCTCGGCAACATGGCCAACCTACTGAAGCAGCGTTAGTCTTCTTTAGGCCTTAAAAATTTCTTTTTGACAAAACACAAATGACTACCCTGCTTTAGGGCTTGTCATTCAAATAAAAACCGCTGGTTATACCCTTAAAGGTATGGCCAGCGGTTTTTTTATACTTATACTTTTAACTCATCAAGTATACCTTGCCTCTCTACTTCAATAAGGCTGTTTATCTTCTTTCTGTTCCCATACTTCAAAGGCCTTGTGCGCCTCTTCTGGCAGTAGTTGCTGTGTAGGAATATGCCGCTGCTCCACGGGTTTCTCCAGCTCCTCATATATGAAAGAATCATCAAAACCGATGCGCGCCGCCTCCTGGTGCGGATTGCCATAGTAAATTTTCTTTAGCCTGGCCCAGTAGATGGCACCCAAACACATGGGGCAGGGCTGGGAACTGGCGTAAATCTCGCAGTCGGAGAGGTCGTGGGTGCCGAGGGTTTGCGAGGCAGAGCGAATGGCTTCTACCTCAGCATGAGCCGTGGGGTCGTGGGTGTGCAATACTTTGTTGTAGCCGCGGGCAATCACCACACCGTTCCGGACAATCACTGCCCCAAACGGGCCGCCGTAGCCTTCCCGCATTTTTTCTACAGAAAGGCTGATCGCCTCCCGCATAAATTCCTCGTGTCTTGCTTGGTTGTTTTCCATAATTTCTTGCAGTGCTGAAGCGTAAAAGCTTCGTTTTGCGTAGGTTATACTTGTGGTCTTTAGAAATCCTGATCTATGTTATTAACATTGGTTTTATCCCTGACTCTTACTGCAAACCCTGCCGCAAAGTTCTATGAACTGCCGCACTTGCTACAGGTGCAGGAGGCCGATACGATAACCATGCTCTCTAAAACCTGGGTGCTGCGCGAGCAGTTTCATGCCCATAGAGGGCAATTGGAGCCAGTGCTGCCTCATGAGAAAATAGAAATAACCTTCAGGAAGAACGGCACCTATACGTTAGCCCGTCATTACGGCGTGGCAGACGCAGGAAGTAATGAGGAGGGTAGGTGGAAGTATCAGGCGGCGGACAGGTTCATCAGTATGCAGACGAGGCAAGTTGATAGAAGTGACATACTAACAACCATGCTGCCACGCTGGGAGGTGCGGGAGCTAACAGCTGACAAGCTCGTGCTGCGACAGGTAGCCCTCAGCGGTAAATACTTGGTGCTGGAGGTAAAAAGTAAATAGCTTATACTTCACTTGTGCGGTACTAATGCATACTCGAAGTATAAGCTATTGCAGAGCTAGCCTAAACAGGCAATGAGGTGGGGTGAACAATTAGAATCCTTTAATATACTTATGTTATAGTAATTTATGATTTTTCTAATCTCATTTGATTTTACGTTCCTTAGGGAGGATAGTTATAAATTTTTAAAGTATTCACTCCAAATGATATTTGGGAAGGATGGTAAAGGTGGGGTTTAATCTGTTATATGCTTGCTGCTGATTTATAATATCTTATATAGCTGATATTCCGTAAGTGATGAGTATGGAACCATTTAAACAAGGACATAATATGAAAAGGATATTTCGAATTTTTATAGTGATGCTATTTTCTGTGAGCCTGTTTGCATGTTCTGCCACACGGGAGCAACAGATAGAGGATGATCTGGCCGGCTTCAGGGCCTGGATAAGCAATACCACCTCCAACGTAGCCGATCGTACGGAAGAAGACTGGAAACGGGCGCGAGAAGACTTTAAAATGCGTACGCAGGAGTTAGACCAGAAAGAAGACCAGTTTTCTGCCGAACTGAAGCAGGAATATCAAAACCTGAAGCAGGAGTTTCAGGATGCCGACGAGGAGTACCAGAAAAGCCTGACCGAAGATGACCTCTCCGAGTGGGAGCGTAACCTGCTTGGCAGATGGGCGGACCTGGCAAGTATAAATGAGAACAACGTGCGGGAGGCATACATCACTCTTCTGGAGAACGTGCGGCAGCAGAGAGGTACCTGGGACGATGAGGATTGGGAAATGGCGAAGCGCGTAATGGAGAAGCTGAATGATCGTAAAAGCGAGATATCAGGCAATATTCCAACCGATACTGAAGTGAAGATAAAGGCGCTGCAAATGGAGTTCCGGACACTTGAGACAGCCTCGGACGTATCGGATGGTGATTAGACTATAATACGCCCTTCCGTTGCCCTGCCATAAAGTATAGCTTTGTTGTTATTGTGTCTAAACCCTGACAACCAGCATAGTATAGCATCTATTTGGTGCCAGTTTTCTGCAGGGTGTCGCAAAGGATACTTTAGCTGGCCTTGCAGTGCTTCAGCGTACGCCTGAAGGGCGGCGGGTTCTTTTTTATAACCTTGCAGGTGCGGGAGCAGCAGCTTTACAGCCTGTGTAGGGTATGTCTCCAGCATGGCAGTGCCCTTTGCAGCAAGCTGTGTTCGGAGCTTCATGGCCCTTGCCGTTAAACCACCAATAAACATAGGCGACATGGCCTGCACCTCGCGGTCAGCCTGACGGTAAAAAAAGTCTGATTCCGGCGTTTGTACATCCTGTGAGTAAACCATGGGCAACGTTAGGGGAGCATCTATGTATACCACGGCAGGTTTTAGTTCTTGCACCAGTCCCTGAAGCCACAGGTCTGCATCTTTATCCTTAGCACATTGCCAAAGGTACAGTTCGCCGTTCTGTACCATGGCAACTGCCGTAGTGCCAGCCATTTTAGACCCGTAGTCCACGCCTAGGTGATTGTCCTGCATAAAGATCCTTTGTTGCCTGCAGCTGCAGTTTCAGGGTTTATACTTCTAAAGTGCTCTGGTAGTTGTAATTTGGAGATGTGACTGAAAGCAGGGACAAGATTGGGAACCCATCTTATGCTGCAATACGATTTAACTTTTCTGGAAAATTAAGTATCGAATACACAGGCTTGATATGGTTTGTGTTCAACAATAACTTTAATGCTGTTCTGTTTATGTGTTGATGTATAGGGTTATAAGTTAATATATTGTGTGGGCTTTCTGCCTGACGCTACTTAGGTTATTAATTGGCATAGGTTCAAAAAAAATACATGCCTGGTGCAGCCTGGTGCGCCCCAAATTAAATGGCAAAACTACCCAACCAGCGCCTGCTTTTGCGCCTGCATAATGCGCTTATGATGTATAAAATGATCCTGTAGAAAAGTGAGTGTTTGGCTAATAGTTAGGTAGCCCACCATAGGGTGTTTGAATATTCCCTTCTCCAGCAACTGGTTCGGGAAACCGGTTAGCTCATCCTCCAGTTCAAAGCGGGCTTTGTCCCATTGCTGGCGCAGCGCTGGCAGGTGGCAGGTGTTGGGTACAGCGGCCACCACAGCCGGCGCCTTATACTTGCGACCAGATTGCAAAGCCAGCTTCATCAGGAAGGCCCTGACGATTTGGTTGAGTCCTACGTTTTGTAATTCCTCCTGTCGGCTCAGTTTGTACCTTATGTTGTCCAGTGCACGTTCCTCTACCAAAACCAGGTGCGCCACATGCTGGTTAATGCTCCACTTTCCGGCGGAAGTGGCAGTGTTAAGTTGTGCATCATCCAGGCCAGCCAACTCATCCAGCAGGCGGTTGCGCGATTCTTCCAGGTGAAGGTACTTGTCTTCAAGTTTTGGATTCATAAGCAGGTTTAGGCTGAAGGCGTTTGATGACATAGGCTTAGTTTCAATAACAGATGCTAAATCTACATAAGTTTAGCATATATGCAATATATTGGTACTGCTATTTTTTATATAAACGTCTGATGCTGTGTGGTATGTATAGAAACCATGTGTAAATTATAATTAGATAAGTATAAAAAGAGTTTGGCATGATTTCTTTTGTGACGAAATTGCCACACTAAACCCTACTTACACATGAAAAACGACCCGATTGGCACCGCTTTGCTTGACTATTTGGCTGGTGCAACAGACGAAGAGATAACCGTGGAAAGCAATTTAACCGAGGATGACGCCATACCTGTAGGCTACCTGTTCCGGACTGAGGAAGAGATGCCCGAGATGGAAGTGCTGGCCCTCAATGCCTGCCGTGGAAAAGTGCTGGATGTAGGAGCAGGCTCCGGATGCCATGCATTGGCTCTGCAGAAGCGAGGTTTGGACGTGACTGCTATGGATATAGCTGCCGGCGCCGTGGAGGCTATGCAACAGCAGGGAGTAAAGCAGGTGCTTCACAAGGATATTTTTGACTTGCAAGGCGCCAATTTCGATACCCTGTTGATGCTGATGAACGGAATCGGTATTGCGGGCACGCTGGAGGGGTTAGAACGCTTCCTGAAGCATGCCAAAACCTTGCTGAACCCAGGCGGTCAGATTCTGTTGGAGTCGTCGGATATCCTGTACATGTATGAGGATGAAGACGGATCTGTTTTGCTGGACCTGAATGCCGGCTACTATGGTGAGGTAAAGTATAACATGAAGTATAAAGGCCAGGAAAGCGGCTGGTTCAACTGGCTTTTCATCGATCCATCTATACTGGAAGATTACGCTCTGCAGCAGGGCTATACTTTTGAGCTGCTACTGGAGGGCGATGCCGGTAATTACCTTGCCAGGCTAGCGATAGCTTAGTTTTTCCTCCAGAATTTCTTAGCTTTAGTTAAACAAAAACTCCTCGCCATGCCTTCGAAAAGCTATCCTTTTGTGCCCTATCAACCTGATACCTTTCCGGAGCAGGAGATGCTGGAGCGGGCCCATCAATACTATACCTTCATGGACAGGCGCCGCTCTGTTCGCGACTTTTCAGACAGGCCTGTGCCGCGGGGAGTTATAGAGCAGGTCCTTCTAGCAGCCTCCACGGCTCCCTCCGGGGCCCATAAACAGCCCTGGACCTTCTGCGTTGTCTCCAATCCTGACTTAAAAAGCCAGATACGCGAGGCTGCTGAGAAAGAGGAGTATGAGAGTTACCAGCACCGCATGTCCCCGGAGTGGCTCGAAGACCTTGCTCCGTTGGGTACCGACTGGAATAAACCCTTCCTGGAGGTGGCGCCGTGGCTAATTGTGGTATTTAAAAAAGCTTACGACCTGAAGCCAGATGGTACCAAACGTAACAATTATTATGTAAGCGAGTCGGTGGGGCTAGCTTGCGGCTTTCTTATCTCTGCCATACATCACGCTGGCCTCGTAACCCTGACCCACACACCAAGCCCTATGAATTTTCTTACCAAATTACTGGGGCGGCCCGACAATGAGCGGCCTTTTCTGCTGCTGCCCGTAGGCTATCCCGCCGATGAGGTGCAGGTGCCTGATCTTCGCCGAAAGCCGCTGGATGAGGTAAGTGAATGGTATACCTGAGGCGGGTGGGTATCATACTTGCATGTGCGCCGTAAACAGGAGCTGAATACCTGAGCGATAGGTTAAAGCAATTAGGCGTATGGACAAAAAAATCAAATTAGGCTGGACCCTTACCAAGCGTACTTTTAAGAAATTCAGCGATGACCGCCCGCTCGATTGGGCCGCCATCATCGGGTTTTATACTATCTTCTCTCTGCCAGCAGTACTCATCATCACGCTGCGGATTGCAGGTGCTGTGTTTGGAGATGAGGCAGTGCAGGGCGAACTGTCCAGGCAAATTGGTGGCATTATTGGCCATGGCGGGGCAAAGCAGATACAGAATATCATCGAGAATGCCGACCGCTCTGCCGCAACCACTGTCGGCACCATTGTCGGTGTATCTACCATGATATTTTCTGCTACCACGGTTTTTGTGGCCCTCCAGGATAGCCTGAACGCCATGTGGGAGGTGCGTGCAAAGCCGGAACGGGGCTGGGTAAAGCTGATCGTGGATAGGGTTTTATCCCTGGCAATGGTGGTGAGTTTGGGGTTCCTGTTGCTGGTGTCGCTTTCTGTGGATGTGGTGATGGGCCTGATAAATGAGTTTCTGCGGCAGGAGCTGTCCGGTATAGCCGTGTACCTCATCACGGTAGGTAACGTCGTTATTTCCATACTTATCAGCATAGTTATATTCGCTGCCATATTTAAAGTGCTACCCGATGCCAAAATTCGCTGGCCCAATGTGTGGGTAGGGGCAACGGTTACAGCGATACTTTTCGTGGTGGGTAAATTCATACTTAATATCTACTTTCAGCACGATCCGCTGGCCGATACGTATGGTGCTGCCGGTTCACTGGTGCTTATTCTGGTGTGGGTATACTATACTTCCGTCATTTTCCTGCTTGGGGCTGAGTTTACTCAGGTTTACTCAAATGAGCACGACCGCGGCATCCGCCCGCAGGACAATGCCGTGAAGGTAGAAACGCATGAAGTGGAGAAGGAGGGGTAAATCAAACAAGGCCGATACTCTGAAGTACCGGCCTTGCTGCTATCCTTGATTTCACATTTACTTCACGAACCTCATTTCAGCCTCCACGGGGTTTCCGCCGGTAAAGACTGCAATCAGCTTTGGGTCAATGCCTAAGATCTCTCCGATCAGATTGATGTTATCTGTGCTGATGATGGTGGTCAGGTCAAGGTTGTCCTGCGTTAGTGTTTTGATGTCGAGTTCGCCGAGTGTGTCCAGCGTAACCTTTGTTTCATCGGCGTTAAACTCCCAGTTGCCACCAAAAGACTGCTCGTCTCCTTGCGCCTGAAAGATAGCCGTGTAGGTTTTATCTTCCTTAAACGTAAGCCGAAGCGTCTGGAAGGTCGTGGCATTTTCACCGATATTAGGTATAGCAGCTACATCAATATTATTGAGCAGCACCTTGTCGCCTTTCCACTCGCCGGATGTAATGAGTTCTGTTTTAGATGGTTCCGGGTCTTTGTCGTCGTCATCGTCGTCGCAGGACACCAGGAAGTTAACGGATAGGAATAGGATTAAGTAGAGTATGTAGTTTTTTGTGCGCATAGTGTTAAGCTGTAAAGGGTCATATAGTTGTCTTTAGTACACTATATAGCGCAGGATTCTGTAAATAGTTAGGTAAAATGAACTATAAATTTTCTAAGCAGACAGGCTGTGTTATATGATGTTTACTTCAGGACTCAGCTTAATCCCAAACTTGTCTTCTACCGATTGGATCACCTCGAAAGCCAGCTTTCGGATGTCTTCACCTTTAGCGCCGCCGTAGTTCACCAGCACCAGTGCCTGGTTTTTGTGTACGCCATAGTTGCCGATTACCTTTCCCTTCCAGCCGCACTGTTCTATCAGCCATCCGGCAGGCACTTTTACCGTTGTTTCAGAAACAGGGTAGGAGGGGATGGCCGGATACTGCCGCTGCAGTTCCTCATACTTTGAAAGGGGGATCTCGGGGTTTTTGAAGAAGCTACCCGCATTGCCGATCTGCTTTGGGTCCGGGAGTTTACTTTGTCGGATATGGCAAACAGCCGCGCTCACAAGGTGGATGCTCGGCTCATGTACCTGCATTTCCTCCAGAGTGGTTTTGATGGCCCCATAGGAGGTGTTGAGGTGGTGTTTTTTATGTAGTTTAAAGGTAACGTGCGTTACAATGTACTGGCCTTTCAGCTCATTTTTAAACACGCTTTCGCGGTACCCGAAGCGGCAGGCTTCATTATCGAATGTCTTCACCTCGCCCGTTTCTATATGCACTGCCTCCAGTTCCTGAAATACATCTTTCAACTCCACGCCGTAGGCACCGATATTCTGCAGCGGTGCGGCACCCACCGTTCCCGGTATCAGCGACAGGTTTTCTATGCCGCCAAGGTCCATGTTCAATGTATGAAGCACAAACTCATGCCATACTTCGCCGCCGCCTGCCTTCAGGTATACATGTTCCTCGTCTTCGGCTACTTTCTCAACGCCTTTTATGCCATTCTGCAGCACCAGCCCGTCAAAATCCTTCGTGAAAAGCAGGTTGCTGCCGCCGCCAAGTATAAGCTTCTGCTCCTGCTTCAGTTCAGGGGATTGCAGCAGCTCATGTAGCTCTGCAACCGAGTCGAAGCGGGCGAAAAGCCTGGCTTTTACATCTATGCCAAAGGTGTTATAAGGTTTCAGAGAGAAGTCTGTCTGCAGTTTCATAAGCGGGTTTATTTAAGGCAAAGATAGCTTTTTTGAGTTAGACAGGTGTAACATGCAGGTAGAGTTTATACTTCAGGGCTGCTGTACCTGATGCTTTATACTTGAACGCTTTATGCATCAAAGCTTTCTTTTGTAGCTTGATTTACTTTTAGTTTGACATTTTTTATACGTAGCTATGGAGGTTTCTCTGGGTCTTGCACCAAACGAAAAGCCTAAACTCATCAACTCCCAAACGCTCTAATTCTAAATCTCCTATCTTTGTGCTTTAATAAAGTATAAAGTATGGCGAAGAAGACACAGAACGAGAATTTTAATATAATTGTAACTACCCTGTTTGGCCTGGAGGAGGTGCTGGCAGAGGAATTGCGCAACCTGGACATGGAGTTTGTGAAAGTGGGTAACCGCGTGGTAACCTGCTCCGGGAATACGCGCCAACTCTACGAGGCCAACCTGTGGTGCCGCACCGCCATCCGTATTCTCAAGCCCATCCGCCAGTTTAAGGCCCGCGATGAGAAGAGCCTTTACGAGCAGGTGCAAAAAACAGACTGGTCTGAAATACTGGACGTGAGTATGACGTTTGCCATAGATGCCGTGGTGAGCCATTCCACCTTTGAACACTCGCTGTATGTGTCGCAGCTAACAAAGGACGCCATCGTGGACCAATTCCGGGAAAAAACCGGTGAACGTCCTTCCGTGGACCGTGTACGCCCGGACGTGCGTCTGAACTTGCACATGCATGATAACCTTGTCACCTTGTCGCTTGATTCGTCCGGCGACTCGCTGCACCGCCGTGGTTACCGCTTGCAGACCAACGTGGCCCCGCTTAATGAGGTGTTGGCTGCCGGAATTATCGAATTGTCTGGTTGGGATAAAAAATCACCGTTTATAGACCCCATGTGCGGCTCCGGTACATTCCTGATAGAGGCTGCCCTGATGGCACAGAACATGGCCCCCGGGCTCTTCCGCCGCGACCCTTATGGCTTTGAGAAGTGGAAAGACTACAATGAGCAGCTTTTTGAGTTGGTTTGGAACACGGCAGAGGCGAAGGCTAAATCAGCACCGCAGGCACAGATACTTGGCTATGACCTTGATGCGGATTACGTAGAAGCGGCACGCAATAATATTGAGAACGCTGGCCTGGGAGCGATCATAAAAGTTGAACAGGCAGACTTCTTCGAAACCAAAGCACCGGAAGGCCAAGGCGTTGTGGTGATGAACCCACCCTACAACGAGCGTATCCAATCCGACGACATCAACCTGCTGTACAAAAACATTGGCGATGCACTGAAGAATAATTACCAGGGTTACGATGCCTTTGTATTTACCGGTAATCTGGAAGCCGCCAAAAATGTAGGTTTGCGCACCTCTCGCCGCGTGCCGCTGTACAATGGCTCCATAGAGTGCCGCCTGCTCAAGTATGAACTGTACCGTGGCTCCAGGAGAAATGGGGCAGAGGCAGAATAATCACAACAGCATATAAACGAAAAGAGCACCTCTTGAAGGTGCTCTTTTCGTTTGATTTATACTTAAAGCTAGGCCTTTTTCTTTGGCGCAGCCTTTTTGGCAGTTGTAGTCTTTTTAGCCGGTGCTTTTTTCGCCTTGGTAGTTGTTTTTTTCTTCTCGGCGGCTGGTTTGTCAGCATCTGCTTTTTTCTTGAAGCCGCCGCGGCCTTTCTTCTCCGGCGTGGCCTCCGCCAGCGCGATACATTCCTCCAGCGTCAGCTCGCTTGGTTCTTTGTCCTTCGGAATCTTCACGTTCTTTTTGCCTGCTACAATGTAAGGGCCATAGCGTCCGTTCAGCACCTGTATGTCAGGGTTCTCCGGGAAGGATTTTATCAGCTTCTCAGCATCTGCTTTACGCTTGGCCTCAATCAGCGCAATGGCTTCCTCTGCAGTAACTTTTAGCGGATCCAGGGTTTTAGGTAAAGAATAGAACTTGCTGTTATGGCTGATGTACGGGCCAAAGCGGCCAATGGCGGCTTTCATTTCCTTATCTTCATAAACACCAACAATGCGTGGCAGCTTAAAAAGCTCCAGTGCATCTTCAAGAGCAAGGCTCTCTATAAATTGACCTTTCCGCAGGCTGGCGTATACTGGTTTCTCCCCTGTTTCTTCATTCTCCTCACCCAGCTGCACATACGGGCCAAATCTACCAAGCTTGGCTACGATTGTTTTTCCAGTAACCGGATCCTGGCCTAGCTCTCGCGCCCCGGAAACATCAGCCCTGGATATGCTCTCGCTCGACTCGATGCGTTTGTGGAACTTCTGGTAGAACTGGTCCAGCATTTTCTCCCATTCCTGGTGACCTTGCGCAATTTCGTCAAACTCAGCCTCCACACGTGCCGTGAACGAGTAGTCAATCACGTTCGGGAAGTGCTCCACCAGAAAATCGTTCACCACCATGGCCGTGTCTGTTGGGAACAGTTTGGCTTTTTCGGCACCTGTCACCTCGGTCTTGGTTTGGGTGGTAATGTCGTTGCCTTTCAGCGTTAGCACCTGGTAATTACGCTCTTTGCCCTCACGGCTGTCTTTCTCCACATAACCGCGTTTCTGGATGGTAGAGATAGTTGGTGCGTATGTAGAAGGACGGC
Organism: Pontibacter anaerobius; assembly: GCF_026241195.1. GTDB lineage: Bacteria > Bacteroidota > Bacteroidia > Cytophagales > Hymenobacteraceae > Pontibacter > Pontibacter anaerobius. The sequence goes on from NZ_JAPFQO010000002.1 coordinate 173,241, forward strand.
CGATGCCCATTTCCTCCAGCTTCTTCACCAGGCTTGCCTCTGTGTAACGTGCGGCGGGGCGGGAGTAACGCTGCGTGGCCAGCATCTGGCGCAGGTTTATACTTTGCCCAATGCTCAGCGGAGGCAACATGCCTTTCACATCCTCATCAGCTCCTTCTTCCTCATCGTCTTTTGACTCAATGTACACTTTCAGGAAGCCTTCGAATTTGATGACTTCACCGGTAGCCTGGAGCTTCTGGTCAGGTTGCGTTGAGATGCCGATGGTAACGGTTGTTTTCTCGATTTCGGCGTCAGCCATCTGAGAGGCAATGGCGCGTTTCCAGATCAGTTCGTACAAACGCTGCTCGTTGCGGTCGCTGCTGGCCACCATTTTCGAGAAATCTGTAGGGCGTATGGCTTCGTGCGCTTCCTGGGCTGAGGCAGCCTTTGTCTTGAAGCGCCTGGTTTTAACAAATCGCTCTCCAAAAGAGCTTTGTATTTCTCTGGTTGCCCCCTGAATAGCTTCTTCCGATAGGTTCACCGAGTCAGTACGCATGTAAGAGATCTTACCTGATTCGTACAAACGCTGCGCAATGGTCATGGTCTGGGCTACCGAGAAGTATAGCTTGCGGCTGGCTTCCTGCTGCAGGGTAGAAGTAGTAAACGGCGGGGCAGGGCTGCGCTTCAACGGCTTCTGCTCCAGGTTTTCTATCGTATACTCCGCGCCTATACATTTCTGCAAAAAGGCCTGCGCTTCTTCCTCCGTCTTGAACTTCTGCGGAAGCTCTGCCTCCAGCGTCCGTCCCTGCACATCAAAAGAAGCCGTGATACGGAACGTGGCCTCGGCTTTGAAGCGCTCTATCTCACGCTCGCGCTCCACCACCAAGCGTACTGCCACCGACTGCACGCGGCCTGCTGAAAGCCCCGTTTTTATCTTCTTCCACAGCACCGGCGACAGCTCGAAACCCACCAGACGGTCAAGTATACGGCGTGCCTGCTGTGCATTCACCAGGTCCATATCAATACCGCGCGGGGTGTTGATGGCATTCAGAATGGCGTTTTTGGTGATCTCACGGAACACAATGCGGCGCGTTTTGACATCGTTCAGGTTCAGCGCCTCGGTCAGGTGCCACGAAATGGCTTCTCCCTCGCGGTCATCGTCCGATGCGAGCCACACTGTTTCAGCCTCCTTTGCCAGCTTTCGCAGCTGCGATACTACATCCTTTTTATCACTGGAGATGACATACGTCGGCTTAAAACCGTGCGCTATGTCAATGGCGTTGTTATCTTTAGGTAAGTCACGCACATGGCCGAAGCTGGACTTCACTACAAAGTCTTTCCCCAGGTATCCTTCGATTGTCTTGGCCTTGGCAGGCGACTCTACTATGACTAAGTTTTTTATCATCCTTTATATTTACAGGGCGAACAAGGCTAAATTTTGCCCAAAGTTCAAATTTTTTTTCTAACTATTACAACCCGATACGTATAACATCGGTTTAACTATGCTTGAAAATCCGGTGGTCCCAAAGCCAAGCCGGTGCTTAATCTATACGGTCACTTTAAATAATATATGCAAAGAATTGTACTCCTTTGCCGCCACGCCGAAGCATATGACCCTTTTCCGCTGCAACCAGACTTTGAACGGGAACTCACCCCCGCAGGTCAGCAGCAGGCGCGAAATACTGCCAAGTGGCTGCGTGAAAAATTTTCTAAAGCTGATGCGCTGCTGGCAAGCCCCGCTACCCGGGCAAATGCCACAGCACGTATTATTGCCAACCGTCTATACTTCGACGAGGAGCACATTATGTATAACCCAGACTTGTACAATGCCCGCGAAAGCCAGTTGATGAAAAGCCTGGGCGAGTTGCCTGACCATGTAAAGCAGGTGTTGCTGGTGGCGCACAACCCCGGTATTACACGCCTGGCCCGCGAACTGACGGAAGAGCTAAGGCTCGGTTATCTGGAGCCTGCCGATGTGGTGGCTGTGGCTGTGGAGCTGGAGCAGTGGCGGGATATTCACCTGACGAACGGTCATTTGCTGGATCACTTCAAAGGGTGAGCTTAAACGGAGCATACTTTCAAGTTATACTTTAATTCTATAGTTTAGTGGCATGAGCAGTACTGTAACTGCCATAATCACCCTTAACACAACGTAATGAAGACGAATGTGGTGGCCGTGATAAACCAGAAAGGCGGCACTGGTAAAACAACTACAACCATAAACCTGGGCAGCGCCATCAGCAAACTGGGTAAAAAAGTACTGCTGATTGACCTGGACCCGCAAAGCAACCTCTCTTACTCGCTGGCAGTCTCAAGCCCCACTGGTACGCTGGCGGAGGTCTTTCAAGGCGAAAAAAGTATAAACGATGTCATGGTGGAGAAGAACGGCCTGTGGGTGGTGCCGGGATCCAATGAGTTGGTAGACATCGAGATTTCTCTGGTTTCGCAGCCAGACCGTGAGAAGTTCCTGAAAAGTATATTGGCACAGGCAAAGGGCTTTGATTATATATTCATAGACTGCCCGCCATCTCTCTCAGTGCTAACACTTAACGCCCTTACGGCGGCACAGGAGGTGCTTATACCTTTGCAGATGGAGGTGCTTACGTTACAGGGGCTCGACCAGATCATGAACACCGTACAGAAGGTGAAAAAAGCATTTAACCCGAAACTAAAAATCAAAGGGATCGTAGTGGTGATGTTTGATGTGCGGCGGAAGCTGAGTCTAGAGGTGTTGGAGTACCTTCGGGAAAACGTGCAGGAGAAAATATTCCAAAGCCAGGTAAGAATGAACGTGAAATTAGCCGAGGCACCTTCCTTCGGTAAAAGCGTGTTGGATTATGACGCAGCCTCCTACGGGGCCAAAGATTATGCCGCCCTGGCCGAGGAGTACCTGAAAGTATAAACGATAATACTTCGCCAAATTCATATTTTTTTATACTTTTAATAGTAAATTGCACTACTTGTAAACCTGTGGGAACCATGGATGCTTGCTTATACTTGCTGACAGGGCACTGCAAAAGGTTTAGAGATACCCTATTCCAACCAAAAAATTATGGCCTTAGGTAAAAACTTGAAGTTGAGTAAAGAGAAGCTCATCAGTGACGAAAAAGCCAAAGAAGAGAAGAAAACCACTCCAAGGGCAAAGGCTGAGACTGGTGGAGCTACCACAGCTGTGTTAGACGCTCCGGAAAAAACTGCCGCACCGGCAGCGAAGGAGCAGCCGGTAGGGCCTGCAAAACCGTCACCCGACAAGCAGGCAGGAGCCAGAAAGCTGAGACAAGGCAAGCTTCCAAGCAATCCGGATTACATAAGCGACCAGCTGAACAGAGTGCTCTATGCGCTCGATGCCTTTAAGAAAGGCGACGTTTCAGTGCGCCTTACAAAGCAGAACGACGATATATTTGCCGACATCGCCGAAGCCTATAATTCGATGGTGGAAATGATCGGTGGTGTAGGTGGCGAGGTTTCGCGCATCTCCAAAGTAGCTGGTGTGGAGGGTAACCTGAAAGCCCGTGCCTCTGCCGAGAATGCTTCCGGTTTCTGGAAGGACATGATCAACAACATCAACGGCCTGGTGGATTCCATTGCGGTTCCGGTACTTGAGGTGGGCAAGGTACTTAAGAACATCTCCCGCGGTAACCTCGACGAGACGTTCCAGATCCCTGTGTCCGGCGACTTTAAAGTGATGGCCGAAACCATCAACCGCACCATCGACAACCTGAACCTGTTTGCCGGTGAGGTAACCCGCGTGGCCCTTGAGGTGGGTACCGAGGGTAAGCTGGGTGGCCAGGCATCAGTACCAAACGTGGCGGGTGTATGGAAGGACCTCACAGACAATGTGAATACCATGGCCTCCAACCTTACTTTCCAGGTACGTGACATCGCCAACGTAGCGACTGCGGTGGCGAAGGGCGACCTGACCCAGAAGGTATCGGTAGATGTTAAAGGAGAACTAAGTGAACTAAAGGAGAACATCAACCGCATGGTGGACTCCCTGAACATATTTGCCGGTGAGGTAACCCGCGTGGCCCGCGAAGTGGGTACCGAGGGACGCCTTGGCGGTCAGGCCAAAGTGCCTAATGTCGGCGGTGTATGGAAAGACCTCACGGACAACGTGAACACCATGGCCAGCAACCTAACCTCTCAGATGCGCGACATCGCTAACGTTTCTACTGCCGTTGCCAAAGGCGACCTGACGCAGAAGATCACGGTGAATGTGCGTGGTGAGATGGCCGAGCTGAAGGAGAACATCAACCAAATGGTGGACTCGCTCAACATCTTCGCCGGTGAGGTAACCCGCGTGGCCCGCGAAGTGGGTACCGAGGGTAAACTGGGCGGCCAGGCCAACGTGCCGAAAGTAGAGGGCACCTGGAAGGAGCTGACCGATAATGTGAACCTGATGGCGGGTAACCTTACCTCCCAGGTACGCGACATCGCCAATGTAGCGACTGCGGTGGCGAAGGGAGACCTGACCCAGAAAGTATCCGTTGACGTAAAAGGCGAGCTGGGTGAACTGAAGGACATCCTGAACGAGATGGTGGACCGACTGAATGTGTTTGGCGCGGAAGTAACCCGTGTGGCACGCGAGGTAGGTACAGAAGGTATACTGGGTGGTCAGGCCAATGTGCCAAACGTAGCCGGTATCTGGAAAGAGCTGACCGACAATGTTAACTCTATGGCCTCTAACCTGACGCTGCAGGTGCGTGACATCGCCAATGTGGCGACGGCGGTAGCGAAAGGTGACCTGAGCCAGAAAATCACAGTGAATGTGAAAGGTGAGCTTGCCGACCTGAAGGAGAACCTGAACCAGATGGTGGACTCGCTCAACATCTTTGCGGATGAGGTAACTCGTGTGGCGCGCGAAGTGGGTACCGAGGGTAAGCTGGGCGGCCAGGCCAATGTGCCGAACGTAGGCGGAACCTGGAAGAACTTGACCGATAATGTAAACACCATGGCGTCTAACCTGACCTCTCAGGTACGCGACATCGCTAACGTTTCAACCGCTGTTGCAAAGGGTGACCTGACGCAGAAAGTGTCGGTGGACGTGAAAGGGGAGATGGCCGAGTTGAAGGAGAACATCAACCGCATGGTGGACTCGCTCAACATCTTCGCCGGGGAGGTAACCCGCGTGGCCCTGGAAGTGGGTACCGAGGGACGCCTTGGCGGCCAGGCCAACGTGCCGAACGTGGCCGGAGTTTGGAAAGACCTGACCGATAATGTAAATATCATGGCCTCTAACCTGACAACGCAGGTGCGGGGTATAGCTAAAGTGGCGACAGCGGTTGCCAAAGGCGACCTGAGCCAGAAAATTACTGTTGAAGCCCGCGGCGAACTCTTGGACTTGAAAGAGAACCTGAACCAGATGGTGGACTCGCTCAATATCTTCGGTGACGAGGTAACCCGTGTGGCGCGCGAGGTAGGTACCGAGGGTAAGCTGGGCGGCCAGGCCAACGTGCCGAACGTAGGCGGAACCTGGAAAGACCTCACGGACAACGTGAACTACATGGCCAGCAACCTGACTTCTCAGGTGCGTGATATCGCCAAAGTAGCCACTGCCGTTGCGAAAGGCGACCTGAGCCAGAAGATTACGGTAGAGGCCCGCGGCGAGCTGTTGGACCTGAAGGAGAACCTGAACCAGATGGTGGACTCGCTCAACATCTTTGCGGATGAGGTAACTCGTGTGGCACGTGAAGTGGGTACGGAAGGACGCTTAGGTGGACAGGCCAACGTGCCAAAAGTACGAGGTACCTGGAAGGAGCTGACGGATAATGTGAACACCATGGCCTCTAACCTGACCCTGCAGGTGCGTGACATTGCCAAAGTTGCGACGGCGGTAGCAAAGGGTGACCTGACACAGAAGGTATCCGTGGACGTGAAAGGCGAGCTGGGTGAGCTGAAGGAGAACATCAACCGCATGGTGGACTCGCTCAACATCTTCGCCGGGGAGGTAACCCGCGTGGCCTTGGAAGTGGGTACCGAGGGACGCCTTGGCGGCCAGGCCAACGTGCCGAACGTGGCCGGAGTTTGGAAAGACTTGACCGACAACGTAAACACCATGGCCTCTAACCTGACAACGCAGGTGCGAGGTATAGTAAAAGTAGTAACAGCGGTTTCGAAAGGTGACCTGACGCAGAAGCTGATGCTGGAAGCGAAAGGTGAGATGGCTGAGTTGGCCGACACGATCAACACGATGGTGGTTGACCTGAACCGACTGGCTGGTGAGGTGTCTCGTGTGGCCAGAGTTGCGGGTGTGGAAGGTAAACTGACAGAGCGCGCCACCCTGCAAGGTGTGGGCGGTAGCTGGAAAGAACTGGTAGACACGCTGAACGACCTGCTTGAATCCATCGTAACGCCAGTGCTCGATGTATCACGCGTAGTACGTGCCATTTCTGAAGGTGATCTAACCCAGAAAGTTGAAGCGCAGACTGCCGGTGATATCCTGGATATGGCAAATGCTCTAAACCTTGCCGTTGACAACCTGAATGCACTCCTTGGTGAAATCAACGATTCTTCACTGGTAGTTGGGTCTTCTTCTGAAGAGATGGCTGCCAAAGGGTTGGAAATGAACAAGGTAACACTGGATGTGGCGCTTGCCATGCAGCAAATGGCTGAGGGTGCGCAGAACCAGGCCCTAAAAACTGACCAGGCTTTCAAATTGATTGAGGAAATCATGAAAGCAACGAAGGAGACTGCCAACCGCGCCGAAGTGGTGAACAAATCAGCCTTGCTTGGTGAGGAAAGCTCTCAGATAGGTCTTAAGACAGTAGCGGAAGTGGTGAAGAACATGGAGGAGATCTCGAGTTCAGCAGCCCTTACTTCTAAAACAATTGAGGTATTGAGCACGCGCTCTCAGGAAATATCAAAGTCGCTTGGTGTAATCACAGACATTGCTGCCCAGACAAACCTTCTGGCCCTGAATGCTGCCATTGAGGCGGCTCGTGCCGGTGAGGCTGGTCGCGGATTTGCCGTGGTAGCTGAAGAGATCAGGAAACTGGCCGAAGGCTCCCGAATTTCTGCAAGTGAGATTGCCACGCTGGTAGATGACGTGAAAAAAGATACGGCCTCTGCTGCAACGGCAATTTCCACCATGGAGGGACGGGTACTCAAAGGAAAGAATGCCACATTTGAGGCATCCGGAGCCTTTAAAAATATTGCCGCCTCCAGTGGTGAAACGCTTCGAACTGCCCAGGACATCCTTACAGCGACGGAAGTACAGAAAACGACCATCGGGGATGTAGTGAAGTACGTGGAGGAAGTGGTAGCCATTGCCGAGCAGACCGCATCGGGTACGCAGCAGGTGGCAAGCACTGCGAAGCAGCTTTCAGGCTCGATGCAGGAACTGACATCATCTTCTCAGAACCTGAACGACATTGCAGCAGATCTGCAGGTAAGTATCTCCGCCTTTAAGCTTATCGATGGAAACTTAGTTTTCAATGAGAAAAAAGGATTGATGACTTCTATACCATCAAACCAGCGCAAGCAGAGAAACCAAACCGGTAATAAGCGCGTGGCGACTGACTCACCACGAAAGATGAATGGTGCAACCAGACTGGGAGAGGGCAAGAGTAAGTAATGGCAAAAGAAGTTAAAGAGCAAAAGCAGGCGGCGCCAGCTGCTTCTGATGCGGTACATCCTGAAACCAGTAAATCGGATCAAGTTTCAGAAAAACACGAAGCTTCTTCAACAGAGGCTACCCGCGTACATGTAACGCCGGAAATGGTGCACCTCATCGTATTCAAGTTAGGCACTGAGGAATATGCCATCCGGATTGATCAGGTGAAAGAGGTAACTGTGACGCCAAACATAACGCGCATGCCCCGCACCCCTGATTTTGTGAAAGGGGTTGCGAACATTCGTGGTGATATTATCGCCATCATCGACCTGGAAAAGCGCTTTAACATCAAGCCTAAGCCGGAAGCATCCGCTTTACCATCCAGCTATACGTTGGTAGTTGAGGCAGATGAATACAGTATTGGGATAGATGTGAAGGAGGTGCCCCAGTCTCTGAACTTGGCGTTAACGAAGATCGATAAAACGCCTTCCTTCTTACATGATGTAAGCGTGAATGAGAATTTTATTGAGGGTATTGCCAAAATAGATAACAGGCTTATTATCGTGCTGGACATACACAAGATCCTGACCCAGGATGAAGTGAACCAGTTGCCGAACTTATAAACCAAGAAACTATACTTTATAAAGTATGAAAAGAATATTGATTGTAGATGATTCATTCTACATGCGCACCATGCTGAAAAACATGCTTACGGACGCTGGCTACGAAATTGTGGGCGAAGCACCGAACGGGCAGACAGCCCTTGAACTCGCCCGTGAGACAAAGCCTGACCTTATAACGCTGGACGTTATTCTGCCCGATAATACCGGTTTGGAGGTATTGAAGGGAATCAGAGCCGAGCAGCCAGAGCAAAAAGTGATTATCGTGAGTGCCGTGGGGCAAGAGGTAATCGTGAACGAAGCCATGGAAAATGGAGCGAAATCATACATCGTAAAGCCCTTCTCTGAGGAGAATGTGCTGGAGGTGGTGAGCAAAGTGCTGGCAGAAGAGCCGATTCAGTAAATTCTTAGTTTTTTGGGGGGAGTGCTTCATACTTTATAGAAGTGGGGGAGAAAGGAACAATGTTGCGTGTACTGATAGCCGATGGTTCCAGTTATTCCAGAATGGTGTTGCAGGATATTATAGGTGCTGCAGAAGAAGTACATATAACCAACCTGGCAGCTGACGGAGATGAGTTGATTGCCTCGCTGAAGGCTGATAAAGCAGAGTTGGTGGTGTTGGACTATGACCTGCCGAAGAACGAGAATCTACTTGCGCTGAAGCGTATCTTTAGTGAAGTGCCTGTGCCGGTGCTTTTGCTGCTGCAACAAGAGCAACTAAACCTCGAAGTACTTAAGCAGTCCGTAGAGCTTGGCGTGTATGGTGTGGTGCTTAAACCCGGCAAGAGCCGCTTTTACACCAACTATAGAAGCATAGCCCAGGAGGTACTGCAGAAAGTGATGGCCGTGCGAAACTCTGATCTTAATGATACCGAGTACCGCTACAAAGCATTGCATCAGGAGGTGCTGTTGCTGAAAGAGATACCTGAGCCGAAAAATAGTATCCATTTGGCAGAGACGGTGATTGTGATCGGGGCTTCTACGGGGGGCACGCAGGCAGTTGAGCAAATTGTGAGGCACCTTTCACCAGACCTGGAGTCTACCGTGCTCATAGCATTGCACCTTCCGCACGGTTTCACCAAAAAGTATACGGAGCGACTGCAAACGCTAACATCGCTTAAGGTGGTAGAAGGCCGGAAGGGACTGAAACTAAAGCCAGGCAAAGTAATTGTAGCGCCCGGAGGCCGGAACATGGTAGTGCAGTCCGTGATGGGGAACAAGTCGAACCTTATCATAAATTTCACGGACGAAACGCCTTCTCTGTTCGATCAGCCATCCATAGACCTGCTGATGCGCTCAGTAGCGCAGAGTGTGGTAAAGCAGGTAGTGGGTGTGATTTTAACAGGTATGGGTAAGGATGGTACCGCCGGTGCCGCTTACATAAAGGAACGTGGGGGCCTGATGGTGGCACAGGACGAAGAAACATCCACCATATTTGGCATGGCCAAGTCCGCTATTGATGGCGGTTATATCAACGAGGTGCTGCCGCTACAGGAAATTCCGAAATTCCTGAACAAGTATGTGGCAGTGCAGCAGGTCAGTTTAACTGACAGAAACTATGAAATCGAGAGAACAGGAGTATAAAGAAATATTTATTGCCGAGGCCCTGGAGTATTTTGATGCTCTTAACAGGCATATCAGCACGCTGGAGAAGGAGCCGGAAAGCGATGAGACGCTAGCCGAGATCTTCCGTTTGCTGCATAACCTGAAGGCCAATTCCAAGGCAATCGGCTACCTGCAGATCTCGGACGTATCCCATAAGCTGGAAACGGCCTTCAGCCTTATCCGCAACAAGGAACTTACGTTTAGTGAGGAGGTTGTGAAGGTGCTCTTTGACGGAATAGACCTGCTCGGGGAACTGATCCACAACGTGGATAACCCAAAGTATGGGGAGCCGGATCCTGTGCTGCTGCGTAACCTCGATATTATTGTAGAGAATCTCTCTGACAGTACGATCGAGCTAACCAAAGTACAGAAGTATAATACATCAAAAAATCTGGCGCTTTCTGAACTGATCTATATACAGATCCGGAAGCTGGACCATATGATGAACTTGGTTGGGGAGTTGATGATAGATAGGGACCGCGTTCTGTCCATCAGCCGCGAACTCAATCATGACGAACTAAAGAGTGTGAGTTCACACTTGTACCGCATCACAGAAGAGTTGCAGTACAGCGTAATGGACGCACGCCTGGTAAGTATAGGAACCCTGTTCAATAAATTCCCGCGTATTGTACGGGATGTTGCCACAGCTGAGGGCAAGCAGGTGAACCTGGAATTGCATGGGCACGACATACAGATAGACAGGAATATCCTGCAGATCATGGCGGACTCGCTGCTGCACCTGGTCCGGAATGCTATTACGCATGGCCTGGAAAGACCGGAAGAGCGCGAGGCGAAAGGGAAGAAAGTTACAGGCCAGCTTAAGTTGGCGGCACAGAGCGACCGTGAGAACGTATTGATAAGGTTGCAGGATGACGGTAGGGGCATAGACCTGAGGCAGGTAAAGCGATCTGCTGTGGAGAAGCAGCTAATCACTGCAGATGCAGCTAAAGGCATGGCTGATAACGAGGTGCTGTCGCTGTTGTTTGAACCCGGCTTCTCTACTGCAAAGGAAATTACTGAGTTCTCTGGCCGTGGCGTAGGCCTCGATGTAGTTAAAAATGCAATTGACTCCATTGGCGGCCGTATTAACGTAAACTCAGAAAAAGGGAAGGGTACTACCTTTACTCTGCAGTTGCCATCTTCTATTGCCGTGAAGGGCGCATTGCTGTTTGAAGTGGCAGGTATATACTTTGCCATACCGCTTATACACACAGACCAGGTGGTGGCAATGGATAAGGACGATCTACATGAAGTGGGCGGCGTGCTTATTGCTGACATGAAAGGGGAGACCGTTACGGTAGTTTACCTGAACGAGCTCCTGAACGCCCCGGAACAGGAAATGAACCTCGGAGACAAAAGCCGGCTTAACGGACAGGTGCAGAATATTATCATCGTGTCCTACAACAACAGAAAGCTCGGCCTGATTGTAGATAAATTGTACAGGCAGCAGGATATAGTGGTGAAGCCGCTAAGCAAGCCGCTGGATCAGATCGATATTTATGGAGGCGTTACCTTGTTGGGCACCGGTAAAGTATGCATGGTGTTGGATGTGCCGGCGATAACGCGCTACTTTATACATAGAAAGCAGGGTTGAGGCGATGGGTAAGTCAAATACTAACGAGACAACTATGATGATGGCAACTCAGATTTCGGAGTTAGAGAGAGATATTATCAAGGAGATACTCAATATCGGGTTAGCGAGGGCCGCTGATTCTTTTGCAGCCATTGCAAAAGACAAAGTGCTCTTAAAAGTGCCCGATATAAAACTGATTGAAGTTAAAGAACTCCTGGAACTGGTGTCGCAGTATGAAGATACCCATGTCATCATTCAATCCGATATAAAAGGCGAATTTAACGGCGCCACGCTCATGCTTTTCTCCGATGATCACATCGTCCGCCTCTCAGAAGTATGTCTGGCAATGGTGGATGTGCAGAAGGGGGAGCTCTCCGTTATGCAGGAATCGCTGCTGCTGGAGATAAGCAATATCATTACCGGGGCATTGGTCACCCAAATGGCAAACATCCTAAAAGCCAATATTTACGGTTCGCCCCCTAAAGCGCCTAAAGGCTATATCGCAGATTCTCTGAAAGATATACTTGTGCAGCACCCGCTGTTTCAGCCACTTGTTTTCACCGTAATTACACGCTTTACCCATAACTCCAGAAGCGTAGAGTTGCCGCTGCTGCTGTTTTTCGATTCCAAAACGTTCATGCGCATTATCGAGATCATCCGCAATTTTGACCTCGGGAAAAACAACCTGATGGAAACCGACTGAGCAAATTTGCAGTAGGGTAGCTTATCTGAATGCCGTTAGCTGTTGCTTTAAAGTATAAACAAGCGAAGGCCAGTGCTGCCGCTGCTCATTTTAGATGAAGTTATACTTCTCTCATGCCAGAACCGAAACACCGACTCAGTAAGTATGAAATTACCGGTTACATCCTGATCTTAACAGGGGCGGTGGTGCTTGTCTGGGGCACTATAAAATTTAACCTCACGGAAGAGCTTTACCTGGACCCCGCGGATAGGGAAGGGGTGTTTGGCCAGTACGGTGAGTTTATTGGCGGCATTGTAGGTTCGCTCTGGGCACTGGCAGGCGTTTTCCTCTTTTTTGCCACGCTAACGTACCAGAAACGCGAGTTTGAGCTGCAGCGCTTTGAACTGCACAAAACACAAAAGATCTTTCAGCAACAGAATTTCTCCACGTTATACATTAGCTTTATCCAGAAACATAACGATATCATCGACTCACTGGTAGCCTACGACATTAACAAGAGCGACTGGCGCGGGTCTAATTTCTTCGTCTTTTTTCAGGAAAAAGTGCTGACTTCCTTTGTGCAGAAAGTACGGAGCCTGGAGCCTCAGGAAAAAACAGAAGCGGAACTGCTGCACATCTTCCAGGATTACTTTACCTACCACTTCACGTTTTACCAGAATTCGCTGAACCCATACCTTAAGAACCTGAGCGTTCTTTTCAAGCTGATCCAAAGGTACAAAGCTGAGACGCAGGACCAGGGGGAGTACTATAGCTTTATCACAAAGGCCAATTTTACGCAGTCCGAGCTTTTCCTGATCTACCATGTGGCGCAGTTTTACCTGCTCAAAGAGTTTAATGCCATCGATAACGCCTTTGATGTGTTTGAAGACATGACCGAAGAGTTTAAAGTAGAGCACATTGTAAAGCAGGAGCTGCTGGAGAAATAATTTAGGAAGCGGCTACAAAGCTTTTTTAGCAACAATAGCTGTAAATTATTAACCCATTGGTAAACAATAAAGTATAACTTTGTGCCCATGTTTTACTTTTGATAATAGAGGCAGATTTTGTTTTTTTGCCCTCTTATCGATTTTTAAACTTTCTATACCCATTGATGAACGCTTTAGGCAGACACATTTTAGTTGAATTTTACGATTGCTCTCCTGAGCTGATGAACGATGTAGTTCATATCGAAAACAGCATGGTAGCCGCTGCCGAAACAGCCGGTGCCACTGTCATCAACAGCACCTTCCACCACTTCTCGCCTTATGGTGTTTCCGGTGTGGTAGTAATTCAGGAAAGTCACCTGGCCATTCATACCTGGCCGGAGTATGGTTACGCCGCCGTGGATCTTTTCACCTGCGGTGACTCCGTAGATCCTTGGGTGTCTTACAATTACCTGAAAGAGGCCTTTGAGGCCGGGCATGGTTCTTCGATGGAGCTACGCCGTGGTCAGCTGAGCCTGCTGAAACGTAACGACTTTAACCTGGAGTCGCTGCGCGATGTGTCTCCGAAGCCGCAGGAGGAACTGGGCAACATTACCCGCGATGTGTGGTTTACGGAGCGCGATGAGAACATCGCCCTGTCGCTGAAGCACTCAGGCAATCAACTTTACAAGAAAGACTCGCCTTACCAGCGTGTGGAGATGTTTGAGACACTTGCTTACGGCAACATGCTGACGCTGGATGGTATGGTGATGTGCACGCAGAAAGACGAGTACGTATACCACGAGATGATCACACACGTGCCAATGATGAGCCACACCAAAGCCAAGAGAGCGCTGGTGATTGGCGGAGGCGATGGCGGTACGGTGCGTGAGCTGCTGCGCTACGAGCAACTGGAGGAGGTGACGCTGGTGGAGATCGACGAACTTGTGATTGAGGCCTGCAAACTGCACCTGCCGGAGACGGCCGTTGCCTTTGACAACCCGCGCCTGAACCTGCTGGTAGAAGACGGCATCAAGTACATCAACGAGTGTGAGGATGGCCGCTACGACCTGATCATCGTGGATTCTGCCGACCCGGTAGGCCCGGGCGAAGGCCTGTTTACGGCTGAGTTCTACAGTCAGGTGCACCGCTGCCTGACACCGGACGGTGTGATGATCACGCAGTCGGAGTCGCCGCGCTTTAACAGTACCGTGTTTGTAGAGATCTACGATACGTACAAGCAGATTTTTGGCGATAACAACGTGCACTGCTACCTGGCAGCTATCCCTACGTACCCTACCGGCACCTGGAGCTTCTCTTACTCGTCAAAAGGTAACTCGCATCCGCTGCAGTTCGACCGTGAGGCTGCAGCCAGATTGTCTAAGGAGCAGGGTCTGAAGTACTATAACGAAGAGATTCATGCGGCAGCTTTCGCCCTTCCGAACTTCGTGAAGGAGCTGCTGAACAGCGGGTCTCAGAAAGCAATTGAAGCATACTCAGCTGAACCAACAGATGAATAGCAAAGAGCAGAAAATACAGAATTTCGATCCGAACGGCGTAGGCGACATCAGCGGCGGCCTTTTTGGCCTTCCGTTTACCGTGGAGGAGTCGGAGGTGGTGATTATTCCGATGCCTTGGGAGGTAACGGTGTCTTACAGCGCCGGCACGGCCCAAGGCCCGCAGGCTGTGAAAGACGCCTCTCCGCAACTCGACCTCTTTGAGCCAGTTATAAAAGATGCCTGGAAATTGGGCGTTGCGATGGAGGAGATTTCTGAGGAGTGGGCAGCTACCAGCGAGACCCTGCGCAACAAGGCGGAAGCCTACATCAACTGGCTGGAAGCCGGTAGTCCGGAAATCGGGAGGGCGGAGTTCGAGAACCTGCCGAACGAGGTGACGGCCAAAGGCGCAGAGTTGCTGCAGTGGCTGAAGCAGAGAGCTCTGGGACACCTGGAGCAGGGCAAACTAGTTGGCGTTTTAGGTGGAGACCACAGCACGCCGCTGGGCCTGATGCACGCACTGGCCGAAAAGCACGAAGAGTACGGAATCCTTCAGATAGACGCACACGCTGACCTGCGCGATGCCTACGAAGGCTTTGAGTATTCACATGCCTCTATTATGTTTAACGCCCTGAAGCTGCCGCAGGTAAAAAAGCTGGTGCAGGTAGGCATTAGAGACATTTGCCAGGCAGAGGCAGAACTGGCTGAGCAGTCTAATGGCCGCGTTACCATATTTTACGATGCCACGCTGAAAGAAAACATGTATGGCGGCGACAGCTGGAAGAAGGAATGCAAGAAGATCATTGCGCAGCTGCCGCAGAAAGTATACATCAGCTTCGACATTGATGGGCTGGACCCGAAACTATGCCCTGCCACGGGTACTCCGGTGCCGGGAGGGTTGGAGTTCGAGCAGGCGGTGTTCCTGATTAAGCAGCTGGTGAAGTCAGGCCGCGAGATCATCGGTTTCGACCTATGCGAGGTAGCTCCCGGCGACAGCGAGTGGAATGGCAACGTAGGAGCGCGCATGCTGATGAAGCTGTGTAACTGGATGGCCGTTTCGCAGAAAAGGCTGGAGGCTCAGTTTTAACAAGTACAAAGTATAACTTTACACTTCTTCAAAGCCCGCAGCACCCGCTGCGGGCTTTTTTTATGCTTCGTCAGGACGCCTGTTTTATCTTTATACTATGATTCCCGTATGTATAGCCAAACATCTATAATGAGTAAAAGCTATATCTAATATTTTAAAATTATGGAATTTGTAATTCGATTGTTAATTGTGGGTGCCGCTGCGTTGCTATCCTCCTACATCCTGCCGGGAGTGCATATTTCGGGCTTCTTAGCCGCTATTATATTAGCGCTGGTGCTGGCAATACTTAATGCTATTGTTAAACCTATTCTGATCATACTTACCATTCCGGTCACTATCCTGACGCTGGGCTTGTTCCTGCTGGTTATAAACGCGGTGATCATCCTGCTGGCAAGTTCTCTGGTGCCTGGTTTTACGGTAGACGGCTTTCTCTGGGCATTGCTGTTCAGCCTGGTGCTTTCCATCATTACTGCCATACTTGATATGATCTTTTAAGTATAACTCACAAGTATAAACGCAAAAGGCGGACCTGCAAACAGATCCGCCTTTTGCGTTTAAAAGCAATGTAACTTACTTCTGCTGCATCCAGTTCTGGCAGGCATCGGCGCACTCGCGGCAGGCATCGGCGCATTTCTGGCAGTGGTCCATATCGTGCTTGCGGCATTCCTCCTCGCACAAGCGACAGATCTCAATGCACTCCTTCATCACATGCTTGGCATGCGGTGAATTACGGGCCACAAACTGAGCCGTAATTAAACAGATATCAGCGCAATCACGATCTATCATAATACACTTAACCATCTTTTTCACGTCGTCTTCCTGCAAGCACAGGGTGGCGCAGGTTTCGCAGGCGGTCATGCATTTAATCAGTACATGCTCCAGATTGTTTGTTATCTCTGATTTCATAGCTTTAAATTTTGATTTATGACTTTAAGGTACGGTTGCAGACGCCTATAGTTATCCTGTGGCTAAAAGCAGGTTGCAATTTCGCTATTGCGTGCCATTATGGTTATCTTTGAAAGATAAAGAGATGCTGGTGCAACAGGTAACTCCTGTGCTGGAGAAAGTAAATTATGGCTACAATAAGAGAGGCAAGAGAGGCCTTAAAATTATACTTCGGGTACGAGCAGTTCCGCCCGATGCAGGAGCAGATTATTGAGGGGGTTCTGCAAGGGAAAGATGTGGTGGTGCTGATGCCGACAGGTGGTGGTAAGTCAGTTTGCTACCAGGTGCCGGCGGTGGTGCAGCCGGGAATGTGCGTGGTGGTGTCGCCGCTGATAGCCTTGATGAAGGACCAGGTGGAGGCGCTGCTGGCCAATGGGATTCCGGCTGCGTACATTAACAGCTCCCAGAGTGCCGACCAGCAGTATGCCATAGAGAACCAGTGCCTGGAGGGGAAGCTGAAGCTGCTGTATGTTTCTCCTGAAAAACTCCTTTCCTCCGGTTTCCTTGCTTTCCTTCGTCGTGTAAAGCTTTCTCTATTTGCCGTGGATGAGGCACACTGTATCTCTTCCTGGGGCCACGATTTCAGACCGGAGTATACGCAGCTGAAGGCCCTGAAGCAGCAGTTCCCAGACATACCCGTTATCGCGCTTACGGCCACCGCCGACAGGCTCACGCAGAAGGATATACAGGAGCAGCTGTACCTGCGCAATCCGCAGGTATACCTTTCCTCTTTCGACAGGCCTAATATCAACTTGATGGTGAAGCCCGGGCGTGATCGTTTTAACAAGATTACAGATTTCCTCTCCAGAAAGCCAAATCAGCCAGGCATCATCTATTGCCTCAGCCGCAAAGCCACGGAAAGCATAGCCGATAAGCTGAAGCGCAGTGGCTTTAACGCCACCTATTACCATGCGGGCATGTCCGCTAACGCG
Organism: Pontibacter anaerobius; assembly: GCF_026241195.1. Lineage (GTDB taxonomy): Bacteria > Bacteroidota > Bacteroidia > Cytophagales > Hymenobacteraceae > Pontibacter > Pontibacter anaerobius. The sequence goes on from NZ_JAPFQO010000002.1 coordinate 190,635, forward strand.
AGGGCCAAGGCGCAGGAGGAGTTTCTGAACGATGATGTGCAGATTGTGTGCGCCACCATTGCCTTCGGAATGGGCATCGATAAATCGAATGTGCGCTGGGTGATTCATTATAACCTTCCGAAGAATGTGGAAGGGTATTACCAGGAGATTGGCCGTGCAGGCCGTGATGGAGCCAAGTCGGATGCGCTGTTGTTTTACAGTTACGCCGATGTGATGAGCATGCGCAGTATGCTGCAGGATAACCAGAACGAGACGCAGACCGAGCTGCAGCTCGTAAAGCTGGAGCGGATGCAACAGTTTGCCGAGGCAGCGGCTTGCCGTCGGCGTATACTGCTGCAGTACTTCGGCGAAACGATGTCTAAAGACTGCGGCAACTGCGATATTTGCCGCAACCCGCCTACCAGGTTCGATGGAACAGTGATCGCACAGAAGGCCTTGTCTGCCATTGCCCGCACGCAGGAGCGCGCCAACATGAGTCTGCTGGTAGATGTGCTGCGGGGCGCCCGCAACGCGCAGGTGCTACAGAGTGGGTTCGACAAGGTAAAGACCTATGGCGCCGGCCACGACATCAGCACGCTGGATTGGAACCGTTACCTGCACCAGATGCTGAACGAGGGGCTGATCGAGATGGCTTATGATCAGGGCTATACTTTGAAGCTGACGGAGCAGAGCAAGCAGGTGCTGTTTGAAAACCGGCGGGTGCAACTGGTGAAGTTTGAGGAAACGAAGCAGGAGGAGCAGGCTGTAAAGGCCCGTCCAAAACGCGAACTGATCAAGGATGCCCTGTTCGAGAAACTGCGCACCCTGCGCAAAAGCCTAGCCGACGAATATGGGGTACCTCCTTACGTGGTGTTTACCGACACAACACTGCAGGAGATGGCTGCCGAACGCCCGACAAACAAAATCGCAATGCTGGCTATTTCGGGTGTGGGCGCGCAGAAGTATGATCGCTACGGAGATGCCTTCATCACCGAGATTATTGATTTTATAAATGAGGAACAGAACAAAGGCAACAAGATAAAGGGGGCTACCCACCTTGCTACCCTGGAGCTGCTGCAGAAGGGCTATAGTGCTGAGCTGATAGCAAAAGAACGTAATCTTAATCCTGTTACCGTGTTCTCTCACCTGGCTACGCTATATGAGCAGGGCTATGCGGTAGATTTATCCAGGTATGTAAGTAAAACAGAGTATAATGCCATAGCAAAGGCGATTGCGACTTTAGGAGTAGAGGCCAAACTTAAGGATCTGTTTGAGGCGCTGGGGGAGAAGTATGAATACTATAAGATCAGGCTTTCTATCTCTGTCTTTAAAAAGGAAAACGCCTGGTAGTAAAGTATAAAATGCATAGCAACAGAAAGGCCGCCCAATTTTGGGCGGCCTTTCTGTTGCTATGCATTTATTTCTGATTACTTCACAGAAGCAATTGGGTCTGGGGTAGAGTCTTTGTCTTCTGTCACAAATCCCTGGCTCAGCACCTCGCCACGTAGTGCAAGTATACCGGCTACGTGCGGAGCGGCCAACGAAGTGCCGTAGTGACCGCTGCCAAAGCTTCCGTTTTTGCTAGTAGCTGTTACGTTCACACCTGGGGCAGCAAAATCAACACCTGCACCGAAGTTTGAAGACGACCAAAGTCTGCTATAGCTATCCATGGCTGAGATAGTATAAACACCCGTAGCATTTACACGGGCAGGAGACGTGCCGGAGCAATCTACAGCGCTGTTGCCAGCCGCGATGGCGAATAAGATACCTTTGGCTGCTGCATTTTGAACGGCGTTGTCCAGGGTAGAAGAGATGCCGCTACCAAGGCTCATATTTACCACATCGCCAGGTTTGCCATTGTTGCTTACGTGGTTTACGGCAGAGATAGCTCTTGACACTGTACCAGCGCCGGCGTCATCAAACACTCGCAGGGCAATAATTGTAGCATTCGCTGCCACACCAATCATGCCTGAACCATTGTTTTTGGCAGCTATAACACCTGAAACAGATGTGCCATGGCCAAATCCATCCTCAATAGATGGGTTACCATAGATAAACGAGAAACTTCTGGCAACATCCACATTCAGGTCCGCGTGGTCTGTGTCTATACCTGAGTCAATCACCCAAACAGTTTTGCCCGTACCATCGCCAAAGCCTACACGCTCAATGTTCCAAGGAAGGGTTTCGCCGGCAAGCGGTGTGATAGTGGTATAAGCAGGTGCTGGCGTTGTTGGTGCCGGCTCTGTGGTGGTGGTGTCAGCAGGAGTCGGCTCGGTTGGTACTGGTTCAGTGGTAGTAGAATCTGATGGGGCTGGCTCAGTAGGTGCCGGTTCTGTTGTTTTGTTCTTACCGTTTCCTTTACCTCCGTTTGTTTCAGTTGAGCCGTCACCGCTGCCCTTGCCGTTTCCGTTAGCAGTAGTTTTCCAGCTAGGTGCTAGGGCTATAATGCGGTCCTGCTCTACGTAGGCCACCTCAGGGTTCTTACGGATTTCGCTTACCTGCTCCTGGCTCAGGCGAGCCGCAAAGCCATTTACTACGCCTTCGTATACCTGTGAAATTTCACGGGAGTCCACGTTAGAGGCACTCATCACACGCTCGCGCATTTTAGCAGCCTCTACTTTGCTAACCTTCAGCCCCTGGTTGTTGCTGGCACTCAGGTTACCATTCTTAAACACTACTATATACTGGCCTTCAATTGCCTGGCCGTTTTGAGAGGAGAATGCAGCTTGTGGTTCGGCAAACTGATTTTCCATTAACTCGTCTTTCTGGCATCCGGTTAGGGATACGGCAGCTGCCAGAGCAGTTAGTGCAATAGAGCGTCTGAGGGTGAACTTTCTGTTCATAGCTGGAAAATTAAAATGGCTAAAAGTTGAAATTTAAAATTGAAACTTATTTTCTTGAGTCTCGTAACCGAGTGATTCTTTAAAAAGTTCACTAGACATGGCAGGTTTTAAAGGAAATTTAAACTATTGCATTTAAAAAGTTAAATTATAAGCAATAGTAGTCCTGTCAACAGAAAAGCTCTGCTGTTTTTAATCTCTTCAGATAGAAGATTTAGGACTTTTTAGTATCTCTTCAGGAAAACTGCTGGTGTAGTAGTGTTACAAATTAAATATCTGGTTTTGAGTTTGTTTTAAATTTATGGTCTAAAAGTCCGGTATATTTGAATTAAATCAAAATAAAGGTTGTGTGAAGTAATTATAAAAAACATAACATTTCTAATAAGTATAAATTTTGTTAGAAATGTCAAATTTATTCAAGAATTTAGATTAATATAAATTATGCGATATTTAGCTAATTCTGCTAAAATAATTAGTATAAATGCTAAAAGTTTTTTAGTTTTACGGGCGTAGGATTTGTGATTAATCCACACTTTGTAATTTAAAGGAGCTACTATGCAGTTGGTTACATCTAATATAAGACATTTACGCAAGCATGCAGGCTATACGCAGGCACAGCTGGCCGAGAAGCTGGATATAAAACGCTCTTTGGTGGGAGCTTATGAGGAGGGCCGGGCTGAGCCGAAACTAAGCACGCTGGTAAATGTTGCCAGGTTATTCGATGTTTCACTGGATGACCTGGTGACCCGTGATCTGGTGCATGAAGCACCTGCTGGTGTTTCCGAAGGAACTGACCGTGCCAATGGAGGAAGCCTGCGCGTGCTTGCTATTACTGTGGATCAGGAGGAAAATGAAAATATCGAGTTGGTGCCTTACAAGGCAAGTGCCGGTTACCTGAATGGGTATGCCGATTCAGAATTCATCGAAGAGCTGCCCCGTTTTCGCCTGCCAATGCTGGGCTCCGGCGGCACTTACCGCGCTTTCGAGATTAGCGGCGACTCGATGTTGCCTATAGCCTCGGGTACCGTGATCGTGGGGCGCTTTATTGAAGACTGGAGCCAGTTAAAAGACGGCACCCCATGTATAATCGTGAGCCAGAAAGAGGGGGTGGTGTTTAAACGCATCTTCAACAAAATTAAGGATGCTTCCACGCTGCGTCTGCATTCTGATAACCCAGTTTACTCACCTTATGAGGTACACGTGGAGGATGTGGTAGAGATTTGGGAAGCAAAATCATACATCAGTTCTACATTTCCTATTGCAGATCTTTCGTTGGACAAACTCTCCAGCATTGTGCTTGATCTGCAGAAAGAGGTTCAAAAACTCAAGAAGGCGGAATAAGCGTATTGCTATAGGAAGAAGGGCCTGATGCAGCAGAAATTGCAGTGTCAGGCCTTTTTTATGGCCTGAAATGGCTGTTTTACAGCATTTGCTAACAAGAAATTAGCAACATCCGTAAAGCCATAGCAGAAAAGGCGCAACATGGGCCTTACCATACTTTGCACTATAGCAAACACGAACTATGATAAAACTGATACCTGCCGCAGAGCATCATAATGCGAATGTAGGGGACTGGCTGCAGTCTCACTACCTCTTTTCTTTTGCTGATTATTACGACCCCGCTAACGTGCAGTTTGGTCCGCTGCGAGTGTTCAACCACGACCGTATTTTAGGCCATAATGGTTTCCCGTTGCACCCGCATGCCGAAATGGAAGTGGTATCAGTGGTGCTGGATGGTGAACTGACGCACAAAGACAGTTTGGGGAACGAAGTTACCCTCAAAGCAGGCGATGTACAGCGTATGACGTCAGGTACAGGCTTTACACACTCAGAAAACAACGATACCGATAACGAGACTGAGCTACTGCAGCTGTGGTTTCTGCCGAACAAGCGTGGCCTGGCCCCATCTTATGAACACATGTCTCTTGATTTCCTGGATACCAAAAACAAGCTTGTGCCGCTGGTAACCGGGCAAAAAGTGCTGGAGAATATACCTTTCATCAATTCAAACTCCACAGTATACTATGGCCACGTGGGGCAGGGGGAGGAGATAGACTTTAAGACCTTTAAGATAAGGAAGACTCTGGTGTATGTGTTAAGTGGCAGCATGCTGGTTAACAATGTGGAGGCCGAAAAATATGACCAGGTACGGCTAGAGTCTAAAGACGTGGTGAGCCTGCACGGTAATGCAGAGGCTACTTTCATTTTGGTGGATGTGCCGGCAGCGGAGGTAAACTACTGACACAGCACAACAAAGTATAAGTAAGAAGAGCCGCTCCATCTGGAACGGCTCTTCTTGCATTATAGGCAACCTATTCGCTTTTGAGCGATAGGACGGGGTTGGCTAGGGCTGCCTGAATGGCCTTTGTGCTCATGGTTATCAAGGCTATCAATAAAGTGGCTACGCCAGCAAGTATAAAAGGAAAATAGCCAATGCTAATACGGTAGGTAAAATCCTCAAGCCACAGGCTGATGATGTAGTATGCGATAGGAGCTGAGAGGATGAAGGCGATCATCACGAGCTTGATAAATTCTTTAGAGAACAGCGCTGCGATGTGGAAGACAGAGGCACCCATAACCTTGCGTATGCCTACTTCCTTTGTCCGCTGCGCTGCCATAAAGGCTACCAAACCATACAAGCCAAGGCAGCCAATAAAGATGGCTATAACTGAAAAAATTTTGAACAGTTGGCTCTGGCGTGCCTCATCTTGGTAAAACTCGTCTATCGTGTCATCCAGGAAACTATAACTGAACACGTCATCCGGGTAGGCCATGTTCCATACTTCCTCCAGGTGATTGATTGCCTCCTGCTTCTGGCCCATGTCTATTTTGGCGTTCAGGAACAGGTAATTTTTTGGAGATGTAAACATTATGGTAGGATCTATGGGCCGGTGCAGTGAGTTTTGATGGAAGTCCTCTACAACACCTACAATTGTGGCCTTAAACTCAGAGCCTACTTTCATTGACTTGCCCACAGCGTCTGCCGGGCTTTTGATACCCAGCTTGCGCCTCATGGTTTCGTTAATCAGCAAGGAAGTAGAGTCGGTGTTGGTGTAGGCTCGACCCGCAGCCAGCTTGATATCGTAAAGGTCAAGGTAATGCTCATCTGCAAACTTCAGGTTCGCATCAAAGGGAGCGTCTTCGCTGGAGTTGTTATAGTAAAAGTTTGACCCCCAGGTAAAGTTAGAAGAGGGTGGCGTGCCAGCGAAACTAATTCCTCGTATGGCAGGGTTTTTCAGCATTTCTTCACGCAGTGGCTGTATCCGCTCGCTTGCCTGGTTTGGAAGAAACACAGTAACCACGGCATCTTTATCAAAGCCAAGCGATTTGGTTCTAAAAAAGTCCATCTGCTCGTTTACAAGTATGGTACAGATAATCAGTACCTGGCAAATGGTGAACTGCAACACAACCAGTCCTTGTCGGATAGGCAGGCCAGCTACCTGCTGTGTGTTTATTTTACTCTTAAGCGCATTGATTGGCTGGAACTGCGACAATATCATGGCCGGGTAAAATCCTGCGAAAACAGTTACAAGCAGTACTTCTGACACCAGGAAAATTAACACTACCGGATCATTAAAAATACTGAACGTGATCTCCAAGTCCATCAGGCTGTTAAGGTATGGCAGCGTCAGCTCAACAAGTATAACAGATATTAAAGTAGCCAGCAGCGTGATCAGGAATGTTTCTCCCATAAACTGCAGCACCAGCTGGTTTTTGCTGCTGCCAAGTACTTTTCTCACCCCTACTTCTTTTGCCCGTTTCACAGCCTGGGCGGTAGCCAGGTTAACAAAATTGATACAGGCCACCAGCACCAGAAACATACCAACCAGCGCCATAGACCAGATTATTTCCCGAGATATGGTACGCTGTCCGAAGTTTCCGAAGTCGGGGTTAAAATGCAGGTCGCTTAGCGGCTGTAGCACGTAGTCTTCCTTCCCCCGCTGGTCTTGCGGCCGGTGGCTGCTCACGAAAGACGTAATTTCTTTACCTTTTGCCTCTGCTGATGCTCCCTCTGGTAGCAGCACATATAGTTGATAGTTGCTGTAGAGCATGTTAAAACTATCCAGATCAAAAGTAGAGTAATTCTTCAGCGATGAGGAGGAAACAAACATTGAAAAAGGGAAGTCAGTGTTGGAGGGCAGGTCAGGTATAACGGAAGACACTTTGAGCGTAATCAGGTTGTTGAACTTGATCATCTTGCCAACCGCATTGCCGTTCGGGAAATACATGTCAGCCGTACTTTGGGTAAGCACCACGTTGTTAGGTTCAGCCAGGCTGGGACGCGGGTCCACCTCGCCTCTCTCAAAAGAGAACAAGTCAAAGAATTCCGGCTCCACAAAACCAATCGGATTATCTTCCAGGAAACGCTTGGGAGCATTGCCGTTATCACTGATAATGTTAATCTGGACAGATTCCTCCACAAATACCTGTGTCAGGTTTTCCATACCCAGGTTCTCGTTGCTTCGCAGCAGTTTGGGAATCGGAAAACGAATGCCGGAGTGCTTCTCCATTCCATCCCCGGATTGATATGCTGTCGTTACCCGGTACAGGCGATCTGCTTTATCGTGGAAAGTATCATAGCTCAACTCATACTTTATAACCAAAAACAACAAGATGCTGCAGGTGATACCAAGCGCAAGACCTGCTATGTTCAGAAGGCTGTAACTTTTATTACGGAGCAACGAACGGGCGGCGGTGAGGAAATACAGTTTTAACATAGTTTTAGAAGTAGGTTTCAGCAAAGTATGATGGTAATTAAATTACAGATGCACTTTACTTAACCCAAGGGGTGTGCCAAAGCTAAAAATACCTATAAACTGCAAGTACGGGCAAGTATATTTTTTCTGCTATGTCCATGGCCGGACACTTTCTGTCCAACTCCGGACACTGTAAAGTATACTTTCAGCTCCATTTTCTTTATATTGGTAGTATCTAAAGCTGGCACAGTATTTTTATATTGCTGGATATTCAACTAAGCGCTTTATAACGCATATACAAGAGAACTATGGAAGAACAAAGCCTGGGCCGCATCCTGGTGATAGACGATAACGAAGACGTGCTCTTCTCCGCCAAAATGTTGTTGAAACGGCATGCAAAGGAAGTGGTAATGGAGAAGAACCCGAAGAAGATCCCGTTCCTGCTCTCTAACGAAGATTTCGACCTTATCCTGCTCGACATGAATTTCAGCCAGGATATTACCAGCGGGCAAGAAGGGTTTTATTGGCTAAAGGAGATCCTGAAGTATGACCCTTCGGCTGTGGTGGTGATGATTACTGCCTATGGCGATGTGGAGATGGCCGTGAAGGCGCTGAAGGAGGGAGCCACTGATTTTGTACTGAAGCCCTGGCAAAACGAGAAGCTTGTCGCTACTTTGTCGGCAGCGGCAAAGCTCCGAAACTCCTACCGCGAGGTTAGCCAACTGAAAGAAGTAAACCGTACACTTAATTCACAGCTTAATACAGGCAAGGACATTATCCAGGGCGAGAGCAAGGCCATGCGCCAGCTGTTCTCCATCATCGACAAGGTGGCTAAAACAGATGCCGATATTCTCTTGCTCGGTGAGAACGGGACAGGTAAAGAGGTTATTGCCCGCACCATACATGAACGATCATCCCGCGTGGATAAGGTTTTTGTAACCGTGGATATGGGGGCTATTACGGAATCGCTTTTCGAGAGCGAGCTGTTTGGCCATAAAAAGGGCGCCTTTACAGATGCCAAGGAGGATAGGGTAGGCCGTATTGAGGCAGCCAACGGAGGTACCTTGTTCCTGGATGAGATCGGTAACCTGTCTCCGGCCATGCAGGCCAAATTACTTACGGTGCTGCAGCGGCGTGAGGTGATACGTGTAGGTACAAACAAACCCATCCCCGTGAATGTGCGGTTGATCTGTGCCACTAACATGCCTTTGAAGGAGATGGTGCAGCGAGGGGAGTTTCGCCAGGATCTGCTGTACCGCATCAATACGGTGGAGCTGCACCTGCCACCGCTGCGAGAGCGACAGGATGACATTCCGTTGTTTGCCGAGCATTTTCTGCAGGTATACGCCCAGAAGTATAAACAGCCGGTTAAGCGCTTAGGAGAATCAGCGCTTGGCAGGTTAAGGCGCTATAGCTGGCCCGGCAACGTGCGGGAGTTGCAGCACGCCCTGGAGCGCGCATCCATTATGAGCGACAACCGCGAACTGCAGGCCGATGACTTCTTTTTTCTGGCGGAAGAAGACCTGCCTCTTGCCCCGGCCGTAAGTGCGCAAACCCTGGACCTGGATGACCTGGAGCGGGAAGCCGTGCAACGGGCTTTGCAAAAGCACGATGGTAACATCTCCAAAGCCGCCAAAGAGCTGGGGCTTTCCCGGGGAGCCTTGTACAGAAGACTGGAGAAGTATGAGCTTTAGACACTATAAGCTGCAACTGCTGCTGCGTGTCCTACTGTTGGCCGCTACTGTTTTTGCTCTAGCTAAGATCGAATTCAGCCAGGAGTACAGGGGCACGCTAATAGGCTTGGGGCTCTTTACACTTTTACAGGTGTGGCTGCTAATGCGGTACATGGAGCGATCCAACAGGCTTTTTTTGCGCTTTCTTAACTCCATAAAATATGATGACTTTTCGGAGCAGTTCCATGTTGGCAGCGAGGGGAAAACACAACGGGAGTTATCGCAGCGCCTGAATGAGGTGATGATGAAGTTCCGGGAGGTGCGTGCTGAGAAAGAGGCGCACCTTCAGTATTTTGAGGTGATCGTGCAGCACATTGGCATCGGTATTATCACTTACAAACCTGACGGAAGTATACTTTTACTTAACAACGCGGCCAAGAAACTGCTGCAGGTAGGGCGACTGCGGCAGGTGCAGGAATTACAGGAGGTTAGCCCCGAGCTTACGCTGGGTCTGCAACAGCTCGAGAGCGGTGAAAAGGTACTGGTGCCTGTTCGGCAGGATGGGGAGCAGGCAAACCTCTCGGTGCATGTGATGGAGTTGTCGCTGCTGGGGGATAGGGTGCGGCTGGCCTCGCTGCAAAACATTCAGCTGGAGCTGGAGGAGAAGGAGATGGAGGCTTGGGGCAAGCTGATTCGGGTACTGACGCATGAGATCATGAACTCTGTGACACCCATTTCGTCCCTGTCGGCCAGCGCTTGCGAAGAGATCCATAGTTACACCGATACGGAGGCTGAGGAGATTACGCTGCTGCGCGACGAACTAGTTGATATAGGCCAGTGCCTCCAGACCATCAGCCGCCGTTCCGAAGGGTTAATTCGTTTTGTGAATGAGTTCCGCAACCTTACCACGATTTCGGTTCCGAAGATGAGTCGCTTTGATGTGGGAGAGCTGCTGCAGGAGATAAAGCTTTTGCTGCGTGAGCAGTTGGCCCAGCAGCATGTGCAGTTGTTTGTGCAGGCCCCACGCGAAAACATGTTGCTCACTGCCGACAGAAGTATGGTGGAGCAGGTGCTGATTAACCTGGTGAAAAACTCCACCGAAGCCGTGTATGAGCAGCCGGACGGGCAAATAGAATTGCGTGCCTCCCTGGATGAACGCAGCCGTGTCACGATTTCTGTTTCGGATAACGGGCCGGGTATGACGGAGGAGGCCATGGCCAAGATCTTTATCCCTTTCTACAGCACCAAAAAAACAGGCTCCGGCATCGGCCTAAGCCTGTCCCGCCAGATGATGCGCCTACACAAGGGCACCATTTCCGTGCAGTCAGAGCTCGGCCGTGGTACCACCTTTTTGCTGCGGTTTTAAGGTCGTACGTATGCCCTGTCTTTAATTTAATCACATCATTAACCCTTACTCTAGCGTATTGTCTACCTCGCTAAAACCTTTCTGCAGCAGCTCCATATACTATAGCAGCATCACCCAAAAAAATACAAAGTATGAGCGTAGAAGAAAAAGAAGGTTTTGTGACAGTGTACACCGATAGCAGCGCCCCTTTGGTGGCTCACATCAGTGCTGGCATAGACAACATGACCATAGACGAGTCTGGCGTAGGCGAAGGTATAAAAGAGGGAGCTGACCCTTATGATTACATTTTAGCGGCACTGGGCTCCTGCACCGTTATTACGCTGCACATGTATGCACAACGCAAAGGCTGGCCACTGGAGCGGGCAGAGGTAAGCCTGCGGCATGAGCGCATACACGCCGACGACTGCGCCCACTGCGAGGAGAAAGAGGCCAAGCTAACCCATGTTACAAAGCATCTCCGCCTAACCGGCGACCTCACAAAGGAGCAACGCAAACGCCTGAAAGTGATCTCCAGCAAGTGCCCGGTGCAGAAAACGCTGGTGGCTGGTATATCTGTGGAAACAAAGCTGGAAGAGAACTAAGTTATACTTAGGTTTGCTCCTCCGGAAGCTTGAAGTAAGCCTCCAGGGAATGCGCCCCAATCTGAGGGGCTACACAATCACGGGTTGATACTTCTGTAAGAAAGGCCAGTTTGTGGTAAAGGTTGCGGTTGAAAAGCTTTAAGAGCGGCAGCAAAATCAGTACAATTGCTTTCGGTGCATGCATTGTTTTGCCCCTGTAGTTTACCGCTTTGGCTACTAGATTGGCTATTTCCAGCCGTGTGTATACTTTTTTACCCCCGAGTGGAATAACCTGATTGCGGCTACCTATGCTTTCTAGAATAACTTTTGCTACATCTCCCTCAAAAACAGGATTAGTAGACTTGTCTCCACCACCGATTACCCCTAATTTTCCTTTCCTAGCCATAGCGGCCATTTCATTGAAAGCCGAAAATAAGGCAGTGGGCTGAATAATAATGTAATTTATACCTGAATGTTTCAAAGCTTCCGAGAAGTTTGCGTGAGCTTTAAAATATGCAAGCGCCGGATGCTGCTCTGCTGTAAAAGCTGAGATATAAATAAATTGCTGCACACCTGCAGTTTTTGCTTCCTGCAAAAGGTTATAGTTGGCCTGGAAGTCTATTTCATGGAAGCTACTTCTGCTATGGTCGTTTAGACTGATGCTTTTGCCTAGAGCAGACACAACAAAATCTATACCCCGGCAGCATCCAGCTAGGCTCTCCGCATATGTGGCATCTTCATAGATAAAGTGATCGGGAGGAGGAGTGAGAGTCGCTCCTTTTTGCTGAGAGCGTACCAGTGCCGTTACAGCAAAACCACCTTGCTTCAAGGCTTGTAGGATATGGCGGCCTAAATTTCCAGTAGCCCCAGCCAAAAGAACCTTCTTCATATCTCCTGAAATATGTACTTATGAAATTATAAAAAGAAGCACTGCTCCGCAATACGTGCGACCATTGTTTTGATACAGGTTTATACTTTTTAGCTATATTCGTTCTGATAACCACCCGGCTGTGCTGCAAAGTATAGCCAGAACAGACAAAGATGCTGAAAAGACCAACTTATACTTACCTGCTTGCGGCAATGCTGTCCGTGGGCGCTGTAGCCTGCGTACCCATAGAGCAGCAGGTGCAAAGCAGTAGCAGCACTCAGGCACAGTTGCGCTACGAGGATTTTGTGTACGACGAAAGCATACAGTCGGTGCAGGCGTATGTGGCAACTGGTTTTGAAGAGGAGGTGCTGGAGCCTCCTGTGGTGCCGATAAATCAGACTAAACCTATTTTGCTGGAGTTTGACCGGCTAAGTGCGACCCCTAATCGCTTGGTGGCGAAACTGGTGCATTGCGATGCCAACTGGACCCCTTCCACCCTCAGCGATACCCAATTCCTGAATGATTTTAATGAGTTCTTTATTACCAATGCCCAAAACTCAGTAAACACGCATGTGCCCTATGTGCATTACCAGTTCCGGGTGCCGCGTGTTAAATTGAGCGGTAACTACTTGCTGGTGGTGCAGGAGGAGGGAGGCAAGCTTTTACTGACGCAGCGCTTTATGGTTTACCAGGAACTGGTGACAGTGGCTGCCAAACTGGGTGCTCCGCTGGGGCCGCAGGGGCGCGAGACCAGGCAACCAGTAGAGTTTAATCTTTTTTATGCCGATTACGAGTTGGTGAACCCTGCGGCAGAAGTGAAGGCTGTATTGCGCCAGAATTACCGCTGGGACAACGCCAAGCGCCTAGCCCGTCCAACCTACATACAAGATGCCCAGCGCCGACTGGAGTATGTTTTCTTTGAACCCAAGGAGCTGTTTAAAGGCCTCAGCGAGTTCCGCGCCTTCGATACACGTAGCCTAAACTACAAAGGAATTGGAGTTGATAACATAGATCTGCAGCAAAACCCGCCGGTGGTATTCTTACAGTCCGACAAAAGCCGCAGCGGCCTTGCCTATAGCCAGGACCCGGATATAAATGGCAAGCGGATTTTCGGAAATCGCCAGTACGGCAACGCCGATGTAAACGGAGATTATACCTGGGTGGACTTTGAGTTGCAGGTTTCGGACAAGGTGCCCGGTGATGTATACCTGCAGGGCGATCTTACCAACTGGCGCCAGACAGAGGCAGCTAAATTACGTTATGATGCAGAGCGGCAGGCTTACACTGGCCGTTTGTTGCTGAAGCAGGGCTACTATAACTATTACTATACTTTGAAACCAGGTACCGCCGCAGCTGATGAGAGCTACTTTGAAGGAAGCCATTTTGAAACAGATAATATCTACGACATCCTCATTTATTACCGTCCACCCGGCTCCCGGGCCGACCTGCTGATCGGGTATGACAGGTTATTCTTTAACAGGAAGTAAATGCAGATATAACGTTTATAGGGTAGTTGGCTAATAATTTATAATAGGTAACATAATTTAAAAAACGTTATTGCTCTTCCTTATGAGACCAAAGCTGACTTCCCTTTTTCTGATATTTTTGATACTGGCTTCTGCTTGTAGAAAGGACAGTCCGAAGCCTGACTGCGTGCCTTACCAGCCCTCTGCTCAGTTGGATATTTATTCTTATCCTGTCTTACCGGGGACACCCGAATGGGCTAAACTGCAAACAGGCGAGGAAATGTATGCTGTAACCCAGCTACCTGATTCTGTGATGCAAGCTATCTCTACTGAAGGGTTGGTGGAAACCTGTTATACATATCCTCTGCGGTTAAACATGACTGCCTGGCCTACTTATCAACTTGGAGTTGAGTCAATAATGGGAATATTTAATGGGTTTCAGGAACTGAGCAGAAGAAGTGATGCATCTGCTGCCTTACTGGCAAGATATGAGCATATGAATCCAGCCTGTTACAGCGGACTTACAAGTGAAACCGAGGTAGGAAGATATACACTTGACTATGCCTTATTTGAAGCAGTCCTTGCCCAGGAAGTCTTTCTTTTCCAATTCTCTGCAGAGCAGAAGAATAGACTACTAAAACATGCCCTCAACAATTATGCTGAAAAGAAAAAGCATCCAGATATATATAGCATTTTCAACTTGAAGAGCAATGCTATCATCCTGGCTCGCCTTATGTTTCTGGAAAAATATCCACCTTTTATGAAATCTATACAGCAAGACGATTTTTTAAGGGTGTTCGTAGAGAGCATCGAACTGCAGGGCAGAGTTGAGACCATTGATACAGTGGTTAAACACGCAAAATCTTTTAAGTAGTGCTTGTTTGGTTATGATTTGGGTTATAAATCACCGCCTTATACTTGATATGAAACGGTAAAAGATGTGAATGAGTAGGTAGAAATGGAGTATGGGGTATTTAACTGTTGCTTGGGTTAAGATATAGAAGAAAACGGGTTAAGGAATAGAAGAAAAACTTATGCCACCAACACAGCGCATATTCGCGTTAGATTTAGTATGCATGTGGCCGAAGCTATGCAAGTCCAAGACAGTAATGGTAATATCCTGAACGACGGTGATGCAGTGGTCGTTACTAAAGACCTGAAGGTTAAAGGCATGTCTAACACACTAAAGAGCGGCAACGTGATCAAAAATATCCGCTTGACCGATAGTGAAGATGAGGTTGAATACCGCATCGGCACAAGGCAGGTGTTGCTGAAGACGGTACACCTGAAGAAGGCGTAAAGTGGCTTCGAAATCTATCAAAAACAGAAAAGGCAGGTTAAATAACCTGCCTTTTCTGTTTTTGATAATTTATACTTCTAATTACACGTTAAAGCGGAAGTGCATGATGTCGCCGTCCTGCACTACGTATTCTTTGCCTTCCACGGCCATTTTACCGGCTTCCTTTATCTTGGCTTCTGTCTTGTACTCCTGGTAATCTTTTAGTTTGATAACCTCGGCGCGGATAAAGCCTTTCTCAAAGTCGGAGTGAATAACGCCTGCAGCCTGAGGGGCTTTCCAGCCTTTCTCGATCGTCCAGGCGCGTACTTCCTTTACACCTGCAGTAAAGTAGGTGATCAGGTTAAGCAGCTCATAAGAAGCACGGATAAGCTTATTCAGGCCAGCCTCTGTCAGGCCATACTCTGATAGGAACATTTCCTTTTCCTCCTCATCTGTCAACTCGGCAATCTGAGCCTCGATAGAAGCAGAGATCAGCACAACCTGGGCGTTCTCGTCTTTTACGTGCTCCCGCAGAGCTTCAGAGTATTTATTGCCTGTTGTCATAGAGTCTTCGTCTACGTTGGCAGCATAGATCACAGGCTTGGCTGTTAGCAGTTTCAGGTCTTCCACAGCTTCCAGGTCATCCTCGTTCACATCCAGGCTACGGGCGTTTAGGCCAGCCTCCAGGTGCGTTTTATACTTCTCCAGGCTGGCCAGCTCTTTCTTAGCCTTGGCATCGCCTGACTTGGCAGAGCGAACCACCTTGAGTATCTTCTTGTCAATAGACTCCAGGTCTTTCAACTGCAGCTCTGTGTCGATGATTTCTTTGTCGGCAATAGGATTTACCTGGCCGTCCACGTGCACAATGTTCTCATCTTCAAAGCAACGCACCACGTGTATGATAGCGTCCACCTCACGGATGTTTGCCAGGAATTTGTTGCCCAGTCCTTCGCCCTTGCTGGCGCCTTTCACCAGTCCGGCAATGTCCACAAACTCGATTACCGTTGGCAGCACGCGCTCCGGGTGCACCAGTTCCTCGAGAATCTGCAGGCGCTCATCGGGCACCGTTATCACGCCCACGTTGGGCTCGATGGTACAGAAAGGATAGTTGGCAGACTCTGCCTTGGCATTAGAAATAGCGTTGAACAGGGTAGACTTGCCAACATTTGGCAGGCCCACAATACCGCATCGTAGTCCCATTTATACTTTAGTCTTTATTTTCAGGGCGCAAATATACAACAATTTAGCCAGCCATGTGCCATTTGCCGTCTTTATTAACTCGCCGTGAGGCAGGATAGGGGTGAAACAAAAAAGCCCACGGCACTGCCGCGGGCTTCAGGTATGAGTTATCAAAGTAGGGGAAAAACTACTCCCACTTCAGTTCTTCGTCGAAAGAGGCTTCCTGTCCTTCTACAACCGGGTTTTCCAGTGCAGCCAGTGCCTCCTCTGTCAAGAGTTCGGATTTAACGTGGTCAATTGTTCCCTGTAGCGCCTCCAAGAATTTTGCGAAGTCTTCTTTGTAGAGGAAGATCTTGTGTTTCTCGTATGAGAAGCTGTCGTCCTTGAACTTACGCTTGCTCTCCGTGATGGTCACGTAGAAGTCGTTAGATCGAGTTGACTTCACATCAAAGAAATACGTTCTCTTCCCGGCCCTTACTCTCTGGGAATAAATTTCTGCTTTTTCGTTGTTCTCTTCCACCGTTATTAGACGTTAAATTCAACCTTGAGAACCTAAAAGTAATATATACTTCTGATATATAAAAGTTTTAGAATTTAAAATTCGCTTAAATTATTTTAATTCTATATTTGTAGCCGGACCAACTATGTAATACTATGAATCTATATTCCGTAGTATTGATCTTCCTGCTTTCGTTCTCTTCAGGACCGGCCGACTACAATGCAAACGGTAAAGCATCTTACTATGCCGACCGCTTTCATGGCCAGCGCACAGCAAACGGGGAGCGTTACGACAAGAACCTGCTCACGGCTGCGCATGCCACGCTCCCCTTTAACACAAAGGTGCAGGTAACGAACCTGAAGAATGGCAAAACGGTGACTGTGCGCATTAACGACCGCATGGCCCACAGCCGCCACCGCCTTATTGACCTCTCCAGGGCCGCAGCCAAGGAACTAGACATGGTGCGCGACGGTACGGCCTCCGTAAGTATAAAAGAACTTGCCCCTGAGGAGGCACAACAAGAAACACCTTTTGCCGTTTCAGAAGCAGAAGCCACTCCAAAGCAGTAAATCATGAAAAAAGCCCTTACACTTGCCGATGTGCAGAAATTCGAGAACATGGAGTTTCTGGCCAAGCAGCTGGTGGAGGGTTTTATCACAGGGTTGCACCAATCGCCTTACCATGGGTTCTCGGTGGAGTTCTCGGAACACCGCCTCTACAACAGCGGGGAGAGTACCCGGCACATAGACTGGAAAGTTTTTGCCCGTACTGATAAACTCTTTATTAAGCGCTACGAGGAGGAAACGAACCTGCGCTGCCATATTCTGCTGGATGTGTCGCCCTCCATGTATTACCCGCTGGAGGATAATGGGAAGATCACTTTCTCTGCCCTCTGTGCCGCTGCACTGGCCACGCTCCTGCGCAAGCAGCGCGATGCGGTGGGCCTGGTAACCTTCTCCGATCAAATCGAGCAGCAAACCCCTGTCCGTTCTACCGCCTCACACCTTCACACATTGCTCATGCTACTGCAAAAGCAGCTCGAGCAAAGGCCCACTGCAAAGGATACCAACGTAGCTGAAGTTGTGCACCAAATCGCGCAGCAAATCCCGAAACGATCATTGGTGGTCATCTTCAGTGATATGCTGAGCCGTGTGGATGACATGGAGGCCAGCTTTGCCTCGCTTCAGCACCTCAAGCACCAGAATCACGAGGTGCTGCTGTTCCATGTAATGGACCGCAAAACAGAGGAGGAGTTTGAATTTGCCGAGAGGCCTTATGTGTTTGTGGATGTAGAAACAGGGCAGGAGTTGAAGTTGCAACCCTCGCAGGTACGCGACCATTACCGCACCGCCGTAGAGAACTATAAAAAAGAGCTGGCCCTTAAGTGCGGGCAGTACAAAATCGACTTTGTACCCGTTGATATCAGCGAGCCTTTCGATAAAGTGCTTTATGCCTACCTGGTGAAGCGTGCTAAAGGGCGGTAATCGTGGTTCGTTATTGCTTGTTAGTTAAAAGTGAAGGATGTAATCGAATATAACCAACAACGAATAAATAAATTAATTCCCTTCACGGTCATAGGCATGCACGCGGACATCTTCAGTGGTCATGTCTTTGGTTTCAGAGCCGAACAGAATGTCGTTGCCGCGCTCGGTGTCATACACATGGGTATACTTTTTCCAGCCGCTTACTGAAGAGTTGTCTGTAACGTCGTCTTCACCAAGCCCGCCGTAGATCTTTACAAGTATACTTTGGCCTACTTCTCCTGCAAGTATAAATTCATCGTCGCCGGCCAGGCCATGAAGTATGATGGTTTCTGTTTCATCTTTCAGGAAAGTGCGCTTGTACAACTGCCTGGCAGGCACTTCGCCGGATGCAGGTCGGGTTACCGTAACCTGTACTTGCCCATTATTTATCCTTTTCACCTCAAAATGTTCTTCTGCATCAGAGCCAGGTATGGTTACTCTCCTGGCAAGTACATGGTACATTTTAGCGGCGGCATCAGGAAGTAAGTTGCGACGGCTTTTGAGGTTAGCCGCCAGTTTCTCTCCAGTTAAAGTATAAACAGGAGGCGGAAGCTGCTGCACCGCATTTTCTATAACTTCATCCGTCAGTTGTTGCTGCATCTCTGTTGCTATACTTTCCCAGTCTTTCAGGCTTAGTTCATGAAGCAGCCGCTCGTCCATAAAAGCTGCATTTATCATATAAGCTTTCACGTCGCTGAAGTCATGGTCGAAAGTATGGAACTTGCGTGCCAGTAATTTATTCGTGGCAATAAAGGGGATCACACCGTCCTTCATCTTCAGAAAAACCTGGTCGCGGTCCTTCGGGATGGGATTATAAATAGTGTCTGCGCCCTGTGTCGTCAGTGCCCAATCCCACTGCCCTTTGTGCCGGTCCCAGTCACCCAGGAGCAGGTCTAGCAGGCGAGCTTTAGCGAAGGCCTTTTGGTTAAAATGATGGGAATTTTTTGAGAAGCGCTGCCGCAGTGCATCCTCAGAATCCTCAAAACCTATCACCTTTTTACCAAAATCAGGGCCTATGTCTGCCCGATGTTTATACTTTTCTTCCAGCATAAACACTTTGCCCTGCACTTCGTGGCTATACTGCCCAAAGATTGTGTCGTTCGTGGCTACATAGTATAACCTGGGGTTGGTGTGGTATACGCCCACGGCTTTTGCCAGTGGAGGCACCACCAGCGCTCCGAAAGGGTTGGCAGCGGAGGTCTGGTCGCGGAGGATGTTGGTAATAAATGTGCCTTGCCAGAATTTACTCACGACATGCCTGGGGTCCTTGTCTAATGAGCGCAGGGCGTAGCGTCGGCCTGTGCTGTCCTGCAGTTCAAAACTAGTGGTTTGGTAGCCGCCTCCTTTTTCTACAACAATAAGCCCACCGTGCAGCGAGTTTAGTTTAAAAACAGGCAGCTTTACAGGGGTGTTCCAGAGTTTGCGGTTATGGTTCCCCCAGAAAAAACGGTGAAAGCCGCTGCGATCGTAGTGGCGCCCAAGTATAACCCAGACGCTATCCGGACCGGCAGCGGCTTTTCCACCTATTTCTTCTGATGTGGCAAGTGCATCGGGCTGAAAAAAATCTTCGTCTGCGCAGCTGCTTAAAGCAAAACTGCAAAACAGCACCATCAGCACTCGCTTCATGTATTTTAATTAAGAGATAAAGTTAAGCTTATGGGTTGAGAGTTTAAGCGGTACTAAAAGTACATGAGTTACTTTTAACTTTTAACGCACAAATCTTAACTATTAAAAATTACTTATTTCCGGTGTAGTACTCGATCAGGCCGCTGGTGGAGCTGTCGTGGCTGGAGGCTTTGCCATGTAATAGCTCCCCCTCGATCGTGCCTGCCAACTGCTTGCCAAGTTCCACACCCCACTGGTCAAAGCTGTAGATGTTCCAGATCACGCCCTGTACAAACGTCTTATGCTCATACATGGCCACCAGGCTGCCCAATTCAAACGGGGTCAGCTTTTTCATCATGATGGATGTAGTTGGCTTGTTACCCTCGAACAGCTTGTGCGGTAGCAGCTGCTCCAGTTCCTCGCCAGCCATGCCTTTCTTAGTAAGCTCCTCGCGTACTTCGGCTGCATTTTTGCCTTTCATAAGTGCCTCCGTCTGGGCAAAGAAGTTCGAAAGCAGCAGCGCGTGGTGGTTGCCTACCGGGTTATGGCTCTCGGCGGGGGCTATAAAATCGCAAGGTATAAGTATGGTGCCCTGGTGGATGAGCTGGAAAAAGGAGTGCTGGCTGTTAGTGCCCGCTGCGCCCCAAACCACAGGCTGGGTCTGGTAGTCCACGCGGTTGCCGTTGCGATCGGTGCTTTTGCCATTACTCTCCATCAGGAGTTGCTGCAGGTACTCCGGCAGCAGGCGCAGGTATTGGTCGTACGGAAGTATAGCGTGCGTCTGGCATCCAAAAAAGTTAGTGTACCAGATGCTCAGCAGCCCCATCAGCACCGGAATGTTCTCCTCCATCGGGGCCGTACGGAAGTGCTTGTCCATAGACTCGGCGCCGCGCAGCAACTCTTCGAACTTATCGTAGCCCAAAGCGCAGCCAACTGACAAGCCAATGGCAGACCATAACGAGAAGCGTCCGCCTACCCAGTCCCAGAAGCGGAAAGCGTTTTCCTCGGCAATGCCGAATTTAGTTACGGCCTCTATGTTGGTAGAAAGGGCCACAAAATGCTTCTTTATGTGCTCGCGGTCCACAGCCTTGTGCAAGAACCAGCCGCGTGCCGTTTCGGCATTGGTAATGGTCTCTTTAGTAGTGAAGGTTTTGGAAGCGATGATGAATAGCGTTGTCTCCGGGTCGAGCTTATGCAGCACTTCGGCCGCGTCGGTGCCGTCCACGTTGGAGATAAAGTATACTTCCAGGTCTGGTTTCTGGTACTTCTTCAGAGCCTCCACTACCATCTTAGGGCCTAGATCGGAGCCGCCGATGCCGATGTTCACTACGTTCTGCATGCGTTTGCCGGTGTAGCCCGTCCACTCTCCCGTATGGAGTTTATTGCAGAAAGTGCGCATCTGCTCCTGTACCTGGCGCACCTCTTCAAGCGCATTTTCGCCATCAACCTGCAGTTGCTCATCCGAGAAATTACGCAGGGCCGTGTGCAGCACTGAGCGGTCTTCAGTGGCGTTTATTTTCTCGCCGCTGAACATACTTTCAATGGCCTTTGATACCTCCATTTCGTTTGCAAGCTGTGTTAGTAGCTGCAGCGTTTCCGCAGTAATGCGGTTCTTGGAGAGGTCGTAGATCGTGTTGTTCAGGCGGAAGGTAAATTTGTTGAAACGCTTTGCATCCTGGGCAAACATATCGCGCAGGTGCTGCGGTTGCACGGTGTTAAAGTGCTCCTCAAGTTTCTTCCAGGCTTCGGTTTTAGTTGGAGAGTAGTTCTTTAGCATATTTTTTTCTTAGAGATATTTTGGCTCCCGGATATCCATATTTCGATTTGGTATACCGTGTTTCGGCCGGTTCGGTTTTTACGTATAAAGTGGGGCAGGTAAAAGGCTGCGGTGCCAAAGTTAGAAAATCCTGCAAATTTTATTTAACTCCTTTTTAAGGGGAGGGTTGGTGCAGGGCATAACGTGGCTTGCAACATCAAAATGCCTGTGCCTGCGTAGGTAAGTAGGCATATGCCTAAGTATGGAAAAGAGTGTTTGGTTTACTGTGTGCTAAGGCCATACTTAGGCTGCCTCATCATTTACTAAGTTTAAGTTTAATAGAATTGTTATGGAAGAGCAGAGAAAAGCCCATCAGAAACCCGGAAAGAAAAAAGGGATATTGAAGGAGGATGAAGGCAAACGCACTCCTCCCGGACCAACCGGCTACATTACAGGGGGCGAAAACCGGTCTACAAGGCCGGAGCAGGGGCCTGACGTGCCGCCGCAGGAGCGCACAGAGGGTATTCCGTAAGCCTGTAAAACTATTCCGAATCATTACCCAGAACCGGCGTAAAAATGGCAATGGATCAAAAATTCCCTTACTACAGCATTAGCACGGAAGAGGCGCTGAAAAAGCTCCAGTCCGACAGGGAGGGGCTAACGGAGGAGGAGGCCCGAAGGAGGCATAAGGAGTATGGCCCTAATGAGCTGACGGGCAAAGAAGGCATCAACCCGTTTGTGCTCTTTCTAAACCAGTTCAAGGATTTCCTGATTCTGGTGTTGGTGCTGGCGGCCGGTGTAGCCTGGTATGCAGACCATATGGTGGATGTGTACGTGATATTTGGGGTGATCCTGTTTAATGCGGTGCTAGGTTTTTTTCAGGAGTACCGGGCTGAAAAGGCGATACAGGCGCTCAAAAGTATGCTGAAGCAGGAGACGAAGGTGCTGCGGGATGGCAGGATCAGAACCTTGGAAGCGCGGGAGCTGGTGCCCGGCGATGTAGTGGTGCTTGAAGAGGGGGACAGCGTTCCGGCAGATGCCCGCCTGGTACGGGGCAAGAACCTGCAAACCATCGAAGCCTCGCTGACAGGGGAGTCGCTGCCGATTGAAAAAAACACCGAACCGCTGGAGGAGAATACCAATCTGGGCGACAGGCTGAACATGCTCTGGAAAGGTACACACGTAGCGAGGGGCTCTGCCAAAGCCGTGGTGACGGCCATTGGAGGCGACACTGAGTTGGGTAAAATTTCCCACTCACTGGGTTCAATCAAAGCGACGGCCACTAACTTCCGGAAGAAAACCGAGCGGCTGGCAAAACAGATGGCGGTTATCTCTGTCGCTACTTCGGCGGTAGTTTTTATACTTGGCTACTTCGTCCGCAATTATGCATTTGAGGAGGTACTGCTGATTACCGTGGCTACCCTGGTGTCTTCCATCCCGGAGGGGCTGCCGGCCGTGATTACCATCGTGCTGGCGATTGGGGCTAACCGTATGGTGCGGCAAAATGCCATTACCCGTGAGTTCTCAGCCACTGAAATGCTTGGGTCTGTCTCCGTTATACTTACAGACAAAACCGGCACGCTCACCAAAAGTATACTTACGGTTAGCA
Organism: Pontibacter anaerobius; assembly: GCF_026241195.1. Classification (GTDB taxonomy): domain Bacteria; phylum Bacteroidota; class Bacteroidia; order Cytophagales; family Hymenobacteraceae; genus Pontibacter; species Pontibacter anaerobius. The sequence continues at coordinate 213,534 of NZ_JAPFQO010000002.1, forward strand.
AGGTGTTTTTGGGTGATGGTTCGGAGTTGGAAGTTTCGGGTACAGGCTACACTCCGGAGGGAGAGCTGACGCAAAACGGAGAAAATATAAATCCTGCGGACAACAAGGTGCTACAACAGCTGCTGCTAATTGCCAAAGTATGTAATAATGCCCACTTCGGGGCGCCAAAGCGCGGAGAAGATGGCAAAACGGGTGAGCCGGAGGTGACAGGTGACCCAACGGAGGTAGCGCTGCTGGTACTGGCAAAAAAAGCGGAGGCGAAGCAGGAAAACCTGCTGCCTGAAGTGCAGGTGATAGACGATCTCCCTTTTAACTCGGAACAAAAGTATAGGGCAACACTGGCAGAGGTAGCGGGGCAGCGGGAGCTGTTAGTGGTAGGCGCCCCGGAAAAAATCCTTTCTTTGAGTACCCGCATTCTGACCCAGGAAGGTCCCCAGGTGTTAACAAACGAATTGCGCCAGCGTGTGCAGGACAAGAACGATGAGTGGGCCGATAAAGCCATGCGTGTGCTGGGCCTGGCTTACCGCGAGGCTGATGGCATACAGGATGAGGCAAAAACGGACCATGTGCAGGAACTGATCTGGGTAGGCATCACCGGCATTGTAGACCCGCCCCGCAGCGGGGTGCAGCAAGCTGTAAGCGACTGCAAGACGGCAGGCATCCGGGTGATGATGGTTACAGGAGACCATAAAAAAACAGGCACCGCCATTGCCCGGCAGGTAGGCATACTTGACCCTGACGAGACAGAAGAAATTTTCCCATTAGCTTTACAGGAAGATGAACTGGAGTCGCCGGAGAACGTCTTCGAAGACCTGGTAGATAACGTTTCGGTTTTCACCCGGGTAAGCCCTAACACAAAACTGCGCATCGCGGAGCATCTCCAAAGTAAAGGCCACCTGGTGGCGATGACCGGGGATGGCGTGAACGATGCCCCCGCCCTGAAGCGGGCAGACGTTGGCATAGCCATGGGTATACGCGGAACGGATGTGGCTAAAGATGCCTCCCAGATCGTGCTCTCGGATGATAACTTTGCCACCATTGTGCGGGCCATTCGGGAGGGGCGCATTGTGTTTCAGAATGTGCGGCAGACGAGTTTTTTTCTGCTCACCACTAACTTTGCCTTCGTGGCGGTATTTATCATAACCATGCTGCTTGGCTGGCCTTTCCCGCTTACCGCCACCCAGATACTCTGGGTAAACCTGGTTACCGACGGAGTGATGGAGCTAGGGCTAGCCACCGAGCGCGGCCACGGCGAGATAATGAAACGCGCACCCGTTCCGCGCGATGCCAGCATACTGGATAAAGGCGTGGTGCCGTACCTCCTGCTGATGAGCGTGGTCATGCTGGGGCTGACCCTTGCTGTGTTTTCCTATTACCTGCCTCAGGGGGAGAATCTTGCCCGTACCGGTGTTTTCATCGTCATATCCATGACGCAGGTATTCAATACATTCAACATGCGTTCGCTGGAGTACTCTGTCTTTGAGATTGGCATATTCAGCAACCGGTACGTAAACATAGCTTTTGTAGTCTCCGTTGCCTTGCAGCTGCTTGTAATCTACACACCTTTGCTGAGCGGTGTCTTTAGGTTTAAAGAACTGCCTATACTTGATCTGTTGATCATAATCCTGCTTTCCAGCCTGGTTGTATGGGTGGCAGAAGCTTATAAGTGGTTCATCAGAAAAAAGCAGCTGTAGTGCGTTTGGTGCCGTATAGAAAACTATAAGGTGGTTTTTGTCCACGCACACCAACAGGATAAACTACTATCAGTAAGAAAGAGATGCCAAACATAAGCAATTTAATAGCCGTAGATGCTGAAGTTATGAGCCTATGTGACTATATTTGATGAGCCATATGAATGCTGGCGACAGCTGAACTGGGGACAAAGTATAAATGTGGTTGTGCTGCAGCCGGGGCAGGTAAGTTCACGCTACAGGCTAGTTAGTAGCCCCGATAGAAAAATAACCGCCTGCTATTTAATAGTAAAAACCTATCAAGTAAAGCCTATACTTTATGAGTAATCTGAGTAAACTTATACAAGAAAGAAATATCAAGGCCCTGATCCTGGATATGGATGGTGTGATAACGAACACAGCCGGACTTCATGCCGAAGCCTGGAAAAAGCTGTGTGACTCCTTCCTGCGCCAGCGAAGCGAGCAGGATGGCAAGGCCTATGAGCCCTTCAACCTGAAAGAAGATTACCAGACCTATGTGCACGATGTGCCCCGTATCGATGCCATGCGCAATTTCATGGCTTCCCGTGGCATCACGCTGCCGGAGGGAGAGCCTAGCGATTCGGTTGGAAACAACACCTTGGTTGGTCTGGGCGAACGCAAAGACTATTATTTTCATGAACTGCTGAAGCAAAACGGTGTCGTGGTGTTCGATGATGCCATCCAGTGGGTAAAAGAGCAGCAGCAGGCAGGTATGAAAACAGCCATTGTTTCGGGTAGCCGCAACTGCCTCACCATACTTCGCCGCGCCGGTTTAGATAAGCTTTTCCCGGTACGCGTAGATAAAGTAGTGGCCAACGAACTCAAGATGAAAAGCAAGCCTGCACCGGATATTTACCTGGAAGCGGCCCGCAGACTTGGTGTGCAACCTCAGGAGACAGCTGTTTTTGAGGACACCGAAGGAGGTGTAGAGGGAGCTAAGGCTGGTGACTTCGGCCTGATTGTGGGCATAGACCGCGGCCTTAACCAGGAAAGACTAGAAACAAAAGGAGCCGACATTGTTATAAAGGGTTTTGCTGCAGAACTCAAAGCACAGAAAGCTACCTCCCTGAACTAACAAAGTATACTCTTGTTGATTCGGATATTTCACAAAAGCGCCTCTTCCATAAAAAGAGGCGCTTTTGCTTTTTACATTCTTCAGCAAGTATAAAACCGAAGGAAAAACCAAATGTGCTTAAGTATAGTATGATTTTGATGAATACAGCCCTGTACGATTACCCGTAAAACGCAGCAGATCATGTCCCAGCCACATCTCTTCGACCTTCTGGAACTCAGAAACATTAAAGCACTGATATTTGATCTGGATGGGGTGATAACGCAAACGGCCCGGGTGCATGCAAACGCCTGGAAGCGTATGTTTGATGCATACCTGCTGCAGCGTGGGCAACGTGAAGATAAAGTTTACGAGCCACTAAGTATAGCGACTGATTACCGCCGGTACATTGACGGCATACCGCGCTATGATGGCGTGCGGAATTTTCTGGCTTCACGCGGGATTACGCTACCCGAAGGCACGCCAGAAGATGCACCCGGAAAAGAAACAGTGGCCGGTTTGGGAAACCTTAAGAATACGTATTTTCAGGAGTTACTGCAGGAGGGAGGGGTGGACGTGTACCCTGACACCGTTGCCTTTGCTGGAGAGATGCGTCGGCGGGGCCTGCGAACGGCGGTAATTTCTGCCAGCAAAAACTGCCAGTCCATACTTGCCGCGGCAGGGCTTGAGAAATTGTTCGAAGTGCGGGTAGATGGCATCGTGTCGGCGGAGCTGGGGCTGAAAGGGAAACCGGCACCGGATATTTTTCTGGAAGCCGTCCGCAGGCTGCAGGTAAAGCCGGAGCAGGCGGCTGTTTTTGAGGATGCCCTGGCCGGTGTAGAGGCCGGTAAGGCCGGCGGCTTTGCCCTGGTGGTGGGCCTTGACCGTACAAGCGAAGCAAATGAACTAAAAGAACATGGTGCCGATGTGGTGCTGCAAAAAATACCAAGCCATACTATGAAGAACACCCCCCAAAACCAGGTACGCAAAAAGGACGGTATAACGCTCCCTTCAGCTCTAAACCAAATAGAGGCCTTACTACAGGGCAAAACTCCTGCCGTTTTCCTGGACTACGATGGTTGCCTGACCCCCATTGTTAAAGACCCTGACAAGGCCATACTTTCTGACAGCATGCGGCATACCCTGCGGCAGCTGGCGGAAGTTTGCCCTGTTGCCGTTGTTAGTGGACGTGACAGGGCGAACGTGGAGAAGCTGGTGCAGCTGGATAATCTATACTATGCCGGATCCCACGGGTTTGATATCTCAGGCCCTGATAACATGCATACCGAACCGGGCGGAGCCGCCGCAGCCATTCCCGCTCTGGATAAAGCCCAAACTGAGTTGAACGAGCGCCTGCACCAGGTACAAGGCGCTTTGGTTGAGCGGAAACGCTACGCCATAGCCGTCCATTACCGCAACGTGGCTGATGATCAGGTTGATGACGTGCTGAAAGTGGCGCAAGATGTTCTCTCAAAGTATAAAGAGCTGAAACCGGGGCCAGGTAAAAAGATACTGGAACTGAAGCCAAACCTGGATTGGCACAAAGGCAAAGCCGTGCACTGGCTATTGGAAGAACTGGAACTGAACAAGCCCGGTATTATACCGATGTATATTGGCGACGACCTGACCGACGAAGATGCCTTTGCCGCTTTGCAGGGGCAGGGTATAAGTATACTGGTAGGTGAGCACGATGAGGAAACAGCCGCAGACTTCAGGTTGGAGAGTGTGGATGAGGTTCAGGAGTTTCTGGCAGCGCTGACAAAATATCTAAAAAAGTAAAGTCATGCCAGATTGGAGAATAGTTTATGAAGAGTGGACACCTGAACTACAGCCTTTACGGGAAGCGCTTTGCACCCTCGGCAATGGCTATTTTGCTACTCGGGGTGCCTTTGAGGAAGCCAGTGCAGACGAAAGTATACATTACCCGGGCACTTACCTGGCTGGTGGTTACAACCGGCTCATTACTGAAATAGCCGGGAAATTGATTGAGAACGAGGACCTGGTGAACTGGCCTAACTGGCTCCCGCTTTCATTCCGACACCCGGGGGAGGAGTGGTTTGATTTGAAACGGGTGGAAGTGATCAGCTTTCGGCTGGAGCTGGACATGCAGCAGGGCTTGCTAATACGGCAGTTGCAGTTCCGCGACGGAAAGGAGCGCGAGAGTACCCTGCACAGTCGGCGGCTGGTAAGCATGGCTAATAAACATGTGGCAGCCATCGAGTGGGAGCTTACGCCATTGAACTGGTCCGGGGAGGTGGAGATCTCCACTGCCTTAGACGGGCAGGTAGTAAACAGCGGTGTCGGGCGCTACCGTGCACTAAATGGGAAGCACCTGCAGGCGCTGGCGCAAGGGCAGCACAACAACGAAACAATTTACCTGGAGGTAGCGACGGTTCAATCGCGGTTGCTCATGGCTCAGGCTGCCAGAACGCGTGTATTCATGGGGCCCGCCGCTCCGCCACTGGAGCGCCAATTGCTGGAGGAAGCCGGGTATGTAGAGCAGCGAATAAAGGTAAACTGCCTGGAGGGGCAAACGGTTCACGTAGAGAAAGTGGTGCAGCTGCATACCTCCCGAGATCAGGCTATAACAGAGCCGCTACAGGAAGCACGCAAAAATATTGACCGGCAGGGAAGCTTCGTCCACCTGCTGGAGCGACACAATGGTGCCTGGCAACGCCTCTGGAACCGCTGCGACTTGACACTGGACTGTAATGTAAAAGCCCAGTCTGTTCTTCGGCTGCACATCTTCCATCTGCTGCAAACCGTATCGGCTAACACCGTAGGCATGGATGTGGGGGTGCCGGCGCGAGGCTTGCACGGAGAAGCTTACCGCGGACATATTTTCTGGGACGAGCTGTTTATTTTCCCTTTTCTGAACTTACGCCTGCCCGAATTAACGCGGGAGCTGCTCTTTTACCGTTATCGCCGTTTACCTGAGGCGCGCTATGCAGCTACGCAGGCTGGCTACCGCGGGGCCATGTTTCCGTGGCAGAGCGGCAGCAACGGACGCGAAGAGAGCCAGGTCATACATCTAAACCCGGAGTCCGGCCGCTGGTTACCGGACAATACTTACCTGCAGCGGCACATCAGCGCCGCGATCGCCTACAATGTATGGCAATACTTCCAGGCCAACGAAGATATGGCCTTCATGACCTTTATGGGGGGCGAGCTGATCTTCGATATTGCGCTTTTTTGGTCTACCATAGCTGTCTTCAACCCGGAGCGTGGCCGTTTCGAGATACACAACGTGGTAGGCCCTGACGAGTATCACACCGACTACCCCGATTCCGGACAGCCCGGCCTTAACAACAATGCCTACACCAATATTATGGCTGTCTGGGTTATCCAGACGGCACTAAAGCTAATTGACATACTGGATGATTCCCGGGTAGAGGAACTGCACCTTAAATTAGGTATTACGGAACAGGACCTGAAGCGCTGGCGGGATATCTCAGAGGCCATGTATGTGCCTTTCATCGGCGACTCGAAGATCATTTCCCAGTTTGAGGGGTATGAGCAGTTGCAGGAGTTTCCGTGGGAAGTGTATAAGGCGAAGCATGGCGAGTCGATGCGCCTCGACCGGATACTGGAGAGCGAGGGCGACAACGTGAACAAGTATAAAGCCAGTAAGCAGGCCGATGTACTGATGCTGTTTTACCTGTTTTCTTCCGAGGAGCTTATCCAGATTTTCAAGATGCTCAATTACGATTTCAAGCCCGAAAGTATACCTGAGAATATTGAGTACTATGAGAACAGAACCTCACACGGCTCTACGCTGAGTAAGATCGTGCACTCCTGGGTGCTGGCTCGCTCAGACCGTAAACGTGCCTGGAATAACTTTAAAGTTGCCCTGATGAGCGATGTGGAAGATGTGCAGGGTGGAACCACACCGGAGGGTATACACCTGGGTGCGATGGCGGGAACGGTAGACCTGGTGCAGCGTGGTTTCACTGGCCTGGAGATAAGGGATAACGTGCTGTGGCTGAACCCGGTTTTGCCGGAAGAGATTTGTTTCCTGAACTTCAAGATCCGTTATCGTAGCCACTGGGTCTCGCTGGAGGTGACGCAGGAAAAAATGAAAATCACTTTCGACCGGGGATGGTCAAATGAAGTGCTGATAGGTGTACGTGGAGAGGTTTATACTTTCCAGAGGGGAGAGCAGCGCGAGTTTAATATTATCAGGTAATCAGTTTATACTTTAGAACGCAACATGAGCGACATCATCACGATAACCCTAAACCCCGCCCTGGATAAAAGTACCCATGTGGCACAGGTGATCCCTGAGAAAAAGCTCCGGTGCGATGAGCCGACCTTTGAGCCTGGCGGCGGCGGCATTAACGTGTCGCGGGCGCTTAAAAAGCTTGGAGGCAGCTCCTGCGCGTGGATTTTAGTGGGTGGCCCTGCAGGGGAGGGTATCTGCAATCTGCTCGAGAAGGAAGGGGTGGACTTCAAGGCGATCAAAACGAGGAACTGGACCCGCGAGAACCTTATGGTTATGGAGGATAACTCCGGCAACCAGTACCGTTTTGGTATGCCTGGCCCGGAGTTGTATGAGGCAGAATGGCGGCAGTGCCTGGATGATCTGGAGAAACTGCCTGAGCAGAAGATACCCAGGTATGTAGTTGCCAGCGGAAGCCTTCCTCCCGGCGTGCCCGATGATTTTTATGAGCAACTGGCAGGGGTTGCCAACCGGAAAAACTTTAAACTGATTGTGGATACTTCCGGGCCAGCGCTTACCAAAGCGGCAGGTAAAGGGGTATACTTGCTGAAACCGAATTTGGGTGAGCTGGCGGCACTGGCTGGTAAAGAGAAAATATCGGCTATGGAACAGGAGGAAATCGCCCGACAGGTCCTAGATGAGGGTAAGAGCCAGGTGCTGGTAGTATCGCTGGGGCCAAGGGGTGCCATGCTGGCATCTAAGGAGGGTATAAGTTACGTTGTGCCGCCAACCATGCCGCAGCAGAGTGCCGTGGGCGCTGGCGATAGTATGGTGGCAGGTATGGTGCTGTGCCTACTGCAGGGCGGCAGCCTGGAGGATATGGTGCGGTTCGGGGTGGCAGCAGGAACAGCGGCCACCATGACTCCCGGTTCCGAGCTTTGCCGCAAAGAGGACACTGACAAGATTTACCAGTGGCTGCAGGAGCAGAAGGAAAAGGTGTAAAAAAAGTATGGCGAGGTTTTCGCCTCGCCATACTTAAGGAATATTAGTTGCGGTCATTTGCGTTCAGGTCCGTAAAGGCCTCTTTCAAACGAGCGATAAAGCTCTTCTCACCCTCACGCAGCCAAACACGCGGGTCGTAGTATTTCTTGTTCGGAGAATCATCGCCATCCGGGTTGCCGATCTGCGCCTGCAGGTAGCCTTTTTTGCCTTCGTAGTAGTTACGAATGCCATCCCAGAAAGCCCACTGCATATCCGTATCAATGTTCATCTTGATAGCGCCATACTCAATTGCCTCCTTAATCTGGTGCTTTTCTGAGCCCGAGCCGCCATGGAACACAAAATGAACCGGGTTAGGGCCCGTACCGAACTTCTTCTGGATGTAATCTTGTGAGTTCTTAAGAATGTCTGGGCGCAACTCAACGTTACCTGGCTTGTACACACCGTGCACGTTACCAAAGGCAGCCGCTATTGTAAACCTTGTGCTGATCTTATTCAGTTCTTCGTAGGCATAGGCTACTTCTTCTGGCTGGGTATACAGGCGGGAGCTGTCTACGCCGGTGTTATCCACGCCATCTTCCTCGCCACCGGTTACACCAAGCTCAATTTCCACGGTCATGCCCATGCGGTCCATGCGTTTCAGGTAGCTGGCGCAGGTTTCAATGTTTTCTTTGATCTCTTCCTCCGAAAGGTCCAGCATGTGAGAGCTGTACAGCGGTTTGCCATGCTGCTCAAAGTATTTTTCACCGGCATCTAACAGGCCGTCAATCCAAGGCAGCAGTTTTTTAGCGGCATGGTCCGTGTGCAGTACCACTGGTACTCCGTAGGCTTCTGCCATCAGGTGCACGTGCTGCGCACCGGATACTGCACCGGCAATGGCGGCTTTCTGCTCGTCGTTGGACAGGCCTTTGCCGGCGAAGAACTGGGCACCACCGTGCGAGAACTGGATAATCACTGGTGAGTTCACGGCTTTGGCAGTCTCCAAAACGGCATTCACCGAGTTTGTACCGATCACATTCACGGCAGGAAGCGCGAAGTTATTTTCATTCGCATACTTAAAAAGCTCTGTCACTTCATCGCCAAAAAGTACGCCGGGTCTGAATCTTGTTTTTGTTTCGTTCACAGATTTATTTTTAATGATGGTTAATTTAGTTTGAAAGCAGAGGAAGTATAGGGTCCTCCGTTTTGCGACATGAATTTAGGAGCCTTTTGCTGTAAAAGCAAACGTTGCCTCAGCGGAGCTCTATCTTAATCAAACACAAGCACTTTATCCTTGTGTTTGCCGCGCATATAATTCCGGATTATCTGCTGCACGTCTTTGTTGTCGTTGTACCGCTTGATGGCTTCTTTAAAGTCCTCCATACTATTTGCTGAGAAGGTATCGTCTACAAAACCGAAGCCGAGGTAGGTGCCATGCTCCACCACTACTACCGAGCGTTCTCCTGGTTCTCGTCCCTTACCAACTATCACAAAGCTGTTGTGCTCAAACGTAAACGATTCGATCGCCTCCTCTACACGCTTGTTATACTCCTCCGGGCTTTCCTTGCCAATGCAGGCACCGCTGCACTGGTGCACCTGGTAATCAAAGCAGGCGCCGTATGTTTTGTACAGGTCGCACAGTTTCTGACAGAGGTTATACTTGGCCACTTTATGGAACAGGAAACCTTTCGCTTTATAATGGTTCGACAGCGCTATGATCGGCGTCATACTTATGTTATCGGCTTTGTTCACGCTACCGAACGTAAGGCGCTTGTACCCGTTTTCATCTAGGTACGAGAAAATGCCCGTATTAAACACGCTGCGGCGCTGTTGCCGGTTATACTGCGGCTTCATGCGTTTTATCTCAGCCGACTCAAACAGCAGCGATACCAGCTCGTTACCCATCAGCTCATAGGTAATGTCGGCTATGTTATTCTTAAAGTCCAGTGATTTGCGGCTCTTGTAGTCGATATTGAAGTGCTGGATTATGCGCTTTTTGATGTTGATGCTTTTGCCTACATAAATTACCTCTCCCGCTTCGTTGTGGAAGTAGTACACGCCCGGTACCATCGGCAGCGCATCCACCTGCTCTTTGCTGATGGCGGGTGGCAGGAGCGAGGTTTTGATTTCCTGCTTGAGCACTTGCGTGGTATGCTCGGAGGCCATGTTCATGTTGCCGTCTACTACAGGGCGGTTAATCTTCAGTAGCTTGTCGAATAGTATGGCAGTTGCCTCGGCGTCGCCAATGGCGCGGTGGCGCTGGCTCAACGGGATGTCTATACTTTTGCAAAGCTTGCCCAGGCTGTAAGAGGGTAGGCCCGGCATCAGCGCGCGGCTGAGGCGAACGGTGCAGAGCGTTTTGCGCTGGAAGGTGAAGCCCAGGTCGGCAAACTCTTTCTTGATGAAGGAATAGTCGAAGCGCACGTTGTGGGCTACAAAAACCTTTCCCTCGGTAAACTCCACAATCTCTTTGGCCACCTCGTAAAACTTCGGCGCTTCCTGCACCATATCGTCTTTAATGCCGGTGAGCTGCGTGATGAAGAAGGGGATGGGTTTCTCGGGGTTAATGAGTGTGTGGTATTTGTCCACTATCTTCTCCCCGTCGTGTATAAAAATGGCAATCTCGGTGATCTTGTCCTGGTGCGGTTGGCCTCCGGTTGTCTCAATATCTACTATCGCGTACAAGTTGCTCTGGTTTAGGTCGTGGTCATCAGGCCCTTTGCCATTAGCTACAGGGCTATCTCCTAAACCAAATTTATTAGTATTCCGTTTCAAATCGCCTCAATTGCTTTTTTGCTGCAAATAGGATTAGCAAGTTTACGCATTTGGTCCTTTTTTGCCCCGCCAGATGCCGTTTACAAACTCAGAAAGCCAACCGTGTACCCGCCCTTTCTTGTTGGGCTTTACCTCGTCTATGTCGGAGAGCAGGAAGCCGAAGGGCTGCAGGGGCTCATATACGTCAAAGATTACCTTTATCATGGCAATTATCGGGATGGAAAGAATCATGCCGGCTGCGCCCCATATTTCGCCGCCCACCAATAGGGCAAGTATAGCGGCAAACGGGTTCAGGCTCACTTTTGATCCCACCACAAAAGGCGTGATAAAATTACCCTCAAGAAACTGCACGAACATAAACACGATCACCACCAGCACGGCATCCAGCAAGTTGCCGGTGGTAGCCAGCGTAAACAGCGCAGGAAGTGAGGCCCCTATAAGTATGCCAATGTATGGTATAATGGTAAGTATGGAGGCGAACACGCCGAAGAAGATGGCATACTTAACGCCAAGTATAAGCAGCCCCGCCGAGTTCAGCAGCGCCACCACCACAATCACGATCATCAACCCGGAGATATAACTCTGCACGACATGCTGTATGTCGGTTATAGTATGGATCACTCCGCCTCGCCTGTCTTTCGTCACGAATTTAAACAGGAACTGCTCCAGGTGGTCGCGGTAGTAGAGCAGCAGGAATACGAAAATAGGCACCAGGGTAAGTATGGTGATAGCGCCGGTGGTGATGGAAATGGTGCTTCCCAGAAACGTGGTAGTAAACTCCTGAAGCCCGCCAATGGCGTTTTGTATGAGTTGGGATTTGTTAGGGGGCGCAATACCGAAATTAGTTAAAAAGAAGTCCTGCACCTTAAACAGCAGCTTCTGCATGTTTTTACCAATGGAGTCCAGTTCTGAGGTCAGGCTAACAAGCTGCATCGACAGGAACCAAACAATTAGGCTTAGGATCACGATCACGAGCAGTATGCTGGTGAATATGGCCAGAGGCCTCGGGAAACGCAGCTTCTTCTCCAGGTCGCGGGAGAGGGGCAATAACAGCAGGGCAAACAGCAGCCCAAAGGCCAGCGGCATCAGAATAGCTTTGAACTGCTGAAGTATAAAGATGAGCAGGGCCAGGCCCAGAAGTATAACAGTGTATTTAAAGTACTTGGGAAGCTTTATTTCCATTTATCAATTCAATAACGTTTGATTTCTCATTCCAGACCCTACTTTTGCCTCTCAAAATAAGCAAATGTTATGCGTTAAAGCATATAATTATTAATATATAAAATTGCTAAAAAAGTTAGCTTAAAAAGATAGGGAAATAATGGTCTACACCTGAACCTGCGCCTGCTTCTTGCTGTTAGTATAGGGGGCTAACACTAGAGTGGCTGAAATAAACTAAAAAAATTAGTAAAACTAAAGGAGACTTCTTAATTTAGCCTTGGGTAGGAACTATTCAGTTGCATCTTGTCTTCTTATATTTTCCTATCTTTCGCATTGATATTACCTAATCAACTACACTTACGCTTACAGAATGGCAGAGTTAGAGCATAATTACACCGAAGACAGCATCCGCTCCCTGGAACCTCGCGAGCACATCAGGCTTCGTCCTGGTATGTATATCGGTAAACTGGGTGATGGCTCCTCGGCGGACGACGGTATTTACATTTTGGTTAAAGAGGTTATCGATAACTCCATCGACGAACACGTGATGGGTTTCGGTAAGACTATCGAGGTAAAGATCTCGGATCATAAAGTTCAGGTCCGTGATTATGGGCGTGGCATTCCGCTGGGTAAGGTAATCGACTGTGTGAGTAAGATTAACACGGGTGGTAAGTATGATAGTAAAGCCTTCCAGAAGTCTGTTGGTCTGAACGGTGTTGGTACGAAGGCTGTAAATGCCTTGTCCAGCCACTTCCGCATTCAGTCGGTGCGCGAGGGCAAGATGAAAGCCGCAGAGTTCGAAAAAGGCGTGCTGACAGAGGACCTGGAGGTGCAGGAGTCGAGCCAGCGCAACGGAACGCTTACTACGTTCACGCCGGACGACACCATCTTTAAGAACTATAAGTTTAACCCGGATTACCTGGAGAACCAGATCTGGAACTATGTTTACCTCAATGCCGGCCTGACGATCAATTTCAACGGCAAGAAATACTACTCTGAGAACGGCCTGCTGGACCTGCTCCGCAACAAGGCTGACGAGGAAAGTATGCGCTACCCGATCATCCACCTGAAAGGGGAGGATATTGAGCTGGCCCTGACCCACGGCAACGACTACGGTGAGGAGTACTACTCCTTCGTGAACGGCCAGTACACGACCATGGGTGGTACGCACCTGGCGGCCTTCCGTGAGGCGGTGGTGAAGACGGTGCGTGATTTTTATAAGAAAGACTACGATGCAACAGATATTCGCGGCTCCATTATTGGTGCCATATCGCTGCGTGTGCAGGAGCCTGTGTTCGAGTCGCAGACTAAAACCAAGTTAGGTTCCATTGAAATGGGGCCTGATGGCCCGGCTGTGCGTGCCTTTATCAATGATTTTGTAAAGGAGCATCTGGATAATTACCTGCACAAGAACCCAACTACAGCCGAGGCGCTGAAGAAGCGGATTGAGCAGAGCGAGCGTGAGCGTAAGGACATGGCCGGCGTGAAGAAGCTGGCTAACCAGCGTGCCAAGAAAGCTAACCTGCACAACCGTAAGCTGCGTGATTGCCGCCTGCATTTCAACGAGGATAAGCACGAAAACTCACTGTTGTCCACGCTCTTCATCACAGAGGGCGACTCGGCGAGCGGCTCCATCACAAAGTCCAGGAACGTGGACATTGAGGCGGTGTTCAGTTTGCGCGGTAAGCCGCTAAACTGCTATGGCATGAAGAAAAAGGTGGTATACGAGAACGAGGAGTTTAACCTGCTGCAGCACGCCCTTAACATTGAGGAAGGGCTGGAGAACCTGCGCTATAACCGCGTGGTAATTGCCACGGATGCCGACGTGGACGGCATGCACATCCGCCTGCTGCTGCTCACGTTCTTCCTGCAGTTCTTCCCGGACCTGGTACGAAACGGTCACGTGTACATCCTGGAGACGCCGCTGTTCCGTGTGCGCAACAAAAAGGAGACAATCTATTGCTACAACGAAGCCGAGAAACAGGAAGCCATCAACAAGCTGGGCAAAAAGCCTGAAATCACCCGCTTTAAGGGTTTGGGTGAGATCTCTCCGGATGAGTTCGGTAAATTTATCGGTGAGAACATCAAACTGAAGCCGGTGATCCTGCACAAGGATACCACCATCCAGAAGATGTTGAGCTACTACATGGGTAAAAACACGCCAGATCGTCAGCAGTTCATCATCGAGAACCTGAAGATTGAGAAAGATATAGTTGAAGAAGTATATGCATAACGAAGAATTGAACAACGAAGAATTAGAGCAAAACGAAGAGTTGGAGGTACAGTTCACGGACGGTGAGGAAGAAACCATCCACAACGTAACGCCTGTCTCTGGTCTGTACGAAAACTGGTTCCTCGATTATGCTTCTTATGTTATTCTGGAGCGTGCGGTGCCAGCCATCGAGGACGGCCTAAAACCGGTGCAGCGCCGTATTCTGCATGCCATGCGCGAGATGGACGATGGTCGCTTTAACAAGGTAGCCAACGTGATTGGTCAGACCATGCAGTACCACCCGCACGGCGACGCCTCTATCGGCGATGCTATGGTGAATATTGGCCAGAAAGATTTGCTGATCGAGACGCAGGGTAACTGGGGTGATGTGCGCACCGGCGACAGTGCGGCGGCACCTCGTTACATTGAGGCGCGCCTATCCAAGTTCGCGCTGGATGTAGTGTTTAACCCGCAGACAACGCAGTGGCAGTTGAGCTACGACGGCCGTAAGAACGAGCCGGTAACGCTGCCGGTGAAGTTCCCGCTGCTGCTGGCACAAGGAGTGGAGGGTATTGCCGTAGGTTTATCGACTAAGATTATGCCGCACAACTTCAAGGAGCTGATCAAAGGCACTATTGATGTGTTGAAGGGGCGTAGCACTACTTTACTGCCAGACTTCCTGACCGGCGGCCAGATAGATGTTACGAACTATAACGGCGGCCAGCGGGGTGGCAAAATTCGTGTTCGCGCCACCATCGAGAAGGTTGACAAGACCATGCTCATTATCCGCGATGTACCTTATGGCACCACGACTACCGGTTTGATGGAGTCGATCGTGAAGGCCAGCGAGAATAATAAGATTAAGATCAAGAAGGTAGTGGATAATACCGCTGCCGATGTAGAGATACAGGTGCACCTGCCTGCCGGCGTTTCTCCGGACCTGACGATGGATGCACTTTATGCTTTCACGGATTGTGAAGTGTCTATCTCTCCAAACGCTTGTGTGATCATCAACGATAAGCCGCACTTTATGGGTGTGGATGAGTTGCTGCGTATTTCTACTTTCAAAACAGTAGACCTGCTGAAGCGCGAACTAGAGATCCGCAAAGGAGAGCTGGAGGATAAGTGGCATTACTCATCGCTGGAGAAAATCTTCATCGAGAACCGCATTTACCGTGATATAGAGGAGTGCGAGACCTGGGAAGCCGTTTTAAATGCCATTGATACCGGGCTGAATCCGTTCAAGCACCTGCTGCGCCGCGAGGTAAGCGAGGAGGATATTATCCGTTTGACGGAGATCAAGATCAAGCGTATCTCTAAGTATGACTCCTTTAAAGCGGATGAGTACATCAAGAAGTTGGAGGAGGAGATGGCTGAGGTGGATGATAACCTGGCGAACCTGATCCGCTACGCGATTTCATACTTTGAGGGCTTGCTGAAGAAGTATGGCCAGGGCAAAGACCGACGCACGCAGGTGAAGACCTTTGATGTGATCAACGCCCAGAACGTAGCCATTGCCAACCAGAAACTGTACATGAACGCCAAGGACGGCTTCATCGGTACTGGCCTCCGCAAAGACGAGTTCGTTTGCGACTGCTCTGATATGGACGACATCATTGTGTTCCGTAAAGACGGTAAATTCATGGTGACGAAAGTAGCCGATAAGACCTTTGTAGGAAAGGACATCATACTTGCCGGGGTATACAATAAGAACGATGAGCATATGGTTTATAACATGATTTACCTGGATGGTAAGTCGGGGGTGTCGTATGCCAAGCGCTTTTCTGTAAAGTCTATTACCCGCGATAAGGAGTATGACCTGACCAAAGGCAACAAAGGCTCCAGGGTGCACTACCTGACGGCAAACCCTAACTCTGAGTCGGAAGTGGTAACAGTTACGCTCACCCCGAATGCATCTGCCAGAAATAAAGTGTTCGACTTTGATTTTGCCGAGCTGATGATCAAGGGCAAGGGCTCTAACGGTAACATTGTTACCAAGTATCCGGTGAAGAAAGTGGTGCAGAAGAGCCTGGGTGAGTCCACGCTGGGTGGTCGTGAGATCTACTACGACGAGGTGATCGGAAGGCTGAACACCGAGGGTCGAGGACGTTACTTAGGATCCTTTAATACGGATGATGCTATACTTGCCGTGTACGAGGACGGCACCTATGAGCTGACTTCGTTTGACCTGGCAAACCACTATACCGTGGAGAAGCTGAAGGTACTTCAGAAGTTTGATCCGGAGCTTGTGATTTCTGCGATTTATTATGAAGGCGACAATAAAACGTACTATGTAAAGCGTTTCAAAATAGAGACCACTACCATAGGCAAGCGTTTTGCTTTCATCCCTGAAACAAAGAACTCCAGGCTGGAAGCCGTGTCTACCCACCCAGCGCCGCTGGCTAGTATCAAATTCAAGCGTTCTATACGCGGCGAGCGCGAAAGCGAGAAGCTGCTGCTGAACGAGTTTATCGATGTAAAAGGCTGGAAAGCGTTGGGTAATAAGCTCAATTATTACAAGATATTTGAGGTGGACGTGCCAAGAATGCAGGTAGTGGAGCAGCCCGAGGAAGACAAGCCTAAAACGAAGAAATCGGTAAAAAAGGAGCCGGTGTCATTGCCTTCTAAATTGAAGGAGCTTGCCGAGGAGGCAGCAAGGGCCAGTGGCACCCAACCTCTTGATGCTGAAGCCGTAGAAATTGAGACAGACACGGAAGAGGCGAAGAAGGCCCTGAAGGAGAAAAAGCAGTTGGATCTTTTCTGATTTTATCTCCCGCAGCCTTGCTAAAGTCCCTGGTGCTTGGTAGATTACGTGTATAAAATTATTTATGAAAAGATACTTTAAAGCTGTTATACTTAGCTGTGTACTCTGTGCATCTTCCCCGGTAGTTACCTGGGCTGAAGGTGGTGCATCGGGCAACACAGAGCTAATGAAGCGTGCAGAACAGCTTTTGAGCAACTACAAAGAAAGCGAGGCCCTGCTCTTGTTTGAGCAGGTAATAACTGAGGCCCCTGAAAATTACGAGGCGCTTTGCAAGGCCAGTATACTTCATAGCCGCATCGGCGACCGTTTTTCGGATGAGT
Source organism: Pontibacter anaerobius (assembly GCF_026241195.1). Taxonomy (GTDB): domain Bacteria; phylum Bacteroidota; class Bacteroidia; order Cytophagales; family Hymenobacteraceae; genus Pontibacter; species Pontibacter anaerobius. The sequence goes on from NZ_JAPFQO010000002.1 coordinate 230,666, forward strand.
CCCGCAAGATGGAGCATTTCGCTAAAGGTAAGGAATACGCCATGAAAGCCTACGAACTGAATCCAGCGGGAGCGGAGTCTAACTACGCGATGGCAGTTGCGCTGGGTGCAAAAGCGATGGTTTCCGGGCCGAAGGAGCGGTTGCAGGGTATACATCAGATGAAGTCTTTTATGGATGCTGCACTGGCAGATAACAGGGAGCATGCAGGCACCTGGCATTTATTAGGCCGCTGGTATTTTAAAATGGCAAACCTAAACTTTGCCGAAAAGGCTGCCTCTAAAATGCTTTTTGGAGGTGTGTGTGGGGATGCTACGAACGGGAAAGCTGCTGAAGCTCTGGAGCAAGCAATTGCTTATGAGCCCAACAATATCAGTTATTACTATGATCTTGCGTGTGTGTATAAAGAAATGAAAGACTCCGCCGCCTGCGTGAACACCTTACAGAAGGCGCTAACACTTACGCTCCAAACAAAAGAGGAGCTGGAGATTAGCAGGCGATGCAGTATCCTGTTGCAGCAGCAACAGAAGATGTAAAAGACTGAAAAACTGTCAAAAAGCCTGCTCCCGATTCGGTGGCAGGCTTTTTGTTTTTAGGGTAGCGGGATGCTTCCTGCAGGCGATGTGTTTCTATTTGGTTAAAATGTCTTAATTTAGCGCAGACAAGTATAAAAGGACTTTTACAAAAGTATAGATTAAGCCGGTAAGGATGCGGATTTCGAGTTTGATGCTGTTGGTGTTATCGGTAAGCCTGGGCTCCTGCACGTTGGAAGAAGGCAACCATGAGCAGATGGTAAACCTTGCAGAGGTAAAGGACGACCCGGCGGCACAGTTACAAAACCTGAACATCGCCTTAGAGAACTCCAGGCGTGATGGCAGTTTATATGCCCGCAGGGCTGTGGTATTGCTGCAGAATGGAGAACTGGAGCAGGCGCTGCAGGATGCTGAAGAGGCTGTGCGTTTAACCCGTAAAGAGCCCTCTACTTTATTCGTGAAAGCGCAGGTGCTGCGCGCCATGGGTAAACCGGAGGAGGCGCTGCCTTTGGCACTGGCCGCAGAGCGTAACTCTTACCAAAGTTCCTCCCTATATGTGCTGCTGGGCGAGTTATACTTGCAGCGTAAGGAGTATAAGCAGGCGATGGAGTATATCCGTAAAGCGCAGGAACTGTCTCCGGCTGATGAGTACGCCTTTTATTATAAAGGAAGGGTGCAGGAGGCAACCGGCGACACGACAAACGCTGTTAGGAACTTTAAACTGTCGCTGGAGCAAGCGCCGGAGTTTATGCAGCCGCAGCGCGAACTGGCAGCTATACTTGTAGATAAAGGAGAGCACGAAGCAGCAAAGCCATACTTACTGAAGGCACTCAGGAAAGCGCCTGAAGATGCAAAACTGTGGTATAATCGTGGCTTGGCCTACCAGGCTGAGCAGAAGCAGGATAGTGCCATGCGTGCCTTTGGCAAGGCTGTAAGTATAAACGATACTTTGTCGGGTGCTCATTACAGGTTAGGATTACACCGCCTGGCACAGGGCAATAACGACGAGGCGCTGGAGCACCTGGAGAAAGTATACGGCGTTTACAAAAGTGATACGGATTACTTGGTTAAACTGGCCACTGCTTATGAGCGGGTTGGTTTCTTCACCAAGGCGCTGGCAACATACCAGCGTTTGGTTCAGCTCGATCCGAAGGCAACATATGCCTACAGGTCGATCTCCAGGCTAAAGTATAAAATTGCAAGACCAATACCTGATAGTGCAGCTGTACGCCTACAGGAACAGATAGAAAGATAAACTACTATGATCAACATCACACTGCCAGACGGTTCGGTGCGCCAGTATGAAAGTGGCGTAACCAGCCTTGAGATCGCACAGAGCATCAGCGAAGGATTAGCTCGAAATGTGCTAGCTGCCAAAGTTAACGGCCTTGTATGGGATGCCACGCGCTCCATTAGCGAGGACGCTACCGTGCAGTTGCTCACCTGGAACGATGACGAAGGCAAAAATACCTTCTGGCACTCCTCTGCCCACTTGTTGGCAGAGGCTTTAGAAGACCTTTACCCGGATGTGAAATTCGGTATCGGTCCTCCTGTAGAGAATGGATTTTACTACGATGTGGATCTGGGGGAGCACCACCTTTCTCAGGAAGACATCGCGAAGCTGGAGCAGAAAATGCTGGAGCTTGCACGTGCTAAGAATGAGTATAAGCGCAGCGATGTTTCCAAAGCAGAAGCCATTGAATATTTCACGAAGAAAGGGGATGAGTATAAGTTGGACCTGATCAAGGATCTGGAAGATGGCTCCATTACGTTTTACGAGCAGGGTAATTTCGTGGACCTTTGCCGTGGGCCGCACATCCCGAACACAGGTTTTATTAAAGCTGCCAAGATCATGAATATCGCCGGTGCTTACTGGCGCGGCGATGAGAACAATAAGCAGCTAACCCGAATTTACGGTGTAACTTTCCCGAAACAGAAGGAGCTGACAGAGTACCTGGAGCGTCTGGAGGAGGCTAAGAAGCGCGACCACCGCAAACTCGGCAAGGAGTTAGAACTGTTCGCCTTTTCTGAGAAGGTAGGTATGGGCCTTCCGCTGTGGTTACCGAAAGGTACGCTGTTGCGTGAGCGCCTGGAGCAGTTCATGCGCAAGGCACAGGTGAAGGCTGGCTACCAGCCAGTGGTAACGCCACACATCGGCAGCAAGGAACTGTACGTAACGTCTGGCCACTATGAGAAGTATGGAGCAGACTCTTTCCAGCCGATCAAGACGCCAAACGAGAACGAGGAATTCCTGCTGAAGCCAATGAACTGCCCGCACCACTGCGAGATATACAAAACACGCCCACGCTCTTACAAGGAGCTGCCGGTGCGTCTGGCGGAGTTCGGCACGGTTTACCGTTACGAGCAAAGCGGTGAGCTGCACGGCTTAACTCGTGTGCGTGGATTTACTCAGGATGACGCACATATTTTCTGCCGTCCGGACCAGGTAAAGGAAGAATTCATCAAAGTTATTGATCTGGTTCTTTACGTGTTCAAGGCGCTTGGCTTTGACGATTACACTGCCCAGATCTCCCTGCGTGACCCGGAGAACAAGGCCAAGTACATAGGTACAGACGAAGTATGGGAAAAAGCAGAGAGCGCCATTATTGAGGCGGCTGCCGAGAAAGGCCTGAGCACTGTAACCGAACTGGGAGAGGCTGCGTTTTACGGACCAAAGCTCGACTTTATGGTGAAGGATGCCCTTGGCCGCAAGTGGCAGTTGGGAACTATTCAGGTAGATTATAACTTACCAGAAAGGTTCCAGCTAGAATACATCGGTGCTGATAACCAGAAGCATCGACCGGTAATGATACACCGTGCACCGTTCGGCTCACTGGAGCGCTTCGTGGCCGTGCTGATCGAGCATTGCGGCGGTAATTTCCCGCTGTGGCTTAGCCCGGAGCAGATTGCTATACTTCCTATCTCTGAGAAGTACCACGATTACGCGCAGCAAGTATATGACAGGCTGCAACAGGACGATATCAGGGGCTACGTGGACAACCGCGATGAGAAGATCGGACGCAAGATCCGTGACGCTGAAGTGCGCAAGGTTCCGTACATGCTGATAGTAGGAGAGAAGGAGCAGGAGAACGGAGCAGTATCGGTCAGAAGGCACGGAGAGGGCGACCTCGGAGCCATGGCGATCGAGGAGTTCAGCACCTTCTTCCAAGGCAAAATAGCTGAAATACTGAACAATTAAGAAAAATATTTCTTTTTTGATAGATAAATTGCGATATTCGCAACCTAATTGTAGAATTTAAAACTAAGGAGGTACAACTATAGCTACGCAAAACAGGCGCTACATCCCACGCGGAAAGGTGGAGGAGCCATACAAAGTCAATGAAAAAATAACTGCCAGAGAAGTCCGGTTGGTTGGTGACAATGTTGAGCAAGGAGTGTTCTCAACCAGAGATGCTCAGAAGATAGCGAATGAGCAAAATCTTGACCTGGTTGAGATTTCGCCAACAGCCAATCCACCGGTATGCCGCATCATCGACTATTCTAAGTTCAAGTACGAACAGAAGAAGAAGACGAGGGAGATGAAGGCAAAGCAGCAGAAAGTTGTGATCAAGGAGATTCGTTTCGGCCCGAACACGGATGACCATGATTTCGAGTTTAAGCTGAAACACGCTAAGGGCTTCCTGGAGAGCGGTTACAAGATTAAGTCTTACGTGCACTTTGTAGGTAGATCTATTGTGTTTAAAGAGCGTGGTGAGATTCTGTTGCTCAAGTTTGCGCAGGCTCTTGAGGATCTTGCTAAAGTTGAGCAGTTGCCAAAGCTGGAGGGTAAACGCATGTTCCTGATTCTGGCGCCGAAAAATGCTCCTGTGAAAAAGTAATTTTTTCAATTAATTATATACTCATGCCAAAAGTAAAAACCAAATCTGGTGCAAAGAAGCGTTTTTCTTTGACAGGTACTGGCAAAATCAAGCGTAAGCACGCTTATAAGAGCCATATCCTGACTAAGAAGACGACAAAGCAGAAGCGTAATTTAACGCACATCGGCCTTGTTAGCAAAGCCGACGAAGCAAACGTTAAGTTCATGCTGAAAATCTAATTCTGCGACAGAATTAGTTTAGGTTAATTATTAGTACGAACCCGGTATCTGGTCTAAAGAAGATTTTTTAAATCACCAGCCGCCAAAACTTTTAAAGAAATGCCAAGATCGGTAAATGTCGTTGCAGCACGACACAGAAGAAAGAAAGTAATGAAAATGGCCAAAGGTTACTTTGGCCGTCGCAAGAATGTTTGGACAGTTGCGAAAAACGCGGTAGAAAAAGGTTTAGTTTACGCTTACCGCGATAGAAAAGCTAAGAAGAGAGACTTCAGAGCACTGTGGATCCAGCGTATCAACGCCGGTGCACGTGAGCACGGTTTGTCTTACTCTGTATTGATGGGTGGCCTGAAGAAGGCTAACATCGACCTGAACCGCAAAGTACTTGCTGACCTGGCGATGAACCATCCGGAGGCTTTCAAAGCAATCGTTGATAAAGTAAAGTAATTTACTTTTAGATATAAAAAAGGGCTTAGCATTGCGCTAAGCCCTTTTTGTTTTTATACTTGTGTTTAAGGTGTAGCTAAGATTAGCACGCTCTGCCGTAAGTTTAGCGAGAGCGTAACTTGTGGTGATGCATGCGGCAAGTTTCAACTTGCATTCTGCGCAAGCAGGAAAGTATAAACTCAAAAGCATTTATACTTCATTATCTATAGCCAAAGTATAAAGTGTAGCTTCAGAAATTGAAGCCCTTGCTTATGTGAAGCAAAGTAGTAACAAACTGCTGCGATAGTAAGCCACAGGTTACGCTGTCGCTATACTTGCGGCAGAAAATGATACAAACAAAATCCCCGGGGGTATAAGTAAAGCTTACACTTATACCCCCGGGGATTTATACTTTATACTTCCCGCTTAGCGCGTTCTGTTTCTTCTCCAATTAGAGCTGTTGTTTTCAGAAACAGCAACTCCATCAGTGGTTGATGGCTTTTGTGTTTCCATGAGCATGGCGGCCAGTGCAACAGCAATTTCATCCTCGTCTTCATTAGGTTTACGCTCCAAAACTTCCGGACTGAAATGACGGTCTATAAACTTTGTATCGAAGTTGCCGCTCACAAAAGCCTCGTGCTGTAGCACATATGCACCAAACGGAAGCGTTGTTTCTATGCCCGTAATCTGGTACTCGTCAATGGCGCGTAGCATTTTGTCTATGGCTTCTTTGCGGTCTTTTCCGAAAGTAACCAGCTTAGCGATCATTGGGTCGTAATAAATCGGAATATCCATACCTTGCTCAAAGCCGTCATCCACACGCACGCCTAATCCTTGTGGCCTCCTATAAGTTTCCAACTTGCCAATGTCTGGCAGGAAGTTGTTTGCCGGGTCCTCCGCATATACACGCAGTTCTAGCGAGTGGCCATTTATCTGCAGGTCTTCCTGTCTGAAGCCCAGCGAGTGGCCTTCAGCTATCAGTATCTGCTCTTTTACAAGATCCAGTCCGGTAATCTGTTCCGTTACCGGGTGCTCAACCTGCAGGCGGGTATTCATCTCCAGGAAGTAGAAGTTCATATTCTCATCCAAGAGAAACTCCACCGTACCGGCGCCTACATAATTGCATGCTTTTGCTACGTTCACGGCATTGCGACCCATTTCCTCGCGCAGGGCAGGAGTGAGGATGGCAGAGGGAGCTTCTTCAATTACTTTCTGGTGTCGGCGCTGGATAGAGCACTCCCGCTCGAACAGGTGCACAATATTGCCGTGTGTATCCCCTAACACCTGTATTTCGATGTGGCGAGGAGAGCCGATATACTTTTCAATGAACACAGAACCATCGCCGAAAGCGGAGGTAGCCTCGCTCACAGCCAGCTGCATCTGCTCTTCAAACAGGTCTACATGCTCCACAACACGCATTCCTTTACCGCCACCACCAGCGCTTGCTTTGATCAGAATCGGAAAGCCAACCTCACGGGCTATGTTTTTCGCTTCTTCCACATCGGTAATGGCTTCCTCGGTGCCCGGCACCATCGGGATATTATACTTGGCAACGGCAGCTTTGGCCGCCAGTTTGCTGCCCATCAGTTCAATCGCCGCTGGGGATGGTCCTATAAAGATCAGGCCCGCTTCTTCCACGGCCTTAGCGAAGCCGGCGTTCTCAGACAGGAAGCCATAGCCCGGGTGAATAGCATCCACACCAAGGTCTTTGCAAACAGCAATGATTACATCGCCGCGCAAGTATGACTCGTTTGACTTTGGTCCGCCTACGCAAACAGCCTCATCGGCAAAACGAACATGCAGCGCGTTACGGTCTGCCTCGCTGTACACGGCCACGGTGCTGATACCCATTTCTTTAGCCGTGCGCATAACACGTAAGGCTATCTCACCGCGGTTGGCTACCAGAATCTTGTTGATCTTTCTCATGCAGATGCTATGGTTTATTTTACTTCAAAGAAAAGCTTTTGAGGGCAAAGTTAAAAATAGAGGCTGCTAAAATTGAAAGACACAGTATAGAGCAACAATTGTATATGAAGTGAATAAACCATAACTTTGTGCTGCATTGTACCTTATTGTATAAAATAAGGAGTGATAGCAATTAGATATGAAATTATCCCGATAACCAAATTATTACACAAGTGGATTTATTCGAAAAGTTGTTGACCAACCGCGGTCCGTTAGGCAGCCACTCACACTATGCGCATGGCTATTTCACATTTCCTAAACTAGAGGGTGAAATTGCTCCACGGATGAAATTTAGAGGCAAAGATGTGTTGACATGGAGCCTTAACAACTACCTGGGGCTAGCTAACCACCCGGAGGTACGCAAAGCTGACGCTGACGCTGCTGCTGAATGGGGCATGGCGACGCCTATGGGTGCCCGCATTATGTCTGGTAACACCAACCTGCACGAGCAGTTGGAGGCTGAGCTTGCTGAGTTCGTGAAGAAGGAAGATGCCATGCTGCTGAACTTCGGCTACCAGGGTGTTCTCTCTATTATAGATGCGTTGGTTGACCGCCACGATGTAATTGTTTACGATGCAGAGTCGCATGCTTGTATTATCGACGGTGTTCGTCTGCACCAGGGCAAGCGCTTTGTTTACGGCCACAACGACATGGAGAGCCTGGAGAAGCAGCTGGAGCGTGCCACACGTTGGACGGAGAATACCGGCGGCGCTATTCTGGTAATCACAGAAGGCGTATTCGGTATGTCAGGCAACCTGGGTAAACTTCATGAGGTAGTAGCCCTGAAAGAGAAATTCAACTTCCGCCTGTTTGTAGATGATGCGCACGGGTTTGGTACAATGGGTGCCACTGGTGCCGGTACAGGCGAGCACCTGGGCGTACAGGATGGTATTGATGTATACTTCTCTACTTTCGCGAAGTCTATGGCCAGCATCGGTGCGTTTGTAGCCTCTAACGAGCAGGTGGTAGAGTACCTTCGCTATAACATGCGCTCTCAGATTTTCGCTAAGTCGCTGCCGATGCCACTAGTGGTGGGTGCGCTTAAGCGCCTGGAACTGCTTCGTTCCAAGCCAGAGCTGAAGGACAAACTGTGGGAGGTAGTTCATGCCCTGCAGAGCGGCCTGCGCGAAAAAGGCTTCAATATCGGTACAACTGAATCTCCGGTAACGCCTGTGTTCCTTAACGGTCAGATTCCGGATGCGACACAGCTGACACTGGACCTGCGCGAGAACTTCAGCATTTTCTGCTCTATCGTGGTTTACCCGGTAGTGCCTAAGGATGTGATCATGCTGCGCCTGATCCCAACAGCTGCCCACTCACTGGCAGATGTGGAGGAGACGATCAATGCTTTTGAGAAAATTGCACAAAAGCTAGATAAGGGTCTGTACTCAACGCCAGCAGTTACGGCTTAATGGCTCTCAGGGGCTTATATTAAAATTCCCTAATCTTTGCTTGTTTGTAACAAATGTGTATATTAGAGCTATAAAAACAAATGTTTCACTATAATAATTGCTCTAATGAACAACAACTTTAGCAAACTGAAGGACTTAGTTATGTCCCTGGAAGGCGACTTCGAAAAGTTCTATGACAAAGGTAATGCAGCTGCTGGTACTCGCGTACGCAAAGGCATGCAGGACCTGAAGAATATGGCTCAGGACATCCGTAAGGAAGTTCAGGACATGAAAAACAGCACTGCTGAGAAGAAATAAGCTTCAGACAGACTGAATAAAATAAAAAAGGTGCTCTGCAAAGAGCACCTTTTTTATTTTAAATTATTTATAATCAGTTAGTTAACTGAAACAAGGTAATAATTCTTCTTTCCTTTTTGCACTACCAGGTACTTGCCCTGCAGCAACTCGAAGTTTACGGCCTCATCGGCGTTCTGTACCTTTTGGCGGTTTACACTAACGCCACCGTTCTTGATCATACGGCGTGCTTCGCCCTTTGACTCGAACACCTGGCCACCAGTAAGCTCAGAAAGCAGGTCAGTAACGGTAGCAGCATTGGTGTAGTCAGCCTGGGTAACCTCTATCTGTGGCACACCTTCAAACACAGAGAGCAAAATATCCTCTTTTAGGCCTTTTAGTGTCTCTAAGTCGCCTTTTCCAAATAAAATTTCTGAGGCATCCACAGCAGCCAGATAGTCTTCTTCGGAGTGTACGCGAATTGTAACATCTTTAGCAAGGGCTTTCTGCAGTAAACGCAGGTGAGGGGCTTGTTTGTGCTCTTCGGTTATCTTTTCGATTTCCTCCTGTGGTAGTAAAGTATAAACCTTTATTAGCTTTTCCGCTTCTTCATCTGAGAGATTGAGCCAGAACTGGTAGAACTTGTAAGGTGATGTCAGGTTCGGGTCGAGCCATACATTACCCCCCTCAGACTTGCCGAATTTAGTGCCATCCGATTTGGTTACCAGTTTACCTACTAGTGCAAAGGCTTTGCCGCCATCCATGCGGCGAATCAATTCTGTGCCGGTCGTGATGTTGCCCCACTGATCCGAAGCACCCATCTGCAGCTTCAGGCCTTTGTTCTTGTAAAGGTGGTAAAAGTCGTAGCCCTGGATAAGCTGGTAGGCAAACTCGGTGTAGGAGAGACCCTCGGCGCGGTCTCCTTCCTCATCGGCGCTGATGCGCTTCTTCACAGAGTCTTTGCTCATCATGTAGTTCACGGTAATGTGCTTGCCCACCTCACGCAGGAAATCCAGGAAGTTAAAATCCTTGAACCAATCGTAGTTGTTCACGATCTCGGCAGAGTTGGCGCCACAATTAAAGTCCAGGAATTTCTCCAGTTGGTTTTTGATGCCTTCCTGGTTCTCGCGCAGCACCTCTTCAGACAGCAGGTTACGCTCCGCCGATTTGCCAGATGGGTCTCCGATCATACCGGTGGCGCCGCCTACCAGGGCAAAAGGCTTATGGCCGGCACGCTGCAGGTGCACCAGCAGCATAATAGTAGCTAGGTTGCCAATGTGCAGCGACTTTGCCGTAGGGTCGAAACCGATATAGCCGGACGTCATTTCAGAGGCAAGTAGCTCTTCTGTACCAGGCATGAAATCATGGAGCATGCCCCTCCAACGTAGTTCTTCTATAAGATTCATCTATACCTTAAATCATCTGTTTAAGGCAAAGATAAAAAAGAGTTGGCAGAATGGAGTGTGGAAGGTGAGGAAAGGGTAATGGAATGGTGTTGGTTTATTATGAATATACTATATTAGGGGTATTGAATTTGTACTGGTTTTTAAACAACTAGTACTACAGATGTAGAGCAGATAAGTGTATGTGTACGTTTTTACCGTAGTTGAGTAAAATTGTAATCAATGAAAAAGGTCCTACTATTCACCTTTTGCCTTTCTTCAATAGCTATGCTGTTTAGTTTCAAGAGCATTTTTCAAAAAAAGCCTTCAGGCAAAGAAGTTGTTCAAAAGCTTGAGTCGCTTGGTTACTTCAAGTATGCCCATCCAAGCAAAGTCAATGAACTTATAAAAGCATTTGCCGAAGGCTATGCCACACATGGCGCACTTGTAACGACTTATGAAATGCCTAAGTATCAATCAGCAGATTACAGACTGTATGGACTTGACGGAGAGACCTTGTATGAAGAAGGTGGTTTTAGAAGTTACCTCTCCGACATGGACAGGACTTTTAAAAATCTCAATGTAAATCTGAAAATAGAAAATGAAATAGAAGAATACTCTCAAAGTGGGGGATTGAATCACATCATCTGGGTGAACGGCAAAGAGTATGTCATCTTCAGAAATGACAACGGAAGCGCAAACTCTTGGGGCGTGGCAGCAAAGCGGTACGCTGAAATGGTGAATGACGTATTGAGCAGAAGTAAATCACCAGAACGGCTATACCTGATGTCGGGCGGCAATGACGGAAAAGCTGTTTTCCTGACGCAGGAACAGTACCAATACATTAAAGTCACTTTCCCAAATAACGAGTCAAAGCCGCTAAACGTGGAAGAGTGGTCGAAGAAGTATAGATTGAAATAAAAAATAACTCTACTCAACACAGTTTATACCCTATGCTTCGGCTGATGGCCTCGCACAAGGTATACACGAACACGTTACAACTTCCCCAACTCCTCTGCAATATTTTTATTCCACTGCTCCTGCACTACCTTGTTCAGGCCGTGCTGCGTTTCGTTGTCATACTGCTCCTGCAGTTTGTTCATTTCCCTAAACGACTCGATGTAGTGGTACTGGATGATGCTGTTGTAGTCTTCCACCGATAAAATTTCAGGCGTTATTTTCTTTTTAAACCGCTCGGCCACAAGCTTAACCAGGTCGAAGTGCTTTTGCTCGTGGTTCAGGCTGTAGTCGTCGCGGGAGTCAGGTTTCACCCAGGAGGAGCTTTGCAGCACGTATACTTTCATGTCGAGGTACAGGTGCAGCTCACCGTTCACTACTTCGCTTCGGCCTTCGTAAGAAAAGCCCGGAAAAACAGCTGCTGCATACTTGCTTGGCTTTGAAGGGCTGCCTGTAAAGTCGTTCCAGCTAAGAGGGCGGCTCGGGGAGTAGAAAACAGTATCAGGAGCAGCGGTAGCCGCATAATCTGTAAATATTACTTTTATACATTTAGCAAGGCGAGGGTTTGTACCGGCCTCTTTTTCTATCCAGGAATTAAAGTAGGCCAATGCACCTGAGAGAGCTTGTCGCAGGGCTGGCTCAACAGCCTCCACCTGACTGGCGGGTCTGTTGTAACGTATGCCGCCCTTGTACTCCGTTAAAGGAATGATCTCACCATCACCCTGCAGTTCAAATTTCATGGCTACCACGGCACGGCCTTCCACACGGCCTTTTCCGGCCGGAGTTTCTTTCACTTCAAACTCTCTCAGGGTGATAATGACTGGGCGCAGCTTTTCATTGCGTGGCAGGCCTTTCGCAATAAACTGATTAACTGCCTGTAATCCGCCTCCCTGCAAGTCTACAGGTATGGGGGCAGCAATAGTGGTAGCACCTGCCGCAGGTGCAGGTATGATATGAGCAACGGCTTTTTTATCGGCACGTTCATCCACCACGCTTGCCACATAAAACTCTTTGGGGGCAAACGGTAGTTTTTCGGTCTTCAATACGATAGGGGCAACACCTGTATCCGGCGAAATGGCAGATAGCATACTTACAAGTATGAGCACAACCAGCGCCCAAAAGGCTACCCGTTTGGCAAACCGCCTGCTGCGCTGTGCTGGTCCGCCATTTTTATAAGAAGATATCATGGTGTAGATTTCAATAAAAACCGATTATTCTAAAAGTATAAAGGAACATCGGCTGCATCCAAACAAACACAAATATCGACTTTTGAGTTCTGTACACTCACATGCCATTATTCCGTGGTTTATACTTTGTGTTTCCGGGGGATGCCTTAAATTTGTATGAGCAGGGCAGCAAGTATAAATTGTCGCTCAAGTTTACCCGCTACATCGCAACACCATGGCCCATACACCCGAAGGCATTTTAGAGCAACTCAAGCAAAGGCAATTTGCCCCTGTATACTTTCTGCAGGGCGAAGAATCCTATTACATCGATACCATCGCCGATTATATTGAGGAGCACGCGCTGCAGGAGCACGAGAAAGGTTTTAACCAGGTGGTATTGTATGGCAAGGACGTGGATGTGTCGCAGGTGCTGCTGCAGGCCAAGCGCTTCCCGATGATGTCGGACAGATCGGTGGTGATTGTGAAGGAGTCGCAAAGTATAGCTGATATTGAGAAGGAGGAGGGGATGCGGCAACTGGAGGCTTACCTGCAGCACCCGCTCCCGTCAACCATATTGGTCTTCTGCTACAAGTATAAGTCGCTGGATGGCCGAAAGGCGCTGGCCAAGGCCGTGAACAAGCATGCGGTGCTACTCACCACTAAAAAGTTGTACGACAACCAGGTGCCAGCCTGGGTGACCGGTTACCTTAAAAGCAAAGGTATGAAAGCCACCCAGCAGGCGGTGCAGCTGCTGAGTGAGTACATCGGGTCTGACCTCTCCCGGCTGGCCAACGAAATAGATAAGCTGCTGATTAACCTGAAGCCAGGTGCCACCGTGGACGAGGGGCTGGTGCAGGAGAACGTGGGCATCAGCAAGGAGTACAACATTTTTGAACTACAGGCTGCTCTTATTGCCCGCGATGCGCTAAAGGCTAACCGCATCATCCATTACTTCGAGGCTAACCCCAAGAATAATCCGCTCATCCCGAACCTGACGATGCTTTTTACCTTTTTCACCAAAATCCTGACGCTGCACACGCAGTCGGATAAGTCTGAGGCGGGCCTAAAGAAAAGCCTTGGCAACCAGGCCTGGAAGGTGAAGGACTATATGCAGGCCATGCGTGTTTACCCCTTGCAACGCTGTGTCGATGTTATTCACTTTATCAGGGTGGCCGATCTGCAGGTGAAGGGAATTACCGGCGGCGACATGAGCGAGGCAGATATCCTGCGCGAGCTGGTGTTTAAGGTGTTGCACCCGGTGCCACGGGCACTGGCCTCTTGATCTTTATTTTGGGAAGGGTACAATAAATTAGCGTTTCGGCCATTGTTATAGTGGTTTTGCTATACTTGGGCGTGCTATAAATTAGAAAAACAGCAAAGGCCGTGGTGGCTTTCTAAAAATTACTAACTTTGAGTGAGGCAGTATGAGTAGCGGAAATTATCCGTGATTTTATACTTTCTCCTTTAATCAGAATAAAGCGATGTGCCCTTCGGGGCGAACAGGGAAATATGAAGATAGCTTACAAAATAGCACTTGCATCTGTACTGGCTGGCGGCTCCCATGTGGTGGTGGCGCAGCATACGCAGGCTTTTACCTCTGAGGAGCGTTACTTTCATGAAGGCGTTGAGCTTTTTGACCGAGCCAAGTATGGCGCGGCGCAGGAGGCCTTTAAAAAGTATATCGAACTTATTAGGAATGATGCGAAGACTGCTGATGCGCGGTACTACTATGCCCTAAGCGGTTTATACCTGCTGCACCCGGATGCCGAGCAACTTGTCCTGAACTTTGCCCGCAAGTACCCTACGCACCCGAAAACGGCCCTGGCCAACTACGAGCTGGGCTTGTACTACTTTGAGCAGAAGGACTATAAAAAGGCGGTTGAGCTGCTGAAAGATGCGCCAACGCATTTGCTTAGTATTAAACAGAACAAGGAGCTGGAGTTTAAGCTGGGTTATTCCTATTTCGCCACAAAGGATTTCGATAACGCCAAGATCTGGTTCGACAAGAACAAGACCACTGGTTTTAGGGAAGACGATCACCGTTTTGCTTATGCCTCCAATTATTATGCAGGCTACATCTCTTACCGCAAAGGCGACTATGCAGCTGCAAAGGAGGATCTGAAAATAGCCGAGAAGAATGAGGCTTACGCCAGGATAGTGCCTTACATGGTGACGGAGATCCTATACAAAGAGAAGGATGTCTACGAGGTGATCAGGTATGGCGAGGCTGCTCTGGCCAAAAAGCCGCAGGTGCAGCAGGCCGATGAGATTGCCCTTCTCGTGGGCGATGCCTACTACCAGCGCGCAGAGTATAAAACGGCCGAGAAGTACTTTAGCCAGTATGCCCAAGGCAAACGCTCCCTGGAGCCAGTGGTGCAGTATAAGATCGCTTTCACCGATTACAAGAATAACAACTATAAAAACGCCATCGCTAACTTTAAGCCCGTGGCGCTTAAAAAAGACTCACTTGGGCAGAACGCAGCCTACTATCTTGGCCTGAGCTACCTTAAGGAGGATAACAAGCAGTTTGCCCTTACCGCTTTTGACCAGGCCCGCAAGAATGACCAGGACAAGCCGGTTACGGAGGCTGCTACATTGAAGTACGCTCAGGTTAATTTTGATCTGGGTAACTTCCGCGAAGTGATCAATTCGCTTTCTGATTTCACCACAAAATACCCCAAGTCTGAGGAGGCCGAAGAAGCAGACCGCCTATTGAGCGAGTCATACTTTGGCTCTAACGATTATGCCGCCGCCATCCGCCACATCGAGGCAATGGAGAAAAAGAGCTGGCGCATTTTGCAGACCTACCAGCGTGTAACTTACTACCATGGTGTAAACCTGTTTAACGATAGCAAATTTCCGCAGGCGGTTGCCATGCTCGACAAGTCGCTGCAGTATCCTTACGATAAGGAAGTTACCTCAGCCAGCCACTTCGTGAAAGGGGAGGCATACTCCATCGGGCAGCGCTATAACGATGCCATCAACAGCTATGCAGCCGTATTCCGAACTGCGCCAAACACCAAAGAAGACTATTACATCAAGTCGCGCTACGGCATCGGTTATGCCTACTTTAACACAAAGGAGTACGACAAAGCCCTAACGCACTTTAAAGCCTACCTGGATAATGTGCAGCCAAGTAACCCGAACTACAATGATGCAACGGTGCGCCTGGCGGATACTTACTACGTAAACAAGAACTACAACGAGGCGCTTCGTCTTTATGAGCGCGTGATTGGCAGCAGCTCTCCGGACCGCGACTATGCCATGTTCCAGAAAGGGGTGGTGCTGAGCATCCTGAACCAGAACGAGCGTGCTAAAGATGCGCTTCTGGAGCTGCTCAACAACTACAAGACCTCTCGCTTCCGCGATGATGCCATGTACCAGTATGCCGTAATCGATTTTGAATCGGGGAATTACCAGGCAGCAGTGCAAAGCTTCACGAGGCTCATCAACGGTATGCCGGACAGCAGATTGATACCAAATGCGCTGCAGAAACGTGGCTTAGCTTACTCAAACCTTCGTCAGAACGATTTAGCCATTGCGGACCAGCAGCGTGTGCTTGATGAGTACCCTGATTCTAAGGTAGCCAGTGGAGCGCTTTACAGCCTGCAGGAGGTACTGGGGCAGGAGAACCGCAGCAGCGAATTCGACAAGTATGTAGACCGTTACAAGTCTGCAAACCCGGAAAGTAATGCGCTGGAAAGTATAGAGTTTGAGGCAGCTAAGACCTTATACTTTAACCAAAACTACAAAGAGGCGGCCGCTAAACTGGAGAACTATATTAAGTCTTATCCAAAGAGCAGCTTTATGCCGGATGCCCGCTACTACCTGGCAGATTCATACTTGCGCAGCGATAACAAGCAGGCTGGTGTGGAAATGATGAAGAAGGTGGTTTCTGAGAACCGCTCTGAATTTGTGAACCGTGCTATTCAACGTGTGGCAGATATGGAGTTTGAGGTTGGCAATTACCCTGAGGCTATTAAGTACTACAGCCGTTTGCGTGATCTGGCTACGAACCGCAAGGAACAGCAGACTGCACTGCTTGGCCTGATGCAAAGCTACTACCGCACGAATGATTATGCCGCTACCAAGCGCGTGGCAAGCGAGCTGATCAGCCAGGGCAATGCTTCACTAAATGCTTATAACTCTGCATTGCTGTTTAAGGCTAAGTCTACGCTGGCGCAGGGCAACTTGGCGCAAGCACTTACTGAACTTCGTGAGACTGCCACTTCGGCAAGCGATATTCACGGTGCGGAGGCGCATTACCTCATCTCCGAGACGCTTTATAAGCAAAAGAAAAACAAGGAGGCGCTTGACCATGCCTTCGAGTTCAGTAATAAGTTTGGCAACTATGATTTCTGGCTGGGCAAAACCTTCCTGCTGATTTCGGACATCTATGTGGCTCAGAATGAGATGTTCCAGGCCCGTGCTACGCTAAACTCGATCATTGAAAATGCGCCAAACCAGGAGATTGTGGCAGAGGCGAAGCAGAAACTGGCAAAGCTCGACGGTAAAACCCAGCAAGCACAGCCACAGAATCTTCAGCAGCAGCAAAAGCAAAAGCCTGTTAAAGCTGACACAACCCTTTTTGTGGAGCCTGTTGACACCACAGTGCAGCCAATTGACACCACTGGTCAGCAGAACTAATCAGAATTTCAGTTTAGAAGAGAAGCATCACCATGAAAAATAAGTTAAAATTAGCATCACTTGCCATTGTGCTGAGCGTGGGGTATAGTTACATGAACACGGCACAGGCACAAAACCAGGGCTGGTCTGAAGGCGGAAAGCTGCAGGATGCCGAGGTAGTGGTGGAGAAGAACCGCGTGATCGAGTTGCCGCAGGCAGCCCGTAACTATGAAAAATTCCGCATCAACCCACCGGAGATAGCAGACCGTAACGTGCGCTACAGGTTCTCAGATTACCGCCTGCCATCTCAGGACGTAGATCTGCAGATGAAAGTGCTGACGATTAAGCAGGACGAACTAACAAAGCTTTACGGCAACTACATCAAGGCCGGGCTTGGTAACTACGGCTCTTTATACTTGAAAGGCTACTTTCATAACAAACGTAGCAAGGATGCCAGTTTTGGGGCGAATGTAAGCCATGTATCATCCTCGCGAGGCCCGGTTGATAAAGACAACTCTGCCGTTTCTCAGTCCGACATCAGTTTGCATGGCGAACGTTACATGCAGGGGCTTACTGTGGGCGGCGACCTGAAGTATGGCCGGGAGAAGCACTATTTCTACGGCTATGAGCCAATGCTGGAGGAGAGTGTAGAAGTGGATCGCGATACCATCAAGCAAGTGTTCAACAGAATTCATGCGCAGGGGTTCTTCCATAACCACAACTCACAGTCGCCTTTCCTGTACAAAACCAACGCTCGCTTCCGCTATATCAACGATGAGTATGATATGAAGGAAAGCAACTTTGCCGTTGATTTCCGCAGTGAGTATGGCATTGACGAGGTATCTGCTTTTAAAGTGGATGCTGACCTGTCGATGCTGTCGCATAATGACTCTGCTGATGTAAGCCGAGGCCTGTTTAAATTGAATGCTGCTTACGAGCGTCAGTTCAATGTGGTGCGCCTTACCTTAGGTGCGAAAGTGGCTTATACCGGAGATGAAGTGAACGACGCCCGCCAGATGAATGTATACCCGATGGTACGCGTTGGGCTGGAACCAGTAAAAGGTAACCTATTGATATATGGTGGGATAGGGGGTGACCTTGAAAGAACTACTTTATATGAACTGACGCAGGAGAATCCGTACCTTGCCCAGAACGTGCAGGTGGCTGACGTGAACAAAGGTCTTGAGGTGTATGGCGGTTTCCAGGCAAATATTGCGAACTATGTGCACCTGAACGGCCGTGTGGCTTACCAGAATTTCCGCAACTTATACTTCTACAACAACTCTGCCGCAGACCCAGCTAAGTTTGAACTGCTGTATGATGATGGTGTGACGAATGTATTTAATATTTTTGGCGAGGCTTCCTTTAACTATTCGGACGAGGTGCGCCTGGGTTTAAAGGCTGATTATAATAGCTATAACATGGCCAGCTTAGAGCAGCCCTTCCACCGCCCGGAGCTGATGGCGAGCGTTTACGGTACCTACAACTTCTACGACAAGATTCTCTTTAATTCAGAACTTTATTATATTGGGGATTCATTTGGCCGTATAACCCGCCCGGACGGAACCACGGAGTTGCGACAAACAGATGCAATTGTGGACCTGAACCTGAAGGCGGACTACAAGTTCACGAACAATTTTACGGTGTTCCTGATGGCCAACAATCTTTTTGGGAAAAAGTATGCGCGTTTCGTAAATTACCCGAATAAAAGTATAAACCTGATAGGAGGCGTAACCTACTCATTCTAAACATTGCTTATGGTTGAGAAGCACATTAAGTCACTGCTGTATGATCACGACTGCGTTATCATCCCGGATTTCGGCGGGCTGATTGCGCGGTATGTGCCTGCTCGTATAAACCCGGTAAAACACACATTTTCACCGCCATCGAAGAAAATCGCCTTTAACGAGAAGCTCGTTTTGAATGATGGGTTGCTGATCAGCACCATTGCTCATCACGATCATATAACAAAGGATGAGGCGCAGCAACGTGTGGCGGAGTTTGTGCACAACGCTAAAACCAACCTGCACGCTGAGAAGCGCTTTGAGCTTCGCGATATCGGTGTTTTCAGGTATAATGCAGAGCGCCGCCTTGTATTTGAGTATGCAGAGGCAGAAAACATGCTGGAGGCAAGCTTCGGACTGCCCGAGCTATCGGCAAGACCTGTGAAAGTAGAAGAGCCGGCTGTGCTGCGCACACTTATCAAAGAGCGCCAGCAGGAGTTGGTAGAGGAGAGGCAGCCGCTTCGCAGACGCATTAAACGAGCCTATAACGTTGCCGCCGGCCTGGCTCTTGCCGGTTTGTCAGTTTCTGCTTTTTACTTCCTGTCTTTGCAGGCTGACTACAACCTGAGTAGCCTTAACCCGATGACGGTCTTCACCGCAGCAGGCTATACAGCACCTGCCACTGTGGAGCCAAACCGCTACACTCAGGACTATGTACCTTTTACCGAAGAAGATCGCTTAAGCTATTATGCAACTATACTTCCGGAAGCTTCGCAAAACGCTAATGAGGTAGCAAATGCATATGAGCCAAGTGGCGCAAGTGTGGCTTTAGGAGCCGCTGCAGATGATTTTGTGACTGAGGAAGTTGCAGAAGAAACAGTAGGCGCAGTAGAAGATGTAGAGCCTGAAGCGCCGGCACATATAATTTATACGAAGGACGGACGTTCTTACATTATTTCCGGTGGCTATGCCCGCTTGGAGAATGCAGAGCAATACCGCACAACCCTGATGGAGCAGGGGCATGAAGAGGTAGATATACTATTGCCACAGCCAGGCAGCAGGTTATTCCGTGTAGCGCTGGCTGACTTCCCGACAGCAGAGGAAGCACAGGTAGCCCTGAACACATACAGAGAGAAATTCGGAGAAACACTTTGGGTACTTAATAATTAACATGACATCACTCTTATTACAAATCACGACCTCGGCAACCGCCGACACTACCGCAGCATTGGCAGAGGGGACTGAAGCAGCTGCAGAAACATCCGTTTCGCTATTAGATTTGGCCATGAATGGTGGGTGGGCCATGATCCCGCTCTTACTCCTGTCTTTGGCAGGCATCTATATTTTTGTGGAGCGCTACCTGACTCTGAAGAAAGCAGCAAAGAACCCGGAAGGCTTCAACGACCGCATCAAGAGCATGGTATTGGCCGGAGATATTAATGGAGCCCGTATGATGTGCGCTCAGGCTAACACGCCGGTATCGCGCATGATTTCGAAAGGTGTTTCTCGTATCGGCCATCCGTTAAAGAACATTGAGACCTCTATTGAGAACCAGGGCAAGATCGAGATCAGCAAACTGGAGAAGAACCTTGCTGCTCTTGCAACGATTGCGGGTGCAGCTCCTATGCTGGGCTTCCTGGGTACAGTTACAGGTATGATTGCCGCCTTTATCGCCATTGCGCAGGCAGAAGGATCTGTTAGCCCTAAACTGCTTTCCAGCGGTATCTACCAGGCCATGGTAACAACGGCAACAGGTCTGATAATCGGTCTTCCGGCCTATGTAGGCTATAACTACCTGGTATCGAAAATCGACAGCATTGTGCATTCTATGGAGTACTCCTCTATAGAGTTCCTTGATCTACTACAAGAACCACAGCTTTAAGAATGAATTTCCGCTCAAAAAACAGGATCAACGCAGAGTTCAGCATGTCGTCTATGACCGACATCATCTTCCTGTTGCTGGTGTTTTTCATGCTGACGTCCAATTTCGTTACGCCTTCGGGCTTACCGGTTAGCTTGCCTAGCAGTAAGACGTCCGATATTGTGATGCAGAAGATCAGCGTGACTATAACAGACGACCTGAAGTATTACCTGAATGAAAAGCCAATTGCGCTGGAGGATATTGAGCCACAGCTAACCGCCCTGCTACAGCAGACGGGAACAGAGCAGGGGGCTGTGGTGTTGCATGTAGACAAAAGTGTACCGGTAGAGCATCTGGTTAAGGTGGCTGGTATCGCTAAAAACCTGAATGCAAGTGTAACACTGGCCACGGTGCCAACAGAATAAGAAGCTATACTATGGCAGTTGCCCTCACGAAGGAAGAAGAAAAGAATAAACGCGTTGCCGCTGGTGTCAGCATTACGGTACATGTGCTTATACTGCTTTTCCTGATTTACATGCTGGCATGGCGGGCTCCGGATCCTCCGGCACCTGAAATGGGTATTGAGCTTAATTTTGGTATGGATGAAGTGGGTAGCGGCGATGTGCAAACAAAAGCCACTCCGAATGAATCCAAGAACGTGGAGGATAGCAAGCCTGCACCTACCCAGCCAGATCCTGAGCCTGAACCGCAGCCAGACCCTACACCGCAGCCAACTCCACCGGCTCAGCCAGTTGAGACGCCTAAAGTAACCACTACTACTGCACCTGAGCCTGTTTCTGTTAAGGAAGAGGTAAAGCCGGTGCCTAAGCCTCAGCCTAAAAAGGAGGAAGTTAAAAAACCTGAACCTACACCACAGCCACCCAAAGAGGAAGTGGTGAAAAAGGAGCCTGAGAAACCCAAGTCGCTTTACCCGGGCCAGCCGACGAATAGCACGGGTACTGGCAAAAACGGTTCGTCTGATGCCGCTACAGGCAACAACAACGGTGACGACACTGGCAAGGTAGGTGATAAAGGTGATCCGGCTGGTGACGTAAACGCGAAAGCCCTTTACGGCAAGGCTGGCGGTGGAGCCGGCGGTTCCCTGAACATGCCTGGCTGGCGATATGACATTGAGCCGAAGCGTGACCCTTACAGCAATGAAACCGGTATCATCCGTTTCAGGATTAAGATTGACGCAGATGGCAACCTTATAAATGTAGAGCGTGTCGAGAGTACAGTTTCACCGCAGGTGGAGAAGTGGTACAGAGATCAGCTTTATAAAACGACCTTTAGCCGAACAGGAACCGGTTCTACAACAGTTAATTACACAGGGGAAGTAACATTCAGAATTACGTCCCGCTAATTATTTTTCTTTTGATGACTTATCAAGAGTGTCTTGATTACTTATACCAGCAATTGCCGATGTACCAACGCATCGGCAATGCTGCTTTTAAGAAGAGCCTCGACAACATTATAGCCCTTTGCAATGCCCTTGGGCAGCCGCAGCATCAATTCAAGAGTATACATGTGGCAGGCACCAACGGCAAGGGCAGTAGCTCACATATGTTGGCGGCAGTGCTGCAGGAGGCCGGCTATAAAACAGGGCTTTATACTTCGCCGCACCTCAAATCCTTCACTGAGCGCATACGGGTAAACGGGCAGGAGCTTCCGGAAGATTACCTGGTATACTTTGTGGAGCAGCACAGGCAGCTGTTTGAAAGTATAAAACCTTCGTTTTTCGAGATGACGGTTGCCCTGGCCTTTAAGTACTTTGCCGAGCAACAGGTGGATGTGGGTGTCATTGAAGTTGGCTTGGGAGGCCGCCTTGATTCCACGAACATCATTACACCGGAAGTATCGCTCATCACCAACATTGGCTATGACCATCAAAGCATGCTGGGCGATACGATCGGCGAAATAGCTGCAGAGAAAGCTGGCATTATTAAGACAAACGTGCCCGCCGTTATCAGCACACGACAGCCGGAGGCGGAGGAGGTTTTTATGGCGAAGGCAGCAGAGGTAGGGGCAAGTTTATACTTTGCTCCGGATCATTTCAGGCTAGAGCATACAGTAGCTGATTTGCAACGACAGGTTTTCCAGGTGTACCGTGACGAGAAATTATACTTGCAGGGGCTTGAACTGGATTTGGTAGGTGTGTACCAGCAGTATAACCTGCCGGGCGTTCTACAGGCTCTGGCTGTATTGCAGGAGCAGAAAGGCTTTATAATTCCTGAAGGGGCTTTACGCAAAGGCCTGGCCAACGCCAAAAGTATAACCGGACTGAAAGGGCGCTGGCAAGTACTGCAACAACAGCCCCTGACCATTTGTGATACAGGCCATAATGAAGACGGGGTTAAACAGGTGCTGCAAGGGCTGGAGAGGCTGCAGCCCAAACAGGTCCACTTCGTGTTCGGGGCGGTAAACGACAAAGACGTAACAAAGATTCTGGAGTTACTGCCAAAGTACTATACCTACTATTTCTGCCAGGCCAATATTCCGCGTGCGCTTCCGGTGCAGGAACTGTTACAGAAGGCTGCCTCTGCGGGCTTGCAGGGAAAAGGGTATAGAACAGTGGCAGACGCCATAGCGGCGGCAAAGGCAAATGCTGCACCCGATGAGGTTATTTTTATTGGAGGTAGTACCTTTGTAGTTGCAGAGATTGATGAATTATAAGCATGGGAAGATCTAAATTAGCAAAATTTGCCGCTATAGCAGAGCGGGAGAATGTAATTGAGCCAGGTGATGAGCTTTATGGCCAGCTTGTTGGGAAGTGGCGCGAGCAGCACTTTGAGAATAATAACCCCTTGGTTCTGGAAGTTGGCTGCGGCCGTGGCGAGTACACGATTGGTATGGCGCGCCTGTTTCCCGAGAAAAACTTTATCGGCTCGGATATAAAAGGGGCAAGACTCTGGAAAGGAAGCACACTGGCGGAAGAGGAGGGGATGGACAATGTGACCTTCCTGAGGACTTTTATCGAGAATATTTCAGAGAATTTTGCGGAGAACGAGGTCGATGAAATCTGGATTACTTTCCCGGACCCGCGCCCGCGCGACCGTGACATTAAACGTCGCCTTACCTCTCCTCGCTTCCTGGATTTGTATGAGCGTATCGTAAAACCCGGGGGTATAATACACCTGAAAACCGATAATGGCCCTCTCTATGAGTATACCGTAGAAGTGCTGCAGGAGCGTCAGGTGAAAGACCTGATCTATACTTCTGACCTATATAACTCAGACCTGCAGGAGCATACGATGGGTATTTATACGACCTATGAGAAACGCTACCTGGCGGAGGGTGTGCCGATTAAATACCTACAGTATAAGGTGAAATAAAATAATTGGAGAGTTGGGTAATAATAAAATTACCTGATTTGATTTAACTTCAATAAAAAGGCCTGCTGAATTTATACTTCAGCAGGCCTTTTTATTTTTCTTTTTAGAGAGGCCATACTTCATCCACAGGTGTTTTCCTCACTAAAACTAAGCTTTTACGCTTCCTCTATCTCTTCAAATATTTCGGCCAGCTCATCAAAATCCTTCAGGCCTGGTTTTATTTCGTGGCCACCTGTGAGCCCGATACCTGTTGGTTTGATGCTTTTCAGTACAGCGTTGATGTTGTTTTTATCAATTCCGAATCCGATATAAACCTTGAAGTTCTTCGCTATGGCAGCCAGAAAACGTGAGTTGGTTTCATCTATCGTATCAAAATCATCGGAGAAAATTATGAATGAATGTACTACCGTGCTGTAAAGCTCCATCATCTCCAGCAGTTCGCTCTCCACGGTATCTTTGTTGATGAAGACTTTCTGAATCACCGGCTTGTTGATCTCCTCTATTTCATCGATAAGGTAAGGCACGTCCAATTGAATGTAGTCCAGGCCAAACTCCTCGGCCATCTCGTTGATGACGTCGGGTCTGGCACGCAGGAACTCACCGGCCAGTTGCACGCCGGCAACCCAGCCGGTTATTTCTTTCAGCGCTTGAGGCTGTACACGCTCCGGATCATCCAGCTTTAGATTAAAACCGATTATATCTACACCCATGCCAGCGCAATAGCGCGCATCGCTCAAGTTGTTTATTCCGTTCACTATCACAGAGGTACGTAGGCCCATAGTAATTATTACTTTATGTTTTGATCAGTTTTTATACACACTTTTCTGTAGCCCAAAGTAAAAGCGATTTTACTTCTAAGCCAAATTTTTGCCTTTTTTCCGGCTCATTTATACATTAAACGCAGGAGAGGGGTATAAATTAGAACCTGAAACTTTATAACTGTGTTGTTGTTGCTATATTTGTATCAATTATCGAATATTTTTAAATCGACATACACTTTTTATATAGATGAGTACAAAAGGAAGGGTATTGGTGGCAATGAGCGGGGGCATCGATAGTTCGGTGGCAGCCGTTATGCTTCATGAGCAGGGTTACGAGGTAGTGGGGATGACCATGAAAACCTGGGATTATGCCTCCAGTGGTGCCAGCAAGAAAGAGACTGGCTGCTGCTCGCTCGACTCTATTAACGATGCCCGTAACATTGCCGTTCAACTTGGTTTCCCACATTATATTATAGATATCCGTGAAGAGTTTGGTGATTTCGTGATTAACCATTTTACGGATGAGTACCTGGCAGGCCGCACGCCAAACCCTTGCGTGCTGTGTAACACTCACATTAAATGGGATGCTCTGTTGCGTCGTGCAGACCAGTTGGGCTGTGATTTCATTGCCACTGGGCACTATGCCAACTTACGCCATGAAAACGGCCGCTATGTGATCTCTAAAGGTCTGGATGAGATTAAAGATCAGTCTTACGCGCTGTGGGGAATATCTCAGGAGAGCCTGAGCCGTACGATTTTCCCGTTGGGCGGTCTGCACAAGACTGAGATCAGGGAGATGGCACGCGAGCGCGGTTTCACTGAACTGGTAAATAAGCCAGAGTCTTACGAGATCTGTTTTATACCTGACAACGATTACCGGGGTTTTCTAAAGCGCCGTGTGGAGGGGCTGGAAGAGCGCGTAGCTGGCGGCGAGTTTGTGCTGGAAGACGGTACCGTGGTTGGCAAGCATGAGGGCTATCCGTTTTATACTATTGGCCAACGTAAGGGTTTAGGCGTAGCTTTAGGCTTCCCCGCTTATGTTACACGTATCGAGAAAGATAACAACCGTGTGGTATTGGGAAACTATGATGAGCTAGCGAAAAATGCCATGACGGTAGGCAAACTCAATATGTCAAAGTACGAGAACCTGATTGGTCAGCCTATCCCCACCATCACCAAAGTAAGGTATAACGATGGCGGCACCGAGGCGATTATCGAGCAGGAAGGCGATAAGATGAAGGTTCATTTCCTGAGCGGGGTGCATGCCATAGCGCCGGGACAGGCTGCTGTTTTCTACGAAGGAGACGATGTTGTTGGTGGTGGCTGGATTGAGTCTAACTATAACTCTGAGTATAACCTGAACGTGTTGCAATAATGAGAAGAGCCCTGTTGTTTTTGGTTGTTCTGGCTGGCTTTGTAGTCGCCTGTGAGGATAAGTATAAAGACCCGGACCCAAATGTAATGGGCTACGACTACTATCCGCTGGAAGTCGGGGATTACCGCATTTACAATGTAACGGATATCCGTTTCATGAGCGACGTGGGCGACACCACCCGCTTTCAGTTGCGCGAACGTGTAGATACGACCTTCTTCGACCAAACCAACACGCTTACCTATAAAATTATCCGTTCTATCCGTGGCAATGAGAATCAGGAGTGGGTGGATGATTCAGTGATGGTGGTGACCAAGAGTGATGCTATGGTGGTGGAAACCAGAAACAATACGAAGCATGTAAAGTTAGTGTTTCCTGTAAAAGAAGGTTTTACATGGTTAGGTGATGCTTATAACAATAACAAAGAAGCTAGCTATAAACCTGACCCAGCCACCAACAGAAGATCTGATTACTACCTTATTAAGGAATCATATACTTTTGAGAATGTGGGGCAGGCCTTTTCTATAAATGATACGACTTACTCCAAAACATTAACAGTTGTTCAGGGTACTCCAATAGAAACTTGGATTGGTTATGACGATCGTAAAGAAGTTTATGCCGAAGGCGTAGGTATGGTTTATAGGTTATATACAAGAATTATCTATTGCAACGCAATGGAATCAAAAGACTGCACCTATGGCATTGGCTACAAACTCCACGGCCACGAGCGGCACGAAAAACTGATCTCCTACGGAAAAGAATAAACTATGCGCTTGCTGCTCCTCTTTATCTGCTTGCTGCCGCACCTGCCCGTTTTGGCGCAGGAATCCGGTAACACAGATGGAGAAGAGCAGAAGCGTTTGGTATACTTCACAGACAAAAACAACACGCCTTTCTCCCTCTCAAAGCCACTAGAGTTTCTCTCACCAAAAGCGCTGCAGCGGAGAAGCAGACAAAATATCCCCCTCACTAATCGTGATCTTCCGGTAAACCCTGTTTATGTGTCTGGCTTGCAAGAGGCTGGCGTCAGGGTTTGGTATACTTCGCGTTGGTTCAATGCGGCGGTGGTGCAATGTTCTGATGCGCAGCTTCAGCAACTGGAGTCGCTGGCTTATGTACAGCGAACGCAAACCCTGAACAGAGTGGCCGGGGCAGCGGGAGCTATGCAACAGGAAACGGAACAAGAGTTAGTGGTTACTTCCGAAGAAGCTGCCGGTTGGCCTGTATTGGAAAGGGAGGACTATGGCTTGGCCTTTCATCAAGCGGATATGCTGGGGGCTGACGAGCTGCACATGGATAACTACACCGGCGCAGGTATGACCATTGCCGTGTTTGATGCCGGATTTCCGGAAGTTCCTAATGTAAGCGCATTTTCACACCTTTTCCAGAATAACCAGCTACAGGCTACCTATGATTTTGTGCAAAAGCAGGAGAGCGTTTTTGGGGCAGATGCACATGGCACGGCTGTTCTCTCTACCATGGCTGCATATGTGCCAGGCACCATGGTTGGCACCGCATTCGGAGCCAATTACCTTTTGCTTCGTACGGAGGATGCCGCCACCGAACACAACATAGAGGAGGTAAACTGGCTTTTGGCCGCCGAGTTTGCCGATAGCGCTGGCGCTGACGTAATCAACTCCTCCCTCGGCTACACCGTTTTTGATTCACCCTCCCGAAGCTATACTTACCAGGATCTGGATGGCAACACCTCGATTGTATCTAAAGCCGCTGACTTTGCTGCCGCCGCTGGTATGCTGGTGGTAGTAAGCGCAGGTAATGAGGGGAATAAAAACTGGCGCTACATTTCAGCACCTGCCGATGGCGATTCTGTTCTGGCTGTTGGGGCCGTGGACTCGCTGGGTGTGAAAGCTTTATTCAGCTCTTTTGGGCCTACAGCCGATGGAAGAATTAAGCCGGATGTGGTGGCGCTGGGGCAGCAGGCATACTTTATACTGCCAAATGGCAGGTTAGCACAGGGCAATGGTACTTCTTTTGCCGGCCCCATTATGGCGGGGTTTGCTGCGAGCCTGTGGCAGGCCCACCCGTTCAAAACCAATATAGAAATGATAGAGCTGTTGCGCAGCAGCGGGAGCAATGCCGAGAACCCTGATAACAGTATAGGCTACGGTATACCAAACTATAGCCGTACCATTACCTCTTTGCCAGAGTTAATCACCGGGGAGTCGTTGTACATTACCAACCCGGTGGGCCGGGAGCCAATTATACTTTATCTGGGGCAGGAGTGGCTGCAGCAGTTGGTGGAGGTGCAGGTACTGGATGGTACAGGTAAGCAGGTGTATCGCCAAAGTATAAATCAGCCGGGCCAGGAGCAGCCCCTAAAGCTGCAGCCGCAGGATTTACGTAATGGTTTATACTTGTGCCGGGTAAGGTCAGGAAACAGAGTGGCCACGCTTCGCTTCATAAAGTTATAGTTTGATTATCAGCGGATAAATCATCTGCCAGATTCATAATTTAAATTTTACCTTTGCAGGTATGAGACCTTTAATTGCTCCTTCCATATTAGCTTCTGACTTTGCCAATCTGCAGGCGGAGGTGGAGATGCTCAACAAAAGCCAGGCCGACTGGCTGCACATTGATATAATGGACGGCCGTTTTGTGCCAAACATTTCTTTTGGTTTTCCGGTAATGGAGGCGATCAAGCGCCATGCGCAGAAGCCGATGGACGTGCACCTGATGATTGTGGAGCCGGAGCAATATATTGAGCGTTTCAGAGAGGCTGGTGCCGATACCATTTCGGTACACATTGAGGCTAGTAACCACCTGCATCGCACGGTGCAGCAGATTAAAGCGACAGGTGCCAAGGCCGGTATCGCGGTAAACCCACATACTTCGGTTCAGTTGCTTTCGGATATAATCGCGGATGTGGACCTGGTGTTGCTTATGTCAGTAAACCCGGGCTTTGGCGGACAGAAGTTTATCGAGAACACGTACCGCAAGATAGAAGCGACAAAGGACCTGATCATCCAGCGTAACTCACAGGCCATGATTGAGGTGGATGGCGGTGTGAACCAGGAGAACGCGCGGCTGTTGCTGGAGAAGGGGGCAGATGTGCTGGTGGCCGGCAGTTTTGTGTTCTCGTCAGCAGACCCGATCCAGACCATCACCGATTTAAAATCATCCAAATAATTACCTGCGCCCCAGATGCTGAAATATCTATTGGTATGGTTGTGTATACTTTTGCCCTTAGGTGTTGCTGCACAACAGGCTAAACTTGCCGGTAAGGTGCTAAACCAGCAGCAGGAGCCGCTGGAGTTGGCCACGGTTGGTATAAAAGGTGCCACATGGGGCACCCAGACCAATGCTGCCGGCGAATTTATACTTGCCGTGCCTTCGCAGCGGGAGATCGTGGTTTTGGTAAGGTACCTGGGGTATAAAGAACTGGAGCAGAAACTCATGTTGCAGCCCGGCGAAACCAAAGCCGTGCAGTTTATACTTGAGCCTGACCCACAGCAGCTGAGAATCGTAGATGTACGCGGTAAAAATGATGACGCCAGGGAGCAGGTAAGCGTAACTACTCTGGACCCGCGTGATATCAGTAACCTTCCTTCTGCCTTCGGCGATTTCAATAAAGTGTTGGTCACGCTGCCGGGTGTAACCAGTAACAACGAGCTATCCAGCACCTATTCCGTGCGTGGCGGTAATTACGACGAGAACTTAGTATACGTCAACAACATTGAGATCTACCGGCCATTTCTCATCACCTCAGCGCAGCAGGAGGGGCTCTCTTTCGTGAACCCCGATCTGGTGGGAGATATTCAGTTCTCTTCCGGTGGCTGGCAACCGAAGTATGCGGATAAGCTGTCGTCGGTTTTAAATATCAAGTATAAAGTACCTTCCGAATTTGCCGCCTCTGTAAGTGGAGGTTTAACCGGTGGAACGATACATCTTGAATCAGCCTCAAAAAACAAGAAGGTCTCTTATCTATTTGGTGCTCGCCATAAAAACGGGCAGTATATACTTAGGGGGCTGCAAACGGACGGCAAATATAACCCTATCTTCACCGATGCGCAGGCATACGTACAGATTGACCTTACCAAAGACAGCCTTGAACGGGGCCGCACGAAACTTGGCATACTAACCAGCTATGCCCAAAATGATTTCAGGGTGGAGCCGGAGTCGCAGGTTACGACATTTGGAACGCGAAACACGCCACTGCGCCTCCTCATCGGCTTTGACGGACAGGAGCGGATGGAGTACGCCACTTACCAGGCCGGTATAAACCTATCGCACCGTTTCAGCCAATTTTATACTTCAGAGTTCATACTTTCGGGTGTGCACTCGCGGGAACGCGAGTTTCGGGATGTGGAGGCGGGGTATAGGCTTTGCGATGTGGGCACCACCGGGAATAACTTTGGCGAATGCCAGCAGGAGCGGGGAGTGGGCAGTACTTTTAACCATGCCCGTAACACCTTACTCGCGCGCATGTTGGCAGCTGAACTACGTAATACCTGGCAAGTGAGCCAGCGCAGCAACCTCCAGTTCGGTGCGAAGGTGGGGTCTGAAAATATAGAGGACCAGCTGCAGGAGTATGGCTTCTCCGACTCTGCCGACTACGTGACACATGATTATTACCTTCAATCCAAGCTTGATTTGAACACGCTGCGCTTTAGCGGCTTCCTGCAACATACTTTTGAGCTGGATTCTCTGAAGACGATTACCTACGGCATCCGCGCCACATACTGGGATTACAACAGGGAACTGAATTTTTCTCCGCGCGTGCAGTATTCTTTCATCACCCGCCAGAACCCAAATCTATCTTTTAAGACCGCGCTCGGTTTATACTTTCAGCCCCCGTTTTACCGCGAGCTCCGCGATTTTAACGGAGTCCTTAACCCGGAGCTGAAAGCTCAAAGTTCCGTACATGCCATTGTAGGCAGCGATTACCTTTTCAAAGCCTGGGGCAGGGATTTTAAACTAACCACCGAAGCATACTATAAATGGATGACGAATGTGGTGCCCTATGACCTGGACAATGTACGTCTGCGCTATTATGCCAAAAACAATGCAAAGGCTTATGCAGCCGGCTTTGATGTGCGCGTGAACGGCGAGTTTATACAGGGAGCTGAATCCTGGCTGAGCGTTGGGCTGCTGACGACAAAGGAGAATGTGGAGGGCGACTCTATTTCGGCATACAATTCGCAGGGCGAGTTGCTGGGCAAGCAGGAGCAGGGGTATATCCGCAGGCCATCGGACCAGTTGCTGAACATAGGCGTTTTCTTCCAGGACCACCTGCCGGACAACCCCACCGTGCGTATGTACCTGAACCTGGTGTACGGCAGCGGCCTTCCTTTTGGTCCGCCGCAGCAGCCCGAGTACCGCAATGCCTTCGATGGCCGCTCTTACAAGCGCGTAGATATTGGCTTCTCGAAAGTGATTGTAGTGGAGAGCGATGTGGTAAAGCAAAGAAAATTCGGGTTGGAGAGCCTTTGGGTGGGGTTAGAGGTACTTAACCTGATTGACGCGAAGAATAGGGTTTCTTACAACTACGTAAGCGATGTAAATGGTGTGACTTATGCCGTTCCGAATTACCTGTCGGGGCGTAGGCTGAACCTCAGGGTTGTAGCTAAATTCTAATAAGACAAGTATAAAAGAGCGGGGGAGCCAAGATCTTGGCTCCCCCGCTCTTTTATACTTTAATCACTTATTTGCGTTTTTTCCATTCGCTATAAGCTGTTTCAATCTGTTTGGCGTACGTTTGATAACTTTCTGGTTCTGAGTTTCCTAGTTGCATGGCTTTAGCCGATAAGGTGGCTGCCATCTGGTACTCATTGTTATAAGCATAAAGCTTGGCCTTAATCCAGTTATTATAGAAATTCTCTTTTATCGCAATCGATTTATTTATCCATTGAAGCGCTTTCTGATGGTGCTCTTTTCGAGGCAGCATGTACTCGGCACATTGTGCCCAGGTATACCAGTCGTCATCAGCGGCACTTGCCAGTGCTTTATTTATATTCTCCAGCGCCTTTTTCTCAACATCCGTCTCAATATTAAGCGACATTCTGGTGTTCTCCCAGGCAAGATTTAGCTTCGCTTTGTTTGTACTGATATCAGAGAAGGAGAACTGCATCGTTTCCACAAACACATCCGACTTCAAGGGTTTTACCTCCAGGTAAGCCACATCATCCAGCTCATTGTAACCCTCCAAACCCCACAGGGTCGTGTCTTTGTTTAAAACAACATGCCATAAAGAATCACTCTGCGGGAAAATAAAAAAGGAGTAAGTGCCGGCGGGTACACGCTCGTTGTTCAGAAAAAGTTCGTCCTGGAAAGTAACCAGCGTTGCTTCGTTGGCACCTGCTCGCCACATTTCGCCATACGGCACAAGTCCCCCGAAAACCTTTCGGCCTCTAACACTAGGTGCATGGTAATTTACAGTGACATCTGTTAGACCAATCGTTTGGCGCAGCATAGCCGCCGGACTAGCCTGCGGCAATTGTACCTGAGCAGAAACGTTACCAACCCCTAATATAAGGGTTAAAGAAAGTATAAAAATGGTATATAAAACTCTTATCATGGCACTAGGTATACTTTAAAGGGCTGTTTCTACGGTATCCCATACCGAAAAAACTATGCCAATACTATCGCTACTCGCTTATATTTTGCATGCAAAGCTAATAAAGTTTACTCTAAAGTAGAGTCCGGCTTTATGCTCTTTCTCTTGCAATTGGTAAGTACTCATTCTTACAGTTATTACATGAACCCTTACATTAAATCTAAGATTAAATAAAGTTTTATAGTTAAAATAAATGCTATAAAAATGCAACTTTAAATATTATTTGCTGTACTTAGTATACGTATAATTACACTTCCGCTCCATTTAGTTTAAAAGTACATTACCTAGTTAATGGTTCTCCTTTAAGGTGTGCCTTATAGCTTTCCGGTAGGTGCTTTATGATTTATACTTTAGCTATGCGGTTGGCTATCTGAAGTATAGATTCTTCCTTTTTCTTGCTAAACCATTTTTAACCTTTTAATTATATGAATGTAAAACCTTTACACTCACACTATTTTATTGTGCGCCAAGTTATCAGGCTGTTCCTGCTGGTCTCTGCACTTTACCTGCTGGCTGGCCCTGGAGTGATGGCTCAGACAGTCACCTCAGACAAAGATGACTATGCCCCAGGCGAAATTGCCATCATAACAGGCGCCGGTTGGATGCAAGACTCCTTGGTTGATGTGCACTTTGAGGAAGAGCCGTCTCATGACCATCACCATGGTTACCACGACACCAGAGTTAATCCTGATGGTACCTGGCGAATTGAGTACCCTATTGAGGACAGGCATTTGGGCGTTAAATTCACGGTTATAGTGGTAGGCCAGCAAACCGGGATAGAGAAAAGAGCCAACTTTACGGATGGCCAGCTACATGAGCTAACAATCGGAAATCAATCCGTAGTACCCACATTTGGAGTACCAACCCAAGTTCAGTATCAGAGCTCCATAAGGGTGGCTGGAAACAATAACTCTACTGCTACGATTACGCTGGATGTAGAGGGGCTGCCAAGCGGCGTAACCTTTAGCCCTGCTACTATTTCCGTTTCAGGTAACTCAACACGGCAGTTTATACTTACCCTGACAACGGCTCCAACTTCACCCGTGGTGCTGCCTCCTGGTCAAACGTTTACAGTTAAGGCCACTACGGCACATGCAAATGGCACTAGTTCTGTGAATCAGAGTGGCCTGCTTGTAATTGCGGCGCCCCCTTGTACTGCCCCTTCTGTTACAGCGCACCCTTTGGCGCAAGTACTTACTTTTGGTGGCTCAAATCCTGTATTCTCGGTAACTGCAAGCGGAAATGTAAATGGTTATCAGTGGCAGGTAAGTACAGATAGTGGAGGTAGTTGGGATAACATACCGGGGGCATCTGCATCTGCTTACACTGTAGTAAACCCGGTAGTTGCCATGAGCGGCTATTTGTACAGGGCCGTGGTGAGCGGGTGTGGCACAAACAAGTATAGCAATGCAGCCAGTCTTACCGTTTCTCCAGCAACTGCTTCCATTACCTTGGCAGGATTAACTAAAACCTATACAGGCCAGCTGCAGGAAGCTACAGTCAGTTTGAGTCCCGCTGGTTTATCCGGACTAAACGTAACCTACAACGGCTCTGCAACGCCGCCAACCAATGCAGGTAGCTATAACGTGGTTGCCACCCTGGATAACCCCAACTACGTGGCGGCACCAATGAGTGCTACAATGGAGATCGTGAAAGCTGTGGCCACTGTTACTTTGCATAACCTTGTTCATACGTATGATGGAGACACGAAGTCTGCCACTGCCGCTACAAATGCCAAAGACCAAAGCACCTTTACCATAACGTATGATGAAGTAGAAGAACTTCCTGTTAACCACAAACCAGGGGGATATGCTGTTACCGCCACCTTAAACAATGCCAATTACGCAGGAAGCGCAAGCGGGACACTGTTCATCAACAAAGCTGACCAGGTGATTAGTTGGGCCGCTCCGGCAAGTATACGTTACGGCACTCCTTTATCTGCAACACAATTAAATGCGGGTCTGGCTACAGGAAACGGTGCGCTGGCCTACACTCCAGCGGCAGAAACCATACTTGGTGCAGGTGTACACACAATTCGGGTTACAGCCCATGAAACACAAAATTACAGGCAGACAGAAGCAACAGTAAGCCTGACGGTTACAAAGGCCACACCATCGATTACACTTACCGAGGGGGGGCCTTACACTTATGATGGCATGGCTAAGAACATAAGCAGTGCTGTTGTTACAGGAGTGATAAACGACGATCTGGGAAGTGCGTCGGTATCTTACAGGAAGAGCGGTGTACCTGTAGGAAGGCCGGTAGAGACAGGCGAGTACGAGGTGCTGGCTGTTTTCGATGGAAACCCCAATTATACTTCAGCTCAAGTTACCGGCACGCTGAAGATTAACAAAGCAGCATTAAGTATAAAAGCGAATAATGCCCGTAAAACCTACGGAGAGGAAACTCCTATGTTAACCGCCACTATTGAAAGCGGAGCGGTAGCGGGAGAATCATTTCATGTTTCTGCCTCCTCGACCGTAACTTCCACCACGGGTGTCGGTACTTATGCCATCGTTCCTGCTATTACCGGGGCAACAATATCTAACTATGAGGTATCCGCCATTAACGGAACACTCACTGTTGATGCCAGACCAATAACCGTTGCTGCAGCAGGTAAAACCAAAGTATACGGAGACAGTGACCCAGGCCTTACGTTTACAATTATAGCAGGATCGCTGGTTGCAGGGGATGACTTTGAGGGCGCATTGGGTAGAGCAGCAGGTGAAAGAGTTGGTGTCTATACTATAAACCAGCACACGCTTACGCTCGGAGCCAATTATATGCTGAATTACGTTGAGTCTAAACTGAACATTACACCGGCACGACTAACCGTAACGGCAAACAATGCCAATCGCTTATGTGGCCAGAGCAATCCGCAGTTTACGGGCGTTTTGGAGGGTGTAAAGTTTAACGATGCCATTTCAGCGAGCTATACCACTACTGCAGATGCGACCAGTGCTGTCGGCATCTATAGCATAGTGCCTGCATTATCTGGGCAGGCTTTGGAAAACTATACCATTGAAGCTACTAACGGCACGTTAACCATCGGGGGGATAGTTGCGGATGCCTCTGCAAATGCCACTCCTCAGGCTCTGAAAAGCACGGCGACTACTATAGCAATAAGTGTCTATACTTTAACCGGTGCTGTAGCAGCTAATGTGCCCGTAACCTTATACTTTGACAGTCAGCCAGCTGTAAATACTTTGACTAATAGTTTGGGTGTTGCCACCGTGACAGTGGGCGTGCTACCAGCAGGAGTTTATAAAATTAGAGTTGTGGCTGGATCCGGTTGCGATGAGACGGTTGTTTACCTGCCAATTTACGATCCTAATGGAGGGTTTGTAACCGGAGGCGGCTGGATCAACTCACCTGCCGGTGCCTACAAGGCCGATGCCACGCTGGCAGGTAAAGCACACTTTGGTTTTGTAGCAAAGTATAAGAAAGGCTCTAACATTCCTGATGGTTCAACTGAATTCCAGTTCCAGGCGGGCAACCTGAACTTTAATAGTGCGGCTTACGACGAGATGCGCCTCGTAATTTCCGGAACTAAGGCTAATTATAAAGGGGTAGGGCAGATCAACGGTACGGGCAACTATGGTTTTATGGTATCTGCCATTGATGGTGATGCTAACGGAGGTACAGATAAATTCCGCATAAAGATCTGGACTTACGGTAATGAGAATGATGTGGTCTACGATAACAACCTGGCGAATACGGACGAAAACGCAGAACCGGCTACAGCCCTTGGCGGCGGGTCCATCGTAATCCATGAGAGTAAAACCTTAGCAGGAGGGTCCACTTCCAAAAAGGTTGTCGTTCAGGAGGCTGTACTTCCTGTAAACTCCCCCCGCTTCCTGAACTACCCGAACCCATATGTCTCCCAAACAACCATAGCCTTCCTTCTAGACAAAGAGGAAAGCTTTGTGCTGGAAGTGTGTGATGTGAAGGGCGCCCGGGTTAGAACTGTTAAAGAGGGTATAGCCGATGCAGGGCAGCTTTACGAGTATAATTTCTCAGCCGACAACCTGCCGGAAGGAGTGTATTTTGCCCGCTTGGTAACGTCATCAGGGGTTAAAACCCTCAAAATGGTGCTGAAAAGATAAGCTTGCTAAACTTTAATCAAAAAAGCCGGCCAGATGTAAATGGCCGGCTTTTTTTTGCTGCTAAGGCCACGCTAAGCACAGTACCATATCCCTTTTATAACTTGGGCAGAAGAAAAAGATATGCATGCAGAAATTTATTTTTTAAAAATTTATCATCCTAAAGTATAGATTAATGAGGTTGTATATGATGCTGAATATGATACTTCTAAGTTCATTTGCTGCAGCTGTGCATCAACTATACATTAGAAGGACGCTATTTTCGTTCACTAAAAATCGGCAACTATTTATTTTAAAGGGGGTATAGAGTACAAATTACCATGTGTTACTGCGGTTGCAGTTCTTTTTATAACCTCAGTATAGCAGCTTACTAATTATGATTGTTTGCAGATTTATTTTACAAAAACTAATCAGGCTTATCTCAGAATAAGCTTGAGCAAACGCTTACCCTTAGCGTATATTTATACTTCCGTAATGGAGGTTTATACTTACCCTGTTTAATCCTTACAGCTTAATTTTTATTTAAGCGCAAAAGTCCTTTACTTTGCGCAAGTACATGAACAAGGCCTATACACATAGCACCTCTCTTAGCTGGACAACTCCTGTTGCCCCTGCTGCGCTTGTTCATTTCCACCACATCCATCATTCCTCGTAAGAGGAATCCATACAACTATATTGCCCCCGACGGGCTTTGTCCCGTATTATACTTTGCCAGAGGCAGGGTATATAACCTTATTTTCTACATCATACTTTTACGATACAAAACAGAATGCTACGAATAGCAATTCAAAAATCCGGGAGGCTAAGCGAAGAATCGCTCAACCTGATCCGTGAGTGCGGTATTTCCTTTATCGGCAGCTCCCTAAAACTTAAGACAGAGTGTACTAATTTCCCGCTGGAGATCCTTTTTCTTCGCGATGATGATATTCCGGGGTATGTAGCCGACGGTGTGGCCGACATAGGCATTGTAGGCCAGAATGTGCTGGTGGAAGAAGGCAAAGAAGAGTTGACAGTGGAAGCGCTGGGCTTTTCGAAATGCCGCCTGTCACTGGCAGTGCCTAAAAGCGACGAGTACAGTTCCATACAAGACCTCAATGGCAAGAACATAGCTACCTCATACCCTAACCTGTTGCAGGCTTTCCTGGATAAGCAGGGAGTACAGGCACAAATACACACGATAAGCGGTTCTGTGGAGATTGCGCCAAGTATAGGCCTGGCCGAGGCTATCTGCGATATCGTTAGCTCAGGGAGTACGCTCATCAGCAACGGACTGAAGGAGGTGGAGCGCGTGTTTAAGTCAGAGGCAGTACTCATTGCCAACCAAGAGCTGACGCAGGAGAAGCGCCAGGTGCTGGAGAAACTTCTTTTCCGTATACATGCGGTGCAGCGCGCCCGCAAAGCCAAGTATATTCTGCTAAACTCTCCTGATGATAAGATCGAGGAAATCAGTAAGCTCCTGCCAAGTATTAAAGCCCCAACGGTGCTGCCTTTAGCAGAGGAGGGGTGGAGTTCTCTGCACTCCGTAGTAAATGAGGATGATTTCTGGGAGATAATCGAGAAGATTAAAGCAGCTGGTGCGCAGGGCATTCTGGTGGTTCCGATCGAGAAAATGATTATATAAAGATATGCGCAAGATTATAAATCCAGCCCCACAGAGTTGGGGAGAACTGGTGCAGCGGCCAACCAAAAACCTGGATGAGCTGGAGCCGGGCATACTCGAAACGTTCAGGCTGGTGCAGGAGCAGGGGGACGAAGCTTTGCTGCAACTGGCCCAAAAGTATGATGGTGTGCGGTTGCAGAGCCTGGTTACAACGGAAAAGGAAATCGCCGAGTCTGAAGCCAAAGTTCCACAGGAACTGAAAGAGGCTATACTTCAGGCATACAGCAATATACAGCTATTTCATACGCAGCAGGCCGAGCCTGTAAAGCAAATCGAGACCATGAACGGCGTGAACTGCTGGCGCAAGAGCGTAGCTATAGAGAAAGTAGGCCTGTACATTCCAGGCGGAACAGCGCCTCTATTTTCTACGCTGCTAATGCTGGGCGTGCCGGCTCGTATAGCAGGTTGTAAAGAGTTGGTGCTTTGTACGCCGCCCGCCAAAGACGGAAGCATTCACCCTGCCATACTCTATACAGCCTCTCTGCTGGGTGTAAACCGTATAGTTAAAGCAGGAGGAGCCCAGGCTATAGCTGCCATGGCATTTGGTATAGAAAGTGTGCCCGCCGTTCATAAGATATTTGGCCCTGGAAACCAATACGTAACGGTAGCCAAGCAATTGGTAAGCAAGGCTGGTGTGGCCATCGATCTGCCAGCTGGGCCTTCGGAAGTGCTGGTGATGGCTGATGAGAGTGCTAACCCAGCCTTTGTAGCTGCCGACCTGCTCTCACAGGCGGAGCATGGTGCTGACTCGCAGGTAGTGCTGCTGACGACTTCGGAAGAGGTGCTGCAACAGGTGGAGCAGGAGCTGGAGACGCAGCTGCGTGTGCTACCAAGAAAAGAATTTGCCGCCAAAGCCCTGGAGAACAGCCTTGGAATTATACTTGGCAGCCGACAGGAGATGCTGGCCTTCTCTAATCTTTACGCCCCGGAGCACCTTATACTTTCGGTCTCTGATTTTGAAGAGCTGATGGACGGCATTGCCAACGCTGGATCTGTTTTCCTGGGGCACTACAGCCCGGAGAGTGCCGGCGATTATGCCTCAGGCACCAACCATACTTTACCAACCAACGGTTATGCCCGTGCTTACAGCGGCGTGTCGCTGGATAGTTTTGTGAAGAAGATCACTTTCCAATACATAACCCGCGAAGGGCTGCAGCATATCGGTAAAACCATCGAAACCATGGCCGAGGCCGAAGGGCTGGAGGCGCACAAAAATGCCGTATCTATCCGATTAAAAGAACTGAACCGTGTTTAAACTGAACGACATCATTCGCCCGAATGTGCTGAAGATGAAGCCCTACTCT
Source organism: Pontibacter anaerobius (assembly GCF_026241195.1). Classification (GTDB taxonomy): domain Bacteria; phylum Bacteroidota; class Bacteroidia; order Cytophagales; family Hymenobacteraceae; genus Pontibacter; species Pontibacter anaerobius. The sequence continues at coordinate 270,148 of NZ_JAPFQO010000002.1, forward strand.
TCGGCCCGCGATGAATTTAAAGGCTCCGCCAACGTATTTCTGGATGCCAACGAAAATAACCTTGGCAGCCTGGCCGGCAATAACTACAACCGCTACCCTGATCCGCACCAGAAAAAACTGAAGACCCGCATCGCAGAAGTGAAAGGCGTAAAGCCGGGGCAAATCTTCTTAGGCAACGGTTCCGACGAAGCCATCGACCTGCTGTTCCGGATGGTATGCCGCCCTGGGCAGGACAGTATGCTGCACCTGCCACCAACCTATGGCATGTATGAGGTGTCTGCCAACCTGAATGATGTTGCCCTGCAGACGGTGCAACTGACAGAAGATTTTCAGGTGCCGGTGGAGGAGGTGCTGCTTAATGTTAAGCCTACCACTAAGATCATCTTTATTTGCTCGCCTAATAACCCTACCGGTAACCTGATTGAGCAGGGCGGTATAGAGGATATATTGCGCGCCTTCAAAGGTTTGGTGGTAATAGATGAAGCCTATATTGATTTTGCCGATGCCCGCAGCTGGACATCCCGCCTCCACGAGTTTCCTAACCTGGTGGTGTTACAGACTTTCTCCAAAGCATGGGGCATGGCTGGTCTGCGGTTAGGTTTGGCATTTGCCTCCGAAGAGTTGGTTTCTGTTTTGGACAAAATTAAGCCTCCTTACAACATCAATGAGGCGACGCAGGAGCTTGCCCTACAGGCGTTAGAGCGGGAAGAAGCACTGAAAGACATGATTGAAGAAATCGTGCAGGAGCGCGAGCTGCTGATGGAGGCTCTCCTAAGTATGCCAGTTGTGGAGCACGTTTATCCGTCGGATGCTAATTTTATACTTGTTAAAGTAGGAAATGCAAACGAGGTGTATAACTATTTGCTGGATAATGGAATAGTGGTGCGTAACCGCTCTTATCTGCCAGGTTGCGAAGGCTGTATTCGTATATCGGTAGGCACGCTGGAGGAGAATCAAATATTGTTAAAGGCACTAGTTGAGTTTTAAGATGTCGCATGTGTCTGGTATCATGAGGCATAATTTTTAACTATATGTGCTTTATGTCTTGATGCCTGATACGGGTAACTTACTACAGAAATTATAAATGAAAAAAGCACTTTTTATAGATCGTGACGGCACCATACTGGTTGAGCCTAAAATCGATTACCAGGTTGATTCTTTAGAGAAGTTCGCCTTTATTCCTAAATCCATCACCAACCTGGCACGCATTTACCGTGAGCTGGACTATGAGTTCGTAATGGTGACCAACCAGGATGGCCTTGGCACAGACACGTACCCGGAACATACTTTCTGGCCTTACCAGAACAAAATGCTGGAGATTCTGGAAAGTGAAGGTATAAAGTTTGACGAGATTCTTATAGACCGCAGTTTTGAGCATGAGGGGCTGGAGACGCGTAAACCCGGCACCGGCATGATGAAAAATTACCTGGCCGGAGAGTATGACCTGGCAAACAGCTATGTGATCGGTGACAGGAAGACAGATGTGATACTTGCTCAGAACCTGGGGGCAAAGGCCATTTTTATTGGAGAATCAAGCGCTAAAGGGGCATCTCTCAGTACTACTGACTGGGACGATATTTATACTTACCTAAAGCAGCAACGTGCCGGCCGGACTGCCACCGTACGCCGCAGCACCTCCGAAACCGATATAAAGGTTGAGGTTAACCTTGATGGAACTGGTAAAATGAGTATCAGCACCGGCATCGGTTTCTTTGACCACATGTTGGAGCAGGTAGGCAAGCACGCTAAAATCGACTTAAATGTAGAAGTGAAAGGCGATTTGCACATCGACGAGCACCATACCATAGAAGATACCGGTCTGGCAGTGGGAGAGGCTTTTCTGCAGGCGCTTGGCGATAAGCGGGGTATTAGCCGTTATGGTTTCTTTATTCTTCCAATGGACGAGACGCTGGTCCAGGTGGCTATAGATTTCAGCGGCCGGCCTTGGACAGTTTGGAATGCTGACTTTAAACGGGAGAAAGTAGGGGATATGCCGACCGAAATGTTCTTTCATTTTTTTAAGTCTTTTTCGGATACGGCCAAAGCTAACCTGAATATTAGGGTGGAGGGCGATAATGAGCACCACAAGATAGAGGCGATTTTTAAGGGATTTGCCCGCGCCATCCGTATGGCCGTAGAGCGTAACCCGCACGATACATCCATACCTAGTACCAAAGGCAGTTTATAAAAGGCTCTGAAACAGGAAGAGGCGGCAAGGTTGCACTTTTCGCCTCTTCCTGTTAACACTAATGTTAGATCTAGGCTTGTGAACGCAGCCAGTCTTTAGCTTGTGCTATATCATCAAAAACTTTTATACTTTCCGGGAAGTTGGCAAGTTTGAGGGTTTTGTCAGTGGAGAGGCGGCTAAAAGTGCTTGGCGAGTATACCCAGGCAAATTGCTGCAAACGCGCTTCAAACATTGCCGGGAACCACTTATCAGCCAGCCATTTAGCTGCCGATGACCACTGGCCCTCCACAAGCGTATTGTCATTCAGGATGCGGTAACAGGCGATTTCTTTCATGATGTCCAGCATCTTCAGGCAGCCGGCCATCACAGATTCTTTATTCTGGTACCCTCGCCAGTTCACATACATCCAGCCGTCCATTGGGTTAAACTCAATAGCGATGGAGGGGTCTCTATATAAAAGTTCTGTGCGGGTCCTTTTCATAGTACAGGTAAAATTTTTGGCGGAAGGGCTACAAAGGTAAGCATCGCATAGCCACAAATTCAAAAAAATCTAAGGTATCTTCTCCCGCCTATCCACCTGTCATAGGTTTGTATCCCGGTCAAAAAATTAAGTTTTAACAGCAGCCGTCAATTTGCGTACATAGTATATGGTATAGTTTATCAATAACTTACAATTCTGTCTTTTACTCCATCGCACATTTTTAATCCTAATAAAGATGCATCAAACCCGGTTTGTCCTGATAAGAGCATCAGCAAGTATGAAATACCTTTTAGCCCTTCTTTTCACCATTTTTACCTTAAGCACTGCTTCCGCCGGATCCGATAGTACGGCTGTGTCAGCCCGTAAAACCTCTGCCGAGAAGCTGGCTGGTGTGATCCGTTACAAAACTGTTTCAGCGGTTGACTCTGCTCAATTTAACTATGGCGAGTTTAAAGCGCTTCATACTTACCTGGCGGATGCTTTCCCGTTGGTGCATAGCCATTTAAAAGTGGAGGTTATCAATAAGTATAGCCTGCTGTATACTTGGCAAGGGCAGCAAGAGCAGCTAAAACCTGTGCTCTTAAGTGCCCATTTGGATGTAGTGCCTGTAGAATCTGCCTCGCAGGGGGCGTGGGAAGAGGAGCCTTTTACCGGCGAACTGAAAGATGGCTACGTTTGGGGACGTGGCACCATGGATGACAAGTATAGAGTTGTGGCGATACTGGAAGCAGTGGAGCAGCTGCTTGAAAAGGGGTATACCCTAAACCGCACAGTATACCTGGCTTTTGGTCATGATGAGGAAGTGGGTGGCTTTGAGGGAGCAGGGATGATCAGCAGGCATCTACAAGAGCAGAATGTGCAACTGGAGGCTGTTTTTGATGAAGGTCTGGCCGTAGTAGAGGGGGTAATACCAGGTATAGACGGTGCCCTGGCCTTGGTGGGCACGGCAGCAAAGGGGAACCTGAACCTGCTCCTGACGGTAAATGGCGATGGAGGCCACTCCTCCATACCTCCCACAGATACACCTATTGATATTCTAAGTGAGGCTATACAGCAGCTGAAAGCAAATCCGTTTGAGCCGCGCATGATTCCCACAACGCTGGAAACTTTTGAGACGCTGGCTGGCAAAATGGGGAAGAAGCACCAGTTCGCTTTAAAGCACTATAGTCTGTTTAAGGGTAAAATTCTGAGGAAGCTTTCTGAGGAAAGGGCCACAGACGCCTTGATACGCACGAAACTGGTGCCTACAGTGATTTCAGCTGGTGAAAAGTATAACGTGCTGCCCCGGGAGGCTACGGCCATCGTTAACGTGCGCATTTTGAACGGGGAAAACGAGAAGACTGTGATGCAACATGTACGCCAGGCAATCAAGGATGATCGGGTGAAAATTGAGAGGTACGGAGTTTACACGCCTCCTTCGCCGGTAACCGCTACTGATACATGGGTTTATAGTGCCCTCAAATCAACTATTCTAGGTGTTTTTCCGGATGTGCTGGTGGTACCTGCGCTTTTTCCTGGTGCCACAGACTCGAAGCATTATACTAACCTCACGAATAATATTTTCCGGTTTGCGCCGCAGGTGGTTAACCGTGAAAGTGCAAAACTGATTCACAATGCCAACGAGCGGCTTTCTGTGAAGGTGCTGGAGAACAGTGTCAGCTTTTATAACGCATTAATCCGGAATACCTGCGGCGAGCAGGAACTGGAGCAATTGGTAGAAAAGTACAGCAAAGGTATTCCGCTTGGAGTAGGGGGGGAGTAAAATAAAAGTCATATAAAGTTTGTGTTTGTTGTTTTAGCCTTTACATTTGCAACAGGGACAATTAATAATGTCTCAACTTTAAAAGCAAAATGATTCAGAATCTTCATATGGCATGGTGGTGGCACGTTACTCAAAGTATCGTGAACAGACGTTCTATGCCAGGTATGAAGTAATACTATAGCATTAAACCAAAGGTATCAAAGGCCTGCTGTTCACCGAGAACAGCAGGCCTTTTTTGTTTTAGCCCAATTTGCACCATGAACAAGTATAAACTAACCACCACTTTTAAACGCCTTCTGGCCGATACCCTGACTCCGGTTAGTGTGTACCTTAAGCTGCGCGACAAGTTTCCGAACAGCATCCTTCTGGAAAGCTCCGACTACCACGGTGCCGAAAACAGTTTCTCCTACATCTGCTGCAACCCCATGGCAAGTATAAAAGCTGAGAAGGAGGTATTGACAGAGACTTTCCCGTGCGGCAGCGTGCGCACCACCAGCATTACCAAAGAAACCGATGTACCAGTGTTGCTAAGTCAGTTTTCGGGCAGCTTTGAGGTAGAGGAGAGCAAGCAGTTCAACTTCATTCATAACGGCTTATTTGGCTACATGAGCTATGATGCTGTGCGCTATTACGAGGATATTGACCTGACGCTGCGCGAAGGCCGTGCCGGTATCCCGGATCTGTACTATGCGGTATATCGTCATATCATCGCCATCAACCACTTCACCAACGAGGCTTACATTTTTGCTCATAACTATAACCAGGGTGATGATGACGGCATTGCGCAACTGGAGGCGCTTTTGAACAGCCGTAACATTCCGAGTTATACTTTTAAAGCTACAGGTGAGGAGGAGCACAACATTTCTGCAGAGGACTTCTTAAAGAACATTGAGAAGGCCAAACAGCATTGTTACCGTGGCGATGTTTTCCAACTGGTGCTTTCGCGCCGCTTCGCGCAGTGTTTCCAAGGAGATGAGTTTAATGTATACCGTGCCCTAAGGTCCATCAACCCGTCACCATACCTGTTTTACTTCGACTACGGCAGCTTTAAGATCTTCGGTTCTTCGCCTGAGGCGCAATTGGTAATCAAAGACCAGAAAGCCAGCATTTTCCCTATTGCCGGCACTTTCAGAAGAACCGGAGACGATGCAGCTGACGCAGCTCTGGCCGAGAAGCTATTGGCTGACCCAAAAGAAAATGCCGAACACGTGATGCTGGTAGACCTGGCCCGCAACGACCTGAGTCGCAAAGGACACAGTGTTCAGGTCGAGACTTTCCGTGAGATACAGTTCTACTCGCACGTAATCCACCTGGTATCCAAGGTATCAGGTACGCTGCACAACCAGGAAGATGCACTGAAAATGGTTGCCAGCACTTTCCCGGCCGGTACGCTATCCGGAGCACCAAAGCACAGGGCCATGCAGCTGATAGACAAGTATGAAACCACCAACCGCGCTTTCTACGGTGGCTGCATCGGCTTTCTCGACTTCAACGGCAACTTCAACAGCGCTATTATGATCCGTTCTTTCCTGAGTAAAGACTATAAGCTATACTTCCAGGCAGGTGCAGGTATTGTGGCCGCGTCTGACTCACAAAGCGAGTTGCAGGAGGTAGACAACAAATTAATGGCGCTGCGCCGCGCTTTACAACTAGCACAGGAGATCAATTAATATGAATGTTCTGGTAATCGATAACTACGACTCATTTGCCTATAACCTGGTACACCTGCTGCAGGAACTGGGTGCCACGGTAACGGTCCGCCGCAACGACAAAACTACGCTGCAAGAGGTAGGGCAATTTGACAAGATCCTGCTTTCTCCCGGTCCGGGAATTCCGGATGAGGCGGGGCTGCTAAAAAACATCATCCGCACCTATGGCTCTACAAAAGATATGTTCGGTGTTTGCCTGGGACATCAGGCGATAGGTGAAGTATACGGCGGTAAACTGTTTAACAGCAACGAAGTATGGCATGGTGTTGCAACGCCAGTGCAGGTTGTGTGTGAAGAGGAACCACTGTTCAAGAACCTGCCAGAACGATTTGATACCGGCCGCTACCACTCCTGGCTGGTGGAGCAGGTACTACCTGAATGCCTGCTACCAACAGCTGTTGATGAACATGGCAATATCATGGCTATGCGCCATAAGGAGCACAAAGTACGCGGGGTGCAGTTTCACCCGGAGTCGGTATTGACAGAGCACGGAAAGGAGATGATCCGGAATTGGCTCGAAAGCTAAAACTTTAATGTCCCCCTTTGAAGTCGAAGATCCCGGACTTGATTCGGGAGGGGCAGGGGGATGACAATAATTCCCCAAAATATGCTCGCTAAGGGGAGCAGGGCAATTGTAGAGAAATAACCATGAAAGAAATACTAAACCACTTATTCGAACATAAAACGCTGACGAAGGAACAGGCGCGTGAGGTGCTGGTGAACATTGCGGCCGGTAAGTATAACCAGAGCCAGATATCCAGCTTCCTGACGGTGTTTATGATGCGCAGCATTACTGTGGAGGAACTGGAAGGTTTCCGGGATGCTCTATTGACCCTTTGCCACCGTATAGACCTTGATGCTTACAACCCGATAGACCTTTGCGGTACGGGCGGTGATGGCAAAGATACTTTTAACATCTCTACGCTGTCATCTTTTGTGGTAGCGGCTAACGGCGTGGCAGTAGCAAAGCATGGTAATTATGGCGTGTCATCGTCCTGCGGTTCTTCTAACGTACTGGAGGCTTTGGGTATCAAATTCACGACTGAAACAGATGCCCTGGAACGCAGCATAGAGAAGTATAATATCTGCTTTCTGCACGCGCCGCTGTTCCACCCGGCCATGAAAAGCGTTGGCCCGATCCGGAAAGAACTGGGCGTTAAAACTTTCTTCAATATGCTTGGGCCGATGGTGAACCCGGCTTTCCCGAAGCGACAGCTGGTGGGCGTATTTAGCCTGGAACTGGCCCGCATGTACGGCTACCTTTACCAGCAAACCGATACCCGCTATACTATACTTCATACTTTGGACGGCTACGACGAAATTTCCCTGACTAGTCCTTTTAAAGTGATTTCAGATAACCAGGAGGCGCTGCTGGATGCACAGGCGCTTGGGCTGCCGCAACTACAGCAGGAGCAGATCAAGGGTGGTGGAACTATAGCCTCAGCTGCTGAGATTTTTACAACAGTGCTAAAAGGAGAGGGTACTGAGGCACAAACAGCCGTAGTTTCAGCAAATGCTGCTATGGCGCTGCAGTGTGCCCGTCCGGAGCTGGAACTGAAAGAAGCAGTAAGTATAGCTAAAGAAACGCTGGAGTCAGGTAAGGCTTATACTTTATTTAACAAGCTAATAAACGATCAGAAACTGATGAGCCTCCCCCTAGCCCCCTCCTAAAAACAGGAGGGGGAATCAGAATTACACAAACTCTATAGCACATTATCAAATTAGCACATAAAACATGAACATACTAGACCAAATTATCGCCACTAAATATAAAGAAGTAGCTGAACGTAAAGAGTTGTACCCGGTTAAACTTCTGGAGAAGAGTTTATACTTCGAGTCACCCTGCATTTCACTGGAGCGATACCTGCTGCGCCCTGACAAAAGCGGTATTATTGCCGAGATCAAACGTAAATCTCCATCGCGCGGAGATATCAACCCTTATGTGTCAGTAGAGCGGACCTCGATCGGCTACATGCAGGCTGGTGCTTCGGCCTTGTCTATTTTAACTGATGGGCCATACTTTGGAGGCAGGAATGAGGATCTGACAACTGCAAGGAAGTATAACTACTGCCCGATTTTACGAAAAGATTTTACAGTAGACGAGTACCAGATCGTGGAGGCCAAATCCATAGGTGCCGATGCCATACTTCTGATCGCTGCCGCACTTGAGCCTGCCCGCCTAAAAGAACTGGCAACATTCGCACGCTCTTTTAATTTGGAAGTGCTGCTGGAGGTGCGTGATAAAGAAGAGCTGGATGCTGCACTTTCTGATGATATTAATGTGGTAGGCGTGAATAACCGTAACCTGAAAGACTTTGTTACTGATGTAAACATATCTTTTGAGATGGTACAGCATATTCCGGCTGGCATAACTAAAATCTCAGAGAGCGGCATCAGCAACCCGCAAACGCTGCTTAACCTCCGCGAAGCTGGTTATAATGGCTTCCTGATAGGAGAAAGCTTTATGTACAACAGCAGACCTGAACATGCAGCTGCGAACTTTATTAAAGAGTACAAGCAACTGCTGGAAAAGAAAGAGGGACAGTTAGTTTAATTTACTTTGGAAGCTATGAAACTTAAAGTATGTGGCATGCGAGACCCGGAGAACATCCGTCAGGTAGCAGAATTGCAGCCGGATTATATGGGTTTTATCTTCTACGAAGGCTCTAAGCGCTATGCCGAAGGCTACATTACACCGGAGCTTTTGACTGAATTGCCAGCTATTATAAAAAAGACGGGTGTTTTTGTAAATGCTGTTTCCGATAGTATAGCTGCGACAGTTGAGAAGTATAGACTAGATGCGGTACAGCTACATGGACGTGAAACACCAAGGCAATGTGCCGAGATAAAGCGACTGGGCGTAGAAGTGATAAAGGTTTTCTCAGTAGATGACAGGTTTGTGTTCGAGAATACGCTGCTGTATGAAAATGTTGCAGATTTCTTTCTCTTTGATACACGGGGGCAGGAGTATGGCGGTAACGGATTTCCATTCGACTGGGAGCTGCTGAAAGGCTATCTTTCTCCAAAGCCATACTTTTTAAGTGGAGGCATCAATTTGGAGAATATTAAACAGCTTGACAAAGTGAGACCAGTGCCTTTTGCCATCGACGTTAACAGCGGCTTTGAGCAAGAGCCGGGAAATAAGAATGTGGCAGCGCTGAAGATGCTGTTTGAGTTGATCAGAGATAAATAAAGACTAATCTCACCCCTAGCCCCTCCAAGGAGGGAAATCAGTTATAGTGGAAAAATCCCCTCTTGGGAGGGGCAGGGATGGGTAACATATGTGAAAGATAAAAAATGAGCTATCACGTTAACGAAAAAGGATTTTACGGTAAGTTCGGTGGGGCCTACGTTCCGGAAATGCTATACCCGAATGTGGAAGAGTTGCGCCAGAATTACCTGCGCATTATACAGGAGCCGGATTTCCAGGAGGAGCTACAGCATCTGCTAAAAGATTATGTAGGCAGGCCTACGCCTTTATACTTTGCACCGCGTCTTTCAGAGAAGTATAATACCAAAGTATACCTCAAGCGTGAGGATCTGAACCATACTGGTGCACATAAAATAAACAACACCATAGGGCAGGTTTTGCTGGCAAAGCGGCTGGGCAAAACACGCATTATCGCCGAAACTGGCGCAGGGCAGCATGGTGTGGCTACAGCTACAGTGTGCGCGCTGATGGGGCTGGAATGCATTGTGTACATGGGTGAGGTGGATATTGAACGTCAGGCCCCAAACGTGGCCCGTATGAAGATGCTGGGCGCACGGGTGGTGCCGGCTACCAGCGGAAGTAAAACTTTAAAAGATGCCACCAACGAGGCTATCCGTGACTGGATTAACAACCCGGAAGATACTTATTATATCATCGGATCAGTGGTTGGTCCGCACCCGTACCCGGACATGGTGGCTCGTTTCCAGGCGGTAATCTCGGAGGAGATGCGTGTGCAATTGCTAGAGAAGGAAGGTACAGAGTTGCCTACTTATGTGGTAGCTTGTGTAGGCGGAGGAAGCAATGCAGCAGGAGCATTTTACCATTTCCTTGATGAGTTGGAAGTACAGTTGATAGCCGTTGAGGCAGCCGGTAAGGGCATCGATTCCGGTGAGTCGGCGGCAACATCTATACTTGGCAGAGATGGCATTATTCATGGCAGCCGCACCTTGCTTATGCAGACAGTAGACGGGCAGGTAACAGAGCCATACTCCATATCAGCTGGCCTGGATTACCCGGGTGTTGGGCCGCTGCACGCACATTTGTTTGAGAGCAAACGTGCCCGCTTTATGAGCGCCACCGATGATGAGGCGCTTCAGGCGGTACTGGAATTAACGAGGCTGGAGGGTATCATTCCGGCCCTTGAAACCGCACATGCACTGGCAGTTCTGGAGCGGCTGCAGGCAAAACCGGACGAGACCGTAATAATCAACCTGTCCGGCCGCGGCGACAAAGACCTATCTACTTACTTAAAGCATTTCCACTTCGATGAACAATAGAATCAAGAGCCTGTTTGCACAAAAGCAGAAAGGGCTGCTGTCGGTATACTTTACAGCCGGCTTCCCGAGCCTGAATGATACCGAAACCGTTATACTTGAATTGGAAAAAAATGGCGTAGATCTGATCGAAGTAGGCATGCCTTTCTCTGATCCGCTTGCCGATGGACCAACCATTCAGGCAAGCAGTACCGTTGCCCTTAAAAACGGCATGACCATCTCTAAACTGTTTGAGCAATTGAAAGATATAAGGCAGAAAACGCAGATTCCGCTTGTGCTGATGGGCTATCTGAACCCGGTAATGCAGTATGGTGTGGAGCGATTTTGCCAGAAATGTGCTGAAGTAGGCATAGACGGCATCATACTTCCGGACCTGCCGTTGCGAGAGTACGTGGAGGATTATAAGGAGCTGTTCGAGAAGTATAATCTGAGCAAAGTATTCCTAATAACGCCACAAACGCCGGAAGCCCGTATCCGCGAGATTGACAGCCATTCCAACGGCTTTATTTATATGGTGTCCTCGGCCTCAACAACAGGTAAAACAGCAGGTTTAGCAGAGCAGAGCCAGGTATATTTTCAGCGTGTGGCGGGTATGCAGTTACAGAATCCGGGGGTTATCGGCTTCGGCATCCACGATAAGGAAACCTTTGCCGCGGCCTGTAACCATGCCAGTGGGGCCATTATCGGCAGTGCCTTTGTAAAGGCGCTGCAGCAGGAGGGAAGCCTGCAGGAAAATATCTCATCATTTATCCAAAGCATTAAAAACTAACATGATCATACAACTGCAACAAGGCATACCGGCAGAGCTGAAGGAGAACATCCTGAAACAGGTTTCAGAGATTGGCTACAAGGCAAATGAAGTAATAACCCAAGAGGCGCATTACCTGGTTGCTATCGGTAAAAAAGAGTTCGACATTCGTCACATCGGGCAATTGCCGGGTGTGGCCGATATACACCGGGTGTCGGAGGAGTATAAACTGATCTCCCGCAAGTGGAAAGTAGAACCTACACGCATCGATCTTGGTGATGGTGTAACGGTGGGCGAAGGAAACTTTAGCATCATGGCTGGTCCTTGTTCTATCGAAAGCGAAGCACAGATAGAGAGTGTGGTAGCACATCTGAAGGAGAACAATGTGCGTATCATGCGCGGCGGAGTGTTCAAGCCACGAAGCTCACCTTATGCCTTTCGAGGTATGGGTATGGATGGATTGAAAATGTTTCATCGTATCTGTAGGGAGAACGACATCAAAATTATTACCGAGGTGATGCAGGTGTCTCAGATCGAGGAGATGATAGACTATGTAGATGTATTTCAGGTGGGAGCGCGCAATAGCCAGAACTTTAACCTGCTCGACTCGCTGGGTGAAGCGCAGAAGCCGGTATTGCTGAAACGCGGAATTTCGGGAACACTGGAAGAATTGCTGCAGGCTGCTGAATACATTTTTTCCCACGGCAACGAAAAGATCATGCTGTGCGAGCGCGGCATTCGTTCCTATGAGGGTGCATACCGTAATGTGCTGGATCTTAACGCGGTGCCAGTGCTTAAGGAGAAAACACACCTGCCGGTGATTGTGGACCCGTCTCACGGTATCGGCCTGCGCGATTACGTGGAAAGTATGTCGTTGGCAGCTGTTATGGCCGGAGCTGATGGTGTAATTTATGAAACGCACCAAACGCCGGAGAAAGCCTTCTCGGATGCGCAGCAAACGGTGAATTTCTGGGAGTCAGAGCGAATGATCCGGCGCATGCGTCAGGCTTATGATCTACGGGAGAGTTTCTGATAGTTTATAGTTGATTTATACTTCAGATGCGCTATCTTTGCAATAATGAAAGGCACAATGGCTCATAAGCATCATCATCATGCACGAAGCAATAGTTTCGGAGCCGTCTGCCTATGGAATTGCCAGTAGTTTAATAGCTATACATTTTCAAAAGCCTGACTCCGAAACGAGTCAGGCTTTTTTTATTGTCCGTACCTCAGCTTAATAGTATTTTAAAGCATGTGGGCTTACTTTAAATAATGCCATTGTTGTTTCGGAACAGGAGGTTTGAAAGCAGCAATTTGATTAGCAATGCAAAACATGAACTAAAATTATGTGCGGGGGTTTACCTCATCCATAATTTAAATTTCTAATTCATAAATAGTAAAGATGAACTTAGTTATAGTTGATTATAAAGCCGGCAACGTTCAGTCGGTGCAGTTTGCGCTTGAACGGCTGGGTGTACAGGCTACGCTTAGTTCGGATGCCGAGACAATTAAGGCAGCGGATAAAGTGATCTTCCCGGGCGTGGGGCAGGCGGCCTCAGCCATGGCGCAGCTAAAGGCGCGTAATCTCGATAAACTGTTGCCAACGCTGGAGCAGCCCTTTTTTGGCGTGTGCCTGGGCATGCAGCTGCTGTGCCAGCACTCCGAGGAAGGGGACACCGATCTGCTCAACATTATTCCGCTGCCGGTAAAGCATTTCGAAACCGAGCTGAAAGTGCCTCATATGGGATGGAATCAGATCGAAAACCTTCGCACGCCTTTGTTCCAAAGTATAAATGAGCAGGAATATGTCTACTATGTGCACAGCTACTATGTGCCGGTAAGCGAGTATACTATCGCCCAGACTTCGTACCCGGAGCCGTTTTCGGCAGCTCTGCAGTATAAAAATTTTTACGCCGCGCAGTTTCACCCCGAAAAAAGCGGGGCAGCCGGTTCACAAATACTTAAAAACTTTTTAGCCCTATGATGGAAATCATCCCTGCAATAGACATAATCGGCGGCCAGTGCGTACGCCTTACCGAAGGAGACTTTGCCCAGCAAACCACCTACGACAGCAATCCTTTGGAAGTAGCCAAGCGTTTTGAAAGTCATGGTGTAAAGCGCCTGCATTTGGTGGATTTGGATGGGGCCAGAGCTAAAAAGCCAGTAAATCTGGCGGTGCTGGAAAGTATAGCTGCCAACACCAGTTTAACAATTGACTTTGGCGGCGGCTTGCAGTCTGAGGAAGCTGTTAAGCAAGCTTTTGATGCAGGTGCAGCGCAGATAACCGCCGGAAGTATAGCCGTGCGTGAACCGGATACAGTAAAAGGGTGGTTACTGAAGTATGGCGCAGATAAAATCATCATTGGTGCTGACTTTAAAGGAACGAACATCGCCATCTCTGCCTGGACCGAAGAAAGCAAGTATCCGCTTCAGGACTTTATCTCGGGGTATGTAAAAACAGGGGCAAGATTATTTATCTGCACCGATGTAAGCAAAGACGGAAAACTGCAGGGCCCATCTCTGAACACCTACCGCCACCTGAAGCTGACTTTGCCGGAAGCCGGAATCATTGCCAGTGGAGGGGTTACTACTATAGATGACCTGGAGCAGCTACAGGAAATAGGTGTAAAGGGTGCCATCATCGGCAAAGCGATTTACGAAGGCACCATTCAGTTAAAAGACTTAGAGCGATTTATATGCTAACCAAACGCATTATTCCTTGCCTTGACATAAAAGACGGACGCACTGTAAAAGGCATACAGTTCGAGAACATTCGTGATGCCGGCGATCCGGTAGAACTGGCCAAATGGTATGCTGAGCAAGGAGCCGATGAGCTGGTGTTTCTTGACATTACCGCTACCAACGAAGACCGCAAAACATTTGCCCATTTGGTGCGCGACATTGCCCGCCACATTGATATTCCGTTTACCGTGGGTGGTGGCATCGGTTCTGTGGCCGATGTGGAAGTGCTGCTGCAGAACGGTGCCGATAAAGTGTCCATCAACTCATCTGCCATCAAAAACCCGCAGCTGGTAGAAGAACTAGCCAGGCACTTTGGCAGCCAGTGCGTTACTGTTGCTATCGACACAAAGTATAAAGAAGACACCGGCTGGAAAGTATACACCCGTGCCGGAACCGTAGAAACAGAGCTTAGCACAGTAGATTGGGCAAAGCAGGTAGTGGATCTTGGAGCCGGTGAGATTCTACTAACAAGTATGAATAATGACGGTACGAAAGCAGGCTTTGCTTTGGATATTACTGGTGAAGTTGCACGTGCCGTTTCTGTGCCTGTTATTGCATCTGGCGGTGCCGGAAGTATGGCTCATTTTGCCGAGGCATTTTTACAAGCCAATGCCGACGCAGCCCTTGCCGCCAGCCTGTTCCACTTCCGGGAGCTTGGCGTGCCGGAGCTAAAGCAGTACCTGAAAGAGCAGGGAATTGCAGTGCGTGTTTGATTTTGAAAATTAGCCTGGCGCCGGAATCATTCCGGTGAGGTAGGGAGCGGGTGAGTCTCCAGACTCACTCACAGTATAAATTTAAGCGAGTCAGGAGACTCGGACACACAGTGAGCACGAGAAGGATTCTTGCGCAAACAAGAGTTAGTGAAAACTCTAAACTCGTGACTCAGAACTCAGAACTAATAAAATGTACTTAGATTTCGATAAAGCCGGCGGCCTGGTGCCTGCCGTGATACAGGATAATACAACCGGCCAGGTGCTAATGCTGGGCTACATGAACCAGGAGGCGTTGGATAAAACACGGCAGGAGGGGCTGGTAACTTTTTTTTCCCGCTCCAAAAACCGGCTTTGGACTAAGGGTGAAACCTCTGGGAATACCCTGCAGGTAGTAAGTATAGCTCAGGATTGTGACGTTGATTCGTTGCTGATAAAAGTTAATCCTAATGGCCCTACCTGCCACACCGGGAGCACCAGCTGCTTTGGAGAAGAGGAAGCAGCTAAAAGAATAAAAGCCATCCAGTTTATTGCGCAACTGGAGGAGGTTATTCAGCAGAGAAAAGTCTCTCCTGTGGAAGGCTCTTACACTAACTTTTTGTTTGATAAAGGCGTGAATAAAATTGCCCAGAAAGTAGGAGAGGAAGCCGTAGAGACAGTAATTGATGCTGTAGCCGGAAAGCTTGATACCATGAAAGGCGAAGCGGCAGATCTGCTCTACCACCTGCTGGTGCTGCTGGCTGCTTCTGGGCTGGAGTTAAAGGATGTGGTGGAGATGCTTCAGGAGCGGCATCAGCAAAAGTAACTAGTATGAAGATTATGTTAAGTATAAGTAAGTGTAAAGTATACTTTTTTCTGCTTTTGCTTTAGCGAACTTCCATAAATTCTTGGATAGCGTCTGCCACTTCGCCGCCACGTTCTTCCTGCACAAAATGCCCGGCTTTATACTTTATCACTTTTGCCTCCGGAAACTCCTGTTGCCAACGCTTCAGAAAATGCAGTGGTAACAGTTTGTCCTTCTCGCCCCAAAGTATAAGCTTGTTGATGCTTTTCATTTTTTCGCGCTGCTGCCACAGCGACGCAAAGTATGGGTTGGACTGGTGCAGCGCTTTGGCAAAAGCCCAGGTGCCCCGACGGTTGGTAGGAGTGGAGAGGGGCTTTAGGTAATGTTGTTTGATATCTTTCGTGAGGTGTTTTCTTTCGTGGTAGCCTAGTGGCAATAGAACCTTTGTAGAGAAACCCATCTGCAAGTATAAAAACTTGCCCAAGCCTCCCGCCATAAACCTGCTTATCTTCGTTATTTTCTTTTCCTCCTCCAGGCTCCACATCCAGGTGTTCAGGGTGATAAGGTTTTTTGTTTTCTCTGGATGCCGCAGTGCGTACCGCAACCCAATGGGACCGCCGAAATCATGCATCACAAGCGTGATGCTCTTCAACTGCAAGTACTCTATCAGCTGCTCCAGGTTATCTGCGTGTGCTTCTGGGGTGTATGCAAAATCAGTTGGCTTCTCAGAAAGCCCGAACCCGATGTGGTCCGCGGCGATGCAGCGGTAGTTCCGGCTCAGCGATTTTATCTGCTGCCGCCATACAAATGACCAAGTTGGCGTGCCGTGTACAAACACGATGGGGTTTCCCTCGCCTTCATCCACATAATGCATGCGGCCACCGGTTACCTCTAAGGTATGATGGGCAAAAGGATAGAGGATACTATCAATCCATTTGGGAGTATTCATAGGGTTCCGGTTTTGTATGCATGTGGAGCTCAGGGCTGTATGCTAGGTATACTTCTTTGATTACACTTTGATTCATTTCTGAAGGTCTTCCCGAATTTACCCAAAAATTAAATATTTGGGATCAGCAATACAGCTGTGCCTTAATTTTCTCGTATGGTAGGCTAAACCCTGCTTATACATGCAAAACGATAAAAACCAGAATTCTAATAAAGTAAAAAAGTGGCTGAAAGTGGTGGCCTGGGTGGTTGGCGTGGCACAATTACTCTTTATAGGGCTATTCTTTTTTACCGCATGGCTGGAGCATAAAATAGAGCGAATGGTGGCAGACCAGTCTAAGGGCGTGTACAAATTACAGGTATACGGACTAGAGACATCCCCCTTTATTGGCAGCCTTTCGGTAGACAGTTTAGCGCTTACGCCGGATTTTAAGAAATGGCAGGCACTTAGCGAGCAGGGGCAAAAGGTGCCGCGCACCTTGCTTAACCTGCAAGCAAGCGCCATAAACCTTAGAAACTTTAACTACGCCAAAGCCCTATTCAGCCAGGATGTGCAACTGGACGAACTGAAGGTACAGCAGCCAAAACTGCTCATGACCGTGATGCGGCCTGATACCACAGAAGAACATAAGCCGCTGCACGAGACGGTTAAAGGCTTTATAAAAGGTCTTAAAATTGGTAGGATCGATGTACGGGAGGCAGGTCTTAACTACCGTAAAGGATCCAGTTCTGATACGCTGTTCGCCTTGCGTAAATTTGATTTAGTCGTTACTGATTATCAGCTGGATAGTGCCTCTTTCCAGGCAAAGGACAGGGCATATTATGCGCAGAAGTATAAACTGATGGTCTCTGAGGCATTTTATCTGCTTTCCGACAACCTTTACAAAGCCACCGCTGACTCTATTCTCATCGATACCGAGTCAGAAACTATACTTGTGAATAGTGTTCAGCTTAAACCAACTGTTGAGCCAGCAGCGCTTGCGCGTGCTAAAGGCAAGGCTGTTACGTATCAGGAAGTGGAGGTAAGGCAGGCATCGTTTAAAGGGGTGGATTTTAGGGCGCATTCCCGGGACAACAGCATCAGGGTAAAGCATTTGGCACTGCAAAAGCCATCACTTGTGGCTTTCAAAGACAAGCAGCATTTTGAGGATAAAGGCACGAAAGAGCTGCCGCACGACATGGTGCAAAGTATAAAAACGTCTTTCTTGATCGATTTCCTGGAGCTTATAGACGGGTACATCCGCTACGCCGAACTTGTGCCGAAGGCAGTTGAACGCGGCCATATCAGCTTTCATAAACTCAACGTCAGCATCACGAACCTGTCTAATATTCCAGAACAGATAAGTATGGATAATCCTGCTCTGGTTCAGGCAAGTACGATGGTAATGGATAGGGCAAAGCTGGAGCTGACGATCAGGTTGCCACTGCTTCAAGAAAACGGCTATCACACGTTAGAGGGCAGGATAGGAGAGACTAACCTTCAGGTTTTAAACCCCATACTTATGCCGGCTGCGTTTGTTCAGGTACAAAGCGGGCACATAAGCAGGGGTACTTTTAAGGCGGAGCTTTCCAGAAACCGGGCTAACGGTTCCATGCTCTTGCTGTACAATAACCTGCATATAGAGCTGCTGACCAAAGGGAGCGGTGGCGATCAGGGATTGGGAAAAGAAGTACTTTCCTTCCTTGCTAATAAAGTAGCCATTGAAAGCAGCAACCCGGAAGTGGGCGAGGAGCCACGCACCGGAAACATTACTGTGACCCGTGATTCCCAAAAATCGGTTTTTAATTATTGGAAAGAGTGCCTGACCAGCGGTTTCTTTTCCAGTATGGGTTTAAAAGGAATGGCCAAGCAATAACTTTACATTGTTGCTGTTATCAATCTATAATATAGCGTGGTATGTTTAAGGGGAGCCGTGTCAGGAGCTCATAGTTCAGCTGCGTGCTTAACTCACCGAAAGAGGCTACGGTTATACTTTCATCGCCCTGCATGCCTAGCAGAACCACCTCATCGTTTTTCTGTACGTCTAGAATGTTGGTCACATCCACCATCATCACGTTCATGTTTACGGTGCCTACAACACCTGCGCGTGTCCCTTTTATCAGCACCTGGCCCTGATTGCTAAGGGAGCGGCTGTAGCCCCAGGCATAGCCTACCGGCACCACAGCCAGCACCATGTCGCGCGGAGCCTGGAAGGTGGTTCCGTAGCCAATGTACTCGCCCCGCGGCACGCTTTTGAGACTCATGATATGACTTTTCCAGTTGATGAGGCGGCGGAGCGGGTCTTTTTTCTCGTTATGCTGGCTGATGTAATGGGTATAGGTTTCGGGGCTGGGCCAGAAACCGTACTGCATAATCCCGACGCGGACCATGTCCATGCGGGTTTGGGGATAGGAGACCATTGCCGCAGAGCAAGCGGTATGGCGTTGTATCGGGGTATGGCCGGCTTCCTTTAGTTGCTGCAGCTGTTGCTCGTACGCATGCAGCTGGCGCAACACCCGCTCGTGGTTCTGCAGGCTCTCAGCACCGGCATAATGTGTGCATACTCCCTGCAGCTCCACGTATTCGCGGCAACCTTCCAGAACTGCTTCCGCATGTTCCAGCGCAGTTTTGTCAAAGCCGGTGCGGTTCATGCCGGTTTCAAGCTCCAGGTGCACTTTGGCGCGTTTCCCTAACTTTTTGGCTATGGCTGACGCCTCGAGCAGCCTATCTAGTTCGAAAATAAAAAACTCTATCTCATGCTGTATCGCCCACTCTAGTTCAGGGTTATCTACATAACCCATGATCATGATGGTAGCCGGCTTCTCAAGCGTTTGAAGCAGGCGGTCAGCCTCGTCGGCACTAAAAACAGAAAAATGGTCAATACCGCACTCCTGCGCCAGCTTCCCAAACTGCTCAATGCCATGGCCATAGGCATTGCCTTTTACCACAGAAGATAGCTTTACCGAAGTCCCGATCTCCTGCCGGATAAAGTCTATATTGTTCTGAAGTGCTGATTTACTTATTTCGATGTATGAGCTGTGAAGCATAATGGTTTATGGATGCAGTATTTGCTGTACGATTTCATAAAATAAAGTTGCGCCAGTGGAAATGATCTCATCCGGGAAGTCGTAGTTTGCGTGGTGTAGTTGCGGTTGAGAGACTCCTGCCCCAAGCCCAAAGAAAGCCCCTGTATACTTTGCCGTAAAATGCCCGAAATCTTCAGACCACCTGAACGGTTGTTCAGCCTCTTTTACTTTCAGGTGCAGGTTTTCCGACGCTTTGCGCACCAAATCTACCGCCATCTTATGGTTTACCGTGGCCGGGAACTCCTCCACAAAACGGATCTTATACTTTTGCCCATACTTTTTTGCTATTTGCTGTACCTGTTGCTCTGCCAAATTTTTCAGTTTCTGCAGGTCAGCGGTTTGGTAGGAGCGGAGGGTAGCCATTACGGTTCCGTAGCCCGGGTTCGTACCAAAGGCCACATCGCCAAGGCGCGCGTGTATAACAGTTAGCAATGAAAGGTCTTCAAACTGCTCCTTTTGCCGGATGACCTGGTTAAAGGCAAGTATGATCTCTGCCATCGCTTCCCCGGGGTTCAGGCCGTTTTCCGGTTCTGCCGCATGAGAGGGGTATCCCTGTAGCTCCACAATCATACCCGTAGACGCAGCCGCGAAGACGTTCTCCCGCACCACCACCTGGTGCAGAGGCTTGCCTGGCAGGTTATGCAGTGCAAAAACATAATCGGGCTGCAGGTCGAGCAGGCGTTCTTCCTGCAGCATATCCCAGGCGCCAGCCCCCGTTTCCTCAGCTGGCTGAAACAGTAACACGACTCTCCCTTTGGAAAGCTCATACTTTTGCAGCAGGCTTGCCAACCCTGTCAAAATGGTCATGTGCCCATCGTGGCCACAGAGATGTGCTACCCCGGGAGCAGCGGATAAGTGCGGCAGGTTGGGATTCTCCTCCTGTATCGGCAAAGCATCCAACTCAGACCTGAAAAGTATAGTGGGGCCTGCCGCAACATTTTCTCCTTCAAACACCGCCACAACTCCGGTTCCACCCACTTGGGTAAGGATAGCGGTAGGGTTATACTTTTGTAGCTGCATTGCAATACGTTCCGCTGTTGCTGTTTCAGCGCCAGAGAGCTCCGGATGCCGGTGCAGGGTGCGGCGCAGTTGTACGAGGTCGGGGAGGTCTGTTAGGTGAGGGTGCTGCATGGCTTGGTTTATTTCTGCTGTTCCTGAACTAAGATACGAAATCCAGGGCAGAGGTTACGTTTTATGAAGGCTGGGATTAGTTGGTTTTGTATGGTAATTTATACTTTGGGTGGGGTATAATAGACAAAGCCGTTGCTCCTTATGCAGAAACAACGGCTCTGTCTGTTACTATTTATAAACTACACCAGGTCGGTTTGCAGCTGCTTTACCACCTGCTCCATAACCGTAGCGAGAACTTCCACATCAGCTTTAATGTCCTGAAGGTTTTCCTCGCTCTTAGCATTGCTTTCTATATTTCGCACTACGTCCCTCAGTTTTTCTATGCGCATCGTATCTATGGTTGATTTCAACTTATGAGCCGCAGCGCTCACGCCTGCCCATTCTGCTTCGTGTAGTTTCTGTTGCATTTCTGCTACGGTAGCGGGTACCGACTGTATGAAAAGCTGCTTTGTTCGGGTGATAAACGCCTCATTGCCTCGCGATATTTTATGCAGTAGGGTAAGGTCAAACAGTGGTTCAGCAACCGGTTGCGCAGTAGTGTGCTCCGCTACAGCCTGGCTTTCTGACAGCTTCTTTTTATGTGGCACCAGGGCGGCTAGCTTCATAAACAGCTTGTCTTCTTCAAAGGGCTTGGAGATATAGTCATTCATTCCGGCCGCTAAGTATTTTTCGGCGTCACCTTTCAGCGCATTCGCCGTGAGGGCGATAATGGGTACTTCTGCATTAGCCTTGTCTGGTAAGCTACGGATTTCTGCAGTGGCATCTATTCCGCTCAATTCAGGCATCTGTATGTCCATCAACACCACATCATACTTGTGCCGGGCCACCAGTTCTACTGCTTCGCGTCCGTTACGGGCAACATGCACCTTCATACCCCATCCCTCTAAAATAGACTGCGCCAGAAAGATGTTAATCTCATTATCCTCGGCCAGCAGCACCTGTAAAGGGCCTAAGCTACCGTAGTCAATTTCCTCCTCCTGCATCACAGGTATCTCTTCTTCTGACTTTTGGTAGCTAAGTATAAACTTGAACGTACTACCGTTTTTCTCTTTGCTCTCCACCCAAATACGGCCGTGTTGCATCTCAATCAGTGTTTTGGATATGCTGAGGCCAAGACCCGTGCCGCCATACTTGCGGGTGGTGCTAGAGTAAGCCTGGCTAAAGCCCTCAAAAATATAATCTACTTTAGAGGGCGGAATGCCTATACCTGTGTCAGCAACCGAAACCCCTATTGTCAGCTTATCTTCCTCTTCATCCAGTACCTGGCAGCTGAGGGTAACGTTTCCTTCTTCGGTAAACTTAATGGCATTACTCAGCAGGTTGAGCAGTACCTGGTTCAGCCTGTACGGATCACCGATCACCATGGGGTGCTCCAGTTGCAGCGGCTGAAGCACATAGCCTATCTCTTTCTCCTCGGCTTTGTAAATAAAGGTCTGGAAGGCCAGTTGTATCGTTTCTTTCAGGTTGAATGGGATCTCCTCCAGCTCCAGTTTCCCAGCCTCAATTTTGGCTATGTCCAGTATGTCGTTTATGATCACCAGCAGGTTTTCGGCTGACTGGCGGATGATGTTCAGGTAATTCTGCTGCGCCTCGTCGAGCTCCGTTTTACGCATCAGGCTGGCCATGCCAAGGATGCCGTTCATCGGGGTGCGGATTTCGTGGCTCATGTTGGCCATAAAGTTCTCCTTCACGCGCGCAGACTCTTCGGCAGCCTCTTTGGCTCTGGTAAGTTCCTGTTCGGTTCGCAGGCGGTCCGTAATATCCTGAGCGATGGCAATGATGTAAGGGGCCAGGTTTGGCTCCTCCACCTTATAATTCTTGTAGTATAGGTAGCGAACGTCTTTTTCTTTATTTAGAATGGTCAGGATACCATCCACCAGGTTCATGCTACCGAACTGCCTCAGGTAAGCGGCAAAGTTCTCCTCACTTTCTTTGGGGAAGAAATCAAGCAAGCTGTGGCCAATCATCTCGTCAGCCGTATACCCCAGCATATTCAGCAAGTATGGGTTTACTGATTGTATGACGCCATTCAGGTCGTGGGTGCAGATAAACGCCGGGCTGTAGTTGATCAGGTCGCGGTACCTTTTTTCGCTGTTCTTCAGGGCCTCTTCCGATTTACGGCGCTGAGAGATGTTGCGGGCAGCTGATTGAAACTTTACAGGTTCGCCTTGCTCATTCAGGATAGGGCGTATGTTTGTCTCTACCCATATTTCCCGGTCATCTTTTCGGATAAGCCTGTGTTGCAGGGTTGTGTTGTGCTTTTGCTGCAGCGCCTCACGGTATACCTGCTCCTTTATCTTGTTAATGTCATCCGGGTGTATGATTACTTCCGGCTTCAGCTGAACCAGTTCCTCCTGCGTGTAGCCTAATATTTCCTCCACTGCTTTGGATACATACACGTAACTGCCATCCAGGTTGTGCAGGCTCACCATGTCTTTAGAGTTCTCCGACAGCAATCGGTGCAGTTCCTCGCTGTCTTTCAGGCGCTTATTGGCTACGCGCTGCTCTGTTATATTGGTGGAGATGCCCAGCACGTTCACTTTCCCATCGCTGGTGATAAGCGGTTTTTTTACCGTGTTAAACCACAACGTTTCGCCATGAATGCTGGTGTGGCGTTCCTGCACCCGTATTTCGCGGAGATCCTGAATTACCTGTCTGTCAATGTCAAGGTAGAACTCAGCTTCGTCTTTATTATGATGAACATCCAGGCTACGGTTGCCTAACACATCATGCAGCGTTTTACCGAAAAGCTTTGCAAACTCCTGGTTCGCGAGTACAAGTTTTCCCTCGGCATCTTTCACATAAATCAGGCTGGAGCTGGCATCCAGTACCTGCCTGATAAACTCGTTCTTTTCTTTTACCTGCAGGGCAGCCTGCTTTTCCTCCGTCATATCCCGGATGATTGTCAGTACCTCGTCCTCGCTATACTTTAGAATACGGCCTTCGTAGTGTCGCAAGCCCTCCGGAAGCTCCAGGGAATAATCTATCGACTCGTATTGCCCTGTCGTGATTACCTTGGCAATCAGCTTCATGAACGTCGTGGCTAGGTCGGAGGGCAGCAGGTTGTAAATATTATTCCCGACGACATTCTCCTTTGGTACCAGCAGGTGTATCTGCGCCCCGTTTTTCATGTCGAGGTAATCCCCCTGCTTATCGATGATGAACATCAGGTCGGGGATGGCGGTAAGTATAGCGCGGTTCTTCGCCTCGCTGGCTATAATCTCCTCCTGGGCAAGGCGGAGTTCTGTTATGTTCAGGCCGTGGCCAATAATCAACTCTACCTCTCCTTGCTGGTTTAGCACGGGGTTTAGCCTGCGGATGTGGTATGATTCGTTCCCGTTCCTGTCCACCAGCCTCTCCTCAAACTCTACACGTGCTTTAGCTTCCAGCACGCGGTGCAGGTTCAAGGTGCGGCTTTTCATGCGGTTTGGCGGCACGTTGCGCAGGATGCTGTAATCCTCGTTCGTTTTGCCCACAATCCAGCTGCGCACGTCGTTGTCTCCTACAGCGGCAGGGTTTACATACAGGTACTGCAGGTTACTGTTGTAAACGGCCACATCAGAAGGTATATGGTTAAGGATAGCCTCGTAGAACTCTTTTTGCCGTAGCAGCTCATAACTCTGCTGGCGTACCTGCGTTACATCCTCCGCCGATCCGATTATGAGTTGTACTTGTCCGTTGTCTTTGCGTTTGAACACACTTTCGCGGCAGAAAAGGTTTTTTATACTTCCCTCTTTTGTCTGCACGAGATACTCAATGTCTACCACTTCGCCGTCTTGCGCGCCCTTCATGCGCTGCGTGTGCTCTTGGACTTTGGACCTTTGCTCCGGCACCACAATTTGAGAGAAAATCTGCCCCTCCATCTTTTCCAGGTCACGCTTGTTGTAACCGAGCAGGTGCTGTATCTGATCATTTATGTAGATGCAGGTATCTTCCTCAATCTCATAAATATAAACGATGTTTGGAATGGTGAGTGCGATGTTACGTAACAACTTCTGGCTTTCGCGTAGAGCAGATTCAGCATTGCGTTGCTCCGTAAAATCAGTCATGTAGATGTTGAAGTATGCTTTATGGGGCGCAGGGTAGAAAAGCACATGGTAATGGCGGCTGGCAATGCACGTATCAAAAGAGGCGGGTTTGTGGCCTTGTATCTTTTCTATATGCCTGATATGCATCAGCAGCAGGCGCTTTAATCCTTCTAACCGAGGTTGGGTGATGCCATACACTAAGGCTTCAGCAGCTGCATTGGCAAAGCGTATTTCACCATCATAGCCTAGCCGAAGTACAGGATTGGGGTACTCATGCTGCACTTCGGCCTGTAGCTTTATCCACTTGTTTTCCGGAGCTGGTTCTGCTACCTTGTCTCGATTGTTACTCTGGTGTTTTAGCTGCTCCTGGAGCTTCTGCAACTCCAGAAAACGTGCTTGAGCCAGCTCCTCAGCAGCTTTACGGGCACTTCGTTCCTCCTCTAACTGCTGAAGCAGTTCATTTTTGCTGATCATATAAAATGAATCTTTTCCATACGGATAGCTTATTTTCAGGAGCTTACCTTTAACGGGCAAGTTTCGGGCTCTACGTTCGGAAAGTTTGCTTATTGAGTTTTTATACCTGCCTCAGCACTGCTAAACCCCAGCTATAAAGTATCACTTTTTACTTGAAACACAAAGCTGCGGGGGATATACTTTTACGAGCGTTGGAGCCTAGCGGGTCACCAGTTCTTTATTCTGAATCATCCGGTATATGGTTGATTTGCCAATATCCAGCTTGTCTGCCACTAACAGTACGTTGCTGTCATACTTGTCAAGGAAGTGCTGAATGATCTCAGTGGTGTACTCGCGTAGCGGGCGCTCTATTGCCAGAAAGTCTTTCGCTTTGTTGCTTGCGGTCAGGTTTATGTCCGGATCCTCTATTACGTGCTCGTCAGCCATCACAACTGCCAGTTCCACCACAGCCTTTAGTTCGCGCACGTTACCAGGATAAGAGTGGGAGAGGAGTTTCTCCTGTGCCTCCGCAGAAAGTGTTTTTTTGCCAATCCCGTTCTCTTTTGCAAAAGCATCCATAAAATGCTTGGCCAGTACCAGAATGTCGGCGCCACGGTCGCGCAGGGGCGGGAGGTGCAGGGGTAAACCCAGCAGGCGGTAATACAAGTCTTCCCGAAAGTTTCCTTTTTTTACCTCATCGGCCAGGTCTTTATGGGTAGCCACAATAATGCGGGCATCAACAGGCACAACGCTGTTGCCACCCACGCGCGTAATTTCTTTTTCCTGCAGCACACGCAGCAACTTGGCCTGCAGGCTTACGTCCAGTTCGCCAATCTCGTCCAGGAAAATGGTGCCTTTGTTCGCTTCCTCGAACTTACCCAGCCTGCGTGACACAGCGCCTGTAAAGGCACCCTTCTCATGTCCGAAAAGTTCACTTTCGATTAACTCACGGGGTATAGCGGCAACGTTTACAGCCACGTAAGGCATCTTCTTTTTAGTGCTGTTGTAATGTATGGCCTTGGCTACCAGCTCTTTGCCAGTTCCGGTTTCGCCGGTTATAGAAACGGTGATGTTTGTTTTGGCTGCTTTAGCCATCATGGTGAACACGCGCTTCATGGCATCGCTGTTGCCGATGATAAAGTTACTGAAGTCATACTTCTGCCCGATCTCTTCACGCAGCTGGGCTATTTCCTCGCGCAGCGATACATTCTCACGAATCTTATTTATGGAGTTCCAGACGCGCTCAGGCGTATCTTCATCCTTCACAATATAGTCGTAAGCACCTTTCTTAAGCAGGTCTACAGCCGTTGCCACATCTTTCTGACCAGAAATGACGACTACCTGCGTGTCGGGACTCTGCTCTTTTATTTTGCGAAGAACTTCTGCGCCATTTTTGTCCGGGAGGGAATAATCCAATGTAACAACATTAGGCCGCTCGTACATGTTGTCGAGGCAATCCTTGGCGGAGTGGAATTTCTTGAGCTCATAGTCTGGATTTAGCGACAAATGATACTCCAATAGTTCGCTGTACCACACATCATCGTCCAGAATAAATATTTTGAATGGGATATTCTTCATCTCTAAATTCCGTAGCAGGAAGCCGCCTTTTATGAAGATAACATGGAAGTTTTAGTTAAAAATAATATACTCCGATGCTTCTCTTTATATTCGCTAAATAAGGGGCTAAGTAATTGAAATTTACAGTCTTTTACAACTATGGGTGGCTACTTCTTAAAATGGGAATCTCTAACTTTAAGTATTCATTTTGTCTCATACTTTTGAGTGAGCCATTCTCTTTTTAAGTGGAGAGTCGGGTGCAGCAATTGAAGAACAAGGTATAAAGTATAACAAAAGAGCCTCCTCATATAGGATTACCTAAATGAGGAGGCTGTAACGCTTCTCAGCTTTAAGGTTTAGGTGTTAATGGGTTGATACTTAGCGCGCATAAACATAAACACACCGTAGCAAACTAACCCCAGCGCTACCGCTCCAAGTATGTAGGAACCGTACGAAGAGCTCTCCAGGAACTGAAAGGCATCACTGCTGCCGCCCGCTTGCTGTGCACTTGAACTTAGCGCTGCCTGCAGGAAGAGGTATCCGATTACCATCCAAACGATACCGCGGGCCATGTACCCAACTTTCCCGGCGCGTATCATCTGGTGCTCAACCTCATGCTTCAGCCCTCCGCTTTGTACTTTCTTTTTATACTTTTCAGAGTAGCCGTAGTAAATCTGGTAAATACCAGTGATGATAATCCCGACTGCCACAATACCTACCAGCCACTGGCCAAAAGGCTGCTCCAGCAGCTTGGCTGCCAGGGTTTCCCGCGAGTCGTTTCCACTTCCGCTACTGCCGCTTAGCACCATGCGCCCAGCCAGGAAAGCCAATGCAGCATAAACCAGCCCGCTAAATACGTAACGCAGACGCTTGCCTACACCCTTGGCCCCGGATCCTTTATCTTCCGTGTCTTTTACAGCTTGAATAAAGCGCCATATTGCATAGCAAAGCAAACCTAAGGCAACAATGCCTAACAGCACATTACCAGCGGGCAGGTCTTGTATGGTCTTCAATATATTAGCCTTGCCTGCACTACTGGTAGATTTACCGCCGATCTCAAAAGCTGCCATAAAGGCGATAACTCCCACCAGACAGTAAACTACTCCTTTTGCGGTAAGCCCGAATTTGGCAAAGTTCTCCACCCACCTCGGGGGTGGACTCGGAACATAAGTAGATACATCGTTCATAGTATGTCGTGTTTAATAATATCGTTGTATTTCTGACATACACGAATAATGTTTATACTTGGTTGTTCCTATACTTAATTCCTGCCGTAGTGATTATTTCGGAATGCTGTGTTAAAGGTGTTTACCTATACTTTTGAAATTATCTGTAGGGCGAACAATTTAATGCTATAAAAGTATGGAACTACTTAAGCAGTTGATGATGGCAGCTTGATGTGGAAGTGTATGATCTGCCGGCGGGGTGGAAGTATACTTTTTACTATATTTGTCCATTTAGGCAACAATGCTTACAGGTAGCCTTAGCCTGCATACTTGTACTACTTTATACTATAAAACTATGAAACGTTTTTTCTCTCTATCCACAATTCCTTGCCTCTTTCTGGGGCTGCTCTACCTTTCTTCTTGCGTTACAACATCTGCCTCTATGGGGGCAAAGTCTATAAAAGCACCCTATGCCAGCAGCTTACGCACTGTTAAAACTTATGCTTGGTACCAACCTGAGCCACCTGCCGAGCCGGAATACCTGAAAGGGTATAAACCTGCCCTGCACCGTAACCTGGTGCAGGCTATAGAGCAGCAACTGGAGAAGAAAGGGTATACTAAAGCTGAGAGTAACCCGGATGTGCTGGTAGCTTACGATGTGAGCGTATCGGTGCCGCTGGAGAAAGACAAGTCTGAAAACTTTTCGGAGGGCTTTGGCTATAGCTATGGCTACATGAGCGGCTACCGCTACGACTACGGTCACTCAGACATGCCCGGTTATCGAAGTGTAGACCTCTTTAAAGAAGGTACCCTGATCATCGACCTCATACACCCCAGGTCCAAAATGCTGCTTTGGCGAGGCTGGGCAGAAGGTGCCGTTGATTTTAACGATGGTGCAAACGCAATTGAGAACAGGGTAGAGGAGGTGCTGGAGCAGTTTTAAGCCGAACCGCCCCAGCTTATTCTTTTAGAAAATTATTAAAGCGTAGTACATCAGAGGGTTTGCCAACTACATAAAGCAAGTCTCCACGCTCTATTTTAGTATCTGCGTTTATGTTTAATATTACCTGCTCTTTCCGTTTTATGGCCACTACGGTAGTGGAGAACTTGTTACGTATGTTGGATTCTAGTAAAGGTTTTCCAATGATGTCAGAGTCTTTCGTGAAAACCCTGAGGGTAGCCACTTCAATATCCGGAAGCTCTACACTGAGTTTCGCCACATCAGCATGGCGTTTTGTAGCAAGGCTGCGCAGCATCTCATAGTTATCAGACCTTATTTTCTGTGTGAACGCCTCAATTTCATCCCGGGGCATCAGGTATTTGTTTAAAGTACGGGTAAAGATTTCTATACTTGTTTCAAACTCCTCCGGTATCACTTCGTCGGCACCCAACCTGTAGTTTTCTTCCATCTCTTGCAAAAAGCGGGTTCGCACGATGATGTGTACCTTTTCTGAGATCTCCCGGATGGTAGTGATGATTCGTTTGGTGGCCTCCGGGTCTGATATCGCTATAACGACTACCCTTGCCTTATGTATATTGATGTGCGACAGGATCATGGGGTGAACAGCGTCGCCGTATACGATCGGCTCTCCTATTTTACGCTCATTTTTAACCGTGGCGGCATTCAACTCTACTATAACGTAAGGGATGCTGGCATACCTGGCTGCCTTGGCCACGTTGCGCCCGTTTATGCCATACCCAATAATAATGATGTGGTCATCCAGCTCAGGCAAGTCTCCGTGCAGTTCTTTCGACTGCTGCGCAAACGGCATGGGTTCTTGCACCGAGGAGAAGGGGCGGGCGATCAAATCAGCCAGTTTGCGGTAAGAGCCCATCACAAAAGGAGTTACCCCCATAGTAAGCAGCGATACGGAAAGAAAATACTGATACGTTTCCTCGGATAGCAGCCCGTTGTTTATACCAGTTTTGGAAAGTATAAATGCAAACTCACCCACTTGGAAAAGCGATAAACCCACAAGTAGCGACACCCGCAGCGGATATTGCAGCATCCGCGAGGCAAGTGTGGCCACTATGCCTTTTAGCAGGAACGTCAGCAACGTGAAGAGCAGGATCACAGGAAGGTGCTGCAGCAGGAAGTTAAAATCGAGCAGCATACCGATCGACACAAAGAAGAAGCTGGTGAAGATCTCACGAAAGGGGAGGATGTTGCTGGTTGCCTGGTGGCTGTACTCTGATTCTGAAATAATCAGCCCGGCCATAAAAGCACCGAGCGCCAGCGAAAGTCCCAGGCTAGAGGTGAGCCAGGCAACAGCGAAGCAGATCACGACCACACTAAGTATAAAAAGCTCTTTACTCTTGGTTTCGGCCACAAGATATAAAAGGCGGGGCACCAGGTAGCGGGCACTGATCAATACAAAAACAATCACGAAGGCTCCTTTTAAAGCCATCAGCAGTAGGGAAGCGCCCACATTCTCTGAGCCGCCCGCCATGAGAGGGGCAAGCAGCATCATCGGCACCACAATGATATCCTGAAAAATAAGTATACCCAGCACCACACGTCCCTGCGGGCTGTTTATCTCCCCACGGTCTTGCAGCAGCTTTAAAACAATGGCAGTGCTACTTAGGGATATCAGAAAGCCCATGAAAACGGCTTCTCCCCAATTAAATTCCAGCAGTACCATTACCAGCGCAACCAACCCAATGGTGGCCAGCACCTGCACCGTGCCGCCCAGCAGCACCGTCCGCTTGATCATGGCCAACTGTTTGAGAGAGAACTCCATGCCGATAATAAAGAGCAGCAGAATTACACCTATCTCAGCCAGAATCTCAATATCATGTAAAGCATTGATAAGGCTAAGCCCATGTGGGCCGGCTATAACACCGGTGGCCAGGAAGCCAAGTATAGTTGGGAGTTTAAAGCGCTGGAAAAGAAGTATGACAATAACTGCCAAACCAAGTATAATGACTATATCTGAGAGTAATGGTATCTCCATGAACTAGCTTTACTATTTCTTTTTGAGTCGTATTAAGGTATAAACGGTAATTTCAAAGCTCAGGCTTTCAGCACAATGCCGTTTGGCTTTTACCTTTTACCTTCCCATTCCGCATAAAACTGCTCCAGGAAATCCTCCATGTACTGGTGGCGCTGCTGAGCCATACTTTTAGCGGTATCTGTATGCATACGGTCTTTCAGCAGTAAAAGCTTTTCGTAGAAATGATTAATGGTGGGGGCGGTGCTGGATTTGTAAGCTTCGAATGAATCGTGAAGTATAGGGTTTATACTTGGGTTATACATCTCTCGGTTTTTGTGTCCGCCGTATGCAAAGGTACGGGCTATGCCAATGGCACCGATCGCATCTAAACGGTCAGCATCCTGCACAATCCTGCCTTCCAAAGTTGGCATGGCCGAAGAAGTGCCGGCTCCTTTAAAAGATAAACTTTTGATGATGTCGCACACATGAAGTATAACCGCTTCCTCCACACTGTGCTGCTCCAGCCACTCGCGGGCCATGCGTGGCCCTACCGTTTCATCTCCGTTATGAAATTTGTGATCGCCAATATCGTGTAGGAGGGCGGCAAGTTCCACCACATACAGGTCAGCTTGTTCCTGTCTGGCGATATAACGGGCATTTGTCCACACCCGTTGAATATGCCACCAGTCATGTCCTGAGCCTTCGCCCGATAGCATTTCCTGCACATACTTGGCTGCTGCGCCTATAGTCTCTTCTTTATACATGGGTAATGTCTTTCCTTATCAGCATAAAGCTAAAGAAAAACTTTATTCGATCGAAGTATAAATCCGAGGCTGAGGATTATGCGGGCACCAACTCTCCCGTCTCCACGGATAGTTTATAAGGTGTTTTAAGCTGTTGCTCCAGAAGTTGGGCCCATGTTTCCAGGTATAGCACCACGTCATTGCGCTGGTTGTGTTTCAGGTTTTTGCGGTGGTCTGGCAGCAGGTTAATTATTTCCGGCTGAGAAAGTGACTCCAAATGGGCAAGTTCTTCTCTTGTAACGCCTATTTCGAGTATCTGGTCGATAATCTCATCAAGCGGAAGGCCACTCTGTGGGCAATAATCGCGCAGTTGCTCGCGCCAGTCGCCGTATCGCCACATGGCAGCCCCGTGTATTTGCCCTTTGCTATACTTTGTGATGGTTTGGGCGAGATGGCCGCAATTGCAGCTGCCCATATGGCCCCACTCATACTTTGCACCCGTGCGTAATCGGTTTGCCGTATCGCGAAGCGCCTCAATCAACTCTACTGAACTCCTTGCCATGGATACTAAATGCTATATGATCTATAAAAGGGAGTACTTAGTAAGTACAGAATATAAATGGATGTATAATTCACATCATTAGTCTTGGCCCTACTTGCTCCTTTCTAATATATCCGTTAGACTTGGTCAAATGTTTAGTTTTCTCTTAAGTTCAATGGCAAAAAATATCTTTACAGTTAACAGTCCTGCGTCAGCATTTCGTTGTGTTCTCGTGCTATCATTCTTTCTTCTATACTTTGTCTCTAACCAGGGGCAGGCGCAGATTCTTAATATTGAGCGAGCAAGGATGGAGCAGGATTCAGCAAACTATTTTACAGGAAAGGGTGGCCTAAGCTTCTCTATGTTTAACAGGAATGCAGGAAAAGACAACCCCAATAATTACCTACAGCTAACCTTCAATGGTGATCTAGCCTATGTTTCTGAGAAGCACAGTTACCTGCTGCTCAATTATTATAATTACCTGCTTGTAAATTATGATTCCGAAGAGCTGCGGAATACAGTGGCAAGTACGGGCTACTCTCATTTCAGGATAAACGTTCTACGCAAAAAGCGCTTGTCTTACGAGCTATTCACCCAGTTGCAGGCAGATAAGGCCAGGGGTTTGGAGTTTAGAACGCTTGCTGGTGCAGGAGTACGGTACCGGATACTGAAAGGCGAGAATAGTAGTTTATACTTCGGAACCGGGTTCATGCATGAGCATGAGGAGTGGGAGAACCCGGAGCTGGAACAAAAACTGATAGTATCTGATCTTCTCAAGTCAACCAATTACCTGAGCGGAAAGGTAAAGCTAAATGAGCAAGTGAGCACTGAAGGCATTGTTTACTACCAGGTTGGGTTCGACGATAACATCGATTCCTTCAGAAACAGGGTGAGTGGGGATTTGACCCTGCAGGTAAAACTCACGAATAAGTTCTCCTTTAAGACCAACTTCAGCTGTACTTATGAAGACGAGCCTATCGTTCCTGTCACCAGGTTTGTTTATGCTATATCAAACGGCATCCAGCTTCAGTTTTAGATGTTTGTTTTAAATTTAATTGAAGTTAAATCTGCTTTCTCACACAATATTTTCATAATTTTACCATTTCAGTCGATAGAACAGTCATATATTTATAGTAGCGAATAGCCTACTTTTTAATAGAAGGAATAAAGAAACCGATGCGCAAAACCCTTATCGCATGGTGGTTCGTGCTTGGGATGGTAGTATTTGCCTCCTGCGTCCCACAAAAAAAGCTCCTCCTGCTGCAGGAGAACCCGAAAGTGAAAAATCAGGGCAAAGCAGATGAGCTTTTGAAAACATTTGAGCTGCACAAGCCAGTTTATACCTTAAAGCCCGGTGATGTACTATCGCTTAAGGTACAAACCACTACACCAGCAGAATATGACTTTCTTAGCTCTGGCACCACAACTTTTGGCGCAACGGATCCAGTGCTAGATGGCTATACCATCGATGATGATGGGGATATCTTGCTTCCCGTGGTTGGCAAAGTGCATTTAGGGGAGTTAAGTATGCCTGAAGCCCGAGTTGCTGTAACCGATGCGTTGAAGCCATTCCTTGCTAACCCAACTGTAAATCTTAGACTACTGACATTCCGCTATACCATAGTAGGAGAAGTAACAAGCCAAGGACAGTTCACAACCTATCAGGATAATATTAATGTGATGGAGGCTATTGCTACGGCGGGCGGCTTAAGTCCTTATGCTAACCGTGGTAAGATTAAATTGATTCGCTATGAAGAAGGCCAAGCCAAGATTTATGCATTCAGCCTCCTCGATGACCAAACGTTGGCAAAGAATAATTTTTACCTTCAGCCCGACGATATGATCGTCGTCGACCCGCTGCCAGCTAAATTCTTCCGAGAGAATGTGTTGGGCACCTTCTCTCTTGGCTTTGGTATAATTGCCTCCATCGTTCTTCTTGTTAACAGACTACAATAACTTTATAAGTTGGAATCTACATTCAATCCTGAAGAAAATAGCTTCATAGACTTCAAAGCTCTTTTAAACTCTGCCATTTCTAAATGGTATTTGTTTGTACTTGGGGCAGTAATAGCTTTATCAGCCGCTTATTTGGTTAATCGGTACACTGTCCCACAGTATGAGGTTTCCTCTTCTGTTATGTTTTCCGGTGATGCGAACAACGGTGCTGCTGCTGCATTGCTTTATGGAAATGAAATGTTTAAAGGAGCTCAAGGCTTAACGAACGAGTCTATTTTATTAAAGACTAAAACGCTAGCCCGCAAGACCCTGGACAAGCTGGATTTTCAGGTGAGCTATTACATACAAGGTAATGTACTCCTGTTAGAAGCTTACAAGTCTGAAGCTCCTATTCATGTTGTATTCGATTCAACAGGAGCTGACGTTCCCTATGATGTTTTATTTAAGATAAGCTTAGCTGACGGTGATAATTACATTCTGTCTTCTGAGAACTTGACGTGGAATAAGAAGGTGGCTGGTAAAACTTTCAAGTTCGGTCAGTCTTACCTACTAGATGATTTTGCCTTTACTGTTAATTTAATCAAGCCTGAGCCTTTCACTGGTAATGAGATTCTCTTTAAAATCAATAACCTTGATGACTTAGCAAAACGCTATGCATCCAACCTTTCTGTAGCACCATATGGTGGCGATGCATCTGCCTTAGTGTTTACGGTAGCAGGTACCACCCCTAAAAAGGATATTGATTACCTGAACGCCCACATGGAGACCTATAAGCAGAACAACCTGGATATTAAGAATGCCAAAGCTACCGGGACTCTTAGCTTCATTGATATGCAGCTACAGCAAATTAGTGACTCTTTATACTTTATAGAATCTCGCCTGGAGGATTTTAAAAAGCGTAACGCAGCGATGGATCTAAGTGCCGCTGGGGCACAAGTAGCCGGAGAACTGCAATCTCTGGAACAGAAGAAAGCCGAACTGTTGATGAATTCGCGCTACTATGACTACCTTTCTACCTACCTTAGCAAAGAGAACCCTGAAGAGCTTATACAAGCTCCTGCTACATTAGGTATCAGTGATCCTGTTCTGAATGCCTTGGTCTCTCAGTTGGTTTCACTTCAAACAGAACTTAGTGTAGCTTCAACCGGACAGGGACAAGAAAACCCGGCTATAAAATTAAAGCGTCAACAACTTAATGAGGTTAGAGCGTCCTTGCTGGAAAACTTGGAAAGCTTAGAGGAAGCCAATCAGATTGGGTTGAGAAACCTTAACCAGCGTATCAATAAGGCTGCGGCAGAGTTACAAAAATTACCTTCTTCAGAAAGGCAGTTAATCAATATACAGAGGCTTTATAATCTGAGCGAGAACCTGTATGTTTTCCTGATGGAGAAGCGCGCAGAGGCGGGTATCTCCAAAGCTGCTAATACTTCAGATGTTACCATACTGAAAGAAGCTTCTGTAAGTAAACAGACAGCTCCGTTGCCTCTTCGTAATTATGGCATTGCTCTCGCCATCGGACTGGGGTTACCTTTTGCTTTCATTTTCCTGAAGGAACTGATGAACAATAAGGTTCACACTGTTGAGGAGATTGCGAAACATACTCAGCTTCCATTACTGGGGTTGGTAGGGCATAACAAAAAAGAAGATAATCTTTTGGCTAACCTAAGCCCTAAATCTGCGCTGGCAGAGGCTTTCAGGACTGTGCGCTCTAACTTGCGCTACATGACTGGGGTTACAGATACAACCACTGAAGGAGGGAAGATTATTGTGATCACATCATCAATTAGTGGTGAGGGTAAAACGTTTTCAGCTAAAAACCTGGCTTATATCATTTCCATCTCCGGAGAGCGCACACTCCTAGTTAACGCGGATATGCGCAAGCCAAATAACAATACAGACTTAGGGGTAAACAGCAGCACAGGCCTGAGCAATTACTTGGCTGGTCATGCTGCTCTTGAAAACGTGATAAATACTACTATTCAGGAAAACTTGCATGTACTGCCTTCTGGCGATATTCCACCAAATCCTTCTGAACTGCTTTTGAGCAACAGAATGTCCGACCTGATTGTAGAGTTGAAGACGAGGTACGATTATATTATCATGGATACGCCTCCTGTTGGTATACTTTCGGACGGTTTGGAGTTGATGCAGATTTCTGATGCCAACGTTTTTATGGTGCGGCAGGATTACACAATTAGAGATTTCCTGAAGAATGTGCAGCTACAGCACGAGTCTGGTAAAATTCGAAACACAGCCATACTCTTCAATGATGTTGATTATAAGAAACTAAACTACGGCTATGGCTATGGATACGGCTATGGGTATGGGTATTATGCTGAAGACAATGAAACAAAGTCTTGGTGGAAACGAATAAGGGGGTAAAACCCCTTTTTTGTTTATATACCTTTCTTCAACATATTTATGCTTAAAAATTCCAAGATATACGTGGCGGGCCATAGAGGTATGGTCGGCTCAGCCATCGTACGGAAGCTTCAAAACGAAGGCTTCATCAACATCATCACCCGCACATCCAAGGAACTGGACCTAAGAAGCCAGATGGCCGTGGAGAGTTTCTTCGAAGAGGAGCAGCCGGAATACGTGTTTCTGGCCGCTGCCAAAGTGGGGGGCATACAGGCCAATAACACCTTCCGCGCCGAGTTCCTTTACGATAACCTCATGATGGAGGCTAACATCATTCATGCAGCCTACAGGAATGGCGTGGAGAAGCTCATGTTTCTTGGCTCCTCCTGTATCTACCCGAAGCTGGCGCCACAGCCTCTCAAAGAAGAATACCTGCTGACAGGCCCTTTGGAGCAGACCAATGAGCCCTATGCCATCGCCAAGATAGCCGGCATCAAGCTCTGCGAGGCCTACCGCGATCAGTACGGCTGCAACTTCATCAGCGTAATGCCCACCAACCTTTACGGTTACAACGACAATTACGACCTGAATAACTCTCACGTGCTGCCGGCGCTTATCCGCAAGTTCCATGAGGCGAAGGAGAACGGGGCACCTACTGTCACGGTGTGGGGCACGGGAAGCCCTCGACGCGAGTTTCTCTTTGCCGATGACCTGGCCGATGCTTGTTTATACTTAATGGAGCACTATAACGGTAGGGAGTTAGTTAACATTGGCACTGGCGAGGACATCACCATCAAGGACCTGGCCCTGCTCGTGAAAGATGTTGTGCAATTTGAGGGTGGACTAGAGTTTGATACAACCAAGCCAGACGGCACACCCCGAAAACTGATGGATGTGTATAAATTACATTCTCTTGGTTACAAGCACTCTACAAGCCTGGAGGAAGGAATTTCTCTAGCTTATGCAGATTTCAAAAACAAAATTGTAGAAGTATAGTATATATACCCGTTTACTATAATCTTCACTATACTTTTACAAACCCTTTACATAATGAAAACTGCCCTTATCACTGGTGTAACCGGTCAGGATGGAGCATACCTGGCGGAGTTACTTCTAAGCAAAGGATACAAGGTGCACGGCATCAAGCGCCGTAGCTCCAGCTTCAACACAGATAGAATTGACCACTTATACCAGGACCCACACGAGAAGAACATCAACTTCAAGCTGCACTATGGCGACCTGACGGACTCCACCAACCTGATCCGCATCATCCAGGAGACACAGCCGGACGAGATCTACAACTTGGCCGCCATGAGCCACGTGAAGGTGAGCTTCGACACGCCGGAGTACACGGCCAATGCCGATGGCTTGGGCACACTACGCATCCTGGAGGCTATCCGTATCCTTGGCCTGACGAAGAAGACAAAAGTGTACCAAGCCTCTACCTCTGAACTTTATGGCCTGGTGCAGGCCGTGCCACAGTCAGAGACTACGCCGTTCTACCCACGCTCGCCATATGCCGTGGCCAAGCTATACGGCTATTGGATCACGGTGAACTACCGCGAGGCCTACGGCATGTACGCCTGCAATGGCATCCTATTCAACCACGAGTCGCCGCTCAGAGGCGAGACTTTTGTAACAAGAAAGATCACCCGCGCTGCCGCCCGTATCGGTATGGGCCTGCAGGACAAGCTGTACCTGGGTAATATGGATGCCAAGCGCGACTGGGGCCACGCAAAGGACTATGTGGAGGCTATGTGGCGCATTCTGCAGCAGGACGAGCCGGAGGATTATGTGATTGCCACAGGCGTGACCACCACCGTGCGTGAGTTCGTTAAGATGTCCTTCGCCGAGCTTGGCATTGAGATCGAGTTCAGGGGAGAGGGCGTGGAGGAGAAAGGCTATGTGGCCGCCTGCAATAACCCGGACTATCACTTGGAGCTTGGCCGTGAGGTGGTGTGCGTAGACCCGAACTACTTCCGTCCAACCGAGGTGGAGCTGCTGATCGGCGATGCCACCAAGGCCAAGGAGAAACTGCAGTGGGTGCCGAAGTATGACCTGCCTGCGCTGGTGAAAGACATGATGGAGTCAGACATCGAGCTCTTCAAGCGCGACAGCTACCTGGTTGAGGGCGGACACAAGGTGTACAATTACCACGAGCTTCAGTAGAAAGTATAAACTAGCATCAATGCTTTACTTATAATAAGAAAGGCCGGCTGATTAAGTTCTGCCGGCCTTCTTTTTTGTTGCCTAACCTTTTGCGTAAAAGTATAGGCAACAAAAAAGAGCTTGCGTTATTACACAAGCTCTTTAAGAGAGCGGTCTGGACGGGACTCGAACCCGCGACCTCCGCCGTGACAGGGCGGCATTCTAACCAACTGAACTACCAGACCAATACTTTTGATGTTTGCAGCACCTCTTGCGCTGCTTGTGCGTCTACCGCAGTTTTACCTGCGGTCTGGACGGGACTCGAACCCGCGACCTCCGCCGTGACAGGGCGGCATTCTAACCAACTGAACTACCAGACCAATACTTTTGATGTTTGCAGCACCTCTTGCGCTGCTTGTGCGTCTACCGCAGTTTTACCTGCGGTCTGGACGGGACTCGAACCCGCGACCTCCGCCGTGACAGGGCGGCATTCTAACCAACTGAACTACCAGACCGTTTGTCTTTTCCTTAACTGTGAGTGTTAAAGTGATGCAAAGGTATGTTTCCGGATTTAAATGTGCAAATGCTATGCATCATTTTAACCCTATATTTTACGTGTAAATAGTAAACAGCTTCATTTACAGGTAAATTAATTTTATCCTTAAGTATAAATCGCTACTTCTGTTACGTGCATTGAAGGAAAATCTTAAATTTGTGGTGCTAAACACAAGGTACGAACTTATGCTTTTAGATTTCGAACAGCCCATTGCTGCCCTGGAGGGCAAACTGCAGGAGATGAAAAAACTTGCTGACGAGAGTCAGGTTGATGTATCGGAGGCGGTTAAGGCTCTGGAAGAGAAAATCAAGACACTCAAAAAAGAAACATACGCCAATTTAACCCGTTGGCAGCGCGTGCAGCTTTCGCGCCATCCTGAAAGACCTTATACTTTGGATTACATCCACGGCATCACGGATAAATTTGTGGAGTTGCACGGAGACCGCAC
Organism: Pontibacter anaerobius; assembly: GCF_026241195.1. Taxonomy (GTDB): domain Bacteria; phylum Bacteroidota; class Bacteroidia; order Cytophagales; family Hymenobacteraceae; genus Pontibacter; species Pontibacter anaerobius. Next base: position 309,789 of record NZ_JAPFQO010000002.1, read on the forward strand.
CGTGAGTGATGACAAGGCCATGGTTGGAGGCTTTGGAGAGGTAGATGGCCGCAGCGTAATGTTTATAGGCCAGCAGAAGGGCCGTAATACCAAACAACGACAGATGCGCAATTTTGGTATGGCGAACCCTGAGGGCTATAGGAAAGCACTTCGCCTGATGAAAATGGCGGAGAAGTTTAACAAGCCTATTGTTACGTTTATCGATACGCCAGGTGCCTTCCCGGGTCTTGAAGCCGAAGAGCGTGGACAAGGAGAGGCTATTGCCCGCAACCTGAAAGAGATGTTTATGCTGAAGGTGCCGGTTATATGTGTTATTATTGGCGAGGGAGCTTCGGGCGGTGCGTTGGGTATAGCCATCGGTGATCGCGTGATGATGCTTGAGAACACCTGGTATTCTGTTATCTCACCAGAGTCATGCTCTTCTATTCTTTGGCGCAGCTGGAACTATAAGGAGCAGGCTGCCGAGGCGCTTAAGCTCACGGCCACGGATATGCTGCAAAATAAGCTGATCGATGGTATCATCAAAGAGCCTCTTGGTGGCGCGCACCTAGATCCAGATAAAATGATGGCCACTCTGAAGAAAGAAGTTATCAGGTTGGTGGATGAACTCGGAACCATGAACCCTGATGAACGTATCATGGAACGCATTGAAAAGTTCTCCAACATGGGCGTTGTGCTGGAAGCATAGACTTTACCTATGAGCTTAAGAATGAATTAGAGGCGGGAGCAGATGTTCTTAACTCTAGTTCATTTTTATTTTAGGCCGCTTTATACCAAAGTATAGTTCAGATATCATACATTAAGCAAAAGCAAAATGAAGCTACACATTATAGATACAGGTTTTTTTAAGTTAGATGGCGGCGCCATGTTTGGTGTTGTACCTAAGACACTGTGGCAGCGCTCCAACCCTGCTGACGAGAATAACCTGTGTACGTGGGCCATGCGATGCTTGCTGATTGAAGATGGCGACAGGCTGATTCTGATTGACAACGGTATAGGGGATAAGCAGGACGCAAAGTTTTTTAGCCACTATTACCTTCACGGAGACGCAACCTTGCAAAACTCTTTAAAAGCAGCAGGGTTTTCTCCAGAGGATGTGACCGACATGTTTCTGACGCACCTCCACTTTGACCATTGTGGGGGCGGTGTAAAGTATAAAAACAGGGATGGCGCTTTAGAGCTCGTTTTTCCTAACGCAACGTATTGGTCTAATGCTGCTCATTGGGAGTGGGCAACAAAGCCTAATGCCCGTGAGAAAGCTTCTTTCTTAAAAGAGAATATACTTCCCATGCAAGAGAGCGGCCATCTCAAGTTTATAGAACCCCAAACACCCTCTCCGATTCCTCAATTTGAAATATTTTATGCGGATGGCCATACGGATAAGATGATGATTCCGATTATGGAGTATAAAGGCCGCAAAATAGCCTACATGGCTGATTTGTTGCCATCAGTAGGGCATATCCCGCTGCCATACGTTATGGGGTATGATACGCGTCCGCTACTTACATTAAATGAGAAGGCTGAGTTCCTCAATCGTGCTGCTGATGAGAACATGGTGCTATTCTTTGAGCACGATGCTGTAAACCAATGCTGCACTGTACAACATACTGAAAAGGGCGTTCGTCTGAAGGAAGCCTTTAGCCTTTCTGAGCTTTAGGATGCGGGTCGGGCTGGCTTTATCTGGAGGTGGTGCCAGAGGAATTGCACATTTAGGCGTTCTAAAGGCTCTGGATGAACAGGGTGTAAAAGTAAGTATGATTTCAGGGGTTAGCTCCGGAGCAATTGCGGGGGTATTATATGGCTACGGTTATTCCCCGGAAGAAATCCTGAAACTAATAAAAGAGCTGAGCGTTTTCCACGTCATGCGGCCTGTATTTGGCAAAAGTGGTCTGCTGCACCTGGAGGAAGTAGAAAAGCTGTACAATAAATACCTGGGCTCGCAACTGAAATTTGAAGACCTGAAAATTCCGGTGGTAGTTAGTGCCACAGAAATGAATGAAGGTGTTACTGCTTACTTTTCTACTGGTGAGGTAATTAAGCCTTTGTTAGCTTCCTCTGCCGTTCCCATACTTTATCAACCCATTCTGTTTAATGGTAAAACACTGAATGATGGTGGTCTCCTCAATAATTTACCGATTGAGCCGTTACATAATAACTGTGACGTTAAAATAGCTGTCCACGTCAACCCTGTTAATCACCAGGCGCGAGTTATATCCTTAAGAGGTATGATTGAACGCACGCTTATGTTGGCTATCAACAGTAATGTTAAGTTGCGATTAAATCAGTGTGACTTGTTGCTGGAACCACAAGAGTTAAAATCATATCGGCTTATCAGTTTTAGAAAGGCAGATGAAATTTTTGACGTTGGTTACAGATATGCGATGCATATGGAGCGTTTCATCAGGCAACTGGTAAATAAATAATTGAAAAAAAATTAAAATAAATATGGTTTTATATGTATCCTTTAGCATGATTATCGTAAAAGGCATATATATTGAATCGTATAAAATATGATTAAATTTAAAATATTCTTTCTCCTGGTCTTTATTTCCTTCTCATCCCTCACCTTGGCCCAGGAGAACAAAAGCTTTATGTGGAAGGCTAAGGTAAAGCATGGTTCTGTTCTGATTGGTGGAAACTTGGATGCGGCGATACAGAAAACAACAAGAGATATTAACCAGCCACTAGGCCCCGAAGATGGCACCAATATTTTAGCCAACTTGAACTTTAAGGGTGGTTACTTTTTTATGCACGATGTAGCTATTGGCGTAGATTTAGGTATTAACCATGAGAGTTATATCGTATCAGTTGAGGGCGCTAAGCAGACTTTCAGAAGAACCTATATGCTAGGCGGCCCCTTTACGCGCTATTATTTGGACAATGGTATATTTGGTGAGCTTGCGCTGAAAGGCGGTTTGCTTAATTTCTCCACTGGCTCCAAGACTAACTTGTTTGAAGGTACAATGGGGGTGGGGTATGCACTGTTTGTAAATGAGAAAATCTCTGTGGAGCCGATGCTGTCGTTCCGTTATTTTCGGGAGTGGGAGGGAGATCAGTCGAATGTATCTCTCGGGCCGCTTATTGGAGTTGGAATACAGGCCTATTTATGGAGAAGAACCTCCCAAACTGTTAAAGAAGCCTTGTAAAACAGCGTAGAAGTATGTAACTATACGGTCTGATAGACTTTTTAAAGTAGGCAAGCTTGTACCTTGCCTACTTTTTTAATAACACCCTAACTATACATGATCGGTAAATTTATTTCTAAGCTGTTTTTTAAAGCAACTGGCTGGAAACTCAATGGTACACTAGCTCCACAAGATAGGCGCTGCGTGATGGTTGCAGCCCCACATACAAGCAATTGGGACTTTGTGTATGCCCGCGCTGCCTTTTACCTTATGGAGGCCCCAATACGCTATACCATCAAGAAAGAGTTCATGAAATTCCCTTTCGGTCCGATTTTGAAAAAAATTGGGGCACTTCCGATTGATCGCTCTAAAAACACGCGCATGGTAGAAGCCATGATCAGGATATTTGAGGAAACACCGGGGGACATGTGTGTGATGGTAACTCCTGAGGGGACAAGAAAGTATCAGCCACGTTGGAGAAGAGGGTTCTACTATGTAGCTCTTGGGGCGAATGTACCTATTGTACTTGGCTACCTGGACTATGCAAAAAAAGAAGCCGGAATCGGACCTACCATTATTCCATCAGGTGATGTAGAGGCCGACATAGAAAAGATTATGGCTTTTTACCGAACCAAGACAGCAAAATTCCCGGAGCAGGGGGTGAGGTAATGAAAGTATACGCTTATAAACAAACAGAGCCGCTGAATTTGAGCGGCTCTGTTTGTTTTGATTAATACCTAAGCTATCTGGCGAAGGTCTACAGGTATAACCCTGGATATACCGGCCTCTATCATAGTGATGCCATACATGACATCTGTAGAAGACATGGTGCGCTTGTTATGCGTTACCACTATGAACTGCGAATCATTGGAGAATTTGCGGATGATGTTGTTGAACTTGTCAATATTGGCGTCATCCAGCGGGGCGTCTACCTCATCAAAAATACAGAACGGCGCGGGCTTAAGCAGGTAGATGGCGAACAGCAACGAAATGGCTGTAAGTGTTTTCTCTCCCCCTGATAACTGATTAATGGTGAGCGGGCGCTTGCCTTTTGGCTGAGCCATGATCTCAATTTTAGCCTCCAGCGGATTCTTCGGGTCAGATATTACCAAGTCGCAGTTATCCTCCTCCGTAAACAGGCTTCGGAACACATGCTTAAAGTTATCTTTGATCTGGTTGAATGAGTCCATGAACTTCTCTTTTGCCACTGTGTCGATCTCGTTGATTGTATCGATAAGGGCATTCTTGGCATTAACCAAATCATTTCTCTGCTCACTGATGAATTTTTCACGCTCCTCGATCTCGGCATAAGCCTCTGCAGCCATGGCATTTACCGGACCCATTTTATCCAGTTGCATCCTTACAGTTGATATATGCTCACTCAACTCATCATTGGATAGCGGGATTAGCAACTCTTCCTCCGGAACCGGGCTTGCGAAGTCTTCGTCCGAAATATTGAACTCAGCAGCCAATCGTTCTTTAATGGCTACTAACTTCAACTGCGTATCGTTCTTGGCTTGCTGCATACGCATCAGGAGCTCATCCGAATTCTGGCGCTTTCGCTGCATCTCCCGGATGCTTTTTTCTTTCTCGTCCAGATCACCGCGAAGCGTGAAGTACTCTTTCTCTATCTCCTCCAACTCCTCTGCATACTCACGGCGTGCCTCATTCATACTTTCCACCACTTCCTGATTCTCAAGTATAAAAGTGTCTGCCTCGGCAATTTCCTGCTCAGATTTTTCCAGCTCCTGCTTCAGCCCCTCAATACGCTCCTGGTTTGTCTCAACAGACTTTTGCTTATAACTAATTTCCTGCTGCAGGCTGGCGAAGCGGTTTTTAAGCTGGTGGTACTGAATATTCTCCTGGTTAAAGCGACCAGAAATAACGGCTATTTGCTCCTGCTGACGCTCTATATTAGACGTATAAACGGATATTTCTTCCTCCAGGCGCTGCAACTCTTTCATGTCGGCTTCAGCTTGTGGAGATACTTCCATACTTTGCTCGCGTAGCTCCAGCAGGCGCTCGTGCAACTCGTCACGCTTTTGGTCGAAGTTACGGATGTTCTGCTGGTGCTGCTCATGCTTAATGCGCACCGTTAGCAGGTCTTGCTGCAGTTTGCTAACCTCCTTCTCCAAGCCCTTTATCGTATCTTTCTCCGACTCATTCCTGTGGTTCTGGAGGATCTGGTTCTGAGTATTTATGCGGCTTTGAAGCAGCTCTACCTGCTCCTGCAGCTCGGCTACTTCCTCTGCCAGCTTCTCCAGGTTCTGCTTACGGCCCAGTCGGTTCCCGTCAAACACACCCACAGAACCACCCGAAAGGCTGAGCGGCTTACGGATCGCGCTGCCATCCTTCAGGATGATGGTTTTGAATTCGCTGTCGTAGAGTTCTTCTTCTGAATCATCGCTGATGTACACATTACGGAGCATGTATTTCATCAGGCTGCTATACTTTTTATCTGCAGACACCAATTCATAAGCTGCCTGCAGATTTCCCTCGTTAAAGGTAGCCGTTGGCTCCAGTTCCTCTATTTCGGAAAGTATTATAAAGTTGGCCCGTCCTTTATTTTCCTGCTTTAGCAGGGCAATTGCATCAATGGCATCCTGCAACTCATCCACTACAAAGTAGTTCATGTATTGCTCCAGGTAACTCTCGATAAGCGGCTTGTAGTCAGATTTACACACTAGTATATCAGAAAGGAGAGGGGCCGGCTTAGCCCAGCTATCTGACTTACTGAGGAACTTAATGGCCTCCGGAAATCCCTCCATATTCTCGACAAGAGATTTTGTGAGGCTATACTGGTTCTGTTTGGCATCTAACGTACGGTTCAGTTCTACCAGCTGTCCCTTCAGCTCCACCACATTGGCCTCTGTGGCCTCTATACTTTGCTGCAGCGTTTCTTCCTTTGCCTGCAGCCGAACCATCTCCGATGTTCTTTCCTCGAGCACCTGTTGTGCCTCCTGCAGCTGCTCTTGCAGCATGCGGCCGTCCTCGTCGGCAGTAAGTTGCTGCTGCTGCAACCGCTCCAGTTCCTGGTTAATGTTCTGGATCTGCACCTGGCTTATTTCCAGAGACTTATTTAGCTGGTATACTTCGTTTTGTTTAGATTTTTGTTGCTGCATTAGATCCTGGTATGTCTCCTGAAGGATTGCCTTTTGCTCATTAGCCTCCTGCAGTTGCTCTTTCATGGCAGCTACCTGTGCTTCAGCCTCCGCAAAATTGTCCTGAACGGCCATTAGCTCGTCGCGCAGCTCCAGTATACTTTCCTGTGTGTGCTCCACGTTGGCCGTGTCCTGGCTGATTTGCTGGCGAAGCTGATGCAGGCGCTCTTTCAGGTAGGTGCTGCGCTCAGATTTTAATTTGATGTCATTCTCCAGTTGTCGAAGTTTGGCTGTTTGCACTTGCATGGAGCGCTGCATTTCTGACAACTTTTCCTGAGTCTCGTTCAGTTCCTCTTTCTGCCCGGCAATAGACTCTTCGGCATCAGACACTATACTTATGTACTGCTCTTTCAGAGAGGTTTCCTGGTTTACGTCTTGCTCAAGGCGCTCAAGTGTTTGCTGGTACTGTGATATATTACGGCGGGAAAACTCCAGACTGTGCTTCTTATAGTCATCCTTCAGGTTGAAATATTTAACAGCCTGTTTTGCCTGGCGTTCCAGCGTTTTCATGTTCTTGCCAATCTCATGCAGCAAGTCTTCCACGCGTTCCAGGTCAGCGTCAGTCTCTTCCAGTTTTTTCAGTGTCTGCTTTTTGCGCACACGGAATTTTGAGATACCTGCGGCCTCCTCAAATAACAAGCGTCGTGAGTTTTCCTTATCGTTTAGAATCTCGTCCACCATTTTCAACTCAATGATGGCGTAGCTATCCGAACCGATACCGGTATCCAGGAAAAGTTCGTTGATATCCTTTAAGCGACAGGTAACCCCGTTCAGCATATACTCACTCTCTCCGGTGCGGTAGTATTTGCGTGTTACGGTTACCTGCGAATACTCAGTAGGGAGGATGCCTTTGTTGTTGTCGAAGGTAATGGAAACCTCCGCCATTTGCACCGGCTTACGCGTCTTGGAGCCGTTGAAGATCACGTTCTCCATCTTGTCTGACCGGAGGTTACGCGTTTTCTGCTCTCCCAGTACCCAACGTATGGCATCAACAATATTTGATTTGCCACAACCATTAGGCCCAACTATACCTGTAATGCCGTCATCGAAGTTAATAACGACGCGGTCGCCAAAACTCTTAAATCCTTTGATCTCTAATTTTGAAACTTGCATGCGTATGTGCGGGAACTCTAAATTCTATCTTCAAAAATAAGACTATAATTTGAATAATCTCCTCTTGTAAAATTAAAGAGATGTTATAGTTCGTATAGCTCTAAAGGTGCCCTTTTCCATATAAGTTTACCCTGGCTACTAAGCTTGAGTAAGTATTCGTGCGGGGATTCCTGGTGAAAAGATGGGTTTGTGTTTAAGGCATGGTTAATCAAAATGAATTTGCCAGTAAAATCCTTAGTACTGTCCATTTCAGAGTACGAATAAAATGTGAGTCCTTTAACTTTATTATATTTTAAGTAGTAGTTAGTGCCGTGATATAAATAATCAGGAAGTATGGCTTGCGAGGTTTTATCGCTATCGGCTTGTTGTACCAAGAGTTCCATTAACTGCTTATGTTCCTGGTAGTATAATGTTTTCTCCTTAAGTATAAAATAGGCAGGCCGTATTCCCAGAATAACTATGATGGCTGCTATAGCAGTATAGGGTAATGGTTTTATTTTGTGAGGTTTAAAGTATAACCAAAGTATAACCACGCTGCGTGTGCAGCAAAGTATAAAGCTAACAAGCCATATATAACCCCTACCTTATTAGTTAAATATATGGCTGTAAGTGAAAATATTAATGTGTATGCTAATGTGAATTTTATACTATTTAATTTTTTGTTAAAACCATAGCTAGCAGAAATCGCTAATGCGGGAAGCACCAGATTGAACATTCTAGCATCCAATTTTATAGGGTTGTAAACGGATAAAGATGTGGAGGAAAAGTTGAGAGTGAGGTAAGCAGTAAGAAAAAGGAATAACCAGTAATATTTTTTCTTTAGATCAGTATCTTCTAACATCTTCTCGCCCCCTAGCAAAAAAATAAGTGTAATGAAGCTGCCTGTACTTATCAAAACCTCTATCGGGGCTACTGTTAATCTTGGGAAGTAGCTTTTGGATGGATTATTTAAGTAATTGTCATAAACCATGTTTGCCTTTTCCATTTCGGATATCCTATAGAATGGATCCCCGGTTTCAATATAGTACCAGGTAAAATAAGACAGGAGTAGAACCAGGCCAGTAACTAAGCTATATACCCAGAACTTTTGGAGTGCACTTCTCTTCATGAACGCTCTGATAGCATGATACATGAAAAAAGGTAAAACTACTACTGCCGTTTCTTTAGTTAGCCCAGCTAGGAATAGACTGGTTGTAAACACAATAGCCTTAAAAAGGTGTTTATTATTTTCACCATAAAGGACACTGAAGTAGGTGGAGGCAGCTATAAGCACAAAAAAAGCTACAATGTTATCGGGGTATAGGAAATTAATAAAATATATAAAGTAGAACGTAAAAGCTAGAAACACAGAAGCAACAGCAGCGTTCAGGTCGTGTTGGTGTGCAACTTTGTAAGTAATATATATACAGCCTATTGTACAAAGGAAGGGCCAAAAAGAATAGGTTAAAATGTTGACGCCGAACAGGTGGTATAAAATAGAAATTGGTACGAAAACCGTTGGCCTGTGAATGAACGTATGACCATTATCTGTCACATCAAACGTCCCATTAACTAATCTTCCGGCAAACTCACTATAGGCAAGATCATCAGAGTAATAAATACCTTCATGTGCCCCCAAAAAGTATATAACTGCAAAAACTAACATAAGCACTAGAAGATGCCTGGCTTTGAAAATAGTTTCACTAGTAGATTTATACTTTGTATCCATATGACAAAGATGCGCATTTTCACTATATTTGGTTAAGAGAAAGGTCCTATGGATGATTTTAAAATTATAATATACATACTTGCCGCTGTAGCTTACTTTCTGCTGACACAGTGGCGGAAGGCTTTTAAAGGAGGCGACGAAGAGGAAGTTGAAGTCGACAGAGAAAGAAGAACTCCGCGGCAGCATCCTGCCAGACCGGTTACTTCTTTTGAGGATATGCTAAGGGAGCTGCAGCCAAAAGTAGAGCAGGCCAAGCAGCAGGGACAGGAGGTAGTGCAGCAGGCAAAGGAGCGTGTACGTGACCTGTCTCCAAGTGCCCCAACTCTGGCTCCTGAAACAGAATTTCCGCGCAAGTACAAGAATTATGAGGATAACGCCCCAAGAATACTTTCCTGGGAGAAGAGAGCAGAAGCAATAGAAGCCGCAAAACAGAGCAAATTAAGTAGGAAAGAACCTTTTCTGGCCTATGAACAACAGCATGCTCCTAAAGTTAATCGCTATGCAGAAATGCTCCATAACCCAGTTACCGCCCGTGACGCAGTTATACTTTCTGAAATATTCAACAGGAAGTATAGTTAAGGTAGGATGGGGCTTTTATTGATTGGATTAAAGCCAGGCTGAAAGTCTTTTAACTACAAAGGGGAAATACTGAAATTGTGGTGCTACAAGCTAAACTTACCTATTCTAAATTAGTTATTCCTGAGTAAGTGCAAAGGTTAAAATATTAGCCCCCATACGCAATGCCTGTTGCCGTATAGGCTCCGGGTCGTTATAAATCTCCTGGTCTTCCCAGCCATTACCAAGGTCTGTTTCATAAGTATAAAAGCACACCAATTTTCCCTCGTGCATAATACCAAAGCCCTGAGGTGGCTTGTTATCGTGTTCATGCACTTTGGGTAAGCCTCTCGGGAAGTTATACTTTTGGCGGTAAATCGGATGGTCATACGGCAGTTCCACGAACTCATACTCCGGGAAAACCTTCTTCATTTCCTTCCTGATATACTGGTCCAGCCCATAATTGTCGTCAATATGCAGAAAGCCGCCATTTAACAGGTAACTGCGTAGGTTTTGTGCCTCAGTATCCGAAAAAACAACGTTACCGTGGCCAGTCATATGCACAAAGGGGTACGTAAATAGTTCCGGACTTCCAACCTCAACTACCTCCTCTTCAGAAGCGATGTTCATGTTCAGGTTTTGATTACAGAAACGGATCAGATTTGGCAGAGAGGTTTTATTTGCATACCAATCGCCGCCGCCGTTATACTTTAACTTTGCTATCTTAAAGCTGTGTGTCTGAGCTACTGATGTGGTTAAAGCAAAGAGCAACAGGCATACGAAAAGGAGTAGTCGGTTCATAGGTTGAGGTTGCTGGTATCATTACAAGGGAGCAAAAACGTCGTGCAGTACATTTAATGTATGGCAGGCCACCAAAGCTGCTGTTTCGGTGCGTAACCTGCTTTGGCCCAATGTTACAGGTTTGATCCCTGCCTTATAGGCTGCAGTAATCTCATTAGCAGAAAAATCTCCTTCCGGCCCAATCATGATGCAGTGCGGCTCCCCATACTTGTAGTAGCCCTTTATGCTTTTGGTTGCATCATCTTCTAAATGAGCAATAAATGTACATTCAGGCACGGCCTTCTGAACGAAACGGTGAAAGGGTGTCATATCGTTCAGGAGGGGGAGGTATCCTTTTTTGGATTGCTTCATGGCACTTACCGCTACTTTCTCCAGCCTGTCCATTCTTAAGTTACGGCGCTCGGAGTGCTCGCACAACAAAAACGTAATCTCGCTTATTCCAATCTCCACGGCTTTCTCTACAAACCACTCCATGCGGTCCATGTTTTTTGTGGGGGCTACAGCAATGTGTGCTATATAAGGTATTTTACCATACTCTATTTGCTTATCAATGAGCTGCAGCTGACACCGTTTTTGGTGTGCATCCTGAATAATGGCTGTGTACATGCCACCAATACCATCGACAAGGTACACTGTGTCGCCATGGCTCAGGCGGAGCACGCGCGTGCAGTGTTTGGATTCTTCCTCACTTAAAGTATAAAACTCACCGGTAATATCTGGGGTATAGAAAAGATGCACTGATGCTGCTATTTTGAAATTAAATTTAAAATCTGGCTTAGCTGAAATAGTATACGAATGTATAAAATTTATGCTGAACCCGCACAGGGAATTAAAAAGCCTCTCCACATGACGCAGAGAGGCTTTCAAATCTTGTACTTAATTGCTTAATCGATGGTAACCTCTACCTGCGGTGCTCCAGCCAGAATCTCATCGTTTGCATAGGCTGCATATTTCTGGAAGTTCTTTACAAACTTAGAGGCAAGGTCTGTTGCCTTGGCATCGTATTCGTCTTTGTTAGCCCAGGTGTTTTTAGGGTTCAGGATCTCCTCCGGCACGTTAGGGCAAGACTGCGGCATTTCTACGCCGAAAACAGGGTGCTTGGTATACGCTACCTGGTTTAACTCACCGTTCAGCGCAGCCGTGATCATAGCGCGTGTGTACGGCAGTTTCATACGGTGTCCAACACCATAAGGGCCGCCAGTCCAGCCGGTGTTCACCAGCCACACGTTTACGTTGTTTTCCTCCATTTTCTTACCCAGCATTTCGGCATACTTGGTTGGGTGCAATGGCAGGAAAGCGGCGCCAAAGCAGGCAGAGAAGGTAGTCTGTGGCTCTGTAACACCAACTTCCGTTCCTGCTACCTTTGCGGTGTAGCCAGAAATAAAGTGGTACATAGCCTGGCTTGGGTTTAATTTGGAGATCGGAGGTAACACACCGAACGCATCAGCTGTCAGGAAGAAAATGTTCTTCGGTATATCCGCTCTGGATGGCTCTACAGCGTTGTCGATATAGTTGATAGGGTAGGCTGTACGGGTATTTTCTGTAACGGAGTTGTTTGTATAGTCTACTGTACGGGTGCCAGGGAAGAAGCGGGTATTCTCTACAATGGAGCCGAACTTGATCGCGTCCCAGATCTGTAGCTCTTTTTCACGAGTCAGGTCGATTACCTTGGCGTAGCATCCTCCTTCAAAGTTAAACACGCTGTCTTCTGTCCAGCCATGCTCATCGTCGCCAATAAGACCACGGTGCGGATCAGCAGAAAGAGTGGTTTTACCTGTGCCTGACAGACCGAAGAAAATAGCAGTGTCACCATCTGCACCAACATTGGCAGAGCAGTGCATAGACAGTGTATTCTTGTGGTGGGGCAGGATGTAGTTAAGCACGCCGAAAATGCCCTTCTTCATTTCACCGGCATAGCCTGTTCCACCAATAAGTATCATATTCTTGGTGAAGTTGATGATAGCGAAATTGCTCTGGCGTGTTCCGTCTACGGCAGGGTCGGCCTCAAACTCAGGGGCACAGATAATCGTGAACTCAGGGGTGTGATCTTTAAGCTCTTCTTTTGTTAAACGCAGGAACATGTTGTTGCAGAAGAGATTCTGCCACGCCTGGGTGTTTACAATGCGCAGGTTTAAGCGGTACTCAGGGTGTGCACCTGCATAAGCATCGCGCACATAAAGTTTTTTGTCCTTCAGGTAGTCTACCATCTTAGCATGCAGCTGGTCAAACTTCTCAGGGTCAAACGGAATGTTGATGTCTCCCCACCATACAGAATCCTCTGTATTGGCATCTTTTACGATAAAGCGGTCTTTTGGCGAGCGGCCGGTAAACTTGCCGGTGTCACACATAAGGGCTCCGTTGTCTGTAAGCGCACCCTCGCCGTTTTTAATGGCTTCCTCCACCAACTCAGCAGGTGTCAGGTTCCACAGCACTTCTTGTGCCTCCCTAATACCGATGCTCTCGAGACCTACTGCGTTAGATTTATCTCCAGATTCTTTCATTGAAATTTTTTGGGTTTGATTGAAATGTTAGGTTTTACGCAACTATGATACAAAAATAGAAAAATTTATATATTCTTATAGGAGCTTATTTATTTTTAAAAAAATACCACCTGCTCTTAAGGGTGAGGCCTTAGGAGCAGGCGTGTCAGAATCTAAAATACACTGGTATCTAAGAATAAAAAACATTGTTACTGTGTGTTGGCAGCTGCAATTTTAACATGAAGCATACTCACCTTCTCACCAAATCAGGCTTCACCAAGAGCAGCAGCTTTTACGGCTTATTACGCGTTAACAGGCCCTGAGTTTAAGGCTACATCAGAAAATAAATCTCTTCTATTTAATATACTAATACCTATATTTAATCGCTACAACATGATGTTTTAGTATAGTATACTCCTATTTAGTCGTGCTTGTTTGTGCTTTTTGGTTGATTATGAGCATAGAGCGAGATGCAATTTTAATTTTTACTGTTTTACCAATAAGATCACGTGTTTGTCTCTAACTGGAAAACCTTTTGGCAGAATAACACAGGAAGGGGGCAAATTTGTATTACTCATTATAGAGTCGTATTTTTATTTTTATAATGCGCAAAACTGTTTAAATACATACAACCAATTTATGTCAACATCTCAGAATATCTCTGGTGGGAGAGCTCCTGGTTTCATGGATAACCAAGGCACTCTTTTTGGTCATCCTAAAGGATTGATGGTACTGTTTTTTACCGAAATGTGGGAACGCTTCAGCTATTATGGCATGCGTGGCATTTTGGTGCTGTTTCTCGTTTCTACCACCCATGGGGGATATGGCTGGACTAATGAAGAAGCTCTGGAGCTTTATGGTACGTACACAATGTTCGTTTACCTGATGTCTATCCCAGGTGGTATACTTGCCGACAGATACCTGGGGCAGAAAAAGGCTGTTATAATAGGTGGCTTTACCTTGGTGGCTGGTCACTTTTTAATGGCGTACCCGCCGGAGTGGGCGTTTTATACGGCTCTGGTTCTGATTGTTTTAGGTACCGGACTGCTGAAGCCTAATATCTCAACCATGGTTGGTGGCCTGTACAGAGAAGGTGACGGCCGTCGCGACTCTGGTTTCACTATCTTCTATATGGGTATTAATCTTGGGGCGCTGCTAGCCTCTCTAATTGTTGGTTATGTTGGCGAGGTTTACGGCTGGCACTATGGATTCAGCCTTGCCGGTTTCGGTATGGTGCTTGGGCAGGTAGTGTTTATCTGGGGGCGTAAATACCTGCATGGCATAGGTAACTTAACTAAGGAGGAGAAGAATGAGGATAAGATCTTTACCAAAGATCAGCCAAAACCTGCTCATTCGGGCTTCCTGGGTTTCAACAGAAATGAGTGGGACCGTATCATTGTAATCCTGATTTCATTCATTATAGTACTGGTGTTCTGGGCCTCTTTTGAGCAGGCTGGTGGTCTGATGAACTTGTATGCCCTACAGTATACCGACCGTTTTGTGTTTGGATGGGAAGTGCCTACGGCCTGGCTTCAGGGACTGAACGCTTTCTTTATCTTAAGCTTGGGTGGCATTGTAGCCTCTATTTGGATTGCTCTGGCTAAAAAGGGTAAAAACCCACCGTCCATCTTCAAAATGGGCCTAGGTACTTCCATTCTGGGTATTGGTTTTATTTTCATGGTGTTTGCCTCTTTGCAGCGCAACTCTTCTGCTGACGGGCTTTCGTCGCTTCACTGGCTGGTTTTTGCCTACCTGTTCCACACCATCGGTGAGTTAGCCCTGTCGCCTGTATCGCTTTCTTTCATCACGAAGGTAGCGCCAAAGCGTATCGTGGCTTCTATGATGGGTCTATACTTTGCGGTTACCGGTTTAGGTAACAAGCTGGCCTCACTTATCGGTATTTGGGCACAGCGTTTGGGCGAGCTGGAGATCTTCATGTACATCGCCGGTTTTACAATTGTGCTTGGCCTTATCTTGATGATTCTGACGAAGCGTATCAATAAATTGACGCATGGCATGGAAGATAAAAAGATAGACGAGGAGCAGGCGCAGACAGGCCAACTGTTAGAGGCAGAGATGAGCTAAGATCCTGCTATTAGTATAAAATTTTAATTTAGCCCCTGATGATGCTTCATCAGGGGCTTTTTTTATGAAGTATTTTATACATTTGTGGCTGCATTACCCTTTAAGAACTGATTTAATGTCTTTTACCGGGTAATCTATTTTTAGCCAATATTACTTTTAGCTATGTTTATCATTGTTCGGGTGCGGCATTTGTTGTTGCCCCTGGTGCTGAGCTTTGTTGCCTCAGCATGCAAAACTGTAACCGAAGTTACCCCAAAAGTGAAGGAGGAGCCAGCCATACTTTATACGATAAAGAAAGGGGACCATTACTCTGACAAGAACAACGTCCGAAAAATTACTACCAGCCGCATCAGCTTTGAGGTTACCTTCGACAGTACCGCTGTCTATACTTCTATGAAGGCGATTAACCAGGCAGATATAAACAAGCTTTACGGGTTGTCTGACTGCAACACGAGCCACCATACCAACAGTGCCCGCTACGGCTGGAGATGGTATAACAACCGGCTGGAGTTGCTGGCTTACACTTACCTGAACAAGAAGCGCGACTACAAGGTGCTGGGCCCTGTGCCTATTGGGCAAGCTATACCTTTAGCGTTGCGTATGGAGGAGGGCAAGTATATATTTGAGCTGCATGGGCAGGAAGTGAGTATGCCGCGTGCCTGCAACGGTGCGGCAGAGGGTTACCAGCTTTACCCATACTTTGGTGGAGACGAAGTGGCTCCTCATGATATTCGCATTTCTATAAAAGATACGTATAATAAATAATTTAAATAATTATACTATATCCAGTTCTAAACGTATCAATTATTGTGATGATGGCAGTTGAAGTTGGTTAATTGATGTTCCACTTCATTAATCTTAAATGTATGCCGACCTATAAGCTTTTGTTACACAGAATCTTCCTGCTCTTTGTAGTTTTAGCCATTGTATCCTGCGAGAAAGACACTGACATAAGTGTGAAAAGTGAGGCCATAGAAGCAAAGAAAGGCCGCACCACTGACAGTTATACTACTTACGTCATCAGAAAAGGGCAGCATTCTTCCGATAACTCACCTTATAAAAGCCTTAGCACTAATAGCCTTAAGTTCGAAGCTATATTTGACCAATCTGCGGTTTACCAGACGGAGAATGCTAACAATCAGGCCGATATTAACAAGCTTTATGGTATGGCCGACTGCAGCTCACTTCATCAGAGCAATAGTGCCCGTTTTGGCTGGAGATGGTATAATAACAAACTGGAGATACTAGGTTATGTGTACAACAACGGAACAAGGCATTATAAGCTGATTGGCGCAGTTGAGCTTAATCAGCCACAGCGTTTTGAGCTTCTACTGGATGGTAATACCTATATCTTCAGGGTTAATGGTTTATCAGAGGTTGTGTTGCCAAGGGGCTGCAGCGGGACGGGGAGAGGCTACCGGTTGTATCCATACTTTGGGGGAGATGAGGTGGCGCCGCATGATATAACAATTAAGATAAAAAATCTATAGAAAAGTGTAAAGCAAAAAGCCCCGGGTTAAAGTATAATCCGGGGCTTTTTTTATTGGCTAAGCGGAGATTACATCATGCCGCCCATGCCGCCCATGCCGCCTGGCATGCCACCGCCCATAGGGGCAGCTTCTTCAGAAGGCTCTTCAGAAACCACACATTCTGTAGTTAACAGCAGGCCTGCAATAGAGGCTGCGTTCTCCAGCGCAAGACGAGTAACTTTTGTAGGGTCGATGATACCGGCCGCAAACATGTTCTCATACTTGTCGTCGCGGGCGTTGTAGCCGTAGTCAGCCTTACCTTCACGGATAGCCTGAACAACTACAGAACCTTCGCCGCCAGCGTTAGAAACAATTGTTCTAAGCGGAGCCTCCAGGGCAGTCTTGATGATACTAACACCTGTCTGCTCATCTGCGTTGTACACGTCGATGCTGTTCAGGGCATCCAACGCACGGATCAGGGCAACACCACCACCGGCTACGATGCCTTCCTCAACGGCAGCACGAGTAGCATGCAGGGCATCATCTACACGGTCTTTCTTCTCTTTCATCTCCACCTCAGTAGAAGCACCGATGTAAAGAATAGCCACACCGCCAGACAGTTTAGCCAAACGCTCCTGTAGCTTCTCTTTGTCGTAGTCAGATGTAGTTGTCTCCATCTGCGCCTTGATCTGGTTAATGCGCGCTACGATATCGTCTTTCGTGCCGGCACCGTTTACAAGCGTCGTATTGTCTTTGTCGATGATCACTTTCTCTGCCTGACCTAGGTAGTCAAGTGTGGCGTTCTCCAGCTTATAGCCGCGCTCTTCAGAGATTACGGTACCGCCAGTCAGGATTGCTATGTCCTCCAGCATGGCTTTTCTTCTGTCGCCGAAGCCTGGGGCTTTTACAGCAGCGATTTTCAGAGAGCCGCGCAGTTTGTTTACTACCAGGGTAGCAAGCGCTTCGCCATCAACATCTTCTGCGATGATCACAAGGCCTTTTCCTGTCTGAACAACCTGCTCCAGAACTGGCAGCAGCTCCTTCATGGTAGAAACTTTCTTGTCGTAGATCAGGATATATGGGTTGTCGAAGTCAGCTTCCATTTTCTCCGCGTTTGTTACGAAGTATGGAGACAGGTAACCACGGTCAAACTGCATACCTTCCACAGTTTTTACCTCAGTTTCAGTGCCTTTAGCCTCTTCTACAGTGATTACACCGTCCTTACCAACTTTATCCATCGCATCCGCGATCATTTTGCCGATCTCTGGGTCGTTGTTGGCAGAAATGGTACCTACCTGTGCAATCTCAGAAGAGTTATCGATCGTCTTAGACTGAGACTTCAGGTTAGCAACCACCGCGTCAACAGCCTTGTCGATACCGCGCTTCAGGTCCATTGGGTTGGCACCTGCTGCTACGTTTTTAATACCGGCAGTGTAGATTGCCTGTGCCAGTACAGTGGCAGTAGTAGTACCGTCACCAGCCTGGTCAGCAGTTTTAGAAGCAACTTCTTTCACCAGCTGGGCACCCATGTTTTCGATAGGGTCTTTCAGCTCAATCTCTTTCGCTACAGATACACCGTCTTTTGTGATAGTAGGTGCACCGAATTTTTTATCGATGATAACGTTACGGCCTTTAGGACCCAGGGTAACTTTAACGGCATTAGCCAGTTTGTCTACGCCAGATTTGATCTTGTTGCGGGCGTCTGTATCGAATGTGATGTTTTTAGCCATAGTTTATAAATTTTATGGATTTGGTTTTTGCTTAAGACTTGATTAAAGAACTGCCAGGATGTCTGACTCGCGCATGATCAGGTAATCGTTACCGTCAACGGAGATCTCAGTACCGGCATATTTGCCATACAACACAGTGTCGCCAACGTTTACTTGTGGCTTCATCAGGGCGCCTTGCTCCGATACTTTGCCTTCGCCAACGGCTACCACCTCACCACGCTGAGGTTTTTCTTTAGCAGTGTCAGGAATGATGATACCAGATTTGGTTTTTTCTTCTGCTGCAGCCGGAGCTACAATTACTCTGTCTGCTAATGGTTTGATGTTGATTGACATAGTTTTTGGTTATTTAGTTATGTTTTGTTGTTATAAAATCTACAATAACACCTGTGCTTTATCATTTCCTGTGCCAAGACGCAGAAGGTGCCACTTTAAGCCAATTTTTCAGTTTCTAACGCTTATAAGACTGTCAGGTTTGTCAATTTCTGCCAGCAAGAGGAACTATTTTGTAAATCTGTCATGCTATGACGCTGCAGGAGGGGAGAAATAAAAAAGCCGGACCTTAATCAGGACCGGCTTAACCCATTGAGGGGCTTTTCCTTTATTGTGCAGTGTCTACCATGGCTGGTATCTCACCGGCACCTGGTATGGCTGCAGTAGTGTCAGTTGTAGCGCCAGGAAGAGCTCCGGCAGGGGCTGCAGGCAACTGCGACTGACGTGCACGTTCTTCGTTTACGCTTCTTACACTTGCCTCGCCTGTATTACCCAGCATGTGGGTACCCAAGGTAAGCAACACAAGTGCAATGGCAAATCCCCATGTCAGCTTCTCTAAAAGGTCGCCGGTGCGCTTAACGCCCATTAGCTGGCTGGTGCTACCGCCAAACTGGCTAGAGAGGCCGCCTCCCTTAGGGTTCTGAGCAAGTACAACCAATATAAGCAGCACGCAGATAAAGATAATGATACTAATAAGGGCGATATACATGTTAACTTAGGTTTTGTAATTTTTCGATCTGTTCAGCAAAGTAACTCTTTTTTTCCGGATTTTTCAAAATGAGTTGTTCATATATTTTTATGGCTTTTTTCGCTTTGCCCTGCTTCACGAATATATTGGCAAGATTCTCCGAGGCCATTCCTCGCTTTATTTTAGAGCTTTTAAGGGAAAGGTCCTCCTGCGGTTCAGGCTTCATTTTGATATTATTCAGCGCCTTAAGCCGCGGATTTATCTTCAGGAACTGGTCTATTATATGAAGCTGTTCGTGCAGTTGCGGCATAGCGGCTTCTTCCTGCCTCACCATCTCATGAGTTTTGCTGTACTCCAGAATAAGCTCCGGATGAAAGGCCGCAGGCCTCGGCCGTGTAAACTCATTCTCTTCTTTCAGCTGCAGCGATTCTCCCATGCGGCTAGATGACATCCAATAGCCCAGTACATCCTGCTGGTACATCTCGTCAATCTCATCAAACGCATACTTTATTTCTGCTTCTTCTGGTGCAGTCACAACAGCTTCGTTGGCAGGTGCGGTTCCCTCAACCTCCTCTAAGCTATAGTATGCTTTAGCGGCTGCGGCTGCCTCTGCTGAGATAAGGCTGGCTAATTCGTCTGTGGAGGTGTTTGGCTTTTCATGCCGGTCAGGCTCAGGCAGCTCTTCCTGCGGTACTTCTTCAGTAGTATCTTGCTCCTGTGGTTGTGGGGCCATCGGGATAACAGGGGCTGCGAAGGCCGGTTCATCATCCGGTTTTTGCGCCAGCAGATCTGTAAAAGAGGGACTAAGGCTTTTTATAGTTAGGAGCAAGGCCAGCTCGGAGTCCAGCTTCTCCATAGGTTGCTCTAGTATATCCTTGTCCGGTGATAAGGTATTTATACTTTCCGGCTCAAACGCTTCTGTTTCCGTCTCTGTTTCCTCTACCGAGCCAACAGCTTCGGTTAGCTCTGAACCAAATTGTGAATCAAGTTCTAGTGGAGTAGTTTCCGGCCGTTCTTCTTCTACCAGGACCTCTTCTTCCAGCGTTATACTTTCAGGCTGGTGCACTTCGGCTATACTTCTAGTTTCTGTTTCTTCAGGAAGTATAATCTCTTTAGCTACAGCTGCATTACCCTCTGTTGCTTCAGGTGCTGCTGCAAGTGGTGCAGGAGTGGGCTTTTCCTGTACCGGGGCAACATTAGGGGCTTCTACTGCAGTTTCATCAAACACTGGCGCTGCCACAGGCGAAGTATAAATGACACGCTTCAGCCGCTGACGGTTAGTGGCGTAGGCCGATGCGCGCCGTAGACGCTGCGTGGAAAGCATACTGCCCTTATCGTAAGCTGATTTAGCCAGCAGCAGGTGTGCCGTCTGGCAATACGGGAAGGTCGCCGCTACCTTTTCCAGCTCTTCGGTTTGCTGGTCAGAGATGCTGGCTGCCTGTTGTATCAGTTGTAGAAAAGCGGATTTATTCATACTTGCTTATAGCTTTTTGTAAGTAGGCCTTACCAGTCTGCCACTGTTTTGTTAAACACATCCACCACCAGCTGCTCCGATAGCTGCTCAATCTGGGCAGTAGAGAGCTGGGTAACGTCTACGTTCTGTGGGAAGTCCTGTGAAATGGTAAATGTTCTCTCAAAGTCTTTCTCCGGCTGTTTTACATTGGCAAAGCGTATCTGCACGCCAAGTGTCAGGCGGTTCAGCGAGGCAATATCCTGCTGCCCCTCGCGCTGAATAGCGGCAGGCGAATAAGTAAAGCTAACAATCTGCCCTGCTAATTGCAAGTCGCCCTCTCCCTGCACAATAGCAAGGTTTGTGTTGCGACGGTAATAATCCTTCAGGTTGTTTGTTACCACCTGCGTCAGGTTAGAAGGGCCTTCGCCGGTGCTGTTTTCTATGTTTTGTATAGAGATCGTTTTGATGTCAGGCGAAAGGGTGGTGCCTGTAAAAGAATAGATGCCGCAGCCGCTACTCAGGGTCAGTAGTAACAGCAGCGTAAAGCTTAAAAAACGAATATTAGTCTTCAATGTCATACTGCTTTAGTTTGCGGTAGAGTGTGCGCTCCGAAATGCCCAGGTCCAGGGCGGCATACTTGCGCTTGTTGTTGTGTTTCTTCAGCGCCTTCAGGATCATTTCACGCTCTTTATCCTCTAAAGATAAGCTTTCTTCCTCTGTTTCGTGCGGAATGTCCTCTACTTTATCCTCTTCATAAGCCTGCGGCTGGCTATGCTTTATGGGCAGGTAATATGGTTCGCTTTGCGCTTGTTCCTGCTGGTAGGAACGCCCGTTATACTGCTGCGGCTCCATGTTCTCGAACAAGTGGCTATGCTCGCGTAGCAGGTCTTCGTCTTTTGGCTGGTGCGCCAACATGTTAAAGACAAGCTTTTTGAGTTCAGACATGTCGCGGCGCATATCAAAAAGCACCTTATAAAGTAAATCGCGTTCCGAAATTGGGCCCTCTGCGGAGTTTTCTTTTGCCAGCACAGCCGGCAGCGAGGAGGCTGAATCCCGTGGCAGGTAGCGGCGCAGCGTTTCTGCGTTTATTTCACGGTCATACTCCAACACCGAGATCTGCTCCACAATATTCTTCAACTGGCGGATGTTGCCGGGCCAGCGGTATGCCTGCAGTTCCTGCACCGCATCAGGTGTCAGCTGAACTGACTGAACTTTATACTTGTCTGAGAAGTCAGAGGCGAATTTGCGGAACAACAGGTAGATATCATCACCGCGATCACGCAGCGGAGGCACAGAGATCGGCACCGTGTTCAGGCGGTAGTACAGGTCCTCCCGAAATTTACCTTTCTCCACAGCAGTCATCAGGTTTACGTTTGTGGCTGCCACCACCCGAACATCCGTCTTCTGTACCTTAGAGGAGCCTACTTTAATAAACTCGCCGTTCTCCAGTACGCGCAAAAGGCGGGCCTGCGTGCCCAGCGGCATCTCACCAATCTCATCCAGGAAAATCGTGCCCCCATCGGTTACCTCGAAATAGCCTTTGCGAGCCTCCTGAGCCCCTGTAAAAGAGCCCTTCTCGTGGCCGAAAAGCTCTGAATCTATGGTGCCTTCAGGAATGGCTCCACAGTTAATGGCGATAAACTGCCCATGCTTTCGCGGGCTGAGTTGGTGAATGATCTTAGAGAAAGACTCTTTACCACTGCCGCTTTCCCCGGTAATCATCACCGTCATATCGGTAGGGGCCACCTGCGCTGCCACCTGTATCGCGTGGTTTAGCAACGGTGAATTACCAATTATGCCGAAGCGCTGTTTTATACTTTGTATATCGATATGGCGCATATTTTACAGATTTGAAGATGAGAAGCTCTGGGAAGCAAATGATCAGAGAATGCAAGAGCTTGATGTATAGAACGCCAAGTCCCCACATTGCTTCATCTATGCCCTAATCTACCGCTTCCCCGAACAGGGTGCCTACGCTGCAATCATGTACAAACACATTCACGTAGTCGCCTTTCTTATAGTGCTTCTTATCGAAGATAACCACTTTGTTCTGGTCGTTGCGGCCGCTGAGCTGTTCTTCTGATTTTTTGGAGAAATTCTCCACGAGCACTCGGTGTACCTTGCCCACATCCCGCTTGTTGCGGTTAAGGGAGGTTTCGCGTTGCTTGTCTATGATCTCGGCCAAACGTCTCTTCTTTACTTCCAGCGGAATGTCATCCTCCAGTTTTCTGGCGGCTAAAGTGCCCGGGCGCTCGGAGTAGAAGAACATATAAGAATAGTCGTACTGCACATAGTCCATGAGGGAAAGCGTATCCTGGTGCTCTTCCTCGGTCTCGGTGCAGAAACCGGCGATCATGTCTGAAGAAATGCCGCAGTCCTCTCCAAGTATACTTCTGATGGCATCCACACGGTTTATATACCACTCACGGTCGTAGGTGCGGTTCATCAGTTCCAGCACACGCGAGTTGCCGCTTTGTGCCGGCAGGTGAATATACTTGCAGATGTTGTCATACTTCTTCATCGTGTACAACACCTCATCAGTAATATCTTTGGGGTGGGAGGTAGAGAAGCGCACCCGCAGGTTAGGATCTACCAACGCCACTTTTTCCAGCAGCTGTGCAAAGTTTACGGTATCTGTGCCATCCTCTGAAGCCCACTTATAAGAGTCCACATTCTGGCCCAGAAGCGTTACTTCTTTATAACCCTGTGCTACCAGCGCCTCAGCCTCGCGCACAATGGAGTAAGCATCGCGGCTACGCTCACGGCCCCGGGTAAAGGGCACCACACAGAAAGAGCACATGTTGTCGCAGCCACGCATGATGGAGATAAAGGCGCTCACCCCGTTGCTGTTCAGGCGGATTGGGTTAATATCTGCATAGGTTTCCTCACGCGATAGCAGGACGTTCACTGCTTTCTGGCCCCCGTCTACCTCGTTGATCAGGTTTGGAAGGTCGCGGTAAGCGTCCGGGCCCACCACCAGGTCCACGATCTTTTCCTCCTCCAGCAATGACTTCTTCAGTCGCTCGGCCATGCAGCCCAGCACACCGATCATCATGGCAGGTTTTTTCTTTTTATAGTAATTGATCTGGCCCAAACGGTTGCGCACCGTCTGCTCCGCTTTCTCCCGGATAGAGCAGGTGTTGAGGAACACAAGGTCAGCCTGCGCAATGTCTGATGTGGTGTCGAAACCCTGCTCAAACATAATCGACGACACGATCTCGCTGTCTGAAAAGTTCATGGCACAGCCATAGCTTTCTATGTACAGTTTGCGTGATTTTCCCGTATTGGTCTCTTTCGAAACCTGGGTATCGCAGGCTGCTGCTTGCTCTGGTGTGCGGTTATCAATAAAGTCTAAGTCTACTATTGGATCCATGTTACTTCAATTACAGCTGCAAATATACTATAATGTTCTCAAAAACGTGACAGAATGGCAGAAGAGTGTGATATTTTTGAATGACTTATTCAGGGATTGGGTTTTAAGTAGGAGTCTATCAACTGCGTACAAATAAGTAGGTAGCTGGCGCCTTTTTACCTTAAAAGTATACTTATCTTTAAATCATACTTTTTGATTCCTGCCCAGCACTTTCAGCATTGCCTCCGCCTTCAGCAGGCACTCCTCATACTCGCGCTCCGGGTCAGAGTCATAGGTAATGGCGCTGCCAACCATAAAGCTGAGGTAGCCGTTGCTTGCGTTGTACTGCATGCTTCGGATCACCACATTAAAGTCGCAGTCTCCGTTTGCCTTAACAAAGCCGAATGCGCCGGAATATAGCCCCCTTTTCGTGTCCTCGAGTTCCTCAATTATGCGCATTGCGCTTATTTTGGGCGCACCAGTCATACTTCCCATCGGAAAAGCGCCTACCAGTGCGTCTACCAGGTCTTTGTCTGGCCGTAGTTGGCCCACTACCGTAGTGATCATTTGCGAAACCTGCCGGAAGCCGTAAATCCCGAACATTTCCTCCACGTGCACAGTTCCGGTGGCGCAGGAGCGGCTAAGGTCGTTGCGTACCAGGTCCACGATCATCATGTTCTCGGCCAGCTCTTTCTCATCGTGGCGGAGCTGATGCTGCAATTGCTTGTCCTCCTCAGGTGTTTGGCCACGCCGGATAGTGCCTTTAATGGGCTGAGAAATCAGTTTGTGATCTTCTTTTTTCAAAAAACGCTCCGGCGAGGCGCACATCAGGTATTTGTCGTGCAGCTTCAGGTATCCCGAAAAAGGGGTAGGAGAGGCTTCGTTCAGGGCAAGGTACAGGGGCAGAGGCGCTATTTGCACGTTTTCGGCGTAAAATTCCATACAGTAATTCAACTCATACACATCCCCCTCCAGGATATGCTGCCGCACGCGCTCCACCTGCTGTTTATACTTATCCTTGTGTACCCGTTGCACCATTTGTATACCCTGTGTCGTGGCGGGGGCAGGAGTAGGGGAGGAAAGTACAGATGCAAGTATAATTTCGTGATTATATGCAGAAGTATAAATGGTTACACTACTTGAGCTAAAGCATAAGTATGCTTCCGGGATGAAGAATGTTAACACCGGAAAGTATAGCTGGTCCGGGTTTTGGCTGCTCAGGTCCTCTATTTGGTTTTTTAGGTCGTAGCCGAGATAGCCACAAAGCAGCGGGTGCTGTTGCTTCAGGTAATGCCGCAGGTCTTCAAAACTTTTCTCCTCCTGTAGCTGCAGCACATCCCCTCCAGAAACGGCCAGAAAGTGCTCAAAACCGTTGTGCGGGTAAGGGATGTCGTTGTGGTTGTAGTAAGCCGCCAAAGGGTGCTTTTCGGCCCAGGCCAGCGCTTTGAGCCTGAACTCGCTTATACTTACCGGTAGGTCGGTTTCCTGTATCTCTAATCTGAACATGTTCTTTGTTACATGGCCGATAAGGCCAGTTTAGCTTTGGCATCGATGCTGTTTTTATACTCGTGATGCTTATAACTGAGCGCCTGCTTAAAGTATGTTTTAGCCTTCTCTGTTTGCTTCAGCTCCTGGAAAATATAACCCAACTGGAGAGAGGCACTGGGGGCAAAGTATAAATCGGTGGTTTGGCTTAAGGCAATGGCTTTCTGGTACAGCGGGAGTGCCTCCTGCAGCGAGTGAGTGCCATGAAAAATGCGCGCCTTGCGGTAATAATACTCTGCCTGCACTGCTACTGGCGTCGCGTTAGTAATTTGTAGCTGATCCAGCTCCTGTAGTGCCTCCCGGAAGTAGCCGCCATCGGAGTGTAGGCGCGCCTGCATCAGCGGCTTTACAAGTGGCTCCTGTTTTTGGGCATACCTGGCGGCATAACGGTCTTCCTCACTCTCTTCAAGTCCTGCAGCTGCTACCTGCTGCAGGTGCCACTGCGCCTGCTGTTTATGGTTACTTAGCGCGTAGGCGAGGTATAATTTATAGTTAGCTGACTTCAGGTAGTGCTGCCCCGGGTGCATCTTCAGAAACTGCTTGTTTTCCTGTATGGATTTTTCATAGTCGGCCCGGAAAAGGTATAAATCGGCGGCCATGTGGTGCAAGTAAGGAAATGCCAGGTAGCTGCTGCGTTGTGGTCGGCGCAGGTATACTTGCAAAGCCTCGTCGCTGCTGCGGGTTTTCTTTAGCAGGTGCATGGCTACAAATTGGAATAGCAGGTTGTCTTGCTCTCGGGCTGCCATCGTTTTCACTTGCCGCAGGGCCTGCTCTTCTTTGTCAGGCTCTGTCAGGTGCAGTATAACGGCATAAAGAAGTTGGGCCTCTTGGTGGAAAGGGTTTGCTTTTGCAGTGGCCACCTTCAGGTTTGCCATCCCCGCTTTTATACTTCCTTTAAGACCAATAATGTTGAGGAACCACTTATACTTGTCAGGGACGGAACCAATGAGTACCTGCAGAACGCCGAGATTTTTCTTATTGGGAATAAAGTCAGGGTAATTTTTCAGGTTTTGGGTATACTGGAGGTAAGCCTCGCGAAAGTCCCAGGAGGCAGATAAGCGGTTGCCGAATAACAGTTTAGACATAGCTATCTGAAGCCTGACTTCAGCTATAGCATAGTCTGCCCACTCATTCTGAGGAGTTAGATTTTCAAGCTTCTCCAGCCGTGCCTCCTGTGCATCTAAAAGATCATCATACTTGTTTTGGTCCTGTTGCACGCACAGCTCCAGGAAGTCAGCGTAGTTGGCAAGTAAGAGTGTGTTCGCATCGTGCTGTGGCAGCCGTTCCAAAAGATTACGGCCATTATTTACTTTCAGCTGTAAAAGCTCCTGGTAGGCGGTTTTGTGCTGGGGCGTAAACGCGGCAGCAGTAGCTACAGTCAGGGGCAGAAGCCAAAAACTCAGCCACAAAAAAAAAGGATGGGGTTTAGCCATCCTCTTTCGGTTTGTATGCAAGCGATGTACGCTCAAGATTGATCAGATTAAAATACGCGTTGCTCCACGCCAGCCAGAATACGGCCACAGTGCTCACAAACGATGATTTTCTTCTGTGCCGCGATGTCAGCCTGGCGCTGTGGCGGTACCGTGTTGAAGCAACCTCCGCAGGCATCACGCTTCACGGAAACAACAGCCAGGCCGTTGCGCACGTTCTTGCGAATTCTGTTATAAGCACTCAGAAGGCGATCTTCTACACCAGTAGTAGCTTTCTGACGCTCCTCCTCCAGTTTTTTCTCTTCTTCCTGGCTTTCAGACACGATCTGCTCCAGCTCCTTCTGCTTGTTTTCCAAGTCTTTGCGGCGCTCATCCAGGCGATGCTTCGTTCCCTCTATCTCGCTGTTCTTCTGCTCGATCTGGTAGTGCGCCTCTTTTATTTTCTTCTCAGAGATCTGGATCTCCAGTTTCTGAAGTTCAATTTCTTTGGTGATGGCATCGTACTCACGGTTGTTGCGTACATTCTGCTGCTGCTCCTCATACTTGCGGATAAGGCTTTCTGAGTCTTTGATGGCCTGCTTACGCTGCGCGATAGAATCGTTCA
Source organism: Pontibacter anaerobius (assembly GCF_026241195.1). Taxonomy (GTDB): domain Bacteria; phylum Bacteroidota; class Bacteroidia; order Cytophagales; family Hymenobacteraceae; genus Pontibacter; species Pontibacter anaerobius. Next base: position 337,358 of record NZ_JAPFQO010000002.1, read on the forward strand.
GTCCGGCTACCTCATCATCAAACTTACGAACCCTTACTTCATAGCCCTCAATCTCATCTTCCAGGTCCTGAACTTCTTCAGGCAGGTCTCCTCTAACTCTTCTGATTTCATCAAGCTGTGAATCGATGCTTTGAAGCTTTGATAGTGCTTCCAGTTTGCTGGCTACAGTACTTTCCATGTATTAAAAAGTGTATCTGACGGGGTTAGTGTTTACTTCTGATATTAAGACTGCAAAATTAGGAAAAGTTTTTGAAATAGTGTCATAAAATATCTCCTTTGTGTATACCTCGCTTTCATAATGGCCTATATCGGCGATCATCAGCCTGCCTTCGGCATCGAAGAACTCGTGGTACTTCACATCGCCGGTTACCAGTGCGTCAACCCCTTGGCGTATCGCGTCTTTTACCAGGAAGCTGCCTGCGCCGCCGCAAACGGCCACGCGTTTCACCTTTTTGCTGCCTATGGAAGTATAGCGCAGGCCCTGCAACCCCATTTTATCCTTTAGGTAAGCCAGAAATTTCCCCTCTGTAAATTCCTCATCCAGTTCCCCGATCACCCCAATGCCCACTTCCTGGTTCTGGTTCTCGAGGTTGTAGAGGTAATGGGCTACTTCCTCATACGGGTGCGCCTGTTTGAGTGCGGCCATTATCTTGCCTTGCAGGTAGGCCGGGAAGAGCAGTTCCAGCCTGTTTTCCTGCACCTGCTCCGGCTGGTTAGCTCTGCCAATGGTGGGGTCGGCCTGAGCGGAGGGCGTAAACCGGCCGGTGCCGGTTATACTAAAACTGCAGCAACTGTATTCGCCAATGTTTCCGGCACCGGCCTTATGCAAGGCTGCCAGCACCTCCTCGGTATTCTCCACGGGCACAAAAGTTACCAGCTGCATAAGGGTGGAGGGCTTGGTGACAAGTATGCGCTGCTGCTGCAGGCCAAGTTTATCGGCAATCTTGGTGTTCACGCCGTGCAGCACGTTATCCAGGTTGGTGTGGCTGGCGTAGATGGCAATGTTGTGTTGGATGGCTTTGATGATGGTGCGCTCCACATAGCTATTGCCAGTAAGCTGCTTCAACCCTTTAAAGATTACCGGGTGGTGCGCCACCACCAGGTTACAGCCATTTTCCAATGCCTCATCCAGCACGGCCTCGGTGCAGTCGAGCGTTACCAGCACACCCTTTACCTCTGCGTTGGCGTCGCCGGTTTGCAGGCCGGCGTTGTCGTAGCTCTCCTGGTAGCGGAGCGGGGCCAGCTGTTCCAATAGGGCGGTTACTTCGTGCATTTTTGCCATAGTTTCTCTCTTTCGTTGTGTAGTTAGCGTAGGCACGTTAAAATTAACGTAAATTGCACGCGTTACAAAACCATGCATAAATATCTCCACATACCGCTCTGGCCTTTTTCGCAGCTTTATGGTGGCATCATGCGGCTGCGCAACCTCGGCTACGACAAAGGCCTGCTCGCATCGCGGCACTTCCAGATTCCTGTTATCGCTGTCGGCAACCTGACTGTTGGAGGCACGGGCAAAACCCCGCATGTGGAGTACCTGCTGCGCCTGCTGCATAATTATAAAGTGGCTACCCTCAGCCGCGGGTACAAGCGCCAAAGCAAAGGATTTATACTTGCTGATGCTTCATCGTCGGCTGCCATACTTGGTGATGAGCCTTTTCAATACCACCTCGACTTTAAGGAGGTTGAGGTGGCCGTATGTGAGGATCGTGTGAAGGGTATTGAGCAATTGCAGAAGCAGGTGCCGGGGCTGGAAGTTGTTTTATTGGATGATGCTATGCAGCACCGTCCGGTACAGCCATCCCTGAACATACTTATAACCGATTACAATCGCCCTTTCTATAATGATCATGTGCTGCCTGCCGGTAGGCTGCGGGAGCCAAGGAGCGGAGCCCAACGGGCCGATGCTGTTATCGTGAGCAAGTGTCCGGCTGGGATGGGGCAGCAGGAGCGGGAACAGATCTTGGAGCAGGTGCAAAAGTATACTTTGCCCGATACGCCGGTGTTCTTCTCTTCCTTTGCCTATGGTGCACCCGTGGCTATCGGAAATGCACTTTCGCTATCTAAAAAAGCGGTGCTGTTGACGGGAATTGCCAACGCGGAGCCGCTTAAAAATTACCTGAGAAGCCAGGGTTATACTTTGCTTAAGCATTATGCGTACCCCGATCATCACCTATACACGAGCGACAACCTGCAGGAATTAACAGAACTGCTCCAGAAGCCAGCCTATGCCGGCGCTACCATCCTTACTACTCGAAAAGATGCTGTTAAACTGACGGATGCCGCGTTAGAACCCCTAACAAAGCAGCTTCCAATCTTTTATGTGCCAATTGAAGTAAAGATATTGTCAGGCGGAGATAAGTTTGACCAACTGGTGCTGCAGCACGTGGAGCGCCTGGTGCATGCCTGAGGCTGCGTATTTCCGCTAATATTTCTCTATTTTTGAAACGTGAAAAGAAAACTATCCGCCTTTATACTTTTTGTACTGGCTTTGCTGCTGGTGAACACAGGTGCTTTTGCTCAGATAATTGACGATTCGACCAAGGCAATCTATGGACCTAAAACAGTGCTTAAGCTATACGAGCAGGATGTACTGGAAGGTCGTTATGAAGCGGTGCCGATAGATACCACGCTTGACAACCTGCATAACGAGCGCTACTGGTTCAACGACACCAGCTTTTACCAGCACCTGGGCAACATCGGCACGGCGGCAACGCCCATGCTTTTCCATATGCCAGAGAAAATCGGCGTGCGGTTGGGTAAGAATGTTTTTGACCGATATGCCTACGATCCGCAAAGTATAAATTACTACGATACACGCTCGCCGTATACGCACCTTAAGTATGTGCAGGGGGGCAGGGGCGAGCAGGTGTTTGAGGTGCTGCACACCCGCAACATAAATCCCCGCTGGAACTTTGGCGTGGCGTACCAGATACTTTCGGCTGATCAACAGATTGGTCCGGGTTCCCAAGGACGTACCAAAGGCATGCTGGATAACCAGGCCGTGAAAGCCTTTACCCATTACCGCTCCGAAAACGAGAAGTATGACCTGTTCTTCAACTATACTTTTATGAAGGTGGAGCAGATAGAAACAGGCGGCATAGACACAACGGGCAGAACAGCTGATGAATTTGAGCGCTATGAGGAGGCGCCTGTATACCTGAGCCAGGCGTCAAACGAAGAATCCAGGAACAACCTGCACCTGACCCACATCTACCGACTAGCAAAGGAGAACCTTAAAGTATACCATACTTTTGATTATTACCGCCAGCGTAACGAGTTTGTGGATGATGGTATACCCCAGACTCTCACAGGGGATAACAGATCATACTTGTACCCTCAGTTCAGGTACAGTGCAGCGCGTACAAACGACGCCACGGAGTTTAAAGAACTGGAAAACACCTTTGGCCTGACTGGTAACAATAAGCTATCGTCTTACAAGGCTTATGTGAAACTGCGTAATGCCGGTACTACCTACAGCGTCATCGACTCTATAGGCACCGCTGCTAGCCTTCCTGATTCGCTTTTGCAGTCCGGCAACGTTTTCAAAACGCTTAGCTATGATGAGAACTATAACCAGGTTTTCATAGGAGGTGATGTAAGGCTGTTTTACAAGGAGCTGGCAGAGCTAACGGGTAAGGCTGAATATCAACTGGCAGGTGATTATCGCATTAAAGGCACTGCCAGGTTAGGAGGAGCCTATGGAACGCTGGAGCGCGTGCTGTACTCTCCATCCCGCATACATAACTTTATGGTGAGCAACCATTACGCCTGGAACAACGATTTTGGCAACATAGTGATTGACCGCATTGGAGCCGGTTTACATCAGAAAATAGGGAAGAGGCAGTACGTGAAGCTGGATGGCCACTACACGAATGCAAAGCGCTGGATATACTTTAACGAGGCGGCAGTGCCTGTTCAGGCAAGTGGCAACCAGCGTTTCTGGGGAGGCAGCATTTCGCACAAGATACATTTCGGGCCTTTGTACTTCGATAATTTTGTGGCCTATAATAATACCGATGAAGCCAACAACATACTGATGCCAGAGTGGCTGGCAGAGTCGAAAGTATACCTGCAAGGCCCTCTTTTCAAAAACGCTTTATACCTGCAGCTTGGTGTGCAGGGCACCTACGCTTCTGAGTATTACAGCTATGGGTACATGCCGGTTACGCAGCAATTCTTTGTTCAGGATGATTTTGCGGTGCAAGGTTACCCGGTGGCAGAGGTATTTCTGAATGCGGATATAAAAACTGTAAACGTATTCCTGAAAATGAGCCATGCGAACTATGAGTTAACAGAGCCCGTGTACTTCCTCACGCCATACTACCCGGGCATGCGTCGCAGTTTTGTCTTTGGCCTAACATGGCGGTTTTTTGATTAATTTCGCAGTCAAATAAAAAGCTGTATCTTCTCTTAAGCGTTTATTTTAATACCTTTTCAAGCGTAAATTAGCTTCATGTTTACCACACAACCTACCAAAACCATACTTCGCCTGGAGCTGCCTACCGACCCGCGCTGGGTAAACATAGCGGAGAAGAACATAGAAGAAATACTGGTGGACCATGCTTACTGTGAGCAGAAAGCCGCCACTTCCGGTATTTCCTTAATCGTGAAGTACCCGGACAAAGAACGGCTGGTGGAGGAGATGACTGAACTGGTGGCGGAGGAGTGGAGCCATTTTGAGCGTGTGATGGAACAGCTGAAGAAGCGTGGCTATGGCCTCGGCCGCAACCGCCCAGATGAGTACGTGGTGGAACTGACAAAACACATCCGCAAAGGCAACAAGCGCGAGCGCCAGCTCATGGACCACCTTTTGGTAAACGCCCTGATAGAAGCACGTAGCTGCGAGCGCTTTAAGCTACTCTGGAAGAACATACAGGACGAGGAACTGCAGAAATTCTATTATGAGCTGATGGTGTCCGAGGCAGGGCATTACGTAAGCTTCGTTAAGCTGGCCAAAGAATACATGCCGGTAGAGGAAGTGGATGCGCGCCTGAAGGAGCTTCTTGCCATTGAGGCAGAGATCATCCGTAACCTGGAGCCTCGCCCTGACAGGATGCACTAGAACATTTTACAGAGATCATTTATCAAATATCATAAAAAGGGCCTGAGTTGATTTCTCAGGCCCTTTTTATATCTTTTTACTATAGGTTGATAAGTTTTTACTGTCAACTGATAACTGAATCATGTCTTTTGTTTCTTCTTCTTAGCAGCCGGGAAAAGTATGTTGTTCAGGATAAGACGGTAACCGGGTGAGTTAGGGTGCAGGTTCAGGTCTGTCGGGTCTTCGCCCACCAGGTGTTGGTAGTCTTCCGGGTCGTGGCCGCCGTAGAAGGTCCAGGTGCCGCGGGCGTAGGTGCCGTGCATGTAGCGTATCTCACCTAAATCTTTGTTCTCGCCCATTACCACCACCTCCGGCTTCACCAGGCTCTTCCGGAACGCTGTGGTCTGGCCCATGAACCCTTTTATTGTTTTAGCGTGGTTCTGCGTCAGCATGGTTGGGATGGGGTCCCATTTGGCGGAGAAGGTAAACAGCTGGAAATAATCGTTAGCCTCGTTTACGGGCCGCTCCTGCGGCTGCATGTCGATGTCGGAGTACTCATACTCCAGAGGGTTACGCGAAATTCTGAAATCCTGGAACGCGAAGGTTTTGGTGTAGTCTAGTTTCTGCTGCGCATTCGGGTCTGCGGCATCGCCGTCAAACATGGCCTCCACAATGTCTACTCCTTCGGCGGCCAGGGCAATATCATAGGTATCGGTGGCTGAGCACATGGCAAAAAGGAAACCCCCACCTGCCGTGAAGTCTTTTATCTTATTTACTACCGCCAGCTTTAGCTGCGATACTTTCTTAAATCCAAGCTCTGTGGCTGATTCTTCAGACTCGCGCTGCTGCTCCTGGTACCAGGGGTAATGGCGGTAGCTGGCGTAAAACTTGCCGTACTGACCAGTAAAGTCTTCATGGTGCAGGTGTAGCCAGTCATACTTCGGAAGCTCCTCCTGAATGATTTCCTTGTCATAAATCACATCATACGGAATTTCTGCATAAGTCAGTACCAGCGTTACGGCATCATCCCAGGGCATTTTAGACTTGGGTGAGTATACGGCGACCTTTGGTACCTTCTCCAGTTTCATGATATCCATGTTAGCCTCCGGGTTACCGATCTCGGTCAGGATGCTGTTATACTGGGCATCAGAGATAACAGTATAGCTCACACCGCGCACAATCAGCTCGTTTTCCAGCTGTGGCAGGTGGTTAAAGGCAAAGCTCCCGCCCCTGTAATTCAGAAGCCAGTCTACAGGTACATGCTGGCCCAGCACCCAGTAGGCAATGCCGTAGGATTTCAGGTGATCTTTCTGCGTCTCATCCATCGGGATAAGTATGGTGCTTGCCCAGGCAGGAGATGAGAACAGCAGGAGGCAAAGTATAAGCGCGGTGGTACGGAAAAACATCAGGTTCGTCTTTAAAAAGTCATCAACTGTATAAAAGTGGTTCTTTTTTCAGAAAATGCCGCTATCTTAGAAGCAGCGTGCCGATTTTTATACTTAACGTAAAAGATAACAAAAGCGCACATCTTTTCAACCGATGAACCTACTCGAAAATATTTTAGAGGGCCTGAGAGCCATTCAGGGGAACCTGCTCCGTACTATACTTACCGGCCTGATCATTTCAATCGGTATTATGTCGTTGGTGGGTATCCTCACGGCCGTGGACGGAATGAAATACTCGCTCACGCAAACCTTTTCTAACCTGGGTGCCAACTCCTTCGATATTCGCAAGAAGGGCATGAACAACCGGGGCAGCCGTGGGGGGCGTGTCGAGAAAGTATACCCGAATATCGACTACGACCAGGCCACACAATACAAGACACTGATGAAGGATGAGGCCCGCGTGAGCCTGTCGGCCTTTGTTTCAGGGGCTACTGTGGTGAAGAGTGAGACGGAGAAGACAAACCCGAACATTAGCGTGGTGGGCGCCGACGAAAACTACATGCTCAACAACAACCTGAACCTGGCCAAGGGTCGCGACTTCTCGAACTTTGAGCAGGAGCAGGGAACGAATGTCGCCATTGTAGGAGATGAGATCGCCTCGACGCTTTTTAAGAACAAGGACGCTATCGGGGAGTACATTACTTTTCTGGGCCGCAGGTTTAAGATAGTGGGGCAGATGGAGAAGGCAGGCAGCAGCATGGGCGGCAGCAGCGACAGGCGTATACTTATACCTTTAGAAACCGGCCGACAGATTCCCAGGAACGGCAACTCTGAGCTAAACTATGACATCAAGACGGCTATTTTCAGGGCGGATGAATTGAACTATGTAATGGGAGAGGCCACGGGCACCATGCGTAATATAAGGCAGGATGGCCTTGGGCAGGAAGATTCCTTTGAGATACGGCGTTCAGATTCGCTGGTGCAGAGCCTGGACGAAATATCGGGCTACCTGAAACTGGGTGGTGGCGTGATCGGGTTCATTACTTTACTCGGAGCTTCGGTGGGTTTGATGAACATTATGATGGTGTCTGTAAACGAGCGCACCCGCGAAATAGGCGTACGCAAGGCACTTGGGGCAACTTCTTTCCAAATACGTCAGCAGTTCCTGATTGAGGCCATTGTCATCTGCGTGATGGGTGGGCTGGTCGGTATCATGCTGGGCATCTTGATGGGCAATGGCATAGCTGCGCTGATTGCAGATGGTGCCGGCTTCTTTGTGCCGTGGGTATGGGTGTTTACCGGGCTTACCATTTGTGTGTTGGTTGGCGTTATCTCCGGCTACTACCCGGCCTACAAAGCCTCTAAACTTGATCCGATTGAGTCTCTGCGGTACGAGTAGTAAAGTATAAATCAAGTTTCCCGGAAACAGAAAGGCCTGCACCAATTAAGCTGCAGGCCTTTTTGATATATACTTTCAGAAGTGTTTACTTCTTCTTTACTTCTTCCTTTTTCTTGTCAGCCTCGGCTTTCTCAGACTCGTAGGTTTTGTTAAGCGCTTCTACTACACTTTCGGTAACGTCCAGGGTAGAGTCGCCGTACAGGATGGCGCTGTTGCCACGCTGGTAGGTAAGCACCATTTTGTAGCCTTTCTCTTCGCTCAACTGCTTCAGGTACTCCTCTACACGGTCGTAGATTTTCTTCATTTCTTCAGATTCTTCTGTCATCAGCTCGTTGCCGGAGCTCTGCTGCAACGCCTGCAGTTGCTGCTGCTTTTGCATCAGGCGCTGCTCAGTGGCCTGGGCCTGCTGCTGTGTCATGCCGCCAGCGTTCTGCTGGAAGCGCTGTACTTCTTTCTGGAAAGACTCGGCCTGCGTGCGCAGATCTTTCTCTTTCTGCTCAGCCTTTGTCTGCAGGCGGGAGCGTACATCCTTAAAGTATTCGTAGTTCGCCAGCAACGAGTCAGAGTTCACATACACGATCTCGGGCGTACCTGCTGTAGTCTCAGTAGCAGAGGCGGCAGTGGTGCCGTTGTTGGGGTTCTGGTTGCAGGCTACCATCATGGCAGAGGCCGCGGCCAGACCTAATGTCATTTTTAAAACTTTCACGCTTTATCTTAATTTGTTTAGTTGGAAGATTTCGCAGCCTAAATATAAATGATTTCCGAGGCAAAAACCTAATGCCGCAGCACCTCCTGGAAAGTTTCCTCGGCTTCCATCAGCCCCTCAGCATCCAGTTGAGTCAGGCGCACGTGCTTGGTTTCGTTTACCAGCACCGGGTCATACTTGGCCACTACGCGTACGTAGTTCTCAGTCCAGCCCTCCATTTTGCCGTCTTTCACGTCGTCCTCAAACAGCACAGTAAACTCTTTGCCTATATTCTGCTCGTAGAAATGGCGTTTTTTCTTCTCGGAAAGTATGCGGAGCATGTCGGCGCGGCGGTTGCGGTCTTTTATACTTACCTTGCCCTCCATGTCGGGAGCCAGTGTATTCTCACGTTCAGAGTAAGGGAACACATGCAGGTAGCTCACATCCAGTTCGTTCAGGAAGTTATAAGTCTCCAGGAAATCCTCCTCCGTCTCACCCGGGAAACCCACGATCACATCCACACCGATACAGCAATGCGGCATCAGCGATTTGATTTTGGCCACACGGTCGGCGTAGAGCTCGCGCTGATAACGGCGGCGCATCAACTTCAGTATCTTGTTGGAACCTGACTGCAGCGGCACGTGGAAGTGCGGCATGAAGCGCTGGCTCTGACTTACAAATTCAATGATTTCATCTTTCAGCAGGTTCGGCTCGATAGAGGAGATGCGGAAGCGGTTTATACCTTCCACTTTATCCAAGGCCTGCACCAGTTCAAAGAAAGACTCCACACGCTTGCCGTTCTGTAATCCAAAATCGCCGGTGTTTACACCTGTCAGCACAATCTCTTTTACGCCGGACTCAGCAATCTCCTCAGCAGATCTTACCACATTAGAGATACTGTCGGAGCGGCTGTTGCCACGCGCTAACGGAATGGTGCAGAAGGAGCAGGAATAGTCGCAGCCGTCCTGTACTTTAAGGAAGGTGCGGGTACGGTCTCCGAAGGAGTAGGAATTATGGAACGTATTGGCCTTTGAGATCGGGCTGGCGTATACCTGCGCCTTGTCCTTTTTCTCGAACGTCTCCAGGATGTCCACCAGCTGAAACTTCTCTGCGGCACCCAGCACGGCGTCTACCCCCGGAATCTCAGAGATTTCCTTTGGTTTAAGCTGCGCGTAACAGCCTACAATTGTGATAAAGGCATCCGGAGAGTGCTTCTGGGCCTCCTTCACAATCTTGCGGCACTTCTTATCGGCATTATCGGTCACCGAGCAGGTGTTGATGACGTAGATATCCGGTTTATCGGTAAACTCTACTTTCTCGAAACCCCGCTCCTGGAAAATACGCCCGATCGTGCTGGTTTCGGAGTAGTTAAGTTTACATCCTAAGGTATAAAAAGCTACTTTCTTCATAATCAGGGGGCAAAGGTACGAATTTTTATTGTGAGTGCGTAAAGGTGGCGTAACGTGATTTAAGGGCGACAAATAGTAAAATGGCAATTAAAGTAAGGAAGTGAATTTGACCATTCCGTGTATCGACCATTTATACTTATTTTTTAACAAAGTCCTCAAATGAAGTCTGCATGTATGCCTTGCCTGTTTGAAGTTGCTCTTCGGTAATGCGTTCCTCGCGTAGTATGGGCTTCTGCGCTACGTTATCAAAGGCCAGCGCTCCTGCCGAAGTGACGAACCCGAAGCCATCGTTAAAAACATAAAACGCAAAAGGAGAGGGGTTTGGTGCCATCAGGTTTCGGCTCCACTTAAAGGCCTGGTGCGGAAGGTTTAACTGGGCCAGCAGGGTGGCGGCAATGTCTGTCTGGCTCCCGATGCCTTCAATTACAATCCCTTCTTTCTCAAGTGCTCCACCTGTAAGTATAAACGGGATTTTATACTTGCCGGGCGCATGGTTCGGATCATTACCCGGCAGTCGGTGGCCATGGTCCGCGGCCAATACAACTAGTGTGTTTTGCCACCAATCCTGCTTTTTTGCTTCCTCTATAAACTTTCCCAAAGCCCAATCGGTATAGAACACGCTGTTGCGGAACTGTGCCTCCTCGTCATTGCCGGCAAACTTAGCCGGAATCGGTATTTCGAAGGGCTCGTGGCTGCTCAAAGTATAAACTGTGCTGAAAAAAGGCTGTTTCTCCTGCTTCAGTTCCTGCTGGACCTTCTCAAACAGCACATGGTCGTGCGCGCCCCACTTTGAATTATAGGTACTCGGGTCGAAATCATACTTGTCCACCAACTTATCATAGCCGCCATTGCGCAGGTATGATTTGATATTAGCAAACTCGAGTTCTCCGCCATAATAATAACTGGTGCTGTAGCCCTGTTGTTCAAACACCTCGCTCAGCTGCGGTAATTTTTCTGACTTGTGCGGGTACTTTATAATAGAGGTAGTGGTTTGTACCGGGTAGCCGCTCAGCAGCGCCACCATGCCTTTTTCGCTGCGGTCGCCGGCAGCGTAGATGTTGGTGAAGCTGATACCCTCCGCTGCCAGTTTATCCAGGTTAGGTGTTATACCTTTCTCGCCGCCCAAGCTCTCAACAAACTTGGCTGTATAACTTTCAAGGATAATGAACAACACGTTTGGCCGCTGTACGCACAAAAGCTGCTCGGTAGAATCTGTTGGTGCTGAAGTATAAAGCGCCTGCACCATCTTCTGCGCTTGGTCCTCTGGCATGTACTTATAAGGGTTGCTGCCCGATTTCTCATACTTCAGGAGGGCGTGCATCAGGTTCCAGGGCATGTTCAGGCCGGCGTGGTTGGCAAATGGCTTATCCGAGAAGTATACCACGCTTTGGTTAATTGGAATCTGCTGCCACCCGCCACGCAGGGGCAGTATGAGCAAAGCAGCAAAAACGAATGAGATACCGGCCAGCAGCCACTTATTTGCCCTATGGCTATAGGTTGCCAGGTCAAAGTACCGGCGAAAAAAGAGTATAAACACACCCGAAACGGCCAGCGTCACCATGAAAAGTATGAACAGAGGCGCAGAGGCGGCAGAGGCAGTCATCTCGGTGGGAGAGTTCAGATACTGCAGGGGCGAGGCATCCAGCCGGAATCCCCAGTGGCTGTAGAGCTCCAAATCTACAGTCAATAGCGTAGAGAGCAGTGCGAGCAGCACAATCGTATAGTAACGTACAGCTGTAGCCACCTGCAGCCGATGCCACAGGCTAGCCAATAGCAAGAGCAGAAACGGAAGTATACTTATATAAGCCGCAAAAGAGGCATCCAGCCGCAGGCCATACACAAAAGTATAAAGTACATCTGAGGAAGTAAGCTCTGCGCTGCGGTCCAGGTGATACACCAGAAAAACAGCTCTGGCTACTACAAAGTATAGCATCCAGAACAGGAAGTATAAGGGTTGGAAGAAAATGCGTTTTTTCACGGCGCAAATATAAACTATATGTCAGCCTCCCATAACAGATAATTTGAATAGTTAGTTTCTGATTGTTTTGTGTAGGGGGTGTTTATTTATAGGGGTGCTGTGAGGATATAGGTTGATTGTGGAGTGGAGGGTAATTCTTAAAAGGGGGTGGTCAGGCGAAAATGGCGTAAAATCTGAATTTGCCCCATTAAAAATGATACCCTTTTATTTTGATGTTGATATTTCTGATTATATTTGCTGCATATATTTAACCCAACCCAAAACCCCATGGCAATTCTTAGATTTAAAGCGCTGGAGCTTGCAAGTCAGCGAAAACCGGGAGAGGTAATCTTACCTTCCCACAAAATCTCTGATTACTTCGGAGAGAACGTATTTACCAAGTCTGCATTGCGTTCTACCATGTCGTCTGAAAACTATAAACGCCTGCAGCGCACCATTGAGGCCGGCGATAAGGTAGACCGGGACCTGGCTGACGCTGTGGCGGCTGCCATGAAAACCTGGGCCATGAGCAAGGGTGCTACGCACTACACGCACTGGTTTCAGCCTCTTACTGGCGCTACTGCCGAAAAGCATGACTCTTTCTTTGATCTGTCTGGCGATGGCGAGGCGATTGAAAGCTTTAAGGGCAGCGCCCTGGTGCAGCAGGAGCCTGATGCTTCTTCTTTCCCGAGCGGTGGTATCCGTAATACCTTTGAGGCCCGCGGCTACAGCGCCTGGGACCCATCTTCCCCGGCTTTCCTGATCGAGAATGCCGGCACTAAAACGCTTTGTATCCCGACTATATTTGTGTCTTACACGGGTGAGGCACTCGACTATAAAACACCTTTGCTCAAGTCTTTGAAGCTGCTGAACGACGCCGCCGTGCCAGTTTGCCAGTACTTTGACAAAGACGTGAACAAGGTGAACACCACCCTGGGCATTGAGCAGGAGTATTTCCTGGTAGACAAAGCGCTTTACGAAGCACGCCCTGACCTGGTGATCTCCGGCCGTACCGTGTTCGGGCACTCCCCGGCCAAGGGACAGCAGCTGGAGGACCACTACTTCGGTAGCATCCCGAGCCGGGTACATGCCTTTATGGTTGATTTTGAGAAGACTTCCCTACGACTGGGTATTCCGCTCAGAACTCGCCACAACGAAGTTGCCCCGAACCAGTTTGAGTGCGCCCCTACCTTTGAGGATGCCAACCTGGCTGTAGACCACAACCAGCTACTAATGGACATCATGGACCGTGTGGCAGAGCGCCATAACTTTAAAGTGCTACTTCATGAGAAGCCATTTAAAGGTGTTAACGGCAGTGGCAAACATAATAACTGGGCCATGAGCACCAACACGGGGGTAAACCTCTTAAGCCCGGGTAAAAAACCGAAAGAGAACTTGCAGTTCCTCACGTTCTTTATCAACACCATTAAAGCAGTATACACCCACGCCGATCTGATGCGCGCAAGTATAGCCTCAGCCAGCAACGATCACCGACTTGGAGCTAACGAGGCCCCGCCGGCAATTATGTCCGTGTTTATCGGACAGCAGCTGACAGCCGTACTAGATGAGTTTGAGCGTACCTCTAAAGTGCCGATCGAGAAGGGAGATAACATGTACCTGAAGCTAGGCATTGACCGCATTCCGGAAGTACTCCGCGACAACACCGATCGTAACCGTACTTCTCCGTTTGCTTTTACAGGCAATAAGTTTGAGTTCCGTGCGGTAGGTTCAACAGCCAACTCATCCTCCCCGATGACGGTGCTGAACACGATTGTAGCAGATCAGTTACAGGAGTTCCGCAAGTCTGTGGACGAGCTGATCGAGTCTGGTATGAAAAAAGAGCTGGCCATTATCCAGATTCTGCGTGAGTACGTGGCTGCCTCTAAGGCTATCCGCTTTGAGGGCAACGGTTACTCCAAGGAGTGGGAAGAAGAGGCAGAGCGCCGTGGGCTCTCCAACATTAAAGCTACACCGCTTGCACTGGATGTGTACGAAAGGGCTGAGGTGAAAGAGATATTTGCCAAACACGGCATCTTCTCTGAAGTAGAGCTGGAGGCACGCCATGAGATTCTGCTGGAAGAGTACAGCAAGAAGATACAGATAGAGTCACGCATTATGGGCGACCTGGCCATGAACCACGTGATCCCGACTGCCATCGCTTACCAGAACAAGCTTATCCAGAACATCCGTGGCCTGAAAGAGCTGGGGCTGGAGGATGAGTACACGGAGAGCACCATCGAGGGTATCAAGAAAATGTCGAGCCACATCACTTCTATCCAGAAGAATGTGCGCGACATGGTGAACGCCCGAAAAGTGGCAAACAAAGTGGAGGATGCCCGTGAGCGCGCCATCATGTATAACGAGCAGGTGCTAAGCTATTTCGAGCCTATTCGTTACAGTGTAGATAAACTGGAACTGATGGTGGATGACGAGGATTGGCCACTGGTGAAATACCGCGAGCTGCTGTTCCGCCACTAAGATTATAGTTTTTATTAGGTTGATACGTGAAGGCTCCCGCATTGGGAGCCTTTGCTTTTTTAGCGCTTCACCCGTTTTATGAGTTCTCCGGCAGCCTGGGCAAGAATAATGGGGAGCAATATAACAGCCAAACCAACTGCTATGATCTTGCGCAAACCAAGCCGCATGATAAGCTTGCCAATTACCCGGTCGCGGAGCTCGTAGTATAAAAACTTGCCGGTACTTGTCATCGGTTTCCCCTTCAGCACATCCTGTACTTCGCGCCAGTTGCCCCGCTCTATCTGGTGGCGCAGGTACTGTAGCACGGTATCCTTGGTAATGTAATAAGCCTGGCTCATCTGCTCCTGGCGTAGTTGTCCCCACTGCTGCAGCTGCTGTAGCTTTGGCCAGGCGTTTTTTGGTATAAACTGGTGCATGTAGATCATAGGTACATCAAGTATATACTTGTTCTACGAAAGATGCTGTTTTTGGGAGGTTTGAAGCATGTAGTTGTGCCGCAGTGCTGTAGTAGCAGCCGTTGTAGTGCATGTCGAAATAAGCAGCCGTTAACCTGAAGGGCTCTTCAAAACCGAATGGCAGCTTCTCGTCGGTGCCTACCGCTAAAAGGTATACTTTCTTGCCCTCCATTTGCCTGCCAAGCTCTTTATGAATGGTCACCAGGTCCGTTAACCGATCGAAAAAGTTTTTTAGCATACCGCTCATGCTGTACCAGTAAACCGGCGTAGCGAAGATTATTTTATCATGCTGCAACATCACCCCGGCTATACTTGTAAATTCATCTTCTTCAGCATAAACACCTTTGTAAGTATAAGGCATGATGTGGTGGTCCATCAGGTTGACCAGCTTATACTTTTGATCCGCTAACACTTTACGCACTACTAATTGTGTATCGCTGTTTTGCCGCGCGCTGGCAAGTATAACCAGTGGCGTTGTGGTGGCAGAAGATTGGGCTGTTGCTGTAGCCATACTTTGGAGTTTTACAGATAAATGAAAGCAAGTATAAGTATGCGCTTTTATACCTTACTTTGAAAAGGAGCTAAGATGCGGGAGCTTGAGCAGAAAATTACGTATTTTGCCGATTGAACAAAGCAGCCGCTACTTTAGTTAAAGATACGCATGGATTGTCAACTTGAACATACAATGAATTCTTACTGCCCAAGCCTGGTAGAGTATAAGCGCCGTAAAACGCGCGTCGTGAACATCGGCGGCGTGCCGGTTGGTGGAGATAACCCAATCAGGGTGCAATCGATGACCACGGTGGATACCATGGATACCGAAGGCTCGGTGGAGCAGTGCATCCGCATGATTGAGGCTGGTTGCGAGTATATCCGCATCACGGCACCAAGTATAAAAGAGGCTGAAAACCTTCAGAACATAAAAGATGCGTTGCGCTTGCGCGGTTACAACGTGCCGCTAATCGCTGATATCCACTTTACCCCTAATGCCGCCGAGGTGGCTGCCCGCATCGTGGAGAAGGTGCGCGTGAACCCGGGCAATTATGCCGATAAAAAGAAGTTTCAGGTTATTGAGTACGACGACGCCTCTTACCAGGCTGAGTTGGACCGAATTCGCGAGCGCTTCGTGCCGCTGGTGCGCATCTGCAAAGAGCACGGCACCGCCATGCGCATCGGTACGAACCACGGCTCCTTGTCTGACCGCATCCTGAGCCGATATGGCGATACCCCGCTAGGCATGGTGGAGAGTGCGCTGGAGTTTATCCGTATATGCGAGGACGAAGGGTTTTTCGATATCGTGATTTCCATGAAAGCCTCCAACACACAGGTGATGGTGCAGGCCTACCGTTTGCTGGTACAGAAGCTGGATGATGAGGGGCTGCAGCCCTATCCGTTGCACCTGGGTGTAACAGAAGCCGGGGAGGCGGAGGATGGCCGCATCAAGTCTGCCGTAGGTATCGGCACCTTACTGGAGGACGGTTTGGGAGACACCGTTCGTGTTTCCCTGACGGAGGCACCCGAAGCGGAGGCACCGGTAGCACAGGCTCTTATTGACCGTTATACCCATCGTGCAGAGAAGGCGCAGCCCATTAAGCCGCTTTGTAAAAACCCGATCGACCCGTTTCAGTACCACCGCCGCGAGACCGTGGAGGTAGAGAACCTGGGCGGGCTGAATGTGCCCCGCGTGGTAGCGGACCTAAGCCGACTGACCGATATAAAGTATGCCGACCTGAAGGCTGTAGGCCATTTGTACTCCATGCTGCTCGATAAGTTTAACATGAACGACCTGGGCGCTGACTATATTTACACCGGCGATAACCCAATTTCGTTTATGTTGCCGAACGGCCTGAAGGAGATCGTGAATTATACTGCCTGGCAACAGGCGGAGCAGCGCGACGACCGCCATCCGCTGATGCACACAGAGGAATACTTATCTAGTGCGGAACGTCATGGCAAGCTGAATTTTATACTTGCCGCCATTGGCGATATTTCACCGGAACTGATAGAAGCGTTGAAGCAGGACAGGACAACTGTGCTGATGCTGCACACCCAAAACGAGCATGCCATGCCGGAGCTGCGCAAATGCTTTATCCGGTTAATGAATAACGGGATCCAAACGCCCTGCATTATCAAGCGTTCCTATGGCGACCTGACACCGGACCAGGTGCAGCTGTATGCCGCGACCGATGTAGGCGGTTTGCTCATTGACGGCCTGGGTGACGGTGTGCTGCTGAGCACAGAGCTGCTGCCGGAACAGGAGAAGCAGGAAGAACTGCAGACCATTGACACATTGAACAAGCTGAGTTTTGGTATACTGCAGGCTGCCCGCACCCGCATGAGCAAAACAGAGTACATCAGTTGCCCAAGTTGCGGCCGCACCCTGTTCGACCTACAGGAAACCACAGCCATGATACGCAAACGTACCGACCACCTGAAAGGAGTGAAGATCGGTATTATGGGTTGCATTGTAAACGGACCTGGCGAAATGGCCGACGCTGACTATGGTTATGTAGGCGTTGGCAAGGATAAGATTGCGCTGTACCGTGGGCAGACCGTGGTAAAGAAATCCGTACCTGCTGACCGCGCCGTGGACGAACTAATAGAACTAATACGCGAGGATAGCAGGTGGATTGAGCCGGTACAGTTGGAGGAGTAAGCTTAATCCGTGGCGGAAATCAAATTGATATCCCTGCAAATTTGGATATTAACTCGCATTACAAGTCTGAATTGCCAGAAAATAGTGACTCAGACTTTTATTTACACCGAAAACCATGTATTATGAAAAAGGGACTGTTTAACCTGTCGGAGGTGGCCACTTATTTCTTTCGGAAGAAGGACCCCAACCGCAAGACGAATTTCAACCTTCGTACAATGCATACCATTAATAAAATATCGATTCTGATGTTTCTGGCGGGCATAGTATACTTTATAGTAAAGCACATTTAAGGCAGGAACATGAACATTGAGGACTTCAGAGATTACTGTCTGGCAAAACCAGGTACAACCGAAGAAACACCTTTTGATGAAGATACACTGGTGTTTAAAGTATGTGGTAAAATATATGCGCTTTGCAGTATCGCTGGGTACAGCAATGGTATAAACCTGAAATGCGACCCTGAAAAGGCAGTGGAGCTAAGGGAAAGCTACACACAGGTTAAACCCGGCTACCACATGAGCAAAATACACTGGAACACAGTATTGCCGGAAGCCGGCTTACCCCATAACCTGATCAGAGAGTGGATAGATGATTCTTATACTTTAGTGGCAAGCAAACTCAAGAAAGCACAGCAGCAGGAGCTAGGTTTGGCTTGATATTTCTGTTGAGGAGGAGGTGGTGGAGTGGAAAACCTGCGATATAGTTATAAAGTCAATCAGCGTGTATCTATATCAGTGTTATGAGGTTAACGGGGCTTTATCCCATTAATTTCACTAAAAGTAACGTTTAGGATGATTTTTTTATTGTGTTAAAAGTTCCTCAATTGCAAAATTTTTCTTATAATTGAGAAACTCACCTTAACACATCCTATGTCCCTTAACAATCAATTATGTATTAGTTCCTTTAGGAACGAGTGGCAGAAAGCCAGCATTAGCATCCTTTATACCCACGGCTTCCTGAGCAACAGTCAGGAGAGTTTCTTTAAGAAACGTAGCCTCACCAGCCAGCAGTATAATGCTTTGCGCATTTTAAGAGAGCAATTCCCTAAACCTGTCTCTACCTCTTTTCTGCGCGAGAAAATGCTGGATAAAATGTCTGATGCCTCCAGGCTGGTTAGTCGCCTTAACGCAAAAGGCCTGGTAGATGTAAACCAAAACCCAACCGACAAGCGTCTGGTAAACATCCTGATTTCTACGGAAGGTCTTACCATCCTCAGCGAAATTGACCAGGAACTGTTTCAGCTGGATGCCCTGATGCAGGGTCTTACAGAAGACGAAGCCAGCACACTGGTGGATCTGCTGAGTAAGGTTCGCGAATCTATCGCAACAGTTGACGATAGAGTGGCCGCATTAGAGAGCATTAGCGCGTAAATAGCACCAAACTTTATTAACCTTACGCACCTTAAAACAGCCGAAGGTGATAGGAGAGGCCCATGCTTCTTCTGTCACCTTTTTTATTGATAATGAGTGCTGTAAATCCAAGTAAAGGTTATAATACAACTGATTAGAAGTTATAGGTCATACTTAACCAGGGAACAGAGCTGTTAAATTCCGGTAAAAAAAGAGGCCGCCCTGTTTTAGTTGCAGCGGCGGCTTCTTTTTCAGTTAGTTGGTATATGGGGGATTTTTTATACTACCACGTTAATGATTTTGTTAGGCACTATAATTATTTTCTTTGGTGCTTTTCCATCAAAAAACTTGGTTACCTGCTCCTCAGCCAACACGGCCTTCTCGATCTCCTCGCGCGGTGTATCCAAGGCAAATGTAAGCTTGGCACGCATTTTACCGTTCACCGATACCGGGTACTCAAATGTGTTCTCCACCAGGTACTCTTCCTTCCATTGTGGAAACTCGGCGTAGCTGATACTTTCGGTATGGCCCAACTGCTCCCACAGTTCCTCTGTGATGTGTGGTGCGTAAGGGGAGAGGATGACAGTTAATGGCTCCAGGATAGCACGTTTGTGGCAGTTTTGCTGCGTCAGCTCATTCACGCAGATCATGAAGGTAGACACGGAGGTGTTGAATGAGAAGCGCTCAATGTCTTCCTCCACCTTCTTGATCGTCTTGTGCAGCGACTTCAGTTCTTCTGCCGTTGGAGCCTCGTCTGTTACCTGCAGGTTTCCAGCCTTATCGAAGAACAGCTTCCAGTATTTCTTCAGGAATTTGTGCACGCCGTCCATGCCGTTGGTGTTCCAAGGCTTAAACTGCTCCAGCGGCCCCAGGAACATCTCGTACATGCGCAGTGTGTCGGCTCCCTGGCGCTCCACAATGTCATCCGGGTTTACTACGTTATACTTCGACTTCGACATCTTCTCAATCTCCACTCCGCAGATGTACTTACCATCCTCCAGAATAAATTCTGCATCCGCATTCTCAGATCTCCAGTTTTTAAAGGCCTCCAGGTCCAGTACATCGTTCTCCACAATATTCACGTCTACGTGCAGCTGCGAAGTGTCGTATTGCTCTTTCAGTCCATTGGAAACATACTTGTTGGTGCCGTTGATGCGGTAAACGAAGTTGGAACGACCCTGGATCATGCCCTGGTTGATAAGCTTTTTGAACGGCTCCTGTTCCACTACCAGCCCCATATCAAACATGAATTTGTTCCAGAAGCGGGAGTACAGCAGGTGGCCTGTGGCGTGCTCAGAACCACCGATGTATAAGTCTACATTACGCCAGTATTTCACGATGTCCGCGTCAGCAAAGGCATTGTCATTCTGCGGGTCCATATAGCGGTACCAGTACCAGCTGCTGCCAGCCCAGCCCGGCATGGTGCTCAGTTCATACTCGTGCTGGTTATCATACTTCCAGTCCACGGCGCGGCCCAATGGTGGCTCGCCTGTTTCTGTTGGCAGGTACTGATCGATCTTGGGCAGCTCCAGCGGCAGTTCTTCCTCTTTGATCAAGTGCGGCACACCGTTTTTGAAGTATACCGGCACCGGCTCGCCCCAGTAACGCTGGCGGCTGAAAACGGCATCGCGCATGCGGTACTGCGTGCGGCCCTTGCCCACGCCCAGTTCCTCGGCTTTAGCTATACCTGCCTTTATTGCGTCTTTCACCTCCATTCCGTTCAGGAAGCCGGAGTTGGTGATTTTGCCTTCCTTGCCAGCGTAAGCTTCCTCCTCGATATTTCCACCTTCCACTACCTGCGGAATCGGAAGGCCGAAGTGTTTGGCAAAGGCATAGTCGCGGCTATCGTGGCCTGGTACGGCCATTACGGCACCTGTACCATAGCCTGCCAGCACGTAATCGGCAATCCAGATCTGTACTTTGTCTCCGGAAAGAGGGTTGATGGCGTAGGCACCTGTAAACACACCGCTCACGGATTTCACATCTGTCATGCGCTCGCGCTCCGAGCGGTTTTTGGCGACTGTTACATACTCCTCAACTTCTTTACGCTGCGCATCGGTAGTGATCTGCTCTACCAGCTCATGCTCTGGCGCCAGCACCACAAATGATACCCCGAAAATTGTGTCGATGCGGGTCGTGAACACCTTGATCTTGTCATCAGCACCTTCCACTGAAAAGTCCAGCTCGGCACCAACCGATTTACCGATCCAGTTGCGCTGCATCTCTTTGATAGGCTCCGGCCAGTCGATTGTTTCCAGGCCCTGCAGCAGGCGTTCGGCATAGGCCGTGATACGCATCATCCATTGGCGCATTTTCTTGCGCTCTACCGGGTAGCCGCCACGCTCCGACACGCCACCTACTACTTCGTCGTTGGCCAGTACCGTACCCAGGGCAGGGCACCAGTTCACCACGGCTTCGGCAACATAGGTTAATCTATATTTTAGCAGGATTTCAGACTGCTGCTGCTCGTTCATCCCTTTCCAGTCTTCCGCAGAGAAAGCAGGCGTATCCTCGTCGCAGGCAGCGTTTACGTTGGCGTTGCCATTAGCTTCAAACTCAGCTATCAGCTTATCTACACTTTCCGCTTTATCAGCAGAATAGTTGTAATAGCTGTTAAACAGTTGCATGAATATCCACTGCGTCCACTTATAGTAGTTTGGCTCAGATGTGCGGATCTCGCGCTCCCAGTCAAAAGAGAAGCCAATGTTTTTTAGCTGCTCCACATAGCGCTTAATGTTTTGCTCTGTGGTAATGGCCGGGTGCTGACCGGTTTGGATTGCGTACTGCTCTGCCGGCAAACCAAAGGCATCAAAGCCCATCGGGTGCAGCACGTTGAAGCCCTTCAGGCGCTTGTAGCGGCTCACAATGTCAGAGGCGATGTAACCAAGCGGGTGGCCCACATGCAGACCGGCACCGGATGGGTACGGGAACATATCCAGGGCGTAGTACTTCGGTTTATCGCTGGTGGCAGTGGCTTTAAACGTCTGGTTTTCTTCCCAGTAACGCTGCCACTTTTTCTCAATCTGGTTGAAATTATACTCTGACATAGTGTATAGCTGTACTTTATATTCTAGTTGAACTGCTAAGATAATTCTTAATCTTTAATTGTTGGATTGTTGCAGGGCTAAATTCTTAGTTGGAATGGGATTTAGATTATTAAAAATAAGTAGATCCGTTTCCAACCACCCCTGCCCTTCAGCGTTACGCTCGCTAGTTTCAAACTCCCGTTTCATTAGTCTAATGCGGGTGGCTGAAATTTCATAGTTGAGGGATGTCATCAGCAAAAGTATAAACCCACCCCTAGAGCTACGCTCACTAGCTCAAAACTCTTGTTTT
Organism: Pontibacter anaerobius; assembly: GCF_026241195.1. Classification (GTDB taxonomy): domain Bacteria; phylum Bacteroidota; class Bacteroidia; order Cytophagales; family Hymenobacteraceae; genus Pontibacter; species Pontibacter anaerobius. Next base: position 359,508 of record NZ_JAPFQO010000002.1, read on the forward strand.
GGCTAGTCCAGAGGAGGGGTAATTTCAGCAGGCGATTACATCCGCTGACCCTTCGAAGGGGGACTTAGACCTCTTTTCATAGCAAAGGCAGCAGCTATTGAAACTGATCCCAGTCTTCCCGTTGAGCGCCTTTGGAGTTTTTCCGGTGACGAGCGGCAGCGAGGCATTGCGACGCAGGAGCAAAGGAAAAGGTCCCTGCGCGATGCCCGAGGACGAGCCCTCCCGGGCTGGAGGGAACCAAGGCCTGAGGTGCAACTTTAGGCTTGTAAGGCTGAGGAAGAACAGTTGCTAACAAGGATAGCTTGTTTCATGCTAAGGAGAACAGCGGCTAGACGAGGCAAGTATAAGTATGCGGATTAGAAAATCCGCGGCAGAGAGGTTCCGGACAGGGATGTCCGGAACAGCGGGAAAGGCAGGTACAAAGTATAGCCAAAGTATAAAGTATGGCTATAATTGCGTTACAAACTTTACACCATATAAGGACTCAAGTCAGAAGACTTGCGCCAGAAGAGGAGTTCAGGAAAGTAAAAGCCATCTAGTATAAATAGACAAACACACCAACCTCAGTAAACCCTTTTCCATTCTACTTCAAACCCAACACCAACGTACAAAGAAATATAAATACCTTTGCGCCATGGAACAGAAGAAACACGACCTACTGGATATCATCCACCTGATTTACGTGATGGACCCAATGTGCTCCTGGTGCTATGGCTTTGCGCCGGTCATCAAGCAACTGGTAGAAGAGCAGGAGGGGAACCTGCAGTTTAAGCTGGTAATGGGCGGTTTGCGCCCCGGTACGGAAAAGCCGCTGGAGGAGCAGATGAAAGAAAGTATAAAAACCCACTGGCAGGATGTAGAGAAGATAACTGAGCAACCATTTGACTATACTTTTTTTGAACGCGACGACTTTGTTTACGACACGGAGCCGGGTTGCCGTGCGGTGGTAAGTATGCGCTATTTGAAGCCGGAGTATGAATTTGACATGGCCCGGGCAGTACAAAGCGCCTTTTATGCCAAAAATACCGATGTGACCAAGCCGGCGGTACTGGCAAGTATAGCATCTTCGTTTGGTGTGGAGGAGGATGCTTTTTTAGAAAAGTATGCATCCGAAGAAATGAAAGAGAAAACCCAGCAGGACTTTACTATTGCCCGCCACCTGCAGGCCACCGCCTTTCCGAGTTTATACTTGCTGAACGGTACCAGCATCCACCTCATCAGCCGTGGTTACCGCCCCTACGACGGTATGAAGGCACACCTGGAGAGGGTGCTGAAGCAGCTAAATACAGACCAGAACCCTTTGAATGAATAAAGTGGTATAAGGATAAGCCCGTAAGCTTAACTCCATACCATGCGCCATCATCGTGAGCCAACCGGACTCTGCCAAATCACTAAAAAGCATTTGCCGAACCACCTGCTGGTGCCTGGCAAGGCTATTCGGCCTAATGTACTCAAGCTGATAAAGAAGGATTACCCGGAGTTTGATGAGGATAAGTTTGTGGCATTGGACGTACTGGCAAAGTACCGCAAACTGTACCTGGAGCAGCTGCTTCGGAAGGAACTGGGCGAGCTGACGGAGTTGGAGGAGGATGTAGTTAAAAGTATAAACAGGCAGGAGCTTCTGTCCAGCAATGTGGAGGAGGAGTTGGAGGAGCAGATTAGCCTCGGCGACCGCATGGCAGACCACATTGCCAGTTTCGGCGGCAGTTGGACCTTTATCTCTATCTTCTTTTCTTTTTTGTTGGTATGGATGGCGATAAACGTGTATGTGTTAGCCACCAAACCCTTTGATCCCTACCCGTTCATCCTGCTAAACCTCATACTTTCCTGTTTAGCTGCCATACAGGCGCCAATTATTATGATGAGCCAAAACCGCCAGGAGGCCAAAGACCGCAGTCGCTCTGAGCACGACTACAAGGTAAACCTGAAGGCCGAACTGGAGATCAGGCTGCTGCACGAGAAAATAGACCACCTGCTGATGCACCAGAACCAGCAAATGGTGGAGATCCAGCAAATGCAACTAGACCTGCTGGAGGATATTATGGAGCAGCTCAAGAAGAATCACCACTCCAGATAACTACCTGTTTCTGCGTCTTTTTAGTCAGTTTTTCGTCTACCGATAAAAGTTTGAGAAATGGAAACGTTAAAAGCATTTATATTCGGTGTTACCCTTGCCATTGCCGTTGGGCCAATCGCTATCCTGATCATAAACCGAGGACTTACAATAGGGCTAAAAATTGGGCTGATGTGCGGACTCGGGGCTGCGCTGGCAGATTTCACCTACGGCCTGGTTGCCTTTACCATCGGCTCTGTCTTGGTAGGGTTTCTTAAACTGAATGCACACTACTTCGAACTTCTGACATCAGCTATACTATTAGCTTTTGGTCTTTGGATGCTGCACGGGAGCCTGAAAACTTCTGATGGAAGTAGTAAAAGTGAGTTGGCAGCTGAGCGGAAGAACAGTTTCTCCTATCTGCTATCGACTTACCTGCTTACCGTGGTCAATCCCTTAACCGTTGTTGCCTTTGTCGGTTTTTCGGGGCAGTTGGTTTCGCCGGTAACAAGTGTGGGGCATGTGTTTATACTTGGGCTGTCCATTTTCACCGGAAGTATAGTCGTTCAGTTCGCGCTGGCATACTTTGGCGCCACTCTTGGCAAGCTTTTGCAAAACCCACAAATCATACGCTTTCTGAATATCGGCAGCAGTATCTGTGTGATGCTTTTTGGGATGGCCGGGATGCTCTAGATCTGCACCTTTGCAAGCACCTTCTCCAGCGGGTCTGAGCCGCTCCAGGTGCCCTGGCTGCTGATAGGTTTGAACCTGGCAAAAAGTTCCTCGCTATACCAGTTATCAGAGCGGGTGCGGCGCATCACCTCCTGGTGCAGCGGGTTTTTATAGGCATAGGCTTTCATGGCCTCCACCGACTCCCAAACGCTGAAGGTGGCCTGGCGCACCAGCGGCAATTCACCCAACCCAATTGAGCAAATCAGTCCCTCTGCGGCATCCAAAGCCATACTTGTTTTCGGTACAAAACGCCAAAAACCTGGCAATGCCCGCCAGTTTATACTTGCCCTTGTAAGCACGGCTATGGGGCCGCTTTCATACTTTTCAGAGAGCGATGGAGAAAAGGGGGCAACACCATCCCATTGCCCATGCGACTGGAAAGGCAGCAGCTTTACTGTCCATACTTCGTTGGTGTGGCTTCTATACTCCTGTATCAACGGAGAGTCCTGCAGGAAAGCATCTGCCGCAGTTTCACTTTCCCAGGTGCACATCAGGCCATACCTTCTGAAGTTAGGTTTTATGCTGAACCCTTTGCCGTGTCCGCTGCCCAGCAACTTGTAAAACAACAGGCCCGGCACTTGCTGCAGCTTTGGGCCGGAGGTTCCCATCTGGGCAAGGCCCCAGCGTATGTGGCCTTTTCGAATGCCGAACAGGGTAAGGGTGGTGAGGCGGGGAGAGGCAGCGTGCATGGTGGTTTCCTGTTAAGGTTTGTCGCTTAAAGTTTTGCTGTTCTATAGCAACTTAAAAAAGAACACCTGCCAAAACAGATTGTTCGGCAGGTGTTGCAGAGAGATTTCTTTATACGTAGTAAACTACAGGTTGATCTTTTTATTTTCGCCTCCTTTGGCTGGTTCACCGGTTAGGGCGGCCTTGGCCATGCCATATAAGGTAACCATGGTGTTGCTTGGGGTGTCCCAGTATTCTGCCTTGTCTATCGACACTTTTATAAGGCCAATATTCTTGTCCTCTTTCCCATCCGGAAACCAGGCTTTCATGTCTGCACTCCATAGTTCGTTAATTTTCTGCTGGTCGCGCAGCACGCTTGCCTTGCCGGACACAGACACATACAGGTTATCGCTTGGCTCGGCATAGCTAAGGTTTACATGTGCATCATGCTCAATCTCATGCGACTTGCCTGACTCGTATCCTGTGAAGAACCACAAGTCTCCGTCTGCCTCTGTTTTTTGCGTCTTCATGGGGCGGCTGCGCAGCGTGCCATCGTCGTCTACGGTGGTCATCATGGCAATCTTCACATCCTTGATTTTATCTATCAGCTTGGCAAGGTTTTCCTTGGTATTTTGGTCGTTATTCATAGCTTTATATCTTGTTTGTGTTTGATTACGCGGCTCCTGAGCTTAGGGTTTATACTTTAGCTGAGGCAACTTAAATCGCTTTGTAACACTAAAACAATTGGCCAGGCTACTGGTTTATACTTTTATTCCTTATTCAAAACATCCCCTTGAATTACCTCGCGCATATTTACCTTTCCGGAACAGATGATGAGCTTTTGCTGGGCAATTTTATAGCCGACGCCGTAAAAGGGCGACAGGCGGAGCTTTACCCGCCCGGAGTGGCTAAAGGCATTCGCCTGCACCGCCTTATAGATACCTATACCGACACCCACCCGGTAGTGGCAGAGACAAAAGCCAGGCTGCGGCCAAAGTATAAAAAGTTCTCTCCCGTTATCGCCGACATGTATTATGACCATTTCCTGGCCTGCAATTTTGAGCACTATGCCAGGGAGCCGCTCCCGGATTTTGTTCAGAAAGCCTATACCCTGATTCAGCAGCATCACCATGTACTGCCGCCACGGATGCAGCACCTTTTTGGATACATGCAGCGGCAAAACTGGCTGGAGTCTTATGCAGAGGTGGAAGGCATAGGCCAGGCGCTGCAGGGTATGAGCCGCCGCACTTCGTTTGTGTCAGGTATGGAGACAGCCGCCGAGGAATTGGTTGAGCAGTATGAATTTTACCTGGCCGATTTCAAGGCTTTCTTTCCGGAACTGGAGAAGTACGTGGCTGCGGTAAAAGGGCAGCTGTAGAGTGATAGCGCGGATTGTTTAAACCTTTTAGGATGTTATACTTATACTTTTCTAAAGAGAAAGTATAAACGCTATTCCGCATCTCCTCATGAAACAAACAATCTTCCTTTTTCGCCACAACCGCCGTAAATTCCTGAAGGATGTTTCGCTTGCCTTTGGCGCCACTGCGATGGGTTTGCCTATGGCCTCCTTCGCCTCCTCCTGTCAGTCGTCCGGCTCAGATAAAGAAAACACACAGGTAGAGCAAACCGGACAGGACAACGGGCAAAACCGAAAGCTGGGGATTGCTCTGGTCGGCCTGGGAAACTACGCCACAAATCAGTTGGCTCCGGCGCTTCAGGAAACGGAGCATTGCTACCTGGCCGGCATCGTAACCGGCACTCCATCTAAAGCCGAGACCTGGAAGCGCAAGTATAAGATCCCGGAAAAAAACATTTACAATTACGAGACATACGACCAGATAGCTGATAACCCGGACATCGACATTATTTACATTGTGCTGCCAAATGGCATGCATGCCGAGTATACTGTTCGAGGTGCCAGGGCAAAAAAGCACATCATCTCCGAAAAGCCGATGGCTACCTCTGTGGCTGATTGCCAGCGCATGATAGAGGCCTGTAAGGAGAACAAGGTGAAGCTTTCGATTGGTTACCGCCTGCATTTTGAGCCGCATCACCAGCGGGTGATGGAGCTGGGGCAGCAGCAAGTATACGGCCCGGTGCAGCGGATAGAGGCGGAGGACAGTTTCGTGATTGGCGGAAGCCCCGACCGCTGGCGCTTGGACAAAGAGCTGGCAGGCGGAGGACCGCTGATGGACCTGGGCATTTACTGCGTGCAGGGTGCTATTTATACGATGGGAAAAACGCCCGTAGCTGTTACGGCTAAGTTTGGTGAGGTTACCAGGCCTGATTTTTTTGATGAGGTGGAGCAGTCCATCAACTGGCAGATGGAATTTGCGGATGGCGCTATGGCCAACTGCACGACCAGTTACAACAAAAACCAGAACCTCTTGTATGGCAAGGCAGAAAAAGGGTGGTGGCGCCTGCAGCCTTCTTTCGGATACTCCGGCATACAGGGTGAAACCAGCGAAGGCCCCATGAACCTGCCTAACGTAAACCAGCAGGCAAGGCAGATGGACGATTTTGCGCTCTGTATTCTGGATGACAGAGAAATCCCGGTTCCGGGAGAGATGGGCCTGCGTGATGTGCGGATACTAGAGTCGATATACGAAGCTGCGCGTACAGGCAATCGGGTTGAGATTAAAGTATAAATTAAGTGGTTTATACATCATTTTAGCCCTATAGATAAAAAGGGCGCTGCAGAAAATTCCTGCAGCGCCCTTTTATACTTTGAGGTTTATACTTTTTAGTGATGCACTCCACCTTCGCCATGCACATGGCCATGGGAAAGCTCATCCTGCGTAGCTTCGCGGATATTTTCTACTGTTCCTTTAAAGAACAGTTCTTTGCCTGCCAATGGATGGTTAAAGTCCATCTTTACGGTGTCTGCAGTAACCTCCACCACACGGCCCTGCAGCTGGTTGCCTTCACTGTCTGTCATGGGTATGTAGTTGCCAATCTCCAGCATATCCTCCGGCACGGCGCCCTCTATTTCAAATGCCTGCTTTGGCAGATCAACTACAGCGTTTTCATCCTGGCTGCCATAGCCTTCTTCGGCATTCAGCTTAAAGTCAAATGCATCCCCAACAGACAGACCTTCCAGCTGCTCCTCGAACTGCTCCGGAAGGCCGCTCATGCCGTAAATAAAGACCATTGGTTGCTCTTTGTCAGCTGTTTCTATCAGGCTAGGTTCGCCCTGCTCGTCCATGATTCTTAGTTCATAGGAGAGCGTGACTACTTTGTTTTTTTCAATCTTCATGTCTTGCTATTTTGTGTCTGAGATTAGAAAGTTAGGAAATTATATCCACACCTCTAAACTCCGTCCAATATTTACAGGTTTCACGCCATTAGTTCCTGCAGCTCCCAGGCACTGCGGTAGGCGTTTATACTTTCTACATAGTTCAGGAACGAGGCGTAAAAAGGGTGTTGGCTAAGTGTGGCGCTGTCGCCCACAATCACTAACTTTTTCTTGGCACGCGTCATGCCTACATTCATGCGGCGCATATCTGCCAGAAAGCCAATTTCACCCTGCTCATTGCTGCGCGTCATACTGATGTAAATGATATCGCGTTCCTGCCCCTGGAAGCTATCCACAGTACCCACTGACAGGTGACGCAGCTGCCGTAGCTCATGCAGCTTCGGCATATGCTCCACGCGGTCTTCCAGATAGTTTATCTGGGCGCGGTAGGGGGCAATAACACCGATACGCAGGTGCTCCACGTCCTCATCGGCGTGGCTGTAATTTTTAAGCAGGTGCGCCAGGTGGTTGAGCAGTAGGTTTGCCTCGTCTGGGTTAGCCGAGCTGCTGCTCTCCGGCGTTTCCACCTCATTATAGCCGCACCCGGCTGTGTCCACAAACTCCACAGCCAGCCCTGGTGCAAAGTGCGGGTTGTACTCATGCAGGTCGCTGCTGTGCACGCTTTCGTGCGCCATCAGTTCCCCCTTGTAAAATTGCTGGTTCGAGAACTCCATGATGTGGTGGTGCATGCGGTACTGGGTCTTCAGCATTACCGAAACGTCTGGCTGGCGCTCGATGCATTTCTCAAACAAAGTTTTGCCCAAGCCTTTCTGCTCTGCCATAAAGGATTTTACGGTAGGCGGAAGCTGGCAATGGTCACCAGCCAGCACTACGCGCTTCGCCCGCGAAATCGGAATCCAGGAGGCGGGCTCCAGTGCCTGTGCGGCCTCATCTATAAAAACGGTATCATACTCCAGGTGGCGGATGGCTTTGTTGGCGGCGCCCACCAGGGTACAGGTTATCACTTGCACGTTGTTCAGCAGATCCTCTGTAATATACTCCTCCACACGATCGGCTTCCTCTAACAAGCGCTTGCTTTCCATTTTGTAGAGCTGCCGCTGCGCCCGCTCCTCGTGCCCGAACTTGCGTTTAAACTGGAATGCCATGCGCCTGTACTCCTCGGCTGTCTTGCGTAGGTCTTTCAGGTTTTTGTAAGACCGGTGTGCCATTATCTGCGCATCCAGGGTATGCTCCAACAGCACATCCGACACCCTGGAAGGATTCCCGATCCGGATTACGTTTACGCCCTCATTCGCCAGCTTTTCGGTGAGCAGGTCTACCGCTGTGTTGGAAGGTGCCGTAACGAGCAGGCGCTTCTGTGTTTGTAGCGTTGTAAGTATGGCCTGCACCAGGGTGGTGGTCTTACCGGTGCCCGGAGGGCCGTGAATGATCGCCACATCCTTTGCCTGCACGATCTTGTGCACTGCCTCGTTTTGAGATGGGTTTAAAGATGGAATATTCTCCATGGTGGCTTCGGTGAAGCGGGCAGGCACATCGCCCAGAAGTATATCGCGCAGCTCCGCCAGCCGTGTTTTATAAGCCTCAATCACCTTTTTCATGGCAATCTCCATCTCACGGTAACTCATTTCGTCAAACGTGAGGTCAATGCCCAGGCGGCCTTCATCCACCCAGTCCGGAAGGTCTTCTTTGTTAGTGGCTAGCAACACTTTGTTGCGCTTCAGGCCCACGATCACGCCATTCAGGTTCTGGCGCTCCCCGCTGTTGCTGAACAAGGCAGCCGTTTTCCCTACCTGGAACAGGTGCAGTTGGTCGCGGTCTTTGGTGCGCTCTAGTTCCAGCACCACCTTGTTGCCGAAGCCCAGCTCTTCTTTGGAAATTGTTACGGGGTACCAGCAGAAGCCCATGGCCTTGCGCTCTGCAATCGTGCTTTTCAGGCTTTTTATTTTGTATTGCTGGCGGTCCTCTTCCTGTTCTATTTTAAGCAGCTCCTGTACCTGCTTTAGTTCTAATAATATTTCGCTCATGTATACCAAAAAGAAAGGCTGGTAGTGTTGCTCCAGCCTTCATATTTAAATGATGTAATACAAGTACAAACATCTTTATACCTGCGCTTTAATGTTGCATCTGCAGCATAAGGTATAACAAAAACCGTACCTTATAAGATTCATACTTGCCACAGCGAAGTATAAATTTATGCTTTCTTTCTCTTACCTGGTTTAGACTTGGCTTTGCTCAGGCGCACATGCAGAAAAACAGCGTACAATAAAAGTATAAAGGCGCCCACAGCCAGCACACTGATCACCTTGTCTTTGCCATACTTCACGTCGTAGCTTGCCTGCACTTGGGACTGTAGCTCAGCCATTTCGCGATCCTTTTTACGGAGTGTGCTCTCCAGCGTTTTTACTTCGCCTTGCAGGCTGCTTACCTGCTTTTCGAAATTGCGTTGGTCCTCTATGGTGAGCTTGCCTTGGCGCTTGCTCTCTACCGTACTCTGCGCGTACTGGCGAATACTGTTCTCTTTAACGGCAGCCACCAGTTCCGTATCCAGGTTTATGATTTTCTTGAGTGTTTCTATGATGTTCAGCAGGTCTTTTTTAGATTGTGTGCCCCAGAAGCTGCTGTTCTGTTGTTTAAAGTACTGGTACTCCAATATCAGCTGCTCCCGCTCACTCATTAACCGCGACAATTTGTCTTCTTCTTTCACCTGCTCCTGCGCCAGTGCCCCTGTAAACCACACGCAAAGTATGGCCATCGCAAATAGTTTCTTCATCATCTCTCTTCAGTACTTATCCTTCAATTTACACGCAAATATGGTCATCCTTATTGGATCGTGCTTAATTTATTTTTTAGGAAGGCGGTAGAAGTAGAGCACCAGCACGGGAAGTAACAGCAGGTCGGCCACCACGGCAAACACCAACGTAAGGCTCACAAACAAGCCTACATAATACGTGGCATCGAAGGTGGAGAGCACCAAGGTAAGAAAACCAGCCACCAGGATACAGGATGTAATGATGATGGCTTTGCCCGCAGAGATAAAAGTACGCTTTACAGCGTAAGGCAACGATTTTCCGGCCATCAGTTCCAGTTTTAGCTTGCTCAGGAAGTGGATTGTATCGTCCACGGCGATGCCAAAAGCAATGGTGAAGATAATGGAGACGGACACCGTTAGCTTAACCCCCATAAAACCCATAATGCCGCCTATCATCAGCAGCGGAATAATGTTGGGAACAAGGGATATGATAATCATACGGAACGAACGGAAGATAAGCCCCACAATGACAGCAATGACGCCGAAAGCGATGAGCAGCCCCTGCATCATGTTGGAGGTAACGTACTCGTTGTTTTTATCCAGCAGCAGGGCGCTGCCGGTGAGGCGGGTTTGCAGTACTTCTGGGTCGATGCTGCGGTTGATGAAAGCCTGCAGTGAGTCGTTGAGCACGGTGGCCCGGGCACTCCCGATATCGTTCATTTTACCACTTAACCGTGCTTCTTTCGCGTCTGGGGTAACCACGCTGCGCAATTCGCTTCTGTTCTTGTACGCCTGCAACCGGCGTTTTATACTTTGCAATCCGCTTTTAGTAGCCGGAAGGGTATAATATTCCTGCAAACCGCCATTCTGTGCTCGGTTTAGTGTTTTCACGATGGTGGCAGGGGAGGTGATAAAGTTTAGCCCATATGTATTGTAGAGGTAATTTTCCAGTTCCGCTACCTCATGGAGCACTTCGGCATCAAACATGGTATGGCCTTCAGCAGCTACCAGGTGTAGTTCAAACGGACGCACCCCGGAGAATTTCTCCTCAAAATAGTAAAAGTCCTGTATAATCGGGTCCTCATCACCTAGGTCCTCCAACAGGGTAGTGTCAACTTTAATCAGGCTGATGCCTGCCAGGCTAACAAGAATAACAGCAAAACCGGAGGCAAGTATAGCTTTAGGGTGCAGCAGCACGAAGCGCAGCAGGTTACGCATCATAACCGGCCATGAAAAACTCACTTTCCGGGCTCTTACTTTATTCGGTTCTTTAATGAGCAGCAGGATAGCCGGCAACACCGAAAAGGCCAACAGGTAGGCCAAACCAATGGATATGGCTGTGTACAGTCCGAAATTTCGGATGGGCACGATGGCCGTTGTCAGCAACGTCAGGAAACCAACTGCAGTGGTGAGGGAGGTGAGGAAAGTCGCCATGCCAACTTCTTTCACGGTCAGTTTAAGCGCTGGCAGCTTCGGCATGCCATTCCCAACTTCGGTAATGTAGCGCGAAAGTATGTGAATCACATCCGACATGCCTACCACGAACATAATGGTGGGCAAGAGCACGGTCATCAAATCAATAGGCTTGTTAAAAAGGCCCATCACACCCATCGCCCAAAGCACCGAGAGCAGCACCACAACCAGCGGCACCAGCACCCCCCAGGCCGTACGGAAGGCAACCCAGAGGAAGAAGATAACCAGTAAAATTGAGGCCGACATAAAAATGGCCAGTTCTACCTGCATCTTCTCCACAAACACCGATTGCGCCAGCGCCTTCCCGGCTACATGCTCCTCCTTCAGCTGCAGCATTTCCAGTTTCTGGTTCAGGGCGGCCATCAGGGTGTCGCTGGCCCCTTTGCCGAGGTTATCCGTAGTCTGCACAAACAGCGAAATCGCCGTGGCATCTTCCGAGAATAAAGTGCCGATAAGTTCTTTAGAAGTATAAATATTGATAGAGTCCTGTTCATACCTTTCCGGCTCGTCTGGGTGCAGGTATGGTATCTCAAAATAACCGAAAGCTTCAATAACCGGGCTTTTGATTGTGGTGGGAGAGAGAACCGCCTCCACATGGGGCTGCCGCTGCAGAAAATGGGTCAGGGTGTCAACCTTCGTCAAAAAGTTACGGTCAAACAGGCTTTTGCCCTGGTTGTCGAGGCCGATGAGCAGGTAATCGTTATCATTGCCGAACTTATCGCGGTAGCTGAAATAATACGACAGGTCCGGGTCGCCTTTCGGGAAGAAATTATCGAAGTTATAGTCGAATCGGAGGCGTGCGGCAAAGTAGATGCTCAGGGTCGTAAGCACCGACACCGACAGCAGTATAAAGTAGCTTAATTTTCTGTAGTTCAAGGTGTTTTAAAACTGATTGATATCATTTGGTGTAAGACACAAAGATTGTACATTTATGATAGTATCAACTTCAAATCACCCTTTTTGTTCAAACAAAAAAATAGCGCTGACTCTGGCAATGGCGGGCTTTATAGGAGCTGGCTTAGCCATACTTACTTTGGCCTGCAAAGATGGTAAATGTAAAATGGACCATAGCACCAGCTCGGGAAAGACGAAGAAAGGGAAAGAAGCGGTTGCCAAAGCAAAAAGCTGCAACATGGCGACTGCCTCAGCCGGAGAAACAAAATCCTGCTGCATGAAAAAAGAAAACAGATAGTCTGCTTTCTGCAAGATTTTGAAAAAGAGCCTGCTCTACCTTGCAGGAGGCTCTTTTGCTACATGCGCCCATGTGATGCTGACTCAAGCTGTACTAGCATATCGCAAATAATATTATCTTTAAGGCTACACATGAGAACTCCCAAACGATGAAGCAATATTTAGATTTGATGCAGCACATCCTGGACACAGGTGTGAGAAAGGAAGACAGAACCGGCACAGGTACGCTGAGTGTGTTCGGTTACCAGATGCGCTTCGACCTGCAGCAGGGTTTCCCGCTGGTTACGACCAAGAAAGTGCACCTGCGCTCCATCATTCATGAGTTGCTATGGTTCCTGAAAGGGGATACCAACATAAAATACCTAAAGGAGAATGGTGTAAGCATCTGGGACGAGTGGGCGGATGAAAACGGCGACCTGGGGCCTGTATACGGCTCACAGTGGCGCAACTGGCCTACACCCGACGGCCGCCACATCGATCAGATAACGCAGGTGGTGAACCAACTGAAAAACAACCCCGACTCGCGACGTATTATTGTGAGTGCCTGGAATGTGGCCGAGATCGAGCACATGAAGCTGCCGCCCTGCCACGCTTTTTTCCAGTTTTATGTAGCCGAGGGCAAACTGAGTTGCCAACTATACCAGCGCTCTGCCGATGTTTTCCTGGGTGTACCGTTCAACATAGCCTCCTACGCGCTGCTGGTGCTGATGATGGCCCAGGTAACGGGCCTGGAGCCTGGCGAGTTTATCTGGACCGGCGGCGATACGCATTTATACCTCAACCACCTGGAGCAGGCGCAACTACAGCTGACCCGCGAGCCGCGTGAGTTGCCGCAGATGAAGCTGAACCCGGATGTACAGGATATTTTCGGTTTTAAATTTGAAGACTTCGAACTGGTAAACTATAACCCACACCCTGGCATTAAGGCACCTGTAGCTGTGTAAGTATAAATCAGGATACTAATAGGAGGTAAAGTATGCTAGACATTATTCAGGACAGAGATTATATCTTAAACCAGCTGCAACAGCTGAAGCCGGATGCCCAGCCTCAGTTTGGCCTTATGTCGCCGCAGCACATGGTGGAGCACCTGGCTTATGTAGTGCAGTTCTCTAACGGGAAACAGCCACAAAAGCTTTATTACCGGCAGGAGAAGGCCGAGAAGTTTAAGCAGTATACCATTTACAGCGAGCAGGAACTTGTACCAGGCTTCAGAGCCCCGATGTTAGGAGAAGAGCCAGCAGCTTTAGAGCATACTGATCTGGAAAATGCAATTAAAAGCTTAGGGAACGAACTTCAGGCTTTTGATTCTTTTTTTCAGGACCGGCCGGCGGCAACGCCTGTTAGCCCCACTCTAGGCAAGTTGAACTACCAGGAGTGGGTGATATTCCACAGCAAGCATTTCAGGCACCACCTCCGGCAGTTTAACTTGCTTTAGCCAAAACATGCTTTTGTTTCGTATGTTAAGAGCTAAAAACCTATAACTATGAGATTAAAGTCTATTCTTGCATTCGTATTTGGCCTTGCCTTTGTGCAGGTGCAGGCACAGCAAACTAGCTCACCAGATACCCTCAAGACGAGTGGCGGGCCTTTGGTGGTGCAGCCTATTTCACATGGCACGCTCGCACTTAAATTCAAGGCGAAAACCATTTATGTGGACCCAACTGGAGGGGCTGAGGCTTTTAAAGGTGTAGCCAAGCCAGACCTCATACTTATTACCGATATCCATGGCGATCACCTGGATACAACCACGCTGGGAACGCTCGATACGAAAGGAGTGAAGCTGGTCGTTCCGCAGGCCGTGGCTGATCAGTTGCCTAATAAGTATAAGCAGCAGCTGGTCATACTCAAAAATAACGGGCAAAGCATGCAGCAGGGAATTAATATTACAGCGCTGCCCATGTATAACCTGCCGGACACTGCAGGCGTTTTCCACCCGAAAGGCAGGGGCAACGGTTACTTATTAGAAATAGGTGACAAGCGCGTGTACATTTCAGGTGATACGGAGGGTATTCCTGAGATGCGCAGCCTCAAAAATATTGATTTGGCTTTTGTAAGTATGAACCTACCCTATACCATGGATGTGGACCAGGCAGCCGATGCCGTGCTGGAGTTTCAGCCTAAGATCGTGTACCCGTACCATTACCGCGGCACAGAGGGAATGAGCGATGTAGAATCGTTTAAAAATCAGGTGAATGCCAAAAACAAAGACATTGAGGTGAGGCTGAAAGAGTGGTACCCGAAGAAGTAAAAACACTGTAGTTTTAAAGTATAAGCACAGGCTCAGCGGCCTGTGCTTTTTTTGTTTATAAGTGGGGTATTAACAATAGTATGGCAATTATTCCACCTACTTAACCGAAAACGGAAATCAAAAATGTGGGGGAGTGCCTAATCCCCTCAGCCTAATAGAGCAAAAGCGCATTATTGATTCGGATAATTTTACATTAGGGCAGGTGCACCTGAGGTATAAGCTATATTTTCCAGCCATCAGTTTGCATGTCCGTTATGCCATTTTTAACCAGGACAATGACTTAAGTTCTTAACAGAGCCAACCTCACTGCTAATCTAAGCATCTAACATTCTAAATTACCAAAGCCCGAAGCAATCACTTCGGGCTTTGTTTTATACATATGCTTTAGAGCTGTTACGGATTAGTAGACCACAAACCGGCCTCCTTCACGAACACGCGGCGGTTCAGTTTCAGCTGCGCGATGATCAGCTCGGCAAAATCCTCCGGTTGCATCACGCGCTCCGGGTTGCCGTCTGTCAGGTTCAGGTCGATGGCCATATCGGTGGCTACGGTACTTGGTGTGAGGGCAGTAACGCGGATGTTGTGCTTGCGCACCTCCTGCATCAGCGACTCCGTCATGCCGATCAATCCGAATTTAGAGGCACTGTAGGCACTTGTTACCGGAGCGCCTTTCTGCCCAGCCGTGGACGACACATTGATAATATCACCAGTCTGTCGCTCTATCATTTGCGGCAGCACGGCGCGGGTTACATAGTATGGCCCTAGCAGGTTAACTTTAATGATGTTTTCCCACTTCTTCGGCTCCATCTCCAGGAACTTGGCGAAGGCACCCACACCAGCATTGTTTATCAAAATATCTATAGCGCCAAACTCATTGCGGGCCTGCTCCACAGCTTTGTTAACAGCTTCCATATCTGTTACATCAGCAGTAACTACAGCTGCTTTCACGCCTTTTGCTCTTACACCTTCTGCTACCTCTTCCAACTGACTGGTGGTGCGGGCCATCAGGGCCACGTTTACACCTTCTGCTGCCAGCGCCAGGGCAATGGCCTTTCCTATACCTTTTCCGGCGCCGGTTACCAGCGCATTTTTACCTTTTATAGATTCCATACTTATAGATTAAAGTTTGTAGATACAAATATACGGTATCGATCGGAAAAGTTTTAGACGCAGCAGCAGGGGCAAGAATAAAAGTACACGGTTAGAGGCAGAAGCCTAAAAAAACAGCACCCGGCCATGTAGCCGGGTGCTGTAAGTATAAAGCAGGATAAAAACAAAGTTATTCTTTCACGAAGCGCTGGTACAGCTGCTTTTGCCCATCGAACACTTCAATCGTGTAAATACCTTTCGGGAGTTGCGCTATGTTCAGGCGGTTGTTGCCATCCTGCAGCTGCACATGCATCACCTCAGCGCCTGTTACGCTTATAATGCGCACCTGTGCGTTTTGCGACGGGGCGGCAACGTTCAGGTAATCGCGTGTAGGGTTAGGGTACACAAGTGCCGAAGCGGCCTTTTCCTCACCCAATAGCTCCACTTTTTGCGAAACTGTACCTGTAGAGGCTGCCGCAACGGCAGAAAGCGTACTGCTGATGTTCACGCTGTAATCCTCTACCTCACCGTAGCTGAAGGTTTCGCAGGCAGTCTGCGCTGCGTTATACTTCATAGACACGCGCATGCGCGTTGTACCTAAAGAGGCAGTGGATGGAACATTCACTGTGGCGCTCAAGGTGCCGCTGCTGGAGCTGGAGCCGCTTACCACCAGTTCACCCGAGTCGTCAAAATCGCCATCCTTGTTAAAGTCGATCCATACTTTCCAGTACTCGGTGTAGGCCGTGCTGGCAAAACCCGCGCTGATGTACATGGTGGTACTGCTGCCCGGAGCCACGGTGCCCACCAAGTTGGTGTTATCCCTGTAGCCGCCATCGTTGCCGGATGTTCTGTTGATGCCCGCAAACTGTACCAGGTCTATCCACTCGTAGGCGGAGTTGCTGCCTTTAGAAGCACAGTAGCTCACGCTGCCGGAGGTTGTGGTAAAAGTAGCGGAGGAAGAATATGCAGAGCTGCCGCTGCTGCACACGCTGCTTGCCTGAAACTCATAGGTAGTGCCTGCCGTCAGTCCGGTTGCGCTGGCAGATGTGCTCGTAGCGGTTCCTGTTGTCCAAGTTGAGGTGCCGGTTGGCCTGAAGCGAACATTGTAGCTTGTGGCGTTTGCCACGGCAGACCAGGAAAGTGTGGCAGAGGTAGTGCCGATGCCGGAAGCTGACAGGCCTGTAGGCACGGAGCATGTAGCCGGGGCCGAGGAGAAGCTAACGGTATAATCCTCCACCTCGCCATAGCCAAACGACTCGCAGGCTGTCTGGGCTCCGTTATACTTCATGGAAACACGCATACGCGTTGTGCCTGTGGCAGAAGAGGAAATGTTCATAGTACCGGATACGGCTGTTTTGCTTAAGCCGCCTGCGTCAAACACGAGTTCTCCGGCATCATTAAAGTCGCCATCCTTGTTATAGTCAATCCAGATTTTCCAGTACTCATTGTACGTTGTGCTGGCGAAGCCAGGTGTTAACGTTACGCCGTTGCTGCCAGCGCTCAGGTTCACGGTGGTGCCCGTAAAGTCTGAATAACCTGCTGCACCGGACGTTTTGGTAAAGCCTCCGATTTTTACGCTGGAAATCCACTCGTAAGAAGAGTTGTTGCCTTGCGAGATACAGTAGGAAATTTCGCCATACTTGCCACCTACCCCCACGGCATTCCAGGCGTTTGTTGTCTGGATAACCTGGTTAGAGCCTGCCCCGAAAAGATCCTCTGCCGATTTAATGGCATAGGTGCGGGCGTCGGCATAGGTGGAATTAGAGGTCATGTACACACTCTCCATGCGGTAGGCAATTTTGGCAGCATTGTCTATACCAATGCCGGAGATGTTAAAGCTCACGCCCAGATCGTTGGTGCCAGACTGCCCAACAGACAGGATGTAGAACCAGTAGTTGATGACACCACTGTTGGTGTGCACACCGCCGTTATCGCCGGTACCGGAGTACCAGTAAGTGCCTTTATAAGTATCTGGCTGGCTTTCTGCGTTCGGGTTGCTCATTGAGCGCAGCGATGGACGCTGCTTGTCAATGTCCTCGCCAATTAGCCAGGTAGCTTTGCTTGGGGCGGCATAATACTCTACGGCAGCACCCCAGATATCAGAAAGGCCTTCGTTCAGGGCACCTGACTCGTTGCTATATACCAGGTCTGCGGTGTAGGAACACACTGCGTGGCCTATCTCGTGGGCTCCCACATCAAGGCTTGTTAAGGCATCGAATCGGGTGGCACCATCCCCATAGGTCATCACGGAGCCATTCCAGAACGCGTTTTCATAGCTCTTATCATAATGAACGTAGCTCTTGATTTTCGCGCCGGCGTTGTCGTAGCTGTTACGGTTATGCTTCGTCTGGAAGTAGTCATACGTTTTCTGGGCGGCCCAATGGGCATCCAGCGCAGCATTGTCCTTTGCTGTGTTGTTGTGCTCTGCGGAGGTCCAGTTATTGTCGCCGTCCGTAAAATCAACAGCAGCCGTGTAGCTGGTTCCTGTATTACAGTCGTAGGTTTCAATGCCATTCCCGCGGGTTACATCGCGCAGGCGATAAGAGCCATTGTAACTGTCGGTGCTAATGGTTTGTGTGCCGCTGTAACGCGTGGCAGCGGTACCCGAGGCTGAGGCATGCTTGATGATCGCATCCTTGTGCACAATCTTACCTGAGTGCGCGTCAACATAAATGTAAGCGCGGCTAAGCGGCTCCATGGCATACACATCAAATTTCCAGGCCAGCACATGCTCTCCCTGGTTAGCCTTGTCCTGGCTCAGGTAGTTTTTCACGATAACCAAATCTCCCTCTGGCAGGAAAGTGGCGTGCGGGTCAGACTTTTCTTTCTTGATCCAGGCTTCCTGGTCGACATCCTGCCAGGCATAGGTTTTAGCCCCTACATACGCCATTGCTTTTTGCAGGGCAGCACGGGCAGGCAAGGCCGGTTTGGTGTTCAGGCCCTTTACTTTCTTAAACTCACCGCTCATAGCCTGTACCACGCCGTTTTTAGTGTGCACATTGAAATCCCCATATTCAACGCGCACATTTTGGTAGTACTGGTCATAACGCTGGTGCACAAAGCCTAAGTCATCAGTTTCCTGTTTGATGAGCTTCAGCTCTTCATCTGCTGTTAGGCCGAGGTAAGAGCGGATAGCCTGGCTGGCTTCGCTGGCGCGCAGCGACTGGTTTCCAGCGGCTTTAAAATCGATGAGCACAGGGTTGCCGTTGGCTTCCTCCATGCTTGCTTTCACACGCTGCCCGAAGTTGTCTTGTGCAGACACCTGGCAGCTTAACCCGCCGACGAACAGCGAGGCCAAAATGTAAACTTTCCTCATAAAAGTTATTTATAAAATTGAACATAAACAATGAGAGAAAGTCGGTTGTGTGAATCTTAATTCTGGTGTTTAGATGTTTTAAATTTAATTAAAATAAAATCCCCGTGCAGAAAATATTTGTATATCTGCGTATTATAATAGATATCCGCTCCTACGGGGCTACTGCAACTAAGGTTATTTATTGTGCTATAATAAATTTAAACAGGAATGTAAGTAAAGCTAGGTATGGGATGTTATTAAGTTTATGGATGTTGCTACAGCAATTGATAAATTGCCCTGGCAAGTATAATCAGGCAGTTTAAAGTACAAAGCCAGAATGATCGCCGTTTAAAGGTTTGAGTAGGAGAGGTGCAGCTTTTTATTTACATGACTTACAAGTTTAAGCCTTCCCTGATCCTTAACAGCAGCTCCTCCCGTTGCTGAACCGGGGCACCATTTATACTTGCAATCGCCCGTACACCGGTAACATTTGCAGAAAAGACAACATCGGATTGGAAGAGTGCCTCTGGCTTTTGTAGTACCTGTTGCAGCGTTAGATTTTTATGGTTGCACCACCTGATGATGTTGCGGCGCAGAATACCATTTACGCAGCCGGTTTGGAGGCTTGGGGTGTAGAGGGTGCTACCTTTTAGCCAAAATATGTTCGACGAAATTAGCTCTGCCACTATACCTTGCTGGTTCAGCAGCAGCATGTCATCCTGTTGCTGGGACTGTTTTTCAACTCCAGCCAGCACATAGAGGGGAGCGTTGGGGCCTTTAAAATGCGAAACAGAAGTATAAGCTGTATGTACGTTCCGGCAGATGCCTATCTGTAGTGGCTGGTGAGAAGCGGGAGTAGTTGATGTGTACGTAGCCAGCCAGTTCACCTGGTTGGTTTGTGGGGAGTAAAGCCCGGCACCAGCACGCCATACTTTCAGTTTTAACCTTCCGTACGTTTTATCTTCCGGCTCCTGCGCTAACTGCAACAGTCGCTCGGCAAAGTCATATGTCAGGAAGTAATCCGGTAGTTCCATGTGCAGCGCTTTAGCGGCTTCCTGCATGCGCTGCTGGTGATCCTTCCAAAACCGGATTTTGCCCTGCTCAACTATAGCTGTTTCAAAAAAACCATCATTGTACTGGAAAGCCCTGTCGGTGTGGGGCAACTTAAACTCAGGTTCCGGCAGTAGCTGATCGTTATAAAGTATGAACAAAGCGCAAACAGGTTGGTTAAAGTATAAAAATACAGCTTTGGTTTGATACCTGTGTACTCCTGTACAAAAAACAACCCTGGCAGCCACGCGTACTATAAAGTATAAATGCATCTATTATGGTTACCAAAAGTATACTTCCCTTTCTATCTATCTTATTTTGTTTTATAGCTTGCTCTGAGGCTACCAACGCCGACCGTTTCCAGCTGACGGCGAGCGACGTGCAGGTTCAGCAGGAAGATACCGCAGGGTTACCCAGCGGCGTTTTTGCGGGTGGTTGTTTCTGGTGTACGGAGGCCTATTTTGAAAGGCTCCAGGGAGTAAAGGCTGTTATTTCAGGCTATTCGGGTGGCAGTCAGAAGGAGCCCACTTACAAGCAGGTTAGTGCCGGCAAAACGGACCATGCCGAAGCCGTGCAAGTATACTATGACCCGCAGCAGATTACCTACCAGGAGTTGGTGGAGGTTTTTTTTGCCACCCATGACCCCACAACCTTAAACCGCCAAGGCCCAGACTATGGCAAGCAGTATCGCTCCATTGTGTTCTACAAAAATGCGAAAGAAAAAAAGTTGGTCGAGGATTACATCGGGCATTTAAACGAGGCTGGCACCTATAAGAACAAGATCGTGACGTATGTGCAGCCGTTTAAGGAATTCTGGCCTGCTGAGGAGTATCACCAGGATTATTACCGCCGTAACCCGCAAGACCCCTATGTCATGTCGGTGGCCAAGCCGAAGGTGCGGAAGTTTGAAGACAACTACCGCGACAAACTCAAGCCTGAATATATTAAATAATAGATTTCCCCTATCTAATTCAATCCAGTGCACGTAGTAAGTCAGGAATGAAATTTTGGACTTAAAAATAGAACTATGGGCTTTATTGTAAATTTACTTGTTAGTGCCGGTGTCATTCTGCTGATGGCATACATACTGCCAAGCGTGCATGTTAAAAGTTTCTGGACTGCGCTTTGGGTGGCTTTTCTGGTCGGTATATTCAATGCTACCATAGGCTGGCTGCTGGGAGGTTTGTTGAACCTGGTGTCATTCTTTCTACTGGAGGCGATCGTCGGGTTGATTGTAACGGCGCTTATGATCAAGCTGGTGGATATGCTGGTTGGCAATTTTAAAGTAGATGGATTCCTGCCGGCGCTGCTTATTGCTCTGGCAACCGCAGTGGCGCTATACCTGGTGGGCATGGCCCGCGGCGGGGATGATGTGGACTACTCGTTGAAGAACCAAAAACAACAGCCTAAAATTGAGTATGTTGCAGTGGCTTAGCTAAAAGTATAAAGTATAATAAAAGCCTGTGCTACCGCGTGTGGCACAGGCTTTTATCTTTCTGTAGAGTATAATATACTTACTGCTGCTGCAACTGCTCCATTTCTTCGGGCGTGAAAATGCGAGAGCGGATAATGAAGCGCAGCCCCAGCGGAATCTCTAGCGAGAAACTGGAACCACGGCCAGGGGTAACGTCCAGCGTTAACTGGGTATGTTTCCAGTATTCATACTGGTCGCGGGCAATATAGAACTTGCAGCCGTGAATTTCTCCGAGCAGCACGTCACTGTCGCCTACCTTAAATTCGCCTTCCTCAAAGCACATAGGCTGTGAGCCATCGCAGCAGCCACCGCTTTGGTGAAACATGAGAGGCCCGTGCTTTTCACGCAGTTTGTCTATCACCTCTTTGGCGGCCTCTGTAACTTCTACACGCGCTACCTTTTCCATACTTATACTTTATACTTTTAAAAAGAAGCCCTGCCAGTTGTAAACCGGCAGGGCTTTGGATTGTGTTTTAATTAAAAGAAACCGAGCTTATTCTTGTTGTAGGAGATAAGCATGTTTTTGGTTTGGCGGTAGTGGTTCAGCATCATTTTGTGCGTCTCACGCCCAAAACCAGACTTCTTATACCCACCGAACGGAGCGTGCGCCGGGTAGTGATGGTAGCAGTTCACCCACACGCGGCCTGCCTGTATGGCACGCGGCATCTGGTAGATCTCATGCGCATCTCGGGTCCAGAGGCCGGCACCAAGTCCGTACAGTGTGTCGTTTGCCAGCTCGATGGCTTCCTCCTGCGTTTTAAAGGTGGTTACAGAAGAAACCGGGCCAAAGATCTCCTCCTGGAACACACGCATTTTGTTGTTGCCCTTGAAGATGGTTGGTTGTATGTAGTATCCGTTTTCCAGGCCACTGTTCAGGCTGGCCACGCTACCTCCGCAAAGCACCTCGGCCCCTTCCTGCTTACCTATATCCATGTAAGAAAGGATCTTCTCGAACTGATCATTAGAGGCCTGCGCACCCATCATGGTGTCTTCTGCCAACGGGTGACCTACTTTAATGTCTTTAGTGCGCTGTATCACACGCTCCATTAAGCGGTCGAAAATGCTCTCGTGCACCAGCATGCGTGATGGGCAGGTACACACCTCGCCCTGGTTCAGGGCAAACATCACGGCACCCTCCACGCACTTGTCAAAGAACTCGTCATCGGCATCGGCAATGCTTGGCATAAACACGTTCGGCGACTTGCCACCCAGCTCCATGGTTACCGGGATAAGGTTTTCTGAGGCATACTGCATGATCAGGCGGCCTGTGGTGGTCTCGCCGGTAAAGGCAACTTTGGCCACGCGCGGGGAGGAGGCTAGTGGTTTTCCGGCCTCAGGTCCAAAGCCTGTCACCACGTTCAACACACCTTCCGGCAGAATATCCTGTATCAGCTCCATCAGCAGCATGATGCTGGTGGGGGTCTGCTCGGCCGGTTTCATCACCACGCAGCAGCCGGCGGCCAGGGCAGGGGCCATTTTCCAGGTAGCCATCAGCAGCGGGAAGTTCCAGGGGATGATCTGCCCTACCACCCCGATAGGCTCCTGCAGGTTTATACTGATCGTGAACTCATCATGCTCCGACATGGTGCTCTCATCGGCCCGAATAACGCCCGCAAAGTAGCGGAAATGATCTATGCAGAGCGGAATGTCGGCGGCGCGTGTCTCGCGGATGGCCTTTCCGTTGTCTACGGTTTCGGCACGGGCCAGCATCTCCGCGTTTTTCTCCATGATGTCGGCAATATCCAACAGAAGCTTACTGCGTGTGGCGGCAGAGGTCTTGGACCATGATTTAAAGGCTTTATGTGCCGCATCCAGGGCCTTGTCTATGTCTTCTTTGTTGCCGCGTGCGGCTTTGGTAAAGGGCTTTCCGTCGATAGGGGAAACATTCTCGAAATACTCACCGCTGGCGGGGGCTACCCACTTACCACCGATAAAGTGATCATACTTTTCTTTGAACTGAGGCCGCTCCAGAACGGCGGACTCTTGTTGAGGCATTGCTACTGAGCTCATAGGTTATACTTTTAAGTTTTAAAAGAACATTCTCCAAGGTCAGTAATTACTCAATTAATTTCTCAACCTATCGTCTCATTCTGTGTTCTTATCGTATCAATTTGATATTAATCAGTAAAATTCCTAGATTAAGCTATGGCTCTAACTCATAAATTACAGTCTGTTCCGCTGCGTGATGAGCGCTCTCTGTTTACGTTAGTAGAAAACAGGTCGGTGTATAGTATGGATGCCTGCGAACTGAATATCTTTGAAACACACCAGCAGGCAGAAGGCGTTAACCTGCAGTTCGGGGATTGGGTGCTTACCAGTATGCTGCGTGGCAAAAAGGTGATGCACCTGTCAGAAAAGCCCGGTTTTGAGTATCTGCCCGGCGAGTCGGTGATTGTTCCGCCAAACGAGCTGATGAAAATCGATTTTCCGGAGGCGGGCAAAGAGTCGCCGACGCAGTGCCTTGCGCTGGCCATTTCCGCCGAGCAGATCAGCTCCACCATTCAGCTGCTGAACGAGCGGCACACCAAGGCAGAGGCAGGAGAGGAGTGGAAGGTCGGGGTGGAGCACCTGCACCTGGCCAATAACCTGGAACTTGCTGACATCATCAACCGCATGATAAATATCAGCCTGAATGAACACAGCCGCGAAAAGGATATACTGGTAAACCTGGCGCTGCGGGAGCTGCTGGTAAGGCTGATGCAAACGCAGGCGCGCGCTTTTTTTGAGCAGAACTATAAACGCCTGGCTTGCAGCCACCGCTTCGGCTTTATCATAGCGTATATAAAGGAGAACATCACCTCAAAGATCGATGTAGACAAGCTAAGCGAGAAAGCCTGCATGAGCCGAGCCAACTTTTTCCGCAAGTTTAAAGAGGAGTTTGGCTACACCCCGGCAGACTACATCCTGAAAGAGCGCATCCGGCTTGCCAAAGAATACCTCAGCAACCCGTTTAACTCTGTTACACAAACCTGTTATATGGCGGGATTCCAGAACCTCAACTACTTTATCCGGGCTTTTAAGAAAGAAGTGGGCACTACGCCAAAGGCTTTCCAACTGCGTGTACAGGTTTAGCTATACTTTATTCTGCGCTTTTCCCGGCTGCTCAGCATAGCCAGTTCTATTACTTTAATGGTGTTTCGCGCCTGTTCCGGCTTTACTACCAGTTCCTCCAGGCCAAGTATGGCTTTGTAAACATTCTGATACAGGCCAGTGTAGTCTCCTTTTTCACTGGTTAACTTGCCTTTATAATCCGCTCCTTTTATTGTGGTATTGAGCGTCCCCCACAGGTTTTTAGGCTCCATACCCCATTTGAGCGTATCTTCCGGAAAGCGGCCCGCCTTCAGGTTCTCTTCCTGCACATCCATGCCATACTTTACAAAGGAGCCTTTGGTGCCATGAAGTATAAAGTGCGGACCGGTTTCCCGCACCAGCATGCCGGCCTTAAGTATAGCTTTCATTTTTTCATAATATAGCACCACCTCGAAGTAATCCGGCACCTGCGAGTTCTGCCGCTGCACTTTCACGTCGGCGTATACTTCCTGCGGCTCCCCAAACAAGTTTAAAGCCTGGTCTATGAGATGCGAGCCAAGGTCGTAAAGGATGCCGGCTCCGGGCAAATCCTCCTCTTTCCAGGTGTTGGGCTTTATCTCGTTCCGGAAGCGGTCGAAGTGCGCCTCATACTCAACCAGGTTGCCCAGCAACTTCGCCTCCACCACCTTCTGCACGGTTTTAAAATCTGAGTCCCAGCGGCGGTTCTGGTACACAGTCAGCACTTTCTGTTTCTCCCGGGCAAGCGATACAAGCTCCTCTGCCTCGGCGCTTGTTATCGTGAACGGTTTATCTACCAATACATGCTTGCCTGCTTGCAGTGCGGCCTTTGCCAGGGTATAGTGCGTCGGGTTTGCCGTGGCAATTACAACCAGGTCTATAGTTTCATCGCCTAAGATATCCTGCTCATCAGGTACCACCTTGGCCTCAGGGTAACGCCTATTGGCTAGCTCCACGCTCTCAGCTCGGTTAGCTCTTATTTTTTTTAAATGAAGGCCCGGTACATTCGAGATAAATGGTGCATGGAAAATTCGCCCGGCCATTCCGAAGCCCAGCAGGCCCACGTTTATTTTCTGATTCATGTCTTGTTGCAAGTATGGTTTGGTCTCTAACATAGCTGATAAAATTCACTCGCCAGCTTATACATGGTATTGGTTCATTTGTAGCAGGTTATGCACATCCAGCCGCTCCGGTCAGCGTAAACTATAGCTAACGTTAGGTAGAGCAGATGCTTTACACGTCAATTTAACAATTCTACTTATGAAACAAAGAAAGCTAGGAAAACAAGGACTTGAAGTATCCGCCCTGGGACTCGGGTGCATGGGCATGTCAGACTTTTACAGTAACCGCGACGACCAGGAATCTATTGCTACCATACACCTTGCGCTGGAACTGGGCGTGAATTTTCTGGACACAGCAGACATGTATGGCGTAGGTGCAAACGAAGAATTGGTGGGCAAAGCTATAAAGGGCAAGCGCGACCAGGTGATAGTGGCTACGAAGTTTGGCAATGTGCGCGGCAAAGACGGCAGTTTTCTGGGCGTAAACGGAAAGCCTGAGTATGTGAAGAAGGCCTGTGAAGCCAGTTTAAAGCACATTGGCGTAGACTACATCGACTTATACTACCAGCACCGGGTGGATAAAGACACACCCATCGAGGAAACTGTTGGCGCGATGGCAGAACTGGTGAAGGAGGGCAAGGTAAGGTACCTGGGGCTGTCTGAGGCAGGCACGGAGACTATTAGAAGAGCCCACCAGGAACACCCGATCTCGGCGCTACAGACGGAGTATTCGCTCTGGAGCCGTGACGTTGAAGTTGAGATCCTTCCCACCTGTCGGGAATTGGGGATCGGGTTTGTGCCTTACAGCCCGCTTGGTAGAGGCTTTTTAACCGGACAGATCAGGAAGTATGAGGACCTGGCCGAGGATGATTACAGACGCCACTCGCCACGCTTCCAGGGCGAGAATTTTCAGAAGAACCTGGACCTGGTTAATAAAATTGAGGAGCTGGCTGACCAGAAAAACTGCACCGCATCACAGTTGGCTTTGGCTTGGCTGCTGGCCCAGGGAGATGATATTATTCCGATTCCGGGCACCAAGCGCCGCAAATACCTGGAGGAAAACGTTGGGGCGCTGGATGTGTACCTGACTCAGGAGGAGATGAAGCAGATTGATGCCATCGCACCGAAAGGCGTAGCTGCCGGAGACCGCTACCACGCAGAGCAGATGAAGGCGGTGAATGTATAACTCTGTGCAATTTAAAAATGCTCTATAAACAAACTTAAAATTAAAGCTTATGACTAACTATGTTTTGCTGTATCACTTTGATGATGCACAGGTTACACAGCAATTTGAAGGGAATCTCAGGAAAGTGTTTAAGAGGAACAAAGAAGTACAGGACAGTGGCTTTAAATACTTTGGTTTTGCCGATGTAGAAGAGCCCGGTGTTGTAGACAAGCTCGATAGCATTCTGAATGATTCTGGTATTGGCGTGCGGGGTAATTTTGGACAAAATGATTATGTAGCCCTGTATTTCTCCAGGGAGAAAGACCCCGACAACATCAAGCGCCAGCTGCTCATCGGCACGGACGAAATGGTGGACAAGGGCGCAGAGCGTATGTCTACAGATGCGCACCGGGATAGTATACAGAACTTGCTGGGATTTAATTATCAGAAAGGGTGATCACAAATAAAACGAGCCTGGGAAAGACGCCCAGGCTCGTTTTATACTTTTTAAAGTATAAAAGCGAGTTAATAAAACTTGAATTTTAATCCGGAACGACTAGCCATATAGCTGCCAATTCTGCTGAAGTTGTTCTCGGGGCTCCACCTGTCTACTAACCAATACCTGTCTTTTAAATGTGCTTCTACAATCCAGCGGGAGCCATCAAAACCATATCTGTCAACTGATGGCTTCATACTCCAGTAGCCTGTTTCCTGTAGCAGCTGTTCAAATGTCTGCCAATCGCATAAGGAAAGCATTTTTGTTTCATCCAGCACAATGTTGCCTCTAAACTCTGTACTTCGTAGCACGGAATCAGTGAAAACAAAATTGTTAGAAACGGAGTCAAAATAAGTATACATCTCATTTCCTAATTGAGGATAGCGCACCAGCATTTTTGTCCTGAGCCACACATCATCACCTTCCCTGTACATGGTAAAAGTTACTGGGGGATCGAATGATCTGAACCATATAAAACGATACTGATCATAGCCGAAGTAGTAGTTGTACAGCACTTTCTCCTGAAGCGCAACCGTCACAACAGAATTCATGCTGTTCAGGAGTGTGTCTACATATGTTAAGAACTTTTTATTATC
Source organism: Pontibacter anaerobius (assembly GCF_026241195.1). Classification (GTDB taxonomy): domain Bacteria; phylum Bacteroidota; class Bacteroidia; order Cytophagales; family Hymenobacteraceae; genus Pontibacter; species Pontibacter anaerobius. The sequence goes on from NZ_JAPFQO010000002.1 coordinate 387,150, forward strand.
AATATTAATATAATTTGGAAAGTAAGGGGTAACAGAGTCTGCCTGTGTTCCACTGCTGCCGGATATCGCAGTATCTTCAGGATAAACTTGAAGTCTAGAAGTTTCCTGAGTGCAACAGATAAAACATATCAGGCTAACAAGTACTGCGACGAAGGTAGCTTTCCTAGTATGAAGAACTTACCTCGCACAAATTCCCCTGTAAGCACACCACTTGCACACATCCAGATCCTTTGTTTTCTGAATCGGCTCGGATGGGTCCAGCATCTTTCGCACAAACGCGCTGAGCAGCTCTTCCGATTTTTCTATAAATCCTTTTGGTAAATCATCCTCCTGTGCGAACGAGCTAAAGTCTGAGGAAAGCACCCCCGGCTCTAAATTACGGAAGGACAGGATGCCGGATTTCGGGTTTATACTTTGCGGCGTGATGTGGGCTGCGTTGCGCAGGATGGCTCCCGGCTGCTCGTCCAGCACCCGCTTCAATACGTACTCGTAGAGCCACAGCTGGCGGGCCTTGCCATACTTCTGGTCTGTGAGGAAGTGCAGGTCCACCTCCTCGGGCTTGATGCGCAGCTGGTTTTGCTCCACTTTGCCGGTCTTGTAGTCGATCACGCGCAGCTCGTGGCCGGTCAGGTCGATGCGGTCGGCCTTGCCGGCGATGCGCACGTGCACCATCTCGTCACCTACCTGCACCGGAAGCGTGGTGGCCAGCGTTTCCTCCAGGCGCAGCACGTAAAGCGGTAACTCGTCCGACTCCTTCAGCTGCTGCAGGTATTTCTCCAACACCTCCACGGCCACCTTATAGAGCAGGTAGTTCATGCCGCGCTCCGGTTTGGCGCCCAGCGTCACTTTGCTGAACTCAGCCTTTACCTTATCCGGCAGCGCCTGCAGCATCTGCTCTACATGGCCGGCAAGTATAGGCTTACCGCTCTGCTCGTGCGGACGGAAGAAATCTTCCAGCACCTGGTGCACGATGGTACCGAACTGATCGGCCCCCAGCTGTTCCTCCACCTCATCCATCTCCTGCATTTTGGCGATGCGGGTAAAGTAGTACTGCAGCGAGCAGTTGATGTACATGTTCAGGTGCGAAGGGTAGAGGCCGCGCTCCAGCTCCTGCCGCAGCTGGGCAATGGTTTCCGGCGATTTTGGCACCACGATGTCCTCCTCATACTTGCGCGTCTCCTGCTGCTCTACCGCCGCTATCATGTCCCGGAATTTGATCTTCGGGTTGCGCAGGGCCAGGTCGTTCTGCAACTGAAGTATAAAACGGCTCTTCTCGCCCGAGCCATAGGTATCTGAAGGGAGTACATACAGCAGGTTGATTTTCTTGGCGCGCTGCAGCAGGCGGTAGAAGTTATAGGCCATGGCGCCTTCCGTCTCGGCATAGGTCGGCAGGCCAAACTCCCGCAGCACATCATACGGCATCAGGCTCTCTTGCCGCTTGGGTGCGGGCAGCACGTTCTCGTTCACCGACAGGATGATCAGGTTCTCAAAATCAAGTGCGCGCGTCTCCAGCATACCCATGATCTGCACCTCCGAGATTGGCTCTCCGCTGAATGGCAGTCTTGTTTGCCCGATCAGCTCATACAGGAACTTGCGGAAGCTGCGCACCGAAATCTTGTGCTCGCGGCAATCAAAAATGGTATCCAGGCGCTTCACCAAAGTATAAAATATGTACAGGTACTCCGTCTCGATGCTGTTGTGGCCATGCGTGTATACTTCACGCAAGAGTTCGATGAGTTCATACATGGCCACAATGATGTCGTCGCAGTCGCGCCAGGTGCGGAAGAGCACCTCGAACAAGGGGTGGTGCTGGCTAAGCTCGATCAGTTCCTGGGCCGTGATGAGCACCTTGTTCTCCTGCACCATTTTATCGAGCACCTGCCGGATCATGCCATGGAATCTGGCTTGCTCGGGATCATCATTTAAGTATAATTCATACCGGCGGATGAAGGGGTGGGTGAGCAGTTTGGTAACGCTCAGGTGATGGTACTGGTATACTTTGTAGCCGGAACTTTGCAGCTGCGTTACGCCTGTCAGGTGCACCTCAAAGAGCAGGTCGATGAGGTTGAAAAGCGGCGTGCCCCGGAAACTGAGACCCATGGTCACGTTATAAGTCGGTACATCCGCCGGAATGGAGTGCAGCACCGGCAGCAGCAGGGTTTCGTCGGGCAAAACGATGGCAGTTTGCGCGTGCGGGTTCTGTTCCCGTATCTCCTGCAGCAACTGCCCGGCCAGTTTGCCCTGCATACTGGCATTGGCCACGCCTATCACGTTGATCTCTTTGTCATCGGTGAGCAGCAGGTTTTGCTGCCAGCGCCACTCCGGCAGGTTCCAGGTGCTTTTATACTTGCTCAGGAAGCTCCCGGCCCGGTTGCTAAGACCCAGTTCGTCCATGTAAAAATCATCCGAATCAAAAAGCACCTCGGCTTTGTCATGCTTCAGCAGCGTCCGGATGATTTTTTCCTCGGAGCGGGTAAGGCTGTTAAGTCCGATGAAGATGAACTGGTGGCACTCGGTTTCTTTGGCGATGCGCTCTATGTTCTGGGCAACCTTGCGGAACGCCATACCTGTGTAGGCCTGCTTGTTCTCCAGCAAACGCTTTTGCAGGCTGTGGTAGGTTTTCTCGATATTATCCCAGAGGCTGAAGTACTTTTTAAGGGTAGGAGACAGCTCTTTGCCCAAGAATTTGGGGTCCCAGCGCTCCAGGGCCTTTGCCTCGCCCAGGTATTCAAACAGTTTGCCCGTGTCTACCAGGTTCTGATCTATCCGGCTGAAATCCTCCAGAAGGGTGCCGGCCCAGGTTACGAAGTTGTCGAAGTCAAGCTTCGGGTCTTGCTCCCGCATCTGGTCGAAAAGCTCCAGCTGCAGGTTTATCGGCTCCAGCACATCGGTTTTGGAGAGGCTGCGGATAAAGTCCTCCATGGCATACACCTCCGGCGACCAGATCGGCTCGTCAGACGCCTGCGCCAGCGCGGTCTTAAAGAAGAAGCTGGCACGCCTGGACGGCAGCACTACACACAGTTCGCTGATGTTCTCTTTATACTTTTCGTAAACGTACTTAGCCGTTAGCTCCAGAAAGGTTTGCACGTGGGAGTAGTTTTGAATGGGTGAATTTTGAACTAGTGATTGAGAATACCTCTTTTTGTCATTCTGGAAGAATCTTGGTTGCTTGAGCTGAGGCTTTTGAAACTCTCTAACAAGATCCTTTCAGGATGACAGCTTAAGTTATGGCTTTTATAGTATAACGCCGGCTTCGTCTGTCAAAACTGATGATCGTGTCATATTAGGAAATCCCAAAATTCCTGATTTTTAATGGATGGAAGTATGCCGATGGCCCTTCGGTTCCTCCGGAAGTATGAAGGGATTATAAGCGATTTCCCACAGGTTATCGTCCGGGTCGGCGACATAGCCGCTGTAGCCGCCCCAGAACACTTTCTCAGGATGTTTCACAACGATGGCGCCCTTTTGCTCCAGTTCAGCCACCAGCTCATCCACCTCTTTTTCGGAACGCACGTTGTGCGCCAAGGAAAACTTCTTGAATCCGCTGCCTTCTGCGGACACTCCGGCATCATCGGCCAGCGACTCCTGCGGGAAAAGCGACAGTAAAATCCCGTTCAACTGAAAGAATACGATGCTTTCAGAGTCTGTCTCAACAGGCTGCCAGCCAAACACCTGCTGGTAAAAATCCTTGGATCGCTGCAGGTTTCTAACCCCAAGCGTGATCAATGTGATGCGTTGTTCCATGGTTGTCTATTGTTAAAATCTTAAATGCCTGTAGTCGGGTTGATGTGTATGTTTATACTTTACTGTATCTGATGAACTGTTCTGGCAGGTTAAAATTAAAGCCCTAAGCCCAGCTGCTCCGTCTTTTTTCCGCCGTACTGCCACTCCTTCACCGCTTCTGTCTCGAAATAGTAGAGGATGCATTTAACTTTCTCGTAGCCCAGCTGCCTAAAGCGCACCGCGTAATGGTCCAGTTTATACTTGTGCTCCGGCTCGGGCGGCGGTGTTTTAAACTCTATCAATACCACTGTGTCACCGTCAAACACGATGCGGTCGGGTTTGTAGAGGTAGGCGCGGGCATCCAGCACTTCCTTCTCGTGCTCCACCACCACCTGGTTTGTAAAGTAGCGGTTTAGATCGGGGTGCTTGAGCACGGAGGCCAGTTTTTGCTTTAGCTCCGGCTTTTCCCGCTCGCTGATAATCCCCTCGTACACCATTTGCCGCAGCACTTTATCCAGCTCCGGGGTAAAGGCGATGCGGGCCAGGGCGTAGTGCAGCTTGCGGTTTTGCTGGCGTTGCGCAGTCTGCGTCTCAAAGTCGAACACGTTGTTGGCGTGTTGCTTAATCTTCAGGCGCTGCTCCCAGTCGGCGGAGGCCAGGTGCTCCAGCAAGTATGAATTCTCGTCTGTCGGGCGGTGATGTATACTTTGCGGCTTGCCCTGCGCCAGCTGGTAGCAATGTTTCCCGAATTCCCATAGCTCCTTGTGCACCAGGTAACGGTAAAGCAGGTGGCTCACGTTCTTCGCCTGACCGTCCAGCTTCGGCGCTTTGCGCTCCTCCTGCAGGTCTTTGGCGTTGCCGATCAAATACAGCCTGTCGATGGGGCGGGTGAGGGCCACGTAGAGCATGTTCAGGTTCTCTATAAAGGTTTTCTCTATCTCGGTGCTGTATTGTTTGGCAAGAATGGTGTTCTCCAACTTAGAGCTTATGTTAACTGCCACGCTGCGCAGCTTGCCAGTCACGCTCACCTCATCCGGCAGCGGGCTCCACATTAGCGAGCCGCGCTTGGGTTCAGTGCCCCAGTCTGCAAACGGGATGATCACGATGGGGTAGGCCAGTCCCTTTGATTTGTGGATACTGGTGATGGTGATGGCGTTTCGGTCTTTGGGCGTGTTGATGCTCAGCTTGTCTTTCTGCACATCCCAGTATGCCAGGAAATTGTTCAGGTTATTGCTGTGCTTCAGGCTGTACTCCAGCACCAGGTCCAGGAAGCGGAACAGGTACTCGCTCTCGTTGTTCTTGCCCAGCAGGTCAAAAATGCGGATTAGCTTCTCCGTCAGCTCATAAATGGAGAGGTTTCCGGTTTCGCGCTCCTGCACATCAAAATCAAACAGCCGCAACTGATCAAAGAAAGACTGGTTCTCCTTGTCGTTGGCGATATCAGCGATGGTCTTGGTCATCTCCACATCCGGAATCACGCCCAGCGACACCTTGCACACCAGGTATAGCGCCTCAGATTTGGCCAGGGAATCATTAGGCCGGTTAAAGACCCGGAACATGGCGATGATCAGGTTAATGACCTCGGCAAACTGCAGCGAGAGCGAGTCTTGTGAGATGATGTCAAACTTGCGCTCCTTCAGGAAATTGGCGATCAGCTTGCTCTTTATATTGGTGCGGCAAAGTATAGCCATGTCTTTCAAGGTGTAGCCTTCGGCCATAGCCTGCTGCACCAGGTGCAGCACCATATTCAGCGTGCTCTCGTCGTAAGTAAGCGCCTTTTCAGAAGTATAGCCGTCGTACAGTTGCTCGGTGCGTTCGCAGCTGTTCAGGTCATACTTCAGGTTCAGGTCATCATCATGCGTAAACATGATCTGGATATGGCCGCCGCTTTTGTCGCTGCCCGGGGGCACTTGCTGCGCAAAGTCCTTGTCGTAAATGGAGGTGAACATGCCGAACTCCTGGTGCTCCTGGCTGATGAACGTGAAGAGCTCGTTGTTAAAGTCGATGATCTCGGAGCGGCTGCGGTAGTTCACGCTCAGGTTCTGCGGCTGCAGCGCCTGGTCCACCGACTCATACCGTTCCCGGATCAGCGGCCCGTGGCGGCGGTTCTCGTACAGTTGGCGTGTGTTGTTTTTATAGAGATGCAGAATCTGCTCCATCTCGCCGCCGCGCCAACGGTAAATGGCCTGCTTGGCGTCACCAACCACCATGCTGAAGTGCCCGGAAGCCAGGGCATTATCCACCAACGGCAGCAGGTTGTTCCATTGCAGCACCGAGGTGTCCTGAAACTCGTCGATCAGGATGTGCCTGTACTTCTCGCCCAGCCTTTCATAGATAAACGGCACCGGCTCTTTCAGCACAATATCAATGATGCGCTTGTTGAACTCGGAGATATGCACTGTGTTCTTGTCCAGCTTGATCTCCTGCAGGCATTTTTCCAGCTCGTTCAGCAAGGATACTTTATAGAGGTGCGGCACCACCTGCTGCACTAGCGTAAAAGTGGCGGCGTACTGCTCTTTTATACTTTCGATGTGATAGTACAGGTCCGTGAGCGGCTGTTTTATACTTTCTATTTGCGCTTTGGCATAGGCAGAGGCTTTGCCGCCGAACCACTTATCATCCTCAATCGTTTTCTGCGCGTTGCTGTTGCTGTAGTTCAGGTCTACCTCTTTCAGCCACTTGTTAAAGTATGACCATATGCCGCGGTTGCCCTGGTACAGGTCGGCAGGGGAGACGTCGGCTTTCTCGAACAGCTGCATGGCCTGCTGCGCCGCTTCTTCCACCGTTTCAGCTACCTGCTGCTGTACAAGGAAGAGCTGCTCCCGCACCTCCCGAAAACTCTCCAGGCTCAGTTGCTGCAGGTCGGTGATGGCTTCGTATACCTGCTCGTTCAGGAGGTTCTTGGCAAAGTCCCTCAGGTCGTCGGGCAGCATAGTCCAGCTTTTCCCTTCGCGGGCTTTCTCCAGCGCATACTGCTCCAGGGTTTGTGAGAGCAGGTCGTCTTTCGAGTCGGTTACTTTATCGAGCAGTAGCGACACGGCAGTGCTGACCAGCGTATTGGAGTCCAGGTCCACCTCAAAGTTTTGAGGGATGTTGAGCTCTCTGGTAAAAGCCTGCACGATCTTGTTCACGAAACTATCGATGGTGCTCACGCTAAAGTCGGAGTAGTTATAGAGTATCTGCCGGAAAAGCACGGCTGCCCTTTTCCGAACCTCCTCCACATCGAACTGCTCCTCCGGGTACTCATTCTGTAACTCTTCCGTTATCTGGCGCAACAGGTTTTCGCTTTTCTGCTTGTCTTTTTCCGGCAGGCTGGTGTCGTTGAACTGGCGAAGCGCGGCCATGATGCGCTCCTTCATTTCGGCAGCGGCATCGTTGGTGAAGGTGATAGCCAGTATGCCGCGGTAGTAGTCCGGGTCGGAGGTGTGCAGGGCCAGCTTCAGGTATTCCTTGGTCAGGTTATAGGTTTTGCCGGAGCCGGCAGAGGAGGAGTATATCTTAAAGACAGATGGCATGGCAGTGGTATCTATACTTTAAAGATACAGTTTTGCCAGCGCATGTATCAAGTATAAGGCTAAAAATATTAGCAAAAAAGGTGTAAGTGTAACAGCAGCAAGAGAATAAAAAAAGAGCCTCCGCCTGTTTCAGGTCAGAGACTCTTGTAATCTTTGCAAAACCTTACAGCTTTTAGCCAGCATACACCAGCTCTCCCTTTGCTTCCTGTGAAATAGGGGCGAAGTCTTTTACGCAAACATGGTACATGATACGGGCCATAGATAGCGAGTAGTCTGTGATCAGGCAGCGCTGTTGCTCGGCACTTATCAGGGCTTTGCTTGTGCCCAGGTTAAATTTGTTCAGTTCAATTACCTCATCAAAGTTCTGGCGCAGTGTTTTCAGGGCTTTAAAGGAGGGCTCGTTGTAGTACAGTGGGATAACCTGGCACACCGCGTAGCTTCCTTTTTTGCGCTCCTGAGCTATCAGTTCACAAAGTGCTTCTATATTCGTTCTGTCTACGTCCGACAGGATCACATAGAACACATTGCGGCGGTCAGCATTCAGGGCTTTGGCAGGCGCACTGCCTAGCAGCATGTTACGGCTGATCTTAGCACCTTTGTGGTAGGTTTCATCTTTTAAAATCTTGTTGTGGATTTTAAAAGCAAGCGCACCTGATGCGATAAGGTTGAAGTCTTTACCTTTGGTCGAGATTTTGGAGAAGTGCAACATAATACCGGGCTTAATGATTTAAAAATATTTTCTATATATTATAAGAATCTTTATAGCTTTCAGAATAAACACTAAAATGCTGTTACATAGTCGCTTGCAAGCTTGTTAGCGTTGCAAAATGCTTTGTAGTGATGCAATTTTCTGGTAAGCGGATCAGGAAAAAAGGAACATTACTCTTAAAAATCTAACTGATTTTATGAGTATACTACGCAGGGTTTGTCTAAATAATTCACCATAAAATCTTATCCATGGCGAATAGGTGTATTTTACTGGTGAATATAAACTTTTAACGAGTGGTGATTAAGTTAGTTGCCTTTATTTTATATTTATTTAGAATTAAAGCGTAATTTAAGAGAAAAATTTAAGTATACATATTTAAATTATAAAAATGAGTAAAAGGACTGATTTTGAGGGTGAAAATCTTAAAATGGTGTCCAATTAAGGATTTGTGGTAATTTATGGCAGGTATTAGTTAATTTGGAATTAAGTCAGTACCTTTGCACCTTATTTGGAACAGTCTGATTTACAGATAACTGGTTACTACACTGTTGGCTACTTAGTTGTTTTTATTTGTCGCTCTCTTAATTGCAGAGAATGGTTGATTAGCAGGCTGCCTCCAGATGTATCAGTTATAAAAAGTTAGATGAACAAAATCAGATTTGAAGAGCTTCCGCTTTCGCCGGAAGTACAGCGTGCCATCGCTGACATGGGTTTCGAAGAAGCCTCCCCAATCCAGACACAAGCAATCCCGGTTGTTTTAGAAGGAAAAGACATCATCGGCCAGGCCCAGACCGGCACTGGCAAAACCGCCGCTTTCGGCATCCCAACCATTGAAACCATTGACCCGAATGACCGTCGTGTGCAGGCGCTTATCTTATGCCCAACGCGCGAGCTGGCCATTCAGGTATCCGGAGAGATCCAGAAACTGGCAAAGTATAAGCCAGGAATCAGCGTGGTGCCTATTTATGGCGGCCAAAGCTACGACCGCCAGCTGCGCGCCCTTAAACAAGGTGTTCAGATCGTAATCGGTACGCCGGGCCGCGTGATGGACCACATTAACCGTGGCACCCTGCAACTGGACGGTGTGAAGAAGATCATACTTGACGAAGCGGACGAAATGCTGGACATGGGCTTCCGTGAAGACATTGAGTATGTGCTGGAGCGTATTCCGGAAGATCGCCAGACAATCTTCTTCTCGGCTACTATGTCTAAGCCGATTATGGAGATGACCAAGCGTTACCAGACCGACCCGGTTATTGTGAAAGTGGTACACCAGGAGCTGACCGTAACCAACATCGACCAGGCTTATTTTGAAGTACGTAACAGCGCCAAGCAGGAGGTTCTTTCCCGCTTGCTGGACATGTATAACATGAAGTCGGTGATCATCTTCTGTAACACGAAGCGTATGGTGGACGACCTGGTAAGCGGCCTGCAGGCTCGCGGCTATTTCTCAGACGCCCTGCATGGTGACCTGAACCAGAACCAGCGTACTGCCGTGATGAACAAATTCAGAAACGGTACCCTTGAAATACTGGTAGCAACCGATGTGGCTGCCCGTGGACTTGACGTAGAGAATGTGGAGGCCGTGTTTAACTACGACCTGCCGCAGGACGAAGAATCTTATGTACACCGCATTGGCCGTACCGGCCGTGCCGGTAAGTCTGGCAAGGCATTCTCTTTTGTAGGAGGCCGCTCGGATGGTTACAAACTGAAGGACATCATGCGCTATACCAAGGCGAAGATCGTGTTGCAGCAAGTCCCATCCCTGGAGGACGTAAACGAGATCCGCACCAATATTTTCTTCGACAAAGTGAAGGAAGTGCTGGAGAAGGGCCACCTGGCCAAGCACGTGGCGCGCATCGAGCGTTTTGTGAACGAGACAGAGGGCTACACCCCGCTTGACCTGGCTGCAGCGCTCCTGAAAATGAGCCTGAAGGAGCAGAAGGTGAAGGAGAAAGGTGCTGAGGCTGAAAAAGGCCTGAATGCTGCCAAAGAAGGTATGGACCGCCTGTTCATCACTATCGGTAAGAAAGACCGCGTACACCCACGCGACCTGATCGACCTGTTGGCGCAGAACTCCAGCATTCCGGAAGGGCGTGTAGGCGATATTGATTTGTACGACAAGTTCAGCTTTGTAGAGGTGCCAACCGAATACACGGCTGAAATCGTGGAGAGCATTGGACGCGTGGAGTATGATGGCCGTATGGTGATCGTTGAAAAGTCACAGAAGAAAGGTTCAGGCCCGAAAGAAGGCGGAGAAGACTTCGGCTTCGGTGGCGGCGGTGACCGTGGAGGAGACAGAGGCGGCCGCAGAGGCGGCGGCGGTTTCCGTGGCGGTGATCGTGACCGAGGTGGCGATCGCGGAGGTTTCGGCGGCGATCGTGGTGGCTTCAGAGACCGCCGTAGCGGCGGTGGCGGCGGCGACCGTGACCGAGGCGGCGATAGAAGAGGCGGCGGCGGCGGTTTCCGTAAAAGAAGGTTTTAATCTTTCATTTTGCTGAAACACTGCATTTTACTGCACGTATAAATAAATGTAATCAGCGCAAGAAGTGTTAAACTTCCGAGCTTGAAGAAAAGGCCGACTTGAAACGTCGGCCTTTTTGATTTAAAAATTTTTCAGAAAAGCATAACCTAATTTTAGCCCGTCCGTTAATAGAGTATCATAAAAAGGTTGGAAGATTAAGCTGACTGTTAACGCAGTTAGATATGACAAGGGTAACATCAGACGGATGTTGCCCTTGTTGTTTTTTAAAGGCTTTCATTTCTGTATAACTTAGCTTTTTGGGGAGCTCAGGTTATAGTCTACCTTTTTGATGATGGCCCTGAAGTACTCGAAATCCTGGTTATCGGGCATATGCCAGACCGCCCTGATTGATGTAGGCATTCTTATGCCGTTCCGCTCTTCAAATTTTTCATAAAAAGCAGACCAGGGCCTGCGCACATATTCTGCGCCCTCCGAGAAAAACCTGTCTTCTGTCTTGAACCTATGCAGCTGGTTGTTTTTGTTGAAGTAAAACTCTCCGGTTACTGTCATGCCTGCATCTGTTAAGCTGGCCTTTATGTGGTCGGCTGCTATAGCCTGCCAGCTAATGTTATTCTGCAGCAACGCTGCAGGCAGCAAGATTGATTCTGCCAGGTAAGTTACCAGAGCAGCACGGTCCATTTCCATCCCTGAGTTTTTATTGATTGTTAGGCCGGCAAGCTTCACGTGCATGTCTCCATGGCCGTGCTGGTACCTGTCTATGGCTCCAAACTGTACAAAACCATACAGTTTGCTCTGCAGTAGCGCAATACGGACAGGAGGATAGGCCGAATTGAATTGCTGACAGGTAAGGTGCAGCCATTTTTTGCCCGGCTTCATCTTTATTTCAGCGTCTTCAAAGTGTAACAGGATGTTTTGATGTTTTGGGCTCCCGATATACCCGCAGGACTCCAAGTAGTTCTTAAGTATAAAAGGTATGTTGTTAAAATCTTGATGCGTAAAATATTTACGTGGGTGATCCAAGTAGTTATCTGCCAGCGCTTCTTTCAACCCCTCCTCATATAACTTTCTAAGAGACATAGGCTTTATATTTAACTGAGAAAAAATCCCCTATAGTTATAAACGCAAACAAACAGAGTAAAGGGCACAAAAAAAGGAGCCTTACAGCTCCTTTTAGTGAGAGATTCGATATTTTTAGTCTCTAGCAGCATCTCGCAGTGAGCGGATGTGGTCGTGGGCGTGTTTCACATCCATGTACTGCTGCTCAATAATCTGCTTCAGCTGTGCAGGAAGGTCTTTTTCAAGAGCTTCCTTATAGGCTTTTACTGCATAGTCCTCGCCGCGCTCGCACTCTTCCAGCACGCGCACCCTGTCTCTAGAAGTAAGCGCAGATTTCAGGTCGATCCAGGCACGGTGCATGGTGCCTTCAATGGAGCTGGACTCATCATCTACGTGGCCCATTTTGTGCAGTTGATCCTGCAGCTCCGTGATCATGCTGTCGCGCTGCACGGCATACTTGCGGAACAGGTCTTTCAGATCCTGGTCCTCCACATCCTCCGATGCTGTTTTGTAGCCTTTGGCACCATCTTTACAACGCTCAATCAGGTGGTGTACAGTGGACTGTACTTCTTTATTAATTTCCATAGTTTTATCAGTTTTGTTCTAATATGCATTAATACTGATATGGAAGTGCTTTGGTTGCCAATTAGGGCGCTTGAACGAAATTTAAGCCAATGACTTGCCTGCCAGGTAACCGGTGGTCCAGGCAGCCTGGAAGTTAAAGCCTCCGGTAATGCCATCAATATCCAGCACTTCGCCTGCAAAGTATAACCCCGGCTGTAGGCGGCTTTCCATTGTTTTCATGTTCACCTGACGTAAATCTATGCCGCCGCACGTCACAAACTCTTCCTTAAAGGTCGTTTTACCGTTTACCGGCACCGGCATGCGCAGTAGTGCTTCTACCAGTTTATTTGTATTTTTTGCAGGGAGATCTGCCCACCTTACCTGTTCCGGTACTTCGGCAAGCTGCGTAAGTTCCTGCCAAAGCCGCTGCGGTAAACCAAAAAGGGAGTTGCCGGCTACTATTTTCTTCGGGTGTGCCTGCCGATACTGCTGCAGTTGCTCCCGCAGGCTTTCTTCGGTTTGCTCCGGCACCCACTGGATGAGGGCCGTGAAAGCATACTTTTGCTCGTAAAAATAACGGGCACCCCAGGCCGATAGCTTCAGCACCGCCGGACCGGAGTAGCCCCAGTGGGTGATGAGCAGCGGCCCCTCATACTCCAGCTTTTGTCCGGCAATACGTACCCGTGCATGCGGTACAGATACCCCCTGTAACTCTTTAAGCGGGGAAGAGGGGACGTTGAACGTAAACAGCGATGGTACCGGTTCCTGTATAGTATGGCCCAGCTGCCGCAGCCAGTCGTAGCCCTGGCTTTTGGGGTTGCCGCCGGTACTAACAAGCACCTTGTCGGCTTTTATAATTTCGCCGTTGCTGAGGTTAAGCAGAAAGTATGTTTTATTCCCGTCCCGGACAGGTTTTATACTTTCTACGGCTGCACTGGTTTTTATCTGCACCCCGGCTATACGGGCTTGCTGCTGCAGACATTCGATGATGGTCTCGGAGTTATCGGTAACGGGAAACATCCGGCCATCGGACTCAGCCTTCAGCTTTACGCCGCGCCGCTCAAACCACTCCACTGTCTCGCGAGCACCGAAAACTTTTAACGCCTCTTTCAGCTGCTTGCCTCCGCGCGGGTAATACTGCGAAAAAACGGTTGGCACAAAGCAGTTGTGGGTAACATTGCAGCGCCCACCGCCCGAAACGCGTACTTTAGAGAGCAGCTTGTTCGTCTTTTCCAATAGCAGCACCTTTGCCTGTGGGTTTGCCTCCGCACACGTTATTGCCCCGAAAAACCCTGCGGCTCCGCCACCGATTACTGCTATCTGCATCTGCTAATTTGCTCGTTAGTTTTTGGGAGGTGGCCGCTTTTATACTTTGTCATCAATGCTTCCCGGCGCATTACCCTCCATTTAAAAAGCAAAATTACGAAAAGAATGTCATTGGCTCAGGGTGGATGAACGTATACGACAGTTCATCCTTCAGTTTTTGGCTATTAATAAGCTTAAACTTTGTCTCCTCCATATCTGCAAACTCTGGTGGCGTAAGACTTAATGCTTGGGCTGTAGCAGTATAAAATTCCTTGCGGAGCGGGTGGCCATCGGCACAGGCGTTGTATACTTTGCCCCATTTTTCCTGCTCTAGAATACGGTAAAGGATATTCACGCAATCATCGAGGTGGATGAGGTTGACCGGGGCATCGCCGTTAAGCACATTCTTTTTACCAGCTAACCAGCGACCCGGCTGCCGGTTGCCGCCCACCAGGCCGCCAAAGCGCACAATGGTCGTAACCCAATCTTCCCGGTCCTGGAAAAGCAGCTCCGCCTGCAGCAGCATATTGTCAGGGTCTGCCTCTTCCGTAAAACTGATATCCTCTTCTGTAACCACCCTGTTCAAGTCCTGGTACACGGAGGTGGAGGAAACGAAAAGTATGCGGCTTACCAGCGAAGAGAGAAGGGCTTTCAGCAGGAGGTGCATCTGGCTTAGATAGGCCTCGCCGCCATCGGAGCGAAGGTGAGGGGGAATGTTCAGCACAAGCACATCAGCGTCCAGAAAATCCTCCAGTGCGGCTTTGTCAAGCTGTTCGCTGCCCAGGTCTAGCAGGAAAGGCTGTATGCCCTTCTCCAGCATCACCTCTATCTTCTCCGGGGTAGTGGTAGAGCCCTTCACGGTATAACCATGCAACATCAGTTGCTCGGCCAGCGGCATGCCCAGCCATCCGCACCCCATGATGCTGATTGTCTTTTTATCCTCCATCTTTTCTTCTTGAGTTTATACTTCCACAACAATACGTGCCCCACATGGTTTAGAATGGCAATACTTCTGTTAAAAGTGGCACAAAGTAAAGTATAAATGAAATATGATGTGGCGATAATTGGCTCCGGCTTCGGTTCTCTGACGGCGGCGGCCCTGCTTTCGAAGCGTGGGCTGAAGGTGTGCGTGCTGGAACAGGCCAAGTACCCAGGCGGCTGCGCCACTTCCTATAAACGAAAAGGCTACTGGTTCGAAACAGGCGCCACCACATTGGTTGGCCTGGACAAGCACATGCCGCTGCGCCATTTTCTGGATGAAACCGGTATTCAGGTGCCGCTTCAGCAACTACAGATACCGATGCAGGTACACCTGCCGGATGGGCAAACCCTAACCAGGCATGCCCACCTGCACGATTGGATTGCTGAAGCGGAAAGAGTGTTCGGTAAGTATAACCAGCGCCCGTTCTGGGAGCATTGCTTCAGCATGAGCCAGCAAGTATGGCGCTCCTCGCTGCAGCAGCAGAGTTTTCCTTTCTCCAATTTTAAAGATCTGCTGCTTTCGGGGCTACGTGCCAGACCCGGTCAGGTGAAGCTTTTGCCCGGGGCATTTCTGACGATGGAAGACGTGCTGCGCAAGTATGATCTGCTGCAAAACCAGTTGTTTGTCGATTTTGTGAACGAGCAGCTGCTGATAACGGCGCAGAGCTACCTGCCAGAGGTTAATGAGCTGTTCGGAGCAACAGCACTTTGCTACACCCTCTATAGCAATTACTATGTACCCGGTGGGCTGATCAACCTGGTTAAACCTGTGGAGCAATATATTCTTGCTAATGGATCAAGTATAAAATATGGCCAAGAAGTACAGGCGGTGGCAACTCTAGCTGATGGATACAGATTGGACACAAATAAAGAAAGCTTCGAAAGCAGGTTTGTGATCTCCGGGATTCCGTTGAACAATACGCTGCTGCTCTTTCAGGATCAAAAAACTAAGCAACGCCTAAAGCCATACTTGCTTGAGAGCGAACAATTGAACGGAGCGTTTACCATGTCGCTGGTACTGCGCGCTGAGGAGAAGCGGCAGGAGGTGCTGCACCACCAGGTACATGTGCCGCAGGGGGTCCCCGGAATAGGCGGCAAGAGTATCTTTATCAGCTTCAGCCATCCGCAGGATACCGCAAGAGCACCGGCAGGGGAGATGGTGGCCAGCATTAGCACCCATGTGCATGATCCGCAGCTGCACGTGGTCAAGGATAAACAAAGTATAGAAATGGCCATACTTGACGTGCTGGTTGAGCGCGGCCTAATCCGCAGGGAAAGTATACTTTCTGTACAGGCTGCGACTCCCGGTGCCTGGATCTTCTGGACCAAACGGGCTTACGGTGCAGTGGGCGGCTACCCCCAGTACCGCCGCATAAAGCCCTGGCAGATGAAAGATGCCCGTTTAGACCACCGCGGTGCCTACCTCTGCGGCGATACCGTGTACCCCGGCCAGGGAATTCCTGGTGTTTGCCTGAGCGGTATCATAGCTGTAAACAAGCTGCTGCAGGATCATTTTTAGGAAAAGGCTACTCCTCCTGTTCCTTTATCGTCGCTTCGTCCTGAATTACCATGGTGCGCAAGCCTGCGTATTTCCCTTTTTCTGCTCTGCCGAGTATGTATACTTCCGTTCCGATCTGGGAAATGCTGTACACTTTCACGTTCTGCAGCAGGCGCTTCAGTGTAGATGTTAAGTGCCGGAAGGCAGCCTTGCCGTCTGGCGTTTCTTCCCTCACATCGGAGTCTACGCCTTGCACCTGTTGCATAAATTCATCCAGTTCCTGCACCTTAACGGCCATACCCGAAGGTTTACCGGCGTGCTCCACTACATCGTCAGGTGTCAGCTGCTTGTCACCGGGCAGCTCGAGGTATACAAACTCGAAAGGGGCCTCTATCTCACTTTGCATCAGCAGCCCGTCCACAGCCTGCATCAGCTCTTTCTGTATTTGCTCTTTATTCATTTGCCTTTAATTTTGATAAAAGGAGTATATTGATAAAAATGAGATCAACACTATACTTATCTCTGGTTTAAACCTAGATAACGTATAGCCGCATAACCTTAAACGATAGACCTATGATTAAAGCTGAACCAATGTTAAAAGAGGGCGCTCTGAAAGGCAAAACCATCATCGTAACCGGTGGTGGTACGGGACTGGGCCGTTCTATGGTGAAATACTTTCTGGAACTGGGCGCCAATGCCGCTATCTGCAGCCGCAAGCTGGAAGTGCTCGAGCAGACAGCCAAAGAGCTGGAGGAGGAGACAGGTGGCACTGTTTTGCCCATCGCCTGCGATGTGCGCAAGTATGGCGAGATAGAAGCGATGCTGAAAGCAACCATCGACCGCTTCGGCAGCGTAGATGTGCTGGTGAACAACGCCGCCGGCAACTTTGTCAGCCCCACCGAGCGCCTGAGCCATAAAGCTTTTGACGTGATCACGGACATCGTGCTGAAGGGTAGTTATAATTGCACCCTGGCCCTTGGCAAGCATTGGATTGAGCAGAAGCAGGAAGCAGCCATACTTAACATTGTAACCACCTATGCCTGGACCGGCTCAGGGTATGTAGTGCCTTCAGCCTGCGCCAAAGCCGGTGTGCTGGCCATGACACGCTCGCTGGCATCGGAGTGGGCCAAGTATGGTATCCGTTCCAATGCCATTGCGCCTGGCCCTTTCCCGACCGAAGGTGCCTGGACACGCCTATTCCCAAAACAACTCGCCGAAAAGCTGGACCCCGTAAAAAGAATTCCTGTAGGTCGTTTCGGGGAGCACCAGGAATTGGCTAACCTAGCGGCATACTTAGTCTCTGATTATGCAGCCTTTGTGAATGGAGAGGTGGTAACCATAGACGGAGGGGAGTGGCTTTATGGTGCCGGGGAATTCAATTCGTTCGACCAGATACCACAGGAAATGTGGGATGCCATGGAGAAGCAGATGCGCGGCAAAGGCCAATAGTATAAAGCATTCGCTAACACAAGAGCCTCTGCTGTTATGGCAGGGGCTCTTGTGTTATGGCTATCTTTAACTTTTCATGTTTATTGAAATATCAATGGATTTACCCTATGTTACTTTTGGCATTTATTAACCCGTGAATAATGCGTGAATTACTAGTAACAAGTGAATTACAGCCTAGTAAAGAGGTGTAATCAAGTAGTTTATGCTATGTTACTTTAGTGGCAAACATTTCCTTGAGAACAGCAATAATATTTCTTCTATTTAGATTATTAAAATATCTCACCTAAAAATTAAGTACATGAAGAAAAATTATTTCAGAGTAGGTAAGCCTGCTCTTGCTTTAGCTGTTGTGTCGGCTATGTTTCTGACCAGCTGCGACAAAGAATCGGTTTTAGAGGATGACGCGTTTGCCGCGACTGATGAGGCACAGGCAAAGGGTGCTATTGGCCAGCAAATGGTGGCAAACGAAGTGCTGGTAAAATTCAAAGCAGGGACATCAAACGATGTAAAAGCAGCAGTGTTAACGCGCATCAATGGTAAGGTGAAGGAGCGAATTCTGACCAAAACGATGGAGCGTTTCGGCGACAAGGAAGGTTTGCACCTTGTGTACACCCCAATGGCAGCTCTAGAGGCTATCGGTAAAATTAAAGGTTCGGCAGAGATTGAGTATGCGGAACCAAATTACATTTACACACATAATGCAACTTCGTCAGATCCATACTTTACCAACGGTTCGCTTTGGGGTATGTACGGCGATGCATCTTCGCCTGCCAACCAGTTTGGCAGCCAGGCAGCCGAGGCTTGGGCAAGTGGCAGCACAGGTTCTGCCTCTGTAGTAGTGGGTATTATAGATGAAGGTATTCAGTATTCCCACCCGGACCTGCAGGGCCAGGTATGGACAAACCCTTATGATCCGGTTGATGGAGTAGATAATGATGGTAATGGCTATGTTGATGACACTCATGGCTGGGACTTTGATGGCAACGACAACGAAGTATACGACGGTGGCAACAGAGGAAGCCTTGACGACCATGGCACACACGTAGCAGGTACTATTGGTGCCAAAAACGATGGTGCTGGCGTGGTGGGTGTAAACTGGAACGTGGCCATGATCTCATGCAAATTCCTGGGTCGCAGAGGCGGCTCTACTGCCAACGCGATCAAAGCAGTCGATTACCTGACTGACCTGAAGAATCGCCATGGCATGAACATCGTAGCCAGCAATAACTCATGGGGTGGCGGCGGCTTCTCTCAGGCGCTTTACGATGCCATAGAACGTGCTCAGGCCAATGATATCCTGTTTGTGGCTGCAGCTGGCAACGGTGGCAGCGATGGCGTAGGCGATGACAATGATGCAGTAGCTAGCTACCCGTCTAATTACACGCTGGACAACATTATAGCTGTTGCGGCTATAACCTCTTCAGGCGCGAAGTCCTCCTTCTCTAACTATGGTGCTACTACTGTAGACATTGGCGCCCCGGGTTCTGCTATTTACTCAACCACAGCCTTTAACTCGTATTCGTCTTACAATGGTACTTCCATGGCAACTCCGCATGTAACCGGTGGCGTGGCGCTTTATGCTTCATCACACCCTGGTTCTTCTGCTGCTGCCATTAAGAGCGCTATCATGAGCAGCGCAGTGCCTACCTCATCTTTATCCGGTAAATGTGTATCTGGCGGAAGACTGAATGTAAGTGGCTTTTAATAGCTTAGGTTAAAAGTAATTTATACTTCAAAAGCCGTTCCTTAAGTTAAGGAGCGGCTTTTTTTATTCTTTGACTTGTAGCTAAAGGTAACAGCGCTAAGCAGTCTTACATGCCCTTATCCGACATGGCGGAAAGGCTGGAGGTAGCAGATTGGCCCTTATATGTTCGTTCAGGGTAGGTCATTATATTACCTGAAGTATAAAGTTTGTTGGAATACAGCGATATGAGGTAGCATGTACAATCAAAACTGAGTTTAACAAAGGAGGAGAAAAAAAACAGCCCCACCTCAGTAAGGCAGGGCTGCTTAACAATTTAAATAGGTTATTCTGGTAGTTTATTGGTGCGGATTGACATAGGCAGGATCTCCTCCTTCGTCTTCGTCAGGTGAGGTATTGCCTTGTGCCTGTAGCGCGGCCAAACCTTTTTTACCATAGGCCAGCCTGGTGATGACCACAAATAGTACCGGCACCACAAAGATAGCCAGAAACGTAGCGGCTAACATGCCACCAATTACCACCCAGCCAATTGTTTGCCGCGACACGGCACCTGCACCTGAGGCCAGCACCAACGGAACCACACCAAGTATAAAGGCAAGGGAGGTCATGATGATCGGGCGCAGACGCAACTTAACGGCTTCTATCGTCGCCTCTATCAACTCCATCCCCCGGTCCACGCGCTCTTTGGCAAACTCCACGATCAGAATGGCGTTTTTGGCGGCCAAACCGATCAGTGTGATCATACCCACCTGTGCATACACGTTGTTATCCAGTTTAGGCAGCAGGGTTAAGGCCAGGATAGCACCAAACATTCCTAAAGGTATGGCAAACAGGATGGAGAACGGCACCGACCAGCTTTCATAAAGGGCCGCCAGCAACAGCAACACCAGCAGGATGGATAGCGAGAAAATATAGATCGTGCTACTGCCGGCGGCAAGTTCTTCGCGGCTGAGGCCGGTAAATTCGTAGCCATAGCCTGCCGGTAATACCAGCTCTGCCACTTCTTCCAGGGCCTGTAAAGCCTGGCCACTGCTGTAGCCAGGGGCTGCGCTACCGTTAATATCCACGGAGCGGAACAGGTTATAGTGTGAAATCACCGGGGCTCGTTCCTCTACTTCTGTCGTTACCAACGCACTTAACGGAACCGATTCGCCTTGCCTGTTCATTACATAGAATTGCTTCAGGCTTTCGATATTCATCCTGAAAGAGGTGTCGGCCTGGGCCACCACTCTAAAGTTTCGTCCGTAGCGGGTAAAGTCGTTTACATAGCGGCTACCCATAAACGTTGACATGGTGGCATACACATCCGCTATATTCACGCCCAGTCTTTTGGCTTTCTCCCGATCCACCTCCACGTGGTAGCCGGGGGTTTTGGCCGTAAAGAAGCTGTAGGCCATGGCAATCTCCGGGCGTTGGTTGGCGGCTGCCAGGAACTGGCCCATTACCTGCTCCAATGCTTTTACATCACCAGCCTGGCGCTGCTGCAGCACAAAGCTGAAACCACCGGACTGGCCGAGACCAGGTATGGCCGGAGGAGCTACCACAATGATATTTGCCTCTTTGATCACAGCGAATTTCTGCTGCAGCGCAGCCATCACTCCCTCTAACTGGTCAGCTTTCTCCTGCCGCTGGTCCCACGGCTCCAGCTGCAGGAAGATGGTGCCACTGTTTGACTTAAAGGAGAAGTTAATGGCGTTCAAGCCGGAGATGGCAGTGTAGTTTCTTATAGCAGGCACTGTTTCCATAATCTCACCCATCTGCTGCAGTATCGCCTCTGATCTGGACTTTGAGGCACCTTCCGGTAACTCCATGGAAACAAACATGCGGCCTTCGTCCTCAGTAGGTATAAAACCGGTTGGTTTATTCATAAACAGGCCTGTTGTACCCACATAAAGGCAGGCAAGCAGGATAAGCACCAGCGGCGTAGCTTTTATACTTCTGCGTACACCCGCAGAATAAGATTCCGTAGTGCGGGCAAACCAGCTGTTAAATCGGTAGAAGAACCTGTTAATACCTTTCGAGTTCTTGTTCACGTTCATCGGCTTCAGCATGAGCGAGCACAAGGCAGGCGTAAGCGTAAGGGCCACGAAAGCGGAGATAAGTACCGAAATGGCAATGGTGATCGCGAACTGCTGATACAGCCGGCCTACGATACCAGGTATAAAACCTACCGGAATAAATACTGCCGCAAGTATAAGCGCAATGGCAATTACAGGTGCCGTAATGTCTTTCATGGCTTTGCGCGTTGCCTCCCGGGCCGAAATCCGCTCATGGTCGATGTAGTGCTGTACAGCCTCTACCACCACAATGGCATCATCCACCACGATACCGATCGAGAGTACGAAACCGAACAGGGTGAGCGTGTTGATGGTAAAGCCCAGCGGTATAAAGAACACGAATGTACCGATAATAGACACCGGGATTGCCAGGATAGGCACCAGGGTGGCTCGCCAGCTCTGCAGGAACAGGAATACAACGATAATAACAAGTATAAGCGCCTCCACCAGCGTTCGTACCACCTCGTTAATAGATGCCTCTACAACCGATACAGTCTCAAAAGAAACAATATAGTCTACATCGGCAGGGAAGGATTCTTTCAGTTCATCCAGTGCGGCATAAATACCTTCTGCTGTGTCGAGGGCATTACTGCCCGGTGCCTGGTAGAGGAGCAGCATCGTGGCAGGGTTACCGTTGATACGGGCTGATCTGCCATAGTCGAACTGGCCAAACTCAATCCTGGCCACGTCGCGCAGGTATACTATAGAGCCATCAACCGGATTAGTTCGAACAATAATATTCCCAAACTCTTCCTGGGTCTGCAGGCGCCCGGTCACTGTAATCGGGTACTGGAAAGCCTGCGAGCTGTATTGCGGTGCACCACCCACTGTTCCGGCAGCCACCTGCAGGTTCTGCTCCTGTATGGATGCAGTAACCTCGCTTACTCCAATGTTATACTGCGCCAGCTTATCCGGCTGTAGCCACAGGCGCATACTAAAATCCTGGCCTATGGAGAAAATATCACCCACGCCCTTTACACGCATCAGGGCATCTTTTACATAAATATTCGTGTAGTTATCCAGGAACTGCACATCGTGCGTGCGGTTCGGCGAGTATATACCGATCACCATCATGATGCTTGGGTTACGCTTGCGAACAGTTACGCCCAATCTTCTTACCTCTTCCGGTAGGCTGGGCTCTGCAATACTGGCTCGGTTCTGCACATCAAGGGTGGCAATATCTATGTCAGTGCCAATCTCAAAGGTTACTGACATACTCATTTGGCCGGTACTGGTATTGGTAGACGTGATATAGGCCATGCCAGGCGTACCGTTGATCTGTGTCTCAACAGGAGTGGCCAAGGTCTGTTCCACCGTCTGCGCATCTGCACCAGTATAGTTTGCAGAAACAGATACCGTAGGAGGGGAGATATCCGGGTACTGCGTAACGGGCAGGTTTAACATGGCCAGCACACCCACCAGCACGATCACGATGGAGATCACGATGGAGGACGGGCCTTCTTATAAATACATCTGAAATCATGTTTCTTTAATAAATTCGTTAGCAGGTTAATTAGAAATTACTTCTTGCCTGTGGCCTTCGGCTGGTCCCCTTCCGGAGCGCCTACCTGTACTTTGGCACCCTGGCGAAGCCTCTGAATACCCTCCACTACAATCTGTTGGCCTTCTTTAAGACCCTCGCGTACTACAATGTTGCTATTAAATCTGGTGCCAAGCTCCACGTTCTGTTGCACAGCCGAGTCGCCCTGCACCACGTAGACAAAGAACTCCCCGAGCTGCTCCGAAACGGCCTTGTACGGAATCACGATCTGGTTGCCTATGTCCTGATTCAGCACGTTGAGGTTAACCGTCATGCCCGGTATCAGCTCCTCGTCAGGATTCGGGAATTGCACCCTTACCGTAGTTGTGCCCGACTGGCGCCCGATAGCCCTGTCTATGGCCAACAGTTTACCAGAGTGTGGATAGGTTTCGCCGCTGTTGAGCGTAATGGTAAAGAGAGAGTCTGGCTGATCACCTCTCTGAAATTTACTGAAGCGGGCTATTTCCTGTTCGTTGATGGCAAAGTCCACCGCGATAGGATCCACAGAAGAGATGGTGTTAAGCAAGGGCTGGCCCGGAGATACCTGTGCACCAACCCTAACCTGAGATATACCTATTACACCACTAAACGGAGCATTAATAACGGCATAACCGATATCGGTAGAGGCGCTTTGTACCTGTGCCTCTGCAGACGCAACCTGAGCTTTTGCCGTCTGTACCTCTGTGCGGGCGTAATCTAACTGCTGCTTCGCAATAGCGTCTTTCTCGGCAAGTCTTTCGTAGCGCTCCAGGTCTTTTTGCACGCGGGCAAGGTTAGCTTTAGCGCTTTGAAGGTTTGCCTGCGCCTGCTGCAGGCCCGCCCGGTACTTGCTCTGGTCTATTTCATAGAGCTTCTGGCCTTTCTTTACGCGCTGCCCGTCCTGCACATAAATATTCGTAATGTATCCGGCCACCTGTGGGCGCAGTTCTACCTCCTGTAGCGGTACAACTGTTGCCGGGTAAGTATCTTGGCCCGTAACATTTTCAGCAGCAACTTTATAGGTGGTTACTGGCACGGCCATGGCTGCTGGGTTCATCTGCTGCTGACCGGCATTATCTCCTCCGCAGGATGTAAGTATAGTTGAGCCGAGTATGGCTGAAAGCAGCCAAGCGTTTCTATTTTTCATTCTCTTTGTTTCTGTGATGATGTTATGGGTTGATGTCGATGTTGCCCAGCGCTCTTTGGTAATCGAGCTTGCTTGCCAGCACGTTGTAAAGCGAATTGTAGTAATTCAGTTGCGTGGTGCGCAGCTCCGATTCCGCCACGATGAGGTCAACATAAGCCTTTACTCCCTCATCGTACTGCAGCTTGATGATATCGTACACCTCTTGCGCCATTTCCAGATTTGTCTGCAAGGTGCGCCACTCTGTATAATCGCTCTTATAGTTGGCCAGCGCAGTTTGGTATTCAGTGTTAATGGCTTTTCGGGTATTCTCGATCTCAATATCAAGCCGATCTTCCTGCAGCTGCGCAATCCTCAGGTTTTGAATTCTTCGGGTGCCCTGGAAAATAGGGACAGAAACCCTTAAACCAACGGCTGAGGTGGGGTATGACTGGGAGTAGAGTTTAGAGAACTGATCGTTAAAGAAGAGCCAGTTATAGTTGCCGAAAGCTGAAACCGTAGGCAGGAAGCTCCATTTGTTGTAGGCGGTGTTTAGCTGTAGCAGTTGCTGCTGTGTTTGCAGTTGCTGCAACTCAACCCTGTTCGCGAACTCAATCACCTCTGATGTATCCACCAATACAGCCTGCTCCATTTTATCATAGGCATACACCAACTCTACTTCCTGCTCTATTGGCAACCCCATCAGCTGCTTCAGGTATGCAACTTTTGCCTTAATCCCCTCCTGAGCCCGCTTTATGTCGCTGCGGATGTTAGCCAGGGTAATGGCGGCCCGCTGATAATCGGTTTTATCCACCAGACCCACTTCATACCTGCTTTTGGCATCGTTATACTGCTTTTCCTGGCGGGCCAGATTCACGTTCAGAATCCGGAGCTGCTCCTGCGTAAGCAGTACATCATAGAAGGCCTTGCTTACCTCTACCACCGTGTTAATCTTGGTGTTGAGGGTTTGCTGGTCCAGTTGCAGCCTGCTGAAACGTGCGGCTTTGGATGCTAGTAACAACTCACTGCTGTACAAGGTCTGATTCGCCTCCAACAGCACATTAGACGTATACTTCTGGCCCAGCGTAATGATCTGGTCTCCGAAGGGCTGCTGCTGCAGCTTTATGTTGTGGGTGCCACCATAAGTAGCGTTTAACTGCGGGAACCAGCCCGAAAGGTTTGCTTTTATCTCCCGGTCGCCTATGGCCTCATCCAGCAGGGCCTGCTCCACGGCGGCCCTGTTCTCCAGCGCATAGTCTACGCACTGCTCCAGTGTCAGGCTTTCAGCTGTCGGCGGGGTCGCTGCCTGTCCTAGCGCGAGGCCAGGACTAAACAGAAATCCTAGCATCCAGGGCCTAAAACGTTTTATGAATTTCATTCTATAAAATTGATATACTTGGTGTTGCAAATATGCTTTTATCCTAAGCAGCCTCTATCGAGTAGAAATGTAAAGGTGTCTGCCATGCCGGTTTTCTCATAGTGGTTGATCATGCTGATTTAAGAGTTAAAAAACAAATTGAATGTAAATGGGGAGTCTCGCGTATTGTGAAGCAATGTT
The DNA here is from genome assembly GCF_026241195.1 of Pontibacter anaerobius. GTDB lineage: Bacteria > Bacteroidota > Bacteroidia > Cytophagales > Hymenobacteraceae > Pontibacter > Pontibacter anaerobius. The sequence continues at coordinate 412,394 of NZ_JAPFQO010000002.1, forward strand.
TACCTGTTTCGCATGCCGTCCCATAGTATAAGCGGGATCTGCTCCAGCTCACCATCCTGAAGTGTAAGCCTGCCCGAGGCCTGTATCTTTACGGTGGAGATGATGTTGCTATGGGCCAGAGTTCCGAGAATCTTCGGGCTAACTGGTCTGAGATGGCCTTCTTTGATGCCACGCTCAAAAAAGCGGAAAAGCAGCCGGTGAAATTCATCTTTCCCAAACTCATCTTTATTGGTGTTATAAGGCGAGTTAACAAACTGCTCAAAGAAACGCAGTATACTAGGCTTTTCAGTGTAGTAGGTAAAGAGGGCGTACCATAGATTAAAAAAGCACTCTTTAAAGGAGATGTCGGTGCAGTCCTCGTGCTTAACGATTTCGATAACCTGCTGCTGTATGTAGTGGTAGAGCTCACAGATTAGCTTTTCCTTGCTGTCGAAATAATGGTAGATGGTGCCTGCCGCCACACCCGCTCTTTTGGCAACCATGCTCATAGGGGTGCCATGGAATCCTTTCTCTTTGACCAGCTCCAGCATACTTTCAAAAATTGCTCTCTTCTTATCTGCTATGGGTTCCATGTATGGTTGTTAATTGAATGTTCATTCGGTTTGCAAAGATATAGCGGCTCGTTTAAGTGCCAAAAGAATACATTATTTAGCGTAGGAGCAGCTGCACCCTTTTATACTTTGGTTAAATCTTCTGAAGCCTAAAATGTTTAAGCTATTGTAAAATTACGTAGCAGGTTGTTTTTCCTGTAGGCGCTCTATCCAGAAAATCAGAAAAAGCGCGACTAGGTTTATCCCAATATATTTCTGTCCCAGATCAGTCTCTATGCTGAAATGAAAAGAGGATAGGGCTATCCTGAACTTAAAGATCCAGCTGCCAACCAGATCCATGCCTATGCCAACCCTGAGGCCGGCCACATACTGGAAACTAATAGACCCAAAAGAGAAATACAGCACCTGTAGCACCTGATTTACAAGGGAAAGTCGCAGTCCCCGCTTTCGGTTACGGAAAAGTACGCGTCCGCAAAGTATGGAAAACACATACAGCAAACCGGCAAACACCCCCATGCGCAACACCTGCTGGGTCACGGTTATATCGCCGTTCAACATGACCAAAATGGTGAGTACAAGGCCCAACAGGCCACCCAAGATCTGATAAATGGCCATTGCCTTAACCTGGTTGTTGCTGCTCAATGTATTTTATACTTTAGGATGGATGCTGAAGCAACAGGTTTAATTGTAGCTACAACAGTTTGGCAAAAGTAAATAATTTAAGCTTCTAAAACGGTCCTAGGGATAATTTATAAGACGAAAAGTGGCAAGAGCCAGACGAAGAGCAAAAGGATTCAGGCTAACAGCAGCTACAGACAGTGTGGCTAAGCTTCTGATCATACTTGCCCAAGCTGCATAAATACTGGGAAGCGGAGGCCTATGCTCTTATCGGATGGCCACCGGTTTTGTAACAGCCCTTCGAAAGCAGGTATAGGCGATTCACCGTTCTGCCGCAGGTAATGCTGTACGCTGGACCACGAACTTAGGTAGCCTAAAAACTGCTGCCGCGTCCAGTCCACCGCTATATTTAATTCAGGAGTTGTAGTTTCTTTAAATGGGAAAGGAATGGAGGTATACTTTTCGTCGATGTAACGACGCTCCGCATCCCAGTACGGACCTAACGTATGCGCGTAGAACTGCTGAATCAAGTTATTTAGCCCCTCATCATCCGTTTGCAGCAGGCCATAGCCCCAGATCGCCAGCCAACCATGAGGTCTTAACATACGTCGCACTTCCTGGTTAAACTTGTCGAACTGGAACCAGTGCACCGCCTGGGCCACTGTAACCAGATCTATACTTTTGTCGGGTATGGGTGTGCTTTCAGCGGGACAGGTGAGGTAGGAGATATTGGGTAGTTTAGGCGCATGCTGCAGCTGCGCCGCGCTGATGTCAGATGCGTATACTTTTTTATACACTTTTGCCAGCACTGCCGCCACCTGCCCGTTGCCGGTGGCGCAGTCCCAGGCTGTGTCTTTTGGTATGGGCAGGCTGTAAAGGAAATCATACAGCTCCTGCGGGTAATGCGGCCTAAAAGCGGCATAAGCGGCAGCCTGTACAGAGAAATTATCCTTCATTGCCCATCCTTTCTAAAAGTATAGATCAGCCTGCATTGGCTTTGAAAACTCGCAGGAAATTCGCACCGAGAATCTTTTTGATGTCTTCTTCGCTGTAGCCGCGAGCCAGCAGTTCTTTGGTGATTACCGGGAAATCCTGCACACCGTCCAGCTGTTTCGGGGAAGAGGAGATGCCGTCAAAGTCGGAGCCGAGGCCAACGTAATCCACGCCTACCAGCTTCACGATGTGATCCAGGTGGTCCAGGAGCAGGGAGAGGGGAGGGCGCAGGTCCTGGACAGCAACCGGGTAGTTTTCCGCCAGAAAATCCATGATGGCATCGTTCTTCCATCCCTCATTCTTCAGCGAGTCGATCTCGCTCTTGTGCTCTTTCCCGAAGTTATCGATGCGGTTGGTAAACTCAGGATCCAGGAAACCGGAAAAGAAGTTGAGGTGCACAACGCCGCCATTCTTTGCTACTGCTTTGATCTGCTCATCTGTCAGGTTGCGGAATACGGGGTTAATGTCGTGAACACAGCTGTGCGATACCAGCACAGGTTTTTTGGTGACAGCCATTACGTCCCAGAAGGTTTTCTCCCCTACGTGGCTCACGTCCACCATCATGCCCAGCTCGTTCATGCGGTGCACCACTTTTTGCCCGAATTTGGTCAGGCCTTTTTTGGAGTTGGGCAATTTCCCGGAGCTTTCGTCCAGGGCAGAGGTGGCCCAGGGCGTGGAGTTGTTCCAGGTGAGGGTCAGGTAACGGGCACCCCGCTTGTGCAGCTGTTCCAGCTTTTTCAGGTCGCTTTCAATCATGTGGCCGCCTTCCACACCTATCAAAGATGCTAATTTGCCCTCCTGTACCGCCTGCTTTATGTCCTGGGTGTTGTTGGCCAGCATCATTTTGTCAGGGTGGCGCTTCACTATGGCCTGCAGGGAGTCTATCTGCTGGTTGGCATACTTAAATGTGCCGGTTTCATCACTCCATACAGAAAAAAACTGCGCATCCACACCACCTTCCTTAAAGCGCGCCAGGTCGGAGTGCGTTTTTCCGCGGAGGTCCAGAGAAATATCCAGCCCCTCCATCACCGAGATAAGCACATCGTTATGGGTATCAATAAGAATGGCTTCTTTGTGCAGTTGCTTGTAATCCTGTTCCTGTGCCAGTAAAGTATGGCTGCCAAGTGTCAGGCCAATGGCTGCAGCGATGCTTAAGTATGCGTGGGGCTTTTTCATGTATCTGAAGAATAAAGTATAAACGACACCAGCAGTATGCCTGCTCTACCAGTCTTTAGTTTCTTAAATATACTTTTTTTGCCGGAAAATTCGAAATGAAGGATTTATAGAAGTATGGCCTTGATGAAAGCGGCGGACTGACTTAATACTACATACTTGGCTTCGCGGTGAGGAGAATGGCCGATTTCCGGAATAAGGAGCTGCTGCGCCGGCCCCTGCACTTGCGTCTCAATTGCTTCAACCTGGGCTTGGGTCCCATACTCATCAGCCTCTCCCTGGATCACCAGCACCGGGCAACGTATGGATGGCAGGTAATGCTCGATGTTCCAGTTCCTGAAATTTTCTGAAAGCCACGTATCGGCCCAGGCGTGGAATACGTCATCCGTTTTGTCGCCATGGTATTTCTGCAGCTTCTCCGGCAGGTTGGTGGTTTGGTAAGCAGTAACGGCTGCCCGAATCCCTGCTAAGGTCACTTCCTCCACAAATACATGCGCCCCTTCGGTGATGATGCCTGCAATACGGGATTTATATTTTGCCGCCGCTATCAGGGCTATACTTCCGCCATCGGAGTGGCCGAAAAGTATGGCTTTGGTTACCTGAAGCTGCTCCAGTAATTGCTCCAGCACATCCGCCTCTCGCTCAAGGTAATCCTGCCCACGTTTTATACTTTGGAAAGGGGACGATTCACCATAACCCTGCCTGTCGTACACAAGTGCGGAACAGCCTGTTGCCTTCGCCAATTGCTCCGGGAAATCGCGCCATAGTTTGATGCAGCCCAGCGAGTCGTGCAGGAATACCAGTACAGGCTTATCTGCCACTGCCTTAGCACCCGGGTAAAGCCACTTCAGATGCAGGGTGGCCTTTTCTATAAGTATACTTTCTTCTTTGGTTGAGAGGGATTTTTGCGGCATAAAAGTATAAGTATGGTAATAGAACCTGAAATTAGCACCTGGATGTGCTAAAACAAAAATCCCCACCCGGAAAACCGAATGGGGATTTTATACTTGCCGCTAGCTTAGATAGTAGCTTCGGCCTTTTCTTTTTTCTTCTTCTTACGGTCTTTCTTCTTGTCTTTTTGGGATGGCTCCTTTTTGCGTGCATCCACCTGCGGCAGGCCGGATGTATCATCCGTCACCAGCGTCATTTCCTCTATCAGGTGACCGGCGCCGGCAAATTTGTCCACGATGAACAGCATGTAGCGCACATCCACCGAAATGTTACGCACCTGGTCCGGGTTGTACACGATGTCGCTCATAGTCCCTTCCCAGTTACGGTCGAAGTTGGTGCCGATCAGCTGTCCGTTGGCGTTGATTACAGGTGAGCCGGAGTTACCACCTGTAGTATGGTTAGACGCGATGAAAGCCACTGGCATTTTGCCGTTCACACCATAGCGGCCGTAATCCTTCTTCTCGTATAGTTCACGCAGCCTGGCCGGGATGGCATAATCCTCGGCTATGCCGGAGGCGGCTTTCTCCATCACGCCTTCCAGGGTAGTGTAGTAAGTATAATGCACCCCATCGATCGGGTTGTAAGGCTCCACTTTACCGTAAGCTACGCGCAAGGTAGAATTGGCATCCGGGTAAAACGTCTTGTCCTGCTGCATCTCGCGGAGCCCCGCTACATACGTGCGGTACAGCAGGCTCAAGTTATCGTTCACAGAAGTATACGTTGGCATTACATTAACGCGGTAATAATCTGCCACACTGCTGGCCAGCGCAAAAGCCGGGTCGTTCTTAATGGCGTCTTTCCCTTTCTTCGCATCTGCCAAAACGCTCTTCACGCCAGCCTCTGAGGCAAAGGCAGACTTGGCGAATACATCCTCCGCATACTTGGCGAAGTCGCCTTTATACTTGCTGCGCACCATGTTAAAGATCTCCGGGTGCAGTTTCTGGTCGATGTTGTTGTAGTACAGACTCAGCAGGGCGGCAAACACCTTCTTGTCTGACGGGGCATTGTAGTCTTTAAAGAAATCCGCTGCATACTTCTCCAGCTTCACCACCTGTGCGTCAATATCGCTCTGAGGCGCTTTTTTAGCCAGCATGCTCTGCAGCGTGGTAAAGTTGTTGGCCAGTTTCACGATCTCAACACCATATACGGCTTCGTTGATGTAATCGCGAGAGATAGTGATGCCTTCCAGCGCCTTGTAGTTCTTGTCGAACTCAGCTAGCAGGTTGCCATACTTCTGTTGGCGCGATGCGTCGGTAGCCACCCACTGCGCGAATTGCTGCTCCAACTCCTCCTTTTCGGCTATGGCGTTTGCCTTCTGTATACCGCGGTTCTCACCGATCCACTTTTTCCAGTAGTTGGCGATGCTGGCATACTTGGCGGCATACTTAATGCGCACCTCATCAGAGGCTTTCATGTCCTTGTCCAGGATATTCAGCTTGGTCTCGCGGATGTTGATCTTGGCAGGGTTAGATACCTCGTAAATCTCCCTCACGGCCTGTGACGTCAGGTACTCGTTCGTACGCCCCGGGAAGCCGAACACCATGGTAAAGTCACCTTCCTTAACCCCATTCAGGGAGATTGGCAGGTGATGCTTTGGCTTGTAAGGCTTGTTCTCAGGAGAATACTCTGCTGGCTCGTTGTTAGGGCCGGCGTATACACGGAACAGGGAGAAGTCGCCGGTATGGCGAGGCCACATCCAGTTATCCGTATCACCACCGAACTTTCCGATAGATGATGGCGGTGCCCCCACCAGGCGCACGTCCTTAAACGTCTCGGTGACGTACATATAGTACTCGTTGCCATAGAAGAACGGCTTGATCACGGCGTTGTAATGTGTGCCGGCAGTGGCCTCCTTGCTTACCTTGGACATGTTGCGCTGGATAATGGATTCGCGCTCCGCCTCGGTTTTAGCACCTTCTGTGCCTGCCATTACCTGCTTGGTCACATCTTCCATACGCACGATAAAAGTGGCGGTAAGACCAGGGTTCGGCAGCTCCTGCTCCCGATTCATGGCCCAGAAGCCCTCTGTCAGGTAGTCGTTCTCCACGGTGCTGTGCTGCTGCACCTGGCCGTAGCCGCAGTGGTGGTTGGTTAGCAGCAGGCCCTCTGGTGAGATCATTTCGCCGGTGCAAAAGCCTCCGAAAGAAACGATTGCATCTTTCAGGCTCGACTGGTTGACATTGTAAATGTCATCGGCCGTGAGCTTCATGCCCTTGTTCTGCATCTCTGCTTCGTTCAGCTGTTTCAACAGCATCGGCAGCCACATGCCCTCATCCGGGCGAGCGGTAGTTATGCCAATGCTCAGTAAAGCAGCCGCAAAAAAAGATAATATGCGTTTACTGATCATGTGATAAGTATAGATTGGTTTTTGTTTTTAACCCTTAAAGTTAACCATTTTTAGCCGATGATGTATGGGCAGGCATTAAAAGTGATTATAGGAGCAGGAGAGACGGCATGCTTAGTTCTGGAAGAAGCTGTTTTGTACTTATAAACCGAGCGAGATTTAATTAAAGAGGCATCCTGGTTGCTCAGGATGCCTCTTTAAACGTGTAATAGTTGTTAAGTTGAAAAACTGGTCAGAAACGGCCGATGTTCTCGTAGCTTGTATGGACTTCCCATTCGCGGTACTTCGTTATTTCCTTGCTAAAGGCATCCACAAACCAGGCCATTAGGCTTATGTCATCCATCAGGCCAATAACAGGTATAAAATCCGGGATAATGTCGAGGGGTGTAACCAGATAGAGCAGCACGGCCACCCCGATTACCATCGATTTTTTTGAGATGTCCCTGTAATCGCCCCGCACATAGGCCCTGACCATCCGCATGAAGGTCATCATGAGGTTCTTTAGCTGCTGAAACCCCGATTCGGTGTCGTTTACATCCACCAGTTTATTGTACGCTGTTGTAAGCAGAAGCCCAATTTTCATGGGCTTGGAAAGTAACGCCCCGGCTTTGCCTGCAAACCTCTTGAAAATAGGGTTCTGGGAGTACTTATATCCTTTCTGTATCCAATCTTGTAGCATATAGCATCTTCTATTTAATATCTTTTAATCCACTGTACGTGTATCGCCTGTTAAAAGCTGCCTCTTGGCAGGCAGGCTGTTGTTGCTGCATAAAATTATGATAAATAATTAAACCTTAAACGCTTGTTTTGGTCAGGAATGCTCCTTAAAATTGATGCATAATTGCCTGCTTATAATACAAGCCTATACTTTCAACCAGATTTTATGAAATTGCTCAGATATGTGCTGATTGCGCTGCCGCTTGGTGCAGCTGCCATTTATGGTGCTTCCTACTTTCTGCCAACTGAGATTGAGGTGCAACAGGCTGTTTACCTGCAGCTTCCGGCGGAGGAGGTGTATCCCTACCTGAACAACCCCGCCAAGTGGCAGGAGTGGAGCCTGCTGAATAAGGAAAATGACCCAAGTATGATTCATCTCTACGGCGGACCAATGCAGGGCAAAGGCGCTCGACTTGAGTGGAGCGGCGACAAAGTAGGCAACGGACAGATCCTCCTGACCGAAAGCACCCAGCCCAACACCATAGCATACCGACAGTCAGCACCGGATAATGCATCCGCCATACTTGGCACTTTTATACTTATACCAACCAAAGGCGGCACAAACGTAGTATGGCGGCAGCAAACGGTTTTGCCGCAATCTTCTCTGGCCAAGCTGCATGGTGTGCTCCGGAAGTATAAAATGAAGCAGGAGGCCGAACAGGGATTGCAGGGGCTACAGAAGCTATTGGGAGTTAAAGGGTTAAAGAGTTAGAGAATCTATATAAAACTTCGACGGTTTTTTTTAAAACAACCACTGCTGAATGCTCTCACCTACGATGGCTTTGTTACAAACTCAGTAACTCCTAAACTCTATAACCCACAAACTCCTAAACTTATAACAGTTCATTGGCAAGATTTGCCAGCTCCGAGCGTTCGCCTTTTTGCAGGGTAATATGCGCATAGAGTGGGTGGTTGCGAGCGCGGTCTATCAGGTAGGAAAGGCCGTTACTCTGCGAATCGAGGTAGGGTGTGTCTATCTGGTAAATATCGCCTGTAAAAATGATCTTGGTGTTCTCTCCGGCCCTGGAAATAATTGTTTTTACCTCATGCGGCGTCAGGTTCTGCGCCTCATCCACTATAAAGAAAATGTTGGACAGGCTACGCCCGCGAATATAAGCCAGCGGTGTGATCATCAGTTTCTCCAACTCTACCATCTCACGCAGCCGCTGGTATTCCTTGCTCGTTTCCGGGTACTGGTTCTGTATGTACTTCAGGTTATCCCAAAGCGGCTCCATGTAGGGGTTCAGCTTCGATTTGATATCGCCAGGCAAGTAACCAATGTCCTTGTTGCTGAGGGGCACGACGGGTCGCGCCAGGTAAATCTGCTTGTACTCACGGCGTTGCTCGAGGGCGCTGGCCAGGGCCAGCAGCGTTTTGCCTGTACCGGCTACTCCCTGCACACTGATTAGCTTTATGTGCGGGTTGGTGAGCGCATGCAGGGCAAAGGCCTGCTCCGCGTTACGGGGCTTTATACCATAGGCCGTTTGTTTGTCCACCCGCTCCAGCCGCTTCTCTGCAATGTTGTAAAAGGCAAGTACAGAATTTTTAAAGCTCTTCAACACAAAGAAGTGATTGTCAGTAGGTGGTGCAGGCAGCACTTTCTCCGCATCGCAGAAGCCATGCTCATAGAGTTCGTTCACCGCTCCGGCAGCCACGTCTTCCAGGGTGTCGCAGCCGGTATACAGGTCAGCCACATCCTGTATCTTGCCGGTCTCATAATCTTCGGAAATTATGTTCAGGGAACGGGCCTTAAGACGCAGGTTAATGTCTTTCGTGACCAGCACGACTTTATTGCCGGGCTTGTCCTGCTGTAGTTTTAGAGCTGAGTTGAGGATGTGGTGGTCGTTCTTATCTCCAAAGATATTGATAGCATCGACCCCGGAGATAGTGTTGTTCATCAGTACTTTAAAACTGCCTTTGTTCCTCCCGTTCAAAGGGATCCAATCCTGCAACTTATGCTCTGAGGATAGTTTGTCGATGAAGCGGATAAACTCACGCGCCTCGAAGTTCTTGATGTCGTTGCCTTTCTTAAAGTTATCCAGCTCCTCTAAAACCGTAATGGGTATGGCCACGTCATGCTCCTGAAAGTTCTTCACGGCGCTGTGGTCGTAGAGAATGACGGAGGTGTCCAACACAAAAATTTTCTTGCTGTGATTGTCTAGCGGTGGTAGTTTAGCAGCAGAGACTTTTGCGGGTTTATTGTTACTGCCGGCTGCTTTACGGGTAGTTTTGCTGGTGGTGCCAGCTATACTGGTTTCGGGCGATGCTTTAGGCATAAGCGTGGGGGTTTGGGTGAAACCTTGATTTAGAAGCTGTATTGCGCTGATGCTCCTGTTTACGTTTTAATTACAAGCATGGCTGAATTCCGCGTCCCACACTTCCTCAGCTTTTTAAGTGCTTCAGCCGCTATAAATTTACACTTTACTATATAGTGTTGGTTCTTAATAAATTATACTTGAGAGAGGTGGATAACTAAATATTTAGTTATACGTAAAAATTTTATACATTGCTCCGTAAAGGATACATTAGGGACTTTAATCATACTTTATGAAGTTGGTATACTACGCTTTCCTTTTCCTGCTGCTTTCGCTGTGGCCTTTAGCAGTAAACGGACAGGAAAAGGTTTTTGCAGAGGAGAAACCAAAGAAACATGGCTTCTTATTCTTCAGGATTAACCGGTTCGATAAGGAGGGGAAATACCATGGTCGCTGGAAAGTATACTTTGGGGAGGATGAGCAAGTGATCCGGAACGGGCGCTTCAGACATGGCGTGGAGGTTGGCAAGTGGAAGTATTACTACCCGGACGGCACCCCTTACATGCTTGAGAAGTATAACCGCCGGAACAATATAATACTAGTGGAAAAGTTCCATGAAAACGGTAACCTAGCCCGAAAAGGTACTGCCCGATTGATAAGAACCCCCACCAGGGATCACTACTTCTGGTTCGGGGAGTGGCAGGTGTATGACGAATCGGGCAGCTTCTCCCACACCGAAACCTATAAAAGCGGAAACCTGGTTAGCAGCACCAAAGGGAGTAAAGAGGTCAGAGATTAAACCAAAGTATAAAAGTCTTCTTTTTCTTTATCGTGGAGCAGGATGTAACCGTGGATGACAAGTTTAACCAAGGTGCGGTAGGCGCGTCGCTCAGATAGGTTGGCCAGCTTCATAAACTGCCTTACCGTGATACGCGGGTGCAGCCGCAGGTACTCCAGCAAGGTTTCCTCATGGCGGTTGAGGGGGAGGGGCTCGAACTGCTCCGGAGCCTGATGCAAGGCTTTATTCACCATCTTACTCGTTTGCACGCTGGTGTCTTTCACGCGCACGAAGCCGCGCCAGTCATCCTCCTTCAGCTTGGCAAAGTGTGGTTTGTGCATACTTTCCGGCACCGTTACCTTCAGCACCACCCTGTCGTCCTGGTCTATCTCCTCGTAAAGCAAATGCACCGGTGGGTCGCAGTAAAAGTCTGCTGCCAGCTGCAAGGTATGTTTTTCCTCTTCAGGATCCACGCCGCAGACGTAGCCATTATCTTTAACGCCCACTAATATCACTCCGCCACGTGTATTGGCAAAAGAAACCAGTGTTCTTGAGATTTTCTCGGGTTTGGTAATACGCTGCTTAAAGTCAACGGTGTCATTTTCGCCTTCCCAGATAAGGCGCTGTAGCTCGTCCATAGTAGTAGGTAGGGTGCTGTAAGTATAACCAAGGAATAAGTGCGTTTGTTTCGCTTGCAGGGTTCTGCCTAAGCAGCTTTACTCTATATCAATATACTGATTTTTCCTGATCAGACGCATACATTTACCTAAAACAAAAAGCGAGCCTTGTTGGGCCCGCTTTATACTTTATCTGCAGCAAAAAAGCTACCGTTTATACTTTAGAAAGGAAGGTCGTTGTCTGCGTCGCTGCTGTAGAACGAAGGAGCGTCTTGCTGAGGCGCAGCAGCACCAGGGGCGCCACCGAACTCATTACCGGCAGGTTCCATTCTCCAGGCTTGCAGGTTTGTGAAGTACATGGTCTGGCCGTTCTTTGTGAATGGCTTACCTGTCAGGTTAAAGGTAACTTTCACCTCATCACCGTTCTTATAGGAGTCAAGCAGGCTGCATTTGTCCTGCGTCAGCTGAAACTTCACGTACTGCGTGTAAGAGCCATCCGGAATCTCCAGCACAAACTCGCGCTTTCTGAATTTGTCGCTGATCTGTTGCTCATCAAAGATTTCGTACAGCTTACCTTGGATATCAAAAGACATAATCAATAAGTTAATTGGTTGTTTTTACTATAGACAAAGATAACTGTTTTTCCCCGGATTTAGGTCCATACCCTCGGCTCAATTGCACAAAAAATTCGTAATAAAAAAGGCCGCCTGAACAGCCGCTGCACAATCGGCGTAGAGGGTAGCTACAAAAGTATAAACAGCAAACAAACATGCAGAAAACAGCGATAGCCATACATGGCGGGGCAGGAACCATCACGCAATCATCCTTAACAGCAGAGCAGGACAAAGCTTACAGAGCAGCTTTACAGGAGGCCGTGGAAGCCGGAAGCAACGTGCTGGAGCAGGATGGTACGGCACTAGAGGCGGTGGAACTGGCCGTGGTGCACCTCGAGGACTCGCCTTTGTTTAACGCGGGCAGGGGATCGGTGTTCACCAAAGAGGGAAAGCATGAGATGGACGCGGCCATTATGTGCGGCAAAACACTGGAAGCCGGTGCCATAGCTGGTGTCAGAAGTATAAAAAACCCCATTAAACTTGCCGCTGCCATCATGCAGCACTCGGACCATGTGATGCTAAGCGGCTACGGCGCAGAGGAGTTTGCACTGGCTTACGGGCTGGAGTTTGCACCGGAAAAATATTTCTTCGACAAGTATAGGTATGAGCAATGGAGCGAGGTGCGCGACTCCGATATCTTTATGCTGGACCACACGGAGCAACGGGATGAGAAATTCGGGACGGTGGGAGCCGTGGCTGTAGACAAGGCGGGCAATGTAGCCGCTGCCACCTCCACGGGCGGCATGACGAACAAGCGTTACAACCGCGTCGGGGATACGCCAATCATAGGCTCCGGCACCTATGCCAACAACCGCACCTGCGCCATCTCCTGCACCGGCCATGGCGAATACTTTATGCGAGCGGTAGTGGCCTACGATGTTTCTTGTTTGATGGAGTACAAAGGTTATACTTTGCAACAGGCTTGTGATGAGGTGGTGCTGAAAAAACTGGTGCAATTCGGTGGTGAGGGAGGCCTTATAGCCGTGACAGCTACCGGGGAGATTGCCTTACCCTTTAACTCCGAGGGGATGTACCGTGCCAGTAAGAGAGGGCAGGATGAAACCTTCGTCGGTATCTATAAACGCTAAAGCAATGCGGTTATACTTTGTTTTGCGCGATCAGCTCTTTCAGCTGCCCGAAATCCACTATGCTATGCGAGGCACCGGAGCTAAACGCTCCGTCTTTGGTGTACAGTACCGTACGAATGCCAAGCTCTCTGCCCGCTTTTAATTCCGACTCCGGATCGTCGCCGATAACCATTACTTCTGTGGTTTTATACTTGTAACGCTCCAGAATACTCTGGAAAATGTCTTTTTTGGTTTGATTAGTTTTACTGGGGTCTACAATGTGCACCTCCTCAAAATATTCTCTAATGCCAAGGTTCTCAACTTTGCTTTGCTGCATTTTGGTATATCCTGTTGTCACCAGGAATCTTTTATAAGGTAAGGCTCTCACTTCAGCAAAATCTGGGAAAGGTGGTATATCTTTCTCATAAACCAGGTCCTGCAATATCCTGTCACCCTTTTCTGTAAGCTGTTCGCTGAATGCATACTCCTTGGCCACTTTCTGGAATGGCTTCCGCATCATGTCCCGCTTTATGTCCTCAAAATCACCCTCATAGTCATTCCTTTCCCTGATCAAATCAAAAAGAGGTTGAAATAGCTCATCTCCAATCGAAGGAACGGGAAAGACTGTGTTGTCGAGGTCTAGTATGAGGGCTTTTATGCTCATGCTTTTATATGTGGTGTTTTATGGATGATGATTACGAAACAAAGCATAAATCAGGCTGCGGTAAGCTCTTTTACTTTTTAGCGGTTAAGCTCCTGCAGTTGGGCATAGTGGTAGGCTTCTTCGTTCTGGTAAAAGATGCGGGCGTTCATGTCGAAGAGGTTGCCTTTAGCCAATACGTGCATCACCATATGGTCTATGGCTACCGGGCGGCCTGGCTCCACGTCCCTGATATTGGTATACTTTACTTCATGGCCATCCACAATCACTACCAGGTTGGAGCCTATGGTTTCAATCATATGGCCCTCGGTTATCAATACCCCCGTATCCTCGCCAAGGCCAACCCCAATCGTTTTAGGGTGTGTCACCACCGCTTCCATCAGGCGTCCGAACCTGCCCCTAATTACAAAATGGGTATCGATGATCACACCATCCAGAAAATGTAGCCCTCGCCCCATCTTAATCGCTCCCTTCAGTAGTGATTCGGTTGCGCTGCCGCCCTTTATCATCTCTTTAGACATGGCCATGGCTCCCGCGCTGGTACCGGCAATTATAAAATCTTCGTTTTGATAGCGTTGCTTGAGTATTTCCAGAATTTCGGTATCCAGAAACATGCGCGTAATACGCGACTGGTCACCGCCACTGAACATAATGCCGTCGCACTCGCGCACCCGCTTAATGTACTCCGGGTTAAGGGCATCCTCTTCGGTACGGATATGCATGAGCTGCACATTTTCAATCCCCAGGATGCCGAAGGCACTCATATAGCGCTCCCCAACTTCCTCGGGAATCATGGAGGCGGTGGTAACCACCTCGATGTGCGGTTTTTTGGCCGGAATCTCCTTCAGGAAACGCTTCAGTATGCCCAGCTCAAAAAAGTCGAGGTAGTACTTCTTCTTAGATTTTGGGTTCGGGTAACTGCCTTTGTCTTCGTTACCACCTACTGCAATCAGTTTTCCTTTAGGTGTATTCACGGGTGATTTTATAGGTTAATTTATTCTTAGAATTATTCTGTAACAAAATTGCAAACCAATGCTTGTACAGTAAGAGTACCGCTTTTAGCTAATTTCGTTTCACTTTAAACAAAGTATGATGCCTGGTGCAACACTAAAACAGCAAGTATGCAAAGGACCATATGCCGCTATATATGTTTTATTATATTTAGCATAGCAACAACCAGCATTTTGTGCATGTTGACAAATAAAAAATGATATAGCTAAACCCACCCTGCATCAGGCCGTATAGTAGGTCTGTAACAAGCGAAAGCATAATTACAACAACGCGTAACCTTTCCAAGCTATGAAATTAAACAACTTAAAGGATCTCCTGATCCACGAACTGAAAGACATCTATAATGCAGAGCAGCAAATCACGAAGGCACTGCCCAAAATGATAAAAGCAACCTCTTCCAAGCAGCTGAAAGGCGCTTTTGAAGACCACCTGAGCGTAACAGAAAAACAGATTGAGCGCCTTGAGCAGGTGTTTGACCTGATAGGTGAGAAAGCAAAAGGGGAGAAGTGCAAAGCCATGGAGGGCATCATCAGGGAAGCTGATTCTATGATGAGCGAGAAAGCCGACGCCAATGTGATGGATGCAGCATTGATCGCCTCCGCCCAGCGGGTTGAGCACTATGAGATTGCAGCCTACGGTACAGTTTGCACCTATGCCAAGCAATTAGGTATGACAGATGTGCTGGACCTGTTGCACCAGACTCTGGAGGAGGAGAAACAAACAGACGAGCAACTGACCATGATTGCCGAGCAACATATAAATATTAAAGCTGAAAAATAACTTTTGAAGAAACGCAGGAAGGCTCTGTACCTTCACCTGGCTCCACCAAGCAGGTCAGAAGGTTACAGAGCCTTCCGTTTTTACCTACCCGTAAAACAAAAGCGGCTGCCAAAGTATGGCAGCCGCTTTTGTTATGTATAGCTGATACCGGTTATTTCAGCATCTCGTCAAGCGTTACCGTAGACACGGCATGGTAGTTAGGGCGTGCCTTGGCATAGATAGCCAGGGCCTTTTTCTTGCCCTCCGGTGTGGCCGTAAGCGCCTTGTAGATAGGCACCAGGAACTTGCGGCGGCCTACATTGGTCAGGAATGTCTCCAGCGCCTGATCTGCGGTAGTATACTTATTGCGGATGGCGTGAATGAACCAAGCGGCCAGCACTTCAGAGTTACCGGAGTTGGTGAAGTTGAAAGCCTTATCCAGCTCAGCCATCTGCTGCTGGCTCATGTTCTCAGGCAGCATTCGTATAAAGTGCAGCCACTCATGGCTCGACCAGTCTTTAGTGTTTAGCTGCGCGGCTGGCTTACCGTTTTTCCAGCTTTGGAAAGCCTCCTCAACTTTAGCAAAACGGCTGCTGGTAGGCGCTTCAAATCCTTCTGGCAAGCCCGGCGAGAACACCCAGCCCTCAATGTTGATTTTCTCCGCCAACTCTTCGTCTCCCTTTATCAGTTCCGTGCGCAGGAAGTTGAGAAACTTTTCGGTATCGGTGCTCTGGAACGCAAACGTGTTGAAGTAGTTGTTCAGGAACGCATCAAACCGTTCACGGCCAACAGCCTTCTCGATATTCTGCAGGAAGAAGTTACCTTTCTCATAGGCAATATCCGTCAGGCCCTCATCCGGATCGCGGCCTTCCAGGTCCAACTTCAGGCGTGTATCTTCGCTTTCAGCACCAATATCGTTAATGGTATTCATCATATCCTGGTAACCCAGCACGTTCAGCATCGCAGCATACTCCTTGCCATAGATCTCCTCCATAATGCGGCGCTCAAAGTATACGGTAAAGCCTTCGTTCAGCCAGAAATCATCCCAGGTGCCGTTCGTAACAAGGTTGCCACTCCAGCTATGCGCCAGTTCGTGTGCGATCAGGCTTGTAAGGGAGCGGTCCTTAGCCAGCACGGTTGGCGTCACGAATGTAAGGCGCGGGTTTTCCATACCTCCAAACGGGAATGATGGCGGCAGCACCAGCAGGTCGTAACGATCCCAGCGGTATTTTCCGTAAATCGTTTCAGCGGCTTCCAGCATTTTGTCCATCTCGGCAAACTCGTAAGTGGCTGCCTTAATAGTAGCCGGCTCGGCATAGATACCTGTCTGCGGCCCTATTTTCTCGAATACTAAATCGCCTACCGACAGAGCCATCAGGTAAGAAGGGATCGGCTGCTTCATCTCGAAAGTATAAACGCCGGAATCATTCTTCTCTACCGGGTTCTCTGCACTCATCACAGCCAGCAGCTCTTTCGGCACCTTTACCTTGGCGCTGTACGTAATGCGGATGCCCGGGCTGTCCTGGATCGGAATCCAGGTGCGGGCAAGTATGGCCTGCGACTGCGTGAACAGGAAAGGGTATTTCTTGCCGGCTGTCTGCTGCGGGTTAAGCCACTGCAGGGCGGCGGCATCCGGAGAGGTTTTATACTTGATGGTTACCTTTTTGGTATCGGGTTTGATCTTTACGGTCAACGGCCGCCCCAGAAACTCCTTCTCTTCGCCGAGCTCAAATGTCGTTTCCTCCATACTTTCGCCCAGGTATACTTTCTCTATCTGAAGCCCCCTGGTGTCGAAGATAATTTGATCTGTACCTGTTTTATTCTCGATCAGGTAAGAGGCAGTGCCGTTGAGCACTTTCTGACCAAAGTTCACCTCAATGTCCAGGTCCAGGTGTTTTGCCACGGCTTCAGCTGCTTTGGCAAAGCTATGAACGTCACCAGGGGTTTGCTCCATGGCGCTTTGTTCTGCAGTCATAGTTTCGTTATCGTTTGTAGTAGTGGTTGAGCAGGAGGCAAGCTGAAGGCTACCGGCCAGTCCAAGCCCAAGTAAATAACGGTTGTAAAATTTCATAGGTTTAGGGATACATTTTGACGTAAGATAGGCAATCCGTACGAATCCTGAAAACTACGGATGCAGCAAAGACCTTTCCAGTTTTCTAACTGTGGCATACTTATGGCACTTTAGGGAGTGACAAGTATAGTAGCCCGCTCCACAAGTATAAAAAGAAGCGGAAGCAGAAGAGCCGTTAAAACATTTTACCTCTTTTTGAAGTACTAAAGCCTGAAATGCATTAAAAACCCACTCGGCTACTTCAGCATTGTATTAAAGCAATATCAGCACAGGCAAGTATAAAAATAAAATAGCCGCTGGCTTTAGTATCTGAAGTATGTCCGGTTAAAATAGAGAAAACATGATCCCTTATAAATTTAAGCTATTCGCTTTAAGTATACTTTCGCCGCTTCTCCTCGGGGCTATAACAAGCTGTAACCAAGGCGACTCCGAAGAAGGCGAATCATCAAATGGCGTAGCAGATCTGTTTAAGAAAAAGGAGCTGCCACAAGCCACCACCGATAGCCTTTTCGTTCAGAAATACATTGCCCAGGAGCCGGAGTTTAAGGAGCACGAAGCGCTGATGTATAAATTCTACGGCGACCGCAACTATGAGCTGGCATGGTTTAAGGAGAATGAGCTGGTGCCGCAGGCAAACAAATTCCTGAACGTGATTGATTCTTCCTCAGTGGAGGGCCTCAACCCGGACAGGTATAAACTTGTGAAGTTTAACGATATGTTCCAGAAGTATGAGCAGATGGACCCACAGGACTCCGCCCGCCTTGACTTACAGCAGCAGATCGATATTGCGCTTACAGCCTCGTACTTCAATTACGCCTCCGACTTTTACCGTGGCCGCGTAGACCCCACTACCCAGAAAAACGTGAACTGGTCTGTTAAAAAGAACAAGATCAAGCTGCATAAGGCCCTGCAAACTATCCTGCAGGAGCGCGAAAGCACCTATCCTTACTATGAGTTCGACGCTTTGCATGCCGGCTATACCAGGCTACGCGACGCCCTGCAGGAGTACCGTAGGATACAGGAAAAAGGGGGCTGGCCAAAAGTGGAGCTGGGAGGAAAAAAAACGCTGCAGAAAGGCGATAGTGCCCAGGCGGTAGCTACTATCCGAAAACGTCTAAACCCGAATCAGCCTATTGATGTGAACGACAAGCGCCAGTGGTATTTTGACGAAAAGCTTGACAAGCAGGTAAGACAGTTCCAGATGCTGCACGGGTTAAAAGAAGATGGGGTAGTGGGTGGAAATACCCTTGCCACCATGAACGTGCCGCTGGAAGACCGTATCGAGCAGATCATGATAAACATGGAGCGCTGGCGCTGGATACCAAAACGCATGGTGCCCAAAAGCCTGGATCAAAAGTATATTTGGGTAAACATCCCGGAGTATAAACTATACATTTACGAAGACCCGAACAACGATCCGGAAGCCGAGAGAGCTTATGAAGAAGTGATGAGCATGCGCGTGGTGGTGGGTAAAACCATGAACGCCACGCCAATATTCAGTGAGAAAATGGAGTATGTGGTGCTGGCGCCCTATTGGAACGTACCCAACAGCATCGTTGAGAAAGAGATAAAGCCCCACATGCTGACCAACCCGGGCTGGTTAGACACACAGAACATGGAGATCGTGACGAAAGAGAAGAACCCGAAGCCTATCTCCCCATCCTCCATAGATTGGGAAAACGTGACGGAGAAGAACTTCCAGTACATGGTGCGTCAGAAGCCGGGACCTAAAAACTCCCTGGGTCAGCTAAAATTCCTGTTCCCGAATCAGCATGCCATTTACCTGCACGACACACCTGCAGACGCGCTTTTCAGCCAGACTGAGCGTAATTTCAGCCACGGCTGTGTGCGCCTGGAGAAACCTGTGGAACTGGCTAAGTATATCCTTCAGGATATGCCGGAGTGGGATGAGTCAAGGATTAGAGAAACCATGAATGGCGGAGAGGAAAAGTGGGTAACGCTGCCTAAAAAGATGCAGGTTTACCTGGTATACTTCACCAGTTGGGTGGATGATCAGGGAAACGTACATTTCCGTGAGGACCTGTACGGCCATGACAAGAAATTGAAGCAGGAATATTTTGGATAACATAAGCCGGAGCAGCCATCGCGGTTGCTCCGGGCTTTATAAAGTATAGCAGATGAAAAAGCTATTTCTAAGCATTTTACCCTTAATGCTTTTACTTTGGAGCTGCAACCCTCCTGAAGTGGAGGGAGACCCGGAGGCAACGGAAACCTCCAAGGATACCGCCACTGCCGCCAGTGCGCCCATACTAGAGGAGCAAGACACCACTCTACAGGATATACAGCACCTGGAACTACATGCGCTGGGTAATAATATTGAAGAGATCAGGTACAGCAAAGATACCCTTGAAACGAAGGCAGGATCACTGGTAAAACTAAAGTTCATAAACGAAGGCGTGGATATGCCCATGGTGCATAATGTAGTGTTTACCGCGCCGGGCAAGTATAAACAAGTGGCACTTGCGGGGGCCAGGGTAGGCGCTTCAGGCAACTACATACCGCAAAGCGAGGCAGTAATTGCGGCATCACCGATGGCATTGCCTGGGCAGACAGTTGAAATGGAGTTTACAGCTCCCACTAAGCCAGGGCTTTACGATTTCGTGTGCACCTATCCGGGGTACTGGAAAAGAATGAACGGCGTGCTGGTGGTAAAGTAGACCTGAAATGGCGTTTATAGTGTAGCAGATGCACTAAAAGCATGATCATTCCGAACGTTATGGAAAAAAAGCATGTTACCAGCGATAGAGTTTAATACGCTATTGCCTATTTTTACGCCCTAATCACTGAAGCCAGCATGAAGTTCACACCACCGGATTGCCAACAATGTATGAGCAGAAAAAACTCGCTGCTGAGCTGTTGCCGTGGCGATGAACTGGAGGGACTCTCTGCCAGCAAATCGAGCTGCCTGTATAAAAAAGGGCAGGTGATCTTTAACGAGGGCTCTAAACCCTCTGGCTTACACTGTGTGCACTCGGGCAAAGTGAAAGTATGCAAAATGGGGAGTGATGGCAAAGAGCAGATCATCCGCCTGGCTAAGCCGGGGGATGTGATAGGCTACCGGGCCCTTATGGCCGACTCTAACTATTCTGCTTCGGCGGTGGCCATGGATGATGCCGTGGTGTGCTACGTGCCAAAGTCTCAGTTCATGGAGCTCATCCACGAGAACATGGATTTCTCCAATGGCCTGATGAAACTACTCTCTAAGGCCCTTGGCGAGGCGGAAGAGCGCATGACGCAGATGGCCTATAAACCTGTACGCGAGCGTTTGGCAGAGGCCCTGCTGCTGCTGCAGAAGACTTACCAACAGGATGAGAATAAGGAAAACTTCACGATTGCTATTTCACGCGAAGACTTGGCTTCCATAGTTGGCACTGCCAAGGAAACCACCATTCGCCTTTTATCCGAGTTCAAAGACGAGCAGATCATTGCCACAAAAGGCAGCAGCATTACCATCCTGGATGCGGATAAACTTTACAGCATCTGCCATTTGTACGACTAAGCAAAGTATAAAAAGCCCTGCGTTTACAGGTGCAAAAAAATACAAAAGGCCGGCTGCAAAACAGCCGGCCTTTTTGCGTCCGTATGGTCTATACGACACGCCAACACCATGTATACTTAACTAAACACTAAACTTCTTTAATAAAGAGTGGCTTTGCGCCAAAGCTGGTTTGAAGTCAGTATCATCCTCTAAACACCTCATTCTCTAACCCCAGCCACAGCTCTGGCAAAAGCAGCTATCTCACCTTAAACTACTGCAAAGCACTGTTCCTTTATATATAAAGTCACCAAATCAGCCACCTAAGGCCTCTTCGATAAACTTGACAGCAGCAAATGTCCGGCTTTGTATCTGCATACACACTGATAAGTGTCAACTTCTAAAATGATAAAAGTCATCTTTTAGGGCAACCGCCAAAACTACCTTTGTATTAGTTAGATAGGAGGAATTATGGCGACTAAAGCTGCTTTAAGCACTGAAATACAAACCTGCTACCACTGTGGAGATAAGTGTGTGGATGAGTTGATTGTGGCGAATGACAAAACCTTTTGCTGCACCGGCTGCAAGAATGTTTACGAGCTGCTGGAGGAGAATAACCTGTGCACCTATTACTCGCTGGACAGCACCCCAGGTATAACCGGTAATCAACCAGCCAACGAGGCTCGTTTTGCCTACCTGGACGATGAAGGCGTGGAGGCACAGCTGCTCAACTTTAAAAACGACAGCATCGCAAAAGTAACGTTTTATGCGCCCCAGATGCACTGCAGTTCGTGTATCTGGCTGCTGGAAAACCTGTTCAAGCTTAACCCCGGCATCTCGGAGTCTACCGTTAACTTCCTGCGGAAGGAAATCTCCGTTACCTTTTTTCATCAGAAAACAACCTTGCGAGAGGTCGTAACCCTGCTTGCCCGCATCGGGTATGAGCCGTCTATTACGTTGGCTGATACGGATGGCAAGAAGGAGACGAAGAAAAACTACTCCCTCATCTATAAATTAGGAATAGCAGGTTTCAGCTTCGGCAATGTCATGTTGCTGGCCTTTCCGGACTACCTTTCGCTGGGAGAAGAAGTGCAGCGTGACTTCGGGAAGTTTTTTGGCTACCTGAGTATACTGCTCTCGCTGCCCGTGCTGTTTTACAGTGCCCGTGGCTTTTTCGAATCAGCCTGGGCTGGTATACAGCAGCGCATGGTCAACATTGACCTTCCGATTGCAACCGGTTTGCTGGCGCTTTTCATTACCAGTACCTACCAGATCATCTCTGCCACAGGCCCCGGCTACTTGGATTCCTTTACGGGTCTGGTCTTCTTTATGCTGATCGGGAAGTATTTCCAGCAGAAAACATACGATACGCTCTCATTCGACAGAGACTATACTTCCTACTTCCCGGTATCAGTTACGGTGCTGAAAGAGAACGGTGAGGAAGAGTCGGTGGCAGTTCGGAACCTGAAAGTAGGCGACCGAATCCGTATCCGAAACCAGGAGCTTATACCGGCTGATGCCATGCTGCTGCGCGGCACTGCCATGGTAGACTACAGCTTTGTGAGCGGAGAATCTGAGCTGGTTGAGAAAGTGGTGGGCGAGGTAATATACGCCGGTGGCCGCCAGGCTGGTGAAAGTATAGAGCTGGAGGTTGTGAAAGAGGTATCGCAAGGGTATTTGACACAGCTTTGGAACAACAGTGTTTTCTCTAAGAATGAGGAGCAAAGTATGGAAACCTATGCCAACGTAGCCGGCAAGTGGTTTATCATCGTTACGCTTCTTGTTGCTGCCGGTGCCCTTATTTACTGGGTACCGCGTGACACAAGTATGGCCATGCGTGCCTTTACTTCTGTCTTGATTATAGCGTGCCCGTGTGCGCTGTCGCTCTCTACACCTTTTGTACACGGCAACACACTCCGCATTTTCGGTAAGCACAAGTTTTTCTTAAAGAATACAGGCGTAGTGGAAACATTAGCCAAAATAGACACCGTTGTTTTTGACAAGACAGGCACTTTAACCGAGCCTAGCGCGGCAGAACTAAGCTATTCAGGAAAGATACTTACACCGGAGCAGGAGCAGAGTTTGAAATCTGTACTCCGCCACTCCACACACCCGCTCAGCCAGCGTATTTTCCAGGCTATTGCAGGCGAAGCGCAGGAGGTGCATGGCTTTGAGGAGTTTGCAGGAAAAGGACTTGTTGGGGAAGTAAATGGCCACTTCATAAGATTAGGATCGGCCTCATACTTAGGCGTTAAGGCAGACACATCTCAAGATACACTTAAAACGCGCGTATATGTATCTATAGACGGTGTAGTGTACGGTTACTATACTTTCCAGAACGTTTACCGGTCCGGATTACAAGATGTACTTCAGGGGCTGGAGGTCGGCCGAGTTGCAGTCTTGTCAGGTGACAATAACCACGAAGAGGCGCGCCTACGGGAGTTGCTGGGGCAGGAGGCAGAGCTAAACTTTAACCAGAGCCCGGTTCAGAAGCTGGAGTACATTAAAGAGCTTAAAAACCAGAACCGTCATGTGCTGATGGTAGGAGATGGTTTGAACGATGCCGGTGCACTGAAGCAAAGCGACGCAGGTATAGCGCTGACAAATAGTGTTACTAACTTCTCACCATCCTGCGACGCCATACTGGACGCCACCGCTTTTAACAAGCTGAGTAAGTTCATCGGCTTCTCTAAAAAGAGCATGAACATTATCCTGGCGAGCTTTGCAGTTTCATTGGTGTATAACGTGGTGGGCCTGACAATGGCGGTACAGGGAATTTTCACGCCCATCGTTTCTGCCATACTTATGCCTATCAGTTCCGTCAGCGTAATTGTTTTCGCGACACTCTCCGTGAGGTATGCTGCTAAAAAAGCAGGGCTTTAACAAGCGCCACTGGTAAGCTGAATTCATAATCCGAACCTTTAAATCATACTACACCATGTTTATCATTTTTCTTTTGATTGGTATTAGCGTTACCGTAGCTTCCGGTTTTTTAGCAGCTTTTCTCTGGGCGGTGAAGTCTGGTCAGTATGAGGATGACTACACCCCAGCCGTACGCATGCTTTTTGAAAATGAGGTAAGCAAACCCACCAAAACAAAGCAGAAGCAAGTATAAATCAACGCTTTATATACAACGGGAGAACTGTTTATACTTTAATAGTATAAAAGAATAAAGGCTATACTTTTAAATGCCCATCTGAGGCTTTAGAAGTATAGCCTTTTCTGCTACTGGAAACAGCAGCAGCTGATATCAATCACTTCTGGAAGTGACATTTGTCATCTTTTAAAAACGCATTCCTGAGCAATTTTGAAACATGAATCAAGACAGAGCATACTTCCTGGTTCGCAAGGGTTTCGGCCCCGCATAACACAAAAGCCAAACAAACAAAAGTATAACACTAACTAAAATGGAGGACACCGCACATGTCGACTAATGTAGCAGAAGTCTTAGAAAACGCACCCTCCCGGACAATAGACCGGGCCGGGACAGACACGTTTTTTTATGACAACAAGATCGTTCGGGATTTTGGTATAGCCACCGTGTTCTGGGGCATTGCCGGTATGCTGATAGGCGTGATCATCGCTTTCCAGCTGGCAAACCCAGATGTGAACATGGGTAACCAGTATACCACATTTGGTCGTGTAAGGCCGCTGCACACCAATGCTGTGATTTTTGCCTTTGTGGGTAATGCCATCTTTATGGGGGTTTATTACTCGCTGCAGCGACTTTGTAAAACACGCATGTACTCAGATCTGCTCAGCAAACTCAATTTCTGGGGCTGGCAGCTGATCATTGTTTCGGCAGTTATCACGCTTCCGCTGGGTATCACCACGTCTAAAGAGTACGCCGAGTTGGAGTGGCCTATTGATATTGCTATTACGCTGATCTGGGTGGTATTCGGCTGGAACATGTTCGGTACCATTGCCAGGCGCCGCGAAAAGCACATGTACGTTGCCATCTGGTTCTATATCGCCACTTTCCTGACGGTTGCCGTGCTGCACATCGTGAACTCTTACGAGATGCCAGTAAACTTCCTGAAAAGCTACTCTGGCTATGCTGGTGTGCAGGATGCGCTGGTGCAGTGGTGGTATGGCCACAATGCGGTTGCGTTCTTCTTAACCACACCGTTCCTGGGTCTGATGTACTACTTCCTGCCGAAGGCCGCTAACCGTCCGGTATACTCTTACCGCCTGTCCATTATCCACTTCTGGTCGCTGATCTTTATCTACATCTGGGCTGGCCCGCACCACTTGCTTTATACATCACTGCCTGACTGGGCACAATCGCTGGGTGTGGCTTTCTCTGTGATGCTGATCGCTCCAAGCTGGGGTGGTATGATCAACGGTTTGCTAACGCTGCGTGGCGCCTGGGATAAGGTGCGCGAAGAGCCGATCCTGAAGTTCATGGTGGTGGCCATCACGGCATACGGTATGGCAACGTTCGAAGGCCCGATGCTGTCGCTGAAAAACGTGAACGCCATTGCCCACTTTACTGACTGGATCGTGGCACACGTACACGTTGGCGCCCTTGGCTGGAACGGCTTCCTGACATTTGCCATGCTGTATTGGTTATTCCCACGCCTTTATAAAACGGAACTATTCTCTAAGAAGATGGCAAACGCCCACTTCTGGTTAGGCACATTGGGTATCCTTTTCTATGCTATTCCGATGTACTGGGCTGGCTTTACCCAAGGTTTAATGTGGAAACAGTTCACAGCAGAAGGCACACTGCAGTACTCTAACTTCCTGGAGACCGTGCTGCAGATCGTGCCGATGTATTACCTGCGTGGTATTGGCGGTGTGTTATACTTATCCGGTGTGTTCCTGATGGTGTACAACCTGTACAAAACTGCCAAATCTGGTAGCCTGGTTGCCAATGAGCGTACCGAAGCTCCTGTGGTAGTTAAAACAGAGAGCGCAAACGCAAGCCACTGGCATGCCTGGATTGAGAAGCGCCCTACACAAATGGCTATCTGGGCAACTGTTGCGATTTTGATAGGTGGTTTGGTAGAGTTTATTCCCGCCTTTGTAATTAAATCCAACGTGCCGACCATTGCCAGCGTGAAGCCTTATACTTCGCTGGAGCTGCAGGGCCGCGACCTGTACATCAAAGAGGGTTGCGTTAACTGCCACACGCAAATGGTTCGTCCGTTCAGATCAGAGACAGAGCGTTACGGCGAGTACTCCAAGGCAGGTGAGTTTGTGTACGACCACAACTTCCTGTGGGGCTCTAAGCGTACCGGTCCGGACCTTCACAGAGTGGGAGGCAAGTATCCGCACAGCTGGCACTACCACCACATGATGGATCCAACCTCTATGTCGCCGGGCTCTATTATGCCAGCTTACCCATGGTTGTTCGAGCAGGAGATAGACCAAAGCACTACCCAGGCTAAACTTGAAACACTTAAACAGCTGGGTGTACCTTACGAGGATGAGTACATTGCCAATGCCAATGATGACCTGATGGCGCAGGCTACGGAGATCACGGACCAACTGGCGAAGGAGGGCATCGAGATAAAACCGGAGGCCGAGATCGTAGCCCTGATAGCTTACCTGCAGCGCCTGGGCACTGATATTAAGGTGAAAGAAACACAGGAGTAATAAAATCGACACAAGTATCACGTATCACGACACACGACAAAAAGTCGTGATACATGATTCGAGATACGTGATACGAGTGTCCTAATTCAAGAAGCTATGTATAAGAACGTTTTGCAAGCCATAGACGGCATAGAGATATATCCGCTCATCTCATTTGGCATTTTCTTCCTTTTCTTCCTGGGGCTATTGCTGTATGTGGCTCTGATGGATAAAAAGTACCTGGAGGCCATGAGTAGCGTGCCATGCATAAATGACGAAGACGAAATCACAACAGGAGGGTTAAGACAATGATCTGGAACAACATGAAACGTAGACTAAGCGGGCTGGCCCTGGCAACAGGCCTGCACCTGATGGGCGCAACAGCAGTGCAGGCGCAAGATGCCGTGGAAGGCAAAAAGGTGTTCGATGCCAACTGTAACGTTTGCCATAGTATAGAGTCTGATGTTGTTGGCCCGGCCCTGAAGAACGTGCACGAGCGCCGCGGCGATGAGTGGCTGGTAAAGTTTATCCAGAACTCACAGGAACTGGTGAAAGCCGGCGACAAAGATGCGGTAGAGGTTTTCGAGAAATTCAACAAGGTGCCGATGCCTGCTTTTGCGGGTTCGCTTTCGGAGGAGGATATCACCAATGTGGTTGCCTACATCAAGGAGGAAAGCAGCAAGCCAGCTGAGGCAGCGGTTGCACCGGTAACTGATCAAACGAACGCTTCCACAACACCTCCAGCAACTGAGCAGGGAGTGTCTTTCGGGGAACTTCCGCTGATCGTGCACATCATCTTTATACTTGCAGGCATCATCGTACTGCTTACCATCATAACGGTGGTTGTTCAGTTCCGTGTGTTTACCACCATGCTCGGCGACTCGATCTACGATATGGATTTCCGAAAGTCTTTTGCAGGCAGAGTGCTGTTCCTGATGCGCGGCGATACCACTGTGATGACCGGTGAGGCGAAGGATAAACTCCACTCCACACACGATTTTGACGGTATTCAGGAATACGATAACGACCTGCCGCCATGGTGGAAAGCCCTTTTCTATGTTACCATTGTGTTTGCTGTAGGCTACATGCTGCACTACCATGTGTTCAGAACCGGTGCTTTGCAGACTGAGGAGTATGAAATGGAAATGGAGCAGGCTGCCCTGTTCGCCGCCCAAAATGCTGATGACCCGAATGCCGAAACCAACTACGAGGTACTGACAGACGCATCTGCACTGGAGTCAGGCAAATCCCTTTTTAACACGAACTGTGCTGCCTGCCACGGCCAGGAAGGCCAGGGCACCGTAGGACCAAACCTGACGGACGAGTATTGGCTGCACGGTGGTGATGTAAACGCCATCTTCAAAACCATAAAATTCGGTGTCCCGGCAAAAGGCATGGTGCCATGGCAGGGTAAACTGACCAAGGATCAGATTCTGGAAGTATCCAGCTATATCCTGAGTTTGCAAGGCACAAACCCAGCCAACGCAAAGGAGCCGCAGGGCGAGAAAGAGTAACTTTAAGAAAAGGTATCCAAGGCCTTGATTGAAATTGCAAAGTTGCCGGCGCTTAAGTATGAGAGCCGGCAACTTTTATTGTTTCTATATTTTGCAAATCAGCTGCCATTGTTGATGATAATCACTTCGGTAAATGACTTTGGTCATCTTTTAGTTAAGCCCGAATGTGGAATTTTGTACTAGTAGATTAAAGCAATCACTAAGTTCTAATTTTCACTTTTAACTAACAGGCAGGACTAATATCCGCACAAATTACCACTGCCATGGCAACGAAAGCAAAACCAACCGATGAATTTCGGGATCACATCTCAACAATAGATGAGCAGGGTAAGCGCCTTTGGGTGTACCCTAAAAAGCCGAAAGGCAAACTGTATAATTACCGCAAGTATGTCAGCTATGTTTTGTTGGCACTCTTATTTGCCGGCCCATTCATCAAGATCAACGGATTGCCGCTGCTCATGCTTAATATCATTGAGCGCAAGTTTGTGATCCTCGGTGTTCTATTCTGGCCCCAGGATTTCTTCCTGATGGTGCTCGCTTTCCTAACAATAGTTGTTTTCATCATACTTTTTACCGTAGTCTATGGCCGGGTGTTTTGCGGCTGGGTCTGCCCGCAAACCATTTTTATGGAAATGGTTTTCAGACGCATAGAGTATGCCATAGAAGGGGACTACACAAAACAGCGCGCTCTGGATAAAATGCCCTGGAACACGGAGAAGATCCTGAAGAAAGGTTCTAAATGGGCAATCTTCGCCTTCATCTCCTTTCTTATTTCTAACATTTTCCTGGCTTACATCATCGGCATAGATGAGCTGCAGAAGATTATCATTGAAGGTCCGATGCAGCACAAGGCCGGTTTTGGAGCCATACTTGCCTTCACGGGCGTTTTCTTCTGGGTTTTCGCATGGTTCCGTGAGCAGGTTTGCACCATCGTATGCCCATACGGCCGCTTGCAAGGCGTGATGCAGGATAAGAAAACCGTTGTGGTAGCGTACGATTATGGCCGTGGAGAGCCCCGTGGCAAACTGAGAAAAGGGCAGGAGCGAACCGAGGGCGACTGCATTGACTGCCACCAGTGCGTACACGTTTGTCCGACAGGCATTGACATCCGAAACAGTGCACAGCAACTTGAATGTATTAACTGTACCGCCTGCATCGATGCCTGTAACGACATTATGCGCATGATCGACAAACCGGAGGGTTTGATACGCTACGAATCTGAAGAAGCGATAGAGAAAGGTACTAAGTGGACCTTCTTCACGCCGCGCGTAATGGGCTATACGGCTGTACTAACGGTGCTTCTTACAGCGCTTACCACACTGTTATTGACCCGCGACGAGGCCGAGGCCACCATACTTCGAACCCCTGGGCAGCTGTACCAGAAAACGCAGCAGGGGCATATTAAAAACCTGTACAATATCTCTATCATCAATAAAACCAACCATGAAATGCCAGTCACACTTAAGCTCCTGAACAAAGAGGGAACCATAAAAGTGATTGGCAGCGACAAGCTGGTGCTACCGGCACAAGGTATTGTGGAAGGGGTTTTCTTTACCGAGATAGACGCGGAACAGCTACAAAGTATGAATTCCGAGATTGAGGTTGGCTTGTACCACGGGGATGAGCTGATCACAACACAGGAAACGAAATTTCTGGGGCCTGCAAAGTAATTACCGTTGCCACCTTTACTTAGGCTGAGAGCCGGTGCGGCAAGTATAAAAGCACTAAAAATTAAGCTAAGCCAATGATGGCATACTAAAAGAAGGAGACTTTAAAAATGAACAATACAGATAAAAATAAAAGCTTTACTCTTTGGCCTTATGCCATAGTTGTAGCAATGGTGCTGTTTATGGGATACATCGCCATGTTTGTGTACAAAGCCATGAGGCAGGACGTGGACCTTGTCAGTAAAGACTATTACGAGCAGGAGCTTAAGTACCAGGACCAGATAGAGAAAGTGAAACGCACGCAGGCCCTCGGGGATGTTATGCTGGATTACAACGAAGACGACAACACCATCCTGCTACAGATGCCTGCTACTTACAAAGGCAAGAGCCTAGCAGGCAGCATCACGCTGTTCCGCCCCTCTGACGACCAACTGGACCAGCAGTTGCCGCTGCAGTTAGGCCGCGACCAGAGCCAGTTGCTTGAAGTGCAGGACCTGGAGAGCGGTGTTTGGAAGGTGCGCGTGCACTTCACCGCAGACAATGAAGAGTTTTATACAGAAAAGACGATTCAAATAAAGTAGCCATGATCTGGGCTGGGTTTTTATTTGGGTTACTAGGAAGTTTCCATTGCGTCGGGATGTGCGGCCCGATAGCCATGGCCTTACCATTTGGCAGGAGCAGCGGCTGGCGTTATTATACCGGCCGGCTCCTGTACAATGGGGGGCGCTTGGTGAGCTACTCCCTTTTGGGCGCGCTGGCAGGAGCCTTCGGGGCTTCACTGCAGATGGCGGGACTACAACAGGTAGTCTCTGTAGTGTCTGGTTTACTTATACTTTTTCTATTGGTAGCGCCAGCGGCTCTAAAAGGCAAAGCCGGCAACATGCTGGGCACCGATAAGGCCGTAATGTGGGTGCGGCAGAAACTAGGGTATTTCTTTGGCAGAGATAGCTTGGGGGCACTGTTTATGGTAGGCCTGTTGAATGGTTTGTTGCCCTGTGGCTTTGTTTACATTGCACTGGCAGGTGCCATTAGTGCACCGGGTGTGCCGGGGGCCATGCTCTACATGATGTTGTTCGGGCTGGGCACTTTCCCACTGATGTACATCGTATCGCTGTCCGGTAAATTTATAAGCCTAAGGCTGCGTGGCACCTTTAACCGTTTTGTGCCTTTTGTCGGCGTGGCGATGGCTACCCTTTTTATACTTCGGGGCCTGAGCCTGGGTATTCCGTACCTGAGCCCAAAGATTACACATACAACGCACAATACTACTGAAATAACCTGCTGCACTAACCCAAAGCAGACCGCACAAAAATGATAAAAATCATCGGGGCGGCTGACTTTACTCACTGCTTTAAAAAAAACCGATACTTAATTTTAAAGAAGATAAAACTGATAACACCATGACAGAGACGACATCTATAAAGCAAATTCTGGTACCTGTACGTTTTGATGAGGAAAGCGAGCGTTTAGTGGCTTATGCAGGATCCTTGGCCAGAGCTTTGGGTGTCGAGCTGCTGCTGCTCTACAACACAGGCACCCCTGAGTTAACCTTTACACAGCAAAGCAGGTTCATACAGGCACTCCGTACTTTGGCAGAACACCAGTTGGCTAAGCAACAAAAATATGAGGCAAGCTTAAAAGGCTTTGAGTGTGTTGTGCGCCCAGGAACACTGCAGCAAAGTATAAAATCGGTAGTGCAGGATTATTCCGTGGACCTCGTGCTGATGAATGCGGTGCCAGTCTCAGAACAAACTACCTCTGAGGGAGACCATGCCGCCACACTGATGACGATACTGGATATACCGGTGATGGTGGTGCCTGTAGGTAAAAGCTACAAAAAGCTGAAGCACCTCGTTTTCGTAACAGATTTTACGGACCGTGAACCTAACGTGCTACAGCGTATCCACCGTTTTGCCAAACAGGCAGGTGCCAGGTTAACGCTGGTGCAGGTATACACTATGGCCGACAAACCACAGTTAAGCGCCATGAACAATGCCATGCGTGAGGTGGAGGCGCTGCTGAGCAGCAAAAAAGTAAACGTCAGGCTGCTGGAGGAGGAGGATATGCTGGAGGGAATCAGCGACTTTGCTGAGCAGGAGGGAGCCGACATGCTGCTGATGGCAACCCAGGACAACTACCTGATGCAGCGCCTCTTCAGTAATGCCTATGTCAAAACCATGGCCTATCACACACAGATCCCACTCCTCACCTACAGGCAGCATAAAAGAAAGCCGTGTTCGGGCTGCTGCGCCAACTGCAAGAGTAAGTTAAACCAACTGCCACTAAACCAACAGCCACAACTCGTAAACATTGTAGGCGGTGAGGCGCAGTAAGCAGCCAAAGCAGAGCATTAAAACACTACTTATAACAACTAGATATAAAGGAGGGTATGCTCAGGAAAGCGATAGAAGAGGGACAACTGCAGGTAACTACTCGAAAACTTGCCGCAGGCACCTACCTTTACCGGGCCGGACAACCGACAGATTCATTTTATATGCTGCTGCAAGGAAGCGTTCTGCTTAGCATTCCTGGTTTAAGAAACGATACGCTTGTGCATCAGGGCCATATCCTGGGGCTGCAGGACCTGATGCAAGAGCAGTTTAGCCACACAGCCATACTTGACGAAGAAGCGATACTCCTTGAAATATCAAAGCAGGAGCTCCTTAAGTCTATACAAACCATTGCGCCGCTCCGGCTATACCTTATCCGGGAGATGAGCCAACAGCCTAACCTGGCTTATCTGGCATACGAGTAACGACGATTGATTTATACTTTGGAACAGCCGCCTGGTATTATACCTGGTGGCTGTTTTGCTATAACCTCAGCCTTAAAATAACAGTATGAGCAAGAAGCCGCCAAAAGTCAACTGGCTGCCGCTCCACTATATGAATAGAATTCTCAGTCGCATAAAATTTGTTTACCAATACATTATTTCTAGCATTGGATTTTTGCCCACGCTCATCTCGTTGGGCTTTTTTGTGCTGGCGTTGCTGGTGCTATACCTCGAAACCGTTGGCCTCAGCCAGACCCTGAAAGAGAACCTACCGTTCATGATCATCACCAACGGTGAAACGGCGCGCCTTGTCCTGAGTACCATCGCCACAGGCATTATCTCGCTCACTGTTTTTAGTTTTACCATGGTGATGCTGGTGTTAAACCAGGCCAGTTCTAACTTCTCCCCGCGGGTTATTCCGGGTATCATCACGTACAAATCGAACCAAAGTGTAACGGGACTTTACCTAGGTACCCTGATTTATACGTTAGTTGTGATGGTGAATGTGCGTTCCGAGTTCTACAGCGTGGCGCTACCGGGCTTTGCAATATTTCTGGCGATGGGCTTCGCCATTGCCTGCCTGGGCTTCTTTGTGTACTTTATTCACTCTATTTCAGAGTCCATACAAATCGACAGCATACTGGAAGGAATTTACCATGTAACGAAAAGGCAACTGGAGGAGGAAATAGAACGGGACAAGGGCGCTGCTGTGCCAAATGTGTTTACACAAGGCGAATGGACATACCTGAAAAGCCCTAATACCGGCTACCTGCAAAGTCTGGACGAGGATGCGGTGATCCCTATCCTGCAGGAATTCGATGTTGTGCTGGATTTTGAGCAACCGCTCGGCAGTTTTTTGGTAGAGGGGGTGCCCTTCGCCCGTGTAAACAAGAAGCTGGATGATCTGGACAAGTTCACCGACCGCCTTTTCGACCATGTGTACTTTTACCGGGAAGAACGGCCGGGCATTAACTACATTTTCGGGTTCAAGCATATTACAGAAAGCGCCGTGAAGGCTCTTAGCCCGGGTATTAACGACCCCGGAACTGCCCTAAAGGCAACTGACTACCTAACAGCCCTCTTTGCGTTGCGCATGCAGCTAACCGATGAGAAAGTGATTTATGATGAAGACGGGGCCGGGCGCATCCGGTTTAAGCATGACACCTTTGAAGATATTTTCTCGCTCAACCTGAGCCCACTCCGTTTATATGGAAAGTCTGACATCATTGTAGTACTGAAACTGCTGATGCTCATGGAGGCCCTGTTGTACAAAGTAAAACCTTACGCGCACCTGAAGCCTGTGCTATACAGCGAAGCTATGCTGCTGCTCCACGATGCGGATGAAAGTATAAAAAACCCCGGCGACCGGCAAAAGATAAACCACCTGTTAAACAAGCTAAATGAGATGCACCAACTAGACCGGTTACTGCCCCTGCTGACGATAAGCCACTAGGTGCTTTGGCTAAATTACTTAATTTTGTAGCCATTATACCGCCCAAGTATGCTGCTACAATCCCTTAAAAATCTGGCCGACAGTGTGCTGAACATACAGCACGAAACCGATGAAGAAGGAACGATCCGTGAGATAAATGATAAGATCCCGATCCGGGGCAATAACACCTGGATGCTCATCTGCTCGGCCGTACTGG
This sequence comes from Pontibacter anaerobius, assembly GCF_026241195.1. Classification (GTDB taxonomy): domain Bacteria; phylum Bacteroidota; class Bacteroidia; order Cytophagales; family Hymenobacteraceae; genus Pontibacter; species Pontibacter anaerobius. The sequence goes on from NZ_JAPFQO010000002.1 coordinate 446,253, forward strand.
CCTCCATCGGGCTGGACACCGGTTCGGGTGCTGTGATTATTGGAGCCATGTTAGTTTCTCCGCTCATGTCGCCTATACTTGGCGTGGGCCTGTCGGTCGGTATCAACGACCGCGAAATGCTCATTGACTCCATTAAAAACTTGGCATTGGCGGCGGCTGCGGGCCTGCTGGTAAGCTTTTTATACTTCAGCGTAACGCCGCTCGGCGAGCCCACCAATGAGCTGCTGGCGCGCACCACACCAACCTTGCTTGATGTAGGGGTGGCGTTTTTTGGTGGGGTAGCCGGTATAGTCTCCATTTCCCGCTCCGATAAGTCTACCGCCATACCTGGTGTGGCCATTGCCACGGCACTCATGCCACCACTCTGCACGGCCGGGTACGGGCTGGCAGTAGGCCGTTATGATTTCTTCCTGGGTGGATTTTACCTCTTCTTCATCAATGCGGTGTTCATTAGCCTGGCTACGTACATGATCGTGAAATACCTGCATTTCCATATGAAGGAGTACGTTGATCAGGCCAAACAGAAACGCGTGGCGCAGGCCATGGTGCTGGTGCTGGTTATTGTCGTGTTGCCAAGCGTATACTTCCTGTACAATATTTACAGCGACATCCAGACGAAAAAGCAGGTGGAGCAACTCGTGATCAGTGATTTTACGAAGCGCAACAACGAGATTATAAAATGGGAGATGCAGACCGGGGACTCCCTGAAGTATGTGAAGATCTACAGCGTGGGCAAGCAGGTGGATGAAAAGCTGGTGCAGCATTATGACCAGGTGCTGGCCCAGAATAAGCTGGGCAACTACAGGGTAAAGCTGGTGCAACTGGATGTGTCACCGGAGGAGGTGCAGAAGATCGCCTATGACATTACAAACAACATGACGCGGGATTTCCTGAAAACGCTGGAGCTGCAGAAGCTGCAGGAGCATCACTCCGACAGCCTGCGCAGGCGGCAGGCGCTTGAACTAAGCGGCAGCGCCACCCGTGACCTCAAAATCCTGTTTCCGGAGATACAGAAAGTGCAGGTAGGAGATATGGTGGCCACCACCAACCCGACAAAGCCTGATACGATAACCCAGGTGATGATAGACTGGAGAGAGAAACAGCAGCCGCTACAGGAGGCAAAACAGGTCAAAAACACCAAAGAGGTTGCGCCTGCCCCAAAACCGACACTGCAGGCGGAGCAGGTGCAGGAGTATGAAAGCCGGATCAAACAGTTTCTAAGCGTAAAGCTACAGCGCGACTCTGTGCAGGTGATCTCTACTTTCTGAGAAGAGGAGCAGAGCATTAAAGTATAAATTAACCTTACAGTTGTTAGATTAAGCCACTACCAGGCTTTTACGTATAGGGTAAAACCACAGAGAATAAGGCGGAATGGCAGAAAGAAGCACAATCAGGCATAAACTTTATAAAATCATTTTTGAGGCAGAAACTCCTGCCGGCAAAGCATTTGATGTGTTGCTGCTGGTGCTGATTCTGAGCAGTGTGGTGGTCGTGTCTCTTGAAAGTGTTGTATCGCTGCGCCGCCAGTTCTTACCCGTTTTCCAGGTGCTGGAATGGACCTTCACGATCATTTTCACGTTAGAGTACTTTTTACGCATCTACACAACGCCAAAGCCCTTAAAGTATGTTTTCTCCTTCTTCGGCATTGTAGATTTGTTGGCTATAATCCCTACGTATCTGAGCTTGTTTATACTTGGTTCACAGTATCTGCTGGTGGTAAGGGTGCTCCGGCTGCTGCGCGTGGCCAGAATTTTCAAGCTGACGCGGTTTATTAACGAAGGGCAGGTTTTAACGAAGGCACTGCGGGCTAGCTTTACTAAAATAGCTGTCTTCCTGGGCACAGTGCTGCTGCTCATCGTCATTATCGGTTCTTTGATGTATATTATTGAAGGCGCAGCCAGCGGCTTTACCAGCATCCCGACCAGTATTTACTGGACCGTAGTAACCTTAACCACGGTTGGGTACGGCGATATAGCGCCACAGTCTGCTCTGGGGCAGGTGCTGGCAAGTGTTGTCATGATTATGGGCTATGGCATCATTGCGGTGCCTACCGGTATCGTAACAGTAGAAATGTCCAGGTCTGATAAGAAGATTGCCCCAACCCGAGTTTGCCCCAACTGCCACCGCGAGGGCCATTTTGAAGATGCTTCGTTCTGCTACAACTGCGGCTACAAGTTTGAAGAATTTGTGAAACCTACTTCATGATAATGGTGTTGTAGGTAACGGCATATCCTCCCCAAATGCCTAATCCGCCTTCTATGTTAGACTGAGTGATATTTGGGGAGCTGATCGGGCTACCGTTGTTGTTCTGCTCGTTCTCCAGGGTAAACCAAAACCGGTAATGCGGCATATCGATGGCTGCCCAACGCACAGTAACAGTATCTCCCTTCCCGAAATAGCCATACAAGTCCTCGTTTATTTCGGCCTGCCCTTTTGGCTCACCCCGGTCCAAGGGGTAATCTATGGTGGCTCCGTTCACAAACTCGTCCGAAAATACCGAAGCAAACAGGCCAGGGTAAAACGGCTCATTGTTACGTTTAGTAAAATACCGGACATAGTTTCCGATGGTATCCGGGTCGGAGTACCTGTAGTATAGCTGGCGAAGGCTGTCCTCCTCCGGGTTAGGGTGCGGAACAGACCAGAGAGAATCAAGGGGGTTAAGCTGTGGGATGGAGGTAGAGGAGGTTAAAACTTTTCCTTCGTGGCTGATGCGCAGCCCGTATGTCTTGCCAAGCCGGCCTTTCAACTCCTCTGAAGTATACACATAAAAGACAAAACTTCCGGTGCCAGCAAGCATATCAGGAATCAAGCCGAACTGCAAAGCTATTGCCTGCTTAACATCTTCAGATAAAGCAACGGAGGACACTTCTTTTAAAGTATAGCTTTGCCCTTCTGCGATAACCGTAACCTGAGCATTGTGCACAAAGCTCTGCTCCAGCACCTCCGGTGACACATCTGCAAAGACAGGAACTGTGCGTGTAAGAATAACCACGGGCGGCAGACCCTGCTCAATGTGCCCTTCTACTACCAGTTGCTCCTCACCCTGGGGCAAGTCCACCGTTATATCCTCCTCACAACCGAAAAGAAGCAGGCTACAAAGTATGGAGGCAAGTATAAAGTATGATCTTAACATCGTTATTTCCAGCTAAAGTTTAAGGTAACAGACGGCAGCGGGAAAGGTACGATGGATACCTTTTTGGCCTGCAGTTTCACCGCGGAATCATAGCCGTTTCCTTCGTTGTCGATGTAGTATAAGTAGGGGTTTCTGCGGCCGTACACGTTGTAGATGGAGAAGGTCCAGCTGTTCTCGATGTTCTTCCATTTCTTGCCCTCCAGTGTAGCAGAAAAGTCGAGCCGGTGGGTAGGCTGCATCCGGAAGCTGTTTCGGTCACCATACTGGTAATTAACCGTCCCCTCCAGAATATACCGTCGGACAGGCATGGTGGTGGCCTCTCCGGTGCCGTACACAAAACTGCCGGCAAAGGTCCAGCGGTCGTTATACTTGTAGCTGGCAACCAAAGATAAGTCGTGGCGGCGGTCGTAGCGGGCGGGGAACTTCTGACCATTGTTCAGGTCCGGGAAGGTGCGCGTGGTGCGGGAGAGGGTGTAGCCAAACCAGCCTTGCAGTTTGCCATAGTTCTTACGCAGAAACAGTTCAATGCCGTAAGACCTGCCGCTGCCAGTTACAAACTCATACTCCAGGTCGCGGTTGCTGGGGCCGGGCGCGAAGCCCTGCCGGTATTCCAGCTGATTCTCCAAATCCTTAAAGTATACTTCCAAGGATCCCTCATATTGGTTTTCCTTCATGCTTCTGAAATAGCCCAGCGCATACTGTGAAGCCAGTTGCGGCTCCACGAGCGCCGAGCTTGGCACCCAGACATCCAGCGGAAGCGTGGTATAAGCATTAGACACCAGGTGCAGGTACTGTGCCGATTTGCTGAATGCCGCCTTCACCGAGGAAGCTTTATCCAAATCATACTTTACTGACACCCGGGGCTCCCAGGCACTGAAAGTTTTAACTCCTTCCCCGCGCCTATAAGAAGTTGAGTCTGTAGGCACGTTATTTTCATCAAACTGGTAGAGGGTAAACGGACCTGACTGCGTGAAGTAACTGTTACGAAGCCCTAAGCTAAGCAGCAATTTATCAGTGAGGTATACATCATCGGAAAGGTAAACTGCGTATTCATGCCCATACTTGGTACGGATCCTGTCAGTGCCGAATAGCTCACCGCTGGCGCTCTCGGCTTCTCCGGCACGCGGGCGAAGCTTATGGTAAGTATACTGCAGCCCATACTGCAGGTGGTGCCTTGCATTTGATTTGTAGTTAAAATCCAGGTTGGCGCTGTAATCCTCTACGCCCGTCTCAGCCACGGTGTTAAAGCCACCGAAATCCCAGCTGAACTCAAAATCATACTTACTCCATACCCCGGACACATCCATCTCCAGGTTGCCGCTGAAAGTATGGCTCCAGCGGGCGGTGGCGCTGCTGTTGCCCCAAAAGAAATCTGCCTTGAAGCGCCCGTCCGATAATGTTAACTCACCCACATCGCGCCCGTAGTAGCCACTGAAGCTTAACCTGTCCTGGTCAGAAAGTATAAAGCTGAGTTTTCCGTTGAGGTCGTAAAAATAATAGGGGATGCCGCCCTGCTCCGTGTTTTTCAGGAAAGGGCTAAGGAGCAGGTCCACGTACGTGCGCCTGCCAGAAAGTATAAAAGAGGCTTTATCCTCCACCAGCGGGCCCTGCACCGACAGCCTGGAAGAAATCAACCCGACACCCCCATCTACCTGGTAATTTTTGTAGCTACCCTCTTTCATGCCGATGTCCAGCACGGAGGAGAGGCGGCCGCCGTAACGGGCGGGCATGTTGCCTTTGATTAGCGTGGTGTTGTCTATGGCGTCGCTGTTGAAGACGGAAAAAAAGTTGAACAGGTGGCCTGGGTTGTAAACCGTTGCCCGGTCAAGGAGAACGAGGTTCTGATCAGCCCCGCCGCCGCGCACGTAAAAGCCCGTGCTGCCTTCCCCGGCCGACTTTATACCCGGCATCAGTTGTATTGTTTTCAGGATATCCACCTCGCCAAACAGCACAGGCAGGGCCTTTACCGTCTCCAGCGGCAGCTCCAGTTGCCCCATGGTCGGGGTTTCGTGAATTGGGGGCTTGCGCACGGCCAGCACCTCCACTTCCTGCACCTGGTAAGCAGTGGGCGTAAGTTTTATGTTTATACTTGTAGGTTGGTTTAAACGCAACGGCAGCTCCTGCACATGGTAGCCAATATACTTTACCACAAGCGTATACATGCCTTCAGGTGCAGCAAAGCTATACCTGCCGGCGGCATCGGTTATGGCACCGGCGGAAGGACGTTCTTTTAGCGCTAAGGCAGCGCCAACCAAGGCGTCACCGGTTTCGGCATCCAGTACACGGCCCGACAAAGTATAAACAGCCTGCGCCAGAACTGGCTGCAGGCACAGTAATCCCAGCAGAAGTATGAAAGTATAAATGAAGCTGCGCAATCCGTTTGCTGTTTTAGTTATGGTTTAACAGCAGTTCAGGGTAAAGGTTTAGCGCTGGAAATAGCTGTAGCGCCGCAGCAAAATATTATAACCCAACGAAGCCAGGAAGGCTAAAATTGAACCTAACAGAGCACCAAGCAGCACATCGGCTGGGAAGTGAACACCCAGGTAAATGCGGCTATAAGTTACTACTACGGCCCAGGCCACCAGCACAATCTTGAATATCAGGTAGCGGTCGGAGAGGATGAGGTTAAAGAAAACCGCCAGCGCAAAGGTGTTTGCGGCATGGGAGGAAATAAACCCAAACTTACCGCCGCAGCCCTCCACAATATTGATGAACTCCGAGAGCGAAGGATCGTGGCAGGGGCGGAGGCGCATAAAGTATGGTTTCATGATGCCTGAAGCTACGAAATCAGCCAGGCCGATGGCAATGAGCACCATCACGAGCATAGGTATACTTTGGCGGCGGTAGCGCCACACCAGGTAACCGATGAGCCCCAGGTAAAAAGGGATCCACACCAGCTTCTCCGACACAAACACCATGATCGCATCCCAGAAAGGGCTGTGCATGTTGTTCAGGTAGATGAATATGTCTTTATCCAGCTGCTCCAGCGCCTCCACCATTACTTGCCTTCGTTAATCCAGTCAATGTCTTTTTTCAGGTAGTCCAGCGTCTGTTCTTCGGGGCTGCCGACTTCAGGTGTAAAGTTGTATACCCAGGAGGCATGCGTCGGCAGGCTCATCAGGATAGACTCTATCCGGCCTTTGGTTAGAAGTCCGAACTTGGTGCCACGGTCGTACACAAGATTAAACTCTACATAGCGGCCACGGCGGATAAGTTGCCACTGCTTTTCGCGCTCGCCGTAAGGGAGGTCGCGGTTTTGGTTCATGATGGAAGTATAAAAAGGGATAAAGGCATAAGCCACATCGCGCACAAAGGCAAAGCGGTCCTCCATGCTGATCTCCTCTGTTTCCATCAGTCTGTCGAAGAAAATGCCACCAACGCCGCGGGTCTCGTCGCGGTGCTCGTTAAAGAAATAGTCATCAGCCCACTTTTTGAACTCAGGGTAATAGCCCGGGTGGTGCTTATCGCACACAGCCTTCATCTGCTCATGGAACTCCCGGGCCTGCTTAACGTCCACATATATAGGTGTCAGGTCGATACCGCCACCGAACCAGGCTTGCCCGTTGCCGGCCTCGAAGTAACGTACGTTCATGTGCGTGATCGGCACCATCGGGCTATGAGGGTGCATCACCACCGATACGCCTGTGGCAAAGTAGTTCGGATCGGGCATCTGCAGCGCCTTCAGGAACTGGGGAGACAGTTCACCCTGAACAGCAGAAAAGTTAACACCGCCTTTCTCCAGCACATTACCGCCCTCAATCACACGCGAGACACCACCTCCGCCACCTTCATGCACCCACTCATCGGATGTAAACGTAGCGCCACCATCGGTATTCTCCAGGGCATAGCATAGGTCTGACTGAAACTGGCGCATAAACGCCTCAACTTTTTCTCTGAACATAGTTTCCGACAAAAGATATTTAGACATCCGACAAAGGAAAATTCTAGTACTAGTTCCTTCGACGTTCCTTACGGCTATACTTTACAGGCAAGTATAAACTGGCAATAATAATACAAATAGGGAACCATTAAACTTCGGGTGATGCCTGATGTAGCAGACAAGTTGACTTGGTGCCCTGCCAAAGTATAGCTGCTGCAAAAGTACCGAATTATACCCTCTCTACCGAACCGCTTCAGAATTTTACTTGAAAGCAGAAAATTTGTAACTTCGGGCAAACCTTAGCACAACCTATGTCACAACATACCCTGGAGGCCACTAAACTCGATCTGGAACTACTCAAAAAGGCTTACCGACTGATGATTACTGCCAAAACCATGGCAGATACTTACGAAGAAAACAAGGCGATCTGCAGCAAGTATGTGCACAGCACATCGCGCGGCCATGAAGCCATACAACTGGCCGCCGCCCTGCAGCTGAAGCCATACGACTACGCCTCGCTCTACTACCGCGACGACTCCATGCTGCTTGGCTTGGGGTTGCAGCCTTATGAGCTGATGCTGCAGCTGATGGCTAAGGCTGACGATCCTTTCAGTGGCGGCCGTACCTACTATGGGCACCCCTCTTTAAGGCGCGAAGGCTTCCCGACCATCCCGCACCAAAGCTCTGCCACGGGCATGCAAGCCATTCCGGCGACGGGTATGGCGCATGGTTTGGCTTACCTGGAAGGGCAGGGGCTGCTGAAGGTCGAGGAGAAACCGATCGTAATTTGCTCTTTAGGAGATGGCTCCGTAACCGAGGGTGAGGTTTCAGAGGCATTTCAAATGGCAGTGCTAAAAGGGCTGCCGATCATTTACCTGATACAGGACAACGATTGGGGCATCTCGGCCACCGGCAAAGAGATGCGTGCTATGGATGCCTTTGAGTTTGCCGCCGGTTTTAAAGGAATGGAGCGCCTGCGCGTGAACGGCTCTGATTTTGAGGAGTCGTATGAGGGGATGCGTGTGGCCATAGAGTATGCCCGCAAAGTTCGCCGCCCGATACTGGTGCATGCCAAAGTGCCGTTGCTGGGTCATCATACTTCCGGAGTTCGCCGGGAGTGGTACCGTGGCGAGAACCTGCAGCAGCACAGCATCGACGATCCGATTCCAAAACTTCGTGAGGTACTGCTGGAGGCAGGCATCGCGGTTGACGAGGTGAAGCTACTGGAGCAGGAAGCCATGAATACCGTTGCCAACGATTATGAACGTGCCTTGAACGCCGCTAATCCGGATCCAAAGACATTTGACACCCATGAGTTTGCGCCAACTCCTGTAACAGAGGAAAAAGGCGAACGAAGCCCGGCCGGCGCAGATAAAGCCATTATGGTGGATGCCGCCCTGCATGCCGTGGACGATATCCTGAAAACATACCCGGAGGCTTTGTTTTATGGCCAGGATGTGGGCGGAGAACTGGGAGGTGTTTTCAGGGAGGCGGCCTTGCTGGCCAAGAAGTATGGCGATGCCCGCGTATTCAACACACCGATACAGGAAGCTTACATAGTTGGCTCTACTGCAGGTATGTCAGCCGTAGGGGCTAAAGCAATTGTAGAGATACAGTTTGCGGATTATATCTGGCCGGGCATCAATCAACTTGTAGAGGAGCTTTCTAAGAGCTGCTACCTGAGTAATGGCAAGTTTCCGATACAATCCGTTATCCGGGTGCCGATAGGCGCATACGGCGGCGGCGGGCCGTACCATTCCGGAAGTATAGAATCTACGCTGCTGAACATCCGGGGCATTAAGGTGGTGTTCCCGAGCAATGCAGCTGACATGAAAGGCCTGATGAAGGCAGCTTTCCTGGACCCGAACCCGGTTGTGATGCTCGAGCACAAAGGCATTTACTGGTCTAAGGTGCCCGGCACTGAGGATGCCAAAACCATTGAGCCGGACGAGCACTACGTACTGCCATTGGGTAAAGCTAACATTGTGCAGCATGCTGACGAGAAGGAACTGCGAATGGGCAACAGCATGACCGTCATCACCTATGGCATGGGCGTATATTGGGCCAAGACAGCAGCAAAGAATTTCCCGGGAAGTATAGAGATCGTGGACCTGCGCACGCTTAACCCGCTGGATTATGAAACAGTTAAAGCATCGGTAGAACGCCATGGCAAGGCACTGGTTCTCACAGAAGAGCCGCTGATGAACTCTTTTGCCGAGTCGCTTGCCGGACGTCTTTCTAAAGATTGTTTCCAGAAGTTGGATGCGCCAGTTTATACTTTGGGTGCCGCAAACCTGCCTGCCATTCCGCTGAATGTGGAACTGGAGAAGATGATGCTGCCCAACCCGGACAAAGTTGCCTCCCGGATGGAAGAACTGCTAAATTACTAAGTATAAGCAAGTATAAAACGAGAGCCCCGCCGTTACTGGCGGGGCTTTTTTATCTGAATCAGTATTTATAGGATTTCTGGACGAGGAGGATCTCTTGTAGATTTAGGAGCACCAAATGGTTATCATCTCATTTGAATCCTGTTCATCATTACTACATCCTGCAGATCCTGACCTAGAAAGGATACCCAATACCGATCTGCAGTGTGCTCTGGTTGTTGCGGGTAAAAAAGTCCGTTACGTTAAAGTTAGGCAACACAAACCGGTCTTCTTTCCAGACAGCCGGGTCGTATACTTTGGTGGCGAAGTCAAACCGCAGAATTAACACCGAAAGATCAAACCGCAGTCCGAAGCCAGTACCCACAGCCAGCTCTTTATAAAACCGGTTAAACCGGAAATCAGCACCTGGCCGGTTGACATCAGCCTCCAAAAGCCACACGTTGCCTGCATCCACAAAGAAAGCACCGTTTATAAAGCTGAACATGTTAAAGCGGTATTCCACATTCGCCTCTATTAACACCTCACCCGGCTGCTCGATATTATAATCGCGCACAATTATTTTATTGCCCTCGGCATCCTCCTGCACCGTAAGGGAGGCATAAGAACCTAAGCCCAACCTACGGGACTGCCAGGCCCGAACACTGGAGGCGCCGCCCCCGAAGAAAAACTTATCATAAGGCAGCGTATTACCGCTCAGGATAGGAGAGGCCACGCCCGTGTTAAACCTGTACACAAAAAAACGCTGCCCGCCCAGAGGTATATACCGGCGGTAATCCGGGTTAACACGCGCATACTGGTAAGTGCGCAAATTATTTATGTTGATGTTTAAGCCAAGCTCCTTAGATAATCCGCCTACCTCTACCAAGGTCCTGAAAAAACGGGCATTACGAGTCTGGGTAAAGTCGTTGGTGTTGTAGATGAAGTTAAAGCCTACGAACGAGATGATACCATCGTCGAAACTGCCCAAGAGCGAGCGGCTGTCTGTGCTGTTGCTCTCCAACCTGCTTCTGAAACCAACATCCTTTATCTCGCCCTGCACAATATTAAAGTTTACTGGCGAAAGTATAAACTGCATAACAGGCGGCTGCAACGGGTTGCGAGAACGCTGCCAGATATAATCCAGGCCCAGTTCGTAGGTAGAGCGGATGTACTCCTGCCGGTTCTCGCTGTTATAGCCGGTAGTAAAGCGCGTGCGGGGGGTAAACTCCGACAGCAGGTTCTTGTTTGTGAACGGCAAAAGTATAACCGGGAAAGAGAGAGACGTATTCAACCCAAACTCCCTGATCATAACCGCCTCATCGGGGTCGGACAAACTAGCCTGGTATTCTATACCACCCCTGATCCCAAAGTCCAGATTCTCGGTACCACCGAACACGTTTCTCACCCGCAGCGTCAGGCTGGAGAATGGGCCTGGCCTTTTCTCTGTAAAGTTCATACCTAACTCCGCCGTTTCCTGGAACTTCTTAGCCGGCAGGGCATTTACAAGCGCTATTAACTCATAGGTTGAGTCTGTAGGGCTTTGCACCTTGTTATAGAACACGTTATTAAACTGGAAAACATCCAGGTCGGCCAGTTTGCGCTGCGTGGTAAGGGTACGGAACTGGCTGTAACGCTGCCCCGGGTAAATATCTACTTTCTTATCCAGTATTAGCGGCGAGTACTTATGGTCATAGGCCACATACTTGATGCCGTTGTAGGTGATGGTATCGCGGGGAATGCCAAAACGATCAGCATCCGTTTTAAAGTACACATCCTTTAGGGTATATACTTTGTGTGTGGAGTCCTGCTCCGGGCTGTCGATAATTGTCTTGACACGTACAGTGTTCCTGGCATAGCTGGTATCCACCTCAAACTCAATGTATGCACGGGCAAAATCGTAATAGCCCCGGTTCTTCAGCAACTCGTACAATCGATCCCGCTCCTGCGTAAGCTGTTCCTCATCATATCGCTCCTGCAACTTTAGCAACGACCGGGCCTCCGTGCTTTTCACTATCTGCAGGACACTCGGGTCAGCAATGCCATAGCTTAGCTCAGAGTACAGGTAAGGCTGATTTTCCTCAATGTTAACGTCGATGTACAGAAGCTTGTCCTTCTTAACCTCTTTTGTATAAGCCGCCCTGTGGTTAAAATAGCCTTTGGAGTTTAAGTAGATGTCGATTTGGTCCATGGTTTCCTGCATGCGCAGGGAATCATAGATGGCCGGAGGCTCGCCGAGCTGCATTACAAAGTTTCCATCCTGTAGCTTGGCTTCCAGGCGGTCAATGCGGTCGTTATACTTCTCCCGGAGCTTGTTGATCTTAACCGAGTCAGTGCCTGCCTGCGTTATCTTTTGGGCCATCCGGTTCTCCTGTTTCTCTATCCGTTGCTGAATCTTTTGCGGATCGTAAAACTTTTTGCCGAAATTGTAGAGCGCCAGATACGGGGTGGAGCCAAGCACCATGCGGTTGGGCTCCTGCTGGTAAAGGTTCTGAATGGCAGTGGGATCCACCGATTCCAGCCCTTTGGGTTCCATACTTACAAGCAGCTTCTCGTTCTCGCCTAAGTTGCGGGTTGGGATGCAGGCGTTCAGCCCCAGCATTGCAAAACTCAGGGCGGCTATGTATAATCGTGATCTCAAACGTGTAACCAGCTATGTTGTCGAAAGCAGTTGTAAAGTATATTAAATCATTGCAAGTAAAAAAATACCGCAACCAACACCAAGCCTTTGTGGTGGAGGGAGCTAAAAGTGTGCTCGAATTACTGCAGTCCGATTTCCAGTTGCAGCACTTATTCGTTACCGAAGACTTTCTGCGTGAGCATACCGCTATGCTTGTCAAAGGTTATAGATACGAGGTGGTAAAGGAGGAAGAACTGGTAAAAGCAGGCAGTTTTGCCAGCAATAACGCCGCCCTGGCCGTGGCCAGTATGCGCCAACTTCCGCCCCTGCAAGTCCGGCCAACCGACCTGGTTATCGCTCTTGATGACATTCGCGACCCCGGTAACTTGGGCACCATTATCCGGATAGCCGACTGGTATGGTATAAAGAACGTGGTTTGTTCCGAGAATTGCGCCGATTTTTACAATCCGAAGGTAATTTCTTCTACAATGGGCTCCTTTACGCGCACCAATGTATACTATATTAACCTGCCCAACTGGCTGCAGCAGCACACGGGCAAGTATAAAATTTACGGCGCCGCCCTGAATGGTGAGAACCTGCACCGCATGCAGCTGAAGCCAGAGGGTATTGTGGTGCTAGGCAACGAGGCAAATGGGATACGGCCAAATGTGGCGGACCAGGTAAACCAACTGATAAAGATCCCAGCTTTCGGAGGGGCTGAGTCGCTGAATGTAGCCACGGCTACGGCCATTATCATTGATAATTTTATGCGCAACAGCTAAAAAAAGAGGAGCCCTTAAGCTCCTCTTTTTATTCACCTTAAACAAACACTTTATACTTTAGTAGAAAAACCGGAAGCCAAAGCTCAGCACGTTTTCTTCCGGCCCACGATTATTCTTGAACAGGTTGTTCATGTTATACTTGGCAAACAGGTCTATGCCGCCGTAGCCAACTATACCTTCCACACCGTACTGGAAATCGCTCAGGTTAAAGCTGTCGCGGGTCTTGTCTTTCTCTGTTTTGCCATCTTCCTCATACTTAAGTTTGGTATGGCTGCCCAGGCGGTATCCTACAAACGGACCAGCGCCTATCTTAAAACCGTCCTTTCCGTTTTCGCGCTCAAACTCCAGCGTAGCCATCAGCGGCAGGTTTATAGAAGAGTGCGTTAACTTTGATTTTTCGTAGTTTCTTTCTGAATCCACGGTGAAAAAAGTCCTGTTATCGATGTCCTGCACCACTATGTCATCCTCAAACATGTAGTTGTTAAAGGCAAACTCCAGCCCTGATACCAGGTGAAAAGGGCTTTTCTGGCCACCAATCTGCGACTTGAGGCGGAAGTTAAGGCTAACGTAGCGGGAGCCCCATGGCCTTAGATCTGCCGTTTGCTGCCCTTGCTCTGTGAAGGTGTTAAAGCCAAGATCCATGTCGAAACCAGTGCGCGTAGCTTTATACGTTTTTATGTCATTGGCATGGCGGATGCTGTCACGCTCATGTTTAGACGGCACATCCACGTTCACTTTGGTGTTTTCGCCATCTTCCTCCACATCCACTTTAATCTTAAACTTCTTGTTGATGACTACCTCGTGCGTCTCCTTCCTCACTTCACCGGTCTGCGGGTCTTCTTCCTCCACTGTAATGGTCACCTGCTCGGCTTTGCCATTCTGCGCTTCAGACTTGTTAAAAGTCACGGTCATTTCCTTTGATTCCTGATTCGAGTTTTCCATCTGGTCTACGCGCTCCACGTATTTAGTCAATTCTCGCATCAGGGAGTCGAGGCTGTAGTTCTGGAAAGCCTGCAGCTGTTGAATGTTCTCAAGGTGCAGGATCATTTTGGCGCCGTTGGCCATTTTCACCACAATGGTATCCTGGCTGGTAGAATGTAAGCGCTCATTCAGGGTGTTGCCGCCTTTGGCAGACACACCGGTAGCGGCGGCCATGCAAATGGCCATGACGAGTAGTAGTATCCGTTTCATGTTGTTGAGTTTAGAGGTTGATCACTTTAGAGATTTTCTGCTTACCGATCTGTGTTTCAAGGGCCAACCGATCGGCACGGATGCCCAGTACTTCCAGCTCCACACCATCTCCAGATGCCAGGTTGCGTACCTGCTTAAAGATGTTCTTGGCCAGCTGCTTTTTGCTGTTGCCAGTGGGCTCATTGCTTGCCATAGCCACATCGGTTTGTGAGGCAACGGCGCGCTTGATGGTGATTTCCACTGGCTCGGCGTTCAGGTTAGCATTGGCGGCAACTGCTGCAGGCTTTGTTACCGGTGCCACCTCAACGGCGGGCGCGTCTGGTGCTGTGTTAGCTGCGATGGCCGTCTGCACATCTGGTTTTTTAGTAGCTTTACTTACAGTAGCTATAGCCGCGGTTTCCTGCTGTAAGGCTTTAGGTTCTGCCTTGGCGATGAACTTCTGTTTTGTTGGCTGCTTTGTTAGGTTAGATGCAGCCTTTGGTTCGGCGGTTGCCTGGGTAGGAATATTTTTTTCTTCAGCGGGTAAAATATCTTCCGGTGTTTCGGTCTGCGCCATCATACTTTGATCAGTGGCAACAGGCGCTTGTTCTACCTCGGGCACAGTCTCTACGGCTGGTATTTCCTGCGGTAGTTTGCTGTCATACTTTGTGAGCGTATCGCTAACCTCCGGCGTGCCAGTGTTAATGTTGTAAAATACAACTCCCACAGCCAGCAGCAGCGACAGCGTAGCAGCCACCGAGGAGTAGATCCACATAAAGCGCTGCTTCCCGTCTTTCTTCTGCTCCGCCTCAGGCGTCAGCAGTACGAGCGGCTTCTCCTGGTCTTCCTCCATGCGTTCCTGCAGGCGGCTCCAGAGGTCAGCGGGAGGCGTGGGAGAGGAGTTGCCCAACCGCTCCTTAAATAACTTGTCTATGTCTTCTGGTTTCATCTTTCTTCCTCCTATTTTTAACGGGCTATAGCCTCTTGTCCTTCCAGCCTGCGTTGCAGCATAGTGCGCGCCTTGCTCAACTGCGACTTTGAGGTACCCTCGGTTATCCCGAGCATTTCGGCTATTTCCTTGTGTGCGTATCCTTCAATGGCGTACAGGTTAAAAACCGCTCTGTAGCCAGCGGGCAAAGTTCTTAACAGCTCCAGCAGCTCTCCTTCGGCCAAATCGTGGTCGGCACCTGTTGATGCGGCTACCTGAATATAACTGTCTTCGATGGCCAGGTGCAGTGGCTCATGCTTGCGCAGGAAAGCCAGGGCTTCGTTTACCATAATCCGACGAACCCAGCCTTCAAAACTGCCTTTTCCCTCGAAACGGTCCACGTTCTGGTAAATCTTCATAAAGCCGTTCAGCAATGCCTCTTCCGCGTCCATTTGGTTTTTAAGGTAACGCAGGCATACACCATACATTTGCGAGGCAAACCGCTCGTACAGGAGCTTCTGCGCCTTCCCGTCTGCCTTCTGGCATCCCACTATCAGTTCTGCTTCTGTCACGCGCTGTAAAGATTTAATCTATAGTCTGTCTTCCGTTATCAAGTGGAGCACCTGTTGCTCTTTACCCCTTAGATGCAGGGTACCCGTGGTGTGGTTGCCTGAGGAAGTATAAATTTTCATCTTTTTTTCTCAACGCCCAACACGTTGGCTATAAATATCTAAATATCAGCTATAAAATTTAGGTAAATACCACTCAGAATATATAGTCGTTTAAAAAATCAGGTAAAAACATAGGTTTGATTTTCCGGAAGTAGGACCAGGCTGCGGGGCGGGATTACCGTTGCAGGGCAGAAAAAGCTGCTTTATACTTGTGGAGAAGGATATAAAGTATGAGAAGGGATAAAAAAACAGAAGCGGCTTCCCAAAGAATGAGAAGCCGCTTCGTGTTTTTGAAAATCAAATTTTCAACTTTTAGCCATACATAATAACGGTGGCATCAAAGTTAGGTTACAATCTGCGGAAAAAAATCAAGTTTTTTATTTCAGAGTGTTTCCTCCTGTTTTAGAAGGGGCTGCAGAACATCCCACACGTTATTTGCCAGTATCTTCTGGCCTTCTTCGGTCGGGTGTATGCCATCCACCTGGTTCAGTTCCGGCTCTCCGCCAACACCCTCCAGCAGGAATGGCACCAGGGAAACGTTTTCTTCTTCTGCCACCCGGGTAAATACTTTACTGAAATCCTGGCTATACTTTTGCCCCATACTTGGCGGCACCTGCATACCGGTCAGCACCACCTGTACATCAGGGTTGTGCGCGCGTACTTTCTGGATAATTGTTTTCAGGTTGGCATAGGTCTCTTCGGTGGCAATACCGCGCAAACCATCATTAGCCCCCAGTTCCAGCACAAATATATCAACCGGTTGTTTCTTCAGCAGCCAATCTACCCGGCTTTTGCCCCCGGCCGTCGTCTCTCCGCTCAAACCAGCGTTAATTACCTTGTAAGGCATGTCCAGCGAATCGATGCGCTGCTGGATGAGCGCCGGGAAAGCTTGGCTTGGGTCGTCCAGCCCGTATCCGGCCGTAAGGCTGTTGCCAAAGAAAAGGATGGTCTTGGTATCGGTTTCAGTGGCAGCGTCTGATTGGGCACTGGTGGCAGCGCGGGCACCCTTTTCTTTGTCAAGATTATCGGTTGTGGTGGCGTCGCCGCAGCCGTAAAAGGTGGTAATGGCTGCTAACCCGAAGGCTAAAAACTGATTCTTTATCGTCATCGTTTATTTTTTCCTAAATTTATACTTGCCTATAGCTAAACCTATAACGTGCTCAAACAGTTATTTTGTTCGGAGGATGCCGGCACTGCGCTATACTTATACTTTCTGCCAGCTTACTTTCATACATCAACTTAAAACCATACTTACCAAAGTGTCAACCATACTTGCTATACAAGACCTTAAGAAAACCTATGACAGCGGCGACAGACACCTGACAGTGCTGCAAGGTATAAATTTTTCGCTACAGGCCGGGGATGTCTGTTCTATTGTAGGGCCCTCGGGAAGTGGCAAAACAACGCTGCTTGGCCTGTGTGCCGGTCTCGACAGGGCTTCGTCCGGCTCTGTTGTGCTGAATGGCGTTAAACTGGATGATCTGTCGGAGGATGAGCGGGCGCAGGTACGGAATCAGTATGTGGGCTTTATTTTCCAGAATTTCCAGCTGATACCCACGCTAACTGCTTTGGAGAATGTCATGGTGCCCCTGGAGCTGCGCGGTGAGCGCAATGTGCAGCAGCAGGCCATGGAGCTACTTGCCCGGGTGGGCCTGGCCGAACGTTTTGATCATTATCCTACGCAACTTTCCGGCGGGGAGCAGCAACGCGTTTCCCTGGCAAGGGCTTTCTCCAACAAGCCAGCCATACTTTTTGCGGACGAGCCTACCGGCAATTTGGACGAAGAGACAGGGGAGCGGGTAGAGCAGCTGCTTTTTGATCTGAACCGGGAAGCAGGCACCACGTTGGTGCTGGTAACCCACGACCTGGAGCTGGCAGCCAAAACAGACCGCATCATCCGTATAAAAGGCGGCACGGTGGTGTCTGACGAAGTTACGTCTGTGGTAAATAATGGGTAAGACCTTAAAGTATAAACCACTACTTTACCTTTAATACAACAAAACCAAGCATCTGTGTCCGATACCTTCAAACAATCATTCGGGAAAAGGCCACTGCGCTTGCGCTGGCTGCTGAAAATGGCCTGGCGCGATAGCCGCCGCAACAGGGGCAGGCTGGCCCTGTTCATTTCATCCATCGTACTGGGCATCGCCGCTTTGGTGGCCATCAACTCCTTTTCTGATAACCTCCGCACGGATATCGACAAGCAGGCGAAATCATTGATTGGCGCTGACCTGGTAATTGCGGCAAACAAGGAGATAGAGGAAGACCAGCAGCAGCTGCTCGACTCCATCGCCATTGGCGGCGACCGCTCGGATGAGGTGCGCTTTGTGTCGATGGTGCAGTTCAAGGCTTCGGGCGGGACAAGGCTGGTGCAGGTGCGCGCGCTGGAGCGGGGTGGCTTTCCGTATTATGGAAGTATAGAAACCGAGCCCCAAAGTGCCAGCAGCACGTTTCGCCAGGAAGGCCGCCAGGCACTGGTAGACCACACACTGCTGCTGCAGTACAATTCCAAGCCCGGCGACTCTATTCAGATCGGAAACCAGACATTCGAGATTGCAGGGGCTTTGCATAAAATTCCCGGCCAGTCCGCCATGACGGCAACCATTGCGCCCGCCGTATATATTCCGCGTCGCTACCTGAACGAGACGGGACTGCTGCAAAAGGGCAGCCGCATCAGTTATTACCATTACTATAAACTGGCCGAAAACACAGACCCTGACAAGCTGGTGAAGAAGCTGGAGAAGCGGCTGGATGAGGCAGGCTTCGGCTACGACACCATCGAGAGCCGAAAGGAGAGCACCGGCAAATCTTACGAGGATCTGGCCCGGTTCCTTGCGCTGGTGGGCTTTGTGGCGCTGCTATTGGGCTGTGTGGGCGTGGCCAGCGCTGTGCACGTGTACATCCGGGAAAAACTGGCAACTATTGGGGTGCTCCGCTGCCTGGGCGTAAGCGGTAAACAGGCTTTTCTGATCTACCTGTTCCAGGTTATGGCCATGGGCTTGATTGGCTCTATAGTAGGCGCTATACTTGGTAGCCTGATACAGTTATACTTGCCAGAGCTTTTCAAATCATTCCTTCCGGTGGATGTGACCGTGGCCGTATCGTGGTCAGCCATACTGCAGGGTATTGCCATCGGCATTGTGGTAGCAGTTCTTTTTGCCTTGCTGCCCTTGCTGTCTATCCGTAACATCTCCCCGCTTATAACCCTGCGTGCAGGCATAGAGCATGTATCCAAGCAGCCCGACAAACTGCGCTGGGGAGTATACTTCCTGATCCTCGCGTTCATATTTATATTCTCCTACTTTCAGCTGGGTACCTGGCTGCAGGCACTGTCGTTTACGGGTGGTGTATTGATCGCTTTTGTGGTGCTGGCGCTTATTGCCAGGCTGATGATGTGGCTGGTTAAGCGGTTTTTTCCGGTGCACTGGGGCTATGTCTGGCGCCAAAGCCTGGCTAACCTATATCGACCCAATAACCAAACCTTGCTGCTCACTGTTTCCATTGGCCTTGGTACTGCTCTTATTGCGACGCTGTTTCTTATGCAGCGCATCCTTCTGAGCGAAGTGGCCTTTGCAGCCAGCGAAAACCAGCCAAACATGGTCCTATTTGATATCCAAAGTGCGCAGAAAGACGAAGTGGCTAACCTTGCCAGGGAGAAAGGCCTGCCCATACTTCAAATGGTGCCAGTGGTAACGATGCGCCTGGATGAAATAAACGGCCTGACAGGCGCTGATGTACGCGCTGATACAACTTTAGGCATTTCCGAAAGAGCCTTTACCCGTGAGTTCCGGGTAACGTACCGTGATACCTTAATCAGTTCAGAGAAAACAGTGGAAGGTACCTGGCAAGGTGAAGTAAATGACATGACTGCAGCGATACCTATCTCTGTGGAAGAACGTTATGCCGAACGACTTAAAGCCGGACTTGGAGACACGCTTATTTTTAATGTACAGGGAGCGCTGATTCCTACCGTTGTCACCCATCTCCGCGAAATAGAATGGAACCGGGTTCAGACGAATTTCCTTATCCTGTTCCCCAAAGGGATACTGGAGGAGGCGCCGCAGTTCCATGTGCTCATGACACGCACGGAAACCGATGAGCAGGCGGCCAGGTTCCAGCAGACATTAGTTGGTAAGTTTCCGAATGTTTCTGCCATAGACTTGGGCCTGATCCTGGAGACGCTGGACGATATACTTGGCAAAATATACTTTGTGATCCGTTTTATGGCGCTCTTCAGCATCTGCACAGGCTTGCTGGTACTGATAGGTTCCATCAACAACAGTAAGTACCAGCGGGTGCAGGAAAGTGTGTTGCTACGGACTTTGGGGGCCAGCCGAAAACAAATTTTAGGTATAAATGCATTTGAGTACCTGTTGCTGGGCGCACTGGCCGCCGGCACCGGCATTATACTTTCAGTGGCAGCTAGTTGGGCGTTGGCCGTATTTAGCTTTGAAGTGGCGTTTGTACCGGACCTGACGCCGCTGCTGCCGGTCTTTGCCGGAATCACTGCCCTCACCGTGTTTGTAGGTATGCTCAACAGCCGAGGTATTTTAAACCGGCCACCGCTGGAGGTGCTGAGGCGTGAGGCATCATAAAAGCCTTTTTCTGTGGAATTGCTGAGTTATTTATATTACTGTTAAGTCTGAAGATGAACTACTAGCGATAGGACTGCCAATAGCTCACTTAACCTTCTATGATTCTCTCATACGGACAAACCCGGCAACCCAAAAGCGCCTGTGTTGGTACAAAGGTATACTGCCCCTGAAATTAGGGCAGCCATACTTTTACAGCTATGAAAACGATGAAAGAGAAGAACAAAGAAAAAACGGTATTAATAACGGGAGCTTCCAATGGCTTCGGAATGGAGTTCGCAAAACTCTTTGCGCAGGATGGTTACAACCTTATTTTAGTGGCCCGCACGACGGAGCGCCTCCGTAAACTTGGGTATTACCTCCAGGACCACCATCAACTCCAGCATGTGTGTATCATTACAGCAGACCTTACCCGCCCGGAATCTCCACAGGAAGTATACCAGGAGGTGAAAGACAGCGGCCTGGAAGTAGACATCCTTATCAACAATGCGGGTGCCGGCGTGCATGGCCTCTTCTACGAAACTGACCTGCAGCGGGAAAAAGCTATTATCCAGTTAAACATCACAACTCCTGTTGAGCTTACGAAGCTTTTCCTACACGACATGAAACGTCGTAACTCCGGTAAGATCCTAAACCTTGCCTCGCTTGTTTCGTTTATGCCCTCGCCTTTGATGGCTGTTTACGGCGCCACAAAAGCCTTCGTGCTTTCATTCTCAGAAGCCTTGTCTAATGAACTGAAAGATACCGGCATTACCGTAACGGCGCTTTGCCCCGGCGCGAGCAACACCATGTTCTTCAGAAGAGCTGGGGCTGCCCATACGCGAGCGGCCCACGGCACCCTGTCGGAGCCGGCAGAGGTGGCAAAAGACGGGTATGACGCCCTTATGCACGGTGAAACCCGCATTATCTCCGGACTCAAAAATAAGTTGCAGGCCACTAGTTCCAACTTTATGCCGGATACGGCACTGGCAGCCAATATGCATTACCTGATGGAGGAGGAGCAGGAGGAGGATAGGTCCACGTCGCCTCCAGAAAGCATGCTATAATGCATCAGCAAGAATAAAACAGAAGGCCTCAACCATGAAAACACATAGTTGAGGCCTTTTAAATATGGATTAAAAGCAAAGCAGGAACCTTTTTGCAAGATCCCTGCTTTTCAAGAACATAGACAACAAATGCCATCTGTTCTTCTTATTCTTATATACGCTACCGATTTCGGGAGGTTATACTTTTAGGTATAAAAGTATGGTTTTAGTAACTATCAGAAGCCAGCATTACCAGTGTGCAGTGGTGTAGCGTTTCAATTGCCGCGTCTTGGGCCATTTGCTCTAGTTCCCGGTTCTCTGTTCCCGGGTTAAAGATGATGCGCTTTGGCTTCAGGTTCAGGATATAGTCATACCATACAGGCTGGTGCCGAGGCCCCACGTATAATGTTACCGTGTCCACATCCTCAATCTGCTCCGACTTATCCGTCACAATCTTAAGGCCACCTACTTCCGCATTTTTTATACCGACAGGCACCACCTCATGGCCATGTTGCTGCAACCTGTGCACTGCCCTGTACGCATAGCGCGTCGGGTTATCAGAAGCGCCTAAAACAACAGTCTTTTTCATATTTTTGGTTAATTCAAGTTCTAAAAAGTATACGTATTGTACTTTGGGGCCGCTTAAAAAGTTAATGAACAGCCATGTCAGCACAAATAATAAACCCCATAAAGCATTAACTTCATGGGGTTTACCTGTGGCTGATGTATACTATACTTCAGGAGATTAGCACTAGGCAACACCTGCTCTGACGGCTGCCTTTTCAGCACAGCGTTCCCCATCCATGGCAGCAGAAACAATGCCCCCGGCATAGCCAGCACCCTCACCGCAAGGATAGAGGCCTTTCACCTTAATATGTTCCAGTGTTTCGCGGTCGCGCGGTATACGAACAGGGGAGGAGGTACGGCTTTCCACTCCTACGATCTGCGCCTCGTTACTCAGGTAGCCCCGCATCTTGTTCCCAAAAGCTTTAAAGCCCTCGCGTAAGCGGTAAGCCATGTCCTCCGTGAAAAGCTGGTTAAGGTCTACCGATACCAAACCAGGCTGGTAAGAGGTATCGAGCAATTCTTTACTAACTTTCCGGTTCGTAAAATCCTGCAGCAACTGTGCCGGAGCAGCCTGAGAGCCACCCGCCATTTGGCAAGCCTTCCGCTCCAGCGCCTGCTGCATGCGCAAACCAGCCAAAGGCCCATACTTGTCCAATTCCATATCTTCCAACTCAATGGCAACCACGATACCGGAATTTGAGAAACGGGAATCGCGGCGGCTTGGAGACATGCCGTTTACCACCACCTCGCCAGGCGCTGTGGCTGAGGGCACAATAAAACCTCCCGGGCACATACAGAAAGAGAAAATACCACGCTGTTTGCCTTTATAGTGTGTCTGGTGCACCAGGGAATAGGAAGAGGCAGGTAAGTATGGCCCACGGTCCTCACATTTGTACTGGATGCTATCAATCAGACTTTGCTGATGCTCTACGCGCACCCCCATGGCAAAGGGCTTGGCCTCTATGGCAACTCCTTTATCGTGCAGCAGCTCAAAAATATCACGAGCGCTGTGGCCTGTGGCAAGTATAACCGACTCTCCGGTAAACTCCTGCCCATCCTGCGTTACCACACCACGCATCTCACCGTTAGCAAGAATAAAATCAGTTACCAGCTTGTCAAAGAGCACCTCACCACCCGCACTCCTTACTGTCTCGCGAATAGCTTCGATTATTTTGGGCAGTTTATTGGTGCCAATGTGCGGGTGAGCATCAAAAAGTATATCCGGTGTGGCGCCGTGCTGCACAAAAATCTGCAGGATACGCTGCAAATCACCGCGTTTCTTGGAGCGCGTATACAGCTTGCCATCCGAATAAGTACCAGCCCCGCCTTCGCCAAAGCAATAATTGGAGTCAGGATTTACAGTATGCTCTTTGTTGATAGCAGCCAGGTCACGACGACGGCTACGTACATCCTTGCCCCGCTCCAGAACTACCGGCTTTAGCCCCAGTTCAATGCAGCGCAAGGCAGCAAACAACCCGGCGGGACCGGCACCCACGATCACTACACGCTTGGCATTTGTAACATCGGGGTAAGTATAAGTTGGGGAAATAATATCAGCAGGAGGGGTATCCAGGTAAATATCGGCACGAATACGCACCTGTACCTGGCGGCCACGCGCATCGATAGAGCGCTTTAACCGGTGAAGGTATTTAACATCCTCAGGCTGCACCCTGGCACTTTTCAGTATCTCCCCTTCTAACTGCCGGGCATCGAATGCCAGCTCTGGCGGAAGCACCAGGTCAAGTTCTTTCTTTCTCATTTACAACAGGTAAGGTAGTTAACCTTAAACTTTTAAATTAATTTTAATTGAATGATCAAGAGAATGATTCTTTACCACTGTATCAAACTATAACATGACAAGTTAACTGGTAAAAACATTCCAATATTTCACTCATTCCAATCATTAAATGTCTCCGTTCAATACTTTGTCAACCCAGCCTTTGCCCCATTCTTCAATCTCCTGCTCACTGTAAAGCTCCGGGTAGAAAATGCGTTTCTGGAAACGCGGGGGCAGGTATTTCTGCCAGTTAGTGCCACCAGTAGCAGCAATAACCTCCGGGTCGCGCTGCAGGTAGCGTACAGCTGATTTGTAGTGCATCAGAGGCCAGTTCACGTTCACGTTGCTATCGAGGTCGCGCATTGCCTGTATCAGTTTGGGGTTCTGCTGATCCTCCTCCGGTAGGTTTTTGTACACATGCCACACGTTTTTATCAGCATACTCTTTTGCAAAGCTGATAAGCTGTATGGTATACTTCTGCTCAAACTGCACCAGCGTCAGTGTTTTGGCGCCGGAAGCTACTTCGGTGGCACCCTCTTTCCAGTAAATACAGCCAATCATCTCCTCATGCGTGCTTTCCATACCTAATGCGGCACGTTTGGCTTTCTCCACCAGGTTACGTAAGTCTGTAGAGGCGATCTCAATAAAACGGTACTGCACCGACTGAAAGCCGCTGGCCGGCATGAGCGCCATCCTGAACTGCAGGAACTGTTTTGGGTCCATGCCATCCACCATCACATCAAACGAGTTGATCAGGTTATCAAAGTAACGGTTAATGCGCTTCAAGCGTCTAATGAGCACATCAACAGTAATCTCTTTATCCTCACCTATTTGCCTATACTCCTCCAGGCAAAGTTTAAAGTATAACTCCGTAATCTGGTGATACATGATGAAGATCTTCTCATCCGGAATATCGGTGCGCGGGTTCTGCAGGCTCAGCAGCGTGTCCAGGTGAATATAGTCCCAGTAAGAGAGGAAGTTCGTGTGGTAGAGTCCTTCCAGGTACGCAGCCAGATCCTGGCCAAGCGGTACATATTTTTCCTCCAGCCGCTTCAGCTGTTCCAGCACTTCAGGTTTAAAGGTATGCTCCATCTGTCAGAGAGTTTAGGTGAGGTGATTTCCGCAAAAATAGCAAAACATTTACAGGTGGCCTTATGGCCACTTAAATTAGCTTCCTTTTCGTTTGCAGCACAGCTCTCCATGCTGATAATGAACGCGGTACCAAAGTATAAATTTAATCTTTTAAGACACGCAGCTTGATAGGGGCCTTGCCTGGGTTTGTAGATGGAAAAAGGGAGTTTGTAGAATTAAACCTAAATTAACCCCGGAATAGCGCAAAGCTGCCGCTAAATTGCTAAATTTGGTTTTCACGATATAGAGCGTATGGCTGAGAAAAGCAGTGTTTTTGACATGATCGGGCCCGTGATGATAGGACCATCCAGCTCGCACACAGCTGGGGTGGTGCGTATTGCCAGAGCTGCCATCCGTATTCTGGGCGCCGCCCCGGAAGAGGCAGTTATCACCTTTTACAACTCATTTGCACGCACCTACGAGGGCCACGGCAGCGACCGCGCCATTGTAGCCGGCCTGCTGGACTTTAAAACAGATGACAAACGGATTAAAGAAGCCTTTGATTTTGCTAAAGAACGGGGGCTCAAGTATACTTTCCGCTCTGTGGGCAATGCCTCTACCATGCACCCAAACACCATCAAGCTAAACCTGAAGGCAGGCGAACGCGAGGTGGAGGTGATCGGGCAGAGCCGCGGCGGCGGTGTGATCAATATATCGGAGGTAGACGGGTTCTCGGCTAACTTCTCTGCTACGCTGCACACGCTTATTATTGATGCGGCCGACGTGAAGGGAAGTATCGCCTTTATCGCTTCTATACTGGCACACGACGACTGCAACATTGCCACCATGAGCGTTTCGCGGAAAGGCAAGCATGAGCGGGCGCGTCAGTTCATAGAGATGGACTCCGGTATTAAGCCCATAACGCTTGAATACATGAAACAACTTAGCTGGGTGAAGCACGTGGTTTATATCCCGAACATCGACTTATAAAAGTATAGCTACTATGAAAAAAACATCTAAAACCCTGCTATTGGTTTTAGGAATAGGCCTAGCCGGTTCTACCGGAGCCATGGCGCAGCAGGACCCAAGCGGCGATGGCATCTGGACACTGCAGGAGGCGGTGGGGTATGCCAATGCCAACAACCTGCAGGTACGGCGAACCAAACTCAACAAAGGCCTGGCAGAAACAGACCTGAAGCAGTCGAGGTTTGACCGTCTACCATCCGTTAACGGTAGTTCTTCATACAACTTTAACTACGGTACCTACGTCGATCCCACCACTTCTGAATTACGTTCGGAGCAAAGCCAGACTAACAATTTCCAGTTAAGCGCTTCTGTGCCCTTATTTATGGGATTTCAGCAAGTAAATTCTATCAAACAGAATGAGCTGGCACTGCAGGCTATTGAACAGGATGTGCTTTCAGCGCAGAATGACATTACGATACAGATCGTTACGTCCTACCTGAACATACTTTTTGCCGATGAGCTGATCAAAATATCACAGCAAACGCGTGACTTAACGAAACAGCAACTCGATCGCACTAAAATCTTGTTTGACGCAGGAAGTGTGGCAGAAAACGCTGTATTGGACCTGGAGTCTCAGTTAGCTGCCGACGACCTAGAGTTAATTAATGCGGAAAACCAGCGCGATATCTCCAGGCTGTCATTAATGCAGTTGCTGAACCTGCCCACTTCACAGGAATTTCAAATTGAAATACCTGAAATCCCAGAGCCCGACCAAGACCCGGTTCTGTTAAGCGGCGATCAGGTATATGATGTGGCTGTACAAACCTTGCCGGCCATCAAGGCGGCCGATCTGCGTGTGTTAAGTGCGGCCAAGGCACTGGATGTGGCCAGAGGAGGCTACTATCCACGCCTGTCGATGTTCGGTAGCTTAAACACCTTTTATTCAAGTGCACGAGATTTACGATTTCCGATTGAGGGTACATTTTCGCCAAACCGAATAGGCTTCATGAATTCAGAGGGTACTGATCCCTTCATTATTTATACTCCTGCCTCCAGAATAGAATCCTATGAATATTTCGATCAGCTGAAAGATGGTGTGGGCAAGAACTTCGGTTTCAATTTACAGATACCTATCCTGAATGGCTTGCAAGTTCGCAGTAATGTGCAGCGGGCAAAGCTGCAGCAGCAGGATGCACAGATCAACGCAGACATTGCCCGTAACAACTTACGCCAGACCATTGAGCAGGCGTATGTAGATGCCGTAGCTGCCCAACGTCGTTATGTAGCCGCAAAAGAACAGCTGCGTGCCGCTGAGAAGAACTACAGCAATGCGCAGTTGCGGTTGAATGCAGGCGTGATAAACACAGTGGATTTCAACATTATAGCCAATAGCTATCGTGCTGCACAGTCTAACTTGTCGCAGGCGAAGTATGAATACACTTTTAAACTAAAGGTTCTGGACTTCTACCAGGGCAAAGACATTTCTTTCTAAAAATCATGGCGAAGAAAAAATCAAAGCTTATCCCTATTCTGATAGGTGTTTTAGTAGTATTGGTGGTAGGTATAATTGTCGCTAAAAAGGCTGGCTGGATAGGTGCTGAAGAAGGCACTGAAGTGGTGTTGGCAGAGGCTAAACCTGCAGATATCGTTGAGAAAGTAAGCGCATCAGGAAAAATACAACCGGAAACCGAGGTGAAAATCAGCCCGGATGTGTCTGGAGAGATTATCGAGTTAAACGTTGAGGAAGGCGACTCTGTAGTGAAAGGACAGCTTTTACTGCGCATACGCCCGGATAACTATCAGTCGATGGTAGATGCCCAGCAGGCTTCCGTAAATACCATGCGCGCTAATCTGGCGCAGGCCAGAGCAAGGCTTGCTCAGGCGCAGGCTAACTTTGTGCAGGTGGAGCAGAACTACAAGCGTAACAAGCCGCTGGTAGAGCAAAAAGTTATCTCTCAGGCAGAGTGGCAGCAAATAGAATCGAATTACCTGGCAACAAAGGCAGAGGTGGAGTCAGGGCGGCAGAGCGTGAGAGCCTCGGAATATAATGTGCAGAATGCACAGGCATCCTTGAAGGACGCACGCGAGAACCTAAATAAAACCACCATTTATGCACCGGTAAGCGGCACAGTATCTAAACTGAACGTGGAGCAGGGCGAGCGCGTGGTGGGTACTTCCCAGATGGCCGGTACCGAAATCATGCGTATCGCTAACCTTAACAACATGGAGGTGCGTGTAAACGTGAACGAGAACGACATTATCCGTGTAAGCCTGAACGACTCTGTAGAAGTGGAAGTGGATTCCTATGCCAGCCGTGATGAAAAATTTATGGGTGTGGTTACGGCCATAGCCAACACTGCCAAAGATGCCACTACACTGGAAGCCGTAACAGAATTTGAAGTGCGCATTCGTCTCCTCAATAAATCCTATGACCACCTGCGCGAGAACACTGCGCGTCCGTTCCGGCCAGGCATGACTGCCTCTGTAGATATCATCACAGATCGCAAACCTAATGTTTTATCTGTACCTTTGTCGGCCGTAACAACTCGCTCTGCTAACCCAAAAGGAGATAAGAAGACCGATGAAGAAGAGGGCGATGAAAAGGAGCCAAACCAGAATGAACAACAACAGGAGGCAGCTCCGGCACAGGTAGAGGAAGTCGTGTTTGTATATGACCAAGCTTCAAACACTGTAAAATCTGTAAAGGTAAAAACCGGCATCAGCGATTTTGAAAACATTGAGATTCTGAGCGGTTTGGATAAAGGGCAGAAAGTGGTAGCTGGTCCGTTCAGGGCGGTTTCTAAAACGTTGGAAGATGGCGCCAAGGTAGCCGTAAAAGATGAGAAATCGTTAGACAAGCAGGCGATAGCTGCAGATACTAAAGAAGATTAAAAAATTTGGAAAAAATAGCCGTACTGGGAGGGGGAAGCTGGGCAACTGCCCTGGTAAAGATCCTCTCAGAGAACAAATCCCAAGTAAACTGGTGGATGCGCAACGAGAACGACGTGCAGCACCTGACCAATTTCAAACACAACCCGCGCTACCTTAGCCAGGTGTCGTTTGATCTGAATTATGTAAAACCATCCACAGCTATACAGGCTGTTGTAGCCTCATCGGACTGGGTGATACTGGCAGTGCCAGCCGCATTCGTGCAGCTGGCACTTGCCGATTTACCCGCAGATGCCTTTGCAGGTAAAGTAGTGGTTTCGGCCATAAAGGGTATGATTCCCAAAGAGAACGTTCTGATCACTGATTATGTAAAGCACAGGTATAATGTGCCCGATCATAACCTGTTGGTAATTGCCGGCCCGTGCCACGCAGAGGAGGTTGCACTCGAAAAGCAATCTTACCTCACCATCGGATCACATAACTTGGCCACGGCGGAGCGTTTCTGCGAACTGCTACGCAACCGTTATGTAAAGGCAAACCCTTTAGACGATCTGGATGGAATTGAGTATTGCGCCGTGATGAAAAACATTATTGCGCTAGCCTGCGGTATAGCCCGGGGCCAGAACTACGGCGATAACTTCCAGGCGGTACTGGTTTCCAATGCCATGTTTGAGATAGAGCGTTTCCTGGATGCTATTATGCCGATCCACCGTGCGTTGAACGGCTCCGCTTACCTCGGCGACTTACTGGTAACAGCTTACTCGCAGTTCAGCCGCAACCGGACTTTCGGTAACATGATCGGGAGAGGGTATACGGTGAAGTCGGCCCAGGTAGAGATGAACATGGTAGCAGAAGGCTATTACGCCGTGCAGAGCATTTATGAGCTTAACAAAAAGTTGGAGGTAGACATGCCAATTACAACGGCCGTTTATCACATACTTTATGAGCGCATATCACCGGCTGTAGAGTTCGAGATATTGAAAGACAAGTTTAAATAACAGCTATGGCTGCAAAGGAAGGCACACCTGAACCGGGTGTGCTTTTTTTATACTTTGGAGTGGCGCATTATTTTGTCGCCTAGGCCGCGGTACACTGCCATAATGGTAATGGCTGCTGAAAAGCAGATACTGAAAACACTGGAAAGAAGCTGAAAATCAGCGTAAGGAATATAATACAGTTGCAGCAGGTCCAACAGCAGCACCATGATGGAGGCAATGGAAACACCGGCCAAGGCAAACATAAATGCCCGGTTAAACGTTTTGGAGGGCAACCGGTCTATGAGGGTCTGGCTTTTAAGATGCCAGTGCAGCGGCAAAACCTTGCCGTTCCGGAGTGCCCAGCGCGTGGCCCTGGTGGCAATCCATCCTAAAATAAACCCTGTCGCCAGGCTATAGGCAAAAAGATGGATCGCTATACTCTGCTGCCCCCATAGCGGTATTTCATCATGAGACAGCCAAAATAAAGCGAACAGCGTCCCATTTATGAAAAGTGCGGCTATGGCAAGTATAACTGCCAGCAAAATCAAAAACCTATAATTCAGGCTTATCTGCATGTACTTAACTTTTCACTGTACAATTGACTATACTCATTTTAAGCGTCTAAGGATATAACGAGCTAAAATACTGCCATTCAGGCACCATCATTTTGCTGCGTATGTTTCAATAAATTGCAGCATTTTAGCACCCTACAAACCAACTTATGAAGCAGCACCTGCAGCAGATAGACGTAGTGAAAGGCACTGCCATCGTGGCTGTGCTGCTGCTGCATTCGCTTACCCGCGATGAACTCGAAAACAGCTACGCAATTTATCACATCTGGCAGGCGGTGCCACTTTTTATGGTGGTGATGGGGCTGAACCTTGGGTTATCCGTAAGAGGCAAAACGCAGCACCTGCAGCAGCTTTACACGCGTAAGTACTTCACCAAAAAAGCCGCACGTATTTTTATTCCCTTTATCATCATCTTTCTGCTGTCCATAGTGGCGGGTATACTTTGGGAGTACTTTAAAGGAGAGGATGTTCTGGAGTTTAGCGGGTATACCTGGGTCGGGCTGCTACCGGTAACGGGCCGGGGTAATTACTTTATCACCATGCTGCTGCAGTCTGTACTGCTGCTGCCAGTTATTGGGTATAGTTTTAGCCGAAGCCCTCTTCTCACCACTGTGGTGCTGGTGCTGTTGGAGTTGGCTTTTCAGTTTTGGGCGGCTCAGTTCTCATATTTTGATGCTAACAACTACCTTTACGATGCTGCCTTTCCGCGCTATTTCACGGCAATTGTTTATGGCCTATGGCTATCGCAACTAGTATGGCACTCATTTCGGTGGAAGCACTTTACAGTTCTAGCCTCCCTGGGGATAGTGGCAGCCGGTTTCCTGTACTTGTTTGGCTATAAAGATGAAGTGGCTACAAGTATACTACGCCCGGAGTGGCAGTCGCAGCAGGCGCTGACCTTTGGCTATGCAGCGTTATTGGTTTGGTTGGCAATTAAACTGCTACCAAATTATTCGATTTTCATCCCTATATGGTTTCTGGCCGAGTTGGGGAAGGCATCTTACCACATTTTTCTGGTGCAGGTGCTATATTTTGGCCTGGTAGAGCAGGATCTGCCGATGTGGCTAAATCTGGCGTTCCCAATAGTGCTTGGATACTTTTTTTTCAAGTATGAATCGAAACTACTTTTTGGGTTATAAGCAGTCTCTTAAACTACTTTTTTAATTTTAATCACACACCTGGTGACAACTTTGAAAAGCACTTCGTTACTTTACATATGTTTCTTTCAGTAAAATGATAAAAGTAGTTTGTGCCATTGTGGAGCAGTATGAGCGCGTGCTCGTAACCCAGCGTAGCAAGAAAATGCGTGAGGCGCTGCTGTGGGAGTTTCCTGGCGGAAAGCTGGAGCAAAACGAAACAGAAGGGAACTGCCTTATCAGAGAAATACAGGAGGAGCTAGGGATTGAAGTAGAGCCATACCAGCGCTTAACGCCCGCCATGTACGCTTATCCCGACCTAAGTATAGAGCTTATTCCGTTCCTGTGTAAGTATAAAGGCGGTGTCATTCAACTTCAGGAGCATCGCACCTACCATTGGGTAAAACCCGAAGACCTAAAGACCTATCAATTTTGTCCGGCCGATGTGCCTATACTTGAAGAGTACCTACAGTTGATCAGGGGCAGGCCTTAGCCATACTTTCAGAACCTGCATTTTAGCCGTACCTTTGGGGTATGCAATTACCTGTTTCATTTACCGAACGCATGCAGCGCCTGCTGGGCCCGGACGAGTACACAAGATTTCTGGAAGCCCTGCAGCAGACACCGCCGGTGAGCATCCGCCTAAATAAAACCAAAGCAGAGGCGACTATGGGGCTGCAACCCGTGCCCTGGGCCGAAGCTGGCTTTTACCTGCCGCAACGCCCCTTGTTTACCCTGGACCCAGCCATACATACAGGCGCTTACTATGTGCAGGAGGCAAGTTCTATGTTTGTGGAGCAGGCACTGCGGCAGGCAATAAACCTGGAGGAGCCACTACAGGTACTGGACCTCTGCGGCGCGCCCGGCGGAAAATCCACTCATCTTGCCAGCCTTATCTCACAAGACAGTTTGCTGGTTTCGAATGAGGTCATCCGTAGCCGGGCCAATATTTTGGCCGAGAACGTGGCCAAGTGGGGCAGCGGCAATGTGCTGGTCACCAGCAACGACCCACGGGACTTTGGCAGGCTACCAAGTTTCTTTGACGTGATGGTGGTAGATGCACCCTGCAGCGGCGAAGGAATGTTCCGGAAAGACCCGCAGGCTGTGGGAGAATGGTCTGAGGAGAACGTAAATCTGTGCGCCCAGCGGCAGCAGCGCATCCTGATGGATGTATGGGAGGCCCTGAAGCCGGGAGGAGTATTGATCTACAGCACCTGCACCTGGAACGAGCAGGAGAATGAGCAAAATATTGCCTGGCTATCGGAGCAGGAGGGCGCTGAAAGTATAAAACTGCAACTGCAGCCGGATTGGGGTATGTTGGCAACACAATTTAAAGGCGTGGAGGGCTATCGTTTTTACCCGCACCGCGTGCAGGGCGAGGGCTTCTTTATGGCTGTCGTACGAAAAGCAGGAAGTGAAGAGGCTGTCAGCCACGGTAAAAGCAGAAAGAAAAAGTATAAACTGACTGCGGCCGGCAAAAAGGAAAGGGCTCTGGTAGAAAACTGGCTGTTGGAGCCGGAGAAGTATATTTTCCTGCAGCACGGTGAGGTGATCTCTGCCCTGCCTGCTAACCTGTTCGAGGCCGCTGATGAAGTATACCAGAACCTCTACGTGATCTACGCTGGCACTGAACTGGCAGAGATAAAAGGAAAAAAGCTAAAGCCACTGCAGGGCTTGGCGCTTTCGCAACACCTGCATAAAGACGCTTTCCAGGTAGCTGACCTGGACCTGGAGCGGGCACTGCGTTACCTTCGCAAAGAGGACATCAGCCTGGGCACCAACGGCAACAACTGGCTGCTGCTGCAGTATAAGGGGCTGCCATTGGGCTGGGCAAAACAAATTGGTAACAGGCTCAACAATTACTACCCGAAGGAGTGGCGCATCCGGATGGAATTACCCGCTGAATTGCCGGATGAAAGTTTAGTGATCCGCTGATTGTAAAGACTACATAAAACAGGAAGGCCGGAGCTATAAAGTATAGCCCCGGCCTTCCTGTTTTATGTAAAATCATACTTGGTCTGCGGATTTACTCCACAAACAACACAAGCCCTTTCAGGTACTCGCCTTCCGGATGGAAGATCGAGATTGGGTGATCGGCGGGCTGGGAGAGGTGGTGCATGATCTTAATATTGCGACCGGCCTCAATGGCGGCGGCCATCACGGTATTGTTAAACAGGTACTTGTCCACCACCTGCGAGCAGGAGAAAGTGAACAGGATGCCACCCGGCTTTATCTTTTTCATGGCCTCCGCATTCAGGCGCTTATAGCCCATCAGTGCATTGTGGCGCACGTTCTGGCTCTTGGCAAAGGCCGGAGGGTCCAGTACGATCACATCA
Organism: Pontibacter anaerobius; assembly: GCF_026241195.1. Classification (GTDB taxonomy): domain Bacteria; phylum Bacteroidota; class Bacteroidia; order Cytophagales; family Hymenobacteraceae; genus Pontibacter; species Pontibacter anaerobius. The sequence continues at coordinate 479,708 of NZ_JAPFQO010000002.1, forward strand.
TACATGTCTTCTTTGCCTTTCAGGAATTCGAACGTATCCACGGCAAAGGCTTCATGCTTTTCTGGAGCCAGACTTAGCTCCCCGTTTTTCACTGTCAGTTCAATCGCCTTTTTTGATACATCCACCGAATGCACCTCTTTGGCTCCGGCATTTAGGGCGTAAACCGAGAAGCCACCGGTGTAACAAAAGGTGTTTAATACTGATTTATCCTGCACGTAGCGGGCCAGCAGGTCGCGGTTTTCGTGCTGGTCGATAAAAAAGCCTGTTTTCTGGCCGGTTTCCCAATCAATAAAGAACTGGTTGCCATTCTCGGTCACCACCACGCCGCCTTCTGATTGGCCATATAGGTAGCCGTTCTGAGCCTGGATAGGGGACTTTGGCGGCAGCGACTCCGCACTCTTGTCATACACGGCGCGCAGTCTCTCTCCGTAAATCTCCTGTAAGGCCTGCGACACGTACTCGCGTACATGATACATGCCCACTGTGTGCGTCTGCACTACAGCCGTGTCTTTGTAAAAATCTACGATCAGTCCCGGTACGCCATCGCCTTCGGCATACACCAGACGGTATACATTGGTAGTGGGATTATCGATCAGGCCGAGGCGCTGGCGGTAATCATAGGCTTTCTGTACTTTGCTTTTCCAGAAAGTATAATCCGGCTCCGCCTGCTCAAAAGAGAAGATACGCACGGCAATGGACCCCGGCGCATAATGACCCATGCCCAGGAACTCGCGCTTGCTAGAGTAGACCTCTACCACATCGCCTTCAGCAGGCTCACCGTCTGCTTTTCTGATGGCCCCGGAGAAAACCCATGGGTGCTGGCGCTTTAAAGAATGCTCCTTACCCGGAGCCAGGTATAATTTAATAAGTGACATCGATGTAAATCTGCTTGAATGAATGCAAAACTTGCTCTGAAATTGCAAATGCTGCAAGTTAGGCATTTTGTTCCGTTTAGGAGGAAGGGAGAGGTGTGGAGCGGCAAAGTTTATACTTCAGCAGGCTCATTTATAAAGTATGAAGTATGGCTACAGCTAAAAAGAAACGATACCGAGCTCCTCCAGCTTGGCGTACAGCTTCTGCACCGGCAGGCCCACCACGTTAAAGTATGAACCCTCGATACGCTCAATACCCACCATCCCGATCCACTCCTGAATGCCGTAGGCACCGGCCTTGTCGTAAGGTTTATAGTGTGTGATGTAGTGGTCTATTTCAGCCTCCGAAAGCTGTTTAAAGTATACCTTGGTGGTGTCGTGGAAAACAGTTTTGCCTTCGCGGGTCAGGATACAAACTCCTGTAATCACCTCGTTATGCGTACCGGACAGCGCCTGCAGCATCTGCTTTGCCTCCGCATAATCGGCAGGTTTGTTCAGTACGCGTTCGCACAGACACACAATGGTATCGGCCGTGATCAAAGCATGATTCGTGATGTCAGAAGTATAGGCATCAGCTTTGTGCGAGGCCAGGTACTCCGCAATCTCCTCGCGCCTCAAATGATCCGGAAAATCTTCCTGCACCTCCTTCACCAGCACATCATACTTTAACCCAAGGCTAGAAAGCAATTCTTTGCGGCGGGGCGAGTTAGAGGCAAGCAGCAGCGGCCGTTGTAAATTCATCTTTAATAATGGAGCTAAATAAAAATCCACAAATAACTTTCGGGTAGAAGAAGGTCGATTTCTGCGGCATTACGGCACCGCTGTTACACACACGCTTCACCTGCTCCATCGAGATCTCATTGGTGATAAGAGCCAGGTACGCCTCGCCTTTATCTACCTTTCGAATACAAGCTGTGAAGTTACGCTCATAGCTGAGGCCCTTGTAGTCGCGCTGCTGCTGGCGGTAAATGCCGAGTATCTTCTCAAAGATAAAATAGTGCATCACGGTCAGGTCCAGTTGCTTTACCTCCTCCGGAAAATTCCAGTCTATACTTTGGTGCAGCTCAGGCTTCAGGCGCAGTTTATAGGCATTGCCGTTCAGGTATAAACCAAAGGCCCAGGGCTTTCCAACAATCACTTCGTTCAGCTCGTACGGGTCTTCCTTCGGTGTAACGGTGAAGTACTCCTGCAGCCGCTCCAGAAACTCCTCATCCGGCATGGGCAGGTGCTGCAGCAGGCGGTGCGTGGGCAGAATGCGCAGGTCATCGTGCTCGGAGTTGGTCAGGTACATCAGGTGGTAGTTGTATGGTTCAAAATCGGTGTGGTCGGGGTTTTCAGCCATCATCTTACGACGATAGAACAGGGACCCCTCGTAGCGATGATGCCCATCGGCCAGCAATACCTGTTTTTCAGCCAGTGTATCCAAGAAAAGCCTGATCACCTGATGGTCATGAATCACAGCCAGCACATCGCGCACACCCTGGTAATCTTCCGCTTCGTAGATCGGTGTGCGGATGCTCTCGTCCATGTATGGCTCCAGGGAGAAAGTAGGATCGGTATACAAACCATGGGTGGGGCTAACGTTCAGCTGCGTTTCCTCCAGTAGTTCTATACGGTCATTTACAGCGCTCGGAATCGTGTTCTCGTGGCGGAGCAGCACTTTCTCGTGCCAGTCGTAGGCTTTTATATTACAGATGAAGCCTTTGCGCACATACTCTTTCTCGCTGCCCGGCAACCTGAAATACTGATAGTATATATAAATCCCCGGAAGGCCGTCCTGGTGCAGCACACCGCTTTCTTTCCATACCTGCAACAGCCGTGCTGCCTCCTTTGCCGGGTCTTCGCCGCGCGGCACGGAGAGGTGTATGCTGTTGTTTGGGTTCTGGTACAGGGCCTCGCGCTGTTTCTCCGACACCACATCAAAAAGCGGTGATGTTAGTTGGTCTATGTTCAGGTTATCGTTGTAGCGCCAGGCGCGCAGGGGTAGTATCTCAGCCATTCTTTTTTGTTACAAAGTATAAATCAGCCAGCAGGGCGAAGAAAAGTTATACTTCCAGGTTAAGGGGCAAGGCGCTTGATCAGCCAGTTGTTGCCCTCCATTTCGTACACAATGCGGTCGTGCAGGCGGCTTGGACGGCCCTGCCAGAACTCCAGGTACTGCGGCACCAGGCGGTAACCACCCCAATGCTTCGGACGGGGCACAAGCTCCACGTCCGCATACCTTGCACTTAGCTCTTTCTCGCGCTGCTCCAGCACTTCGCGCGCCTCAATCACCTGGCTTTGCGGAGAGGCCCAGGCACCGATCTGGCTGCCTTTTGGCCGGCTATGGAAATATTTCTCAGATTCCTCGTCAGCCACTTTCTCCACTTTACCTTCCACGCGCACCTGCCGTTCTAAACCAGCCCAGAAAAAGGTAAGCGAGGCATGAGGGTTCTGTTCCAACTCCTGGCCTTTGCGGCTGGCATAATTGGTGTAGAAGCTAAATCCCTGCTCATCCACTCCCTTTAGCAACACCACGCGGGCAGAAGGCTTTCCCTGTGCATCTACGGTAGAAAGCACCATAGCCGTCGGTTCCTCCACCTGCGAGTCAATCGCTTCCTGCAGCCATACTTTAAACTGATGCACCGGGTTCTCAGACACAGAGTCCTCGGTTAAGGCATGCTTCATGTAATTTATCCGGATGTCGGAAATATTGTGTGTTAATGCCATCTTTCTGGTAGTTTCTTCAAAATTATAAAAATATCCTCAGCCATAACAAGCCAACTGTAAAGAGCTTATTTCAGTATAGCTTCAAAAATGCCAGGCATAGCGTGCCAATTTGTTACTATATCCATCAGTTTGCGTAGTAAAGTAAAGATGGTCATTTATTTATGTAAATTTGTAATAAAGACGGTATACTTCTGTTGACAGGGCATTTGTATAGCTAAAGTGGGAAAGAATGATGACTGAAAGCAATATAATAAAACCGCAAAGCGGCAGCATACTCATATCCGAACCGTACCTCGGCGACCCGAATTTTGAGCGCAGTGTTATATTGCTGTGCAGCCACGAGGAGGAGGAGGGATCCTTTGGCCTGGTACTGAACCGGGCCTCCAACCTGCACTTATCAGACGTGTTGGATGTGTTTGATGAGTCGTTTGACATGGTTCTGGGGGTTGGCGGACCGGTGCAGTACAACACGCTGCATTATATACACCGGCTGACGGATCTACCGCAGGCCGTTAAACTAAGCGACGATCTATACTGGGGCGGCGATTTTGAAACGCTGCGCACCATGATTGATACCGGCCAGGTAAGTAAGGACGATATTAAGTTCTTTCTGGGCTATTCTGGCTGGACGCCAGGGCAATTACAGGAAGAAATCAATAAAAATGTTTGGATTGTGAATAACAATGCTGCGAATAAATTATTTACTTTGGATACAGAAACCCTTTGGCGGAGCATACTCCGGCAAATGGGCGGAAAGTTTAAGGTGCTGAGCAACTACCCTGATGATCCGCGCCTAAACTGAAACGCTTACCGTTGTAACTAATAAAGTATACATGACAACTGACAAAGAGCATATGGACACCACCGGAGCTGAGGCTAACAAACCAGAGAACCAGGCTGCTGCCAAGGAGCAAAACAACACAGCCTCGCCAGCGGGTAAACTTACTGAAACCTCAGCCGAGGTGAATGAAGAAGTACCGAAGGAAGAACAACCGGAGGTAAAGCCTAACCTGGCAACAGAGCAGGAAAGCAAGGACTCAGAAACTATAACAGAAGCTTTTGCTGAGGCCAACACCAACGTAAAAGAAGAAGAAGCACCGGAGAAATCCGCTGCCGTTACTTCTGCATCAGTTGAAGGCACCGCTGCACCTGCCAGCCAAAGCACAGAAGGAACCACAGCTCAGGAGCACCATGAGGAGGAGGAAGAGGAAGACGACCACACTGACTACAGCGAAATGCCCCTGGAGGAACTTCGCGAGCAGTTAGGCAGTGTGCTGAAAAGCAGTGACGCTCTTCGTAAATTCCGCGCCATCAGCGAGATGCAACGTCATTATGAGCTTAAGTTTCAGGCGGAGCGCCAGGAGGCCTTAAATAAGTTCAAAGAGGAGGGAGGCACCGAGGAGGACTTCGATTACCATACTTCCAAAGAGCACCAGAACCTGGAGAAACTGCTTGCTTCCTATCGTGAGACCCGCTACCAGCAGCGCCAGAACCAGGAAGAACAGCGCCAGCAAAACCTCGAGCGCAAAAAGGAGCTACTGAACCAGCTGCGACAGTTGGTGGAGTCGGCCGAAACGAAAAACAGCGGCGATGAGCTGAAGAAACTGCAGACGGAGTGGAAAGCCATTGGCCCCGTGCCTGCCGGCGAGGCTCAGGAACTGTGGGACTCTTACCACGCGCTGCTCGACATTTTCTACAACAACCGCAGCATGTTCTTCGAGATGAAGGAGCTGGACCGCAGGAGAAACCTGGAGGCCAAGCTGCAACTCATAGAGCGTGCCCAGGCATTGCAGGAGGAGCCAAGTATAAACAAGGCCCTGCAGGAGCTGCGCCACCTGCACGAAGAGTGGAAAAACATCGGCCCGGTGCCTAATGACCAACGCGACCCGATCTGGGAGCAGTTTACCCAGGGATCAGAGAAGATACATGAACGCCGCCGTGCCTACCATGAGGAGCGATCTACCCGCGAACTGCAGAACCTAACCGTAAAAAGAGGGTTACTGGAGCGCTTGCAGGAGTTTGCTAACTTCGACACGGACCGCATTAATGAGTGGCGCGACAAGACTGATGAGATACAGAAACTGAAAGAGGAGTGGGACAAAGCCGGTTTGGTGCCTAAAGAGAATGCCGAAGAGGTAAACAAGACTTTCTGGGGCAACTATAAGGCTTTCTTCCAGCGTAAGAACCATTTCTTTAAGGCACTGGACGAGCAGAAGATGCAGAACCTGCAGCATAAGACGCAACTATGCGAAGAGGCAGAAAGCCTGAAAGACAGCACGGACTGGGGCAGCACAAAAGAAAAGTTGATACAACTGCAAAAGAAGTGGAAGACCATCGGCCGTGTGCCCGACAAGCACTCAGATAAGATATGGCAGCGGTTCCGTTCGGCCTGCAACGAATTTTTTGACCGAAAGCAGGCCCAGGAACAACAGCGCTCTGCCGAGCTGGAGAAACTATCTGCCGAGAAAATGGAGATATGTGACAAGGTAGCCGATATGCTTTCACAGCCAACCCAGACAGGATCTGTGGAGGAGTTTAACAGCATTGTGCAGCAGTGGCGCGACACCGACAAAGGCAACCAGCGTACAAACCCCAAGGCCGAAGATAAGTTTATCTCCTTGATGGAGAAGTACCTGGAGCGCGTGCCGGAACTCAACCTGGAAGAGCGTAGCGATATGCTCGTGAAGCTACAGGTAGAGCGCATTAAGCACAGCCCGGATGCAGGCCAGAAACTGCACCAACGCGAAAACACACTCCGCCGCGAGATAGCCCAGCTGCATAACGACATTCAGACACTGCGCACAAACATCGAGTTTTTTGCCAGGTCTAAGAACGCGGATAAGCTGCGCGAGGAGTATGAAGGCCGCATAGCTGAGGCTCAAAAACGTATATCCCATCTGCAGCACCAACTGAACGCTTTCAGAGGATAATTTTTTTCGCCTGACTTTCACTCTTTTAGAAAAAGTCAGGCGAAAAATTTGCAACAGGTATTTGCAGAATAAAATCTTAACTATACCTTTGCAACGCTTTAACACAATAAAGCACAACAAAAAAGGTTAAGCCTCCTTAGCTCAGCTGGTAGAGCAACTGACTTGTAATCAGTAGGTCGCTGGTTCGATCCCGGCAGGGGGCTCAACTCCAAAAGCAAATGTTTGTACTGCATTCGCTTCACTGGTAAAAATAAAAGTACAAGCCTCCTTAGCTCAGCTGGTAGAGCAACTGACTTGTAATCAGTAGGTCGCTGGTTCGATCCCGGCAGGGGGCTCTTAAATGAGAAAGCCTTTAGAGAAATCTGAAGGCTTTTTTGTTTTAAAGCTTATACCACCCGCCCTTTCTAAGAATGCCCGCAGCGCCCACTTAGTTTATACTTCCTTTTTTAGCGGATTATACTTTATTTAGCATTTCCGATTCAACTTATACTATGAAACTGATAGAGGTAAACACACCGGAACTTGCCCAGGAATTCCTGATGGTGCAGGTACGGATGTACAAAAAAGACCCCAACTATATTCGCCCGCTCGACAAAGACGTGAACAACGTTTTTGACCCGAAAAAGAACAAGCTGCTGCGCGATGGTGAAGTGATTCGCTGGATACTGCAGGGCGACAAAGGTAAATCCATTGGCCGTGTAGCCGCTTTCATCAATAAAAAAACATCAAACGCCAATGAGCAGCCAACCGGCGGGATGGGCTTTTTTGATTGCATCGATGACCAAGCCGCAGCCAACATGTTGCTGGACGCTTGCCGCGAATGGCTAAAGGAGCGTGGCATGGAGGCTATGGACGGCCCGATAAACTTTGGCGAACGAGACAAATGGTGGGGAGTGCTGCTGGACGGCTTCTACGAGCCCACTTACTGCATGCCGTACAATTACCCATACTACCAGCAGCTGCTGGAGAACTATGGTTTTCAGCTATATTTTAAGCAGTATACCTACTACCGAACCGTGCACGATCCGATTCCGCCGAAGTATGAGGAGAAGGCAAAACGTGTGCTGGCCGACAAGGACTACCATTTCCAGCACCTGAACAAAAAGAACCTGCCAAAGTATACCAACGACTTCCGGGAAGTATACAACAAAGGCTGGGCAAAGCACGAAGGCGTAAAACCTATGACGGAGGCCCAGGCCGCCGCCATTATGAAACAGCTGAAACCTATCCTGGATGAGCGCATTATGTGGTTTGCCTACTACAAGGAAGAACCCGTGGGCTTCTTTATAGCAATACCCGAGCTGAACCAGCTGTTTAAGTATAACAATGGCAAACTTAACCTGTGGGGCAAGCTTAAATTCCTGTTTAACCGTTGGAGAGGCGCCTGCAAGACCATGTACGGCATTGTGTTTGGGATTACGCCAGAGCACCAGAGCAAGGGCGTCGAGGCTGCCATGATTGTATCTGCGGGAGAGTTGGTAATCAACAACCCAAGCATACCTTACCACGATCTGCAAATGAACTGGATCGGCGACTTCAATCCTAAGATGATGAACCTGGTGGAGCAACTTGGCAGCAGGATCTACAAAACGCACGCTACTTACCGCTACCTTTTCGACAGGACGAAGGAATTTAAGCGCGCTAAAATCATTAAATAAAAGGGCAGCACCTAAACTAATGAATCTCGCGCAGGTCCAGATCGGTTATAAACTTAGGGTTAGCGATTTCCTCCCATTCCCACCCTACGTACTGCAACATCGCATTCAGAAATTTACGCCGTTTGCAGAGCTGGTCTAAACATGAGGCTTCCGGCAGCTGGAGGGGGATGTTTGCCTCCTCCAGCTGCTTTATCGCTAAATAAGGCTCCTCCAAAGACTTGGGGCTAGGTGTTATAACCGTAAGCGACTCCAGGAAAGTGGTAATGGCCCGGCGGAGCGGCAACAGCGATTGGTTGGATGGCCTCAAATCTTCGGGTACATAAAGGAGTAGTATAGAAAGGGCTTCGTCAAGGGATGCCAGGTTAAGCAAAAGCGCCACAGACTTTTCGGAGTGGTAAAAGTAATGCAGTAAGGGGTATGCCAGGTGCAGCTGCCCTTGTTTGGCAACCTCCAGCGCAAGCCCATCAAAATGCTGCTCCAGGCCTTTAAAATCTTCTCCGTTCCAACTGTTCAGAAGCATTAGCTGCGGACTGTCTCCAATGGATGCTATGCGTATACTTAGCGACCTCCGCTCCGTGACGGCTGAAAGTATAGGCACCATGTAGGAGATGGCAATAGTGATCAGGATCAAGCCGGAGAATGATATAAAGGCAGTGTACACACGCCATACATTTGTGCCTCCCTTAAAATCCCCATTGCCTAAAGTAGATAAAGTATAACCAGTGAAGTATATGCGGTCTATAGCGTTTGCAGGCACCTCGGTCGTACTGGCTACCACTGCGTCTCCATCAGCCAGGTAGATGAGCGAATGGCCTGCCCAAAGCATAACCACCCAGCTGAGGATGGTAAACATGATGATGATAATACCGGCCCCGGCTAATGCTTTCCGTGTTTTAAAGAGTTTGCTTAAGCCCAAGAAAATCCTCCAGATAAACGTAGAGCCTAAGCCACTGACAGGCCCGGCTCCGCGCGGCGCGAAAGTAGTGTACAGCAGATCATACACACCCAGGCAAATAAGCAGGATGCCCAGAATAAAGTATAGGACTTCGTCCATAAAACAATTAGCTTCTAATTTTAGCTTTTGGAACAAGCAGCTAGTTTATACCTTTACATACCGAGCTTAGTTGCAGGAGCAGCACTTACAAAGCCCTTTAGCATCTTAAATGGATTCATTAACCCAAATAGTTTTAGGCGCCTCTGTAGGAGAGGCTGTGGCAGGAAAAAAGCTTGGCAACAAAGCCATGCTGTGGGGAGCCATTGCCGGCACCATTCCGGATCTGGATGTGCTGATGAACCCGTGGCTGAGCCCCGTGCAACAGTTAAGCTTCCACCGCTCCCTGACTCATTCTTTTTTGTTCGCGGTGGTGATGTCGCCTATACTTGGCTGGCTGCTGCACCGCCTCTACAAAAATGCCACCGCCACCACCCGCGACTGGACACTACTGTTTTTTCTTGGCTTCGTAACCCACATACTTTTGGACAGCTGCACCACCTGGGGCACCCAGCTTTTCTGGCCGTTCTCAAACTATGGCGTTGCCTTTTACAATGTTTTTGTGGTTGACCCGGCCTACACACTGCCATTCCTGGTGCTGGTTGCAACGGCAGCCTTCTATAACCGGCTCAGCCCGAAACGCCAGTTCTTAAATTATGCCGGGCTTGCCATCAGTTCGGCTTACCTGCTTTGGTCTTTTATAGGTAAAAGTATGGCCAACCGGGTCTTTGAGCAAAGTATGAGCAGGCAGGATATCCGCTATACTTCCTACATCAGCAAACCTACGCCCATGAATACGGTTTTCTGGTCTGTTACAGCGGAAGGCGAGGATGGCTTTTACAACGGGTTTTACTCGCTGCTAGATGAAAACCAGGAAATAACCTATGATTACGAGCCCGCAAACAAAGAGCTCTTAGCACCTTACCGCGGGCACCCTGAGCTTGAGCGGCTGCTCCAACTTACCAAGGGGTACTATACTGTAGAGAAAACAGACGATGGAGCCTTATTGATTAATGACCTTCGTTTCGGAAAGTTTGACGGCTGGAAGAAAAGTGGAGGCGGCTATGTGTTTGTATACAAAGTATGGCAGGACAAGCAGGGCAACCTACAGTTCGAGGAAATAAACAATCGCCCTAAAGTTGACGGCGAGTACCTGATGTCGTATTGGTCCCGGATCAAAGGACAGCCCTAGGAAAACGTTTGTCTTAAAAAGTCAAAGGCTTTCGTAGAACGCCAGAGCTTTTGCCCACCCACTAGCTGTGCCTAAATTTATACGCTCTGATGCAATATATGCCTCCACTTCTTTTTGTTTATTGGGTAGTGCTTTCAGCAGGTTCCTTTTAGATAGCTTCACGTTTTTCACTGCGTTGCCAGGCGTGATCAGGTAATAGTCTTCTTTATAGACAAACTCATCCTGCGTTCTGTTGGCACTATAGCTCTCCTGGTAACTTGCCTTTAGCAATGTTTTTTGGGGCATCAAATAAAGCTTTACCTTATCCCCTTCGTAGATTGATATGGCAAGTCTCTGCGCCAGCTGCAGATCTGCTGCACCCATTGCATCAGCACGCTTCATAACATACGTTTGATGCGTCAGGCTGTCCTGTAACTCTAATTGGTTAACTTTTACAGGCAAGGCTTCATATACCTTTCCCTCGGAGTTTTTGATTAGTAGCTTGTTGTCATATAAATCATACTTAACATTCACGTCCTCAAAGACAAGGTTACCCATATAGATTTTTGCTTTACACCATTCATTTCTGAAGAATGGATTGCCTTTCACGCCTGCATACCTGTTATCGAAGAGCCGCACGGCAGAACTGGTACCATCGGTGCCAAGGAGCCTCAGGTTATTATCTGCTTCTAAACCGGACAGCCTGGTAGACTGTGCCAAAACAAGCTGGCCGGAGAAGGCGAGTAGCAGGAGCAAATACATTATTTTCATAGCAACAATTTAAGTTATAAAGCATAAAGTGAGCCATCAACTACAGTAAGTTAAGATTATTAGCGGTAACTATCAATTCTAGCCGCACTATACATTTTATACTTATATTAGCCTTCAGATAGCGATATCATTGTAACATTTTTATTAAAGCGTTTTGAAATAACTATAAACTATATGGCACAAAACAGATGGCAGCTGACAGGTAAAAGAGCAGTGGTAACCGGGGGATCTAAGGGAATAGGTGAAGCAACCGTAGAGGAACTTCTGGGTCTGGGCGCTGAGGTGCTTGCGATAGCCCGCAAACAGGAAGACCTGGACAAGCTGAAGGCAAAGCACCCGGAGCGCCTGCATACCTTGTCTGCAGACGTGAGTCAGGCGGAAGGCCGAACAGCCGTGGCCAGCTGGGTGCAGCAGGAGTGGGGGCTGCTCGATATCCTGGTGAACAATGCCGGCACCAATATACGCAAGCCAACTGAAGCGTATACTTCTGAGGAGTATAGCTTTATCATGCAAACCAACCTACAGTCAGCTTTTGAGCTGAACAGGCTCTTGTACCCTATGCTGCAGAAGTCGGAACAGGGCAATATTGTGCATGTTACCTCTGTGGCGGGTTTAGTGCATGTGCGCACCGGCAGCATCTATGGCATGACCAAGGCCGCCCTTACGCAGCTAACCAGAAACCTGGCTGTGGAATGGGCAAAAGATGGCATACGGGTTAATGCCGTGGCCCCTTGGTACATCAGCACACCGTTGGCGCAAACAGTGCTGCAGAACCCTGATTTCTACAACAACGTCATCAGCCGGACACCGATGCAGCAAATTGGCAAACCGGAAGATGTAGCCGGTGCCGTGGCGTTTCTGTGCCTGCCAGCCGCAGCGTACATTACCGGCCAAACCTTAGCTGTAGATGGTGGTTTTACCGTGAATGGTTTTCACCCGCTCTAGTCTTTTGCCCTAACAGGGACCACCGTAATATTGCTACCAGAATAGTGTTGAATGTCAGCAAAAATGCTTATTTTTGTATGATATGGATTTGAGTGCCCCACTATTGCAAAAGGGTCTCATAAACTAACCCCATGACAAACAAAAAACCACTTTTCATACTTGGCTTTGCGCTGCTTTCCGCTTCTATAGTTTCCTGTAAACCAGCTTGTCCGATCACGGTGTGTCATGTCCGCATGGAGCATATCCATGGCGAACAGGAGTACCGCGGACAGCCTATCTGGAAAAAACAAAACCCGAAAATAGGGGAGAAACTGGACAAGGTTTCGCAGGAAAAAACACACGAGGGGCACTCTAAAGCCAAAAATAAGGAATAAGCTATATAGGCGGTAAGGCCATTTTTGCCTAACTTGCCCTTTCTATCACACCATTTACATTATTTTAGACCTTTTAACATGCAAGAAGGCGAACGAATAATACCGATCAACATTGAAGACGAAATGCGCGGTGCGTACATCGACTACTCAATGTCTGTTATCATTTCCAGAGCCTTACCCGATGTTCGGGATGGATTAAAGCCGGTACACCGCCGCGTGCTGTACGGTATGTCTGAACTGGGGGTATCCTATAACAAGGCCTACAAAAAATCTGCCCGTATCGTAGGGGAGGTGCTCGGTAAGTACCACCCGCACGGTGACTCTTCGGTTTACGAAACCATGGTGCGTATGGCCCAGGACTGGTCGCTACGCTACCCGCTGGTAGACGGACAGGGCAACTACGGCTCCATTGACGGGGACTCCCCGGCAGCCATGCGTTATACCGAGGCACGCCTCAAGCGCATTGCCGATGAGCTGCTGGCTGACCTGGAGAAGAATACGGTAGATTTTGTACCAAACTTCGACGACTCGCTGAAAGAGCCGAGCGTTATGCCAGCCAAACTACCGAACCTGCTGATCAACGGCACATCCGGTATTGCGGTAGGTATGGCTACCAACATGGCGCCGCACAACCTCACAGAGGTGGTGAACGGTATCATAGCCTTTATCGATAACAACGATATTACCATAGCGGAACTGATGCAGCACATCACTGCACCTGACTTCCCGACTGGAGGCATTATTCACGGCTATGACGGCGTTAAGTCTGCTTTCGAGACAGGTCGTGGACGTGTGCTGATGCGGGGCCGCGCTAACTTCGAGACAACGCCGAGTGGTAAGGAGCAGATCATTGTAACTGAGATCCCTTACATGGTGAACAAAGCCTCTCTGATCGAAAAAACGGCTGCGCTCATAAACGATAAGAAGATTGAAGGCATCGCCGATCTGCGTGATGAGTCTGACCGTGACGGTTTGCGTATTGTGTACGACCTAAAGCGTGACGCAATACCGAATGTGGTACTGAACAACCTTTATAAGTATACGCAGCTGCAGTCATCCTTTGGCGTGAACAACGTGGCCCTGGTTAAAGGACGCCCGATGACGCTGAACCTGAAGGATCTGATCAAGCACTTCGTTGATCACCGGCATGAGGTAGTTATCCGCAGAACGCAGTACGAACTGGATGAGGCGAAGAAACGCGCTCACATCCTGGAAGGCTTGCTAATTGCACTGGATAACCTGGACGAGGTGATCAACCTGATCCGCTCGTCTCGTGACCCGGAGATTGCCCGTAATGGCTTGATGGAGCGCTTCGCACTTAGCGAGATACAGGCCCGCGCCATTCTGGATATGCGTCTGCAGCGCCTCACCGGCCTGGAGCGCGACAAGATACAGGCGGAGTACCAGGAGATCATGAAACTGATCGATTACCTGACTTCCATTCTGAACGATGAGGGTCTGCGCATGCAGATCATCAAAGATGAGCTGACGGAAATAAGAGATCGTTACGGTGATGGCCGCCGCACCGGCATTGAGGCCAGCACCGGCGACATCTCTTACGAAGACATGATCCCGGAGGAGAATATGGTTATCACCATCTCCCACGAGGGATATATCAAGCGTACCTCCCTGAACGAGTACCGCAGCCAGAGCCGTGGTGGCGTAGGCTCCAGGGGAGTGGCTGCATCCAAAGAAAGTGACTTTACCGAGCACCTGTTCGTAGCCAATACACACCACCACATGCTGTTCTTCACAGAATTCGGGCGTGTGTTCTGGCTGAAGGTTTACGAGATTCCGGAAGGAGGGAAGACCACCAAGGGTCGCGCCATCCAGAACCTCATCCAGATCGAGAAAGACGATAATGTGCGCGCCGTGTTGAACGTGCATGACCTGAAAAACCAGGACTACGTACTCAACCACAACCTGGTATTTATCACGGAGCAGGGCACTATCAAGAAAACTGTGCTGGAGGCGTATTCCCGACCAAGAACAAACGGCATTAACGCCATATCAATCAACGAGGGCGACCGTTTGCTGGACGTTCAGCTGACGAATACCACCAGCGAGATCGTGATTGCGCTGGAGTCGGGTAGGGCCATCCGCTTTAACGAGACCCAGGTGCGCCCAATGGGCCGTACAGCCGCCGGTGTACGCGCCGTTACGTTGGCCGGACCGGACGATAAGGTTATTGGTATGGTTTGTGTAGAGAATGAGGACACCAACTTGTTGGTAGTTTCTGAGAAAGGCTTCGGCAAGCGCTCCCTTCTGGAGGAATACCGCATCACGAACCGTGGCGGCAAGGGAGTGAAGACGATGAACATTACCGATAAAACAGGTAAACTTGTAGCGATTAAAGGCGTAATCGATAGCGACGACCTGATGATCATTAACCGGTCAGGCATTACGATCAGATTGCGTGTTAGCGATCTTCGCGTGATCGGTCGTGCTACACAGGGTGTTCGTCTGATAAAGCTAAACGAAGGCGACCAGATCTCATCGGTAGCAAAAGTAGAGGTAGAAAATGAGGAGGATGTAGAAGAGGCGGTGCTGGAGCAATCCGAGCCAAGCCCGGAAGATACGCTGCAGCCAGACTCTATGATAGACCCTGATGCTACAGAAGAAGCCTAAATTACTAGTAACGAATTATTTAGAAGTATAATACGTTAAGCAAAAAACCACACAAACCATTATTTAAGTATGAAAAAAGTACTTTTGACAGCCTTAGTAGCCGGTACCATTTCGGTTGCAAGCGCTCAAAACTCGGCTGTGAACAGTGCAGTCCTTAACCACAAGAATGGTACGCTTGACAAAGCACTGACTGACATTGAGAAAGCCACCGAGCATAAAAAAACAAAGGATAAAGCGAAGACCTGGTTCTACCGTGGCGTGATTTATCAGGACATGATCGGCAACCCGATCTACGGTAAACTGACCGATGAGAATACCCCAATCGTAATTCTGGAGTCGTTTGATAAGGCTGTAGAACTGGACGGTGAAAATGGTGAGTATGGCAAGCAGGTGCCGGAGCGCAAGCAGATGCTGTATGGCCAGGTACTGAACCAGGCTGTAGAGTTCCACAATAACCAGGACTGGCCAAATGCCATCCAGAAGTATGAACTGGCGCACAAAATAAGCCCTCAGGATACAACTGCCGTACTTTATGCGGCTTATGCTTCCACAGCAGACAAAAAGTATGACCAGGCAATTGGTTTTTACGACGAGCTGCTGAAAATGAACCACAAAACGGAAGACGTTTACAAAGCCAAAGTACAGCTGCAGCAGGCCACTGAGGCTAGCGACGATGCCGTAATGGCAACGTTGGCGGCAGGCCTTGAG
The DNA here is from genome assembly GCF_026241195.1 of Pontibacter anaerobius. GTDB lineage: Bacteria > Bacteroidota > Bacteroidia > Cytophagales > Hymenobacteraceae > Pontibacter > Pontibacter anaerobius. The sequence continues at coordinate 495,465 of NZ_JAPFQO010000002.1, forward strand.
GAGCACCCGAACAGTGTGTACCTGATGCAGGAAGAACTGAAGTACTACCTGAAAAACGACCGCGCTGACGAAGCAATGGCAAAACTGGACAAAGCAATCGAAGCTGATCCTAAAAACGCAAGCCTTTATGCAGTAAAAGGTAACTTGCTGGAGCGTAAGAAGGATCTGGACGGAGCACGTGCAGTATACAAAAAAGCCATTGAGGCAGACCCAACTAACTTTGACGCATACTATAACTTAGGTGTTTTAGAGTACAACAGAGGTGCTGAGGTAAACAACAAGGCCGCTAAAATGGACTATGCAACTTACCAGAAGAAAGGTAAAGCTGTAGAGGCTGAGGCTAAGAAGTATTATCAGTCAGCTTTGCCATACTTTGAGAAAGCACATGAGATTCAGCCTGAAGACAAGGCGACTATGCAAAACCTGGTAAACGTGTATACACGCCTGGGACGTAAAGCTGATGCAGAGAAGATATCCGCTAAGCTTAACTAAGAAATAGAATAGATTAAGATATAAAAAAGGAGAGGCCTGAAAGCTTCTCCTTTTTTTGTGCTACTATATTTTAAAAGGCAAAGGAGTAGAGTTATACATAATTTGTAAAGGTCTATGCAGCTATAAACATCCATTACTTAACATAATATAGATTATAAGACTTATAATGTACGATGAATATTTATCTATTTTAAGTGTCACTTATAATGTACTTTATGTTAAATAGTGAAATAGATAATAGTTGCCTATAATAATAGGCAATGCGCATAACCAAGTATAAACACACAACAAATTCTCCTCCAATTCACCCGCTCGCAACTAAACATTTTTCTACTCCGTTCAAATTAAAAATTTAACATTCCTTATATAGGCCCTCCATTACAGCCTGCATAGGGAGCTAAAAACAGAACTACTATGAAAAAAAATATTTTGGTCGCAAGTATAGGTATTATCCTGATGCTGTTCAATTCCTGCTCTACCAATCCGGTTACGGGTAAAAAAGACCTCGTACTGATGTCTGAGGAACAGGAAATTGCACTAGGTGCGCAGACAGACCCGGCAGTAATAGCGCAATTCGGACTATACGATGATAAGTCACTGCAACAGTTTATTCAGCAAAAAGGCCAGGCTATGGCCGCTGTCTCGCATCGCCCGGACCTCAAGTATGAGTTTAAGATCGTAGACTCCCCGGTAATAAATGCCTTTGCGCTACCTGGCGGCTACGTTTACTTTACGCGTGGCATAATGGCGCATTTCAATAACGAGGCGCAGTTTGCAGGTGTACTCGGCCATGAAATAGGCCACATCACGGCACGCCATTCGGTACAACAGCAGTCTAAGGCCACGCTGGCACAGCTCGGGCTAATTGCCGGTATGGTAATATCGCCAGAGTTTGCGCAGTTCGGCGATGTAGCCTCACAAGGTCTAGGCTTGCTTTTCTTAAAGTTCGGACGTGACGACGAGCGGGAGTCGGATGAGCTCGGCGTAGAATATTCTACTAAAATCGGTTATGACGCAGCTGAGATGGCCGATTTCTTCCTGACGCTACAGCGGCAGCAGGCAGCAAACGGTGCTGCTATCCCAGACTTCCTCTCAACACACCCTAACCCGGGCGATCGCTATACCACTGTGCATGAACTGGCAGCGCAATGGAAGAAAAAGGAAAACCTGACAACTGCCCAGGTAGAGCGCAACAGTTACCTGAAACGTATTGACGGAATGGTATATGGCGAAGACCCTCGGCAAGGCTTTGTAGAAAACAGCGTATTTTACCATCCGGAGCTAAAGTTCAGGTTCCCGATACCCACTGACTGGGGTTATATGAACTCCCCGCAGGTGTTCCAAATGGCACCAAAAGACGGTAAAGCAATGATGAACCTGATGCTGGTACCCGGCGAAACACTGGAGGAAGCAGCGCAGAAGCTAATGCAGGGTTATAACCTACAGCCAGTTGAGTCTAAGAGTGTAACTGTAAATGGCCTGCCCGCACTTGCCATTGTTGCCGACCAGCAACAGCAACAACAGCAGCAGCAGGTCATCCGGACACTGACGTACCTGATCCGTTACAATGGTAATAACTATAGCCTCATGGGCATCACGACTGCGGATAACTTTAACAGCTATTTCCAGACCTTCAGTAATACCATGCAAAATTTTGCGGAGCTTACTGAGGCGGATAAACTGAGTCGAAAACCAGAGCGTATTAATGTTGAAACGGTGCAACAGACGGCAACGCTGGCACAGATCTTCCAAAAGTATAATGTACCGAGTGACCGCAGGGATGAGCTAGCTATACTAAACGGAATGGAACTGACAGATCGGGTTGAAAGCGGCACAATGATCAAACTTATATCCAAATAAAGTAATAGGTTTATACCAGAGCCTCACCTAAACAAAGTGGGGCTCTTTTTTATCCCTACCCTGTTTCCTGAATAGTAATTTTAATTAATCGGCGTCCTTTGCGTTGTGAAAAAGTCATCTAAAAAGTATAACTTTAAACCTGTTTCAGCCGAATATTTTCAAGCTTGTAAAATTTTTTATACTATCGGAGCGTAAGAGATAGTAGGATATTAACAGTAAGAACCTTGCGGAAACTTATACTTACTTTCACCCTTTTTTTAAACGCCTCCCTCCTTTTTAGCCAGGACTATCCTAAAGTTGTGGCCGAAGACGGAGACGGTATCTACCTGTTGCTTCGCCGCCACGGACTTAACCCAGCTGAACACCTACAGCCTTTCGTGGAGTTAAACCAAGATCAGTTAGGGCAAGGCAACAGTCTTTTTGCCGGCAAAACCTATCTGTTGCCAACAGCTTCGGCAGGTACAGCGGCTGTAGCCGAGAAAACTTTAGCTGTTGTACCGGTCCCCTCCTCTCCCACTATTTTCACGGAGCCTCTATTTGGCAAGGGCTATGAGCGCGTAGAGGTAATAGACAGGCAGCTACAGGGCACGGTATATTACTTGGTGGCCGGACACAGCGGCCCTGATCCGGGAGCTATTGGCAAGTATGGCCCATACCAGTTGAGCGAAGATGAATATGCCTATGATGTAACGGTGAGGCTGGCACGCCGCCTGATGGAGCATGGTGCTATAGTGTACATGATCATTAAGGATGAGGATGACGGCATTCGGGATGAGAACATACTGAAGATGGATACCGATGAGGTAAGTTACTTTGGCAAACCTATACCTTACGACCATAAACAGCGCCTTCGAAACCGGGTGGCTGATATAAACCGCCTCTACCTGAAACACAAGGGTGCCCACCAGCGCATGCTTTCTATACACATAGACAGCCGCAGCAAAGGCAAAAACATTGACGTGTTCTTCTATCACCATGAGAACAGTGCGCCTGGACTGGCACTGGCAGAGCGAATACACGAGGTGTTTACAAATAAGTATAACCGTTACCAGCCCAACCGTGAGTATTTTGGCACAGTAACGCCGCGCAGTAGTTTGTATGTCGTTAAATACAGCCATCCGCCAACAGTTTTCGTGGAGCTTGGCAACATTAAAAACGATAAGGACCAGCGGCGCTTTGTGATCCCAAACAACAGGCAAGCCCTTGCTAACTGGATCTGCGACGGCATTATGGCAGATTATAAAGCCAGTAAATAATCAGGATAAATTTTGGGAAGGAGCTCTAAAAGAAGCTCCTTTTTTTTGTAAGTCATCAGAATATATTATTGATAAATAGGATATTTTAAAGAAATATGGTCTTTGAATAATTGCACCAAATTTAAATCCAAAACCTAATCAGGAACACGCCGTTTAAGGTGCTGTACAGTTGTACGGCTATGTTGATTTAGCCAGCTATATTACAATAAAGCTATCTAAACAATGTATTTTTATTATCACTTTAAATTGAACAAGCTATGAAGAAGTTGAATTGGCTATTCCTGATGTTCCTGAGTTTTGCATTTGTTGCCTGCGATGATGACGATGACGAAGTTGACCTGGATGTAACTGCTCCAACAATTACCATTTCCTCTCCTACTGACAATGCAGTGTATGCGGCTGGTGATGTAGTAGAGTTTAGAGCAAATGTTACAGACAACGAAGGCCTGGAGAACATTAAAGTTTGGGTAACCAACCCGGGCGGCACCACCAGCGAAATCGAAGATGACGACATCAATGATTTCCTGAATGACAACCGCCAGAAAAACCTGGAACTTGACGTAACATTGCCAGCTGACGCGCCGGTAGGTGCTTATGTCATGACCGTAGAGGCCACCGACGAGCAAGGTAACAATGCAGAGGAATCAGTAACTATTACCGTTGAATAAGCGAGTCTCACCTTAATTTCATTATAAATAAGAAAAAGCCCTGCATCTTGTGGGGCTTTTTCATTTACACACCTTTTCAGTGCCTGATTTTACGGTACCTCATACTTTAGCATGTATCGTTCGAGGTTCGGCTTATACTTACGCTTGCGCTGCAGTTCGTGCTTATGTACGGCTTTCCCTAGTTTAGCTAGAAAAGGAAGCGCCACGGTTTCATACTGGTAATCGTCGCTGTTAAAGACCATGTCTTCATTGGCAAGTATAACCGCTGAAAGCAGAAACTCCACCTGATTCTCAAAATCCACGACGTAGGCATTATCAATCATATACCCGTAGGCATTCCCCACTTTGTTAAAGATGCGGATATGCTCCGGCATCTTCTTTTCAGAATCTCCGAAAAGCAAAAACTTCACGTAACTGTCGTAATACTCGGTGGAGTCATACTTGGGATAGTCGCTCTCGCGGGGTAGCATGCTCATGTAGCGGTACAGAAAAGTATAATCCTCCTCCGTTAGGTTAAAGCGGCGTTTCGGGTCTACGGCATCCGGCAGCACCAAGGATTGCAGAATACCATGCAGGCTAGGCAACGAAATGTAGTTTTTATCTGAGAAATCCATCGGCTTTTTAATAAGCTTGCCATTGCTGTAATAGCCTTTGCCCAGGCTGGTAGTGCTTAGCTTATTGGGGTAGGTATGCGGATTATACAGCAATGGCTGCTCATAAAGCACTTCTCCCTCCGGCGTATAGAATGTTACCGGGTTGGTGTAGCGGGCTCGTTCCTCCCCATCCAGAACAGACAGGCGGTGCAGTAAGCGCACTTCTTTATATCCCTTGTCGTGTAGTGTTTTGTTGAGTCGCTTCTGCCCAACAAACTCATACAACCGGTTAAAAGCATCGTTATCGCTTACCAAAAATATCTTCCGGATATAGTGTGCCACAGAAGGCAGGTTGTTCGCCGCAGTGGTGTCCGCTGTTACGCGGGATTGTTGCGCGTATGCACTGTCTATGCGGAGAGAAGTGTACTTGTTTAGCCCTTCAATATCCAGGTCATTCAACTTTTCCAGGGCAGCGGCAGCGGCGGCTAGCTTTACGGTACTGGCGGGATAGAAATAGCGCGTCGTATCAAGCCCCAAAGTATAAGTTTTAAAGCTTGCCCGGTTTTCCTCGTCACGGTCTATCTGGGTGTAGATAATCTGCAAATGGTATTTCTCTGGCTTACGCAGCACTGCGTTTAACAGTGAGTCGTCTTGCTTCCGAAGAAGTCGCTCCAGCATTTTCTTGTCTTTACGTGACTGAGCTTGTGCGGCAAAAGTGGCAGGCAAAAACAGTAGCAGCAGGGCGATAATTGTTTTTGACATCATGTTTCTTTGATTGAGAGAGCTAATATAGTATAAAAGAACTACTTATATCCCTATTCTTCTTTGCACTGAAAGCTAAAGTATAAATTGTGCAACTGGCGCGTTAGTTTTTAGAGGCTTAGCAAACCTATGTTTAGCCCTTAGCACGAGTAGCTGCAGAGCTTGTCCTAACAGCGCACTTCCCTGATTGGGCATCATACTATAGCATCACATAGCTTCATCATATACAATAACTATTTAATTACCAGTTCGTTAAAACAAATACCAGTATTGTTTGCACCTGGTCCTAATCTTATCTACACCTATATATTTTTAAGAAGCTATGAAAAGAACACTACTACTATCTGCATTATTGGCCTTTTTCGGATTTTCCGCTGCAGCACAGGTGGAAGAAGAAATCAGGGAGCGGGGGCCACAAACCACAGCCCCAGTTTCTGCTGACGCTGTGCGGCAAGGCAACTGGATCATCGGTGCTTCGATCGGTGACATAGGTTTTAACTTTGACTCTGACTTTTTCACGCTGAATGTTAACCCGCGCGCCGGCTACTTTGTGAGCGACAATGCAGCCTTAGGTGCCGAGGTGCAGTTGGGGCTGGATATTTATGATGGAGGCGAAACATTCCGCTATGGCCTGACGCCTTTTGCGCGCTATTACTTTCCGGAGGGTGCTGCCCCTACCCACCGCTGGTTTGGCGAGGTGGTGGCCGGTATTGCCGGCAGCTCAGAGGAAGATAGCGAAGGCGATTCGGTTTTCTCAGGCATCTTTGGCCTTAGAGCCGGCTATGCCCACTTTGTGGCCCAGAACGTAGCCCTGGAAGGTATTCTAGGCTATACCCGCAGTAGCGCCGATATTTCGGTTGGCAGTGGCTCTTCGGGGCTTAACCTGGCTGTTGGCTTGCAGGTATACTTGCCAGGCAGGTAATTTACGGTTAAACATAGCAAAAGGAAGACACGCCAGTACATCGGCTCTCGCTTTATAGTTTTAGTAGACCTACTTCAGTATGGCTTTGGCTACCTTACAATCGCCATCAATAGCATGTGTATACCTTAAACCGAGCAGTTTAGCCACTATAGCGTATACTTGTACATTGGTAAAAGAGGCCAGTTTAACACCTTCCTTAATGTCCGGGCCCCAGGCGTAGAAGGTCGCGTGCATGTCTTTAACTACGGTAGGGTCATAGCCGTGGGCACCCGGAGAAGGTTTACGGCTTGAGAAATGGAAAACCTTTGGCGCATCTGTCAGCAGCAGTATATCTCCCACGCGGTTATACGCATCGTCTTTTTTACCGTAATGCAGGCGGTTGGGCAGTTTGCCTTTTGTGTATACCTGGTAGGCTCCGTTGGCCTCTCTCTTTAGCTTTTTGTAGGTTGGTTTGATTGCGCTTTTATCTTTAGCGTGCAGCTCCACCACCATGCCGCCACCCGACACCAAAAAGTCGGCCGTGTCTATAGCAGCGGGCAGCGGCAGTGTGTTTTCCTGGTCTATCTGCGTCATACCGTGATCCGACACAAAAATGTAGTTTACCGGTAGCCCTGTGGTAGCTACGGCTTCAGTCAGTTGCTTCATTCTGTCGTCCAGTTTCTTTACCGCCTGTGCAGTTTCCGGGGTGTCGGGGCCGAACCGATGTCCGGCGTGGTCTACCTCCGGCAGGTAAAACGTGATCAGGTGTGGCCGCTTTTCTTCCGGAAGGTTTAACCAGTTAACCACTGTCTGCACACGTATATCGAACGGAACCTCTTCGCTATACTTATACCAGTAGGTAGGGCGCGTGTTTTGCACCGGAGCTTCAGAGCCTACCCAGTAGTAACTAGCCGACAGCAATTGGTTTTGCTCTGCCAGCACCCACAGGGGCACACCGCCATACCAGCTGCCATCTTCTACCTTCTCTCTGTTCCGCATAGAGTAGTGCTCCTTTCGTTGCGGGTCATAAAAGTAGTTATTGATGAGGCCGTGGCTGGCCGGGTACATGCCTGTAACTAATGTATAATGGTTCGGGAAAGTCTTGGAAGGGAACGAGGGCAGCATCGACTCTGCCTGTACTCCCTGGGCTCTTAGTGCCTGCAGATTTGCGGCGTCATACTTATCGGCATAGTCATACCGGAACCCATCCACAGAAATCATGATAACGTATGGCTTCTGTATCTGCTCCGGACTGTTGCGGCGTCCAGGCTCCACATGCTGCGCAGAGTCTACCTGCGCCCATGCCGGGGCGGCCAACAGCAGAGCAAGTATAAATATCTTCAAGCGTTTCATATCGCTAAGTTAAGCCGAACAGCTGAAACAAAGTATAAGCGTGAGTTAATTTAAGGTTAAGCTGCTGCTCCCGTTTTTGCAAAGTATAAACAAAAATTTCCGGCATTTTCTGGTAAAGTGATGGATATCAACTTTTATGATAGCACTTCGTTTTAAATTGAGGCCGTAAAACATCTTCCATCCCAAAAACTATGATTCCAGAACCATCTCCAGTGCAACTGCAGTTTTTAGGTGGTGCCGGCACTGTAACCGGCTCCAAAATATTAGTCCGTACGGAGCGTCACCAGGTACTTATCGACTGTGGCCTGTTCCAGGGCCTGAAGCAGCTGCGCCTGCTTAACTGGCAAAAACTACCAATAGACCTGGAGCAACTGGATGCCATTATACTTACCCACGGCCACCTGGACCACTGCGGCTACCTGCCCGTGCTGGTTAAAGACGGCTACGATGGTCCTGTCTACTCCACGCTTCCAACACGCGATGTGACAGAAATCATTCTCCGCGACAGCGCCCGCATTCAGGAAGAGGATGCCTTACAGGCCAACGAAGGGGGCTACTCCAAACACCACCCGGCCCAGCCACTCTATACCGAGGCCGATGTGGACCTGACCATGCCGCTTTTTGAGACACATGAAGATGGGGAGTGGGTGATCATCAACGAGGATTTTAAATTCTGTTTCCGAAGAAGCGGGCATATACTGGGGTCTGCTTTTGTCGAGCTCAGGTGCCAGGGGCGAAAGTTTGTGTTTTCAGGTGACCTTGGCCGCAGACGCCCGCTGTTAATGGAGCCACCCGTATTCGCAAAAGAGGCCGAATACCTAGTATTAGAATCCACTTACGGAGACCGCCTGCACAGTGAGTTGTCGCCTTACGAGGAGCTGGCTGAAGTGGTAAACCATACATATGAGAAAGGGGGCATACTTATAATCCCTAGTTTTGCGGTGGAGCGCGCGCAGGAACTGTTGCTGCTGCTCAACACCCTGCGCCAGGAGAAGAGCATCCCTCCCATCCCGATATTCCTGGATACGCCCATGGGCATTGACGTAACCTCCCTTTACCTGCACCACCGCAACTGGCACAGCCTAACCAACGAGGAGTGCGAAACCATGATGCGCGATGTGCATGTCATCCGGGAGTTTGAGCAGACCTTGCGGGTACTTGATAAAAAGGGTCCTAAAATAATTATTGCCGGAAGCGGCATGGTAACTGGCGGGCGCGTGCTATACTACCTGGCAAAGCTGCTGGATAACAGCGTAAACACCGTGTTGCTAGTAGGTTTTCAAGCGCCGGGTACACGGGGCAACCTGCTCCGCACTGGCGCCAGCGAGCTAAAGATACATGGGGAGTACTATAAAGTGCAGGCAGAGATTAGGCAGATTGGCTCCCTATCAGCCCACGGCGACCAGGATGACCTGATGTGGTGGCTAAGACACCTAAAAGCGGCACCTTCGCAAGTGTTTCTGAACCACGGAGAGGCCCAGGCCAGCGAGGCGCTACGACTGAAAATTACAGATGAATTGGGCTGGCCGGTTACTATTGCGCAGATGGGGGTTTCGTATGAGGTATAAGTTCTAAACTGCATAAGTCATACATTATGCTTTCACCTCTGGACCTTATCGCGCAAGTATTTATACTTATGTCCTTTTATCTTATTGCGTTTGTAACGCAACTGGCTCGGAGAGCCATATTTTATACTTTGGCTATACTTTATACTTTGCAATTTATTCTACCGCTGTTCCGGACATCCCTGTCCGGAACCTCTCTGCCGCGGACTTCCTAGTCCGCATATTTGTACTTTCATAGCCTCGGCTTTCTTCAACTGGACACAAGCTATCCTATTCTGCTACTGTTCATCCGCAGTCTTACAAGTGGCTTGTTGCATTTCTGGCTTTGGTTCCCTCCAGCCCGGGAGGGCTCGTCTTCCCGCATCGCGCTGTGTTCCCTCCTGCGCCAGGGCGCTGCCGCTAAGGCGGCACTGGATCTCACAAGGCGCTCAACGGAAAGACTGGGATCAGTTTTCAATAGCCACGGCCTTCGCTATGCAACAAGGATAGTTCCCCTCCTCGGAGCGGCTAGGGGTAGGTTCATACTTTAGCTTTTGACATCCATTCCCAACTATGAAACTTATACTTTAACATTAGTAGTCACAAATTCCCCGCCGTAGACAAGGAGGGGCTGGGTTGGCTGATACACGCCACTGCAAGCCTCCTTCCTGCCCCTCGGCGGCGGCACTTATTTGCGGAAGATTTGCACCAGCCACTCGCCTATTCCTTCACAAAAAGCCGCTTGTCGAACTCAAAAAGTGAGGTGTCCACCACCTTCACTTTACTAAACTCGGGGTGGCGGGGGTTAACGAGGTAGTTGTAGTTACCTTGCACTGTAGCAGAAGGCACCTTGAAAACCAGGTGCTCTGCCTCTTGTACAAACATGTCGCCGATCTCCTGCGTACTGTTGGCATGCGGAAAGGACTTCCAGTCTTCTGGCAGGTCAGCCTCGGCCAGTTCTTTTATACTTGCCTTGTCCGGAATCTCAATGCGGATGAGGTAATAATCCTTCGGTACAATACCCAGCGGCATGTGCACAGCTATTTCTACGGTGCAAAGCGCAATGGATTCACTTGTGTAAAGTATGGCCGTGCCTTTGCTGTTCCAGCGGCCGCCGGCTATCTCAGCGCCACGGCCCGAAAGGTCGTTTCGGTAAGGCCCCCTGCTGAGGCGGTACACGATCATGCCAGCACGCCGTGCTCAATGCGTGTCAGTTCATCACGCAGTAGCCCGATGCCAAAAGTACTGTCCAGCAGCTCTTTTGGCTTCAGGCCGCCTAAAGCTACGTTTTTGGCTTCCAGCCAGGCGTTAAAATTGGCCTTATCGCCAAAAACCTCAGAGCCCTTGTTATACATCAGCGTAATCTCCAGGATCTTCTCGGAGTGCAGCGGATCGAAAGTGCGCTTCTCTTTTTTGTAACGTTGAAAGGTACGCTCCGACAGGTGCAGGAAATTAGACCACTCACTCACGCTGAACGGAATTTTGTCGGCGATGCTCTGGAACAGGGTATACTTTATACCTTCGCGCACGGTGCTAATCAGCATGAATACGTCTTTATCGTCTATCAGCCTGTAGCTCAGGCTGCTGTCTATACTTAATGCTTGTCCCATGGTGATAGTCTTTATACTTTCAAATATACGAAAGTTGTCGATATAATAACGCCATTTGTCGCTAAATAGTTTGTAAACAGACAAAGCACGATTTGACTGGCTAAGATTTGTACTAAAGCCCAGCGTCAAAGCGTTAGAATGCAAAACCAGTAAAAGTATAAAATGCGACAGTGGATAGCAGCGGCAGGAATGATAGCAATAAGTATGAGTGGCTGCAACATGCAAAATGCCTTAACCGAGAATCAGCAGCCACAGCGGGTAAAACTTACAATGCAGGAGGTTATCCCCCCGATGGCACCCGCTACACCAGAGGCTGTTGCCGAGCAAAACAAGTTCCTGGAGCAGAATGTGAGCAGGTTTAAGAGCCGCAAGCTAGCCAGCGCCTACTATGTGCAGCAAGCCAAACGCACATTTAATGAAAGAAAGCCGGACTCTGCCATGGTATACTTTAACCGTGCCTGGCTGATGGACCGCAGCAACAATGAAATTTACTGGGGTTACGGACTGGTGTACGGACATAAAGCGCAGTATGACAAGGCCCTCTATATACTTTACCGCGCCCTGGACAAAGACAAGGAAAACACGCGCCTGCTCACCGATGTGGCCACCACCCACCTGGCACGCTACTATCAGCAAAGCAACCCCAACGACCTGCACCAAAGCAAGAAACTGCTAGAGCGGGCACTGAAATTAAACTCCGACAACGCTGCCGACACTTTCTATAAACTGGCCGTTAACAGCTATTACCTGTTGGAGTTCGGGCAGGCCTGGGATTACCTGCACCAGAGCATCCGCCAGGATAGAGGAAAAGAAGACAAAACGTTTATAGCCGCCTTGCTACAGCATGAACGAGACCCGCAGGGCGTATACACCCGGCAGGAGGTGCAATAATTTGCAAGTATAAAGCTACTGTACTACTTTTATGTGCTGGCACCTGAAATCTGAACGCCAGCTATATTTCAGATCAGACATAGCCTTATCTCCCTTATGAAAAGATTACTACTAGCCGCTGCGGCCTTTCTCTGCGCCACTACCTTAAGCCTTGCGCAGGAGCAGACGGCAGAATTAAGCCCGAAAGTACTGCCTATGTTTGGCGGTAAGCAGAAAACAGAGGCTGAGCAAAAGCAGGACGAGAAATTCCTGACCAGCTGCGACAAGAACTTTACAGACCGCCAGGAAGCCAGCAAGTTCTTTATGGAGCGCGGCTGGGAGTACCTGAATGAGGGGCAGGCTGATACGGCCGTGTACCGCTTTAACCTCGCCTGGTTGCTGAACCCGGATAACAAGGACACATACTGGGCTTTCGGACTCGTAACATCCGCCCGGGGCGACCAAGAGCATGCCATAGAGATGTATGAAAAGGCGTTGGCACTGGCTCCTAAAAACTCCCTGTTGCTGTCAGATGCCGCCTCTTCTTACCTCGCGGTGTATAAAGAAAAAAAGAAGAAAAAGAACCTGAAGAAAGCAGCTTCATATTTAAGCACCGCTACGGCATCTGACCCGACCAATGCATTTGCCCTGTACAACCTGTCGGTGGTAAAGTTCCACGAAAAAAAGTATAGCGAAGCCTGGGACTACCTGCACAAGAGCCGCAACCTTAACATGACCCAAATCGACTACAGCTATATCATGGAGCTGGTAGACAAGATGCCCGACCCGCAGGGCTTCTTCAACGCCACCAACCAGGATAGCGCATCGAACTAATACAGAATCCCTTGCCCAACGGCAGGGGATTTTTCATTCAGCCTAAGTATAAAATCCGCAAGAATCGGGTTGATAGTATAAAGCTGTTTTAGGTAATTGCCTCCATGAAACATTACGAAACAGTAGCCAAAGCACTGGCCTATATCCGGCAAAACACGGCACAGCAGCCCGCACTGGATGCAGTTGCCGCACACGTACACCTGAGCCCGCACCACCTGCAGCGGGTTTTTACGGAATGGGCAGGCGTTAGCCCAAAGAAGTTTCTGCAATACCTCTCGCTGCAGCATGCCAAGGCAGTGCTGGCACAAAGCGCTTCGTTGCTGGATGCCTCCCACAGCACAGGACTCTCCGGCAGCAGCCGTTTGCACGATCTGTTTGTGAAAATAGAGGGCATGACGCCGGGGCAGTATAAAAGCAAGGGCGAAGAGCTGCTGCTAAAGTATAGCTTCGGCGCTTGTCAGTTCGGCACCTACCTGGTTGCCTCTACGGAAAAGGGCATTTGCCACCTGCACTTTTACCAGGACCGGGAGCAGGCATTGATGGAGTTACAGCAAGCCTGGCCAAAGGCGCAACTCGTGCAGCAGCAGGACAGAATGCATCAGCAGGTAAGCGCATTTTTCGAAAACACGCTCAGTTCAGAAATGGGGCACATCAACCTCCACCTCAGCGGCACCCCGTTCCAGCTAAAAGTATGGGAAGCCCTACTACGCATTCCCGAAGCTCACCTTAGCTCCTACTCCACCCTTGCCAAACAGATAGATATGCCCACTGCCAGCAGAGCCGTGGGAACAGCCATTGGCAGCAACCCTATCGCTTTCCTTATACCCTGCCACCGCGTTATAAGAAGTGTGGGCGGTATCGGCGAGTACCGCTGGGGCAGCGAGCGCAAAATGGCTATGATCGGCTGGGAGGCCGCAAGCCTAGACAACCCAAATTAGGCGAACGAGCAAAAAATAAATCCCATCAGTGACAAAAGTCATAAAACACACCAAAAATTCTTATAATTTTAAACAATTATCTACAATCATAATTAAAACAACAAGATTGTACTAGTTTATTCTTGAGAGTCTTAATCGGTGAGCATCAAGTATGGAGCACCCTTTTTACAAGGCACATGTGAGCCTGTAACAGGCGCGCGACTACAGGTGAGGCTGAACGGGAGGAAAGTTAACTGAAGGAATATGCTTAATAAAATCATTTCCTTTTCCATACACAACAAACTCATTATCGGGCTATTCGTTATTGGTCTGGTCGTGATGGGTATCTACAACCTGACCAAACTCCCGATTGATGCGGTGCCGGATATCACGGACAACCAGGTGCAGGTAATCACGGTGGCTCCCTCGTTGGGTGCGCCTGACATTGAGCGCCTGGTAACCTTTCCGGTGGAGCAGGCCAACAGCAATATTCCTGGCATTAAAGAGATTCGTAGCTTCTCGCGCTTTGGGCTTTCGCTTGTTACCATTGTGTTTCAGGAAGGCGTGGATGTTTACTGGGCGCGGCAGCAAGTGGCGGAACGCCTTCAAACCGTAGCCTCAGAGATTCCGGAAGGTGTGGGCACCCCAGAAATGGGCCCGGTTACCACAGGTCTGGGAGAGATTTACCAGTATGTAGTGCGACCAGAAAAGGGCTATGAAGACCAGTACGACGCCATGGAGCTTCGCACCATTCAGGACTGGATTGTGCGGCGGCAGTTGCTGGGCGTGCCGGGCGTGGCCGATGTCAGCAGCTTCGGCGGATACCTCAAGCAGTATGAAATAGCTGTTGACCCAAGCCGGCTTAAGTCCTACGGCCTCACCATTTCCGATGTTTTTACTGCGCTGGAGAACAACAACCAAAACACGGGCGGCTCCTACATCCATAAAGGCGATGCCGTCCTTTTTATCCGCAGCGAAGGCCTGCTGGGAAGTATACCCGAAATCGAAAGCATTGCCATCGAGAGCACCGAAAATGGTACGCCCCTCTACCTGCGCGATGTGGCCGACGTAACGTTTGGTCATGCCACGCGCTTCGGAGCCATGACTTATAACGATGAAGGTGAAGTAGCCGGCGCCGTGGTCATGATGCTGAAAGGCGCTAACAGCAACGAGGTCATCAAAGAAGTAAAGTCCCGCATCGCCCAGGTACAGGAATCTCTGCCGGAAGGCGTGGTAATCGAGCCCTTCCTGGACCGCACCAAGATGGTAAACAACGCCATCAATACTGTCGAGAAAAACCTGGCAGAAGGTGCGCTCATTGTGGTATTCGTGCTGGTGCTGTTCCTCGGGAATCTGCGCGCTGGTTTAATAGTGGCCTCTGTTATTCCGCTGGCCATGCTGTTTGCCGTATCCATGATGAACACCTTTGGCGTAAGCGGTAACCTGATGAGCCTGGGCGCCCTGGATTTTGGGTTGATTGTAGATGGTGCCGTAATCATTGTAGAGGCGGTGCTCCATACTTTCCACGTGAACAAGCGCTTTGCCACCACTCACCGCCTGGAGCAGGGCCAGATGGACGAAACGGTGAAAGAATCAGCCAGCCGCATGATGAACAGTGCCATTTTCGGGCAGATCATCATCCTGATCGTGTACTTGCCCATACTTACCCTACAGGGCATTGAAGGCAAGATGTTCCGGCCTATGGCGCAGACGGTTTCCTTTGCCCTGATCGGCGCCGCCATCCTTTCGCTGACCTATGTGCCCATGATGAGTGCGCTGTTCCTAAGCAAGAAGATACGCCACAAGCCCACTTTCTCAGACCGCATGATGGCTAAGATCGAGAACTTCTATCAAAACCGACTGCGCCGCGTGATCGATTACCCGAAGACGGTGATTACTGCCGCTGTGCTGCTATTTGCGGGCGCTCTGCTGGTACTACTGTCATTAGGTGGTGAGTTTATACCTGCGCTGGAGGAAGGTGATTTTGCGGTGGATACCCGCGTGCTCACGGGCAGTAACTTAAACACCACCATCCGCTCCACGCAACAAGCAGCAAGTATACTTTTAGACCGCTTCCCGGAAGTGCAGAAAGTGGTGACAAAGATCGGCTCCGGGGAGATCCCAACCGACCCCATGCCGATAGAGGCCAGTGACATGATGGTGATTCTGAAGCCAAAAGCTGAGTGGACATCAGCCGCCACCTTTGATGAGCTGGCCGAGAAAATGGGCAATGCCCTACAGGATGTGCCGGGCATCACAGCCGGCTTTCAGTACCCGGTGCAGATGCGTTTCAACGAACTCATGACCGGTGCGCGTCAGGATGTAGTATGCAAGATCTTTGGCGAGGACCTGGACACGCTGGCGCACTATGCGCAGCAACTGGGCCAGATAGCCACCACCGTGGAAGGTGCCACTGACCTGTATGTGGAACAGGTTACGGGCATGCCGCAGATCGTGATCAAGTATAACCATGCCGCCATCGCGCAGCATGGCTCCAACATTGCCGACATCAACCGAACCGTGAATGCTGCTTTTGCAGGCGTAAGCAGCGGACTGATCTTTGAAGGCGAGCGCCGCTTTGACCTGGTGGTGCGCCTGCAGGGGGAGCTGCGCCAGAACCTGGACAATGTACAGAACCTACTCGTGCCAACCCCGGCAGGACAGGTTCCTTTATACTTGCTGGCCGATGTAAACCTGGAAGAAGGCCCTTACCAGATACAGCGCGAGGATGCCAAGCGCCGGATTATAGTGGGCTTTAACGTGCGTGGCCGTGACGTGCAGAGCATCGTGGATGAACTGCAGCAGAAAGTAACACAACAGCTTACATTGCCACCGGGTTACTATATCGCGTATGGAGGTGATTTTGAGAACCTGGAGGCGGCACGCAAGCGCTTGTCTGTGGCAGTGCCTATCTCTTTAGCGCTTATTTTCCTGCTATTATACTTTGCCTTTCGGTCGGTGCGCTACGGGCTGCTCATTTACTCGGCCATTCCTTTATCGGCAATCGGCGGCATCTTAGCCCTTTGGTTCCGCGACATGCCGTTTAGTATTTCTGCCGGCGTTGGCTTTATAGCGCTGTTTGGTGTGGCCGTGCTAAACGGTATCGTGATGATCGCAGAATTTAACCGGTTGCGGTTAGCCGGAGGTTTAACCCTTCGGGAAATTGTGCTGGAAGGGACAAAAACGCGTTTGCGGCCGGTGCTGATGACGGCAAGTGTGGCGAGCCTGGGCTTTTTACCGATGGCTTTAAGTATGGGTGCCGGTGCCGAAGTACAACGCCCACTGGCTACAGTGGTAATTGGCGGATTGGTAGTGGCAACGTTGCTCACGCTGTTCGTGCTGCCATCCTTATACATCCTGTTTGAAAAAGGCGCGCATCACAAAGACAAATCGAGCAAAGCGGTTGCCACTATGGTAAGCATCGCCTTGCTGCTGTTGCTCCCGAACCTGGCAGCGGCGCAAATACCTATCACGCTGGAAAAGGCTATAGCAAAGGCACAGCAGCAGAACCTGCCGCTACAGAACGAGCGCCTGCAGGCAAAAGCTTTAGAGAAACTCCAGGGCACTGCCTGGGACATACCGCAAACCACAATTACCGGCGAGTACGGAAAGTTTAACAGCGCCTACAAAGACACCCGCTTCAGCGTAACGCAAAGTATAAAATTCCCGACGGTTTATGCGCAGCAAAAGAAAGTGCTGAGAAACGAGTGGCGACAGGGTGTGCTACAGTCTGAATTGTCGGCGTACGAACTGCAGTGGCAGGTAATGTCCCTATACTATGAGATGCTGTACGCCAGGGAAAAGCAAAACCAGCTGCTCCGAACGGATAGTTTGTACGCCACGTTCCTGCGCAACGCGGAGCTTCGTTTTGAAAAAGGAGCAAGCAACATCCTGGAAAAAAACACTGCCCAAACGCAGCGCGGGCAGGTAAGCCAGCAACTGAAGCAGGTACAGCGGGATATCGCTGAACTTCAGCAACAGTTCCAGCTGCTGCTCCATACCGACACCTTATATGTACCTGCTGATCGTGCGCTGAAAATGGACCTGACCGTTACACAGGATTCTGCCGCAATGGCTGCCCACCCATACTTAAAAGTACTGCAGCAACAGCAGGAAGTGAACCAGGCGAAGACGAAAGCAGAGCAGGCACAGCTTCTCCCCGACCTGCACATGAGTTACAACAACCTTAGTATTAAAGGCACTCAGACTATAGATGGCGTAGAGCGCACCTATACTTCCTCGGACCGCTTTTCCTCAGTAGAACTAGGTGTTGGCATTCCAATTTTCTTTGGGGCTCAGAAATCGCGGATACAGGCGGCCAGGGTACAGGAGCAGGTAGCGCAAAACAGCTACAAAGCCGGAAAACTCACCCTGGAAACACAACTGCGCAAAGCCCTGGAGCAGTACCAACTGGCCAGCGAAACACTCACCTACTACGAGCAGACGGCCCTGCCGAATGCAGGGTCCATCATCAGAACAGCCGACGAGCAATTTCGTGGCGGCGAGATTGATTACCTGGAGTGGGTGTTGCTCACCAACCAGGCCATCACGCTGCAAACCAGCTACCTCGATGCTGTAAGAAATTACAACCAAAGTATACTGGAGATCAAAGCACTTACCGGAAGAAATTAAGCGCATGAAAAAGCTCATTCCTATATACATCGCCGCCGTTTTGATGACAGGCTGCAGCCCGGATCAGCCAGCCGGGACAAAGGCCGTAGAAAAGCCGCAGGACACCAACCTGGTGCAGCTTACGCCGGCGCAACTGCAGAATGCCAATATAAAAACCGCTAAACCAGAGCGTTTGACCATCTCTTCGGTCATACAGGTGAATGGCGTCATGGAAGCGCCCCCGCAAAGTATGGTTTCGGTAAGTGTGCCCTTGGGAGGATACCTGAAAAAGACGAACCTGCTGGCCGGCATGCACCTGAAAAAAGGGCAGCTGATGGCCGAGCTGGAAGACCAAAGTTACATACAGCTGCAGCAGGATTACCTGACTGCCAAAGCACGGCTTGCCTACCTGGAGCAGGAGTACAACCGCCAGCGCGACCTGAACCAGAGCAAAGCCAGCAGCGACAAAGTTTTCCAGCAGACGCAGGCGGAGTATAAAAGCCAACAGGTGTTGCTGAAGGCGCTGGCCGAGAAACTGCGCATGGTAGGTGTAAATCCGAACCGTCTCACCGAAAGCACTCTCTCCCGCACCATGCGCCTTTATTCGCCCATCGATGGCTACGTAACGAAGGTGAATGTAAATACGGGCAAGTATGTGGTGCCGACTGATGTGCTGTTTGAGTTGGTGGACCCGCGCGACCTGCACCTGATGCTGACCGTGTTTGAGAAAGACCTAGACAAGCTGGATATCGGTCAACATGTGGTTACTTACCGCGCCAACCAGCCAGAGGATAAGTATGAAGCAGAAATAGTTTACATTGGCAAAGATGTGAACGACAACAGGGCCGTGGAAGTGCACTGCCACCTGAAGAAGAGTGCCCCACAATTGGTGCCCGGCATGTTCATGAATGCTGAGATCGAAGTTAAAAGCCAGCAAGCTTATACTTTGCCCGAAGATGCCATTGTACGCTATGGCAGCAAGCAATATGTATTCGCCGTAAGGGACAGCAGCATTTTTGAGATGATTGAAGCCCGGACGGGCAATACGGAACACGGCTATACTTCCCTAATCCCGTCTGATGCCCTCCAGCCTGAGAACCAACTGTACGTAACCCATGGAGCCTATACCTTGCTCATGAAGTTAAAGAACAAGGAGGAGGAGTAAATTAGGCCAGGCACAGGTTCGATAAACAATCAGGCCTAAAGTATGACCTGCGCAAGTATAAATACACCTAAAACCCCATAAAATGGATCAACTTGTCGTGACGAAAGCCTCTGGAGAGAAAGTGCTTTTTTCGGTCGGGAAACTAAAACTGTCCCTGAAGAAATCCGGAGCCGATGATGCTTTAGTACAAGAAGTACTGCACGAGCTGGAGCCAGTGCTTTATGAAGGCATCCCAACCAAGAAGATCTACAAGCACGCCTACGCCATCCTTAAAAAGCTTTCGAAACCCACGGCGGCTCGCTATAGCCTGAAAAAGGGAATTATGCAGCTTGGCCCATCAGGTTTCCCGTTCGAGAAGTTTGTGGCCGAAATATTAGAGATGCAGGGTTATAGCACCCAGATCGGGGTTTTCGTGGATGGGCACTGTGTGCGGCATGAGATTGATGTGATCGCCTCCAAAGACGGAAAGCATTACATGATCGAATGCAAGTACCATAACCTGAGCAGCAATAAGTCTAATGTCAAGATCCCGATGTACATCCACTCCAGGTTTAAAGACGTGGAGAAAGTATGGCCTTCAGAGCAGGAGTATGAAATCCGCTTTCATCAGGGTTGGGTGGTAACCAATACACGCTTCACCGAAGATGCCATCCGTTTTGCCTCCTGCATGAACCTGCACCTGATGGGCTGGGACTATCCGGCTAAGGCAGGTATAAAAGACATGGTCAACTCTTTTGCGCTCTACCCCCTCACCTGCCTCACCACCCTCTCCCACGCCCAGAAACAGCGGTTGCTGGACCTCAAGATCGTACTATGCAAAGAGCTGCTGCATAACGAGTCGGTGCTAATACACAAGGCCGGCGTGAAAGAAGGACATGTCGGCAGCGTGATGAACGAGGTGGAAAGCCTTTGCGGAAGCCACAGAACTTGAGGCAGACAAACGTATGAAACCGCCCGTCTCTTCTTAGCAGACTACGCCACCGCGTGCTCAAGCCCATCCCCTAAGTATAAATCAAAAAACACAGGCAGTAACAAAGTTGCAACCACAATTAACTGTTTTTTACTATATTTGCTAATACCCTTATTACAAACTATTAGCTAAAGCTTATGAGAAAACATCTATTCAAAGCCTCCATAGTTTTGTTGGCTGGTAGCATGTCACTTTCCTCGTGCGTGGTATCAAAAAAGAAGTATGACGACCTGATGGCCCGCAAAAATGCGCTGGAGATGGACAAGGCCGGACTGGAGCAGGACAAATCGACCCTGGAGCAGCAGAAAGCTGATCTGGAGGCGGCCAAAGCCAGCCTCGAGGAAGAGCGTGCACAGTTAGAGCAGCAGAAGCGCGAGTATGAGGAGAGTCTGGCCAAAGCCCTGAAAGAAGGCAAAACCCTGGGCGAGAACCTGAACATGAGCAAGTCGCAGATAGAGCGCCTGAACGCCGACCTGAAAGCGCGTGAGGCGCGACTGGCCGAGTTGCAGCGCATTCTGGATGAGAAGGACGCCGCCGTGGCCAACCTGCGCAACCGCGTGAGCAAGGCCCTGTTAGGCTTTAACGATAAGGACCTGACCATAGACGTGCGCAACGGCAAAGTATACGTATCGCTGGCAGAGCAACTTCTGTTTAACTCCGGCTCTACCAAAGTTGACCCGAAAGGCGTGGATGCCCTGCGCAAGCTGGCCTCGGTACTGCAGGAGCAAAAAGACGTGAACGTGCTGGTGGAAGGCCACACGGATGATGTGCCGATTGCAAAAGGCACCGTAGGTATGCAGGATAACTGGGACCTGAGCGTGCTTCGCGCCACGGAAATTACCCGCATCCTGGCAAACGCAGGTGTAGATCCAACCAGAGTAACACCTTCTGGACGCTCAAAGTATGTGCCTCTGGACGAAGCTAAAACCAAGGAAGCCCGTCAGAAAAACCGCCGTACAGAGATCATCCTGACACCAAAGCTTGATGAGTTGTTCCAGATTCTGGAGACAACCTAAGCAGGTTTAGAGTATAAATACTAAAACAGCCAGCCCATTTATTTAGGCTGGCTGTTTTGTTTCAGGCAAAGAGCCTGTTTAGAGCTTATTAAAATCCATACTGCCTGCCCTTGCTGCGTGTTATCACCAGCAAGCATAATAGCCAGTGCCTTTAAATTGTTGGTGAAAAACACCAACAATGGCGGGTTAAATTTTTTTAACCAAAACTCTAAACAGCTTCAAAGTATAAAATCATAAAGTCTGTATTACTTCTACATCTACAGCACTGGTATCCTCTTCCACTACTGCCAGTTTGGGCTTTGGCAGCACCCGATGGAACAACGGGATAAGTATAAAGTATAAAGCAGCGCCTGTTGGTATGGCTAACAGCGCCCAGGCCGCAATTCCCGCCAGATTGGCCATCCAAAGCTTACTGATGGCATCCAGCCAGTCTGCCCTGAACATGGCCTGCATCTCGCTTAGCGACAATCGTAGTTCTCCCAATCCGAAAACAGAAATTCCCAGGCGAATAAAAGGTATAGCTAACAGCAACTGCAACGGCTGCACCAGGTAACTTACCAGCACAGTGGCTGCAATGTTGAGCCTGAAGCGTGCGGCCACGGCAGTAGAGAGCAAAGTTGTAATACCGAACGCAGGCACCACCCCGATCACGCTGCCAACCGCCACCGTTGCCGAAAGGCTGCGTGGTGTCATCCCCTGCCGCAGCAGGTTAGATACCGGCTGCACCAGCCTTTTTTTCAGAAATGTGGATATGACGTTGTAGGCGGCCAAGATTGGTAAATTAAAAGTATGGAGTGTATGTGCTGCAAACGGGAAAAGCAGGGATAAAAGTATAGCTATGGAGGGCTCCTTTAGCAAATCTTCTGCAGCTGCTTTTTATACGTGTACGGGCACAAAAGTAACCTGTGTTTCACGAATTTGTTTGCCGTTTTTGCAAAGAAAAATCCACCCCATATTTAACAGGATTATTACCCTTCAGAATATTAAAAGTTTTTCATACATAGGTTAAACCTAACCGCCAAACCAATGTCTAAACAGCCTAGACTTATAATGACTTTCACACCGACACATGAAGAGGCTTTTTACCACTTTAATGCTGCTTGTAGCCATGCTACAGGCATTTGCACAAACCACATCGGTAACCGGCTCTGTGCAGAGCGGCAGCGACAAGACTGCGCTGCCAGGTGCTAATGTAGTGCTGACTCGCACAGCAAACGCCGCTAAAACAGTAACAGCCACCGACGGCGAAGGAAACTTCCGGTTTGAGCGTGTGGCGCAGGGGCAGTATACCTTAGAAATCAACTACATCGGGTTTCAGAATTTTTCCCGCACGTTCCAGGTGGCCGGTGCGCCGGTTAACCTAGGGCCGCTGATGCTACAAGACGGAGCCACCGCTATTCAGGAGGTGCAGATCATTGGCCGTGCGCCGCTGGGTGAGCAGAAAGGCGACACCTCCCAGTTCAATGCCAAGGCTTTCAAGACCGCACCAGACGCCAGCGCCGAGGACCTAGTGACGAAAATGCCGGGCGTAACAGTACAAGACGGAAAAATTCAGGCACAGGGCGAGGATGTGCAGCAGGTAATGATTGACGGGAAGCGCTATACAGGTGAGGACGTAAACTCCGCCGTGCGCAACCTGTCGGCAGACATGGTAGAGAGTGTGCAGGTTTTTGATGGCCAGAGCGACCGTGCCGCCTTCAGTGGTTTTGACGATGGCAACCGCCTGAAAACACTCAACTTCGTGACGAAGAAGGAAAAACAACATGGCTACGTAGGCAAAGCATCAGCCGGGTATGGAACGGATGAACGTTACATGCTGGGTGCCACCGTAAATTACTTTAACGGTAGCCAGCGCATCACGGCAACGGGCTTGACCAATAACATCAACATGTTTGATTTCTCCATAGGTGAAACGCCTGGTGGTGGTATGCGCGGCCGCAGAGGCTGGGGAGGCGAATCGCCGAATGGCATCATCAACACGAACACCTTTGGCCTGAACTATAACGATATGTGGGGCAAAAAGATGGAGGTGAGCGGAAACTACAACTACTCAAACCGCGATGTCATCAACAACCAGTACCGCTTCCGCGATTTTGTGAACAGCGACACCACATACACCGAGAACAGTCTTAACCAGAAAATTACAGATAGCCACCGCTTTAACTTCAGGCTTCAGTATAACATAAATGAGAACAACAGGCTGCTTATTCGACCGAACGTTACCATACAGCGTAATGAGTCGTTGGTTGGGCGTAACGCCAGTACCATTGCAAACGGAGATGAGCTGACAAACTCCATCAACTCTGACAACGTGGACAATGCAAGCCTGAACCTGGGTAATACCATCCTCTACTCCCACCGTTTCGGCGACTCAGGCCGAATCCTGACCACGGAGATTGAGACAAGGTACACGAACACAGCCGGTGAGACGTATCAGCGCGAGAACACGACTAACTTTCTGGATGAAGAGCGAAATGTGGATCGTAACCAATTTATAGAGCTAGACAGAGCCAATTTTAGCTGGTCAGGCAACCTGGATTATTCCCAGCGCCTGGCAGAAAAGTCGCGCCTGCAGTTGGAGTATAACATCAGCAACCGCGACAACGACTCCGACAAAAGAACTTATGATTACGTGGAGGGAGAAGGCTACAGCGAATTTAACTCACCGCTCAGCAACACGTTCCAGAACAACTACGTGGCACAGCGGTTCGGGCCAAGCTACCAGTACAAAAACGAAAAATCGAGCTTCCAGCTGAATGCAAGGTATCAGTATGCCACCCTGCGCGGGGAGAGCGAGTTCCCGGAGCTGTATTCCCTAAAGCGAGACTTCAACAATGTGCTCCCCTCTGCAGAGTATGAGTATAAGTTCTCCAAATCAACAAACCTGAGAATAAACTACCGAACCACCACCAACGAGCCATCTGTAGATCAACTGCAAGACGTGCTGGATATCTCCAATCCCTTACGGCCAAGTATAGGCAACCCGTCCTTGGGGCAAGAGTATCAGAACAGGCTCTTCATGCGTTTCCGTAAGTTTAATGCCGAAACCAACCAGGTGTTCTTTATGGGTATCTTCGGCACCATGACACAGGACTACATCACCAACAGTATCTATACACGCGATGTGCCGTTTGAGCTGCCGGAGAGCTATACGTACCGGCCCGGAGCCCGCTTCTCGCGCCCTGTGAACCTGGATGGCTACTGGAGCGTGCGTTCATTCTTCAACTATGGCCAGCCGGTTAACTTCATCAGTTCAAACTTTAACGTGAACGGCTCGGTGGGCTACTCCAGAACTCCGGGTATGATAAACGAAGAGATTAACTACGCTAACAACACCAACTTCCGGGTTGGTTTGAACCTGAGCAGCAACATCAGCGAAAAGGTGGACTTTAACGTATCGACAAGCGGCAGTTATGAACTGGTAGAAAACACACTGAACACGACCCAGAACAACAACTACTATAACCACAGTTCTAACCTGCGCCTCAATGCCACCATCTGGAAAGGCCTTGTGTACCGCACAGAGCTAAACCACCAGTTTAATTCAGGACTTTCTGAAGGTGTGGATCAGGCTTACCTGCTCTGGAACATGAGTCTGGGCAAAAAGGTGTTTAAAAACCAGCAGGGTGAAATTAGCCTGAGCGTAAACGACCTGCTGAAGCAGAACGTGAGCATTGAACGCAACATTGCCGCCGACTATGTGGAGGATGTGCAGTCTACGGTGCTACAGCGCTACTTCATGCTGACCTTTACCTATAACCTACGCAAATTTATAAGTGGGGCAGCGCCGGAGATGAACCAGAACCGCGGTGGTAACTGGGGCGGCAGACCAGGAGGACATTAACCTGAGTACTTTACACCTGTCTTTAAGCCCGGGCCATATGGTCCGGGCTTTTTTTATTGCCCGCATTTTAAGAGGTATAAATATGATTTATTTGAATTTCATTTTAGCTTTAGCCTAAAATAAAGTATAAGCCGCTATTTATACTTGCCGATGCCATTACAGGAGCATTTCTTCCGGTTTGATTGGTTTGCAGCCGTACTGCTGGTGGGCGTGGTGCAGGGCTTTTTTCTGTCGCTGTTGTTTTTGGCTAAAAGGCCGCACCGGCAGCCTTACCACCACCTGTTGCTGGCTGCCCTGGTGTTTAGTTTTGCCTGCATGGTGCTGGAGGTGTTTCTTTGCTACAGCGGCCTCATGTTCCGGGTGCTCCCGCTGGTTGATTTTTCGGAACCGCTTAATTTTGCGGCTGGCCCCCT
Source organism: Pontibacter anaerobius (assembly GCF_026241195.1). Taxonomy (GTDB): domain Bacteria; phylum Bacteroidota; class Bacteroidia; order Cytophagales; family Hymenobacteraceae; genus Pontibacter; species Pontibacter anaerobius. The sequence continues at coordinate 521,144 of NZ_JAPFQO010000002.1, forward strand.
CACCTACCTGCTTTTCCGGAGCCTCAACGGGAACAACTGGACACGGAGGCAGTGGCTGCACTTCATTCCGTTCGTGGTATACTTCCTCTACCACACCCTTTTTTACATACAACCAGAGGCGGTTAAGTATAATGCCTACATCGGCGCCTATTTCCCGGAGATGCAGCAAGTGCCGGTTACCGGCGGGGTTAACCCGGATCCGCTGCACTGGACGGAGTATGTAAACGAGCTAACAATACTTCACATCCTGCTCTACATCGGTCTCTGCTTTTGGCTTTTAAAAAAGCAGAGCACCTCTCAAGCACAAAATGCATACTTTTACTCCTGGGCTAGGTTCCTGCTTTACTTTTTCATCGCCACCCTTGTACTGGTCATCTTTGTAAAACTGCGTTACGAACATGACCTGGGCGACCATTTCCTGGCCACCTTCCTGGTGTTGCAGCTCTTTTTCGCAAGCTTTAAAATCATCACAGACTCCGCCTTCTTTCAGCCGGTGGTACAGGTAAAGTATGAGAAATCGGCCTTGAGCGAGGAGGCAAAGCAGGACCTGCTGCAGAAGCTGAAAACCGCGGAGAAAGAGAAATTCTACACCCGGCCCTCGGCCACGCTACCCTCATTGGCAAAACAGTTGCATACATCGCCACATTACCTCTCCCAAAGCCTGAACGAACGCCTGGGCAAAAGTTTTTTTGAGTACCTGGCCGAACTGCGCATCAAGGAAGCCAAAGCCATACTTGCCGACCCTGCCCAGCAGCACCTGAAAGTGGAGGAAGTGGCAGAGCAGGTTGGGTATATGTCTAAGTCAGCTTTCAGCGCCGCGTTTAAAAAATACACCGGCCAGACGCCGGGGCAATACCGCAAAACAGCCGTTCCCGGGGCAGTTTAAGTACTTCCCTATAGGTTAGCACCTCGCACTTACCGGCACATGCTTCGTTCCCGATCTTCTTTGGCGATGTTTGTATCAAAACAAAACGCTATGGAAAATCAAATCAAAATCAGACGTTACGAGTTCGACTGGCTGCGGGTGCTGGCCTTTTCGCTGCTCATTTTTTACCACACCGGCATGTACTTCGTGAGTTGGGACTGGCACATAAAAAACCCACAGATCAGCGAGACACTGGAAATACCGATGCTTTTTATGAGCCAGTGGCGCATGTCGCTTATCTTTCTGGTGTCGGGCGTAGGCGTATACTTTGCCATGGGTTACCGCAGTGCCGGCAGCTTCGCTAAAGACCGGTTAAAGCGCATCCTGATGCCCCTGGTAATTGGAATGCTGCTGGTGGTACCGCCGCAGGTATACTTTGAGCGGGTAGCGCAAGGCACGGCAACAGATTACCTCAGCTTCTACCCTTCTGTTTTTAATTTTAAGCCATACCCGGAGGGTAACTTCAGCTGGCACCACCTGTGGTACCTGGCCTATATTCTCTGCTATAGCCTGCTGCTGCTACCGTTGCTTACCTACATCCGTAGGGCTAGTATAAAGCATGAACGTCTAAAGGGCTGGATGCTGTTGGTGATGCCGGCGCTGTGGCTTAGCCTGGGTGGCGTGCTCCTGAACGAGCGTTTTCCGGCTACCAACGCGCTTATAGACGACTGGGGCAATCACTTCCTCTACGTCTCAGTTTTCCTGATTGGATTTATATTGATGAAGCTACCTGTGTTACAGGACAAGATTAGAAGCATACGCTGGTACAGTCTGGCCGCAGCTATGGTAACACTGAGCCTGGTACTTTTGGCATACTGGTTTAGAGACAGGGACTTTACAGTTCTTCAACTGAACAGCTACTATATAGTAAAACAGAGCAACCGCTGGTTTTGGCTGATGTCCATAGTTGGCTTTGCCATGCAACACCTCAACCTGAAAAGCAAATACCTGGCGCAGGCCAACGAAATGGTGTATCCCTTCTACATTCTGCACCAGACTATCATTGTGGCACTGGGATTCTACTTGCGCACGTATGACTGGAGCATCAGCCTGAAGTTTACCATCATCAGCCTGGGCACTTTTATACTTTGCTTTATAATCATCCGGTACCTCATCATGCAGGTAAACTGGCTGCGGGTACCCTTCGGGCTCAAACCGGTTCAGAAGGCAAGCAATAAGAATACGGGCGCCACAGTAGAGGTAAAAATTGCGGTAGCAGGAAACAAAGTATAGCTTCAAATTTTGCAGGCAAGTTTCTCTATTTCTTAAATACCCGCTTTATCTTCTCAATCGTCAGCGCGTGCTCCTCTGTTCCTTCGGTACCCAGCATATAGGACCAGGCAGCCAGGTTGTGGTTATGATCGCAGTACACTTTGAAAATACCCATGTACGGCACCGCCAGGAACATGCCGGGTAAGCCCCAGATCATGCCACCAACAATAATGCTGAGAATGGTAAAAAGCGGGTTTATGTTAACTTTACTTCCGGTGATGTTGGGCGTGAGGATGTTATTCTCGGTGAACTGCACCAGCAGGAAAAAGAAAAGCACCAGCAACGCCTTATGCGGGTCTCCCTGCACAAGCAACGTGTACAGCAGCGGAACCGCACCACCGATCAATGTACCAAAGTATGGAATGAAGTTGATAAAGGCCGAGATGATACCCAGCAGCAGCCAATAGTCTACGCCTATCAGAAAAAGCCCAGTGGAGTTGATCACGCAAAGTATAAGTATAACAATCACCACGCCCGCCATGTAATGCTTTGTCACGTTCGAAACCTCCCGGATGATCTGCTTTACCCTCGGGTGGTTAAAAGAGGACACCTGGCGGTATACAAACCGCTCGAACTTGTTACGGTAGTACAGGAAAAGAAAGATGTAAACAGGCATCAAACCAATTTTAGCCAGCGTGCCGGTCGTAGCCATCAGGATGTCGCTCAGGAAATTACCGCTCAGTTCCAGCGCATTTTTTACCTGTACTTGCAGCCAGTGCTCGTTATCCGGGTTCGTCTCCCCAAAACGCTTGTCGATGCTCTGCTGCACGCGGTCCAGATTCTCCATGGCTTTGTCCTGCAGGGTCGGGAAATCCCCCAGAAACACGATCAGCTGTTTGTAGAGCAAGATCAGCGCACCAACAAACAGAGCCATGGCAGCCACTACCGTGATAAAATTAGCCAGCAGGCGGGGCAGTCCTTTCATCTCCAGCCACTTCTCTATAGGGTACAACAGGTAAGCGAAAAGCACCGCCATAAAAATGGGGTACAGAAACTCGCGCGCTACCACCAGTACGTACATCAGCAGTATGCCAAACAGAAGTATAAAAGTATAACGCTGAAGCCAGCCGTCTTCTCTCCTCATACCCTTTACTACTACTGTTGCGGCTCTTTTTGTTTTAAAGATTGGTTTGAGTTTGAGCGCCTGTAAGCGTTGGTGCAGGTGTAGAAGTATAATTGACGTACCTTTGCGGCTTACGTACAAACCTACCATGGCTACATTTGAGCAACTGAAACTTAACGCCGCCCTGCTGCAGGGGCTGGAGGCACTCCAATACACGACCCCCACACCCATACAGGAGCAGGCCATACCTTTGCTGTTGCAGGGGCACGACGTGGCAGGCCAGGCCGAGACGGGAAGCGGAAAGACGGCGGCCTTCGGTTTGCCGCTGCTGCAAAGTATAAACCCGGAGCTGCAGCAGGTACAGGCATTGGTGGTGGTACCTACCCGTGAGTTGGCCGTACAGGTACGCCAGGAACTGAAGCAGTACGCCCGCTTTATCCCCAACCTTAAGATCAGCGCCTTCTACGGGGGCCACTCCTTCCGGATCGAGGAAACATCGCTGGAGCATCCGCCGCAGGTACTGGTGGGTACACCGGGCCGCCTGACCGATCATCTCAGCCGTAGAACCTTACATTTAAGCAAGACCACGAAAGTAGTTTTGGATGAGGCGGATAAACTGCTGGAGATGGGATTTGAGGAGGAGCTGGACAGGTTGATGGGCGCATTACCGCGCAAGCGCCAGACCATACTTTTCTCGGCCACCATGGAAGAAAACGTAAAACAACTGATAGCAGACTCGCTGCAGGACCCGAAATTTATACAGGCTACCTCCACCTCCGTGCCGGACAGTATCCAATACTTTGGCCTGAAGGTGCAGGACCCGCAAAAGCCGGAAGCATTGGTGCAGTTGCTGCAAAGTATAAACCCAGCCGGAACCGTCGTGTTCGTGAATGCGCGCCTCACCACCGAAGAAGTGGCCAAAATGCTGCAGGAGCATGGCTTCTCGGCTAAGGCCCTGCACGGTAAAATGGAGCAGCGCGAGCGCGACAAAACTATGACCCTTTTCCGAAACGGAACTACCTCCATACTGGTCGCCACCGACCTGGCAGCCCGCGGCCTCGATATTGACCTGCTCCGGCAGATTATCCATTATGAGTTGCCACAGCACGAAGATGCCTTCCTGCACCGCAGCGGCCGGACCGGCAGGGCCGGAAAATCTGGGGCTGTATATTCGCTGCTGAATGCACGAGAGGTGCAAAAGCTGGAGCAATGGCCTGAGGTACAGGTGAATGAATGGCTGGAGCTGCAGCAATTACCCAAGGCTAACCCCTCTGCTCCTGCCGAAACCCCTACCCTCATCACTTTGCACATCAGCGGTGGTCGCAAAGACAAACTAAGTCCGCGCGACATTGTAGGCGCTCTTATTGCAGAAGTTGGCCTGAAAGCAGCGGAGATTGGCAAGATAGAGATACAAGACCACCACAGCTTTGTCGCCATTCCGGATGCTACCGCCAAACGTGCCGTCCAGAAGCTGAATGACGCCAGGATAAAAGGTAAAAAGTATAAAGTGAGCTTTGTAAGGTAGAGCCTAGGAGCCGTATTTAAGTATAACCCCGCCTGTCTGAGACAGGGCCGTTAAGTTCTAGGTAAAACTATCCCCTTAAGGGGATTATAGGGGTGTTAAGCCAGTAGCTAAAGGCCTATCCCAAATGCAGACACCCCTTATGAGCTATGCTCGCAAGCTTCGAGCTTCTGCTCTCACTTGTCCTCAAGGGGAGAATTTAGATAGCGCTATGTTTAAATGTAATGCCAATAACTTACGTTAAGTTCTCTTTTTTGTCATCCTGTAAGTATCTTGGTGGCTTTTAGCATAGGCTTAAACTCCCTGCTACCAAGTTTCTTAACAGAATGACAGTAAATTTTTAACACGTTTTTTAGAACTTAAAGTCCTATACCCTCCCTGAGGTGGAGTAATCTTTACCTTCTGTCTATCTAATACCACAAACGCTAATTTCATTAGCAAAACCATTTGCAGCCATACTAAAAAACTTTACCTTTACCCTATGGAGATCATCGTAGGTATAGCAGCATTTCTGGGAGGGCTCGTTGTGGCCTACCTGTCGCTGAAAGGTAAATTGAACGCTTTGCAGCATACGGCCAACCAGGCAGCCGTTACGCAGGGCGTGCTGGAGGGACAGGCCAAGCAGAAAGCACAGGAACTGGACCAGCTAAAGGCCCAGCTCCGCGAGGCACAGTCCGAGACGCTGGACCTGACCAACGCACTCACCAAAACCGAAACCGATTACGAGCATCTGAAAGCCCGCCTGCAGGAACAGAACCGCGAACTGGAGCAGCTCCGCGAGAAATTCCTGCAACAGTTTCAGAGCATTTCCAACCAGGTGCTCATGACCAATGCCGAACACTTTAACAAAGCCTCTTCGGAGAACCTGGAGCGCATACTTTCTCCACTGAAGGAGCGTATCAAGGAGTTTGAAGTAAAGGTAGAACAGACTTACGAGAAAACGCTAAAGGACAGCATCTCCCTCAAAGAGCAAATCACACAGCTAGCCTCCCTGAACCAACAGATGAGCCAGGACGCTGTGAACCTGACCAAAGCCCTGAAAGGCGAGAGCAAGACCCAGGGCAACTGGGGTGAGTACCTGCTGGAGAGCCTGCTGGAGAAATCCGGGCTACGCAAAGGTGTGCATTATGAGCGCGAGGAAGTACGGCAAAATGAGGAAAAGCAAGTATACCGCCCTGACGTCATCGTGCGTTTACCAGAGGGAAAGCACCTGATCATCGACTCAAAAATGTCCTTAGTGGCTTACGAGGCTTTCTGCAGCTGCGAGGACGAGCACCAGCAAGAAGTATACCTGCGGGGTCACATCAATTCGGTCCGTACACATTTCTCTGACCTCGGCCGAAAGAGCTACCACCGCCTTAACGGTATCAACTCCCCGGACTTTGTGCTGATGTACATTCCTATAGAGCCTGCCTTTAACCTGGCCGTGCAACATGACCACGACCTGTTCACTGATGCCTTCGATAAGAACATCGTGCTGGTAACCACTTCCACCCTTCTGGCCACTTTACGTACAGTGGCAGGCGTGTGGCGACAGGAAGACCAAAAACGTAATGTCCTCAGAATAGCGGAAGAAAGTGGCAAACTTTACGATAAATTTGTGGGTTTTGTAGATGACCTGAAAGCCATCGGCAAGCACCTTGAAAGTAGCCAGAACTCCTACAACTCCGCCATGAACAAGCTAACCGAAGGCCGTGGTAACCTCATCCGCCGTGTGGAGATACTACGCGAACTGGGGGCGAAAACCAGCAAAACACTGGATGACAACCTGCTGCAGGAGGCGCAGCTGACGGAGGAAACGGAGCGGGAATAAAACATACTTACTACTATTTCAACGAATCGGCTATACATAAAGAAGAGGTACTTTTACGGCACCTCTTCTTTATTGTAAGCATCAGGTTAATCACCTGACCAAATGTTAATTACAATCGCCCACTGCAACTACTTGTGTAACCTCAAAAGGTGTTGCAGCCATACCCGCGTTACCTTTCACCGTACCAGATACAGTTATTGTATAAACACCTGCCGGTAAACTATAGCTCAGTTGATCAAGCTTTGCAACAGCTGCATTGCCACAGGCGGCTGTACTACCAAAGGCATTATTAGCTAGTATTTCACCCATTGTCATATCAGTCAACAAACTGCCGGTTGCGCGGCCAAAAATGCCTGCATTAGCTGTGTAGAACATGTCAGCCAGGCAGTTGTTGGTCTCATTGCCCACGTTAACATTAAATGCCGGGTCTAGCACATCGTCCTGTCCTGTCACTGTCACTTTCAGGTCGCTTATCCGTGCAATGCCGGCTTCATCAAGGAGAGTAAAAGAGTACTTGGCCTTGCCCTTGTTAATGACTACCGATTGTGCCGCAATCATAACATCCAAAGTTACATCAGAGGTAGAGGAGCCACCTCCCAGTGGGTACACTAAGTACCAGGCAGTTTTAGGAGCCACCGGGTCGGTGGATATGGGGTACACCCACGTTTGCCCAACCCTAACGGCTTCCAGCGTACCTCCATTAAAGAATATACACTTCTGCCTTTGTACGGCAGTGTTTCTGTTCTGCGGAGTACCACCTGTAAAATAGGCAGCCGCCGCAGTATTGTCAAAATACCAGGTGCCTTCCCCATCAATAGCGGGTGCGTCTACTTGGATGTCTACCATGATAGACTGCGCTGTTTCAGCCGCAGCATTAGCCTCACTCAAGGAACTACCATTCAGGTTGGCGCTATCTAGCTCTTTCTCGCAGCTGCTCAGCATCATGGCAGCAACAAACACGGTGGTCGTAAGGCCTGATCGGAAAATTTTGAACTTTGTCATATAGTTGTTTTTTGAAGTGTGAAAATTCAGGCAATAGGTATCCGTCTGCAGGAAAAACCTGCACTAAATCAAACTGTGCTTGTAAAATAATGGATAAGGGAATCTACTGTTATTGCAGCATCACGAGATCAACACCGTTTTGTTTGGCTGTTTTTATGACCCAAGCAGCCAAAACTAAAGCTAATACGCTTATAGCTTTATATAGTTATATATAATTGCAAAACATTTTCTTTTTTTGTAAAGCCTGTTTTCCTCATAGACCTAGAAAGCAGATCTGAAAAGCTTGCGTGTCACATGCTGTACCTGTACACATCTCGGGCTAACTGCAATGGCCTTGCTTCTACTGCAGTAGCTTCTTATATTAGTAGGATAACCACACACTTAACCCATGAAAAAACTAATCTTTACCGGCCTCACCGCTGCCATACTTTTCTCCTCCTGCTCCAGCCAGAAAACAGAAACGGCTGGCACAGAACAAACCGTTGAAATGACTGAAATGCAGCAGGAAGCGCAAGCCTTTCTGGATACATATTCTAAAACCTACCAGGAGCTGTATACTAGATCCGCTGAGGCAGAATGGGCTTCTAACACGAAGATTGTAGAAGGAGACACGACCAATGCCGCAGCCACCCGCCGTGCTAACGAGGCCTTTGCCGCCTTTACCGGTAGCGCTGAAAACATAGAGACCGCAAAGGCATGCTGGATAAGAAAGACCAGCTGACGCCGCTGCAGGTAAAACAGTTTGAGGCCATACTTTATGCAGGTGCCAATAACCCACAGATCATTCCGGATGTGGTGAAAGCACGCATTAAAGCGGAGACCGAGCAGACGGAGAAACTTTACGGCTTCGACTACCGCATCTATGAAAAATCGGTTAGCACCAATGATATCGATAACATCCTGAAAAACGAGACGGATGTAAAGAAACGCTTGGATGCCTGGAATGCCAGCAAAGCCGTTGGCCCGGGCCTGAAGAATGGCCTCCTTAACCTGCGAGACCTGCGCAACAAAACCGTGCAGAGCCTCGGCTACGATGATTACTTCACGTACCAGGCCTCAGATTATGGTATGTCGCGCGATGGAATGATGCAGCTGATGCAGCAGATAAACAAGGAACTGAGCCCACTCTACCGCGAACTGCATACCTACGCGCGCTACGAACTTGCCAAAAAGTATGGTGTAAAAGAAGTGCCGGACTACCTCCCCGCCCACTGGGTGCCTAACCGTTGGGGCCAGGACTGGAGCACCATGGTTGAGGTAGAAGGCGTTGACCTGGACGCTGCCCTGAAGCCTAAAGGAGCTGAGTGGCTGGTGAAGCAGGGAGAGCGTTTCTACACCAGCCTGGGCTTCCCGAACTTGCCACAGACATTCTACACCAAGTCGAGCCTGTACCCGCTGCCGCCGAACGCCAACTATAAGAAAAACAACCACGCCTCTGCCTGGCACATGGACTTGGATAAGGACGTGCGCAGCCTGATGAGCGTGGAGCCGAACTCCGAGTGGTACGAGACAACGCATCATGAGCTAGGCCATATCTATTACTACATGACCTACACCAACCCAGACGTGCCGGTACTGCTGCGTGGAGGAGCCAACCGTGCCTACCACGAGGCTATCGGCTCGCTGATGGGCCTGGCTGCCATGCAGAAACCTTTCCTGGCGAAACTGAACCTGATAGATAAGAACACACAGACCGATGAAGTGCAGACCTTGCTGAAGGAGGCGCTGAATTACGTAGTGTTTATTCCTTTCTCATCGGGGGTGATGAGCGAGTGGGAGCATGATTTCTACGCCAAGAACCTGCCAGCCGACCAGCTGAACAAGCGCTGGTGGGAACTGAAGAAGCAGTACCAGGGCATCGTGCCGCCGGCAGACAGAGGAGAGAACTACCTGGACGCTGCAACCAAGACACACATTAACGATGATGCAGCCCAGTACTATGATTATGCCATGAGCTTCGTGATCCTATTCCAGTTGCATGACCACATCGCCAAGAACATCCTGAAGCAGGATCCTCATGCCACCAACTACTATGGCAGCAAAGAGGTGGGCAACTTCCTCCGCGAAATCATGTACCCTGGCGCGTCAGCTGACTGGCGACAGATGTTGAAGGACAAAACCGGTGAAGAGCTTAGCGCCCGCGCCATGGTTGACTATTTCCAGCCGCTCATGGTTTATCTGAAGGAACAGAACAAAGGCCGCAAGTATACTTTGTAGTTTGCTTCAGATACAGAATTGGGAATTTTATAGCCAGTAAGTATACTTCCAAAAGTATAAAAGCCGCAGCAGGTTCTCCTGTTGCGGCTTTTTGATTTTTTAAACTTGTGGTTAGGTTTATAACGGTCTCGTACAGGCAACGGGTGAGGCATTAGCCGAACATGATGCCTGTGCTGAGTTATATGATTTTATTTTCTAAGGTCTTTTCGACTAATACTTCGACATCTTTACGCTTCGTTATATCAGTTGCATAAGCTGCCGCCTGTCCACCTTCTGCAATGATTTCCGTAACCAGTTGATCTAATTTTTCTTTTCTTCTTGCAGCAAGGCTTAATATCGCTCCCTCTTTTGCTAATAATTTGGCAGTTGCGTAGCCTATTCCATTACTCGCTCCAGTAATAATGACTACTTTTCCTGAGATATTATTGCTCATCTTTTTTAAATTTTGTTTAAGCAAAATTGCGCGATTTTTAAACGATTAGAGTATCCATAACAAGGAAAAGAGTATCCAAAATGAGATAATAATAGATTGTGCTATAAATAAAAATAACAAGAGATAGCTGTATTAAAACTTCATTTCTTGTTATTGAAAATTGATTATTTATTTAAGTTCCTGTCTTGTGACACTCCGATTAAGCTTCACCAAGTGGTCGCACTACAATATCGTTGACATTCACCGTGGCTGGTTGACTAATGGCATAGATCACCGCATCTGCAATTGCTTCCCCTTCTAAGGCAGGGGTGTTTGCAAGATTGTCTTTGAAGGCTTCTTTTATTTTTTCGCTGGTAATGGTATTCATCAGTTCAGACTCTGTTCTTCCCGGATAAATAGTTGTTACCCGAATGTCTTTAACCACTTCTTGCCTTAATGAATCCATAATAGCTTTTACGGCATGCTTAGTTCCGCAGTATACACTAGCTCCAGCTACTGTTTGCAGACCTCCTGTTGATGAAGTAGTAAGGATGTGACCTGACTTGCGCTCCAACATGTGAGGAAGTACTGCGTTGATACCATATAAAACGCCTTTGATGTTGATGTCGATAGTAGCATCCCATTCTTCAACCTGTCCTTCTTCTAAAAAAGAAATAGGCATTATACCTGCATTATTCCACTGTACATCTACACGTCCAAATTTTTCAATAGTCTTCGCAACTAACTGATCAAGGTCGGCTTTTTTAGATACGTCTGTGACTACATACATTGCGTTGCCTTCAAGCTCTGACGTTAGACTTTTTAACCTATCTTCTCTGCGAGCCGATAGTACCACTTTTGCTCCAAGACTTGCTAGTTTTTTTGCAGCTGCCGCACCTATTCCGCTACTTGCACCTGTAATTATTATTACTTTATCTTTAATGTTTTCCATGATTTTAATCTTCAACTAGATTCTTTAATTCAACATCCTGTATTGACTTGGAGAAGTACCCGTCTTGCTTTTAAATAATTTTGAAAAGTGTGATGGATATTCAAATCCCAAATCATAAGCCACTTCACTTACAGACTTGGAAGTGCCTAAAAGCATTGTTTTGGCTTTGTCCACAAGCGCAATGTGAATGTGTTCCTGAGAGTTTTTTCTCGGTTTGATTTTTTAACACATCCGTGAGGTAGGTGGGTGAAAGGTTCAGTTGGTCCGCAAAGTAAGTGACACTCGGCAAACCACTTTCAATTAGGCATTTTTCGTTGATGTATTCTCTTAGAAGACTTTCAAATCGTTCAATTATACCTGAGTTGACCTTTTTTCTGGTAATAAACTGTCTTTGATAAAATCGCTTGCTGTAGTTCAACATCAGTTGAATAGAATCAACAATCAATTCCTGTGTGTGAGGGTCGGTATTCTGACGATACTCTCTTTGGATATTTTGAACACAGGTTTTAAGGATTTCATTTTCCTCGTCAGAAATATGTAAGGCCTCATTGGCTTCATAATGAAAAAAGGAATACTCCTTAATTCTCTTGGCCAAATCAGTTCCGTACAACAAATCGGGATGAAAATACAAAGCCCATCCCTCTGTTATTTTCAGATCAGGACTGGATGACATGACCTGACCCGGTGTGGTAAATATCAAAGAGCCTTCTTGAAAGTCATAGGTACTGCGGCCATATTTTAATGTGCCTTCAAAACTCTTACTCACGATCGCATAAAAGTCCATGGCAAAGAATACCTCTTCTGTTTGAGTTTCTGTATTTACCTGAGTGAGGTCAACAAAACTAACAAGGGGGTGCTTAGGTTTTTCATAGCCTAGCATTGCATGCAATTCGCTAATGTTCTTTATGCTTTTAACTATTGTCATCATCAATAAAGTTTAATCTAAGCACCCCTTGTTTAATCTGTATTTTAACCTTGCGCTTCTTCAGTTACAGAACGCCATTCTTTCCAGGTATTTATTCTTCCCTGGTAGGTTGACTCCATAAATTCAATCGAGTAGACGGCCCCGCCACCGTTAGGTAGCGGGGAGCGCCTCTCACACCACTGTACAAGCGGGTCTCGCATACAGCGGTTCGTTAAGTTGTGGAGCTACTTCCCTGTAGTAGTCG
>NZ_JAPFQO010000003.1 GCF_026241195.1 Pontibacter anaerobius
CTACTACAGGGAAGTAGCTCCACAACTTAACGAACCGCTGTATGCGAGACCCGCTTGTACAGTGGTGTGAGAGGCGCTCCCCGCTACCTAACGGTGGCGGGGCCGTCTACTCGATTAGCTTTTCGGTATTCTATCTTTTTCTGCAAGCACTAATCTATCAAGAAAATCAGTTCTTTGGTTTTTCAGGCTTTTATTTACTCTAATTAAATTACTAACTCCAATCAAGAAGAACACTCCAATTGCTGCCATAGTTATTTCTTCATTCGGAGCGCTGATTAGAGAATTAATTAGCATACAAAAACATAGGATGGTGAAGCCAACTAGAAAGGTCAGCAAGAATTTATTGCTAACGACTCTACCCTTAACAAGCAATTTTCCGTTCTCCGATTTGAACTCTCCTTTTATCTGTCCGCTGGCTTTTTTGAAGAAGGTCTGTGTCGGGATTAATGTGAAGCGGTTGAATTTTATATGACCACGAAATGGCTTGTTAGTACTTGCTAACTGTTCAGACAGTTCATCAAGATCCGAGTCGACTATTGAAAGAAGATATGCAGAAAACTCTTGTTCTGTTATCTGCAAAGTCACTTCAAAATCTTCTTCAAACCTTACCATAGATTTATGATTTACTGCAAGCTAACTACTCTGTAAACGTCACTATGACGTTTATCCGCCTTATATGCGAAGGTGGTTTTGTCTGCATTGGCTCAATTTTTTTGAGCTTTGCGGTTTTAAGTGGACTCCTTTGCATACAGTTAAGCTAATATAGTTCATTTCTAAAGATTATCAAGTGGGCTCGTGATTTTATCCAAGGCATAGCTGGTCACATGCGTATAAATCTCGGTGGTCTTGCTGCTCCTGTGCCCGAGCAGTGTCTGGATGTACCTCAGGTCTGTGCCTTGCTCAAGCAGGTGAGTGGCAAAAGAGTGCCTGAGCGTGTGCGGGGTGGCTTTCGTCCGCACAGCCGCTTTCTCTCTGGCCGCCCTGAAGACGTTGCGCAGGCTCTCCACCGTGTACTGCCCGCCTTGCTGCCCCTCGAAGAGCCATACTTTGGGCCGATAGACTTTATAGTAGGCCCGCAGGCTCTCCAGTAGCCTTTGCGAGAGCAGCGTAGTGCGGTCCTTTTTGCCCTTGCCGCCCCTAATCAGCAGCATGTTTCTGCCCGACTGCACGTCGGTTAGCCTGAGGTTGATAACCTCGCTGATACGCAGCCCGCCAGAGTAGAGCAGCTGCAGCATACAGCGATGCTTGAGATTGTCGGTCGCCAACAGAATCCTTTTCACCTCCTCCTTGCTGAGCACGGTCGGTAGCCTGTGGGGCTTCTCGGGCCGCTCTATCTGGCTCAGGTCGAGCGTGTGCCGGCCCAGCACCCGATGGAAGTAGAATTTAACAGCATTTATGCTCTGGTTGATCAGCGAAAAAGAGTACTTCTGGCTCTGGACCATCTGGCGGTGGTACTCATTTATTTCCTGCGTACCAAAGCCGTTAATCACTTCAAGGCCCTCGCTATGTCCGTTTAAAAACCGCAGCAGCAGGCTGTGGTAAGTGCGGATGGTGTTAAGCGAGTAGTTGAGCAGGTACAGCTTCTCCAGGTAGGGCAGCGGGCAGGTAACATAGCTGGCCGTCTTGCTGTAGGTCTGCTCCCATAGCCTGCGCATAATACCCATGTCCCGGATGTGCATCGTACTAGCGAGCCATACCTGCGCCGTGCCCTGCACATCGTCGAGCAGTTGGTGCAGGCTTGTGGCTTCGGTGCTTACGGCAAAGCACCGCGGCTCCTCTAGCCACTGACAGCAGGAACTGCATTTCAAAGTCTTATATAACAACTCGTTAAAGGCAAAGGAGATTTGGATGAGCGTTTTGCCCTCGTGTTCCAGCGGCTGCAGGCGTATAATAGGCAGTTCAGGCAGCTTAGCCAGCGGCTCCGCCTGCAGGTTCCCTGATGTAATGACTGCGCCCATTGCCGGTCGAAGCCTTTTAGGCCTGTTCAGATAACGCGTGTCCACCAGGGCCACCCCCTGAAAGTTCCGGTGCAGGAGCTCAATCGCCTCCGGCGTTTTATGTGTCACGTAGCACTTATACGTCTTGCTATACTTAACCGCGTCGCTGTCTTTCAGCAGCTTGGTGATGCGGTGGTCCGGCTTGTACCAAAGGCGTATGAACTGCTTCCCCTCATGCTCAAGCGTGTTAAGGTACAGAACGGGAGCCGTGTTATAAGACTGCTGCATAACGACATTATTAAAAGCATGAAGTTAAAACCAAAGCAGCTTGTAGCCGTGTTATTACTCGTGTATAATCGGATATACTCGAGTAATAACACGGCTAATGAATCAGAAGGTAAGACATTGCCCCACATGCGAGGGAGAGATTATAGGCAGAACAGACAAGCGCTTCTGCTCAGACCAGTGCCGGTTCCTGTTTAACAACGCTAAAAAGAGAGAGGATAAAAGCGAACTGCTCATTCAAAGAGTCAACGCTACGCTCAGGAAAAACCGCACCCTTCTTAAGCAAGCCAGCCCCGAGGGAAAGACCACCCTGCGTCGCGAGGTGCTGCAGCTAGCTGGTTTTGACTTCCGGCACTTCACGCACCTCTACCGCACCAAGAGCGGCAACACTTACCACTTTTGCTACGACTACGGCTACCTACTGCTGGAAGACGAGAAGGTGCTTATTGTAAACTGGCAGCCCTATATGGATAAATAAATCGGTGCTATACTTTATACTTCGTTGCTGTTCAAGGTATAGCCCAATCTCACCCCCATCTCACTTACCTCCAGCTTTGCCTCGCGGCCGCACACCAGCGCCAGGTTATCCGGCTCGTGGCCGGTCGGGAAACCGAAAGAAACGGGGTAGTTATACTTCGCTGTGTGTTCGGCTATAATCTCATAGGCGTTTTTGCCAAAGGGGTCGGCATTGTCTTTCATGTCGCTGAAGTGGCCAATGATCAGGCCTGCCAGGTTATCCAGTTTGCCAGCGCGGGAGAGGTGCACCATCATGCGGTCGATGTTGTAGAGGTACTCATCCACGTCCTCCAGGAAAAGGATTTTGCCGCGTGTGCTGAAGTCTGAGCGGGTGCCGGAGACGTTGTGCAGCAGGGCCAGGTTACCACCTATCAGCTGCCCCTGCCCGGTGCCTGTGCGGTTAAAAGGGTGCGGTGATACTTCATACTGTACTTCCTCCCCAAACAAAGTCCTGCGGAGGCTGTCCAGAGCGGCTTCGGTGCCGGAAGGGAAGAGCAGGGGCATAATGCCGTGCACGCTTTCTATGCCTAAGCTATGGATGTGGCAAAGCAGGGAGGTGATATCGCTGAAGCCCACCACCCACTTGGGCTGCTCCTGAAACCGGCTGAAGTCTGCCTGGTCGAGGATGCGGGTGGTGCCGTAGCCGCCGCGCGCGCAGATAATGGCTTTAATGTCTGGCCGGTCCAGGGCCTGCTGCAGGTCCTGCAGGCGCAGCGCATCGTCGCCGGCGAACACACCGTAAGTTGCCCCCACAGTTGGGCCTATCTCGATCTCCAGTCCCCATTGCTGTAAAACCTGGACGGCAGCCTCGATGGATGCACGGTCTATTTTTCGGGCAGTGGCAATAATGGCAACTTTGTCGCCGGGCTGGAGCGGTGTAATCATACTTTATATGTTATTTGGCTTGAGGCTAAGTTATGGCTTTTAGCTAAGATTTGCGAACACGCCTTTTTTTAGCCATCTTCGGACACGCTTTTAAGAACCAACAATCACGCAGCCAACCTGTGTGAAAAGCTAATCAACCTAAGCCTTTTTATGACCCAGGTACAACACAAAAAATCCGGCGTGGACAAGTTCCTGTCGGTAGTAGAGCGCATCGGTAACGCCCTGCCTCACCCCGCCACCCTTTTTGCAGGCTTTGCCCTGCTGGTTGTTATCCTCTCGTGGGTAGCCAGCCTGTTCGATATGGCCGTAACACACCCCGGCACCGGCGAAACGGTAACACCGTTTAACCTCCTCTCCACCGAGGGCCTCCACATGATCCTGACCCGTATGGTAACCAACTTCACGGGTTTTGCCCCCTTGGGTACGGTACTGGTATCGTTGCTGGGCATCGGCATTGCAGAGGGTACCGGCCTGATCGGGGCGGTGCTGCGCCTGGTGGTGCTGTCGTCGCCGAAGCGCCTGCTCACGTTCGTGATCGTGTTTGCGGGTGTGATTTCTAACACAGCCTCGGAGGTAGGTTACGTGTTGCTGGTGCCGCTGGCGGCGGTTATCTTCCTGGCGGCTGGCCGGCATCCGCTGGCGGGCCTGGCTGCTGCTTTTGCCGGGGTATCCGGGGGCTACAGCGCCAACCTGCTGCTCGGCACCGTAGACCCGCTGTTGGCCGGCCTTTCTACGGAAGCTGCCAAAATCATTGATCCGGCCTACGCAGTAAACCCTGCTGCCAATTATTACTTTATGTTTGTGTCGACTTTCCTGATCGCGGGACTGGGAACCTGGGTAACAGAAAAGGTGGTGATCCCACGGCTTGGAGAGTATGAGGGTGATGAGAAGCCGCAGAGCATTGATCGTCTGAACGCACAGGAGAAGCGCGGCCTGCTGTACGCCACTATTGCCATACTGCTGATGGTGGCATTTATACTTGGTGGCTTGATTCCGGACTATGGCTACCTGCGCGATCCGGAAACAAACGAGATCCTGCACTCGCCGTTTATGTCGGGTATTGTGGCCTTTATCTTCCTGCTGGCTGGTATAGCGGGCATCGCCTACGGCATCGGGGCCAGAACCATCAAAAACGACAGCGACGTGATGCGCGGCATGGCCAAGTCCATGGAAACGCTGGGCTCCTACATCGTGCTGGTGTTCTTTGCGGCACAGTTCGTGGCTTACTTTAACTGGACTAACCTGGGCCTTATTCTGGCTATTAACGGGGCGGATGTGCTTAAAACGCTCGGTCTAAGCGATATTCCGCTCATGATCACCTTTATAATAGTGGCTGCGCTGATTAACCTGGTGATGGGCTCTGCCTCGGCGAAATGGGCGATTATGGCACCGGTGTTCATCCCGATGTTTATGTTGCTGGGTTACACGCCGGAGTTTACGCAGGTGGCCTACCGCATCGGCGACAGCGTAACCAACATTATCTCGCCCATGATGTCATACTTTGCCCTGATCGTGGCTTTTATCCAGCGCTACGATAGGAAAGCCGGTATCGGAACGGTTATCTCTACCATGCTGCCTTACACGGTGGTGTTCTTTATTGGGTGGGTGATCTTGCTGGTGATCTGGATCCTGCTTGGCTTGCCGATAGGGCCGGGTGCGGAGATGTATATGCCGTAAGTCTAAGGTTAAAAAGAATCAGATCTAAAATATAAGTCTCGTTCTATAGTATAAAAAAACAGAAGAGCCGCAGGAGCATTAGCTTCTGCGGCTCTTCTGTTCATAGTGGCTGCTCTACTTGATCAGCTTCAATCCAAAACTCACCAGGAACTGCTCGTTCTTCACTTTGCCGTCGGTTTGCTGGGTGGTGTTGGTAAAGTCGCGGTTAATGCGTTCATACCGCACATCCACCGTCAGGGCACCAATGTCTACCCCCACGCCGGCCTGGTAGCCCCAGTCGGAGCTGTCGTAGTAGTCTTTTACGGTGCGGCCCTCTTGCTTGGCTGTGAGCAGGGTGGAGGCCACGGGCCCCGCCTGCACCCGCGCCACCCGCAGGAAGTTAAAGCCTACCAGCAGCGGCACATCCAGGCGGTCAAACTTAAACTTCTCCACACGAACGCTGGTGCTGTTGGGGTCATCCTGTACCTCTACCATACCTCCCGAGGTGGCAAGTATGGCTTCTGGCTGCAGCAGCAGGCCCAGCACCTGCAGGCGGGCAAAGGCACCCGCGTGGTAGCCTGTTATGTTCTCGGCCGTGGCATACTGCTGCGGATCGTTGTGTACTTCTGTTAGCTTTACTTTGGAGGAGCTCACGCCGGCCTTCACGCCAGCCTGAAACATCTGTGCCTGGGCTGTAATGCTAATAGCCAGCACGGTTATCAAGGTTAAAATAATTTTTCTCATAACTAAAAAAGATAATGGTTGGAGTGCTGACGAATGTTCTAACGAACTTACTGTATACGTTAGTGCATAAAAAAAGCCGCTCCCCCTGATGGAGGAGCGGCCAGTGCCAATATCTTCTTTGGTAGTAGATAGGTTGTGGAATCTTTATTTACATCTCACCTTAAACAAACAATCCTTTTTTGGCTTTGTGATGCAAAGATAAATACAAAAGCTATACCAACCTGCAGATTTATACGAATAGTAGCTTTTATTAGGCTATAACCCGTTTTTGTTAGACCAACATCCCATCCCGGCCGACAAACAGCAAATAGCTATTATCCTATGTGGTTGTGTTACTGTTTTGCTCAAACCATTGCTAAACAGCCCTTTGCTGCGGCTTATACTTCGTTGTAAGGCTCCGTGGAATGGGAGATGAAGTCGGCGTCGGGGTTAAGTATGGCGGTTGCCTCTATCTCCACTAAATGCTCCGGATTGATAAGCCCGGCCACCTGCACCATGCTGGCAGCCGGCTTTATGTCTTTAAATACCTCATGGTGTGCGCGGCCGATCTCCTCCCAATGCCCGATGTCGGTTACGTAGAGGCGCGTGCGCACCACGTCTTTCATGGTGGCGCCTGCCTGCTGCAGCGCCCGCTCTATCTGCCGGAGGATATACTTTGTTTGCTCGTAGGGGCTGCCTCTGCCAACCACGGTGTCGCCGTTGGTGGCGGTGGTGCCGGCTACCTCAATGGTGTTGCCTACCCGCACGGCGCGGCTATAGCCTACCACATCCTCCCAAACGGCTCCAAACGAAATGTTCTGTCTTTTCATACTTTCAAGGATAATCAATAGTATACTTTAGGCGCAAAAACCGGTTTACAAGTATAAAACTAACGTACGAATGGCAGCATCCCGGAAGCAGCGAATGAATCTTTCCCTGAAATTCCCGCCCATAATTTCATACTTTTGAGTTCACTATTCCCCAGCTATGCGCCTAAGGTCTAAACCGGTACTTTGTAATTATTACGTTACCTATCGTTGTAACGCAAAGTGCTCGTTCTGCGATATCTGGGAGCGGCCGTCGCCTTACATCATGCTGCCGGACGTGGAGCAGAACCTGCGCGACCTGAAGCGGCTGGGGGTGCAGGTGATAGACTTTACCGGCGGCGAGCCGCTGCTGCACCGCCAGATAGACCAGATGCTGGGCATGGCGCACGACATGGGCTTTATCACCACGCTCACCACCAACGCTATGCTCTACCCCAAACTGGCCGAGAGGTTGAAAGGCAAGGTGGACATGCTGCACTTCTCCCTCGACTCGGCCGATAAGGAGGAACACGACAAAGGCCGCGGCGTGGCCTGCTACGATTTTGTGATGGAGTCGATTAGGGTGGCACGGGAACTGGGCGAACACCCTGATATTCTGTTTACGGTGTTCCGGCACAACCTGCACCAACTGGAGGAGGTGTACCAGAACATCATACTTCCGAACAAACTGGTGCTTATACTTAACCCGGCCTTTGGTTATAATGAAGTGGAAACCGGCGAGCAGCTGACGGAGGAGGAACTGCGCTACCTGAGCGATTTCGGAAAACGCAAACAAGTATACCTGAACCAGGGCTTCGTGCAGCTGCGCCTGGATGGAGGTAACAAAACGGCTAAACCAGTGTGCAAAGCTGCCAGCACCACACTGGTTATATCGCCAGAGAACGAGCTGGTGCTGCCCTGCTACCACCTGGGCACGAAGGGCTTCCCGATCAACAGCGGCCTGTATGAGTTGTACCGGAGCCAGGAGGTGGAGGAGCTGAAGCGGCTGGAGGGAAGGTTGCCGGCCTGCGAGGGCTGCACCATCAACTGCTACATGCAGCCCAGCTTTGCCGTGGAGCTCAATAAATATTTCTGGAAAGCCCTGCCCAGCACCCTCAAGTATAACTACCTGAAAGGCACCTGGAAGCGCCTGATTTAATATTTAACTGTTATTTTTGCTGTATCAGGAGCTCAGTTACAAAACTGTCTGACTCCTAAACTCTCTAACTTTTTAACTTAATCTATGCCAGTTATACTTCCGGTTAAGGGTGTGCGGCCACAGATGGGTGAGGGCTGCTGGATTGCTGAGAACGCCACCATTGTGGGCGATGTGGTGATGGGCAACGAGTGCTCCATCTGGTTTAACGCCGTGATCCGAGGCGATGTGAACAGCATCCGGATCGGCAACAGAACCAACATTCAGGATGGCGCCGTGATCCATTGCACCTACGAGCGTGCCGCCACCACCATCGGCAACAACGTGTCGATCGGGCATAACGCCATTGTGCACGGCTGCACCGTGGAAGACAACGCGCTGGTGGGCATGGGCTCTATTGTGATGGACAACGCCGTGGTGCAGCAGAACTGCATTGTAGCGGCTGGTGCAATTGTGCTGGAGAACACCATCTGCGAGTCAGGGTGGATTTACGCCGGGATACCGGCCCGCAAGGTAAAGCAGCTGAGTCCGGAGCAGGTAGAGGGGCTGGCTAAAACCGCCAACAATTATGTAATGTACAGCGGCTGGTTTAGCGGGAAAGGGTAGTTAGATATTTCTAAAGTATAAATTTCATGGCGGCTGCCGTTGGGCGGGCAGATCGCGACCTGTCCCTATGAAGGTGTAACCCCATCCCCGCCCCTTTCAATAGGGGAGTTTCAGCATCCGATTATCATCCCCCCTGCCTCTCCCGAGTCAAGTCCGGGATCTGCGACTTCAAAGGGGGGACTTGGTTCCAGTTACATTAGCGGTGGCTATTTCATGGCGCGAGCGTCCTCGCTCGTGCCTAAGTATAGTTGGGCCTCCGGCCCTTGTTACAAACTCAACACCATTTTAAGACACGGGAAGAATTCCCGCGCCAGAAATATAATGAAGAAAGGCAAAAGCACCGCCCAACCACCCCCTACAGCCGATTATCATCCCCCTGCCCCCTTCAAAGGGGGACTTTACCTCACCCCAGCCCTCTCCTAAAAACAGGAGAGGGAGTCCGGTTCAAGTGGTATAGCAATGGCTATCGAGTATGATCCCAGTCCTTGGGTTGAGCGCCTTTGGAGTTTTTTGGTCCCGCAGGGATTGCAAAGCGACAGCGAGCAAAGAAAAGCTCCCAGCGCGATGCCCGAGGGCGAGCCCTCCCGGGCCTGAGGGAGCCAAGTATAAAATGAAACTTTAGGTTTGTAAGACTGCGGATCAGTAGAGACTAGCAAGGATAGCTTATGTCAAGTTGTAGAAAGCAGAAACTACTAAGTATAAGCAAGGATCAGCAGCGGCTACCAAGTATAGCCAAAGTATGAGCCTGAGGATAAAAGGCTTATACCAAGTATAGCGAGGAGTAAAATATGCTTAGAAATCCTGCCCAAACCTCTTAGGAGATAACCTACTCCCCCAGATGCCTTAGCACCTGCTGCTGCAGTAGCCTCAGTTTCTCACCCGGCAGCTTTTGCTGCACTATCTCAAAGAAAACGCGCTCTTCCTGGCGGATGTGTTGTTCCAGCAGTTTCCCCACTTTATCCAGCCTGTCCGGCAGGTTTGCCGCGTCTACAGCCGGTAGGGCAAGTATAAGTTGCTCCAGTTTCCGGTGTTCGGCCTGCAGTGCCGCCGCTTGCTGCTGCAACTCCTCCGAAAAATCCGAGGCAAGTATAAAAACGGTTTCCTCCTCCAGCTTAAAATGGGGCAGCAGGTGCTCCTGTAGAAAAGCCAGGACATAGTCGCGCTTGGCGGCGGGGGTAGTGGGCATGCCCTTATAGGCAGGAGCGCCGTGTTGCAGTAGCCTTGCCGTAAGCAGGCCGCCGTGGTGTTGCCTGGAGATCGGTATGAGGCTCTCGTGGCGCTTCATCGGTTAGCTTATCTCTTCCCGGTAATCCTCCAGCACCGTCAGCAGCACCCACTCTACCCGGCGGTCCGACTTCTCCAGCACCCGCACGTGGTATTGGTTAAAGGTGGTGGTCTCGTTCAGGTTTTCCGGTATCTGACCATAGATCACGTTGAGCAGGCCGCCCACGGTTTCATAGTCCTCGCCCTCCGGCAGGGGGTATGGCAGGTAATCGTTGGCATCAGACACAGCGGCAGAGCCGTTCACTTTGTACTCGAAGTCGCTCAGGCGCTCCACAAGAGGGGCCTCCTCATCGTACTCGTCCTGTATCTCGCCCACCAGCTCCTCAATAATATCCTCTATGGTAACAATGCCCGACACCCCGCCGAACTCATCCGTAGCAATGGCCATATGCAGGTGGCGGCGCTGGAACTGCTTCAGCAGGCGGTTTATCTTCTTGGTTTCCGGCACAAAGTAGGCAGGGCGCATCAGCTCCTCAATCACGATCGGTTTGCCGAGGCGCACAATGCTCAGGATGTCCTTCACGTAAAGTATGCCCACAATATTATCTACGTTGCCATTGTATACCGGCAGGCGGGAGTAACCTTCGTTAAAGATGATTTCCATAAGCTCCTCCTCAGGGATGTTCACATCAATGGCGACCATTTTGGTGCGTGGCACCAGGATCTGCTTCACCAGGCGCTCGTTAAACTGGAACACGTTCTCGATCAGTTCGTGGTGAGAGTCCTGTATGGCGCCGCCCTCGGCACTCTGCTCAAACAACAGGCGCAGCTCTTCGGCGGTATGCACCTCGGCCCCGTGCATAGCCTGTATACCCAGGGCGCGCAGCACCATATTGGCCAGGCCGTTCAGAAGCCAGATAAACGGCTTGAACAGGATATAGAAGAAGCGGAGCGGGTAAGCCACGGCCAGGGAAGTAGACTCAGGGCGCTGTATGGCCAGCGATTTAGGGGCCAGCTCGCCGAAAACGATGTGCAGCACTGTGATGATGGCAAAGGAGATGGGCAAGGCAATGGTGTGCGCCAACTCCTCGCTGCCCGTAAAGCCAAACGCCTCCATCACGTTGATCACGATCTGCGCTACCACGCTCTCGCCAATCCAGCCAAGTCCCAGCGAGGCCAGGGTGATGCCCAGCTGC
This sequence comes from Pontibacter anaerobius, assembly GCF_026241195.1. Classification (GTDB taxonomy): domain Bacteria; phylum Bacteroidota; class Bacteroidia; order Cytophagales; family Hymenobacteraceae; genus Pontibacter; species Pontibacter anaerobius. The sequence continues at coordinate 10,991 of NZ_JAPFQO010000003.1, forward strand.
GTGGCCGAAAGGTAGGCATCCAGGTGGGTGAGCATATTCTGCGCCAACTTAGCCATCGCGTTGCCAGACTGCGCCCGCAGCTCTATCTGGGAAGACCGTACCTTTACAATGGCAAACTCGGCTGCCACAAAGAAGCCGTTCAGCAGCACAAGGAATATCGTTAAGAAAATATCGAATATCATAGTGTATGTTTTTGCCGTGTAATTGCAGCAAGCTGTAAAATTACTAAAATACGTACTCGTTTTACATCTGTATATGCTACATGTACTATATTTTACGACCAACGGCATCAATAAGGCTTCTTAACGTATTTTTATTAAAACGTTTTGGCCTCTACAGCAGCCCCAAAGGCAATTTTGTTAAGAGTTTATACTTTTGGATAAAAAAACGACGCTGAAGTGTTATAGTCAGTAGCACTGCAGCGGAGAAAGTACGTGCGGCCTGTTATTCAGAGTGGGGAATAAAGCGTTAAGGGAGTTAAAAGGGTTGTTTAGCAAACATACGGCAACGCCCGTGCTGCCTCACGTTAAAATTGCCTACTTTTGTAGTGTTTCAGTTGAAAGTATACCTAACAGGGAGTGCCGTTTAATGTGTTCTCCAGCAAAGTATAATTACATACTCTATGACTAAAAATATCATCCTTAAGCAGCTGTCGGCCACATGGCTGTTATTTATGATTGCCTTTGTAGCGCAGGCGCAGGTACTCAAGCCTTCTTCGTGGAGCTACGATGTCTCTAAAAAAGAGGTGGCGGTAGGAGAGGAAGTGGAGCTGATCTTTAACGTAAAGATCGACAAGGACTGGTACCTCTACTCTTCGGACTTCGACCCGGAGCTGGGGCCGATGGTAACCACATTTTCGTTCCAGAAGCATCCTTCCTACGAGCTGGTGGGCAAGATAAAGCCCGTTAAGCCAAAGAAGAAGTATGACGAGCTGTGGGAGGGGGAATATACCTACTTTGTGGGCACCGCACAGTTCCGGCAGAAGATACGCGTGCTGCAGCCCGACCTGCAGGTAAAAGGCAACTACGAATTCCAGGTATGCTCCGATGTTACCGGTCAGTGCATTCCGTTTGATGATGAGTTTACCTTTACAAACAAGCAGATCAGCGTGAGCGGTACCGCAGCCCCTGCTGCCAAACCAGCCCAGGAAAGCAAGAAGAAGGCCGCTGCACAGCCGGCAGAAGAGCAGCAAAAAGCGCAGCAGGCAGAGCAGCCCGCTGAGGCTATACCTGACCTGGCCACTGCCGCAGCTGCCGCCAACACAGAAGACACAGACACAGCCGCTGTGCCTGCCACCGCCACACCTGGCGATGACGCTATTGCAGATAACGATGAAACTTCTACGGTTTCGGCCATACCCGATGAGGAGCCTGCCACGGCAGGCGGTGATGGCTTGTGGGCCTTTATGCTGGTGGCTTTCGGCTCCGGCCTGGTGGCATTGCTGACCCCCTGCGTGTTCCCGATGGTGCCCATGACCGTGAGTTTCTTTACCAACAGCGGCGGCAGCAGGGCGCAGGGCATCCTGAAAGCAGTGGTCTACGGCCTGTCCATTATCGCTATTTATACTTTGATCGGTACGATTGTGGCCAAGCTTTTCGGGGCCGATGGTGCTAACTTCATCAGTACGCACTGGCTGCCGAACGTACTTTTCTTCGTGATCTTCCTGCTGTTTGCCATGTCCTTTTTCGGTATGTTCGAGATCACGCTGCCGAGCTCGTGGCTGACCAAAGTAGACTCTAAAGCAGACCAGGGAGGTTGGATCGGCGTGTTTTTTATGGCTTTTACGCTGGCGCTGGTTTCCTTCTCGTGCACCGGCCCGATTGTGGGAAGTATACTGGTGGCCTCTGCCGGCGGTGAGACCCTGCGCCCCATTGTGGGCATGTTCGGTTTCTCGCTGGCCTTTGCGCTGCCGTTTACCCTGTTTGCCGTGTTCCCGTCGTGGTTGAGCGGGCTACCAAAATCCGGTGGCTGGCTTAACTCGGTGAAGGTGGTGCTTGGCTTTATTGAGCTGGCGCTGGCGCTTAAGTTCCTGAGCGTGGCCGACCAGGTATACCACTGGGGCATCCTGGACCGCGAAGTGTACCTGGCACTCTGGATCGTCATCTTCACCCTGATGGGATTCTACCTGCTGGGCAAGCTCAAGTTCTCCCACGACTCCGATCTGAAGTACCTGGGTGTGCCGCGCCTGTTTTTCGCTATCCTTACGTTTGGCTTTGTAGTCTACCTGATCCCGGGCCTGTTCGGGGCGCCGCTGAAAGCCTTGGCTGGCTACCTGCCGCCGCAAAGCACCCAGGATTTTGATCTGAACACCATTGCCCGCCAGGGTGGTGGTGGAAGCACGGCCGTGCTGGCAGCCAACGTAAACCAAAATTGTGAGCCCCCAAAGTATAGCGAGTTCCTGCACCTGCCGCACGGCCTGCAGGGTTACTTTGATTTGGAGCAAGCCAAGAAATGCGCTGCCGAGCAGGGCAAGCCCATCTTTATTGATTTTACCGGCCACGGCTGCGTAAACTGTCGCGAGATGGAGCAGAACGTATGGTCGGACCCGGAGGTGCTGAAGCGCCTTCAGGAGAACTACGTAATTGCTGCCCTCTACGTAGACGACCGCACCGAGCTGCCGGAAAGTGAGTGGTACACCAGTACCTACGACGGCAAAGAGAAGAAAACCATTGGCAAGAAGTACGCGGATTACCAGATCACGAAGTTTAACGTGAACGCCCAGCCATACTATGTGTTGATGGACGAGAACGAGAACATGCTCGTAAAACCCATTGCCTACGACCTGAACGTGGACAACTTCGTGAAGTTCCTGGATGCCGGCGTGGAAGCCTACAACAACAAGCAGCAGGTGGCGCAGAAATAATATTTAGACCTCGCGGCGTCTTTAAGCCCGCGAGCGTCTGGTGTGTCTGCTGTAGGTGTCTCTGCCTGGCTGGCAACTGCTATACTTTGCCATACGCTCGCTTAAGCTGTGCGTACCGCGCGTCCTAAAACAAAAAGCCCGACCAGTACTGGTCGGGCTTTTTGTTTTAGTCTTAATACTTGATACGTGTATCGAGATACGCCTGTAACTATTTTGCTTCGTTGTAGCGCTTGGTTACCTCATCCCAGTTCACCACGTTCCAGAAGGCGTTGATGTAATCCGGGCGGCGGTTCTGGTAGTGCAGGTAGTAAGCATGCTCCCAAACATCCAGACCCATGATCGGCTGGCCACCGCATCCTTCTGCGAATGACATCAGCGTGTTGTCCTGGTTAGGTGTAGAGCAGATCTCCAGCTTGCCGCCTTTCACGCACAGCCATGCCCAGCCAGAGCCGAAACGTGTAGCCGCAGCCGCGTTGAATTTCTCTTTAAACTGATCGAATGAGCCGAAAGCGGAGTTGATGGCGTCAGCCAGCTCGCCGGATGGCTGTCCGCCACCGTTTGGAGAAAGGATTGTCCAGAACAGGTTGTGGTTGTAGTAACCGCCACCGTTGTTGCGAACAGCCTTGTTGTCTTCTTTCACATTGCGCATGATCTCGTCAATGCTCATGTTCTCCATCTCAGTACCGGCGATAGCCTTGTTCAGGTTATCGGTGTAGGCCTGGTGGTGCTTAGTATGGTGGATTTCCATGGTGCGCGCGTCGATGTGCGGCTCCAGTGCGTCGTAGGCATAAGGTAGTTTCGGAAGTTCGAAAGCCATAGTTTTATATAGATTTATGTTAGAAATATTTTACTTGTACATACAATGGAGATGTACGGCATCGCTCCAAAGTTAGTTAATTTCTTTTAGCCGCAAAGAAGGACGACATCAGGTCGGCGCACTCCTGGGCCATAATGCCGCTCACCATCTCGGTTTTGGGGTGCAGCAGGTTGCCCACCCTTCTATAACCGCGCTTGGGCTCAGATGTTCCGAACACCACCCGCTTTAGCTGCGCCCAGTAGCTGGCGCCGGCGCACATCACGCAGGGCTCCACAGTAACATAAAGGGTGCAGTCGTGCAGGTATTTATTGCCCAGGTACTCGGCGGCGGCGGTCAGGGCCAGCATCTCGGCGTGGGCCGTCACGTCGTTCAGCTTCTCGGTCTGGTTATAGGCCTTGGCAATAATGCGGTTGTTGGCCACCACCACTGCCCCAATCGGAATCTCGCCCTCCTCATAGGCATACTGCGCCTGCTTGTATGCCTGCTGCATAAAATGCTCATCGCTGTGGATGGATAAAAAGTCTGTCGCCATAGGGTAAAGATGGATAGGGGAGGGCTAAAAAACAAACCTTCCGCCTCTGTATGCTGGCTTTCCTATCCGTATAAAGTATGAATGTAACTAATATTGTATTAAATTGAATTATTGTTTCCGTTATAGGTTGTATCGGCTGGTGCCATAACTAAGTTTAAAGTATGAAGAAGGTTCTACTTGTTCTTTTGTTGGGAGTGCTTACAGGTTCAGCACAGGCGCAGGATCCCGTTAAGCTACCGCCTGCACTCGGGGTAAAAGGCGGGGTAAACTACTCCAGGTTTGCCTTCACCCCCGACGTTGACCAGCAACTGCTGTTAGGGTATACGGGCGGCTTGGTGTTTAAGCATTTCTCGACCCCCAACATTGGCATACAGGTGGAGCTCAACTATGTACAGGGAGGCTGGAAAGCGATCCAGAATCAAGACTCTTCCTATACCAGGTCGCTGGACTACATTGAGCTGCCTTTTTTAACGCACGTAGCTCTTGGGGACAGAAACACCCGGTTTATCCTCAACCTTGGCCCGTACGTATCCTACCAGCTGCGCGATAACGGAACTGATGCCCCTGCCGGAGAAACCCCCACGGGGTACCAGTATAAAAGTATAGACAATGAGTTTGTGTACGGCCTGGGCTTTGGCATCGGCATGATGCAAAAAACCGCTATGGGCACACTGCAACTGGAAGGCAGGTTCACGCACGGCCTGCGCGACGTGTTCAGCAGGGAGATAGATCTCACATCTTCCAAAAGCCAGAATATAAGCGTCACGCTGAGTTACCTGCTGAGCTTCGGGGCAGGAAAGGGGCAGGAGTAAAGCCTTGTGAACCGGGCACCACAAAAAAAAGCCCCTCCAGCAAGAAGGGGCCTTTAAGTAGTAGGTAGGTAGTAGTGTAGTTATTTGATATTTACAGAGCCCATGATCTCGCGGGCTGTTTCTTGCCAGTCGTTTTTCATAGTGAAAGGCACGTGCATGGTAAAAATGTACAACTGGTCGCCTTTAATGGTATACTGCACAATGCTATACTTTTGCACTGGTGCCAGGTTAGAGGAGCCGCGCTCGTCGGCTAGCTTGCTCACAAACTCAAACACCAGATAATCCTTCCCCTTTACCTGCGTTACCTCCTGGCGGATAAAATCCACTTGCGTAAACGTCTCCAACAGGTTTGCCTTATAAAATTCGCGCAGCATGTTAAGGTCCTCTGCCTTAAACTGCGATCGCTTCTGCGTTACACTAAAGTCTATCTGGCCATTTGGGCTGGTATACACGGCAAGCGGCTTGGTGGTGGCGGGGTATTTACGGGCAATGCCATCATCGGGCATCGGCATAAAATCCTGCGGCAACAGCACGCTAATCTCTTTGCTAACCTGGGTCTTTTTCAGTTTAGATTGTGCAAAGGTGGCTCCGGCTATCAGAATAATGGCTAAAAAGGCAAAGTATCGCATGTTCATGGGTTTGTTTGGGCAAAGCTATTAAATATTAGGGAATAGGAATCTGTTGCTGCTATATATGCAATAATTCTGCCAGAAAAGGTCTTCCTGTACATTAAATTCAGCTTTACCAGAAATATCTTTAAGCAGGCGGCTGCGTTATACTTTTAGAGGAGGAAGGCACTGACCACAGGCCTGCAGGGGAATACTTTACCAAGGTATAATTTGCCGGCCCGTTTTAACGTGCTGCTGAAAGTATAAATCTAAAGACCACTCACTAAATGTATAAAACTATGATTGAAAACTTGATTAATAACCTGAAGGGTGAGCTGACCGGAGAACTGCAAAACAAGTTTAACCTGCAGCCCGACACCGCCAACAAATCTGTGGACCTGGCTAAGGATAACGTATTGCACGAGCTGAAGCAGCGTACAGGGGGCGACATGGGCGGGTTGATGGACGTGCTGAAGGGGAAAAAAGCCCCTGCCGATAGCAGTGCCACCAACAGTATCATCAATAAGTATATGGGCGACCTTACGAGTAAACTAGGGATACCTGAGAGTGTAGCCAAGCAAGTGGCACCCTTTGCCATCAACTTCATTATGCAGAAGATAGGAGCACAGTCAGGAAGCTTGAACGAGAGCGACCTGCTGGGAGACTTAATAGGCGGTGGCCTGAAAGATAAACTGGGCGGCTTCTTTAAGTAATCTTTTTGCAGACGTGGGTGTGCAAGGCGTGCCGTAATATTTGAGGTTGGTAGCCTGCGCTAAGTCTATTACTTTTGTAGCGCCTGTGCTGTAGCCAGTGCAGTGCTGCAAAGTATAAACCGGATGTCAGAAAGTTTACAGAGTCTCTTTTACAAGTTCCTGAAGTTTGGCGTGGTGGGTTTCACAGGCCTGCTGCTGGACTTCGGGGTGACCTTTCTGGCAAAGGAGATTTTGCGCTGGAACAAGTATGTGGCCAACAGCCTGGGTTTCCTGCTGGCCAGCGGCAGCAACTACTACCTCAACCGCATCTGGACCTTCCACAGCGCCGACCCAGAGATCGGCTGGCAGTTCTCGAAGTTCCTGGCCGCCGCCGTGGTGGGGCTGCTGCTCAATAACCTCATCATCTACCTCCTCACCGACCGCGCCAAGCTTAACTTCTACGTTTCTAAATTCATAGCCGTGGTGCTGGTCTTCTTCTGGAATTTCTCCATGAACTACCTGTATACTTTTACGGGGTAGTTCGGCTTCTTTGTCAGAATCAGGATTTTCAGGATAGGTAAGATACGCAGGATTGCAGTACCGGATTTAACCACTCCCTGCCTCCTCTTGGGGGTGCAGGGGCCCCCTTTATAGGCTAAGGAGGGGAGTTTCCGAAGACGATTAACATCCCCCTGCCCCCTTCGAAGGGGGACTTGGTTTAACGCAACTACCTCAGCCCAACCGTCATCTCGACCGCCAGGGAGAGAACTGAATCAGGATTTACATGATATGGAATGACAAAATGGATTTTCTGCAGCTGTGTAATACTCCAGATTTCTCGCGCTGCTCGAAATGACAGGAGAGCGGCGGCTATCGAGAACTGATCCCAGTCTTTCCGGGAGGCGCCTTGTGAGATTCCGGTGCCCACCAAGGGCATTGCGACCGGAGGGTAGCAAAGGAAGGGAACACAGCGCCGAGCGGGAAGACGACCCCTCGCGGGCTTGAGCGCTCCAAAGCCGGAGATGAAACGATAGGCAAGTAAGACTGCGGATGAACCAATGCTAGCAAGGATAGCTTGTTTCAACTTGAAAAAAGCAGTGGCTAGACGAGGCAAGTACAAGTATGCGGATTAGGAAATCCGCAGCAGAGAGGTTCCGGACAGGGATGTCCGGAACAGCGGGAATGGCAAGTATAAAAGTATGGCCAAAGTATAAGGTATGGCTACAGTTGCGTTACAAACTCAACATCATTGTAAGACACAAGTCTGAAGACTTGCGCCAGAGGGAAATTCTACTTCACCTCATAAATCTTCACCCGCTCATCCTTATGCACGCGCGGGTTTAGCAGGTGCAATAGCTGGTCATACAGCGAAGGCGTGATAGTGTGCTCCAACTCCAGGTTCGGGAAAAGTTGGTGCAGGCGGGCCATGCGATCCTCCATGTCCTTTGTGCCCAATACTACAACGTAATCCGGTTTGTAGGGCGAGGCAGTGATCTCCGCTTGCAGTTCTTCCGGGGTTTTATCCTTGTTCAAAGTATAAGCCATCACAAAACCCTCAGGCAGCTGCTTTTGTCCCTGCAGGTATTCCTTCCATACCATGTCCTCATCTGTAATATACTTATCATACACGGCGCCGGGGCGGCCCAGGTAGAAGAGCGGCGGCTTTTTCACGCTGTGGTTACCGAATTCCAGCACCACGCCATCAAAATCCTGCTTCCCTGACAAGTATACCAGCGGCGCCACGCGGCTCTTTTTAGTGTAGGTAGTGGCCATACCTACGGTAGCCAGCAGGTTCAGCACCCAGAAAAATATCCAAGAGGCAGCCAGCAACTTGCGGCGGTTTTGCCAGAAAGCAGAGCCTCGCACAAAATCTTGCCAGCCGATTACGCCCAAAACCATGATAAGGGGCAACAGCGGAAGTATGAATCGCTCCTGCTTGTTCGGGAAAAGGGAGTGCGCCACAAAAAAGATCAGGCCTCCCCAGAAAAGCTTAGGGGCCAACTTTGCTGTGCGGGCATACCCCACCACCAGAAAAGCACTTACCGGCGGCACCAGGAAGCCAAGTACAGTCAGGGTAAAGCGGTAAACAGGACCTGAACTGAAGTTGTTGGCGTGCTCGGAGTTATACTGGTAATACGCCACGATGGAGTGGAAAGGATAGTCGAAGAAGATGATATCGATAAGGCCCTGCACCAGAAAGGCCGCCACCAGAAAGCCCAGCAGCACAGCAACAGCCTCGCGCCATTTACGCTGGTACAGCAGCACCAGTCCGGCACCGGCCCCGAACAGTACCGTGTGGTAACGGAACACAAAGGCCAGCGCAAACAAAGCCCCCGCCCAAAAGTATGGCAGCGCGCGCTTGCGCTCCGTCTGCTCTTCCTTCACCATCAGGTAAAAAGCGGCCAGGTAAGGCGGGATGCACACCATCTCCACCAGGTTTCGAACACTCATAAACGGCATGAACCACACCAGCGCCAGCATCAGGCCCACCATGCGCGCGTTGGCCCGGTTCGAGAGCCGCTCCGTTAGCTTGTAGCCAAAGTATACCACCAGCAGCGAGTACAGCGCATGCACCACCCGGACCACTGTCATTTTCACCTCGGGGCTAAAAATACCAAGGGCCTCCAACGTATAAAATATGGTGTAGTGGATGAGCACGTAAAACATACTGTGGCGCGGCGGCATCGGCTCGTTGAGCCACAGCGGGAAACCGTCCAGCCAACCCTGCGCAATCGTGATCACATCAAAATGATCATCGCTGAAGGCAAAGCCCTTGGAGAAAAAAGCGGCCACCAAACGGATGGCCAGCGCGATAAGCATAATGGTGGAAAGCGGGACGAGGTAACGTTCCTGTGGCTGGCCCAGTGTCTCGGCATCTGCGGTAAAGGCCTTGGCTACAGTTGTTTTCGTGGTGTTTTGCATGTGGCGGGTTTTGTGCGGATGCAAATTTAACGGTATTTATAGGGAATCTGTATTACCTTCGCTTTTTAATAAGATAATTTAAGTATTGGCCCATCTACACCACATGTCTAAGCGCAGCGTGTCGCGCAAAATGCAGCTTTTAGTACTTGCCTTTGTGCTGTTGGCGCTGGCAATCGGAGCATGGCTCCTGTACCGCCATGATGAACTGAAGTATAAGGAGGTGCTGGTGCTGGGCCACGCCGGCTCCGGCTTTTTCTCACCCCTGAACCCGTTTAACCCCTTGCCATCCAACAGCATGGCCTCCATTGTAAAGGCGATGGAGGAAAACGGCGCCGATGGCGTGGAGGTGGACGTGCAGTTGAGCCAGGACGGCGTGCCCATACTTTACCACGACGTTACGTTGGCAAGTATTACTAGCTCCGAAGGCATTATCGATAACCTGTCCGCTGCCGAAGTGGTGGGGCTCAAGTATAAAGGCGGCTTTTTCTACGATCTGTTTCACGACGAGGAGATCATCACCCTGGAGACACTGCTGCAGCGCTTCGCCACTTACCCAGAGCTTCCTTACCTGCACATAGACCTGCGCAACCACAGCCCGAGCCGCCATTTGTACTATGCTCAGACACTGATGGCCCTCTTGCGTAAGTATAACTATCCGCTGCAAAAGCTGGTGTTCATATCGCCTAACCCTAACTTCCTGAAGGCCTTTGGAGAGGTGGAGCCACAGGCGCAGCTGATGATCGACACAGCCGGGGATTTTGAGCAGGCGCTGGTGGAGGCTAACAATTACAACCTGCACGGCATCTGCGCCAATGGCCGCGATGTGACTGAAGAGCAGGTGCAGCGGGCCAGGGAGCAGGGGCTGCAGGTGGCGCTGTTTGGCGGCAAGTCACGCTCACGCATTGCCCGGATGATCAACATGCGGCCTGATGCCATACAAACGGATAACGTGGGCGCCATGCGCGATATGCTGGAGTAACATTTGCGGCAAACGAACGCTAAGATTATTACATTTGCAAAAAACTATACAAGTAGATTATACTATGTTCCGAACTCATACTTGCGGCGAGCTTCGCCTCGACAACGTTGGCGAAGAGGTAATATTAACAGGTTGGGTGCAGCGCCTCCGCGATAAGGGCGGCATGCTGTGGGTAGACCTGCGCGACCGATACGGCATCACACAGCTAACCATGGAAGAAGGCATCACACCTGCCGGCATCATGGAGCAGGCCCGTAACCTGGGTCGTGAGTATGTGGTGAAGGTGGTAGGCAAAGTAGTGGAGCGCTACTCTAAGAACGATAAGATTCCTACCGGCGATGTGGAGCTGCACGTGTCTAAGATCGTGGTGCTGAACCCGGCCAAGCTGCCTCCTTTCCTGATCGAGGACGAGACCGACGGCGGCGATGACCTGCGCATGAAGTACCGCTACCTGGACCTGCGCCGTACCCCGGTGCGCCGCAACCTGGAGCTGCGCCACCGCATGATGCGCGCCACCCGCGATTACCTGGACGGCCGCAACTTCATCGAGGTGGAGACGCCATACCTGATAAAATCTACCCCGGAGGGAGCCCGCGACTTTGTGGTGCCGAGCCGCATGAACGCAGGTGAGTTCTATGCCCTGCCGCAGTCGCCGCAGACCTTTAAGCAGCTGCTGATGGTGTCCGGTTTCGATAAGTACTTCCAGATCGTGAAGTGCTTCCGCGACGAAGACCTGCGCGCTGACCGCCAGCCGGAGTTCACCCAGATCGACTGCGAGATGTCCTTCGTGACCCAGGAGGATATCCTGAACACGTTCGAGGGCTTTATTAAGTACCTGTTCGAGAAGGTAAAAGGCGTGCATATTAACAAGCTGCCGCGCATGACCTATGCCGATGCCATGAAATACTACGGCTCCGACAAGCCGGACACGCGCTTCGACATGCGTTTTGTGGAGCTGAACCCGCTGGTGAAAAACAAGGGCTTTAAGGTGTTTGATGACGCCGAACTCGTGGTGGGCATCTGTGCCCAGGGAGCCGCCAGCTACACCCGCAAGCAGGTTGATGAGCTGACTGACTTTGTGAAGCGCCCGCAGATTGGTGCCACCGGCCTGGTGTATGCCCGCGTGAATGAGGACGGAAGTATAAAATCGTCTGTTGACAAGTTCTATACTGCTGAAGACCTGCAAGCCTGGGCTAAGGCTTTCAACGCAAAACCAGGTGATCTCATACTTATACTTGCTGGTGAGACGGACAAAACCCGTAAAGCCCTGAACGAGCTTCGCCTTGAGATGGGCACTCGCCTTGGTCTGCGCGATAAGAACGTGTTTTCGCCGCTGTGGGTGGTGGATTTCCCGCTGCTGGAGTGGGACGAGGATACTAAACGCTACCACGCCATGCACCACCCGTTCACTTCGCCTAAGCCAGAGGATATCGAGCTGATTGACGACCGTCCGGGCCAGATTCGTGCCAATGCCTACGACATGGTGATAAACGGTGTGGAAGTAGGAGGGGGCTCCATCCGTATCCACGACCGCCGTTTGCAGGAGCAGATGTTCCGCCTGCTGGGTTTCTCCAGAGCCGAGGCTGAGGCGCAGTTCGGCTTCCTGATGAACGCCTTCGAGTATGGCGCACCGCCGCACGGTGGCATCGCTTTCGGCTTCGACCGACTGTGCTCGCTGTTCGGTGGCTCCGACTCCATCCGCGATTACATCGCCTTCCCGAAGAACAACTCCGGCCGCGATGTGATGATCGACGCCCCGGCCCCGATTGCGCAGGAGCAGCTCAACGAGTTACACATAAACATGAAAAACCTGCCGAAAGGGTAACAGTACTTTTTCCAAATAAAAGCGAAGGCCTGCCCCTGGAATATGGGGGCAGGCCTTCGCTTTTTTCCCCAAATCATACTTACACCTGTTAATAATGTGGATAACCGTGTGGATTGAAGTATAAAATCGGCCTTTATCCACCATTCAAAGTATAAATTCCTTTAGTATTGTGGAAATGTGGATAACTACTGTTGATAGGTGGTAGTGTAGCGGTTTAGAGTAAGTTTACAGATTTTATACGCCGATGTGTAGGTAGAGCAGATTGGTATACTCAATACCAGTGACTCATCACTAAAAGACCAAGCAAATAACAGCTGCTCAGGGTAAGCATCACGAAATAACTTTTCTGCCAGTTACTTTGCATATTCTTCCACCGCAGCATCAGCAAAACAACGCTACACAAGGCAAAGAGGGCAAAGCCATACTTACCAGCCATCCACAGAAGCATAAGGTTGCTTGTGGGTATGCCTGCCATAGTATAAAGAGTGAATTGAGGTAGGGTCCATATACTCAAGAGCAAAGCAAGCGTGGCTAAAGCCGGTGAAATCCTCAGTAGTAACAATCTCAAGTTTTTCTGCCGCCTCAGAAGTATAAGTATGGCAGACGCCAGACCGTATGGCAGGGAGCTGAGCAGGAGCAACAGGCTCAGGAGCAGTAAAGACAGTGGTACCCAAGCCTCCAGGATGCTTATCTTTTTGAAGTATAGCGTGTCTTCCACTATCACCGGCTTATTATTGCCATCCCTCAAAAGCAGAATCCTGGGATCTTTTGCCCACTCGTTGATGAATAACAGGCGGCTGCTGTCGGCTGATTTCCACGCCATGGAGCCACCGAGAAGGAAGTTCGCTCTCAAGCCATCCTGCCCCTGTTCCAGCTTAAATGTATGCTGCAGGCCCTTAAAGTATCCTGTGTAAAAGTCGGGGCTGTTGCTGAGGCGGTAATATCCCAAGTATGGGCTTACTGTCGTTTCATCCAAAGGAAACACTTTCTGCTTTTGATATTCGGGGTGATGCTGTGTGATAAATCGTGCTATCAGATCGGTTGCATACCAGTAGAAGCCCTCGTTATAGGTATTGATGCTAAAAGCAAAGCCAAGCCCAATCTCCCGGTTGTACAGGAAGTTGGAAAGATATCCCGCTATGGAGCCAGAATGCCCCCTGAATACCCTTCCGCCAACCTCCCGACTCTCGTTTCCGCAAGCATAGGAGTTCTGTAGACCCGCCTGAGCAGAAAGATATGTTTGGGGTGTCTCCGATCTGTACAGCATCTGCTCTGGCAAAAACTGCCCTTCAGGTGTATTCCCGTTGCGTAGGTATACTTGCAAGGCGTGGGCAAAATCCAAGGCACTAGCGTTAAGTGAGCCGTTGCCTGCCACAAACTGCGGGCGGTGCGGCACAACACGAAACTGATTCTCCTGCCACACATACCCTTTGCTGTAGGCGTCAGTAGCGTCACCTGTTAAATGAACGTTAGCATCGGGCATCCCAATCGGAGAAAAAATCTTGGCGCGCAGGTAGCTCTGGAAAGACTCGCCTGATACTTTCTCGATAAGGTAAGTCAGAATCGCATAGTTAACATTGGAGTAGGAGTGCCTTTCCCCTGGCTCCCATTGGGCTACCATAAACTTCCGGAACACCTCCAGGGCTTCCAGTGAGTTGGTGTTTCTATCAGCATAATTAAACTCCTCCAAAGGTGTTTTGTCATGAAAGCCGGTGGAATGCTCCAGGAGTTGGCCTATGGTGATTGGGCTTGTTTCCTCCCAATAGTTATGGAAAGGTACTTCGGGGGCAATGTCTTTAAGTCGGGAGTCCATACGTAGCTTTCCCTCATCTACAAGCTTAAGAACTGCTAAAGCGGTAAACAGCTTGGTAATAGAACCTTGGCGAAAAAGATGTCTTTCTGTTACCGGCGTTTTCTTTTCTATATCAGCAAGGCCCAGGCCGCCGGCATATAAAACTGAGTCTTTGCTGACAATGGTCAACATCATTCCTGCCACGTGCTGCTGCTCCATTTCGCTTTTTAAGAGCGATGTAAGCTCGGCTATACTTCTGGGGGTAGGAGGGGTTTGTGCCGGCGCAACTGGCGCTATAAACCAGCTTATAAGCATGAGAAGAGTGAAGATTGTTTTGTTCAGGGTCATCATATCCTGCCTTGTATCGTTTAAACATCTGGCACGAAAATGATGAAGAACAGGCTAAAACGCGCTCCGCTGTATCCAGGCGAACACCTTTTAAACTTTCTCTGCCTGCTTTGGCTCCATGGGGGCTTGTAAGAACTGGGTAGGCGATTGGCCAGTCCACTTTTTAAATGCTGTATTGAACGTGGTTTTTGAGTTAAAGCCAGCCTGGTAAGCGATACCGAGCATGTTTAACTGCTCATATTTTTGAGAAAGAAGCAGTTGTTTAGCCTCCTCCACCCGATGCCTGTTCACAAAAGAGTAGAAGTTCTCCCTATAAACGGCGTTAATCAGGTAAGACAACTCATGAGCTGAAATGCCTACTTGCTGCGCCAGAACAGGTAAACTTAGTTCATTGTCCAGAAAAACCTTCTCTTGTCGCATCAGTTGCTCCAGCTTTTCCTGAAAGAAGGCTGACTGGCTGTCTGATAACCTTTTTAGCTTCTCTGTTTCTGATGTGTGTGTTGTGCTGATAACCGGCTCCAGTTCTTTCATCTCAGATGGAGTGAAGCTATACACCTCTTGCTGCCTGAGCGAGAAATGCGCCAAAAAGAATAAACCAGCTAGGTATAAAAAGGGCGTATAGTTAAACAGAGGAGTAAAATTGAAAAACGCCAGGTTCAGCCAGGCCAACAGTACAACTCCCCATACGATCAACAGTTTCTTTAGCCAGGATAAGTCTACTGACTCTGTAGCGGAAGCTACCTGCCGGATAGCGCGCTGGTGCCGTACGAGTTGTCGGTAGGAGAGGGACAGATATGCTACAGTCTGTGTCGGCTTTGCCAGCATTAGAATCGTTAACGTTACCTGCTTTACAACCTCGCCGGCGAATTCCACATTCCTGCCTGTAAGTATGGGCTTCATCAAAAACAGCAGGATAACGGCAGCAGGTGCAAAGTGCCACAAGTCTGATCTTTTATACTTCCTGCCTGGTTCTGATCTTTTATACTTCCTGCCTGGTATGGTAAAGAAAAGTATACTTAGGTAAAGCGCAGGGGCTGTCAGGTACTCTGCTACTTCTATCAAAAGTATGGCCTTGTGGTATTTCTCTTGCAGGTTTAGGTTATTCAGGAAAATATGGAGCACAGAGGCGGCTAAAGTGGCCACAAAAAGACTTAACCACCTATTAGCAGTAATATTGTTGTTTCTGGGGTGGTTGTATAGCAAGAAGGAAAGTAAAAAAGCGCCGCCACTTGCCAGACCGATCAGTAGAGGGTTTTCCATATGCAAGTGGGGTTTATCTTGTTACAGCGGAAGGCTTATACTTTTATAGAAACAAGATACAGATAATTGTGATACATCAGGTAATAATCCGGCGTATGCTTTACTGCTACTAGACTGCATGTAAACAGTAGCAACTACTACAGTTTATACTAGTAAGTATCGTCTATTTCTAAAATAAGAACGGGCTGCCTTTGCTAAGGCAGCCCGTTCTATATAAGTATATACCTGTACTAGATAAGCTCGCTAACCAGCGCAGGCGCTATACCCAGCAGGATTGTCAGGATCGTGATGAAGATGAGTGTGAACGAGGCGAAGCTTCCAACTTTTACAACCTCATAGTTGCCGGCAGGTTGCATGTACATGGCAATTACCACACGGAAGTAGTAGTAGATACCCACGGCAGCAAGTATAACCGCCAGCACCACCAGCCACAGCATATCTGTGTGCTGCAGCACGGCAGAGAACACGAAGAACTTACCGAAGAAACCGGCTGTAAGCGGAATTCCTGCCAGCGATAACATGGCAACCGTCATCGCGAAAGCCAGCAGTGGGTTTGTTTTGCCTAATCCGTTGAAGGCTTCGTAGTCGGCGCTTCTGCGCTGGTCCTGCACCATTTTCAGCACACCAAAGGCTGCGATAGTAGCGGCAGAGTAAGCGGCGGAGTAGAACAGGATAGAAGCATCAGAGGCCTCGTTGAAAGCAACCAGCGCCATCAGCAGGTAACCTGCGTGCGAGATGCTGGAGTAAGCCATCATACGCTTGAAACTGGTCTGGATCACAGCACCAACATTACCAATCACCAGCGTCAGTACTGTTATGGCAACCATCGTCGGGAACCAGGTAGTATAAGATGCGGCAAAGGCAGCTACCATAAGCTTGTAGAAAGCAGCTACACCAGCTGTTTTCACTACGGTAGACATGAAGGCGGTAAAGAACGATGGCGTACCATCATACACATCCGGTGCCCAGAAATGGAACGGGGCAGCCGAGATTTTAAAGGAGATACCAATAATCAGCACCAAGATGCCCAGGATAAACATGGTGTTCATCAGGCCATCAGCGCCAATTCCCGCCTGTGCAGCGCCTATCTCCGTGATGTTGAACGTGCCGGTGGCACCATAGATCATCACGATGCCAAACAGCATGATACCCGTAAAGAAAGCCCCCATCAGGAAGTACTTAAGAGCCGCCTCATTAGAGCGCAGACTGCTTTTGTCGCTTCCGGCCAGCACATACATGGCAATGGAGAGTATCTCGATGCCGATGAATAGCATGATCAGGTTCTCGTAGCTTACCATCATCACGGCACCTACCAGCGAGAACAGGAGCAAGGAGTAATATTCAGCGAGGTTAGAGTCCGCTATGTCGATGTAGCGTTGCGAGAAAGGTAGCAGCAGCAAGGTAGTAAGGGTCATAATGCCCGTGAAAGCCACCGCATAGTTGTCGATGGTGAGCATGTTGCTGAAGTAGCTCTGCGTATCATTCCAGTCCAGCAGGTTGATGCCAAACACGATTGCCAGGAAAAGCAATACCAGGGGCAGCAATACCTTCTTGTTCTTTGCAAATCCTACAAAGAGGTTAATGATACCAAAGACAGATAGAAGTATGATCGAGGTCATGTCGTCGTATTTCTGTAAAATTCTTTATTCTCTATGACCGCTTAGCGGTTAATGATACTCAGCAGGTTGTTCACGGCAGGCTCTGAGATGCTCAGGAACGTATTCGGGAACAAACCGATCCAGAATACCATCACCACCAGCGGAATCAGCACGGCCTTCTCGTTCAACGTCAGGTCTGTGAAGTTCTCGGTCAGCTCTGACTTTGTTCCGAACATCACGCCCTGGAACATGCGCAGCATGTACACCGCGCCAAGTATGATGGTAAGGCCGGCCACGCCGCCAAACCAGGCATTGTACTGGAACACACCGGACAGCAGCAGGAACTCACCCACGAAACCGTTTGTCAGCGGCAGTGCCACAGAACCAAGCAGCAAGATCATGAAGAAGATCGAAAGCCCTTTAGCATTCTGCGTAATGCCCCCCAGACTGGTAATCTCTCTGGTGTTGGTGCGGCTGAAGATGATGTCGATAATGAAGAACAGGCCAACCACGTTAATACCATGGCTCAGCATCTGAATCACGCCACCCTGCAGGCCCTGCTCGTTCAGGGTAAAGATACCCGCCGCGATCAGGCCAACGTGCGCAATGGAAGAGTAAGCGATCAGGCGCTTTAGGTCGCGCTGGCGGATAGCGATGATAGAGGCATAAACGATACCGATGATGGCAAGTACAAGCACCACCTCATCCCACTGGCTTACCCCGAAAGGCACTACCGGCAGCAACCAGCGCAGCACACCGTAAATACCCATCTTCAGCATGATACCTGAAAGAAGCATGGTAGCCTGAGCCGGCGACTCAGTATACGTGTCCGGCTGCCAGGTATGGAACGGGAACACCGGCATCTTGATAGCGAAGGCGATGAACAGGAACCAGAAGATCCAACTCTGCGACTCGCTCGACAGCGACAGTTGATAGAAAGCGTTTACGTCTGATGAGTGCGCGCCCGGCGTTTGCAAGTATAGATACACGAAGGCAGCCAACATGAACAGCGAGCCGAAGATGGTGTACACGAAGAACTTGAACGTCACCCGGATTCTGTCAGCGCCGCCCCAAACAGCGGCAATAAAGTATATCGGGATTAGCGCCACCTCCCACATGAAGTAGAAAAGGAATGCATCCATCGCCACAAACACGCCAATAAGGCCGGTTTGCATGAATAGGATGAGGGCGTAGAATACGTGCGGGTTCTTATACTCGTGCTTGTAAGCAGAAAGTATGATCAGCGGAACCAGGAACGTGGTCAGCAGGACCATCAGCAAACTGATGCCATCCATCCCAATGCTGAAGCTGATACCTGCGCTTTCGATCCAGGGAAGGCTTAGGGTGTGCTGGCTCGCACCGCTTTGGGTGTCGAATGCCGAGAGGGCGAAAAGTGACAGCGCAAATTCTACAAGTGCTGCTACAAAAGCCACTTTCTTGGCACCCTGTCCTTTAATCAGCAGCACCAGAAGTGCAGCCAGGGCAGGCCAGAAAAGTAATAGAGCTGTAATCATCTTCTAAGAACCTTATCCGATAAAGAAGTTTAAAAATAAAATCAGGACGATGCTGAACACCATCACCATCAGGTAAAAACCGATCATACCGCTCTGCGCGTAGCGGAGCGTGCGGCTGCTATAGGTGGTCAGTTTTCCGAAACCGTTCACAATGCCATCGACCACCACTGTATCCAGCACACGGTGGAACACAGCCGACATCCACATGAGCGGACGCACGATGATTGTGTCGTAGATCTCGTCGATGTAGTACTTGTTGTAGATCAGGTTATGGACAGGAGACAGGCGCTCGCCTTCCGGTGCTGGCACTGTCTTCTTGCTCACATACATCACATAAGCGAAGATAGCGGCAACTACTGCCACAGCTACTGAAATACCCATCAGCATCCACTCTGTTGCATGGTCAAGGTGCAGCGGCGCAACGGCGGCTGCGTTAGCCACTTGTGCATAGCTATAGATTGGAGCCAGGTAGTTTTGCAGGATGTGATTTCCCTCGCCAAACACAGCCGGAATTCCAAGGAAACCACCCACGGTAGAAAGTATGGCCAGCACAATCAGTGGCAACGTTATGGAAAAAGGTGACTCGTGCAGGTGGCTTTTCTGAGACTCCGTGCCTCTAAACGTTCCGAAGAAAGTCAGGAACACCAGGCGGAACATGTAGAAAGAAGTCATGAACGAAGCCAGCATACCTAAGCCCCACAGCAGTTTGTTGTGCTCCCACACATGCGCCAGCAGCTCATCTTTAGAGAAGAAACCGGCGAATGGCGGAATACCGGCAATGGCCAGCGTACCGATCAGGAAAGTCACAAACGTGATAGGGAGGTATTTGCGAAGGCCACCCATGTAGCGGATATCCTGCTCGTTGCTCATAGCATGGATAACAGAACCAGCGCCCAGGAACAGAAGCGCCTTAAAGAAGGCGTGCGTCAGTACGTGGAAGATAGAAGAGGAGAAGGCCATCACACCCAGCGCCAGGAACATATAACCCAGCTGCGATACGGTAGAGTATGCGAGCACTTTCTTGATATCATTCTGCGCCAGGCCAATAGTGGCGGCGAGTACGGCTGTAGCCACACCCACAATGGCAATCACCTCCAGAGTAGTAGGGGCCAGTACATACAGCACGTTCGAGCGAAGCACCATATAGATACCTGCCGTCACCATGGTGGCGGCGTGGATCAGGGCGGACACCGGTGTCGGACCCGCCATCGCATCCGGAAGCCAGGTAAACAACGGAATCTGGGCGCTCTTACCCATGGCACCCACAAACAGGAGCAGGGTAATGGCGATCATCACGCCAGAGTCGATACCTCCGGTATAGTTAGCGGCTTCAGCGAAAACCTGCGGGTAGCTAACCGATCCGAACGTGATAAAGATCAGGAAAATGCCCAGCAGGAAGCCCAAGTCACCGATACGGTTCATGATGAAGGCTTTCTTGGCGGCATTGTTATAGCTGGTGTTCTTGTTCCAGAAGCCGATCAGCAGGTAGGAGCAAAGGCCCACGCCTTCCCATCCCACGAACATCATCACGTAGTTGGAGCCCATCACGAGCAGCAGCATCGAGAACATGAACAGGTTAATGAAAGCGAAGAACTTGCCGAAGTTCTCATCGTGGCTCATGTAGCCGGCTGAGTAGAGGTGGATCAGGAAACCGATACCGGTCACCATCAGCATCATCAGCAGCGTCAGCTGGTCTATCAGGAACGAGAAGCCAATCCGCATATCACCTACCGATATCCAGTTGTAGAAATCAACGGTATAGGCACGACTGCCGTTAGACGTGAAATCAAGGAACAGGTAGACAGTGATCAGGAAAGAAGCCAGCACTGTGCCGCTACCAATAAAGCTTACCAAGCCCTTCGCTATGCTACGGTTGCCCAATCCGTTGATGATGAAGCCGGCCAGCGGCAGCAACGGAATAAGCAGACAAAGCAGTGCCATCCCCTGGTTGTTAATCGGCATTACAATCTCTTGCATCTGTATAAAATTTAAGCTATTCAGCGTATGTTAGGGCTGTTACCACTTCAGGTAGTTCAGCAGTTGTACATCGGTAGAGCGGATGTTGCGGTAGGTCATCACGATAATAGCCAGGCCAACGCATACTTCGGCCGCGGCCACCGCCATAATAAAGAACACGAATACCTGTGCATTGGCATCGCCTCTGTAAGAAGCCAGGGCCGTGAGCAGCAGGTTCACGGCGTTCAGCATCAGTTCCACGCACATGAAGATCACGATGGCATTGCGGCGTGTAAGCACACCAATGATACCAATAACAAAAAGAGCCGCGCTGAAAAACAGGTAATAATCTAATGGAATGGTCTGGATGACCTCAGGTATGTTGTTCATTTTCTGTGTGGCTGAACGTATTACTCTTAAATTACGATCCAAAAATCAAGTCGCAAAGTTATCCCCATTTTTGTAAAAACCATAACATATTTCCTATTCTTATTCGGTTGGGAGGGTGGTGTAAGCGTTGTATTTTGCTATGTTTACAGCTTTTTCAGCCTATTTTCTGATTTTCTTTTTCCAGATAGCCGCCGTACGGACAGTTCATACTTTTGACCTGTGTTTACGTAGCTATGGGAGACATACTTTATACTGATGAAGCACCGCTACTTTTTATACTTTCTGATGTCGCTCCCGCTCCTGCAGGCCTGTAAATCGGGGCCACCTGCCGCTAGTGTCACCACCGCTCAAGCCGTCGAGAAAATGAAAGTGATACAGTTATCCGCCAGCACCACCCGCAGTGTTTTTTTTGATGAACTACCTTCAGCCTCTGGCCTGGAGTATGTACAGGGTGCATTCTATGTGCTCGGCGACGATTCCCCGTACCTGTACCAGTTGAATGAAAAGTATGAACTGGTGCAGCAGTATCCCTTGTTCAACTCTACTAAAATGGTTAACGGGCGCATTCCCAAAGCTGAGAAACCGGATTTGGAAAGTATGGCGCACCTCACGTATGGCCGCGATGACATGCTTCTGCTACTGGGCTCAGGAGCCGCCAAGGCCAGGAATAAAGGCTACCTTGTAAACCTAACGGATAACTTGAAAGTGCGGGAGCTGGACCTGAGCCGGTTTTATACTTTTCTGAAACAGGTGCTGCGCCTGGAGAGCGAGGGGCAGCTTAATCTGGAAGGTTTTGCCATGGATGCGGTTTACACGTACCTGCTCCAGCGCCCGCTTGGGGCTGGCACTAACACTTTGCTGCGTATGGAGACAGACGAGTTCAAGGATTTTATACTTCGGGAGGGGGAAATACCGGCTGTGGCCGTGTACCACTTTGAGCTGCCGCACGTGGGGCAGATCCGCTCGGGGTTCTCCGGTGCCTTTGCCATGGAAGGCAGGCTGTTTTTTACCGCCTCCGTGGAGGAAACCCCTAACGCCATTGAAGACGGTGAGATACTCGGCAGCTTTATCGGTTTAATTAACCTGAGAACACTACCTTTTGCTTCTGATGCCGCGAACCCGCTGCAGGTGCCTGTGGTAAAACTGACGAATGAGGATGGCTCTGCCTACCTGGGTAAGGCCGAGTCGTTGGTGGTGCTGAAAGGGGAAGAGGCCGATCAGTATAAAGTCGTCGTGGTGTCGGATGACGATAAAGGCCACTCAGAGTTGCTGGAGGTGCAGTTGGAGATGAGATAAGTATAAGTATAAAAGCCGCGGGCCTGAACATGTTCAGGCCCGCGGCTTTTATACTTTAGTGAGTGATTCAGCTTAAAAGTGACTCTCGCCTTCTTCTTTCTTGCCGAGCATCACGGCGCCTACCATGGCCACCAGGAACAGCACAGAGGCTAGCTCAAACGGCAGCAGGTAATCTGTAAACAGCACCTGGCCCAGCGTCTCCACCATACCCACCTGGGAGTTATAGGTTTCAGGGTTGTAACCTACCACGCTGGCATCCTTCAGGGCAGAAATCAGCACGATAAACAGCAGGCCACCGGCTATGGCACCGGCAAACTTACTGATCGTGGAGGTTTTCATCCTACTATCCCCGGTTTTACTCATGTTCAGGAACATGATCACGAAGAGGAAGAGTACCATGATGGCACCGGCATACACAATGATGTTCACCACAGCCAGGAACTGCGCGTTCAGCAGCACGTAATGGCCCGAAATAGTAAAGAAGGTGATGATGAGGAAAAGCACGCTATGCACCGGGTTCTTGGATATTACCACCATCAGGGCGCACAGCAGCGTTAGCGAGGCAAGGAAGTAAAACAGGCTCTCTGTCATCGGGTTATTTCGTTTCAGTGGTCTTATTAGGCTCTACCAGTCGGTCTTTGCCGTAGATGAATTCGTCGCGCTCAAAGCGGGCAGGGGCAAGCTTGTCGTCCTGCAGGAAGATAGCCGCCTTTGGGCAAGCCTCCTCGCAAAGGCCGCAGAAGATGCAGCGCAGCATGTTCACCTCGTAGGTAACGGCATACTTCTCCTCACGGTACAGATGCTCCTCTCCGGCTTTACGCTCGCCGGCAGTCATCGTGATTGCCTCAGCAGGGCAGGCAACCGCGCACAGGCCGCAGGCGGTGCAACGTTCGGCGCCATTCTCATCACGCTTCAGCACGTGCAGGCCACGCCAAACAGAGCTGCGCTCACGCGTTTGCTCCGGGTAGTGTATGGTGGCTTTCTTTTTAAAGAAGTGCTTTATCGTGATACCAAGACCTTGTGCAATTGCAGGAAGGTAAGCCTTTTCAGCAAAGGTCATCTCCCGCTTCTCCACATTCTTTCTTCTATTGGTTAG
This sequence comes from Pontibacter anaerobius, assembly GCF_026241195.1. Classification (GTDB taxonomy): domain Bacteria; phylum Bacteroidota; class Bacteroidia; order Cytophagales; family Hymenobacteraceae; genus Pontibacter; species Pontibacter anaerobius. The sequence goes on from NZ_JAPFQO010000003.1 coordinate 34,291, forward strand.
TGGTTCCATCTCTTAGTCAGTTTTGATTGTTGTACAGGCAACTTATACTTTAACAGGCTGCCCGCCATCAACATTCAAATTTCGGTACTATAGTTTAAATTAAATAGTCTTTCAGCAGAATTCCGCCCGCTGTCAGGATGATGTTCAGGATCGCCAGCGGAATCAGGATTTTCCATCCCAGCTTCATCAGTTGGTCATATCGGAAGCGCGGAAGTGTCCAGCGCACCCACATGAAGAAGAAGATGAATAGGAAAATCTTCACAAACATCACTCCCACACCAACCAGCGTCACCACGTTATTGGCCAGCACCGGGTCACTAATGGCCTCGCGCAGGTTCTCCATGAACGGGAAGTTGTAAGCGCCAAAGTATAGCGTAGCCATCACCGATGAAGCCACAAAGATGTTGATATACTCCGCAAACAGGTACATACCCAGTTTCATGGAGCCATACTCTGTGTGGTAGCCACCGATCAGCTCGGCCTCAGATTCTGGCAAGTCGAATGGTGTACGGTTGGTCTCGGCAAAGGCGCATACCAGGAAGATGATAAAGCCAAGTGGCTGGTACCAGATATTCCAGTTAAAGCCTGCCTGCTGCTCCGCAATAACACGCAGCGAAAGAGAGCCTGTCATCATCAGCACCGCAATCAGCGAAAGGCCCATAGCCAGTTCGTAGCTGATGTTCTGAGAGGCCGCACGGATAGCGCCCAGCAGGGAGAATTTGTTGTTAGAAGCCCAGCCACCGATCATCAGGCCATAAACACCCAGCGATACCACACCAAAGATGTACAGCACCCCGATGTTCACCTCAATGGCCTGCAGGTATACTTCGCGACCGCCTACTATCAGCATATCGCCATACGGTATAACCGCACTGGACATGGTTGCCACCAGCATGGCCACACCCGGACCAAGTATAAACAGGGCTTTGTTGGCTCTGGCAGGTATAAAATCCTCTTTAAAGAAGAGTTTGCCGGCGTCGGCCAGCGGTTGCAGCAAACCAAAAGGGCCGGCGCGGTTCGGGCCCACACGGTCCTGGATAAAGGCTGCTATCTTACGCTCAAAGTATGTCGAGTACGTGGCTATCAGCAGGGTGATGCCGAAGATAACCAGGATGTAAATCGCTTTGTATAGTAGGTCTACTGACTCCATTTTTTATTCCTGTGGCAGGTTTTTCTTGGTGGATGTTGGCAGGTTCGGCACGATTGGCACGTTTACAACCGGCAGCTCATAGTGGTTGGCCGAGATCACGGAACCTCTGTCGATGTGGCGTGGGCCTTCAATCGTCCAGTCCGCTACCTCTTTCTTGTCGAAGCGGCAGGTGTTACAGATGAACTCCTCTACCTCGTTGTACTGGTCTTTGCGTGCCGTTACGCGCAGTACTTCCTCGCCACGCGTCCAAAGCGTTACTTTACCGGAGCAGGTAGGGCAGTCGCGGTGCGCATCCATCGGCTTCGTAAACCACACACGGTTCTTAAAGCGCCAGGTCTTGTCTGTCAGGGCACCTACCGGGCACACGTCGATTACGTTACCAGAGAAGTCGTTATCCACCACGTTCTCGATGTAGGTTCCGATCTCGGCGGCATCGCCACGACCCAATACGCCATGCACACGCTTCTCGGTGATCTGGTCGGCAGTGTACACGCAACGGTAGCACAGGATGCAGCGCGTCATGTGCAGTTGGATGTAGGGGCCAAGGTCCACTTTATTGAATGTGCGGCGCTCTTCCTCGAAACGTTGTGCGCTCACACCGTGCTCGTAAGACAGGTCCTGCAGGCTACACTCACCGGCCTGGTCGCAGATAGGGCAATCCAGCGGGTGGTTAATCAGCAGCATCTCCACGATGCCTTTGCGGGCGTTCAGTACTTCTTCGTTGGTCGTGTTTTCCACCACCATACCATCCTGCACCTGTGTGATGCACGAGGCAACCAGCTTAGGCATTGGGCGTGGGTCTTTAGTAGAGCCCTGTGATACCTTAACCAGGCACACGCGGCACTTACCGCCACTACCTTTAAGTGGTGTATAAAAGCACATGGCAGGAGGCACTACATTACCCCCTATTTTTCTTGCAGCCTGGAGGATGGTAGTTCCGTCTTCTACCTCTATCTCAATGCCGTCAATTGTTACTTTAGCCATTTTATATGTTCTTGTTCGTTTGTCGTTGTTCGTTTCTTGATAGAAGCAGGACAACGAACGATTTTAGCTATACTTATTTATACTTCATTTTGTCATCCTGTAAGAATCTTTTGGGCGAGCCGCCAAGGCTTAATCTCCCCTCAAATAGGTTTCTTCCAGAATGACAGAAGAAGAATTATTATACTTATGCCGTTACTGCGTCGAGTTGGCCTCTGTACACCGCACCCGGAGCCGTAGCCTCTTTCGGGTTGTTGATGTGCCACTCAAACTCGTGGCGGAAGTGGCGAATAGCGCTGGCTACCGGCCAGGCGGCTGCGTCACCCAGCGGGCAAATGGTGTTACCCTCAATCTGCTTCGACACGCTTACCAGCAGGTCAATGTCTTGCTGGTGGCCATGGCCGTACTCGATGCGGTGCAGCACTTTCTCCATCCAGCCTGTACCCTCGCGGCATGGGCTACACTGGCCACATGACTCGTGGTGGTAGAAGCGGGCATAGTTCCACGTGTTACGCACAATGCACTGGTCTTCGTCAAACACGATAAAGGCACCCGAACCCAACATAGAGCCACTTACAAAACCACCGTCAGACAATGATTCGTAGGTCATCAGGCGATCTTCGCCGGCTGCTGTTTTAAGTATAAGGTTGGCTGGCAGAATCGGAACCGAAGAACCTCCCGGTACAACAGCCTTCAGCTGCTTTCCTTTCCAGATGCCGCCGCAGTACTGGTCTGAATAGATGAACTCCTCCACCGGCACACCTAGCTCAATTTCGTACACGCCAGGGTTGTTGATATTGCCGCTGGCCGAGATCAGCTTGGTACCTGTACTTCTACCGATACCTATCTTTGCATACTCTGCACCGCCGTTGTTCACAATCCACGGCACAGAAGAAATGGTTTCCACGTTGTTCACCACCGTTGGGCTTTGGAACAGACCCTTCACCGCCGGGAACGGAGGCTTGTTACGCGGGTTACCGCGCTTGCCTTCCAGAGACTCCAGCAGGGCTGTTTCCTCACCGCAGATATAGGCGCCACCACCCGGGGCCACGTGCAGGTCCAGGTCGTAGCCTGAGCCAAGTATGTTTTTGCCCAGCAAACCGGCCGCATACGCCTCCGCAATCGCCTTCTCCAGAATGCGCAGCACGAATAACAACTCGCCGCGAATGTAGATGTAGGACGTATTGGCACCCAGCGCGTAGCTGGAGGTAATCATACCCTCGATCAGCGCATGCGGGTTTTTCTCCATGAACCAGCGATCCTTGAAAGTACCCGGCTCTGACTCGTCGGCGTTACAAACGAGGTAGCGCGGAACACCCTCCGGCTTGGCCAGGAAGCTCCATTTCATACCCGTCGGGAAGCCAGCTCCACCACGGCCACGCAGGCCAGATGTCTTCACCTCTTCCACCACCTCTTCCGGAGACATCGTTTTCACAGCTTTCTCCACCGATTTGTAGCCGCCGTGCTTCCGATATACTTTCAGCGTCTCGATGCCGGGAACGTTGATATGCTCAGTTAATATTTTAAGTCCCATTGTAGCAGGATATATAGCTTAGCAGCCGGTTTATACTTTGGCCGCTTCGTTAAAACAGGTTTATTTCTTCCAGACCGGTGTTTCGTGCTCCTTGTTGCGCATCATCTCCAGAAACTGGTCCAGCTTCTCTTCTGAGTCGATGTTCTCGTAGAACAGCTCGCGCACCTGCAGCATCGGGCCTGTGCCGCAAGAGGCAAGGCACTCCACCGGCTTCAGCGTAAACATGCCATCGGCGGTGGTTTCGCCTTCCTCAATGTTCAGCTTCTGCTTGATCATGTCAATCATCTGGTCGGCGCCGCGCAGGCAGCAAGGGCCGGTGCGACATACCTCCAGCACGTGCTTTCCAACCGGCTTCAGGTTGAACATGGTGTAGAACGTGGCCACCTCGTATACTTCGATCGGCTGTATGTTCAGGATCTCGGCTACCTTGTCCATCACCTCCGGGCTAACCCAGCCACCAAACTCCGCCTGCGCAATGTGCAGGATCGGAAGTATAGCAGACTTCTGACGTCCTTCCGGGTAGTGGCTGATGTAGCGCTGGATCTCGGCCATCGCCTCATCAGAAAACTTTACTTCGTTTATTGTCTCTGCCATTTTTTCAATTGTCACTGATCATTTATCATTGATCAGTGTTAAATGGTAATTGATAGTTCTAATTAACCGTCCAGTTCGCCGGCGATAACGTTCAGGCTGCTTAGCGTTAGGATCGCGTCAGCCAGCTGCCCACCCTTGATCATCTCGGTGTAAGCCTGGTAATAGATAAAGCAAGGACGGCGGAAGTGCAGACGGTATGGTGTACGGCCACCATCGCTGATCAGGTAGAAGCCTAGTTCGCCGTTACCACCCTCTACGCTGTGATACACCTCGCCAACCGGAGCGTCTGTCTCACCCATCACAATCTTGAAGTGGTAGATCAGGGCTTCCATGCTGGTGTACACATCCTGCTTTGGAGGGAGGTAATAATGCGGCGCATCAGCGTGGTAAGAGCCTTCCGGCAGGTTTTTGTAGGCCTGCTCGATAATTTTTAAGCTCTGCCACACTTCCTCGTTGCGCACCAGGAAGCGGTCATAGGTATCGCCTTTGGTGCCTACCGGAATCTCGAAATCGAAATCCTCATAGGAAGAGTATGGGTTCATCACGCGCACGTCGTAGTCTACGCCGGCGGCGCGCAGGTTAGGACCTGTAAAGCCGTAGCTCAGGGCACGCTCCGCAGAAATAGCACCCACATCAGTGGTTCTGTCGATGAAGATACGGTTGCGGGTCAGCATTTTCTCAAACTCCGCCCATACTTTTGGGAAGCGCTTCAGGAACTCACCGATCATGTGCAGCGCTTTCGGCGACAGATCGCGCTCCATACCCCCGATGCGGCCCATGTTTGTCGTAAGACGCGCACCGCATACTTCCTCGTAAATATCGTAGATGTGCTCACGCTCCTGCATCACGTACAGGAAGCCGGTGAAGGCGCCGGAGTCCACACCCAGGATCGAGTTACAGATCAGGTGGTCGGAGATACGGGCCAACTCCATCATGATCACACGGATGTACTGCGCGCGCTTCGGCACGGTAATGCCCAGCAGCTTCTCTACCGTCATGTGATACCCCATGTTATTGATAGGGGCAGAGCAGTAGTTCATGCGGTCCGTCAGCGGCGTGATCTGGTAAAATGGCCTGCGCTCGGCAATCTTCTCGAAAGCGCGGTGGATGTAGCCGATGGTAGGCACCGCATCCACGATGATCTCGCCATCCATTTGCAGGATGTTCTGGAAGATACCATGCGTGGCCGGGTGCGTTGGCCCCAGGTTCAGCGTGGTAAGTTGCCGTTCTTCCTTAATGGCAAGTCCGTGGTCTTTGCGGAATTGCTCCAGTTCGGTCAGCTCGGCGGTTTTATTTTCAGTAGCCATTATGGTTTCTTTTCTGTCAGCTATTTTGTCGGAACTATGAAAAGCTGGCTTAACGTCCGAAATACGTGTTAATCTTATCTTCCCTTGTCTGGTCTTCCAGTGGGTACTGCTTCAGCATCGGGTGGTACTCCATCTCCTCGATGTTCAGGATGCGGGTCAGGTTCGGATGGCCCGTAAACTTAAAGCCATAAAAGTCGAATGCCTCGCGCTCCATCCAGTTGGCGGTGGCGTACAGGTCAGTCATGGTTGGCAACACCGGGTCATTGGCTGGCATATACACCTTTATGCGGATGCGGTAGTTGTGGCGCAGGCTGTGCAGCTGGTACATCATGCACATCTCTTGATCGCCCTTGCCCGGGTAATGAATACCTGCCATTGTGGTCAGGAAGCTGATCTGCAGTTCCTTGTCGTCGCGCAGGTATTTTATCAGCCCATGTATAGACTCGCGGTTGGTGGTGATCGTCATGATACCATCCGGGTTCATCGCGTCCCAGATGTTCGCTTCCCCAAACTCGCTGATGATCTTGCCGAGTACGTTTTCGTTCGTAAGCTCCATGCTGCTTATTTAATGTTGTAAGAGGCTAAGAGTGCCTGATATTCCGGAGAGTCGCGGCGTCTGAGCGACTCGCTTTCCGCCAGTTCCTGCACGCGCATCAGGCCGTCCAGGATCTGCTCAGGGCGTGGCGGGCAACCCGGCACGTACACGTCAACCGGCACTACGCGGTCAATGCCCTGCAACACGGAGTAAGTATCAAAAATACCGCCCGAAGAGGCGCAGGCACCCACAGCGATTACCCAGCGCGGCTCGGCCATCTGCTCGTATACCTGCTTTACCACAGGCCCCATCTTCTTGGCGATGGTGCCCATCACCATCAGGATGTCGGCCTGGCGTGGCGAGAAACTCGGGCGTTCCGAACCAAAGCGGGAAATATCATAGTTAGAGCCCATGGTAGCCATGTACTCAATACCGCAGCAGGAGGTGGCGAATGGTAATGGCCATAGCGAGTGCTTACGGGCCAGACCAATCACTTTTTCTAACGAAGTAGCAAAGAACCCTGCGCCGGAAATACCATCAGGGGCCTCAGCCATAATAATATCTTTATTCGTATCGCTCATTTCAAGGATATTTTATTTTACAAACAGGCACTTGGTGCCCGTAGATGCAACACTAAAGTGCTTGTTAAAGTTTAATCCTATTTCCAGTCCAGGATACCTTTTTTGATCACGTAGAAGAAGCCTGCCATGAGCAGTGTAATGAACGTGAGCATCTGCAGGAAACCGACAAATCCGAAGGCTTTGAAGTTTACCGCCCATGGGTACATGAAGATTACCTCCACATCAAACAGTACAAACAGGATGGCCGTCATAAAGTACTTGTAGGAAATCGGTGTGCGGGCATCGCCCACAGACTCAATACCGCTTTCCCAGGAGGCGCCTTTTACTTCACTGGTTCTTTTCGGACCCAGCAGGTGGGTGAGCACCAGTGCAAAAATCACGAACCCGAGTGCTGCTGCAAACTGGATAATGATAGGCAGGTAATCCGACGGTACATACTGATTTACAGTTGGTTCCATAACTATATGTCGCTTTCTTAAGATTTGGGAGCAAAATTAGGTATAAATAGCCATTAATCAAAAGTATACCTTACCAGTAAAATGCCTTAAAAGCGTTATAAGCCAGAAGTCTCGCAAAATAAAGTTAAAACAATATTCCAGGCTGGTGTTGCTGCACATGTAAACAAAAAGCCATGCCCTTTGCGGGGCATGGCCTCTGTTATTATACTTATAAAGTATAGTTTACTTGTTCTCGCCCAGGAATGGGTAACGGTAATCCACCGGCGGTACGAATGTCTCTTTAATAGAGCGGGCAGACACCCAGCGCAACAGGTTCAGCATAGACCCGGCCTTGTCGTTGGTGCCGGAAGCGCGCGCACCGCCAAACGGCTGCTGGCCAACCACGGCGCCAGTCGGCTTGTCGTTGATGTAGAAGTTGCCGGCCGCCTGGTCCAGGCGCTTGGTGGCGTACTCTACAATGTAACGGTCCTGGCTGAAGATAGCGCCAGTTAGGGCGTAAGGAGAGGTGGTGTTAACCAGTTCCACGGTATCCTCGAAATTATTCTCGTCATACACGTAGATCGTGATAACCGGTCCGAAGATCTCCTCGCACATGGTTACGTACTGCGGGTTTTTAGAAAGCAGCACGGTTGGCTCGATGAAGTAGCCCTTCGACTTGTCGTAGTTGCCACCGGCGATCACCTCCACCTCGTTGCTTTCCTTGGCATTGTCGATGTAGCGGGCAATCTTGTCAAAAGACTTCTCGTCGATTACGGCGTTGATGAAGTTGCCGAAATCCTCTGGAGCGCCCATTTTAAACGACTTCAGGTCTTCCTGCACGTAGCCTTTCACTTCTTCCCACAGGTTGCTCGGGATGTAGGCACGGGATGCGGCAGAACACTTCTGACCCTGGAACTCGAATGCGCCGCGGGAGATGGCCGTAGCCAGCGCCTTGGCGTCGGCAGACTTATGGGCAAGTATAAAGTCTTTGCCGCCGGTCTCACCAACGATGCGCGGGTAAGATTTATACTTGTGGATGTTGGTTCCGATGGTTTTCCAAATGTGCTGGAACACGCCTGTGCTGCCTGTAAAGTGAATACCGGCAAAATCAGAGTGATTAAAGATAACGTCACCGGTAGTAGGGCCGTCCACGTACACCAGGTTAATCACGCCGTCAGGCAGGCCGGCCTCTTTCAGCAGTTCCATGATCATGTGCGCAGCGTAGATCTGCGTGTGGGCAGGCTTCCAAACCACCACGTTGCCCATCATGGCCACAGAGGTTGGCAGGTTGCCGGCAATAGCCGTGAAGTTGAACGGCGTAAGCGCAAATATAAAGCCCTCCAGCGGACGGTGCTCCATGCGGTTCCAAACGCCCGGCGCAGATTCCGGCTGCATATGGTAAATTTCGGTGGCGTAGTGCACGTTAAAGCGCAGGAAATCCACCAGCTCGCAGGCAGAGTCGATCTCGGCCTGATAAGCGTTCTTCGACTGGCCCAGCATGGTGGCTGCGTTCAGTCTCGCTCTCCACGGTCCGGCCAATAGCTCAGCGGCTTTCAGGAAAATGCTGGCGCGGTGCTCCCAGCTCATGGCTGCCCAATCCTCGCGTGCGGCCAGCGCAGCGTTGATTGCCTGTTCCACGTGGGACGCATCGCCCTCGCTGAAGTGGCCCAGGATGTGCTGGTGGTCGTGCGGCTGCAGCATCGGCTGCTTGTTGTCCGTGTATACTTTGTCGCCGCCGATGTACATCGGTACATCCAGCTGCTGCGACTTCAGCTCTTTATAGGTGCGTAAAAGTTCCTCTTTTTCAGGAGAGCCAGGAGCGTAAGACTTTACAGGCTCATTTACTGGGGTTGGTACTCTAAAAAATCCGGTTGCCATTCGTTATATAGTTACAGATTTAGAATTAGATTTTCATACTTTAAATACGGCCTCTGCAGGCCTTCTAGACAAAGGTAAGGCTTATTATCCGATTTTCTGGCATGAACAGGCAACAGCTTTGGCACCATGCTTAAGGGGCGTCTACGTATGGCATCCGTACGCGTAGAAGGTGTCTCATGGCTATACTTTTTATCTTGGGCATCCCTGCCGCTGCTAAAATCTGTCTATACCTATTTTATTATATCCCAAAATTATTTATAACTTGATAGCGAGTAAGTAACAAATTGTCCGCTTGGACAATACACATACAAACGACATGAAAAAACTAACAGTAGGGGTATGGCTGCTTGCCCAGGCCATGCTTATGAGTTGCTCTCAAATCTCCACTGACAGCGCTGGCGTGACGGCCACCAACGAAGCGGGTGCAGAAACACAGGGCCTGGGGCTGAAGTTAGAATTGGCAGACAACCATTACCAGAACAGGGCGCAGTCCCGGTCGGTTTTAACGATCACCAACAATGGTCCGGAGGCGCTTCCTGCCAAAGGATGGAAGCTCTATTTTAACGGAGGCGCACTAAAATCTGCTGACTCTACGGTTGCAACCGTGCAGCACTTCAACGGCGACTTGCACTACCTGGCTCCGGGACCTGAGTTCAAGGAAATAGCGCCAGGGGCCTCGGCTACGGTAGAGGTGCTGGGCCGCGCTGTCGGGAATGTCTCCAACTTTCCTGTGGGGTTTTATATCGTGTATGATGCAGAGCCTGGAAAGGGTATACCTGTTTCGCTGGCAATTGAGCCGGGAGACCACTTTAATGAGGCCACCCAACAGTTCGCGGCGAAGGTCTACGAGGCTAATGCCGCTATACAGAACCTGCCGGCGACCGCACTCACCAAAGTTTTCCCAACCCCGGTTTCTTACCAGGAAAAAGGAGAGCCGTTTGTGCTGGACGCAAAGGTGACTGTGGTAGCTGACGCAGACTTCAGAAGAGAAGCAGAGCACCTTTCAGAGGCGCTAGCTACTGCAACAGGGCAGAAGCCCGCCATACTGGGTAGTGCTACCGGCAAGGCGATTTTTCTCAAGAAAAAGCCGGGCATGGGGGCAGAAGAGTACACACTAAGTGTAAACCCGGAGCGAATAGAGATAACCGCTTCCTCACCTGCCGGTGCATTTTACGGCATTCAATCGCTTAAAACGTTGCTGCCGGCTACGGCATATGCGGGTAAGGCAGCTACGGTAGAGGTAGCAGGCGTAGAAGTGAAGGATGCCCCGCGCTTTGGCTACAGGGGCTTTATGATGGACATGGCCCGCAACTTCCAGCCTAAGTCGGAGGTGCTGAAGGTGTTGGATGTGATGGCCCTGTACAAAATGAACAAGCTGCACTTCCACTTTAGTGAGGATGAGGGCTGGCGCCTTGAAATCCGTCCGTTGCCGGAGCTTACCTCTGTCGGCGGCACGCGCGCCCATACTACCGACGGCAGCAGCATCGTGCCTTCCTACGGCTCAGGGCCTGATGCAGGAAGCAAGGCAGGAACAGGCTTTTACAGCAGAGAGGATTTTATCGAGATACTGAAGTATGCGCGCGACCGCCACATAGAGGTGATTCCGGAGATTGAGTCTCCGGGCCATGCCAGGGCTGCTATAAAGGCCATGGATGCTCGCTATACGAGACTGGTGGCCGAGGGCAAAAAGGAGGAAGCAGAGCGCTACCTGCTGCGCGACCTGAACGATAAGTCAGTTTACCGCTCGGTGCAGGGCTGGAACGACAATATTATGGATGTGTCGCTGCCCTCTACCTACAACTTCCTGGAGACAGTGGTGGATGAGATCGTGGCCATGTATAAAGAGGCACAAGCACCGCTGAACACGATACACTTTGGTGGGGATGAGGTACCGGGAGGCGTTTGGGAGAAATCGCCATCCGTACAGCGGCTCATCAGCCAGAATCCGGCGGTTAAAGATACAGACGACATGTGGTATTACTACTTCGGCAAGGTGAACCAGATGCTGCAGGAGCGCGGCCTGTACCTGTCGGGTTGGGAGGAAATAGGCTTGCGAAAGGTAGTGGAGAACGGAAAAGTGAACTGGGTGCCTAACCAGCAGTTCGCTTCTGAGAACTTCCACGTGAATGTATGGAAGAACAGCCCCGGTTCAGGCGCCGAGGATCTGGCTTACCGCATGGCTAACGCCGGGTATAAAGTAATCCTGACGGGAGTAACCCACTTTTACCTGGATCTTGCCTATAACCCTACCTATAGCGAGCCAGGCCTAAACTGGGGCGGCTATGTAGACATCGACAAACCCTTTTACTTTATACCTTACGATTACCTCCGTAACCTGAAGGAAGATGACAGGGGCAACCCGCTGGACCGGTCCATCATCAAGAGCAAGGAGGCGCTGACGGAGAAAGGAAAGGCAAACATTGTGGGTATTGAAGCACCCCTTTGGTCTGAAACGAACAAAACGGCCGAAGACTTTGAGTATAAAATGCTGCCCAAACTGCTAGGCGTGGCCGAGCGGGCTTGGGCAAAAGACCCTGACTGGGCAAAAGAAAAAGACCCGGCAAAAAGCGAAAAGCTCTACAGCCAGGCCTGGTCCGGGTTTATCAACGTGGTAGGTAAGAGAGAACTGCCACGGCTGGATTACTACGCAGGAGGGTATCAGTACAGAATACCGACCGCAGGTGCAAAGGTGGTAGACGGAAAGGTGGCGGCCAATGTGCAGTTCCCTGGCTTTACCATTCGGTACACGACAGACGGTACAGAGCCAACTGCAAGCAGCCCTGCCTACTCTGGCCCTATTACGGCAACCGGAGCAGTGAAGCTACGAGTGTTTAATGCTGCAGGAAGGGGAGGGCACACCATAACCGTACAAAACCAAAGTACAATGTAAACAGCAGGTAGCTGTGGAAAGGCTGAATTGAAAATGGCCTACAGGTTGCAGTGCGCAGTCTGTAGGCCATACTTTTTTATACAGAATTGCTTTACTGCTTATCATCTTCATACCAGCCGACTGGCTACTCATACTTTTCTGCCACGCGGGTATACCTCTTTAGGCTGCCATAGAGTAACTACAGGTATTGTGATCCGGATTTTGGCTTCTGTGTTACATGGTTCATACAGCCAGTAAACAGGGCTTGGGGCCTGTAGGTATAGGGTCGTTAAGTTCTTATTAGATAATTGGAACTTAAAAACTTCTGTCATTCTTTTAAGAAACTTGGTGGAAAAAGAGGGCCCCTCCCCCGGGAGGTTAAGCCTATACTACCCAGCAACCAAGATCCTTTCGGGATGACAAAAAAGTTAGAATTTAACGGCCTAACCTGCAGGCATAAACCGCTTTAGCCTGGGGGCACGGTAAGACCGCTGCATGGCTATATCCCGGGTGTATGCAATTGCACGCTATTATACTTCAGTCTGCTGTGCCGGCTGGGCTTAGGCGAGGGCTTGGCCTGGAAGTATATTCTGAAGTACAGTGTAACAAAAATTGCACTGAATAGCGTATAACGTTCCTGCTGTTGCCAATTTGCGGCGGCTGAACTTAAATTTTAGTACTATGAAAAAATCGAACAGAACCTACGCAAAAGTAATGCTGGCCGCGGCCCTTGGCTTTTCTTTTGCTGCCGAGGCCACAAACTATACTTCTACCAACGCTAAGGCTGCGGTAATTACGACACAAGACGACCAGAACATGCTGCCAATGCAGCAGGAGCTGCTGGGGGAGTATGCCGATATCAAAGCTTTAACAGCGCAGAACATGCGTCAGGCTTACATCACGTTTATGGAGAGTGTGCGGGAGCAGAAAGGCCCCTGGGCCGACGAGGAGTGGCAAAACGCCAAGAACCTACTTGAGAAGTTGAACGCGCACAAAGAAACTGTGGAGAAGGAACTTGGCACCGACGACAAGGCTAAGATCAAGATGCTGCAGGCCGAGTTTAGATCGTTGGAGACAACAGGCGATATCAAAGACTAAGTATACAGCCAAGTATAAACAAAAAAGGCGATGGTTTTCCATCGCCTTTTTTGTTGCTTACAAAATCTGCTTCAGCTCACTCAGGCAGCTGATCTCGTAGGTAGGCTTTGGCTTTTTGCGGGCTTTGTTTCTCTCCGGGTTAAAGTACACCTGGTCAATGCCGGCGTTGCGGGCGCCCTCAATATCGCACTCATAGTTATCACCTATCATGAGGCACTCCTCGGGGCGCACGTTCACCCTGTCGAGCAGGTGCCTGAACATGCGCTGGTCCGGCTTTTTAAACCCGCAGCACTCCGATGTTACCACCTCCTTAAAGTAATTATGCAGCAAGGCGGCGCCCATTTTTACCTGCTGTACCTCCTTAAAGCCGTTGGTGATGATGTGCAGGCCGTACTTTGGCTGCAGGTACTCCAGTACGTCATAGGTATAAGGGAAAACGGCCGTTTTGGTAGGGCAAAGCGAAATGTATGCCTCTGAGATGCCCTCTGGCACCTCATGCTCAGCTAGCCCCAGCCCTGTCAGGGTTTTAACGAAGCGGCTCTTGCGCAACTCCTGCTGGGTTATCTTGCCTTTGTTGTAGAGGTCCCAGAGGCGGGTGTTTACGAATTTATACTTGCGGTAAAACGAGTCGCAGGTAAACTTACCGTGCTTGGCCAGCTCAAACTGCTCATACAAAGTATAAAGGGTCTCTTCGGAGTTCTTCTCAAAATCCCACAGCGTATGGTCCAGGTCGAAGAGGATGTGTGTGTATGTCTTCATAAAAGTTTAAAGGGTCAGGTAAGAGTAAAACGCCTCAAGGGGGTGGATGTTTTAGAAAAGTGAAAGAAAGAGAGGGGCTTCTGCGGAACTGCTACACTAAAACATTGGTTCGGGAGTTATACTTTACGGGCCTGTTAAGACGGTACCCAGCGGCGGTTCTGCAGCTTGGTAACGGCCAGCTCGCGGTTAGAGTATAAAATATTGTATACCTCCAGGTCTTTCTGCAGGGCGCTGTCGCGCTCCATGTAGGTAAAGATCTGGTTCACAAAGTCGGCAGCCTCATCCTTTACAGAGTAATACACCCACTGGTCCAGTTTGCGGGGGGCCACCAGCCCGGCGTTGCGCAGGTAAGCCAGGTGGCGCGAAGTCTTGGTCTGCGTAAAGTCCAGTACTTGCTCCAGGTCGGAGGTGCACATCTCGCGGTTGCGCAAAATCAGGTGAAGGATGCGGAGCCTGGATTCGTCGGCAAGGGCCTTGAGTATCTGCTGCCCGAAGGCCAGGCTGAAGTGTTTTAGTCTCATAGGGCAGTGGTATTGGCTGAGGGCAGTGTGAACAAAATTAGCCAAAAGTGGCTATTATAAAAGAATTAATAAGTATAATTGTGTCTATGATCTTTCCTGCCGTACCCCATGCTTCTCTTTCTCAGTTTCTGAAGTGGTTGTGGCTGCCGCTGTTGTTTTTGCTGCTGTTGCCGGACCAGGCGCAGGCGCAATCCAAGAAGCGCGTGGTGCAGCTATCGGGCTTTGTGGCCACCGGCGACAGCCTGTATGGCGTGGCAGGGGCAGGCGTGTACGTGCCAGGCACCAACCGCGGTTCCTATACCAACGACTACGGCTACTTCTCCATGCCGGTGCTGGCTGGCGATAGTGTGCTGTTCAGCGCGCTGGGCTTTAAGGCACAGTACCTCATCATCCCCGAAAACTACGAGAGCCAGAGCTACTCCATCATCATGCAAATGCAGGAAGACCCCACCGAGCTACCAACAGTGGAGGTGTTCCCGTGGCCAACCGAGCGCGACTTTAAAGAGGCAGTGGCCAATGTAAGGCTACCCGATAAGGGCAATGCCATCATTACCCGCGACCTGGACCCCCGCCGGCTGGAGGAACTGGCCCGTATTACCCCGATGAGCGATGCACAGAATTACCGCTTCTGGCAAAACCAGCAGATACAGCACCAGCAGAACCGCATTATGGCCCCTACGGTGAATATGCTGGCCATACCTGCGCTGCTCCGTGGCTTGCTCAATGGCGGTAACAAGTAAGCTGTGTCTGTTTTAAGTACAATTACTGTGCTGCTTCGGCAAATATAAGTATAGCATGATTTATACCCTGTAGCAACAGGAAACGGCCTTTTGGCAACCAACAAATACACTATCCGTTTGTTGCCAATGAGGTGCCGTGCGTATACAATAGTGTAATGGCACCCGCACGTGCTAATCCCTATTTTGCTAAATAAATCATACTATGCTTGAACCGGAACAACTCTCCCTTAACATCCCTGATACCACTAAGCCCCGCGTAGTGATTATTGGCGGAGGCTTTGGAGGTATAAACCTTGCCAAAAAACTATCGGGTAAGGATTTTCAGGTGGTGATGTTCGATAAGCAGAACTACCATGGCTTCTGGCCGCTACTGTACCAGGTGGCCACCGCCGGCCTGGAGCCTGACTCCATCGCCGAGCCGCTACGCAAGATGTTCGGCGCCGATGATTACGAAGATTTCCACTTCCGCCTGGTAAAAGTTACCGGCATCAACCCGGAAACCAGAACAGTAACCACCCTTATCGGCGATATCGCTTACGATTACCTGGTAATTGCCACGGGCACCAAACCCAACTACTTTGGCAACGACCAGATCAAGAAGTTCTCTTTCCCGCTGAAGCAGGTGCCGGAGGCCCTGAATTTGCGTAGCCAGATTTTGCAGTGTTTTGAGCAGGCCAACATGACCAAGGACCCAGCCATGCGCCAGGAGCTGATGAACTTCGTGATTGTGGGTGGCGGGCCAACCGGCGTGGAACTTGCCGGTGCCCTGGCCGAGATGCGCAGCCACGTACTGCCAACCGACTACCCGGGCCTGGACTTTGGGCAGATGAACATTATACTGGTGGAAGGTATGGACCGCGTATTGCCCCCCATGTCGACGGAGGCCAGTGAGAAAACATTTAAATACCTGAAAGAGCTTGGGGTGGATATGCGCCTGAACACACTGGTAGAGTCCTATGACGGCGTACTGGTGACGCTGAAGAGCGGCGAGCAGATCCGGACCAACACATTGATCTGGGCGGCTGGCGTATCTGGCGCGCTGATACCGGGCCTGCCGGAGACATCGGTGGAGCGGGGCCGCATACTGGTAAACGACTACAACCAGGTGCTGGGCTTCGATAACATCTTCGCTATCGGGGATATCGCCTTCATGAAGACGCCCGAGTTTCCGAAGGGGCATCCGGGGGTGGCGCAGCCTGCCATACAGCAGGGCAAGCTGCTGAGCAAGAACCTGAAACGTATGCTGCGCAGGGAGCCGCTGGAGCCATTCAAGTATAAGGATAAAGGATCGCTGGCCATCATCGGGCGTAACCGCGCTGTGGCCGACTTACCGGGCAACATGCACTTCGGTGGGTTTTTTGCCTGGGTTATCTGGCTGTTTGTGCACGTGATGGCGCTGGTAGGCTTCCGCAATAAGCTGGTGGTGCTCAGCAACTGGATCTACAAATTCTTTACCTATGAGAACGGCACCCGCCTCATCATCCGCCCGTTCGTGCGCCGCGGCGACAGGGCCAAACGCAAGTTTATAGACAAGTATGCGGGAGACTAGGGAGGTACAGAGTTTAGGAGTTTGGGAGTTAAAAAGGCTTTACCCTGGTTCCCCTCATGGGAGGGGCAGGGGTGGGTGTATTTTGCTGCTGATGTAAACAAACATTGCTGTTTTGGCAGTAGCAAGAGCAGCAAGTATAGGTTTTACGCCGGCGCAAGCCTTCGCTTGTGCATCATCAAAGTATAATACAAAAAGCGCCTGCAGATAAGTTCTGCAGGCGCTTTTTGTATCAGGCTAACGTATAAATTACTACTGGCCGCTGCCGCTTTGGCCACCACCGCGGTTGCTGGTGGCGCGCTCACGCTGCATTGGGTTAGAACGCTCACGTTGCTGCTGCTTGTAAATCTCGAAACGGGACGGTGCCACCTGGCGCGGGAAAGCGTTGTCAGAAAGGTCCGTATCTGCGGTTTGCAGGTATGGGTCCAGCTCGAAGCTTACCACCGGTTTCTCTGTGATGAACACTTTTGTGATCTCGTCGTTGTTGTAGCGCCAGATCTCCGCCGGTATGTTTACCACTTCCTCAGAGCCATCCTCATATGCCATGCGTACGATCAGTGGCATAACAAGGCCACCTTGGTTCTCGAAGCTCACTTCGTAGAAGTTCAGGCCTGAGTTAAGCTTCTCCTTCTGCTCCGGCGAAAGCTGGCCCAGGAACTGGCGGTATGCCTGTTCATCCTGTGCTGTGGTAGCCAGTGGGTCATAGGTGTTGTAGAAATCATTCAGCTCAGGGCGCAGTTCAACGCGCGTCTTTTTAATATCTGTCAGGTTGCGCTGCTGCGACAGGGTTTTAGGAGCCTTGTTCTGCTGCTCGCGCACTTGGGCGTTCACAAAGGCTGGGTCCTGTGAGTCGATAGTATACCACTTTACATCCGTCATAGCAATGTCGGTATGGTCGGTGGTGTAGAACCAGCCTCTCCAGAACCAATCCAGGTCCACGCCAGAGGCATCTTCCATGGTACGGAAGAAGTCGGCAGGCATCGGGTGTTTAAAAGCCCAGCGCTTGGCGTACTCTTTAAAGGCATAGTCGAACAGCTCGCGGCCCATTACTGTTTCACGTAAAACATTCAGGGCGGTGGCCGGCTTGCCGTAGGCGTTGTTACCAAACTGCAGCACCGATTCTGAGTTGGTCATGATCGGCACCTGCGTGTTTTTGGCGCTCTTCATGTACTCCACAATATCCTGTGGCTCCCCGCGGCGCGATGGGTAGGTGCGTTCCCACTCCTGCTCGGCCAGGTACTGCATAAAAGTGTTCAGGCCTTCGTCCATCCATGTCCACTGGCGCTCATCCGAGTTAATGATCATCGGGAAGAAGTTATGGCCCACTTCGTGGATGATCACCGAGATCAGGCCATACTTGGTGCGGTCTGAGTAGGTTCCGTCAGGCTCTGGGCGGTAACCGTTGAAAGATAGCATCGGGTACTCCATGCCACCCACCGGGCCATGCACGGAGATAGCCACCGGGTAAGGGTAATCAATAGTGTGTTTGGAGTATACTTCCAGCGTATGCGCCACGGCCTCGGTAGAGTACTGGCCCCAAAGCGGGTTGCCCTCTTTCGGGTAGTATGACATGGCCAGCACGTTCTTGCCGCCCACTTTCACGTTCATGGCATCCCATATAAACTTACGGGAGCTGGCCCAGGCAAAATCGCGCACGTTGTCGGCAGCGTATACCCAGGTTTTCTTGTTCTTGGCTTTGGTTTTTTCAGCTTTCTCGGCTTCCTCCTGCGTCACGATCACCACGGGCTTGTCGCTCTTGGCTGCTTGTGCCCAACGCTTCTGGTGCGTAGAAGAAAGTACCTGGCCTGCATTCTGCAGCTCGCCGGTGGCGGCTACCACGTGGTCGGCAGGTACGGTGATGCTCACCTTGTAGTCGCCGAAAGGCAGGGCAAACTCGCCGCTACCCAAGAACTGCTTGTGCTGCCAGCCGTTTACGTCGTCGTACACGGCCATTCTTGGGAACCACTGGGCCATCTCGTAGAGGTAGTTATCATCTTCCGGGAAGTACTCGTAGCCAGAGCGGCCACCCAGCGTTTTCTGGTTGTTGATGTTATGTTTCCAGTCGATGCTGAAGGTTGTGCTCTGGTTCGGCTTCAGTGGAGAAGGCAGGTCGATACGCATCATGGTGTTGTTGATGGTATACTTCAGGGCTTTTCCGCCACGGTCTGCCACCTTGCTTATCTTAAAGCCTCCGTCAAACTTCTCACGCGTCATGTACTCTACGGCACGCAGCGGCATCTCCTTCTGCAGTTCCGCTGTGCGCGTCAGGTTGCTCATGGAGTTCGGCTCAAAGATATTCTGGTCCAGCTGCACCCACAGGTAAGTAAGCACATCCGGCGAGTTGTTGGTATAGGTGATGGTTTCGGAACCGGTGATAGCTTGGTTCGCATCATCAAGCTCAACTTTTATGGTATAGTCAGCGCGCTGCTGCCAGTACTGGTGACCCGGTGCGCCCGATGCCGAACGGTAGGTGTTAGGGGTAGGTAGCTCCTGCGCCAGCTGGGCGAACTTGGTGTCTTGTGCCAGTGCCGCCAGCGGGCCTGCCACCAAGCCCACCAGGGCCAAACCTGCTACAATGTTTCTCATGTGGATTTAGTTAGAATAGGTTTAGTTAGGATAGATGAAGTATAGATTAGAGGTGATTTGCTCTTTAGGGTTTAATTTCTGAATGTTAAAATATATTGGTTTCCATCATCATGATCAGGGCAATGCCGGCTGCAGCGCTTGACAGTACCATGATCCAGTCGCGTTTACTGGCCCGGAACAGCGTCATGATGAGGAAGCCCGCTACCAGCAGTATGGTTACGATCAGGAGCTGACCCAGCTCAATGCCAATGTTAAAGGCCAGCAGCTGCTGCCAGATATTTCCGCTTCGGCCCAGCATCTGACGCAGGAAGTTTGAGAATCCCATACCATGGATCAGGCCAAAGAACACAGCCATCAGGTTGTGCAGCGACAGGACAGTACCTTGCTTACTGGCGGCCCCCTTCAGCTTAAAAAAATTAACGACACAGGTTAATAGTATGGTAGCCGGTATCAGGAACTCTATTAAGGCAGAATCGAAACGGATGATATTAAAGGTTGCCAGCGCCAGCGTGATGCTGTGGCCAATGGTGAAGCTCGTGACCAGTGCAAGCACTTTCTTCCAGTCCTGCAACGTATAAATGGCGCACAAGGCCAGCAGGAAGAGCATGTGGTCGTAGGCCTTGAAATCGAAAATATGATGAAAGCCGAGCTCTATGTAAGTATAAAAAACAGATGACACCGCGCTGGTTTGATTTAGGTGAAGGTTAAGCTAAGTGGCAAATTACGCATCATCGGTTAAACATGCAATGTTGTGTCTGGCAGGTGTTGTGGCAGTAGTTGGTAAATCGACGAACAGCGGGATTTGTTCTATCAGTTAAGCGGGAGAAATTGATTTTGGTGCTTCTCTTGCTGGTGCTTTTCTGCTTTAGCCGCTGCTACCTTTAACTTGATTGAGCCAAGCTATCCTTACTAGCTGCTGCTGATCCTCAGTCTTATAAGCGACTTTTTCCATTTCTGGCCTTGGCTCCCTCAGGCCCGGGAGGGCTCGTCTTCCCGCATCGCGCTGTGTACATTTCCTTTGCTCCTGCGTTGCAATTTCGCTGAAGCGAAACCGAAAATCTACAAGGCGCTCAACGGAAAGACTGGGAATCATTTCGATAGCCACTGCCTTCGCTATACAATAGGAACTAAATTCCTCTCCTTGGAGGGGCTGGGGGTGGGTTTACACCTGCAGAAGCTCCCTCCCCTGTTTTTAGGGGAGGGCTGGGGAGAGGTGAAACTCCCCTCATCGGAGGGCAGGGGTGGGTTTGGGCAGGTAAGTAGCTACCTGCCCGAGCTATACCAGCAGCAACCCAGTTTATACTTCACCTAGCAGGCACAAGCGGCCGCGTGCGCCAGGAAATGTGCTTAACAAAAGCTTCATTTCCTTTCTTGCAACATATAAGCCTGCCACAGGTTATACATACTTTTAAGCAAGATTTCATACCTTAGCTTAAACATCACCTTCTAAAACATACCATGCACAAGCTCTTTAACCTAGACTCCCGAAAACTGGTAAACAGAACAGCGCTGGCCCTGACGGGTGTAGCACTGGCAATGGCCGGCTGTAACACCGCCACTGAACAGCAGGACGCAGCAACTACAGCAACAGCAGAACCAGAAAGTATGAAAGCAACAACGCTATACGTAGGGTCCTACGCCGATCCTGATGCGGAGAGTATTTACCTGTACAGCCTGAACCCGGAAACCGGCGAACTGACGCGTGAGAGCAGCTTTAAGGCTGGTGCAAATCCTTCGTACCTGACCTTGGACAATGCAGGCAAGTACCTGTATGCCGTAAACGAAACGCAGGATTTTGAAGGGAAAAAGAGTGGTGCCGTGAGTGCCTTTTCGGTAAGCGATGGAGGCAAAAACCTGACCCTGCTGAACCGTGTAGCCTCTGAGGGTGGTGCTCCATGTTATATCTCGCTGCAGGATAGCACCGTGCTGGTGGCCAATTACATGGGCGGCAATGTGGCAGCGCTGCCGGTGCAGCAAAACGGGCAACTGGGGCAGGCAAATATGGTGCAGCACGAAGGCACCGGGCCAAACAAGGAGCGGCAGAACGAGCCGCACGCCCATTACATCGCCCCGTCGCCGGATGGCAAGTATAGCTTTGCCGTGGACCTGGGTGCCGATAAGGTGTTCGGGTATAAAGTAGAGGAGGGGAAGCTGGTGCCACATAACCCTGCGATAGCCTATGCGGCAGCGCCGGGCTCTGGTCCGCGCCACATGGTTTTTCACCCGAATGGCAGGTATGCCTACCTGCTGCACGAGCTAAACTCTACTGTAACGGCCATGGCTTACGATGCTGACAAAGGCACATTCTCTGAGAAACAAACGCTTACCACACTACCCGAAGGGTTTGAAGGGGATAGCTACCCGGCAGCGGTAAAAGTCTCAGCGGATGGTAAATACCTGTACACTTCTAACCGTGGGCACAACAGCATAACCGTATTCGCCATCTCTGAGGACGGCGGTAACCTAACGCCGGTACAGCACATGAGTACCGGCGGCGACTGGCCCCGCGACTTCTCCATTGATCCATCAGGAAATATTCTGCTTGTCGCCAATGAGCGATCCAACAATATCACCTCCTTTAAAATAGATAAAGCCACCGGAAAACTGACGGCCACCGGCCACGAGACGCAGGTGCACAAACCGGTGAACCTGGTGTTCAGGTAACCTGAAGTATAAAGCAGAAGGGCCAGCTACAGTAGCTGGCCCTTCTGCTTTATACTTGTCTTAGTCTGTTACCCGCTCCATGGTGGTCCTGGTTTTGCCATCTTTAGAGGCGTGTATCATTTTATTCTTCCCCTCCCACGAAACCAGCGCGGTGTCTACGTGAGAGCCATACCTGATGCTGAGGATCTGGTTTTCAGGGTCGTAGTAATAGCCGCCGCTCAGGCCGCGCCCGTCCGCATCCAGCTCCATCCTGAACTGCCCTGACTCCTCAAAAACTAACCGCATGGTGCTTTGGCGAAGGGTGTTCTCCATGTTGCTCTCGGCTTTGGCCGCTTTGTCGTTCCCAATCTGCATGTCCACCAGTTTCCAGCTGCCTACAACAGAGTATCCATTCTGCTGCCTGGCAAACGTAAAGCCGAACAGTGCGCAAAGTATAAGCAGGGCGACAAGCGGGTAGAGTGGTTTCATGCAGGTGTGGTGCGGTAAAAGTTTGTTGCTTCGGATTTATACTTTAGAACTGTACGTAAACAGACCAAAGTGCAATATTGTTGTTACATCTATATTTACGTAAGTATAACTGATGTTGCCGCTGAATATTGGCTTTATCTGTGCAAAGGCTTTCCCGGGATTACGGGCGAGCTCCGCCTTTGTATTAGCCGGCAGTGGCAAAGGTTGGAGGATAATAACTACACTATGATAGAGGTACTGCCTGAAACACAGGGTGATATGCTGGCTGTGCGGGTAAGCGGCGAGCTGACTAACGAGGACTTTGACCTGTACCGCGAGCTGATCCGCGACAGGATGAGAAAGTATGGCGCCGCCCGCTTATACTATGAAATGATCCACCTTGACCTAAACCGGGTAAAGCCAGGCGCCGCCCTGGAAAACGCCTTCTTCGACCTGGTGCATGGCCGGGAGTACGGACGAGTAGCTATGGTGGGGGAGAAGGTGTGGCAGGAGTGGGCAGCCAAGCTTATCAGCCCGGTTAAGAAAAAAGGCGTGCGCTACTTCGATCTGCACGAGCGGGAGCAGGCCATGCAGTGGGTGCAGGAAGGGAAGGTGTAAACAGACGCTCGCAGTGTGCGGAACTCCTGCGAGCGTCTGGCAAGTATAGCAGCTATTGCGTCAGCGACGCAGCCCTGACCTTCTGAAAAAACAGCAGGTGGTACTCCAGCGAGTTGCCCCAGTAAGGCCAGGTATGCGCGCCGGGGCGTTCGATATACTCATGCGGGATTTTCTCGTACACCATGCGCCGGTGCAGTTCGCGGTTATCCTCAATCAGAAAATCATCCACACCGCAATCAATCATAAATGACAGTCCGCTTGCCTTTAGCTGAGGCGTCATATACACAATGGAGCTTTGGCGAAACAGCTCCTGGTTCTCAGGCTTGGGCCCGAGCACGGCCTCTATGCTTTGGCGCAGCTTTTCCTGCTCTATATTTGCCACATTCAGGGCGCCGCTCATACTTCCTGCCGCCAGGTATAAAGAAGGGTTGCGCGATGCCAGGTAAAGCGCTCCGTGCCCGCCCATACTTAAACCCGATATAAACCGGCCGTTCTTGTTGGCAATGGTTTTATACTTGCCGTCCACTTCCTGCAGCAACTCCTTCGTGATATAGGTTTCGTATTGGCTGCCCTTGTCCACGGGGCTATCGTAGTACCAGCTGCTGAAGCCGCCTTCCGGGGTAACGATGATAAGCTGGTACTTATCGGCCATTTGCTGCAGCAGGTCTTTTTGAGGTGGTGTTTTAAGCCAGTCGCTGAAGCCGCCGCTGTAGCCGTGCAGTAAGTATAAAACCGGGTAGGGTCCGTTCTTTTTCTTGCCGTAGTTCTCAGGCGTTACAATGCCCGCCTTCAGTGTTTTCTGCATCGAGGAGCTCTGGATGGCAAGCGTGTCCACTTTGGCCTGTGCAGAAAGGATCGTGAGGGTGAGGAAAAGGAGGAGGGTTAAGCATTTCTTTTGCATAGTATCGAGGTATGGTTGCTGCTGCAAAGTATAGAATTTACGGACCTGTTTCAAGCTTGTAGCTTGGAGCGGAAATGGAGCAAGCTTTCAGCTTGCGAAAGTATAAAGTAGCCGTTACACAAACTGAAAGCTTGCCTCAATAAAAGCCACGAGCTGAAAGCTCGCGGCAGGAGCGTCGCAGGGAATTTATTCGATCAAGATGATATCAACTAACCCCTTGTTGCCTGCATAATCTCTGGCGCTACTATACAAAAAATCCCATGGCTCTTCTACAAAGCCAGCTTCCACGGGGTTTTGGTGCAAGTAATCCAGCTTTTGTTGTAAGAGAAAGTTTGTCGAGAGTTCGATGGGGTGATTGTGGTGCTGCCAGAATTGATACACCTCGGTATTTGAGTTACGGCTGCCGGCGCGTTTAAACATCCAGAGAAGCCAGTCCTTCCGGCTTTCCTGATTGTGCTCTTCAATAAGTTTGAGAATAGCTTTGGCCGTATGGCGTTTCATATCGCGCAGGATACCTTCCATGGGTTCTGCGCTACTGCCAATAATCAAATGTACATGGTTACTCATGATGCACCAGGCATAAACCTCCAGGCCTTTGTGTTTGATGCAGTACTGCAAGCTCTCCACCACAATCTCTTTATACTCCCGCCTCACAAACACATCGATCCAGTTCAGAACGGCAAAGGAAACAAAGTATAGTTTTGTCTGGTCCTGAAATTTATAGTTGCGACTCATGCTGCAGCTAACTCATAAAGTTAGCGTCTGGTTACATTTCCTGCCGCGAGCTTTCAGCTCGTGGTGGTGTATGGGGCAAGCTTTCAGCTTGTGTAACGGCTACTTTATACTTTCGCAAGCTGAAAGCTTGCCTCACGCAAAGCCACAAGCAGGATGCTTGCGGCAGTATCAGCAAAAATAAAACCCCGCCACTCCAATGGAATAGCGGGGTCTATGCTAAAATCTAAACTTTAATCTTACTTTATTTCTCAGTCTATTTCTCCGATGGGATCTCCACATCCACGTTATTGAAACGAATCGCACCG
Source organism: Pontibacter anaerobius (assembly GCF_026241195.1). Lineage (GTDB taxonomy): Bacteria > Bacteroidota > Bacteroidia > Cytophagales > Hymenobacteraceae > Pontibacter > Pontibacter anaerobius. Next base: position 59,077 of record NZ_JAPFQO010000003.1, read on the forward strand.
TTGTCTAGTACCGCCTCTACCACAGAATCTTTGTTAATTCTGCCGGACAGGATCTCCTTGGACAACTCGTTCAGCACCTGGCGCTGTATCACGCGCTTCAGCGGTCGGGCGCCGAATTGCGGATCGTAGCCCTGCTCGCCCAGGTAATCCAGCACTTCGTCGGTAGCCACCAGTTGGATGCCGGCTTCCTCCAGACGGTCCTGGATGTGGCCGAACTGGATGCTGACGATCTTGCGGATGTCGCCACGGCTCAGCGGACGGAACATCACCAGCTCATCAATGCGGTTCAGGAACTCCGGCCTAACCGACTTCTTCAGCAGCTCAAACACTTCATCCTTGGTCTGCTCGATTATCTCGTCATGGTTGGCTGGTGTCATCCTTTCAAAATTGCTCTGGATGATATGGGAACCGATGTTCGAGGTCATGATGATGATCGTGTTCTTGAAGTTCACCACGCGGCCTTTGCTATCGGTCAGGCGGCCATCGTCGAGCACCTGCAAAAGTATGTTAAACACGTCCGGGTGCGCTTTCTCGATCTCGTCGAGCAGTACCACAGAGTATGGCTTGCGTCGAACAGCCTCGGTCAGTTGGCCTCCTTCTTCGTAGCCCACGTATCCCGGAGGCGCTCCCACCATACGGCTCACCGCGTGGCGCTCCTGGTACTCACTCATGTCGATACGCACCATCGCGTTCTCGTCGTTGAACAGGTAATCGGCCAGCGCCTTGGCAAGCTCTGTTTTACCCACACCGGTTGTACCCAGGAAGATGAACGAACCGATCGGACGTTTCGGGTCTTGCATACCGGCGCGGCTTCGGCGCACAGCATCCGAGATCGCCTCAATCGCCTCCTCCTGTCCGGCCACGCGCTTGCCCAGCTCCTGCTCCAAATGGAGTAGTTTTTCGCGATCGCTTTGCAGCATTTTGCTCACCGGTATTCCGGTCCACTTGGCTACTACCTCGGCGATGTCCTCAGCGTTCACTTCCTCCTTCAGCATCGGGTTCTCGCCCTGCATCTGGCGAACCTGCTCTTGCAGCTCCTTCAGGTGCGCTTCCGCCTCCTGAATCTTGCCGTAACGCAGCTCCGCCACACGGCCATAGTCGCCACTGCGCTCTGCCTGCTCCGCCTCCAGTTTATACTGCTCAATGTTCTCTTTTTCTTTCTGAATACCCTCGATGATCTGCTTCTCGTTCTGCCATTTGGCTTTCAGGTCATCGCGCTTCGTAGAAAGATCCGCAATCTCCTTCGAGAGCACGGTTTCCTTGTCTTTGTCATTTTCCCGACGGATAGCCTCACGCTCGATCTCCAGCTGCATGATGCGGCGCTGCAACTCGTCCAGCTCCACCGGCAACGAGTCGATCTCGATGCGTAACTTGGCAGCAGCCTCGTCCATCAAGTCAATCGCCTTGTCTGGCAGAAAGCGGTCTGTGATGTAGCGGTTTGACAGCTCCACCGCAGCAATGATCGCATCGTCTTTAATACGCACCCCGTGGTGTACCTCATACTTATCCTTGATACCGCGAAGTATGGAAATGGCATCCGGCACGCTTGGCTCATCCACCATCACCGCCTGGAAACGACGCTCCAGCGCTTTATCCTTCTCAATATATTTCTGGTACTCTTTCAGGGTCGTTGCACCGATGGCATGCAGTTCGCCGCGAGCAAGGGCTGGTTTCAGCAGGTTGGCGGCGTCCATGGCGCTTTCGCCACCCGCGCCGGCACCGATCAAAGTATGGATCTCGTCGATGAAGAGGATGATCTCGCCCTCAGCGTCTGTTACCTCTTTAATCACTGCTTTCAAACGCTCCTCAAACTCCCCTTTATACTTGGCGCCCGCCACCAGCAGACCCATGTCCAGGCTCATCAGCGTTTTGTTTTTCAGGTTCTCGGGCACGTCGCCAGACACCATGCGTTGTGCCAGGCCTTCCACGATGGCGGTTTTACCCACGCCAGGCTCACCGAGCAGCACCGGGTTGTTTTTAGTACGACGGCTCAGGATCTGCAACACACGACGGATTTCCTCGTCACGGCCAATCACCGGGTCTATTTTGCCAGCACGGGCCAATTCGTTCAGGTTTTTAGCGTAACGCTTGAGTGAGTTATACTTGGCCTCGGCGTTCTGATCGGTTACCTTGGTCCCGCCACGCAACTCCTTGATCGCTTTTTTAAGGTCTTTTTCGTTAAAGCCAACATCCTTCATCAAGCCAGCCACTTTATCGCGGCCTGCTAAAATGCCTAGAAGCATGTGCTCGATGGCCACATACTCATCGCCGAACTCCTTCAGCAGAGAAGTAGCTTTCTGTAAAGCCGCCGCCGCATCGTTAGCCAAATACGGACTGCCGCCGCTCACTTTCGGGTAAGCCGCCACAATCTCATCCAGCTTGCTGTGCAGGATGTTACCGTTAATGTTTAGTTTCTGGAGCAGGAAGTTTGTTACATTCTCGTCTGTCTCCAGTATTGCTTTTAAAATATGCCCCGTCTCAATAGCCTGCTGCTGGTTGCCGCCTGCTATCTCGGTGGCCTTCTGGATGGCCTCCTGGGCTTTGATGGTATAGTTATTAAAATTCATATTGCCTTTGTCTGTTTTCCTTCATTTTAATTCTACGAGCATTCTAGCAAAGTATACACCAATGGTATTATTGGGTGGTTTTACTGTAATTATGTCATGTTTTGAAAGGTGTAATTTGTAGAATTCGGACTATTTGTCTGAATCAGGATTTGCAGGATGGGGAAGGATGGACAGGATTACTTTGGATGATTTAAGATTTAGGAGGATAACTTATGTTTGTTGTTAAATACTTTCTTGTATTGGAGGCTAAGGGCACCGAAATTAATGAGGAGACCGACAGGAAAGTTATAGGCTACAGTATAGTTTTTAGCTTGTGCTAAGTGAATATCCTCTAGGTTCACTATAGCTTTTAGCTCCACCACAATGCTATTCTCAACTATAAAATCAGCTCTTCTGCTTCCTACCTCTGCCCCATCATAGTAGATAACCTGCTCCTTTTCCCTTTCAAAGCTAAGTGCAGCTTTTGCAAGTTCAATAGCCAAGCACCGTTGGTAAATCACTTCCTGAAATCCGCTTCCAAGCGTATTATGTACTTTCATAGCACATCCAATAATTCTATATGTTATCTCTTCCAGTTGGATCATGTACTTCTAAATTCTAAAATCCTTAAAGTTTACTCATGCTGAGCAAATCCTGTCCATCCTTCTCCATCCTGCAAATCCTGATTTAGATGTCCTTCTTAAACACCGCCGCATAATGGTCTGCCAATCTGGTGGGTTCGGGCAGTTTATACTTGGTGGCGCAGTTCAAGGCGATTTCTGTGGCTGATTCCAGGTCCATGAGGTGGCCGGGGGAGACAAAGACGGGTATTACGTTGTCTTTGGTGCGAAGCACGTTGGCGATGATCTCGCCTTTATACTCCAGCGGTGAGAAGGAGCCTTTGGTAGGAGCCGGCTCTTTATATTTGCCCACGAGCACTTTTTTAGCCACACCGATGGTGGGTTTCTCCAGGTGCAGACCCAGGTGCGTGGCAATACCCAGGCGGCGCGGGTGCGAGATACCGTGGCCGTCCACCATGATCAGGTCGGGCTTTTGCTGTAATTTCTTGTAAGCTTCTATGAGGTTGGGCGCCTCGCGGAAGGCCAGGAAGCCGGGGATATAAGGCAGTTCCACAGGGCCATGGTGCCATACTTTCTCCACCACCTCCAGTTCGGGATAAGTCAGAAGTATAAACGCGGAAAGGATAGTATCCTCACCTATAAAAGAAGAATCGCAGCCAGCGATCAGTTTCAGGTCGAAGTCAGGTTTTTGTATGATGATGCGCTGCTGCATCACCTTTTGTTGCTCCGTAAGTCGGGCAAGTATAGCCGGGTCGGGTGCCGGGTGATCAAAGCGTCGGTAGTAGGCCATAGTGGTGTTAGAGGGTTAGCGAATTTAGGAGTTAGAGAATCATTAGAGGAAAAGAATGGTTGAACCTTCCATTCGTGATTGATGCATACGTTTTATCCCACTAGTACGGCAATAGCTGCAAAAGCTTTCTAAAATATCCACCTAAACTCTCTGACCCTCTAACTACTAAGCGCTGCAGGGCACGCGGAGATCGGCGAAGAGGAGAAGCCAGCGGCCGTTGCGGTAACCGAAATGGAAGCGATAGGCGGTGCCGGTGTGCAGCACCGTTGCCTGTACCTGCCTTTGCAGTTCCTGCACCTGCGCTTCCTGTTGCTTTGTTAGCTCGGCATACTGCCATATATCGGTGTTCTGAAAATCAGAAGTGATGAAAGTATAAAAGCAGCCGTCTTCAGCAAAGCCTGTGGCCCCTCCGTCCATGTCGGCACAGTCGAACGCCGGGAACTCCTCTCGCTGCTGCAGGGCGCATTGTTTTACCTGCTGGTTTATACTTGTAAAAGGCAGCTGCTGGTACTCCCGTTTCACCTCCTGTACACTTGTAAAATGGCTGTAGGCAGGCATAGCCCCCGGCTGTTCAATTAACCAAAACCCCTGCGCAGCATCCACAAAGGTGTTCAGCGCTGCCGTGTCTGCGGCCTGTAGGGCACTGAAGAAACGGTTAAAGGCACCCGGAAACGCCGCTGTGTCGGGAGCAGCAGGTGTAGCTGTGCCCTGTGGTTCCTCCTCCTGCAACTCTTTTACCGAGTCAATCCGCTCGTTGCCCAATGTGCTGTTACGCCCATCGGGGCCACAGGAAGTAAGTATAAGCAGCAGGCTAAGTACAGATAAAGTATAACGCATGGTACAAATGGTTGCTTCATGCACAGATACGATAGTAGGCGGCTTTGGAGTTATACTTCTGAACTTTGAAAATAGGGGATCGTACTGCTAAGTATACAGTTGGTCAGGTTTTTACATAACTATACCCCGCAGGCTATGGCAAACTATACTTTCAATGACAGTGTCCGGATTGAGCTGAAGGACGCTACACTTATCGGCGATCTGATCATACCGGAGAACGCCGCAGGGCTCATCGTATTCTCGCACGGGAGCGGCAGTAGCCGCCTCAGCACCCGGAACCGCTTTGTGGCGGAGCAACTGCAACGGGCCGGCTTTGCCACCCTGCTTTTCGACCTGCTAACAGAGGAGGAGGACCAGGAATACAGTAACCGCTTCGATATTCCAAAAATCACCCGCCGCCTGATTGACACTACCTACTGGATACAAAAAGACCCGCGTACACAGAACTTCAACATCGGTTTATTTGGCGCCAGCACCGGGGCCGCCTCCGCCATCGGGGCCGCTGCCGCCGAGGGTCCGGATATAATAAAGGCGGTGGTAAGCCGCGGTGGCCGACCTGATCTGGCGCATGCCGTAATACCCGACCTGCAGGTGCCTACACTGCTGATTGTAGGTGGCAAGGATACCGAAGTACTGGACCTGAACAAACAGGCGCAGGACCTGATGCAGTGTATTAAAGACCTGGAGATAGTGCCGGATGCCACGCACTTGTTTGAGGAGCCGGGAGCCTTGGAGATGGTGGCCCAACTGGCTGCTGACTGGTTCCGCAAGTATGTGAAGCCAGACAAACAGCAGCCCTTGCACCAAAACAGGCCATAGGATAATTGTGGCTGAGCGAATGGATGAATTCAGGTATGCCTCCAGTAGCTTTTAAAGTATGGAGCCTGGGTTCCTGCTTTAGAAAGTAAGGCATACCCATTCAAGAAAGTATAGGCCGGAGATGCCCTTGAATCCATTTCCGAACGTACTTCATTTATTCGCACATTCACTTAAGCACTCATTCAAAATAGATTTGCCATGGACATGATCCGAAACAGGGCTGAGGCTGCTGAACTGCTGGCTGAGCGACTGCAAAAGTATAAAGGCGAGCAGGGCGTGGTGCTGGCCATACCCCGTGGCGGCGTGCCGGTGGCGGCCCCTATCGCCAAAAAGCTGGGCATGCCTTTGGAGGTAACGGTCTCCAAAAAGATCGGCCACCCCCTGAACCCGGAGTTCGCCATCGGGGCCGTAAGTATGGACAGCGTGAGCTACGACAAGCGCGCCGATGTGCCGGAGAACTACATCGAGGCCGAGGTGCAGCGCATCCGTCAGGGCATGCAGCAGAAGTATAAACGCTTCATGGGCAACCGCCAGCACATCCCTTTCAAAGACCGTGTGGTGATCATTGTAGACGATGGCATTGCTACTGGTAAAACCCTGGAGGCCACCGTAAACCTGGTAAAGAAGGAGCACCCGCGCAAAATTGTGGTAGCTGTACCCGTTGCGCCACCCGAGGCCGCCGATCGTTTTTCAGGCATGGTAGATGATTTCGTGTGCCTGCTCACGCCACCCTTCTTCCAGGCGGTGGGGCAATTTTATGAAGAGTTTACACAGACCTCAGATGAGGAAGTGATACAGTTGCTGCAGGACCAGGACAAAGTATAACTACTGCTCCACCACAAACTCCGTCTGGTATACTTCGTTGCCGGCGGCTACGCGCACCAGGTATAGGCCAGCCCCATGCAATTGCTCCGTAAAGATGCGTGTCCGGAAAGCACCATTGATGCCCTGCACGTTTTCCATGCTATGCACCAGCTTTCCCTCCGAAGTATAAATATGCACATGAGCCTCATCCGTGGACGTGTGGTGCTGCAGGTGCAGTGTAATGTTTTGGCCTCTGCTGCTGGTCGGGAAAACCTGTAGCACTTGCTCCCGCTCCTGTACCTGTACCTGGGCTACCTTTGAGAAACTGCTCGTGCCATCCGTATCCACCTGCTTTAGCCTGTAGTACAGCGTGCCGGACATGGCAGCAGAGTCGGTGAAAGTATAGTTTTGTGCCACCACAGTAGTGCCAGAGCCTTTTACCTGGCCGATTGGTTGGAAATCCTTTCCGCTCTGGGAGCGCTGCACCTCAAAGTAGGCGTTGTTTGTCTCCGAGGCTGTTTGCCACTCCAGCAGTACCTGGCCCTGTGTGTTAGTGCGCGCACCGAAGGCAGTTAGTTCTACGGGGAGCGGCGTGATAACCTCCGACATGATGGCATCGAACCAGCGCTGGGCCATTTTCTCCTCGCCGCTGGTGTTCGGGTGTATGCCGTCCCAGGTGTCAACCCCGGGCGTCGGATCAAAGTCTGAGAACTGGTCTACCACTATAACCGGCGATTGCAGCGTGTTGAGCCGTTCGGCCAGGGGCGGGATCTGGGCGTTGAACTCGTTCAGCCGGTTAATCGTGTTCGGCCCTACATTATTATAGTTCATCGGGATCAGTTGGGCCAGGAGTACTGTAACATCCGGGTTCGTTTTCCTGATTTCCCGTACTATTTCCTCCAGTTCTTCTATCGTTTCTGCTACCGGCTGCTCCTGCATCACATCGTTTGAGCCCAGGTGCAGCAGCACAAGGTCCGGGGAGTAGCCACGCAGCCACTCCTTTAAACGCCCTGCCTGCCGCTGGTCATCTCTGCCGTTCAGTATTTCGTCGGCGCGCCAGCCCCAGTGCCCCTCGTTTCGGTTCGTGAAAGTCTGCCCCTTGTATACTTCTCCTTTCACAGATGGTGGCCCGTCTCTGTTGACATCATGCGAGCCCACCAGTTCCACCTCCACTTCGGCATCAACAAGTTTTTTCCATAGCCTGTACTTATAACCCGGATACTCCTGATTGCCCTGCGTAATAGAGTTACCCAAAGTCATGACTTTTAGCTGAGCAGCGGCCGGTAAAGTAGAAACAACAAAAAGAAAAAGGAGTAGGAAGCGTAGTATCCGTAGGTAAAGCAAAGTATAAATTGTACTCATAATTGTGGGTAAGAGGTAAGTGTTAACTAAGCTATCTCAGACGGAGGCAGGTGTTGGCTGTTGCGCCTACAGTTAAAAAATACAGTGAAAGTGCTGTTTGTGGGGGCGAGTGTCGTAAAATCAGGTGTGAGCGATTATAAACACTGGCCGTGCCTGCACAAAAATTAATTGTAGCCGATATATTCTGGAGGATGAAAGTATAACTTTTCTGTTGCTTGCAGGTAGTAGTTAGGCGATACTAATGATCAACTATGTACTGGGGCGGATGCTGTACCTGCACAAGCATAGTTGGTAAGGCAGGAAAGCTGCTATAGGCTTAGCCTATATCAAAAAGACTCTTATATTTGCTATTAGAACTTATCTATACTTCCCTTTTGCCGGAGGTATGACTATTTAAAACTAAGATGAAAATGACGACAAAAGCATCAAGAATTATCTATACGATTACAGATGAGGCACCTGCTTTGGCAACACGTTCTTTCCTGCCAATTGTACAGGCTTTCACAAAGGCTGCCGATATCGAAGTAGAGACAAGAGACATCTCGCTGGCGGGGCGTATCATTGCCGCTTTCCCGGAGAACCTGACCGAGGATCAGAAGCAGTCTGATGACCTGGCTTACCTGGGTGAGCTTGCTAAAACACCGGAGGCGAACATCATCAAGCTTCCTAACATTAGTGCCTCTATCCCGCAGCTGAACGCGGCTATCAAGGAGTTGCAGTCGCAGGGCTACAATATTCCGAACTATCCTTCTGAGCCTAAAACGGAGGAGGAGAAAGACGTTAAAGCACGTTACGCTAAGATCCTGGGTAGCGCGGTAAACCCTGTGTTGCGCGAGGGTAACTCGGACCGCCGTGTGGCGGAAGCCGTGAAGCAGTATGCGAAGAGCCACCCGCACTCGATGGGTAAATGGTCATCAGACTCTAAAACACGCGTTGCCCACATGACGGAAGGCGACTTCTATGGCAGCGAAAAATCTTTTGTGGCTGATAAGGCTACTGAGGTGCGCATTGAGTTTGTGGATGCCAACGGCAACACGAAAGTGTTAAAGGAGAAGATCGCTTTGAAAGATGGTGAAGTGATGGACTCTTCTGTGATGCACGTGGATGCCCTGAACGCTTTCTTTGAGAAGGCAATCGCGGAGGCGAAGGAAGATAACATCCTGCTGTCGCTGCACCTGAAGGCTACTATGATGAAGGTGTCTGACCCTATCATGTTCGGCCATGCGGTGAAGGTGTTCTTCAAGGATACTTTTGCGAAGCATGCTGCTACGTTTAAAGAGCTTGGCGTTGACCCTAATAACGGTTTAGGCGACGTTTATAACAAGATACAAAACCTGCCAGCTGACAAACGTGCTGAGATAGAGGCTGACCTGAAAGCGGAGATGGAGAAGCGTCCTGAGCTGGCAATGGTAAACTCTGATAAAGGCATTACCAACCTACACGTGCCAAGCGACGTGATCATCGATGCGTCTATGCCGGCTGCTATCCGTACATCTGGCCAGATGTGGGGACCAGATGGCAAACCGAAAGATACGGTAGCTATCATCCCGGATCGTTCTTACGCTGGTATCTACCAGGAGGTGATCAAGTTCAACAAAGAGAACGGCGCTTTCGACCCGACTACCATGGGTACTGTGCCGAATATCGGTTTGATGGCGCAGAAGGCTGAGGAGTATGGCTCGCACGACAAAACGTTTGAAATGGCTGAGGCCGGAACGGTGCGCGTGGAAGATGCCAACGGCAACACGCTGATGGAGCAGAAGGTTGAGAAAGGCGATATCTTCAGAGCTTGCCAGACGAAGGACGTAGCTATCCAGGACTGGGTGAAGCTGGCCGTTACAAGAGCGCGTATCACCAACACGCCTGCTATTTTCTGGCTTGACCCTCAGCGTGCGCATGATGCTAACCTGATCAAGAAAGTAGAGAAGTATTTGCAAGACCACGATACCAACGGTTTAGAGATCAAGATTATGTCGCCTGTAGAGGCGATGCGTTATACTTGCGAGCGTGCCAAAGCTGGTAAAGACACTATCTCGGTAACCGGTAACGTGCTGCGCGACTACCTGACGGACCTGTTCCCGATCCTTGAGCTTGGCACAAGTGCTAAAATGCTTTCTATCGTTCCGTTGCTGGATGGCGGTGGCCTGTTTGAGACAGGTGCCGGTGGTTCTGCACCGAAACACGTGGAGCAGTTTGTAGAAGAGAACTACCTGCGTTGGGATTCATTGGGTGAGTTCCTAGCATTGGCTGTTTCTCTGGAAGACCTGGCTTATAAAACCAAGAACGAGAAGGCTGAGGTGTTGGCAGAGGCCCTGAACAAGGCAAACGCGGAGTTCCTGGAGAAAGACAAGTCTCCGGCGCGTAAAGTTGGCGGCATCGACAACCGTGGCAGCCACTTCTACCTGGCCATGTACTGGGCACAAGCACTTGCCGAGCAGAACAAAAACCAGGAGCTGAAAGAGAAATTCTCTAGCCTAGCCAAAGAACTGACCGACAACGAGCAGAAGATCGTAGACGAACAAATTGCTGCTCAAGGCAAGCCAGTTGAGATCGGCGGTTACTACCATCCAGACGAAGAGAAAACCAGCAAGGCCATGCGCCCAAGTGAAACGCTAAACGCTGCACTGAATAACTTCTAAGCTGAAGTATAAAGTATAAAAATGAAAGGCTGCCTGATCAGGCAGCCTTTCATTTTTATATAGTGGAAAATAACTTATTGCACTTGCAAGCAAGTCTTAATATTCCATTGTCTGCCCTGTTTGTCCTTAATAATGATCTGTGCAGTTTCCATAAAGTCTTCGCCTTTTTCCTCTACAGTATCGATAGGGTAACCAATAAAATGATTTGTGAAATATAATAGTTTATAATGATTCTCTCTTATTTTGCGCACCATTATAATTAGACCTGGTATTTTTTCTTTTCTCTTTGACAAACCTCCTTCTTTGAAGGTAAGCTCATCAATTAGTTTAGATTCCAAAGTACGATTTAGGTTTGTATCAGCGCTTGAAAGAAATAACTCCATACGACCTGTAGACAATTCGTTTGTTTTAGGGTGTAGGATGCTGATGCTATCAATACAAGTTATTTTGTTATCTGATTCTATAGTATCTTTAGCGGTTCCACTAATTTCTCCATTCTCTTTAGTCCTACAACACGATAAAGAGAATAATAAAACAATCAGTTGAGGAAGGGATTGAAAAAGTCTCATGCGGCTAATGCTAGTGAAGTAATATAGTAATTATCTTCTTATGCCTCAAGGTTAGTGTGAGCGCCTCACATGCCGCAAGTTTAGCGCGAGCGCAACTTGTGGCTTTCCATGAGGCCAGTTTGTAACTGGCGTAAACCACAAACTATACTTTCGGCAGTTGCAAACTGCCGCCAAGTAATACCACCAGTTCCCGCTTCGCTCAAACTGGCGGTATGTTCGTATAGTATGCCATGAGCCGGAACTATAAGATCAGCGATCAAAGTAAACTGCACTTCATCTCATTTTCGACCGTAAACTGGATAGATGTTTTTACCAGACCTGCCTACAAAGACATTGTTGTTGAAAGCCTGAATTACTGCGTTAAAAACAAAGGACTTAAAGTATATGCCTGGTGCATTATGTCGAATCATGTGCATTTGATCATCGGCTCTGAGACAGAAAACCAATCTGGCATTATCCGGGACTTGAAAAAGCATACTTCCAAAACTATAATTAAAGCCATCTCTGATAACCTGCAGGAAAGCCGCAAAGAATGGATGCTTTGGATGTTTGAGCGGGCAGGCAAGCTCAATAGCAATAATGAAACTTGCCAGTTCTGGCAGCAGCACAATCAGCCTATCGAACTCAATTCAAACTTCCTGATGGATCAGAAGTTAAATTATATTCACAATAACCCTGTTGAAGCTGGTTTTGTGTACGAGGCGCAGGATTATCCTTACAGTAGTGCCATAGACTATGCAGGAGGAAAGGGAATGGCGGAAATCATGCTTCTCAGCTAACCATACCGCCAGTTTGAGCGAAGCGGTAACTGGTGGTAGAAAGTAGGGCCAGTTTGCAACTGCCGAAAGTATAGTTTGTGGTTTATGCCAGTTACAAACTGGCCTCATGGAAAGCCACAAGTTGCGCTCACGCTAAACTTGCGGCATGAACAGGGCAACCTGCAACCTTTCCCGCAAAAGCCGGTTACAAATCAGAACTAAACATGCAGCTATGGAAATAAACGATACATCCGGTTCGCAACAGGCAACGATAGTGCTGGCGGGTGCCACCGGTGATTTAGGCGGGCGCATTGCGCGGTCTTTGCTGGATAAAGGTGCCACAGTCAGGGTATTGGTGCGTAGCCAAAGCGACAACGAGAAGGTAAACGCCCTGCGAGAGGCTGGGGCTACTGTTGTAGAGGTGGACTTCCATAACGCTGCTGAACTCACGAGAGCCTGCGAAGGAGCTTCCTGCGTGGTCTCGGCTTTGTCGGGCTTGCATTATGTGATGGTTGGCATTCAGTACCTCTTGTTACAAGCTGCTGTGGCGGCTGGTGTGCCCCGTTTTATCCCTTCCGACTTTGCGATTGACTTCACCAAGCTACCTTATGGCATTAACCGCAACCTGGACTTCCGGAAGCACTTTAAGGACCGACTAGACAATGCGCCTATCGCTGCCACTTCCATACTTAACGGCATGTTCTCGGACTTGCTTACCGGGCAGGCGCCCATTGTGCTCTTCCCAATAAAACGGGTTATGTACTACGGCAACCCTAACCAGCTCATGGATTTCACGACTATCCAGAACACAGCCGATTATACTGCCGCCGCAGCTCTTGACCCCTCCACGCCGCGCTACCTGCGCATTGCCGGGGATGTGCTAGATGCCCAAGGGCTATGTGCGGCAGCCAGCAAAGCCACCGGAGAAGGGTTTAAACTGCTGCGGGTTAGTGGATTAGGACTGCTGAATACTATCATCAAGATCACAAAAACCCTTACCCCTGCGAGCAACGAAGTCTTTCCCGCCTGGCAGGGGATGCAGTACATGCGCGACATGTTCAGCGGGTTGTCAAAGCTGGATCCGCTGGATAATAATCGCTATCCCGAGATAAAGTGGACGAGTGTTGCTGAGGTACTGAAGAATCGCTAGAATTTATATTTACACATCCAATCTTACGCTTGCTCCTTCAAGCTCTCCCGCTGGCGCGAGCTTGTAGCTCGTGCCTAACTTCCAAAACTATACTATATCCTATTTAGCTGAAGTATGAGCTACAAGCTCGCACTAGCAAAGGCCGATAAAGCAAAAGGGGCAGCCTAACTTGGCTGCCCCTTTTGCTATCGTAGAGACGCAATATTTTGCGTCTAAAATCTATACTTAGTATCCAAACAAGGTCTTCAGGTCCAGCTGCTTCACTTTGCCATACTTCTCCAGTTCCTTAAAGTTCAGCTTGTCTTTAGAGCCGATCACAAGTATAACCTGCGGCTGGCCTTTCACATACTTCTGCTGGAACTCCTTCATCTGGTCGAAGGTCATAGAGTTGGCGCTTTGGTACACATCCTGACGAATGTCGTAGTTCAGGCCAAGCTTTTTGGCTCGCTCATAGTCGAACAGGATGCCGGCCTTGGCGATGCGCTCCGTAGAGATGCTGTTGCGAAGGGCGGCCTGCGCGTTCTGGAAGTTGGCATCTGCCAAGGGCATATCCGTAAGCAAATTCTGCATGCCAGCCATCGCCTCCGCCAGTTTATCAGACTGCGCCCCAATGTACGAGATTAGGTAGTTGGCGCGGTCCTTTTTAGAAGCAGGGCTATAGAACGAATACGTAGAGTAGGCAAGCGCCTTCGACTCGCGCAGATCCTGGAACACAATGCCGCCCATGTACTCGTTGTACAAGCGCACCACCGGGATAATGTCCTTGCTGTAAGGCACCGACTTGCTCAGGAACAGCATCTCGGCCTGCACCATGTCATAATCTGCCCAGTACACGGTTGGCTGCGTAAAGTCGATCTCCTTGTATACTTTCTCGGCAGGCACCGGCTTCAGCGTGGCCGGCACGTTGTGGCCGGTATTCAGGGCGGCGGTCAGGTTATCCGTTTCACGTGGACCGTAGTAAAGCACGCGGTGCTGGTAGGTTGGTATACTTTTGATGATGCTCACGAGCTCCTGCGGCTTGGTAGCCTTCAGCTCTTTCTCGCTCAGTACGGTGTTGAACGGGTTCTTCGGGCCATACTTGGCGTAGTTCACCATGGCCTGCTGCAGAATAACGCCTTTGTTTTTCTTGGCATCGGCACGGGCTTTCAGGATGCCGTCCACCATGTCTTTCAGTGCCTGTTGGTCCGGCTTAGGGTTTGCCAGTACGCTCTCGAACAACTGCAATCCCTGCTCAAAGTTTTCATCCAAACCTGACAGGCTCACATACACCTGATCACCGCTGGTAAATACATCGAACGAGGTGCCCAGCTTGTAGAACTCCTTCTGCAGCTCCTCGGCCGTATACTTGTCGGTGCCCAGGTACTTCAGGTAGTTCACGGCCATGCCCAGTTTTGGGTCGTTGTTGGTGCCCATGTCCAGGATGTAGTATAGCTGGAAAAGCCCGTTCTCTTTGTTCTTGGTGTACAGCAGCGGGATGTTCTGCTTGAGCGAGGTTTCGGTAATATCCTTTTTATAGTCGATGAACACCGGCTGCAGCGGCTCCACCTCCTTGGCCATAAACGCCTTGTAGTACTCCGACTGCGCATCGCGGTTAACGGCCACCGGCGTAATGGCCGGTTTCTCTACTTTCTGGGCGTTCGGGTCTTTGCCGGTGCGCTTGTACACCAGCACATAGTTGTTGTTGAAGTATTTGTTGGCCACATTCATCACGTCTTGCTTGGTAATGCTGGCAAACTCGGCTGGGCGGCTCACGAACTGCTCCCACGGCATGCCATAGATAAAGGCGGTTACAAAGGCATCGGCGCGGTTACCGTTGTCCTCGTAAGCTTTCATGGTGTTGATCTTGTCGTTGTTCACCACCGCCTCGATCAGTGACTCATCAAAGTTGCCTTTCTTGATCATGTCCAGCTGCTGCAGCAACAGGTCGCGCACCTGGTCCAGCGACTGGCCCTCTCGCGGCATGCCCGTCATCCGGAAAGTGCCGTAATCTTTCATCGGGGTATCGTAGGCGTATGCTTGAAGCACTTTCTGCTGCTGGTTCAGGTTCAGGTCTACTAGGCCGGCCTGCCCGTTGTACAGCAAGTTGCTAATCATCTGGATAACCAGGGCGTCTTTGGTGTTGATGCCCGGCGTGCGGTAAGCAATAGATACGTTCTCGGCATCCGGGCCAAGCACTTCCTTCACGATCGGCTGCTGGATGGGCTGCTCCTGCGCCACGTTAAACGCAGGCTCTGGCTGCTGCGCCATACTTCCCCAGTACTTGTCAATCAAACGGATAGTCTGATCGAAATCAAGGTCGCCGCTCATGGCAATGGACATGTTATTCGGGATATAGTACTTGTTGTAATACTTCTTGATCTCGGTGATGGATGGGTTTTTCAGGTGCTCGATGGTACCGATAGTGGTCTGCGTACCGTACTGGTGCGTCGGGAAAAGGGCGGTGTTGATGACCTCGGCCACTTTGCGTCCGTCGCTGTCCAGGGTGCGGTTCTTCTCTTCGTACACCGCCTCCAGCTCTGTGTGGAAAATACGCGGCACCATGTCGCCGAAGCGGTCAGCCTCCAGTTCTATCCAGCGCTCCAACTGGTTGCTCGGGAGGTCGTTGGTGTACACCGTCTGGTCTACCCAGGTATAGGCGTTGGTTCCTTTAGCCCCAATGGCGCCCAGGATCTTGTCGTACTCGTTGGCAACGGCATAGGTAGCGGCCACACCCGAAACAGAGTCAATCTGGTGGTAGATTTTCTTACGGGCAGCCTCATCGGTAGTGGCTCTATACTTTTCGTAAAGGGCTTCCACTTTGTCCAGCTCTGCTTTTTCTTTCTCCCAGTTCTGAGTACCCAACTCCGTGGTGCCTTTAAACACCATGTGCTCCAGGTAATGGGCAAGGCCGGTGGCATCGGCAGGGTCGTTTTTGGAGCCGGCACGCACCGCAATGTAGGTCTGGATGCGCGGGGCCTCCTCGTAATCCGACAAGTATACTTTCAGGCCATTGTCCAAAGTATAAATGCGGGCGTTAAGCGGGTCGTTGGGCACCGTCTCATACTTGTACTCCTTTACCGCAGGGCTTGCCGTAGCTGCTGTGTCGGTGGTTGACTGCGTTTGATAGGTCTCGTTTTTACATTGCGTGAATGTAAGGCCCAGCGCAAGCAATAACACAGAGTAACCTCTTTTTGTAACCATAGTTTTGATGTTGATCTTTTTATAAAGATAGCATGAAAAGTTTTGAATACCGTGTGTTTCTTTTTTGCTTCTCTATACTTTTATTGCCGCTGCTTTCTTTAGCTGGAACCAAGCTATCCTTGCTAGTTGCTGCTGACGGAGCTTCCGCTAAATTCCCCTCCTCTGAGGGGCGAGGGGTGGGTTAACACTTTTGCTGATGACATCCATTCCCAACTATGATATTAAGGGCTCCCCTCTTTAGACTACCGAGAACGCGAGTTTGAAGGTAGCGCTGAGGGGCAGGGGTGGTTGGGTGCCCAAACAAAACCCCTCCTGTTATTAGGAGGGGCTAGGGGATTTCTTAAAAATCTGCGTCCAGTCCGAAGCGCTGCTTCAGGTCAATAATTACAGGGTATTTCTCAGCGAGGTAGTTAAACTTATCCGCTGAAGTATAAAGCTTGCGACCCTCGTCCTGCGCCTCCACCACCTCAGCTAGCAGTTTTATACTTCTGTTACCTGTTTCTTTCTTCAGCTCGCGTAGTATGTCCGGACGGATAGCCGTGAACTGGTCCATCATCACGTGGTTCTCCAGGTGAAGTATAACTTCATTGTCAGCGCTGATGTGGTACTGGCGGTTCAGGAGCGTAAACTCCATCATGTTCTCGGCCTTCTTCCGGCGAAGTATGGCATGCCACACTGTTTTCAGCCGGGCCTCATCCACAGGCACCACGGCACCATAATTGGTGTCCTCCTCTTCCTCGGCTACGGCCACATCCGCTACGGCAGTCTGTTGGTTCTGCAGGTCTTTCAGGCTTGGCAGCTTACCTAGCTTTTTAGGCGGAGGTAGTTGCAGACCGGCGCGCGGCTTATCCGGGGCTGATGCTGGCGCAGGAGGCGCCGTGGCCTGGGGCGGCGAAATATGTGCGTCTGGTGTTACCTGCTGCGGCTTTGGTGGCTGCTGCAGCCCCTCCGATGGCACCTGGTTTGGCGCATGCGGCTGCTGCATACGCTCCGACGGTACACTTCCTGGTGTGGGCTGCTGCATCTGCTGCGACGGTACCGTGCCTGAAGTATGGGAAGGCTGCATGCCTGCAGAAGGTGCGGCACCTGTTGTACCGGTAGAGGCTGGTGCCGGAGCCGCTACCTTAGCTTTTTTTGATACTTCCCCTTCCTGGGCAAAACTCAGGGCTGCGTTCAGGTGCGCCATCTTCATCAGGCACAGCTCCACGTGCAGGCGCTGGTTCTTGCTGCTCTTGTAGTTGGTATCGCAGGTGCTAACCAGGTTCAGGCCCGATAGCAGAAAACTTACACTAGACTTCTGCGACTGCTCTGCATACTTCGCCTTGATGTTATCCGACACCTCTAGCAACTGGATGGTCTGCGGGTCTTTGCACACCAGCAGGCTGCGGTAATGCTCGCCAATGCCAATCAGGAAGTTATGGGCATCGAACCCGTTCTTCAGGATCTCGTCAAAAAGCAGCAGCGAGCCCGACAGGTTCTGCTCCAGCAAATGGTCCGTCAGGCGGAAGTAGTAATCGTAATCAAGTATGTGCAGGTTCTCTACAGTAGCCTTATAAGTAACGTTGCTGCCCGAGAAAGTAACCATCTGGTCGAAAATGGAAAGCGCATCGCGCAGGGCGCCGTCGGCTTTCTGCGAGATCAGGTGCAGGGCATCGGGCTCGGCCTGTATACTTTCTTTCGTGGCGATGTTACCCAGGTGGAGCACCATGTCCTCGATCCGTATTCTGTTAAAATCGAAAATCTGGCAGCGCGAAAGTATGGTCGGGATGATCTTGTGGCGCTCCGTGGTGGCAAGTATGAATATCGCGTATGAAGGCGGCTCCTCCAGCGTCTTCAGGAATGCATTGAAGGCCTGGGTCGAGAGCATGTGCACCTCGTCAATAATGTAGATTTTATACTTGCCGGTTTGCGGGGCATAGCGCACTTGCTCCACCAGGTTCCGGATATCATCTACCGAGTTGTTGGAGGCGGCATCGAGCTCGTGTATGTTAAAAGAGCTGTTGCTGTTAAAGCTTTTGCACGATTCACACTCATTACAGGCCTCTGTCTCCGGTGTTATGTTCTGGCAGTTAATGGTTTTGGCCAGGATACGGGCACAGGTGGTTTTACCCACACCGCGTGGTCCGCAGAAAAGAAAAGCCTGCGCCAAATGCTTGCTGCTGATGGCGTTTTTAAGGGTATTCGTTATATGGTGCTGCCCCACCACGCTGTCGAACGTGGTCGGACGGTATTTACGCGCTGATACTACAAAGTTTTCCATTACTACAAAGATAATCAATCCGAAGCTGAGATGGGAGAGCTTTTTACCAAGTAGTTATCCAGACAGTTATCCACCGCTTAGCTATACTTCCGCCATCATAACTATAACAGACTCCAGGCAAAATTTAATGCCATACTTTCATAAAGTATATATTTTAAGCTGGAATTACTATATTTCGTGTTGAAATGATGAAATTGATGCTAAGGATGACTGACTGGGCAGCATGACCAACGTCTCTTAAGCACTGCAATTCGTCTTGATAAGCTCTTTATACCTTCTTCCATCCATGAAAACAACAAAATCCTTTGTAGCTGTCTCGGCTTTGCTGCTTGCCGTACTGGCACTCCCGGCACTGGGGCAGAGTTCTTACCAGGGCTTGCCCTTGCTAAAGGCAAACTCCAGCAAAGTAAACGTGCGGGTGGGGGATATTTTTGTGCAGGGCTTCTGGACGATAAAGCCGGAGTACAACCCGAACGCGTTGCACATACAGGTAACAGGCCAGCAGGAGCGCCTCGTGTTTTACACGGATGTTGATTCGGCCGTTTATACCATACAGCCCTCGCAAGCCAGGCAGTTTTACGTGCTGCTGAACAGCCGCCACTATGTGCTGACGGAAGTAAAAGGGTTTACGTTTGATGGCAGCCCCAAGCCACAGCAGCAAGACCGGTTCCTGAACATACACAAGCCCAAAAGTAAAACCTTCGGCACTTTATGGGAGAAGCACCAGGTAGGCGAGGTAGTGAACGACATCAACGAATACGCCGACAAGGTATCCGGAGGCCTTAACTGGTTTAAGCAGAAAGTGTTTAACTAAGGCCAGAAAGTTATATCGTGTAAAGCGTAGCCACAACCACAATAAACCCACTCATCAACATCAGGAAAGTATAAGCAAACGCTAACAGGAAGAACTTATAAACAGTACGCCAGCGCGTGCTCTTGTAGATATTGCGCATAGACCGGTAAATGTACCACAGTATCACTACAACGCCCAGAAACTGTATCCAATCTCCGAAGAATGGCAGCAGCCAGTTTAACACTATAAGTATAGAGCCAAACAGGAAAAGAAACGAGTGCACGTGTATGGAGTAGATCAGGTGCTCGGCATACTGCTTCCTGGACCTGACGTGAACCAGCTTCAGGATAAGGGCGAACAAAGGCAGCAGGATGAACATCATTTTAGGCAGATGGCTGACCAGTTTATTAATGAAAAGCTGCCCGCTCAGGTCATCATCCATCACTTTCTGCATTCTATCTTTCAGCGACAGTGGTAGTGCACTCTCATCAAGAAAAGAAATGGTGGTTCCTTTTTTTTCAGCGGAATCTGCTTTTGCTGCAGTCGGGTTAGTATAAACAACAGCATCGTTGCGGTTGCTGGCGCTATCCTTAATTATCTGCGCATTGTCCAGGATGGTGTAAGTATAAGCACCTGCTTTTTCAGAAACCGTGTTGCCTACAACGGTCTTTACCTTTTCGGCTTCATCTTTGGTTATGGTGCTTCCCTGTGCCGCATTCTCCTCCATAATATCCTTCTTGTTGCTGTTGGAGTTAGCCGTGAAAAGGAAAAAGAAAAGGATGCTGATAAAGATATACATGCTGATCGGGTTGAGGTGCGAGGCGCGCTTGCCTGCAAAGTACTCCTTCGTGAGGTAACCCGGCTTTGTGAAAAGTGGCACAATGCTGTTAAAGAACTTCGACTCGAAATGGAAGTAGTGGCTTACGCTATGGAGTACCAGGTGCAGGAAATTATCATGCAGCTCCAGGTTCTCCTGCCCGCAGCTCGGGCAGAATTTATCGGTAACGGTTGTGCCACAGTTAAGGCAGTTGTTTTCAGAGCGGTAGTGTTTTTTCATATCAATCCTTCTTGTCCCTTACAGCACACAAGCGCATGCCTTGGCCACAGCAAGGGGGAAATTATATATTAAAGCGCTAAAATATATAAAATGTTGTACTATTTACTGGGTTGGTTCGGTTTTTATTGAGAGCAGGCAGTATATCCAAACAAAGAGGTCGACACTTGGTACACTTTCTTCTTGCTACCTCTTTGTTGCCTTTAAAACCCACAGAGTAGGAGAGGGTTCAGCAGCTCGGCCCATCATATCTATCAAAGTATAAAGGGTTGCTGTAACAACAAGCGTACAAGTATAATCCTGGTCCCGGGTTGCTTTCATGTTAGAGAAACAGACCCTATGCCATATTGGCTCATGTTTCACCCTAGTTGCTGTGGCATTACTACTTCAAGCAGCAGTATGAAGGCGTTGAGATCCATGGCGCAATTACCAATATCTCGATTAAAGATTGTGAGGTTGTGAACATAGGCAATCGTTTTCAGGAAGATATTGAGAGCAAGGTTAACAGCAGACAGCCTGTGCTTGCTGCTGCCGCAGCGTTTGCAGCAGCAGCAGCAGCAAGCCATCTTGGTGTATCTGCTAAAGAGCCTTTGAATATTTTAGAGGCAACAAACAACAGAAACAGGGAAGTTCTGCTCTTCAGGGGAGGTGTATCACTAGAGAATACACTAGCCTATGGGAGACGGAAAACTCAGGCTTGCCTGGGAGGTGTCCATCTATGAACTGGATGCACAAAACTGGTGGAACATACTGGTAGATGCCATTACCGGGGAGCTTCTGGAGAAGGATAACATGAAGGTGCATTGCCAGTTTGAAAATAACGGTGCCGGAGGTAAATTCCTGCACGACACACACAGCCATACTACCTCAGCACCGCTGAAGGAGCACCTCTGGATCTGACACCTTATGCGCCAGAGGTTGGTCCGGTTAACAATGGCAAAACCCTTGGCCTTTAGGAGGTGTACCCTATGCCGATTGAGAGCCCGAATCATGGCCATTGAAAGCCTGTAAACCGCAAAAGAAAGCGAACACACTGTACTTAAAGTGTATGATATAACTGGTCGTGTGGTAGAGGCATTATTTGAAGGAAACGCTGAGAAAGGACTTACTTACACCAAAACCTTTAAAGCAGCCGGAAAAGATAGCGGGATATATATTTACAGAATCGTTAACGGCAGTACCACGCATTCCGGTACCATGATGTTAATAAAGAAAACATCCTTTCTTAAAAAGTAAAAGCCCGGCTGCCGTTATGGTTGCAGCCGGGCTTTTACTTTTTAAATAGTTTATACTGTCGAGGGCAGGTTAATCAAAAGTACAATTTGTATGTCCTCCTGAGCTGATTTCCTATAGGTGGATAGGTGGTTCCCCTGCTGATCAGCGTACAGCCTCATATCCACCCACAACACCTTTCTTAGACAGAACCAGCTGCCACAGCTGGTTATTGCGTGCCCGAAACGAGCCGGCGCTGGAGAGCAGATAGTATTTCCACATGCGGTAAAAGCGCTCGCCGTACTCGCCCTGCAGTTGCTCCCAGTTCGAGTCGAAATTACCGAACCAAGCCATTAAGGTATTATCATAGTATGGCCCGAAGTTGTGCCAGTCCTCCACCATAAAGATGTGCTCCATGGCTGCACCCAGTTGTTTAATGGAAGGGATGAGACAGTTCGGGAAGATATACGTGTCGGTAAACGGATCGGCGGAGACCTTGGAGTAATTCACGCCGATGGTGTGCAGCAGAAACAGGCCTTCATCTTTAAGGCAGCGCGCGGCGGTTTGCATAAACGTTCTGTGGTTGCGGTAGCCTACGTGCTCCACCATCCCCACCGACACCACATGGTCGAACGCCTCATTCACGTCGCGGTAGTCCTGCAGTCTGATCTCCACAGGCAGGCCTTTGCACAACTCCTGCGCCAGCGCCGCCTGCTCTTTCGATACAGTTACGCCCACCACTTCAACCCCATACTTTTCAGCGGCAAACCTGGCAAAACTGCCCCAGCCACAGCCTATATCCAGTATGCGCTGGTCCGGTTGCAGCCGCAGTTTCCGGCAAATCAGGTCGAGCTTGTTTTCCTGCGCCCGATCCAGGTTATTAGCATCTTTCCAATATGCGCAGCTGTAGACCATGCGCTTGTCGAGCATCAGCTGGTACAGTTTATTGCCGATGTCGTAGTGGCGCTGGGCGTTGCGGGCGGCTTTTCCTTTCCTTTGCAGGTTCAGCAGTTTTGCCAGCAGCAGTTGCAGTACGGACCGCCAGCCTAGTTTCGCCTGCTTGTATAGGTCTGCCCGCAGCACCTTAAAAACAAACTGGTCTATACTTTCGCAGTCCCACCAACCATCCATGTATGACTCGCCCAGGCCCAGGGTGCCCTCGGTAAGTATGCGCTTGTAAAACCGCTCGTCGTGCACCTGCAGGTCCCACGGGTCAGGGCCATTAATTTTTACATCCGCTGTGGCCAAAATACTGGCCACCTGTTGCTGTAGGTTCGGGGTTGCCATTGCGGTGGAATTGTAAGGATAAGTTGCTGGATTATATATGTTTATACTTGTATAGGTGTGAACGGATGTGCAGAATAATGGTTAAGGGTGCTATGAGCCAAGCTTATCCTGCGGCCACAGTTTTGGGTTCATCTAACGGGTAGAAGCTTAGTTTTGGGTAATCCCGCGCTCGATGGGCTTGTGCAGGTCTGGAAGTTGGAAGGAGGAAGCATATAGTAAAGCGGAGGGCTGCAGGGGTGGATCTTTCTTCAGGCTGTTTACTAACTTCATCTGCCAAAGTGTGGCTTAATCAGAAGTATAATTTAAAGGCAGTGCCCACACCTTCTTTGCTCTCTACCTGTATACTTCCCTTGTGCAGCAGCATGATGTGCTTGGCCAGGCTCAGCCCGATGCCGGAGCCGTCCTTGTGCGAGGTGAAGAAAGGGATGAAAATACTCTCCAGCAGCTCCTCCGGAATGCCGGTGCCGTTGTCCTGCACCTCGATAACTGTTTTGCCGTTTTCCTGGCCAGCTGTAAGTGTAACCTGTGGGTTGGGGCGGCCCAGCACAGCGCGTTTGGCATTCAATATCAGGTTGATGATCACCTGCTCCAGCAGGTTCACGTCACCGTAAAGGGTGAGGTTAGATGGCGTTACGTGGCAGGTCAGTTCCACGCCCTGCTCCTCTAGCTGCGGACGCATCAGGCCGTTTATACTTTTAAACAGTTCCTGCACATACACCGTGGTCAGCATCAGCTCCTGTTGCTTGTTCAGGTTACGGTAGAAGTGGGCGAAGCGCAACAGCCCCTCACTTCGCTTTTTGATGATGGAGATGCCCTCCTCGGTATCCTGCAGCAACTCCGGGTCAATGGCTGTTTCAGGCTCCTGTTCATACTTCTGGCGCTCCAGGTGCAGGTGGCGGCCCAGCGTGTCGGCCAGCGAGGCGATGGGAGCCACTGAGTTCATGATCTCGTGTGTCATCACGCGCAGCAGTTTTTGCCAGGCCTCGGTTTCGGTGGCATCCACGGTGGCGCTCACGTTTTTAAGGGCGATGAGGAGCAGGTGGCGCTGTTGCATGGTAAAAGCCGTGGCCGACAGCAGCAACTGCGAAGTGCCATCCTGCAGTTTTAGCTTCAGGAGGCGGCTCTCGCCGGCTTTTATACTTTGCAGGGCCTCGTGCAGCAGCGGGTAGCGCGGTTCCAGGCTGTCTATACTTTTGAGGTAAGGCAGGTGCAGTATACTTTTAAAAGCCTCGTTCACCCACTCCACCTCGCCGGTTTCCTCATCCACGGCCATAATGCCTGTGTCGATCATCTGTAGGATCGTCTGCATGTACTGAAACTGCGCCTCCTTCTCGATGTGCAGCTGTTTATAGGTATCGTTGATGAGGTTGAAAGCCGTGTGCAGCTGCCTCAGGGAGCTGTTAGTAGTGTGCTCGTTAAACCGCTGGGAGAAATCGCGTTGCTTCACGGCCTCCAGGAAGCGGGCAAGCTCATTGTTGCTGCGGGTAACATACAGGGCCAGTTCCAAAACCTGTGCCAGCATCACCAAAATGCCGGAGCCCACCTGCAGCCAGGTGAAGCGCGTGAGGTAATGCACCGTGAGGTACATCATCCCCAGCAAAAGTATAAACCGGACCAGCAGCCCGAACTCAAGGCGTCTAAATATCATGCTTGTTCAGTCGGCGGTAGAGGGCGGTGCGGGTAAGGCCCAGCTCTTTGGCAGTTCTGGAGATGTTGCCTTTGTTCTTTTCCAACACTCTGATAATCGTTTCGCGCTCAATTTCGCTGAGCGGCACGGGTGTATCAGGTACATAGGAGGCCGCTGGGGCAGCAGAAGCCACCTCCATGGCCGAGAAGCTGAAGTCCTGGGGCTGCAGCACATTGCCCTCGGCAAGTATGATGGCGCGCTCCACGGCATGCTGCAGCTCGCGCACATTGCCCGGCCAGCTGTGCTGCTTCAGCTTCTGCAGCGTTTCCGGTGCAAAGTCAGGAGTGGCTTTATGGTTTTTCTGAGCGTAGATGGAGGCAAAGTGCCTAGCCAGCAACTCCACGTCGCCATGGCGCTGGCGCAGGGGCGGTAGCGTTATCTCCACGGTGTTGATGCGGTAGATGAGGTCTTTGCGGAACTGGCTGCGGGCGGCCAGCTCGTAAATGGGTTCGTTGGTAGCTGAGACCAGGCGGATGTCCACGGGGATGGGCGTGTTGGAGCCCAGCGGCGTTACCTGTCTGTTCTGCAGTACCGTCAGCAGCTTGGCCTGCATGGCCGGCGAGATGTTTCCAATCTCATCCAGGAACAAGGTGCCGCCGCTGGCTGCCTCAAAGCGGCCGGGGCGGTCTTCGCGGGCATCGGTGAAAGCACCCTTCTTATAGCCGAACAGCTCGCTCTCGAACAGAGAGTCCGTCAGGGCGCCCATGTCCACACTCACAAAGGGTTTGCCTGCCCGGAACGATTTCTCGTGGAGCGCCCTTGCCACCAGTTCTTTGCCGGTGCCGTTCTCGCCAAGTATAAGTACGTTCGCCTCGGTGGGCGCAATCTTCTCAATCTTATACAGTACCTCTTTTATCGCCTCGCTCTCGCCAAGTATGGTGGTGTGGGGGTTCTTTTTAGCGGATGTTGTGGCGGTGCTGCCTTTCGTTTTCTGCTGCCTTTTCTCCAGTGTCTGGTGCAGCGTCTCCAGCAGTTTCTCGTTGCGCCAGGGCTTCACAATAAAGTCAGCCGCACCCTCTTTCAGCGATTTCACGGCCAGCTCCACATCGCCGTAGGCCGTGATAAGTATAACCGAGGCATCCTTGTCCTTTTCCAGAATCTGCCGCAGCCAGAAAAGCCCCTCGTTGCCGGTGTTCAGGGCGCTTTTAAAGTTCATGTCCAGAAAAATAACATCGAATTTCTGCCGCTCCAGCAGGCCGGGCAGCAGGTCGGGGTTCTTCTCCGTTACAACTTCTTTTACCTCGGTTTTGAGCAGCATCTTCAGGGCGAACAGCACGTCCGTCTCATCGTCTACTATCAGCACGCGGGCATTCTTTACACTGGACATAGGTGAGCTAATTCTGGTTACAAAGTCGAATATAACTATTCTATATGATAAAAATAAAAATAGAGAAACAGGTATGTTTAGGGCAAGTATAGGCTGTGTTTATACTTGTACCGGAAGCGTGCAGGTGTAACGTGCGCAGGTGTATCGAAAGCGTACACTTATACTTTGCGTTGGCTTGTTATTTTATTGATAAACAGGTTTTTATGATTTTGGCATTTTAATTTCTTGTTGGCTTGGTGTACAGACGAAAAAATATTCGAAAAAAATTACCAGAGCCATACTTCCACCATCATCCACTAAAACTATGACTAAGAACTATCTCAAAATGGCCTACCGCAACCTGATGCGCCACAAGGTCTTCTCGCTCATCAACATCTCCGGGCTGGCCCTGGGCATGACCTGCTCTATACTTATACTTTTATGGGTGCAAGACGAGGTGAGCTTCGATCGCTTTCATGATAAGATAGAGCGGGTTTACCAGGTAATGGAGGTGCAGAGTTACCCGGGTGCCGGTGATTTTGAGACACAGGCCACGCCAGGCCAACTGGCAGAAGCCATGCAGCAGGAGCTACCCGAAGTAGAGCAAGCGATACGTTATACTTGGCCTATGCCGATGCTGCTCTCGCACGGAGAACTGGGGTTTAAGGGGCAGGCTACCTATGCTGAGCAGCAGTTCTTCGAGGTTTTCTCCTTCCCGCTAATACAGGGAGACGCGAAACAGGCGCTGCAACAGCCCAATAGTGTGGTTATCTCGGATAGTATGGCTTACAAGCTTTTCGGGAGTACCGATGTGGTGGGCAAACTGCTGAAACTAAACAATGCGGAGAGCTATAAAGTAACAGGCGTAATGGCTGCGGTACCGCGGAACTCTTCCATGCAGTTTGATTATGTAATGCCGATAGAAGACTATGTGCGGAAACCGGAGAATGAATGGTTGAAGCACTGGGGGAATAATGGCCTCATGACCTACCTGCTGTTAAAGCCTGGCATCGATGTGGCTGCATTTGATAAAAAGATCGGCCCTTTTATAAAGCAGCGCTACGAAGCGTCTAACGTGGAGCTTTTCCTGCACCCATACGGCGACCTCCACCTGTATAGTTTCCAGAAGTCTGGAAGCAACCCGGGCATGATCCTGTATGTGCGGATATTTGCCGTGGTAGCCATTTTCCTATTGGTTATTGCCTGCATTAACTTCATGAACCTGGCTACGGCACGTTCTGCCAAGCGGGCCAAGGAGGTGGGGGTGCGCAAAGCCATCGGGGCACATAAGTCATCCCTCATCTCGCAGTTCATCATTGAGTCCATGCTGGTAGCCTTTATTGCGCTGTTCCTGGCTATGAACCTGACAGGTATGCTGCTGCCATACTTCAACGACTTTACCGGAAAGGAGATTCAGTTCGACTTAACGGATCCTTCGCTGCTGTTACTGCTGCTTGGCGTAACGCTGTTTACCGGTCTGGTGTCAGGTAGCTACCCGGCTTTTTTCCTGTCTTCCTTTAACCCGGCGTTGGTACTTAAAGGCACCGTAAAACTGAACAAGGGCGTAGCCAACTTCCGCAAAGGGCTTGTGGTGTTTCAATTCTCCTTATCAGCACTGCTGATAGTAAGCACCCTGGTGGTGGCGCTGCAGCTGCACTACATACGCAACCGCAACATTGGTATGAACCGCGAGAATGTGCTGAGCGTGGAACTGGAAGGTAATCTGCAAAAGAAGTATGACGTAGTGAAGCGGGAGTTGATGGAAGTGCCTGGAGTGCTCGCTGTTTCGGCAGCCAACAGAAACCCTATCGCCATCAGCCACAACACAGGCGATGTAAAATGGAAAGGCAAGGAAGTGAATGCCGATATTCTGGTGGATGTGATGGACGTGGATTTTGGCTTCCTGGAGATGATGGAGATAGAGCTGAAGGAAGGGCGCGCTTTCTCTGAAGACTTTGGCAAAGACTCGACGGCTTTCATCATAAACGAAGAGGCAGCCCGACAGATGAATATGAAGGAGCCTGTGGGGCAGTGGCTGAGCATCTGGAATGAGGGGCATATTGTCGGGGTGGTGAAAGATTTCCATTCCAGCTCGCTGCACGGCAAAACCAAGCCGCTGGCCATGCGTGTGCGTCCTGAGGAAGTTTCCGCCATGTTTGTGCGTGTGGCAGGCGGGCAGACGGAGCAGGTGCTTGCCGAAATGGAGCGGATAGCTAAGCAGCACAACCCGGCTTTCCCGTTCCAGTACCGCTTCCTGGATGAACAGTACGAGCAGATGTACCGCAGCGAAGCCATGATGGGTAAGCTTACGACTGCTTTTGCCTCTATCGCCATCTTCATCTCCTGCCTCGGCTTGTTTGGCCTGGCCCTGTTCACGGCCGAGCAGCGCACCAAGGAGATCGGTATCCGCAAGGTGTTGGGGGCCTCTGTGTCGGGCATCGTTTTCATGCTGAGCAAGGATTTCCTGAAACTGGTGCTGGTGGCTAACCTGGTCGCGCTGCCGCTGGGCTGGTACTTCATGAGCGGCTGGCTCAACGACTATGCCTACCGAACAGAATTAAGCTGGTGGATCTTTGCCCTGGCCTTTGTGGCTACTATCATCATCGCCCTTGTTACCCTGAGTTTCCATGCGGTAAAAACAGCCGTTGCCAACCCGATAAACTCGCTCAGAGCAGAATAAATATCACTAACCATAAGTACAAAATACAACCTATGAAAAAGTACCTGATTGCCCTGCTGTTGCTGACCGCTTTTGCCGTTAAAGCACAGGTGCCCAATACGCTTTCTGCAGCCGACAAAGTATACGGCCTGTCCAAATTCTGGCAGGAAGTGAACTACAACTTCGTTTACCTGGACAAAGTGGACCGTGAGAAGTGGGATAAAGCTTACCGGGAAGCCATCACGAAAGTACAGGCGACCAAAAATGACTATGCGTATTACCGCGAGCTGCAGAAGTTCTGCGCCCTGCTGAATGACGGACATACCAATATTTACCTGCCAAGGAGTATAGATTCGCTGGTGCAGGTCAACACCTTTGGGAAGTATAAAATCTTCCTGAGCAACATCGACAACAAAGCTGTAGTTACCCGCACCAACCTAAGTATAAAAGACGAAGTGCCGATTGGAAGCGAGATTATAGAAGTAAACGGATTAGCCACCGCCGATTACCTGCAGCAAAATGTGATGCCTTATATCTCCTCCTCTACGGACTATGTGCTGATGGACTGGGCTATAAATAACCTGCTGACAGGTATGCAAGGGGAGAAGTATGACATCAAGTATAAAACACCGAAGGGCAAGGTAAAGAGCCTGACGTTGACGCATGCCAAAACCACGGAGCAGGAGGTATACCCTGCGCTGGAGAAGAAAGAACTGCTGGAGTTAAAATGGTACCCGAACCAAACGGCTTACCTGGCCCTGAACGGGTTCCACGATCCGAAGATCAACGAGCTGTTCCTGGCAAAGCTGCCTGAGCTACGCAAAGCAAAAGCTCTGATTATTGACCTGCGCTACAACGGTGGCGGCTCTACGGATATCGGCCGTCAGATTTTGGATTACCTAAGTCCTGACACGCTGCTGTATGGTTCTAAGAATACGACGCGCCAGCACCTGGCAAGCTATAAGGCGTGGGGTGTGTTTACAGCTCCAAAAGATACAGTGGGCAACGAATGGGCGGCTAGATCTTTGAACGCCTTTCAAGACAGGCTGATGCATGAGTTTGACTATAGCCCGGCACAAAATAAGGTGCAGCAAAGCGAGAAGGTGATTGTGCCCACAGCTATACTTATCGGGCATAAAACCGCCTCCGCCGCCGAAGATTTCCTGATCTATGCCGATAACCAAAAGCACATGACCAAGATTGGCGAGAACTCCTTCGGCAGCACCGGTCAGCCTTTTATGTTCGAGATGCCCGGCGGTGGCCACGCACGCATCTGCACCAAAAAAGACACGTACCCGGATGGCCGCGAGTTTGTGGGCTACGGCGTGAAGCCAGACATTGAAGTAAAGATGACACTGCAGGACTACATCCAGAAAAAAGATCCTGTGCTGGAGAAGGCGCTGATGCAACTGAAAAAGCAAAAACTGCATCTCAGTAGTATAAACAACTTTTAGGCTATACTATGAAGAAAATTTTATCCCAGGCTACGGCAGTTGTGCTTGCACTTGGCTTTACCACCTGCTTTGCGCAAAAACCCCAGGAACTGCCAAGTATAAAATCGAATGCAGAGAACATCACTTATGCTGTAAACGATACTGAAAAACGTTCATCCTGGAAAATATCACCGGAACTAAAGCCCGACAGGCTGCAGGTGGAGTGTAAGCAGAAGAAAACGAAAGTGGCCTTTGTTTCGGATGTGGACTCGATCACGTTCAATGTAAAAGTTGGCGACACGGTTCGGTTCGCCGTGCTTTATGAGGGAAAAGAAGCCCTGACGGAAATTGTGGGCGTGCCGAAGAACGTGAATTTCACGAAGAAGTACATCCGGGAGCACCAGGGCAAGTTTAGTGTGGAAGTGCCGGAAGTGCATGAGCTGGCCAACATCCTGGTGGCTATCTCCAAAATAGGGCAGCAGGACTCCAACATGGTGGACATGACTACGCCATACTATAAAGAAGTGATGGCGCATTTCTCGCCGTATAAAAACCACCCGGTAATGGATGTAGTGAACCAGCACATCACCAAGGTGTTCGACAACGAGAGCTACTGGTACTACTATGCCATGAAAATGAACGCCTGCGCCTACGTGTTCGATAAAAAAGGGAACATCAAAAACGAAGGCATCATCCGGAAAATGGGCTTCAGTAATCAAGGAGATCCGATCTTAGCCAATCTTGCCCTTATCGAGGATTTTGCCAGAAAATCGAACTTCCGAAAGTTTTACAGGCAGCACCTGCCATACTTCAACGAGCTTATCCGGACGTATCGCACCCAAAACCCGATTACCCAACAGCAGGAGTGGCTGGAAAGAATTTTTGGGTTTACCTATGGTAATTATCGCGTTACCTTCTCACCGCTGGTAGGTGGAGCCCACTCAACGCAAAGCTTTGAAGATAATGGCTTTGATCAGACAGTAATGTTTGTGCGCAGGGTGGATCTTAATCCAAAGTATAACGAGAAGGTAAACGAGATGCGCAACACACGGGTGGTGTTTACCGAGATAGACCACAACTTCGTGAACCCGACATCCGACAAGTATGCCAAACAGATAGACGAAGTTTTTGGAGACAGGGCAAAATGGGTAATGGAAAGCAACGGCACCAGCGCCTACAGTTCGCCTTACAACGTGTTCAACGAGTACATGACCTGGAGTATCTACTCGCTTTATTGCCTGGATAAGTTCTCTGCCGAAGACAACGCCACTTTTATACCTATCATGGAGCACCAAATGGAAAAGAAGAGAGGCTTTATCCGATTCGCAGACTTCAATCAAAAGCTGATCTCTCTTTACGAAGAGAATCCGAAGTTAAGTATAGATGAACTGTATACGGCCATGCTGGACTGGAGCAGAAACCTGCAGGCAAAACTGTAGAAGTATAAAATAGGCTAGCCTGAGAAGCCCGTTAAGCTAAAGTAGAACCAGGAAATAAAGGCAAGTGAGAGGCATCGGCCCTGTAAGTGGATAAGCTTACAGGGCCGATGCGTTTTCATGCTTCAGTAGTCCTTGTGGCCTGTAGTAGAAGATTTTTTAAAGGATGTTTTTTGCGGTTTACAATGACAAAAAAGCGTTACAAAACCGCACAGGTGTTACAGGTACAGGTGTATCAAAACCGAACAGAAAGGAAAGTACTTGTTTTGTAAAGTGCTGTTTAGTAGTATTTTAAATTTTGGCATCGATTTTTCATAGAGTCTTTCAGCAAGCCGACAATGAAAAGGGAATCAGGGCGGTAAGCATGAAACCAAGCCATAAGTTACACACAAAATAAAACCATGAAAAAGTCATTAACTTCTATGTTCATTATGCTGGTGCTGGTAGCGCCGGCCTTGGCACAAAAAATCCACAAAGGCCTTCCGGTTGTGAAGGCAACCGCTACAGTAGCCGATTATAAGATTGGTAAGGAACTAGTGAAGGGTAACTGGAACATCATGCCGGAAATCTCGCCGGATGTGCTGCGCGTGCCGGTGCACAAGGCAAAGGAAAACTTTACCTTCTACACCAACACCGACTCCATCAGCTTTGCAGTAAAGGCCGGCAAATCCTACCGCTTCTACGTGAACCTGAACGATACAGCCTATGCCTTAACAGAGCTGCAGGGGTATGGGTTTGAGGCGGTTGAGTTTAATGAGCGCCAACCAGCGGCAGCCTATACGTTGCTGTATGAAGAGAACCGGAGCAATGCCTACCTGCAGGAACTGCGCACAACGTATAACCTGGATGCCATAGTGGCAGGCGCCGCCAACGATACCGAAAAGGCGCTGCGCATGGTGAACTGGGTGCACAAGCAGTGGCAGCACAATGGCATGAACGAGCCAAGCAGCCCGGACGCGCTGACTATACTTGCCGAAGCGAAAGAGGGCAAGCAGTTCCGTTGCGTGGAGTACGGCATCGTAACCACAGCCGCCTTAAATGCCATTGGCCTGCCCGCCCGCACCATGGGTTTGAAGATGCAGGAAGTGGAGACCATTGAGTTTGGGGCCGGACACGTGCTGCTGGAAGTATACCTGCCAGACCTGAAAAAGTGGGTAATGCTGGACGGCCAGTTCGACGTGATGCCAGTGCTGAACAATGTGCCGCTCAATGCCGTGGAGTTTCAGCAGGCCATTGCCAACAACTACAGCAAGCTGGAGATCAGGAGTATATCTGGTACTAGCAAGGCGCAGTATGTAAACTGGGTATACCCATACCTGTACTACTTCGATGTGAAATTTGATAACCGCGAGGGAGTGGCACTTGAGAGAGAAACGGTGGACGGGAAAAGCTCGCTGATGCTGGTGCCGGTAGGGGCGAAGGTGCCGGAGGTGTTCCAGCGCAAGTATCCGATGCAGATGTACAAATATACCAATTCCCTTGCAGACCTGTACCAGGCGCCTGTGCTGCCAGCCGCCGCCACCACGGCATCAAGGTAAGTATAAAGTATAAACCTGAAACTTTTTGGCTGTTGCTTTCCGTTAATAATGCGGTGGTAACAGCCAAAATGCCGTAAATAATTCGTACATTTGTGGCATACTTCTTGAAGTACAAATATCAAGAATTCGTTCTTTAACTTAATGGGGATGACCGGAATTGACAGCTTGTGCAGATTGCGTGTAAGCATGTCGGGTGATGAACGTACCACCTGTTAAAAATCCGTTCGAACAATAACTGGCGAATATAACTACGCCATGGCTGCCTAGTCTAGGTACTAAGCACTAGCCATAGTCTCGTGCAGGTTTCGTAAATCTGCCTGCACATACGAGGCTTCGATCCGATTTACTAGTCTGTGTAAGGGTGCGGTGCACAGGCGAAATAAAGCATCTAAGGAGTGCGCATTAGTTTGGTTTATACTAGCAAGCTCCCGACAATCCTAATAAACCTAAGCATGTAGAAGGCACGACGGTTTCCTTGTCTGGACCAGGGTTCGAATCCCTGCATCTCCACCAGTATCAGTACTAAAACTTTAAAAAAGCCTGTAAATAGTTGATTTACAGGATTTTTTGTTTTTAGGCAGCGTTAAATTTTACCACTTTTTCTCACATTTCAGGTGAGTGATCTGGTGAGTAACGCATGCGACGATAATGACTCACCAGAATTTATGTAACTAATTGATACCCAAGATGTACAGCGGCTGTACATCTTGTGCTCTAGTGACTGTAAAGCTACATTTGTTTAACCTCAAAAGTCACTGTTATGAGAGTCAATTTTAACCTCCTGTTCTACCTTAAGAAACCAAAGCACTACAATACAGGATCTGTACCAATTTATATGCGGATTACTGTTGAAGGAAAACGCGCTGAGCTGACTACCGGGAGGGAGTGCGAGCCCAGTAGGTGGAACGCCGCCGCTGGTCGGGTCATCGGCACAAAAGCTAGTATTAAGTCTATGAACATGTACCTGGACAACCTTCAGGCAAAGGTGTATGAAGCCCACCGGCAGCTGGTGGAGGCAGAGCAAGCTATTACGGCGGAGTCTATCAAAAACAAATTCATAGGCAAAGAGGAGAGCCCGAGAATGCTGATTGAAATTTTTGAAGAGCACAATCTAAAGCTGAAGGCTCTGGTTGGTGCCGAATACTCAGCTGAAACTCTGAAGCGGTACAAGACCTCTCTGAGGCATACCGCCGGTTTCCTGCGCTGGAAATACAAAGTGGATGACATCGACATCAGAAAGGTGGACCCCTTCTTTGTCTCCGAATATGATTTCTACCTGCGCAGTGTTCGCAAGTGCTGCAATAATTCAGCTGTCAAGTACATCAAGAACTTCGGCAAAGTAATCCGCATCTGCCTGGCCAATGGATGGCTGGAATCTGATCCGTTCAGAAACTATAAGGCTAAGACCAAGAAGGTAGACCGTGTTTTCTTGACAGAAGAGGAACTGCAGAAGATGGCCGATAAAGTGTTTGTCAGTGACCGCCTGACACAGGTACGGGACATCTTTCTATTCAGCTGTTTCACCGGACTCGCCTACGTGGACGTGCAGAAACTGAAGCATTCGGATATCCGGAAGGGAGTGGACGGCGAACAGTGGATCTTCAAGAACCGGCAAAAGACAGACACCGCCTCTCGCATTCCTTTGCTTCCAATGGCACTTAGTATACTGGAGCGCTATAGGGAGCATCCGCAGTGCGTGTATGAAGGCCGCTTGCTACCTGTACTTAGCAATCAGAAAATGAACGCTTATCTGAAGGAAATAGCGGACATATGTGGCATCACAAAGTCTATTACCTTTCATATTGCCCGCCATACTTTTGCCACTACTGTCACGCTATTGAACGGCGTGCCTATGGAGAGTGTATCGAAGATGCTGGGGCATACCAGTCTCAGAACTACTCAGTATTACGCTAAAATACTGGATGTAAAGGTGGGAGAGGATATGCAAAAGCTTCGGGAGCGGCTTAAATTATAGTTTATGTATTCTAGGAAACTATTAATTGAAGTTAACACTTCCGTAAGAGTTTATCATGTGAATATACAAGAAGCCTTCGTGTTACATATTATGCACTTATAACCAAGTGGTTGCTGGTTCGTGTGTTGCTTCTGCAGATCCGCTACAGCTGTACTCAAGAGTTATCCCGGAGGTTAGGGATGGGATGAAAAAGGAAACCTCCTGTTTTAGGGATATAGTTGGTGTACCGCCCAAAAACAGGAGGTTTTTTATGTGTCCTGCTCTTAGAAGCGCACCATCCAATGCTGAAGTTGCCTCAGGTCCTGTTATTCTGGAGTATATCAAGGAACTGGTTGAAAAGACGATCAGGCTGATAGATACCAATAGTCAGTACCTAAGGATTTCTGTTGTTGTCATTTAGACAACTGTTTGCTATCTTTACCGTAACTAATAGTAGCTCATGCACGTCATCAGTCAAAAAACCATCAAAGAGTACTACGAAAAGCATGCCGCTGCCAAACCTTACCTGACAGCCTGGTACAAGACTGTCAAGAAGGCCCAGTGGGGGAGCGTTAACGATATCAGGCAGGATTTTCCTAGTGCCGAGATGGTGGTGGATGGTAAGGTGGTGTTTAACATTAAGGCAAATGACTTTAGGCTCGTGGCCTTGGTCGGGTTTAGGGGCAAGAAGGTTTTTGTGCTCTGGATCGGCACACATGCCGAGTATGACAAGATAAAAATAAAAGACCTTTGATTCGGGGTAATGGAAATGGCTTAAGGATTTGTATATGGAAGATGTTAGATTGATTCGCAGCGAGAAGGACTATCAGGCAGCCCTCAAACAGATTAGGGCACTGTGGGACGCGGAGCCGGGCACGCCGGAGGAAGACCAGTTAGAGATCCTCTCTATACTTGTCAGCAAGTATGAGGAGGAGCACTTCCCGATCGAGGAGCCTGACCCGATCGAATATATTAAGGTTCGTATGGAGGAGCTGGGGCTCCGTCAGGAGGATTTGGTGCCTTACATGGGCAACAAAGGAAACGTGTCAAAGGTGCTTAACCGGAAGCGCTCGCTTTCCCTGGAGATGATCCGAAACCTGCACCGTGGCCTGCGCTTTCCGCTGGAGGTGCTCATTGGCGAGTCTTCGCTCGGCCTCAGGTCTAATCATTGAGCCCCTTAAGCTTTTAAACATATAATGAAAGAACAGAGGAGTTTAGGGTGAAGGCACCTTCCAAGAGTGGCTCAGTTTTATGGGAAACCTCTACAGGCGTTGAGTTCTATGAGCGCCTGTTGGCCAACGAGCGGGAGAAGGTTGAAAGCCTCAGGCAGCAAAAGCGGGCGTAACTGCCAGAGGATCCGTGGATGCATCAGGTGGCTTTTTTATAAGCCGCCTTTCTTTTGTTTGCTGCCTTCCGCTTCCTCCAATAGCTCCACGCGCCTTTCGGCCTCTTCCGGGCTAAGGTGATAAGTAGAGTCCGCCCAGAGAGCCGCCTCGGGGTAAGCCTGCGAGGAAGAGCAGCACCTTACTGTGTTGGCCGAGCACCTCCAGGCTCTTGCCCAGCTGAGAGAGGGAGTTGAGGACAAGGAAGCTAGATCGTAGTTTCAGGTGGGGGCGTAGCTCCAGCAGGGAGAGGAAGTCCATGAAGCCCTCGAGCAGGCAGAGGGTGCCGGCACCCTCATCAACGAAGGTGACGTCCTTGGGGGAGGAGGAGCCCTTGAACCAGTCGTTGCGCAGCTCGTACCCGCCCGACCGATTCTCAAACCCTACGGCTTTGTACTGTCTCGTCCCAATGGAGAAGCGCACCTCCTGACAGTAGAGTTTGGCTGCCTTAATAGAGATGCCTCGCAGCCGCAGGTAGTTTGCCAACTGGCTTTCATCCTCCAGGGGCTTTATGTCCAGTACCTTAATGCCGGTGGAACATCCCTGCTCCACCATGGGGCTTTCACGGGGAACAGAGTTTTTGCGAGGGTGGATAACATTGATGTTTGTTGCCGTTGAAGGGAAAAACTGTTCTGAGAGGACCTGGATCACCTCCCGGATGGTAGCGGTCCGGTGCAGGCGCAGGGCCAGGTCGAAGACCTTGCCGCCCTCGCCGGTGCCGTGGTCGTACCAGCGGTTCAAGCGCGTGCTGACCTTGAAGGAGGGCGTGCGCTCGGTGGCGCGGATCGGGGAGATGTACCACCAGTCCGATCCTATTTTCTTGGCGGGCAGAAAGCCCTGCCCTGCTAGAAAGTCCGTGATGGCGAGCTCGCTGTTGATTTGCTGAATGTTCATCTTTGCTCTTCGTTTGCGGGCAAGAAGATCATTTGTCGCATAGCAGCCTCTCTGTAGGGAAAGTAGCTGCCTGGAAAAATGAACCAGCGCCCCTTATTTGACACCTTTCAAAAGTGAGGGAGGATCATGAGGTTTTTTCACAAGGCGTTACATAGGTGGGTAAAATTTAGGCAGCCGCCCGAGCCCAGTTCCTGCTGCTGAATCAATCAAATTTAGGCTACTTTGTGGGTATTCAGGAAAGCCGGTCCCCGCTGCCCAAGTGCTTCTGACGGTGAAGTTGGAGTTCTTCAGAAGTTGGGTTTAGCTTGTGAAATGTGAAGAAAGGTTATTCTCCAACAGCATAGCCTTACAGGGCTACACCCGTAAAGCTACCGTTCAAAGAAGGGCTATCCGTATTATAACGGCTGCTGGTTTGGGGCCTTTCCTGCTCGACCTGAGCATGTACTTTGTTTGATTAGGTTGGCGGTTGTATGCCGGGCTTGATATAGAAGAGGGCTCTATATGACTAATCCCATATTCAAGATTTTTATAGGTATGGCGTTACTATGGATATAGTCCTAAGTAAGGTGTTGTAAAAATTGCACGAATATTTTCTTTTATAAATATATAATATATATTATGTTTGAGCGTTCAGAGCGTTTTGTCGTAGCTGTTTAACCTAACAGCAAGTAGGGGAGT
The DNA here is from genome assembly GCF_026241195.1 of Pontibacter anaerobius. Lineage (GTDB taxonomy): Bacteria > Bacteroidota > Bacteroidia > Cytophagales > Hymenobacteraceae > Pontibacter > Pontibacter anaerobius. The sequence goes on from NZ_JAPFQO010000003.1 coordinate 96,685, forward strand.
AGGTCATAAGGTGTTGGTTGTGAGTGCTGTGTCGGTCTGAATGACGTGATGGCGCCTGTCAGGGTGCCTGATGCTTAGCTTGATACTATATGACTGCCTATGAAAACAATTGTACTACAACATGTCGGTGCGCTTCGGGTGTTGCCGTCTAAGTGCAAACTCTTGCCGCTTCTGGCTTTCGGCCTTTCCATGGTGTTGGCCTTGTCTCTCTCGGAGCAGGCCACAGCACAATCCAAAACGCAACTTCTCAGCCCTGTTATCTGGCTGCGCGCAGACTCCGGCACGGTTTCCCCTGCCGTGTGGTCCGACTGGCGGGGAGAAAAGCTAAGCGCCACCGCCCTTTCCGGAGCAGGCCCTTCTGTAAAAGGTGAGCTGAACTATAACAGGACGCTGGTCTTCGACGGGGTGAATGACTACATGAGGATCCCCTACAGCTTCGAGTTGCTACCGTCCCTGACTGTTATAGCCGTCTATCAGCCTGCCGACACCGTGGAGCGCGGGCTCTTCGGGACGGAGAAGGCGCTAGCCAGGAATGTAATGCTTTCCACCAAAAAATCGCTTGGCCCGGATGAGGCTGTTGACCGCTTCGGGGAGAACAGCAAGGTACCTGTTCTGAACACGGTCATCCAAAGCTGGTCGGAGAGCGCTGAGGTGGCTGACAGCGCCTACCTCGCCCTGGGCAGTGAGGGCAAGGGCAGCACGAAGAGCCCCTTCAGGGGGACGGTGGCGGAGCTGATGATTTTTGACAGATCCCTGAGCTTTCTCGAGCGCGTGCAGGCCGAGTCCTACCTGGCAATCAAGTACGGTATTCCGTTGCGTGACCGAAACTATGTGAGCTCAGCCGAGGAGGTGCTCTGGCACGCAGAAAAAAACAACGGCTATTCCGCCCGGATCACCGGGTTAGGCCGGGATGATGCCTTCGGCCTTTACCAGAAGCAGGCCAGGAGCACCGTGGATACGACAAACCTGCTGGTGATAAGCGCCGGGCAGCTGACCTCTTCCAACAGGCAGAACAAGACCCGGATAAACGACGGTGACTTCCTTTTGTGGGGCGACAACACCGGCCAGCTCACCCCCAAAACAGGCGAGGGGGCGGATAGTCTGATAACGTTTATGGAGCGGCAGTGGCTGATGGACGTGACCGGCACCACGGCCAGCCAGGTGCCCACCGAGCTACGGCTGGATCTGTCGCTGCTGCCAAAGTCTTCTCTTGGCTACTGGCTCGTGGTAGACCGCAGCGGCCAGGGCGGCTATGCCGCTGATAAGTTTGAATATATCATAGCTGACAGCGTGTCTGCTGACAGCATCGCCTATTTCAGTAATATGCACTGGGACACCGACAACTCCGGCAAGGATGTATTCGGCTTGGCCAGGGCTACCGATATGCTGGCCGTGTTAAGCGGCCTAAACAACCCGACGTGTGCGGCCGTGGACGGTGGGTCAGCAGTGATCAACGTGGTGGGTGGCAAGGCGCCTTTCCGGTACGAGCTCAGCAACGCCTCCACCGGTTCTTCCCTGAAGTGGGAGGGGGCGGCCCAAGCCCTGCAGGAGCAGCTGGCAGCCGGTGAGTACACCCTGAAGGTGACGGATGCCGCACAGCTCCAGGTGACCCGCACCTTCTCGCTGGAACTGCCGGGCACCCTGCTCGTGGACCTCGGCCAGGACCAGCAGCTGGAGAAAGACGGCGAGATCTTCCTGGACGCCACGGCAAGCATCCCGGACTCCATTCCTGTTACTTATAAGTGGGAGAGCAACTACGGCTTCAGCAGCACCGAGGGGCGCGTACGCATCACCGAACCCGGTGCCTACACAGTGACGGTTACCAACCAACACGGCTGTACCTTCAGCGACGAGGTGATCGTGTCCGGGCATGAGGCGGAGAACTTTAAGGTCTTCCCGAACTTCATCTCCAGCGGCAACACCTTCCAGATTGGGGTCTCTTTAAAGGAGAAGGCCAGTGTTAGCGTGAAGGTGTATGACCTGAAGGGCAACCTGCACTACAAGGTCGGTGGGGAGAACCGTACGGAGTACCACTTCAGGATACCGACCAGGAGCCGGGGCATGTACATGGTGGTGCTCGAGACCCCGAATGGCATTAAATCAGAAAAGATAATCGTGTTCTAAAAGGGGTAGCCTTTACCCCGCCTATTGATCGTTCACCCTTTTTCATCTCAGATGGCTATTAAAACAAACCAGCCCTGGAAGAAGCTTCCATGGGCTGCCTACACCCTGTTCTTTACATTTTTCATCTTTGCAAGCGCCTCAGGCAGTGCTGCCAACCCTACCCAGCCCAAACTTTATACTGCGGGAACGCAGGAAGGGCAGATCGGCGCAACGGAGAAGGCACCGGCCGACAACCCGGCTGACAACGTGTTCCATGTGCTCGTGGAGGAGCCGCTGAAGGGCAGTGAGCAGGCGTGGCTAGTGTACGAGGTGGACGGGGTGGAGGACCACACGGCCGTCTCCAGGGGCATCAACGATCAGCTGTCAGTGGGCGGCTACCTGGTGCGCAAGCGCTCGGGGTGGAGCAGGCAACGGGAGCGCATCGACGCAACCTGGCTCAGGACTGGCGACAACGTTATCCGTTTCACGCTGCCGAAGGGCGCCAAACATAATTACCGCGTGCGTAACGTGGGGCTGGAGATACAGGCCGCTGGCGCTACGCCGGGAGCAACGGAAAGGATCGTAATCAACCAGCCGCAGTCAAGCGGCTACTATCATAACCAAGCGTACATCAAGGGCTTTATCCAAGGTGCTACCGGCGCGGACGTCCAGGTGAAGGTGGACGGGAAGCCCGTGCGCGTGTTCCAAGGGGAGTTCGAGGCCCTAGTGCCTACCAAAAAAGGGAAAGACGGAAGAAAGGCCGAGGTGGAGGTGCATTTCGCTGACGGGCAGATCGCTTGCCGGGAGGTGCGCTTTGAGCGGCCGTTGGCAGCAGACTATAGCTACGCCCTCTCCTCGGAGGTAGGCCGCGCGGAGAAGCTTTTCTCCTTCAAGCAAACCGAGTCCATCTCGCTGGCGGGCACAGCCCTGACGGCGCGCTCCGGCGCGAGGCAGGAGTCCTCACCAATCTCTGTCACCACCCTTCGGGAGGTGGACATTCCGGCGCTGGACCCGGGCATGGTGAACGTGACCCGCTACAACGACGGCTTCCGCTACCTGCCTCACCGCACCACCTTCGAGAAGGAGGTAGACCTGCGGGTGGGCTACGATGAGAGCAAGATCCCGGCAGGCTACACCGAGAAGGACATCAAGACCTATTACTTCGACGAGGAGACGCACCATTGGGTGCCCCTGCCGTTAGATTCTGTATACGGGGAGCGGGCAGAGGTTGCCTCGCGCACGACCCACTTCACCGACATGATCAACGCGATCATGATGGTGCCGGAGTCGCCGGAGGCGCAGGCCTACACCCCCACCTCCATGAAGGGGATACAGGCGGCAAACCCCACGGCGGTGGTAAACCTGATCCAGGCGCCGCAGGCCAACAATACCGGCAGCGCCTCCATGGGCTACCCGATCAACTTGCCGGCCGGGCGTGGCGGCATGCAGCCGCAGCTGGCCATCAGCTACAACAGCGGGGGCGGCGACAGCTGGCTGGGTCTGGGCTGGAACCTGAGCACACCGAGCATCACTATCGATACCCGCTGGGGCGTGCCGCGCTACGACGCGACCAAGGAGACAGAGACCTACAGCATGAACGGAGAGCAGCTGAGCCCTACGGCCCACCGCTCCGAGCCGCAGGCCAGGAGCAGCGAAAAGCAGTTCTACCCACGGGTGGAGGGTGCCTTCAGCAGGATCATCCGCCACGGCGGCAGCCCAAAAACCTATTGGTGGGAGGTGACCGACAAGAGCGGCGTAACCTACTCTTACGGCGGTTCCTCCGGAAGCGGCGTCAACAGCAAGGCTATACTTGCCGATGAGGCAGGCAACATCGCCCACTGGGCGCTGGTGGAGGTAAGGGACCTGAGCGGCAACTTCATGCGCTACCACTACGACAAGGTGACGGACACGGGCGTGCAGGATGGTACCGTGCCGGGCTATCAGCTGTACGTGGACAAGATCACCTACACCGGCCACGGCAGCACAGAAGGCAGCTATGCGGTGCTCTTTACCCGCGACCGTGACCTGGGCGAGGCAAAACGAAAGGACATCAATATCAACGCCCGTTACGGCTTCAAGCAGGTAACGGCGGACCTGCTGCGCAAGGTGGAGGTGAGATATGCCGGCAAGCCGGTGCGCAGCTATGAGCTGAAGTATGTGGCAGGCGCCTTCCATAAGACGCTGCTTAGCGGCATCACGGAGTTTGATGCCGGGGGCAAGAAATTCACCGAGCATAGCTTTGACTACTACGATGACGTGAAGGCTAAGCAGGGTTATGTCCCCTTTAAGAATAGTGAAAGCTGGAACCCACAGTTAGATAACGTGCAAGGGGGATTCCTAAACCTTATCAAGGGCTTTGGGGATGAGGCTTCAGCATTGAGCGGCACAAAGTCTACGGACTTCAGTGCAGGCATGGCCGTGACAGTAGGCTTTAACGCCAACGTGGCTTCTAAAAGCCTGTCTGCAGGGGCAAACTTCAGCTACTCTCAGTCCACCAGCGAGGGGCTTCTGTCCATGATAGACATCAACGGTGACGGCCTGCCCGATAAAGTATTCGTGAAGGAGGACGGCATCCGCTACAGGCCAAACCTTTCAGGGCCTGCTGGCCAGCCCGCCTTTGGTGAACTGAAGCCGGTGCTTGGAATCAATGCCTTCCACAAAGAGAGGAGCAAAACGGTAGGAGGCGGCCTGGAAGCCCATGGCCCGGGCGTGGCGCCTGTCTTTGCCGGCGTGAGCAAGAGCACCACCACCTCTACCACGACCGTCTACTTCTCCGAAGTGAACGGCGACCAGTTGCCGGATGTGGTGGTGAACGGAAAGGTGTATTTTAACCATGTGAAGCCTGACGGGAGCGTTGTGTTCACCGCCAGCAGCAGTGACACCGAGAGCCCGATTAACCAGGGCGGGAAAGTGGCTGAGGGAATCCTGAAGGTGGACCCTGCCGAGCGTGAGCAAGCGATTGATCAGAATCCGCTTCATGATGTGGTCCGTATGTGGCAGGCTCCTTATACCGGAAAAGTCACTGTGACAGCCCCGGTCCAACTGATGAAGAGCACAGACCCTGTTAGGGAAGAAACTCCCGCTGATGGGGTTCGTGTCGCCATTCAGCTAAAGAGCCAGGAACTTTGGAATGCTGTTATAGGGCCAGATGATTATGCTGTACATGTTCCTGCCAAGGTAAACAACCTTTCTGTTCAAAAAGGGGATAGACTGTACTTCAGGGTACAGTCTGTTGCCAATGGTTCTTTTGACCAGGTACAGTGGGCCCCAAGCATAGAATATACGAACAAGGATACGGATCTGGAGGATGCAAACGGCAAGAAGCTCTATAGCTTCGCAGTGGAGAAGGATTATCTTCTCAGCGGGAACCAGGTCGTGACGGCGCCGATCAAGGGGCGGGTCAAGGTAGAGGGGACTTTCTCCAAGCCGGTTACCAGTGATGACGTGCAGGCGCTGGTCGTGAGCGTGTCAGAATCAGGGGAAGAAACCACTGTCTGGCAAAAGAAGTATGCTGGCAAAGATGTTATCAGCGAGAACATCTCTTTGGATACGGACGTTCTCGCTGGAGAATCCTTCGCTTTCCGCGTGAAGACGGATACCAACGTGGATTGGCCAGCTTTAAGCTGGACACCGAGGATGTACTACACCGCCTCTGGTGATCCCGCCTATCCGACAGTTTATAATGCGGAGGGGAAACCACTGATTGACTTCTACGCTGCCCCTTCTTACTCCATCTTCCCGCAGGTGGTACAGGCCAGTGAAGCATGGGAAGTGAGCCATGAGGTGTCTTCTATCAGCCTTACCCCAGAGCTTACATTCAATAGCTCTGAACACACTGGCGTGGCAACCTTTACTGTGAAACGTCAGTCAGAGCTTCTCCTGAAAGAGACATTGACAGTTGTGAGAGGGCAATTTACAGCCGCTGCGCCTTTTACCGTTCCTGTAAACAAGGGGGATAAGCTGTATATAGAGTACCATATTCCTAACGATAAGCTTGCCGGCACCCTCTCAAAGGCCGGGGCAACCGTTGTGATGGACAAGAAGTCGGTTACGGCTAATGCCGGTGTGCATACCCTCCTGAGCAACAAGGACAATGGCGATATCATCTTCGGGCCCATGTACAGGGGCTGGGGGCACTTTGCCTATAACGGCAACCGTGAAAGGGCATCGAGACCAATTAACGAGGTAGAGTTGAAGCTTAGTGATGCCGTGACCGATCCTAAAGAGATTGATCCGGACAAACTTAAGGATGGGAGGGATTTGGAAAGTGCAGGCGGGTACGATCCGAGCAAGGACCTTTTCATTGTACTTGCCCCTGTGGCAAAAGATAAACTTTGGACCGGAGCCGACGCATATACTTACCTGAGTGCCTCCACCATCAGCAGTTCCAGGATGGGGGATGACGATGTGTCTGGCCTGCAACCACTGCCAGGGGACGGTGAGGCTAGCAGGGCTATCCATAAAATCACCCGAAGCACGGGCGATTCATTCTCTGCAGGAGGATCCTTCGCAGGATTAGGGGGAAGCTACGGTAAGAGCCTTGGAGAGACCAGGGTGCTGACGGATTTCATGGACATGAACGGTGATAGCTACCCTGACGTGGTCACAGAGGAGCGTATCCAGTACACCGCTTCGCACGGTGCGCTCTCAGACAACTATGTCGAGCATGGGAATGGCCCTGGGCACGTAACGCAGTCAGAGTCTGACGGCGTTACCCTATCTGCAAGCTTCCCTACCTCTGAAGCCAAGTCTTCCCCGACAAACGCTAAAAAGGTTACCGTAAGCGTAGGGTCAGGCCAGAGCAGCGCCGGCCTGAGCGGTAACTATGCAAAAGGAAAGAACAGTGCGGACTTTAGCTATATTGATATCAATGGGGACGGCCTGCCTGATCGGGTGTATAAGGGAGGGGATGTGTCCCTGAACCTGGGCTATCGCTTTGCTGCAGTAGAGAAGTGGGGATTCACCGATATCCAATCCGGGGACAGCGAGAGCTCGGGCGCCGGCCTTGGCATCAGCATTGCCAACGGTAGCATCTCCGCAGGCGTGAGCCTGTCCAGGTCTGATAACGCCACTCGGGTCGCTTTACAGGATGTGAACGGCGATGGGCTTGTAGACGAGGTGCTAGAGGGGGATCCCATGCAGGTGCGACTGAATACAGGCAGCGGCTTTACCCCTCTAATCAAGTGGCAGGGAGCTTTCCAGGTCAATGAGAACTCATCTGCCAGTGAGTCTGCGAACCTAGCCTTCACGGCGGGTATCTATATTCCGGTTGTCAATATTAAAATATGCTTTAACCCGAGTACAAGCGTGGGAAGAGGCATGAGCCGCGAGCTCAGCAAAATGGCAGATGTAAATGGTGATGGTTTCCCTGATTATGTAAGATCAGAAAAGGATGATCAGCTGGTTGTATCTGCCTCCACCATCGGTCGCACCAATATGCTCAAGAGTGTGAAGCGTCCGCTGGGGGCCTCCTTTGTGCTGAACTACGAGCGCCAGGGCAACAGCTACGAAATGCCACAGGCCATGTGGGCACTGAGCCGCGTGGCTATGTTCGACGGCTACAAGGGCGACGGGCCGGACAGCCTGCTGACGACCTTCGCCTACGAGGACGGCTACTATGACCGCCACGAGCGGGAGTTCTACGGCTTTGCCAAAGTCATCACCCGCACCCACGACACCGGTAACGAGAACGCTGTGTACGCCAGCACTGAGCAGGTCTTTAAGAACTCCAGCTACTATGAAAAGGGGCTGCTGGTAAAGGAGTTGCTGAAAGACGCGGACGGCAAGCCGTACGTGGAGAAAGAGAATATTTTCGAACTGCACGACGCAGCTACGGGAGCCAGGCTGAGCACTGATAGCACGCCGGCAACAGGAAGCGTGTACCCTGCGCTAACGGAAACGCAGCAGCGCTTCTACGAGGGCCAGCCGCAGGCAGGTAAGAGCACCCGCACCCGCTTCGACTACGACCGCTACGGCAACGTGACGCGCATTGAGGACTATGGGGACGAGGACTCGAAAGACGACCTGTTCGCTCAGGTAACTTACCACTACAAGCCGGAGAGCTACATCATGAGCCTGCCGAGCTCGGTGGAGGTAAGTGGCACGGATAAAGTATACCGCAAGCGTGAGGCCGAGATTACAGATAAGGGACAGGTAAGCGAGATCCGCCAGTACCTCACGCAGGATAAGGCTGCTGTGTACAGTGTGGCGTACGACGCCTACGGCAACCTTTCCAAAGTGACACGGCCGGAGAATGCCGAAGGCCAGCGCTTCAGTATGAGCTTTACCTATGACGAGCAGGTACATACATATGTAACCAAAGTGAGCAACAGCTACGGCTACAGTTCAGAGGCCACCTACGACTTCCGCTTCGGGCAGGTGCTCTCGAGCAAGGACATGAACGGCAACCTGATCCAGTACACCATCGACAACCTGGGACGCTTGGAGACGGTTAAGGGACCTTACGAGATGAAGTCGGGCGCGCCTTTCACCATCCGCTTTGAGTACCACACGGAGGCACAGGTGCCGTGGGCGCTGACCAGGCACTACGACCCGGCCTTCCCGAACAACTTCATGGAGACGGCTACCTTTGTGGACGGTCTGGGCAGGGTGCTGCAGACGAAGAAAGACGCCGCCCTTTACCAGGGCGACGGAACGCCGGACAAGGAGGTGATGGTGGTGTCAGGCAAGGTGCTCTACGACGGCCTGGGCCGCGCGACGCACGCCTACTACCCGGTAACAGAGGAGCTAGGCAGTGCTAGCAGAATCAACACCACGGTGGACAAGGTGAAACCAACCTTCAGCACTTACGATGTAATGGATAGGACCTTGACGGTGACGCTACCGGACGGCGCAGTGAGCAAGACCGAATACGGCTTTGGCAGTGACTTTGCGGGGGCCATGCAGTTCCGGACGATGGCCACCGACGCCAACGGCATCGTGACGGACCAGTACACCGACACCCGCGGCAGGGTCACCTCGGTGAAGAACGCCGGTGATATCTGGACGAGCTTTACCTATAACGCCATGGGCGAGCAGACAGGGGCCACCGATGCATTGGGTCACACCACCGTGTCAGAATACGACCAGCTCGGGCGCCGCATCAGCCGCCTGCACCCGGATGCCGGCCTGACCACCTACAGCTATGATCTGGTAGGCAATTTAGCTGCGTTGGAAACAGCGAGCATGCGGGAGGCTGGCATAGGGGCTGTTGCCTATAAGTACGACTTTGAGCGTTTAACAAATATTACCTATCCGCAGAACCCGGAGAACAATGTTCACTATACCTACGGCGAGGCCGGGGCAGCGCATAACCGCGCCGGCAGGATTGTGCTGCAGGAGGATGCCTCTGGTGCGCAGGAGTATTTCTACGGAGCGTTGGGTGAGGTGGTGAAGAACATCCGCACCATTGTGATCCCGCAGCACGACGAGCAGACCTTCGTGACCGAGTGGAGCTATGATACCTGGAACCGCCTGACTTCGTTGATGTACCCAGATGGGGAGAAGGTGGACTACACTTACAACACCGGCGGCCTGTTGCGCAGCATGAACGGCAAGAAGAAGGGCGAAGACTACCGCTACGTGCAGCAGCTGGGCTACGATAAGTTCGGTCAGCGTGTGTTCCTGGCCTACGGCAACGGCACCAAGACCACCTATAGCTACGAGGCAGACCGGCGCAGGCTGCAGAACATGGTAGCCAGAACAGCCAAGGGTCGCGCCATGATGGACAACGTGTACGGCTACGACAAGGTGAACAACATCCTGAGCCTGAAGAACAACGCGCCGGTGCCAGGCAGCAGCCTGATGGGTGGCTCCTCTTCCTACAGCTACACCTACGACGAACTCTACCGCCTCACCGAGGCTATTGGCTCCTTCAAGGGAAGCAACGAGGAGCACCGTTATACCTTGCAGATGAGCTACAACGAGGTGGGCAGCATCCTGAGCAAGGTGCAGACGCACGACCGTAAGGGCGGTGGCGGCGACAGCTGGGTAACACAGAAAAGGACCACCTATGCGCAGGAGTACACCTACGGCGATAAACAGCCGCACGCACCGGAGCTGATCGGGCGCCAGCGCTACAGCTATGATGCATCGGGCAACCAGACCGGCTGGAAGGACGAGGTAAGCGGCCAGCGTCGGCAGATCGTGTGGGACGAGGAGAACCGCATCCGCGCGATCATGGATAACGGCGCCGCCTTCCATTATACCTATGACGCATCGGGAATGAGAGTATTGAAGGGCAGAAGCAGCGGCCAGGCTGTGTACGTGAACGGGCAGCACAAGGCGGGCTCGGGCGGTATCGGCAACTTCACCGTGTACGTGAACCCGTACCTGGTGCTCAAGAGCGGCGGCTACACCAAGCACTTCTACATCGAGGGGCAGCGCATCACCAGCAAGCTGGGCAGCGGCAACGGCGCCGACACCAAGAACAACAAGGCTGGCGGCAACGAGGTGAACTACCCGGGTAAGCGCGACCAGGTGCAGGAGGGCATCGTGCGCAACCTCAAGTTTCTGGGCCAGGACGGGGCGATCCTGACAGCAGGCAAGAGCGGCAAGGTGCCGCCGGGGCAGATCATTGGAGAGAAAGGCAACAACGGCGGGGGCAAGAACAAGGACAAAGAGAGCTTCATGTACTTCTTCCACCCTGATCACCTGGGCAGCTCAAGCTTCATCACCGACGCCTCGGGGGAGGTGTACCAGCACCTGGAGTACTTTGCTTTCGGGGAGACCTTTGTGGAGGAGCACAGCAATACCCATCGCACGCCTTACCTGTTCAACGGCAAGGAACTGGACGAGGAGACGGGGCTCTACTACTATGGGGCTAGGTACTATGACCCGAGGACAAGCATCTGGCAGAGCTTGGATCCATTAGCGGAAAAATATCCGGGATGGAGTCCGTACAGCTACACCTTCAATAATCCTATACTTTTCAAAGATCCTGACGGAAGAGATCCGATTTCTGGAATTGTAGAGGCTGTTTCATCTTTTGTATTAAGTGCAGGAATGGACTTTGTGACGGGCTGGCTTATTGAAGGAAACTCTACAAAGGCTGCTTTTGATGGAATAAGCTGGAGTGCTGCTTGCTGGGATGCGGGTAAGACTTATGCGATGGCAAGTGTATTGCCACCAGGAGCTGCAACTGCTCAAAAGGCTTATAAGCTGGCTAATACTTTACCGGGCAAAATCGTTTTGTCAATTTCTGAGAAGATGACAACTAAGGTAATAGATGCATATTTGGAAGATCCCGATAATTTTGCAATTGATAAGGAAGTTTTGACAGGGTTATTCTTGGAAAGTACAATTGAAACTTTAGTTGAAGTAGGCATTGGTGATCGTGCAGATGAGCTACTCAGCGTCTTAAAGAAGGAGAATAAAAAGCTATATCAAAAGTTGAATACATATAAGAACAAGCTAGAGAATGGTGAATCTTCTAAAAGGGTTAATAACTACAGAAAGAGAGTAGAAGAACAAGCTGAAAAAAGTAAAAAGGCAGGCACAGACTATATTCAAACTAAAACATTAGACAAGGCCGCACAGGAGGTTACATCTTCATATGTCAAGGAAAAAACAATATCAGACCAGTGATACAAGGGCAAAAAAGCTTCTCAGCTCTAAAGGATTATATTTTGTTGTTCTACTTTTGTCAATTCTGGCATTGTATTACAAAGGGGCTATAATCAATGAAGCTAAGCTTCTAAAATATATGAAAGTAAGCGCTTCAATTACATTACTATTTTCTTTGTTTATTTGGCGCTTTTTAAAATTTAAGGATTACTATTTAAGAAAGTTTAAAGATAGGCTGTACGTAGTTTATTTTATTGTGGCATTTGGAATGTCCTCTTGGCTCCTTTCAGAAATAATTGGCGTTCCACTGGACTACTACCTCATTCATGAAAGCAGAGTGGAGCCTACTAAAACTATTGATTGTGAAATAGTAAGCTATACCAGAAAAAAGAAAGACAAAGTAACCTATAGGTTTAAGGGTGAGCTTTATAATCATTACATGGTAATTCCTGATGAGAGAGTGACAGATGTGTCCCAAAAGTACATGGTTAGGCTTAGGGTTAAACCTACGCTATTTGAAGCTTATTATGTTGAGTCAATCAAGCTAGTTAAATTATGATAAGTACACTTGTTGCTTTTTTAATTTTATGGATTCAATCACCTCTACAAGGACAAATCTCTGCAATAAAGCTAACATATAAAATAAGTGTAGAGGCACCGGAAAGAGAAAAGTCAGATGGATTAGCTGGGCAAACACTCTTTCCTGATTCTGTCAGTGTAACATATGCCGCTAGTGGAGACTATGTACTCGTTCCACATGACAAAGGATTTCAATCAAGAACAGTCTATAACAGTGATAGTAATTTGATTTACACGTTTCAGGAAGGCTCCTTATTTGTAACAGCAATAGATGCAGGTTTTGATTTGGAAGAATCTAGAGGATTAACTCCCAAAGTCGAATTGACAAATGACACAATACTAATCAATGGGGCTGAACTTCTAGTTGTTGAGGTTACGTGGAGAACTGGGAAATTTAAATATTTCTTTAAACCTGACTTTTTACAAATAGACCCTCAGCTATTTGAGAAGTATAAATACGATCAATGGGGAAAGTATCTTTCATTGTCTGGAGCGCTACCAGTTAGGATAGAAAAGGTGGTATATGGCTCTTATACAATAGTCTATGATCTTATCAGCCACACACATGAGAAGTATGATGAAAAGATATTTGAGCTGCCTGCAATGCAGGAGGTTGAAGGTTTGGGATCGGTTCTTATGAAAAAAAAAGTCTTCAAATTAGTAGGTACTAATTGACATTGTGAATCAATAGTGGCAGGATATTGGTGTTCAACCAATACCTTAAACGATTTGCGGTCTATCCCATTGCTATGAGATAATAGCCAAGTAGCACAAGATAAGGCGTCATTAATAGTAATAGACTACTTTAAGCTTTCACGAACATAGCAATCATATTTTTTCTCATCAGTATATACCAAATGTTTGTCTATGATGGAAAAGCTAAAGGCTGCTCAGGCGAGTACTTTGAGCTCAGGCGAGTACTTTGATAAGTATAGAGACACCATGGAAACAGAGCAGATAGTCAGCATCATCGGTAAGGAGTGTGGTAGCTATAGAACCGGCTTTAAGGTCTGGAAATACTTAACGCTCACTTCTGCTGTAGCCTTTATTGGGAGTGGCATCTATTGTGCGGCAAAACAAAAGTAAAGGCAGTGGTACAGCTTCTTGTTCAAATTATCCCTTTCTGGTTCATCAATCAAGATTATCAGCCCCCAACTCGCCTAAGAGAGGAAGCAGTATAACACTTCTCTTGGTAGGGTTTGGTGCAGGTATCCATCAAACAATTTAATAAATCAAAGCATGAAAAAACTTTTACTCTTACTGTTTCTTCCCTTTACCCTTTGTGCCCAGTCTTATGATGCGCAGCTCGGGGTTGTGCTGAAAGGAAACGAGCTCCGGGAAAAGTTCGCCGAGCCTCCCAGCCGCCTGCAAATGAAGTATGGCTCTACTGCGGGGAAGTTCTCCTTCTTTGACGTGAAGCACAAAGTAGCCTACCAGGGCTTCAGTACCGGGGCCGGCAAGGCCCTGCAGATCGGGGAATTCAAGGACTATGTCAACTTCTCGGAGACCAGGCTCCTGACCTCCGAGATGAAAGTAAGCGAAAACCAGAAAGTCTTCATTCATGGTTTTGTGAGCGCCAGTAGCAAGTTCTATGTGCTCTATTCGGTGAATGACAAGGAGAAGAACAAGGAGTTTGTGTACGTCAATGAGCTTAGTTCCAAAATGAAGGCACTGGGCACCCCGCTGCTGCTGACTACCTTTGATGAGAAGAAGAGCTACAGCTCGCCCATTTACTTCACCTCATCGCCTGATAAAAGGTCCTACGCCATCGTGCGGGAATACACCGACAGGGGCGCGGCGGATCGTATTGAAGTGAAGGCATTTAGTCAGCACTTCGCTGAGCTCTATAAAACTTCTATCGACGTAGCCTCAATGGAGGACCACCTGGTGCTGACAGATGTGGCTATCGCCAACGACAGGAAACTGTACCTCTACGGGCAGGTGGACCCGCGGGCCAAGCGGCTCGTGGTCATGGCCGGGGCAAAGAATAAGGCCATTCCGCTGGTGATGACCTATGATCCGAAAACTCAAAAGACAAAGCAGGTGCAGGTAGGGGAGCCGGGCATCAAGGAGTACTACGACAGCAGGTTCTTCCTCACACCCGACAATGAGCCGGTGGTGGTGTCGGTGTACAACGCCGGCAGAAAAGTGGGCTACCGGGTAAGCCACCTGGAGAAGGAAATGAGCTACAGCGGCCTGCTGACGCCAACGTCGGAGAAAGTAGCCAAAAAGTACGGCGGCAAAGGGCTGTTTCTGAAGGTAAAGGATTTGCAGCGGTTGCACTCGGGGGAGTACATCTTCTCGCTGGAATGCAACTTCATCAAAACCACCAAGTACAGCAGCTACCCTGTTTCGGGGCCTGTCATCTTTGTGGGGCTGGACCAGCAGTGGGAGAGGCTTTGGGAGAACACCCTCTACAAAGGTCAGCTGACGGGGGATGGCAGAGCCAATTCCCACCGCAGCTTTGCCACCAGCTCCGGTCTGCTGGTGATCTACAACGAGCACCGCGAAAACCTGTCGCAGGAGCCATCCGGCGCAAAGGCTAGCAATTTAGCCAAACAGCAGCAGGCGATGCCCGTGGCACTTGAGATTAATGCATAAAGAGAAATGAAGCGCTATCCGCTGTACCAAAAGACAAGCCTGCTGGGTTTACGCTGGACATGAACCACTTCATAGAAATCGAGAAGGGGCAATACCAGTTTAAGGTCTTCAGAAACCCTAGACTTGGCCAGTACGAAACGGCTTATGGGAAGCTGGAGCTGAACTAGGAGTCATGTGCGCATTTTCTGAGCGGGAATGCCCCCTAGACTTGTGACTTAAAGTGTCTATAGAAATGGAGGCAAGGAAAGGGTGTCACTCATCTGATTGTCTTTCGCTGCCACTACTACTGCTATGCTGTTAAGATGTAGGAAACCCGGAGGCGTTTTCCACATCTTAACAGCATTTTTGTTAGGTGCTGCGCTTTGCAGGTGTTTTGTATATGCTACCTGTTCTCGTCCTGCATGAGCCAGCTGGCTGGTCTTTTGTGGAGCTGTATCTCGGCTTTTTCCCTCCAGGAAACAATAATATGAAAAGTTCTAAGTACGGGTCCTGTCTGGTGCCCGAAGAGCTGCAGCACCTGGTTCACCTTATTCAGACGCAGGGTCTCTTTCCCCTGCTCGAGATCTCTTATAAACCAAAGGCACACCCCTGCCTTCATCGTCGATTCTAGTTGTATCAAGTCCGCCCTCTTTCACCTTCCTTTCAGAGTAGATCATGGAAAACCTTGCATGTAGTGCGAAAAGTTTCAGTTAACTCTGTTTTGTACAACGGAACATGTGGGAAAAATGGTAATGAATACCCATCAAACCGAATCTATTCAAGATACAGCAGCAAATCCTTTGCTAAATGATAATATAACTTAATACTAGGATAAAATTGATCTAGTAGAAGAGTTAATTATATAATTCCTTTGAAGTATATAGTAAGTGATAAGTTACTCACTTGGTTTTTTGGCAGCATTATCTAATCTTTTTTGCTTATCACTTGTAGAAACTGCTCTTGAGGAGTGGTAGCCTGTAAATCAATGAGTTTAGTTAAATATCACTTTTTTGTTGAGTACGCTTCACCGTTGGATGCCTTTCGCATCTGTATATCTGCTTTCGGTTACTAATTACTAATAAAAAACATTATATGGAGAGTAAGCTATACCGTAATACGAAGGCTTTCAAAGCCTGTCTTAAGAAGGGAAAAAGTAAAAGTGGGTTCCCGGTTTTACTTTTGGCTGCATGCCTGATACAGAGTCCAGTGCAGGCAAACCTGATAAAGAATACCCTTGTCAACGTCTATGCCTCAGGACCTGCAGGAGAAGCCCCAGTTGAAGCCCCGCTCAAAACATCAGCACTGGGCAGTGAAGCTGCCTCATCACATAATAACAATGGTACTGGTTTATACCAGGCAGTGACTGTGTCAGGTAAGGTAACTGATGAAAAAGGAGAGGGCCTACCGGGAGTAACAATATTACTGAAGGGCACTACCAGAGGCACTGCAACTGGTGCTGATGGAACTTTCAGCTTGTCTGTACCAGAGGCCACCGGTACCTTGGTCATCTCTTTTATTGGGTATCAGACACAGGAGGTGCCGATAAGCAATCGTGCCAGTATAAATGTGTCACTTACGCCTGATATGAAAGCCTTGGAGGAGGTGGTGGTAGTCGGATATGGCCGACAGGAAAAAAGAGATGTTACAGGTTCTATTGCAACGATAAAATCACAGGACATCACGCAGCTGCCGACAGCCTCCTTCGATGCTGCGATTCAGGGCCGTGCCACAGGAGTGCAGGTGGCAGGAGCCAGCGGTGTCCCCGGTGCCCCGGTGCGTGTACTCATCAGAGGAACCAATTCAATCTCTTCCGGCTCAGACCCATTGTACATCGTGGACGGCATGCCGATCTCAAATGACCTGAATGGCTATGGAACAAACAACGGGGCAACTCCCCAAAACCCGATGGCCTCCATCAATCCGAATGATATAGAGTCTGTAGAAGTCTTGAAGGATGCGGCAGCGACTGCAATCTACGGTTCACGGGGATCAAACGGCGTTATTATCATCACAACCAAATCAGGAAAGGGTGGGAAAGGCAGTCTGAATGTTGATTTCTCGCAAGGTATTTCTGATCTGACCCGCACAGCGGAGGATATCGGTTTTGTGAACAGCGCCGAATACTTTGCTCTTATGGACCAGGCTCGTGCTAACTCTGGTTTAAGTCCATTCGATCCTATGCGCAATGTGAACCTATTTCCTAGACCTGATGTGGGGGTGTCGGCAGACCCTATCACACGTGAGCAAGCAGAAAGAACAAATACCGACTGGTTTGACCAGATTCTGCGCACAGGCAGCTTTCGGGATGTCAACGTTTCAGCGACGAGGGGAGGAGACAAGTTTTCGTTCTACACTTCTGCCAACTACCGGGAGGACAAGGGTGTGTTGAAAAACAACAAGTTCGAGCGCTTCTCTGGTCGGGTTAATCTGGATTTTGAGCCTATTAACAACTTACGCACGGGAACAAGGCTCAACTTTGCCTATACCAAAAACAACCGTGCGAAATCCCTTGGTACCGGTATGTCCAATGGTTTCGGGTTCTCGCAGGCTGCAACGCATGCACTTCCATGGTATCCGATCTACCGTTTCGACGATCCCACACAATACTGGAATCCTGTGGCTCCGGTAAACCTCGTGGCTCAAAGCGATCCGGATAATATCCTGGACCAGGTAGACCAGTACCGTGGTATTGGTGGCGTGTGGGCGGAATACACATTGCCATGGGTGAAGGGCTTATCGCTCAGAACAGAAGGTTCTTTCGATATCATACAGGCAAATACCGTGTATTGGGTGTCGCGGGATATCCGCGCGACTACAGCTGACAATGACGGCTCATTTGCCTTGGATAATACAGCAACCATAAAAAATTACAACTATAACCTGTATGGCAACTATGTAAAGGACTTTGGGGAAGATCACAACCTCAGCATCACAGCGGGTACCGAGTCACAGCGTATGTCCAGGTACACCCATAACATGTCGGGCATGAACCTTACCGGTTCCTATCAGCAGCTGGGTAACCCGGGATTACGAACAGGCATGACTGCCGGTTTGGGCGGTGAGCGCTACATCCGGGCATACTTCACGCGTGCCAACTATAAGTTAAAGGATAAGTACCTGTTAGGTGCCAGCCTGCGACGTGATGGGTCCTCTGCCTTCAGCGAAGACCTTCGCTGGGGTAATTTCGCTGCTGTTTCGGCAGGATGGATCATTTCCGAGGAAGAGTTCATGCGATCCCTGTCGCTTATCAACTTCCTCAAACTTAGGGGCAGTTTTGGTCAGACAGGCAATCAAAGCATACCAGGCAATGTGGATGTCATGACCTTCAGAGGGGACAGAAAGTATGGTTACGATGAAGTTGGGGGGAGCTTAGGTACGCAGGTGTCTAACATAGGGGCCGCAGACGTAACCTGGGAAACTACCGACAGCTATGATCTTGGCATTGACTTTGGCCTTGTTCAAAACAGGGTTTCAGGTTCAGTGGTGTATTATCACCGCAATGTCAAGGACCTGCTGCTGCAGGTGCCGTTGCCTCCTTCTGTGCAACCAAGCCAGATATGGGCAAACATCGGGGATATGCAGAACAAAGGTCTTGAGTTTAACCTCACCACCATCAACGTTGATGCCGGAGGATTCCAGTGGACGACAAGTTTTAACATTACGACCAATGCAAACAAGGTGTTGCGCCTGAATCCGCAGGCGGACAAGACCGGTAGCGGCATCCGGGATGGCTATACCCTGACAAAGACAGGTGAGCGCCTTGGTACCTGGTATATGGCAGATTATGCCGGTATTGACCCGGATAAAGGAGTGGAGCTGATTTGGGAACTGGACCAGGAAGAGTTTGCTGCCAGCGGGCAGACTGTTCGGACCGGAAACAAGATTCCTGCAACTATCAATAACTTAAGTAACAACAGGTTCTTCCTTGAAGACAAAACTACCCTGCCAACTTACTTCGGTGGATTTGATAATACCTTTACCTACAAGGGTTTTGATCTCAATGCGCTGTTTACGTTCAGTGGCGGGAACTACCTTTACGATAACTCAGAGAAGGCTACAAGCTATGCCGCCTATGGGCAGATGCTGCTAAGAAAAGATCTAATCGGGAATACATGGACCCATGAAAACCGGAATGCAGCATATCCGGAGCTTCGCTGGGACCACCAGTACCTCTATGACGATGAGGGTAATCCAAGCTCAGGTACCAACTACAACAACGAGCTTCACATCCATAACAAGTATCTGTACAAAGGGGACTACGTTCGCCTGCGCAATCTTCAGCTGGGTTATACTTTCTCAACTGCTGCGACGCAACGATTAAAGATACAGGGGCTTCGGGTGTTTGTGTCCGGCACCAATCTTTTAACATTTACGAAGTTCCAGGGATGGGATCCTGAAGTTGTGACTAACATTGGAAGTGGCCAGTCTGCCAACCTGAACCAGGGCTTTATCAGTTCTAATCTGCCTGTCCCCTCTCTCAGGACTTATACTGCCGGCGTATCCGTTAAATTTTAATGACTTTAATTCAGCTTTATATGAAAAGTATCATAAAGAAAAGGAGCCGTGTGCTGTATGCGGTGGTACTCCTTCTACTATCAGTCAGTTCCTGTAAGGATGATGAGTTTTTCGACCAGACCAACCCACCGGAAACGCCTTGGTTAAATGTCAATGAGTTTGAAAGGGCTGTTATCGGAGGCTATGCCGCTTTGTTGACGGACTACTGGGGAGCCCCTATTAGTAGCCACAATTTTGTCAAGATCATCGGATCAGACGTGACATACTGGATACCCGGCGAGGGGGGCAACATGGATTCTGATGCGATGTATCACCGAAAGACAGACCAGGAAACAGGCTATGCCTCTGGCTTTTTTAGTACCAGTTACAATGTGATCAGCAACGTGAATGCTGCGCTGGACTTTCTGGCCAAAAACAACGGTGATCCTTTCCCGGACGCGTCACAGTCAGATAAAGAAAACAACCTGCCGCGCATAGAAGGGGAACTGCTGTTCCTCAGGGCTGTGACATATCGCTCATTGGCTGCCATTCACTTACCCTGGTACAAACCAGAAGGAGGCAATGACGCGCGTATACTGCCCTTGCGTACTTCCTACCCTACCACGGGGGAAGCTGCGTCCAATTCAAAGATCGGTACGACTGAGGAGATCTGGCAGCTGATTGTCTCGGACCTGAAGAGAGCCAAAGAGCTTTTGCCAGCAAGGTATATTTCCGGAGTTCATCATCCTTCATATCAGTATGGAAGGGCAAACAAGTTTGCTGCCGCAGCTATGCTGGCAAGGGTACACTTCCAGATGGGGAACTGGTCAGAGGCTATGCAGGAGCTTAATTTTGTAATAGATGAAAATGGCGGACAGTATGATCTGAGTGAAGACCCAATCGAGGCCTTTAACAAAGACAATCTGTCACGGGGCAAGGAAGTGATCTGGTACCAGCTTTTTTCTGACCCCAATGATGGAGGGCGTAATTTCCTGCATTATGCCAGTATAAATAAAAGCCATTTTGACGCTACGGGCGGTGGTGGTCCTGCCTCTACCGGAGGCAATAACAGCGTTGCTCCATGGAATGGCTTTACTGTGAGCTATCATGCCCTGGCACGTGTAGGCTGGATGGCAGATCCACTAAACGGAGACTACACCGAGACAGAGGAGGCAAAGAAGGACAAACGGTACCAGCAGCTGTACTACCGGTATGAGGGCTACAAAGGTCCCTTGACGCCGGAGGAAGAGGCGCTCGGTATATGGGAGGCCAGGTTCGAGGATGTGACAACGCCGATGGTCTGGGCCAACAAGTACTATAGAGGAAATGTGGGGATAGAAACCAATGTACCCCTGATACGCCTGGCGGAGATGTACCTTACAAGAGCCATTATCCGCTTCCACCAGGGAGACATAAGCGGTGCAACAGCCGATGTGAACGTCATTCGCGAAAGGGCTGGTCTAGATCCACTCGACTCTGTGACAGAGGAGGATATACACAATGAGCGCATCAAAGAGATGCATCAGGAAGGGGATAGGCTGGATTACCTGCGTGCGCTTCACCTGCCTATACCTCCGGGTGACCGTGATCCCAGCCTGCCCTTTAGTACCATTCAATACCCATACGAAGAGTATACGTGGGCGATTCCGCAGCGGGAAAAAGACCTGAATGCGGGATACAACGGACAGTAAGCTTTCAGAATAGTAGTAGTTTAGGTGAAGGCAGGGATGTACATGAAAGTGTCATCCCTGTACTACTGCCTCCTAAAACCTGTATTTAACACTACGGGTGTTCTGTTTGCTGTTTGTCACCAGCATCAAAGGCAACCATTTTTAGATTCTCGTTTCTTAGCTTAAGTTTAATATGATATCAACATGGCGCATTACGCTTATGGCCTGCATTTTACTATTAGGGGCAGGGGATTTAAGCGCTCAGAAGACCAAGGGAAAACACGTAAAAATAAATAAAGCTGCTTCTGCTTCCGCCTTGGATACAGTTCCCAAGATGGAGTGGTTTAAACAGGCCAAACTAGGCATCTTCATTCATTGGGGTATATATGCCGTCAATGGTATTACGGAGTCATGGTCTTTCTATAACCATGAGATTTCCTACGAGGACTATATGAAACAGCTAACGGGGTTTACCGCTAGTAAATACGATCCGGATGCCTGGGCAACCTTGTTCAGAGAAGCAGGTGCCAAGTATGCTGTATTAACTTCTAAGCATCACGATGGGATGGCACTGTGGGACACGAAGTGGAGTAAGCTGAATGTAGCAGACAGTAGCCCGGCCAAGCGCGATTTGATAGGGCCCTATGTCGATGCTCTCCGGAAGCAGGATCTAAAGGTAGGGCTGTACTTTTCTCATCTGGATTGGTCTCATCCGGACTATCCATCCGTGCGTTCTGTATTGGAAGACGGCAATCACAAGGTGAACCCCTTTGCTTCTCCTCCGGCAGGAAAAGAGGATGCTGACCGTTGGGAAAGCTTCCTTGCCTTTCATCGGGGCCAGTTAAAAGAACTGAGCGAGCGCTACAAGCCTGATATCTTTTGGTTCGATGGGGACTGGGACAGGACTGCGGAGCAGTGGCGATTCAAGGAGCTGCGTCAACAGCTGCACACGTGGGTACCGGGGGTAATCCTGAATGCGCGCATGAAAGGTTACGGCGACTATAAAACCCCTGAGCAGGGGGTGCCGGTAGTGCAGCCTGGGGGACCCTGGGAACTCTGCCTTACCATAAATGATTCCTGGGGCTATCAGGGGGACGATCAGAATTTCAAATCGACGCGTCAGCTCCTGCGCATATTTACCGAGGTGATAGGCATGGGCGGAAATCTCTTGCTGGATGTGGGCCCTAAGGAAGATGGCACTATCCCGGAACCTGAGGCTAAGCGTCTGCGCGAAATGGGCAGGTGGATCAAAAAGCATGAGGAGGCTGTCTATCCAACCATCGCCGGCTTACCCCTAGGGCATTTCTACGGACCCACCACACTTTCACAAGACAAGAAGACGCTGTACTTGTACCAGTATGACATTCCCCGCGACAAAATATACCTGAAAGGGGTGCGTAACAAAATCAAGCAGATAAGGGTGGTTGGCCTACCTGGCCAGGTGGAGTACACACGCAGTGGGGGAGCGGAATGGGTCCATATTCCGGGCATCCTGCTGATAGATGTGCCACAAAACCTGCTGGATGAGTACGTCACTGTCATTGCCGTGGAGCTGGAAGGAGAACTGGACCTGTATCACACTGCCGGTGAAGCTATTGAAGTGAACTGATGAATGACTGTAGGATCTAAAGCTAAAGAGGGATGAGATCAGGTGCTTTTTTAGTTGACTTACTACTGGACATTAGAGCAGAACATATGTTAAAGCAAACTCCTTTAATACTTACAATTTTACTCCTGTGCAGCTGTGTTTTTACCAAGCCCTCCTTTGCGCAGGAGCAGGTAGGACTCTGGATGAAGTTTGATAAAAGCTTCACCAGCCAAAAGGTTTATGATAACCCGCTATATGATGTCGAAAAAATGGAAGTCCACCTCACCTCGCCCTCCGGTAGAAAGAAACAGGTCAATGGCTTCTGGGACGGAGGAGCTTTATGGAGATTTCGTTTTGCACCTGATGAGCTTGGCACCTGGACCTATACCACTGTCTGCTCTGATGAGTCGAACAAAGGACTACATCGGGTAAACGGTTCTTTTACCAGTGTTCCTCATCAGAGCAAACTAGCAATCTATACCAAGGGTAGCATCACCCGCCCCAAAGGTTCTTACCACCTGGCGCATGCCGACGGCACTCCTTTTTTCTATGTGGCGGGCACTGCCTGGAACGGTCCGCTCAAGTCTACGGATGAGGAGTGGTGTACTTACCTGGAGCACCGGGCAAGGAACTACTACAGCGTGATTCAATTCGCTACGACACAATGGCGCGGGGCAGATGCAAACCGTCTGGGGCAGGTGGCCTTCGAAGGCAGCGGAAAGATCAGGATCAACCCTGCGTTCTTCCAACACCTGGACAAGAAGATAGATGAAATCAACAGGTATGGCCTGGTAGCTGCCCCGGTTCTGTTGTGGGCACTACCCTTTGCGGATGGAAGGGAGCTTAACCCAGGTTATTACCTTCCGGATCCGGACGCCATACTGCTGGCCAGGTACCTGGTGGCCCGTTACGGCGGCAATCAGGTGATATGGATCCTGGGCGGTGACGGGCAGTATGAGTACCATTATGAACAACGCTGGAAAAATATCGGGCGCGGGGTGTTTGGGGAACTGCAACATCCTGGAGTCGTGTCACTCCACCCGTATGGCTCTTCCTGGATAGGGGACGAATACGCAAACGAGGAATGGCTCGACATCGTGGGCTACCAGTCCGGGCACAACAACGATGAGAAGACCGTGACGTGGATCACGGAAGGGCCGGTGGTGAAAGGATGGCAACAACTACCGCCCAAAGCCATTATCAACATGGAACCATGCTATGAGGAAATATTCTTCAAGATCGCAGACAGGGATGTAAGGAATGCTTCTTACTGGAGCCTGTTTGCAACACCCGTGGCCGGTATTGCTTATGGAGCGAACGGCATATGGTCTTGGCTGCGGCCAGGGGAGACGATCCTCAACCACGAGGACGCGACCGGTACCCACCCCTGGTATGAAAGCATCAATTTTCAGGGCAGCATGCAGGTGGGGTATCTCTCGGCCTTCTTCCAGCAGTTGGAATGGTGGAGGCTACGGCCAGCCAACGAGTTGCTGGCAATGCAGCCTGGCATAGAGGAGCCGCACCAGTTTGTCTCCCTGCTGAAGGCACCGGATTATAGTACGATCCTGGCCTATATACCGGAGAAGTCCACTGCCAGAATCTTCAACAGGGCCGGTTACACCTATGAGGGGAAGTGGTTCAATCCGGTGAGTAACCGGTATACCAAAGCAAGCTTACTGGTCAAGCAGGGAATAATTGAGGCGAAACCGCCCACAGGAAATGATATGATCCTGGTGTTGAAAAAAAGTAAAAGGCAGGAATAGCAACAACAGGAGATGCAGTACCTCAGAGGTGTTTGCAGCTTGTGCCTCTACCACAAACCAATTAACAAACATTTGAAAAGATACCCAATTGAAGTTAAGCATGAAAAAAACGTTACTCTTACTATCGCTGTTGATCTGCTTTTTTCTTTCATCGGCAGTTTCTGCCCAGAGCCAGCACGAAATCACAATTTCCAATACCTCATTCTTCAGAAACGGTGATCCTTTTCATTATACTGGTATTGGTTTTTTCAATGCCTTGTACAATCCTGCTTTCAACAAAAGCGGAGAGGACCGTGGGCAATGGTTAGACAAATTTAACAAGTATGGCATCAATGTATTACGGGTGTGGGCGCAGTGGGACAACAGCCGTGGGTTTGTGGACGCAGGTCCGGGGGCCACACTCTATATGCCGAATGGGCAGCTGCGTCCACAGCCGTTGGAACGCCTGAAGGCATTGCTGACCGACGCGGACCGCAGAGGGATGGTGGTCCAGTTGGTGCTGTTCTCCCAGGAAACCTCGGAGGCTAATAACAAACTGGCGGCGAAAGGGGCTGATAAAGCCGTAGAGAATATCACACGTGAAATGAAACCTTACCGCAACCTGGTATTTCAGGTATGGAATGAGTCGTCGGAGCGGGTGGAGGATTATTACAAAGCAATCAAGAAGATAGATCCCAAACGCCTTGTGACGAATTCCCCGGGGCCAGGCGGTGACCTGGGAGATCAGAACCAAAACAAGATGCTGGACTTTCTGACGCCCCATACCACCAGGCAGTTTGCCGGCAGGCATTGGGAAATCGCCCCAAAAGAGATTGCCTACTTGCTGGAGCGTTACCAAAAACCAGTAGTTGACGATGAACCGGCCCGGAATGGTACGCCTGACTTTGGTGGTCCCCATGATGGCTCCTCACCCTACGATCATATCCTGCAGATTTACCAGGTATGGCAGCAAGGTGGATACATAACCTACCACCACGATATGTTTCAGAAAAGTTATGGACACCCTTCTATCTCACCTAGCGGTATTCCTGATCCTGAGTTTAACCCATACCACAAACAGGTACTGGAATTTATCTCCATGCAGGATCGCTACCGCCCGGAGTCGGAGAAGTCAGAACCGGTAGAATAATACAACGTCCCTCTACCAGCCTTAGGACTCCTGGAGCTTTGGGGGAGCTATGCCACCATAACTTGGCACGGAGGAAAAAGATTGTTTCAGGGGCTGAAGAGATTACGCTTTTTGATCAGAGGCAAAGTTTTAATGCGGCACCAGGGTTATGCCGGAGGACAGCTGTTGGGGCTTGCTTCTGAAGTTTGTTTCAAGTTACCGGGAGTTGCTGCTAAATAAGTTATGCATGATATCTAAATCGATGAAAAGGATTCTTGGTCTGGGACTGTTGTGCATGTGCGTGGCAGGTGAAGCAGAGTCCCAGCAATATGAGGCAAGTTGGGAGTCGCTGGACAAGCGGGAAACTCCTTCCTGGTGGACAGATGCCAAATTTGGGATTTTCATACATTGGGGTCTCTATGCCGTACCTGCTTATGCCCCAGTGGATGAGGTGGAAGGCGTGTATGAAAAGTACGCGGAACACTATGAGAACAGGCTGATTACAAAAAATGAGCTTTTCACAAAACACCACGCCAAATACTTTGGTGAGGACTTCGCCTACCGGGATTTTGCCCCCATGTTCAAGGCTCAGTATTTTGATCCGGACAACTGGGCTGACCTCTTTCAAAAGTCCGGGGCAAAGTATGTGGTGCTAACGTCCAAGCACCACGATGGTTTTTGCCTGTGGCCCAGTAAAGAGAGCCCCCGGTGGAACAGCGTAGCCACAGGGCCGCACCGGGATCTGGCCGGGGATCTGACAGCAGCCGTGCGTGCGAAAGGGCTCCGCATGGGCTTCTACTACTCCCTGCTTGAATGGAGCCATCCGTTGTATGCCGAGGCTACGATAAACAAGTGGGTAGACAGGCATATGATCCCGCAGATGAAAGACCTGGTGACACGCTACAAACCTGAGATAATTTTTTCGGACGGCGAGTGGGACTATACAAGCGATAAGCTGAAGAGTGAGCAATTCTTGGCTTGGCTTTACAATGAGTCTCCTGTTAGAGAGACGGTTGTCGTAAACGACAGGTGGGGAAGCGAAACCCGCAGCAAGCACGGGGGCTATTATACCACAGAGTATGACCTCGTGCATAACACAGAGGGGATCGGTGAGGCAGGTGCACACGCCTGGGAGGAAAGCAGGGGCATAGGCACTTCGTATGGCTATAACCGATTTGAGACCACAGATCACTACTTCACATCCAAGCAACTGATAGATCTGCTTATTGACAAGGTAAGCAACGGTGGTAACCTGTTGCTCAATGTAGGCCCAAGGGCAGATGGCCTCATCCCGGTGATTATGCAGGAGCGCCTGTTGGATATGGGCCAGTGGCTCCAAGTGAATGGGGAGGCCATCTACGGGACAAGCGCTTGGGACAAGCGCCCCCCAAACATGAAAGAGCAAGGCGTATTCTACACGATCAAAGGCAAAGACCTGTATGTTATCTGTACCAGGTGGCCGGATAAGCCGGTGAGGGTGCGTGGGCTGGAGAAAGCCGGGCAAGTGCGTATGTTGGGCACGCAAGCGCGGGCGAAGTCATCGTTCAGAAACGGTGTGCTCACCATTCACCCGCCAGCTCTTCACCCGGGTAATATCCCTGGTAACCATGCCTGGGTGTTCAGAGTGGAATCAATTCAGTAGTACTTATAAAAAACGGGGCGTAAGCTCTTTTGCATTTAACTATGCTCTTACTATTTACGAAGAAAATCAACACGGGCAGTAGGAAAAGATCTGCTTTCTTTTCTTATACATGGTTGTGGGGTATGCTACCTTTTGTTCTTGCCTCATGTGATCATGCATCGCAAGGGAAAGAACAGCAAAGTCCTCCACATGATGCCTACGCCAACGTAGCTCCAGAGGAAAACCGTTTCACGGTGGAAGAGCTGGAAACAAAGCTATATGAGCCGATGCAGCTGGCGGTAATGCCTGGTGGAGAGGTGTTGTATATCGAACGTAGAGGGGTGCTGCGCCTATATGATCCCGCTAAAAATGCCACCCGTACCATTGGGGAAATCAATGTGTTCAAAGAACATGAAGATGGTTTGCTGGGATTAGCCATAGATCCCCATTTTGAAAAAAATAAATGGATCTATCTGTTTTACTCCCCGGCAGGGGATGAACCTGTTCAGCGTGTTTCCCGGTTTACCCTGGAGCAAAACAGCCTGAACCTTTCTAGTGAGCGGGTTATCCTGCGCATACCTGTTGAGAGGCAATGTTGCCATTCTGCCGGTTCGCTGGAGTTTGGTGCTGACGGTAATCTCTACATCGGGGTGGGGGATAACTCCACATCTTTTGAGTCGGACGGTTACGCACCTATCGATGAGAGGCCTGGCAAGTTGATCAATGATGCCCAGCGAACAGCAGCCAATACAAATGATTTGAGAGGGAAAATTTTGCGCATCCGTCCACTGCCGGACGGCACCTACAGCATACCGGATGGTAATCTTTTTCCGAAAAACGGGTCTGAAGGACGGCCGGAAATATATACGATGGGAAACCGCAACCCTTTCCGGGTATCTGTTGATGCTAAAACCGGTTACGTCTACTGGGGAGAAGTAGGACCCGATGCAGGAAAGGATAACGAGCTGCGGGGACCAAAGGGGTATGATGAAGTTAACCAGGCCAAAAAGCCAGGCAATTTTGGCTGGCCACACTTTGTGGCGGATAACAAGCCTTACCGCATCTTTGATTTCAGGAACAATGCTTCGGGAGGTCCCTTTGTGGCGGAGGCACCGGTTAACAAATCACCTAATAACACCGGAAAGCAGGCATTACCCCCGGCTCAGAAAGCCATGATCTATTATCCTTATGATGAGTCCCCGGAGTTCCCGATGGTAGGAGACGGAGGGCGCAACGCAATGGCGGGGCCAGTCTTTTACCGAGATCATTTTTCTGCCAATACCCAGACGTTCCCTGGCTACTTTGATGGAAAACTATTCATTTACGACTGGATGCGGGAGTGGGTCATGACAGTCAATGTGCAAGATGACACTATCAAGCTGGAGCGTTTTCTTCCTTCCACTCATTTTGCCCATCCTATAGATATGGAGTTCGGTCCTGACGGCGCTTTATACGTGCTGGAGTACGGCACCTACTGGCACGCCAACAACGACGACTCCAAACTGATCCGCATTCAGTTTCACCCCAACAACCGGAAGCCCGTCGCCCGTGCCTCCGCTAACAAAGTTGCAGGTGCGGTGCCCTTGACAGTTAGCTTCTCCTCCGAAGGCACCATGGATTATGATGCAGGCGATGAGGTGCGTTATGCCTGGACCTTTGAGGGCGAACAGGTGCAGTCCCGGGAGAGTGCTCCTTCCTATACGTTTACAAAGCCAGGAATTTATCAGGTAAAGCTAACAGTAAAGGATAAGGAAGGGTACAGCGATGAAGTCAAGCTAGAGGTACAAGCCGGAAATGAGCCGCCGCTCGTCAGTATTCGGACAGATAATAACCGCTCTTTCTATTGGGATAACCATTCTTTTCGCTACGAGGTGACAGTAGAGGACCGGGAAGATGGTACTATTGTGGCAGGCGCTGCCCAGGAAAATGACGTGAAAGTGTCTTTTGACTATCTAGCGGAAGGCTATGATCTCGTTCAAACCGCCCTGGGGCAGGATCTTAGGGGCATTAAGGCTAATCTGAAAGGGAAAACGCTGGTTGAAGGGAGCGACTGTAAATCCTGCCATGCCCTGAACAGTAAATCTGTAGGCCCGAGCTACTTGGAGGTAGCCAGGCGCTACAAAGGGAAGAACAGCCAGGCTGCGCTGGCTGCAAAGATTATGAAGGGTGGATCTGGCAACTGGGGGGAAATACCCATGGCTGCGCATCCGCAGCTGTCTCAGGAGGAGGCAAAGGAAATGGTGGAGTACATACTGGGGCTGGCGGAAACAAAGGGTGACCTGGAGCTTCTGCCTCTGAAAGGAAGGCTTGCCACCGACCGGCATAAGGGTAAAGAGGGGACTTATTTCCTGACTGCCAGTTATACCGACAAAGGCAACAAAGGTATGGCTCCTATTACTGCACGGCAAGTGCTTACATGGCGACATCCGGAAGTAGATCCCTCTACCTGCGATGAGAGCCGCGGAGTGATGATCCGCAGAGACATTGGGCATGTAAGGTTTACGGAAAACCGCTCCCACATTGTATTCCGAGGCGTAGACCTGACAGGTGTTGCCGGATATAGTGTACTGGTGGTGCCAACACAGGTGAACGCTGTTCTAGAGCTTCACACCGGATCGCCTTCTGGTCCCATCATAAGTAAGACCGCCATACCTGCCAGTTTAAAAGTAGGTAGCTATGATACCGGGGTAACACCTACAGAAGGAATACATAACCTTTACTTTGTGCTACGAGCGGATCGAAAAGAAGAAATTGGCATCTGGAACACGCTGGACATTAGTAAAGTGTCGTTCAGGCGCGAAGCAATGCATCAGAAAGTGCAGCCAGTAAATCGTGCCCTAAAATGAAAAAGACGAGCCACAAAGCCACCGCCTATGCTTAAGCAAACCTGATTTTACCCCTTTCGCAGCCTAATAGGCTGTCGATTCCTTGAATATCAAACAGCCGTGCATATGGCTATAACAGGCTTTTTAAAGGCTTCAGCAAGACATTAGTAAAACCTTCAAGTCAACCTTAAATTATATTTGCCATGAACTCAAGACGGGATTTTTTAAAGAAGTCCGCCCTTGCCTTTGCCTCCTTGACCATTGTGCCGCGCTTTGTGCTGGGGGGCAGGGGGTACGTGGCCCCCAGCGACCAGCTCACCAAGGGCGTGATCGGGGTGGGGTCGATGGGCCGCAACCACTTCCCCTACGGCGATACCCGCGTGGTGGCCGTCTGCGATGTGGACCAAAACCACCTAAAGACGGCGGTGGACATGCTGGGCAAAGGCGTGAAGACCTTCACCGACTACCGGGAGCTGATCCAGCTGCCGGAGGTAGACATCGTGCACATTGCCACCCCGCCGCACTGGCACGGCATTATGGCCGCCGATGCGGCCCGGGCAGGGAAGGACATCTGGTGCGAGAAGCCGATGACTCGCACCATCGGGGAGGGCAAGCGCGTGGTGGAGGCCGTGCAGCAGCATGGGCGCATCTTCCGCCTCAACACCTGGTTCCGCTTCGATGATGTCTTTTACGGCATGGGCACCACTGTGAAACCAATTAAGAAGCTGGTGGACAGCGGCCTGCTCGGCTGGCCGCTGAAAGTGACCGTAGGCCGCGGCACCGGCTACGACTGGAAGTTCTACTGGGTGGGCAAGACCAACCTGGACCCGGTGCCGGTGCCGAAGGAGCTGGACTACAACAGGTGGCTGGGCCCGGCCCCTTACAAGCCCTACAACCCGCACCGCGTGCACGGCACCTTCCGCGGCTACTGGGACTACGACGGCGGCGGCCTCGGCGACATGGGCCAGCACTACATGGACCCCATCCAGTACTTCCTGGGCAAGGACAGCACCAGCCCGGTGTCCGTGGAGATCGATGCGCCGCAGCAGCACACCGATGCCGTGGGCACCTGGCGCAGGATCACCTATACCTATGAGGACGGCTGCCAGATCATCCTGGACGGTGAGGGGAAGGAGGAAAATATCCCCTACATCGAAGGGCCCAACGGGAAACTCTACCCCGGCTTCCGCTCCGACATCCCTGACCTCCGGCGGAAACTGGCCGCCTTCCCGGACCCCGAGCCGCAGGTGACAGACTTTGTGCAGGCCGTGAAGAACCGCCAGAAGTTCGCGCTGAACGAGGAGAATGGGCACCGGTCCTGCACGCTGGTGAACATGGGTCTGGCGGCCCTGCGTCTGGGGCGCTCCCTCAGGTTTGATCCCGTGAAGCAAAAATTTATAGATGATGAAGGCGCTAACCGCCTGGTATACCAGCCCATGCGCTCCGACTGGACGCTGGCGTAGCTGTTACATAAAACTCAAAAGCATTCTTGTATAGGTTAGAATTAAACTGCACCGATATCATGAAAAGAACATCACTCTTGCTCCTGGCCTTGCTCATGGTAAGTACTGCTGTTGTGGGGCAACGAAAAAACGACCAGCGAACCCTTTCCACGAAGATCGCTGACCTGTTGGTGGAGCTGCCGGCAAGAGACGAAAAGCACCTTCAGGCAAGCATGGCGGAGATGGCCGCGATGGGCGAGGAGGGGCTCGTGGAAATGGCCGGCCTGCTGTCGGCTCCCGGCGAGGGAGACAACACAGGTATAGAGTATGCGCTGGGCGGCTTCTCCGCTTACGTGATGCAGCCAGAGAGAAAGGAGTGGCGGAAGATGAGCGCTAACGCCTACTGCCGCGCCCTGCAAAATGCCACGCACGGGGAGAACAAAGCCTTCCTGATCCGGCAGCTGCAGACGGTTGGGGATGATGCCGCTGTCTCCTGCCTGCAGGGCTATCTGGGCGACGGCCGCCTGTGCGGGCCCGCTGCCAGGGCCCTTACAAGTATAAACAGCCCTGCCGCCAGCCAGGCGCTGCTGCAGGCCCTGCAAAATTCGCAAGGCGACTGCCAGCTGGCCATGGTGGAGGCCCTTGGTGATACCCGCCACGCTGGAGCCGCTTCGGCCTTGGCACCGCTGGTAGGCAGCCAGGACGAGAAACTGCGGAAGCTGACGCTTTACGCCCTGGCCAATATCGCGGATCCTTCCTCCGAGGCCATATTGGCTAAAGCGGCGGAAGATGATCAGTATAAGTATGACGAGGACAACGCCACGGCCGCTTACCTGTTGTTTGCCAAACGGCTGGCAGAGAACGGGCAGCAGCCACAGGCAGAGAAGATCGCCCAGTCCATCCTAAGCAAGGCCACCGCCGAGGAGCAGGTGCACACCCGCACGGCGGCCCTGAAGCTTTTGGCCGACATGCAAAAAGGGCAAAGTATGAACTTGTTGGTGGAGGCCGCTGGCAACCCGAATCCGGAGTATCGTGCGGCCGCCCTGAAGTTTGCCGCCCCCTACCTGACCGCAGATAACACGGCCCTGTGGGTGAAGAAGCAGAAGAAAGCCGATGCCCAGGTGCAGGCCGAGATCCTCACTATGCTGGGCAAGAGCGGCGCGAAGAGTACCCTGCCGGCAGTGGAAAAGGCGCTGAAGGATAAAGACATGCAGGTGAGGCTCGCGGCCATTGGCGCGGCCGGCAGACTGGGGCAGGAAGAGGCCTTGCCCGCCTTGTTTAAAACCATGCGAAAAGGCGGCGAGGAAGAAGCGGTAGCCGTCAAAAATGCCTTGCTGATCATGAAAGGAGAGGGCATGACGGACAAAGTATCCGGGGCTTTGCCGAAGATGCCCGCAGTGGCCCAGGCAGAGTTGTTGGCAGTTTTGGGAGCCCGCGGCGAGAACCGGAAGTTCCAGGAAGTGCTGCCGTACGCAAAGCATGAAAACCCTCAAGTGCGCCTGGCTGCGCTGGAGGCACTTGCTAACCTGGCCCGTAAGGACAACCTGCCGCAGCTGTTCACGCTCCTGAACGAAACTACCCAACCGGAAGAGCTGGCGGCGGTGCAAAATGCCGTAGTAGCCGCGGTAGGCGACTATGAGAACCAGTCGGAGAAGGCAGAGCTGGTGCTGCAAAAAATGAACGAGGTGCCGGCAGAGAAGAAACCGGCCTATTATAACATACTGGCAAGTATAGGCGGGGACCAGGCGCTGCAGGCTGTCGCGCAGGCGTTCGAAAGCGGAAATGAAGTCGGCAAAGCCGCCGCCCTGGCAGCGCTCTCGCAATGGTCGGATGTGAGCGCGGCAAAGGAACTGTACCTCATCAGCGCCAGCGCCGGCAACGCCGCTTACCTGGATCAGGCACTGAAAGGCTATATCCGCACCGTGAACCTCTCCAAATACCCGGCGCCCCAGAAGGTGCTGATGCTCCGCAAAGCCATGGACATGGCCAAAACCACAGAGCAGAAGCAGCTTATACTTTCAGAAGTCGGCCGGAACAAGACCTTCCCGGCGCTGGTTTTTGCCGGCAAGTACCTAAATCAACCTGATCTGCAGCAAGAAGCTGCGCAGGCGGTCATGAACATTGCGCTGTCCAATAAGGAGTTTCAGGGGGACGTGGTGCGTGGTTACCTGAACAAGACCATTCAAGTGCTGCAGGGGCCCGACAGCGAGTACCAGAAGGAGTCGATGCGCAAGTTTCTGGCCGAGATGCCGGAGGGCGAGGGCTTTGTGCCGCTGTTCAACGGTAAAGACCTGAGCGGGTGGAAAGGACTGGTCGGCAACCCGATAGAGCGGGCCAAGATGGACAGCAAGACGCTGGCTCAGAAGCAAAAAGTGGCCGATGAGGAAATGCGACGAGACTGGAAAGTAGAGAACGGTGAGATTATTTACGTGGGGCAAGGTTTCAACAACCTCGCTACCCAAAAAAAGTATGGCGACTTTGAGTTATATGTAGACTGGAAGATCTTTGACGATGGGAACAAGGAGGGCGATGCCGGCATTTACCTGCGGGGCACGCCGCAGGTGCAGATGTGGGATACCTCCCGTGTGAAAGTGGGGGCGCAGGTTGGCTCCGGCGGGCTGTACAACAACCAGGTGCACCCGAGCAAACCGCTGAAAGTGGCCGATAACGCGCTGGGCGAGTGGAACAACTTTCGCATCCTGATGCAGGGCGACCGCGTGACCGTGTACCTGAACGGGGAGTTGGTAACCGATAACGTGATCCTGGAGAACTACTGGGACAGGGGACTGCCGATCTTCCCGGAGGAGCAGCTGGAGCTGCAGGCGCACGGCTCTCGGGTGGCTTACCGCGATATCTACATCCGCGAGATCCCCCGGCCGGAACCGTTTAAGCTGAGTGCTGTAGAGAAAAAAGAAGGCTTCAAGGTGCTGTTCGATGGCACCAACATGCACAGCTGGCAGGGCAACACCACCGACTATGTGATAGAGGATGGCGTGCTGGTGGTGCGCAAGCCCGAGTTCGGGAGCGGCGGCAACCTCTATACCAAGGAAGAGTACGGCGACTTTATTTTTCGCTTTGAGTTTAAGCTGACGCCGGGGGCGAATAATGGTCTGGGCGTGCGTGCGCCGCTGGAGGGGGATGCCGCCTACGAAGGCATGGAGTTGCAGATCCTGGACAACGACGCCGACATCTACCGCAACTTGGAGGATTACCAGTACCATGGCTCCGTGTACGGGGTGATCACCGCGAAGCGGGGCGCCCTGAAGCACGTGGGCGAGTGGAACTACCAGGAGGTGATCGTGAAAGGGCCGAAGGTGAAAGTCATACTTAACGGCACCACCATCCTGGACGGGAACATCGTCGAAGCCAGCAAGAACGGGACGCTGGACGGGAAAGAGCACCCGGGGCTCAGGCGGCAGAAAGGCTACATCGGCTTCCTGGGCCACGGCTCCACCGTGTGGTTTCGGAACATCCGCGTCAAAGATCTAAGAAAAAAATAAAGAGCCTAAGTAAGAATCAATGCACCAGCCATTAAGCCTTACTTAGTGGCTGGTACATTGATTTAAAGGGTTGGATCATTCTGCTTTCGTGCTTAAGGCTCCACTTTCATATTGTTTCTGATAGTTCTGAGGCGTTTTACCCATGATTTGCTTAAAGCTCTTATGAAAACAGCTGAAATTGTTGAATCCGCTTTCGAAACAGAGTTGCTTGATGCTCATTTTATTGTCTACAATCAATTTACAGGCATAGCCAATCCTGATTTCGGTCATGAATTGAGAAAATGTCTTGCCTGTTTTTTCCTTAAAGTAGCGGCAAAACGAATTTGGTGTCATGTTGGCAATGGCGGCAATTTCTTCTAAGGGAATTTTCCTTTTAAAATGCGTCAGGGTGTGCTCATAAATAGCATTGATGCGCTCATTTTCAACATCCGACAGGTCCGCCTGATAGCCGATGGAGGATAGCTGGGTAACTTCTTCTTCTTCAGCAATGGCCGTTAAACATTTCATCAGGGATATCACGCGGTGTGCTCCCGCCAGCATATGGGCCTTTGTCATGAGTTTGGTTACCTTTTTTGCGGCCTTGCCTGAGATCAGGATACCTCTTTTGGCTCGATGAAGCACCTGCTTTATTTGCTTGTTTTCAGGCAGGTGGAGAAACCGGTCACCCCAGAAGTTTTCCATAAAGTGAATTGTCGTGGTATAGGCCACTGACTCATCCGTATCGTTGAGGAAAATGTCGTCAAAGCGCCAGTAGTGGGGAAGGTTAGACCCCACCAGCACAATGTCATTGGGGCGAAAGCGCATGATACTATCTCCCACGAACTGCATGCCACTTCCTTTGTGGAACAAGATAAGCTCTACTTCCGGATGAAAGTGCCACCTGTTATTCATATAGGGAATCATGTTCTGGCGCACGCTGAACGAATTAGTGGGACTGGTTGCAACTTTAAGCAGCTGAGGTTTCATGGGGACAAGTTTGTTTTCCGAATTTCAGTATATGATGACGCATTGATAATATACCATAATGATAGGTTAATAATTCAATGGCATACCTTCTAAAATATATATTAACTTGAACAGTCACAAATGAGTGAGCAGTTACTACGTATCCTATGGTATATACTATATTACGGATATATCAGTTTCAAAGCCGTTCGTAACAGTTCGTTGGCTAGAGTGCAATTGGTTCCTGTATTTCCGGCAGCAGCCTTAGTTCAGGATAGTACAGGTCGACAGGAAAAGGAAATTATTTAATGTATCCGCTATGACTGCAGGCAAAAAAGCATATTCCCTTATCAGGCCAGGCAACCGGTGGCCGTTTCTGCTGATTACGAGCCTTTTCTTTCTCTGGGGCCTGGCCAACAACATGACCGACACGCTTTTGGCGGCATTCAAAAGGATCATGAGCATGTCAGATTTCCAGACATCCTGGATCCAGATGGCCTTTTATGGAGCTTACTTCTGCCTTGCCTTGCCTGCGGCTATACTCATCAAGCGGTATTCTTATAAGACGGGGATCTTGGTAGGGCTTGGATTGTTTATCCTTGGGTCACTGCTTTTTTACCCAGCCAGCATCATGATGTCCTATGGGGCCTTTTTGGTGGCGCTTTATGTTTTAGCTGGGGGCCTGTCTATCCTGGAGACGGCCGCCAACCCTTACATTGTTGCCATGGGGCCGGAAGAAACAGGAACCCGTCGCTTGAACCTTGCTCAGTCCTTTAATCCGATAGGTTCTGTTACAGGGGTTTTGCTCAGTAAGCTGTTTATCCTTTCTCAACTCAACTTTTCCAGCTCCGAAGAGCGCGGGGCTATGTCCCCGGAAGAGCTGGCAGCAATACAGTCAGACGAACTAACTGCTGTGATGGGCCCCTACGTCGGGGTTGCCTTTTTCCTGGTGCTTGTTTGGTTAGCCGTGAAAATTACCCCCATGCCCAAAGCCTCAGATGCCGGTCCTACGCTGGACCTGGTCCCATCTTTCAAACGGTTGGTGAAACGGCCGCACTACGTGTGGGCCGTTGTGACGCAGTTTTTTTATGTAGGTGCGCAGATTGGAATTTGGTCTTATACTATCCGGTATGTGATGCAGGAAACGCAGCTGAATGAGGAAAGTGCTTCTTCTTATTATATGGCAGCTCTCATCCTGTTTATGGTTTCCCGTTTCATTTTCACGGCCCTGATGAAGTATATAAGTCCTAAACATCTGCTGCTGCTAAGTGCCACCGGAGCAGCAGTCTGCACGCTGCTGGTAATTTATGGCAGTGGCTTCCTAGGCGTGTATGCCCTGATTGCTGTTTCGGGTTTCATGTCCTTGATGTTCCCAACCATCTACGGAATGGGTATCAGGAACTTGGGAGAGGATACAAAAATAGGGGGTTCCGGTTTGATCATGGCCATCCTGGGAGGGGCCATTCTCACATCGGTACAGGGCTTCGTCTCGGACCAGACCCAAAGCATTCACATGGCTTTCTATGTGCCGTTTCTTTGTTTCATTGCGGTAGCCTTGTATGCTGTTGCGTCTGATGGTTTGGAGCGGAGTAGCCTTCGTCCTGAAAGCGAGGTTGCGGCCGCACCGGAGGGTGCCTGTCAAAGGGTAGTTTAAAAATGGATGAAGCTAACAGGGAGAAAATGAAGAGGTACTGTATGGCATTGGACCTGAAAGATGATCCGAAAATGATAGCTGAATATGTGCACTGGCATCAGCAGGTATGGCCTGAAGTTAAGCAGAGCTTACGTGCGTCCGGTGTCGAGAGTATGGAAATTTACCACTTCAGCAACAGGCTCTTTATGATCATAGAGGCTGACAACACCTTTAGCTTTGAAGCCAAGGCAGCCAGGGACAAAGCGAACCCGGTAGTACAGGAGTGGGAGCAGCTTATGTGGAAATATCAGCTTCTCCTTCCCGGTACCCGGGAAGGAGAGAAGTGGGTGCTGCTGGAACGGATTTTCTCGCTTGAGGCAAATACTTGACTTATTGAAATTAAAATTTATGTTCCGACTAAACAACAGGATAGCCTTGGTAACGGGTGGTGGCAGCGGTATCGGGCGGGCGGTGGCCCTAACCTTTGCCTCGAGCGGCGCCACCGTGCATGTATTGGACGTGAACCGGGAGAGTGCCGCAAAAACGGCAGACGAAATTAGCAGAAACGGTGGCAATGCTGTGTCGCATGCCTGCGATGTAACAGATCAGCAGGAAGTAATGGCTGTCTTCAGGGGTATTGGGAAGCTGGACATCCTGGTAAACAGTGCGGGTGTCTCTCATATCGGCAAGGCTGACACCACCTCCGAAGAGGATTTTGACCGCCTGTACCAGGTAAATGTAAAGGGTGTTTACAATTGCCTATTTGCGGCAATACCGCTGATGAAGGAAAACGGCGGGGGAGCCATTCTGAACCTGGGCTCTATTGCCGCTGTCGTTGGCCTGCCGGACCGCTTCGCATATTCTATGAGCAAGGGCGCAGTACAGGCCATGACCATGTCGGTGGCCAAAGATTACCTGCGGGACAATATCCGTTGCAACAGTGTTTCACCGGCACGGGTGCATACTCCTTTCGTCGATGGTTTCCTGGCCAAGAACTACCCTGGTCAGGAGCAGGAAATGTTCCAGAAGCTTTCTCAAACTCAGCCTATTGGCAGGATGGCCAAGCCGGACGAAATAGCCAAACTTATTCTTTACCTCTGTTCAGACGAGGCCTCCTTCATTACTGGAAATGACTACCCTATTGATGGGGGCTTTACAAAACTCAACAACTAGGCCTGCCGATGGCTGAAGTTAAAGGCAGCAGACCTAACCTTATACAATTACATACACCAGGTTTACCATTCGGAGGCCTACCAAACACATTATGAAACTAATACGATACGGAGAACCGAAACAGGAAAAAACAGGCATCGTGCTTGATGGCCAGCTGTATGATACTTCCGCTTTTGGGGAGGATTACAATGAACAATTTCTAGAAACGGATGGCTTGGCCCGACTGGAACAGTTTGTCTTTGAAAATGCAGGGAAACTGAAATCCATACCGGAAAACAGCCGGCTGGGTAGCCCGGTCGGACGTCCCTCCAAAATCGTCTGCATTGGACTTAACTATGCAGACCATGCCCGCGAAACCAACGCCCCTTTGCCTACCGAACCTGTCATTTTCATGAAGTCCACCACATCACTGGTGGGGCCGAATGATGATATCATTCTTCCGAAAAACTCTACAAAAACTGATTGGGAAGTGGAGTTGGCTTTCGTGATTGGCCGGGAGGCAAGCTATGTGGAAGAAGCACAGGCGATGGAATATGTAGCCGGTTACTGCCTGCACAACGATGTATCAGAGCGGGAGTTCCAACTGGAGCGAAATGGCACCTGGGACAAAGGCAAAGGCTGTGATACCTTTGCGCCGCTTGGCCCCTATTTTGTCACCAAAGAGGAGGTAGAGGATGCAGACAACCTGCGCCTGTGGCTGAAGGTGAACGGAGAAATGATGCAGGAAGGCACTACAGCCAATTTTATTTTTCGCATCCCTTACCTGGTGCACTATGTAAGCCAGTTTAT
The DNA here is from genome assembly GCF_026241195.1 of Pontibacter anaerobius. Classification (GTDB taxonomy): domain Bacteria; phylum Bacteroidota; class Bacteroidia; order Cytophagales; family Hymenobacteraceae; genus Pontibacter; species Pontibacter anaerobius. Next base: position 136,062 of record NZ_JAPFQO010000003.1, read on the forward strand.
GACCCTGCTGCCTGGTGATATTGTCTCGACCGGCACGCCTGCCGGCGTAGGATTAGGGATGAACCCGCAGGTTTACCTGAAGCCTGGGGATCTGGTGGAGTTAGGGATTGACGGTTTGGGTACCGCTTGCCAGCGCGTGAAGGCTTATGCAGCGGATTGACGCACATCAGCACTTCTGGCAGTATGATGCCTTAAGGGAGAGCTGGATTACTGAAGAGATGGCGGCCATTCGGCGTGATTTCATGCCCCGGGACCTGGAGCCGCTGTTACAGCGGCATAGGTTGGACGGTTGTGTGCTGGTGCAATCAGCCGAGCCTGAGGAGGAAAATGACTTCCTGCTGGACCTGGCCTCCGCGCATGACTTCATTAAAGGTGTGGTCGGCTGGGTAGATTTTAAGGCCGCAGACGTAGAGGAGCGGTTGTCGCATTTGAGTCAGTTCAGTAAGCTCAAGGGCTTTCGATACATCCTGCAAGGGGCTCTCGACCGGGCGCTGATGCTGCACCCAAGCTTTAAGCGAGGAATCGGAAAGCTGAGGAACTTTGGGTTTACGTATGATATACTCATCTACCCGGATCAGCTGCGGTATATACCCGAGTTCGTGGCTGCCTTCCCTGATCAGCCCTTTGTGATTGATCACCTGGCCAAGCCCAACATCCGGGACAAGCAGCTTGAGGGGTGGAGCAGAGAGTTGAAAAAAATTGCCCAACATCAAAATGTATTGTGCAAGGTTTCCGGCATGGTAACAGAGGCAGACTGGCAAAACTGGAGGAGAGAAGACTTTGTCCCTTACCTGGATACCGTTACAGACGCCTTTGGAACGGAGAGACTCATGTACGGCTCTGATTGGCCGGTATGTTTAGTGGCGGCCAGCTATGGGGAAGTGCTGGGAGTGGTAGAGGAGTATTACTCCGCTTTCAGCCAGCAGGAGCAGGCGGCAGTATTCGGGGTGAACGCCACCCGTTTTTACAACTTATCTTAAAGAAGAGCACCATGGATTTAGGTTTACAGGACAAGGTAATTATTGTGACTGGCGGCGCCAAAGGCATCGGCAGAGGCATTGCCGAAGTATTAGCGGCGGAAGGAGCCGTGCCCGTGATTGTAGGCAGAAACAGATCTGATAACCAGGAGGCGGTAAGCGCGATAGAACGCGCCGGTGGCAGGGCATTCCAGTTGGTGGCGGAGTTGGCTGATCCCGAAGAGTGCAAACAGGCGGTGCGGGCTGTGCTAAAAGAGTTCGGACGCATAGAAGGTCTTGTGAACAACGCCGGGGTGAATGATGGGATAGGACTAGAGCATGGCAGCTACGAAGGTTTTATGACTTCTCTGCATCGCAACCTGGTGCACTATTACCTCATGGTGCACCATGCGCTGGCCGCCTTAAAGGAAAGCAAGGGCCACATCGTCAATATCAGTTCCAAGACGGCAGAGACCGGGCAGGGAAATACGTCAGCCTATGCCGCTGCCAATGGTGGCCGCAATGCGCTGACGCGTGAATGGGCGGTAGAACTGCTCAAGTATGGTCTGCGGGTGAACTCCATCGTTGTGGCAGAGAGCTGGACGCCCCAGTATGCCAGCTGGATACAGACGCTGCCTAACCCGGAAGAAAAGCTAAAGGAAATCACCTCCTGTATCCCGATGGGGGGTAGAATGACCACTGTGGAAGAAATTGCCAACACGGTAGCTTTTTTACTTTCAGAGCGATCCAGCCATACCACAGGGCAGCTTATTCACGTTGATGGCGGCTATGTTCACCTGGACCGGGCACTGGTTAACAGATAGCCTTGTGCACAGGCTCTGTTAGAGCCATAAAGAGCGGACATGACCTGCTTTGGTGGCACCTGTTACTGTTATAGGTGGTGAAGGTACCCGCCTCTGTGTTTACATCAATCAGGTTATGCTGGTTTGTATGCATAGGTTTGATTATAAGTAGATGAGATTAAGTTTTTACCTAGATATGAAACAAAGGGTTCTTAAAGTGCATCCACAGGACAATGTGATGGTTGCTTTAACAGATTTAGAGGCCGGGGAAACTATACTGGATGAGGGGGCGCAGTATCAGTTGCTGGATGCTATTCCTGCAAAACACAAGTTTGCTTTGGTTGATCTTCCCAAAGGGGCTGAGGTCACGATGTATGGGGTGATGGTCGGCAAAACAGAAGCGAACGTGCCCGCAGGAAGTCTGCTGACAACAGCTAATCTAAAGCACGCCGTGAAAGAGTTCAGGACAGGTGCGCGCAGAACCGACTGGCTGAAGCCTGATGTGTCCAAGTGGCATACACGCACGTTTCGTGGGTATCATCGGCAGGATGGGAGCGTCGGTACTGCTAACTACTGGCTGGTCATCCCTATGGTGTTCTGTGAGAACAGGAATCTGGAGGTGCTCCAGGAGGCATTGGTCAACAGCCTGGGTTATGGGCGTAACAAAAACTACTTGAGCCAGGCGCAACAATTGATTGAACTCTACAGTGCAGGCAGTAGCATTGAGCAGATCCTGCAGGCAGATCTGCAATACGGAATAGGTCAGCAGCCGGCCCTTCGCTTATTTCCCAATGTAGACGGTATTAAGTTTCTGCCGCATGCCGGGGGCTGCGGAGGTACGCGTCAGGATGCACAGGCCCTATGTGGCCTACTGGCAGGTTACATTACACATTCCAACGTGGCTGGAGCGACAGTTCTGAGTCTGGGCTGCCAGCACGCGCAAGTATCGATGCTGGAAGAGGAAATCCATAAAAGGACATCACTGTTCAATAAGCCCTTATACATCTTGGAACAACAGGAGGTCGGTTCAGAAACCCAGATGCTGGCGGAAGCCATTAAGAAAACTTTTGTGGGGCTAATACAGGCAAATGAGACGGAGCGCCGGCCGGCTCCCCTCAGTAAACTGTGTGTTGGGCTGGAGTGCGGTGGCTCGGATGGCTTCTCGGGAATATCTGCTAACCCGGCAATTGGATATACCTCCGATCTCTTGGTAGCTTTAGGCGGTACTGTTATTCTGTCTGAGTTTCCGGAGCTTTGCGGCGTTGAGCAGAACCTGATTGACCGCTGTTTAGAGCAGGAAGACGCTGAACGGTTCTCTTATCTGATGAAAACATATCAGGAAAGAGCCGTAGCCGTTGGCTCAGGATTTGATATGAATCCTTCCCCTGGCAACATCAAAGATGGGCTTATAACAGATGCTATAAAGTCAGCCGGTGCGGCAAAGAAGGGGGGAAGTTCCCCTGTGGTGGCGGTGCTGGATTACCCGGAGAAGGTGACTAAGCCTGGTTTAAATTTACTTTGTACCCCTGGAAATGATGTGGAGTCTACTACGGCGGAGGTGGCATCCGGCGCCAACATCGTCTTATTTACGACAGGGCTTGGCACCCCCACCGGGAATCCTGTCGCCCCGGTCGTTAAAATTGCCACTAACACAAAGTTGTATGATAAAATGCGCGATATCATAGACATCAATGCTGGGACTATCACAGAGGGGGAGGAGACCATACAGCATGCTGGGGAGCGTATACTTGATTACATTATTGCTGTAGCCAGTGGGGAAGAAGTTGTCGCCGCTGTAAGACTCGGACAAGATGACTTTATACCGTGGAAAAGAGGAGTGTCTCTATAGGGTAGGTGCTGGGGAAAATTTTTCAACAACAGTGTTAGGAGCTCCTTCTGTTAAAAGCTGGTTCATAAATCAAATGACAGGTGGAGTGTGTTTAGAATTGCAGGGGAGGCTAAAGAGATCGGTAAAGGAGAAAACAGCTTAATATTCAAGGGGTACACTCTTGGTTTCCTATCTTCAAGGCTCGGCAGAGCAGGTGACCTGCAGGACTCTGAAAGCCTACACCTTCCAAGTCTGTGGTTTCCTTCCTTTCGTTCTGGATCTTATATGCTTGTTGCTATAGAGGCGAATAGAGAATTTCCTCTGTTGAGGTGTTTGATGTGATGATAAGAACAATCCGTCAAAGAGGGGGAGCAGGATTCTACTGGTGAAGGGCGCTTTATACAACAGCAGCGTGAGACTGGCCGATTTTGGTGCAGGAGATTGCAGGTAGACAAGGTCATATACCAAGTGATAGCCGTTCTCGTCCTGCGTTAGCCAGTTGGCTGTTTTGTCGTGGAGCTTTATCTCGGCTTTTCTCATAAGACAATTATGTTATATGTTGTTGGTACAGGGCCTATCTGGTGCCTAAAGAGCTGAAGCACCTGGTTCACCTTATCCAGCCGGAGGGTTTCCTTCCCCTGCTCGAGATCTCTGATAAACCGAAGGCCGACCTGTGCCTTCACCGCCAATTTTGGTTGGGTTAGGTTCTCTTGCTAGCGCCTTTCCTTTACAAACTCATTCAATAGCATGTTTTATACCTTACCGGGTATAAATATTTGATTTCATAATACTTCTATACCCGATAAGGTATAACAAAGTGTTAAGTAGTGGCGAAGATTACAGCCATGGTTCCGAAGATCATGATGCTTTATCAAGCATAGTACTGAGTTCTAAATTCAGTAAAATTCAAAGGTGCAGGTTCGTGCTTCATCCCAATATGTTGATAGGGTGTACTTAAGCAAACTAATGATTTACTCTTAATCAGGTATAGCAGTATCATCGCTTGTGCAGCGTACAATGTGGTCATTATCCTTTGAAATCGGTGAGCTTCGCCATAATGTCTCGCTTGGCCTCTGACTTAAAGCTGTCGAGGTAGTTCTGCGTGGTCTTCTCGCTGGCATGGCACAGGGACTCGGAGATGAAGACACCTGCTCGCTTCAGCACAGTGGAGGAGTGCCGGGCCGTGTAGGTGGTCATGCACTCCTCAATGCCCAAGGCGATCTGCACCATAAACCTATTGATAGTCCGAGTAGTGTCAAGTGTGGTGCGCAATAAACTTGACAAACAGAAAAACATGCCTTACCTTTATTGTGTAATATTTGCAGTCAGAATATAGTTTTTAATTGGTGATCGATTCGGTGAGTTAGAGAATGTTTTCCGTTTAAAGTATTGATATATAATTGTTTGTAGGAAGTAAAAAATCCCTGCATACTCCACATTTAAAACAAAAAAGCCCGTAAACGGTAAGTTTACGGGCTTTTTTGTTTTCTATAGATTCATACTTTTATAGCAGGCAGAAGCAAAGATTTACAGAGTTTATACTTCCTCCTGTCAAATTAACCTGAATCTACTCTACCACAATCTCATCGGCAAAGAGCCAGGCTGCCTCTTTGTCCTGGTCTGGTTTCGCATTTTTGGCGGTGATCTTAACGTACCTTGCCTTCTTGTTCGGTACCTGCGCCGTTACCACCTCCTTGTACACACCCGGCTTGTCTGCCATCTCCGTTATCACCTTCACGGTTTTATACTTCTTGCCGTCTTTTGAGATAGCGAACTCTACTTGACTTGGCAGGTGAATGTTGCTGTTCCTGGTCTGCAGGAAAGAGCTGGTGATGTTGCTGATGCGCTGCTTCTCCTTCAGGTCGATCACAGCTTCCATGTCGGTGCCCAGAAAACCGAGCCACTGCCCGTTGGTAAAGCTGTTGTTTGCCAGCTGTCCGTCCACCAGCGTGAGCGGGCCTTCGGCGGTGTACCTTTGGTGCGGCGCATTCTTAAGCTCCACGGTGTGCGCAAAACCCTTGTGCAGGTTTATCTCCTTGGATGTTACCTTACCCAACTGCTCGCCCTTCTCGTCGAAAGAGGCTGCCTTAACCACCGCAGAGTTTGTTAACTGGAACGGTGCTGTGTAAGCCTGGGATGACGCTGTAGGCTCAGATCCGTCCAGCGTGTAGCGGATGTCCGGACCTTTGGCGCTGGTCTTAAGGGTTACGGTTGCGGCTTTCTGACCCGGCATTGCCGCTATCTCCTGCTTCACGTTAAAGGTGCTGCGGGCGTAGTTCACGCCCATGGCGTTGTAGCGCTTGTACTGCTGCTGCATACGTGTCTGGAAGTCGCCCCAATCCTTTTTGGCGGCCGGTGTCCAGAGCACCTCCGATAGGGCTGACATGCGCGGGAAGATCATGTATTCCACATGCTCGGTAGTGGGGATGTATTCTGTCCAGACGTTGGCCTGCGCGCCCAGGATATACTTCTTCTCCTCATCAGTCAGCTCCGCCGGGGTAGGCTCGAAAGAGTACACTCTCTCCAGCGTGGTGAGGCCTCCGATGGCAAGCGGTTCCAGTTCACGCTCGCCCTGGTAATGGTCGAAGTATACGTGTGAGCCCGGAGACATTACCACGTAGTGGTGCTGCTTGGCGGCGGCAATGCCACCCTCGGTGCCTCTCCATGACATCACGTAGGCATTCGGGGCCAGGCCTCCCTCCAGTATCTCGTCCCAGCCGATGATGGTGCGGCCTTTGGTATTGAGGAACTTCTCCATGCGTTGCACAAAGTAGCTTTGCAGTTCGTGCTCGTCTTTCAAGCCTTCATCTGCGATGCGCTTCTGGCACTTCTCGCACTCCTCCCAGCGGGCCTTCGGGCTCTCGTCGCCGCCGATGTGGATGATCTTGCTCGGGAATAGGGCCAGTACCTCGGTCATCACGTCCTCCAGGAAGGTGAAGGTCTGCTCGTTTCCGGCGCAGTACACATCATCGAAGATTCCCCACCTCTTCTCCACCTCAAAAGGGCCGCCGGTGCAGGAGAGTTCCGGGTAGGCAGTGAGCGCAGCTACAGAGTGGCCCGGCATCTCGATTTCCGGAACAACGGTGATGTAGCGGTCCTGGGCATACTTTACCACCTCCTTTATCTGCTCCTGGGTGTAGTAGCCGCCGTAGCGTTCGTCGGTGAACTGTTGCGGCCTGTCGCTGTTGTGGCCGATGAGCGTGCCGTTACGGTAGGCGCCTACCTCCGTCAGTTTCGGGTATTTCTTGATCTCGATGCGCCAGCCCTGGTCCTCGGTCAGGTGCCAGTGGAAGGTATTCATCTTGTGCATAGCCAGGTAGTCGATGTACTCTTTCACGAACTCCACCGGGAAGAAGTGACGGGCAACGTCCAGGTGCATGCCACGCCACTCGTAGCGCGGTTTGTCCACGATGCTCAGGGCTGGTATGCTAACCGGGTCTGTGGTTGGCTGCGGCGGCAAAAGCTGCCGTATCGTCTGCGTACCCAGGAAAAGGCCCTGCGGCTCTTTAGCGGCAAGTATGATTTTGTCTGGCGCTACCTCTAAGGTATAGCCTTCGCTTCCCAGCGTGTCTATCGGGGTGCTGAGCGTGAGGTGCAGGTAATTGCTGCTGCCCTTGGCTGGCACTTTCTGCTCCACAGCCGGCTGCATGCCTGTCATCTCTTTGATGTTCTGGGCCAGCTGCTCACCAATCTTGCGTAGCTCGTTGTTCTTCGGGTCCACAAATATCTTCGTGTCCTTCCCCAGCGCGAAGCTGCCGCTTTGCTGCGTCAGCTTTACTGGCTTTGGGATAATAGAGACGGCCTGCGGTTTTGTGGCCTCTGTTTGGGCGGATGCTGGGGAGGGGGTGAGCAGCAGCCCGGTCGCGACACAGGCAGACGCGGCGAGTGCGGCTATCGTACTTTTGAAATGCATACGTATAGGTTTATCGAATTATACTTTACTCTTCTGATTTAAAGCTTCTGAGTTGCTTGCCTTCCAGATTTTATCTGGAGTTAAGAGAGCAACTGTTACATGTTTGGTAAGCTGACAAAAAGAAAGCAAGCTTTAGGGCTTGCTTTCTTTTTATTTCAGCTACTGGCTAGTGTTAGTAACCAGGGTTCTGAGTTAATACTGATACACCACCCACTGTCTGCAAATCTATTTGTCTTTGTGGGATTGGGTAATACTCATGCGTTCCGCTAATGAAAGTAGCACCTCTTACGTCAGGCACGATGCCTCCTTCATAATTAAAGAATGCATTCAGTTCCTCAGCAGCCTTACCCCAGCGCACCAGGTCAAAGAAACGGTGGCCTTCCAGGGCAAGCTCCAGCTTGCGCTCAAAGTAAATCGCTTCCAACGCCTGATCTTTTCCGAGGCCTGCAAAGTAACCATCCGGATATGGCGCTACATTGTAGTTGGCTGCCGGATCATCGGTAAATCCTGCCAGAGGGTTGTTTGGATCCACATACTCGTATACCTGGTTCTCAGGTCTGGCTGCTCTGGCTCTTACCATATTCACGTATTCCTGTGCCTGGGCTAAATTGCCTAGTTGCGCTTCGGCCTCAGCAGCCATCAGCAACACATCCGCAAATCGGATCAGCACCACGTTAATGGCTGAACCCGGTGCCCATGAACTCTGGTCAGAGTATGTGTCTGCGGTTTCCTGCCAGTAAATATGCTTCTTGGAAGAGTATGGGCCGGCTGTCGCCTGCTCACGAATCCAAGCCTGGCCAGGGTGAGCGCCCCAATCCAGGAACGGAATATCACGACGACCAACTGTCCAGTCCAGGCGCGGGTCCACAGGCTGTGTATCCGGTGTGAACGGGTCGCTGGAAGAAAGTCCCTGGTCATGCTTTAGTGGCGTATTATTGTAATTATCCACGAATGGAAGGCCCTGCGCGTTTGTACGGTAAGAGTTAGCCAGGTCTAGAGTTGGCTGGAAGAAACCGCAGCAGCGGAATGGGCTGTTGTACGGGTAGTTCAGCATCTCGCCCTGGTTACCGTTCGAGATGGTACCGGTACCGTCATACGCTACCATCTGTATGGCAAACACAGACTCTTTGTTGTTCTCTGTGGCGGCATCAAAGTTGTCTTTAAACTTATTTACCAGACCATACTTCAATCCGTTAGAGGTTACGCCCTCGTTGATAACCTGATCGAAGATACTTTTGGCCTCAGAATACTTCTTTTGGTACAGATACGCTTTGCCTAAGTATGATGCAGCAGCCCATTTGTTTGCCCTGCCTACCTGTGCCTGTGTGTGAGGCAGGTTATCCATTGCAAACTGGAAGTCCGCCTCAATCTTTGGCCAGATGTCCTGATCGTTCGGCTGGTTAAAGTCAGTCGTTGTTTCGTCGATATAGGGCACCATGTTGAACATCTTCTTCAGCTCGAAGTAGTAGTGGCCACGCAGGAATCGTGCCTCGCCTTCAATCCGTTGTCTGTTCGCTTCTGAGATGTCCTCTGCCTGCGCAAGTAACCTTAAGGTAGCGTTTGTGCGGGATATACCCTCGTACAAGGCTTTCCATTTGGTGTTGAAAAAGCCGTTGCTTGGGTCAGAGATGAAGCTTGCGATGGAGTTAATGGCAGGCTGGTCAGAGCCGGAGCTACCTTTGTGCGCCTCGCCACCGGCTACGCTACCGTAGATCCAGTTGGTGGGGGCGGCCTCCCATTGGCCACCGCCCGCAATCGCGGAGCCGTTTCCTTGCCCGTCCAGGGCAGCGTAGGCACCGATCAAAAGCTTCTCTACACCTGCTTGGTTGGCAATAATGTCCTCACTTAGGGCACCAATGGCAGGTTTCTCCAGAAAGTCTTCTCCGCATGAGGAAAGCAGCTGCATGGAACTTGCAAGTGCTGCCGCCATCAATATTAATTTAGATCTTTTCATATTATGAGAAAATTTAATTCAGAATGATTAAAAGGATAGGTTAAGGCCTACCAGGTACTGACGCATGTTAGGGTAGTTACCTTCATCTATACCGAAAGCAGTGGTTGTAACATTGCCGTTCGCATCATAACCGGTAATCTCTGGGTCTATACCAGAATAGTCGGTAATGGTGAAAAGGTTAGTTGCCTGTACGTATACCCTTAAGCTGCCCACCCCATAGTTGCTCAACAAGTTGGTTGGAAGGGTGTAACCTAACTGCACGTTCTTAGCTCTCAGGTATGATCCGTCCTCAACATAGTAGGAGTTAGGAACTGTACTTGTGCTGAAAGAGCCTGTTCTCTCCTGAATTGGAGCTGTGGCGTTACGGTTTTCAGGGGTCCAGGAGTCATACAAAGCGGTTTTGCTCTTCGCACCCAGGAAGTTAGGGTAGAAGTCCGTCCACCACTTTACCTGGTTCCAAATCTCGTTTCCTTGTGAGCCATACAGGAACATCGTGAAGTCGAAGTTCTTGAAGGTCGCTGAAATGTTCAGGCCATAGGTAAAGTCAGGGTTAGGGCTTCCCAGAATGGTTCTGTCGTCAGGCGTGATCACTCCGTCTCCGTTTATATCGGCATAACGGAAACGACCTACGGCTACATCAGGCTGGTACACAGCATCAGGATCACCCGAGGCCGCCTGCGCCTGTTCGTTAGCTGCAGTGATCTCTGCCTCATCATCCCAGAAACCCTCTATCTGGTAACCGAAGAAAGAGCTCATGGCAGAACCTACCTCGTTGCGGATAATGTTGCTGCCGTTAAAGCGGCGAGACTCCAGGTCAAAATTCTGAGCACCATTGGATACTTTCAGAATCTCGTTGTTGTAAGTAGTCAATGTGCCTGTGATGTCAAACCGTAGATCGGAGGTAACATCGATGTGGCCGGTAACAGCGGCGTCAAAACCGTTGTTCTTCATTTGTGCGATGTTCACGAATGGGCGTGTAGCGCCACCGGCAGTGCCAGGCAATTCCGGGTTGTACAGCAGGTCGTCGATCTCCTTTCTGTAGTAATCCAGGGTAACATCAATTTTGCCGTTCAACAAGGTTGCGTCGAAACCAATGTTACTGTTTGTAACAGTCTCCCACTTGGCATCCGGATTACCGATACGAGACTGTCTGAAACCTTCTGCAGTCGAGTTGTTGGTGCCTCCGATATCGTAGTACGAGAGGTTTCTATCAGCACCGAAAGTGGTGAAGGCGTTAGGCGGATCTACGTTCAGTTGGTTACCCATCACTCCATAACCACCTCGAATCTTCATGTCTGTGATCCAGGACTGGTTCTGCATAAATGCTTCCTCAGAAATACGCCAGCCGGCACTTACGGCCGGGAAGGTACCATAACGGTTATTCTGGCCGAAGCGGGAAGAACCATCGCGGCGAATCACAAAGCCTAACAGGTACTTGTCCATCAGGTTATAGTCTATTCTTCCGATCAGGGAGAACAGGGCATCTTCGCTTCTGTTGCTGAAGTTCGTGCGTGTGCCTGAGCCAGTGCCAAGTGTGGTGAAATTAGGGTCAAAAGAGAAGTACCCCTGTGTGGATCCGCCTACCTCATTCCAGAAGTTGTTGTAAGCTTCGGAACCAGCCACCACAGTCACATCATGTATGTCATTGAAGCTCTTCTTATAGGTTAATGTGTTGGTCCAGGTCCAGTTGTAGCCATTGCTGGCAGATTGGTTAAACTGGTTGATGGTGTTGTTCTCCGCATTCTCATACTCAGGGAATGTGAAGGACCTGAAGTTGTTGTTATACATTTCGCCACCAAAGCTGGTGCGGGCTGTAAAGTCATTTAACAGGTCTACTTCGGCAAATACGTTACCAAAAAGGCGGTTATTCAGCACATCATTATTCTTGATCCTGTCAAGCTGCGCAACCGGGTTTCTGGCATTACCGAGGCCGCTACCAAACGAACCAGCAAAATTGCCCATGATATCATATACCGGGATGATGGTCTGCTGACGGTACGCCATGTTGATAGGCGATTCGTTACCATTGATTCTAGGGTTGTCGATAACAGAGTATGCCAGGTTTTCGCCTACACGAACGTTCTTGCCTACGTTATAGGTACTGTTGGCACGAACGGTAAACCTCTTGAAGTAAGTGTTCTCCAACACGCCTTGCTGGTCGAAATAGTTAGCGGAGAAGTAGTAGTTACCCATATCGCCGCCGCCGCTTACGGCCAGGTTGTGGCTGGTAATAGAAGCAGGGTTGAAGATCTCATCATACCAGTCTGTGCCTTGCTTGTTTGCCCGAACAATGCGATAGAAGTTGCCCAGTTCTCCACTTCCGCCTGTATAAAACGGATTAACATTATAGAGTGACGGGTCTACTCTTGGGTCGCCTTCCATCAAACCGGTCGCGGTGCCGGCAACCAGGTAGTCTGGCAGAACGGGGCTTGGGCCTGAGCCATAGAGCGGGTCGTTGATCTCGGCATTCGGGTCAGTGTTCCGTGCCACCAGCCAGTTCAGCTCTGCCATTTCCTGTGGGTTAGCCAGGTTCCATGGGTTGTCCTGTTGAGGTGGGCGCTGGGTGCCGTAGTAGCCATCATACTTCACGGTTACTTTCTCTTTGCCACGCTTGGTCGTAATGATAACTACGCCGTTGGCAGCGCGCGAACCATAAATGGAGGCAGAGCCGGCGTCTTTCAGCACCTGCATCGATGCCACGTCGTTAGGGTTAAGGTCGTTGATGTTTTGAGTTGGTACCCCATCCACTACAAAAAGCGGGCTGTTATTCCCGAACGTGTTGAATCCGCGGATTCTCACTTGTTGTGCCTGGCCCGGCTGTCCGGAACCCATCACTGTAACACCGGCTGCTCTACCCTGCAGCATGCTCGATACCTGTGCTTCCGGCTGCTTGGTCATTTCCGTTACGTCTACCACGGCAACGGCACCGGTCAGGTCTTTTTTCTCCTGGGTAGCATAACCAGTTACCACAATCTCCTGCAGCGCCTGTGCATCGGTGCTCAGCGATACATTAACTGTGCTTCGGTTGTTTATAGGCACTTCCTGTGTTTTGTAACCTATAAACGAAACAATGAGCGTGCTGCCGCCGGCAGGTACGTTAAGTGTAAAGTTACCGTTGGCATCAGTGGCTGTACCAACTGTAGTTCCTTTTACTACCACTGTAGCACCCGGAACTCCTTCGCCCTGATCTCCCGTCACTCTTCCTTTTACTTCAGTTGTCTGCCTTGCAGCATCAAGCATCATAACGTTGCCTGTTTCCGGGAGGAACAGGTTTGAAGCTTCGGCTTCGGCCGGGACAGCGCCATGTAGCACGCACACAGAGGCGAGTACCATAGCAAGCTCCTTTTTCCAGGGTAAAATCTTTACACGTCTACTCTGTGGGAGTATCCATGTAGAAGCGTAATTCTGTTTCATATAAGATGGTTTAAGATGAGAATAATTTTACTCTACTTAAAAGTGAGGCATACTCTGTTCTTGTCTAAAGCATTCAGTGCATCAGCATAGAAAATGAAAAGTGCTTCAAGAAAGAGTTGTAGGTTTTTTTAGCTATCGATGTTACATAAGCATGCTATATTAATTGAGTAATCAATCATATAAATATGTATAGCATTATATTAAAAAGCAATCCTTGTTGATGTTATACTTTCTTTTTGTGAAAAAGTATACATTTTTATATTAATAATGCAAATAATTTTTTTTCACCTATACTTGTTTCTGTTGTTATACGCCTGTCGGATTGGTTTAATGTGTTAACATTGAGGTGACAACATTAAAAAGTGAGTAATTGCTATTTTTAGATGTGAGGGGCTTCGCAATCCGGTTAACGAGGTCGTCTGGCGTGAAGTGCCTAGGCGAGCTCTGGTGCCTGTGGAAGCAGATACATATAGGGCTACCAGTATGAGCTGTTCTGTGCTGTTGATCGATTGGCATGGAAATGAACTTCATGCTTTAAATAATTGTAGATAAGCATGTTACTGGCTGTGTAACGGTGCAGTGTGTTTCATGAGGCTTCCTGGGGCTAACTTGTGAGGGTTGACCGGACAAGTATAAAAGCGAGACAGGGCTTTCAGTGAGTGTCATCCGGTTACTCGGCTTTCAGTTGCTTTACAGATTTAGAAGTGAGCGGTCACAAATTTTACTTATTGGAGCGCTATAGAGTTTTGTAAATCTATTTGAATTACTATATTAGTGTTTTAACAGGTGTTCTGAACGATGCTTGCATGACCATCTCTTTAGTACGGGAGGGTACATATAGCTTTGTACTTGTTCATAGGCCGTTTAAGCACTGCCTGCTGCTCATCGGGCTGTACTTCAAAAACATATCGGACGAAAGATTTAAAAATAACTAACTACTAGAAAGTATGAATAGGCGTTCTGTTGTAAAAGGCCTCCTTATTTTCGCGGGCGGCGTGGCGGTGCTCCCGTCCTGCGTGCTGGAGGAGGGCAAAGCATCCATTCCGCTGGACCACCTGGATGTGTCAGAGGGGCAGGAGAAGTTGCTGGCGGAGATGGTAGAAACTATTCTTCCGACTACCGACACACCCGGAGCCCGGGAGATGGGTCTACACCTGTTCGCTCTGAAGATGGTGGACGACTGCTATAGTGAGCAGGATCGGCAGGCCTTTATGCAGGGCATGGCCGCCTTCGAGGGAATGGCCAAAAAGCAGACAGGCGACACGTTTCTGGATGCTAGCCCGAAGCAGCGGCAGGAAATCATTGTCGCCGTTAATGGCAAAAATGCTCCCGAAGAGGTGCAGGCATTCTACTCCATCCTCAAGAACGAGACGATAAAAGGGTATCTGAACTCGGAACTGGTGATGACCCAACTACGTGTCTACGAGCTGGTGCCGGGCCGCTACGACGCCTATTATCCAATCACTAAAGCGCAAATCAGCTAAGCCATGGCAAACTTAAATACAAAAAGTGTGAAGCAGCGAACCTACGATGCCATCGTGATCGGCTCGGGGATAAGCGGCGGTTGGGCGGCCAAGGAGCTGACCGAGAAGGGCCTGAAGACCCTGGTGCTGGAGCGGGGACGTGACGTGAAGCACGGAAAGGATTACCCCACCACCAACAAAATGCCCTACGAGTTCGAACACCGCGGTGAGGTGCCGCTGGAGATCAGGGAAAAGGAGCCGGTGATCAGCCGCTGCTATGCCTTCCGCGAGGATGCCATGCACTTCTTTGTGCGGGACTCCGAGCAACCTTATGTGCAGGAGAAGCCTTTCGACTGGATACGGGGCTACCAGGTGGGTGGCAAGTCGCTGATGTGGGCGCGGCAGACACAGCGCTGGAGCGACCTGGACTTTGAGGGCCCGGCCCGCGATGGGTTCGCCGTGGACTGGCCTATCCGCTACAAAGACCTGGCTCCCTGGTATAGCTACGTGGAGAAGTTCGCCGGCATATCGGGGAACAACGACGGCCTGGCAGAGCTACCTGACGGTGACTACCTGCCGGGCTACCCGCTCAACAGCGTGGAGGATTACTTTAAGCAACAACTAAAGAATAGTTACGGCAACCGGCACGTGATCAGCGCCCGCTGCGCGCATCTATCCAAGCCAAACCCGATCCACCTGGAGCAGGGCAGGGGCCAGTGCCAGAACCGCACCCTTTGCCAGCGCGGCTGCCCTTTCGGCGGCTACTTTTCCTCCAATTCCTCGACCCTGCCTTGGGCTGAGCGCACAGGCAACCTGACGCTGCTGCCGCACTCGGTGGTAGAGTCGGTGATTTATGATGAGAAGGCGGGTAAGGCGACAGGTGTGCGGGTGATCGACGCCAACACCAAAGACGTGACGGAGTACTATGCCAACATCATCTTCGTAAACGCGGCCGCCCTGAATACCAACAGCATACTCCTGAACTCCACCTCTTCCAGGTTCCCCAACGGGCTGGGCAACGATAGCGGGCTACTAGGCAAGTATGTGGCTTTCCATAACTACAGGGCCAGGGTATCAGCCGAGTACGACGGATTGCTGGAGTACGCCACAGACGGACGCAACCCGGCGGGTGGGGGCTACATCCCTCGCTTCAGGAACCTGTACAAGCAGGAGACAGACTTTCTGCGTGGTTACGCCGCCGGCTTCAGTGCCCGCAGGTTCCAGTCTGAGGATCGCTCCGGCTTTGGTGCCGACCTGAAACAGCAACTCTTGAACCCTACGTGGAGCAACTGGAAAGTGGGCTCGCACATGATGGGAGAGACCATTCCGAAAGAGGAGAACTACGTGAGCCTGAACCGGGACCAGAAGGACGCCTGGGGCATGCCGCTGCTCAACATCTCCATCGGCTACGACGATAACGATGAGAAGATGGTGAAGGACTACCAGGAGCAGATGACGGAAATGTTTACCAAGGCCGGATTCACGAATATTAAGGTTACGGATTCGAACCAGGCCCCGGGACTCGACATACACGAGATGGGTGGCGTACGCATGGGCCAAGACCCGAAAACCTCACTTTTGAACAAGTATAACCAGTTGCACGCCTGCAAAAACGTATTCGTAACCGACGGCGCCTGCATGACTTCCACCTCAACCCAAAACCCTTCTTTAACTTATATGGCTTTAACAGCCCGCGCCGCGGACTATGCCGTGAGCGAGATGAAGAAAGGGAACCTGTAAGCATGTAGCCAGCATCACGATAAAAAAACAGGGCCTGTCAGCATTAAGTTGGCAGGCCCTGTTTTTGTGTAAATTAAGTATAAACTCTACCCAGGTAGAGCAAAGTATAAGTGCGCTTTAGATGTAGCGGTTGATCAGGTTCTCCAGGTACTCCTGTCTGCCGCTACTTGCCTCTGGCTCGCCGTTTTCTGCGGCATAGTTGCGCAAATCCTCCAGCGTCAGCTTGCCTTCCTCAAACGCCTTGCCCTGGCCGCTGTCGAAGGAGGCGTAGCGCTCCCGGCGGATATTTTGGTACTCGGAGTTTTGCAGGATGCTGTCGGCTGTGATGAGGGCGCGGGCGAAGGTGTCGGCGCCGCCGATGTGGGCATAGAACAGGTCGGCCGGGTCCGTGGAGTTCCTGCGGATCTTCGCGTCGAAGTTGATGCCACCGCCCTGTAGGCCACCTGCCTCCAGGAACACCAGCATGGCCTCTGTAATCTCATTGATATTGTTCGGGAACTGGTCTGTATCCCAGCCGTTCTGATAGTCACCGCGGTTGGCATCAATGGAGCCCAGCAGTCCGGCATCGGCGGCCACCTGCAGCTCGTGCTGGAAAGTATGGCCGGCCAGCGTGGCGTGGTTCACCTCGATGTTCAGCTTAAAGTCGTCGAGAAGGTCGTACTGGCGCAGGAAGCCGATTACCGTAGCTGAGTCGTAGTCGTACTGGTGTTTGGTCGGCTCCATCGGCTTTGGCTCGATAAAGAAGGTGCCTTTAAAGCCCTGCTGGCGGGCATAGTCTTTGGCTGAATGCAGGAACTTGGCGAAGTGCTCCTGCTCGCGCTTCATGTTTGTGTTGAGCAGCGTCATGTAGCCTTCGCGACCGCCCCAGAACACGTAGTTTTCGCCGTTTAGCGCGATGGTGGCGTCCAGTGCAGCCTTTACCTGTGCGGCGGCATGCGTAAGCACATGAAAATCGGGGTTGGTAGAGGCGCCGTTCATGTAGCGGCTGTGCGAGAACACGTTAGCTGTGCCCCACAGCAGCTTCAAGCCCGTTTCACGTTGTTTTTCCTGGGCGTACTCCACCATGATCTGCAGCCTTCTTTCGTTTTCGGCCACATTGTTGGTATAGTCCACCACGTCCACGTCGTGGAAGCAGTAGTAGGGCATGCCGATCTTGGTGATAAACTCAAAGGCCGCGTCCATCTTGTCTTTCGCCCGCTCAATCGGGTTTGCCTTCTCGTTCCACTTGAATTTCAGGGTCGGGCCGCCGAAGGGGTCAGAGCCGTCTGCGTTGAAAGAGTGCCAGTAGGCCACCGCGAAGCGCAGGTGCTCCTTCAGCGTCTTGCCCGCTACCACGCGGTTCTCGTCGTACCAGCGGTATGCCAGCGGGTTATCCGACTCCATGCCTTCAAACTTAATCTTATCAATATCTTTAAAATACGCTGTCTGGGTTAAAGTATGGTTTGCCATATGGTTGATGGTTTAGCTGTGTTATAGTTTCAGGTTGAGGTTATTCATCGTTTAGCTGCTTATCCAGCAGGGCTTTCCACTCCTGGTACACCGGCTCGTACCGGTCAATGGCCTTCGGCTCTATGACCTGTAGCTTTTTAAAGTTGGAGAAGGCTTCCTCCTCGGAAGAGAAGGCCTTGGCGCCAATGCCTGCCCCCAGCGCGGCGCCTATGCTGCCATCGTTCTGATATAGTTCTACCGGCACATGCGTGGCGTTCACGAAGGCCTCGGTAAAAGTATGGCTCAGGAAGAGGTTGGCCTTGCCTGCACGGATGATGCTCGGGTTCATGCCGCTCTCGCGCATAATATCCAGACCGTAGCGGAAAGCGAAGGCAATGCCTTCCTGCACGGCCCTGAACATGTGGGCCTTGCCGTGCTGGTTCAGGTCGATGTGGTGGAAGTGCGTTCCTACGATCTTGTTATTGAGCATGCGCTCGGCACCGTTGCCGAAGGGGATCACGCGCAAACCGTTGCTGCCAATACCTACACCGGCGGCAAGCTCATTCATATCGGCATAGCTCAGCCCGGCGCCGGCCGTGTTTTTAACCCAGCGGTTTATACTTCCGGTGCCATTAATGCAAAGCAGCACACCCAATCGTTTTTCCTCTTCTTTGTAGTTGACGTGGGCAAAGGTGTTCACGCGCGACTGCGGATCGTAGATCAGCTTGTCGCTCACCCCATAGATGACGCCCGAGGTGCCGGCTGTAGCGGCTACCTCGCCCGGCTTCAGCACGTTCAGGGAAAGGGCGTTGTTCGGCTGGTCGCCGGACTTGTAGGTAACCGGTAAGCCCGCTCTAAGGCCGAGTTCCTCGGCTACAGCGCTGGTTACCCGGCCATGTTCTGAGAAAACCGGGTTTATCCCCGGTATCAGTGATTTATCAAACCTAAAATGGTTTAGCACATCCCCCGATAATGCGTCATCCTGAAAATCCCAGAACACGCCCTCCGACAGGGCCGACACGCTGGTGGTAATGTTGCCTGTCAGCTTCATGGCCACGTAGTCGCCGGGAAGCATGATCTTGTCGATGTTATAGTATAGCTCCGGCTCGTTGGCCTTTACCCAGGCCAGCTTGGAGGCCGTGAAGTTGCCCGGGGAGTTGAGCAGGCGCGAGAGGCTTTTTTCTTCGCCAATCACTTTGAATGCTTTGTTGCCGATCTCCACGGCGCGGCTGTCGCACCAGATAATGGCGTTGCGCAAGGCCTGCTGCGCCTCGTTCACGACCACCAGCCCGTGCATCTGGTAAGCGATGCCAATGGCGCCGATATCCTTTGGGTTATACCTGTCGGTGGCCTGTGACTTGCGTATGGCAGCTTTGGCATGCTCCCACCACATCTCCGGCGACTGCTCGGCCCAGCCGGGCCTGGGAGAGATGATATCGGACTCTTCATCGGGATACTGCGCCGAAGCAACACATGCTTGTGTCTGGGCGTCAACCACCGATACCTTGATAGATGATGTTCCTACGTCTATACCTAGTAAAAGCATAAAGAATTATAGGTTAAGTGAGTCCAATACAATAAAGTTAAGCAGAACTACCGGCCCTATATTTATGGATGAAGAACAGCGGTAGCTGGTCAGCCCTTATCTAAGAAAAGAGCTGCGTTAATAAATTTCAAAGTGCTGTATCAAACCGTAATATCTATAAACTACCTTAAACGGTTAGAGCCAATGAACTTAAAAATATAGTCTGACTTATTCAATAAAAAATCTGTACACCATTTCCGATACCTGGGACATGGCCGCTATGCCTGCTTCCTCATCCTGCAGGTTCTTAGACAGCAGCACCAGCACATAGCGCCGTCCATCGTGAAGCATAACGATGCCGGAGTCGTGGCGCACACCGGTTATCCAGCCGGTTTTGTGGGCGACCTTTACCTCGCTCGGAAGCTTTGCCGGGATGATCTCCCTGTGCTGTTGGTCTAGCAGGATGTTTATCATTTCCCTGGAGGCCTTTGGGTTGACGGCTTTACCCACTGCTAACCGCTCAAAAATCACCATCAGGTCGTAAGCGGTGGTGGTGTTGCTGAGCCCCTGCTCGTAGGCCTTTGCATCCTCCACACCCCGAAGCACCTGAATGTCCTTGGCTCCCATCTCGCGCATGGTTTGCGTAACCCGATTGGCGTCCAGTTTCTCAATGACCAAATTAGTGGCCAGGTTGCTGCTTTGGATGATCATCTTATAGAGCAACTCTGAAATAGGGCGTTTCTGGCCGAGCATAGTATAAAGCTCCTGCTCACTGTCATCCTCCGCCGAAATGCTGAACGGGCTGCCGTCCACGATGCTTTTAAACTCATTCTTAACAAGTATGGAGTCTGACAAGGAAAAGCTTCCTGCCGCGGCCTGTTTGTAAGCCTCAATCAGTACGGGCGTTTTCATGGTGCTGGCCGCATGGAACGTCTCGCGCTCGTTTATCAGAAGTTCCTCTCCGGTGGCCAGGTCCTTGAAGGCGATGGCGAAAACACCCTCCTGCTTTTCAAAAACTTCTGCTATTTGCCGTCGTAGCTGACTCATACTTTTATTCTGTTTGGAGACATTGCACCCCACCAGCAGTAGTAACAGGGCAGGCAAGTATAAAATTACCCTTAAATGCATTGTACCCATGTTGCTGTTTTTTGTGAAGTTAACGGTTTGCAATCCAAAAAGGTAGTAGTCACGGTCTTCTTTTCAGGTGGGGATGCTTATGCGGTGTAGAAGCGGTTTAGCCAGCACCAAGGCCTGCCTGCAGAGAGGGGTTCTTGGGAAATATTTAGTACTTTTACTGTTGGTACATCAACGGCAGCGGACTCTAGAGTTTCTGCCAGGAAATTGGTGTAAAGCAGATATAACTATATATACATAAATCGCTGTGATAGCCCAAAAGAATAAGTTTACACTTCCTTTTACCTTCCTGTTTCTCTGCTGCGCTTTGTTGCTGGCCGGGTGCAAAAGTATAACCGAGCCTGCTGGAAGTACGCATGAGCGTACCGCCGCAGTGCAAAGCTTTAACGAGGACTGGGAGTTTGCGAAAGACGTGGATTCCGCTGCAGTTTTTGGGAACCAGGCCGCTAGCCTGAGTTGGGAGCAAGTGGCGCTGCCGCATACCGCTAACATAGAGCCGATCCGGAAAACAGCCCAGCAGTGGCAGGGTACAGCCTTCTACCGCAAGTCGTTTCGTGTGCCTGCTGCCGATAAAGGAAAGCATATCGCCCTTAAGTTTGAGGCGGCCATGCAGGTGGCGGATGTATACCTGAACGGGCAACACATTTTCCGGCACCTGGGCGGCTACCTGCCTTTTTATGTAGATATCTCGGACCAGGCAAAGTATGGTGCGGAGAACGTGGTGCTGGTAAAGCTCAACAACGAGGACAACCCCAACGTGGCACCCGGCAAACCGCTCGCCGACCTGGACTTTAACTATTACAGCGGCATCTACCGCAACGCCTTCCTCATCACAAAGGATAAACTGCACATTTCGGATGCCGTAGCCGCTAACCGCGTGGCTGGCGGAGGCGTTTTACTGAACTACCAAAACGTGAGCAAGCAAGCCGCCACGCTGCAGGTGCAAACGGAGCTGAAGAATGACCACGCCGAGCAGCGGGAGGCGCAAGTCAGAATTATACTTGCGGAAAGCAGCGGCAACAAAATAGGGGAGGCGCTCTCCGAAAGTATGGCCGTGCAGCCAGGCGACTTCGGAACCTTCCGGCAAAGTATAAACATCACCAACCCGAAGCTGTGGTCGCCGGACGCGCCATACTTGTACACGCTTACCGTAGAACTGCTGCAGGACGGCAAGGTGCTGGACAGCCAACCTGTAAAAACAGGCGTGAAAACTTTCCGGTTTGCCAAAGATGGCTTTTACCTGAACGGCGAGAAACTGTTTCTGCGCGGCACCAACCGCCACCAGGAGTATCCCTACATCGGCTACGCCCTTTCTGATAACGCCAACTTCCGCGATGCCTGGAAGATAAAGGAGGCCGGTTTCAACTTCGTGCGTTTGTCGCACTACCCGCAGTCGCCGGCTTTTATGGAGGCCTGCGATGAACTGGGGCTGCTGGTGATGGATGCCATTCCGGGTTGGCAGTTTTTCGGGGATGCCGGGTTTCAGAAGAACGCCCTGCAGGATGTGCGCGACATGGTGCGCCGCGACCGGAATCATACTTCGGTTATACTTTGGGAGGCCTCTCTGAACGAATCGGGCATGACGAAGGAGTTTATGCTGCAGGCCCACCAGGCTGTGCACGAGGAGCTGCCAATCGATAACGTTTATACTTGCGGCTGGCTCGACGAAGTGTACGATGTGTTCATCCCGGCCAGGCAGCACGGCAAGGCCCCCGACTACTGGAACAAGTATGGCAAAGACAAACCGCTATTCATTGCCGAGTACGGCGACTGGGAGTACTATGCCCAGAATGCCGGTTTCAACCAGAAAGAATTTGCCAACCTGAAGGAGGAGGAGAGAACCTCGCGGCAGCTGCGCGGGGCTGGCCAGAAGCGGCTGTTGCAGCAGGCCCTCAACTACCAGGAGGCCCACAGCAGCAACCTGCAGGGGCCAGCCGTAGGCGATGCCAACTGGCTCATGTACGACTATAAGCGCGGCTACGCCGATGATATTGAATCCTCCGGCATCATGGACATCGTGCGCCTGCCGAAGTTCGCCTACTATTTTTACCAGAGCCAGGCCGGGCCAGATCTTGATGCAACAGCCACATTCCATAAGCCAATGGTGTTTATCGCTAATTACTGGAACGACCATGCCCTAAAGACGGTAAAAGTATACAGCAACTGCGACGAGGTGGAGCTGCAGCTGAACGGTAAAACCATCGCGCGCCAGAAACCTGACCAGGACCGAAACTCCACGCACCTGCAGCACCCGCCGTTTACCTTTGAGGTACCCAGGTATGAGGCAGGCACCCTCACGGCTATCGGCTACATCAATAACAGCAAAGCAGCCACGCATGAGCAGAAAACCGCGGGCAAACCCGCCAGGCTTATACTTCGCGCCGACTTCAGCGGCAAAAAGCTAGCGGCCGGGAAGAACGATGTGGTGTTTGTGTATGCCAGCATTACAGACGCCAGCGGAACCGTGGTGCCGGATGCGATCGATTCCGTCACGTTTTCAGTAGAAGGCGATGGCGAGGTAATGGGCGCGCAGACGGTGCAGGCCGAGGCAGGCATCGCTGCTATACTTGTAAAAGCCGGAAAGCAGGCCAGCTCCATCAGAGTACAGGCACAGGCGGAAGGCCTGGAGGCAGCAAGCTATACGTTGGAAGCCGTTAGATAAATAAAATTACATACACGTTGTACATTCCCCTCCTGAGGGACAGGGAATGAGACGCCGAAGGCAAAAGCTATACTTACAAAAGATGCTACAAGAGATCAAAGATAAATTTAAGGAACTGTATGGGCAGGACCCGGCCATCGTGCGCTCACCGGGCCGCGTGAACCTGATCGGGGAGCACACCGACTACAACAACGGCTTTGTGCTGCCGGCCGCCATCAACAAGGAAATATACTTTGCCGTGGCGCCCAACCACACCAGCACCTTTCGTGCCTACGCCTACGATCTGCAGCAGGGTGCTGAGTTTGACCTGGGGCAGGTGCAGCCTTCCGATATAAGCTGGGCCAATTACCTGTTGGGCGTGATCGCGCAGCTGCAGCAGGCCAATTACGAGGTGAAGGGCTTTGACCTGGTCTACGGCGGCAACATTCCGATCGGGGCAGGGCTTTCGTCGTCGGCTGCCGTGGAGTGCGGGCTGGCCTATGCTTTAAACCACATCTTCGGGTATGATATCCCGAAGTTTGACCTGGTGAAGATGGCGCAGATGGCCGAGCACGAGTATGCGGGCGTGAAATGCGGCATCATGGATCAGTTCGCCAGTATGTATGGCCGGCAGAACCACGCTGTAAAGCTCGACTGCCGCTCCCTCGACTTCGATTATTACCACCTCGAGATGGCCGATTACCGCATCGTGCTCTGCGATACGCAGGTGAAGCACAACCTGGCCTCCTCGGAGTATAACACGCGCCGCCAGGAGTGCGAGGCGGGCGTGGCGCACCTGCAGCGCCACTACCCGGAGGTAAAAAGCCTGCGCGACGTGACCGTTCCGATGCTGGAGCAGCACCAGGAGGAGTTTGACCCCACTGTATACAAGCGCTGTACCTACATCGTGCACGAGAATATACGCGTGGAGGAGGCCTGCCGGGCACTGGAGCAGGGCGATATGAAAACCTTTGGGGAGAAGATGTATGCCTCGCACCGCGGCCTGCAGCACAATTACGAAGTAAGCTGTGAGGAGCTGGATTTCCTAGTGGACCAGGCAAGGGAGATGGAGAGTGTGCTGGGCGCGCGTATGATGGGCGGGGGGTTCGGCGGCTGTACCATCAACATCGTGCAGCTGGAGGCGCTGGAGGAGTTTATCCAACGTATGGAGGAGGCCTACAAACTGCAGTTCGGCATCCACCTCAAAACCTACGTGGCCGAGATCGTGGACGGCAGCAGTCTGGTGGAGCCAGGCCAAGTATAAAGTATAAGTTTCGATTAACCCACCCCTAACCCCTCCGGGGAGGGGAGTAAATTACTCGTGTAGAAATTCCCCTCTCGGGAGGGGTTAGGGGTGGGTTAAAGCCACACTAGCAGTAATCAATTGCAATTTGAATTATCAAGTTGAAGCCCTTTTGGGGCGATAACATAAGAAGCATACTAATGTCTGATTTTGATTTAGCGGAACATCCGCACAGAAGATACAACCCCCTGACAGGAGAGTGGGTGCTGGTGTCGCCGCACCGGGCCAAGCGCCCGTGGCAGGGGCAGCAGGAGGAGCAGAGCTGCGAGGAGCGTCCCGCGTATGACCCCGTCTGTTACCTTTGCCCCACCAATACACGGGCTAACGGCGAGCAGAACCCGGACTACGAGTCTACCTATGTGTTCGACAATGATTTCGGGGCACTGCAGGCCGACGCGCCAGAGGGAGCTTATGTAGTGAGCAACCTGATCCGGGCCGAGAGTGAGCGCGGCATCTGCCGCGTGATCTGCTTTTCGCCCCGCCACGACCTGACGCTGGCCGACATGGAGGTACAGGATATCCGGAAGGTGGTGGATCTGTGGCAGCAGGAGTATGCCGGACTGGGCAGCCGCGACTTTATTAACTATGTGCAGATCTTCGAGAACAAAGGCTCGATCATGGGCTGCAGCAACCCGCACCCGCACGGCCAGATCTGGGCGCAAAGCACCGTGCCGGTAGAGCCGGCCAAGGAAACAAAGCAACAGAGCTTATACTTTGAGCAGCACCAGCGCAGCCTGCTGGCCGATTACCTGGCCCTGGAGCTGGAGTCGCGCGAGCGGGTGGTGGCGGAGAACGGGCACTTTGTGGCCCTGGTGCCTTTCTGGGCCGTTTGGCCTTTCGAAACTATTGTGATCAGCAAGCGCCATTTCCAGCACAT
This sequence comes from Pontibacter anaerobius, assembly GCF_026241195.1. Classification (GTDB taxonomy): domain Bacteria; phylum Bacteroidota; class Bacteroidia; order Cytophagales; family Hymenobacteraceae; genus Pontibacter; species Pontibacter anaerobius. The sequence goes on from NZ_JAPFQO010000003.1 coordinate 161,041, forward strand.
TGGGCAGATGACAGAGGAGGAGAAAGGCGATTTTAGCCAGATCATCAAGTCTGTAACCGCCGCTTATGACCGTGTGTTTGGCATATCGTTCCCGTACTCCTCCGGTATCCACCAAAGCCCGACCGACGGGCAGGAGTACCCAGGCTGGCACTTCCACATGCACTTTTATCCGCCGCTGCTGCGCTCGGCCACCGTCAAGAAATTTATGGTGGGCTACGAGATGATGGGCAACCCGCAGCGCGACATAACCCCCGAGGCGGCCGCTGACATGCTCCGCAGCCTGGTGCGCTAAGTATAAGCCGGTTTACATAAGCCATCTGCCCTGAACAAAGGGCAGATGGCTTATTTTATAAATTAAAGCTGAGATATGTATAAATCAGAACTAATATTATATATTAGCTACCCAAAAACTGTTAATAGATGAATTTTTCTACGCTCGACTTTATTGTATTCATAGGCTACTGCCTGCTCATCATTGTTTTCGGCATCTGGATATCCCGTGAGAAAAAGGGGCATACCAAGAACTCTACCGACTACTTTCTGGCCAGCAAGTCGCTGCCTTGGTGGGCTATCGGTGCCTCACTCATCGCCTCTAACATTTCGGCAGAGCAGTTTATCGGTATGTCCGGTTCCGGCTTCGCGATTGGCTTGGGTATTGCCAGCTACGAGTTTATGGCGGCTGCCACGCTTATCATCGTAGCCAAGTTCTTTCTCCCGATCTACATCAAAGAAGGCATTTTTACGATGCCGCAGTTCCTGAAGCTGCGCTACGATGACCGTATCCGTACCAGTTTGGCCGTTTTCTGGATCATGCTCTACATTTTCGTAAACCTGACCACGGTGCTGTACCTGTCTGCGCTGGCACTGAGCGTAGTGCTGGATGTGAGCACAACCTATGCCATCATCGGTCTGGCTGTGGTGGCAGTGTCTTACTCTATCTACGGTGGTCTGAAAGCCGTAGCCTGGACAGACGTGATACAGGTGATTTTCCTGATTTTTGGTGGCTTGGTAACCACTTACCTGGCGCTGGATGCCGTGAGTGGCGGAACCGGCCCTTTTAATGGTATGAGCATGTTGCTGGAGAAGGCTCCGGAGAAGTTCGATATGATTCTTTCTGAAGAGAACCCGTTCTACAAAGACCTGCCAGGCATGACCGTGCTTTTCGGAGGTATGTGGATTGCCAACATCAGCTACTGGGGCTTTAACCAGTACATTGTACAGCGTGCCCTGGCCGCTAAAAGCGTGAAAGAAGTACAGTGGGGCCTGGTTTTCGCCGCCTTCCTGAAGCTTTTGATTCCGTTGGTAGTAGTAATTCCGGGTATCGCGGCCTTTGCCCTGAACGCTGAGATCAGCCGCTACGACGAGGCATACCCATGGCTGCTTGGTAACCTGGTGCCTACCGGCCTGAAAGGTCTTGCGTTTGCCGCACTTATCGCTGCTGCCCTGTCGTCGCTGAGCTCTATGATGAACTCTACGGCTACGATCTTTACCATGGATATTTATAAATCTCATCTGAAGAAAGACGCTACCGAGAACCAGATGGTGATGGTGGGCCGACTGGTGAGTTTAACCGCCATTATTATTGCGGTGCTGGTGGCTGAGCCGCTGTTAGGTGGCGAGGAACAGATCTTCCAGTTCATCCAGAAATACACGGGTTACGTGAGCCCGGGTATCGTGGTGCTGTTCCTGTTCGGCCTGTTCTGGAAAAGAGCGACCTCTAACGCTGCACTGGCTACGGCCATCGCCTCTGTACCATTCAGTATCATCATCGATATTACCTTCCCAACTATGCCGTTCCTGGACCAGATGGGGCTTGTGTTCCTGCTGCTGTCAGCGCTGATGGTGGGCTACTCGCTGTTTGAGAACAACGTGCGTGGCAAGTATCCGGAAAACACGGTTTACATTGAAAAAGGGCTTTTCAAAACGGACAGCATTTTTAACGTTACCGCAATGGCTATCATTCTTGTGCTGGCCGCTATCTACATCATTTTCTGGTAACGGAATTTTATACTTTGGGCGTCGCGGCAGCGGCAGGCCCAGCAACAGGAAGAGCCGGTATTAGTACCGGCTCTTCCTGTTTTATGACCCTTTATCTGCAAGTATAAAGGAAGAACATGGCTTCTTTGCGCAGCCATTCAGTGTTCCAATCCAAAGCTATACAGTCCCCTGCCACCCTGGTAGATCCAACTCCTGCCTCCATTTGCTGCCAAACATTCTGACCCTCTTTCATGCCCGGCGCGGTAAGCAGAGTTTCGCCTGAGGCAGTTACAACCTTCCGGGTATAGGTGGCGCTTGTCTGTACATCTCAGAGCCACAGTACCGAGTACGGCACAGGAACCGATAAAACCCAGCCAGAGCTTCTCTTATTTATTGAGATATTAAGGCTGCTTTCCTGCCTTGTGCTAACTAAGGTCATCACCTTACCTGTTTATTATACTTTTTCAGCTTTATCACCTGGCGATAGCCCAAGGCTTACCGGTAGCACCCAAGAAAATGACATATGTCATTATTAAAAGAGATTAAGGTCTTTTATTTGCAGCATGCCCTCCCATACTTTTGTAGTGTAATCGATCACCAAATTTTCTAGACACTGCTAAAATCTTACACTAACATGAAAAAGTACCTTAATATTCCGAAAGAGTTAAAGACTGTCAGAATGTTTAAACCGCTGCAGTTGAGCCTGATAGCTATGCTGTTTAGCACCATGCTGTTCAGTTGCTCATCAGGAGACAGCGAGAACACCGCTGCCACTGAAGAAGGAGAGCCAGGGCTGGCACAACAGGCCGAAGCGCCAGCTGAAGACGACGGAAAAGGAGTAGGACCCGTGACCACAGTTGATCTGGGCGAGGGTATAAACGAGGAGCTAGCCGCCCAGGGCAAAACCATTTTTGAGGGCAAGTGCTCTGCCTGCCACCAACTGTCCGATCAGAAGGTGGTAGGCCCTGGCCTGGCCGGTGTAACCGAGAACCGCAAGCCTGAGTGGATCATGAACATGATTATCAACCCGGAGGAAATGACCAAGAAGGACCCTGCTGCCAAGAAACTGCTGGCAGAGCACTTAACCCAGATGACCAACCAGAACGTGACGGAGCAGGATGCCAGAGCTATTCTGGAGTTCCTGAGACAAAACGATCAGAATAGCTAATAAGGAAACACATCCACACAAACCATACTTTTATGGAAACTTTAATCAATAAACTAAAAAAAGCAGCCCCTAAAGCCGCCCTGCTGATGGCAGTGGCAGCCGGCGCTGCACTACAGGGGTGCAGCAAGATGGGTGGCGAAGGCAGTGCCACCGCTCAAGGCTTGTCTGAGGATGCTGCCTCAGCAGTATATGTAGCTCCAGGCAAGCACGATGAGCTGTACTCCTTCCTGTCCGGTGGCTTTAACGGGCAGGTATCAGTGTACGGCCTTCCTTCCGGACGCTTGCTGAAGATCATCCCGGTGTTCACGCAGCATGGTGAGAACGGCTGGGGGTATAACGAGGAAACAAAGGCAATGCTGCAGACATCGCATGGTTTCGTGCCCTGGGATGACCTGCACCACCCTAAGCTCTCGCGCACTGATGGCCAGACAGACGGCCGCTGGCTGTTCGTGAACGGTAACAACACCCCACGCGTGGCCCGTATCGACCTGAAAACGTTTGAGACGGTGGAGATCATGGAGATCCCGAACTCGGCAGGTAATCACTGCTCGCCGTACCCAACTAACAACAACGAGTACGTCATCGCAGGTACGCGCTTCTCCGTTCCGCTGGATATGAAAGGCGGTACCAAAGACGTGGCACTGGATAAGTATGGTGAGGAGTTCCGTGGCTCTATCTCTTTCATTAAGATAGACAAAGAGCACGGCGACATGGACCTGGATTTCCAGATCCTGGTGCCTGGCTTCGACTACGACTTAGCTAATGGTGGCAAAGGCCCGTCAGAAGACTGGGTGTTCTTTACAACCTATAACTCTGAGCAGGCCGGTACTTTAAAAGAAGTAGGTGCCTCGCAGAACGATAAGGACTACCTGGCTGCTGTTAACTGGAAGCTGGCCGCCAAGTATGCCGCAGAAGGCAAGGCCCGTGAAATGCCGGCCAACTACTACCACAACAAATTGGACGAGGGCACGCACGTAGCCAAATCTACGGTGAAGAAGAAAGTGCGCTACCTGCTGCCGGAAGAGTGCCCAGGCATGATGTACCTGCTGCCTGCGCCTAAATCACCGCACGGCATCGACGTGGACCCAACAGGTGAGCACATGGTGGTGAGCGGCAAACTGGCCTCTGCTATTCCGGTGTTCTCTTTCTCTAAGATGCAGGATGCCATTAAGAATAAGCAGTTCGACGGCGAGAAGAACGGTATTCCGGTGCTGAAGTATGAGTCTGTGCTGAAAGGCGAAGTGAAAGAGCCGGGCTTAGGGCCATTGCACACGGAGTTCGACGGTAAAGGCAACGCCTATACTTCTATGTTCGTGTCATCTGAAGTGGTGAAGTGGAAGGTGAACGATCTGCAGGTTGTGGACAGAATCCCGGTTTACTACTCAGTAGGTCACTTGATGATACCTGGTGGCGATACAAAGGAGCCGCATGGTAAGTACCTGGTGGCCATGAACAAGATCACCAAAGACCGTTACCTGCCAACTGGCCCGGAACTGGCGCACTCCGCACAGCTGATCGACATCTCCGGCGAGAAAATGAAGTTGCTGCTCGACTTCCCGACCGTGGCTGAACCGCACTACGCACAGGCTATCACTGCCGATAAGGTAGCGCCAAACAGCACCAAGTTCTACAAGCTGGATGAGAACACCCACCCACACGCCGCGAAGAAAGAGGCTGATGCCAGCGTGGTGCGTGAAGGTAAGAACAAGGTGCGCGTGAAGATGACCGCCATCCGCAGCCACATGACCCCGGACAATATCGAGGGGATACAGGTAGGTGACACTGTGCTCTTCCACGTAACCAACCTGGAGCAGGACTGGGACGTACCGCACGGTTTCGCGATGATGGGAGCCAACACAGCCGAGACCCTGATCATGCCAGGCGCTACGCAAACCCTGAAATGGGTGGCTAAGAAAGAAGGCGTGTATCCGTTCTACTGTACAGATTTCTGCTCTGCGCTGCACCAGGAAATGCAAGGCTACATTCGAGTATCTCCAAAAGGGTCTAACGTGCCGATTAAATTCTCTACCGGTAAGAAGAAAGAGGCACCAGTAGCCTCTGCCAACTAAGGTCTAACTGGAAAACCAGCGGAGGGAGCCACGGTAACCTCTGCTGGTTATTTAACCTGAGTTGCGGGTTATACTTATACTTGAGATTCAACTTTCCCAAAGTCCCCCTTGGGGGTAGGGGCCCTCGATAAAGAAGGGGGTAGGGGGATGTTTAACGGTAACAAAAGACTTTGCCTTTAGCTTTACACCCCTGTAGTCCCCTCAAGGGAACAATCGCATAGAATAGGGTTCGCAAGTATACTTCTACCCATCAACTCAAATACTTTTCACCTTAACTGATAAAAGGATGAAAGCCTATACCAAAGTGCTGATGATTGTGGCGGCATTATCTCTGGGCCTGCTGTTTATGTTCCCGATGTGGAAGATATACCTCAAAGCCCCACAATACCCTGAGGGATTGGAACTGCACATCTGGGTGAATAAACTTGGCGGCAGCTCCGACCATGTGCTGCAGAACTTTAACATTCTTAACCACTACATCGGTATGGAGCCAATCCACGCCGAATCGTTCGCAGAGCTGGAATACATGCCTTACATCGTGATCTTTTTTATGATAACCGGTGTGCTGGTGGCCCTGATAGGCAGAAACAAACTGGTGCTGGGCTGGAGTGGTTTGCTGATGGTTGGCGGAGCCGTGGGTATACTTGACTTCTACCTGTGGCTTGTAAAATTCGGCACGAACCTGAGCCCCGAGGCCCCGATCAAGGTGCCGGGCATGACCTACATTCCGCCTTTGCTGGGCAACAAAACGCTGCTAAACTTCGATGCGCTCTCTTTACCTGCGCTGGGCAGCCTGGGTATCTTGTTGGGCATCACGCTGTCGCTGCTGGTATACTTCCTGAACCGGAGCACAAATCCGAAAAAGCAGACTTCAAAAGCAAAACACGCATTCGTATGAAAACATTACTGCATCTACTTAGCCTTGCACTGCTGCTAGCGATAATAGCTGGTTGCCAGCCGGAGCCAAAACCCATCGCTTACGGGCAGGCCAACTGCGCCCACTGTAACATGACGGTGGCCGATAGCCGCTACGGGGCCGAACTGGTGAACGACAAAGGCAAAGCCATCTTTTTCGACTCGGCGGAGTGCCTGATGACCTACGTTAAAGAACAGCCGGAGCAGGCAGAGAAGGCTGCCTTTTTACTGGTGACGGACTTTACCCGGCCAAACGAACTGATTGACGCACGCAACGCGCACTTTCTGCAGACAAAAGAACTGCCAAGCCCGATGGGTATGTACATGACGGCGGTAACCGATAAAGCTGCTGCTACCAAAATGCAACAGGAGCTTGGCGGCCGCCTGCTAACCTGGAACGAAGCGGTTACAGCCGTACAGAACAATGAGAGACCTGAGTAAACATACCACTTTTATACTTGCCACTTTGGTGTTGCTGCTGTTGGCCCCGCTGGCCTACGGTAGTACGCTCAGGGTGTGCGAGTCGTGCGAGTATACATCGATAAGACAGGCCGTGGCCAAAGCTAAACCCGGTGACACGGTGCTGATTGACGGGGGCGTTTACCAGGAGCATGGCATCGAGATAAACAAACCCATTACCATTGTTGGCCGCAACAACCCGGTGATTGACGGTAACTTTAAAGGCCAGATCGTGACGGTTACGGCAGACAACGTGACCATAGAAGGCCTCACCATAAAGAACATAGCCACCAGCTACACCCGCGACGATGCCGCCATACGTGTGATCGAGCGCAGCAACATCCGCATACTCAACAACACCATCCAGAAAACATACTTTGGCATTTACCTGCAGAACTCTGAGAACTGCGTGATAAAGGGCAATACAGTTATAGGCCAGGATGTAACCGGCCTGAACGAGTCGGCGCTAGGCAACGCCATACATTTGTGGTACTGCGACAATACCGTAATCAGCAATAACAGGGTAGAGGGCCACCGCGACGGTATTTACCTGGAGTTTGTAAAAGACAGTGAGATAAAGGATAACCTGAGCCAGGCGAACCAGCGCTACGGGCTACACTTTATGTTCTCCGATCGCAATGTGTACACCCACAACATTTTCCGTAAAAACGGGGCTGGCGTGGCCGTGATGTATACGAAGGGCATCCGGATGGAACATAACACCTTTGAGGGCAACTGGGGCGCGGCGGCCTATGGTTTGCTGCTGAAAGAGATCAGCAACAGCGTGATACGCAATAACACGTTCCGTCGCAATACCACGGGCATTTACATGGAAAGCTCTAGCCGCCTGGATATCAAGCAGAACGAATTCGACAGAAACGGCTGGGCCATCAGGCTGCTGAGCAGCTGCATTCAGGACACGTTCCGGCTCAACAACTTTACCGGCAACTCCTTTGATGTGAGCACCAACGGCAACCCCACCATGAACCTGTTCGAGCACAACTACTGGGATAAGTACAGCGGCTACGATCTGGATAAAGATAGAATTGGCGATGTGCCTTACCGCCCGGTTAGCCTGTACTCGATGCTGGTGGAGCAGGTGCCGCCTTCGGTTATGTTTATGCGCAGCTTTATGGTGGATTTGATGGACAACATAGAGAAGGTGCTGCCCAGCTTTATACCTGAGAATTTGGTGGATGAACAACCCATGATGAGGAAGATTGATTATGATAACGATAGAAAACTTACGCAAGTCGTACGGTAAGCTGCAGGTGCTCAAGGATGTGAGTGTCAGCTTCGGCGAAGGCAGGGTAGTGTCGGTCATCGGGCCAAACGGCTCCGGCAAAACCACTATGGGCAAGTGCATCCTTGGCATGGTGCTACCAGATGCCGGCGACATAAAAATTGGCGGGCAAAGTATACTTCGGCAGCACGCCTACCGCAGCCAGATCGGCTATATGCCGCAGATCGGCCGCTACCCCGAAAACATGAAGATCCGGCAGGTGATCCAGATGATCCGCGACATCAGAAAAGATGCCCCTGTGGTGGACGAGGAACTGATCGGGCTGTATGGCCTGAAGGAGATGTATGAGAAGCGTATGGGCGCTTTGTCGGGCGGCACCAAGCAGAAGGTAAGCGCCGCGCTGGCCTTTATGTTTAACCCGCAGATACTGATACTCGACGAACCCACCGCCGGCCTTGACCCCATTTCGGCTGAGATCCTGAAGTGCAAAATCCTGAAGGAGAAGAAAAAAGGGAAGCTTATACTTATAACCTCGCACATTATGAGCGAGGTGGAAGAGGTGGCCGATGAGGTGATTTGCCTGGTGGACGGGCAACTGAAGTTCCACGAGACCATCGCTAGTATAAAGGCCCACACCAACGAGGAGCGCCTGAGCAAGGCCATCGCCAAAATCATGAACGAGGAGGACTAAGCTATGAACAAGATACTGAAATACGTTTTCTACGACATCATCCGGAACAAAATAGTGCTGGCCTATACCTTGTTCCTGCTGCTGCTTTCCATCGGTCTGTTTAACCTGGGCGGCAACCCTGACAAAGCCATACTCAGCCTCCTGAACCTGGTGCTGCTAACGGTGCCGCTCATAAGTATTGTATTCGCTACCACGCACTTTTACAACTCCTATGAGTTTATGGAGCTACTGGTGGCGCAGCCGATCAACCGCAAAAAGATCTTTTTGAGCGAGTACCTGGGCGTGGCTGGTTCGCTTTCGGGTGCATTTGTACTTGGCGTGGGCATGCCGGTGCTGCTTTTTGGGGCCAGCCTTACGGGGTTATACTTGTTGCTGACAGGCATTTTCATCACGTTCATTTTCGTGGCGATGGCGTTCCTGGCCTCTGTCATCACCCGCGATAAAGCCAAGGGCATTGGCATTGCGCTGCTGCTGTGGTTCTACTTTGCCCTAATCTACGACGGCATCGTGCTGTTCATACTTTATACTTTCAGCGATTACCCGCTGGAGAATGCTACTCTTGCTCTTACAGCTTTAAACCCGGTTGACCTGGGCAGAATTATCGTGTTGCTGAACCTGGATGTATCGGCACTGATGGGGTATACCGGTGCGCTGTATAAAAGTATACTGGGTAGCCTGTGGAGCGTAGTCCTGGCGTTTGGCCTGCTGCTGCTGTGGGTGCTGGTGCCGTTTGTTAGCTCCAGAAGGATTTTTTCCAGGAGGGATCTATAGTATAAAATGCCTGCTGTGGTAGGATTATGAATTGGTGTTTCGATTTTTGGAAGCGCGGGGCTTAAGCCCCGCGCTTTTTTGTTTTGGCGTGAATGCTGGTTTTGTGTAATAAGGCACCGAGGCCAACCACCCCTACCCCTCAGAGCGACGCTCGCTACCTTCGAACTCGCGTTCGCGGTAATCTAAGGAGGGGAGCCTGTAATGACTGATGTTGAAGTATAAGTTTCATGGCTGCTGGTATTTTCAGCAGAAGTATAAACCCACCCCTACCCCTCCCGAGAGGGGAGTTTTCCAGCAGACGATTACATCCCCCTGCCCCCTTCGAAGGGGGACTTGGCTGAAGCTCCGTTAGCGGGGGCTATCGCAATGATTCCCAGTCTTTCCGTGGGGGTAGGGGCCTCCTATAAAGAGCGCCTTCGGAGCTTTTCGGTCCCGAAGGGATTGCAAAGCGACAGCGAGCAAAGAAAAGCTCCCAGCGCGATGCGGGAAGACGAGCCCTCCCGGGCTGGAGGGAGCCAAAGCCAGAGATGAAACGATAGGCAAGTAAGACTTAGGATCAGCAGTGGCTAGTAAGGATAGCTTGGCTCAGGTTGCAGAAAGCAGGGTCAATGGAAGTATAAGTATGCGGATTTGGAAATCCGCGGCAGAGAGGTTCCGGACAGGGATGTCTGGAACAGCAGCTAAAGAATAGCCAAAGCACATGTGTGGCTCTCCGAGCCAGTTGAGTTACAAACTCAACATCATAAAAGGGCACAAGTATAAATACTTGCGCCATAAGGGGAAGCCTTGCGCCAGAAGGGGAGGGGCAGCAGTTACTACCAAGTGTTAACTAAAGATGATAGGCAGTTATAAAGTATAATTGGAAAATCTACCTCATAGCAAAACAGCAAACAGGCATCCTTTATAATGGCAATATTTAATTAAACCACCTTAAAATACATCTTTTCCGAAGCGAATACAGTATGTATGGGTTAGTAGCAACCGCACTGTAAGCTGCTGCTCTTTAATTAGTTAAAGAGCCTGTTGCGTTACCTAACCCTGTCAGCCTATGGCCACTACTGATATTACCCCTAGCGGCGTGCATCCGGTACACGAGGAGCACGAGCACCACGAACAGAGTTTTATCGAGAAGTACATTTTCAGCCAGGACCACAAAACCATCGCCAAACAGTACCTGCTCACGGGCATTTTCTGGGCCTTTATTGGTAGCTTCCTGTCGGTGCTGTTCCGGTTGCAACTGGGCTGGCCCGAGGCTACGTTTACCTTCCTGGAACCCATACTGGGCGGCTGGATCGAGAACGGGAAGTTGAACCCGGAGTTCTACCTGGCGCTGGTTACCATGCACGGCACCATTATGGTGTTCTTTGTGCTAACGGCAGGACTGAGCGGCACTTTCAGTAACTTCCTGATACCGCTGCAGATCGGTGCCCGCGACATGGCATCCGGCTTTATGAATATGCTGTCGTACTGGATATTCTTTCTCTCCAGCGTCATCATGTTCTGGTCCCTTTTTATTGATACCGGCCCTGCTGCCGGCGGCTGGACGGTTTACCCGCCGCTAAGTGTGTTGCCTGAGGCCATTCAGGGCTCCGCCGCAGGGATGAGTTTGTGGCTGATTTCGATGGCGCTGTTTATTGTGTCCACGTTGCTGGGCGGTATAAATTACATTACCACGGTGTTTAACCTCAGAACCAAAGGCATGTCTATGTCGAAGTTGCCGCTTACGATCTGGGCGTTTTTTCTGACAGCGATTGTGGGGCTGCTTTCGTTTCCTGTGCTCTTTTCAGCTGCTATACTGCTGATCTTTGACCGTAGTTTTGGTACCAGTTTCTTCCTGTCGGATATCTACATTGCCGGGCAGGCGCTGACCAACACTGGCGGCAGCCCCATACTTTTCCAGCACCTGTTCTGGTTCCTGGGCCACCCCGAGGTATACATCGTGATCATGCCTGCCTTCGGTATCACGTCTGAGGTTATTGCTACCAACGCCCGCAAGCCTATCTTCGGTTACCGGGCCATGATCGGCTCACTGATGGGCATCTCCGTACTTTCGATTGTAGTGTGGGCGCACCATATGTTCGTGTCTGGTATGAACCCTTTTCTGGGCTCTGTATTTATGTTTCTGACGTTGATCATTGCGGTGCCATCGGCGGTGAAAGTGTTTAACTGGCTGGCTACACTGTGGCGCGGCAACATACGTTTTACAGCGGCCATGCTCTTCGCCATTGGTTTTGTATCTATTTTTATCTCCGGAGGGCTAACGGGTATTGTGCTGGGCAACTCCTCGCTGGACATACAGGTGCACGATACATACTTTGTGGTGGCGCACTTCCATATGGTGATGGGAGCGGCGGCTTTCTTCGGGATGTTCTGCGGCGTGTACCACTGGTTCCCGAAAATGTTTGGCCGCATGATGGATGAGAAACTGGGCTTCCTGCACTTCTGGCTCACCTTTTTGTCGGTATACCTGGTGTTCCTGCCGATGCATTACATTGGCATTGCGGGCTTCCCGAGAAGGTATTACAACTGGACGGGTTTTGAGGCCTTCAACACCTTTACAGACCTGAACACTTTTATCAGCATTGCGGCTATACTTGGTTTCTTTGCGCAGTTCGTCTTCCTGTTTAACTTCCTGTACAGCATCTGGCGGGGCCGCAGGGCTACGCCTAACCCATGGCACTCCAACACGCTGGAGTGGACTACGCCCGTGAAGCCGGGGCATGGAAACTGGCCAGGCGAGCTGCCTGTAGTGTACCGCTGGCCTTACGATTACAGCAAACCGGGAGCCGCGGAAGATTATATCCCGCAGACAGTTCCTTTCTCCGAAACAATGTCATCCAACCTGCCCCACGATCGGGATCCTGATTAACCAACAGCGGTAAGAAAAAACAGAGAGCCGGGGCTAAAACAACCCCCGGCTCTCTGTTTTTATACTTATAAGTGGCATAAATTAAAGTTTGCGTCTGCGCATCTCCTTCTGCAGCAGCACCAGTTCCCGGCCCATCTGCCCTGCGATGGATGTATTTTCCTCAGCCCTCCGGATCAGGTAAGGTACGGCAGTTGCCACATCCCCGTAGGGCAGGTACTTGGAGGCATTGTACCCGGCAGCAGCCAGGTTGTAGGTCAGGTTATCGCTCATGCCGTAGAGCTGCGAAAAATGGATACGATCCCGGTGGTTGCTGATGTTATCCTGTCGTATGCGCTTGGTCAGGTACGTGATGCTTTGCTCGTTGTGGGTGGCAGCGCAGAGTTCCACGCGGTGCAGGTTGTCCAGGCAAATGTCAATGGCCTCGTTAAAACTTTTGTCTGAGTCTGCTTTTCGGGTGAAGACGGGGCACGGGTAACCTTGTGCTTCTGCCCGGTTCTGCTCTTTCTCCAGGTATGCTCCGCGCACGATCTTGATGCCAAGTATAACCGGCTCGTTTTCGAAGCGGCGCAGGCAGGCCTTCAGGTAAGCAACCCGGTCGGTGCGGTACATTTGCAGGGTATTGAATACCACAGCCCGCTCTTTGTTGTAGCGGCGCATCATTTCCTCTGCCAGTTCATCCACAGGGTTTTGCAGCCAGCTTTCCTCGGCATCAATGTATACTGTAATGTCAGCCTCAGCCGCTGCACGGCAAATCTCGTCCAGGCGGGCTTCTGTTCTGGCAAACGCTTTTTGCTCCTCAGGGCTTAGGTTCTGCTTTAGGTGCAGTTTTTCATAAATGCTGTTGTGGCCGATGCCGGTCAGCTTTACACTGATGCAGGAAAAACCCCTGGTATCGCCGGCCAACGCAATGTTGCGCAGCACCTCATCCCGAACAGCATCAAATCCTGGTTCTGTGTCCTGTGCCTCTGCGGCATAGTCTAAAACGGTTTGCACCCGGGCGGCGGCCAGCTTCTGCACCACCTGTTGCGCCTCTTGCACGGTTTCGCCCCCGCAGAAGTGCCTGTAGAGGGTATTCCGGATCAAGGGTTTTATGGGCAGACCTAACCGCAGGGCCAATATGGTGGCCATTCCGCCCGCTTTTACCAAGGCTGGCATGCCCATCATATTAAAGAGCCAGTAAGCCAGCTTCATCTCACTGTCAGTCTTGTTGCAGAAGGTTACCTGCAGGTTGTCCGGATCAAACTGTCCGGGTGTATGTAGGGAGGCAGTAGTTTGTGCCATATTTTTAAGTATTAAGTTGTTCTCATTCCCAGACTTTGGCTACCCCTGTGTTCGTAAACTCCCTGAATAAGTTGTTCCTGACATAAAGAGTAAATTGTATTATTTCAATTTTATGGAAGCTGAAGCCTTAAATCCTGTTTAAAAGTATAAATAGAAAGTATACAGATGAATGTGTTTGATCAGCAGCATAAATGACTTGTATCATTGCACATCCGGGGCGCGGAAGTAACTGATCCGAATAGTAAAAAGAAAAGACAGAAGTGATCAATATCATTTTATGAGTGATAGGGTTGGGCTACGTTTGTATAAACAAATGATAAACGTATGAACACTCTGACTATAACAACTACGCAACTGGTAAACCCGATGACCTACCAGGATTTTAAAGCGCTCTCAGAAGAACTGGTGGCCCAAAACAAGACCTCTGGCGAGGAGCAGAGCGAGCAAAGAATTGGCTTTACGAAACTGAACCAGCAGCGCATGAAGCGCGTGGAGAAACAATTTGTTTTGCAGCCTGAGCTAAAAGAGTTGCTGGAGCAGAACCAGCAGACCTGGAAATGGATGATAATGGTAGAATCGTGGTGCGGCGACGGAGCCCAACTGCTGCCTGCTATTGCCGCCATCGCCGAAGAGGCTCCGAATGTAGAGTTGACCGTGCTGCTGCGCGACGAGAACCCGGCCCTGATGGAAACCTGCCTCACCAACGGCAGCCGCGCCATTCCAAAGCTGCTCTGCATAGACGCAGAAACAGAGGAGCGTGTTTTTACCTGGGGGCCGCGCCCGGCTGCTATTCAGGAGCAGGTAAAGCAGCTGAAGGCCGAGAAACCGGACGTAAGCCATGATGAGCTGGTGCAGCAGATACAGCTTTGGTACGCCAAAGACCGCAGCCAGTCGCTGCAACAGGACCTGGTGCAGGTGCTTCAGGAAGTGCTGTCGCTGGAAGTGTAAATCCCGTATCTTTAAACTGCCTCTCTAAGAAGGTCTAAAACTTAAGTAAGGGTTTTGGACAACAGGGAGGCAGTTTTTTATTGTATAAGTATAAGTATAAGCCATGCCCTTAACCACAGAAATCCACTTTAACAATAGCCGCTGGCGGCTACCGCTGCTGTCTGCGTTGCTTAGCCTGGTGGTTATCGCGCTGCTGGGTTTGCTGCTGCGCTGGATGTTTGTGGCACCTGTGGCGGGACTAAACTATAAGTACCTGCTGCACGCCCACTCGCATGTGGCGTTGCTGGGTTGGCTGTACCCGGTGCTTTTCATTACGCTGTTGCAGGCCTATTTGCCTCTGGTAATTAGGAATAAGAAAGTATACTTTTGGCAGTTCTGGCTGGCGCAGGCGACGGTATTAGGTATGCTGCTCAGTTTCCCGGTGCAGGGGTATGGGGCGGTCTCCATTACCTTCTCCACAGCCCATATCTTGCTCAGCTACTGGTTTATAGTTCGTTTCCTGAAAGATGCGAAGGCGAGTAAGGTTGGCAATGAAAGCCATAGTTTGTCCTTCCGGTTGGTGAAGGCGGCCTTATTTTTCCTGGCCCTGTCCTCGCTGGGGCCGTTGGCAATGGGGCCGATTATGGCTACCGGGCACAGCGGTTCGGAACTATACTACAACGCCATCTACTTTTACCTACACTTCCTGTACAACGGCTGGTTTACGTTCGCGGTGCTGGGCTTGCTGTTCTGGCTACTGGAGAAGTATAAAGTCAACCTTAACCAAAAGCATAGTTTGCTGTTTTGCAGGCTGATGTTCTGGGCCTGCCTGCCGGCTTACCTGCTTTCGGTGCTCTGGATAAAGCCCGTGGCCATAGTTTACATTGCTGGCGGGGCGGCAGCTTTGATGCAGGTGTTTGCGCTTGGTTTGCTTGCCTGGTTGCTGTGGCCATTACGAAAGCAGGTTTATACTTTGTTCAGTGTTTGGGGGCAGGCCTTGTTTATACTTGCTGCGCTGGCATTTATACTTAAAACACTGATGCAGTTCGCCACCGCCTTCCCCTACATGGCCGACCTGGCGTACAGGCTTCGCTTCTTTATCATCGGTTATCTGCACCTGGTGCTGATCGGGTTTGTGAGCTTTTTTATACTTGCCTTTTTAGCGCAGCAGCGTTGGGTGAGCTTTAAACAAACTATAAGCCGATGGGGAATGGGGCTGTTTATACTTGCGTTTATGGCCAGCGAGGCGCTGCTTTTCGGACAAGGCTTATTTTACTGGCTTGGCTTCGGCGCTATCTCCAACTATAACGAGCTGCTGTTTGGGGTAAGTATACTTTTGCCGATAGGCATTTTGCTGTTCTTTCTGGCGCAATTAAAACACCGACCTCACAGTGTCTCCCAGACCTGTGAGCGACTTGATAGCTACGCAGCAACTACAAAAAATTAGGTGCTCATAGGTTGTAAAAATGCTGAGAGGTCTTTGGTTTACAGGATCGTTCTGCCGCTGTTCTTCTTGTAGTACGCGATCTTGGAGGCAAACATATCGGCCATTTTCTCGGCCCGCCACTTTGCTTCGGCGGCTTTTTTACCGGTAAAGAGTTCGTCAATAGTCGTGAAGAACAGCACAAGCCACCGCTCGAAGTGTTCGGCGCCTACCGGCAAGGCGATATGTTTGGCGCCTGGTCTGCCCTGGTAAGTTGGCTCATATAACAGTACGGTTTGCCAGAAGCTGTACATCGTTTCCAGGTGCTTCGGCCAGCGGTCCTGTATCCTCTCCTCAAACACCGGCCCCAGCAGTTATCGGCCCGAACGCGGGTGTAAAAGGTGTCTACCAGCAGCTTGATATCGTCTAAGGTAAGTATGTCTTTTTGCTGTGTCATAGTGTAAAGTTAAGTCAGAATCAGGATTACCTCCCCCTAACCCCCTCCTAAAAACAGGAGGGGGAATTTTGCTTAACTCTCTCCCCTGTTTTTAGGAGAGGGCTGGGGAGGGGTTATACCTCAACTACACCCCAAACTGTTGCCGCAGTTCAGGCATTTGTAGCAGGTGCCGGAGCGGATGGTGATGTGGCCGCAGACATTGCAGTGCGGCGCATCGCCCATCATGCTGGCCAGTACCTGCTGGGTTTGCTGCAGCAGCACAGTGCGACTTTGGCTAACTACCTTATAGTTTTGCCCGTTGCCTGCCGGTGTTTCTGGCGTAACTTTAGTTTGTGGCAAAGCTTCGCTGTTCATGATCTCCGGCTCCTCGGGCTGCACGTGCACCAGGTCTGAGCGGTGCAGGTATTCGTAGCCCAGCAACCTGAACACGTAGTCGAAAACCGAGGTGGCTGATTTGATGTTGGGATGCTCCACACGGCCGGCAGGCTCGAAACGGGTAAAGGTAAAGCGGTTCACAAACTCCTCCAGCGGCACGCCATATTGCAGCCCCAGCGACACCGAAATCGCAAAGCAGTTGAGCATAGACCGGAACGAAGCGCCCTCCTTATACATATCAATAAACAGCTCACCCAACGACCCGTCCGGGTACTCGCCGGTGCGGATGTACACCGTGTGGCCGTCTATCTTAGCCTTCTGCGTAAAACCGTTGCGCTTGTCTGGCAACTTACGTCGCTCTACCATGCGCACCAGCTCCTGCCTGAAACCTTCGTTCGCCGAATCAGCCAGTATGGATTGGGCTGCTTTCAGGATCTGCTCGGCATTATACTTCTCATCGGCGGTGGCGGCAGCGGTGGTTTCCTCCGGCTCGTCTTTCTCCTCGGATTGGCTGCTTTTGGAGGTAAGCGGCTGCGAGAGTTTGCTGCCGTCGCGGTAAATAGAGCAGGCCTTCAGCCCCAGTTCCCACGACAGTTCGTAGCAGCGGGCCACATCCTCCACGCTCACCTCGTTGGGCAGGTTTATCGTTTTAGAGATAGCCCCCGAAATAAACGGCTGCACGGCCGCCATCATGTAAATATGGCCCTCGGCTTTAATAAAACGGGTGCCCTTGCTGCCGCAGCGGTTGGCGCAATCAAACACGGGGTAATGCTCCGGCTTCAGGTAGGGCGCGCCCTCTATGGTCATGGTGCCGCACACGTAGCTGTTGGCCTCGTCTATCTGCCGCGCCGTAAAGCCCAGCGTCTGCAGCAGGTTAAAGTCCGGGCTGTTATACTTTGCAGCCGTAAAGCCGAGGCGTTCCAGGCAAGCCGTCCCCAAGGAATAAACATTAAACAGCGAGCTGATATCATAGGCTTTAGGAAGGGCCGCTTCCAGTTGCGCGATCTCCTCCGGCAGAAATCCTTTTTGCAGTAATGTTTCAGGGTTGATGTGCGTCGCTCCTGCAAAAGTGCCGTGGCCTTTGGCATAGTTCACAATCGCCTCGCGCTCTTCCAAAGTATAGCCCAGTTTCTGCAGCGCCACCGGTATGGATTGGTTGATGATCTTGAAATACCCGCCGCCGGACAGCTTTTTATACTTTACCAGCGCATAATCCGGCTCCACGCCGGTGGTGTCGCAGTCCATCAGTAAACCTATAGTTCCGGTGGGGGCGATGACGGTAGCCTGTGCGTTACGGTAGCCATACTTCTCTCCTTGCGCAAGGGCAGCATCCCAGGCTTGTTGCGCGGCTTTTAACAGCGGTTCTGGACAAAGCTCCTGATCCAGCCCCACAGGTTTTATACTCAGCCCTTCATAGGTATCAGCTTGGTTATAGGTGGCGTGGCGATGGTTGCGGATCACGCGCAGCATACTTTCGCGGTTGTCTTCATACTTGGCAAAAGCACCCAGGGCAGCGGCCATCTCTGCAGAGGTTTTATAGGCGATACCTGTCATCAAAGAAGTGATGCCGGCGGCCATGGTACGGGCAGCGTCGCTGTCGTAAGGCAGGCCCTGTACCATCAGCAGCGCACCAAGGTTTGCATAACCCAGGCCAATGGTGCGGTAGTCGTATGAGCGCTGCGCCACGATCTCGGAGGGGAACTGCGCCATCAGCACTGAAATTTCCAGCACCACTGTCCAGAGGCGGCAGGCGTGCTCAAAGGCGGCCACATCAAACTCCTGCTTCTCCGCATCAAAAAAGCGCATCAAATTCAGCGAGGCCAGGTTGCAGGCGGTGTTGCCGAGGAACATATATTCGGAGCAGGGGTTGGAGGCGCGGATCGGGCCTTCGGCAGGGGAGGTGTGCCACTCGTTTATAGTGGTGTCGAACTGCACGCCGGGGTCGGCGCAGGCCCAGGCGGCCTCGGCAATTTGCTGCCACAGGTTGCGGGCAGGTATGGTTTTGAGTACGCTGCCGTCGGTGCGGGCGGTCAGGTGCCAGTCGGCATCAGCATGTAGCGCGTCAAAAAAGCTGTTCGGCACGCGCACCGAGTTGTTTGAGTTCTGCCCCGAAACAGTCTGGTACGCCTCGCCCTCAAAATCGCCGGCATAACCCGCGGCAATCAGCGCCGCTACCTTTTTCTCCTCGTCTTTTTTCCAGTTGATGAACTCCTCAATCTCGGGGTGGTCCAGATCCAGGCTTACCATTTTAGCCGCCCGGCGCGTAGTGCCGCCCGATTTTATGGCGCCGGCCGCCCGGTCGCTCACCTTCAGGAACGACATCAAACCCGATGAGCTGCCGCCACCGGAAAGGGGCTCGTTTTTACCCCGGATGTTGGAGAAGTTGGTGCCCACGCCCGAGCCATACTTAAAGATGCGCGCCTCCTGCACCAGCAGGTCCATAATGCCACCTTTCTTTGCCAGGTCATCCTCCACCGAAAGTATAAAACAGGCATGCGGTTGCGGGTGCTCAAAGGCCGTATCCGACTGCTTCAGTTTTCCGGTACCAGGGTCTACAAAAAAATGCCCCTGCGATTTTCCTTTTATCCCATAAGAGGCATGCAGCCCCGTGTTAAACCACTGCGGTGAGTTGGGAGCGGCATACTGGCCCAGTAGCATGTACACCAGCTCCTCATAAAAAACCTGCGCATCGGCCTCCTTTTTAAAATAGCCATACTTCAGGCCCCATTGCTGCCAGCAGTTCACGAGGCGGTGCACCACCTGCTTCACCGATCTCTCGGAGCCTTTGCTGCCGTCAGGCTGCGGTACCCCGGCGCGGCGCAGGTACTTCTGGGCCAGAATATCGGTGGCGATCTGCGACCATTGCGACGGCACTTCTACGTCCTGCAGCTCAGCCACCACGTCGCCCATGGGGTTTCGGATGGTGGAGGAACGGAGCTCGTACTGGAACTGGTCGTAGGCGCTTTGCCCGGCTTTGGTGAAATGGCGCGAGAAGGAGAGGCCGGTGCGTGTATCAGGTTTTTTCATTTGGGTTAGCGGTTAATAGATGAGGAGATATAGCTATATAGCAATAAGAGCACAAGCTATACTTTCTGCTTCAGCCACAGAATGAGCAAGGTCACCGGGTGAAATGACATCGGTCATTTTCGGTGCCTGTACTTTAAGTTATACTTGTAAATCCTGATTAAGTATCTGAAAATCATGTTTGTGTAACTGGTTGTGTAGTGGCTGTCAGGTTTATGCCTGCACAACTATAACCTGGAATAAAGGTAATACGTTAATTAAATAATAAAATACCTTTTTATCTTTTATTTTAAAACAGCGCCCCCTACCTTTACGCCGGTGATTGATTACAGACCAAAAAATTATCAACAATGGAAACTACACAAACAATAGAAACCTTAGACGTGACCGTGCTGGAGCCACGCATGAAGCACCCCACCATTTTCGAGTGGTTTGATAACCTGAAAGGTGGTGAGGCTTTCATTATTCATAACGACCACGACCCGAAACCGCTGTACTACCAGCTGCTGGGCGAGCGCGGCAACGTGTTTAAGTGGGAGTACCTGGAGCAGGGCCCGGAAGTATGGGAGGTGAGGATCTCAAAACTGACCCCGGAAGAAGGGGAAACTGTGGGCGAACTGGTGGCCAAAGACTACCGCAAGGCGCAGGTGTTCAAGAAGTATGGCATTGATTTCTGCTGCGGCGGTAAAAAATCAGTGAAGCAGGTGTGCGCCGAAAAAGGCATCAGTCAGGACGAGCTGGAGCGCGAGCTGCTGGCCACTGACGAGGCCGAGCAGAACCGCCAGGCCGAGTACGATAAGTGGGAGCCTTCCTTCCTGGCCGATTACATCGTGAACATGCACCATACCTATGTGCGCGAGGCAATACCGGCGCTGTACGAGTACACCACCAAAATTGCCCGTGTGCACGGCAGCCGCCACCCAGAGCTGTTAGAGGTAGTGAAGCACTTTACCAACGTTGCCAACGAGCTGGAGTCGCATATGCCGAAAGAGGAGCGTGTGCTGTTTCCCTACATCAAGCAACTGGAGGAGGCGAAGAAGAGCGGCGTGAAACTGGACAAACCTGCCTTCGGCTCTATCCAGAACCCGATCAACATGATGGAGATGGAGCACGAGCATGCCGGCAACGAGCTGGAGCAGATCCGGGAGCTGACAAATAACTATACCCTGCCAGCCGATGCCTGCGCTACCTATACCGTTGCCTTCAAGAAACTGAAGGAGTTTGAAGATGACCTTTTCCGCCACATCCATCTGGAGAACAACATCCTGTTCCCGAAAGCGCTGGAGCTGGAGAAGGAAGTGCTGAAATAGAAAACCTCTCCCCAGCCCTCCCCTAAAAACAGGGGAGGGAGCCAAGAAAAATTCCCCCTCCTGTTTTTAGGAGGGGGTTAGGGGGAGGTAAACCATTAACACCCACGATCATGAAAAAGACGATCGCACCGCAGAAAAGAGATAAAAGCTTGGTACCACTGTCAAGAGAGCACCATTTTGGACTGCTGTTTTGCTGGAAGCTGCGCCAGGGGCTGAAGAACGGAACCGACCTGGAAGTGATGCGCGACTATGTACACTACTTCTGGAACGATATCCTGAAGGAGCACTGCCAGGAGGAGGAGTGGCTGCTGGAAAGGCTGCTGCCAAACGACGATACGCAGCGGGTAAGGCTGCGGGAAGAGCATAGGCTGATCGAAGCACTGGTAGAGTTGATAGAAGATGGTAGCCCAATGAACAAGGACCTGTTTAAGGTGCTGGACCAGGACCTGATAGACCACATTCGCTGGGAAGAGCGCGAGCTGTTTCCGTATGTGCAGGCGGTGGCACACTCCGATGACCTGGAACTGGCCGGGCAACTGCTTGAACACAAGCACGACCCCCGCATAGATACATTTACGCCGGAGTTCTGGGTAAGCAAAGCCAAAGCCGAATAACCATGCAGATAGCGGCCAATACTAAGATCTCAGCCCTGATAAAGGAGAACCCGGCAGCCATAGAGGCCATTGCCAGCATAAATCGGCATTTTGAAAAACTTCGAAATCCGCTGCTGCGCAAAATATTGGCTTCCAGGGTAACGATAGCCGACGCCGCGCGCATTGGTGGCTGCGAGGTAGAGCGGTTTTATGAGAAACTGGAGCCGCTGGGCTTTACTATAAGCAACAAAAAAGAAAAGACCATGCCTGAACCAACTATAGCCGCTGCCGAAATGCCTGCCTCACTGGCAAAGCTAAAGGTAAACACGCTGGACGTGTGCGAGGATATCGCCACCGGCAACGACCCGTTCCTGAAGATCATGGAGGCCGTGGATAGGATAGATGTGACCAGTGCTTTGCTCATCATCAACACTTTTGAGCCCACGCCGCTCATCGCCATTCTTAAAAAGAAAGGCTACAGTTACTATACTGAGGTGAAGTCGCCGGAGCTGGTGCATACATATTTTTGGCTGGAGCAAACTATAGAGGCTGCATCAGAGGAAACTATAAAGCCTGCCGGAAATGATTTTGAGGATACACTGGCGCGTTTTGCCGGGAAGGTAAAACGCATTGATGTGCGCCACCTGGAAATGCCGCAGCCCATGGTAACTATACTTGGCGAGCTGGAAGACCTGCCTACAGACGAGGCGCTGTATGTGGTACACAAACGGGTGCCGCAGTTCCTGTTGCCGCAGCTGCAGGAGCGTGGTTTTGCGGTAGCTGTAAATGAGGTTGGCCCGAACGAAGTGTACTTACTTATCTATAAATAATATTAGTCATGAGCGCTGCCACTACATCTAACTCGCCGGGCAAATGGGTGGTGCTGCCGCACTACGCGTTTGCCGCCCTGGCATTTGTGGCCCTGAGTGTGCTGTTGCTTTTCTCCACCGATGCCTTCAGTGGCCACTACTTCCACCCCAAACTGCTGACCCTAACGCACGTTGCCGCGCTTGGCTGGGCCACCATGCTCATCTTCGGGGCACTGTACCAGTTGCTGCCGGTGGTGCTGGAGTGCAAACTATACTCTGAGAAACTGGCTATTATAGCCTTCGGATTTTTGGGAGCCGGAACTATACTTCTGGCCTGGTGTTTCTGGCATTTTGAGCTGGGCTGGTCGATGCACGTGGCGGCCTGCAGCCTGGTTATCGCCTTTATACTTTTTACTATAAACGTGGCGCAAACGGCTCGCAAGGCGCCAAAGTGGACCATAGAGGCTGATTTTATAGTTACCTCGGCCATCTGGCTGCTGGTAACCGGGCTGGTGGGGCTGCTGATGGCCGTGAACTTCACCACGCCTTTTCTGCCCGTAGAGCACACGCATTACCTCAAACTGCACGCGCACATCGGCATGGCCGGCTGGTTTCTGCTGCTTATCATCGGGGTGGGGACCAAGCTGATCCCGATGTTTCTGCTGGCGCACCACAAGGATACCAAAAAGCTTAACTGGTCTTATAACCTGATCAATGCTGGGCTGATCCTGTTTATACTGGATCATCTGCTCTTCCATACTTCATTTTTGCCTGTGTATGCGGCGCTGGTTATAGTTGGTGTGGCGCTCTTTCTGTTATACTTGCGCGATGCCGCCAGAACCCGCCAGCGCCAGGACCTGGACCTAGGCATGAAGCAGACTATAGTTGCGCTTGCCCTGCTGCTGTTGCCGCTTGTACTGGTATTGGTGGTGAGTAGTAAACTGGCGCTTCCGCAATCGCTGCTGTCGTCTATTTACCTGGTGTATGGGATCTCGGTCTTCCTTGGGTTTATCTCGGCGCTTATACTGGGGCAAACCTTTAAAACATTGCCCTTTATAGTTTGGATGCACGCGTACGAGGATTATGTGGGCCGATACAAAACGCCGCTTCCCAAAGACCTCTACAGCCATACCTTGCTGCGCTGGCAAAACATCAGTTACCTGCTCGGGTTTATACTTTTAGTGGCGGGTGTGCTGCTCCGCAGCGAGCAGGTTATACTTGCCGGGGCCATCGGGTTTACCATCACTTCGCTGCTGTACACGGCCAACGTGTTTCGTCTGCTGCTGCATAAAGCCCACGACTTAAAACCTTTTACCTATGGAAACGCAAAAGCTGCCTGAGGATTTCGGACGGGAGGTGTACGAAACCCTGAAGTACATCATTGACCCTGAAGTGGGCATTAACATCGTGGACTTGGGGCTGGTGTACCAGGTGAGCCTGACAGAAGTAGGGGAGTTAACCGTAGACCTGACCCTGACCACGCCGGGCTGCCCCATGAGCGGCACTATAAAAATGGCTGCCGAGCAGATCCTGCTAAAGCGTTTCCCAAGTCTCGATGTAAAAATAAACCTGGTTTGGTCGCCGCCGTGGAGTACTGAGATGATTACCGAAGAAGGTATGCGGCAACTGGAAGGGAAGATGTAACTTGCGGCCGCGTTAGTGTTAGAACGACGAACAGAAAACAACAAATGCTACTATCTAAAACAACAGAATATGCCCTGCGCGCCATTGTGTATATCGCCCTGAACGATGCACAGGGGCTTAAGGTGGGGATAAAAGATATTGCGAAGGAACTGGAACTGCCTGCGCACTTTATGGGCAAGATCCTGCAGGACCTGGTGCGCAAAGGCGTGATCTCCTCGGCAAAAGGCCCTGGCGGCGGGTTTTTCCTGCACAGGCCGGCCAGCGAGATCAGTATACTGGAGGTGGTACGCACCATTGATGGCCTTGAGGCTTTCAGGAAGTGCGGCATGGGCATGAAACAATGCTCCGACACGCACCCTTGCCCGCTGCACGACGACATCAAAGCCTACCGCGACCAGATGCTCAAAATGTTCAGCTCTAAAACCATACAAACGCTGGTAGATGGTATCAACTCCGGAAATTACTTTATCACGAACGTTCACGAAGTGGAATCTTAAGCGATTATCCTGCTTTCTTGGCTGCACTTTCTGGCTTTCCTGTGCTCGCAAGTATAAACTTTATGCAGCTATTTTTAATAGCAAAGGCAATGGTAGCAGCTGCAGACAATTTTTCCCGCAAGATTAGGCTTAGAATCGGGCAATGGTATAGGTTTTAAAGTATTTAAGCCTACATATAATTGATAAAGTTATATAAGCTTAATTGTACTGTTTTTCCAGGCGGTTTTCTGACTTTATACTTTGTAACCATCCTGGATTAGGAATTTATTAAAACATTACTGTATATTAGCAGCGCCTATACAGGCTGTGGTCTTAAATAATTCCTAAAATCAAGTTCGATGAAGTATACTTTGGTAAAAGTACTGTGTATGTTGCTGGCTGTGGTAACTATGTCTTCGTGCCACATATCCCGCAAAAGGACTGACAAGAGTGGTAAAGTAATTGTTGTCAGCAAGAGCAAAACAGCCACCCGCAAAGATAATGGCCTGCACAAAGGCTGGTACAAGAATCCAAACAACCCGCACCACCCACGCACCACAAACCCTGGCCATACCAAGCACAGTGGCAACAGCAAAGGCAACACTACCGTGGTGGTGGTAAAAGGCCACAACGCTACCAGCGCAAAAGGCAAGCAGCCGGCCAAAGGTGGCAAGGGAGGAGGCCATCACGAAAAAGGTAAAAAAGGAAAGCACTAAGCAGCACTTGCTGTAAAAGTTTAAGCTGCAGTTACCGCGTATATGAGCGGTGGCTGCAGCTTTTTTTATACTTTTCCATTTTAATTAGGATTTAATTTATAAATCGTATAACTAGAAGGTAAGTTAATTCATGAGTAAACTCTAAACGGTTGATAATGAAATTACCTATACAATTCTTTGTCCTGATGCTTGTATCATCTCTGGCTTTGTCCTGCACCTCCTCCAGAGACCGGAAAACACTTGTATTTGATGCTGATGGCAGAAGCATGCGCTTTGAAAACGGCAGGCCCGAGAGCCGCAACAAAAGGTGGGACAGCGACAAGAGTCTGGCAAAACAGCGCAAGAAGCGCAACAAAGCGTTTAGGAAACGCAGGAGGTTCTAAACATCGTGGATAGTGCGAGGCAGCTAAAAGTATAAACGATGCCTGTTACACCTTTCGGTTAAAGTTTAACGTTATAAGGTTAGTAGATGGTTTTATACTTTATCCTGATGCCTTATGGTAAGAGTATTTGCAATGGCGCTGCTTCTGTTGGCAGGCAGCGTATTCTACAGCGCCCCGGCGGAGGCGGCTACAGCAGAGTGGCCAAAGCTGAAGGCCCTTTTCCAGAAGAAGGGGAAGAGCGGAAAAGCATTTAAGAAGAGTAAAAAGGCCAAGTATTACCACGCCGCAGCCAAAAAACAGCGCAAGGCAAAATGGCAGCGCAATACTATGGTTCAGTAGCGGCGTACCTTTGCCTGACCTGCACCGTATAAGCGCGTATGGCAACACAAGACACGCACTACACCCGCACCCCGCGCTCCGAGAAGCTGAAGTGGGTAGACCACATCTCCTACCTGATGGACAACCAGTTCCGGTTTCCGGGCACAAACTTTCGTTTCGGTTTAGATCCTATCCTGGGTCTGCTGCCCTTCGCAGGCGACCTGGCCTCTTTTGGGGTTTCGGCCGTGCTTATACTTACCATGGTGCGCCACGGGGCTAGCGGCAAACTGGTGGCCCTGATGATGCTGAACATCGGACTGGACGTGCTGATCGGCAGCATTCCTATACTTGGCAACATCTTCGACTTTGCTTTTAAAGCCAACGAGCGCAACGTGCGCCTGCTGCGCCGCCACTACGAAGAGGGCAAGTACGAGGGCAGCGGCAAAGGCATTATCGTAGGTGTGCTGATCGGGCTGGTGCTACTGCTGGTGTTCCTGGTGTGGGTGCTGTGGCAGGTTGCCGAGTGGCTATGGAGTGTGGTTAGCTCATACTTGTAAGCGGCCCAGGCTCTTTGCTACATCACGGGCTTTTAGGGCGCTTTCCTGCTTGTCCTTTATCTCCAGCATGATGTCCATGTCCAAACCCTCGGTTTCAGCCAGGAAATCGTGGAAGAGCTGTTCTTCTATACTTTGCACATGCTTGCCGCGGCGCTCGTTGGGTGCCTGCGAGCTGTAGTCCATCATCAGGATGCCATCCCTGCCCGGTTGCCAGGTGGCGGCGGCCATCTCCACGGCCTCGCGCATGGGCTCGCGGTTGTTCACGCACTCGTGGTGCAGGTTATCAAAGATAACGGGCATGCCGGTTAGCTCGTGCAGCTGCAGGCAATCTTGTAACGTGTAAGTACGGTCGTCGTTCTCCACACAGAGGCGGGCCTTTACGGCATCGGGCAGCATAGTGTGGTATACTTCGGCAAAGCGTTGTATGGCTGAGGGCTTATCGCCGTAGGCACCGCCACCGTGAATCTGCAGTTTGGCAGTCGTGTCCAGCCCCATCAAATCCAGTACACTTCCCTGGTACACCAGCTCGGCAATGCTGTTGCGCACGGTCTTCTCGTTTGGCGAGTTGAGCACCACAAACTGATCGGGGTGCATGGAGATGCGCATGTTGTTGTTTTTGATGTAGCTGCCCAGTCTCCTGAACGTCATCTTGAAGTGTTCCTGCCAGTTATACGTGTTTACCTCATGCGAGGCAAAAGGCACAATATCGGAGGTGAGGCGGAAAAAAAGCAGGCCGTGCTGCACATTGTACTCCAGAATGCGGCGCAGGCAAGCCAGATTCTGCTCTACCGTCCCGATCAGGCGCTCTTCGGAGTAGGAGGCGAGTCTAAAGGTGCGGGAAGAGCGGCAGTCGAGTGCCTCATTAATGCAGGGGTATCCGATTTTCATGGTTTCAGAGGGATGTTGTTCTCTGAACCTACGAAACGGCTTATTGTTTGGCTGCTTTTACTGATACCCCTCGTTATTCTTAAAGTACTTGTTATACTCGTCCTGCTCCTTCAGCTTTTGCTCCGCTTCCTGCTTTTGCAGGTACTCCTGCAGCGCGCGCTTTTGCTTGCCTTCGCTGGAGAAGAGGTCATACATCAGGCTCATGGGGCTAAGTATGGTTGGCGCAGGGGCAGGCGCGGGCGGAGGTGGGTCCAGGTTCGGGATAAAGTTGGGATTTTTGGCCTGGCTGGTCTGCTCGCGTTTCATGTTGCGCAGGGCGCGGTCTATCATCTCCTTTGAAGGGCGGCTGGTAACCTCTACCTCTCCCAGCATCACGCTATCCTCCTGCAGCACAATATTCACGCGCAACTCCGACACGGGCAGGGCTTTGGGCAAGTATAAAAGCGGCTTAAAACCGAGCGCCCGTATCATCAGGGTATCCGTCTGCTCCACATCGATCAAAAACTTGCCCTGCTCATCCGATACCACCCCCAGGTTAGAGTTCACCTTCACAACGGTGGCACCTGGTATAGGGGTCGTGCGGTCGGGTTGCAGCACAGTTCCACTTATCCGGATGCTTCTCTGAGCCAGGGTGGGTATACTGCACAGCAGCAAGATCAGCGTCAGGGTGTATAGCAGTGGATGTCTGTGCATGAAGTTTGTAGTATAGCTGTGGCGAGGTTTCATCTAATACGCCAAAACTTGCCAAATAGTATGCCAGCCATAAATATTAGGAGACCGGACTATGTAAAACTACGAAATAATTACCAGACGCACTAAAAAGCAAGAGCCTGCAACGCGCGTTGCAGGCTCTTGCAAGTATATTTTTGCGGCAGGCTAGTTCTGCTCGTTCCCGGTGTCGGTGCTGGTGTCAGCATCGCCGCTGGTGGTGCCTGAAGGGGCCGGGCTGGCGGTGGTGTCTTTCTGAGAGCCTGCTGCTGATGGGTTGTACTGCTCCGCCAGGTCACTTAGCTGTCGGTTGGGTGCGTAGTAGGCCGTTACCATCTCCACGGCTACTTTCCCTTCCAGTTGCTGGCGCGTGGCGGTGGGCAATGTGGTGATGTTAAACGCATAGTATTGGTTTGGTTTCGGGCCTCCGGGGGCTGTAGTGCCAGGCTCTCTATTGCCGTAGCCACGGATATGCGCCGGGTTCACGCTTTCGTCTTCGTTGGCATCAACCACCTCAAAAGAGGTACCTGTTTTATCATAACTGCAGGATGAGACAGAAAGCAGCACGGCTACAGCGGCTATCGGGAAGAATCTCTTATTCATAGTGTTCTTGATGTTTGGTTCTGTACCGGTTTCAGATAATTTTTAAGGTCTGAGTGGGCTCAGGAGTTAGTACGCTGGCACAGGTTGTAATGTTCAGGAGGAGAGCAGCAGGAGGGCGTCTAAACAAAAAGCGCCAGCCTTTGCAGCCAGCGCTTTTCATTGGTTTATACTTTAATAAGGGTCTTAAGCCTTCTTCAGCTCGAATACCGTGATCTCAGGCAGAAAGCCCACGCGGCCCGGGTAACCTATAAAACCAAGGCCTGTGTTTACGTACAGGTGCTGCGCCCCTTTTCTGTAAAGCCCTGCCCACTGTTCGTACACATACTGCACGGGGCTCCACTTCAGCCCTGGCACATTCACCCCGAACTGCATGCCGTGGGTATGGCCCGAAAACGTCAGGTCTATGTCGCTATACTTTTGATTGATCTCACCGTCCCAGTGCGAGGGGTCGTGGGAGAGCAGCATCTTGAACGGTATCTTTTCGGTGCCCTGGTAAGCCTCTTCCAGGCGTCCATACTTCGGGAAGCCGGCCCTGTTGCCCCAGTTCTCCACACCAAGCACGGCAATCTGCTCGCCGTCTTTCTCAATTACGCGGTTCTCGTTCATAAGGAGTTGCCAACCCATCTTGCCATGGCTCTCAATAAGTGCCTGCAGGTTCTCCGCTTTGGCGCCCGGGTGCGGCCACTCCCGCACATAGTCGGCATAGTCGTGGTTGCCTAGTACCGAGAACACGCCGCCTTTGGCACGTATCTCCTTCAGGGTGGGGATGTGGGGCTGCACTTCCGTTGCAAGGTTATTAACGAGGTCACCGGTGAAAAACACAAGGTCGGCCTCCTGCTTGTTTATGATTTTAACGGCTTCTTTCAGGGGCTCCGTAGAGGTGAAACTGCCGGTGTGCAGATCTGAGATTTGGAGTACTTTGTACCCGTCAAACGCAGCCGGAAGGTTCGTGAAACGCAGTGTTACGCGCTTCACGCGGTAGTCGTAAGCGCCCTTCACCATACCGTAAATAAAGGCGGAGAACGGAACAGCGGCTACCAGCAGGCCCATCTGGTTCAGAAACTTGTGGCGCGAAGGGTCAAAAGACTCGTTCCCGTTGGCGGAGTTCAGTACAATCTTGCCCAGGCGTAGCGCGTCGTCCATCATCAGGAAAACAACTACCACCAGTTTAGAGGCGAAAATGATGAAGAGGGTGCTGGCCAGGTACGTTTTAAAGGTGTCTGGTGGTGTTCCACGTGTGGCAGAGGCAAGCATAAAGGTGCCGGCTGTAATGGCAAAAATAGCCCAATGCACAAAGTAGATGATCTTTTGGGTAGATGGGGCTACGTTCTGCGCCACTGTCTTGATAGCCTGGAACACATACAGGTCTACCAGGAAAAGGAGCAGAATAACTATGGCAAATGTTAGCATACGTTGCATATCGGGGTAAAACCGCGCGGTGCCGGAAATGTTTGGCGGAGGCGGCTATTCTTCAAAAGTATAAAAGTATAAAAAAGTATATGCAGGCTGAACTATATCATAAAGAAAGAGCTTCTACATGCATCTCCCAATTCATATCAAAATCTGTACCGTAAGTGAAAGAAAACGAAGCCACTGCCACACTGCCATACCTGCAGCCGCTCAACATTAAAACCTGGGCCGAGGAAGACCGCCCGCGCGAGAAACTTTTGCTGAAAGGAAAGGCCGCATTGAGCGATGCCGAGCTCATTGCCATACTTATCGGCTCCGGCACCACCAAGTTAACAGCCGTGGATGTTGGGAAGATCATTTTGTCGGCCGTGGGCAACGATCTGAACGAGCTGGCGAGGCTGTCGGTGAAGGACCTGACGAAACACCCGGGTATCGGGGAGGCCAAGGCGATTTCGATCGTGAGTGCGCTGGAATTAGGGCGCCGCCGCAAAGAAGCCACCGTGGCTGCCAAAACCCGCATCACCTGCTCCACCGATATCTACAACTATATAAAGCCGCAGCTGCTGGATTTGCCGCACGAGGAGTTCTGGATTATACTTCTGAACCGTGCCAATGTGGTGATGAAGAAGGAGAGCATCAGCTCGGGTGGTGTGGCCGGCACCGTGGCCGACCCGAAGATCATCTTTAAAAAGGCGCTGGAGCAGCTGGCCAGCTCCATTATACTGGTGCACAACCACCCTAGCGGTAACACCAAACCCAGCGCCGCCGACATCGCCCTCACCAAGAAAATGAAGGAAGCCGGCCAGTTCCTCGACCTCCCTATCCTCGACCACATCATCTTCACCGACAACGACTACTACAGCTTTGCGGATGAAGGAATCTTGTGAGTTAGAGGGTGCTATATCCAACCACCCCTGCCCCTCCTTGTCTATGGAGGGGAGCCTGTATTTGCTACTGCTGAAGTGTAAGTTTCATAGTTGCTGGTGTAGCACTACAGGTCGCGACCAGTCCCTACCGGTATAAACCCACCCCTGCCCCTCCGGGGAGGGGAATAATTACCCCACCCCAACCCTCCCCTAAAAACAGGGGCGGGAGCTTGGTTGCAGTTGCATCAGCCGTGGCTATCGAAAAATGATCCCAGTCTTTCCGTGGGGGTAGGGGCCCTCGTATAAAGAGCGCCTTTGGAGTTTTTCCGGTGATGAGCGATAGCGAGGCAGCCCGAGTTACGAGGGCAGGAAAAGGTCCCAGCGCGATGCGGGAAGACGAGCCCTCCCGGGCTGAGGGAGCCAAAGTATGAAATGAAACGAGGAGTATGCAGGACTGAGGATCAGCAACAGCCAGAAAGGATAGCTTGTGTCCAACTAAGGAGAGCAGGGGCTATGAAACTATAAATGGCACGGGCTACAAGCCTTATCTTGTCCCATAACTTATCTGGAATAGGCACTAATTTGTAGTAATTGTCCCCTTGAGGGGACCGTAGGGGTGTTTACACCTGCTGAGTAGTGCTGCTAATGCGTCTGGGGCCTTTTTTACACCCCTATAATCCCCTCAAGGGGATAGTCCTACTACTTTTCGACCTAAAAGGGCCGAAACTGAAAAACATATGGGACAAGATAAGGCTACAAGCCCGCGCCAGCGGTGGGGCAAGTAGCAGAAAGCAGCTACTATGGAAGTATAAACTGGCAGGTATGAAATATGGCTTTTCAAGCCAGTCGAGTTACATACTCAACACCATAAAAGGACACAAGTATAAATACTTGCACCATAAAGGAAAAGTATAAGCCTTAGGATCAGCAGCAGCTAAAAGTATAACAACATTAGATACTTCTTTCCAGATACTAATCTTCCGGCAATATTTCTTGCACTCTTCCAACCTCTCCTGTCTCCAACCTTACCTTAATGCCGTGCGGATGGGTGGGGGAGTTGGTGAGAACATCCTGCACGTAGCCCTCAGTGAGCTCGCCGGAGCGCTGGTCCTGCTTCTGCACAATGTTTACGTGGGTGCCGGGTTTTATATTAGCGCGTTTTCTGCCGTCCATGGTGTGTGGGTTAAAGTATGGTTTTGGCTGCAAGTTACGCAGTAAAAGCAGGCGGAGTTAATTTTGTGGCTTGGTAATGATGTTGAGGTAGTGCGCATCAAAGCTCCAGCGCGACACTGCTGTTTCAAAAGCCGCGGTTTCTACTTTCTGTACCTGGCGCAGGTCGGCCAGCAGCAGGGCAGGGTCTTTTACATGGGCACCGTTGATGGCCAGCGTAAGCTTTTGCTGTTTCTCGGGCACGTTGAACGCCTTGTAAAGTTCCGTTAACCGCGCCAGTTGCAGCTGTTGCTTCAGCTCCATTAGCACCACACCGTCTTTGCCTTTCTCGCTGAAGCGCTACAGCGCGTTGGCGCCTTTTACCACTTCCACACTCTCAATATCGTTCGGGTTGAGGATGATGGCGTTAGTGGTAGTCTCCTGTTGGTTTACAAGCACCAGGGGCTGAGGCTGGTCATAAGTTGAGAGAACCTCTTGCCTTTGGAAGTCCAACTGCTGCGCCTGCACACTGGTAACAAGGCACAAGCCAATTAAGGCCGAAAGAAAGTATGATTTCATCGTGCGGAGTTACTTTTTCGGTAGCTGTTTTGGGGTTCCTGCATGGCCCTTTGCTCATGCTCCATTTCGTTTGTGTGCTTCATGTACATAAATATACCCGCTACACCCAGTATATGGCCTGCCAGTATAAGGTAAAGACCCAGGTAGTTTTCAGATGGTAGCAGCATGCGAAGTACAATGCCGATGACCGCAAGCAGCGCGGCAATTTTGTAAAGCATTTTCTCGATAGTTCTGTCTTTCATCTGGCTATTGTTTAAGTAAAACAAGATCGCCATACTTTCTGCGTAGTACAGGGCGGCAAAAAGTAAAGCGTAAGCAGTATTTACTACAGGCATCACACCGCCTAAGCTATAGCAGACGGTTTGCCTACATCTTTTCCAGTCTTAACCTCCCCTGTAACTATCGGAGGACTGCCATGGCACATGCTCTAAAGTATAAACCCTAATAACATGGCACAGCAGGCAGGGTCGAAAATAAGTTAGTTTGGTACTTTATTTGGATAAAGGTATGACAAAAATTTTATAATGTATAGCTTATATAGCAAATTTATATAAAATATAGTTCTGTAAGATATTGATGTTGATGTGTTTACCTTCTGATAAGGTTATTTAGCTCGGAGATGTGCAGGCTGCGCAGCATGGAAGTTTTTTTATGTTGATGCTCCTGCATACGCACTAATATATCGTGTAGCATCTCGATGGCCTGGACTACATGTGGGCCCTTGTTCAGCATTACGCAGTCGGCGCGCTGAGCCATGGCGGCATCGGTAATCTCGGCCCGCGACGGGCGTCCTTTCTTGGCGAGTGTCTCCAGCACCTGTGTAGCCCACACCACCGGTATATGGGCGGCTTCGCACAGCCACAGAATCTCTTCCTGTACTTCTGCCAGCCGTTGCCAGCCGCATTCCACGGCCAAGTCGCCGCGCGCGATCATGATGCTGGCAGGGTAGCTTTTCATGGCTGTCAGGAGCAGGTGCGGCAGGTTTCGGAACCCTTCCTTGGTTTCAATTTTCAGCATCACACCCAGGTTTTTTGCCTTAAGGTTTCGTAACTCCTTGTGCAAGGCATCTACCGTATCGGCGTGGTTCACAAAAGACAGGTTGACAACATCAGCATGTTTGGCCACAAATTTCAGGTCCTGCCGGTCCTTCTTGGTCAGCCCATTTATGTGGATCTTGCTTTCAGGTAGATTGATGCCCTGGTCAGCGCGTAGCCTGCTGCCTTTGTCGCTTGCATACGTTATTTTGACCAGCAGCCGCTCCGGTGTTACCTCCTGCAATATGCCCTCTATCTTGCCATCGTTAAAAAGGATGGGCTGGCCCACTTCGGTTTGGGTAAATGCTTCAGGCAGTGTGCACGAGATGTGCGCCGGCTGTGCCACATGGCCGTGCGCGTCGTAGGTGGCTGGCTCGCCGGGTGTTGGCTCCCGCGTGAGCACCAGGAAACTGTCTTTTTTGAGTGTGATGGGCAGTTCCAGCGCTTTCAGGTCACCTACTCTAGTGGCTTTGTCCATGGCGTTTTTGCCTTTCAGGCGTAATTCCGTGCCGGTTTTAATATAGGAGGTCTTTAGCAGGTGCGCCAGCAGGCCTTTCTCTTCCCTTCTGATAATGGTAAGAGAGCGTTTGCGGCCTCGGGTGTCGGTAAAGTATAACTTATCGCCCTCCTGCAGCTGTGCAAGCCAGGTGGCCTCCACTGGTAGCCACGCATCGGCATCTTTCGGCGGTTGTACCTCCTGGGGCGCCAGCCATACTTTGGCGGCCTCCGTTATCTGCCCTAGGTTATCCTGCACCGGATGGATCACCAGCAGTTTAGGGCCTTCCTTCAGCGGGCCAGTACGCAGTTTAGGGCCCATCAGGTCCATCAGTATCTTGCAGGGTATGCCGGTTTCCTTCTCGGCCCTGTGTATGTTCTCCACCATCTTCAGCCATTCGCGCTCCGTGTCGTGGGCACAATTGATGCGGGCGCAGTCCATACCCGCCTTCAGCAGTCGCGGCAGCAGCTCATACTGGTCGGCGGCCTCGGAGGGCAGGGTTACCATAATGCGGGTGGTACGCTTCCTGGGTTTAGGGCCAAGCAGCGCTTCGGTATGTGTGGCTAATAATTCATGGTTCTCGAAAAAAGACACAGCCAGCTTGCGGGGTACGGTGGTGCACTCGGCCATATGGCAAAGGTGCTGGCGCACGGCCTGCAGACTGGCCAGCACATGGCCCTCAGCCCGCCCCAGCGACGACAGCCCCAGGTGCGCGAGTTGCTCCTGCAACTCTCGGATATCATGCTGGCGCAGGGCCAGGTAGTGCAGCAGGTTTTTGGCGCTTTTCCGAAACCGGGGGTGCACAGCTTCAACGGCAGGTGAAAATTTCTCCTCCAGCGCAACAGCATCCTGATGTAGCTGGTCCAGCTGTTTTATTAATTCCTGGTAATGCTCCTGAGGTTGTGGCATAGCTGCGTCCTGTTTGTATAAAACATACGGCTAAGGCGTAGAGGAGGATAGTACGAACAGCTAATGATGGGGCATTTTGCATTTTCTGGTTCCTGATTCGCGTTATGAGCTACCGGGGAAACCAACTCTTCCTCACAAAGCTACGCTCGCTAGTCTAAAGAGGGAAAATTGCCATTTTTAATAGATGAGGTTCATAGCGGATGGTATAGTGCGGTCAGGTCGCGATCTGTCTGTGCGAAGGTGTAAACCCACTGACCAAGGAGGGGAATTTTAGCAGACGATAAACCCACCCCTGCCCCTCCCGAGAGAGGAATTGCGGCAGATGTAAACCCACCCCTAGCCCCTCCCCTAAAAACAGGAGAGGGAGTCCGGTTCAAGTGGTAAAGCGATGGCTATTGGATAATGATCCCAGTCTTTCCGTTGAGCGCCTTTGGAGTTTTTCCGGTGACGAGCGGCAGCGAGGCATTGCGACGCAGGAGCAAAGGAAAAGGTCCCAGCGCGATGCGGGAAGACGAGCCCTCCCGGGCTGGAGGGAGCCAAAGCCAGAAATGTAACTGTAGGTTCGTAAGACTGAGGATCAGCGGCTGCTAGAAAGGATAGCTTGTTTCAGCTAGCAGGAAGCAGCGGCTAAAGTATAAATCGACAGGTATAAATCATCGTCAAAGTATAAGGTTTGGCTTTTCAAGCCAGTTGAGTTACAAACTCAACACCATAAAAAGACACAAGTCTGAAGACTTGCGCCAGAAGGGGCTATAAAAGTATAGACTGGTAAGTATAATAAATAGATTAGGAAATCGGCGGCAGGGAATGTCCGGAATAGCGGGAGGGAGGCAAGTGCAATGTATAGCCAAAGTATAAAGTATGGCTTTCAAGTTTGTCAATCCGCAGATTTAAAATCATAGAAGACATGATGCTCTGCCAGCCTACACCAGAGAGAATAAAACCGCGGCAGAAATATAAACTATACTACTGCCGCGGCCTGCTTCTGTATCTTCAAAAGTATATTTTACTTCTTGCCGAGCGGGGCTCCTACCGCAATAGAGCAATCGTGGCCGGGCTGGCCGTGCGGCGGGTTAGTGCCGGGCGCTACAGGCATCTGAGCCGGCACAGGCGATAAAGACGGTTTCACGAGCCTTGGAAGCGGCGTGCCGTCTAAGGGGGCTCCCACAGGCAGCGCACAGTTATGGTTTGGCTCACCGTGTGGCGGATTCACGGCAACTGCTTGTGCCGGAGTGGCGGCTGGCTGTACCTGGTTTACACCGGCTGCAGGCGCAGTTGCGGTAGCCGTTGTTGTCTCTTTGTCGCTTTCTGAGCAGCCTGCAAATAAAAGCGCTGAGGCGAAGAGCAAAGTATAAGGTGCGGTTTTCATGGAGGATGATTTATTGAGATGTAAATGTCTGAACATGGATTAATGCAGCATAAGTTTCTGCGATAGGCGGAAAAAGCGTTTGATTGTACTATTTATTCATTCCGGCGCTAAAGTGCAAATTTATACTTTGCTTTTGCCGAACTACTTACGCCGTGTCGCTACTTTCCTCCCCAAAAATTTACGACCTTTGCACAAACTATAGCCACAGAGTTTTATGCAGAGACCGCTGAGACTTGTTATAATGGCCGGCCTGGCGCTGGTGATTTTCTACTTCCTCCAGGATGCCCTCTTTAACGACGACAACTATATAAAACCGCTGCTGCAGGAGCGCGAGGAGAAAGACCTCTCGTTCAGGAGCCGTAGCAACAGCCCTTTTGACGATGCCGGGCGTCGCGCTTTCACGAACCTGGTATACTATGAGCCGAACTTGGATTACCGGGTAAAGGCCGAAGTGGAGAAGCTGACCAAACAGGATACCCTGCTCATGCCCCTGACAAACGGTAGCTACGAACCCTATTTGCGCTACGGCACCGCCTCGTTCGAGCTGGAGGGGGAGCAGCAGCAGCTTATGCTCTACCGGAAACTGAGCGGCGAGAAAGACCAGCTTTTTGTGCCCTTCACCGACAAAACTAACGGGTTTGAGACCTATGGCGGCGGCCGCTACCTGGATGTACCTTTTGAGGAGGGCGATGAGCGTGTAGTACTCGACTTTAACCGCGCCTATAGCCCTTTCTGTGCCTATAACCCGGATTACGTGTGCCCGCTGCCGCCTAAGGAGAACCGCCTGCGCATCTCTGTTCCGGCAGGGGAGAAAACGTATGAGGTAGCAGAGAAAGAGAAGTAGACAAGGGATTGAGGAGCAACAGACAAAGCAGGGCTGCCAAGTATACTGTCACGACACAGGTTGCCCGCCCATCCTGGAGCTAAGGGTGCTGGAGAGAGTAATAAACCTTAGTTCGAGTCCTGTTAAGTGCTCTAGTTGTGTTGAGTATAGTTGGTGTGAACCACACGAATTCGTGATACTTGATACAAGCTACGTGATACGAAACGAAATTATCCTTAATTTTGGAAAAGATTGGTTTCCGGATTGGAAACCGAGAAGAACACGAACATAAAAAAACATGCTGATTTCATTCGACTGGCTGAAACAACTTATACATACTGACAAGACTGCTGAAGAAACAGGTGTGCTGCTGACCGGCGCCGGACTAGAGGTGGAGGGAATCCATACGTTTGATATGGTGCAGGGAGGCCTGGAGGGCATTGTGATAGGAGAGGTGCTCACCTGCGAATCGCACCCTGACGCCGACCGCCTGCGCATTACCACCGTGGACATTGGCATCGACGAGCCGAGCCAGATCGTGTGCGGAGCGCCAAACGTGGCAGCCGGGCAGAAAGTGGTGGTAGCCACGGTAAACAGTACGCTTTATCCAACCGGCGGCGAGCCTTTCAAAATTAAGAAATCCAAGATACGCGGTGCCGTGTCGGAAGGTATGATTTGCGCCGAGGATGAGATTGGTATCGGGGCTTCGCATGCCGGTATTATGGTGCTGGACACAGACCTGCCGAACGGAACGCCTGCCGCCGAGTTCTTTGGTCTGGGCTCTGACAAGGTATTTGAGATCGGCCTGACGCCAAACCGTGCCGATGCTGCCTCGCATTACGGCGTGGCCCGCGACCTGCAGGCCTTGCTGGACGCGAAGGCTGAACTGCCAAGTATAGAGAATTTTGAAGTGAACAACACCTCCCGCCCAATTGCGGTGGAAGTGGAAAACACCGATGCCTGCCCGCGCTATGCCGGGGTAACGGTTTCAGGTATCAAAGTAGGCCCGTCGCCGGAGTGGATGCAGAAGCGCCTGCGCGCCATCGGCCTGTCGCCGATCAACAACGTGGTGGACGTGACCAACTACGTGCTGCACGAACTGGGGCAGCCGCTGCACGCCTTCGATGCCGATAAGATCGCCGGTGGTAAGATTGTGGTTAGAAACGCGGACGCGGGGACTACCTTTAAAACCCTGGATGGTGTGGAGCGCAAGCTGAACGCCTCTGACCTGATGATCTGCAACGCCGAGGAGCCGATGGCCATTGGTGGTATTTTCGGTGGCGAGGAGTCCGGCGTGACAGACGAGACCACCAGCATCTTCATAGAGAGCGCCTACTTCTCTCCGGATTCTATCCGCCGCACAGGTATGGCGCATGGACTCAAAACCGATGCCTCTTTCCGCTTTGAGCGTGGCACCGACCCGAACATGGTGATCACGGCCCTGAAGCGCGCCGCCCTGCTGGTGCAGGAGGTGGCCGGAGGCGAGGTTAGCTCCGATATTGTGGATGTGTACCCGCAGCCGATAGCACACCGCGAGGTAAAGCTGAACATCGAGCGCGCCCATACTTTGATCGGGCAGCATGTTGGCGCTGAGCGCATCAAAAACATACTTACCGACCTGGGTATCGAGGTTACAAATGAAACGGAAACGGACCTGACGCTGTCGGTGCCGCCGTTTAAGGTGGATGTGACCCGTGAGGCCGATGTGGTGGAGGAGATCCTGCGCATCTACGGCTTCAACAACATTGAGATGAGCGAGAACCTGGCCACTTCATACTTAGCCAAGTTTCCGAACCCATACGCCGAGGACGTGACGGAGACGATCATGGGCTACATCGCGGCCAACGGCTTCCATGAGATCATCACCAACTCCATCACCAACTCCAACTACTACAAGCCTGCCGGAGAGGCAGCGGTAGCCACCCTGGTGAACGTGGTAAACTATAACTCCGAAGACCTGGACGTGTTGCGCAAGAGCATGGTGTTCTCGGGCCTGGAGGTACTGCGCCGCAACATTAACCGTCGCCAGCGCGACCTGAAGCTGTTTGAACTGGGCAAAGTATACGAGAAGCTGGAGAGCGACTACAAGGAGAGCCGCAAGCTGTCTATGTACATGGTGGGCAACGTAACGGCCGAGAGCTGGAAGCAGCCAAGTATGAAAGCCGCCTTCCACGACCTGGCGGGTGTGGTGCAGAACGTGCTGCGCAAGCTGAACGCCGGCGACTTTGAGGTACAGAACCTGGAGGGCAATGCCTACATGAGCAAAGGCATCGCCTACGTGAAGAACGGCACCGTGATCGCGGAACTGGGCGTGCTGGACGCCGGCGTGACCCGCTTTATGGAAGTGAAGGGGCAGGTATGGTACGCCGAGCTGAACTGGGACTACCTTCTGAAGAAGTATAAAGACAAACTGGTGGCCGAGGAGCTGCCGAAATTCCCGGAAGTGCGCCGCGACTTGTCGCTGGTGCTGGACAAGCATGTGACCTTCGACGAGGTGAAGAAGGTAGCCTTTAGAGTGGAGCGCAAGCTGCTGCAGGACGTGAACGTGTTTGATGTGTACGAGGGCGATAAGATCGAGGCGGGCAAGAAAGCCTACGCACTGAGCTTTACCCTGCAGGATAAGCAGCAGACACTGACCGACAAGGTGATCGACAGCACCATGAGCCGCCTGATGCAGCAATTTGAGAAACAATTGGGAGCCTTTATCCGCAAATAACGTTATGCCTAAGGAAAAGCAAGCACAACAACTCCGGCATATTGAAGATAAGCTGCGAAAACTAATTCAGCGCCACACCGAGGTGCAGCAACGGCTCATGCGCGCGCAGGAGCAGGTAAAGCAACTGGAGGGGCTGCTGGATGAACGAGATGAGCAGATAAAAAATTTTCAAAATCAGGAGAATATTGTTAAAATTGTAGACGCGATAGCAGGAAACACTGCAAATTCGACAGAGTTGAAGCTCAAGCTAAACGAATATATCAGAGAAATTGATAAGTGTATTGCTTACCTACAAGACTAAGTATGAGCCGCTAACAAGCTCAGAAAAGCCGGTAAGCCTAACCATAAACCACGCAACGGATGAGTGAATTATCGATTAAGATTCGCATCGCGGAACGCGAGTATCCGATGCGGGTGAAGGAAGAGGAAGAAGAAAGAATAAGAGCCGTAGGAAAGATCCTGAACGAGCGCCTGCGCTTTTATAAGGATCAGTTTGGCATACAGGACAAGCAGGATCTGCTGGCAATGGTGGCGTTTGAGACCATGGCCGAGAAGATGAAGCTGGAGGATGAGCACTCCTCGCATGTATCCCAGGTAGACCAGCAGCTCGACCTTTTGGATGATCTCTTATCAACAGTGAATAAATAAACGCGAGGAGGCCTTTGCAGCCTCCGTTTATACTTCGTTTTGGCCTGAAAGCCACACCATGTCCCCCTTTGCAGGTACTTGCTATGCGTGCTAAACACCATAAACGCTATAGTTATGCCCGATATCCTTTATATTTTGTTAACCGCCCTCGTGGCGCTCGTTGTGGGCGTACTAATAGGGCGCATGCTGCTGCAGAAAGTATTTAAGCAGCAGGAGGAAGAGGCTCGCCAGAGAGCCAAAAGCATCATCCGTGAAGCGGAGATCAATGCCGAAGCCATTAAGAAAGACCGCATCCTGGAGGCCAAGGAGAAATACCTGAAGATGAAGGCTGAGTTCGAAGAGGAGACGAACAAGAAGAAGAACATCATCATCCAGAACGAGAACAAGGTAAAGCAGCGCGAGCAGCAGGTGCAGAAGCAGATGGAGCAGGCTAAGCGCCTGGAGGCTGACCTGCACAAAGAGAAGGAGCAACTGCACGCCGACTTGGAGAAGGAGAGAAACCACCTGCACGTACAGCAGGAACAGCTGAAGAAGCGCAAAGAAGAAGTAGAGCAACAGCACGAGGAGGTCGTGGGCCAGCTGGAGAAGATAGCCGGACTGACAGCCGCTGAGGCCCGCGAGCAACTGGTGGAGGCCCTGAAGAACGAGGCCCAGTCCCACGCTTCGTCGCACATCAAAGATATTGTGGCGCAGGCCAAGCTTACCGCTACCAAGGAAGCCAAGAAAATCGTTATCGAAACCATCCAGCGTACTGCTGCCGAGCACGCCATCGAGAACTGCGTATCGGTGTTCAACATCGAGAGCGACGATATTAAGGGCAAGATCATCGGTCGTGAAGGCCGTAACATACGTGCCCTGGAGGCTGCCACTGGTGTGGAGATCATCGTGGATGATACGCCTGAGGCGATCATTATCTCCGGCTTCGACCCGGTTCGCCGCGAGATTGCGCGCCTGTCGCTGCACCGCCTGGTGGCCGACGGACGTATCCACCCGGCCCGCATTGAGGAGGTGGTGACCAAAACACGCAAGAACATTGAGGAGGAGATCGTGGAGATCGGTGAGCGTACTGCCATCGACCTGGGCATCCACGGTTTGCACCCGGAGTTGATCAAGATGGTGGGCCGCATGCGTTTCCGTTCGTCTTACGGACAGAACCTGCTGCAGCACTCACGCGAGGTAGCCAACCTTTGCGCCACCATGGCTGCCGAGCTTGGCCTGAACGTGAAGCACGCCAAACGCGCCGGTCTGCTGCACGATATTGGCAAGGTAACGCCGGACGAGCCGGAATTGCCGCACGCCATTATTGGTATGGAGCTGGCCAAAAAGTATAAGGAACACCCGGATGTATGCAACGCCATCGGTGCCCACCACGACGAGGTGGAGATGACTGCCATGGTATCGCCACTGGTACAGGCCTGCGACGCTATCTCCGGATCACGCCCAGGTGCCCGTCGTGAGATCATGGAGTCATACATCAAGCGTTTGAAGGAGCTGGAGGAGGCAGCCGTGTCTTTTGAGGGTGTAAACCAGTGCTACGCCATACAGGCTGGCCGAGAGCTGCGCGTGATGGTGGATGCTGATAACGTGTCGGATGAGAAAGCCTCGCAGCTGTCTTATGACATCTCGCAGAAGATCGAGAAGGAGATGCAGTACCCTGGCCAGATCAAGATCACGGTTATCCGGGAGATGCGCGCCATCAGCTACGCTAAGTAAGCATTACATTTGATATTAAATAAGGTCGAACCGCCTGCTACGTTTGTGGCAGGCGGTTTTGTTTTGGGTTATACTTGTAGTAGTGCAGGATTCCGTGCGACAAGCTTATTTGTCTCAAGTATAGGGTGTATTTTGTTAACTATATATAGTATATTCGGTAGTCCGATTCCGTATAACCGCCGGATTTGATAGTATAAACGGAATAACTCCTTATACACTATAGTTGTACTTCATGCAATGTATGAAATGAACCTACTGGAGTAATAACTACCTCTGAACAGACAACAAGTGTAATAAATCACTATTTTTACCTTTGTTTTTAAAACAAGCGTAAAGTTTACCCTCGTTATGGCTCCATTTCACAGAGAAAAACCTTATAATGATTTGCCCCTGCTTCCTCCGGAGGTAGACCTGGAAACAAAGGAGGTCATGCGAAAGACTGTTAAGGCAAGCAGGGCCTTAGCGCAGTTGAACGGCGCTATCATCAACCTACCCAACCCAAGCCTTTTCCTAGACACTATCCATTTGCAGGAGGCCAAGGCAAGTTCTGAAATAGAGAACATTATTACCACCAATGATGATCTCTATAAATCGGTAGTTGCCGAAAAGAAGTATGAATCTACGGCAGCAAAAGAGGTGATAAGCTACAAAGAGGCTTTGTGGTACGGCCTGGAAAAGCTCAAAGAGCGGCCCTTCATCACAACAAACCTCTGTTTAGAGATCATGCAATGCATAAAGCAGAACACCTCGGGTATCAGAGCCACACCGGGCACGACCTTATCCAACACGCAGGGTGAAGTAATCTACACGCCGCCGGCAGGGAAAGCAGTAATACGCGAGAAACTGGCAAACCTGGAGCGCTTCATTAACGAGGAAAGCACCCTAGACCCGCTCATCAAAATGGGCATAATGCACTACCAGTTCGAGGCTATACACCCGTTCATAGATGGCAACGGGCGAACAGGGAGAATCCTGCTTCTGCTCTACCTGAAAATGGAGAAGCTGTTGGAAGTGCCCGCGCTATACTTAAGTGAGTATATCATCCATCATAAGGCGGCTTACTATCAGAAGCTAAGAGCTGTTACGGAAGCAGGAGACTGGGAGGGCTGGATACTCTACATGCTGGACATGATCGAAAAAACAGCTACCAGCGGACTTGAAAAACTAGAGGAGATCATGGCCGTTATGGAGGCCACCTCGGAAGAAATCAAGGAGAAACTGCCCAAAGTATACTCAAAAGAGCTGATGGAAATCTTGTTCAGACTGCCCTATACTAAACGCCAGTTTCTGATCGACGCGAACATGGGAACACCAAAGACTGTGGGGAATTACCTGATAGCGCTTGAGCATGAAGGTTTTTTAAGGGCAACTAAGGTAGGAAAAGAAAAACTCT
Organism: Pontibacter anaerobius; assembly: GCF_026241195.1. Taxonomy (GTDB): domain Bacteria; phylum Bacteroidota; class Bacteroidia; order Cytophagales; family Hymenobacteraceae; genus Pontibacter; species Pontibacter anaerobius. The sequence goes on from NZ_JAPFQO010000003.1 coordinate 204,800, forward strand.
ACCTAAACCAGCGGTTAATGGAAGTACTGGAGAACAAGGAAAAAGCACGAAAGCACAACACCAGCTATTGTGCATAAACGCACCATAGCCCAACCGTTGTGTAATATTAGATAAATGAACTTTAATATAAAGCTATGAAGAACGTTTTGCCGAATTTTGTTTTAGCCATCTTTTTATTCATGAATTTTGGCTGTGATAAGGGAGAAGAGGTTTCCTGTGTTGATGATTGCTCAGATACTTATCTTAAACAAAATGGTATGGTTAGATATAAGGGAGAAGAATTGGATTGTAAGGACTTTCCGAGCTTATATGAATACCAAAATAAACAATACTATGTATTAGGAAATAACTGCGCTGACATAGCAATCAATCCAACCGATTGTGATGGCAACTCACTTTGTAAGAGTGGAGATTCGAAATCATGCAGTACATTTTTTGAGAATGCCAAATACATCGGTATAGTGGGTATAGAAAATTGAATCACACCTTTCAACAATACCATTACGTTAGCTTCGCAACAGTTTAGGCTAGTACGTTGCAAAAGCTAACAGCTCAACCAAGGCCATTTCATTCCTAAACCCAAATAATCAAATCAAGCCAAATGAAAAAGATAGTTTTAGACCTGGCAGTAACCCTCGACGGCTTTATTGAAGGGCCTAATGGAGAAATTGACTGGTGCATCATGGATGATGACATGGACTTGGAAGGCTTTCTTTCAGGTATCGACACGATCTTCTACGGTAGAGTTAGCTACGATATGTGGGGAAATTACCAACCTGGCTCAGACGCAAGCGAAGCAGAGAAGTCTCTTTGGGCAGCTGTTCATTCTAAAAAGAAAATTGTCTTCTCCAGCCAGCAGCGGCAGGACGCTAATGCTACCTTTATCTCTTCTAACATACCCGCAAAGGTTGCCGAAATCAAAAAGCAAGGCGGTAAGGACATCTGGTTGTATGGTGGAGCAAGTCTAATCACAACTTTCATCCAGCACGGAATGATTGACGTTTACAGGATCTCCGTTCATCCAACTGTACTAGGTGCAGGCAAACCCCTCTTCGCTAACCTTAAAGACAGGATAGACCTTCAGTTAACAGAAGTCAATAGATTTAAATCCGGGGTAGTTCAGCTCATATACGAGACTAAAAGTATAGAATCGAGCAACTAACCAAGTACTTACACTCTGTAGCATCCTCTCTTATCGGTGCAAAACAAAACACCCGCAGTCTGTATTAGCGTTACATGTTAAAACCAATGCTCAGAAGTATAGCAAACAAGCCTCATTGGTTCCTGCTTTTGTTGATCCCGGTTATCCTGTTGCTCGTGCTAACCAAGACTGGAAGCACTGTGGATGTTCAGTTACATGATACATATCTTGTCATAGCCCCTTTACATCTTGGCTTGTTTCTTTCATCCTTCATATGCGGCTTAAGCGGATGCTACTGGCTGGTAAGGAAAAAGAAGCTAATAAATTGGATAACCGTAACGCATGTAATAGCTACAGGTATAGGCTTTTTTATTATAACTGTACTTGCACTCACACCAGAAGTACAGAGCAGCTTATCAGGTGTCAACTATTTTAGTTCTGACTACTACCAAACAATACTCGTGGCTTTATCTTTAGTCATACTAATAGGGTTATTTAGCCAAGTTATGTTTGTAGCGAACTTTACTATAGGAGTGATAAGAAGCAAGAGCAAACAATAAGCCCCCACAGAAGCTGCAGAGGCTTAAACTTAACTTAGCTATAGGTATTACTTAATAATCTTGCTCAGGCCCACCACCACGGCGGCCACTCGGATAGCGTCGAAGATGCGTGGCTCGGAGGTACCAAGGTGCATCACGGAGGCCTCGTGCGAGGCAACGCAGCGCTCGCAGCCGTTGATGGCCGAGATGGCCAGGCTCATCAGCTCGAAGAACTCCTTGCCCAGCACCGGCTTCATCATGATATTCATCTTCACGCGGGCAGGCAGCTGCTCATACACCTCCTTGTGCGCGAAGTGACGGAAGCGGTACAGGATGTTGTTGGTGGCCAGCAAAGAGGCGCAGGCAATGGCCTCAGCCACCTCGCCCAATTCAGCGCCGTTCTCCAGTGCCTTATCTTCAAAAGCCTTCACCAGCACGTCGTTTTCCTCGTTAGCCGCCGCTGCCAGGGCCAGCAAATAAGCCTCTTTTATACTTAGGGCTTCACCGCCCAGGGCGCTTTTCAAGTTCATGCGCAGGTCGCGCAGGTAACGCGACTCTGTGTCGGCTAGTTTTTCCAAGGTCGAGAAGTTGCATTCTTCCGGTAAGCCGAGGTCTTTTAGTAAATCTATCTTAGTTTCTTGTGTTGCAGTCAGCATAATAAGGGTGATTAAGGGTGCTTTAGTTTGGTTGGATTCAAAACTAAAAGGAAGTATGGCGGCGAGCGGCCAGACAACAGGAGATCATTCCGGCCGCCGCGCCATACTTCTGTCTAAATGAACATATATGTAAAGTGCGCAGAGCGCGTGAAGATTAGGCTTCGATGGTTTCCTCGCCTTTCTGCCAGTTACAAGGGCAAAGCTCGTCGGTCTGCAGGGCGTCCAGCACGCGCAGCACCTCAGCCACGTTGCGGCCTACGTTCAGGTCGTTCAGGCTTACCCAGCGGATGATGCCCTGCAGGTCCACGATGTAGGTAACGCGGTATGCCACTTTCTCCTCGGCCTGCAGAATGCCCAGTTCCTCTGCCAGCGACTTGGAGGTATCGGCCAGCATCGGGAAGCGCAGGTTGCGCAGGTCCTCGTGGTCGCGGCGCCAGGCGGCGTGCACAAACTCCGAGTCGGTAGAGGCGCCGATCAGCATAGCGTCGCGGTCGCGGAACTCGTCGTAGTTCTTGTTGAACTCGGCAATCTCGGTAGGGCACACAAACGTGAAATCCTTCGGCCACCAGAACATCACCATCCATTTGTCGCTGGCTTTGTGGTCCTCACTGGTGATCTCGTAAAACTCCTTGCCTTTCTCGATGGATACAACGGCCTGCTTCTTAAACTCCGGGAAAACGGATCCAACGGATAAAATTCTATTCTGAGTCATTTTTAAAGTATAAGGGTGAATTGTGTTTTAAAAGTATGGCTGCCCATGCAGCTTATACTTTGGTAAGTCTTATGTCTGATTTTTAGCTCAGGAAGGCGCGCAGCATCCAGAGGGTCTTCTCGTTTTCGTGGATGTCCTCACTGATGAGGCTCACGGTGCCCTCGTCGCCGGTCTCGGCGGCCAGCTTCAGGATCTCGCGCTCCAGGTCGAGCAGGGTGCTCAGGTTCTGGTGCGTGGCCGTCACGGTTTCTTTGCCATCGCTCAGGTTGGCGGCCTCTTTTATACTTGACAGGCGCAGGTAATCCGTGAATGTATGGAGCGGTTGCTGTCCGATAGTGAGGATGCGCTCGGCAATGGCATCAATCCTGGCAAGGGCGGTATTGTAGAGCTCCTCAAACTTCTCGTGTAGCTGAAAAAAGTGTACGCCCTTAATGTTCCAGTGGAAGCCGCGCAGGTTCTGGTAGTATAAATGGTAGTTGGCCAGCAACTCGTTCAGCTTCTCCGCCACCTGCTTGCTGTCTTCTTTCTGTAATCCTATATTCGATAGCTTTTCCATATTCCTATTTTGTCTGTTATTGTGCTTTCTTGTTGCTACAAAGGTCATGGGTTTTGCTATATCTATCAAATCGATTGTTTTTATACTTTGATAGATGTAGTTTATAAAGTATATTTGTCTATACCTGAAGTATAAGTTGCAGAGAGCTTTAGGCTGATAAAGGAATATGGGATGACACTAGTACAGTTAGAATATCTGGTGGCTGTAGACACCTACCGCCACTTTGCCACCGCTGCAGAGCATTGCTTCGTGACACAGCCTACTTTAAGTATGCAGTTGCAGAAGCTGGAGGAGGAGCTGGGCGTGCAGCTGTTCGACCGCAGCCGTGTGCCGGTGCGGCCAACCGAGCTGGGCAAGGAGATCATCGCGCAGGCGCGCGTGGTGCTGGCCGAGAGCAAGAAGATACAGGAGCTGGTGCAGAACCAGAAGCTGGAGCTGAGCGGAGAGCTTCGCATCGGCGTTATCCCGACGCTGGCGCCTTACCTGATTCCGCTCTTCATCACGGGTTTTCTGGAGAAGCACCCGCAGGTGCGGGTAGTGGTGCAGGAGCTGCTGACCGATGAGATTGTGGAGAAGCTGAACCACGAGCTGCTGGACGTGGGCCTGCTGGTGACGCCCTTGGGCAATAAAAGTATAAAAGAACTGCCACTGTTTTATGAAGCCTTTGTAGCCTACATCAATCCCAAGCACCCGTTGGCAAAGCAGCCCCGCATTGCCGCCGACGAGCTGGACCTGAGCGAGCTGTGGGTGCTGAACGAAGGCCACTGCTTCCGGAGCCAGGTGCTCAACATCTGCAACCGCGGGGGCAGCGCTGATGCGGGCAGCCACCTCGACTATAAAAGCGGTTCGCTGGAGACGCTCAAACGCATTGTGGAGACGCAGCATGGCCTGACGCTGCTGCCGGAGCTGTCGGTGCTGGAGATGCCGGAGGAGAAGCGCAAGCTGGTGCATGCCTTTGAGGAGCCGCAGCCGCTGCGCGAGGTGAGCCTGGTGGTGCACCGCAGCTTCCTGAAGAAAAAGCTGATTGAGGCGCTACGGCAGGAGATTGTCAGCTGCATTCCGGAAAGTATAAGAAGTCGCGAGAAGACGAAAGTGGTGGCGATAAAGTAAGGTAGAAAGTAGAAAGGTAAAAAATACCTCGCAGTGTGCGCGGCTCCTGCGAGCGTCTGGCAGATGTAAACAGCTTTAAACTATGAAAAAAGTACGGTGGGGGATAATTGGCTGCGGCAACGTGACGGAGGTAAAAAGCGGTCCAGCCTTCAATAAGATTGACAACTCTGAACTGGTGGCCGTTATGCGCCGCAATGGAGCCAAAGCAAAGGACTATGCCGAGCGCCACGGTGTGCCCAAGTGGTATGATAATGCCGAAGCCCTGATCCACGACCCGGAGGTAGACGTCGTCTACATCGCCACTCCGCCAGACTCGCATGCTGCTTATACGTTGCAGGTAGCCGCCGCCGGTAAGCCGGTGTACGTGGAGAAGCCGATGGCCCTGAACTATGTGGAGTGCCAGGAGATGATAACTGCCTGTGAACAGGCCGGTGTGCCGCTATTTGTGGCCTTTTACCGCAGGAGCCAGCCTGCTTTTAATAAAGTAAAGGAGCTGCTGGAAAGTAAGGCTATCGGAGATGTTCGTTTCGTGAATATCAAACTGTACCAGCCTTTGCAGCCGGAACAGTACCAAGGTAGCATGCCTTGGCGCGTGCAGCCCGAGATTTCCGGTGGCGGCCTTTTTCACGACCTGGCTCCCCATCAGCTCGACATACTTGATTATATACTTGGTCCAATCGCTTCGGCGTCCGGGCAAGTAACTAACCAAGCTGGATTGTATGAGGCGGAAGATCTGGTAATGGCACAGTTCAGGTTCGGGAGCGGTGTGCTGGGCAGTGGCGTCTGGTGCTACAGTGTGGCAGAGCAGCAGCAGCAGGATTGTATCGAAATAGTGGGCAGCGCAGGTCGTATCACCTTCCCGACTTTCGCCAAAGAGCCTATTCGCCTGGAAACTGCAGCAGGCACGGAGGAGTTTCTGCTTCCGCCACCGCAGCACGTGCAGCAGCCTTTTATCCAGTCTATTGTGGAGGAGCTAACCGGAAAAGGCAAATGCCCTGGCTCAGCCGTGTCAGCCGCTCGTACCTCCCGAGTGATGGACCAGATAGTGGGGAGGGAGTAGGTTGGTGGTTTGATCTCGCAGTGTTCGGGCGATAAAGAAAGTATAATGCCAGCGATGAAAGAAAGTTTGAGCAATACTGACAGGTGGAGAATCTGGCTTGAAATAAAGCAGGATCTGGTTGGCTATGCGGCCACAGGTTTGGTAAGGGTTATTCTAACGGTTGCTCTCATCATCTTCTTTCTGCAGAAAGGCGTAGGAACAGATCGCATCGCCCTGCTTGTTCTTTTGCTCTGCCTTGCGTCTGTTGGGGGACTTTTCCTCTTGATAAGGCGCTATCTCCTGGATCTGTTTAATGGCACTAAGTATGTGTACCTGGGCAAGATCACCGATAAGGCAACCAGAACTCATTGGGGCTGGCATGGCAACCCTGCCGCCGATGCTACCTCCCAACCAAACGTAACGGAGTTTGTGCTGGCAGTTGATGAAAAAGAAGTGAAAACAGAGCAAAGCCTGTATGAATTGTTGGGGATAGGAGACAACGTATGGGTGCACATCGCGCCAGTAAGCAGACTTATACTTGCTTTAAGAAGGGAGAACGCCTGAATCAGGATATACAGGATGAGAGGAAAGACAGGATTTTCTGCAACACCGGGGCCAACCACCCCCTGCCCCCTCCTTGGCTAAGGAGGGGAGTCTTGCAGAAGCTTCATTATCCGAGGCTATCGAAAATTGATCCCAGTCTTCATGTTGAGCGCCTTGTGAGATTCCGGTGCCCGTGAGGGCATTGCGACGCAGGAGCAAAGGAAGGGAACACAGCGCGATGCGGGAAGACGAGGCCTCCCGGCCTTGAGGGAGCCAAAGCCAGAGGTGAAGCGATAGGTTGGTAGGGCTGCGGATAAACGGAAGCTAGAAAGAATAGCTTGCGTCTAGTTGTTGGAAGCAGTTAATATATAATCAAAGTATAAATATGGCTCTGCGAGCCAGTTGAGTTGCAAACTCAACATTATAATAGGACACGAGTTGCAAACTCGCGCCAGCAATAACACAAGTATAAAGTATAAATACGCGGACAAAGATGTCCGAAACAGCAGTAGGGAAGGGAAAGGAGTAGCCACAAGTATAAAATATGGTTTACCCCAAACCACTCTCATACCTTTAATCGCTGCAAGCTTTCAAAACAAAAGAGGCTGCTCTTTGCGGAGCAGCCTCTTTTTATACTTTGCGAAGTATGGTTACGCTTTGATGCCAGCCTCCTGAAGGGCTTTTACCATCGCGTCGCCGATTTCTGCAGGAGACTCCACTACGTGGATGCCGTTCTCGCGCATGATCTTCATTTTAGCGGCAGCTGTATCCTCAGCACCACCCACAATAGCACCTGCGTGGCCCATACGGCGACCGGCAGGAGCTGTCTGGCCAGCGATGAAACCAACTACTGGCTTTTTGTTGCCAGTCTCGCTGATGTACTTGGAAGCCATGGCCTCGTAGTTACCACCGATCTCACCGATCATCACGATTGCGTCTGTCTCAGGGTCGTTCATCAGCAATTCAACAGCATCTTTGGTAGGTGTTCCGATGATCGGGTCACCGCCGATACCGATAGCCGTAGAGATACCCAGGCCAGCCTTCACGATCTGGTCAGCAGCCTCATACGTTAAGGTACCAGACTTGGAAACGATACCGATACGACCTGGCTTGAACACGAAACCTGGCATGATACCAACTTTCGCCTCGCCTGGCGTGATAACACCTGGGCAGTTAGGGCCGATCAGGGTCACGTCTTTGCCTTTCAGGTAGTTTTTAGCGGCTACCATGTCTTTCACAGGAATACCCTCCGTGATGCACACGATAACTTTAATGCCGGCGGCTGCTGCTTCCATAATGGCATCAGCGGCAAAAGCCGGTGGAACGAAGATGATAGAAACATCGGCTCCTGTTCTCTTTACAGCGTCTTCCACTGTGTTGAAAACCGGCAGGTCCAGGTGGTTGTGGCCACCTTTGCCCGGAGTAACACCACCAACTACGTTTGTGCCGTACTCAATCATCTGTGACGCGTGGAAAGAACCTTCCGAGCCTGTGAAGCCCTGCACGATCACTTTTGAATCTTTATTTACTAAAACACTCATGTGTATCTTATTTAGGTTGTGTATAGACGGTACTAGTATAAGGTTGTGCAAAAATAGGCTTTTTTGTGGCCTGTGCAAAAAATAATTGCCGCTAATATAGCCATTCTGCCGGAACCTCAGGCCCTTCGGCAGGGTTATGAGTGGGGCCGCAAGACCAGGCTTTTTTACTGGCTGTGGCGCCGGTTATACCTGCCAATGTACGTGCAGGGGCAACGATGTGGCTTATTTTCTTTACATTTGTACTCAAATTCAAAAAAACACAACAGATGGCGTATCTGAACCATATTACCGAGGCAATCGGTAACACCCCGCTTGTAAAACTAAACAAGGTAACCGAAGGAATCAAAGCCACCGTGCTGGCCAAGGTGGAGTATATGAACCCGGGCAACTCGGTTAAAGACCGCATGGCCATTAAAATGATAGAGGACGCAGAGAAAGCCGGTATCCTGAAGCCGGGCGGAACCATCATTGAGGGCACGTCGGGCAATACGGGCATGGGCCTGGCCCTAGCTGCCATTGCAAAAGGCTATAAGTGTATTTTTACCCTGGCCGATAAGCAGAGCAAGGAGAAGATGGATATACTGCGTGCAGTGGGAGCAGAGGTAATTGTTTGCCCTACAAATGTAGCTCCTGAGCACCCAGACTCTTACTACTCAGTGGCTAAGCGCCTAAACAAGGAAATCCCAAACTCATTTTACCCGAACCAGTACGATAACCTTTCTAATTGGAAAGCGCACTATGAGAGCACCGGACCTGAGATCTGGCAGCAGACTGAGGGGAAAATCACGCACTTTATCACGGGTGTGGGCACAGGCGGCACAGTTACGGGTATCTCTACTTACCTGAAAGAGCAAAACCCTGCTATCAAAACGATTGGTATCGATACCTATGGCTCGGTATTCAAGAAATACAAAGAGACAGGTGAGTTCGACGAGAACGAGATTTACTCCTACGCCACAGAGGGCATAGGCGAAGATATTCTGCCAAAGAACGTGAACTTCGACGTGATAGACCAGTTTGTAAAGGTAACCGACAAGGATGGTGCCGTGATGACACGCAGGCTGGCCAGAGAAGAGGGGCTGTTTGTTGGTTGGTCCAGCGGAACGGCTGTATACGGCGCATTGGAATATGCGCGCGAAAACAACCTGACCGAAAATGATATGATCGTGATATTGCTGCCGGACCACGGAACCCGCTACCTGGGCAAAATCTATAACGACGAGTGGATGCGCCAGCAAGGCTACATCGACTAAAATAACACTGCCTGAAAAATACACAGAAGCCCGGAAAAAATGCCGGGCTTTTGCTTTAAGGTAGTAACATCAAGCGCCTTTTTAAGTATAATTTAACTGCTTTAGCGGTGTATACCGGTGTTTCTGCAATAATCTGACGCAGGACTGCTGTTTTGCTGTTTGGTTATGGCGCTAAGTAGCAGAAGATGAAGCTTAAAGGTTTCTGGTAAATAGAGCGATCTTTTTCAGAGATTATTTTAAGTTTGTGTACATTTGTAATAAGGCCACAGCATAAAATAAAGCCCCTGCGCTTTCGAGTGACTTTAATTCTATGAGAAAACTGTCAGGAATTCTACTTATTGATGACGATGACACCACTAACTTCCTGAACCAGCGCTTGCTCGACAGGATGGAAGTTACTGACCATATCCGTACTTTTGTTAATGGCAAACAGGCGTTTGATTACCTGTACAACGTTAGCAACAACAACTATGAGAATGAAAGTAACGAGTATTTTCAGCCGGAGCTGATCTTCCTGGACATTAACATGCCGGTGATGGATGGTTTTGAGATGCTGGACCTGTACGAGCGCCTGAGCCCTCAGTTCAGAAAACACATTGTGATGGTTGTGCTCACCACCTCCACGCACCCCCAGGATACAGCCAATTCCAAGAAGTATAACGCAGAGTATATCATCAAGCCCCTGACCACTGAAAAGGTGAAAACCATTTTGAATAAGCACTTTCAGGAGAACAAAAAAGAAGCCTGACAAAGTGTAAAGGATAAAAAGAGCGGGGCGCTACTGTAATGGTGGCGCCCCGCTCTTTTTTATATTGACAGAAGTATACTTTTGATCTCTCTAACTCTTCACTTTCTCCGCCACCGGCACGAACTTAAACGTGTCGCCGTTAAACAGGCCCTGGTCGCTGAGCTTGAGCGAGGGGATAACAAGCAGCGCCATAAAGGATAGCGTCATGAACGGAGACTCCAGCGAGCTGCCCATCTCCTTGCTCATACTATCGATGGCCGCGTAGGCCTCCGCCACTTTGTAGCCATCCTGGGCCGACATGATGCCGGCCACCGGCAGCGGCAGCAGTTCCTCCCGGCCCATGCCCACGGCAGCCACACCGCCCTTTGCCCCGATGATCAGGTTCACGGCCCTGGCTATACTTTCGTCGTCCACGCCGACGGCAATAATGTTGTGTGAGTCGTGGCCTACCGATGAGGCGATGGCGCCTTGCTTCAGCCCCACGTTTTTGATAAAGGCCACAGCCGGGATCGTGTTCTGGTAGCGGTTCACCACCGTGATCTTGAGCACATCCTGCGCCACATCCGAAAGTATAAAGCCGTTCTCCACACGCGGGGTTGCCCATACTTGCTTCGTTATCAACTGCCCGTCGAAGGCCTCGATCACCCGGATCTTGTCCGCATCGCCCACGGGTACCTCAAACTGCTGCGCCACCTTTACGTCTGTTTCAAAGTTGTTGATCTCCTCGCTGGGTGTAAACTGTATGTTAGACGTTCCGTTCTCCGCCACCAGCTCGCCATTGATGTAAGTGGCCAGCACGTTAAAGCTCTCCAGGTTGTCTACAAGTATAAAATCGGCTGCGTCGCCTTCGCGCAGCAAACCTACCTCCAGCTTATAATGCTCCACGGGGTTAACACAGGCCGCCTGCAGCACATGGAACAGGTCGTTTCCCTTGGCCAGCGCGCGCTTCACCAGCAGGTTGATGTGGCCTTCCACTAGGTTGTCGGGGTGCTTATCGTCGGAGCAGAACATGATGTTGCGGTAATGCTTTGGCAGCAGCGGGATCAGCGCCTCAAAATTCTTGGCGGCGCTGCCCTCGCGTATCAGAATCTTCATACCCACGGCCAGTTTGTCCAGTGCCTCCTCGGCGGTAAAGCACTCGTGGTCGGTGGTGATGCCGGCGGCGGCGTATTTGGCAGCCTGCTCTCCCATCAGTCCGGGCGCGTGTCCGTCCACGGCCTTGGCATACTTTTTGGCCAACGCGATCTTCTCCATCACGTCCGGGTCGCGGTTCAGTACGCCGGGCCAGTTCATCATCTCGGCCAGATACTTTATCTCCTGCCGCTGAAATAATTTCTCGATGTCGGCAGCCGTTATCTCTGCGCCGGCGGTCTCGAAAGGCGTGGCCGGAACACAGGATGGCGCGCCGAAATAAAACTTAAATGGTACTTTTTTCCCGTTCTCCACCATGTACTCCACGCCTTTTATCCCCAGTACATTCCCAATCTCATGTGGGTCCGAAACAGTGGCTACCGTACCGTGCGGCACCGCCAGCCGGGCGAACTCGCAGGGCACCAGCATAGAGCTTTCCACGTGCACGTGGGCATCCACAAAACCCGGCAGAATGTAGTGGCTGCTGTCGGTGGCCTCACGAACTATTTTGGAAATGCGGCCGTTTGACACATGAACCGTGCCTTGGTAAACCTCTTTGTTAGGAATATCTATGATGTGTCCGGAGACAGTATGATCGGTTTGCATGGTTGTAAATGTTATAACTAAAATTGCCCTTTTTGGGTGGGCTTTAAACGGCAAATTACCTTATATTTGCATTAAATTCAGTCGCTTTGAAGAAGTTAATTTCATATATCGTTTTAGCGGGCTTTCTGGCCACCGGTACGCTGGCAGGCTGCTCCGGCAAAACACCCCAACAGAAAAAGACGGCTAAATACCTGAAAAAAAGCAAGAGCGGCAACTTGCCCTGCCCCTGCGACTCTAATTAAACCTCCTTTTTGATTCCCCTGTTATGAAGAAAATCGTAATCGCGCTCGACGGGTACTCCTCATGCGGTAAAAGCACCACGGCCAAACTTGTAGCCGCCGAACTTGGCTATGCCTATATTGATACCGGTGCTATGTACCGTGCGGTTACATTATACTTTCTGGACCACCACGTCTCTTTCACCAATCCAAAGGAGATAAAGGAAGCGCTTCATAACATCGAAATAGAGTTTCATTATAATCCCAAGACCAAACGCAACGAAATATACCTGAATGGCCTGAATGTTGAAGATGAGATACGTAAGATGTATATCTCCAACATGGTAAGCGAGGTGAGCGTTATACCAGAGGTACGCCACGCCATGGTGGCCCAGCAGCAGAAGATGGGCCGCAAGCGGGGTGTGGTGATGGACGGGCGCGACATTGGCACGGCTGTTTTTCCGGATGCGGAGGTGAAGATCTTTATGACCGCCGATGTGGAGACGCGCACCAAGCGCCGCCAGGATGAGCTGCTGGCGAAGAAGCAACTGGTGAACTATGACGAGATTAGGGAGAACCTGCTGAAGCGCGACCTGATAGACTCTACCCGCGCTGAAAGCCCGCTGCGCCAGGCCGAGGATGCACACCTGCTGGATACATCGCACATGACCATAGATGAGCAGGTAGAGTTTGTGATAGAACGTGTAACGGCTCAGCTGCTGAAAAACGAATATGCTGCAGCCCAACAGAACTGAAGCTAAAAAGATGAACGTAACCATAGACAAGAATTCCGGCTACTGCTTTGGCGTAGAGTTCGCCATACAGATGGCCGAGGATGAGATGGAAACTTGCGAGGAGTTGTACTGCCTCGGCGACATCGTGCATAACAGTATGGAGGTGAAGCGCCTTTACCAAAAAGGCCTTCGGATTATAGACCGCGACCAGCTGCAGGAGCTGCGCGACTGCAAAGTGCTGATACGGGCCCATGGCGAGCCGCCGGAAACCTATAAGCTGGCGCTGGAGAATAACATAGAACTGATTGATGCCTCCTGCCCGGTGGTGCTCAAGCTGCAGAACCGTGTAAAGCACGCCTTCGATGCCGGCAAGCCCGGCAATGCGCAGGTGGTGATTTACGGGCAGGTGGGCCACGCAGAGGTGATCGGCCTGGCCGGCCAGACCCGCGATGAGGCCATTATCGTGACCACGGAGGAAGACCTGGAGAAGATTGACTTTACCCGCCCTGTTACCCTTTTCAGCCAGACAACCAAGAGCACCAAGGGCTTTTATCACATTAAAGCCCTGATAGAGGAGCGCCTGCAGCAGGCCAACCAGGACAGTACCGCTGTGCCGGAGTTTGATGCCAACGACAGCATTTGCCGCCAGGTATCGAACCGTGAGCCGCAGCTGGCCAGGTTCTCTACCGAGCACGATGTGATTGTGTTTGTGAGCGGCAAGAAAAGCTCCAACGGAAAAGCACTCTATAGCGTATGTAAGCAGCATAACCCGAATAGCTACTTTGTAGAAAGCGAAGAGGAACTGCAGAAAGAGTGGTTTGCCAGCGCTGAAAGTGTGGGAATTTGCGGCGCTACCTCCACGCCAATGTGGCTGATGGAGCAAGTGGCAGCAAGTATAACCGCCTTCGAAACAGAGCAGGTATAAATATTAGCAATATACTATAAAAGCTTTTTGCTAATTTGGGCTTTGCTTCGGCAAAGCCTTTTTTATGCACACAACAACATGAAGACCCTTTTCCGCTACTTTTTAAACGGCCTCCTTATTATCGCCCCTATCGCCATCACTGTGTTTATTGTGGTCGGCATTATAGACTGGCTGGATAGTCTTTTCGATTTAGGTATACCCGGCCTGGGTATACTGCTGATGGTGGTGCTACTGACGGTGGTAGGGTTTATCGGGTCCTCGTTTTTTGTAAAGCCTTTTTTTGTAGTGATGGAGCGGCTGGTGCACAAGGTACCGCTGGTCAGCATCATCTACTCTAGTATAAAAGACCTGTTTGATGCCTTTGTAGGCGATAACCAGAAGTTTAACAAGCCGGTGATGGTGAAAATGGCAGAGGATGGCGAAAACTACAAGCTGGGTTTCGTGACGCAGGAAATGCTGCTGCAGCTCAATGTAGAGGACAAGGTGGCAGTATACTTTCCGCACTCCTATAACTTCTCCGGTGAATTGTTCCTGGTGCCCAGGCGCAACGTTACCTATCTCGACCTTCCAAGCTCTGAAGTGATGAAGTTCATTGTATCCGGCGGGGTGTCGAAACTGTAATAAGTTAAAGGATTAGGGAATTTCAGAGTGAAGTCTATACTTGTAACCCCCTAACCCTGAAATACTAAACACCTAAACTTTATATCGCAAGGTGCCATTTCTAATACAAGATAAATCGAAGCTGCATTACCGCGTGATCGGGCATGGGCGGCGTGTGATGCTGGCCTTCCATGGGTATGGGCAGAGCAGCAGTTACTACCAACCAATGGAGAAAGCGCTGGGCGGGGATTACACCATTTACGCCTTCGACCTGTTCTTTCATGGGCACAGCAATCTGCACAAGCACAACATGCCGCTCACCAAAGAGTTTCTAAGCGATTTTATAGAGCGCTTTCTGGAGAAGCAGGGGATAAAAGAGTTCTCGCTGATGGGCTTTAGCATGGGGGGCAAGTTTGCGCTCACGCTGGTGGAGTGTATGCCGCAGAGCATCCTGGAGCTCTTCCTTATCGCTCCGGATGGTATCAAAACCAGCTTTTGGTACAATATAGCCACTTATCCCGGCTGGCTGCAGCAGTTGTTTAAGCGTACTGTTTTAAAGCCTGAGTTTTTCTTCAAGTTTCTCCGGATGCTGCACAGGTATAACCTGGTGCACAAAAGCCTGCTCCGCTTTGCGCATTACCAGATGGATAGCACTCCCAAGCGCCTGCGTGTGTACCGCAGCTGGATCGGCTTCCGCGACCTTAATTTTGACATCCGTAAGATCGTGCAGCTGCTGAACAAGTATGAGGTGCCGGTTACCATGTTTCTGGGCGAGTTTGATGAGATCATTTCGCCAAGGCGGGTGGCGGTGTTTGTAGATGCCCTGGACAACGGAGAACTGGTGATACTTAAAGCCGGGCACTCTCATTTATTGCAGGAGGTGGCAGAGCTGCTGCACACCATGCGCACCACAGATCCAGACTGATTTATACTTGCTGATGGCTGTTGCCCTGAGTGCCTACAGTTAATATTCTTCTGCAAGGCGCAGTGGCGGCAGGAAATAGTAGCGGCCATCAAGGCGCGCGGCGTTAAAATGCACCTGAAATGGCAAGCCAGTATCAGAACTCAGGTGCAGCTGTACTGGAATGATGATCGCGTTCTGGGTAGCGGAAGCGTCGCCGAAAATAGCTTTTCTAACCGATGAAACGTTGCCGAGCTGCATCATTTTATCATAAACCTGCTTGTCGGCCAGGTGCTGGCGCAAAAGTTCTAAATTGTTGGTTTGCAGTGCCTGGTGCAGCAGTAGTGCCAGGGCCTCCATGCTCTCAGCCCCTGCTGTTTGGTTGTACGCTTGCCGTTGCAGCGCCAGCGAGTCGGGGTCTTGCGCTAAGGCGGCAGTGGCCGTGGCTAACGCCATGATCAACACCGGTAAAATTATTTTATACTTCGCCATCGTGCCTGCTGCGCCTCCTTCCCAAACATTGTGCCTCTACAATAGTATACGTATCTTATTAGCTGTCGGCTTGTGGGGGTTAACTACTTACAACTCTCCAAGTCCTCCTTTAAAACCAAAACGCCATATGAAAAAAACACTACGCCTGCTTTGCCTGGGCTTTATCCTCAGTTCCGTAAGCTGGGGCTGCACCTCTGACAACACAAACTCCGAGATCGCCAAAACAGGACCCACCGAAACACAGCAAGCCACCAATGAGGAAAATGGCCTGAACCTACCCTCTGGCCCGATTGATGAAGATCTGAAGCGCATTAAGCTGCCCCAGGGCTTCCGGATAGACTACTACGCCAGGGATGTGGAGAACGCCCGCTCGATGGCGATGAGCGAGTCAGGAATTTTATTTGTAGGCACGCGCAGCAACGATAAGGTTTTTGCCATAGTGGATGAGAACAAGGATGGCAAAGCCGATGAAGTGGTGGAAGTAGCCTCAGGTTTGAACTCTCCGAACGGGGTGGCCATCCGGAACGGTGACCTGTACGTAGCCGAGATCAGCCGTGTGCTGAAGTACCCGAACATCGAGCAGAATTTCCGCAACAAACCCAAGTTTGAGGTGGTGAACGATAAGTTTCCGAGTGACACGCATCATGGCTGGAAGTATATTGCCTTTGGCCCGGATGATAAGCTCTACGTGCCGGTGGGCGCACCCTGCAATATCTGTAAGTCCGAAAAACCGATCTACGCCAGCATTACCCGCATGAACCCGGATGGTACAGGGCTGGAGATCTACGCAGAGGGCGTACGTAACACAGTGGGCTTCGACTGGCACCCTGAAACCAAGAACCTATACTTTACCGACAACGGCCGCGACATGATGGGCGACAACATACCACCGGATGAGTTGAACCGTGCTGCCGAGAAAGGCCAGCATTTTGGTTACCCTTACTGCCACGCGGGCACCATCTCCGATCCAGAGTTTGGCAACCAGGGCAACTGCGATGATTTTGTGGCGCCGGTGCAGAATCTGAACCCACACGGGGGCACGCTTGGCATGAAGTTTTATACGGGCAGCATGTTTCCGGATAAGTATAAAAACCAGATTTTCATTGCCGAGCATGGCTCCTGGAACCGCTCTCAGAAAATAGGTTACCGCGTGATGCAGGCCACGACTGATGGCAGCGGCAACATTACCGGCTATAAGCCCTTTGCGGAAGGTTGGCTGGAAGGCGAGAAAGACTGGGGCCGCCCAGTGGATGTGCTGGTAATGGAAGATGGCTCACTGCTGGTGTCTGACGACAAGAACAACGCCATTTACCGCATCACATACGCTGGGTAGGTAATATGGACAGAGTCCTGCTGAAGGTGTGCACCCACCCCAGCCCCTCCGAGGAGGGGGATTATACTTGTTCCATAGCAAAGGCAGTGGCTATCAAATCTGTTCCCAGTCTTTCCGTTGAGCGCCTTGTGAGATCCGGTGCCGCGAGAGCGGCAGCGCCCTGGCGCAGGAGGGAACACAGCGCGATGCAGGAAGACGAGCCCTCCCGGGCTGGAGGGAGCCAAAGCTAGAAATGAAACGATAGGGCTGTAAGGCTGAGGATGGACCGAAGCTATAAAGGATAGCTTGTGTAAGTTATAGAAAGCAGCGGCTATGAAAGTGTAAACTTGCAAGTATAAGTATGCGGATTAGGAAATCCGCGGCAGACAGGTTCCGGACAGGGATGTCCGGAACAGCGGGAATGGCAAGTATAAAAGTAAAGCAAAAGTATAAGTATGGCTCTCCGAGCCAGTTGATTTACAAGCTCAACATCATTGTAAGACACAAGTATAAATACTTGCGCTAGAAGGGATAAAGTATAATGTATAAATCAGGCACAGTCGTGAACCAAAAGCTGCAGATTATACTTTGTTTAATTTCATGAAGGGTAGTGCGTAATTCCTGATTATCGCCCTATCTTTAGCCGCTGATGAAAGAGGAAAAAAACAATAAACCCAAGCCGGAAAAAAAGCTGATCGGGCGGCGTGAGCTCGTCTCTTTCCCGGAGCTTGATATTGAGGAGATTGAGGCCAAGGTAGACACCGGCGCCTACACCTCTGCCATCCACTGCTCCGATATACATGAGGAGGTGCGCCCGGACGGCACTAAAGTCATCGCTTTGGACCTGCTGGACCCGTCGCACCCGCAATACAACCACAAAAAACTGGAGTTTACGGAGTACGACCTGCGCGAGATCAAGAGCTCGATAGGGGAGAAGCAGGAGCGTTTCGTGATCCGTACGAAGATCAAGCTTTTTGAGGAAGAGATAGAGGCCGAGTTCTCGCTCTCCGACCGCAGCGATATGAAATACCCGGTACTGATCGGCAGAAAGCTGCTACAGGGCCGTTTTGTAGTGGATGTAGCCAAAAAGAACCTGGCACACAAGTATAAGATCAAACATAAACAGAAATAAAGAGCATTTATGAAAATTGCTATTCTCTCCCGCAACCCAAAGCTATACTCTACCAGGCGTTTGGTAGAGGCAGCTGAACAGCGGGGGCACGAGGCCGTCGTTCTCGATCACCTGCGCTGTGACCTCGTGATTGAGCAGGGCGACCCGCACATCCTGTACAAAGGCGAGCGGCTGACGGACATTGACGCCATCATTCCGCGTATCGGGGCCTCGGTTACTTTTTACGGCACGGCCGTGGTGCGCCAATTCGAGATGATGAAAGTGAAAAGCGCTGTAGATTCGCAAGCCATTGTGCGCTCCCGCGATAAGCTGCGCTCGCTGCAGATCCTGAGCCGTGCCGGGCTGGGTATGCCCAAAACGGCCTTCACCAACTACTCCAAAGAGACGTCGGAGCTGGTGAAAGAGGTAGGTGGCGCACCGCTGGTGATCAAGCTGCTGGAGGGTACGCAGGGCCTTGGCGTGGTGCTGGCCGAGACGCGCAAAGCCGCAGAGTCGGTGATCGAGGCTTTCCATAACCTGAAGGCGCGCATCATTGTGCAGGAGTTTATTGCCGAGGCGGGCGGTGCCGACATCCGTGCCTTTGTGGTGAACGGCGAGGTAGTGGGTGCCATGAAGCGCCAGGGCAAGGAGGGCGAGTTCCGCTCCAACCTGCACCGTGGGGGAAAAGCAGCACTTATCAAGCTGAGCCGGCAGGAGAAAGCCGCCGCCCTGTTGGCCGCTAAATCCCTTGGCCTTGGGGTGGCCGGGGTGGATATGTTGCAGTCGAAGCGCGGGCCGCTGATACTGGAGGTGAACTCCTCGCCCGGTCTGGAAGGGATTGAGAAGGCTACCCAGAAAGATATTGCCGGTAAAGTAATAGAGTACGTGGAAGGGCTAACCAAAAAGCGCCCGAAGAAGCAGGTGAAGGAATAGCATGCCCGAAACAATTGTTATCAACGGTAGAAGTATAGACCGTGGTGAGAAGGTGCTTACAAAGCTGGTAATCAGTAAACTGCCCAGCGGCACCGTGATAGAAATTCCTGTTTATGTTTTCCGCTCGGTGCACGATGGGCCGGTAGTACTGCTGATGGCCGGCATGCACGGCGACGAGGTGAACGGCACCGAGATTATCCGGCGCATGCTCACGCGCAAAATGCTGTATCCGCTTAAAGGAACCATCATCGCCGTGCCGGTGCTGAACATCTATGGCTTCCTGAACTTCTCCAGGCAGGTGCCTGATGGCAAAGACGTAAACCGCAGTTTTCCGGGGAACCGCGACGGGTCGCTGGCCAGCCGCGTGGCGCACCGCTTTATGAAAGAGGTAATGCCTTACGTAGATTACGGACTGGATTTCCACACCGGGGGAGGCAGCCGCTCTAACTACCCGCAGATCCGGTGTGTGCTGAGCGAGCACAAGAACGAGGAGTTAGCCAGGGCTTTTGCGCCTCCGTTTGTGATGAACGCACCTTACCGGCAGGGCTCCCTACGCAAAGAAGCTGGTAAATTGGGCAAGCCTATACTTGTTTACGAAACCGGGGAGAGCCTGCGGTTTGATGAAAAAGGTATAAAGCTGGGCATTGACGGCACCTGTCGTGTACTGCACCACCTGGGGATGATGGCCAACTATACAGAAGCTACGGAGCCAACCGTGGTTTGCATGAAGGATATGTGGCTTCGGGCCAAAAATGCGGGGCTCTGGCGCACATTTATCAATATTGGGGAGTATGTTAAAAAGAACCAGCACATCGGAAGTATTACCGACCCTTACGGTGAGATGGAGGTACGCCTTAACTCCCCGGCAACAGGCTACGTGGTAGGGCTTAACAACATGCCCGTGGTAAACCAGGGTGATGCGCTGCTGCATATCGCCTTTTAGGGGTTGCAAAATTATATGAGGAAGGGCTGCCAAGTATGGTAGCCCTTTTTTTACCTAGGTTTATTAAAATATATTTATACTTTATTGCAACTATACCTGGGTAAACCTTATCTTCATAAGTAGAAGCACATTACTCACCAAAATTCTACTATATGAAACAAGCTTACCCTGGCAGGCACAGGCTCCGGCTGGTGCTGCTCTGCCTCTTTATCCTGGGCTTTGCTACTGCGGCCTTTGCGCAACAGCGCCATACCATCAGCGGCTACGTGCGCGATGCCGCTACCGGCGAAAACCTGATCGGCGCGGCCGTGTATGACCTCCGCACCGGCAAAGGTACCTCCACCAACAGCTACGGCTTTTATAGCCTGTCCCTTCTCGCCAACGATTCGGTGGCACTGGTTACCTCCTACGTTGGCTATGAGCGGAAAACTCTTCTACTGCAGCTGGCGCAGGATGTAGTTCATACTTTTGCCCTTGGGCCTAACAACAGCCTGGAGACGGTAGAGGTGGTAGCCTCGCAGCAGGAGAAGATAGAGGAAACCACACGCATGAGCACCATCTCGGTGCCGATAGAGCAGCTGAAGGCAGTGCCGGCCCTGCTCGGTGAGGTGGATGTGATCAAAACGCTGCAGCTGCTGCCAGGGGTGCAGTCGGGTACGGAGGGAGCCAGCGGCCTGTATGTGCGCGGCGGCGGACCGGACCAGAACCTGATCCTGCTGGATGGGGCGCCGGTGTACAATGCCACGCACCTGTTTGGCTTTTTCTCCGTTTTCAATGCCGATGCGCTTAACCATATTGAGTTGGTGAAGGGCGGCTTCCCGGCACGCTACGGCGGCAGGCTATCCTCGGTGCTCGACATCAGCATGAAAGAGGGCAACATGAATAAATTCAGGGGAGAGGGATCTGTTGGTCTGATTGCTTCTAAGCTGACACTGGAGGGACCCATCAAGAAGGATACAGCCTCGTTTATCGTTTCTGCCCGCCGCACCTATGTGGATGTGCTGGCGCGCCCTTTCATGAAAAAAGACGAAGGCGTGGTGGGCTATTTTTTCCACGATCTTAACGCAAAGCTCAACTATAACCTCACCTCAAAAGACCGACTGTACCTGAGCTTCTATACCGGCCTCGACAGGTTCCATTCACGCTATGTGTCAGACCTTAGCAACAGCAACGACAGCTACTACAGCAAAGATAAGTCCAGCCTGGACTGGGGCAATAACACGCTCAGCCTGCGCTGGAACCGCATCCTGAGTAATCGCCTGTTCCTGAATACCACGGCTACCTATAGCCGTTACCAGTTCGACATCGGGATGCAGAATGAGTCGGAGAGGAGCTGGCCCGGCGGCTCAAGCAAGAGCAAGTATAACCTGCTTTACCTGTCCAATATCCGCGACTATAGTGTAAAGGGAGACCTTGACTACCTCCCCAACCCAAACCATTATGTGCGCTTCGGGGCGCAAGCTGTTACGCACCAATTCCGACCAGGGGCTCTGCACATGAAGGATGTGGACGACGGACAGGTTAGAAATGAGTTGGAGCAGGGTTCCAGAACGGTAGGCAATGAGGCTGCAATTTATGTGGAAGACGATGTGCGGCTCTCAGATAAGCTGAAGGTGAACGTAGGTGCCCGCCTTACCGGTTTTTTGGTAGATGGCGAGGCTTATACTTCGCTGGAGCCTCGGGTGGCGGCGCGCTACCTGCTAAACGACAGACTGGCGCTAAAGGCCTCCTACGCCAAAACGAGCCAGTTCATTCACCTGCTCACCAACAGTGGCATTGGCCTGCCAACCGACCTGTGGGTGCCGGCCACCAAAGTAGTGGAGCCGCAGCGGGCCAGCCAGATAGCAATCGGCGCAGCGCAAACAATTCTGGATGGGCAGTACGAGGTAAGCGTGGAAGGTTACTACAAGACCATGAAGGGTATTATCGAGTATAAAGAAGGTTCTAACTTCACTACTACCATCAGCAACAACTGGGAGAACAAAGTGACCGCTGGCAAAGGCTGGGCGTATGGAGCAGAGATCTTTTTGCAGAAGAAAGTCGGCAACACGAGTGGCTGGGTAGGCTACACGTTATCATGGTCTAACCGGCTGTTTGCCGAGCTCAACTACGGTGCAAGGTTCCCATACCGCTACGATCGCCGACACGATATTTCTGCGGTGCTCTTCCATAAACTGAACAGAGGGTGGAACTTCTCCTCTACCTGGGTATACGGTACGGGCAATTCGGTAACGTTATCGGAGTCACGGTACCTGGCGGGCGAGTATAACGTGATTGAAAACTACGGCTCCCGAAACAGCTACCGCATGCGGGCTTATCACCGCCTGGATCTGGCCTTCAGCAAAACAAAGGAAAAGAGTTGGGGGCAGGTAGTGAACACTGTTAGCCTTTACAATGCCTACAGCCGCCAAAACCCTTTCTACATGTACTATGGCCGCGGCCGCGACAGCGACGAGAGCACTTACCGGCAGGTGGCACTGTTCCCGATCATTCCTTCCTTCACCAAAAGTTTTAAGTTTTAATTATGGCAAAGTATAAACTCAATTATACCGCCTTGTGTGGCCTGCTGTGCCTGTTGTTGCTGGGCTGCGAGATGGTGCAGGAAGTAGATATTCCGCCGCACACGCCTAAACTCACCATGCGCTTTACCCTTGACGACTCGGGGGAGGCTGCCGCTGGTTTTTATGATGAGGACAGGGTTTTTATAGGAAGAAGCCAGGGAGTACTGGACAACAATGAACTCGATGCAGTAGCCAATGCCACGGTCAGGCTTTTTGATGCTGGCGGACAACAGGTGGAGCTTTATGAGCATGCAGGCGTTGATACCGGAATGTATCGCACGAACTGGGGTATCTACAACCCAACACAAGGCTTCGTGCCTGTTAGCGGCCATGCTTATACCATGCGTGTAGATGCCCCGGGTTTTGAGGGTATTGAGGCGACCACTACCTTACCTGCCGCTGCCTCTGTTTCCAATGCGCTCTTTACCAGAAGAGCCCCTTCAAACGAGTACTACATGGACATGATCGAAGGTAACCTGCAGCTAACTATTCTGGACGAGGTAGGAAAGGAGAATTACTACAAAGTAGTGGTGTATGGCCTTGATAGTGCCTACCATCAGACAGGCTACACAGCTTATACTGTTGATGATGGCAATGGGATTGATATGTCAAGCTCGGAGAAAGCAGCCCTCAACAGAATTTTTACAGACGAACTGTATCCCTCCGGTAAGATCAACTTCGCAGCAGATGTTGTGCTATACGGGGTAGGGTATAGCCAAACGGGAGAACAGGTGCCGGTCAAGCACCTGGAAGTGCAGGTGCAGCAGCTCAACAGAGATGAGTACCTGTTCCAGAAGACCAGGGAGGCGCAGAGCCGGAATGATGATAATCCTTTTGCAGAATACAGTAATGTGTACAACAACGTGAAACATGGCTATGGCGCGCTGGGAGGAGTGGCCATCACCCGTGTTGTGCTTGACCTATAGGCATGTTCCGGAATACAAGTATAAAAGCAAAGGCCAAGCTATAAGTTAGCTTGGCCTTTGCTTTTATACTTGTATTCCTGGCTTATACCCATCGCTTTTTCTCGCTGAAGTGGTTGCAGCCGAACTGGGCGCCGGTTATCATCTCGAATTTCTTAGGCTTCAGGTCGTTGGATGCCTCGTGCACCAGCGGCAGCACGTAAGACGGCTCCATGGCATGCTGGCCTGTCAGTTCATCGCAAACGCCAAAATCTTTACTTTGTACCTGTACTTTATTCGGGTCCTGCTCCCAGTGGGTGCAGTGGTTACATGTTGCTTCCATAGGTTTGTCAGTTTTAGTTTATACTATAGCTATACTTGCCTTTAAAAGCGATGGTTGATGGGAAAGCGGGATTTCGCAGAAATTTAGAATCATACTAAACAAGTATACTTTCGGTAAACGTGCTGCAGTAGCAAGAAAAAAGGCCCCGCTATACTTTAGCAAGGCCTCTTCTTATAATCAGTAGGTGATTCAGCTCTTAGAACACGTAGCGAACGTGCAGGGCTGTGTCCCAGAAGCCGCCACCGCGCGGGATGTTGATGTATGGCTTAATATCGGCACCGATGGTGAAAGGAATGTCACGGATATAGTACTCCAGGCCAAGTACACCGTCGATACCTACGCCAAGTACATCGTCATAGTAATGGTCGTGGCCGCGGTCATAGTAGTGGCGGCCTTCCCAGAAACCGATGTGGCCACCGATACCGTAGTACCACTGCAGGCCGCTGGCGTTAAATGCTTGTGCGTGCTTCTCGTAAAGTACTGTAAGCACGGTGCCTCTGTACCTAAAGCTGGTGCTCAGGATGCCCTCGATAGCCGCATCACCCTTTATAAAGTGCTTTACGGTGAGGCCTGATGCAGCACCGCCCCTCAGGCCTATACCTGTAGAGTAACCGCTCTGGGCCTGTGCACCAATAGCGGCGAAAAGTACAAATGCCAGCGCAAGTGTAAGTTTTGTAATTGATCTCATTGCTTTGGTTAAGTTGAATATTTGCAGTAACTGTGGCCGTTCAGACGTGGCACAGCAACCGCAAAATTACAAGTTCTTGCGAGTGTTGCACTATATTTTCAGGCGAGGATTTATTTTTTGCCCTCAGTTTTGTAATCCTGCAGGTAGGCAGTTTTGGTGGTGCGGCAACCTATCAACTTGAAGAAGGATATAAAGTGCTGTTGGTCAAGCTGGAGTGCTTTGGCAAAAGGGTCATCCTCTCCGGACTGCTCGAAATCCTTAATGTAATGTTCCCGTACCAGTTCCGCCTCGTTCAGCTCTTTGGCGGCCTTTATGTGCACCAGCCCGGTTTTCTCCCAGAGCCGGCGCCACCATTTTGTGGTATGTATAAAGTACCAGTAGTGCTGGTAATCCTGGCGCAGGAAGTCTGGCACCTGCTCCAGCGACTCTATCTCTTGGGTAAAACACACATCCACGATGGCAATGTGGCCGCCGGGTTTAATGAACCGCGCAATGTAGGGCAGGTACTTCTCGTCGGTGCCGAAGTAAGTATAGGAGTCCACCACAATCACGGCGTCAAAATACTCCTGGGCAAAAGGCAGGGCGCGGGCGTCAGCCTCGAGCGGAATCACCTTTTCCTCGCACCCTTCCCGATAGATGCGCTGGTAGTTATCGCTGGCTGATACGGCCTCATCTACGGCATACACGGTTACGCCAAACTCTTTTGCCAGGAAGATGGAACTGATGGCCTTGCCGCAGCCCAGGTCCAGCACGCGCATGCCCGGCTTCAGGTGCAGCGATTTGGTGAGGCTTTCGAGGTTAAAAAGAACGTTCTCGCCCATAGAGTGCCGGCGCACCCACTCGGGGTCGTAGCGCATTGCCTTCGGAAATATGTGTTGCAGTTGTTTGCTGGCCATACCTGTACTTTATACTTGCTGAGAAGCAGCTTACGCAGGCAGTGCGGCTAAAGTTAGGAGCCCATGTGGGCAATGTCGTCGGAGGGGTGGATGTGCTTGCCAGGCTTCTCTGCTTTGGCGGCAGCCAGCATGGCGCGGGCCACGGTTATGGCCTCAATGGGTTTATACTTCTCCAGCGGGCCAATCATTAACCCGCACAGCGGTTTCATTACTTTGCTGGCCAGATCCTCGCCAGTGCGCTTCTCGTCGCGCTCTCCCAAAAGCAATGAGGGCCGGAAGATATGGATGGCATTAAACGGCTGCTGTTGCACATCGCGCTCCATCTCACCCTTCACCTTGTTGTAAAAGATCATAGAGCCGGCATCGGCACCCATGGCTGATACTACCAGAAACTGTATGGCCCCTTTGCGGGCCGTGATCTCAGCCAGTTGGGCAACATAGGTATAGTCTACTTTATAGAAATTCTCCTTGGAGCCAGCCTTCTTAATGGTAGTGCCGAGGCAACAGAATACATCGTCCGCAACCATGTCTGCCGCATAGTCTTTCATCTTGTCGAAATTTATCACCTGCTGGTCCAGTTTGGGATGGATCACCGGGAGTTCGTGGCGGCCTACGGAGATAACCTGGCTATAGCGATCGCTCTTGAGCAGCAGGGAGAGCAGATGCCCGCCCACCAGCCCGCTGGCTCCGGCAATCAAGGCTGTTCTTACTTTTTGCATAAGGTTTTTGGCTTATGCAGAAAGTACGTTCCTTAGCGCTATATAGTCTATAAAGTATAGCAGTTTAACCGAGAAATTATTGTTTTGCGGCACTGCAAAGGTGTTAGACATATTATCGAAGTAGCGGTTCTCTATCTGGCTGCTTCTATCCTCTATAAAGTTCTTCCAGACAACACGCAGTTCGCTGCCCGGGGCAAAGCGCCAGCTATACACCAGGTCCATGGTAAAGGTGTTGTAGTTGATGTTGTTGATACCGGAAGTATAAACGCCCTGCTCCGCTGTGGCTGGCTGCAGCAGCCCCTCCTTTGTCAGCTCAAAAAACTCTTTGTAAGCGGCCCTGGACCAATAGTGACGCATGTTAAGCGTAAGGCCTGATCGCTCGTTAAAGATATAGGCGCTGCTGATGGTCGTGCTGACGGTGGTGAGGGTGCGGTCGCCGAAGAGGATGTGGGTGTTCTGTCCGGCATCTTCATACTTATCGGCAAAGCCGATATTGCGCTTGCCTATGCTGTAGCTGTTGCCATTCACGATAGAGAACTTATCGTTTACGCGGAAGCGCGGCGACAGGCTGAACGACCAGCTGTTCTGGTCGTAGCGGCGGGAGCGCCAGAAATTGGCCGTAGCATCCAGGGCCAGTCTTCTGCGGTAATCGCTGCTGATGCCGATGTTGGTGCTGACAGCCGGGGGCTGCACAAACACCTGCGGAAAAGTGCGTGCCTCAAAGTAATCATACCGCTCACCGGGGCGTAGGCCTACCCCCATCCACAGGCTGATAAAGTTACGGAAGCGCACACTGGAGCTGGCGTTCATATCGAAGGCGATAAACTTGCTGGGGTCATAGAGCATGCTGTGGCCCACGCTAAAGCTGTTGCTCCACGACAGGAACTTCCAGACAGGCTGATAGAAGTTATAGCTGATGCTAGCGCTTGTCCTTACCTCGTTGTTGTTGCTCAGGAAGCCCAGGTCGTTAATGTCGTAGGTGTCGGACTCCACGTTGTGGTTAACACCATAGCGCAGGTTGCCGCTTATCTTGCTCAGGTTTACGGAGTACTGGTGCCCCAGCTTAACGCCATTCTCTTCATCCTTGCCATAGAGCTGGCTCAGGTTACCGCCGGTGGTCAGGGCGAACATGTTGCGCTTATCGGCAAAGCGCATGCGCAGGCCGGTTACGTTGGCGTCGTAAAAGCCGTTGGCACGGGTTACGTTGGTATTGGTAAAGGTAACGTAGGAGTTGCGCGGCAGCGTCTGGTCCAGCACGAACACGTTGTAGTTGGTAAACGGGTCGGTAAGCACCTCGCGGGTGGCACCGGTAGAGTCTTGCACGGTGGCGTGGGTGTTGCCGGTAAACGCATTGAACAGGCCAATACCAAGGCCGCGGCGCGTCCTGCCCGATACCTTGGCGGCGTTCAGCAGTTGTGTCTCCACAGGGTTGCGGGTTATCTCTTCACCTTCCTCCAACTGATCCTCCACGCTGCCATACCCTACGGGCCTTGCCCCGATGCGGCGGGAGTAGAACAGGCCTGCTTTGTTGAACAGCTCCGTGCCTTCGGTAAAGAACTGGCGGTTCTCGCTATACTTCACTTCAAATGGCCCCAGGTTCAGAACCTGGTTATCCGACTGGGTTTGGCCGAAGTCAGGGATCAGCGTTACATCTAGGGTAAAGGCATCGTTGATACCATACTTCACATCCATGCCACCGTTTACAGAGTGGGTGAAATCCTTTGCGTCTGTCTCGCTGTTGTCTTTGTTAGGGTAGTGGTTCACGTAGCCCGACACGTAGGGCATAAATTGCAGCCGCACCGGCGACTTCACGCCTTCAATGCCGATCACGCGGCCTGCCTGGTTTATCAAGCCACTAACAGAGTTGTCTACATGGCTCCAGAACGATTTTTCGCGGTTGCGCCGAATGACACGCATGTAGTTTACGCCCCAGGTCTGCACCTCGGCCTTCGGAAAACGGATGGCCCCATACGGGATGCGCATTTCTACCGTCCAGCCTTTTTCATGGGTTTTTACGCTGCTCTCCCACACGGCATCCCAGTTCCAGTCCTCGCGCCCCTGCGAGTGCTTGATATCCGTTTGAACCCCGGCCGCTGAAATAAGGAAGGCGAAGGCGTTTTGCTGGTCGTTATACGTGTCGAGGTAAACGCCGAACATATCGGAGTTGTTCTCACCGGAGTCGCGCTGGCCTAGTTGGGTCAGCACGGAGTCGGGGGCGGTATCGTGCAGCAGTGCGCCAATGTACACGGCATCGTCATCATAGAGCATGTACACCTCGGTCTGCTGGGAAGAGGGTTTGCCGTTGAGCGGGTCGTAGCGGTAGAAGTTTGAAGCCGGTTTTACCTGTTGCCATACTTCAGGCTCCAGGTAGCCGTCCAGCACGGGCGCAACCTGCGTCCGCATCACCTTGGCGGTTTTGCTTGCTTTGTTATTTTCTGTTTCTGTGTCGTTGTTGTCTGTACTACGGGCCTGGGCCCCTCCGGCGCACAGGCCTAGTATCAGCGCGAAAGGTAATAGCTTGGTAAACATATGTCAGAGCCACGCCGGTACAGGGCGCAGCAGGTTTTAAAGTGAGACGTCAGGTATAGTAGGGTAGCGTGTACTGTGGTGGCGGAGGGGCGGGTTAGTCCTTCCTCAGCCGGATACTGTCTGGCTCAATCGTGATCTTGCCAGCTTTGTATAAACCGCCGATGGCGCGTTTAAAGGTTTTCTTGCTCATGCCCAGTGTCTGGTAAATATCCTCTGGAGAGCTGCTGTCGGAAAGGGGCATCCAGCCGCTGCCCTGCTCCAGGGAGCGCATGATCTTGTCAGCGGCCTCGTCTTTTTCCTCTTTCTGGTTTACGCCGAGCTTGCGCAGTGTTACATCGATCTTATTGTCGGGGCGGATGAGTTTGATATAGCCGGTGGTTTTGTCACCGATGCGTAGGTCCTGGAATACTTCATTCTTGTAAAGTATACCCATATACGCGCTGTTGATGAGAACCTTGATGCCGATATCCGTAAGCCCGGCCACCAGCAGCTCCACCTCGTCGCCCTCTTTCAGCTGGATGTCTTCGTTGTGCAGGTACTTGCCCAGTTTAGAGGTAGCCACTACACGGTCAGAGGTTTCATCCAGATATACGTATACGCAGTACTTGCGGCCCACCTGCATCTTGTTCTTCTGGTTGTTGAGCGGCACGAGCAGGTCTTTCTCCAGGCCCCAGTCCAGGAAAGCGCCGAAAGGCGTTTCGTCGGTGCAGGTAAGGCAGGCAAACTCCCCCACGGTGGCGTAGGGCTCCAGGGTAGTGGCAATCATGCGGTCTTCGGAGTCGCGGTACACAAACACACGCAGCTTGTCGCCTACCTTTGCACCTTCGGGGAGGTACTTGCCCGGCAGCAGAATGTCTCCGTCTTCTGAGGACAGGTATACGCCAAAGTCCACTTCACGCGCTATCTCCAGCTCGTTGTAATTGCCTAAATCTACCATGGTTGTGTTACTTAAGAGGTGTTTTGGTGCAGAGGTTGCACGCCCTCTACAAATCTAATAAAAAGCAGGCGGGGTTAAAAGTTGTAACAATAGATTAATAGGTGTAAAGTATATATTTTTCTAAAAGTATAAGTATGAGCTGGTTAATTTATATGTTGAGGGATGGAGATTGGTTTTGTTTTCTGGCGCAAGTCCTCAGACTTGTGTCCTTTTATGGTGTTGAGTTTGTAACTCAACTGGCTCGTAGAGCCATATTTTATACTTTAGCCGCTGGTTTCTTCAACCTGGACCAAGCTAAAGCTATCCTTGCTAGCCACCGTTCATCCTCAGTCTTACGAACCTACCGTTTCATCTTATACTTGGCTCCCTCAAGGCCGGGAGGCCTTGTCCTAGGGGTAGGGGCCCTCGATAAGGGCATCGCGCGGTGTACATTTCCTTTGCTGTCGCAATTTCGCTAAAGCTAAACCGGAGATCTACAAGGCGCTCTTTTTCGAGGGCCCCTACCCCCACCCAAGGACTGGGATCAGTTCTCGATAGGCGCCGCACTCGGCACTGTCCCCTTGAGGGAACCATAGGGGTGTAACCACCTGCCGAAAACTCCCCTCCAGGGAGGGGAATAAGGTGTGGTAAATAAGTCCCTTCAAAGTCGTAGATCCAGAACTTGTTCGGGAGGGAGCAGGGTGAGGTTAATCGTTTGGAGACTCGCGCCAGAAATAAACAGCGTGTTGCAGGAAAATCCTGTCTATCCACTATTCCTGCAAATCCTGATGCTGATGGCGAGACAACAACTTGATAAGAGGCCTCCAACGCAGTAAGGGGGTATCAAGTATAAACCCCGGTAGCCTGCACTACCGGGGTTTATACTTGATACTTGCTCTGGAATAACTTATGCCTTCGCCTTTTTCTTTCCTTTTGATTTAGACTCCTCAGCCCCTCCGTCTTCCATGATATCACTTGGCTTAGCAATCAGGCCGATGGACAGGCCGTCCTCACCCAGGAAGTGCTCAATGTGGTGGCAGCGGTCCTCAGTCTTCAGCAGGATTCCCTCCAGCAATGATTTAGTGGCGAAATCCTCCATTTCAAAAGCTTTTTTGATGGATTTGCGCAGCTCCACGGCAATGGATTTCTCATCATCCATATCCTTGTTCAGCATTTCGCGGATTCGGAACTCTCCCTCCTCCTCGTGCTCCAGGTAAGCTATCTTGAGTTGGTTGGCCGGGTGGCAGGTAGGGCAGTAACCCATCACGGTCAGGCGTTCGGCAATAGCGTCGTACTGCTCGTGTATTTCATTGTAATGTTCCTCAAAAAACAGGTGCAGGTCGCGGAACTGCGGGCCCTCCACCAGCCAGTGATGCTTGTGGTACTGATGGTATAATACAATAAAAGAAGCCAGGTGGCGGTCCAGCTCTTTTGCCATGGCTGTTGCCGTTTCCTTCGATAAGCCTACCGGGTTTCCTTCGTATTCGTTCTTCTCTCTAACTTTTTTCATAGTTGCGTTATTGTCGTTATAGGGTTTACACCCCCTATAAACAGGTGACAGCGCAAAAAAGATACAGGAGATTAGTAAAACTCTGCCACGCCGGGGCGGTCGAACTGGAAGTTGCGGAAATCGTAGAACGGCGCCGAGGATTCGTAAAGTCTGAAATCGCGCATGTTACTGTTGGGCGGCAGCTGCGGGTAATATCCCAAGGTAACCTGGATAGTGCTGAAGGACGTGAACTCGTTACGGAGCCTGAAGCCAATGCCGTAACTGCTGTAGGGTTTCTCTTTAAAAGGGGAGCTCTGGTTGCCAACCGATAGCCAGGCCACATCGGCATAAATAAAGGTGGCTAGGCGGAAGCCCAGCAGCGAGAGCGGCGTGTACAGGTTAGCCTCGTAGTTAAAAGATGCCCTTCGGGTGCCGCGCACCAGGTCGGAGCGGAAGCCCCGGATGCCGCTTTCGTTGTTAATGGAGAGCATCTCCTCCGGGTTCCGGTTAATACCCAACGTGCCGCGCCCCAGCAGGTAGTGCCGCAGTTTCCAGTTGCCCCACTCGGCTAGCCGCGTTATGTACAGCGTTTCCAGGTCCAGCACGCCCTGCTCCCAGCGGTCGTCGCGGATAAAGGTGCCGTAGCCTACCCGGCTGTAGAGGTAACCGAAATTGGTGCCGTACCTGGCAAACGAGAGGGAGGAGCCAAAATAACGCCTGTCCCATACTTCCCCGTCCTGGTAGCCGCCTGTTATAGAAAACAGTGTGCCCACGGGGATGTCCTCGGTGCGGCCGAAACCGAAAATAAAGCGGTCTTTGTAATACTTCCGGATGCTGTAGCCCACACTGCCCAGCATGAGGATGTTGTCCTGGAAATTCTCAGTGGGGGTGGTGGTGTAGTTGGTGTTAATGACGCGGGTGCCAAGTATAACCCGCCCCCGCGGCTCGTAGCCCAGGTTATAGGTTTTAAACTTTAGGGTACGGCCTAGCCAGGCATCCTGCCGCGTGTAGCCTACATTGCCGAACCGGGCCACTGTGTCCTCGGGTGTGGCGGGCAGCAGGATGCGCTCGTCTATCCAGCTGGCTCCTATCGCGCCTGCATACTTGGTGGTAAGGGAGAAGAAATCACGGCGCAGGAACAGGCTTTTCTCTTTGTAGTAATTCTCATCCACATAAGCCAGGTCTGCCGAAATGTAAGTCCTCCCGATGTTATCTACGGTATAATATCCGGCCGCCTCCCAAGGGCGGGGCCTGTTCAGGTTAAATTTATACGTGCCTTCCAGTTGGTGGCCTTGCCCCAGAAAGTTGAGCTCGCGCAGTGTAATGCGCCCTTTGCCGGAGGAGGGAGAGTAAGAGCCGGAGCCGCCCAGGCTAAAAATGTCCCGAGTGATCACGAATACGTCCACGCTGTCGTTGGTGGTGGTTTCTTCATTCACGATAATGCGGGCATCCAGGATGTGGCGCGTCTGGCGCAGCAAACGCTCCGATTCTACGAGGGCAAGCGGTTCCAGGGGCTCCATTTTCCGGAAGAGAAGTTTGTTGCGCACCTCCGCCCGCCCGGTTTTAACATGCAGCGAGTTGCCCGCTTTTTCAAAAAAGTTACGGGGCAGGCGGGAGGTGTCGTTCACGGAGTAGCCAAACGGGTCCAGGCTCAGGATGTCGATGTTGCGGACCACTTTGAAATTATGCAGCTCATATTCCTTTCGTATCAGCTCGGCATCCAGGCCATACACCTCTTCAGAGTTCCTCTCGAAGTCGAGCAGCGCCTTCAGCAACTTGCCCATAATGGTCTTTCGCTCCGACATCTGCTTCAGGTTCTGGATAACGCGATCGTTAAAGGTCTGCCGTACGGAGTCGTCTTGTATGGGCTGCGCCTGCGTGGTGTCTTGCGGCAGCACCTGGGCCCGGCACACATTCACGCAGAGCAACAGCATGCACAGCAGGCATGCCAGTGGCAACGGTCTGAATGGAGGGTGCAGATAAGGCATAGGTACGCGTGTGGCGATGTGGTTCACTTCAACCTCCTAATATAACGCTTTCTGCAGCCATAAGTAGCAGCAGAAGGCTATAAAATAGCTATACAGCCATGTTCAGGGGCTAACTGGGGAGAAAAAATGTTGCTAATAAAATTAGTTTGTCAACAGCTGTAGATAAGTGTGTGGATAAAATATTGCTAAAATTATTGGTTTTATACTTGTGATGCACGTATCTTTAAACCGTTGAAAGTACAGAAGCACAGCGTAATGGAAAGCAGGTTAATTGAAAAGCTAACTATTTTAGCAGATGCGGCCAAGTATGATGTGTCCTGCTCCTCCAGCGGCGGAAAGCGCAAGAATGAGAACAAAGGGCTGGGCAACGCCGAAGGCATGGGTATCTGCCACAGTTACACGGAAGATGGCCGCTGTGTGTCTTTGCTGAAGGTGCTGCTGACCAACCACTGCATCTATGACTGCGCCTACTGTGTTACCAGGAGAAGCAACGATGTGAAGCGTGCGGCCTTTACAGTGCAGGAAGTGGTGGACCTTACAGTTAACTTTTACCGCCGCAACTACATAGAGGGGCTGTTCCTGAGTTCGGGCATATTTAAGAATGTCGATTATACGATGGAGCGCCTTGTGCGAGTGGCTAAAAAGCTGCGGCAGGAGCACAGGTTCAACGGCTACATACACCTCAAAACGATACCGGGTGCTAGCGAAGAACTGATAAAGGAGGCGGGGCTGTATGCCGACAGGCTGAGCGTGAACATTGAGCTGCCCTCCGAGATGAGCCTGCAGCAACTGGCGCCGGAGAAGAACTACAAAGAGGTGCTGGAGCCGATGGGCAACATCAAACAACAGCTGGTGCAGGCAAAGGAGGAGAAGAAGCTGTTTAAGTCGGCACCCAGTTTTGCGCCGGCTGGCCAGAGCACGCAGCTGATTGTGGGGGCCTCGGCAGAGAGCGACCACCAGATACTGCAGCTCTCAAGCCAGCTGTACAAAGATTATAGCCTGAAGCGTGTGTACTACTCCGGCTACGTGCCCATCAGCAGCGACAACCGCCTGCCGATCATCACGGAGCCACCCATTATCAGGGAAAACCGCATTTACCAGGCTGACTGGCTGATGCGCTTCTACGGGTTTGATGCGAAGGAGATCGTGGATGAGCTGCATCCGCACCTGGACCTGGACATTGACCCGAAACTAGGCTGGGCGCTGCGTAACCGCCATGTGTTTCCGGTGGAGCTGAACACGGCAGATTACGAGATGATCCTGCGGGTGCCGGGTATCGGGGTGAAGAGTGCGCAGAAGATCGTGTCAGCGAGGAGGTTTACGTCGCTGAACTTTGAGCACCTGCGGCAGATGGGCGTGGTGCTGAAGCGGGCGAAGTATTTTATCACCTGCCAGACCAAGAGCCTGCAGCGGCAGGATTATGAATCGGAGTTGATCCGCAGAAAGATATTGTTTGGCGAGGGTTCGGTTCGTAGCGCCCTGCTGAAGCAGCAACTGGACCTGTTCCGGCAGGTTGGTTAACAAAAGAGGGGAGAGCAAGAGGCATGACAGCAAGAAAGAGAAAATCATTTATACCAAGTTATACTTCCAAGTCAATCCAACCTAAAGAGGTGTTAGTTATGAGAAAGAATCAGAAAGTAGCCCGTGTATCCGTTTACTGCAAGCTAAACATGCTGGTGCCACAGCTACAGAGCCTTTCGGCCCGCGCACAAGCCGACGCTGCCGACAAAAGCCGCAACGCGGGTAAGTAACATAGCCTGCAGGCAGCTGCCGGTTTATACTTCATCATGCATTTTTATACTTACGACGGTACATTTGAGGGGCTGCTGACGGTGGTTTTCGAGGCCTTTGAGCGAAAAGCCTGGCCAACCACCATTGAGCAGCAGCACCTGGCGCAACCGGGTATGTTCGGGGAGAACATAACTGTGGTAACCGACGAGGAGAAAGCAGGCCGCGTGTGGCAGGGGCTGCAGAAAAAACTTAGCGTGGGGGCGCTGCAGGCGCTGTACCATACTTACCTGTGGGAGCAGCCCGGCTTTGAGCAAACTGTTTTCGCCTATATAAAATTGGTTTTTAGCTCCGCGCAAAGTATAGAAGGCAACTATGCCGCCCCCTGTGTGCTGCAGGTGCAGCAGGCGGCCAAGCAGGTGCACCGAGAGAAACACCGCATGGAGGCCTTCGTGCGTTTTGAGAAGACTGCGGATAATTTATACTTTGCCACTATCTCCCCAGATTTTAATGTGCTGCCACTCATTGTGCGGCACTTTGAGAAGCGTTACGTCGACCAGCGCTGGGCCATTTACGATACCAGCCGTCACTACGGCGCCTACTATGACCTGGAACAGGTATCGCTGGTTAATCTGGAGCTGCCGCCCGGCAAGCGCCCAAATATAGTAGCGGCCGAAGCCAAAGACCAGGAGGAGGATATTTACCAGCAGCTTTGGCAGGTATACTTCGATAATGTAAACATACCCGAGCGTAAGAACCCAAAGCTGCACCTGCGGCACATGCCCCGGCGCTACTGGAAATATCTGTCCGAGAAACAGCCCCGGCGGCTAAGCTAGCAGCACCTTCTGCAGAAAATCCATTCTGTTGCATTAAAACGAGAATAAAATTGTACTCGTTATGCAACCTTTTTTCGATTTTATACGTTTATAAGTATATATATCTTTTTAACAGTATTACAGGGAACCAGCTTTGGGGATTTTTGCCACTCCTAAAGCTGGCCTGTGTAACCTCATATTTGCACCAATGAATTCACGCGTACGAAAGAAACTCATTCAAGTAGCTCGCGGTAGAGCGCATCTGATGTCATTTCAGAACCTTATCTACGAAGCTGAGCTGGGCCTCAACCTGGAAAACCCACACGAAAAGTCGATGCTGACCGAAGTGATCGACGAGATCTCGGAGAGAGAATACCGGGAAGGTCGCCCGCTGCTTAGCTCCCTTGTTAGAGTGAAAGGCCAGAAAAACCAGGGCGATAGCTTTTTCAGGATGTGCGAACGCCTGGGCTATGGCAACTGGAAAGACCTCAAGAAGAACTCTACCTTTATAGAAGAGCAGCGCGAAGCCTGCCGCGAGTTCTGGTCTGACAAGAACAATTTCACGGAGCATCTGTAAGCAGAAGCATCTGTAACTATAAAAGCAGAACGACAGCACCTTTTTTCACCCTTGGCTGTCGTTCTGCTTTTTTTATTTCCCCATCCATACCTCCTCAAACCTTCCTTCTGAGGTAACTTTTCCATCTTTCACAATCTGGAACACCAGCGGGAAAGTGTATCCTCCTCCCACTGGTTCATACTCCAACTCGTCAGCAAAGTATAAATACTGGCCATTTTCGTCCTCACGGCTGGAGGTCAGCACCTGCCCGTTTTCCTGATCTATAAACAGGTCCAGCACCAGCGTTTTGCTGTGCGGGTCGCTTACACGCACCACATCCACCCAGCGGGTTTTATACTTATCGCTGCGCAGGTACACAAACTGCAACTGCTTGTTTTGCAGCATAGGTATAAAGTTGAAGAAGAACGTACGCAGCAGCACCTCCTGCCCCTGTTCGGGTAAGGGTTTTCGCTGCCCGTTTATACTTTGCCAGGCTCCGCTTGCGTCTATACTTTTCATTTCTGTGCCAGCCGGGGTCTGTGTGGTGGTGGTTATGAAGCGGTTCTGTAGATCCAGGACATAGGTAGCGGAGCTGCTGGTGCCGCCGGGCGTGCTGCGGGTAAGGGTATAGCTGAAATGCGTGGCCTCCCTGATAAGCTGTTCTCCGCCGAAGGCATTGAGCATGCGCGCCCTGGCCGCTGCACCTTTTGTTGAGGCATCTGAAGACTGACTCTGCGCACAGGTGTAACAGAGGAGGAACAGGAGGAGCAGGATATGTTTTTTCATAGTTTAAGCAGAAAGTATAGAGCCAAAGTAAAGGTGCTGGCTCAAAATAAAAACAAGTTAAAATTACTTACTATCCTTATTTGTAAAATTTCTGCAAACAGATGGTGAAAAATTGTCATTGAATTTTAGGGTACATTTTGACTATATAGTAAAATATAGCTTTCTTTATAGAAAATTAGGGGGAGGGTAATAGGCTATTGCGCTGATTAAGCATAGGTTATGTAACTCTGCCTGTAGTTTTACATGCGCTAAGAATTGCACAGACAAAACAGTTATTTACTATTTGAGTATTGCCTATGAAAGCAAATTTTACAAAACTATTTGTACTGGCCCTGGTTTTGGCCGGTTTTTCACACCACTCAGCCGCTCAGGCTGTAAAGTTCGGGAAGGTTTCCGAAGAAGAGCTCAAGATGAGCGTGTACGACAAAGACACCTCGGCCGCCGCCGTTATACTTTCGGACTATGGTTTCTCCCGCTTCGAGTACATGGGGGAACTGAAGGTAGTTTTTGAGCGGCAGGTTCGCATCAAGATCTTAAAAAAATCGGCCTACGACTGGGCCGATATGGAGGTGCCATACTTCCAGAAGGGCTCAGGCAAAGAGCGGGTAAGCTCCATCAAGGGCTATACTTATAACCTGGACAACGGTAAAATCACGAAAGAAAAACTGGAAAGCAAAAGCGTTTTTGAGGAGCAAAAGTCAGAATACTGGTTTGCCAAGAAGTTCACGATGCCTAACGTGAAGGAGGGCTCGGTGATCGACATAAGCTACACCGTGACTTCTGACTTTGTGTACACCCTTCGCGACTGGGAGTTTCAGCACAGCATCCCGGTAGTCTGGAGCGAGTACCGCGCCCGCATACCCGAGTACTTTGACTATAAGTTCCTGATGCAGGGCTACCACGGCCTTTACAAGAACGAAAGCCTGAAAGAGGCTGCAACAGGCTCTGCCTCCGCCTCCCCGGACATGCTCAATAATGCCTATGTATGGATCATGAAAGACGTGCCGGCCCTGAAAGAAGAAAAATACATCACCACGCTGGATGACTATCAGTCTAAAATAGAGTTTGAGCTGCAGCGTGTGAGCTTTCCGGGGCGGCCATCGCAGATCATGACCGGTGACTGGGCCAAAGTTACCTCTGACCTGATGACAGCGGACAAGTTTGGCGTGCAGCTAAACCGCAATGGTTTCTTTAAAGATGAGTTAGCCGCCATCCAGAGCAAGCACAAAAGCCAGCAGGAGCAGTTAGCCGCCATATACAACCTGGTGAAGAACCGCATGAAGTGGAATGACAGAAATGGCCTGGAAGCCACCACCAGCATACGCAAGGCTTGGGACGAGCGCACCGGAAACGCTGCCGATATTAACCTGCTGCTTACCTCTATGCTGCTGGAGGCCGGTTTTGATGCGGCACCGGTAATTATAAGCACGCGTAACAATGGCCGAATCAATACAGCTATGTCGCCTATGGTTACCAAGTTTAACTATGTAATTGCGCAGGTAAAAGTTGGCGAGAAGGAGTATTTGCTGGATGCCACCGACCCTTTGTTGCCGCTGGGCGTATTGCCGGGCCGCTGCCTGAACGGGCAGGGCCGTTTGGTTAAGAAAGGCAGCCCCGGCCGTTGGGTAGACCTGGCCCCAGCCATCAGTTACACCAAGCTTGTTAGTGCCAACCTTTTTATAAATGGGCAGGGCGAGATAGTGGGCACCGGCAGCGAGTCGTTAGGTGGCTACGGAGCGATAAGCATGCGCAGAACCATTCTGGATGAAGGGGAGAATAACTATACTGAGCGCCTGGCCAAAGAGGTGGGCGACTTTAAACTGACAAAGCCTGTTGTCAAGAACCTCGATGACCTGACGAACCCTGTCAATATCACCTATAATATTAACGTGAACGGTAGCGGCCGTGGCAACGACATTATTTACCTGAACCCGATGCTGGGCCGTGGCGAGAAAGAGAATCCCTTTAAGCTCACCGAGCGCCTGTACCCTGTAGATTTCGGCATGCCGATAGACGAAACGTACATCTGCAGCTTTACCATACCTGAGGGGTACGAAATGGAGGAAGCGCCGCAAAGTATTGCTGTAAACCTTCCGGAGAACGGTGGCCGCTTCATGTACATGGTGCAGCAGCAGGGCAACGCCATCCAGGTGATGAGCAAGGTAAACATCAGCAAGCCAGTTTTTTACGCTCAGGAGTACGCTCACCTGAAAGAGTTCTACAACCGGATTATTGCAAAGCATGCTGAGCAGATTGTGTTAAAGAAAACTGCGGCGAACTAAAATAAAGTATGGCTCCTGCCCGGCGCCTGTTTTACAGCATATTTAAATGATCGGCTATGCTACGTTTTAACAGAAACTACAACTGGCTCTGCGGCCTGCTCTGCTGGCTGCTACTGTTGGCCCCACAGGTGTTTGCGGCCGGCTCCTTAGAGGAGTTGGCGAAAGGTGCGAATGCCATTATTCGTGCCGAGGAAACGGTTTTTACCGTCAACTCCACTACCAGCGGTGTCCTGCGCTTTAAATCCACCATCACCATCCTGAATAAGTATGGCGACCATCATGCCACGCTCTACGTGCCTTACAACAAGATGAGCAAAGTAAATGCTATCAGCGGCACCTCCTACGACCGGTTTGGCAAACGCATAAAAAAGCTCAAGAACAGCGACATTAAAGATGTGAGCGCCATCAGCAGCATCTCGGTGTATGAGGACAGCCGCGTAAAAATTGCCAGCCTGGAGTACAACGTGTACCCTTACACAGTGGAGTTCGAGTACGAGGTGTCCAAATCGAACATGATGTTTTACCCGCGCTGGTATCCGCAGGGCGAGGAGAAACTGTCGGTGGAGCGGGCCAGCCTGCAGGTGCAGGTGCCGCTGGGCACCAAACTGCGCTACCTCGAAAACAATCTGCCTAAAAAAGTGGAGGTGGGCAGCAACACCACGCACGAAATTTATACCTGGGAGGTGAGTAACCTGAAGCCGGTAAGCCGGGAGCCTTATGGCCCAAGCTTCAGTGAACTGGTACCTATGGTGCTGACTGGCCCTAATGAATTTGAGGTGGATGGCTACAAAGGAAGTATGGCAACCTGGAAAGACTTTGGCCTTTGGGCGCATAAGCTGAACCAGGGGCGAGACGAGCTGCCTGCTGAGACTGTAGCCAAGCTGAAGAACTTAACCGCCAACGCTAAATCCACGGAAGAGAAGGTGCGCATGGTATATGACTACATGCAGGGTAAAACCCGCTACGTATCCATCCAGTTGGGTATCGGCAGCTGGCAGCCCTTTGAGGCGAGCTTCGTGGACGATAAAGGCTACGGCGACTGTAAAGCCCTTTCAAACTACACCCAAGCCATGCTGAAGGCGGTGGGGGTGGAGTCATACTACGCCCTGATCAATGCCGGGGAGGGCACACCGGATATTAAAATCGAATTCCCGAGCAGCCAGTTTAACCACGCTGTACTTTGCGTGCCGATGGCGCAGGATACCATGTGGCTGGAGTGCACGAGCCAGACAGCGGCTGCCGGTTACAATGGCAGCTTCACCGGCGACCGCCACGCCCTGCTCATCACACCGGAAGGAGGCAAACTGGTGAAGACCACCGCTTACACCGCCACCGAAAACCAGCAGATCAGAAGTATGAATGTGAGGCTGGATGAGGCCGGTGGCGGCATTGCCAGCGTGAGCACCCGCTATACCGGCACACAGCAGGAATCCCGCGACGGGGTGATACAAAACCTGAAGCCCGAGGAGCAGCGCAAGTGGCTCTACGAGAACACCACGGCCCCGCCTTTCGAGATCAGCAAGTATAGTTTCACCCAGAAAAAGGAACGAGTGCCCAGCGTAACAGAGAACCTGGAGCTGAGCATGCGCCAATGCGCCACCCTGAGTGGCAAGCGCATGTTCATCAGCCCGAACCTGATGAGCAAATGGACCTATGTGCCTGACCAAAAGGAAAAACGCCTGACCGACGTGGTGCGCATACAGGCATATATGGATGTGGATACCGTAGAGATAGAGGTGCCGGCCGGCTACTCCGTGGAGTACCTGCCAGGTGAGGTGAAGTATAAGTCCGTGTTTGGAGAGTATGCCGCCTCGGTAAAGGTAGATGGGCAGCGCGTAACATACGTGCGCCGCATGCAAATGCACAAGGGCCGTTTTGCTCCGGAGACCTTCGCCCAACTGGTGGAGTTCTACAACAGCATCATCAAAGCGGATGCCGAGCAGGTGGTATTTGTAAAAAACGTGCAGTAGGTGTGAGTAGTTTTATACTAAGGCAATGAAAAAAACCATACTTGCATTATTCGTCATCGGGCTGTGCTCCGGCTGCATGCATCAAAATAAGTTTGGCGAGCTGGGGGAGAAAAACGGGCACCTGGAGCTGACCATGCGCAACTTTAAGCAGGATTTCAAGTTTGGCGACTCCTTCCTGTACCAGGAGAATGACGAAAGATACCTACTGATCGTGACCGGGGTGCACAAGGGGGAGTATACGAGCTTTCTGCCGGTTGCCATCCCTGCAGTAGAAAGT
The DNA here is from genome assembly GCF_026241195.1 of Pontibacter anaerobius. Taxonomy (GTDB): domain Bacteria; phylum Bacteroidota; class Bacteroidia; order Cytophagales; family Hymenobacteraceae; genus Pontibacter; species Pontibacter anaerobius. Next base: position 245,989 of record NZ_JAPFQO010000003.1, read on the forward strand.
ATAGATGAGTTTTCGGTAGGCAAGTTTATGGTTAACTACTACTCCCGAGAACCTGGTTTTCTGGATACGATTTTAGGCGGAGAGGCCCCGCATGGCGGCTTCGGCTTTTCGGTTTTCTCCGAAGACCTGCCTCAGGTTACCCAAAGCCTCGACTACCTTTTTACGATTAACCTCAGCCCCGATAAGATGAAGGAGTACGGAGGCACATCTTATGTTGCAGATCAACCGCTAAGCTATACCATTAGGTTTTGCCTCGATTTCGAAAGTATGCAGCGTAACGCTCCAGACAGGCCCTTGGTAGCCAAACTGCCTTTGGAGAACCTGTGCATGTAACCCTCATACTTTAAATCCAGGCCTCAAATTAATAAGAACTCCGCCTTTGTATTTTTAAGTGCAGGCGGAGTTTTTTTATCTCCTAAAAAAATATCTTACAACAGCTGCGTCTTTCCAGGAGTGTCTCCGTCATCAGGGTGTAATAAGAACAAAACACCTATAAAAGATAGAGCCATGAAAAGATTTCACGTAAACGTAAGAGTAAAGAACCTACAGGAGTCCACTGCTTTTTACACAGCTGTATTCGGTGCCAAACCAACGGTGCTAAAGCCAGACTATGCCAAATGGATGCTGGAGGACCCGCGCGTGAACTTTGCCATTTCGCATCACCCCGAGAACGCTGGTATTGAGCACCTGGGTATACAGGCCGAGAGCGAAGAGGAGCTCGGCGAAGTATACAGCCGCCTGAAAAAAGCCAAAGGCGCCATCCGTGAGGAAGGCAAATGCACCTGTTGCTATGCCAAGTCCGAGAAGTCGTGGATAACAGACCCGCAGGGCGTGGATTGGGAAGCGTTCTATACCTTCGGGGAGTCTACCGTGTATGGCGAGCCCCAAACCAAGTGCTGCCCTGAAGCCGCCGATGCCATTTAGTACAAAACAGAAACTAGGAAAAACAAAACCAGCAGCAGGTATACTTTTATACGTGCTGCTGGTTTATATTTACTTCTGATATAAAACTATGGAAACCGCAACCTCTCGCTCGGTGCTGGTATCGGAGATGCTGCCCGAGCACTACCCGCAGGTAAAAGAAATTTATGAGTCAGGCATTGCCACCAACAACGCCACCCTGGAAACCAAAGCGCCGGAGTGGGAGGGCTGGGATAACAAGTTTCTGAAAGCCTGCCGCCTGGTGGCGCTGGCCAGGGATGGCCGTGTGGCGGGTTGGGCCGCGCTGACGGCGGTATCAGGCAGATGCGTGTACCAGGGAGTGGCCGAGGATACAGTATACGTTCACCCCGAATATAAAGGCCAGGGCATCGGCAAACTGCTGCTGATGCAACTGATAGAGGCTTCGGAGCAGGCTGGCATCTGGACCTTGCAGGCACATATATTAAAAGAGAATAATGCCAGCGTAAGACTGCACGAGCAATGCGGGTTTAGAGTGGTAGGCCTGCGTGAGCGGCTGGGCCAGCTGCATGGCCAGTGGCGCGACACCTGGTTATTGGAAAGACGAAGCAACAAAGTAGGCATATAAGTATGGATAACTGCTGTATTAACCCCAAAACCAATTTACCCGAGGATAGCTGTGCTGCTGTGGCACCTGTCTTTCTGGCGTATGAGGCGCAGTTGCGTGGCTTTGTGCTGAAGCGTGTGCAGGATAAAGAGGAAACTGATGAGATTCTGCAGCAACTTTACCTGAAGCTGTATAAAAACTGTGAGCAGCTGCAGGGCGTGCATAACCTGAAGGCCTGGCTCTACCAGATCACCCGCAACACCGTGCACGACTTTTTCAGGGAGAGCGGCCGCCGCCAGCCGCTGCACCCGGAGGCAGAGTTTGCTGAGCCGGAGGAAATGCCGGAGCGAAACCGGCAGGAGGTGGAGGCGCTGGTGGAGCCGCTGATCAGCTTACTACCCGCTGAGTACGCCGAGGCCCTGCGCCTGAGCGAGTTGGAGGGCATGAGCCAGAAAGATATAGCCGAGCGGCTGGGCATCTCTTACTCCGGGGCTAAATCCAGGGTGCAGCGTGGCCGGGAGAAGCTGAAGCAGCTGTTTCTGGAGTGCTGCCACCTCGAGCTGAGCCATAACGGGCAGTTGCTGGGGGCGGAAGTAAAGGCTGATTGTAAGGCACTGCAGGAACCGCAAAGCTGCTACGAGAAGTACGCGACTGGAATAAAGTAGCGCACTGTTTGGGCCTGATAGTGATTGTCTGCAGCACCCAGTCCAACCACCCCTGCGCTTCCTTGGCTACGGCGGGGGCTTTTCACCTCTCCCCAACCCTCTCCTAAGAACAGGAGAGGGAGCCCGGCTCAAGCTCCGTCAGCGGCGGCTATTGGAAACTGTACCCAGTCCTTGGGTTAAGCGCCTTTGGAGCTTTTAGGTCCCGCAGGGATTGCAAAGCGACAGCGAGCAAAGAAAAGGTCCCAGCGCGATGCCCGAGGACGAGCCCTCCCGGGCTGGAGGGAGCCAAAGCCAGAAATGAAACGGTAGGTTCGTAAGACTGAGGATGAACCGTGGCTAGTATGGATAGCTTGGTTCAGGTTGAAGAAAAAACCAGCGGCTAAAGTATAAAGTATGGCTCTCCGAGCCAGTTGAGTTGCAAACTCAACACCATTGTAAGACACAAGTCTGAAGACTTGCGCCAGATGGGGTAATTTGTAATGGTACATGAAGGCGTAGATACCACATTCTTTCAGCCCTCAAACTAAAACTTATAGCGCACTTGCACCTTCACATCCGATCTGCTCGGCCCCTCGATCAACTCTAAGCCACTGCCAATGGTATCCTGGTTGCGGTAGTGCGTCAAACTATACTTTACCCATACATCCAGGTCACGGAGCGGGCGAAACTGCAGCAAAGTATAAAAGCGTGTGCCCTTGCCGCTGAAGGCAGGTATAGAGAAGGCATACAGCACGTCACGTTCGTAGGCATACTGGCGGGTGTCGTAGCTGTCGGTGTCGAAGAGGGCGTAGCGGGTGCTTAATCGTATTTTATCAAACGTAAAATTTACATCCTGCGAGATAAAATAGCCCGTCTGCTGCGGCGACTCCTGCTCGTAGGTGCCAAACTGTACCCGCGATTTCAGGTTAAGCGTGCGGGTGGGCGATGTCTCGAAGTATAAAAGGTAATTCCGCCGCTCAGCCTGCGCCACATAGTCTAGGGCAGTGGTATTGCCGCTGAGATTGCGGCCCTTGCTCTCGTGGCGCATTTGGGCGTAAAGGCTGCTCTGGCGGTTGGGCTTAAAGTATAACCGCAGCAAGTACTCATCGCCCTGGGAGGGGGCATCTACCAGGTAGCGCAACCACGGAAAGGTAAACCTGTCGTAGTAGGCTGTTAGCTCCCACTTAGGCATTGGTTTTATCTTGATGCCTGTGTAAAGACCCTGCTCGTTTATGTTGTGGGTGCTCTCGCCGAAGGCGCTGCCATAGAAAGTATGAAAATCTCGGGCATAGTAACGGTACAGCATCGACAGCTCTACTTTGTTGGACAGGTTGGCGAGAAGCCCATTTATACTTCCTATACCGCCGCTTTTGCTCATGGCCGTTTCCCCGAACAGGTACACATTCTGAAAAGTATAGCTGTAGTTAGCACCTAAGTTGTAGTTGTGCGTGCCGCCGAACTCAAAGCGCTGGTATGGGGCGCCTGCTTTTTGGATGGATGAGCTGTAGTGGGTGCCAAGGGCGGTTACCCCAGCCGAGAAGGACTTGTCTGAGGACTGATACTGGGCGCTTCCACCATATACCTGCTCGCGTACCGCATCTTTATTGGCCAGTTCCGTAGGGGTGCGGTGGAAGCCGGTGGTCTGGATGCCGGAGAAGAATTGCCGCTCCGTAAGCAAAGTGTCGAGCTGCGTTTGCAGGTTTGCGTCCACCAGCTTGTTGGAATAAAATCCTGTTACATCCACCTTGCCCAGGTCGTAAGTAACGGCACCGCCGCGCAGAAAAGCATATTCCAGCACCGAGCTGTAGGGCCGGATGCCCAGGTTCGGGCGGCTTACGGTGGTGATGGTCTCGCTGCCTTTGCCCACGCTGTAACCAGAGGAGAGCAGCAGACCCTGCCCGAACTGCAGTTGGTAATCGCCGAGGGCGATGGTTTTGAAGCGCCCCTTGTTGTAGAGTTGCAGGTGCGCCGTGTAGTAATCGAAACCGTAGCGGCGAGTGCTGGGGCTCCAGGTAAGCTGCTCACCGGCGTCTTTCTCGGCCGTAATGCCAAAACTGTAGTCGCGGGCATGGCTGGTGCGGTAGCGCATGAAAAGCTTGTATGGGGAGCCCAGGTAGCGGGTGGTGGCGCGGCTGCTGGTATCCACGGAAGTATAGCCCCGGCGTTGCTGCAGCGTGCGCTCGTACCGAAGTATAAGCGCGTTGTTGTCCTCACCGATCATACGTTGCCAAAGTGGCCGCGTATCGGCCTGAAGCCCCGCATCCTGCACCCGCACAAAGGGCAGCAGCCGGTAAATGGTAGCCTGATCGAAGCCCGGAATAGCCTGTAGTTCATAGATGCTCAGCAGATCCCCGCTCTCCTCCAGGTAGTTAAAGAAGGATGCAATCTGCGGCCGCGAGAGCAGGTAAAGCGACGCCAGTTCCTCCGGGGTGGTGCGGTTCAGGTCGATGGGGCGCTGGTAATACTGGAAAAGCGTTTCGTAGAGATCCTCGTAGCTGATGCTCTCGTCGTCCTGCTCGGCAAACAGCTCCTGCACCAACAGGTCAAGGTCTATGTTCTGGCGCGGGTAGTCCTGTGCCTGCAGGGGCGGCAGCCACAGAATAAACAGCCAAAACAGAAGTAAACCACGCATCATAAGCAACGAAGAAGTATAAACAACAGTATCAGAATATTCTCATACTTATTTTGTACTTTAAGGTTGAACATTCAGCAATGCCATGGAAGTCTTTCACATCATCTCTGCCATACTTATTATCTCGGCTGTATTTGCCTATATAAACCAGCAGTACATCAAGCTGCCCGGCGCTATCGGGCTGCTGTTGGCGGGCCTGCTGCTGTCTGTGCTGGTGCAGGGGGCGGGGGCGGTGTCGCCGCAGTTTGAAGCGCTGGTGGAGGAGCGGCTCATGGCACTTGATTTTTCGGAGTTTCTGCTGGAGTTCATGCTGAGTTTCCTGCTTTTTGCCGGCGCCCTGCACACCGACCTGGAGAAGCTTCGCGAGAGCAAATGGCCCATACTGGTGTTTGCCACAGTGGGAGTAATGATTTCTACGTTCGTGACGGGCACCATTTTTTATTACCTCATGCAGTTCTTGGGCAATCCGATCGGGTATATCTACTGCCTGCTGTTCGGGGCGCTCATTTCTCCAACTGATCCTATTGCCGTGCTCGGCATCCTGAAAAAAGCTAATATTCCGAAGTCGCTGGAGGTAAGTATAACCGGTGAGTCGCTGTTTAACGATGGCGTGGGTGTGGTGGTGTTTTTGGCTATTTTTCAGATAGCGCAGCTGGGTTTTGCCAACGTGGAGGGCTCTTTTGTGGCAGAGCTGTTTGTGATGGAGGTTGGCGGCGGCATTGGCCTCGGGCTGCTTATCGGTTATATTGCCTTTCACTTCATGCGCCGCATCGACCATTACCAGACCGAGGTGATCATTTCGCTGGCGGTGGTAATGGGTGGCTACAGTATTGCGCAGATCTTCCACTTTTCAGGACCTCTGGCCATGGTGGCTGCAGGGTTGCTGATTGGTAACCAGGGTACTAAGCTGGCGATGAGCGAGCAAACTGCCGACTACCTGACCAAGTTTTGGGAGATGGTGGATGAGATCATGAACGCAGTGCTTTTCGTGCTGATAGGCCTGGAACTGATGGTGGTGGAGTTCAGGTGGGAGTACGCTGTCATCGGGCTCATAACGACAGGCATCGTGCTGGCGGTTCGTTATTTCGCCCTGGCCGTGCCGAGTTATACCCTGGGGCTGCACCGTACCTTCGCGCCCGGGGCGCTTTCCATCATGACCTGGGGAGGACTGCGTGGTGGTATCTCCATCGCCCTCGCGCTTTCGCTTACCAATGATATGTTTCGGGATGAAATTGTGGCGATCACCTACACGGTTGTACTGATGTCGCTGGTGGTGCAGGGGCTTACTATTGAGCCTTTTATTAAGCGCGTATCGCGCAGGGTAGGTGTGTAAGTATAAATGCTGATGTGGTGCTGGCTGGCAACGGCTACGGAGATGTGCTAGCTGCTGAAGCAAAAGAATAAACTACCGCTACATGGTGGCTGTTGCCGATGGGGGTGGTGGAGCCGAAGGCATAGTCTACCTGCAGTTGCCGTGCCTTGAAGCCTGCGCCAAAACTGAGGCTGCCGGTGAGGGTGCTGAAGCCGGTCCGAAGTACAAATTTCTCCTGCAGCAGCGCATACTCGGCCCCTGCCTTAAAATCAGCACCGTGGTCTATACTTTTCTCTGTTTCGGCGGCTAACAGTAATTTGGCGGTGGGGCGGTAAGAGAGGCCCGCTTTCATGGTCGTAGGCAGTCGTTCATCCTCGAAAGAGGCTAACTTAGCCTGGTTCAGGTTGTAGGCAAAGGCGCCAAAGTATAAATCGGGCATCACTTCCCCCTGCACTCCCGCTGCCAGTGCCACCGCCTTGCGACTGCCGTACTCCTGCACCGACACCTGCCACACATCCGCCTTAATACCCAGGCTAAACTGCCCCAGTTTGTGTGCCACCCCCAGCCCCGCATGCTGCTGGCTGAACAGCGCGTCGCCGAACCGGCTCAGGCTCAGTCCATAAGCGCCATACTTTTGCGTAGGGTAAACGGCTTGTAAAGCTATAGTAGTAAAAGCGCGCTCCCCGAATCTGTTCTCGGCATACACGCCAAGTGCCGGGGCCGAAAGGTTAGCTATACCGGCCGTGTTGTTGCCCATCGCCCATACATCAGCTACTGCCACAGATGTATATCCCATTCCTGCCGATCGTGCTCCGAAGTTGCACTGTTGCTGTGCCTGTGCCCCCTGCTGCCCGGCCATCAACCATATAAAAAGTATAAGTATAGAGTTGTATCTCATAGCTCAGGTTTTGGTTGCCGGTCAGACAGGTTTGTAACGTTGTAGAACTGTATTTAAAATGTAAAATATTGGTTTATAGTGATTTTAAGGTGGTTATCATTGTACGGGCATCCATTTTAATTTGATTTATATTTTATAGATATGTAAGGTATAATTGTATGAGTCCTCTGGCTAAAGATTTAGGTGTGTTAACATTGTATTTTTATTTGTTAGTATGTATTTATTTAAAAATTGTATTATTTGAGTGTAGTTGACAGGTGGTGAGTACGTACAAATAAACTGTAATACTATGTTTTACAGCTAAATACGTGCTTATGAAAAAGATTCTACTACTTAGTCTGATGCTGGCGCTGTTACTGCCACTGTCAGGCTACTCGCAGGGAAGAGTTGTGACAGGGAAGGTGGTAACAGCTGCCGATGCAATGCCATTACCTGGTGTTTCTGTTGTTGTTAAAGGAACAACAACTGGTACCGCAACCGACGCAGACGGAAACTTTTCCTTAAATGTGCCTGAAGGAAATAACGTATTGGTTTTCCGGTTTATCGGCTACAGAACAATGGAGCGAACCGTTGGAAACGAAAGCGTGATAAACGTTGCCTTGCAGGAAGACACCAGGCAGTTAGAAGAAGTTGTTGTTACGGCAATTGGTATTGAGCGGGAAACGAAAGCCTTAGGGTATTCTGTGCAAGAAGTTGGTACTGAAGAACTAGCTAGAAGTACACAGCCAAGTATAGCTAACGCGATAAACGGTAAGGTGGCCGGTGTAAACATTACCAGCTCATCGGGTGCCCCAGGTGCCGGCCAACGCATTGTCATTCGGGGAGCTACCTCTGTTACAGGTAATAACCAGCCGCTGTTCGTAATCGATGGCGTACCGATAGACAACTCTACCACGGCCGCCGGTAACCCAAACCAAGGAACAAATGCAGTGCTTTCAGGCGTGGCAAACTCAAACCGGGCCGTGGATATCAACCCGGAAGATATTGAGTCAGTTACTGTGTTGAAAGGACCTGCAGCTACGGCGCTTTACGGCATCAGGGCGGGTAGCGGAGCGATTGTCATCACCACCAAGAAAGGTAAGGAAGGCCGTGCCGTTATCAATTACAACACTTCGTTTACCTTGGATTATGTAAACAAGCTGCCTGAGCTGCAGCAAAGGTATTCACAGGGCTCGGACGGCGAATTTACAGGTACTTTCTCCGGCTTCAACAGTGTTTTATCCTGGGGAGCGCCTTTGGACCAGCTGCGTTTCGACGGACAGCCATACCCCTATGATCCTAATGGCTTTCTGGTGCCGGCCGACTCCTCTGCGGCTACTGACCAGCGGGCAATCGCCTATGATAACTTAGATAACTTCTTTGAAACCGGAAAGACATGGACGAATACACTAAGTATTTCAGGCGGTACAGAAAAAGCGGAGTATTATGTGTCCCTGGGGCACACTGACCAGGAAGGTGTCGTGCCGAAAAGTGATTTCCAGCGCACCTCTGTCCGTGTAACAGGATCTACACAGCTGAATGATAAGTTCAGAACCTTTGGCTCGGCGAACTACATCAAGTCGGGTGGCAGGCGTGTGCAGCAGGGGTCTAATATATCCGGTGTAATGTTGGGCTTACTACGGGCGCCGATCACGTTCGACCTTTCCGGCGGCTTTGGAGAGGAAGGTGACGAAAACCCGGGTGCTTATGTTTTTGAGGATGGTACGCAGCGTACGTACCGCGAAGGCGCTGGCTATGACAACCCCTTCTGGACCGTAAACCGCAACCCATTTGAAGACGATGTAAACCGCCTGATAGGCTATGTAGGCGCACAGTATGATTTCACCGATTGGGTAAACGCCTCTTTCAGGTTAGGCACTGACTGGTACTCAGACAGACGCACCGGCGGTTTTGATATCCAGTCCAGGGCCTTCCCGGAGGGCCAGGTGTACGAAGACCAGGTATTTAACCGCGACATCAACACTGACCTGCTGGTGACCTTCGACCGAGAGGTGACAACTGACGTATCGGCCAGGCTGATTCTGGGGCACAACTACTTTAACTCCAGGTTCCAGCGCCTCTACACACAAGGCGACGGATTGGCCGTCCCAACCTTTTTCGACCTGGCCAACGCTGCCAGTATCACCACAACAGAGAATACCATAAGGATAGAACGTGCAGCTGTTTACGCTGACCTCTCCCTGGACTATAAGAATTTTATCTTCCTGGGCTTTACTGGGCGGAACGAGTGGTCTTCTACTTTGCCAACAGATAACCAGTCTTTCTTTTACCCATCTATCAACTTAGGCTTTGTGTTTACCGAGGCCTTCGACCTGACGGGGGATGTCTTTGACTTTGGTAAGGTAAGAGCCTCTTACGCTGTAGTGGGTAAGGATGCACCGGCTTATGCCCTTACCACCCCATTTGCCAGCTCCACCTGGGGAGATGGTTGGACAAATGGTATTTTCTTCCCGTTTCAGGGGGTAGCCGGTTTTAACCAAGTGACTCAGCTGGGTAACCCTGACATCAAACCGGAAAAGAACAAGTCCATAGAGTTTGGGGTTGATTTGAGGTTCTTTGATAACAGGTTGGGTCTGGATGCCACCTACTATAAGAATAACTCAGAGGATCAGATCATCCCTGTTTCCATTTCCTCAGCTTCAGGCTTCCTGTCTGCCGTGCTTAACTCGGGCGAAATTGAGAATAAAGGTATAGAAGCCGTGTTGCGCGGAACGCCAGTACAGACAACCAATTTCTCCTGGGATGTGATCGTGAACTTTACCAGAAACCAGAGCGAGGTGATTTCACTTTATCCCGGTGTTGAGACGATCACACTCAACGGTTTCACAAGCCCATCTTCCAGAGCTATTGTGGGAGAGCCTTATGGCGTGCTCTTTGGTGGCCGATGGGCCAGAAACGACCAGGGCCAGCTGCTGATAGGCAATGACGGTTTTCCGTTCCCGGCTGACGAGGACGGTGTAATCGGTGACCCTAACCCGGACTGGACGGCGGGTATCACCAATACCATTACCTGGAAAGGCTTGAGCCTGTCTGCTCTGCTGGACATACGCGAGGGGGGCGACATCTGGAACGGTACGATAGGGGTTATGAACTTCTTCGGTACCTCCAAGAATACAGAAAACAGGGGAGAGACCAAGGTGTTTGAAGGGGTGCGGGTAGATGACGGCACCCCCAACACACAGGAAGTGGTACTGGATCAGGACTGGTACCAAGCTAACGGTGGTGGTTTTGGAGCCGTGGAAGAGCAGTTCGTAGAGGATGGTTCATGGGTCAGACTAAGAGAACTCACCCTCTCCTATAACCTGCCGGCAACCCTGCTGGAGAAAACCCCTGTAAAGGCCGCAAGTATAGCCTTTAACGCTCGCAACCTCTGGCTGAATACAGACTACAGCGGCATAGATCCTGAGAACAACCTGACCGGGCAGGGCAACGCCCTGGGCTTGGATTATTTCTCCATGCCTAACACAGAGGGCTATGGCCTGACACTTCGAGTAACATTTTAATTCTGACCTTAAAATTTACAGCCATGACTTTATATAATTATTTCAAATATATACTTACAGGAATGCTGATTTGCATGGTGGCATCCTGCGACTTAGAAGAGACGAACGTGAACCCGGACAACCCGGAAGAGGCGCCAAACAGGGTGCTGCTATCCTCTGCACAAGCGGGTTTTGCTTATGCTCTTGGGGGTGATATGGGCCGTTACGCAAACGTGATCACACAACACTTGGCGGGTGTCGGACGTCAGCACCTGGTGATAGGCAGAAACCAGATCACAGAGAACGATGTGAACAACGCATGGCGATTTAACTTATACCCGATCATGCAGAACCTGAAGGTTGTCATCCAGCAGGCCCAGGAAGAAGGTTCACCACATTTCTCTGGTGCGGCAAAGGTAATGCTCGCCAGCGTGCTGGGGGTTACTACCGACGCGTGGGGAGATATACCCTATACCAACGCCTTTCAGGGCCGAGAGGAGTTTAACCCAACTTATGACCCACAGGAGGTAATTTACGATACCATACAGGCACTGTTAGATGAGGCCATCGTAGAGCTACAGGCTAGCGAGAGCCTAAACACGCTGGAAAGCGAGGACCTGATCTACGGCGGAAACCTGAATAACTGGATTAAAGCCGCCTACACTCTGAAGGCGCGCTATTACAACCACTTAAGCCAGGTTAACCCTACGGAGTCAGCCCAAATGGCCCTGGCCGCCTTAGATAGCGGTTTTACGTCTAATGCTGAGAACATGACACTGGCCTTTGGGGGAACACAGACAGAGGCAAATCCCTACTATCAGTTTAACCAGCAGCGGGGCGATATTGTGATGGCAGAATTTTTTACGGACCTGCTGATCGATAGGGATGATCCACGGCTGGATGAGTATGTGACACCCCTTAAGGGCAACTTCGCCGGCGCAACTTCCGGGGAACCCGAAACCGGCTCCGACATGGGGCCATTCGTAGCCTCGATAGATTCGCCGGTGCCCTTTATTACGTATCCTGAGGCACAGTTTATCAGGGCAGAGGCACTTTTAAGATTAAATCAAGGGGGGGAGGCTGCCGAGGCGTACAACGAAGCGGTGAAAGCCTCGCTGCGGGAAGTTACCGGCTCCGATGACTATCCTGATTTTATAGCGCAATATGCCAGTGCATCGGGTTCCGTGACTCTGGAGCAGATCATGACCCAAAAGTATATCACCATGTTCGGCACTTTTGAAACGTGGGTGGATATACGCAGAACCGGTTTCCCGGACACGCCTGATCCGGTCATGGCTTTGGGACCAGAACCACTGCGCTTCCCGTATCCGCAGAGCGAGCGAACGTTCAACGCCGCTAACGTGCCGGATGTAACGCTAACCACCCCTTTGTATTGGGATAGATAGAAGTGTTTTTTGGTTAAAGTAAAAGGGCGGCCAGAGTTAATCTCCGGCCGCCCTTTTATAATTCGTGCCTGGTTACTACTCCACGCTCAGTTCATCTACCAACAGCCATGTTTTCTGCCCTGCCGAAGGGTATTTCTCAGGGCTGACACCCACATTCCGGGCTGTGATTTTTACGTAGCGGGTTTTGGTAGCCGGAATCTCGGCGGTTACGGCTTTGCGCAGAATGCCTTCTTCGTTTCCGATTTCCCCGTTACTGATCACTTTCACCGTTGTATAGTTCTTTCCGTCTTCAGATACGGCATACGCTATCTGCGCCGGCAGGAAAACACGGTAGCCGATGTGCTGGAAGTATGAACTGCTGATCCGGCGGACAGGCTGCACCTCCTTCAGGTCTATCACGGCCTCCAGGTTATCGCCGAGGTAACCTAGCCATTGCCCGTCGTAGTGGTCGGTGGTGCCGTGCAGGCCGTTTACAAGTGCGACTGTGCCCGGCGAGAAGCTCTTGTGCGGCTCGGTGGCTAGCGATACCTGTTTGTTCAGGGCCTTGTGTGCATCAAATACCTTGGAGGTTGCCTGCTCCATTTGCTTGCCATCCACAAAGGAGGCGGCCTTGATTACTGCGGCTTTATTCAGCTCAATCGGGCCGTCATACTTATTGGTCTGGGGCGTTGGGGCTGAGCCATCCAAGGTATAAAATATGTCGGTGCCTGTGGCATCTGTGGCAAACGTGACCTTGGCCGAATTGTGCTGCGGGTTCAACTCCAGCTGCTGGCGTACCTGGTAGGCACTTTTGGCGTAATGTACACCCATGGCATCGTAGCGCCGGTACTGCTGCTGCATACGTTGCTTAAAGCTGTCCCAGTCCTTGAGGTTGGCTGGAGTCCAGAGCACTTCGGAAAGGGCAGCGATGCGCGGGAAAACCATGTACTGCACATGCTCTTGGGTGGTGATATACTCTGTCCAGAGGTTGGCCTGGGCACCAAGTATAAACTTTCTCTCCTCCGGGGTAAGTTCGGCAGGCGTTGGGTCGTAAGAATATACTTTAGAAAGCGGGCTGTAACCGTGGATGGCGGTAGGCTCTAGCTCGCGGTCGCCCTGGTAGTGGTCGAAGTATACATGTGTGCCCGGCGTCATTACTACGTAATGCTTTTCTTTGGCTGCCGCGATGCCGCCCTTGGTGCCGCGCCAACTCATAACGGCTGCGTTTGGTGCCAAACCGCCCTCCAGAATCTCGTCCCAGCCAATGATTTGTCTGCCGTTGGCATTCACGAATTTCTCCATGCGCTGCACAAAATAGCTCTGTAGCTCGTGTTCGTCCTTCAAATGCTCGTCTGCGATGCGTTTCTGGCACTTAGGGCATTCTTCCCAGCGGGCCTTCGGGCTCTCGTCGCCGCCAACGTGGATGTACTTGCTCGGGAACAGCGCCATCACCTCTGTCAGTACGTCTTCCAGAAAGGTGAAGGTCTGCTCGTTGCCGGCACAAAACACATCCTTGAAAATGCCCCACTTGGATTCCACGCCGAACGGGCCGCCGGTGCAGGAAAGCTCCGGGTAAGCGGCAAGTGCGGCTACGGCATGGCCTGGCATTTCTATTTCAGGAACTACTGTAATGTAGCGCTCCTGCGCATACTTTACCACGTCCTTAATCTGCTCCTGGGTATAAAAACCGCCATGGCGCTCCTTTTTGTAGGTTTGCGGAAGATCCCAATAATGGCCTTCCAGCGTGCTGTCGCGCCAGGCGCTAATCTCGGTCAGTTTCGGGTACTTCTTGATCTCGATGCGCCAGCCCTGGTCATCGGTCAGGTGCCAGTGGAAGGTGTTCATCTTGTGCATGGCCAGGTAATCGATGTACTCCTTCACGAACTCCACCGGCTGAAAATGGCGTGTAACATCCAGGTGCATGCCACGCCACGCATAGCGGGGCTTATCGGCTATACTTACGCCAGGCACACTAACCGGCGCCTTTGTTGGCTGAGGCGGCAGCAGTTGCTTTAGGGTTTGCATCCCCAGAAAAAGGCCGTTCGGCTGGTTGGCGGCAAGTATGATTTTATCTAGGCTTACCTCCAGCGTGTAGCCCTCTTTGCCCAAGGTATCCGGGGTAGATGTTAGGTTGAGCTGGATAAAGTTTTTGTCTTTCTTCTTGGGCTTTTTTTGCACCACCTGCGGCTGCACGCCTGTGGCGGCTTTTATACTTTGGGCCAGCTGGTTGGCTATACTTTGCAGGTCCTCATTTTTAGGCGGCACATAGATGCGGGTATCGGCGTTAAGTATAAACTCGCCTTTTCGGAGAGAGAGGTGCTGGGGTTTAGGGATGATGGAAATGCGACTATCGCTCTGTGCAAATGCGAAGCCGGCGCTCAGCAGCAGGATAAGGCTGAGGAGCAGGGGTAAGGTTTTTCTGAGACTCATGTGAGGTGACAGTGGTGTTGGAACATCAAGAATAAGGAATATTTGAGAGAAATACCAGATGTATGGGGTGTGATGCTGTAGCTGTAAGTATCTGTCTGAGGGTTTCTGCTTTTCAGATGTTTCTTTGATTTATACTTTGGCGATACTTGTTAGAAGCCCCCCGCTGTACTGTACACCGCTGTCCGAAACTCCCGCTGTTCCGGACATCTTTGTCCGGAACCCTTCTGCTGCGGACTTCCTAGTCCGCGTAAACCGCACTTTATATTTTGGCCGCTGCTTTCTGCAACTTGAAGCAAGCTATCCTTTTCTGTTACTGTTCATCCTCAGTCTTACCTATCTATCGTTTCATCTCTGGCTGTGGTGCCCTCACGGCCGGGAGGCCTCGTCTTCCCGCATCGCGCTGTGTTCCCTTCCTTTGCTGCCCTCCGGTCGCAATGCCCTTGGCGGGCACCGGAATCTCACAAGGCGCTCTTTATACGAGGGCCCCTACCCCCACGGAAAGACTGGGATCGAGTTCGATAGCCATCGCTATATTACTTGAACCGGACTCCCTCTCCTGTTTTGGGGGTAGGGGCCCTCGAGAAAAGGAGAGGGCTGGGGAGAGGTATGATTCCCCTCCTCGGAGGGGTAGGTTCAGCTTTCCCTGGCTCTAAACTCTAAACTTTTAACTTCCAGTAATGGGCCATGAATGGTGCAACTCCATCCCTACAAAAACAAAACCGGCGCTGAGGATGCCCCAGCGCCGGTTTTTTATACTTGGTGTAAAGCAACTGCTTAGTCTTTTACCTGCAGTTTTACTTTGGCTTTGCCTTTCTTTTTCTCCACCTTAAACTCGGTTTTGCCTTGTTTCAGGATCTGCTCTGCTTCCTCCACAACAGCGTCCAGAAGCTCGGCTTGCGGAGTGGTGACTTCGGCTTCGGCAGCATCGCCGGCACCCGGGCTGTCACTCTGTACTAGTGTCATCTCGTTAACCAGGTTAGTGGCACCCGCATACTTGTCAATCAGGAAAAGCAGGTAACGGGAGTCTACGTTGATGCAGCGCTTGTAATCGGCGTCGTATACCAGGTCGCCGGTCATGGCTTCCCAGTTCCCGTCGAAGGCCAGGCCGATCAGCTCTCCTTTACCGTTGATCACCGGGGAACCAGAGTTACCGCCCGTGATGTCGTTGTCGGTGATGAAGTTTACCACCAACTCACCCTCTTTGTTGGCATAGCGGCCATAGTCTTTGGCTTCGTACAGCTGCTTCAGCTTGGCAGGCACGATGAATTCCTCATTGTTAGGATCTTCCTTGGCCATCAGGCCCTCCATGGTGGTGTAGTAGTTATACAACACACCATCATGCGGGCTGTAATCCTTCACCGCGCCGTAGCTCAGGCGGATAGTGGAGTTAGCGTCCGGGTAGTATACTTTATCCGGGTTCATCAAGCGCAGGCCGGCCACGTAAAGTCGGTTTGCCTTGGCCAGTTTCGCCTCGCTCTCCTGCAGTTTAGGGGCAATGTTGTTTCTGTAGTTGCTGATGATGGCATCCACGATCTGGAAAGCCGGGTCGTTCTCCAGGGCCTTCTGCGTTGGGTTCTGCAGCCAGCTGTTCAGTTTCTGCTGGTTCACCACCATCGAGTTGCTGTACACGTAATCAGCCAGCTTCTCGAAGTTGCCGTTATACTTCTTTACCATGGCCTTGAAAGCTTCCGGCTGCTGGTCTTTGGCAATATCTTCGTGGTAGTACTTCATCATGGCTGCGAATACTTTTTTGTCGGCAGGCAGGTGGTAGTCCTTGAAGAAGGCATCTACGCGTGGCTGCACATCTTCTGCGGCTTTCTTGGCTGCGGCAGCGTTACCTGCTTTCAGCGCCGTATAAACCGGCGTCAGGCGGTAAGCCATCAGTAACGCCTCTGTGCCCAGTACCGCTTCGTTCAGGTACACAGCACCCAGGTTATACTTCTCAATAGTGGCGTAAGCGTTAGCAATGTCCGTCAGCACGTTGCCGTAAGTGGCTTTGCGCTCGGCATCGGCATTAGCCCAGGCTTGGAACTTGTCCTCGTCCACAATCTTGCCTTCGATGGTGCGCATGCGCTTAATGCCCTCGTTCTGGCCGATGGAGTACTTGTAGTAGTTTGAAGTAGAAGCATACTTGGAGGCATACTTAATGCGGTTGGCATCAGCCTTGTCCATTTCCTCTTTCCAAAGGGCAAGCTTCTCCTCGCGCAGCTTGATGCGTGATTTGTTCAGCTGGTTCACTTCCAGTTTCAGGCCGTGCGAGGTCATGAAACGCTTGGTGCGGCCCGGGAATCCGAATACCATCGAGAAGTCGCCTGGCTCTTTGTTGCCGATGTTGATGGGCAGGTGGTGCGCTGGCTTGTATGGTACGTTCTCTTTGCTGTAAGTGGCAGGAGAGCCGTCCGGGGCCATGTACACGCGGAACATGGAGAAGTCGCCGGTGTGGCGTGGCCACATCCAGTTGTCGGTGTCGCCGCCGTACTTACCGATGGATGATGGCGGGGCACCTACCAGGCGTACGTCTGTGTAACGGTTGTACACGAACAGGTAGAACTCGTTACCGTTGAAGAAATCGCGCACATAGGTTACATACTTTCCGTTCTCAGAGGCCTCTTTGGCGATGGCCTGCATGCGCTGCGCTATCAGTTGCTGGCGCTGCTCTTCTGTGGTATTGTTGTCGATGCCTTCCAGCACTTTGCCGGTCACATCGTCCATGTAGTTAAGGATGTCCACGAACAGGCCTTCGTTTGGCAACTCCTGGTCTTTGGATGTAGCCCAGAAACCATTGGTCAGGTAATCGTTCTCCGGTGTAGAGTGCGACTGGATCTGGCCGTAACCGCAGTGATGGTTTGTCAGCAGCAGGCCCTCAGGAGAGATGAACTCACCGGTACAGAAACCACCGAACTGCACGATGGCGTCTTTCAGGCTGGAGTTGTTTACAGAGTAAATCTCTTCGGCTGTCAGCTGAAGTCCCTGCTTCTGCATATCGGTGTGGTTCAGACGCTTGATGAGCATCGGGAGCCACATACCTTCGTCTGCCCTGGCCGCGAACGGCACACTCAGCGAGACCAAAAGTAGGAGTGAAAGGATTCTTTTTAGCATGGAAATTTGTTTAGATTAGTTAAACTGATACAAATTTAATAAAATATTGCAGCTCCTAACAGCTGTTAGGGTAGTTTAGCAGTTTCAAATAGCAAACCATGGCCTGGATTCTGAAAAAAATAATGCTTTCGCTGGTGTGGGTATACCAGCATATGATCTCGCCGATGAAGCCTGCCACTTGCCGCTATACGCCTACCTGCTCTACCTATGCCGTGCATGCGATCAACAAGTATGGGCCGTTTAAAGGCGGATGGATGGCGCTAAGGCGCATCGGCCGTTGTCACCCCTGGGGTGGGAGCGGGTATGATCCTGTGAAGTAGGGTTGTTTGTAGCAAGTCTTCAGACTTGTGTTCTTTTAATGATGTTGAGTTTGTAACTCAACTATAGCGATCCCTTATACTTTGGCGGTGCTTTCTGGCTGTTGCTGTTCCGGACATCCCTGTCCGGAACCTTTCTGCCGCGGATTTCCTAATTCGCGTGAGCCATACTTTATACCTTTACCTTAATAACTGCTGCTTTCTGTAGCTTGAAACAAGCTATCCTTACTAGCCGCCGTTCATCCTCAGCCTTACGAACCTAAAGTTTCATTTCTGGCTGTGGCTCCCTCCAGCCCGGGAGGGCTCGTCTTCCCGCATCGCGCTGGGAGCTTTTCTTTGCTCGCTATCGCTTTGCAATCCCGCTCTCGCGGGACCGAAAAACTCCAAAGGCGCTCAACGGAAAGACTGGGATCAGGTTCGATAGCCATTGCTATACCAGTGGGACCGGACTCCCTCTCCTGTTTTTAGGAGAGGGCTGGGGTGAGGTATGATTCCCCTCCTCGGAGGGGTAGGGGTGGTTGGATAATCGGCTGCTGGAATTCCCCTCCTCGGAGGGGCTGGGGGTGGGTTAATCGCTCCCTAACTCTTAACTTCCAGCAAGGATAACAGTCTGCAGCAGAACTCAACCTAACGCCTCCGGCCTCAGTGAAGTCGGAGACTTCACATCATAGGTAAGACACGCGTCTGGAGACGAGCGCCAGAAGACAAGGGAGAGCAAGAGCAGAAATAGTTGGACCCGCCACTGCGGCAAACCCTGTTTCTCACAGAGGTTTTTATCCCGTCTATCACTCTGTAAGTATAAAACATCCTTGGGTTAGTCTAAAAATATGGAAGTGCTATTGGCTTTCAGTGTAATTCTGGTCATATTTAAAAAACAGTATATACTTCAACCATATGCTTTTAACCTTACTCTCGCACCAGTGGAAAGCCAATTACCGCTCCTCCGTATTTCAGAAGGGCTTAGTGCTCAACATTATCATGGGCCTGCTGATTTTATACTTTGGGGCGATCTTTCTGGTGCTGGGGCTCGCACTCCACAAGCTGCTGGGAAAAGTAGTGCCCGGCGAGTCGGCGGTGGCGGTTTTGAACGGGGTGCTGCTGTATTATTTTCTGTCAGACCTGTTTTTCCGGTTCCTGCTGCAGGAGTTGCCGGTGCTGGCGGTGCAGCCCTACCTGCACCTGCCCATCCCCAAAAGCAGGCTGATACACTTTGTGCTGCTCAAGTCGGTGCCGAGTGTGTTTAACCTGATCTTCCTGCTGATTTTCGTGCCGTTCATGGTGTCGGCGGTGGTGCCGGCATACGGGGCCGGGGCGGCGCTGGCCTGGCTTTTCGCTATCATTGGGCTCACGTTCCTTAACAACTTCCTGCTGATCTACTTTAAGCGGCAGCTCAGCACAAAGCCAATCCTTACCCTGCTGTTCGGGGTGGCGGTGGCCGGCCTGATACTGCTGGACTACCTGGGTGTTTTCTCGCTGTATACTTTGTCTCAGTCTGTTTTTGGGACGGTGCTGCAGTACCCGGTGCTGGCGATGGTGCCGGTACTTCTGGTGGCCGGAGCATACTTGCTGAACTACCGCTTCCTGAAGGCCCACACTTACCCTGAGGAGCTGACCGTGCGCCAGCAGACAAAGGTGGAGGGGGAAAGGCTTGCCTTCCTGGGCCGCTTCGGCGAGTTGGGCAAACTGATTGAGCTGGAGCTGAAACTCATCTGGCGGCACAAGCGCCCCAAGTCGCTCCTCACCATGTCGGTGTTCTTCCTGTTCTACGGGCTGATCTTTTACCGCAACGAAGCATACCTGGACGGCTTCGGGATGCTGATTTTCGTTGGAATCGTGATGACGGGGATGCCGATCTTTAATTATGGCCAGTTTGTGCCGAGCTGGCAGAGCAACCATTTCGACGCCATACTTACCCGACGCATTTCGCCGTACCAGTTCTATGCGGCCAAGTTCTGGATCTTCGTGCCCGTGGCCACGCTGGCCTACATGCTAACGCTGCCCTACGGCCTTATCAGCTATAAAATCATACTTATCAATACGGCTACGCTGCTGTATAACATTGGGGTGAACGTGTTCATCATCTTCTTCTTCTCGGTTTACAACACTACCCGCCTGGATCTGAGCAAAGGCTCGGCTTTTAACTGGCAGGGGGTTGGCGCGTCGCGCTTTGTGATGATGCTTCCAATGATGGTGCTGCCCATACTTCTCTACCTGCCTTTTAAGTTTCTGGGGGTGCCTTTTATGGGCATTGCCGCCATAGGCCTGGTTGGGTTGAGCGGATTTGTGCTGCAGAAGCAGTTGCTGCAGTGGTCGGCGGGTTGGTTCTTAAAGCACAAGTATAAACTGGCCACCGGCTTCCGGGAGCAATAGGCAAAGTATAAATTGATATTCTACACATGGATAATAAGCGCAGTATGTTAGAGGTAAAAAACATCGAAAAGATTTACAGCGGCAAGATGGCCGTGAACATTCCGGAGCTTTCGCTGGCGGCCGGGGAGGCTGTGGGGCTGGTGGGCAACAACGGAGCGGGCAAAACCACACTGTTCCGCATGATTCTGGACCTGATCCGGCCAAGTAAGGGCGAGGTATACTCCAAGGGACTGAACGTGGCGCAGAGCGAGGACTGGAAAGCATACACCGGCTCGCACCTGGACGAAGGTTTTCTGATAGACTACCTGACAGCGGAGGAGTATTTCAAGTTTATCGGCGATTTGCACGGGCTTTCCGAGGGCGACATTACCGAGCGCCTGCTGCCGTTTATGGATTTGTTTAACGACGAGATCCTGAACCAGCGCAAGTATATCCGCGATTTCTCGAAGGGCAACCAGAAGAAGATAGGCATTGCCGCGGCGGTGCTCTCGAACCCGGAGCTGCTCATACTCGACGAGCCATTCGCCAACCTCGACCCGAGTTCACAGATCCGCCTGAAAAACCTGCTGCGCAACCTGCGCACGCAAAAGCAGATGACCATGTTCATCTCCAGCCACGACCTGAGCCACGTGATCGAAGTATGCGAGCGCATCATGATCCTGGAGAAAGGCCAGCTGGTGCAGGACATGCAGACCAACGAAAACACCCTCCGCGAGCTGGAGTCATACTTTACGGTGTAATTGCGGGTAATCCCAACTTAAATGAAGAAACTGTACATCACCTTTATACTTCTTACTGGGCTGTTTATAGCCATATCCTACAAAATAAAGGACGACTACTATCACCTGCCTTACCCCAATGCGATTGAGTATGTGCTGGTTTTGCTTCTTCTGTTGCTGACAGCCATACTTCTGATTTGGAAAAAGCACCGGCAAAAGAAAGTATACCTTGGCCTGGTATCGGCAGCCACACTGCTGTTAGTGGTTAACGCGATGACCTACTACTTTGAGTGGCATCCGCTAAACCTTTCTCTGCCCTTTACAGATTCGCAGTCCTTTGAGGTGAGTCATGAGCCTTATGCATGGCAAACTGCCACACCAGCACGTGCAGGGTATAACCAGGAAGACATTGCGCAGTACCTTACGGAAATTGATGACTGGGAAAGACTACGGGGACTGGTTGTGATCAAAGATGGTAAGCTGGTCGTGGAGAAATATCAGAAGGGAGCCACCAGGTATAGCGCCTTCAACGTTCATTCCGTTACGAAAAGCATTACCTCTGCCTTAACTGGCCTATCCATTCAGAAAGGCTATCTAACATCCGAAAACGAGTATGTAATGCCTTTGTTCCCAGAGTACGGGCAGCATCACTTGAAGGAAAAGTTAACCGTAGCCCATCTACTCTCCATGCGGGGTGGGTTTACTGGCTGGGATGGCCCACAGAACGTAGAGCAGGTGCTAGTGAATGAAGAAGTTTCTGAAAGCAAACTGGGCCAGGAGTTCAAATATTTTACAGGCTCTCAAATGGTGCTTTCAGCCATGATCACGAAGGCCGCTAAAACCACAACAAAAGAATTCGCCCAGGCAGAACTGTTCAAACCGCTCGGCATCCAGTGCGGCTTTTGGCGGAAAGTGGACGGCTACTATGCCGGAGGCGATGAAACGTACTTTACCGCACGGGACCTGGCCAGGTTCGGAGAACTGTACCTGAACAAAGGCAGGGTAGATGGGACCCAACTGCTGGACTCCGCGTGGGTGGAGAAAAGCCTGGCAAACTACACGCCCGAAAGCAAGGATTTCCGCACCTTAGGCTGCTACCAAGAAGTGGGGTATGGCTACTCATGGTGGCTGCTGAACCACAACAATAAACCGGTTTACACAGCAAGAGGCAAAGGGGGGCAGTATATCCTCCTGTTGCCTGAGCAAAAGGTTGTTGCTGTGATACTTCAGGAATGGAATCTGCGGAAAGACTTTGAAAAGGAAAATGCATACTTGTGCAAGCTGCTCTCCATCCTGACGAAAGAAAACACCGGTACTGCTAGCGGTCTCGCACATAAGTAATGCTTCGGCTACGCCTCATGTACAAGGTTAGCAGCGCCAACTCATACTTCTCTACAGAAGTATAAGATCAACTTGGCTATACTTTCCTGAAGCTGCAGAAGAGGTAGTTCTGGATGTTGCCGGAGGGTGTGGTGTGGTCGGTGTGTTTACAGGTGATCTTCTCGAAGTGCATACCAAACCGATCTGTCAAAGACTTTTCAGAATACTGTTGCACGGGTAAGCCGCTGCAGGTGCTAGGGCCTTGCTCCGAGAAAGTGCCGATCACCAGGGCGCCACCCGGGTTTATACTTTGCCGGGCCGTGTTAATGTAGTTCTCTGTCTCCCGCTCATCGGTCAGGAAATGGAAAGCCGCGCGATCGTGCCAGAGATCATACTTTTCTGTTAGTCTGAACGTGGCTGCATCTGCCTCAATCCACGTTACTTTGCCTGCCCGCTGCCCAAGGCGTTGCTGCGCACGTTCAAGGGAGGCCGCCGAGATGTCCAGCACGGTAAGGTGCTGGTAGCCCAGGTCCAGCAGGTGATCCACGAGCAGGCTGTCGCCCCCGCCGATATCGATAATCTTGGCTGTTTTGGGGAGTTTGAACTGGCTGATGAGCTCCAGCGAGGTGGCGGGCACTGCCTGGTACCAGCCCATTTTGTCTAGCTGTTTTGTCTGGTATACTTTCTCCCAGTGTGTTTTTCTGCTGAGGTTCTCCATATGCTTCTTTCTCTTTTCACACCACCTGTAGTATAGATACGGGTAATCAGGGATAAGATTCCGGCTTGCCTGTGCTATCGGCTGCCTTTCTTTAGTTTCCTGACTAACTGCCTTTTTCTGCCGGCTTTAACTGTTGAGTTCCTGATGGCTGTTGCAGCACCTGCTGTGTTAAGATGAGGAGGTAAGTCAGAAAGCTTCAGTTTAACAACATCAAACTCAATGTCGCTCAGTTGATTGACTACCTGTAGGAATTGGCCCGGGTTGTGATGCATTAAGTGCACAAGGGCCTCCTGGTCTATGTCGCAAGCGCCGTAGCTGTTCAGGAACTCACGCACGAAGTCCGTGTTTACCAGTGCCGGATTCCCCCTGATCCAGGAGAGCCTCTGGGCTTTTTGTTGCTTGATCTGTTCGATGCGGGCAAGTTGATAGTGGCGCCACTTGCTGACCAGCAGTGTGAAATCGCTGTGGCATGTGGCGCGTTCCGCTGCGATGGAAGGCCTGCGTAAGCTAATGCTGTCTCTGAACTGTCGGTTGTCGTACCCGATCTCCTCTCTGGCGAAGGCGTCCAGCGCTGCGTATGTTCTGTGGCTTAGGGAGGAGTTCCTGATGCTGTTGATCGTTGAGTCGCAGCGGCTGTGGGTGCTGAAATTTTTACTGAGTGACAGGTTTACCTGCTTGCCCACGAACAAAGAGTCGTTTACTGACCGGAGGGTGTCTGTTCTATCCAGCCAATACACGTTTTTGAAATGTGTATACTTTTCGTAGATGTAACTCTTGTTGGCGGCAGGGATAGCAAGTTCAATCTGTGTCGCGATTTTAGCGGGCAATACCCGCACATGTATACTGTCCTGTGCCTTCGCATCCGGAAGCAGGCCAAATAATACCACAACAGCTAACAGGAGGGGTTTTATAGTTGGGCTAGAGGCTACAGGTACTGTTGTCATTTAAGTTACGCATCACGTTCATCTTTGTCCAGGTGCCGGATCACCTTGCACGGGTTACCCGCCGCAAATACATCAGCCGGAATATCCTTGGTAACCACGCTGCCCGCCCCGATAACAGAGCGGCTGCCTATACTTACGCCGGGGCAGATTACCACGCTGCCGCCAACCCATACATCCTCGCCAATGGTAATAGGTTTGGCAAACTCCAGCCCTGAAGCACGTTCTACATGGTTTATTGGATGGGTGGCGGTGTAAACCTGCACGTTAGGGCCGAACAATGTCCGGCTGCCGATGGTTACCTGCATCACATCCAGCACCACGCAGTTAAAGTTGAAGAACACCTTCTCGCCGACAACCATGTTATAGCCATAGTCGCAGTAAAAAGGCGGTTGCAGCCACAGCCCCTCACCGGCATTCGGGATCAGCTCCTTCAGGACGCGCGCCCGTTCCTCCACCTCGTCTTCGCGGCTATCGTTAAGTTCTTTCAGCAGCAGCCTTGTGCGTAGCCTGTCGTCGGCGAGTTCCTGGTCCAGCGGGTCGTACAGCTCGCCGGCCAGCATTTTTTCTTTTTCTGTTTTCATGGGAAAGTATGAGTGAGGTGTGTTCAGTCTCTTATGCTGGTGCGAGCTTGTAGCTCGTATCTTTTTGACTTCAATTATGTAGAGATACGAGCTACAAGCTCGCACCAGCTATTGTATTGTCAAGTCCCTTGAGCTTTTTCCAACTCTTGCCATACCTGTACGACTTGAATTACACTCCCTTCTAACAACTCTTAAGACAGACTTATTTTTATGATATTCTCTGAAATCCTTTATCAATGTCTCATCTTTGAAGATGATGTGATTTTGTTCATTTGAAGTATATTCAATAACGTCATGGTTAATGTTTTTGACCTCCTTAAACCTATCCACAATTATAGAGAAAGTGTTTGGCTGCCTATGATCAACCACTAACTCAGTCCATGTTGATAGCTCATCTGTTTCCTGACATTTAACCTGTCCTTTTACTGAATTACTGTCAAAGTATGCTTGTTTTACTGAGCGAATATCTTGATGAACAGCGTTTCTGCAGGCAACATAAAAGAGCCTTTCCTGACTGTAGCCCTTATTATTGATAAGCATTAGGTAAGAAATGTACAAGCTTGTTCTATCGCTGTAGAAGACTTCGAAGCATTTAGTGTTGAACTGTACCCTTGATACCTTAATGTCCTCTATAACTATTTCCTCATTGCTGCTTTCTGTAAAATTACTGTTGTTATCAATTTCTTCTTGATTGGCCTCTGCTAAGTTTTCATTTTCAGTTAGATAATTCAAATAGTCATAGTAAAGTAAATCAAGTATGTCTTCAAAATCATCTTTGCTTAAAGACTCTCCATAATTGTAAGAATTGAGAATGCCTTTATAATGAGCAATAGCGTCCTTTTTACACTTATACTTTTTGTTGCCTATGATTAGTGCCTTTCTCATGATTTGCTTTTTCTATTTATGGTATAGCACCTACCTCACCACCCCCATCATCCAGTCACCGATAACCTCCAGCGCTGCCGGGGAAAAGGTTTCTTCCAGCTGCCCGTACTCTGCCGGTGAGCCGGTTTTAGCTGTCTGGAAAAGGTGGTTAAGGTCTGGCATCTCTTTGATGGTGTACTTTTTATTTCCGCCGGATTTCAGGGCTTTTTCGGTGGCGGGTAGGTTTTGCTGGTGAGGCACCTGCAGATCTTTGGTGCCGTTCAGGGCCAGTACGGGCATCTTCAGCTTCTGCAAGGTTGGGGCGGGGTTGTAGGCCAGGTAGTAGCGCATCCAGGGCGAGCTGAGTTGGGCTACTACAGTTTGCTCGGCTTTGTCGGTGAGGCCCAGTTGCTGCTGTTCCTGCGCTGTCATACTTGCTTTTGCCTCCTGCTCCAGATTGCGTATCTGCTCAGCGGCTTTGGTAACGTCTTTTTCGGTGGCGGCTACCTTAAACTGTGCCTCGCGTAGCTGCAGGTATTTCTGAAGCTGCTCCTGAGGCACTCCGGCATTCTCGAAAACGGCTTTGTTCTGCGCCACCAGCAGCTCGGTGCCGGGTACGGCGTTACCTGCCATCAGTACCACAAAAGCTACGTTCGGGTTTGCAGCGGCTACCTTGGCGGCAATCAGGGCGCCCTCGCTGTGGCCTAGCAAACCCACTTTCTTCTTGTTTATACTACTATGATTTCGGAGGTAGTTGTATGCAGCGGTGGCATCTGAGGCAAAGTCCTCGGTGGTGGAGGTGGCAAAGTCGCCGCCCGATTTACCGGTGCCGCGGTCGTCGAGGCGCAGCACGGCAAAGCCCTGGCGGGTGAGGTAATCGGCCAGCACCAGGAACGGCTTATGACCCAAAATGGTCTGGTCGCGGTCTTGCGGGCCGGAGCCGGTAAAAAGTATAACTCCCGGGTGTGGTCCATCTGTGAGCGGAATGGTAAGCGTGCCAACCAGCTTAATGCCCGCTGCCTTATTCTCTATCGTTACCTCCGTGTTCTGGTAAGGGTATGGCTCTTTAGGTGTCTGCGGGCGCTTCATGGCTTCGGCGGGTGCACCTTTCTTCAGCAGCAGTGCGAAGCTCTGGCCGCCCTGCTGCCACTGCCCGTCTATGGTTTGGGCATCTGTAAGTTTGCCTACGTAGGCCGCGCCAATGTTTTTCATATCGATGTACAGGCTGTCCTGCACCTGCCGCACCTGCTGCACTGGTATGCCTGTAGCGCCTTGCTTGGGGCTGTCCATGGTGGCGGAGAGGGTGCCATCCTCGGCGGTGCTGATGTGGAAGATAACAGGGAGGTCGGTGCCCATTACTTTCAGGGAGCCACTCCAGTCACCTACGAATTGCGCTGGCTGCTGTGCATGAACTGCGGCTGTAAGCAACAGCAGCAGGAGGGGGAGGAGGAGTTTGTGCATCGTTTTATGAAGTATAGGTTATCAGTATCGCTGAAAAATGGTAAGCCGTAATTGCGATGCCTCCGCCAACAGCTGCACATTCGTCCCCTCTGCATCGTCAAACTCCAGCTGAAAGCCATCTTCGTAGCCATGCTGGTTGGTCATGCGCCAAAGCCAGCTAATTTTCTTGCGCTGGTTCGATATCTGGGTAAGGCTGAACTGCCGCTCCAGCATCCCGAAATCCAGCTCCGGAAGTACGGAAAGTATGATCTCGTCCGTCTGCTCGTTTACCGCCACCACCAGCCATACTTCCCCCACCCGAAATACCACCTGCTGCAGCCAGCCAAACGCCAACTCGTGCAAGGCAAAGGCTTGTGTTACATCTGTTCCGGCCAGCGCTTCTAAATTCGGGAGTTCTTCCATTTCCTTTCTAAGATAGAAAATTATACTTTGCCAAACTATAGCTGCATCTAAGCAAGCGCTTTATTATTTTTACAGTGGTTTATACTTTAAATTGATGACTCCCGAATCCCATTCGCTCAGTGCGCCATCGGTAGGTTTGCTTTTGCATGTGCTGCGCCAGCAGGGGCAGAACGTGGAGGCCATTTGCCAACAGGTAGGGCTGGGCCAGCAGCTGGTGCATGATGTGAACGCACGCGTTTCGGTAGAGATGGTGCAGGACCTGTGGACCGCCGCCATCGCCTCCACCAACGACCCCGACCTGGCGCTGCACGTGGCCGAAAGTATAAACCCGACCTCCATGGGCACCATTGCCTACGTGATGATGAACGCGCCAACCCTGCACGAGTCGCTGCGGAAACTGTGCAAGTACCAGGACATCATCTGCGGCGCCATCCGCACGAGCCTGGAGGTGCAGGGGCAGCAGGCGTTCGTAAAGCTGGAGGCAGTAAGTCCGGTGCTGCAGCACCCGCGCAATGCCCTGGACTCAGAGCTGGTGATCTATAAAAACGCCTTTCCGGCGCTGGTTGGGCAGGAACTGAAGTATAAACAGGTGCTGCTGGCCTACCCCCAGCCCCAAAGTATAAAAGAGCACAAACGTATTTTTGCGGGCGCGGAGCTGGTGTTCGGGGCAAGGTATAGTGGGCTCGTTTTTGATGCGGCTTACCTGCAGCTGCCGGTGGTAACGGCCAACCCGGAGCTGAACCAGTTTTTTGAGAAGTATGCCGAGGAGTACCTGCAGCGGCTGCACCAGCCGAAAACAGTGCGGGAGCAGGTGCAGCGCGAGATTGCCAACTTGCTAAAAGGGGAGGAGCCAGGCTTGAATACGGTAGCCCGCAGCCTGGCCATGAGCATGCGCAGCCTGCAAGGCAAGCTGAAGGAAGAAGGTACCACCTACCAGGCCCTGCTCGACGAAGTGCGCAAGCAAATAGCCGTAAAGCACCTGCAGGATAACCAAAGCACCATTACCGACATTGCCTACTTGCTGGGCTACTCCGAACCAAGCGTGTTCTCCCGCTCCTTCAAGAAATGGACCGGCATGGCCCCGGCTGCCTACCGGCAACGTATGGCTGCGGCGTAGGGTATTTTGTTCCTGCCGCAAGATTGCATCTTGTGGCTTCTGATGGGGCAAGTTTTCAGCTTGCGTAAGTGGGAAATGAGCAATCAACGCAAGCTGAAAGCTTGCCTCATGGGGAACCACGAGTTGAAAACTCGCGGCAGGTTAGGAGACTAGAGAACTTTAACCCAGTTTCTTTAGAACTTAACGGCCCTGCATTCTCTAAAGGAAGGCGAGTTTGTTATCAGAACAATTACCCGCATAAGTTTATACCTTTGTTCCTGCATCCAACACAACCATATCACCAATACCATGAAAAAGCTTCTTATTTCTGCCGCACTGGCCGGGTTTATACTCTCCTCCTGCTCCCAAACCCAGGATACCAACACCCAAAGTATGGCAACCGCTGCAGCGGCTGACTCCAGCTATGTGGCAAGTATAGACCAGTGGCACGCCACGCGTGTAGAAAACCTGCAGAAGGAAGACAGCTGGCTAGCGCTGGCCGGGTTGTATTGGCTGGAGCCGGGCAATAACAGCTTTGGCAGCGCTGAGGGCAACAAGGTGGTTTTCCCGGAGGGGAAGATTGCCGGACAGGCGGGCAGTTTTATACTTGATGGCGATGTGGTGAAGCTGCAGGTAGCCCAAGGTGCCGACATTACCCTGAACAACGAACCTGTGCAGCAGGAGGCGATAGTGTATAGGCCGGAGATGGAGCAGCCGGCAGAAATGCGCCATGGCTCTTTAAAGTGGGTGGTGATACAGCGCGGCGACAAGTATGGCGTCAGGTTGTGGGATGCTGAGAGCGAGGCCCGAAAGAACTTTGCCGGGATAGAGCGTTACCCGGTGCAGCCGGAGTGGAGGCTGGAGGCAGTGCTGGAGCAGAACCCGTTGCCAAAGCAGATCGCCATTACCAATGTGCTGGGGCAAACTTCGCAGGAGCCGTCGCCGGGGGCGGTGGTGTTTACTAAGGATGGACAGCAATACCGCCTCGATGCGCTGGAGGAGGGCGACGAACTGTTCATCATCTTCGCCGACCAGACAAACGGAACCGAAACCTACGGCTCCGGGCGCTACCTGTACATGCCAAAACCCGGCACCGACGGCAAGACAATCATTGATTTTAATAAAGCCTACAGCCCGCCCTGCGCCTTCACCGGCTTTGCCACCTGCCCCTTGCCGCCTAAGCAGAATATCCTGCCGATGGCCGTTACCGCCGGCGAGAAAAGCGAGCATTAGAAGTTAAAAAGTTAGAAGGTGGAGTTCTGCCGCAAGTTTAGCGAAGCGTAACTTGTGGCCACCTGTGGCAGAAGTTTTCAACTTCTTTGCTTTGCAAAAGCAAGGATAGTAGGGGCTGAGGCTACCTTCAAAGCTGATGTAAACCTGTAGGTGATTATATACTTTTGTATATTTTTCTGCTCCGCAGAAAGCAAGTTGAAAACTTGCGTGCATAGCAGCCACAAGTTACGCTGTTGCTATACTTGCGGCATAGTCCATCACTCCTAAACTCCTAAACCCTCTACCTCTCTAACTCCCCCATTTCTCTGTGCCACGCCAGCGTTTCGGCTATAGCTTGCTTCATCGGGGTGTGTTTCAAGTTCGGCAAGGTACGGCGCAATTTATCATCGTTCAGCAGGAGGGTGTTTTGCCAGAGGTAGCCCATTTCGCTGATCTCGCGCATGTCGGCAGAGAACAGCCCCATCAACCTGAAAACCCAGCCCGGGTACAGTTTATACTTAGGTGCAGTGCCCGCCCCTTCGGCAATCTGCGCTTGCCACAGTTTTATACTTGGTAGTACCTCCCCGGCATAGTTATATTCTGTGTATGCAGCCTGCTGAGGCAGTTTTGCCAGCTCGTAAAAGGCGTGGGCGGCATCAGGGGTGTACACCAACTGGTGCGGGATGTCATTGCGGTAAAGCCAGGGCATAGGCTTGCCCTCCAGCGCAGCTCTAAAAACAGGTGCAATTCCCTCATTCATAACGTTTGGGCCCCAGAAGTCGGGGAGGCGCAGGGTGATAACGCGGCATCTGTTGTGCTCCGCCGCCTGCTGCAGCATCTGCTCCAGTTTTACCCGTATCGCCCCCTTTTTAGTACCGGGCTTCTGAGGCGTGTCTTCGGTGATGACCTCAATTAATCCAAAATTATATATGTTTCCCGGGAAAAAAATTGTAGCTTTGTTTACGGCCGCGGCCTCAATCACGTGTTGCGTTACACGCTCCATATTTCCTTGCCACTTTCCGTAAGGGTAGTTTACTCCATGGAAGATGTGCGTTGCTTCTGCTCCCAATTTCTTCAGTAGATCACCGTTCTGTGCATCTCCTTCTACCAGCTGTAGCGTGGGCCACTGGCCGAATAACTTTTGCGCCTTCTGCTTGTTTCGTACCAGCAGCGTTACCTGCTCCTGGTGCTGCAAAAGCTCTTGTGTAAAGGCATAGCCAATGCTGCCTGTGCCGCCTAGTACTAAATAGCTGGAGTTGTTCGTAGCCATGTCTCGTTGTGTTAAGATGATGCTGCAAAGGTATGGCTGCCGGCAGGTTTTATACTTGGCAGATGCCGCAAACCATTTGACCGATCGCGCAGAAACCAACCTGAACGTATAGCCTTGTTACGGCAGGCAGCGGCGGCAGGCGGAACTATTTGAAGTATAGATTTGTAATATATAGTTAGCTCAATATTTCAAAACCAAGACAGATAACAATATGATAGATACGACAATGGCAAATTCAGTAATCACTCCCGAGCATCTTCAAAAGGCTTTTTCTTACATGCAGTACCGCGATATGATCGATAAGCTGCTGGCCGAGAATAAGACTACAGGCACAAACCACTCTGACGCCATGGTAGAGTATACCCGCATGAACATGCACCGTATGCGCCGCGTAGAGAAAACCGTGCTGGAGGATGAACTGGTGCAGGT
Source organism: Pontibacter anaerobius (assembly GCF_026241195.1). GTDB lineage: Bacteria > Bacteroidota > Bacteroidia > Cytophagales > Hymenobacteraceae > Pontibacter > Pontibacter anaerobius. The sequence goes on from NZ_JAPFQO010000003.1 coordinate 277,081, forward strand.
GATGCTGAGTGTGCAGACGCGTATGACGTGGGTGGTGCTGACGGAGGCATGGTGCGGCGATGCGGCCCAGTGTGTGCCGGCTATCGTGAAAATTGCCGATGCCTCCCCGCTTATCGATGTGAAGCTGCTGCTGCGCGATGAGAACCCGGAGATCATGGATGCCTACCTAACCCACGGCGGCCGCTCCATCCCAAAGCTTATTGCCCTGAACCCTGACACTATGGAAGTGTTGGGTAGCTGGGGGCCGCGCCCGGAGCCGGCACAGCAGCTATTCTTTGAGATGAAGGCACAGGATGCGCCTTACAGCGAGTTTGCCGAGAAGCTGCATGCCTGGTACGCCAAAGACAAGAGCCGTACGCTGCAGCAGGAGTTTAAGGAGCTGATCAGAACCTGGTCGAAGCTCACAGCCCCTGCCGACATGAACGTGGCCCGCTGCTCGTAGAAACAAGTTGCCAGTAAGTATAAAAGGCTGCTCCCACCGGAGCAGCCTTTCTTTTTATCCTATCCCTTGGCCTGGCATGAGCACGAGCCGCCAGCCGTCGGGGTCTGCTATCGTAGTGGCTCCCTTTTCTCTCCAGTAAGGGTTTTCCGGCTCCACCTCGGGGTAGCCCATACTTGCCAGCCGCTGCACCACGCGCTTTATACTTGCCGGGTCAGGGATGTAGAGCACGAGCAGGTTGTCTTTGGTTGGGGCAGGGCAGGGGCTGCCGTGGGCATGCTGCGTAAACTCCAGGTGGTACGGAAAACCGGGCAGGCCCAGCATGAAGCCGTCGTAGCCGTTATGGTTCTCAAATCCGCCTAACTTACGCAAACCAAGGCCCTGGCAGTAGAAACGCTCCACTTCCTGCAGATTGTCGGTGGGGCGTGCAATGCGCACCTGCGCCACCGGTAGCGCTTCAGGCCATGCTTCCTGCATCAACTCAACGTATAAATCTTACTCCGCCGAGCTGGTTACCACGGGCTGCAGGTTCAGTACCTCCACATCCACAATCTTATCGCCTACCTCAAGGCGGTGCACCACATCCATGCCGTCTATCACTTTGGCAAAAATGGTGTAGCGGCCATCCAGGTGCGGGGTAGGAGAGTGGGTGATAAACCACTGGTTGCTCTCGGTATCCTTGCCGGCAGAGGCCATGCCCACGTAGCCTTCGTAGTAGTGCATCGGGGTAAATTCGGAGCGGATGGAGTAATCGGAGCTGCCCCAGCCGTCGCCGCGCTTGTCGCCACCCTGCGCCACAAAGTTCGGCACCACCCTGTGGAAGTACAGATTGTTAAAGAAATCCTGTTTTGTCAGTTCCACAAAGTTGGCCACCGAGCCGGGTGCATCCTCCACAAACAGCTGCAGAATGATGCTTCCTTTCTCGGTGCGCAGGAGCACCTGCTGGTTAGGCCGTATGGTTTTTACCAGTTCCCAGTCAATCGGGTGGGTAAACGGGTTCTGCGGTGTTTCGCTTTCCTGCTTGCCGCTCAGGTAGTCGATAGTTTTCTGAAGCTCGATGTTTGTTTCCATGTCGCGGGGCAGCTCCAGCTTTTGCTGTGCCTGGCTCAGGAAAGCATAGTTGCCGTACTGGTTGCGCAGATTCAGCTTCGGGTCGCGGATGGCTGCTGCGGCCATCCCTACCAAGGCTACATCACCTGAGCCTACGGCATGCTTAAAAATTTCGGCAAAGGCAGACTCCAGGCGCTTCGGGAAGTCAGGCTGCTGGCGCATCAGGATCAGGGCCTCCATGCCGGTAGTGGCGATCACGGGCTGCTCGGCTACAAAAACCTGCTCGGCAATAAATTCATAGTTGTTAAAATCGCCGGAGAGGGCTTTTAGCAGCTGGGCCTTATCGTAGGCGGTGCGGGCATTATGAAACTGCTGTTTATAGCGTGGGTTCAGGTACACGCGGTTCTGCACCTGGCTGTTTTTCAGGATCACCCAGATCACGTTGCTACGCACGCGGGCATCGAGCAGGTTAGGCAGCACACCTAGCAGTGTTTGGGCCGGCACACTGGCATTGTTCGCCACTAAAAACTCAGAGGTAGCCACAGCGGTGTTAATGTTCTGGTCCTGCAGGGCTGCCAGTATGGCGGTTTTGATATCACCAAAGTCGAGGCCGCTCATCGAGCGCACGGCACTCAGGCGCACACGGTAATCAGGGTCGCTTTGTGCTATGGTGGAGAGGAAGGTGGCCTTATCCAGCGCCCTTACCTTGGCCAAAGCCTGCGCGGTAGCCATGCGTACTTCCGGCGCCTTATCTGAGGTAGCGGCATTCAGCAACTGCTGGCGGTACTGTGTCAGGTCCAGTTTTGGGGTGCGGGCCAGGAAGTGTGCAGCAGCAAGGCGCGCCTCATAAATGGTGGACGGGGCCAGCAGGCCAACCGCTTTCTGCACCACCGCCTGGTTCTGCTGCTGGCGCAGGCCCAGGCGGTAAAGGCCCCATGCCTGCCCGGCCTGTGCCTCAGGGCTGGTGGCCTGGTAATTCGCCAGAAAATCGGCGGCCTGGGCCGTGCCCGTTTTGCCAAGCGCCTCCAGCAGTTGCGCCTGCACTTCCGGGTCCTGCTCTTCGCTTATTCTGTTGATGATCTCAGCCTCAGAGCGCTTATGGCCTATCTGGCCAAGCGCGTAGGCACTGGCCTCCCGCACCGATGCCACAGAGTCTTCCAGCATGTCTTGCAGGGTAGCCAGGGCGGCTGTGTCCTGCACGGAGGCAAACGCCAGCGCCGCGTGGCGACGGTAAGAGGTGTTCGGGTCGCTCAGGTATGGCAGCAGCCCGGTAGTGTTTCGTGTGTCCTGCAAAGTATAAATCTGTTGCAGGGTTACATCGCCAAACTTGTTGTTGGCCGGCTCCAGGGTGCTGGTGGTGCTGCGCTGCAGGGGCAGGTACTGGCAGGATGCGAGGGTGCCCAGGGCAAGCAGCCAGGTATAGCGTAGTTTCATGAGTGTTTTCTTATTAAGCGCCTTAAGTTACTAAAATGTGCCGAAATGCCGTAGGTGCCGGAACTTTGATATATAAGCTAAGTTTTCTATTTTTAGACTGGAAATATGTTTAAGCGCTCATGCAGGACATCAGCTTCAGACTTTTTGAAGGAGCCTATACCATAAAGCCCCGTGCCGAGCAACGGATGCTGCTGCTGGCCGCCGCCGCCATGGCGCTGCAGGTAGGCTTGCTGCTATACCTGCTTGTTTCTAAGGCTTTTGCAACGGAGCTGGTGGTTGTTTTCCTGCTGAACCTGTTCGTGCCCGCTTACTTTATCTTCAGTATCTGGCTGGACCACCGGCCGCAATACCGCCGCCACCTTACTCTGAGTTCTGACGGAGTGCGCTACCGTACCCGCTTTATGCGGCCGGAGCACGAGTTTGAGTGGAATGAAATTGATTTGGTTAGATTGAAACTTTTTAAAGTTATATTCATATTAAAGAATGAGGAGGTGCATGAGGTGAGCCTGGAGCGTATACAGCACGACGGGGTACTGCAACAGGTAAAGGAGCAGTTACTGCAAATGGCTCGGCTCAAAGGGTTGGAAATCCACTAATCTCTGGGGGTAACACTATGTATGTAAATCTATATCCGGGCAAGCAATTGCAGGCCACAAAAAGATCAATGCTTTTGATTGGCCTGTTTTTGTTCCTCGGAGGAGGATACGCACTGCTGCGTGAATTTCTGTGGTTGGATACCTTCCGGGAAGGCTGGGCAGTGGCAAGCGGGGCTTTAATGGTGCTGGGTCTAATTCCGTTGGCCTATGGCACGGACATTTTCCGTTTTAAGGATGCCTTCTTCTCCATGACCCCTGACCGGATTGTGTACCGCCTGACGTTGCTGGGCACCGAAACGAGGGTGGAGTGGCAGCAGATACAGGAACTCCGCATTACAGAGCACATCATCACTTTTATTCTGAAAGAAGGCGCAGCCATAAAAATGCGTCTGGGTGCCATTCAAAGGCCGGATATTGCCCGCCATGTGTCCCGAAGCATTCACCTCGCGGCCCTGGAGCAGGGAGTTATGATTAACGGGAGAAAACCCTCCCCACCCGAACCCGCTCTGCAAATATAAATCCCTGAATAGTCAAGCGATGCCCTGCTTTGCCCAGGCGGGGTTTGTTTTCTGTACTTTCCTGTCATGACCCTGCCAAAGGTTTAACTGCCTCCCCAACGCAAAATCTAGGCTGGAAAATGCCTGCCAAAGTAGGCGGCTATACTTGCAAATTAGGCTCTACCCCCGCTGCGCATTAGCACAAAACCCAAACCTTTGCCAAATTGCGTGCTGAAGTATACACTATGGCAGAACAGAAAAAGCGGGTTTACGGGGTGCAGTTTGGGTTGCTTTGCCTGAGTTCCTTCCTCTTCTTCTCCAGCTTTAACATGATAATTCCGGAGCTGCCGGACTACCTGTCCAGCCTGGGCGGCGAAGAGTACAAGGGCCTTATCATAGCGCTTTTTGCGCTTACCGCTGGCCTCTCCAGGCCGTTTAGCGGCAAACTTGCCGACAGCATTGGGCGCGTGCCGGTGATGGTTGTGGGTAGCCTGGTGTGCGTAGTGGCGGGCTTTCTGTACCCGCTGGTGGGCACGGTGGCCGCTTTCCTGCTGCTGCGGTTCGCGCATGGGTTTTCCACCGGCTTTACGCCCACCGGCAAGTCGGCTTACGTGGCAGATGTGGTGCCGGTAGATAGGCGTGGGGAGGCCATGGGCCTGCTGGGGCTCTCAGGTAGCCTGGGTATGGCGGCAGGACCGGCATTGGGCGGTTTGATTGCGAGCGAGTACACGGCCGACACCATGTTTTATACTTCGTCGGCGGCTGCTTTTCTGTCGGTGGCCGTAATCTGGCACATGCAGGAAACGGTGCAGAGGCCGCAGAAATTTAACCTGGGGCTGCTGCGCATCTCCCGCAGCGAGGTGCTGGAACCGCGGGTGCTGGCCCCCTCGCTGGTTATGCTGCTCACGTCTTTTGGCTTCGGCACCGTCCTCACCATCATCCCAGATTTCAGTGCGCACCTGGGTATCCAGAACAAAGGACTCTTCTTTACCTCGTTTACCCTTTCCTCGCTGGCCATACGTTTTCTGGCCGGCCGTGCCTCCGATAAGTATGGCCGTGTGGCTGTGTTGCGTGTTAGCTCCGGACTTTTAACGCTGGCTATGCTGGTGATCGGGTCGGTGTCTTCAGATACAGGCTTGCTGCTGTCGGGTGTGCTGTTTGGTGTGGCTACTGGCATGAACTCGCCCACCATTTACGCCTGGACGATAGATCTGAGCCACCTGGAGCACAGGGGCCGCGCCATGGCCACCATGTATATTGCGCTGGAGGCGGGTATTGGTCTCGGTTCACTCGGCTCGGGGTGGCTTTACGGCAACCAAAGCAGCAACTTTACGATGGTATTCTGGTCGACAGGCGTGTTCACATTCCTGGCTTTTTTGTACCTGGTACTGGTAGTGCGTTCAAGCGAAAATACTTAAGTTGGAGTTTTGGGGAATTGGTACTTTAGAGGTGCGGTTCTATACTTTGGTTTTTGCTTTCTATCCCTTCTGTTAGAATAAAATACAATTATAAAAAGATCATTTAAAAGTGTTTTGGTGCATTTATTTGTACTGAATTAGCTATGGTTATACTTTAATATTTGATTTTTATTGATTTTGGGTATCTTTTTTTGAACGAATCAAGTATGAATTTCTATTGCTGCTTGTGCTGCTAAACCCGGTGCTTGGAAGCAAGTTGTGAAATTTATTATATACCTAAAATTAACTATGAAAAAGAACTTTTATTGGAATGTGCTAGGATGTAGCTTGGCTGCCCTGACTATGGTGGGCTGCGAAAAAGCCGAAGAAGTAAACCCGGATTTTACGACCGGAGTTAACCAAAACCTGATGGATGACAACTGCTATGCCATCAACTTTGAAGAGTACACCGCCGAAGACCCCGAAAACCTCCCCTTTATTGACCATGTAACTACCCCATTCGGTAAAGTAGCAGTAAAGAATACACACAGAAGCGAAGCCGGCGTTTATGCAGACGTGAACGTTGCTCGGATTTATGATACCATGAAGCCAACCGGCGACGATGCCCACGACCTGGGCAAGGCCACCGCGCTTGGGAAGATACTGGTGGCAAACCAGTTTACGCAGCAGGAAATAGCTGAGAACCCAGACGGAACGTATGCACCATCTGGACACGCCATCAGGATAGCAGGCCCTAACGACAATGCCTGGGGGGCTACCATGGAGCTGGACTTTACTGGTATAGAAGGAAATGTAACGATGCAATCTATTGATGTGGTGGACATTGATGCTACGCCGCTGGAGAATAAATCAATAGTGCGTTTAGTGGTAGCCGGCGGCAGCCATGTTGACTTTCCGCTCGCAACGTATGAAGAGGAGGGAAGTATACAAACCGTTGACCTAAAAGGCACAAAGAACGTTGAAAAGCTGATCGTAATGCTGGATGGGGAAGGAAACGTAGGCTCCGGAGGCATAGACAACATCATGTTCTGTACAGAAACGGCCATTGTTACGCCACCGGCCACCGGCGGCTGTACCCGCACCCAGGGCTATTGGAAAACCCACGCCGACAGCAACAACGAGAAGAAGTATGACGACACCTGGGACGATTACCACAGCGATACCTTCTTTAAATCCGGGTTTACCTACTACACCATCCTGCTGGAGCAGCCTAAGGGCAACGCCTATTACATCCTGGCGCATCAGTATGTGGCCGCCACGCTTAACATGGCAGCAGGCGCAGGTATGAGCGGTGAGGCGCTGGAGGCTTATAACAAGGCAACGGACCTGTTTAAAGCGTACGCCCCAAGCCAGATTACGAAGAAAGACAAAAAGCTGCACGAGAAATTCACATCCCTTGCCTCCACATTGGATAAGTATAACAACGGAATCATTGGCCCCGGCCACTGCGATTAAAAATACTAAGCTAAAAACATAAAAGGGAGCCTGAAGAGGCTCCCTTTTATGTTTAGGCTGCGTAAAACCAGCGCATCCTCAACAAAAGCCTTCTTTTTTTGTTGAGGCTAAAACACGAACCAACGGCATACGTTTCTAGAAACATCATGAACAGCCAGTTTTTAAACACTTTATTCGAGAGCCACCACAGGGCCAAGCACCAGGTACCGGCTTCCGCTATGTGCAAGTTAGTAGAAGGGGTGCTGCAGTTGCTTTTCCCGCCGCTGGCCGATGTGCGCTTTGAAACGGTGCAGGAGCTGGAGGAATTTAGCAATGGACTTAAGGTGAACATGATGCGCATTTTGACAAGTATGGAGCGGGAGCTGCCGATGTCGCCCGAGGTTATTTCGGAGCGGATGATGCAGGAACTGCCACATATTTACGAGCTGCTGCTGATGGATGCCGAGGCCATTGCCGCCGGCGACCCCGCCGCCCAGAGCATAGAGGAGGTGGTGCGCACCTACCCGGGCTTTAAGGCAGTGGCCATGTACCGGATGGCGCATGCCCTCTACCAGTTGGAAGTGCCGCTGCTGCCGCGCGTGCTCACCGAGTATGCCCACGCCCGCACCGGCATCGACATCCATCCCGGCGCCCGGATCGGTACCCATTTCTGCATAGACCACGGTACCGGCATCGTGATAGGAGAGACCTGCGTGATCGGCAATTACGTGAAAGTATACCAGGGCGTAACCCTCGGGGCTCTCAGCGTAGATAAGGCCATGGCCAACATCAAGCGCCACCCTACCATAGAGAACAACGTGGTCATCTATGCCGGCGCGACCATACTTGGGGGCAATACCGTGGTGGGTGCAAACAGTTTAGTGGGTGGTAACGTGTGGCTTACGGAGAGTGTGCCGCCTTACTCGCGGGTGTACCACCGTCCGCAGATAGACGTGCGGCGCTCCGCAGAATCGGCCAATGTAATCAATTTCTCCATCTGATAAAGTACACATAGCATGAAAATAAATACAATACTCGAGTCCATCGGCCGCACTCCGCACCTGCGCCTTAACAAGCTGTATAAAAAAGATGTGGAGGTATGGGTGAAGCTGGAGCGCAGCAACCCCGGCGGAAGTATAAAAGACCGTATCGCGCTGGCTATGGTGGAAGATGCCGAACGCAAAGGTATACTTACCAAAGACAGCGTGATCGTGGAGCCGACTTCTGGCAACACAGGTGTAGGGTTGGCCATGGTGGCTGCCGTTAAGGGGTATCAGTTGATTCTGGTGATGCCGGAGTCTATGTCGATAGAGCGCCGCCGCCTGATGACAGCCTATGGCGCCCGGCTGGAACTGACGCCGCGTGAGATGGGAATGAAAGGGGCCATAGCGCGGGCACAGGAAATTCTGGAGGAGAACGATAAAGCCTGGATGCCGATGCAGTTCGATAATGAAGCAAATACCCAGATCCATATCGACACAACGGCCCAGGAAATTTTGGAGGACTTTCCGGATGGTGTTGATTACATGATTACCGGGGTAGGAACGGGTGGCCACATTACGGGCGTGGCCAAGGTGCTTAAAGGTAGGTTTCCGAACCTGAAAGTATACGCCGTGGAGCCTGCCGCATCGCCGGTGCTAAGTGGCGGGGAGCCGGGACCGCACCCGTTGCAAGGCATAGGAGCTGGGTTTATACCTAAGATACTGGATACCGAGCTACTGGATGGCGTGGTGCAGGTGCAGCAGGACGAAGCCTACGACTATGCCCGCCGTGCCGCCCGGGAAGAGGGTTTGTTTATCGGAGTTTCGTCCGGGGCATCGTTGGCGGCTGTTGGTAGAAAGCTGGAGGAAGAGATTCCTGAAGGAGCCAAAGTGCTAACCTTCTGCTACGACACCGGCGAACGCTACCTCTCCGTAGAAGGGCTGTTTGTGTAGCAACAGACCCAAAGCAAGTATAAAACGATCCTGCCGCTAAAGTATAGTGGCAGGATCGTTTGTTTAATCGCCGGCTACCAGGGCGGTCATTTGCCACTTGCCCCGCTTGTTTTTGTTGAAGATGGCGCGGTAGCCAACCGGGCTGTGCACATCGGGGTGGTGCAGGTAACCCTGCAACTCGCCGTCTGCTGACTCTACATGCCACCATTCCTTCTGGGGAGCATCCTCAGGGTATGATTTGCCATAATCCACTTTAAGTATAACCTGGTTCAGCGAGCAGACAGCCGAGGCGTTGGCCGCAGGTTCCTCCCTAAGTATGGCACCTGTTTTCACCACGGCCACATGCATAAAAGCGTCTATTGAGTCGGGCCAGTTGCTGTAGACATAAGGCAGGGCGAAGATGTCCTTTCTGCCTTCTACGGGATAGCCGCCGCCTAAACGCAGCAGGTGCTCCAGCAGCAACCATACTTCTGCGCCTTCGTTTTCGGGGTGCCACTGCCGTGCAAAATCGCTCCAGCCGCCGCTTCCGTCAAAGCCGGTGCTTATGTCAGGTGACACTAACTTTCGTAGCCCCTCTGGGTTCTGCGCCTGCACGACCTGCTCCATTTCCTGCAGATAAGCTACCAGGCTGGTGTCCGATGGCGGGTTATCAGGGGGTAAAAGCGTTTCGGCCTGCACCTGGCAATTTGCTATGCCAGCAGCGGCAGCAGCGGCAGTGATATCCGGCAGAGTGTCTTGTGTAGCAGTTTCCTGGTTAGCTGTAGCAGATGACGCCAGCTCGGACTCCTGCTGTTTGCAGGCGCTAAGTATAAGTATGGGAAGGAGAAGGGTAAAGGTTATTTTTTTCATAGGGTTGATTTAAACAAAAGGCGCAATTCCGCTTATACTACGGAAGTTGCGCCTTTTATACTTTAATTTGCTGAAATTTATACTTCCAGCAACTCCTGAATATCCTGGTGCATAGCGTCTTTCACTTTCTGTAGTTCCTCCGCCGACACACAATGGTGCAGTGCTTTAAACACCGCCTGAAAAGCCCCGATAATATCGCTGTCCTGAAGAAAGTCGTTATTGGCCGCGAAAGCATTCTTGCTCCGGATAAAGTTTACCCATTCCTGCCGGTCCCGGATCTTAACAGGTACTATGGCCGGGTCATACTGGTCGTAGTAAATGCCTTTCCATATAGTGGGCAGCTGTGCGGCAAAGTGTACGGCATCGTTTACAGGCAGCCTGTCACGAATGGCCTGCAACACCGCCCGGAATACGCGTCCCGCCTGGTTCAAGTCCTCTGTGCCCATTTCCTCCGCCACTTTCTTGAGCAGGTTGATCGCATCTTTCTGCTTATCCTCAAAATTAAAAGCCATAGCTACCTCCTTTTTTAGTGAAACTAGTTCTAAAGAGGTACGGCCTGCCCACAGGGTGGTTCCGCAAAAGAAAGTATAAGCCGTGAAGGGGCGGGGATATTGAGGAAGTAGGGATTTGTCTTATGACTCTCACTAAATCTGGAAGGTACAATCATGCCCTCAATAAAAGGCACGGCCGCTCTTGTGATATCCTTGTTTTAGTAACCGGCTAGCCTACTCACAATGTGATAATATTAACGTGTGTTTAACTGTCTGTCACACAATTCACTGTTTTTATTTGCTCATAAGTCATAAATTTCGTTATAATATAATATTAATAAAAATTATAACTATTTATATAGGATTAATGTTGCTATAATCTTCAATCCAATGCTTCAGCCACAGTTAATTTAAAGTAACTCTGATTATATGAATCATTTATACACCATACTCAATTGGCTATGAAAACAACACTTAATACGTGCCTTATTGCGGTGCTAATTCTTTTTAGCGTACATCAATCGCATGCACAAAAATCATCTAAGTTAAAATTAGGTAGAGTCTCTGATGTGGAGGCTATCTTTAAGGCTAAGGCTAAAGATGTGTATAGCGAGAAAACTAAGCGGCAATTACTCATTCATTTACTAGTGGCCCTGCCATAACCCTTCAACTAAAGTCGAGCAGAAAAGAAGGGGCTGCAGCTGTATATTATGGTGAAGTCAAGAATGTTGAGAACAGCAAGTTCTATCTGAAGGTAGTTGGCAGCAAAGTTACCGGTTCAATTATACTACAGGATCAGAAAAAATATTACGAGTACTCATCCTCTTCAGATGGGCAGGTATATTTAACAGAGAAGGACATTGATAAAATGCTATGCGTAGATTATCCCCATAGGGAATTTGAAGCGTCTTATAGCCAGGCTGGCACTATTTAGGCAGCAGTACCAGTCCTGGAAAGCCTTCCGGGGCAGAAGCTGTAGTGCTACTGGATTTCGATGGACAGACTGTAAGCGGTACTCTGTGGAATGAGCAGTTTACTAACGGTGAACCCATTGTCGCGGCACCTGCTAACATGACTGAAGCAGAAATGGAAGAGGTATGGAAACTGATGAGTGAAGACTTTCGTCCTTTCGATCTTAATGTGACAACCAGTGAAGCTGTATTCAACAATGCCCCAGCTGACCGTAGAATGAGGGTAATTTTTACACCTACAAACTACTTTGCTCCTGGCTACGGAGGCTATGCCTACATAGGGTCTTTTACCTTTGGAAGTACTAGCTATGGTGAAACCCCTTGCTGGGTATGGAACGCAGGTGTTATTGGGGCTGGTGAGGCTGGCTCGCATGAGGTTGGCCATACATTAGGCTTGGTTCATGATGGCAGGGGAGCACCCTACAGTGAAGAGTATTATTCAGGTCATGATTCTTGGGCACCTATCATGGGAACTGGTTACTACAGATCAGTGGTGCAATGGAGTAAAGGAGAGTATGCTTACGCTAATAACACGGAAGATGATCTTCAGACCATCACAACGAGGAATGGGTTTGGCTACAGAGCTGATGATCATGGTAACACCGCAGCGTCGGCTACCTCCATGGTAATAGAGGATGGAGGGGAAGTGTTGGCCTCAGTAAATAAAGGAGTCATTTCTTCAAGAACAGATGTGGACATGTTTTCTTTCACCACAAGTGGAGGCGAAATTGCCTTCGACGTAAATCCGGACCCATCTTACCCGAACCTGGATCTAATGTTAACTGTCCGCGATATATTTGGTGAGTTAGTTGCAACGGCTGACCCTTCAACCCTAGCCGCATCCCTTCACGTAGTGTTGGAGGCCGGAACATACTATTTGGAAATAGATGGTGTAGCTGGAAGTATGGGTGCTAATTCAGATTTCGCGTCGCTCGGTGAATACTTTATAGCAGGTAACATTCCTGTTAATTTCAATCAGTCACCATTGGTGTCTCTGGTTACCCCTGTGGAAGGACAAGAGTTTACTGCCAATCAAAAACCGATCAGAATTACTGCTACTGCTTTTGATTCCGATGGTACGGTGTCAAAAGTCGAGTTCTATAGTGGTGATGTCAAGCTTGGTGAAGACCTGAAAGCTCCTTACAGCTATCACTGGAAACGGGCAGCCGTAGGCAATTATGTTATTACGGCGCATGCTACCGATAATATGGGGGCAGTTACAGTCTCTGAGCCTGTATCTATAAAAGTTGTTGCACCTGGAATAAAGAAAAACCAAATAGCCTCATCAAAGATACTCGCTACCGAGATGCCAGCCGGGGTTGAAGTGTACCCTAACCCGATCACAACCGATAATTACGTGAAAATTGCTTTGCCTGCACACTTCCGCGTGGTAAGCTTGATAATTTATGAATTGGGTACTGGTAAGCGCTTATCAGAACGTAACTATAAAGATGCTAGCTCGCTGCAAGTAGAAGTGTCAGCGCTGCCTCGCGGACTGTACGGGCTTACTATAAAAGCTGAGGGGCAAGTATGGACTAAAAAGCTTGCTGTTATAAAATGATAAATATATGTAAAGATATTACTTACCAGCCTTACCACAGCAGCCTTTCTAGCTTGCGGTGGCAAGGCTCTGTCAAGATATTCTACAGGGAGTTAGATGCTGTATGGTTTCAAGCGAATTTAGTTTTGTTGTGCCTGTTTAGCTACATCTTTCTTTGTACTGGTTGTCAAGAAACGGAAGGAGGGGCATCTGGCGGACAGCACAACTCTATGGTAACAACCTCAGGAGATACCGCATTAGTTGGAAAATGGGTGGTAGATAGCTTAACAGTGAGTCCTGTAGCTATACCCTCACTCAGTAAAGACCTAGACGAAGGTGCAATTTTTGAATTTGCAGAAAACAATAACTTAGGATATACCCTAAAGGTGCTTTAGAAGCCTGTGATAGCTATCAATACCAAGTAAATGAAGGTGTGATCCACGTGATGAAGGCAAACATGATTATGCTAACGGATTATGATCTGGTAGAAGAGACACTGATACTAAATTCCAAAAGCTTTTTTAGGTGGAGCGATGCAGAGGTGAAAGATAGTTTAGCTTACCAATCATTACTGAAGAATGGAGTAACTGCTTACCTGAGCAAAAAGTAGTAACCAGTACTTGCTACATGTCCCGTTTATAACCCGTCCCTGTATCACAAAGATATCCTTGCATCAAGAGGTGAGAAGGGCGGTTAAACAAAAAAGGCAACCGCTTTCGCAGTTGCCTTTCGTGGAGAATATCGGAGTCGAACCGATGACCTCTTGCATGCCATGCAAGCGCTCTAGCCAGCTGAGCTAATCCCCCGAATTGTGTGCACAAAAATAGCACAAATATTTTAGATGCAAAACATCCCATTAAAAAAATGTGCAAAAGAAAATGTGGTCAATTTTCAGCGAGGGTAAAATTAAACTTAATATGAGATGTTGGGAGGAGTATTTGTAAAAAGGAACGCACATTAAACCCCTTCAGGGTCCGTTATAACATATTACCATAGTATTTTATACTTTAATTAATAGGAGAGGGAGTTGCAGAATTCTTTTGCATGAAAGTGGGGCTTGCAAATAATTAGAAATCTTTTAAGTACAAAGTTGTTCCTGAATTTCAATGTTATACTTTGGTTAAATTATTAATCTAGCTTTTACATTTTTTTAATCTTTTTAGTTGAAAGTTACCGAATTACGGTTGTAATTTCGCCCCCAAATTAATCAACCAACCAATTCTTAACAGCTAAAAGATGAAGTACAATTTACTAAGTCTTGTTTTACTGGTCTTACTGACCGGTTTGACGTCTACAGACTTGTTTGCTCAAGGTACCGTTACAGGTAAGGTTGTGGATGGCGCAACCAAAGAGCCACTACCAGGAGCAACTGTCATTTTAAAAGGATCGGAGAAAGCAGCCCCAACTGCTTTAGACGGTACTTTCACATTGCAAGTTGATGACCCTAATGCTTCTGCTATCTTGGTTAACTACGTTGGCTACATGCAGAAAGAAGTATCCATCGCTGGACTGAGCGGTACTAAAAAACTGGGCACTATCCTGATGGAGTCTAACGTGACTTCAATCAATGAAGTTCTAATTACTACAAACAGCTATGCGATTGACAGAGAGACTCCGGTTGCGATGTCTACTATCACGAGCGAAATCATCACAGAGAAAGCTTCTAACCAGGAATTCCCGGAACTGCTGAAGTCTACACCGGGTGTGTACGCTACGAAGCAGGGCGGTGGCTTTGGTGACTCCCGTATCAACCTACGTGGTTTCAACTCAGTAAACGTTGCTGTAATGATCAACGGTGTGCCAGTAAATGATATGGAAAACGGTAACGTGTATTGGTCTAACTGGGCTGGTCTTTCAGATGTTACCAAGTCTATGCAGGTGCAAAGAGGTCTTGGTGCTTCAAAAGTAGCTGTGCCTTCGATAGGTGGTACTATCAACATCATTACAAAAACTACAGATGCTATAAAAGGTGGGAGCATTTTCCAGGGCTTTGGTAACAACGGTTACTTGAAAACAGGTATCTCTTACTCTACTGGCTTAGATGAGAATGGCTGGGCCTTCTCAGTAGCAGCTTCTAAAACAGAAGGTAACGGCTGGGCTGAAGGTCTTGAGTTCGAAGCTTACAACTACTTCTTCAACGCTTCGAAACTGATTAATGAGAAACACACTATTTCTTTAACAGGTTTCGGTGCTCCACAGTGGCACGGCCAGCGCCAGAACCGCGCTTCTATCGAAGACTACAGAAATGCTCCGCAAGGCAGAAGATGGAACTCTGACTGGGGTGTAAAAGATGGTAAAGTAGTTAACGTAGAAGATAACTTCTATCACAAGCCACAGTTCTCTCTGAATCACTACTGGACAATCGATGAGACTTCGTTCTTGTCAACTGCAGTATATGCCTCTATCGGTACAGGTGGAGGTGGTGCTTATACAGGCACATTCACCAGAACTGGCGACAAATACTCTCCTTACGACCTTGACGCAGCAGTTGACGCAAACGTAAACTCTACTGATGGCCGTGCGCTTTCTTTCCTGAGAGCTTCAAGAAACGACCATACTTGGGTAGGTATGCTTTCTACTTACCAGAAGAGCCTGAACGATAAGATTAACCTGTTGGGTGGTATTGACCTGCGTCATTACGAAGGTAGACACTTTACAGAAGTAACTGATCTGCTTGGTGCCCAGTACGTGCTGGATAACTCAGACGTTAACAATCCAAATAACAAAGCGCGTGTAGGTGATAAGATCAGCTATAACAACGATGGTATCGTACTTTGGGAGGGGGGCTTCCTTCAGGGTGAGTACACAGATGGCCCGCTGTCTGCTTTCGTTTCCCTGGCAGCTTCTAACACTTCTTACAAGCGCATTGATTATTTCCAATATGAAGAAGGAAACCAGGAGACGGACTTCCAGAACTTCTTCGGTTACCAGGCCAAGGGTGGTGCCAACTATAACCTGACTGAAAACCACAACTTGTTCGCAAACATCGGTTATTTCGAGAAAGCTCCTTTCTTCAATGCAGTATTCCTGAACAACCAAAACATTGTGAACGCAGATGCTGAGAACGAAAAGATCCTGAGTTACGAGCTAGGGTATGGTTACAGAAGCTCATTGTTTTCTGCAAACATTAACCTGTACAGAACATCCTGGAAAGACAGATCTTTCACAAGAGGTTACAGTGTACCTGCAACTGGCGAAGTTTACTTTGCTAACCTGCTTGGTGTAGATGCCCTTCACCAAGGTGTTGAAGTTGACTTTACTTACCGCCCAACCAACAAGCTGAACCTGACTGGTATGCTGTCTGTAGGTGACTGGACATGGCAGAGCGACCTGGATGCTATCACTGTATTCAGCGAAGACCGAACTGCTTCCCGTACTATCGGACCTATCTACATGAAAGATGTAAAAGTTGGTGATGCCGCGCAGACAACAGCTGCTCTTGGCCTAAGCTATAACCTAACGGAAGAACTGAAGATCGGTGCTGACTACAATTACTACACTGACTTGTATGCTTACTTCGATCCGACTACGCTGACTGCACCAGACAGAAAAGTATGGGAAGTACCTAGCTACTCACTGCTTGACCTGAATGCGTCGTTTAAATTTAAGATTGCTGGTATCAATACCTCGCTGTTTGCTAACGTTAACAACTTGTTCGATACAGAGTATGTGTCTGATGCCTCTGCTACATTTGACCGCGAAACAGGTTTGAGCACTGCCGCTAATTCATATGTATTCTATGGTGTTGGCAGAACTTGGACAACAGGTTTAAAAATTAACTTCTAAGAATTAACTTATCTAGATAGATGAAAAAGTTTTTATATCTAATCTGCTCGTTGGCGCTCACTGTTACTGCCTGTGATCCAATGGAGGATGTTTACGATGAACTGGACGCGGTGAACACAGAGTCTGATCTGAAGATGGCTCTTACGTTAACACCAGCTCACTATAAAGTAGTTACTAACAAGACCTACTTTCTGTCTGAGGAGGATGCGGCTGCTAAGATTCCTGCAATCTTAGATAACAAGTTCCCTCACCTGGATAACGGTACTTTGGCTACTATTACCTACAATTCTGCGACTACAGTGTTTACTAACACGTACGTTTCAACTGAGGAGGAGTACACAGTAACTGACGAAGACTATGCAGCGCTGAATTTTAAGTATGGAAACTTTGATAGTGCAGATGACATGGTAACATTCCTGAACTACAAGTATCCGAATGCTGAAGATAAGCAATTAGTTAAGCTTACTTTCGACTGGTACAGCGGTGCTGCTAGCCCATCTACACAGGAGAAAATAGATCACTTTTTCTTTGTGAATGGAGAGTGGGTTGATACCTATGTGGTAACAGAGGAAAACTATGAATCAGTAGAGCATACAAAATATTCTTTCTCGTCTTCTGACGGTGCTAACCTGGACCTGTATTTGGACAAATTCCTGCGCGAAAGCGTACTTGGTGCTAAGCCTGGTGATGTGCAGTATGTGAGCTATGCCTACTACAGCAGCTCAAGCAGAACAACTTCTCAGCGCGTTACTGCAATGGCTTTTGATGGCACCAGCTGGAAATCGTTGAAAGATAGCGTTACTGAGGAAGCCACCCTGAACCTGTCTAAGCAAAAGGGTATCTGGGTTCCGGACCTTTCTATCAGATACACCCTGGTTGCTGATGATTACGGCTGGATTGCTCAGCAGGAAGGCATTGCTGATGCAACCGCTATCGCTAGCTTGTCCCGCTACCGTAACTTCGATGTTTCCATGTGGAGCACCGATAATATTGTGAAAGCACTGGGTACGTTGATGAAGAAATACTACCCTAATGCTAAAGCAGGACAGAAGTTCAGCATTACGTATGTAATCTATGCTGGAGGAACTAGCTCTACAAGCATTAAAATTATGCTGAACGAGTCTGGTAACTACCAGCTTGCTGAATAAGTTATAAGAATACCGTATTAGAAGGTCTCCCGGTTTCGCCGGGAGGCCTTTTTGTTTTTAGGAAGTTTACTACCTGTCATTGAACAGGTAACGAAGCCCCAGTTGCCCTTGCCACCTGGAGTCGAAAGGAGCAATGTTATACCGTATGTTTCTTGGGTTGAAAGTAAAGGTAGGGTTGCCTGTTTCGTCAAGGCCGGCGTAGCGGATAACTTCGTTCGCATTATTGTTCACAAAGTATTGACGACCCCAATCGCGGTTTAAAAGGTTACCTACATTAAAGATATCAAACGTTACCTGGAATTTGTGGCTGTTGTTTCCGGCTTCCAGCACAAAGTCCTGGAAAATGCGGAGATCGAACTGGTGCGTCCAGGGCATACGCGCTCCGTTCCGCTCGGCATACTGGCCGCGTCTGTCACTCAGGTAATCATCATTCTCAATAAAATTATCTAAAGCCTCCCACTGCTCATCTGCCGTATAGGTCACCCCTCCGGACGTGAAGGATATCAGGTTAATGTCGCTTTGCTGGCGAGGCACGTAGATAAGGTCGTTTGCAAAGTTCCCCTCTCTGTTAAGGTCGCCGTTGTAGAGATAGGTAAACGGCTCCCCGGACTGTCCCTCATAAAACAGGGAGATGCCTGTGGCAAACCGATCATCGGTGCCGTAACGGAAAGTATAGCCGGCACTGCCAACTATGCGATGCCGTATATCGAACCTGGAGTAGGATAGCTGAGGGTCATTAGGGTTATTGACGATCTGGTTAAACTCGTAGTTTGAAAGAGCCGTGGAACTGGTGCCGCTGTTTACATCCTTGGACTTGCCATAAGTATAGGCCAGTGTGGTCTGAAGGCCGTTTGTAAAGTCTTTGCGCAGTTGGCCGGTAATGCTGTAACGGTAGCCTTCATCTGTGTTATCCAGCAGGATCACGTTTGTGTAGCTCTCGTTTATACGGCGGTCAGACGGGTATACTTCACGGTTATCCGGTCCTCCTGGTAAGGTGCCTTCTGGGTCAACCAAGTTGAGATCTTTGTACACTACATCGTTCAAAGTCTTGGAGTATATACCTTCTACAGTCAGGAAAACCTCATAAGGCAAAGTATAATCTACTGCCAGGTTGCTGCGCCATACTTGCGGCAGGTTGAAGTCATCCTCAATTACGTTGATCTCAAAAGTCTGCGGCAGGGTAGGGTCCACCAGTTGGTTAACATCTACAACAAAGCCACCAGGATTACGGCGGTCGATGGTGCCAAGTAAAGTGCCTGAGTTTACGAACTGGTTGGAAAGCCAGACAAAAGGCACACGGCCTGTAAATATGCCGCTACCGCCCCGTATCTGCAGCGAACGATCTTCGGTAGGTGTAAAGTTGAAGCCAAAGCGGGGTGCCCAGAGTAACTGGCCGCTCGGAGCACGGTCTGTTTCCAGTCCTGGGTAAACGTCACGGAAGTCGCTTTCGAACGTGGTGTTCTCCTGAGGTTTGTCCGGGAATACAGGTATATCCAGGCGGAGACCCAAGGTGAACTTCAACTGCTCCGATGGGGTAAATTCATCCTGCACATAAAAGCCCAACTGAAGCGCGTTAAACTCAGCTGCCGGTGTGGGATTGTTATCCAGCAGAGAGTATGTTGCCCGCACGCGTCTGGGGCTGTCGTTATAAAAGTCCTCCAGGCTATTGAACTCCCACCGCCCGTTAAAGTTATTGATAAACAGGTTTCGGAACTTGAAGAACTCGTTATGGGTGCCGAAAGTGAAATTGTGGCGGCCCATCAGGTACGTAAAGTTGTCGGTGAACTCAAAAATGTCCTGGTCCAGTTCATTGGCGGTTGAAGAACGCTGCGATCCAAATTCAAAATCGGCGATAGGGTCGAAGATGGTGATCTGTGGGAAGAACTCGCCCTGCGTTTCGCGATGCTCCCGGATGCGGGTGTACCCGACAATCAGGTTGTTGGAGAAGTCATTAGAAAAGCGGCTGTTTACCTCTAACACCGAGCTGTGGGTGGTGCTGTTGAAGCGGTAGGCGTTGTTACCGAACCGGATAAAGTCGCTGCTGCGCGAGATGTTGTCATCATAGGCATCCACAATGTTGTGGCGCAGTGTTAGTTGGTGCATGTCATTGATGTTCCAGTCTATGCGGCCAAAGAACTTGTCGCTTTGTGTTTCCCGGTCAATACTGCCGAAGGACCCGACATCATACCCATACGTGTTCTGCACAAAATCAGAGAGTTCCTGTGCTACGTCCAGCGGAATCTGCGACTCGGCAGAGCCCGGTGCAAAACGTACAGGCTCCGTGAAACGGGTAGCATCGTAGTTGAAGAAGAAAAAAAGCTTATCCTCTATAATAGGCCCGCCCACGCGTACCCCATATTGGTAATTTTTAAACTGATCTGCCTTCTCTCTGGGGCCAACTACAGACTTGCCTATAATATCCTCATTGCGCCCGTAGCCATACACTGAGCCAGTGAAGGTGTTGGTGCCCGAGCGCGTAACAGCGTTTACGCCGCCACCAGTAAAGTTGCCGAGCTTAACATCGTAGGGTGCTACTACCACTTGTATCTCTTGTATGGCATCCAGCGAAATGGGTTGGGTGCCCGCCTGCCCTCCTGGGGTGCCGCTACCAGACAGGCCGAAAACGTCATTGTTCACTGCACCATCTATCGTGATGTTGTTGTAGCGGTTATTGGAGCCTGCAATAGAGTTGCCCGAAGCCTGTGGGGTGAGCCTGGTAAAATCCTGTAGGCTGCGGCTAAGTGTGGGCAGGTTCTCGATTTGCTCTCTTGATACGTTGGTGGCCGCGCCGGTGCGGTCCTGGTTGAAGATGTCGTTCTGCTCGCCTACAATCTCTACCTCGCCTAACTGCCTGGTGCTTTCAGCCAACTCAAAATCTACCCTTGCTGTCTGGCCTAACGCCAGGTTTACATTGATAATGCGCTGCTCCTGGTAGCCTATGTAGGAGGTTGTGATGGTATAAGGACCACCCACACGCATGTTCTGTATATTGTAGTACCCGTCTGTGTTAGTGCTGGCCACATACTGAGCGCTGGTAGGGGTATGTATGGCTATAACAGTAGCACCAGGCAATGCCATACCGGCCTGGTCCTTTACTGTGCCACTGAGTGCTGCTGTTGTTGTGCCCTGTGCCCGTGCTAGTTGTGCAGGAGAAATACAGAAGCTACAAAAGAGTAATAAACTGTAGAAAATTTTCATGATACGTACTAACTAATTGAACAACAATTGTTTACTTTAGTTAGTACGTACGGGGATTATGAAAAAACTAATGTTATTTTAATGTATAAAATATAAATAGTTATATATTTATGGAGTTGTATAACACAGGATAGGCTTAAAAAACAGGTGGGCGTACGGCTTTGATAAAGATTTTCTTGTAGTAGTCTGAATAAAGGTTGTTTTCTATAACGCCTAAAGAGGTAGAGGCATGTATAAACCGCACATCATCCTGGCTGATAACTTCGGTTACCATGCCCACATGGGTAATGTTGCGTTTACTGGATCCGAAAAAGACGAGGTCGCCCTCACGCAGGTCTTTTGTTTTTACATCGGTACCATAGCGGCTTTGCTCCTCGGAGGTGCGCGGCAGAGCCACATTTATACTTTGGAAAGAAGTGCAGAGCAGGCCAGAGCAATCCATACCCACGCGGGTAGTGCCGCCCCAACGGTAAGGAACACCAGTGTAAGAGCGCGCGGCCTCAATTACAGTGGCGACGTCTGCATCCAGGTTGCGTTTGGGGATGCGGGTGCGGCTGGTGCGGTCCTTTGAGGTGCCTGTAACACCGCCTGCATACTTCCCGCCACCACGGTTATTCTTTTTAGCGGCACGTTTCGCAGCGGCAATTTCACGCGCAGACTTGTATTCTTCCCCACGCTTGCTAAAGGTTGGCTGCGACGTTTGGCAGGAAGCCATCAGCAACAGGAAAAAGATAAAAAGGGCAGAAGTAGTAAAAAGTGTTTTCAAAGCGTATTTTAGCAACCAGGTACAACAACACAAATTCCACTGGCTAAAGTAAGCATTAGTCCAGCTTTTTTAAAATGAAATTTAACCCAATCACACCTGAAGCTGTAGCGGCCTTCACCAATATAGTCGGCCAGGAGCACGTGCTGCTGCCTGCCGCTGCCGAAGACATGCTGCGCTACACCCACGACGAGACAGAAGACCTGCGCTACGAGCCGGAAGTGGTGCTTAAACCTGCTAACGCTGCCGAAATAAGCCGTATTATGCAGTACTGCCACGAAAATTACATACCGGTTACGCCACGCGGTGCTGGCACGGGCCTGAGCGGCGGAGCGCTGGCCATCCACAAAGGGGTTATACTCTCAACTGAGCGCCTGAATAAGATCGTGGCTATTGATGAGCGTAACCTGCAGGCTACCGTAGAGCCGGGCGTTATTACGCAGGTGTTTCAGGAGGCGGTGATAGAGCGCGGCTTGTTTTACCCGCCAGACCCATCGAGCCGCGGCAGCTGCTTTCTGGGCGGCAACCTGAGCGAGAGCAGCGGTGGCCCGAGAGCCGTTAAGTATGGTGTAACCAAAGACTACGTGCTGAACATGGAGGTGGTGCTGCCAACCGGCGAGATCACCTGGACCGGAGCCAACGTGCTGAAGAACGCCACGGGTTATAACCTGACGCAGCTGATGGTGGGCAGCGAGGGCACACTGGGCATCATTACCAAAATTGTTTTCAAACTAATTCCTTACCCAACGCAGAACCTGGTCATGCTGGTGCCTTTCCGAAAGGAGGAGGAGGCCTGCGCCGCCGTGTCCCAAATCTTTATAGCGGGCATTGTGCCTTCGGCTATGGAGTTTATGGAGCGTGATGCCATTGAGTGGACCTGCCGTTACCTGAGCATGGAAGTGCCCATGGCAGCGGATGAGGAGGCGCACCTGCTGATTGAGTTAGACGGCAACGACTTGGACCTGCTGTTTAAGGATGCGGAGCGCGTATACGAGGTGCTGGAGCAGTTTAATGTAGGCGAAATCTTAGTGGCTGATTCCGAGAAACAGAAGGAGGACCTGTGGCGACTGCGTCGTAATGTGGGCCATGCCGTGAAAAGCAACTCTATTTATAAGGAGGAGGACACTGTGGTGCCACGCGCCGAGCTGCCCGTGCTGCTACGCGGCGTGAAGGAGATTGGGGCCAGGTATAACTTTAAATCAGTTTGCTACGGCCACGCCGGCGACGGAAACCTGCACATCAACATCGTGAAAGGCGATATGAGCGATGAGGACTGGAACAACAAGCTGCCTGAAGGTATAAAGGAGATCTTCAGGCTGTGCGTGGAGCTGGGAGGCACGATTTCCGGTGAGCACGGCATCGGGCTGGTGCAGCGGCAGTACATCAACATCGCCCTGAACGAGGTGCAGTTGCGGCTGATGCGCGGCATCAAGGAGCTTTTCGACCCGAAAGGTATACTGAATCCGGGGAAGATTTTCTAGTCAGAAGTATAAAGTATAAAAAGGAACAGGCGCAGTTTATAAAAGCTGCGCCTGTTTTATATAGTAAGTATAGTAGTGCTTCGGAGTCGGGAGGCGTCTATCATGCTCTGCGTCGCTCTTTTGACGTTTTAGGGCTGTCTGCAAGGTCCGAGAACTTGGTTTGCGCCAGTTTGTTATCCAGGCCGCGCAGGTTCTGCCACGACTGCATCAGGTTAATGTGTGACTCATTTAATGGGGCCTCTCCATGGGGGTGCTGGGGTTGGTTTTGTGGTACTCTCATAGCGTATAATTTGTCTTGTGATTGGTGTTCCTGTTCTGATGCGCTGTGCGCTCTGAAAATTGCTTCATCTATGGGTTTATCGGTCTTCATCTTCTGTTAAGTATAAAATAAATTAGGTTACTGGTTTACCAACTCGCGCTTCTTCTGCTCTTCTTTTATGAAGTTGCTCACGTAGCTGGCTATTTCCTCTGCATTCTCTTCCTGTAAAAAATGGCCACCATCCTCAAAGGGAATCACGTAGCACTCATGGAAAAACTTCTTCCAGCGTTGCAGCGCTTCGATTTTGATCAGCTTATCACGCTCTCCCCAAAGTATAAGCGTAGGGATGTCCTGTATTTTTCTGCGTTCTTTCCAAAGTTCATCATACCATTTGCTGGCACCAACCAACTCGCGGGCACAGGCGAGGTTGCGTACCCGTTCCTCGGGGCCGCCGAGGCCGTTTATATAGTGTTTTTTTATCGGCTCTGGCAAGTCATCCTCATCCTTAAACAGCTCATGTATAAGCACGTTATTCGAAACGTTCAGCTTGGAGTGCAGGAATTTGCCTAAAGGCCCTACCAGGTACTTGCTGGCCTTGGTAAACGTCTGGTGCTTGGAAAGAGACCAGGTCCAGGAGTTAAGCATGACCACACTCTTCACATTCTCGGGGTATTTGATGGCGTAGGCCAGCCCTATAGGCGCCCCAAAATCATGCACAAGTAGCGTAATGTCCCGGAGCTGCAGGTGCTCCATCAGTTTCTCAAAATTGGCAGCATGTGCCCGCGGTTTATAACTCCAGTCCTTTGGTTTGTCCGAAAGGCCAAAGCCGATCATGTCCAGGGCAATGCAGCGGTGATGCTTTCGCAAAATCTTAATCAGGTTGCGGTACATGAATGACCAGGATGGGGTGCCGTGTATCATCACGATCGGAGGCCCCTCGCCTTCATCAATGTAATGCATCCTGCCTGCTTCAAGGTCTATATATTTAGATTTGAAGGGATATTCTTTCTTATCCAGCCAATCCGGTTTCATAGCTTTAGGGTGATAGTTACTTAACTATACTTCTAAACCGGGGGCAGGTTGTTTCTTAACTCAAAAAAGAGGCACGTTTAGATGAAATACAGGTTGGCAAAGTATAAAAGCGCTTTAGGGTAAAAAGTATAAAGGCGACAGTTAAACACAAGCTGAATGACCCTTGCAGGATTATAAACGGGCAAGGAAGGAACTTAAGCCGGTAAAAACTTTTTAAAGGCCTTATGTGCTGATAATTATATAGTTATAGTGTGATGATGGGCGGCCTCTTGGTTAAATACTATAATTACCTGTGTAACAGAGAACAATTATACTTTGTACCACGTAATTTGTGCGTGCTGATGTTACTGCTGAACGTAGAGTTACTTATTGCGTTTGGCTTAAAGCACACATGTAGAAGAACCTGACAATAGCGCAAGGCAGCGGCAGAAAGATTTGCAGAGCAAGAATACCGTATTATCCCACTCTCCATTTATGCCTTTGCTCCATGCCTCCTTACCCTCAGCCGGAGTGGAATGAGCGTTATCGAAGTATAAATTTGTGCTGTACGGGGATATTTCTGAACTTGCATAGTTTTCTGAAACTGTCGCAGTTGTTAGGTAGCAGAAGTATAACTTTATACTTTTCTGCGCTGTTTCAGAAGAAGTTTGATTTTATACTATACTATATAGTGTTGCGCAACGGTTCATAAGGAGGCGTTGCCGCTTTTATTTAATTTTTAGCCTTTAGAAGAAGATACCTATGAGAATAGCTGTAGTTGGCACAGGGTACGTTGGCCTTGTTACGGGCACGTGCTTTGCCGAGGTGGGCATCGACGTGACCTGCATCGACATCGACTCCAAGAAGATAGACAACCTCAAGAAGGGCATCCTGCCGATCTACGAGCCGGGGCTGGAGGAGATGGTCGTGCGCAACGCGCAGAAGGAGCGCCTTAGCTTCTCCACCGACCTTGCCGGCTCGATCCAGGGCTGCGGCTGCGAGGCGGCCTTCATCGCCGTGGGCACGCCCCCGGGCGAGGACGGCTCGGCCGACCTGAAGTACGTGCTCTCGGTGGCCCGCGAGATAGGCCGCAACATGACCGACTACCTGGTGGTGGTGACCAAGAGCACCGTGCCGGTGGGCACGGCCCGCAAGGTAAGGCAGGCGATAGAGGAGGAGCTCGAGGCGCGCGGCGAGCAGATCCCCTTCGACGTGGCCTCCAACCCGGAGTTTTTGAAGGAGGGCGCCGCCATCGAGGACTTCCTCAAGCCCGACCGCATCGTGGTGGGCGTGGCCAGTGAGCGGGCCGAGAAGGTGATGAAGAAGCTCTATAAGCCCTTCCTGATGAACGGCCACCCGCTCATCTTCATGGACATCCCCTCTGCCGAGATGACCAAGTACGCGGCCAACGCCATGCTGGCCACCAAGATCAGTTTCATGAACGACATCGCCAACCTCTGCGAGATCATGGGCGCCGACGTGAACATGGTCAGGAAGGGCATCGGCTCGGACGCCCGCATCGGCAACAAGTTCATCTACCCGGGCATCGGCTACGGCGGCTCCTGCTTCCCCAAGGACGTGAAGGCGCTGATCAGGACCGCGAGCGAGAACGGCTACCAGATGCGCGTGCTCAAGAGCGTGGAGGAGGTGAACGAGAACCAGAAATCGGTGCTCTACAACAAGATCCACAGCCACTTCAACGGTGACCTGTCGGGCAAGACCTTCGCCGTGTGGGGCCTCTCCTTCAAGCCCAAGACCGACGACATGCGCGAGGCGCCCTCGCTGGTGATTATCCAGAAGCTGCTGGAGCAGGGGGCCAAGGTGCGCGCCTACGACCCGGTGGCCATGGCCGAGGCCAGGCACACGCTGGGCGACACCATCGAGTACGGCAAGGACGAGTACGAGGCGCTCATCGACGCCGACGCGCTGCTGCTGGTGACCGAGTGGCCCGAGTTCCGCTCCCCGAACTTCGCGGTGGTGAGCAAGCTGATGAAGGACAAGGTGGTCTTCGACGGCCGCAACATCTACGACGGAGCCGACCTGCGCGAGAAGGGCTTCGCTTACTACGGCATCGGCGTCAGGCAGCAGGTGGCCCAACTAGACCCAACCCTATAACCAAGACATGACCAAGAAAAGAGTACTTATAACCGGTGGGGCCGGGTTCCTGGGTTCCCACCTCTGCGATAGATTCATCAAGGAGGGCTACCACGTGATCGCCATGGACAACCTGATCACGGGCAGCCTGGAGAACATCGAGCACCTGTTCAAGCTGGAGCACTTCGAGTTCTACCACCACGACGTGAGCAAGTTCGTGCACGTGCCGGGGCACCTGGACTACATCCTGCACTTCGCCTCGCCTGCCAGCCCAATCGACTACCTCAAGATACCGATCCAGACGCTGAAGGTGGGCTCGCTGGGCACGCACAACCTGCTTGGCCTGGCCAAGGCCAAGGGTGCGCGTATGCTCATCGCCTCCACCTCCGAGGTGTACGGCGACCCGCTGGTGCACCCGCAGCAGGAGGATTACTGGGGCAACGTGAACCCGGTGGGGCCCAGGGGCTGCTACGACGAGGCAAAGCGCTTCCAGGAGGCCATGACCATGGCCTACCATATGCACCACGGGCTGGAGACGCGCATCGTGCGCATCTTCAACACCTATGGGCCGCGCATGCGCCTCAACGACGGACGCGTGCTGCCCGCCTTCCTGAGCCAGGCGCTCCGGGGCGAGCCGCTGAGCATCTTCGGCGACGGCAGCCAGACGCGCTCCTTCTGCTACGTGGACGACCTGGTGGAGGGCATCTATCGCCTGCTGCTGAGCGACTACCACCTGCCGGTGAACGTGGGTAACCCATCCGAGATCACCATCCGGGAGTTTGCTGAGGAGATCTGCCGCCTGACGGGGGCGGAGCTGAAGGTGGACTACCAGCCGCTGCCCAAGGACGACCCGCAGCAGCGCCAGCCGGACATCACCAAGGCCAAAGAGCTGCTTGGCTGGGAGCCTAGAGTGGACAGGGCCGAGGGGCTGAAGCGCACCCTGGAGTACTTCAGGGAGAAGATCCTGACGCCAGCCGAGCAGAACGCTTAACGCTTACTCAAAGTATAAAAAGGGAGGGACTTGCCGATTCAGATCGGCAAGTCCCTCCCTTTTTATACTTACTTATACTTTTTAAGAATGGCTTAACCCTTCCTGTTCTCTTTCAGAAACTTCTTCGCCTCTTTATAGTTTGCAGATTTCTTGTCGCTGGCCTGCATCACAACGGAATAATAGCTTTTTGCTGCGGCCTTGTCTTTCTGTTGTTTGGCTATGCGGGCCAGGTTCAGGTATGAATTCACAAAGTAGCCAGAGTCTCGTTCGTTCGTCATCTCGGCAAACATAATAGCCTCTTTGTAATGACCTTTGGCCTTCTCAAAATCGCGGTACTTGTGCTGGTTTATGTAAGCCAGGATATAGGAGGCATAGCGTCCGCTTACCGGCTCATACCCTGGCATCTGCTGTTCCAGTTTATACAGTATCTCCTCAGAGACACGTTCTGCCTTGGTAAAATGGCCGTTTACAAACAAAAGGCGTGCGTAGAACCGCTGAAAATAAGCATTGTCAGGATACTTAAGGGCAAGGTCTTCTGCGATAACCAAGGCTTCCTGCATCTGCTTCTCTTCATTGGCTAGTATCTTCATCAGGAAGAGTTTGGACTCTGTGCCCGTGTAAAAGCCTGTTTTGGAAACGTATGACAGTTGCTTTAACCCAAGCCGTTTATCCCCGTTAGGGAAAAACACGAGCACAGGGCGCAGCATAGGGTAGTTTTCAGGGATCCAGATGGAGTAGTAGTTGAAGAGTGCCTCGCCAAACAGGAACTCGGGGCTCAGGCCGTTGCCGGCTTTCGCTTTTTCAAGAAAATCAAGGGAGCGCTTGCTGGCCACGGTGGCTTTGCGCCAGTTGCTGCGCTCCGAGTGGAGCCGCGCCGTAAAGCCATAGGAGGCCGCCAGAAAGAAGGCCGCCTCTACGTTGTTTTCATCCTTGTCATACATGGCCTCTGCTTTCTGTATGGTGGTATCCATGTAGGCAAAGAAGAGGTCGTCATACTTCAGTGTCTGGATGTTGGTCGGCACAATTTTCCACCACTGGCTCAGGCCCATCAGGAAGTAGGGGAGCGGGTGCTCCGGGTAGCGGCGGCGCAGCGATTTAAACTGTTTCTCAGCCCGTGCATACTTGAAGTTGTACATGTTGTCCACGGCACCCTCCAGCTCATACTGCACATCCTTGTTCAGCAACAGCATACCTTTCACCTTTGCTGCAGCCGGCAAAACCTCTACCTCACTCATGGTTACCTGGCGCATGGCCGTGGAGTCAGTAGGTAGGGCAGGTTGTTGCGCTACAGCTAAAAGCGGTAAAAAGAGTGTGAAGATGGCGGAGATTAAGTTCTTCATGTAAGGCCAAAAATTGTAAGTTTGTTTGTGCCGGTTATACTGTTGGCGTTGTTAGTTATAAAAGTACAACAAATCTGATTATTATGAATTCCATAAAGATAAAATAATTATGAAACTTCTGGAAACCCTCTGCCGCATACATGCCCCATCGGGCAACGAACAGAAACTTACAAATTTTCTGTTAAACTACATTGCCGAACACAAAGTTAATTGGAAACAGCAACCCGTTGTGCTACATGGAGAAGGCTTTCAGGACTGTATCCTGCTGGTGTTCGGCAAGCCGAGGAGTGCAATTTTTGCCCACATAGACTCCATCGGTTTTACGGTGCGCTACGGCAAGCAGCTGGTGCGAATAGGTGGCCCTGACCTGGAGACTGGTTATACGTTAGTAGGCGAGGATGCACAGGGCGAGATAGAATGCACCCTGAAGTATGAGGAGGAGGAGCACGAACTGAGCTACGAGTATGAGCGGGAGATAGAGCGGGGCACAGAACTGGTGTTCAAATGTGATTTCCGGGAGACGGAGGACACGGTGCAAAGCTGTTACATGGACAACCGCCTGGGGGTTTGGTCGGCCCTGCAGGTAGCTGAAACAATGGAAAACGGCATTATTGCCTTCTGCTGCTGGGAGGAGCATGGTGGTGGCTCTGTGGCTTATTTAGCGCGCTACATTCATGAGCAGTACGGCGTAACACAGGGGCTGATCTCTGATATTACCTGGGTGACTGAAGGGGTGCACCCCGGCAAAGGTGTTGTGATCTCGATGCGGGATAGCCTGATTCCGCGTCGGTCTTACGTGCAGCGCATTATAGATATTGCCAAAGAGGCAGGTGTGCCTTACCAACTGGAGGTAGAGGGCGCCGGGGGCAGCGATGCCAAGGAACTGCAGCGCAGCGCCTATCCCTGGGACTGGTGCTTTGTAGGTGCCCCCGAAGATAATGTGCATACGCCGAATGAGATTGTGCATAAGAAGGATATCGAAAGTATGGTGGCTTTGTATAAGGTGCTGATGGAGAAGTTGTAGGTTGAGGCACAAGCTGTTTTTGCTGCCTAGAGGCTGTGAATAACAGCTTGTGCTTTTCGCGGGTATACTTGCTCACGGCTTTGCGTTTTTTGATCGCGGTGTAACCTGAGTTTATACTTTGGCTATACTTTTTAGCTGTTGGTCTACTTATACTTGACACAAGGATACACTTTCTAGCTGCTGCTCATTCTCAGCCTTACAAGCGGCTCTTTGGCTTTGGCTCCCTCCAGCCAGGGAGGGCTCGTCTTCCCGGTCTGGGACCTTTTCCATTGCTCCTACGTCGCAATGCTTCGCTCCCGCTCGGCACCGGAAAAGCTCCAAAGGCGCTCAACGGAAAAACTGGGATCAGATTCGATAGCCACCACTAACGGAGCTTCAGCAGAACTCCCCTCTCGGGAGGGGTTGGGGTGGGTTTACACCTTCGTAGGTACAGGTCGCGACCTGTCCGCGCTATACCAGCGGCAATAAAACTTATACTTCAGCTACAGCAGCTACAGAACTCCCCTCCTTTGACAAGGAGGGGTTAGGGGTGGTTGGACCAGGTGTAGCACTATATCACATGAGGAGGCAGATTCCCTCAGGCACCAACAAACGCTTCTGCCTGGCCGGCTTTCTGCAAGATTCAAAACTCCTACGAGGTATAACCACCTCCTTTCACACGACCATATTTCAAACTACTGCACAACCATACCTCAAAGTATAAAGCCAGCCCTTTTCCTGGTTTGTGACTATAATTGCCGGGGGTTACCCCGTTTTGCCAGGTCGATGTTGCAACTCGTTATAGCCTAGAAGTATAGGTGAAATCTGCTTCTAAAGGAAAGGATATGGGATATTTGGAAAAGTCTACGGAATCACTTTTCTTTAATAACTATATAGAGATATCCCTTTAACCTTTAATCTAACTGAATGGAACCGATTCTTTACGCAATTCCTGCCTTTGGAGTGGCAGCCCTGATCTATACAGCTATCAGGTCGGCCTGGGTGACGAAGCAGCCGAACGGCAATGAGCGCATGACGGAAATTGCACGCCACATCGCCGACGGCGCCATGGCCTTTCTGAAAGCCGAATATAAAGTGCTGACCTATTTTGTTATCATCGCCTCCGTATTCCTGTTCTACCTAGGCTACACCGGCGAAAAATCTCACCCACTTATTGTAGGTGCCTTTGTGATAGGTGCCGTTTTCTCGGCCCTGGCCGGTTTTATAGGCATGCGCATTGCTACCAAAGCCAACGTACGCACGGCAGAGGCCGCCCGTTCCAGCCTTTCCAGAGCTCTGAATGTGTCTTTTGCTGGTGGGTCGGTGATGGGTATGGGAGTGGCCGGACTGGCAGTGCTGGGGCTTGGCTCGCTGTTCATACTTTTCTACTACCTGTTTGTGCAGAGCACGGGTGGCGATGTGCACGGAGTGGAGATGGAGATCGCCCTGGAGGTGCTCACGGGTTTCTCGCTGGGTGCTGAAAGTATAGCCCTGTTTGCACGTGTGGGTGGCGGTATTTACACCAAAGCTGCCGACGTGGGTGCTGACTTGGTAGGCAAGGTGGAGGCCGGTATTCCGGAGGATGACCCACGTAACCCTGCCACCATTGCCGACAACGTGGGCGACAACGTAGGAGACGTGGCCGGTATGGGCGCTGACCTCTTTGGTTCTTATGTGGCTACTATACTTGCTACCATGGTGCTTGGCCGTGAGGTGGAGGTGTCGGATAACTTCGGAGGGCTATCTCCCATCATACTTCCCATGCTGATCGCGGGCCTGGGCATCGTGTTCTCGCTGATCGGGATGCTGTTTGTGCGCGTGAGCGAGGGCGGTGATGTGCAGGCTGCGCTTAACCGTGGTAACTGGATCTCGGTTATACTTACCGCTATCGTTTCATACTTTGTAATTCACTGGCTGTTGCCGGAAAACCTGGCGCTCCGCAATTTTGAGTTTACCAACAACGGTGTATTTATGGCCGTGGTCGTAGGCCTGGTGGTAGGTACACTCATGAGTATCATCACGGAGTACTATACGGCTATGGGCAAAAAGCCTGTTAACTCTATTGTGCAGCAATCTTCCACAGGTCATGCCACGAACATTATTGCCGGTTTGGCGGTGGGCATGCACTCCACAGTGCTGCCGATTATTGTGCTGGCGGCTGGTATCGTGCTGTCTTACGCGGCGGCTGGTTTGTACGGGGTGGCTATTGCGGCGGCCGGTATGATGGCCACCACAGCCATGCAGCTTGCCATCGACGCCTTCGGCCCAATTGCCGATAACGCCGGTGGTATTGCTGAGATGAGCGAGTTGCCGAAAGAAGTACGCGGTCGCACCGATATTCTGGATGCCGTGGGTAACACCACGGCCGCAACGGGTAAAGGTTTTGCCATCGCCTCTGCCGCCCTTACCTCGCTGGCGCTATTTGCCGCCTTTGTGGGCATAGCCGGCATCGAAAGTATAGATCTTTACAAAGCTCCGGTATTGGCAGGCCTATTCATCGGTGCCATGATTCCGTTTATTTTCTCGGCCCTGGCAATCTCTGCGGTGGGCCGTGCGGCCATGGCCATGGTGCAGGAGGTGCGCCGCCAGTTTCGTGAGATTCCGGGCATTATGGAAGGAACCGGCAAGCCAGAGTATGAGAAGTGCGTGGCGATCTCCACACAGGCTGCTATTAAAGAGATGATGCTGCCAGGTGCCATTGCGCTGCTGGTGCCGATCATTATCGGGTTTGGTTTCAGAGATGTGTTCCCGGATACCTCCTCTGCCGAGGTGCTGGGTGGTACGCTGGCAGGTGTAACTGTTTCGGGTGTGCTGATGGCCATGTTCCAGTCGAACGCAGGTGGTGCCTGGGATAACGCTAAAAAGTCTTTCGAGAAAGGTGTGATGATCAATGGCGTGATGGAGTACAAAGGCTCTGAGCCACACAAAGCATCCGTAACCGGCGATACCGTAGGTGATCCATTCAAAGATACCTCCGGCCCAAGTATGAACATCCTGATCAAGCTGATGTCAATTGTTTCTCTGGTGATTGCGCCGCACATTGCGCTGGACCAGGAACCTCCGATTCCGGAGCCACCGATCGAACTGGAGGAGATCAACATGAACCAGGAGCAGCTGACGCCGGCAACGGCAAGTATAAACGAGCAAAATACCGTGATGCTATCCTTCGCTAACGCTGCAAAATAGCCACTGGAAGCAAATATGAAGATAAGCCCGGCTTTTGGTTGGGCTTATCTTTTATTTTATACTTACCTTTGTTCAGGATCAACCCAATTTTACATGGAACCGCGTACCATTCAAATTCACGATTGTGAGTTTAGCACTTATATTTTTGAAGAGGAAATCATCGCTCGCATTACCATGCTGGCCGAGCAGTTAGATAAGGATTACGCCGAAAAGCAACCCCTGTTTCTGGCCGTACTCAATGGCTCTTTCATGTTTGTGTCAGATTTGCTGAAACGCGTTTCCATACCTTGCGAGATCTCGTTTATACGTTTGGCAAGCTACCAGGACATGCACAGCACAGGTAAAGTAAAAGAGATACTTGGCCTGACGGAGGACATCCAAAATCGCCACGTGGTGGTGCTGGAGGATATTGTGGACACCGGCCATACCGTGCACGGCCTGTTGCAGCAGCTGCAAGACCGCAGCCCTGCCTCAGTGGAGGTGGCAACCCTGCTCATGAAGCCCGACTGCCTGCAGCACCCGCTGGATGTAAAATACGTGGCCCGCACCATCCCGAACGACTTTGTGGTAGGCTACGGCCTGGACTACAACGGCCTGGGCCGAAACCTGCGCGACATTTACAAGATCGTGTCGTAACCCTGAAGTACAAGTAGCGTTAGGAGGCTTTTAAGCCAGGAGGTACAGCCGCTGGCGGTCCTCATAAAATCAGAAAGTACATAGAATTTATACTTATATTTGCTCTTTATAAAAAGCTATAAGATATGCTTAACATCGTTTTGTTTGGCCCTCCAGGTGCTGGTAAAGGTACCCAAAGTCAAAAACTGTTAGATAAATACAACCTTATACACCTTTCTACCGGCGATCTGCTGCGTTCTGAGATTGCTGCCGGTACAACCCTTGGCCTGGAAGCGAAAAAGCTGATGGACAATGGCCTGTTGGTGCCCGACGAAGTAGTGATCGGCATGATCGAAAATAAGGTAAAAGAGAACCGCCAGGCAGCGGGCTTCATCTTTGATGGCTTTCCGCGCACTGTGCCGCAAGCCCAGGGGCTGGATAAGCTGCTGCAGGACAACGACACCGAGATATCCTGCATGATCGCACTGCGTGTGGACGACGAGGAGCTGACCAAGCGCCTGCTGCTGCGTGGCCAGACATCCGGCCGCCCGGACGACCAGAACGAAGAGCTGATCCGCAAGCGTGTGCAGGAGTACAACACCAAAACAGCACCGGTGGCCGACTACTATGCCGGCCAGGGGAAATACTATGCGGTAGATGGCATTGGAGAGATAGAAGATATCTTTAATGCGCTGTGCCAGCAGATTGATGCAGTGAAAGAAAAACAGGAAGAGAAAAAATAAGCCACAGGCTTAACAGGATTTGGCATCAAGCAACTTTATAGACTACGTTAAGATCTGCTCACGTTCCGGGCATGGTGGCGGAGGTTCGGCACACTTGCATCGAGATAAGAAAACAGCTAAAGGCGGCCCTGACGGGGGCGACGGAGGCCGTGGTGGGCACATTATACTTCGCGGCAACTCCCAACTCTGGACGCTGCTGCACTTGCAGTACCGTAAGCACATCATAGCCGAGAACGGCCTGAACGGTGGCCCAAGCCACTCGTCGGGTGCGCAAGGTAAAGATGAGGTGCTGGAAGTGCCGCTGGGTACTATTGCCAGAAATGCCGAAACTGGCGAACTGATGTGCGAGATCACAGAAGACGGTCAGGAAATCATACTTACTCCTGGTGGCCGTGGAGGCTTGGGTAATGCTCATTTTAAATCGCCTACAAACCAAACACCGCGCTATGCCCAGCCAGGTGAGCCAGGTATTGAGGAGTGGGTAATTCTGGAGCTAAAGCTGCTGGCCGATGTAGGTCTGGTAGGTTTCCCGAATGCCGGTAAATCCACGTTGCTGTCAGTAATGTCAGCGGCGAAGCCTAAAATTGCCAACTACCCTTTTACAACCCTGGAGCCTAACCTGGGTGTGGTTGCCTACCGCGATTACAAATCTTTTGTGATGGCTGATATACCGGGAATCATAGAAGGGGCCTCGGAAGGGAAAGGGCTTGGATTGCGCTTTTTGAGGCACATAGAACGGAACTCCATGCTGCTGTTTATGGTTTCTTGTGAGAGTGCCGATATAGCCGAAGAGTATAAAGTACTGCTAAACGAGCTGGAAACATATAACCCGGAGCTGCTGGATAAGAAACGCATACTTGCCATCACCAAGTCCGATATGCTGGATGAGGAACTGGAGCAGGAAATGCGTGAAACCTTGCCTGAGGGACTTCCGACGGTGTTTATCTCCAGTATCACCGGCAAGAATATCACCCAACTGAAAGACATGATCTGGGAGGCGCTCAACAGCTAAAGCACAGCCCGGTAAACGTATAAAACCAGGATCGGTAGAGGCTGCAAAGCTTGCTACCGATTTTTTTTAATGAGTGAGCCAGCGATTAAGTGAATGCGTTCCACTCTGTTGCCATCCTGCTAAGGATTCTTGTTGTAGGGAGGTTAAGCTACAACTACAAAGTATAGCTTAAGTCGATCATCGTTCACCCATTTAGTGAATCACTCATTCAAAATTAAAAAGTGCCAACTTGGCACAAAGAGCGGTTTGGCAAGACAATTGACAAGACAGTATAGACCAATCAACCTAACTTTTTTAAGGCATTATGTCAGATAAAAATATTAAAAAGGAGCAGGAACAAGAGGAATTGCAGGAGAACACTGCCAATGCAACCACTGATGAGGAACTGAACCAAGTGGATGAAACAGCGGAAGAAGCCACTGCCGAGACGCAGGAGGAGAAAACAGCTGCAGAACTGGCAGAAATGAAAGATAAATTCGTGCGCCTGATGGCTGAGTTTGAGAACTTCCGCCGCCGCACGGCAAAAGAACGCCTGGAGCTGATTAAAACGGCTAACCAGGATACGATGAGTGAGCTTCTGCCGGTGCTGGATGATATGGAGCGTGCACGCCAGTCGATGGAAACCACCAAAGACGTGGATACCATGCTGCAGGGCTTGGAACTGGTGTTCCATAAGCTGAAGCACGTAACGCTGCAGAAGGGCCTGAAGCCGATGGACACGAAGGCAGGCGATGACTTCGATAGCGACATGCACGAGGCGATAACGCAGATTCCGGCTCCGTCCGAAGAGCTGAAAGGCAAGATTGTAGATGTAATTGAGAAAGGATACACCCTAAACGAGAAGGTGATCCGTTTCGCGAAAGTAGTAATAGGAGCGTAAGCTATGGCTAAGAGAGATTATTATGAGGTTTTGGGGGTAAGCAAAAGCGCCACACAGGAGGAGATAAAGAAATCTTACCGCAAAATCGCCATTAAATTCCACCCGGATAAGAACCCGGACGACCCCACCGCAGAAGACAAGTTTAAGGAGGCGGCGGAGGCCTACGAGGTGCTGAGCGACCAGCAGAAACGCCAGCGCTACGACCAGTTCGGTCACCAGGGCATGAACGGCGGCTTCGGCGGCGGTGGTATGAACATGGATGATATCTTCTCGCAGTTCGGCGATATTTTTGGCGGCGGTGGCTTTGAGAGCTTCTTCGGAGGTTCTGGCCGTGGCGGCGGGCGCCGCACCCGCAAAGGCTCCAACCTACGCATTAAGCTAAAGCTGAACCTGGAGGAGATAGCCAATGGCGTAGAGAAGAAGATAAAAGTAAAGCGCTATGTAGCTTGTGCTACCTGCGGTGGCAACGGCGCCAAGAACGGCACCGACATGCAGACCTGTGGTACGTGCCAGGGCTCCGGCCAGGTGCGCAAGGTGGTAAATACCATGCTCGGCCAGATGGTATCCACGGCGACCTGCCCAACCTGTAACGGCGAGGGCCGCATTGTGACCAACAACTGCGAGGCCTGCCACGGTAGCGGCAGAGAGTTGCAGGAGGAGGTGATCTCGATCAATGTGCCGGGCGGCGTAATGGATGGCATGCAGCTGTCTATGAGCGGCAAGGGCAACGTGCCGGAGCGCGGAGGCGTACCCGGCGACCTGCTGATCCAGATTGAGGAGGAGCCGCACCCGACCCTGAAGCGTGAAGGCAACAACATCATTTTTGAGCAGTACATCAGCTTTATAGATGCAGCCCTGGGTGCTGAGGTAGAGGTTCCGACCATTTCGGGCAAGGTGAAGATCAGCATTAAGCCGGGAACGCAGAGCGGCGAGATCTTCAGGCTGCGCGGCAAGGGTATCCAGGATATCAACGGTTACGGCAAAGGCGACCAGCTGATACACGTAAACGTGTGGACACCGAAGAGCCTGAGCAGCGACGAGAAAGCGGTGCTGGAAGGCCTGCGCTACTCCAGCAACTTTACCCCGAACCCTGGTAAGAACGAGAAAGGTTTCTTTGAGAAGGTGAAAGACTACTTCCAGTAAAAGACCTTCCTGAACTATAGTTTTAAGCCCGGTTTTCCGTATACACGGAAGGCCGGGCTTTTTATTTATACTTTCTGCAGCAGGTATAGCCGTTTTTGGTCTGCTTTATACCTGGCTTGGTCGATTAAGTATAGCGTAACAGGTATACTCTACGGCATAATATTTATATTTGAGTAAACTAAAACCAAACACCCTTGAGTATTCTGAAGATTGATGGCGTAACCAAAACCTACGCCAACCACACTGCCCTCGACAACGTGAGCTTCGAGATTCCGCAGGGATGCATTTTCGGCTTGCTTGGCCCCAACGGTGCAGGAAAAACATCGCTCATCCGCATTATAACCCAGATAACCGGCGCCGACAGCGGCAAAGTATACTTTAAGGGCGAGCGCCTGAAGCCCAGCCATATTAAGGATATGGGGTATTTGCCGGAGGAGCGCGGCCTGTACAAGAAGATGAAGGTAGGAGAGCAGCTGCTGTACCTGGCGCAGCTCAAAGGCTTGAGCAAAGAGGAGGCCACTGCCCGCATCAAAGCCTGGGTAGACCGTTTCGAGATTCGGGAGTGGCTGGGCAAGCACATCGAGGACCTCTCGAAAGGCATGCAGCAGAAGGTGCAGTTCATCGCTACGGTGCTACACGAGCCCTCTCTGATCATCCTGGACGAGCCGTTCTCTGGCTTCGACCCCATCAACGCCAACCTGATAAAAGACGAGATACTGAGCCTGCGCGACAGGGGTGCCACTATTATCTTCTCCACGCACCGCATGGAGTCGGTGGAAGAGCTGTGCGATAACATTGCGCTGATAAACCGTGCACAGAAAGTGCTGGACGGGCCGGTGAAGGAGATCAGGGATGCGTATAAAACTGACACTTTCCAAATCATCGGGAACGGCCATTTATTGATAACCTCCCCGGACTTTGAGGTGCTGGAGCAGCATGACAGTCACGGCATTTTCAGGGCCAACGTGCGGCTGCTGAACAACACCACACCAAACGACCTGCTGCGTTACCTGATACAGCGCGT
Organism: Pontibacter anaerobius; assembly: GCF_026241195.1. GTDB lineage: Bacteria > Bacteroidota > Bacteroidia > Cytophagales > Hymenobacteraceae > Pontibacter > Pontibacter anaerobius. The sequence continues at coordinate 315,411 of NZ_JAPFQO010000003.1, forward strand.
AGAGGTGCACTCTTTTGTGGAACTGGTACCAAGTATAAATGAAATCTTCATCCGAAAAGTAAAGGAAACACACCATGCATAAGATCTGGTTGATCATACAGCGCGAGTACCTGACACGTGTGCGCAAGAAAAGCTTCATCATCATGACACTGCTCACCCCGCTGTTGCTAGCTACGTTCATGATCCTGCCCGGCCTGCTGATCTCGATGTCGGGTGAGACGGAGACGGTGATGGTGCTCGATGAGAGCGGCCTGTTTGAAGGTAAGCTGGAGGACAAGAAAGACCTGAAGTTTATACCGTTGGCCGGCACCCTGGACCAAGCCAAAACAATTTACCAGGAAACGGATAACACAGCCCTGCTTTATATTCCGGAGATGTCCATTAGCGAGCCAAAGGGCTTTACCGTGTATGGCAAGAAGAATATCAGCATACAAACACAGGTGCGCCTGGAGAACGCGCTGGAGAAAGAGATTGAGAACCAGCGTTATATTGCCTCTGGTATAGACCGCGAGACGCTTGATGAGATAAAAGCCAATGTGTCGCTGACTGCCGTTAACCTCAGCGACCAGGGCGAAAAAGACAATAACGCTGTGATTACCTCGGTGGCCGGTGTGGCCGGAGCGGTGATCATCTACTTTTTCATCTTCCTGTATGGCGTGCAGATTATGCGCGGGGTGATTGAGGAGAAAACCAGCCGCATTGTGGAGGTTATGATCTCCTCGGTGAAGCCTTTCCAGTTGATGATGGGTAAGATTATAGGTATAGCCGCCGTGGGCCTAACACAGTTTCTGCTTTGGATCATACTTTCTTTTATAGCCGTAACAGCTGTTTCGGCTGCTTTCGGGGTGGATGCCGCCCCATCGCCGGCCGCGCAGTATGCAGCTGGGCAAGTGGCCGCGCAGGGCGAGGATATGGAGAATGCTGACATCAGCGCTATGGAGAACCCTGAGGGAAAGAATGAGTTTGCCAGCACTTTCAACGATATTAAGTCCAGTTTTGCCAACCTGCCGGTGGCGCTAATTTTCGGCTGCTTCCTGTTTTATTTCCTAGGCGGTTACCTGCTCTACGGGTCGCTGTTCGGGGCCATTGGCGCCGCCGTGGATAACGAGACGGACACGCAGCAGTTCATGATGCCAATCACGATTCCGCTGGTTATCGCCTTCATCATGTCGTACTCCATCGTACTTAAAAACCCGGATGGCCCGGTAGCCTTCTGGATGTCCATGATTCCGCTTACCTCTCCGATTGTGATGATGGTGCGCGTGCCGTTTGGTGTGCCTGCCTGGGAGCTATTGTTGTCGATGGGTATTCTGGTGGCCGGCTTTATCTTTACCACCTGGATCGCCAGCCGCATTTACCGCGTGGGCATCCTGATGTATGGCAAAAAGGTGAATTACAAGGAGCTGTCGAAGTGGTTGTTTTACAGGGTGTAAGTATTGAAGTATGAGAACTTTAAAGCCATTTATACTTCTGCTGATGTTAGCCGGATGCCAAAACACAACTGAAACAACTTCTACTACAGAGGAGCAGCCTGATTATACTTTGCTGCAAAAGGAGCTGGAGGAGATATATGACCTTGACCAAGGTGTGCGAGATGCAAACTGGGATTCTATCAGTGCTGTCCCTGGTGCGCAGAGGGCCTATATAAACAGAATGCACCAGACAGATTCTACCAACCAAACAAAGATGTTGCCCATACTTGAAAAGTACGGCTGGTTGCCGAAGAGCAGCATAGGGGAGAAGGCGGCTGATGGTATTTTTTATGTGGTACAGCACTCCAATACCAAAACAATAGAAAAGTACCTGCCACAGATGGAGGAATTGGCTAAACAGGGAGAGGCAAGCGCCACGGATGCGGCTAAAATGCGCGATAGGCTATGCATGTGGAAGGGTGAAAAGCAGCTCTATGGCACGCAAGCCGTTAATTTTATAAGAGGTGATGGCACGCATGTCATATGGCCCATTGAAGACGTGGAGAACGTGAACAAGCGCAGGGCAGATGTTGGTTTTACCAACACTATAGAAGAGTATGCCGCAGAAATGGGGGCTACTTTTAACCCTGACGAGGAGCTGCCCAAGGTAAAGATTAATTTCGAGTAAGCACTCTCCCCGGAGGGATCTCAAGCATCAAGTTTAACGATAGCCGGTACATTGCGTGCTGGCTATTTTTATTATCTTGAAGTATAAAAATCAGATTTATAAAGGTGATGAAGTATAAACTCCTGACATTTCTTTTGATTGCGATAACGACAGTAGCCATGGCGCAGAAAAATGACAAACCTGCTTACCGCCTGTTCACGGCGGAGGGTAAAAGTATAAACTACGGCAAAATGCTGAAGGAGCTGCAGGAGGCGGAGGTTATACTTTTTGGCGAGCAGCACAACGACCCGATTGCGCACTGGCTGCAGTTGGAGGTGGCCAGGGATCTTCACCGGGAGAACCCTCAGAAATTTGCCCTGGGAGCCGAGATGTTTGAAGCCGATGTGCAGCTGGTGCTGAACGAGTACCTGGCGGGGCAGGCGCCGGAGAAGAACTTTGAGCAGGAGGCCAGGCCATGGCCCAACTACGCCACCGACTACCGGCCTGTAGTGCGTTTTGCCAAAGAGCAGCAGATTCCGTTTATCGCCACGAATGTGCCGCGCCGTTACGCCGCCATGGTGTCTGGCGGAGGCCTGGCCGCCTTGGAGGGTGTGTCGGCGGAGGGGAAGCGCTACATTGCCCCGCTTCCGGTTACCGTGGACATGGAGCTGCCCGGGTATAAAAGTATGATGAGCATGTTTGGCAACAGCACGCACCGCAACACCAAAAGCATAAACATTGTGCAGGCGCAGGCCCTGAAGGATGCCACCATGGCGCATTTTATACTTGGACAGGTAGGGCAGGGGCGGCAGGTACTTCACCTGAACGGCGCCTACCACTCGGATAACTTTGAAGGCATCGGTTGGTACCTGAAGCAACTCAGGCCGCAGGTAAAAACGCGCACCATCACCACCGTGTTGCAAGCCGACCTGGAGGATCTATCCGAAGAGAACAAGTGCAAAGCCGACTTTATACTGGTGGTACCTGAAAGTATGACGAGAACCTATTAAGTTAGTGAGTTTAGGAGTTAGAGAGTTGAAGAGTATGAAGGTAGCATGACCTCACAGCATCTTCTAGACCTGTGAGTGTCTGAAGTATAAAACAACAAAGCCCGGTTACAATAACCGGGCTTTGTCTATTCTAAAGAGAAAGAAGGTTTCTTAATTATGCGGAGAAAGAGCTTCCGCAGCCGCAGGTGCTGGTTGCCTGTGGGTTGTTAAAAGTAAAGCCACGTGCATTCAGGCCATCCTGGAAATCAACCACCATGCCCATTACATACATCCCGTGCTTCTTGTCCATGATCAGCGTTACGCCGTCTAGCTCAAACGTCTCATCAGTATCTTTCGGCTTGTCGAAGCCCAACAGGTAAGAAAGTCCCGAGCAGCCACCGCCCTGCACACCAACGCGCAATCCATACTCAGCTGGTACGTTTTTTTCCTTCAATATATTTTTAACCTCTTGCAAGGCTTTTTCAGTCAGGGTTATAGGTGCAGTTTTAGTTTCTGTTGCCATAGTATAAAAGTCTTTATTTGTAGCCACAAACTTACACAATAATCTACAAAGATGCTTGCAGGGGCTACATTGTACTTAGTAAACAGGCAAAGCTATGAAATGATTCATGCATCCAGAATTAAATTTTTGCGATATTTATACTTTCAAAGACAGAAAATATGGCCGACTTTTTCGCATTACTGATAGAACTTGTAAAACTTGCCCTACCCGCACTGGTGTTGGTGGGTGGATTATACTTTTTGCTGCAGAAGCACTATGAGCGTGAAGACCGCCTGCAGGCAGAGCGGGCGCAGCAGAAGGCCAGCAAAGCCTCTGAAATTGTAACCCCGATCCGGCTGCAGGCCTATGAGCGGGTAGTGCTGCTGCTGGAGCGCATTACACCCAGTAACCTGCTGCTGCGCGTGAGCCCTGCCGGGCAAACCGCAGCGGAGTATCACCGCTTGCTGCTCTCCGAGATCCGAAATGAGTTTAACCATAACATGTCGCAGCAGGTGTACATGAGCGAACAGGCCTGGCAGCAGGTAAACCATGCCCGAGAAGATGTGGTTACTCTCATCAACAAAACCTATCAGGAGTTACCCGAAAGCGCCCGTGGCACCGACCTGGCCAAACGCGTGCTGGAAACAGTGCTGGTAAACGAGCAGGACCCGACCTCACAAGCCATCAACCTGGTGAAGCAGGAGGTGAGGCAGACGTTTGGGGGTTAAATAAGTAGAATTGCGTTTGTGGAGTAAGCATTACTTTGCTTTGTTATCTTCTTGAAAGGTGATTTTCTGGTAACGATAAACCCACCCCTAATCCCTCCGAGGAGGGGAGTTTCACCTCTCCCCAGCCCTCTCCTAAAAACAGGAGAGGGAGTCCGGTTCAAGTGGTATAGCGGTGGCTATCGAAAACTGATTCCAGTCCTTGGGTTGAGCGCCTTGTGAGATCCGGTGCCCGAAGGGCAGCGCCCTGGCGCAGGAGGGAACACAGTGCGATGCGGGAAGACGAGCCCTCCCGGCCGTGAGGGAGCCACAGTAAGAGATGAAACAATAGGCAAGTAAGACTGAGGGTAAGCGGAAGCTAGTAAGAATAGCTTGGTTCCAGTTGCAGGAAGCAGTGGCTAGTAAAGTATAAGCTAAAGCCAAAACACCATGTATGGCTTACTAAAGCTTAAGTCTGAAGTCTTGCGCCTTATTTTGCCTCACTTACTACCCTAACTCTCCCAACTTTTCCAGTAACTTCTCTACCTGCTCCGGGCTGTGGGCCGGGAAATTGGCGATCCGGATCTGGGCCTCTTTATACTTGCCATAGCCGCTGCCCACCTGCAAGTCATATGTTGCCAGGTGCTTGTTTACCTCTGAGGCGGGTACGGTGGAATTAGCTACAATGGTCGTTTTAGAACGGTGCTCCGGCTTCTGAACGGCAGGCGAGAAGCTGTTGCTCTGCTCCAGGAAAGTATAAATCTGCGCTGCCTTGGCCTCTGTTTCCTGGCGGATCGCCTCAACTCCTTTATGGTTCATGTCCTCCAGTACTTTACCCAGCAGGTAGATATTGAGCACATTCGGCGTCTCCACCGTCTGGCTGACGAGCGCTTTCTCCAGGAGCGCAGGCAACGTATGGTAGGAGCCGATGGACAGGCCGCCCTCCTGCATCTCCCGTGCCTTGGCCATACAACGATCGTTTACCAGCCATACGCCCAGACCTGCGGGCAAGCCGAAGCACTTCTGCACCGAGAAGTATACAGAGTCCACCTTCGCGTAATCGAAGGCAGGGTAGGGCAGGGACGATACCGTATCCACGTAAATCAGTGCATCCGCAGAAACTTTCTCCCTGAACCGGTTAATGCCTTCCACCGGCATGCAGGCGCCGGAGCTGGTTTCGTTCTGGATCAGGGCCACCAGCTCGGCCGTTTCCGGCACGTGTATACTTTCCACGTCAAAGCCCTGGCCAAACGGCACCTCATGCTGCTGCGCCTCGCGGCCCAGTTCTTTCGCCGTCTCATAAAAGCGCTTCGAGAAGGAGCCGTTCACCAAATGAAAGCTCTCCCGGCGCACGTTGTTCTGAATGGCCCGCTCCCAGATTTCCGTAGCCGACGACACAAAGAGCACCTCATACTCATCGGGCAGCTGCAGCAGCTCTCTCAAGCCACTTTCCGCACGTGCATAGATCTCCTGAAACTGCTTGCTACGGTGCGAGATGCTGCCAATCTTCTGCGCCATCGCCTCCTGCATGTGCTGCGGCACGGTAGGGTACAGCTCCGACGGGCCAGGGGTAAAGTATATTTTGTTGTTCATGACTGACCAGTGATTAAGAAGGATTCTGACCAAAGATTAAGTGTGATAGACCAGTGATTAGAGTAATTTTATGGATTAAAAAGCTCCACGAAATAAATAAGCAGCCACGATGCACAAAATACAACATCATAAAAACCTATAAAATCATACTTAAATGCCGGTTAATAAAGTATGCGGAACTTGATGGTATGGGCTACTTGCCGCATATCACTCACCACTTGCTTATCATAGGCCTTATCGATGTCGGTGATCACGTAGCCCACGCGTTCATTTGTCTTCAGGTACTGGCCTAGGATGTTTACTTGGTTCTTGGCGAGTACTTGGTTGATGTTGGCCAGCACACCAGGCACGTTGGCGTGGATGTGGATGAGGCGATGCGCGTTCTTCAGCTCCGGCAACTGCAGGTTCGGGAAGTTCACGCTGCCGTAGGTATTGCCAGAGTTAATATAATCCATGATGCGGTTGGGAACGAAGTTGGCGATGTTTTCCTGTGCCTCTGAGGTGCTGCCGCCGATGTGCGGTGTCAGGATAACGTTTGGCAGCCCGCGCAGCTCACTCTCAAAGGGCTCGCTGTTGGTGGCAGGTTCCTCGGGGAACACATCCACGCCTGCGCCGCTGATCTTGCCCGAATTTATACTTTGCACCAGCGCTGTGATGTCTACCACGTGGCCACGGCTCAGGTTCAGGAAAATGGCCCCTTCTTTCATGGCGGCAAACTCCTCTGCCCCGAACATGTTTTTGTTCTCGGGCCGGCCGTCCACGTGCAGCGTCACGATATCGGCTTTCTCCAGCAGCTCGGGCAGGAAGCTTACCTTGCGGGCGTTGCCCAGCTGCAGTTTCTCCACTACATCATAATAGTACACCTCCATGCCCATAGCCTCGGCCAGCACCGATAGCTGCGCACCGATGTTGCCGTAGCCCACAATGCCCAGCTTCTTGTCGCGCACCTCAAAACTGCCCTTCGCCGATTTGTCCCACTTGCCCTGGTGCATCTTGTTGCTCTTGTCCGTCACGTTGCGGCTCAGCATGATAATCTCTCCGATGGCCAGCTCCACTACACTGCGGGTATTGCTGTAAGGTGCGTTAAACACGGTTATGCCGGCCTCCAGGCAGGCGTCCAGGTCAATCTGGTTCGTGCCGATGCAGAAGGCACCCACACACATCAGGCGGTTGGCGTGCTCCAGCACCCTGCGCGTTACATGCGTTTTGCTCCTGATACCAAGTATGGAAACGTTCTTGATCTTCTCGCACAGTTCGTCCTCGCTCAGAGCGCCGCTAACAGTCTCCACCTGGTAACCCTCTTGGCGGAAAAGCTCTACGGCCTGCGGGTGCACGTTCTCCAGCAGCAGCACGCTAATACGGTTTTTGGGGTATGATATGGCCATAGGAAGTTTATTTTGATATAGAAATTCATCCAGGCTGGGGGCAATGTGCTCTGCCTTGGCTACCACGCTCTCGCGTGTTACGTTTTCGGTAAAAGCGTAGAATTTGTTGGCTAGTCCGGCTTCTTTTACCTCGTAGTCGGTGTAGCCGTCGCCCAGTACGTACACATCGCCGGGCAGGGCCAGGTGCTCCAGCAGCTTTATCTTGCCCTTGTCCAGGCTCAGCAGGTTCTCCTCATCAAAACCTACCAGGTTGCCCTGCTCATCTGCTTTAAACGTGTTGGCGTAGATATTCTCCTCCTTAATCCCATACTCTGTTACAATAGGCGTGATGAACTCCTTAAACCCGCTGGAGATGATGTAGATCTGGTCGGCGTACTGCTGCAGAAAATCGCGGTTGCGGCGGATGGACTCCGATACTTTCTCTTTGAGAGTGCTGATGAGCTGCGGCAGGTGGCGCTGGTGAGCCTGCAGTATGCTGAGGCGTTGTGCCAGCCCCTCCGAGAAAGAGCTTTTGCCGGCCATGGCACTGTCGGTTATCTGCTTTACCTGCTCCAGCAGTTGCTCACGCTGGGGGTGGTTCTGCAGGGAGATCGCACCCAGTTCGTCCAGCGCCTCCACCTGTGTAAAGGTGCTATCGAAATCAATGATGAAATACTTGTCTTTGCTCATGGTTAGGTATGGCTCTAAAAGACTTAGCCTGTAAGGTATAAAAAAAGAACCGGCCATGCAGTAGCAGGCCGGTTCTTTTTGATGTTATACTTTTGCGAGTGCGCGAATTACTGCAACGCCAGTTGTTCTGCAATAACACGCTGGTAGAAAGCTTCATAGAGCGGCACGATCTTCTTAATGTCAAAGTCTTTGGCGCGATTAAGGGCATTGGCCTTGAACTGCGGCAGGTGCTCGTCATCCAGCACGTAGAGAGCGTTCTGCACCATGTCGTCTACGGCACCAACGGGGCTCGCAAAGCCTGTAACGCCGTTTATGTTCAGCTCCGGTATGCCGCCGGCGTTCGTAGAAATAACCGGCACCTCGCAGGACATGGCCTCGAGGGCGGCCAGGCCGAAACTCTCCTTCTCGGAGGGCATCAGGAACAGGTCGGCGATAGAAAGCACCTCCTCCACGGCTTCCAGTTTTCCGAGGAAGCGCACATCCTGGCAGATCTGCAACTCGCGGCACAGCTTCTCCATTTTAGGTCGCTCAGGCCCGTCGCCTACCAGCAGCAGCTTGCTCGGTACTTTTTCCCGCACCTTGGCAAATATCCGGATCACATCCTCCACGCGCTTTACTCCCCTGAAGTTGGAAGTATGCACCAGCAGCTTCTCATTGTTCGGGGTAATGGCCATGCGGAAGTGCTCCTTTTTCTGGCGCTTGAATTTCTCCAGGTCAATAAAGTTGGGGATCACCTCAATGTCTTTCTCTATCTGAAAGAAATCGTAGGTCTCGGCACGCAGGCTGTCGGAAACGGCCGTAACTCCGTCAGACTGGTTGATGCTGAACGTAACCACCGGCTCAAAAGAGGCATCCTTGCCCACCAGTGTAATATCCGTGCCGTGCAGCGTGGTAATGATCGGGATGTTAATGCCTTTGGTGCGCAGGATCTGCTTGGCCATGTAAGCCGCCGAGGCATGCGGAATGGCATAGTGTACGTGTAGCACATCCAGCTTCTCGAACCGGACAATATCCACCATTTTACTGGCTAGTGCCAACTCGTATGGCGGGTACTGGAAAAGCGGATAAGTAGGGATGTATACTTCGTGGTAAAAGAGGTTCTCGTTGAAAACATCGAGGCGGGCCGGCTGGCTGTAGGTGATAAAGTGTACTTTATGTCCCTTCAGGGCAAGCTCTTTGCCGAGTTCCGTGGCTACCACGCCGCTGCCGCCAAAGGTAGGGTAACAGACTATACCAATTCTCATAGTTCAGGATTATGGCAAAACAACAAGTGCAGCCAACTTTTGTTGCTGCACTCGCTAAAATACCGATTTTTTTTAAGTTTTAGGCACCATGGCTTTGTAGATCACATCGTGTATCCTGGTGCGGATGTTATACTTCACCAGTTTGTTGTTGCTGGCATCTGGGTACACCCTGTTCGACAGGAAGATGTAGATCAGCTTGTTCTCTGGATCTGTCCAGGCGGCAGTGCCGGTAAAGCCGGTGTGGCCAAACGTGGCAGGGGAGGCCATGCTGGATGTTGGCCCGTTGCCATCCGGGGCTGGCTTGTCCCAGCCAAGTCCGCGGCGGCTGGTGTCAGATTGCCTTGCCGCAAACTCCGAAACCACCTCGGTGCCGTAGTACCTGTGCCCGCCGTAGTTACCGTTGTTCATGTTCATCTGCATCAGTATAGCCAAGTCGTTTGCGTTGGAGAACAGGCCTGCGTGGCCGGCTACACCTCCCATCATGGCAGCGCCCTGGTCATGCACTGTTCCCCGTATCAGGTTTTTTCGGAAATAATTGTCTTCCTCTGTCGGCGCAATTCGCTCGCGCGGGTGCTTCAGAAGTGGTGTGTACGTTAAAGTGCTAAGGCCAAGCGGCGCGTAGAAGTTCTGGTCCATGAACTCATCTATCGGCTGGTTCAGCATGGTTTCGGCCACACGTTTCATAATGTAAAAGCCAAGGTCGCTGTATTGATAGTCGTAAGTTCCATTCTTTTGCTTTGGCAGCAGCGGCGTTTTCACGGTCCAGGCCCACAGCGAGTCTTCCATGGAGTTGATAGAGTATACCCCCGGAATCACCTCGTTCATGTAAATGTCATTCTGCGTGCTGGCGTAAAACGTCTCTTTCAGCTTACGGTTGTCTATTGTTTTCTGCCAGGTCGGGATGCCCGGTTTCAGCCCTGCCTGGTGCGCCAGGATGTCGCGCATCCTCAGGTTGGCTTTGTTGGTTCCTTTCAGCTCCGGCAGGTATGTTACCAGTTTCTCATCCAAATTGATCTTGCCCTGATCCCTGAGAAACATAATGGCCTGCAGCGTAGCCGCCACCTTGGTGATAGAGGCAATATCATAGATGGTGTTCTTCGTTACCGGTTTCGCAGTATCGTAAGTATAATGGCCATAGGCTTTGTTGTAGACTACGGTTCCATCTTTTACTACCAGCACCTGCATGCCTGGCGTGGCAGCGTAAGCAATAGCTTCTGTGGCTATGTTGTCAATCTGCTCCAGCACTTTAGAGTCCATGCCCACACTCTCCGGCACGCCATACTTCAGGCGGCCGAGCGTGGCAGTTGGCAAACCTGTGCCTGCAGTATACTTGGCAGAGGCCGAAACGGGTAGCTTACCCATGGCTGCACGGGCACCAAACAGCACCTGCGGCACCAGCGACTGCGACACCGGGTTGTCCTCGTAACCGCTCACAAGCCACTTGTTGCCTTCAAAAAGCTTCAGGCTGTAAGCGTTTCCCATCACGGCTACTACCACTTTCTTATCGGTACGCTCACGCAGGTACTGGATAAAGGCCAGCGTGCCGGTTCCGATACCGAAGTTCTTAGCAGGCGTATTGTTCATGCCGTGGATGCTCACCACCACTACATCGTTGTCGTGCAGTTGCGGGATGATATCTGTAAAGGCCGTGTCTGGGGCATAGCGGTCAGGAATGGTGAAGTTTTTAACAGGCGCATAGTTGCCCATCGTCTCCTGAAACGTATTGTTCACCGAGGCGCCTACCGCCACAGAGGCAATGCTCAGGGTATCGAGGTTGCGGAAGGGAAGCAGGTTGTTCTCATTCTCCACCACCGTTACGGCATGTTCATACAGCTGCTCCTGTATCACGCGGCTGGTAGGGCGGTCTATGTCCGCTTGCAGGTTCTGCAGCTTGATGGGTTTATACTTGTTGAGGCCGGCCCAGTACTTGGCGTGCAGAATCTTACGCACGCGCTGGTCTATCTCTGCCTGCGTTATCTGGCCTTTCTTTACTGCTTTTGTAATCTTCTCTACAGCCGTAGGTACATCCTCCGGAAACAGCAGTACATCGTTGCCAGCCATCAAAGCCTTCAGGTCAACCTCGCCGGGTTTGTGGAAACGACTAACGCCCTGCATGTTAAGGGCATCGGTAAACACCAGGCCCCTATACTTCATTTTCTCCTTCAGCAGGCCTGTAACAATAGGCTTGGAGAGGGTAGATGCCTGGTTTTTGGTAGAATCTACGTTAGGCAAGTATAGATGGGCCACCATCACACCCATTACACCAGCGTCAAAAGACTGCTTAAAAGGGTACAGCTCTACATCAGTCAGGCGCTTCAGGTCGTGCTGGAGCACAGGCAAATCGTAGTGAGAATCAATATCTGTGTCGCCGTGGCCCGGGAAGTGCTTGGCCACCGCCATTACCCCATGGTCCTGCAAACCGCGGATGTAGGCAACGCCGTAACGGCTAACAGCCTCCTTAGACTCTCCGAAGGAGCGGTTGCCGATGACAGGATTGTTAGCGTTGTTGTTCACGTCGAGCACCGGAGAAAAGCTTACGTTCACGCCCAGGCGCTTCATTTTCAAGGCTATCTCACGGGCCATCAGGTATACATAACGGTCGTCGTGCATAGCGCCGAGCGTCATCTGGCGGGCAAAGTGCATGCTACTGTCCAGACGCATGTTCAGGCCCCACTCGGCATCCATAGCCACCAAAAGCGGCACTCTGGCTTTACTCTGGAAGCGGTTGGTAAGTACGGCCTGACGCTTAGGGCCGCCCTGCATAAACATAAGACCGCCGATGCTGTACTTACTCACCAGGGAGTCGATATGCTCAACGTGTTTCTGATCTTTGTTGGAGTAGGCTGCCACCATAAACAGCTGCCCGATGCGCTGCGCGGGAGTAAGCGTAGTCATCACACTATCGACCCATTGCTGTTCCCGGGGGGGCGCAATAATCTCCTCTGACGGGTTAAACGACATCAGGGGCCCCATAACAAGAAAAACAAGAATCAATACACCTACACTAAAACTCTTCAACATCTACGCTACTATTTATTAATTGGAACAAGTCAAAATTAAGCCTAATTTTGCACAAGGCAGTTCGGAAATACAGACTTTTAACAGCTTGGTTGGCGGCACTTTCGCCAGCTGGCCTGATAAGATGAAGGACAACCTTACAGCCTATCTGCAGCTAATGTGGCCTCAAAGGGTAGCCTCACAGTGCTAACGCCACCAGCCCCGGCAATGATATAACAAATCGCTATACTTTTTAAGACGAAAAGAGAAGCGAACCTGTTAGCAGAATTTCCACTCTCTGATCAGGAGCAGTCTGTAAATTAATAATAAATTTATTTCTGAAATAGTTCTGTATTTACAAATTAGTAAGAGCAAATATTTGGCCATAAAAGTAGAACTGCCTGATTTAGAGTAAAAATAAACTATATAGTAAAAAGGAGTTAGAAAAGCGGATGCCCGATATCATACATTTACTGCCTGATTTTCTTGCCAACCAGATTGCGGCCGGTGAGGTGGTGCAGCGCCCTGCCTCTGTGGTAAAGGAGCTGCTGGAAAACGCCATCGATGCACAGGCCACTAACATACAGTTGATCGTGAAGGAAGCGGGCAAGCAGCTGGTGCAGGTGGTGGATAATGGTGTGGGCATGACGGAGACAGATGCCCGCATGTGCTTTGAGCGCCACGCCACCTCCAAAATTCGCTCCACTGAAGACCTGTTCCGCATCCGGACGATGGGTTTCCGGGGAGAGGCCATGGCCTCTATCGGGGCGGTGGCGCAGGTAGAGCTTAAGACCAGGCCACAGAACGCCGAAACAGGCACCAAGCTGTTGATAGAAGGCTCGGAGGTAGTGCTGCAGGAGCCGGTGGTGACGCCGGAGGGCACCTCTATTGCGGTGAAGAACCTGTTTTACAACGTGCCGGCCCGTCGTAATTTCCTTAAGTCCAACGCGGTGGAGATGCGCCATGTGCTAGAGGAGTTCCAGCGGGTGGCGTTGGCTTACCCGGAAATCACGTTAACGCTGCACCATAACGACATGGAGGTGTTTAACCTGCCGGCCACCAAGCTGAGCCAGCGCATTGTGAGCATCTTTGGCAGCGCTTACAAAAACCAGATGGCCTACTGCGAGGAAGACACGGGCTTTCTGGTGGTGAAAGGCTACGTGGGCAAGCCCGAGCACGCCAAGAAAACGCGTGGCGAGCAGTTCTTCTACGTCAATAACCGCTACGTTAAAAGCGGCTACCTGAACCATGCCGTGATGACGGCCTTTGAAGGCTTGGTGGCCAAGGAAAACCACCCGTTCTACGTGCTCTTCATTGACATCGATCCGGAGAAGATCGACATCAACGTGCACCCTACCAAAACAGAGATCAAGTTCGAGGACGAGAAAACGGTGTACGCCATTGTGCATGCAGCCGTGAAACGTGCCCTTGGAGCCTATAATATTGCACCCTCGCTGGATTTTGAGCAGGATGTGAACTTTGCCCCGCTGCAGCCCATTCGCCTGCAGGGAGGCTTTAACAGTGAGTTTGAGCCGGAGCGCAACACAGGGGGCAGTAGCAGTGGCGGAGGTAGCCCTTTCCCGGGGTTTACGCCGCCGGCCACTACCACCAAGCGCGCCACCTCCAGGGGCTGGGAGCAGCTGTACGAACCCATGAAAGAGGTGGAGCAGGAGGAGCGGGTAAGTATGGCCTCATCAGGTACAGGCTTACTGAGCGATGCCTTTGCCGCGTCAGACGCCGCACCTGCCTCCACCAAAAAAGCTATCCAGATACACCAGAAGTACCTGCTGGTGCAAGTTAAGTCGGGGATGATGGTGATAGACCAGCAGGCGGCGCAGGAGCGTATACTCTACGAGAAGTACATGGCCTCACTGCAGAAGAAGACCGGTGCCTCGCAGGCGCTGCTGTTCCCGCAGACCGTGGAGCTATCAGCCACCGATGCCGTGCTGATAAAGGAACTGGCGGCGGAGTTCAAGGACATGGGCTTCCAGTTCGAGGACTTTGGCGGCAACACCATCATCCTGAACGGTATACCCGCCGATGTGCAGGCTGCCGACGAAAAAGAGCTGCTGGAGGAGCTGGTTGAGCAATACAAAAACAATTCGGCTACGTTAAAGCTTGATAAGAGAGAGAACCTAGCCCGGGCCATGGCCAAACGGCTGTCGGCACGTACGCTGGCACGCATGAGCGACCTGGAAATGAATTCGCTCGTAGACAAGCTGTTTGCGTGTCAGGTGCCGAACTATACCCCGGGAGGCCAGAAAACGCTGGTGATCATGGAGCTAAGCCAGCTGCACGATCTTTTCCTGAAAAACTAACTTAATAGCTGATTGTTAAGCTGTTGATTTCCGGCAAAGTCCGGATGTGCAACGTTACTATTGATCTAAAGTATAGGTCTGGACTTACACAGGCTTAGGATTTATACTTTAACTAACGATAAAAGCATGTTCAATATCACCCCTATGGTCAGGAACCTCCTGGTCATCAACGTGATCGTTTTTCTGCTACAACTCAGCGGAGTAGTTAGCCTGGAAAACTTTGCGCTGCATTATTTCGGGTCCGACCTGTTTCGGCCTATACAGCTGTTCACCCACATGTTTATGCATGGCGGCTGGTCGCACCTGTTCAGTAACATGTTCAGCCTCTTTATATTCGGGCCTTTGCTGGAGCGCTTCTGGGGGCCGCAGCGTTTCCTTGCTTTCTACCTGATCACAGGTTTGGGCGCCAGCCTTTTATACTCTGGTGTGCGCGCTTACGAATTGAATGGGCTGGAGAACGAGACGGCAACCTATATGGTGAATCCTGAACCGATGGCTTTTTATAACTATATGGAAGACCACTACAAGGGGCGATACAATACCGAATTTGCCGTGGAGTTTCGCCGCGACCCTAATAACGCTACCTATATAGAAGAAAGTAAGGAAGCCGTGCGTTATGTGTTCGGGCAGGTGTTTAACAGCCCGATGCTGGGTGCCTCCGGGGCCGTTTTCGGCATCCTGATGGCATTCGGATTGCTGTTCCCGAACCTGGAGCTTTTCCTGATCTTCCTGCCCATACCTATAAAGGCCAAGTACTTTGTGCTGCTCTACGGAGGGTATGAGTTATACGCCGGCTTTAACCGTGTGCCCGGCGATAACGTAGCACACTTTGCACACCTTGGCGGTATGCTGTTCGCGTATATACTTGTAAAGATGTGGCAGCGCAACGACTACAGTAATTACTAAGGTATAATGAGTATAACCAACGATATAAAAAACGCTTTCCGGCAGCCTAACAACACGCTCAAGCAACTCATCCTCATCAATGTGCTTGTTTTTGTGGTGCTGATCGTGACGCGCACCATCCTGATACTCACGAACGGGACGTGGGTGTACAATGTCATCATGCGTTTCCTGGCGCTTAACTCCGACCCGTTTGTTTTTATTACCCGCCCCTGGACGCTGATAACCTATTTCTTCACCCACGAGGGTTTTCTGCACATCATATTCAACATGCTGAACCTGTACTGGTTCGGGCAGCTGCTGCGCGAGTACCTCGGCGACAGGAAACTGCTGAGCCTGTACGTGCTGGGTGGTATTGCGGGCGGCGTGCTATACATGCTGAGCTATAATTTTATCCCATACTTTGCCGACCGTTCCTCGTTCTCGTTTATGATCGGAGCCTCGGCAAGTGTGCTGGCCATTGTGGTGGGCGCGGCCACCTTGCTGCCAAACTTCGCCTTTAACCTTATCCTGATCGGTCCCGTTAGGATCAAGTATATTGCCGCCTTCCTGGTGCTGCTCTCCATTTCCGGGGCAGTGGGCGACAACGCCGGCGGTAATATTGCCCACATCGGTGGAGCCTTTATCGGTTGGCTATTTATTAAGCAGTTGCAGCGCGGCAACGACATGGGCCGCCCGGTGCTAGCCGTAATCGATTTCTTTGCCAACCTGTTTAAGCGTAAACCGAAACTCAAGGTGACGCACAGCCGCTTTACCGGCGGAGGCAGCGCCAAGCCCAACGGCAGAAGCAGCAGAAGCAGCGGTCCCGGCACCCCAGACCAGAGCGAGATAGACCGCATCCTCGACAAAATATCCAGCTCAGGCTACGAGAGCCTCTCCAAAGAAGAAAAGCAAAAGCTTTTCCAGGCAAGTCAAAAGGATTAAATCCAACGTTTAGAAAGTATAAAGCGGCACCTCCCCAAGTGCCGCTTTATGTTTTTGCGGGACACGGTAACTAACAAGGTGTTAATCTGTTAGAGTATGGTTGCCGCCAAAGCTGAGGTATCAGGGAAAACCCTACAGCGGCAGGTAAGTATAAACTGGCAATCACACAGATTTTATGACACCAAGTATAGATAAGTGCAATTTTCTGGGCCTGCTGCTCGGATGCTGGTTCTGTTGCCACACAGCCGCTGCACAAACCATACTCCCCCAACAGGATAGTATAAACGTAGCCATTGCGCCTGATTATAATGATGTAAGTAAGCGCCACCGCTTCTGGTTCGGCGACAACTACCGTGCACTGTGGGCCACGCCCGTAAAGTTACGCGTGTTCAGGCTTGGAGAGGAGCGCGGAGGCATGACGATACTGCAGCGCGGAGGCGGGCAGCAAACCAAATCACTGCGCCTGGCAGACCCCACCGGCAAGGAGTGGGTGTTGCGCACTGTGCAGAAAGACCCGGAGAAAGCGTTGCCAGAGAACCTGCGCGAAACTGTGGCCAAAGACATTGTACAGGACCAGATATCCGCCTCACACCCCTTTGGTGCCCTGGTGGTACCACCGCTGGCCGAGGCACTAAACGTGCTGCACACGAACCCCGAGATCGTGTACCTTCCTAATGATCCCGCCCTGCCTGACTCTCTGGCCGAGTATGCCAATGCCGTTTACCTTTTTGAGGAACGCGAACCGATCAGGGCTGGTGTGGATACGGATAATACAGAAACAGTTCTGGAGAACCTGGAGGAGGACAACGACAACCGTGTAAACCAGCAGGCTGTGCTGCGAGCAAGGCTCCTGGACATGGTGATAGGCGATTGGGACCGCCACGAAGACCAGTGGCGCTGGCGGGAGCTGGAGGATGAGACAGGCGATTATTACGACCCTATTCCCCGCGACCGTGATCAGATTTTCTTCAAGAACGAAGGCTTAATCCCCAAGATCGGATCGCGGAAATGGATCATGCCCAAGTTTCAGGGTTTTGATGAAGAGATACGCGGCATAGAGGGTTTCAACTTTAACGCCCGCTACTTTGACCGTATGTTCCTGTCACACCTAGGTGAGGAGGATTGGCGCGAGGAGGTGAACTTTGTGCAGCAGCAGCTGACCGATGAAGTGGTTGACCGTGCGGTGCGCCGCATGCCCCCAGTTATTTATAAGCAGAGCGGCCCGGAGATTGCCCGTAAAATAAAGGCACGGCGCGATAACCTGCAGGAGCAGGCGCTGACCTATTATCGGTTTTTGGCAAAGGGTGTGGACATACCGGGGTCAGATAAACATGAGGAGTTTCTCCTGGACTACCTGCCGGGCGGTGATATAAACCTGAAAGTATACAAAATACTGAAGGAGGGCACCCGCGACCGCCTGCTGCTGGAGCGCACCTTCAGCCCAGGCACCACAGAGGAACTGCGCCTGTACGGCCGTGGCGACGAAGACGTGTTTACGGTGCAGGGCAACGAAAAGTCCGCTATAAGAGTGCGCCTGATAGGAGGGGGCAGTGCCGATAGGTTTAATGTGGGCCGCGACTTCCGCAACAAAGGCAAACTGCTGATCTATGACCGCTCAGACGAGGAAAACACACTGCCTGCTAAAGGAATGGCGAAGCTGCGCACCTCCACCGACACCATTGTAAACGACTATAATCCGCGCAGTTTCAAGTATAACCAGCTGATGCCGCTTGCCACCGTAGGCTATAACCTCGACGATGGCATTCTGCTGGGGCTGGGCTTTAAGTATACCAAGCACGGTTTCCGGAAGGAGCCTTACGCGGCGCAGCATAAGTTGTTAGTTGGGCACGCATTGGCAACAAACGCGTTCTTCGGGAGCTACGAAGGTGATTTCCCGCACCTGCTGGGCAAGTTTGACCTGGGGGTGGAGTTGGATGCCAAGGCCCCAAACAACACCAGCAACTTCTTTGGCGTGGGCAATAACACCGAGTTTATAGATGAGGGCGACAAACCGATCCGCTACTACCGCACCCGCTATGACTTTGTGGAGGCGCAGGTGGTGCTACGGCGCCAGCTTACGAGCAGGTTTCAAATGTATGGTGGCGTTACAGGTCAGTTCTTCAGTATGCAGCCCGGCGACAACGAGGGCCGCTTTATAAACCTGTACCAGGTGCAGCACCAGGAGGAGAACCTATTCGAGAGCAACTATTATAGTGGTTTGGTTGGCGGTTTCTCCCTCGATACCCGCGATGATAGCCTGCAGCCCTCCAGAGGGTTGATATGGAACACCAGCATGCGGGGCGTCGGCCAGTTAAACGACGAGAAGGAAAAGTATGGGCAACTGCAATCGGAGTTGGGGCTATACTTTAAGCTAAGCAAAAAGTTTGTGGTGGCCAATCGTATGGGGGGCGGCACCACCTATGGCGATCCGGCTTTCTTCCAGCTTTTATACTTAGGCGGCACCAATAACCTGCGCGGCTTCCGCAATTACCGCTTTGCCGGCGAGCAGATGCTTTACCATAACCTGGAGCTACGCCTTAAGCTGTTTGATTTCACCTCGTACCTGTTGCCTGGCTCCGTAGGCCTGATCGGCTTTAACGACGTGGGTAGGGTGTGGGCTGAGAACGGTGATGACGGCGGCGGACTGCACCACGGCTATGGCGGCGGCCTCTACGTTCTCCCCGCTGAACTCATACTGCTGCACGGCGTGGTCGGCTTCTCCGAGGAAGGCGTGTTGCCATACTTTTCGGTTGGGTTTAGGTTTTAAGCTGATTTAGCAATGCTGTGATTTTAGTGTAAAGAATAAGTGGCAATGCCATTGCGCAGACAGGTCGCGGCCTATCCCCAAGAAGGTGTAAAACTAACCACGCCCCCTCCCGAGAGGGGAATTATCAAACCACCCCTGCCCCTCCTTATCCAAGGAGGGAAGCCTGTGATGACTGATGTTGAAGTATAAGTTACATCGTTGGAGATGAATGTCATCAGCAAAAGTATGAACGAACCCACCCCTAGCCCCTCCGAGGAGGGGCTAGGGGTATACCTCTCCCCAGCCCTCTCCTTTTCTCGAGGGCCCCTACCCCCAAAACAGGAGAGGGAGTCCGGTTCAAGTGGTATAGCAATGGCTATCGAGAACTGATTCCAGTCCTTGGGTTGAGCGCCTTGTGAGATTCCGGTGCCCGTAAGGGCATTGCGACCGAAGGGTAGCAAAGGAAGGGAACACAGCGCGATGCCCGAGGACGAGCCCTCCCGGGCTTGAGGGAGCCAAGGCTAGAAATAGAAAAGGATGCTTGTAAGGCTGAGGATCAGCAGCAGCTTGCAAGGATAGCTTGTTTCAAATTATAGGAAGCAGCGGCTAGGGAAGTATAAGTATGCGGACTAGGAAGTCCGCGGCAGAAAGGTTCCGGACAAGGATGTCCGGAACAGCGGTAGCGACAAGTATAAAAGTATGGCCAAAGTATAAAGTATGGCTACAGTTGAGTTACAAACGCAACACCATAAAAGGACACAAGTCCGGAGACTTGCGGCAGAAGGGAAAAACTACGCTTACTTATTTACTAAGAGCCTCGCAGGAGCTTGGCACACGGCGAGGCCAGAAAAAACAAAAGCGCCGCTCCTTTTCAGGAGCGGCGCTTTTTATCAATAAGTATACTTCTATGCTTAAGCTTTGGCAGCGTTGATGTTGTCCAACGCATCCATAACTTCTTTCACGTGGCCACGAGAGGTCTCCAGCAGCTGCTTCTCTTCGTCGTTCAGCTGCAGCTCAATGATCTTCTCGATACCGTTCTTGCCAAGGATTACCGGCACACCCAGGTAAACACCATCGATGCCGTACTCGCCTTCCAGCTTCACGCAAACCGGGAACACACGGCGCTGGTCGCGCACGATCGCCTCCACCATCTGGGCAGCTGCTGAGCCCGGTGCATACCAGGCAGATGTACCCATCAGTTTCACCAGCTCGCCGCCACCGTTCTTGGTGCGGTCTACAATGGCGTTCAGTTTATCTTCCTCAATCAGCTCCGTTACCGGGATACCGCCCACAGTGGTGTAGCGCGGAAGCGGAACCATGGTGTCGCCGTGGCCACCCATCAATACCGCCTGGATATCTTTTGGAGACACGTTCAGGGCCTCAGCCAGGAATGCACGGTAACGGGCCGTATCCAGAATACCGGCCATACCCATAACGCGCGTGCGTGGCAGTTTAGAAGTGATGTGCGCTGCATACGTCATCACGTCCAGTGGGTTAGAAACCACAATGATGATGGCGTTTGGAGAGTGCTTTACAATGTTTTCCGTTACCGACTGCACGATACCGGCGTTGGTAGAGATCAGGTCGTCGCGGGTCATGCCTGGCTTGCGTGGCAGGCCCGATGTGATCACCACCACGTCAGAGTCAGCGGTTTTGCTGTAATCGTTTGTTACACCTACAGTGCGTGTGTCGTAAAGGTTGATTGGCGATTTCTGCCAGATATCGAGTGCTTTACCTTCGGCAAATCCCTCTTTAATATCCACTAGTACTACTTCGTTCGCGATTTCGCGGTAAGCCAGCACATCGGCACATGTAGCGCCAACGTTACCTGCTCCAACTACAGTTACTTTCATGGTCGGATATAGTTTTTAATTTGGTTTGAGATTCTGTTAAGTCCTGTAAAATTAGAAAAATCTATTAGAAAAACTTCGTTTTCGTGTCAAGTATCATGATACACCTAGCACGACTTTTTTAAATTGAGAAAAGACTGTCCTTACTAAAGTATAATAACCCAAAAAGCTCATTGTCCTTTGTCAATAATACTGGATTAAGTACTTTTTGAAGGCGTCGTGCTACGTGATACGCTCTATGCTTATTTCCACCACCCGCTCGGTCTTTTCCGTCACCTTAAAGCGGTTGTCGAGGCGCTGGCCCACCACCCAGGCCACAGACTGGTCAGAAATCAGCAACAGCGTCTGGCTCTTAAGGTTTGCGGGCACTTTCTTGTCTATCAGAAAATCACTTATCTTTTTCTTGCCGTTCATACCCAGCGGCACAAACCAGTCGCCCTCCTGCCAGCTGCGCAGCTTTAGCGGGAACTTGAGCAGGTCGGCATCCAGGGCGGCCACATGCGGTTTAGTGTTGAGTTTATACTTGTCAGCTTGTATGTACTTTATGCTGAAGCGAAGGTTGCCGGCTTCAGCCTCCGTATCGCCCTCGTTTAGAAGTATGCTCCCGTAGCTGCTCAGGTTGCGCGGCGTTATCACCAGTTGGTCGCGGTCTTTCACCAACGTATGGGTTGGCGAATCGAACTGCTTGCCCGATATACCCTCCAGCGCCTCCACCAGCTCCAGCACCACGCTGTAGCTGAAGTTAAACGGCCGCAGCAGCTCGTGCAGCACCACCGGCAGGCCTGTGGCGTTCTGCAGCGGCACCAGCGAAATGTAGAACGCGTTCTCGGCCTCTTTTATACTTTGCTCGCGCAGGTTCTCGATGTAGGTGGCCACAATGCTTTCGGCGTGGCTCACGCGCTCGGCCGTGTGCTGCATCGTCTCCTCCAGGCTCGGGTTTATCTCCTTCAGCACTGGGATCACCTCGTGGCGGATCTTATTGCGCTGGTACTTGGTGGTGATGTTGGAGCTGTCTTCGCGCCATATCAGTTTGCGCTCCGTCACGTACTCATAGATATCATCCTTGGTTACGGAGAGCATGGGGCGGATAATATGCCCGTTCTTGGGCGGGATACCGTGCAGGCCCGCAATGCCTGTGCCTTTGGTGAGGTGCAGCAATATGGTTTCCGTCAGGTCGTTACTGTGGTGGGCCGTGGCAATGTGGTCGTAGCCTTCCTGTTTCCTTACCTGCTCAAACCACTCGTAGCGCAGGGTGCGGGCAGCCATCTGGGTAGAGAGTTTCTCCTGCTCGGCAAAGGCGCGGGTGTTGAAGTTCTCGGTAAAGAACGGCACGTTATACTTTTTGGCCAGCTTTTTGACGAACACCTGGTCGGCTTCGGCGTCCTCGGCGCGCAGCCCAAAGTTGCAGTGCGCCACCGCAAACTCATACTTGAGTTGGTACAGCACCTCGCACAGCACCACCGAGTCGATGCCGCCGCTAACGGCCGCTAAAATTTTATCCGTAGGCTCACAAAGGCCTTGTGATTGTATGAAACCTGAAACTTTCTGTAGCATAAAGCAGCGGCTGGTGATTTTTTTCTAATTTTGAAGTATAAAATAGACGAAAGACTGTTAGACAAAGGACAAAAGAATTGGAATCCTTTGTCATAATGTCTTTAGTCCTTTGTCTACGATCTAAATGAACTACACAAAACTACTGTTTTCTCTTGTCTTTAGCCTGATTACATTCACCGTTTTCGGGCAGAACCAGCGGCCAAGGCAGGGCCAGACGGAGAAAGTGCCCGTAGACCTGCAGCAGGCCGACAGCCTGATTGGCGGTACCTTTAACGGGCAGCGCATCGATAAGCTTATCGGCAACGTGATTTTTAAGCAGAAGGACGGCATGCTGTACGCCGACTCCGTGTACCAATACAAGGAGAAAAACGTGCTGGAGGCCTTTGGCAACGTACGCATAAACCAGGCTGATACCGTGAACATCACCGGTAACACCGCCACCTACAACGGCGATACCCGCACTGCTAAAATCATAGGCGATGTGGTGATGCGCGACCCGCGGATGACCCTCACCACGCCCAGCCTGGATTATAATCTGAACTCCCGCACCGCCACCTATACCGAGGGAGGCGTGATCGTGGACCCGGAGAACCGCCTGGTAAGCCGCCGCGGCTCTTATAACACCAAGACTAAGATGTTCGATTTTCAGCAGGACGTGAACGTAACGACGGCTGACTATACTATTAAGGCCCAGAACATGCGTTACAACACGCTGACGAAGGTCGTGTACTTTCAGGGGCCAACTTTTATCAAGGGGCAGCAAGGCGATCTGTACGCAGAGGAAGGGACTTACAACACCATCACCAAAGTATCGAACTTCGGGCGCAACGCTTATATTCTGACCCCGGAGTATAGGTTGGGTGGCGATAAATTATTTTATAACCAGGCCACCGGCTACGGCTATGCGGAGAAAAACGTGTCGTTGCGGGCGCTGAAGGA
This sequence comes from Pontibacter anaerobius, assembly GCF_026241195.1. Classification (GTDB taxonomy): domain Bacteria; phylum Bacteroidota; class Bacteroidia; order Cytophagales; family Hymenobacteraceae; genus Pontibacter; species Pontibacter anaerobius. The sequence continues at coordinate 338,807 of NZ_JAPFQO010000003.1, forward strand.
TGACGTGACCATACGTGGGGAAATTGGCCGCTACTGGCGCAACAAGGGCGAGGCCAAAGTATACGGCAACCCGGTTATGGAAACGGTGATGGAGGGCGACACGCTGTTTCTCTCAGCGGATACCTTGTACTCGCAGGAGCCCAAGGGAGCCAGAACGGCAAGTATGATCTTTGCCTATCCGAACGTGAAGATCTTTAAGTCTGACCTGCAGGGCAAAGCCGACTCGCTGAGCTACAACCGCACCGACTCTGTTATGCACATGAACGTGAAGCCGGTGCTCTGGAACGAGGAAAGCCAGTTGGTGTCTGATACCATCCACATACAGCTGCGAAACCAGACCATAGACCGCATGTACATGTACAGCAACGCCTTTATCACATCTGAGGACACGCTCCAGAACTACAACCAGGTGAAGGGCCGCGACATGACTGCATACTTTGCAGACGGTGATATCAAACGCGTGAATGTGAACGGTAACGGGGAGAGTTTATACTTTGCCCTGGAAGGCGATACCGCCCTGACAGGTATGAACAAAGCCATCTGCAGCGACATGATTCTGAAGTTTGCAGAAAATAAACTGCAGACAATTTCGTTTCTGGTGCAGCCGGATGCCAGTTTTGTGCCTCCTCACGAGCTGAATGAGGCAGACAGGAGGCTGGAGGGCTTTGCCTGGCTATCAGAGCTGCGGCCAACCAAGCAACAGGTGTTGTCTAAAAAAGCACCAGCCGCCAAAGTTGCCCCGGCCACAAAAACGCCAGCCGCTAAACCCGGCGCCAGTAAAAAGCGGGCAAACAGGAAGAAAAACAAGCAGTAGCAAAGAAAGCTGCCCCCATTGCTTAATCTCTTTTGTAAATCAAACGGATATTCTATAATTTTGCCTGTTCATGAATAGAGGCTTTTTCCATAGTATCGCACTGTTTTGCCTGTTACTGCTGGCCACCGGCTGTAGTAACTTTCAGCAATTGCTGAAAAGCAACGATGTCAGCAAGAAATATCAGGCTGCACTGGAGTATTATGAGCAGGAGGAGTATTACCGCGCCTCCCAGCTGCTAGACCAGGTTACCGACCTGATGGCTGGTACCGAGGAGGCTGAGAAAGCCCAGTTCTACCGCGCCAAGGCGCACTTCCTGCAGGGTAATTACATCCTGAGCGACGCCTACTTCCGCAACTTCTACACCACTTACCCGCGCAGCCCGTTTGCCGAGGAGGCTATGTTCCTGCAGGCCCAGTCGCTGTACGAGCAGTCGCCGAGCTACGAGGAGGACCAGACACCAACCATTACGGCCATTGAGGCGTACGAGGAGTTTTTGGTCCGCTATCCGAACAGTGAGCGCGTAGAGAAGGCAAACCAAGTGCTGGAGGAGCTGTACACCAAACTCGACAGAAAAGACTTTTACCAGGCCCAGTTGTACTATAAACTGCGCTACTGGCGCTCTGCGGCGGTTGCCCTGAATAACTTTTTACAGGAGCACGCCTCTTCCCCATATGCCGAAGAAGCCGCTTTCCTGAGATTCGATGCCCAGCACCGCTTTGCACAGGAAAGTGTGCCGGACAAGCAGGAGGAACGCTATGACGTGGCGCTGGATTACTTCCAGTCTTTTGTGGACATGTACCCGGAGAGCAAGTATAAGCGTGAGGCCGAGCGTGTGTTCGACGCCGTACAGACTGCCTTGGCAGATATCAGAAAATCAAAACAACAGAATTCATAAAGTATACATATATGGCATCAGTTCCATCATCAATCGTTACCCGCAACATGGCCGACTTTGCAGAGCAAACCGGCAACGTGTACATGTCTGTGTCTGTTATCTCTAAAAGAGCAAACCAGATTTCTGTGAAGCTGAAAGAAGAGCTGAACTCTAAGCTGGCTGAGTTTGCCACTACGGTAGACAACCTGGAGGAGGTGTTCGAGAACCGCGAGCAGATCGAGATCTCTAAGTACTATGAGCGTTTACCAAAGCCTACCAGCCTTGCTATCGAGGAGTTTCTGGAAGGAAAGGTATACGTTAGAAAGCCAGACGAGGAAACCGAGGAGGACATCAACCTGTAATATTACAGGCGGATGCTGCAAGGTAAAAAGATCATATTGGGAGTTTGCGGAAGTATAGCAGCCTATAAAGCTGCCTTGCTCGTCCGCCAGCTCATAAAAGCAGAAGCAGAAGTACAGGTCATTTTGACTGCTTCTGCTTCTGAGTTTATAACCCCTCTAACGCTGGCTACCCTTTCTAAAAGGCCGGTGCTTAGCCAGTTTGTTAAAGACGAAACCGGTACTTGGAACAACCACGTGGACCTTGGCCTCTGGGCCGATGCCCTGGTAGTGGCTCCGGCCAGCGCCAACACCGTCGCTAAAATGGCAAATGGCTTCTGCGATAACCTACTTAGTGCCACGTATCTATCGGCACGTTGCCCCGTTTTTGTAGCCCCCGCCATGGATCTGGATATGTACCAGCATCCGGCAGTTCAAAACAATTTTACCAAGTTGCAGGGCTACGGCAACCGCATTATAGAGGCTGGCTACGGCGAATTAGCCAGCGGGCTGGTAGGGCAGGGGCGCATGGCGGAGCCGGAGGAGATTGTGCAGGTGCTTCAGAATTTTTTTTCAGGTGACAGAAAGATTGTTTAACGGCAAAACAGTACTGCTTACGGCAGGTCCTACCCACGAGCCCATCGACCCGGTGCGTTTTATCGGGAACCACTCTACCGGTAAAATGGGTTACGCTTTGGCAGAGAGCTTTGCGGAGAGAGGTGCGAAGGTCGTGCTGGTGTCGGGGCCAACAAACCTGCACACGCACCACGCAAACATCAAAGTAAAGCACGTAACTACGGCTGAGGAGATGTATAAGGCGGTACTGAAGTATGCCGATGCCGCAGATATCTGGGTGTTTGCCGCCGCCGTGGCCGACTACCGCCCTAAAACGGTGGCCGATAAGAAAATAAAAAAAGCCGGCGACGAGCTGACGATAGAGCTGGTGAAAAACGTTGATATTGCAGCGGCACTGGGCAAGCAGAAGGAGGAGTGGCAGTTTTCGGTGGGCTTTGCCCTGGAAACCGACAACGAAAGCGCAAACGCCCGAGAAAAGCTACGCAAAAAGAACCTGGACATGATCGTGCTTAACTCGCTCAACGACCCGGGTGCTGGTTTTGCGCACGATACGAACAAGATCACTATAATTGAAGAAAACGCCACGCATACGTTTGACCTGAAATCTAAGCGTGAAGTGGCACAAGATATTGTAAACTTAATCTGGGAGCGGATATATGGCTAAGAGGGTACTTGTTTTGCTAATGCTGATCTTTACCGCCTGGGGCGCCAGGGCGCAGGAGCTACAGTGCGATGTGGTAGTAAACAGCGAGCAGGTACAGTACACCGACAGGCAACTGTTCACGGATATGCAAACCAGCATTTTCGAGTTTATGAACAACCGCCGCTGGACAAGCCAGGCCTACCGCCCCGACGAGCGCATCAAGTGCCGCATCCTCATTAATCTGACGGAGATGCCGGAGATCGGTTCTTTCCGAGCCAATGTGCAGGTACTGTCGGTAAGGCCGGCCTATGGCACCGGCTACGAATCCGTACTCTTCTCTTTTATCGATAAAGACTGGACCTTCCGGTTCAATGCCGCCCAGCCGCTGGAGTTTGCCGAGAACAACTATTCCTCCAACCTGTCGTCGATGCTGGCTTTCTATGCCTACATGATCATCGGGATGGATAACGACAGCTTTGGCCGTTTAGGTGGTTCCCCGGCCTACGACAGAGCCAGGGCCATACTTAACCTGGCCGCCTCGCAAGGCTCCGGCTACCCTGGTTGGAAAGCCTTCGACAGCAACCGCAACCGCTACTGGCTGATCGATAATGTACAGGACCCGCAGTTTTTGCCGTTCCGCGAAGGGCTTTATACCATGCACCGCCAGGGGCTGGACCAGATGGCCGAAAAGCCGGAGGAGGCACGGCAGAGTGTGCTTGGTATGCTAACTAACATACAGCGCCTGCAGCAGCAAAAACCGAACTCTGCCATACTACGCGCCTTCTTCGATGCGAAGGCAGATGAGCTTGTGAACATGTTCAAGTCCGCCGCCCCGGCGCAGAAACAGCAGGCTTACACCATCCTATCCCAAGCAGACCCTACCAACAACAGCAAGTATGGTGTTTTGCTAAAACGCTAAAATTTTTAGAATTCTGCTAAAAGAGTGTAACTTCGCGGAGCAAAATTTGCTGCCGGCTTTATACTTGCGCCCATGGGAAAACGCCAGATCCGCATCTTCCGAAACAACCTTTTAAACCGCCGCTTCGAGCTGCTGCAAACTCCGTCTGTGCAGGTGGTGCTGCGCGATAAGGTGGTATTAACCGGCAAACTGAAGGAGCTGAACGAAAAAGGGGCAGAGCTGCAGGACCAGCGTTTCAACCACCACACTTTCCCGCTGGAGCAGGTGGAGGAGATGATCTATGATGTGGAGGCGCCGTACTAAAGTGGGTTGCTTTTCTATAAAACATGATTGTAGCAAGTAATAAAGGGTATTGCGTAACCAAAGGAAAAGCTTTCCCAGTTTTTCTGGGAGGCGCCTTGTGAGATCCGGTGCCGCGCGAGCGGCAGCGCCCTGGCGCAGGAGGGAACACAGCGCCGAGCAGGAAAACGAGGCCTCCCGGCCTGGAGGGAGCCAATGCCAGAAATGAAACGTTAGATATGCAAGGCTGAGGATGAACCGTGGCTAGTAAGGATAGCCAAAGTATAAAGGCTTGCGCGGACTAGGAAGTCCGCAGCAGAAGGGTTCCGGACAAGGATGTCCGGAACAGCGGTAGAAAGTCCGGAACGGCATTACATCGGCAGCCGGCAAGTATAGCCAAAGTATAAAGTATAGCTACAGTCGGGTTACAGACCGTCACCATAAAGAGGCACGAGTTGTAAACCCGCGAAAGCAGCAGGAACATGCAGACGCTTACACCAGGCACAACAGAAGTAACAGCAACAGAAATCCGAATCCCATACTTCAAAAAAAGAACAGAAATAACGAACTTTAGCATAGGCCAAAATCCTTCTTATGTCTATAGTCTTGCGTCATAGTATATGCTGATAGATCTTAAAATAAAGAATTACGCCCTGATAGAGAAACTGGAGATGAACCCTTCGCCGGTGCTCAACATCATCACGGGTGAGACAGGTGCCGGTAAGTCCATTATGCTGGGGGCTATTGGCCTGCTGCTGGGCAACCGCGCTGATACCAAGCTGCTCTTTAACCAGGAGGAGAAGTGTGTAATTGAAGGCGTGTTCGACATCTCGAGCTATAACCTGCAGGAGCTTTTCACGAAAGAGGACCTGGACTTCGACAACCAGTGCATTCTGCGTCGTGAGATCAGCCCCAGCGGTAAGAGCCGCGCCTTCGTGAACGACACGCCCGTAACCCTGGACGTGATCCGCAAGATCGGCGAGAACCTGATGGATATCCACTCGCAGCACGACACGCTGCAGCTCGGCGACACCAGCTATCAGCTTAACATACTCGATATTTATGCCGGCAACACCTCGTCGATGGGCAACACCACGTTTGATATTTACGCAGGCAACCTGTCGTACCTGCGCAAGTATAACGAGAGCTACCGCAAGTATAAAAAGCTGGAAAGCGATTATAAGAAGCTAACCGACCAGCTGGCGCAGGCGCAGAAGGAGCACGATTACCACGCCTTTTTGCTGAACGAGCTGGATGAGGCAGGCCTGCAGGAGAACGAGCAGGAGGAGCTGGAGGAGGAGCTGAAGCAGCTGGAGAACGCCGAAGATATCAAACTGAAGCTGACGCAGGCGGTACAAAGCCTCACGGAGTCGGAGTTTAACATCACCTCGGCCCTGAAGGATACCGTGCATACGTTGAGCCAGCTGGCCGCTTTCTCTAACAAGTATGAGGAGCTTCGCAGCCGCGCCGAGAGCTGCATGATAGAGCTGAACGACGTTGCCGGGGAGCTGGAGGATGCCGAGCGCAACACCGAGGCCGACCCGCAGCGCACCCTGGAGGTGCAGGAGCGCCTGAACCTGATTTATACGTTGCAGCGCAAGCACCAGGTGCAAAGCAACGCGGAACTGCTGCAGCTACAGCGCGAGCTGGAGGAGAAAGTGGGCAGCGTGCTCAACCTGGATACCGCCATCGCCAACACCGAGAAAGCCGTGAAGGCTGCTGAGCAGGAGGTACTGGAGAAGGCAGCTTTACTTTCGGAGCGTCGCAAAGCGTCTTTCGGTACGTTTGAGGAAGAACTGTACAAACTGCTGGCTGAGCTAGGAATGCCGAACGCACGCATCGTTATTCAGCATAACGAGGTAGCGCCATCCGCTACCGGCACCGACGACATCAGTATACTTTTCAGCGCCAACAAAGGAGCGCAGCCACAAACATTGATCAAGGCTGCCTCGGGTGGTGAGTTCTCGCGCCTGATGCTAAGTATAAAGTATATGCTTGCCGATAAAACCGCCCTGCCGACCATCGTTTTCGATGAGATAGACACGGGTATATCTGGTGAAGTGGCCGTGAAAGTGGGCAAGATGATGCAGCAAATGGCGCAGAAACACCAGATCATCGCCATCTCACACCTGCCGCAGATTGCCGCGCAGGGCAACTCGCACTATTTTGTGTACAAGCACGACACCGAAGACCGCACTATCAGCCGTATTAAGAAGCTGGATGACCAGGAGCGCATAAACGAGATAGCGCACATGATTGCCGGCGCGAACCCGAGCGACAATGCGTATCAAAGTGCAAAAGAGTTGCTTTCACTCTAATTAGTAATTGCTATATTGCTGCTTCGTTTCCGGGGTAACCGGTAAATCTAGGTTAGGCAATCAAAAAAATAACAAAAGACATGTCTTATAATCTTTTAAAAGGAAAGAAAGGGATCATTTTCGGTGCGCTGGATGAGAAATCTATCGCCTGGAAAGTGGCCCTGCGTGCCAAAGAGGAAGGTGCGGAGTTCGTTCTGACAAATGCGCCTATCGCGATGCGAATGGGCGAGATCAACAAACTGGCTGAGCAGTGTAATGCGCAGATCATCCCGGCTGATGCCACCTCTGTAGAGGATCTGGAGAACCTGTTCACGAAGGCACAGGAGATTTTGGGCGGCAAAATCGACTTTATACTTCACTCTATCGGCTCCAGCCCGAACATCCGTAAAGGCAAAGAATATGGCGACCTGAACTACGACTGGTTCCAGAAAACGCTGGACATCTCGGCGCTGTCTTTTCATAAGGTGATGCACGTGGCTGAGAAGCAGGACGCCATGAACGAGTGGGGCTCTATTGTAGCACTGTCGTACATAGCGGCGCAGCGTGTGTTCCCTGATTACACCGACATGTCGCATGCCAAGGCGGTGCTGGAGTCTATTGCCCGCAACTATGGCTACCGCTTCGGAAAGATGAAGAAGGTGCGTGTAAACACGGTTTCTCAGTCTCCGACCAAAACTACAGCCGGTACTGGCGTAGGCGGTTTCGACGCGTTCTACGATTATGCCGATAAGATGTCGCCGCTGGGTAACGCCTCTGCCGAAGATTGCGCCAATTACACCATCACCCTGTTCTCAGACCTTACCCGTATGGTAACCATGCAGAACCTGATGCACGACGGCGGTTTCTCCTACATGGGTATCTCTGAGGATATCGTGGACATGATCTCCAAGTAACTTGAATATTGGGGCATAACGCTCTAATCCTGAAGTATAAAAAAGTCCCCTGCCATACTTTGGTAGGGGACTTTTGTTTCTGAGCTGTTCCTTCGCTCGCGTCCCGCGAGTGTGAGTTATGGAGAGGCCTCCGGCCGACCTATACTTCTATAAAGTATAAATGCATGCTCATCAGAGCGTGGCGAGACGCCACCGGATACAGTACACTCGCTTCCCGCAAGCGAGGGGATTAGATCACACGTTGTTGGGGCATCTCCAAATTTATACCTATTCCTCCTCCCGGTGCACGGCGTTAAAGTCGAAGGCGGGGATGCAGATAGACCAGTACTCGGTTTCGTGGTCAAAGGGGTTGGAGTAGCGGATGCGGGCACCAGCCTTTATAAGTATAGACTCGCCTGCTTTTACCTCCATCTCCTCACCGTCAATCTCAATCAGCTTTTTGCCGCGCGTAACGATGGTAATTTCATCAAACTCCGGCGTCTGGTGTGGCTCGCCCCAGTGCGGGGGCGCTATCATGTGGGCCACGCTGAAGGCATTGGTGTGCGTAGAGGCGTTCCCGAAATGCTCCTCAATCAGTTTTCCGTCGGTGGTAGGCACCCGGAAAGGCTTGGTCTGCTTAAAGTATTTTTTCTCGCTCATAATTGTTGCTCTTGAAGTATAACTTACTGCTTATCTTCGCAGGCGCCCTGGGTGTAGGAGGTAACGCCGGCTTTGTCGGCCATGCAGGGGTTGCTGTAGGTCTTGCCGTCGCAGCCACACACAGGGTCGTACTGCATGGTGCAGATAGCATCAGGGTCTATTTTGGCGGGGTCGATGCAGGTGCTTTGCGGCGTGCTGTTATTAACGCAGGAGGCCAGGCTGGCGAACACAAAAACGGAAGCGGCAATTACTTTTTTCATAGTATAGGATTAATTAGATTATCTACGTAAACGGCAGAAATGCGGGCTTAAACTAACCTGTAAGGGCTCACGCCGTATGTATCTGCAAGTACAAAAATATAGAAATTAGAACGGATTCAGCCTGTCTTTTGGTGTGATCTGTTTGAACCCTATTTTTACAAGATAACAGTTAACAAAAAACTATGAATCAGATCAATAAAGACAGTGACAAGATATTAATAGCCACGCTTGCCGGTATAGGGTTAGGCGTAGCGGCAGGGGTGCTGTTAGCGCCGAAAAACGGACGCGATGCCAGAGAAGAACTGATGCGCCATCTAAACAGAGCCAGCGATGAGGTGAACAGCAACGTAAAACGCTGGACGGCCAACCTGAAGAGCAAGCGCAGCAAAGACAACGGAACGCCTCCGCAGGAAGACTATGACCTGGTGATGCACGGCTCCTGGGATGACGTTAGAAGACAACTCCGCAATAACTACTCTGAACTGACCGAGGAGGACCTGGAGTATCAGCAAGGGCAGGAGAGTGAGCTGATGGATCGCCTGCAGCGCAAAATAGGTAAAACCAGAGACGAGATTCAGCGCATGCTGTCTGACCTCAACTTTAAACTGTAAGGTGCTGCAAACAAACAATTTCCGATCAGGTTTATGCTTCTGGAGCAACTATAATAGAATCTTTTAGTATAGGTATAACTTAATGCTATATTAATCGTTATATCACCACACGATAGTTAAATTGATTTTAAGATTTAAATAATAACAAAAGACTATGAAAGACAATAGCGGAAAAGTTTTGCTGGCTATGCTGGCTGGCGCCAGTGCCGGTGTAATCGCAGGTTTACTGATGGCCCCAGATACAGGCGAGGTTACCCGTAACAGCGTTAAGAAATGGGCCGGCAAAATGAGCAAAGACCTGGAGAAAAACCTTCAGGATGGTTTAGAAGAGATCAAGAAGATGAGCGGCGATACGTTTGGCAAGTCTGCAGAAGCCAATAGAGGTGCTAACAAAAGTGGCAGCACTGGCAGCACGACAACAGGCGGTACGACTACTGGCACCACAGGTGGCTCCGCAACAGGCAGCACTGGCGGAAACGCTTAAGCAGCATTAACCGAGGCGCTACTATAGCCAAAGCTGTGGCTTTTATACTATGGCTTGCTGAGGAGGTTATTTGTAACGCCTGCGGAAGCGCCTGTCCCAAAAGGGCAGGCGCTTTTGTTTTTAGGAGTAGCTATGTCAACTTAAAACGCTTGTTCGCGTTATAAAATACATAGTGATGCCTTCTTAGGAAGGCTTTTATGTATCAATAAAAACAAGAACCAAACTATGAGAACTCATATGGAATGCCGCTCCCTAGGCGAGCACAAGTCTAATTACAGCACACATGAGTCTGTACGCCAGATAAGACAAAAAGGAACCAACCAGAGAAGCAATATAAGAAAGAGCAACAGTGGGGGAGGCGGCCAGGTAGTTGCCGGGCTTATCGCAGGTGCCGCCGCAGGTGTAATCGCCGGTATGATGCTGGCTCCTGAAAAGGGCACTGTGATGCGTAAAAAAGTATCAGACCAGGCTACCAAACTGGGCGACCAGGTGAACAAAGGCTACAGCAGCACCAAAGGCAAAGTTAGCGACTGGACAAGCAAGATGAAGAGTGACAAATCTCGCAGCCAGACTGAGGGAAATGTAAAGAAAAGCCCTTACACGGACACTAACAAGTGGGATGACCAGGAGAGCAGAAACATGGCCAACACAGCCAGAAATACCCCTGGCGTATAAAGGTCTCAAGTATAAAAGCAAAAGCCGCTCTATAAAACTTCAGAGCGGCTTTTTTATGTTTAAAAGCGAGAGTTACTTCTTCTCTTCTTCTTTCTTGTCCTGCTTTTCCGGCTTCATCTGCGGGAAGAACAGCACATCCTGGATCGACTGGGAGTTGGTCATGATCATGCTCAGGCGGTCGATGCCCACACCCAGGCCAGCTGTTGGCGGCATACCATACTCCAGTGCACGCAGGAAGTCTTCGTCAAGGGCCATGGCCTCTACGTCGCCGCGGCGGGCCAGCTCCAGCTGCTCCTCAAAGCGGGCACGCTGGTCAACCGGGTCGTTCAGCTCTGAGAAAGCGTTGCAAATCTCCTTACCGTTGCAGATCGCCTCGAAGCGCTCTACCAGGCCTGGCTTGCTGCGGTGTTTCTTTGCCAGCGGGCTCATCTCCACTGGGTAATCCGTAATGAAAGTTGGCTGGATCAGGTATGGCTCCGATGTCTCCCCAAAAATCTCGTCTATCAGCTTGGCCTTACCCATGGTTGGGTCGGTATGGATGCCCAGTTTCTCTGCTGTCTGGCGCAGTTCCGCCTCATCCATGTTAGAGATATCGATCTTCGTGAAGTGCTCAATAGCCTCGAACATAGTATAGCGCTTCCATGGCCGCTGGAAATCGATGATGTTGTCACCAACCTGTACTTTAGTGGTGCCGTGTAGCGCCAGGGCTACTTTCTCCACCATTTCCTCCACCAACTCCATCATCCAGTTATAGTCCTTGTAAGTAACGTAAAGCTCCATTACGGTGAATTCCGGATTGTGGAAGCGGCTCATGCCTTCGTTGCGGAAGTCTTTGGCAAACTCGAACACGCCATCAAAGCCACCTACTATCAGGCGCTTTAAGTATAGCTCGTTGGCGATGCGCAGGTACAGCGTCATGTCCAGTGTGTTGTGGTGCGTTTTAAACGGACGGGCCGCCGCGCCACCGTGGATAGGCTGCAGGATCGGGGTTTCCACCTCCAGGTAGCCTTTATCTGACAGGAAGCCACGCATGGTGTTTACCAGCTTGGTGCGTTTTTGGAACGTTTCGCGCACATGCGGGTTCACGATCAGGTCTACATAGCGCTGGCGGTAGCGCAGCTCCGGGTCGTTAAAGGCATCGTATACATGCTCCACGCCGTTCTCATCCACCTCGCGCTTTACAATTGGCAGCGGCCTCAGCGATTTGGCCAGCACTGTAAGTTCGGTAACGTGCACCGAAATCTCGCCCACCTGGGTCACGAAGGCATAGCCTTTGATGCCGATAAAGTCGCCGATGTCGAGCATCTTCTTGAACACCGTGTTGTACAGGTCCTTGTTCTCGCCCGGTGCAACATCATCGCGCGACACGTAAATCTGGATACGGCCTGTGCTGTCCATGAGCTCTGCAAACGAGGCTTTACCCATAATACGGCGGCTCATCAGGCGGCCTGCCAGGCTTACTTCCTGATAGTTGCCCTTCTCCTTATCAAAATTATCCTTTATCTCCTTGGCCGTGGCCGTAACTTCAAATGTCTCAGAGGGATAAGGGTTGATGCCCATTTTCTCCAGCTCTTCGCGCTCATGGCGTCTGCGTAGTTCCTGTTCGCTCAGTTGCATGCGATTTATACTATAAGTGATGTGTTCAGATCAAGCTGCAAAATTCGGAAATAATCGGCAGCTTTTAAAGGGGAACCAATGATTAAAAGTGATTTAACTGATTTGAGCGATTACGGCGTTCCTGATTTGCGCTTGTGCTGAACGGATAAGACGGAATTGTGGCCTTAAGAAGTATAAGTTTAGTTAGGATTCCAGTTATTAGATCCTGCCTATGGAGACCCGGTTCGCTTTCTTTTTTCTGCTATTCTGTCATGATCAAGAAATAAATCAAAACCCTTCATCACCGGTACAAAAGAAAAGCTCCTGCAAGTATAACCTGCAGGAGCCAAAGAAGAAGGGAAAGTATACATTATGCCGCCTGGCCCAGCTCGAAATCCTGGTCGCCGAGCAGCGGTTTGATTTGCTGTTGCAGCCTGGCTTCCACAAAGGAGCCTTGTAGGTATTTGGGTAACTGCTGCACCAAATCCTCATACTTTTGTAGGCCAACTGCCTGTGCTACATAACATTCGTGTATACCGTTCAGGTAGCTCACAATCTGCAGCAGCGACTCATGGAAAAGCTTAAAATCTATATCGGCCAGCACAAAGCGCTCAATCTCCCGGTGGGTGGAGGAGATGCGCAGGCGAGCCATCAAATCAAACAGGGTAGTATAGCCTACGCGCCACGTTAGCTGCTGCCAGTGCTGCGGGCTAAATTTCTGAAGCACCTCACCGCTCTTGCTGCTGCGTATGGCTGTGGCGGCGTTGGCCTGCACCTGCTGCCTCACGGCCTTAGCCTTTTGGCGGCGCGTAGTGCATAAAAACTGCCCGATCTGTGCCTGTGCTTCCAGCTCCTTGCCCGCAATCTGCAGGCCCGGCTTGTAGTGCGCCAACGGCAGGCGGTGTACCTTAAAATCATCGTAGTGGCCTGAGGCGTAGAAGCCCATTGCTCTCGGGTAGGCATTCTTTACTACCAAACGACCTGCCTCGCGTAGTATCCAGGCTTCGTTGCTGGTCTTCACATCGCGGGTATACAGAAAGGCCTGCAAGCCGGCAAACACGGCATAGTAAGCCTGCGGGAAAGTCCAGTGCAGGGCGTTACGCATATAAGCCTCATCGCCGAGTTCGGCGGTGGCACGCAGCGCGTACTCTGTACTCCAGCTGTTTAGTAGCAGCCGCTTTACTGCCTCCAGGTCCTGCTCGTTCAGCTCCGGCTTTTGCTCATGCAGTAGCGGCAGCTGCCCCGGCGCAATAGTACCTGCGTGCTGGATGTGGTAATTTATAGCAAAAAAGTAGTTTAGAAACACCTGTGCAGGTATGGATTTCTGCCATACTTTATCGGTATTTTGTGTTCCCTCCGGATACAGGGAAAGCACCTTCTCTTCATCTCTCTCTTTCATATATACTAAACAAATCTGAGGCTGCATCAGTTGCATAAAATCATGAAAATACCCTCTATTTTTTGATTTTAGTTGTCTGTAAACCAGTGGTTTATGTAGTAATTTGTAGTTTGCTTAAATAAAGTGCAGGATCAGGTTTTAGACAGGAAATAAGCGCAACGGGAGCTAAGTTTTAAAAGACTTGGAAGAGGTTTAGTGAATTGTACTATACCAGTTTAATTAGCTTCTTTGGGAGGGTGTGGTTGTACTCAGCGGATTCTTAAGAATACAGTAACACAACCTAACCGAATCATGCCTATTTTTGTGGGATATGTCAGGCGCCTTACCTACAGCTTATTTTTATACTTTTCCCTTCTTGGCAGCAGAAGCGCCCGATGCCGTGTTTGTTATCAATCCAAATCTATCCAATATTTTATGAGTAAACATTTACAAAAGCTGGGAGCTCTTGTGGCGGGCTTTGCTTTGTTTGGCAGCACGCAGGTGCTGGGGCAGGCAAATCCGGTGCCGCAAAGCCTCCCTTACAACCAGAACTTTGAGTCTATCAGTGAGGCTGCTGTTAACTATCCTGTCGGAATAGCAGGCTGGCTGGCAGCATACAACAACTCAAAAGAGAAGGCTGAGACTTCAGTTGCTGCCGGTGATGCTATCCTTAAAGTTACCAACAAAGCTGAATCGAGTGGCGGCAACATCTATTTGCATAGTTCCGGAACCAACAGCCAGCTTTATATTCAGCTGACAGGCAACTCCAGCAACGGTTCTAACCAGTTAGCTTCTGCTGTCAATACTGTAGGGGCTGAGCAGGTGGCTGTAAAGTATAAAATAGAATTGCTGAACGATCAGGCAAGATCTGTTGGCGTGGCGCTCCAGTACAGAGTAGGAGAGACAGGTGACTGGGCTACAGTTGATAACTCGGAGTTCACCAGCGTAGAGAAAGCACTAAGCCACTCACAGGAGTTCGATCTTGTACTACCAGTTGCTGCAGCAAACAAAGAGTTGGTGCAGCTGCGCTGGATCACGTTTGAGAATGTGGTAAGTGGCGTTTCGGGTAGCCGGGATGGCATCGGTATCGATAACATCAGCATTTTATCAAGCTCCGATCCTGCACCAGCCGACGAAACAGCTCCGTCTGTGGTAAGTTTCTCGCCAGATAATGGGGCAGAAGGTGCATCCGTTAACAGCAAACTGGTGCTTACGTTTAACGAGCCGGTAGTGGCAGGTGATGCTGGTACTATAACTATCGTGAACACCACAGCCGGCACTACTACTGAGGTAGCAGCGAACGACGCAGGCAAAGTAAATATAAACGGTGGCACCGTTACCATTGGCTATACGTTGGCACCGGAGAGCAGCTACAGTGTAGCTGTAGAAGCCGGTTCGTTTAAGGATGCGGCCGGGAATGCTACTGGCGCAGTAGCGGCTAGTGCCTGGGCTTTCACAACGCAGGGGATAGGTCTTCCAGTGGCTGATAGCTACACAGAGAACTTTGACAACTGCTCTCCAAACGGCAGCACCACGCTTTCCGGCAACTGGATGCACTACAGCGTAGCCGGGTCAGAAACCTGGGCTTGTTCAGAGTATGGCCAGGACAATACCTTTGGTGTGCAGATGAATGGTTATAACGGCGGCGCAAAGCAAAACGAGGACTGGCTTATTTCCCCGGCTTATAATATGCAGGAATTCAACCTGCCGGTAATGTCGGTTAACTACATTACAAAGTATGGCGGGCCCGGGCTGCAGGTAAAAGTGTCTGCTGACTACAGCGGTTCGGGCGATCCGGCTGCTGCCACCTGGACCGACCTGATCACCCTGCCATCAGACAACGCCGATGCTTGGCAGCTGCTGCAGCACATCAACCTGTCGGAATACAAGTCGGCCGGTACCCATATAGCCTTCGTGTATACCTCTACAACCCAGGCTGCCGCCCGCTGGACACTGGATAACTTCAAAATTGAGAATGCCTCCAACATACTTACGGTTGGCCCGCTTAACTTTAATTTTGGACAGGTTAATGTAGGAAGCGCCTCCGACGTATCAGAGTTCACGTTTAGTGCCGTTGGCTATGAGCAGGAGGTTGTGATCACTGCCCCGGCTGGCTTTGAGCTGTCTACAGACAACAGCACTTTTGCCCAGAGCCTAACTTATACTTCGGAGGAGGCTGCGGCCCAGAACAAAGTATACGTGCGCTTTAAGCCTGAAACAGCTGCTGTTTTTGCCGGAGCTGTTTCGTTTGTGAGCGGTACTGCCTTAAACGAGGAGAAAGGTATGCTGCAAGGCTCTTCGCTTAACTCAGACAATACCCTTGATATTGCCACCTGGAACCTGGAGTGGTTTGGGTCAACAAGCAATGGCCCTAGCAATGAGGAACAGCAGTATGCAAACGCCAAAAAGATAATCACCGAACTGGATGCCGATATTATTGCGGTGCAGGAAATTGTGGATGTGGACAAGATAATCCAACTGGCTGAGGAGCTTGGCTACAAGTATGAGGACATGGATACGGAGTGGCTATACAGTAACTCCCAGCGCACCGGCGTACTATACAGGCCGGAGATCCTGAAGGTGAAGAAAGAGAAAACCCTGCTATCCGTGCTTTATGCTGATATCAAAGCAGGAAGAACAACACTGGCTGGTTACCCTGCCAGCAGCTCTACTTTCTGGGCAAGCGGGCGCCTGCCATACCTGGTCCAGTTTGAGGCCAACATCAACGGTGTGCGCCAGTACATCAACATCGTAAACATACACGCCAAGGCAAACAGCGGTGACGACATTACGCAGTATGACCGACGCAAGTATGACGTGCAGGTACTGAAGGACTCGTTAGATGCGCAGTATGCCAACACAAACCTGGTGCTGCTGGGCGATTATAACGACGACATCGATGAGTCTGTAGTGGCTGGCGCAGGAGCTTCGTCTTACAGCATGTATGTGCAGGATGCTAATTACAAAGCCCTGACCTACGAGTTGAGCCAGACGGGCGCCTACAACCTGGTGGGTTCTTACAAGAGCTTTCTGGATCATATCATCATATCTCAAAACTTTGTGGATGAGTATATTGCCAACTCCATTGCCATCCGCAACGACTTCCTGAGCAGCATTGATAACTACGGAAGCACCACCTCAGACCACTTGCCGGTAATGGCCCGTTTCGAGCTTGTTACCAGCGACCCTGAGCAGGAGACACCGACGCCAACAGGCATTGCGGATGCCACCAAAGGCCAATTCAGCGTATACCCTAACCCGGTGCAGCGCTTTGCAAGATTGGTGCTGCCAGAGCGCGTGCGCGGCTTCCAACACATCACGTTGGTTGCTTATGGCATAGATGGGCGTGTACTGTTCTCTGTTAAAGGCTCTCTGGAAGGTGTAGAGCAGGAACTGAACACACAGGTAGGCACTCTGAAGCAAGGTATGTATATTCTGAAAGTTGAGGCTGGAAAAGAGGTGTTCGTAAGCCGAATGCTGAAGAAATAAGTAGCTTTAAACCGTACACTTACTGAAGAAGCCTGCCGCTTAGCGGCAGGCTTCTTTGCGTTTATACTTGCCGCTAAAGTATAACCAAGCATGGCTGAAGGCGGTAAACGAAGTATAAAACTTATACTTGAGATGAATATTACAGATAGACCAGATATAGCCAACAATGCCCATGCAGCTGTACTTATCGGTGCAGGACTAACGAGCTACTTCCTGAACGAGAACAGGCCGAAAACAGCGCTCATACCGCCCCTGGCAGGAGGCGCCTTGCTATTGCTCAGCTCCGGCATCAAGTCCGGCGACAGAACGGTGGCGCATGCGGCAGTGGGCGTAACCTCGCTCCTGAGCGTGATGACGGGTGTACTGTTCTCCAAAGCCATTGCCCCATCCGAAGAAACAAAGCAAAAGTTTAAGCCCGAAGTACGGCAGCGCAGGGCCAGCGTATTCGGGCTTATGACATTAACGGGCTTAGCCGCTGTGGGTGTGTACGTGGCCGGCTTTATCCAGAAAAGGAAGCAGGCGGAAAGAATGGCTTAGAACCCAACTGCGGCATCGTCGCCACGCGGGTCGGCACCGCCCTCCAGCTTACCATCCGGTAGCACCAGTATGGCATCTACCCGGCCAAACTGTCCACGCTGCTTTAAAACATAACCTTTGCTTTGCAGTTCAGCGCGCACCGGGGCAGGTATGGCATCTTCTGTATGCTGGATCTCGTCGGGGAGCCACTGGTGGTGGAAGCGTGGTGCGGCTACTGCCTGTTGCATGGTCATGTCGTGCTCCAGCACGTTCAGGATCGTCTGGAATACCGAAGTGATGATAGTGGAGCCACCTGGCGTACCGACTACCATAAACAGCTTTCCGTCTTTCTCCAGTATGGTTGGGGTCATGGAGCTGAGCATGCGCTTGTTGGGCTGTATGGCATTTGCCTTGCCGCCAACCAGGCCAAACATATTGGGTACGCCCGGCTTGGCGCTGAAGTCATCCATTTCGTTGTTGAGCAGGAAGCCGGCTTCCTCCACCACTACTTTGGAGCCGTAGCCGCCGTTAAGTGTGGTGGTGATGGATACCGCGTTACCAGCAGGGTCTACCACGCTAAAATGTGTTGTCTGCTCTGTTTCATACACAGGCAGCTCACCGGCTTTTACTTCTGATGATGGTGTGGCTTGGGCCATACTCATTGTGCCCATACGGTTTTTCAGGTACTCTTCGTTCAGCAGCTCTTCAAGTGGCACCTCCACAAAGTCGGGGTCGCCGAGGTACTTGGCGCGGTCGGCGTACACGCGGCGCTCGGCCTCCGTCATCACCTGTATGGTTTTAGTGCTTTGCCAGCCATAGTCGCGCAGGTCGTAAGGCGTTACCATCTTGAGAAGCTGCAGCAGCGCTATGCCTCCGCTGGAAGGCGGTGCCATCGAAATAACTTTATAGCCTTTATAGTCGCCCACTACAGGCTCGCGCCAGACAGCGGTATACTTTGCCAGGTCTTCGTGCGTGATGATGCCTGTGCCGCGCTGCATCTCTTTTACCAGCAGGTCAGCGGTCTCGCCTGCATAGAAACCCTCGCGGCCTTTATCGCGGATGCGCTCCAGGGTGCGTGCCAGGTCGAGGTGGCGCAGTGTATCGCCAGCCTGCCATACTTTGTTGCGTACCAGGTAGGGCACGTGTTTGTTGTTCTCCAGGAAAGCTTCCTTGGTGTAGTTAAGGCCGCTTGCTTCTTTCTCGGTAAGCACCACGCCGTTACGGGCCAGGTCTATGGAAGGCTGCACCAACTCTGCCCACGGCAATGAGCCCATTTTCTGATGAATCCTTACCATACCATCCACGGCACCCGGCACACCTACAGCCAAATGGCCATCGGTGCTCAGGCCGTCTACCACATTGCCTAAGCTGTCCTGGTACATGGTTTCTGTGGCTGCCCCGGGTGCGGTCTCCCTGAAATCGAGCGTAGCAATATCGCCGGAGGCACTTCTGCTCACCATAAAACCGCCGCCGCCAATGTTACCTGCCACCGGAAAGGCTACTGCAAGGGCAAATTGCGTGGCTATGGCTGCATCGTAGGCATTGCCGCCTTTTCGCATAACTTCCATACCTATACGCGAGGCATCCGGGTGTGCCGACACCACCATGGCTTTATCGGAGATAACACCACGCGCGGCGGCAGGTGTATCTACAGGTTTTTTGGTGGCACAACCGCTAAACAGGGTAGGGAGCAAGGCAACCAGCAAGAGCCATACGTGGAGCCTGGCCATTCGGGGAGAGTTCAGGAGCATTTTGTCTATGTTGAAGTTTGGGCACTTAAGATATAAAAAACGCCAGCTATTTCACATAGCTGGCGTTTCTGTTACGGAATGACAAAGGCTTACTTCAGGTCTTGCTGGATGATGGCCACGGCCTCCTCCACATACACGTCCTGCTTCAGGCTTTTCATAAACTCTTTGTTGCGGGCAAGTTTAGCAGTGTCGGTGCCGAGGGCTTGCAGGTCTTGCTGCAGGCGTTTTACGTTTAGTACCGGCACCTCTTTCTGTGCTGCTTCCAGGCGTTTGGCTTCAGCCTCTGCCTTTTCTTGCTCTGCTTTATACTTATCCAGCTGCAGTGAGCGGGTAGTGTTGTCAGACTGCTTTTTCAGGCGCTCTGCACTTTGCGCAATCAACCCGAAACTCTCGTTCTGCCCTACGCGCTGCTGGCTATGCGCTTTCACCTGCGACAGGTTAAGCTTGCCGTTGTTCCACACTTTATACTTGGCTGGAGAGATCTCATCAAACGGAAGCGCGAAGTCCTGCTCTTTCTCGCCAAACTCCAGGTAAGCGTAAGCATCCGGCAACACAACATCAGGCGTTACGCCACGCAGCTGCGTGGTGCCGCCGTTAATGCGGTAGAATTTCTGGGTTGTCAGCTTAAGTGCACCGAATGGCTTGTAGGGGTTAAACTGCGCAGGCAGGGCCTCATCCAGCTCAAAGAACTGCTGCACAGTACCTTTGCCAAACGTAGGGCTACCCACAATCACGGCGCGCTTGTAATCCTGCATGGCGGCTGCCAGAATCTCAGAGGCGGAGGCGCTGTTGGAGTTTACCAGTACCACCAGCGGGCCACCATACTGTACCTGCGTGTCGCGGTCGTCAAGCACTACAGCTTTGCCGGAAGCAGTTTTTACCTGCACAACCGGACCTTGCTCTATAAACAGGCCAGCCATTTCCACAGCATCAGCCAGGGAGCCGCCGCCGTTGTTACGCAGGTCCAGGATCAGGCCTTTCATGCCGGCTGTTTTCAGTTTCTCAACCTCCTTCTTTACATCGGCACCGCTAAAACGGCCGTTCTTGTTCTCAAAGTCGGCGTAGAAGCCCGGTAGTTTTATGTAACCGATCTTGTCTTTGTCCTCGATCAGGGCAGACTGTGCATAAGTTTCCTCAAATACGATAACGTCGCGGATAATCGGGATGATTTTGTTAGATCCGTCTGGCTTTTTAACCGTCAGGCGCACCTCTGTACCCTTTTTACCCCGGATATACTGGATCGCATCGTCCAGGCGCATGC
Source organism: Pontibacter anaerobius (assembly GCF_026241195.1). Taxonomy (GTDB): domain Bacteria; phylum Bacteroidota; class Bacteroidia; order Cytophagales; family Hymenobacteraceae; genus Pontibacter; species Pontibacter anaerobius. The sequence continues at coordinate 359,121 of NZ_JAPFQO010000003.1, forward strand.
CCTCAACCAAAATTGGCTCTTCTGAACCCTGGCCTACTTTCTGGATAATATCGCCTGGCTTCAACTCGCCTTGTAAGTATGACGGGCTTCCTGGTACAATCTCCATTACCCTGATCTGGCCATCACGCTCCTGCAGCGAGGCGCCTATACCTTCCAAGCGGCCGGTAAAGTTGATGTCGAAGTCAGCTTTGGCTTTTGGCGGGAAGTAGCCTGTATGCGGGTCGTACACATTGGTAACGGCGTTGATATACGTGGCACGGTGATCGTCGCGATTGATTTTAGCCAGTCGCTGGTACAGGTCGTCGTAGGTTTTGCGTACTTTCTCACGGGCATCTTTCTCGAGTTGCTCAACAGACTTCTGCTCCGCCTTCGGGTCCTTCTCCAGTTTTTTCTTCTGCTCTTCCTGCATGTCAACCAGGCGTACCAGTGTCTGGTACTTCAGCTGCTTGCGCCATGCCTCCTTCAGTTCCTCCTTGTTCTTGGCGTAGGTAAGCTTCTCGCCATCCAGCTCAATCTGCTCGTTCTGAGAAAAGTCGAATGGCTTGGCCAGTATTTCCTTATAGAAAGCCTCCGAATCTTTCACGCGCTGCTCGTAAATATCGGCAGACAGGTTGAAAAACTGGAACGAACCTTGGCGCAATTCATCGTCTATGGCAGTTTCATACTTACGAAGCTGCTGCACATCGGGCTCCATCAGGAACTTCTTGTTATAGTCGAGGCGCTCCAGGTACAGGTCAAACACCTTCTTGGAGAAGCTATCGTCTACTTTCTCTGGCTGATAGTGGCCGGTGTTAAGCCCCTGCATCAAGGCCTTTATCAGGATCTCGTTCTTACCCTCTGGCGTATCGCCTTTTTTGTAGAGTATGAAGGAGCCTGTAACCAGGATAACAGCCAATACCGACAGTATTATTTTAAAGCGAGTTGTCAATGATATCATCTATTTTATAAGTTGAACTACAGGTTAGATTACAAAAGTAATGCCGCTTATACGCTGCGGAGTAGCTTTAATGTGTAATGTAGGAGAAAAAAACTTTTTATCATAGTGGCTAAGGCCAGCTGCCTACAGCACAAAGCTTTAAAGTACTACATACGTGGCGCAGCAACTAATATTATAACTCATACGCAAGTTTTTTCGTTTCCGTAAGTATAAACCAAACTTTGAATAGCTATGAATAACAACGAAAGAGCGATAGATGTTTTACAGGAACTGAACCAGTTCGTGAATGATAGAATTGAAGGCTACGAACGCGCCGCCAAGAACACGCACGACCCGGCGCACCAGTCTTACTACAAAGACCTGATGAACCAGAGCCGCCAGTTCTCAAACGAGATTAATAGCTCTATCAGCAGCCTGGGCGGTACTACACAGAATAACACCACGGCTAAGGGTAAGATCTTCCGGGGCTGGATGGATGTAAAATCGACTGTGACCGGCAACGATGAAGAGGCCCTGATAAAGTCTAATATTACCGGTGAGGAGTGGGCACAGAAAGCCTACAATGATGCACTGGACCATAGAACCGAGCTTCCGCAGAATGTGGTGCAGCTGGTAGAGAAGCAGAAGCAAGCCTCCATGGCTACCTGCGAGCGCCTGCGCCAGATGGAAAAAGCTGCTGATTAAAAGTATAAGCTTAAACTTAAACTATGAAAGGGTTGCCAACCAATGGCAACCCTTTTTGTTTTACAAAGTATGGCAAAGCGATTTACTGTTTAGAAGAGGAAAGAAGCTACATGAAAAACATACTGATATTCGGGGATAGCCTGACGGCTGGCTACGGTTTACCTGCCGCGCAGGCTTACCCCAGCCTGATACAGGAGCAGCTAAGGCAAGAGGGGTATACGGATTACAAGGTGCTGAACGGTGGCCTCAGCGGCGACACAACAGCCGGTGGCGTGCACCGCATTGACCGCTGGCTGCATGAGCCTATCGCTATTTTTATACTTGCCTTAGGGGCTAACGACGGGCTGCGCGGCATCCCGGCCCGCGAGACAACCCAAAACCTGCAGGAGATCATCCATAAGGTACAGCACAAGTACCCGGAGGTGAAGATCATACTTTCAGGTATGGAGATACCAGACATTGTGCCCGGGCGCTATGCAGCAGAGTTTCGGAAGCTGTTCCGGGAGTTGGCCCTGCAAAACAACATTCATTTTATACCTTTTCTGCTGGAAGGAGTAGCCGGTAACCGCCACCTGAACCTGCCAGATGGAGTGCATCCAAACGCTGAGGGGCAGAAGCTATTGGCGCAACACACATGGGCCAAACTGAAAGAGGTTTTGGCCTATAAAGGATAAACTGCAAGAGGGCGGGAACTAACTTCCCGCCCTCTTGCAGTTTTAAGGTACAAGTATACTTAATTATCGTTCTCCAGGTTCAGGCCTGTATCTCGCCGTTTAAGCTCTACTTCTCTGCCTTTGGCTTGCTCGTACTGTGCACGCAGCTCTTTTAGGGTGTTGCGTGCCCAAAACGAAAACGGTGTCGCTGCGGCTTCATCCACGTCTTTCAGGCCGTCTTCGAACTCCTCAATGGCATCATTCTGTGCTTCTGTAAGCCTGTCCCAGTACTCGCCGTCAAACCCTTCCGCTTTTGCCTCGCGCAGCTTGTTCAGGTGCTCATTTTCTTCCTCCTCCAATTGCTGGGGCAGGGTTACACTATAATCTTGTGCCAGTTTCTGAAGTTCTTCTTGTTTGGTTGTATACCAATCCACCAGGTCCTGGCCATAGGCTTTCAGGCTGTCTGAAGTGCCCTGGGCTGCGGCCATTTTGCCAAGCTCTATTTGCAGCAAATTGTTGCGTGCTGCAAACTTCATCAGCTCTTTGTTGTCTTCCGTAATGGAAGTGTCTGTGGCAGCTGTTGTGGCTGTTTCAGTGGTGGTATCGGTGGTTTGGTCGCCGGAGCCGGAGTCGCAGGAACTAAATAGTAAAGCGCCTGCTGCGCACCAGAGAGCTATCATTTTATTTCTCATAGTCTGTTGTTATATTAGGATATACATTATTATACCCTAAGCATACGAAACTATGGCAAATTGTTTTCTGCACGGGTGTTATCCTGCAGGGCAAGTATGTTGTTAAGCGTTGGAAGTGACAGGGGCTTCGATATAAACCCGACTACCACCTCATACTTCTGGACGCGGTTCAGGTGGTCCTGCTCATCGGAGGAAGTAAACATGGAAATGAAGGTTTTGTGGCGCTCGTTGTACCCTAAGGCATAGTAGCGGTCCAGAAAATCAAATCCATCCATGGTGGGCATACTTATATCCAACAGGATAAGGTCAGGGAAAGCGGTGTTGAACGTGGTTTCTGCATCACGTAAAAAATCAAGCGCTTCAGGCACACTGTGGCACACAGATACCAGGCTGGTTACATCAGCATCCTCCAAAACGATTTGAGAGAACAGGTTATTTATCTGATCATCATCAATGATCAGGATATGGTTGAGTTTATACATTGTAAATCTTTGGCTAAAGTTGGTGCAGGGCACTGCCTCCGGGAAAATCTTTTATCAGAAATAGTGCCACATGCCTGAAACCAAGCATGGATAAGTATACTTGGTTTTGTGTTATAACGACAGAGTTGCGTTCTATTGTATAAGCAATGCCCTAAATAAACTATTTTTGATTCAATTATTTAAGAATAGCTCTTTTTATAAGAAACATAGAAATACTTTATACTTGCTGTGTGTTTTTTAAGTATAGAGCTGTAAACAATCATCTTTAAGGTAAAAAGAAAAGCGCCTGGCACTGCTCTAAGTTGGCAGTACCAGGCGCTTTTTTTTAAGGGGAGTTACCTATTAATAATAGATATGCTCGCCTCTGTTTTTCTGGAAATGCGTATCGAAGTAACGGGCATCTTCCGGGTTGTGAGGCTTAAAGCCCAGCACAATGTTACCCTCTTTTACGCCAGTCTCATATACTTTAGCGCGCTCCTCAGGAATACCGGCACCAATCAGTGCACCGATCAGGCCACCTGTTAAGCCACCAGCACCAGCGCCAGCCAAACCGGCTGCCAAGGGGCCAGCCACTACCAGGCCAAGGCCAGGGATTGCTACCGAAGTACCAATAGCTGCCACGGCACCTACAATGGCACCTAGTGTACCACCAATGGCCGAACCTGCACCTGTACCTTCAAGCGACTTGTTGCCAAGCTCCGTGGTGTCATCTGCGTCCTCGTCTCCGAAGTGGCGCTTTCTGCCCTCGTCAGACATTACTACATTGATTTCATCTTTATCATAGCCGCGTGCACGCAATTCGTCGTAAGCACGCTCTGCACTTTCTCTGTCTCTAAACATGGCGGTCATCATGCCCGCCTTATCAGTTGTGTTTACCATAGCTTTTTTATTTTTGGTTTTTACGTTCATATAAAACCGGCAAGTACAATATAGCATTTGCCGGCTTTGTTAATTATAACGGGTCAGTTGGATTATAGTTACGGGTAACCGGCTTTGGCAACAAGGAGGCTATTTTAGTGCCTGTTGTTATTGCACTGCCTTTGCTATATACTATTCTGATGGTGGGGCCAGCACCCTGTCTATTATATGCACAACTCCGTTTGAGGCCTGCACGTCCGGTACGCGAATACTTGCGTCGCCTACTTTGATGCTATTGCCTTGGCGGGAGACAATAACCTCGTCGCCCTGGGCGGTTAGCATAGGTGTGCCATCTTTCATCTCATCCGTAGATATTCGGTTTGGAAGCACATGCGCCTGGATAATCCTCCTAAGCTCTAGCTTGTTATCAGGGCTTTTTAGGGCCTCTACTGTGCCGGCAGGTAAGGCGGCAAAGGCTTCGTTGGTTGGGGCAAACACGGTGTAAGGGGCAGGGCTCTCCAGTACAGTAACCATATCTGCTGCTTTAATGAGCTCCAGAAAAGTAGAAAGCTCCGGCGTTTGCTGGGCCAGTGCTACAATACTTGGTTTTCGACCCAACGGGTTATCGGCTGAAACCACGTCACGGGCAGGGTCTTCTTCCGACATGTCTGTATCTGGGTCCATAGGGGCTTGTGAGGCGTCTGTTTCAAGCTCTGCCTGCTGGTCTTCCAGCGCGTTAGCGGCGTCGCCCTCAGCACTCACTGTGCTGTTCATACTTGCGTTTGTATCGGAACCGGCACAACTCCAGAAAAGAGATGCTGCCATTAGGGCAAACGGTACTATCTTCAGTTTTTTCATAGTCTATAGGTTTGTTTTATTAATTTTTACATGATTCTGCCGCAAAATGTTAATCAGGTCAGTTCGGTTAGCTAGCAAAGGCAGGCGCCCTTCCACAACAGGAAGGGCGCCTGCCTAATTTCTGTACAAGTTGCCAGCCTAAAACTGATCTATGGTATCCACGATCGGTGCGATCACTTTATCCACTACATGCAGCACCCCGTTAGAAGCGTCTACATCTGCTTTCACAATGCTGGCGCCTCCAATAGTTACACCTGAGCCGCTATCGGCTATATCTACCATAATATACTCTCCTCCGCCGGTTTCTAGGCGCTGGCTGCTGTTAAAACCCGCCGAGTTTACTTTGCCAGGCAGTAAGTGGGCCTGTAGCAGTTTGATCAACTGTGCTTTGTTTTCGGTCTTCATTAGCGTGTTCAGAGAGTCCTGGGGCCATTGGGCGAAGGCCTGGTTGGTTGGGGCAAACACTGTAAAGGGCTCCTCCCGCTGCATCAGGGCGTCAGACAGTTCTGCCTGCTCTACCAATGTTGCAAAAGTAGACAGGTTCGGGTCCATTTTGGCCAGCGTTACTAGGTCGAACTGTGCTGTGTTGGCTACGCTGGTATACATCTGGCTGTAGTCAACATCCCTGGCACTACTGTCTATACTTGCCCCGGTGTGGGCCTCAGTTCCTGTTGTATCACTGGCCATTGTCTGCGCCTCGTTCACGTTCATGTTGTCCTGTGTGGTGTCGCTGGAGCTTGCGCAGCTAAACAGGCCTCCTGACACTATACCTGCAACTATAAGGGTTTGGGGGAATAGCTTTATCATATGCTGAATAGTTAAGTTAAAAGCGATAGCTATACTTTAAACGTGTGGTCTATAAAAAAGAAAGCTCTCTTAAAAATAAGAGAGCTTTCAACGTATCTAAGCTTAGTCAGGTTTAGTACCCAACATTATCGCCTTCCTGCACATCTTCAGGAAGTATAACACTATCGATCACATGGATGACACCATTCGATCCTTCAATGTTAGGGCGAATCACCTGGGCGCCGCCTACACGGATATTGGTATTGTTTACACCCACCTCAACCGGGATATAAGAATCCTCTGACATCTGGATGCGTGAGTTATTCTGGAACTGCATGGAAGATACCTCGCTAGGCAGTACGTGCGCCTGCAATACCCTCATCAACTGGGCTTTATTCTCAGACAGGAGCAGTGATTCCAGTTTCTCCTTAGGTATCTTCGCGAAGGCCTCGTTAGTAGGGGCGAACAGGGTGTATTCTTCTAACCTGTCAAGATCACTTTTCAGGTTAGCCTGTTCCATGAGTGTTACAAAAGTTGACAGGTTTGGTTCCATTTTAGCCAGTTCCAGCACATCGTACTGTTCTGTATCATCAATGTTCTCAAACATGTTATCAATCTCCACGGTGTTTTCCAGGGATAGGGAAGTTGTGGATAAGGTAGCAACTGGGGCAACGGCCACTACAGACTCTTCTACCACTACTGCATCCGCATCTTCAGTGTTACCAGCCATCGTCTGGGTTTCGCTCATGGTCATGTCGCTGTCCATGGCAGTGGTATCGTCCATTGTGTCGCTCGAACTCGCGCAGCCAAAGCCAAACAGCATGGTCGCAGCAAGAGCCATAGGTATGATTGTTCTCTTTTTCATAGCTTTCAGTTTATTATATTAGTGTTCAAAATAATATGGTAGCTCAGAAGCTCTGAGTACCTGTTTCACTTAATAATATAACTGAACTGCGCTGAAAATGTTGAGGTAACCTATTGGTTTTTCATTAGTTAAGAACAATTAAAGGCTGGTTGGACTTAAAGGTTACGCTACTCTGCTAATTAATTATATACTTTCACCACAAATACATGGTCTTGCAGCTTTTTGAGTTGCTGTGGTCTGTTTTGGGCTGAAAGAGTATTATTTTTGGGCAACGTTAACGGCTGCACCTGTCCGGTTATGGCTAGTTCATTGATCAGCTGAAGCAGGTAAGCGGATTTGATGGCAAATGCAGCACCTTCCTGTCCTGCCTGTTTGCCACTGATCACCCCGATCAGGTTACCCTTGTCATCCAGTAGCGGACCACCGCTGTTGCCGGGGTTCAGCGGAATCGAGATCTGGTAAGCCGTGGTATCGCCCTCGAAGCCAGAGGCAGAGCTAAGGGAGCCTTCTCCAAAAACAATATCCTCGCGTGGGTAACCAAGCGTAAACACACGCTCACCCAACTCGCTCTCCGTGTTCTTAAACGTGTAAGGCAGTTTGCCAAACCCTGCAAAATTTCCTTCAGATACCTTAAGTATGGATAGGTCATGTATCTCGTCGCGGTAAATCTCGCTTACTTTATACTTCAGGCCGGCCTTGTTCTCGATCATAATAGAGTCGGCGCCTTCTACTACGTGTGAGCTGGTCACCACATACCCATCGGAGGAGATGGCAAAGCCGGTACCGCTAAAAGCAGCCGGACGCGGCGCAGGTTTGCTGGCGTCGTTTATACCGTTGATAATGGCGGTTTGCGCTTTCTTGAGGCGCTCTACCTCGCGGCGCAACTCTACGTAGCGGGCTGTCTGCTGCTGCACAGGGGCTTTCATCTGCTGCACACTCCAGAGCGTACCAAATACCGAGAGTAACGACACACTGGCAGCCACTGCCACCGTTTGCTTGTGGCGGTTCCAGTATACTGTCCAGCCGTTTGGTGCGGCTGGCTGCTGCTCGGCCTCCATCTGGCTGTGAATATTGTTCAGTTGCTGGCGCAGGTCTCTGCGCTGGCCAAAGCCCTTCAGGGCCTGCAGCATTTGCCTGTGTTCGCGTACCTGCTCAGCCAGGCGTGCATCGGTGCGCAGCAGTGCCTCAAAGCCTGCCCTTTCCTCAGCGGCCATCTGCCCGTTCAGGTAACGTTCAATCTCTTCGTATGCGCGGTATTCTAACATGGTAGTCTTCTCCCAGAAAGTGTTTGCCTGATCAAACTTCAGGCTTATAGGTAGCAAAAAATATCTTCTTCAGGCGTTGCAGGCATTTATACTTCTGGTTCTTGGCTGTGTCGGTGTTGGTGTAGCCAAACTTGTCAGTAATGTCCTGCATGTTCTGCATGCGTATGTAATAATCCTCAATCAGGCTGCGGCACGGCTCGCCGAGCTGCTCCAGCGCATCACCCATCACCCCGAACTGCTTTTCCTGCTCCTCGTGGTGCAGGGTGTCTTCCTCAACGGGTACAAAGCTGTCGGTCTCATCCAGCCGGGTGGCGTAGCGGCCTTTCTCAGCCAGGCGCTTTAGCCAGAGCCTTCTGCACACCGAGTAGAGGTAAGTCTTTATCTGGCAGGTCAGCTCCAGGTTATTGTCCTTTATCTTCTCGTAAAAAACGATAACGCCTTCCTGGTAAATGTCCTTGGCCTCGTCATCGGTTCCGCTGTTACTCAAAATAAAGTGAGAAATCATTGGGAAGTATAGTTTGTACAGGTGGGCCAGCGCTCTTTCGTCGCTGCGCCGGATGCCCTCTATAACCGCCTCATCCGTCTCATACAAACTCTTCTTCATTCCAGTCAAATTTTAATACGCTTGCGGGCGTTTTGTAACCCATCAAAAAAATAATTTTAAAAATTTTCAGAAAGCAGGGTTACCTCTTCCCGTTTTCGGTATGAAGTTCAAAATCGAAACCAAAACACTTAATCACAAACACAAAAATGAAAAATTTATTCAAATTCGCTATCGTAGCCCTTGCTCTTGTTACTTTCACTGCTTGCAACGAAGAAGCAACTACTGAGACTGAAGCTGTTGAGACTGAAGTTGTAGAAGAGACTCCAGTTGTTGAGGAAGAAGTAGTAGTAGAAGAAGATTCTGCTGCTGTTGAGGCTGACTCTGCTACTGTAGTTGAGTAGTTATAAGTAAGGACTACAGCGAATAGCTTATAGTTCCGAAACACATCATCGGGCCTCGTGCATCTGCGCGAGGCCCGATGCTTTTTAGGCCAGCGCAAAACACGCCAGCGCTTGTATAAAAGCAGCAAGGCCAGCTAAAGTATAGCTGGCCTTGCTGCTTTTATACTTTAGCGTTTTGCTGCCTTACGGCGTTCTATTTCACTTTGGATCAGGCTAAACTCGCGGCTGCTCTGCCCGGCTATAGCTGTGTTCTCATTGGCGCGGCGCAGCAGGTAAGGCATCACCTCTACCACCGGGCCGTATGGTACGTACTTGGCTACGTTGTAACCGGCGTTTGCCAGGTTATAGGAGAGGTTGTCGCTCATGCCGAAGAGCTGGGCAAAGTATACGCGCGGGTCGTTCGGGGCAATGTTGTGCTCGGCCATCAGCTCCATCAGCAGGTAACAACTGGCCTCGTTGTGGGTGCCGTTGCAGAAGGCGATGCGGTCAATATGATCCACGCAGAAGCGCAGCGCATTGTCAAACAGCTTATCGCTAGCCTCTTTGGTCGGGTTGATTGGGCTCTCGTACCCTTCCAGCTGCGCGCGCTTTCGCTCCTTCTCCATGTAGGCGCCGCGCACCAGCTTGGCACCCATGTAGTAGCCGCCCTTTATGGCATTCTCGTAATCGCGCTGGAGTACGTCGAGCCTATCGTGGCGGTAGAGTTGGTATGTGTTGTAGATGTTAGCCTTCTCCTTGTTATAGAGCTCCATCATCTCGTAGGTCAGGTTATCGATGGTATCCTGAATCCAGCTTTCCTCCGCATCTATAAACACGCGTACATCGCGTTTGTAACAACGCTCACAGATCTCGTTCACGCGGTCGCGGCCACGCTCAAAGGCGGCACGCTCGGTAACGGAAAGCTCCTGCTTCTTCTGCACCTTCTCCAACAGGTTAATGTCGATCAGGCCGGTGATTTTGAAGACCGAGAACGGGATATTTTTATTGCCGTGGGCTTTCTCGATGCCGTGCAGCAGTTCGTCGCGGGTGGCGTCGAAGCTTTTCTCATCGCCCTCGCCCTCCACCGAGTAATCCAGAATAGTGCCGATGTTATACTTTGCCAGCTCCTGCACCGCGCGCTCCGACTCCTCAATGGTTTCGCCGCCGCAGAAGTGGTTGAAGATAGTTGGCTTGATCAGGAATTTAACGGGGAGATGCAGGTTTAGGGCCGTGTTCAGCAGGGCGCCGCCAGCCTTCACAAAAGTGTTGCTGTTCATGGCCTTAAACAGCAGGTACATCTTAAACAGCTCAGTATCGGATTTGGATGAAAAAGCGACTGCTGTATCGTCGAAAGAGACTTTGGTAATCAGGTTCATGTAAGGTTGTATTAGCGGTGCAAAGATAGTGCTTCGGGCCTAGTACACAACCATAAACAACGGCTGCATCAGGTAAATTTATACTTTGCCGTAAGTATAAACCACACGCACTGTTTTGCTGTTTAGCTTTAAGGGCGATGCTGGCCCGGCCGGCCGGGTTAATTTATACTTTAACGGCTGCCTTTTTTGCGCCGCATCGGCTACCTTTGTAACAATACATGCAATTGATGAAGTTTAATCCTACGAAGTCTTTTTTCACGGAGCTGCAGGCAGGGCAGGGGCACCCGCTTGTAATTGCCGGCCCGTGCAGTGCCGAAACCGAGGAGCAGGTGATGCAAACGGCCGCGGCGCTGAAGCAGCAGAACGTCCACTTGTTCAGGGCCGGTATCTGGAAGCCGCGCACGCGCCCGGGCAGTTTTGAGGGCGTGGGCTCCAAAGGGCTGGCCTGGCTGAACCGCGTAAAGCGTGAGCTGGGGATGCGGGTGGCCATCGAGGTAGCCACCGCCCGCCATGTGGAGGAAGCGTTGAAGCAGGAGATAGATGTGCTCTGGATCGGTGCCCGCACGACCGTGAACCCCTTTGCCGTGCAGGAGATAGCCGATGCGCTGCAAGGTGTGAATGTGCCGGTGATGGTGAAGAACCCCGTGAACCCGGACCTAGCGCTGTGGATCGGGGCCATCGAGCGGATGTACCATGCAGGCGTTACAGATTTAGCGGCCATTCATCGCGGCTTTTCCTCTTACCAGAAATCAAAGTATAGGAATGTGCCGGTGTGGCAGATCCCGATCGAGCTGAAGGCGCGTTACCAGAGCCTGCCGATGATCGTGGACCCTAGCCACATCGGGGGCAAGCGCGACCTGATCTTCCCGGTGTCGCAGAAGGCGCTGGACCTGGGCTACGACGGTATGATGATAGAAACGCACCTGACCCCGGACAAGGCGCTGAGCGATGCGGAGCAGCAGGTAACCCCCGATGCCCTGAAAGCCATACTTGCCAAACTGCAGGTACGTAAAACAAATTACGATGATGCCGAGCTGGTGAATCGGGCCGAGGAACTTCGCCTGCAGATAGACGCTGCCGACCACGACATTATTGCGGCCCTGGGCCGGCGCATGGCGCTGGTGGAGCAGATAGGGGAGTATAAAAAACTGAACAACGTGCAGGTGCTGCAGCTGGAGCGCTGGAAGGAAATCTTCCGGAGCCGCGGCGAGTGGGCCGAGGATGCCGGCCTGAACCATGCCTTCATTGAAGAGCTTTACAAACTGATCCACGTGGAATCCATCCGAAAGCAAACCCAGATTTTAGACGGGGACCGGTGATTAAAGGGAATATCTGGTGATTAAGGAGGTTTTTTTAGATTAAATAAGGTTTCTTAATCAGATATAATAAGCATAATTTATGCATTGAAATTAAACGGATTAAGTTTGATTGACAGATTTCTTAATCAATCCTAATCTATAAAGTCACTTTAATCTGTGGTCTTACTATGACTGAATCGATACATATTGGCCACGATGCGCTGAAGGAACTGCCGGAACTGCTGAAGAACCGGGCGTTCAGCAAGGTGGCGGTGCTGGTGGATGAGAACACGCTGCATCACTGCTACCCTTTGTTGAAGCCATACTTGCCTGAGCACGACCTCATCCAGATTAAGAGCGGCGAGGAACACAAAACGCTGCAAACATGTGAGCAGATCTGGCAGCGCATGACCGAGCTGAACCTGGACCGCTGGTCGGTGCTGGTAAACCTGGGCGGCGGCGTGATCGGCGATATGGGTGGTTTCTGTGCGGCCGTTTTTAAGCGCGGGATTTTCTTTGTGCAGGTGCCCACCACGCTGCTGGCGCAGGTTGATGCCAGTGTGGGCGGCAAAACCGGCATCGACTTTCATGGGCTCAAGAACCATATCGGCGTGTACCAGGAGCCGCAGGCGGTGTTCATAAACCCTGCTTTCCTGCAGACACTGCTGCAGCGCGAACTGAAATCCGGCTATGCCGAGATCATCAAACACTGGCTGATCGCTGACAAGGATGCCTTTATGGAGCAGCGCCACATCGGCTTGTTCACAGAGGATTGGGAGGGGCTCATTCGTCACTCCGTACGTATAAAATCCAGTGTGGTGGAGCAGGACCCGCTGGAGGGCGGCCTGCGCAAGATTCTGAACTTCGGGCATACGGTGGGCCATGCCGTGGAAAGTTACCTGCTTGAGAGGCCAGAGCGCGCGCTGCTGCACGGCGAGGCCGTGGCCGTTGGCATGCTCTGCGAGGCCTGGATCAGCAAAAAGCATGAACTGCTGCAGGCAGATGAACTGGATAAGATCGAGACATTCCTGGTTTCTATTTACGAGAAGGTGAAGCTGTCGGAAGAGGATATCCAGCATATAGCCCAGCTGGCGCTCCAGGACAAGAAGAACACCCGCTCCACCATCAACTGCACCTTGCTGCAAGGCATCGGCAAAGCCGTGTACGACCAGCCCATAACGGTGCAGGAAATCGTTGAATCCTTACGCTACTACACCTTACTATGAGCCAGAGCCTCACCCTTAGCCACCCCACCGGTAAATTGAATGGAAGTATAAAACTGCCGGCTTCCAAAAGCGAGGCCAACCGTGCCCTCATCATTGCGGCGCTGTCGGGACAGGAGTCGCAGCTGCACAACCTTTCCGAAGCCAACGATACCCAACTGTTGCAGCGCCTGCTGCAGAGCGATGCCGAAACCATAGATGCCGAGGACGCCGGCACGGTGATGCGCTTCCTGACCGCCTATTACGCCGTTACCGGCCAGAAAAAGACGCTTACAGGCACGGACCGCATGTGCCAGCGGCCCATTAAAATTCTGGTGGAGGCGCTGCGGAAGTTAGGTGCAAATATAGATTACCTGGGAGAGGAGGGGTATCCACCTTTAAAAATCAATGGTTTTACGGGCACCGGCCAAAAGCACCTGAAAGTCCGCAGCGACATCAGCAGCCAGTATATCTCGGCTTTGCTCATGATTGCGCCCCTGCTGCCAGAGGGGCTGGAGCTGGAACTGGAAGGCAAAATCGGATCGCGGCCATACATTGAGATGACGCTCTCGCTGATGCAGCACTTTGGCGTAAGAGCTGATTTCTCCGGAAACACCATCTCTGTAAAGCCCCAAAAGTATACATGCGCAGCGTTTACGGTAGAGTCCGACTGGTCGGCGGCGAGCTATTGGTACAGTCTGGTGGCGCTGGCAAATGAGGCGGAAATCACCCTGCTGGGCCTGAAAGAGCAATCGTTTCAGGGCGACCGGGCCATTGCGGACATTATGTACCGGCTGGGCGTGTACACCGAGTTTACCGCAGAGGGGGTTCGGCTACTGAAAAAGGAGCACGAGCGGCACATTTCGTTAGACTTCTCGGATTGTCCGGACCTGGCGCAGACCGTGGTGGCTTTGTGTGCCGGCATTGGTGTAACCGTGGATATGACGGGGCTGGAAAGCTTGCGCATAAAAGAAACAGACCGCATTCAGGCCCTTCAGATTGAGGTGCTAAGTATGAATTCGTCGCTGCGGGAGGTTACGCCGGGTGTTTTCCGCCTGGAGCCTGACATCCTCCAGAAAAAGCAACTGAGTTTCCGCACGTACCAGGATCACCGCATGGCCATGGCCTTTGCCCCGCTTGCCCTGCTGCAACCCGTGGAGATTCAGGAGCCGGGCGTGGTGCGCAAATCCTACCCAAGGTTTTGGGAGGACCTGGAGAAGGTGGGTTTTGAGATAAAGTATAAAATATAAAGTATAGCCGGCTTATGCAGGAGCGGAAATTATACGGAGACGCCAGACTTATAAAAGAGCGCCTGAACGAGATGCAGCTGATGGAAGAGGCGGCAGGCGGCTGGGCGGCTGTGTACAAGGATGCCGCTGCGGGCAGGTTCTGGATGAAGTGCTACACCACAGCCGGCGAGCAGTCTGACGGTGGCTACGAGCTGCTTATCAAATTGCCTCTGCCTTCCACAGGCGAGTTGATTGCTGCCGCGCTAGATTCCCCGTTTGAGGATGAGGCCGTGGCTGCTGTAATGCGGTTACTGGAGGAGGAGGCCGTGGAGAAAAAGGATTTTCGGGAGCAGCTGCTGCAGCAACTGGAGGCACCGGACCTGGCAAGTATAACCGATGAACAGAAGCAGCGGCTCCGGAAGATCATCACGCTTACTTCTTTAGCAGACCCTATGAACAAACGGGAGGTGAAAGGCAAGACCGCTGAAGAGGTGGAGGCAGACGCCGCATACTTCGAGGCGGTGTCGGAGCGGGCGCGAAAGCTGCTCCGGAAGTTGTAACCTTAGTTCTGCCGCAAGTTTAGCGATAGCGCAAATGTGGGTATGCATGATGCAAGATTTCGACTTTCTTTCTGTGAAGCAGAAAAACAGGTAGTAGGTATAAGTATAAGGCAGTTGCAGGTGTTGTCTCGCTGTAGCGGATTTGTAACCACAGCTGTTCCGGATTTGCAATCCGGAACTCGGCTAGTAGCGGATTTGTAATCCGCGAGCTTGCTAGTAGCTGTTGCCTTTGCTACTGAAGATTACAAATCCGCTACAGCTGTGTATCCTCAAGCAAGCATAAGTATAGAGCTAATGCCGCTGCAGGTTTTGCTTTTGCAAAGCAAAGAAGCTGAAAGCTTCTGCCATGTACAACCACATTTCGCTATCGCTAAACTTGCGGCAGTGCCAGATTTATACTTATACCTCTAACTCCCGCTTCACCTCCTCTACTACCTGCTGCAGGTAAGCAGGTGCTTTTACCAGTCTGCTGCCGTACCAGCTGAACATCTCGCCATCCACCACTTTTATACTTGCCTGCGGGCACAGCTCCTGAAATTCCTGTATATGCTTCTCCTTAAAAGGATAGGGCTCCGAGGATAGAAGTATAAGCTGCGGAGCAGCCTGCTGCAGCTGTTCCGGCGAAATCTCGGGGTAGCGCTCCAGATCAGCGAAGACATTGGAAAACCCGCAGCGGCCCAGCATATGATCGATGATGTTGTGGCTGCCTACGGCCATGTAAGGATTGCGCCAGATGAAATAAGACGTTTTTATACCTGGCTGCATCGGCTGCAGCTGCTCAAAACCAGCTTTTATACGTTGCTCCAGTTCTGCGGCTATGGCCTCGGTGCCGGTTAGCTGCCCCACCTGCTGCAGCATCTGCAGCGCATCCGCCAAAGTATAAATATCGCTCATCCATACCTTATACTTTGCCTGTAAAGCTTCAATGCCCTCCTTATAGTTCTCTTCTTTGTTGCCGATAATCAGGTCTGGCTGCAGTTCATCGATCTTATCGAAATGGAAATTCTTGGTGCCGCCGATCTTTACCTTTTGCTTTACCTGCTCTTTTGGGTGGATACAGAATTTGGTAACCCCTACAATCTTATCGGCTAAGCCAAGGTCAAATAAAAGCTCGGTTTGGGAAGGCACTAAAGAGACGATGCGCTGCGGGGGATGCGGCAGCATAATCTGGTGGCCCATTTGGTCAGTAAAAGTCACGGAGATAAAAGTATAAATGGTTTTAAGCTATCTGAACATACGCAGGACCGGGCAGAAAAACAAAAACCTCACAGGCCAATGGTTGGCACTGCGAGGTTCTATATACTCGGCTAAAAGTATGAAATCTTAGGTCAGGTAGCGGAAATCCTGCTTGTCCTGAATTTTAAGTATCGTTTCGTAGATCATCTTGATCACATTGTCCACATCGTCTTTGTGCACGGTCTCCACAGTGGTGTGCATGTACTTCAGCGGCAGCGAGATAAGGGCAGAGGCCACGCCGGCATTGGAGTAGGCAAAGGCATCTGTATCGGTGCCGGTAGCACGTGAAACAGCCGAGCGCTGGAACGGAATCTCTTTTTCCTGCGCCGTGCGGATGATCAGGTCGCGGAGGTTGTTCTGTACGGCCGGGCCATAGGCGATCACCGGACCTTTGCCGCAGTGGATGTCGCCGCTGTTCTTCTTGTCATACATCGGTGACTGCGTATCATGGGTAACATCGGTGATGATCGCTACATTGGGCTTAATGCGGTGCGCAATCATCTCGGCACCACGCAAGCCTATCTCTTCCTGCACAGAGTTAACAATGTACAGGCCGAACGGCAACTGCTGGCCTTCCTCCTTTAAGCGGCGTGCCACCTCGGCAATCATAAAGCCACCGATGCGGTTATCCAGCGCGCGACCCACGTAGTAGCGGTCGTTCATTACGGTAAACTCATCCTCGAAGGTAGCTACGCAGCCCACGTGTATACCCATTTTCTCCACTTCCTCGCGGTTGCTGGCGCCGCAGTCCAGGAACACGGTCTCAATGGTTGGGGCCTTGTCGTTCTCCACCTTACGCACGTGTATGGCCGGCCACCCGAAAACAGCTTTCACAACACCTTTGGCAGTATAAATGTTCACGCGCTTGGATGGCGCTATCAGCGCATCGGAGCCGCCGTTGCGCTTCAGGTAAATGTAACCCTCTGGCGTTATGTAGTTTACAAACCATGAGATCTCGTCGGCATGGGCCTCAATCACCACTTTATACTCTGCCTCCGGGTTGATAACGCCTACTACGGTGCCGTAAGTATCTACAAGATATTCGTCAATGTATGGCTTCATGTACTCCAGCCACAGTTTCTGGCCCTCCGACTCAAAGCCGGTAGGGGAGGAGTTATTCAGGTATTTCTGCAGAAAATCAAAAGATTCTTGTCTCATGTGTAAGGTGGTGGTTGTTAAGTTAGCGTTTGATTTCATATTAGGCCCGTGCATCTTTAAAACTCACCCCTGCACACAGGCCAAAAGTATACTATAAGCTTTAATTATAACGGAATGTTTCCGTGCTTCTTGCGTGGCAGCGTTACTGCCTTGTTTTCCAGCATCTTAAATGCCTTTATCAATTTAGCCCTGGTCTCTGATGGCATGATCACCTCGTCGATAAAGCCACGGTGGGCGGCACGATAAGGCGTGGCGAATTTCTCCTTATACTCCTGCACCTTCTCGGCCAGTTTTGCCTCCGGGTCCTCGGCGGTGGCGATCTCACGCTTAAAGATGATCTCGGCAGCGCCCTGCGCGCCCATTACGGCGATCTCGGCGGTTGGCCAGGCAAAGTTCATGTCGGCGCCGATGTGCTTGGAGTTCATCACGTCGTAAGCACCGCCGTAAGCCTTACGGGTAATCACCGTGATGCGCGGAACCGTGGCCTCGCAGAAGGCATATAGCAGCTTGGCACCGTTGGTAATGATGCCGCGCCACTCCTGGTCGGTGCCCGGCAGGAAGCCCGGAACATCTTCCAGCACCAGCAGCGGCACGTTAAAGCTGTCGCAGAAGCGCACAAAGCGGGCGGCCTTGGTGCTGGCGTTAATGTCGAGCACACCGGCGAGCACGGCTGGCTGGTTCCCCACAATGCCTATACTTCTGCCACCCAATCGGGCAAAGCCCACCACAATATTATCTCCGAAGTTTTTGTGCACCTCAAAGAAGGAGTCTGCATCTATAATGCCCTCTATCACCTCACGGATGTCGTAAGGTTGGTTCGGGTTCTCCGGTATGATGGAATCGAGTACGTGGCGTGTTTCGTCGGCCTGCGGCTCGTATGGCAGCGATGGTGGCAGCTCCTCGCAGTTCTGCGGAATGTAGCTGAGCAGTTTTTTGATGTAGGTGATGCACTCTACCTCGTTGGCGCAGGAGAAGTGCGTTACGCCGCTCTTGGTGCTGTGGGTGCTGGCGCCGCCCAGTTCCTCAGAGGTTACGTTCTCGTGCGTTACCGTTTTTACCACGTTTGGTCCGGTCACGAACATATAAGACGTGTCCTCCACCATCATGATAAAATCGGTGATGGCCGGGGAGTATACGGCACCGCCAGCGCATGGGCCCATGATGGCTGAAATTTGTGGGATAACGCCGGAGGCCAGCGTGTTGCGGTAGAAAATATCGGCATAGCCACCCAACGACACCACACCCTCCTGGATCCGCGCGCCGCCGGAGTCATTCAGGCCGATAACCGGGGCTCCGTTCTTCATCGCCAGCTCCATGATCTTTACGATCTTCTCGGCGTGTGTCTCAGAGAGCGAACCGCCCAACACGGTAAAGTCTTGGGAGAAAACATACACCAGGCGGCCGTTGATGGTGCCGTAGCCGGTTACCACGCCATCGCCCAGGAAGTACTGCTTGTCCAGGCCGAAGTCCTTGGAGCGGTGCATCACAAACTTACCGATCTCCTCAAACGAGCCTTCATCCATCAGCAGGTGTATACGCTCACGGGCGGTTAACTTGCCTTTTTTATGCTGTGCTTCAATTCTTTCCTTTCCACCGCCAAGTAAGGCTTCGGCATTTTTGCGCTCAAGGGTTTCTATCTGGGCCTGTCTGGTTTCTCCTGCCATGTTATGGATATAAATGTATGTACAGTTCTTAGGTTAGTTTCCTCAAATTTATAAACTCTGTCGCTAATTATGGTACAGTTGTAGCATTTTTTGGATACAGGGTTGATGATGTCGTAACATCGCCCGGGCAGGTAGAAGATATTGGGTTTCCGGGATGCGGTAGAAAAAGCGCTGCCAGTGTGCTCAGAAGTATAAACTTAGGTTGTCGGGCTTGTACTTGCAGCCACCCCGGATAGGGTATAAAAGGCAATTTCTGTCACTCTCGTTCTTAATTAACTGCAGATGTGCTATTTTTGGGGCCTTGAAAAGATGGTAGCGGAACCTAAACCCTGTTCCGAGCCTTTTATGTACATTATGGCCAACGAAGTCAATAACCCAGTAAAAAGAAAGCGAAAAGAGAAGAGCAAGCTGGTGCCCAGCCTGATCGTGCTGTTCCTGTTCCTGTTTGTGAGCTTCTCTTACTATGCTTACCAGATCGTGTACACGGCAAACGTGGATACGAAAGAGCGCGAAGTATACGTGCTCATCCCCACAGGAGCCACCTACGAGCAAGCCATGGACTCTGTGGAAGCCAGCGGCGTGATTATCGACAGGCTGTCGCTGCGCTTTATGTCCAAACTGATGGATTACGATAAGCTCGTGAAGCCAGGCCGCTACAAACTTGAAAACGGCTGGAACAACCGCCAGTTGATCGGGGTGCTGCGCCTGGGCCAGCAAATGCCGCTTAACCTCACCTTCAGCAATGTGCGCTTGCGCAGCCAGCTGGCCGAGAAACTGGCTACTGACCTGGAGGCAAGCGAGCAGGAGCTGGACAGCCTGCTCAACGACCCGGTATACCTGCAGACCTTGGGCTTCGACACGACTAACATCGTGAGCATGTTCATCCCGAACACCTATGAAGTATACTGGACCACCACGGCGCCGGAGCTTATGCAGCGCATGAAAACGGAGTACGACAAGTTCTGGACAGATGAGCGCAAGGCTAAGGCGGAGCAACTGGGCCTGACGCCGCAGCAGGTGTCTACGCTGGCCTCTATTGTGCAAGCCGAAACACTGAAAAGCGACGAGAAACCGCGTGTGGCCGGCGTTTACCTGAACCGCCTGCAGCGCGGCATGCTGCTGCAAGCCGACCCGACCGTGGTATTTGCCGTGCGTGACTTCACCATTCGTCGCGTGCTCAACAAGCACCTTACCCACGATTCTCCTTACAACACCTATAAGTATAAAGGCTTGCCACCGGGGCCTATTAACGTGCCGGTTATCTCCAGCATAGATGCGGTGCTGAACCCTGAGCAGCACAAGTATATATATTTCTGCGCCAAAGACGATTTCTCCGGTTACCATGCGTTTGCTTCTACGGTGGCTGAGCACCAGGCAAACGCCCGCCGTTTTCACCGTGCCCTGAACGAGCGCAACATTATGAAGTAGAGTTGTTTGTTGTTCCTTACCCGTATCAGCAGTATGGGCATAATTTGAAAATATAGGGAGCGGGAGTATAGTAAAGTATAATTTGGCCGGACCGACAGCTTGACGGAAAATTCGTTATACTTAACTTGTCTTTCGTCGTAATATCCGCCAATAACCAGCAACTAAGATGTTCGAATCAGAAGTACAGATACGTGTGCGTTACGCCGAAACCGATCAGATGGGCTATGTATACCATGGTAACTACGCCGCCTACTATGAGGTGACGCGCACCGAGGTATTCCGCCGGCTGGGCATAGAGTACAAGGAGATGGAGGCGACCGGCACCATGATGCCGGTGCTGGAGCTGAAGAGCAAGTTTATCCGCCCGGCAAAGTATGACGACCTGCTTACCATAAAACTGCTCTTGAAAAGCAAACCGCATGGTACACGTATAAAGTTTGAGTACGAGGTGTACAATGAGGAGGGCACGCTGCTAACCCTGGGTGAGACCCTGATGGTGTTCGTGGATATGAAGACCGGCCGCCCCACAGAGGTGCCCGCCCTCATCCACGGTAAGTTAGACGAGTATTTTAGTTAATGAGGCTAAACCAGCAATACCTGAAGCGCCGCCGCGCCTACCGCCAATTCATCGTTTTCCTGAAACGGTGGCGGTTCAACAATGGCAGGTCTTCGTTGTATGATGTGGCTGACGTGCTGATAGGGGAGTTGCGCCTGGATTCTATCACCAAGCGGGCCTCGTACATGGCCTTTAACTTCACGCTGGCAACCTTCCCGACTATCATCTTCCTTTTTACGCTCATCCCATATATACCCAGCATTTTGTCGCTGGACCTGGGCGAGAGCATCCTCGACTTTATGGCCGACTTTATGCCCGGAGAGATGTATGCGGTGGCCTACGGCACGATTGAGGATATCGTAAATAAACCGCGCGGGGGCCTTCTTTCCTTTGGTTTCCTGTTCGCGCTGGTGCTCTCTACCAACGGTATTATGTCGCTAATGGACGCTTTCGACAAGAAATACCATACTTTCTACAAGCGCACTTACCTGCGTAAGCGGCTCATCGCAACCATACTTACCGCGGTGCTGAGCATGATTCTGCTCACGGCAGTGGCGGCGATCTTTTTTGGGCAGTGGATTTTGGATGTGTTGGTTTTCTATGAGGTTGTGACGGAGAGTTATACCTATACCTTACTGGTGGTGCTCAAGTATGTCGCCATTATTATGCTGTTCCTGCTGGCCACCTCGCTCATTTACTACTTTGTGCCAGCCATAGAGGACAAATGGCCATTCTTCTCGGCAGGTGCTGTGGTGGCTACCGGACTTATCTTTCTGGTGTCGATGGGCTTCTCGCTCTACATCAGCGCTTTCGATACGTACAACAAGTTCTACGGTTCCATCGGCGCCCTCATCGGTCTGATGATCTGGCTTGATTTTGTATCCATGATCCTTATACTTGGTTTCGAGATAAACGTCAGCATTGACACCGTGACCAAACGATTGGTGCGTACGCCCACCACACACTCGGGCAAAATGGCGAAAGCGAAAGTATAGTTCTGATACAGCTTGCTTTGATGTATTCCCTATTTTTTTACCCTACAGGGAAGTATAAACGGAGGGAGAAGTATGGTAAGCACACCGGCACGTGTTACTATCCTGCCGCAATAAATATTTTTTCTTGTGAGGATCAATGGGTTGAGAAACCTAGGGCACAAACCGGAGAAAAATTTTGACGTATAGTTTTGATAATTCAGGGCAGTGCCCTACTTTTGTACACGAATTAAGACAGAGAGTTGGCGGAGTGGTCGAACGCGGCGGTCTTGAAAACCGTTGACTGTAACAGGTCCGGGGGTTCGAATCCCTCACTCTCTGCAAAGCCTGCAAGCGAACGCTTGCAGGCTTTTTTGTTTTTACCGTGGGCCTGAATTTTGCACCTTTTCTAATACTTTAAGTGAGTTGCCCGGTGAGTCCCTTGAAAGGCCTTAAAGAACAAGTTTATGGGGAAAGTAGAGAGGCAGGACGTTGGTGGAGGTTTTCCAGGAGCATAACGCCAAAGTAGCGGCCCTAATAAAGGATGAGGTTGCTCCCGTTACGTTTTTGTAAGAACCCCTTCAGCGCCTTCTCCAGGTTCTCTTGTGCCTGCTCAGATAAACCTTCCTTTAACCCCCACTTATATCCTTGTATGCCAAGTATGAATGCCTGTGGCCGCACATTGTAAAGCTGCTGACTAAGGTATACGATACTTTCAGGTGATAATTGGTGGGTTGAAAAATCGGCACCCGCATCTGGCATGCATTTACGGAATGAGTAGCCATTAGGAAGCTCTCCCTTATGTGCATCCACAAAAAGAACCCGCTTATACTTTGTTACTAGCTCTGCATCCTCCAGGTTTAGCTGGAACCGGTACAGGCAATCACCCTTAAATAGCCCCTCTTGCTCTACTCGTTCCACAAAAGCCCAGCCCAGTCCGTCGTCCTCTCGGGCAGAGTTGCCAATGCCAACCAGCAGCGATCTTTTAACTTCTTGTGCGTTCATCGAGCAGTTTGCCTTCCGCATCAAATAAAGTAATCTTTAGCGGCATTTGCCCCAGCGCATGGGTGGCGCAGCTAAGGCAGGGGTCGAAGGTGCGGATGGCGGTTTCCACCTGGTTCAGCAGCGCTTCGGTAATTTCCGGTTTCCCGTCCAATACATTATTGGCCACCCACTTTACCGCCTGGTTCATGGGCTCATTATTGTGCGTAGTCGAAACGATCAGGTTACACTTTGTGATCATGCCGTTATCGTCTACTTCATAGTGATGGATCAGTGTACCGCGCGGTGCTTCGATCACGCCGATGCCCAGGTTGCGGTGCTTTCCCTGCCGCACCAACTCCCCCTTGTCCAAAGTATCATCCTCCAGCAATAACTTCATCTGCTCAGCACAATGCAGCACTTCGATCATGCGGGCCAGGTGCGTGTGCATAGAACTGTTGTTGGGCTTGTTATCCGTAAGAGATTTAAAGTACTGCCGTTCCCGTTCTGCCAGCGGACTCGGAATATAATTGCACACGTTCAGGCGGGCCAGCGGACCAACCCGGCTCCACCCTTTCTCGCGCCCAAGGCTTTTGAGGTATGGAAATTTCAGGTAGGTCCATACTTCGGTGGCCTCACCAAAAAGCTCCTGGTAACGTGTGTCTGGTTCCTGATCTATAATGGTTTTACCCATTGCATCTATAGCCCGGAAATTACCATCGTATAGCTCCAATGCACCGTTAGGTGTTACCAGGCCTAAATGGTTGGACGGGAAAGCAGCAAAGCTGTCCAGCCACTCCTGGTTCTTGCTGCGGTACTCCTTCAGAAAAGCCACCATTTCCAGCGACCACCGGATCATGGTATCGACAGAAGGCACAGCCTTGCCATCTAAAAAGAACTGCCTTTCCTCTTTCCTCAGGCCCTTGTGCACACCACCCGGCGTTACTGATATGCCGTGTATCTTTTTGCCTGCAATGGCCTGTATCAGCTCCTGCCCAAACTTGCGCATCTGAATGCCCTTTAGCGCCAGCTCTTTATTGTTTACCGCCACCTCCATAATGCTCCTCTTCTCCGCCGGGGCATCGGTGCCGAAAAGCAGGTCCGGGGACGCCAGGTAAAAGAAGTGCGTGGCATGCGACTGAAACACCTGGGCATAATGTAGTAGCCTCCTGATTTTAGTAGCAGTTTCTGGAAGGTCCTGCGGGTCAACCCCCACGATCTGATCCACGGCTTTTCCAGCCGTCAGGTGATGGCTTACCGGGCAGATGCCGCACAGGCGCTGTACTAACAGCGGCGCTTCCCAATACGGATGACCCTTCACAAAGCTCTCAAAGCCCCGGAACTCCACGATGTGGAAGCGCGCCTCCTTTACCCGGTTATTTTCGTCCAGGTGCAGCGTCACCTTTCCATGTCCCTCTACCCGTGTGATGGGATCTATTGCTATTTTCCGGTTCATCGCTTTGCCTTTAGTCATACTTAAACTCCTCGTAGGGCACCTTAAAGTCTGTTCCAAAAAGCAGGTTCTGCACTACCTTGTAAATATGGTCTCCTCCCGGCGGACAACCAGGTATGAAGTAGTCGATCTTTACCACCTCGTGGCAGGGGTATACTTTGTCCAGTATCTTCGGCAGGTCCTCGTGGTGCGGAATCAGGGCTGTTGTGTCTATGGTAGGCGTTTCAAGGTATGCTTCCCGCAGCGTCTGCTCCAGCGGCATCCAGTTGCGTAGCGCCGGCAGGTTTCCGTTTATGGCACAGGCCCCTACCGATACCAGTATATCGCAACTCTCCCTGAACTTCCGGAGCACCTCCACATTCTCATCGCTGCAGCAGCCTCCCTCGATCAATCCTACATCGCAGCGTTGCGTAAACTCTTTAATATCTGTGAAGGGAGAGCGGTTAAACGACACCACCTCGATCAAATCCAGCAGGTTAAGGTCCATGTCCAGCATCGACATGTGGCAGCCGAAGCAACCCGCCAGCGAAACGGTGGCCACCACTTTTTTCTTTACCTCGGCAGGTGATATTTCCTGTTGATGCTTTGCTTCTTTCTCAGGCAGTTTTTCAGAGATCGGCACTTTATCATACTTCCGGAAGCCGGGTGTCTCCACTGTATCTTCTTTCAATAGTATGGTTCCGACAGGGCAGATCTCCATCGCTCGGTGTGCCTGCTCGTACGATAGCTTCGCCTCCTGCTCATAGTCCACGGCTACAAAAGTCTCCTTGCCCCGCTGCTGAAAATAGAACACCGGCTTGCCCTCATCTGTAAACACATCCTCTACACAGCGCTTACACTGGATGCAGCGGTGGTTCTCCATAATGATGTGCTTCGGCTTGTAGTCAATAACCCGGTTCGGGAAAGTATAGGGAAAGCGTGGCGTTTCCATCCCCATCTCATAACCCAGCGCCTGCAACACGCATTTGCCGCTTTTCTCGCAAAGCGGGCAGATGTGGTTGCCTTCCGTGAACAGCATCTCCACCACGGCTTTGCGGTGGTCCAGCAGCTCCGGCGTCATCACTTCCACCTCCAATCCCTCCTTAGCATTAACCTGGCAGCCGGCGGTATACTTGCCTTTCACTTTCACGGTGCAAACGCGGCAGGTGCCCAGCGGCGGGTCCACGTGGTCGAAGTAGCAGAGTGCAGGTATAAAAACTTCATTCGCCTGTGCCACTTTCAGCAGGTTCTCCCCTTCCCGGCATTTTATACTTTTGCCATCCAGTATGATCGTTACCTCTTTCTTACCCTTTGCCATGCGTTAAAATATTATATGCTTCGGTGGCCTTTTCCAAACTGAATTCACGGTTAAAATTGTCGTCGCGCACCAACTTCTTTTTGAACAGATGCGGAAACTTTTGAATCGCCTGCTCTAAGGAGTTTGGAGCTGTTTGGCCAAGTCCGCACCGGCTGTTGTGTTTAACGATAGCCGACCATTGCAGGGCCTTCTCTACATCACCGGGTGCTGCTTTACCCTGCATCATCCGCTCAATCATGTGCAGCAGTTGTGGATTACCCGCCCGGCACGGCGTACACAAACCGCAGGACTCATAGGTGAAGAAGCGGGAGAAGTTTTGAAGTATGGTGAACAGGTCACGCTGTTTATTGAAGATCATCACGGAGCCGCCACAACGGATGTCTTCCAGGGAAATGACCCGCTCTCTTTCCTCCACCGAGATAAGCTCACCCGAAGGGCCACTCATTTGTATATACTTTGTGTCTTCGGCTCCGCATAAATCCAGCAGTTCCCCCAAACGTATGCCCCATTCTATTTCATACAGCCCCGGGCGTTTACAGTCGCCGGCTATACTGAGCAGCTTGGTACCGGTAGATTTTTCGGTGCCTAAGCCTTTAAACTTCTCCACTCCCAGTTCTATGATGCGGGCAGCAGCACAGAAGGTCTCCACGTTATTGATGACGGTAGGTTTACCCAGAAAGCCTTTATCCGTCGGAAAAACATTCTTGAGCCTCGGTTCTCCGCGTTTCCCCTCCAGTGACTCCAGCAAAGCCGTTTCCTCTCCGCAGATATAAGCACCAGCCCCCAGTTGCACCCGGATATCGAATTTATACTTGCCCAACCCTTTTATACTTTGACCTAAGTAGCCTTTCTGGCGGTAGTCCTGCAGCGCAGCATTCAGCTTCGGGAGCAGCCAGGTGTACTCTGCTCGCAGGTAAATAATGCCTTCAGTTGCCCCTACAGCATACCCTGCCACGATCATGCCTTCTATCAGCAGCCCTGGCAATAGGTTGAGTAACGCCCTGTCTTTAAAGGTTCCCGGCTCTCCTTCATCTGCATTGCAGACAATGTATTTCACCGTGCCTTTTGCTTTGCGGGCAAACTCCCACTTCATCCCGGTCGGAAAAAATGCGCCTCCCCTGCCTGACAAGCCGGCTTCCTTGATCATGTCGACTACCTGGTCCGGTGAGTATTCCTTGAGCTTCTCAATAGCTTTACCCGGCTCAAAATCCCTGAGAAGTATAGTTTTGTCCTCTTCAGGTTTATACTGCACCTTTTCCTCTACCGTGTCTGCCAGCTCTGCCGGCGATTTTCCATCTTTAAGACCGTTGATGATGCGCTTTACCTTCTGTGGCGTGAGCTTTGTAAAAGGGTGAAAATTGATGAGTGCTGCCGGTTCCCTGTCGCTGAGGCCGATGCAGGAGGTTTCGAAAAAGCCGAAAGTGCCGGTCGGATCTGTTCCTCCTATGGCAGCACCTGTTTCTTTTTCAAAGGCAGCTTTTACCCTATCAAATCCATGAAACCAGGAGAGAATACTGTTGTTCAGGTAGATGGTATACTTTCCGGTTGGCTGCCTGTGAAAGAAATGGTAAAAGCCTGTTACGCCTTCCACATCTACCGGGGAGATACCAAACTCTGCCGCTGCCTGCAAAATATCTGCATCGCCCAGATAACCGCGGGCATTTTGCAGCTCCCAAAGCCTGTCCAGTAAGTATGTTCTTTCCTTTATTTTCATAGCAATTATGAGTGGGCACCGGAACATTACATATCAACATTCGTTCTTATTAACGTTATAAAAAATGTCAGGATAGTGATTACTTTCATTTATCTGACTCTCTAACACAGCCCCAAACCCCGTGCATGAACTGTCGATTGCGCTGAGCATTGTAGAAACCGCCGAAGAAGAGGTAAGGAATGCAGGCGGCAGGCAGGTGGAAGAGATCGTGCTGGAGATCGGGGACTTGGCCGGAGTAGAACAAGATGCGCTCGACTTTGCCTGGAAAGAAGCCGTGAAGGAGACAGTGCTGGAGCAGGCAAAGTGTGTAATCGAAAATAAAGCAGGTAAAGCCAGGTGCCTTAACTGCCAGTATGAGTTTGCCCTGACCTATATCTACGATATCTGCCCTTCCTGCAGCGATTTCAGAAAAGAGCTGATGCAGGGCAAGGAAATCAAAATCAAAAGTATAACCATCATCTAAAACGAAAGCTATGTGTACTACCTGCGGATGCAGCTCAGATGAGCCAGCCCAAATTAAAAAACCTGGTTTTCAAGCGAAATCGCTGGCTATTGCCGGACCACCCCAAAAGCAGCTTCACTTGCTGGAGCGAGATGTGCTGCACAAAAATGACCATGATGCGGCACACAACCGTCAGCATTTTGAGAAGAAGCATGTGCTGGCCATAAATCTTGTCAGCTCGCCGGGGTCTGGTAAAACAACGCTGCTGGAAAAGACCATCGAAGCACTGAAAAACGAAGTCCTTTTTCATGTGCTGGAAGGTGACCAGCAAACGTCTCTGGACGCAAACAGAATTGAAGCTACGGGTGCACCTGTTTTACAAATTAACACAGGCAAAGGCTGTCATCTGGACGCTTCGATGGTGCACCGCGCCCTGCACACCATGCCCCCTGCCGAACATTCTGTCCTGATGATTGAGAACGTGGGTAACCTGGTTTGCCCGGCCCTGTTTGATCTGGGTGAAAAATACCGCGTGGTGATCATCAGCGTAACTGAAGGCGAAGACAAACCCCTAAAGTACCCCAACATGTTCGAGAGTGCCGACATCTGCATCATCAACAAAACAGACCTGCTGCCTTACGTGGAGTTTGATGTGGAGAAGGCAAAAGAGTATGCGCTGCGGGTGAACCATAAATTAACTTTTTTCGAACTGTCAGCCACGAAAGGACAAGGAATGAATAACTGGCTGAACTGGCTTAGGCAGGAGCATGCAGCCATACCTGTTTAGTAAATAGTGCCGACCTATTCCATACATATCGCAGGGCAAGTACAAGGAATTGGGTTCAGGCCCTATGCATATCGCCTTGCCAAAAAGTATGGCTTAAACGGCTGGGTAAGAAACCAGGCTGATGGCGTACATATGAAAGTGCAGGGACACGAGCAGCAGGTGCAAAGTTTTTACGAAGAACTAACCACACAGGCCCCTGACCTGGCCAAAATACAGTCTTCAAGTATAAAACAGGTAGAAAATAAAGTTTTTCAGGGCTTTGAGATACGGAAAGAAACAAAAGGCACTACGGCTAATTTAATGCTCACCCCAGACCTGGCTATGTGTGATGCCTGCCGCCAGGAGATGAATGATAGTAAGAACAGGCGCTTTGGCTATGCCTTTACCACCTGCACTTCCTGCGGACCCAGGTACTCTATCATGGCAAAGCTGCCTTATGAGCGGGAGCACACGACCATGGCTCCCTTTACGATGTGTGCAGCCTGCGAAAAAGAGTATCATGACCCGGAAAATCGCCGCTACTACTCCCAAACCAACTCTTGCCCCGTCTGCCCTGTTACGCTCGGTTTGTATGATATGCAGCAGCAGTTACTATCAGATGATCAGCAGGAAAGTATAGCAGTCACAGTAAACTTATTAGCAGCAGGTAAAATAGTAGCTGTAAAAGGTTTAGGCGGTTATTTGCTGATGGCAGATGCTACCAATGCACAAACCATTCAAACGCTGCGGGAAAGAAAACATCGTGCGGCCAAGCCTTTTGCCCTGATGTATCCTGACCTGGAAATGGCACAACAGGATGTGTTACTACAGGAAGATGAGCAAGAACTGCTGCTTTCGTCAGTATCTCCCATAGTTTTAGCGCAGAAGAAAACAGAACCCGCTTCAGGAATAAAAGCTGATCTTATTGCTCCCCAACTAAACAAACTTGGACTGATGCTGCCTTACACACCTTTGTTCGAATTGCTGTTAGCACAACTTCAGAAGCCGGTTATTGCAACCAGCGCCAACCGCCACGGGACCCACATCATTTACAAAGACACAGATGCTTTTGAGCAATTAGCAAGTATAGCCGATTACATATTACTGCACAACAGAGAAATTCTGGTTTCGCAGGATGATTCTGTTGTACAGTTTACTCCCAAGCACCGCCAGCGAATCATGCTGCGCAGGTCACGTGGCTATGCTCCGTCTTTTGTAGGTGGAGCACCTGACCAACAGTCCTGGTTAGCCACAGGAGCAGACATGAAAAGCACCTTTGCCTTCACGACGCAAGGCAACAGTTACGTCAGCCAGTATTTAGGTGATCTGTCTGTTTATGATAACACACTCAACTTCGAGCACAGCCTGCAGCATCTGAAAAAGCTTTTAGACTTCCACCCTTCCCTGCTCCTGACTGACAAGCATCCAGGTTATACTTCCGTGCGGCTTGGTAAAGAGCTGACGCAAAAGTATAAGGTGCCCCATGTGCAGGTGCAGCACCACGAAGCCCACTTTGCTGATGTATTAGCCGAAAATGAGCTGCTAAATAGTGATGAACCGGTACTGGGCGTGATCTGGGATGGCACCGGATATGGCAATGATAAGCTTATTCGGGGTGGAGAGTTTTTCCTGTATCAAGACCTGCAGATCTCTCCCTTAGCACAAATGGAACCCTACCCGCACCTGTCAGGCGACAAAATGGCGAAAGAGCCACGCCTTGCAGCCTTAGCGCTTTGCTTCGGTTTAAAAGACGCAGATATACTCATTAAGCCATACTTTACCGAAGCAGAATGGAAGTTTTACCAAAGTATACTTGATACCGATAAGTATAAACTGCAGACCACCAGCATGGGGCGTGAGTTCGATGCTGTAGCTGCACTTCTTGGCCTGTGTGGGCGCATGAGTTACGAAGGAGAAGCCGCCATGCTTTTAGAGTCTCTGGCTGCTCAGGAACCTGCTATTTATGATTTGCAGGATTATACACTTGCAGAATTTAACGGGAATGAAATACCCTTTAAAACTATACTTGGGCAGATGCTGGCAGATGTTCGGCAAGGCGAAAACAAAGTAAGGATTGCGGCACGATTTCATGTGACGTTGGTTAAAATAGTGAGCCTGGTGGCAGAACACTACTCCATAAAAAAGCTGTCCTTTAGCGGTGGCGTATTTCAGAACAGCCTGCTCGTAGACTTGCTCATCGATAAGTTGTCACCTGAATTCAAACTATACTTTCACAAGCAGCTTTCGCCAAACGATGAATGCATTTCCTTTGGGCAACTGGCATGGATGCAACTGAAGTATAAAACAGTGGCTGCTCCAGAAGAACAGCACACAGTACATCATACTCTAAAAATCTGATCATGTGTTTAGGTATCCCGGCAAAACTTGATTCAATAGATGAAACAGCAGACGACTTCTTCCGCACCGGAAAGATTTCCTTTGGGGGAATTTCCAGAACCGTGAGTCTGGCCATGCTAACAGATGCAAAACCGGGTGATTATGTGCTGGTGCATGCCGGCGTGGCGCTGAGCGTTATCACAGAGCAGGAGGCAGCAACGGTTTTTGAATACCTGAAAATGTCTGGGGAACTGGATGAAGAAGGGTTGCCGGATACGTAGTGTATTTATATTGCTGATACGGACTTCATAGTCCGAATCCTATCTGAAGCGGATTTCCTAATCCGCATTAAACGGAACACGGGGATTAGGAAATCCCCATCAGTTTGCTTCCGGACTGGGAAGTCCGGAAGAGCAATAAAAAGAGCAACAGAATTGGGTCAGAGGCCCAAGCTATAGTAGACATGGGTCGCAGATACAGAACGAGGACATTCTCGCCACTATAATTAGACAAGTATTTGAACATGAAATACATCTCTGAATACCGAAACGCTGGGGTGGTAAAGAAGCTTTTAGCAGAAATAGAAGCTACTGTTACCCGTGCCTGGATGCTGATGGAAGTGTGCGGAGGACAAACGCACAGTTTGGTGAAAAACGGTATTCTGAACATGCTGCCTGATAAAATTACGATGGTGCATGGCCCGGGCTGCCCTGTTTGTGTCACGCCAAAGTCCATGATCGATCAGGCAGTTGCGCTTGCCCTAAGGCAGGATGTGATTATGTGCTCATTCGGGGATATGGTGCGGGTGCCGGGCAGCAGCAAAAGCCTGATGCAGGCCCGGTCTGAAGGCGGCAACTTACGTGTAGTATACTCTCCCTTGGATGCAATAAAAATAGCCAGAGAAAACCCTGATAAAGAGGTGATATTCTTTGCTGTCGGTTTTGAAACAACTGCCCCTGCCAATGCGCTGGCGGTGCTGCAGGCGGCAAAACTTAACCTTAACAACTTTTCTGTGCTTGTCTCGCATGTACTGGTGCCGCCTGCCATGGAAGCCATACTTTCTGATGAGTTTAACACCATCAATGGCTTTCTGGGTGCCGGTCATGTATGCTCTGTGATGGGCCTTCACGAGTACTACCCACTGGCAGAAAAGTATAAGATACCTATCGTGGTTACAGGCTTCGAACCCGTTGATTTGTTAGAGGGAATTCTAATGGCTGTACGACAATTGGAGGCAGGCATAGCCACAGTAGAAAACCAGTATGCGCGGGTAGTGCGGAACACTGGAAACCTGCAGGCACAGGCGGTGATACAGGAAGTTTTTAAAGTGGCAGACCGGGAATGGCGCGGCATCGGGGTGATACCACAAAGCGGCTATAAAGTGCGGGAAAAGTACCAGCTTTTTGATGCCGAGCATAAATTCAGCGAAACAAAGAATATTAAAGTTCAGGAACTGGATGCAGGATGTATAGCCGGTGAAATATTGCGGGGCATCAAAAAGCCCGTGCAATGCCCGCATTTCGGCAAAGGCTGCACTCCTTTAAACCCTTTAGGCGCACCAATGGTATCATCAGAAGGTGCTTGCGCGGCTTATTTTCACTTTTCCCAAGCCTATGAAACAACATCCTAACTTATGGAAAAAACCACAGAACGTTTTACCATAGCCCATGGCAGCGGCGGTGAGCTGACAAATCAGCTACTGGAAAGTGAGACCTTTGAGATCCTGCAGAATGAGTACCTGCAAAAAAAGCACGATGGAGCAGTATTCGAACTATCGGGCAAACTCGCTTTTACTACTGACAGCTATGTGGTTTCCCCCCTGTTCTTTCCGGGCGGCAACATTGGTGACCTGGCTGTAAACGGTACGGTAAACGATCTGGCTATGTGTGGGGCAAGAGCGAAGTATCTCTCCCTTAGTTTTATTCTGGAAGAAGGGTTCAGCATTGATGAGTTTCATACTATATTATTGTCTATCCGAAAAGCAGCTGACAAGGCAGATGTACTGATCGTAACCGGTGATACCAAAGTAGTGGAACGCGGCAAAGGAGACAAGATCTTCATCAACACTTCCGGTATCGGTCAGGTACACCCTAACGCAAACATTGATGCTGCTAACATCGAAATTGGCGATAAGATCCTGATCAGCGGCCCGGTTGCCAGCCATGGTATGGCTATTATGTCGGTGCGGGAAGGCCTGGAGTTTGAATCGCAGATACGCAGCGACACAGCCAGCGTGCAGGAACAGGTTATGACGTTACTGGATGAGTTTGGGCAGGATATTCATTTCCTGCGGGACCCAACACGTGGGGGTGTCGCTACTGTTCTCAATGAAATAGCCAGGCAAATGCATTTGGGAATATCCGTTGATGAGCGAAAGATTCCAGTAAGGGAGCAGGTGCGGTCGGCTTGTGAAATGCTGGGCATTGATCCGCTCTATGTGGCTAATGAAGGAACATTTCTGGTATGGGTTAAGGCAGAGGCAAGCGAAATGGCTTTGGAAAAATTACAGGCTGTTCTACCAACAGGACAACAGGCAGCTGTCATTGGGTCTGTTGTTGCAGAGCATCCCGGGCAAGTAATTATACGGACTGAAATTGGAGGCCGAAGAGTGGTCGCAATGCCTTCCGGGGAGCAGTTGCCCAGAATATGTTAAAGACAAAAAGTCACTTTCCTATGCTACAACAAATCTCATGTAGCCTCACACCTTGTGGGGTGTATACAGTGGTTTATTAAGCGGTGTAACCTGCTGAGGCAGGGCTGCCACAGAACAGGAAAGCGGTGCAGGAAAACACCTACACTGCTTTACCGCATCCGGTTGGAATGGGCCAACCTCTGGAACCTGCTGGTCCTTTCCCTTCAAACTCCAGGGTAATTTAAGTTTTTGGTTTTTACGAAGCTCTTAAAACCTGCCAGCTCTCTCCTCCTGGGTCTGCTGCAGAGATGCAGGATATGTGTGTTTAAAGCAACAAGGTCAACGTCAGCAGTAGCCATACTTAACTAAAATAATCGTAATTTGTAGAAAAGTGCGGGATATCGAACCTGCGATCAACCTTGCCCGGATTGGGTGGCTATAGTAAATGCGCCCCGATTCAACTATTTCTTACTTCCGATAATGAAAAAGAAGCTGCTTATTAGTGATATCGCCAAACAACTAAATGTTTCTATCACAACCGTATCCTTCATCCTGAATGGAAAGGCAAAAGAGAAAAGAATCAGTGATGATTTAACGGAAAGAGTACAGAAACTGGTGGAAGAGGTAGGCTACAGGCCCAATCAGTTAGCCCAAAGCCTGCGCACAGGAAAAACCAGAACCATAGGCCTCATGGTAGAGGATATCTCCAACCCGTTCTTTGCCAACATTGCACGCCTGATAGAAGAAAGGGCTTACCAGGAGGGCTATAAAATAGTATACTGCAGCACCGAAGACGACTCTGACAGGACAAAAGAACTTATCAGCATGTTCAGGGATATGCACGTTGATGGCTACATCATCACACCGCCTCAAGGGGTAGAAGAAGATGTAGAAAAGCTGATCAAGGATGGCTTCCCGGTTGTTTTAGTGGACCGCCAGGTTGCTGGCATTCATACCCATTGTGTAATTGTTGATAACTTATCCGGGGCCTACAACGCTACAGCGCATTTAATGGAGCAGGGCTACCAGAACATAGCCTTTGTTACCACCGACTCCAGGCAAAGCCAGATGCTCCAGCGGCTAGAAGGATACAGGAAGGCGCTAGCAGAAAAACAGCTAGAGCCAGCGGTTCTGGAAGTGCCGTACCGCTATGACGCAAAACAGATGCTTCGGAAAATAGTGTCGTTCTTTGAAGAAACAGAAAGTATAGACGCTGTGCTGTTTGCCACAAACTACATGGCGGTTAGGGGGCTGGAGGCAATTTCTCAGTTTAACCCGCAAGGTTTGCCTGCCAACCTGGGCGTGGCTTCTTATGATGACCATGATGTGTTCAAGCTGCTCAAGCCTACCATTACAGCCGTTGCACAGCCAACCGAGGCAATTGCAAACCATGTGATCAATCTTATGCTGCACCTGCTGAATCCGAAAAATAAAACTTCGGAAGCTGATACCATAGTTCTGCCAACACAACTCATCATCAGAAATTCTACCCCTCGCAAAGAAGTAGTGGCCTAACCTTGCTCCTATTGAGGAGCTGTGTTTTTGGTGTTATAGATGACTAATCACTTACTTTAAGCGATATTTTAGAAATTAAGCTTTTCTTGTAAGGTAAAATTTCTAAATTTGAATATAAGTACCAGTTAATGTTACAGGGAGAGATGGCATTTACATGCTCTTTTCATGCTGTTATCATAGTCTGGTAAGTATACTTATACCTTCGGATAAGCTTTTAGAGACGTCGGTCAGAGACTACCGCTACTCTAAAAGTATAAATCTGGAGGTTTTAACATAGTTTATCCGCTAAATCCTTTTAGCAAATAAGTATGAGATTTACAATCAGTGATTTACGTGTGCTTTGATCAGCTTAGCTCGGCTCACCTCTTGGTGGCTGTTTTAAACCTGCTTCATTTGTGCACTCTTTAATAATACAGTACCAGGTTGTCTGGTATAGCAGCAAGATTTAATATGTCTGATAAAATTGTTCTGGGGGTTGACATAGGAGGGACGCACATCACGGCTGCCCTGGTAGACTTAGAGACGAAATCCATACTTCCGGAAACAAAGAAAAGGGCGCAGGTTAACTCGCAAGGCACGGTGCGGGAGGTGATAGAAACGTGGGGTGATGTCATTAAAAAAGCCTTGGGTACACACCCAGCCGCCAATACAAAACTAGGTGTAGCCATACCTGGCCCTTTTGATTACGAGCAGGGAATCTGCCAGTTCCGGAACCAAAACAAGTATGATAGCTTGTATGGGCTGAACGTAAAGGAGTTGCTTGCAGAGCAGCTAGGGGCCAAGGTTGGAAATATCAGGTTGGTGAACGATGCGGCCTGCTTTCTGAGAGGGGAGGTGTTTGCGGGAACTGCAAAAGATGCTTCCTCAGCCATAGGTTTAACGCTAGGTACCGGCCTTGGGTCAGCCATACTTCAGAATGGGGTTGCCGAAGATGCAAAGTTATGGTGCGCGCCTTTTAAAGACAGCATCGCCGAGGAGTATCTCTCTACCCGGGCTTTTCTGCGCGCTTACGAGCGGCTTACAGGTAAAGCGGCTACGGATGTAAAGCAATTAGCTGCGCTGTATCCGCAAAATGCTGCGGTCCGACAGGTGTTTGAAGATTTTGCGGAGAACCTGGCGTTGTTTCTGGCGCCTTACCTGCGGGAGGTGAAGCCTGA
Source organism: Pontibacter anaerobius (assembly GCF_026241195.1). Classification (GTDB taxonomy): domain Bacteria; phylum Bacteroidota; class Bacteroidia; order Cytophagales; family Hymenobacteraceae; genus Pontibacter; species Pontibacter anaerobius. The sequence continues at coordinate 395,097 of NZ_JAPFQO010000003.1, forward strand.
AATGGTGGTGATTGGCGGTAACATCGCCAATGCCTGGGAGCTTTTCATCCCAACTACCACAGAGCGGCTGAGGGCTATGGGTATAGAAGCGCCGATCCATAAAGTGGCGTTAGCCGAGGAGGCCGCACTGATTGGCGCAGCTAGTTATTGGCACGAAACGTTGCCTGAACTTAAACAAGGCGATAGCTGAGTTACAGTTAAATGCCTGCCAAAGTATAACCTTTACGGTTAGAAAAGCGATAATCACGAGATCTAAGTATAAAATGGGTATAAAGAAAACAGTGATCACCCTGCTAAGCAGCTTTATATGCACCGCTACCCTGGCGCAGGCAGTTTTAGTTGATAAAGTCACCGATCCGGTGGAGTGGGTAAATCCGCTGGTAGGCACTGACTCCAAGCACAGCCTTTCCAACGGCAACACTTACCCAGCCATTGCCCTGCCCTGGGGTATGAATTTCTGGATGCCGCAGACAGGTAAGATGGGCGATGGCTGGGGCTACATGTACAGTGCCGACAAGATCCGCGGGTTCAAACAAACGCACCAGCCATCGCCGTGGATGAATGACTATGGCCAGTTTGCCATCATGCCGGTAACAGGTAGGCTGCGCTTCGACCAGGACAGCCGTGCCAGCTGGTTCTCGCATAAGGCGGAGGTAGCCAAGCCATACTACTACAGTGTGTATCTGGCCGACCACAACGTGACCACCGAGATTACCCCAACCGAGCGGGCGGCCAGCTTCCGCTTCACCTTCCCAAAAACCGACAGCGCCTATGTCGTTATTGATGCCTTCGACAAGGGCTCCTACGTCAAGATCATACCTGCTGAAAACAAGATCATCGGGTACACAACCAAGAACAGCGGTGGCGTGCCGGAGAACTTCAAGAACTATTTCGTCATCGTATTCGATAAGCCGTTTGCCAATACCCATACCTGGAGCGACACCCTGCTAAGTAGCAAGCAGGAGCTGCAGGCTAACCATGTGGGCGCTGTAGTGGGCTTCAAAACGAAGAAAGGAGAGCAGGTAAATGCCCGCGTGGCTTCCTCGTTCATCAGCCCGGAGCAGGCCGAGCGTAACCTGCAGGAAATCGGGAGCGATGATTTTGAAAGTATAAAAGCGAAAGGCAAGCAGGCCTGGAACAAGCAGCTGAGCCGTGTGGCTGTGGAGGGCGGCACTCCGGAGCAGATGCGGACCTTCTACTCCAACCTTTACCGCACGCTGCTCTTTCCGCGCAAATTCTATGAGATAGATGCCAATGGCAAGGTGGTGCACTACAGCCCATACAACGGCAAGGTGCTGCCTGGCTTTATGTATACCGATACCGGTTTCTGGGATACCTTTCGGGCGCTGTTCCCCTTCCTGAACCTGATGTATCCATCGGTGAATGCGGAGATACAGGAGGGACTGGCCAATACCTTTAAAGAAGGCGGGTGGTTGCCGGAATGGGCCAGTCCGGGTTACCGTAACGTTATGGTGGGCAACAACTCGGCCTCGGTGGTGGCAGATGCGTACCTGAAGGGCATTCGCGGGCAGGATATGAAGGCGCTGTATGAGGCGGTGCTGAAGGGCGCCAACAATGCGGGCCCACTGACAGCAGTTGGCCGTGCCGGGGCAGATTACTACACCAAGTTGGGTTACGTGCCATACGATGTGAAGATCAACGAGAACGCAGCCCGGACGCTGGAGTATGCTTATGATGACTTTGCCATCTACCAGTTAGCCAAAGCCCTGAAGCGCCCGAAAAAAGAGATAAACCTTTACGCAAAGCGTGCCCTGAACTACCGCCATCTCTACGATTCTGCTACCGGGCTGATGCGCGGTAAGAACCAGGATGGCACGTTTCAGGCTCCTTTCAATCCTTTTAAATGGGGCGATGCCTTTACCGAAGGCAACAGCTGGCATTACAGTTGGTCGGTGTTCCATGATGTGCAGGGCCTGATCGACCTGATGGGCGGCAAGGAAAACTTTACCGCAAAGCTGGATTCTGTATTCACCCTTCCGCCAGTGTATGACGAGAGTTACTACGGAGCCGTGATTCATGAGATCAGGGAGATGCAGATCGCTAACATGGGGCAGTATGCGCACGGCAACCAGCCCATCCAGCACATGATCTACCTTTACAACTATGCCGGCGAGCCCTGGAAGGCACAGTATTGGGTGCGCGAAACAATGAACCGTATGTACACGCCTGCCCCGGATGGCTACTGCGGCGATGAGGATAACGGACAGACCTCTGCCTGGTACGTGTTCTCAGCACTTGGCTTTTACCCGGTAACGCCAGCCACAGACCAGTATGTGCTGGGTGCGCCACTGTTCAAAAAAGCCACGCTACAACTGGAAAACGGAAAGCAGCTGGTGATCAACGCGCCACAAAACAGCGACGGGAACAGGTACATCCAAAGTATGCGCCTCAACGGTAAAACCTACGACAAAAACTGGCTGAGCCACTCAGAGTTAATGAAGGGAGCAAGTATAGATGTGGAGATGTCGCCAACACCGAATAAGGAGCGAGGCACCCAAGAGGGCGCATTCCCGTACTCACTATCGAACGAGAAATAGAGACACGATATATTTTGTTAAACCAAGTTCACTCCAACTAAAAACAGGTATATGATTAAATGTAAAACCAAACCGTTGCGTGGCGTTTTGCTGACGGGTATTGCACTGATATACAGTACCGGTATATCTCTGGCGCAGTCTGCAGCGCCTCAGACTACGGCCATCCCCCTCGATAATTTGTCCTCCTTCCAGAATCCGGGAAAGAGCTGGCAGGTTGCCGGTGATGTGACAGCCAAACTTGACAAAGAAAACGAGCTGGATGTTAAGGAAGGAACCGGCATTCTGGTGAACGAGCCCAGCAGGAAGAAGAAAGGCGTAGATCTTCTCACCAATTTTGAGCATGGAGACATCGACCTGGAGCTGGACTATATGATGGCTAAGGGCTCTAACTCCGGTATATACCTGCAAGGCCGTTACGAAGTCCAGTTAGAGGATAGCTGGGGCGTGAAAAAGCCTACTTCGGCCAACAACGGTGCGGTGTATGAGCGTTGGGACGAAAGCCGTGCAAATGGCCAAAAAGGTTTTGAAGGTTATGCCCCCCGCCAGAACGTGAGCCGGGCACCCGGCCTGTGGCAGCACCTGAAAGTATCGTTTCAGGCACCTCGCTTTGATGCCAGCGGCAAGAAAGTAGAGAACGCCAAAATCCTGCGTGCTGAACTGAACGGCGTAACCATACATGAGAACGTAGAGCTTTTTGGGCCAACACGCGGTGCCCTAGGAAGTAATGAGGTGGCTATGGGGCCGCTGCGCCTACAGGGCGACCACGGAGCCGTGGCATTCCGCGACATCAAAATAACGAACTATGGCAAGCCGCGCCCTGAGCTTGTTAACCTGAAGTACCAGGTTTTCAAGGGCAAGTACGAGGCGGAGCCTCGGTACGACAGCATCCCGCCAGAGGCCGAGGGCACATCAGTGGCGTTGACCTCAGAAATAAGCCCTTTCCAGAAAGATTTCTTGGTTCGCTATACCGGCACACTGCGTGTAAAGGAGCCGGGAGAGTATACCTTTAACCTGAATACGAACGGTGGCGGAGGGTTGATGCGAATCAACAATAAAGTGGTTGTTCCGATAGAGGGCAGAAACAGGAGAGGCACTGTTACACTACCCGCAGGCGACATGCCGTTCGAGCTGGTTTACTCAAAAGTAGTGGAGTGGGGAAGACCTGCGCTGGGTATTGCCGTGGTAGGCCCTGGTATCCGCGAGTACCTGATCGGAGACCCTGCTGGCGGGGGAAACAACGACTCGCAGGGACCAATTATGGTGGATGCACCGGTAAACACCATACTTCGGAGCTTCATGGACCTGCCTGTTCCGGGCAAAAACGGCAAGAGGAACACCAGAGTGGTGCATGCCGTGAATGTAGGAAGCCCAGACCAGGTGCACTATACTTATGACCTAGACAATGGAAACGTGATACAAGTATGGCGAGGGGGGTTCCTGGATGCCACGCCGATGTGGTATAGCCGAGGCGACGGATCGTCCCGCCCGGTTGGGGCTGTGCAGCATTTCGGCCAGCCAGCCTTTACACTGGCTAAGCTTGCCAATCCGGAGGCAGCCTGGGTAGCAGACACGGCAGGTACAGGATTTCGTGCTGAGGGGTACGATTTAGACAAGGCTGATCAGCCTACTTTCAGCTACCAGGTATATGGTACAAATGTGCAGGATGCCATCAGGGTAGTGGAAGGTGGCAAAGGCTTTAGCCGTGAACTAACGGTGCAAAACCCTGCAGAAAACCTGTACGCACGCCTGGCGGCAGGTAGCAGCATCGAGGCCCTATCGAAAAATATGTACCTGATAGACGGCAAGTCCTATTATGTCAGGATAGACGATGACGGCGGACAAAAGCCTGTAGTGCGAGATGCTAACGGCCAGAAAGAGCTGATTGTGCCAATGCGCAACAAGCTACGCTATACTATCATTTTCTAATATCAGACTGCTTTTACTCATGAACTATACAGATAGAAAATCATACAGGAAGGCCATATCCAGTTTCTTGCTGACGGCCGCCACTATTGCAGGTTTCAGTGCGCCGGCCCTGGCGCAGGAATCTCCTATGGAGGAGGATTACTTCAGGATTATGGGCGTTAGCTCTCCGGAAGGCGCGTTGCTGGAAGTGGGAGGCCTTACGGTGCTGCCATCAGGGGACCTGGGCATTTCCACACGCCGCGGAGATGTTTACATTGTGGAGAACCCGACAAGCCAGCGGCCATACTTCCGTAAGTTTGCCACCGGCCTGCACGAGATCCTTGGCTTGGCTTATAAGGATGGCGCGCTGTACGCTGCCCAACGCGGAGAGCTTACGAAACTGGTTGACACGGACATGGACGGCAAGGCTGACAAGTATAAAACCGTTTATGCCTGGCCGATTTCGGGGCATTACCATGAGTACAGCTTTGGTCCAAAAATAGCCCCGGACGGTAGCTTTTTTGTTACCGGCAACGTGGCCTTTGGTGATGAGGAATGGTGGCGCGGCGAAAGCCGGGTGCCATGGCGTGGCTGGACGATGAAGATCAGTGAAGACGGCAAAATGGAGCCATGGGCTACAGGCATGCGCTCCCCGGCAGGGCCAGGTGTTATTGATGGAGAGCTGTTTTATACAGACAACCAGGGAGATTGGATGGGCTCAGGCGGGCTTTGGCACGTAACGAAGGGATCATTTACTGGGCACCCTGCAGGCTTGCGCTGGAGCAACATGCCAAACTCACCGGTTAAAACGACGGAGGAGCAACTATTCGCGCAAGTGGACCAACGCAAGGTAAGGGGGGAGAACGGACGATACATCAAGCCAGAGAACGTGGTAGATGAAGAGTTCAAGATGCTTTACGAGGTTAAAGAGGCTATTCCTGAACTGCGCCTGCCGGCCGTGTGGTTGCCTCATGGTATACTAGGGGTATCTAACTCAGAGCCGATTAAGATTCCGGAAGAGAACTTCGGTCCATTTGGCGGACAGGTATTGGTAGGTGACCAGGGCATGAGCCTTATTTCACGTGTGTTCCTGGAGAAAGTGAATGGAGAGTTTCAGGGAGCTGCCTTCCTGTTCCGGACCGGTTTTCAGTCGGGTGTGCTCCGCATGGCCTGGGCCAAAGATGGCTCCCTGTTTGTAGGGGAGACAAATCGTGGATGGGGCTCGGCTGGTGATGCCAACCAGGGACTGCAACGCCTGGTATGGAACAACAGAGTCCCATTCGAAATGAGAGCGGTGCGTGCTATGCCGGATGGGTTTGAAATTGAGTTTACCAAACCTGTTGATAAGAAATCTGCAGAGAACCCAGAGTCTTACAGTGTGTCGAGCTTCATTTACAAATACCACCCGGTTTACGGAAGCCCTCCTGTGAACACAGAAGAGTGTACTGTAAAGGGAGTCAAAGTATCGGAAGATGGAATGAAGGCCCGTATAGTGGTGGATAATCTGCGCCGCTATTATATCCACAACATCACCCTTGGCGGAGTACGGGAGCGGGACAATTCCCACTCACTGGTGCACCCCACAGCATACTACACGCTGAACAACATCCCGGAAGGGCAGAAGCTGTCACTAAGTGAACTGAGCACCAAAAGCACTGCTGCGGCAACTACGAAGAAAGCAACTGGGGCAAAAAAAGCTACAACTTCAAAAAGAGCCGCTACGGCTAAGCCTGCTACGAAAAAAGCAACTGCCAGCGCTACTGCTAAATCTGCCGCACCAACATACAACGAGGTGAAGGGCTTGCTGGCAAAGTATACTTGCCTTGCCTGCCATACCACAGATAAACGTCAGGTTGGCCCGGCTTATGTGGATGTGGCTAAACGCGGTTACACACCGGAAAAAATTGTGGAGCTGATCCATAACCCGGAGCCTGAGAACTGGCCGGATTATGCCACGGAAATGCCACCTATGCCACAGGTGCCGAAGGAGGATGCCCTCAAGATCGCCAAATGGATCAACTCGCTTGCCCCAGCCGGCAAAGGTGCTTCTAAATAAATAGGGCCTCGGCTACTTTGTTTGCCTAATTTCTGGTTATGTGTGCTGCTTTTTCAAATTGAAAAGCAGCACACATAACCTTCATGCGGCTGCAGGTCGATACCTCTTAACTGACTTTACGCCGCTTTAAATGCATCCCTTCATTAAACTATCAGCATCAATGAAAAGAATTTATACGCTGCTGGCGCTTTTGGCTACAGCCCTTTTTGCATATGCATGTGCCTCTGGAACAGGCGGTAGCTCCTCCAAAGCCGAAAACGCGTTAACCCGTAAAGAAAAGGCTGATGGATGGGTGCTGCTTTTCGACGGAAAGAGCATGGAGCACTGGAGAGGCTTCAAAAAAGATGCCGTGCCGGCCGCGTGGCAAATTGAGGATGGAGCCATTGCGCTTGTAGGCAAAGGAGGGGGAGACATCGTGACCAAAGAAGAGTACCAGGACTTTGAACTGATGCTGGACTGGAAGATCTCGGAAGGAGGAAACAGCGGGATCTTTTTCAATGTATCGGAAGAGCCTAAATTCAGATATACTTTTCAGACGGGGCCGGAGATGCAGATTATAGACGACGAAAGGCATCCGGATGCCAAGCAGGGCAAAAACGGAAACCGTAAAGCGGGCACCAATTACGACCTGCACCCTCTCTCAGAGCCTGCCGTGAAGCCTGCTGGGGAGTACAATACAGTCCGCCTCGTAGTGAAGGGCGGAAATGTGGAGCAGTACCTGAACGGGAAAAAGGTGGTGGAGTACGCACTCTGGAGCCCTGAGTGGGAGCACATGGTGCAGGAAAGTAAGTTTGTCAGTATGCCGGACTACGGACGCTACAAGCGCGGCCACATCGCCCTGCAGGACCACGGCGACAAAGTGTGGTTCAAGAACATTAAAATACGTCCACTATAAGCTGTAACAGTATGAGAGTTCTGCTTATCCTTTGTTTTATACTTTGTGTTAACCTGCAGGCGTACGCCCAGAAGAAAAGCGAACCTGCACCGAAAACGCAGCCCGATAGCAAGACATCGGGTAATCCGATATTTCCCGGTTGGTATGCCGATCCGGAAGGCATCATTTTTGGGGATAAGTATTGGGTGTATCCTACTTACTCTGCACCTTATGAACAGCAGGTCTTCATGGACGCATTCTCCTCTCCGGACCTGGTGAACTGGACGAAGCACAACAGTATCATAGACACTGCCAGTGTAAAGTGGGCGCATAAAGCCATGTGGGCTCCCTCTATCATCGAGAAAGACAAAAAATACTACCTGTTCTTCGGGGCAAACGATATACAGAGTAACAGCGAGCTGGGCGGCATAGGAGTAGCCGTGGCTGATAACCCGGAAGGCCCCTTCAAGGACCACCTCGGTAAACCACTCATCGGGCAGTTTCACAACGGAGCCCAGCCTATTGATCAGTTTGTGTTCAAAGACAAGGACGGCCAGCACTACCTGATCTACGGCGGGTGGAGACACTGTAATATAGCCAAGTTAAATGATGACTTCACTGGCTTTGTACCTTTCGAAGACGGCACTACCTTCAGGGAAATAACCCCGGAAGGGTATGTGGAGGGGCCGTTCATGTTCCGTAAAAATGGGAAGTATTATTTCATGTGGTCGGAAGGCGGATGGGGCGGACCTAATTACCGGGTGGCTTATGCCATCAGTGATTCGCCTTTAGGGCCGTTCAAACGTGTGGATACCATTCTGAAGCAGGACCCAGCGGTTGCAACCGGAGCCGGACACCACTCTGTGATTCATAATGCAACTCAAGGTCAGTGGTTTATCGTCTACCACAGAAGGCCGCTGGGTGAGACTGATGCCAACCATAGGGTTACTTGCATCGATAAAATGGAATTCGACTCAAAAGGATTTATTAAGCCTGTGAAGATTACTACGACAGGTGTGCCGAGCCTTCAATTGAAGTAGGTCGCCCCTGCAAAGCCTTTTACCCTTTCAAAGCACCTGTAGTTTAATGTAATAGCATGGTATACCTCCATGCTATTACTCTTTCACCATCCTTGTCAGGTGTTAAGTTGCATACCACTTTCAAACTTATATGCAACCTAAATGCCGCCTATGCCACAGGTGCCTAAAGAAGACGCCCTTTAAATTGCCAAATGGATCAATTCACTTGCTCCTGCCAGTAAAGGTGCTTCTAAATAGGTAGGGCAGGGGCACATTCTGTTTTTTATAAAAATGCATGCTGCAAGCCTGAGATGGAGGAGAACACACTTTTACTTATCAAATGCTTCTGTTGAAGGTGTTTATATTTAGTCCTTTCGGTTTTCTCAGCGCCTCTGTAGCTTATCCTTCTGTTCTATACAGGTTTTAGGGATTTAATATTTAAATACCGCTTTACTTTCTTCTATGGCTCATACTTCACTTATGGATACTTTCCAGTTCTGTGATTATAACAGCTTTAGCTAATTGTTGGCTTAACATAAGGTGTATTGCTGCCTCTGTGATTGATTACTTACTTTAAATAGAAATAAAAGAATAGAATAATTTTGCATATATAAATACATTAATTAATTTAACTCGTAGAAGAACAAGGACATCCAAAGCAATGGCTGCATAGCTCCATAATTCAGGGATGTTTATTAGGTATATTTCTTTTTTAGGAAGTCTGATTAATCACTTTTGTGTACTTGCAGCAAGGGTGGTTACATAAGATATATGAGTTGCTGGGTTAAGCCAATGGAGTTTTAGATCTGGTGGTAGCCGATAGCAAAATTATAAAGCTTCAAGGTTTTGCTAAAACGTTTTAGTATGCCTTTGTTTTTATCTTATAAGAAAATAAAATCCTATGAAACACCACTTTACAGGTTTGTTGAATGGTAGCAGTGTAAAGCAAAAGGGGCGGGTTTTCTGTACCGGGCTGCTTTCCTTTACAATGTGTGCGGGCATGACCGTCACACAAAGCTACGCAGCTGAAAAAAATCAGCTTAACACGCTCTCTTCGGCTCTTGTCCCTGCTAGCGGGGCAAGCACTTTTTCCAAGTATGATGTTCCGGTAAGGGGTACTGTAAAGGATGAAGATGGCACACCTTTACCGGGAGTAACAGTTCTTCTAAAAGGCACAAGCAGAGGCACCTCCACAAATGCGGATGGTAGTTTTTCCCTGAATGTGCCGGATGAGCAGCGAAATGGCACACTGGTTTTCTCTTTCATAGGTTTTGCAACACAGGAGGTTGCAATTACTGGGCAGGAGGTGATTGATGTAACCCTAGCTACTGACACCAAGGCGCTGGAAGAGGTGGTAGTGACAGGGTATGGCACCCAACGGAAATCAGATGTAACAGGCTCTGTAGGTGTTGTAAACTCAGACGAGTTGCTGAAAGCACCCGTTACAAACGCCCTTCAGGGATTGCAGGGGAAAATAGCTGGTGTAAACGTGAAGCTGAACTCCGGCTCGCCAACAAGTAGCCCCCGAGTCGTAATCCGGGGTGTCGGGACGATCAATTCATCAACCAGCCCGCTGTATGTAGTGGATGGTGTGGTAATGGAGGATATCCAGTTCCTCAACCCGAATGATATAGAAAGTATAGAGGTGCTGAAAGATGCATCTTCCACGGCTATATATGGAGCGCGCGGAGCCAACGGTGTGATCTTGGTGACTACCAGAAGAGGGGCGCTGACAGAGGGCGTTGAGGTAGGGTATGATGGCTTTGTAAGCGTTGGCAAACTCCGTAAAAAAATGGATTTGCTAAATGCGGAGGAGTGGCTGCAGGTAGTAGAGACTGGTATGGCAAATACTCCGAAATACCGACCTTCCGTAAACCCAGTCTTTACAAAGTCTGACCCAAATCTGTTTGATGCTAATGGCAACCCGCTGTACGATACAGACTGGCAGGAAGAAGCCACCCGCACCGCAGTATCGCACAACCACCAGCTTTCTTTACAAACAAAAGGTGATAAATCTTCTTTCGGCACGTTCCTGAACTACGCCAGGATGGAAGGTATTATGCTGAACAGTTGGCTGGAGCGTGTGAACGGTAAAGTTGCGTATGACGCGAATCCTAAAAAATGGCTCTCGGCAGGTGTAAACCTTCTGGTGAATTACACCAATGAAAATGAGGCTGAAGAGGGTGGAGGACATCAGATGCCTCGCCGAACTATGATCGAGATGCCTCCTATCTTTCCGGTTAAATTCCCGGATGGCACCTGGAGCAACAGTAGCCTGATCAGTGATGCCTATAATCTGGAGGGTATGGCCAACCCTGTGCACGTACTCCAAACCCAGGACCGCTTGAGGGAGCGCACGCAGTACTTTGGTAACACCTACCTTACCTTCCACCTTTTACCTGGCTTGGACCTGAGAACCCAATTCGGTTTCGACAAGCATAACAGGAGTTTCAAAGAGTATTACCCAACAGATCTGCTGAACATATCATCGCCTCTGGGAAGAGCATACCTGGCTGATGAGCAGGTAACATACTGGCAGGAGGAAACTTTCCTATCCTATAACAAGGAGATGGGTGACCACAGGATCAACTCGGTTCTGGGCCTTAGCTGGCAGGAGCGCACAGTAGAGTTCAACTCTGCCGAAGCGAGAGGATTTGCGGATGATTTCTTTCGGTTTAATAACATAGGGGCTGCCAGCCAGCCGGGTGCACCGCAGTCCGGTTATGACAACTGGGCCATGAACTCATACTTTCTGCGTGGGGGCTATGCTTTCAAAGACAAGTATTTGCTAACGCTGACAGGCAGGGTAGACGGGTCATCCCGCTTTGGAGAGAATAACAAGTATGGCTTCTTCCCATCACTGGGTGTTGGTTGGGTTGTCTCTAACGAGCCCTTTCTTCAGAATGTCAGCAGCTTAGATCAACTAAAGCTAAGAAGTAGCTATGGCGTTACGGGTAACACGGAGATACCAACCTACCAGTCGCTGGCAACAGTCTCTTCCGGTACTGTGCTGATCGGGGGGGAGCGACAAACGGCGAGTTATGCCAACAGGATGCCAAACCCTAACCTGCAGTGGGAAAGAACAAAGACGTTTGACATCGGCATCGATTCACGCTTCTTCAATAACAGGGTTGCGTTTGAATTTGATTACTACTATAAGTTAACAACCGATCTGCTGCTCGACAGGCCTATCCCTCATTCAACAGGTTTCTCCTCTGTAAGAGACAACATCGGTTCAGTGTCTAACCGTGGTATCGAGACCATGCTAACCACAACCAATATCGATAACAGTGACTTCAGATGGGAGTCTACCCTGAACTTCAACTACAATAAGAACAGGATTGAGAAACTCGGAGAGAACGACGAAGACATTGAGCCAGGCCCTTGGTGGGTGTCTGGTAGCCAAACCATCCTTCGCGTTGGCGAGCCGGTTAGCTCTTTCTGGGGCTATGAACGCCTGGGCGTTTGGGGTACAGATGAGGCGGATGAAGCAGCAAAAGTTGGTGCCGTGCCTGGAGAAGCGAAGCGTGCTAAGGAAAAGTCCATACTTGGCAAAGGCCTGCCAGATTGGACAGGCAGCTTCATCAACAACTTCAGGTATAAAAACTTTGACCTGACTGTTGACCTGCAGTTTGTTTACGGTGTGGATATCTTACAGCAGTTCTACCACTCAACCGAGGATCGCTCCGGTATCGCAAATGGCCTTCGTACTATCCTGACGGAAGGGTGGACGCCTGAGAACCAGAACACCATGGTGCAGGAAATCCGCAACCAGGCCTATGCAGGTCAGAATAGTGAGATTGACAGCCGCTGGGTGGCAGACGGTTCATACATACGTGGCAACCTGATCTCACTCGGCTACAACTTTGACAATACCTTCCTGCCAGCTCTGAACCTGAAAGCATTAAGGGTATATGCCAGCGTACAAAACGCGTTTGTCGTTCACTCAGATGATTTCCAGGGTTACGACCCGGAAGCAAGCTCTTGGGGAGGTAACCAATGGGGTCAGAATATCTTCTTCTTCCAGTACCCTAGACCTAGAACATACACATTGGGTTTAAATGTAAAATTCTAAACGATTCAAATGAGAAGAGATATGAAAAAGACAAGTCTAATGATATTGTTGGCAGGGATGATGTGCTTTTCCTGTGAAGATTTTCTGGATGAGGTGCCAAGGGACGAACTAAGCGCCAATCAGAATTTTACATTGCCAGCCCATGCCTATAACGCGGTAAACTCCCTGTACAGAAACGGAGCGCCACAGTTATTCGATGGCGGCGTGTACGGTGGAGCCGAAGCCATCCTGGGCAACTATATGTCCGGCTTCTTCGACAACGAATATAAGGGGCAGGAGGTGCATGTACAGCACGCTCAGCAACTGACGCTCAACGGCAATAACCTGAATGGTTACTTGGGAGGCATCTGGGACGATTTGTACCGAGGTATTTCCAGGGCTAACAATGCTATCAAGTATATCCCTACCACACCGGGGCTTACAGAAGAAGAGAGCAATCGGCTAGCTGCAGAAGCCAGATTCTTCAGGGCTTATGCTTACTTCTACCTGGTAAGAATGTTCGGAGAGGTGCCTGTGATAACAGAGCCATACGAATCGCTTGACAATCTGTATGTGGAGAGAAACTCAGTTAAAGAGGTGTATAACCTGATTGAGGAGGACCTGAAATTTGCGGTTAACCAAGGTGGCCTTGCGGAGATATCCATGGCTAACAACGGGAACCGCATTACGAAAGGTGCCGCCGCCACGCTGTTGGCAGACGTTTACCTGACCATGAGCGGGTACCCGCTGCAGGAAAACAGGTATGCAGATGCAGCCGCTATGGCAGAAACCGTGATCAACAGCGGAGCCTACAGCTTAACGCAGCATGACATGGCTGGCGGCAATGTGGTGATGGAGAACAGTGCCTACAACAAGATTCGTAAGAGCGATGCTGCGGCAAATGAGTATGTACTTTTCCATGAGTATGCAGTAGGTATTTCGAACAACTCTTACCCGCAGTGGTCTTACCCTGTATCAATGGCGCAGCATGTAGCTTATGCCCTTACCAACGGTGCATACCAGCCGGTAGATGCCTTCTTGTGGGGATATGACACCGAGAATGACCTGAGAGCACAGGAGAAGCAGTATTTCCATACTACCTTAACCCTGGACAACGGAACCGTTCAGACATTTGAGCCAACCCCATACATTTGGCACGATGACAACGCCATGTTTGAGACTGCCAGCTCTGGTAAAGATGTGGTGATGTACAGCTACTCAGATGTACTGCTGACAGCAGCCGAGGCGATAGCTAAATCACAGGGTGTAACAGCAGACGCTGTTAACTACCTAGCCCAGGTTAAAGGCCGTGCTTACTGGAAGCAGGATATGAACCAGATCAGAACCGAACTAGCCTCTTTGTCAGCGGATGAGTTTGTAGAAGAGGTTTGGGAAGAACGGTACAGAGAACTGGTATTCGAGTTCCGCCTGTGGTTCGATATGGTTAGAACCAGAAAGTACCCTGAAACATCAGCAAGCAATCCGGGCGAAATAAACTTTGTGGAACTGGTAGGCCATGCCAACACCTGGAACAAAGTATTTGAAGAGAAACACTTGCTGTTCCCGATCCCTGAAGCGGAAAGACAGAGAAACCCAAGTTTGGGGGCACAGAACCCAGGCTATTAATCGCTTTCAAGTATAAAAATTACTGACTTAGCAATCTGGCGATGCTATTGCCAGATTGGTATAAAAGGCCTTTACAGGCTGCCTATTAGCTTTACTTAACCTTAGGGGCCTGTGTCAGGAATACCTGAACAGCCTCTAAGGTTATATGTCTACTGAATGCTTTTAAAGCAACTATTGATTTCAGAGGGCTACTTCACCCTTGTATAAAGATTTTTATGGAAGACTTCCAGGTTAAAAAGAAAGTAAAAAAGTATGATGCTGTCATCGTTGGCTCAGGGGCGGGCGGCGGCATGGCTGCCTATGTTTTAGCCAATGCAGGTTTAAAAGTATGTTTGCTCGAGGCGGGCGCTATGTATGATCCAGCTACCGACTCAGCGCAGCTAAAGAATCCCTGGGAATCCCCTCGAAGAGGTGCCAGCACTAAGTTCAGGCCTTTCGGTGATTTTGACGGATGCTACTGGGGATGGGAAATAGACGGCGAGCCTTACACAAAGGCGGAAGGAACCGAGTGGGACTGGTGGCGCGCCCGCATGTTGGGAGGAAGAACCAACCACTGGGGCCGCATCTCGCTGCGTTTCGGACCGAAGGACTTTAAGCACAAAAGTATAGATGGGCTGGGGGAAGACTGGCCTATCGGGTATGAGGACGTAAAGCCATACTATGATAAGGTAGACCGTTTGATCGGGGTGTTTGGCACCAACGAAGGGTTGGAGGATGAGCCGGATGGTATTTTCCTGCCCCCGCCGTTGCCTCGCCTGCACGAACTGATGATCAAGAAAGCAGCCACGGGAATCGGCATTCCTGTTATACCATCCCGCTTGTCCGTACTTACCAAGAAGATAAACGATGAGCGGGGCCAGTGCTTCTACTGTGCCCAGTGCGGCCGAAGCTGTAAAGCCTACGCAGACTTCTCCTCTTCTTCCTGTTTGGTGAAACCAGCCGTGGCAACCGGTAACGTGGATGTTATTCCGCATGCGATGGCGCGTGAGGTACTAACCAACGCAGAGGGTACAGCAACGGGTGTGTCGTATGTAGACACGCTGGACATGCTGGACTACCAGGTAGACGGCAGAGTGGTGATACTGGCTGCCAGTGCCTGTGAAAGCGCGCGACTGCTGCTCAACTCGGTATCCCAGCGCCACCCGAACGGCCTGGCGAACTCCAGCGACGTGGTTGGTAAATACCTGCACGATTCGACAGGAGCTGCCGTGGGGGGCGTGCTTCCGCAGCTGATGGGCCGCAAGCGCTATAACGAGGATGGTGTTGGCGGTATGCACGTTTACACGCCGTGGTGGCTGGATAACAAAAAACTCGATTTCCCGAGAGGGTACCACATAGAGTACTGGGGAGGTATGCAGCAACCGGCCTACGGGTTTGGCTGGGGCATAGAGAACCTGAATGGGAAAATGCAGGTACATGGCAAAACGAAGGAAGCCGGCGGCTACGGTAAGTCCCTGAAAGACGACTATCGTTTTATGTACGGGGCAAGCGTGGGGATGGCCGGCCGTGGGGAAGCCATCGCTTTCGAGAGTAACTACTGCGAGATCGACCCCAATGTGGTGGATAAGTATGGCATTCCGGTTTTGCGGTTTAATGTGAAGTACTCCGACTACGAGATCAACCAGGCCAAGCATATGAACGAAACGTTCAAGGAGATCATGCATGAAATGGGGGCCGTCATTACGTGGGGTGGCGATGCCGGGCCGCACAACAACTGGGGGCTGGAGAATCCGGGCAAGATTATTCATGAGGCAGGTACTGTGCGCATGGGCAACGATCCAAAAAAATCTGCTCTGAACAAGTATAGCCAGGCGCATGACTGTAAAAACCTGTTCTGTGTAGACGGAGGCCAGTTCGTGTCGCAGGGAGACAAAAACATCACCTGGACCATAATGGCGCTTTCGATGCGGGCATCTGAGTACATTGTAGATCAAATGAAAAAGCAAAACCTCTAGCCCTGCTTTTGAGGTAAAAATTATACTTATATGGACAGAAGAGAATCTTTCAAAGCCATTGTGCTGGGCACTGTTTCTTCAGTGTTGCTCCTGGAGTCCTGCGACACCAAAACCGATGAGCAGGTTGTGCAAGTCATCGATAAGCCTGATGCTTCCGCCACGGATGGGCGTATGCCGGAGGAGGTTGCGCGCCTGAAGGAGATCAAGTCTAAAACTTTCTTCACCGAGCAGGAAATGGCTACCATCACAGTGCTTTCTGATATCATCATTCCGGAAGACGAGGTAAGTGGAAGCGCGTCTGAAGCCGGAGTGCCTGACTTTATAGAGTTCATCGTGAAAGACAAGCCGGAGTTACAGACACCAATGCGCAGTGGACTTAAGTGGTTGGATATACAGTGCCTGAACCGCTTTGAAAAACCATTTAAAGACTGTAAGCAAAGGCAGCAACTGGAAATGGTGGATGCCGTAGCTTACCCTGAAAAGGCAAAACCTGAGATGAAGAAAGGCGTGTCGTTCTTTAACCTGATGCGCAACCTGACGGCAACCGGCTTCTTTACCTCTGAAATGGGTGTGAAAGACCTGGACTACCAGGGAAACCGCCCGAACCAATGGAAGGGAGTGCCTGAGGATGTATTAAAGCAGTACAAGTTGGCTTATACAGAAAAAGAGTTGAGGGAATGCGTGACCTTTGACCGCACTGCATAACCTGGTTTTCATAAAAAGGTAAGAATCGCGGACAGATAAAATAAAGCACCAGATGACATCTAAACTCGTAATGATAGTCCTGTTAGCAGGTAGTTTTTTTATGGCACAGGCACAGCAAAAAGCAAAACCGGAAGATACGGAAGTATGGGAGCCCGTACCCGAAGTTGTAAAGCCCGGGCAAGTAAATATAGAGGCTCCGGCCGATGCAGTTTTCCTGTTCAATGGCGAGAACCTGGATCAATGGGTGTCTACTAATGACAGGTCCAAGTCTGCTGGTTGGGCAGTATCGAATGGGGTGATGACTGTAAACAAACAGGCAGGCAACATCGAGACGAAGGAGGCTTTTAAAGACTACCAGCTGCACATTGAGTGGCGTATTCCGGAAAACATCAACCTGGAGGGGCAGTCGCGGGGGAACAGCGGTATTTTCCTGGCCTCCACAGGCAAAGGCGATGCCGGTTACGAGCTGCAGTTGCTGGACTCCTATAACAACAAGACCTATGTGAACGGGATGGCAGGAAGTATATACAAGCAGTTTGTTCCGTTGGCAAACCCGGCCAGGAAACCCGGCGAGTGGCAGAGCTACGATATATTCTGGAAAGCGCCAGAATTTGAAGCGGATGGTTCGCTGAAATCTCCTGCGCGGGTAACGGTGCTGTTTAACGGCGTGCTGGTGCAAAACAATGTAGAGTTGTTGGGGCCTACGCAGTATATCGGTAAGCCATCCTATAAAAAGCATGGTGCAGCCCCCATAAAGTTGCAGGCGCATGGCGATAAGAGCGAGCCTATCAGCTTCCGTAATATCTGGATAAGAGAGCTGTAGCAATTCTCTCCGGCCAGTTGCCAGGGAGTACGATCCCTGTAAAATTAAACCTGAGTTATTGATAGATTGGTTGATTAGTAATAGTTTAAGGTGAATTTGCTGATGATCCTGGTACCAGTAATGGAATCAGGATCATTATGCTTTCTTTAGCCTGTGAAACAAACTAATTTATACTTTGGCAGCCCGCCGTAAACTTACTCTGCTCCGGATAGGTGGGACTAGGCTGGCTATACTTTGGGAAATGATATAAAGTATAAAATTCGTGGAGCAGGGCCCGGTTTTTAAGTAATAGCGATGAAGCTTACCCACTGAGCTTCTACCTTCCGGAGAACAGAGTAAAGCTTTGCTGTCCCATTTCCGTGAACCATAAAAGCTACTGATGAAGAAGTATAGTTTACTGTTAGCCGCCGCCTTGGCGAGTACCTTCCTTTCCTGTTCAACGAGCAGTACCAACACTGCAGTGCAGGCTGTTGCCCCGCCACAACCTGTGCTTCCCGTTCCTTCAGAGGCACAAATGGCCTGGCACGAGATGGAGATGAATGCCTTTATCCACTTCACAACCAACACCTTTACGGACCTGGAATGGGGCTACGGAGATGAGAGTCCGGCTATTTTCAACCCCTCTCAGTTGGATGCGGAGCAATGGGTGCGCACACTCAAGGGTGCCGGTTTTAAAGGAGTTATCCTTACCTGTAAGCACCACGATGGCTTTGCGCTTTGGCCTAGCAAGTATACGGAGCATTCCGTGAAGAACAGCCCCTACAAAGACGGAGAGGGAGACGTGGTGAAAGAGGTAGCGGATGCCTGCCAGAAGTATGGGATGAAGTTCGGCGTGTACCTCTCGCCCTGGGACAGGAACCGTGCGGATTACGGAAATCCCTCCTACATAGCATACTATAGAAATCAACTCGAAGAAATATTTACCTCCTACGGGCCTTTTTTTGAGATGTGGTTTGATGGAGCCAATGGCGGAGACGGTTACTACGGCGGCACCCGTGAAACCCGCAGAATAGACCGTGCTACGTACTACAATTGGCCTGCCACCCTACGTATGGTAGATCAGTTGCAGCCTAGCCCCGAGGTGTTGTTTTTCAGTGATGCAGGGCCTGATATACGCTGGGTCGGAAACGAGAAAGGCTTTGTCGGGGAAACGAACTGGAACACCATCAGCAACGATACGCTGTACGCAGGCAAGGCTGGCATCGAAGACCTCTTGAACACAGGTTCGGCAGACGGCGACAAATGGATTCCGGGAGAGGTAGACGTTTCGATCCGGCCAGGCTGGTTTTACCACGCCAAAGAAGACTCGCTGGTAAAGACGCCTGAGAAGCTGTTCGAGATATACCTGACCTCTGTCGGCCGCGGCTCCACACTACTCCTGAACGTGCCGCCAGACAAACGCGGGCTCATCCATGAAAACGACGTAGAAGCCTTGAAAGGGTGGAGGCAATTATTGGATGAAGCGTTTAAGACGAACCTGGCAGCGAAGGCAAAAGTCAAGGCCGATACCTTTCGCGGAAAAGCAGCAGCATACGCAGGAGCAAACGTGACAGATGGCGATAAAGAAACCTACTGGGCAACAGACGATGGAGTAACTTCGGGTACTCTGGAGCTAGATTTAGGCAAAGTACAGCTCGTAAAATATGTGCTGCTGCAGGAATACATAAAACTAGGGCAACGGGTGAAATCATTCACAGTGGATGTATGGCAGGACAATGCCTGGAAACCTGTGGCTGATGCAACCACCATTGGTTACAAGCGAATCCTTAAACTCGAGCAGCCTTCTGCCACAGATAAAATCCGCATCAATTTCACGGATGCCAGGGCAAACCCGGTCATCTCAAATATAGAAGTATATTAGGGAAGTGAATCGCAAAGTATAAATAGCCAAACCGGGTGGATTAATTGTTTATCAAGGTATGTAAAGGACGCCCGGTAAACGATTGGCCTCGGAAAACGACACAAGTATAAAAACTGGGGCCACGACTACGTTGCCCTAATCCATAAAGTATAAAACATGAGCACCAGACGTAAATTTATTAAGTTATCTGCCTTGGGCGCGACCTTTATGAGCGGAGGGTTCCAGTTTGCAAGCGCCTTTGGCGGTTCGCTAAAGACTGCCAAAAGCAACAAGCCCGTCGTGATCTCCACCTGGGAGCACGGCATCCCGGCCAACGCGGCGGCCTGGAAAATCCTCTCCGGAAAAGGCAGTGCCCTGGATGCCGTGGAGGCCGGGGTGCGGGTGCCGGAGGCCGATCCTGAGGTGCGTACCGTAGGCTATGGCGGCTTCCCGGACAGGGAAGGTAAAGTCACCCTGGACGCCTGCATTATGGACAAGGACAGCAATTGTGGTTCCGTGGCCTTTCTGCAACACATAAAGCACCCGATATCGGTGGCCCGCAAGGTGATGGAGGATACCCCGCACGTGATGCTGGTAGGGGAGGGTGCCCTGCAGTTCGCCGTGGAGAAGGGTTTTAAGAAAGAAAATCTGTTAACGCCCGCCTCGGAAAAGGATTGGCAGAACTGGCTGAAAGAGTCCAAGTATAAACCGGTCATCAACATCGAGAACCACGACACCATCGGCCTGCTGGCGCTGGATGCCAACGGAGACCTGGCCGGCGCCTGCACCACCAGCGGTGCCGCTTACAAAATGCACGGCCGCGTGGGCGATTCCCCGATCATTGGGGCTGGTTTGTTTGTGGATAACGAGGTGGGGGCCGCTACGGCCACGGGCCTGGGCGAGGCCGTGATTCGTATGGTGGGCAGCCACCTGGTGGTGGAACTCATGCGCCAGGGCAACTCGCCCGAGGACGCCTGCCGCCTGGCCGTGGAGCGCATCATATCGAAACAAAAAGACGTGAAGGACCTGCAGGTGGGCTTTATTGCGCTCAACAAGAACGGCGAGTATGGCGGTTACTGCATTCACAAGGGCTTTAACTATGCTGTACAGGAAAAAGCTGGCGTGAAGCTGATTGATGGAAAGAGTAAGTTCTAACCCGGTGCCGGTGCTGGAGGTCTGCATCGATTCTGTGGCCTCGGCCTTGGCTGCTGAGCAGGGCGGGGCCCAGCGGGTGGAACTCTGCGACTACCTGGCCGGCGGCGGCACCACGCCCAGCGCCGGCATGATCGGAGTGGTCCGGCAAAGTATAAACATTGGCCTGCACGTGCTCATACGCCCACGGCGCGGTGACTTTTTATATTCGGCTGCCGAATTCGAGATCATGAAGCGCGACATCAGGGTATGCCGTGAATTAGAAGTGGACGGGGTGGTGATCGGTGCCTTGACCAAAGGCGGAAGTATAGACATGGCTGGCACGCAGGCGCTGATCGAAGCCGCGGGAAGTATGAGCATCACCTTCCACCGTGCCTTCGACCTGGTGGCAGACCCGCACAAAGCACTGGGCGATTTGCTGCAACTGAACGTGCACCGCCTGCTCACCTCTGGCCAGCAGGAAACGGCGCTGCAGGGTGCCGACCTGATCCGGGAACTGAACGTACGGGCGGCGGGCAAGCTCATCATCATGCCCGGCGGTGGCGTAACGCCAAACAATGTACAGGAACTGGTCACCAGAACCGGGGTGCGGGAAGTACACGCTTCGCTCCGGAAATCAGTGGATAGCGGGATGCTTTTCCGCAAAGACTACCCGCCCATGTCCGGCAATCGGGTGCTTTCGGAGTTCGAGCAACTGGTGGCCGATGCAGAGCAGGTAACGGCTATGCGTGCAGCTTTTAAAGTATAACTGTTACGGTTAGCTGAGATGGATTATGGGGAGATGCACAATGAGCGTTTTTGCGAGCAACCTTGATGCCTTGGGTATAAGCGTGTTACTAACATTTTGCTGATCAAAATATCATACATGCCAGAAGCCTGCAAGCGGAAATGCTTGCAGGCTTTTTTGGTCGCGGGCGATGTTGGCTTTGCATGGCAGCACAGAGGTGGCAGTTTCTTTTTATGACACATAAAGCTGCGCTAAGCACCGTTTCATTCGATTTAATCGTAATTTCATGCTCCCTATACTTTGTGCCGATGCTTGAGTAGAGGTAGCATTTGTGTTGATCATACTTACCATATTCATGAAAAGAACCACCTTCAAGTCAAGTATACTTTTCACCCTTATGGCCTTGGGTGCCTGCCAGTCGCAGAAGCCTGCGGCCGAGGTTGGCAGAAGCGCCATCTGGCAGTCGGAAGCTTACACTATCTACCCTGACAGCGTGGTGCAGGGGGAATTTGTGGCGCGCGTACTGTCGCCCACAGAGCTGACCTCAAACTACAAGAGCCCGGCTAACGCCTTCCAAAGCCCACGCGTTACGTTCAAGTTCGCCATCAACGGCCGCGACAACGAGATGAAGTCCGGCACCGACCACCACTTCAACTGCCTCGGCGGCGACTGCCAGACCCCTGTCATCACTTTCGGGCAGCAGTTTAACGACTCAACCCAGGTGCCCAACGATGTATACCTGGCACCCAACACCGAGATGACGGTGCGCCTGGACATGCGCCCGGTGCTGGAGGCTTTCGAGAAGCAGGGGTTTTATACTTCGGCCACGGGAGATAAGATCTATAAAGAGGATTTCAAGGGCGTATACATTGCAGGTAACACCGCGCCACTGAGCTGGGACTTCGACAACCTGGGCGGAAAAAAGGAGGCGGAACTGCAGGACCCGGACGGTAACGGCATCTACGAGATCACCCTCACGCTCAACTCCCCAAAGGATGACAAATCTACCGCCACCCGTTGGGAGCTGACAAAAGATGTGGCCGCCTTCCCGCAGTATACTTCCACTTACCCGGTTAGCGATGCGCTGTACAACCTGGCGCTGGAGGAGATGGTAAATGCCGTGGAGCCAGACAGCACCTTCCGGACGGGCAAAGAGTGGGCTGGCGTCTGGACCCGTGATATCAGCTACAGCATTATCCTGAGTATGGCGCAGCTGCAGCCTAAAGTTTCTAAGTATAGTCTGATGCGCAAGGTGAAGGATGGCCGTATTGTGCAGGACACCGGCACGGGGGGGGCTTACCCTGTCTCCACGGACCGCATGGTTTGGGCCGTGGCTGCCTGGGAGGTTTACAAAGCAGCCGGCGACGAGCAGTGGCTGCGCGATACCTACGCCATCATCAAAAAATCCCTGGAGGAGGATTACTTGAACGCCTACGATTCTGAAACAGGCATGGTGCGCGGCGAATCATCGTTCCTGGACTGGCGCGAGCAGACCTACCCGCTCTGGATGCAGCCCGCCGATATTTATGAGTCTGAGAACCTGGGCACGAACGCCGTGCATTACCAAGCGAACCTGGTGGCCGCAAAGATGGCGGAACTACTGAACGACAAGGAGGCCATCGCTCAGTTTGAGCAGGTAGCCCAGGGTATAAAGGAGGGTATAAACAAGCTGCTGTGGCAGGAGGAGAAAGGCTATTACGGGCAGTACCTGTATGGGCGCAACTATGCCGTGCTGTCGCCGAAGGCAGAGGCTTTGGGCGAGGCGCTGAGCGTGCTGTACGGCGTGGCGGATACCGACCGTAGCAAGACCATTGTGGCTAGCACGCCCGTAACCGATTACGGCATTCCGAGCATTTACCCACAGATACCCGGCATCCCGCCCTACCATAACAATGGCATCTGGCCTTTTGTGCAAGCCTATTGGAGCCTGGCGGCGGCCAAGGCCGGCAACGAAGAAGCCCTCACCGAAAGCATCAGTGCCATCTACCGCCCGGCTGCCCTGTTCCTGACTAACAAGGAGAATTTTGTGGCTAGCAACGGCGACTACGCCGGCACGCAGATAAACTCCAGCAACATGCTCTGGAGCCTGGCCGGTAACCTGAGTATGGTGTACAAAGTGTTCTTTGGGATGAACTTTGAGGCCGATAAAATCGTGCTGAAGCCGTTTGTGCCGAAGGCCTTCGGCGGAGACCGCAAACTGACCAACTACAAGTATAGAAATGCGGTGTTGAACTTTGAGATGAGCGGCTATGGCAACGAGATCAAGTCGATCACCATGGATGGCAAGCCGCTGGAGAACGCTGAGATACCGGCAAGTATAACCGGCGAGCACAACATCAAGATTGAATTGGCAAACAAAGAGGCAGGAGGGGAGAGCAACCATACCGTGGATTATACTGCGCCAGACATGCCAAGGGTAAGCTATACTCCCAGCAAGCTCAGCTGGCCAACCGTGGAGGGTGCCATGGCTTACCAGGTGCTGAGAAACGGGGAGGAACTGGAGAAAACGGAGAGCACCAGCCTACAGGTAGATGCCAATGGCTACGCCGAGTATATGGTAATGGCAGTGGATGGGAACGGGGTAACCTCTTTTGGCAGCGAGCCCGTGGCAGTGGTGCCCGACAAGTATAAACTGGTGTACGAGCTGGAGAAATCTGCCCCCAAGGCCAGGCTGCCGTACCGAGATTTCTCCGGCACCGGCTTCGTGGAGATCAGCAAGAAACAGAACATAAGTATAAAAGTAAGCATCACCGTGGCAGAGGATGGTGTGTACGCCATCGATTTCCGCTACGCCAACGGCAACGGCCCGATCAACACTCAGAATAAAGCAGCCATCCGTACGCTTAAGAAAGACGGCGAGTTTGCAGGTACTATCGTGCTGCCGCAGCGTGGCACGGATGAGTGGAACAACTGGGGCTTCACCAACACCGTGGAAGTGCCGCTGCAGAAGGGTAGCCATACCTTCACGCTCTCTTTTGAGCCGCACAACGAGAACATGAACGGCGAGGTGAACCAGGCTATGGTGGATTACATGCGCGTGGTTAAGATCAGGTAGCCTTACAAAGTATAAACAGGAATCAGGAGCGCCTGCAGCCTAGCGGTTGCAGGCGCTTTCGTTTTTATACTTTAGGGTAACAAATTGAGCAGCTTTTAGGGTTTATCGGGACAAGCTTATCTTAAAACCTATAGGTTATACAAATACCTTTCTTAACCTGAGCAGCTTTTGCATTAGGCGAAAAGCCTGTATTTTATAGTTTAGCCAAATGTATCCCCTTAAAGTAAATAAAGGATTGACTAGTTGTTTGTTGCCTGTTTTTTTGTTTGATTAGTGGTATATTATACAAAGTCAATATAGAAGCTGTTTTTTTACATACTACAGGGTTTCTGTTCGGAGGTTGTTTTGTAGGTAGTGTGTTGTAATTCAATATTTTGTGGTTTTTTTATTTAAATTGCTAAAATGATTTAGCATAATGGTATGGGGAGGCTTGTGCTGAAAGTGTGGAGTTGTTTTAAGGTAATGGCAGATTAAAGCCTGCTATCAACGGAAGAGGCAAGGGATCATATTTGTGTGATAAAGTAAAATCAGCACAGTTTGGCGTCCGGAGTTGGATGTAGGCATTGATCGAGTGCTAACAGGCAGAGGCTGCACTTACATGGAATGTTGCAGGAGTGAATCAACTGAAAGTAATAGCCGGAATGGCTGGCTTATCAAAGTTGTGTAACATGATAGTTTGGGTGAAAATGTCCCATCAAGCAATCAGGCGCTTTTGATTGAGCTTTTTTACTTCTCATGAGAACACCAAAGTACTTTTTTATGAAAGCTGTACAGGACCTTGGCTGGCGCATCGAACCGATTACCTGTCGCATAAGTCTGACATCAGTTCTGCCGTGTACTGGTGCCGGACTTAGCCGCACGCCCATTTCCTCTGCGTTCTAAGTATAAACCGAAAGCCATCTGAAATCAGAATAAGACCAACTATATTATTGAGGAAACAAATGAAAAAAGTATACCTTCTGTTAACAGCCACTTTTCTTTTAAACTTTAGCACGGCGGATGCTCAGAATAAGGAATGGCGTATTGTTGAGGGGAAAATCACTTCCCCATGGGCCGAGAAAGTAGATCCATCTAACCCACTTCCGACGTATCCCCGCCCCCAGCTGGTGCGGGAAAACTGGCAGAACCTAAACGGCTTGTGGGACTATGCCATTACCCCCAGGTCTGAGCAGGAAAGCCTGCCTTCGGCCTTTGAAGGCAAAATCCTGGTGCCTTACCCTGTCGAGTCAGCCCTTTCAGGGGTAGGGAAAAATGTTGGAAAAGACAAAGAGCTATGGTATAAAAGAACGGTAAACATCCCATCCAAAATCAGGCGACATCGTGTGTTGCTCCACTTTGGCGCTGTAGACTGGCTTTGCCAGGTATATGTGAACGGAAAGAAAGTCGGCACGCACCAGGGGGGCTATGATCCTTTCTCCTTTGACATCACTACTGCCCTGAAGCGTGGCAGTAATCAGGAGATCGCCATTAGGGTGTGGGATCCTACAAACGAGGGCCCGCAGCCGCGCGGCAAGCAAGTCAACAAGCCGGAGGGTATCTGGTACACGCCCGTAACAGGTATATGGCAGACGGTGTGGGTAGAGGGGGTGCCCCAGACGTATATCGCAGAGACAAAGAATACACCGGATATTGATAAACAGACCCTTACTTTAGTAGCAGAGGTAGCAAACCAGCAGACAGGCGATAGATTAAGGGTTTCAGCCTGGGACGGTAAGACAAAAGTTGCTGAGCGGGAAGTAAGCGCTGGTGCAGAGGCCGTCCTGGAGATTAAGAACCCTAAGCTCTGGGGGCCGGGCAATCCGCACCTCTACGATCTGCGTGTGACCTTGGTGCGAGAAGGCAAAGTACTCGACGAAGTGGACAGCTATTTTGCCATGCGCAAGATTAGTATAGCTCCGGACGCATACGGCACACAGCGCATGATGCTTAACAATAAGTTTGTGTTCCAGTACGGCCCGCTGGACCAGGGTTGGTGGCCGGATGGGCTTTACACAGCCCCTACCGAAGAAGCCCTGCTTTTCGATATTGAAAAGACAAAAGAGATGGGCTTTAACATGATCCGCAAGCACGTGAAAGTGGAGCCTGCTATTTGGTATGCACACTGCGATAAAGTAGGCCTGCTGGTGTGGCAGGACATGCCTAGCGGCGATATGGGCAACAGGTGGGAGCCACGCCCAGGGGTAACGGGGCGCGGCACGGAGAAGGACCGGACCGGGGAATCGGAGAACATCTTCCGCCAAGAGTGGACAGAGATCATGGATGACCTGTACAACTTCCCGAGCATTGTGGTTTGGGTGCCGTTCAACGAAGCCTGGGGGCAGTTTAAAACCGTGGAGATTACCAACTGGACGATGCAGCATGACCCTACACGCCTCGTGAACAGTGCCAGCGGCGGAAACTTCTATCCCGTAGGGCATATCATTGACCTGCACAACTATCCTGATCCGGCCATGCCCCGACCAGAGCTTTTCGGCGCCAAGCAAGCCATTGTGCTGGGAGAGTTTGGAGGCCTGGGCTTGCCTGTACCAGGTCATACTTGGCAGCAGAAAGATAACTGGGGCTATCAGACCTTCAAGAATGCAGATGAGCTCTTCGAACGCTACAAAGAGTTCACCCAAACGCTGGAGCGGTTAATTGAGGAAGGCCTGTCGGCAGCCATTTACACCCAGACAACCGACGTGGAGGTCGAAACCAATGGCCTGATGACCTATGATCGTAAAGTGATAAAAGTTCCTGCCGAAAAGCTCCGGGAAGTACACGAGAAGCTCTACAATAATACTTTAGTGGAGATGGAAGCTGCTAGCTCAAGATAAGACAGGCTGTGCAGGCACGCCTATCACAGCTGGAAGGGTAGCCTGTTAGGTACCTATTTTCAAAGGCCTTTACTGTGAGTGTATTGGTTAGTTGTGGAAGGGCGGCAACCTAGTCCCCTTGCTACAGGTCAAGGGTTGGGTTGCCGCTTCAACCTTAAAAAACACTGTCTGTAAGCATGTTGCCAGGGCATAGTTTCCTAGCCTATTAATTTACACTAGGCTTGCTATGCGGCGGGCCGGTCAGGCGGACAGAGCCTGTGTGCCGGAGGGGGCTGCCGAATGTCGCTATACAATTAGGATAGCCTTGAACGCAGGGGGCTCTCTAGTGAATTTAACTTGTACATACATGACCATGTCTTAATGTATTTTCATCTATATGAAGAGAAGCAAAATAAACAAAAGGTTAGTGCTATTAGCGCTGGCAGGAGGCCTTGGCGCCGGTAGCCTTGCAGGCTGCTCTAATCCGGAAGGGAACGAGGAGCCCAATGAGCTTACCGCTACAAAAGACCAACAGCAAGGTATGGATATCAGGCAAGTGCCCTTCGGTACGACAAAAGAAGGCAAGGAGACCACGCTTTATACTCTGACCAATGCCAAGGGCATGCAAGTCCAAATCACTGACTACGGCGCCACCGTCACCTCCATTCTCGCGCCCGACCGCGACGGCGAGCTGGGCAACGTGGTGCTGGGCTTCGACAGCTTGGCTGGCTACCAAAGCCCGGAGTACCTGAAAAGCGGTCCGTACTTCGGAGCCATTGTGGGCCGCTACGGTAACCGTATTGCCAAAGGGCGTTTTACCCTGAAGGGGCAGAAGTACAGGCTGGCCACCAACAATGGCGAAAACCACCTGCACGGTGGCACCAAGGGGTTTGATAAAGTAGTGTGGCGGGCCGAGCCGCTGCCTGATCAGAACGCCGTCCGCTTCACTTACGTGAGCCCCGACGGAGAGGAAGGATACCCCGGTACGCTTACCTCAAGTGTCACCTACACGCTTACTGAGGATAACGCTCTTAAAATTGACTACAGCGCCACCACCGACAAGGCGACGCCAGTGAACCTGACGAACCACAGCTACTTCAATCTGGCTGCCGGACAGGCTAGTGACGCGCTGGACCATGTGATCACGCTAAATGCCGACAGGTATACTGTGGTGAATGCTTCGCTTATCCCAACAGGAGAACTGCGGGAGGTTGCGGGTACGGTAATGGACTTCACCGGACCACATGCTATCGGTGAGCGCGTAAAGCAGGTGGAAGGTGGTGGCTACGATCATAACTACGTGCTCAACGGCGAGAACGGCACCATGAAGAAGGCGGCCACTGTGTACGAACCAAACAGCGGCCGCGTGATGGAAGTGTTCACCACGGAGCCCGGCGTTCAGTTCTACTCCGGCAACTTCCTGGACGGCACAATCACCGGCAGTGGCAACAAGACCTACAACAGGCACTACGGCTTTGCCCTGGAAACCCAGCACTTCCCGGATTCACCAAACCAGCCAGATTTTCCATCCACTACATTAGAACCGGGCGAGACCTATGCGTCTACTACTATTTATAAGTTCTCTACTAGAGAAAATGATCAACCTGAGCAGCAGTCACGATAAGGAAGTGAGGCTCTTGCTCAGGCATGATATCATAGTGCCTGGTCTTGCCGGCGGCCATTAACAAGGATGTGACACCGATGCAGAACGTGGGCCTAGATCTACGTCCGGCATCGGTGTTATTTTCAGGAAGGTATCGTAGATGGCTGACAGGGTGGTTTCAAGAGGCCAAGCCTTTTCCAAAGTTTAAAAGGTTGCCAAGTAATGGTTAGCCTCGCCTAAGCCGCAATCTTACACGAGGGGATAATTTTAGGCAAGCACTGAAAGAAATAACGAATGAAAAAATTAAAGGGTATTTTATGTGTGTTAGCAGCCTTGTCTGTCTTTTCCT
Source organism: Pontibacter anaerobius (assembly GCF_026241195.1). Classification (GTDB taxonomy): domain Bacteria; phylum Bacteroidota; class Bacteroidia; order Cytophagales; family Hymenobacteraceae; genus Pontibacter; species Pontibacter anaerobius. The sequence continues at coordinate 424,190 of NZ_JAPFQO010000003.1, forward strand.
GTACTAAAACAGATCAGCAGGGGCGCAGTGGCGGCACTGAAATCAGCGCTTATCTTAGCGAGCACACGCGTTTGGTCAACACACTGATCGGCACGGCCCCGCTGCTGGACCCACAGGTAATTGGCTATACCCCGCCCAAAGACTGGCGGGTGTGGGCAGGCTTGGTATACCCGGGCAGTTCGCTTCCCAATGCGATGGTACAGCTAAGCCCGATCACCGAGTTCGGTTCGGGGGCAGGCTACGAATACGAGGATACGGTGATCCATGCCTTTACGCATACAAACAAGGGGCACTGGAACCTGTGCAACGTCCCGGTGCTGCCGGTGTCAGGTAGCACCGAGGGCAAGGAGCAATTCTCCTCTACCTTCTCTCATGACAAAGAGGCCGCCTCGCCTGGGTTCTATAGCGTAGTTCTGGAGGATTACCAGGTGCAGGCGAACCTGACTTCGACGCTCCGGGGCGGCTATCACCAATATCACTATCCTACGGCAAAAGACCGCAGCATCGTCTTTAAGCTCTCCAGGGCCAACAACAGGGTGCACAGCTGGAGCATAGAGCAGGTAGATGACTTTTCTGTGCAGGGAGTGCAGGACATCGGAGGGGACAGGATCTATTTCTATGCTCTGCTTAACAGGGAGCTGGAAAGCCTGGAGAAGAGAGGCGAAAACACCAAGAGCGGGCTTGCGATCCTGCACCTTAAAGATGGTGGTGGCAAAACAGTAGAGATGAAAATAGGGCTTTCTTTTGTGAGTGCCGAAAATGCCAGGCAGAATCTGGAAAGCGAAATGGCAGGAAAGACGTTTGCCCAGGTAAGGAGTGAGGCCAACCAGACATGGGAAAACCTGCTATCGAAAATAGAGGTGAAGGGTGGTAGCGAGAAACAGAGGCAGCTGTTTTATACTTCGCTGTACCGGGCTTTTCTCTGGCCTGCCCTGCGTAGCGATGTGAACGGGGAGTACACGGATGCAAGCCGGAATGTGGTGAAGGCGGATTTTAGTTATTATACCATTCCCTCCTTGTGGGATACTTACCGCAATAAGCTGGTGTTGCTTAGCATCATTTCACCTAAGGTTACAGAGGATGTGATCAAGTCGCTGAAGGATATTGGCGATAAAACAGGTTACATACCCACCTTCTTTCACGGCGATCATGCGGCTGCATTTATCACCGGCTCATACCTTAGGGGCATAGACGGCTTTGACGTGGAGGGGGCTTACAAACTGCTGCTCAAGAGCGCCAACCAAGATGGCGGCAGCCGTCCGCACGCCAAGGAGTATATTAAGAAAGGGTATATCTCTGAGCCACATATTGACAACCCGCATGTGGAGACGAAGGCAAAGGCAGGCGTTTCCAAGACGCTGGAGTATGCTTATGATGATTATTCACTGGCCCAACTGGGCAGGGCACTGGGTGATACGGCCAACTACCGCGTCCTGATGCAACGGTCCCAGAACTACCGCAACATGTTTGACCCGAAGACGAGGTTTATGCGGGGCAGGCTGGAGAATGGCGAATGGATAAAGGACTTCAACCCGCAGTACCCTTACTATGAGTACATGTACCGCGAGGCCAATGCCTGGCAACTGTCCTTTTTCGCGCCGCATGACATGCAGGGACTGGTGGCCCTGTACGGCGGTGCAGAAGGTTTCGAGTCGAAGTTGGACTCGCTCTTCACCTTGCCCTGGAACCCAAATCACATCGCTCGGAATGTGTCTAGCTTCATCGGCCAGTACTGTCACGGCAACCAGCCCGACCATGAGGCTCCCTTTGCCTACCATTTCATCGGCAAGCCCGAAAAGTCACAGAAGATCATCGATAAAATTCTCAACGACCTCTATGGCATCGGGGAGCACGGCCTTGCCCTGAGCGGCATGGATGATGCAGGGGAGATGTCTTCCTGGTACGTATTCAGCGCGCTGGGGCTCTACCCTTATTCTCCGGCAGACGACGAGTACCTGGTGACCGTGCCGCTATTTGATGAGGTGCGCTGGAAAATGAGCAATGGAATGGAACTGGTGATAAAGAAGCCGAATGCTGGCAGAGCCTTAGAAACAATTCTTGTGGACGGGAAAGAGCATGAAGGTTATTTCGTGTCGCATGACCTATTCCGCAAGGGAGGTGAAATCAACATACAGACAGCTGATCAGGCCGTGCCGGATGAACATTTTGATAAATAATGATCTCCGTCTGAAGCCGATAGGTGCCCTGGACCTCTGACTTTAACCTGTTACCTTGTCTGAGGCCATTATATTGTTGGTGGGTTGGCTATTCTGCATGTATGTTTGAGTTTAGGTTATGGCCCGGCAGGCTTCTCAGAGCAAGCCTGTAACCGCCCCCTAGCTGTTGATAGAATAGATGAGAAATTTTTAGAAAAACAGAGAAAAACTCTTGGTAACTTCCGGCGTCGAAACGGAAGCCAAATGCATCCTACGCCTGGAGGCCCATGAGGTCTGAGCTTTCTTTGGCTTTTTTGTAAGCAATTTCTTCACCATACACACAGTTACATGCACCCACTTTTTACCAATTCTGTCAAATTCTCCGCTAAAAAACATTTGCTGCCGCTGCTGTTTATGCTCATGCTTTTTTCGCCGCACAAGCAGGCTTTCTCTCAGGTTTTATATGAGGGGGGCTCAAACATTCAGCTGCTCTACGGCAGGCACCTGAACCAATCAGATGATCTGGTCACCATCACGTTTGAGCATTTCGGCATGACGGGTGCTTTCGAGCACTTTGGTTTTGCGGATCTTTCCAACGATGTCACTCTGGCGGGGCCGTCGCTATATTCGGAGTGGTACCCAAAGCTTAGCCTTAGCCGTGCCACCAAAAGCGAGGTGGCGCTGGGGCCGATAAGTGATGTACTGTTGGGCGGCGGTGTTAACGTGCTGTTCGGCGGCGACGAGGACTTTTTTGTGTACCTGCTGGGGCCAGCCTTCAAGTTCCGCCTGCCGGGTCAGGGGCTGCTACAGCTCGAAACATTCTACTATAAGCAAAACGGCTCCGAATATGAGGGAACCTACCAGTTTACCCCGAGCTGGGACATTCCTTTGCCAGCCTCCGAGAAAGTGCACCTGCGCTTTCGTGGCTTCATGGATTTCATTGGCGACCGTGGCCCGGGTACTACACAATACCTGACACAGCCGCAGCTGCTGCTGGACCTGGGTAACCTCCGTGGCAAGCCGGGCAAAGTATTCGCGGGTACGGAGTGGCGCTACTGGCACAATGTGGTAGGTCTGGAGGGGATCAACGAGTCTGTGCTGCAGGTAAACGTCCTGTTTCAGCTGTAGATAAGAGAATAGCTCAATAGTTAAGCGTATCCCAGCAAGAGGGGATGCTCCGCTAAAGACAAAAGCCACTCTGGATTCGCTCAGAGTGGCTTTTGTCTTTAGCGGAGCTAAATCTTTTTAGCAAAATTTTTTATAGCTTCAGGGAGCGGATAGCAGCCAAAGTTAATGTATAAACATCCTTTAGCTGTTCTTTTGAAAATACTTTTATAAGATTTGCTTTTAAAACTGAGCACTCACTTGATTTTCTGCATACTTTCAAATATATTGATTCCTGAAATTGCAAAACCTGCAGGTGGGCTCCATTCTCTTTAAGCTAATTTTTTGCTTTCGGGTATTTGCGCACCAAGTATGGCTTCAGTCTGATTTAATAACTAAATACTCAAGTTTAAGATCTCACCCTTTCTTATGGCGGACAATGTATATGATGCAATCGTAGTAGGCTCAGGTATATCCGGTGGCTGGGCAGCCAAGGAGCTTACTGAAAAAGGATTGAAAACAATTATGCTGGAGCGTGGCCGAAACGTGGAGCACGTGAAGGACTATGTGAATGCTACCAAGAACCCTTGGGATTTTCCGCACCGCGGGCGCAGAACGCAGCAGATGATCGAGGACTACCCGGTGCTGAAGCGTGATTACCCGCTGCAGGAAACTAACCTGGAGTATTGGGTGAACGAAAAGGAAAGTCCTTATACGGAGATAAAGCGCTTCGACTGGTACCGTGGCTACCAGGTTGGAGGGCGTTCTCTAATGTGGGGCCGCCAAAGCTACCGCCTCGCCGACCTGGATTTTGAGGCAAACGCCAAAGAGGGTATCGCCGTGGACTGGCCTATCCGCTACAAAGACCTCGCGCCATGGTATAGCCATGTAGAGAAGTTTGCCGGCATCAGCGGTTCCAGAGACGGTATTCCGCACCTGCCAGACGGCGATTTTATGCCTCCGATGGAGATGAACTGCGTGGAGAAAGACGTGGCGAAACGCCTGAAGGAACACTACAATAATAACCGCCATATGATCATTGGCCGTGTGGCCAACATCACAGAGCCGCACCATAACCGCACGAACTGCCAGTACCGTAACAAATGCTGGCTGGGCTGCCCGTTCGGCGGGTATTTCAGTACGCAGTCGGCCACGCTTCCGGCGGCTATGGCTACAGGCAACCTTACCCTGCGCCCATTCTCTATCGTTACCAAAGTGATTTACGACAAAGATACTAAACGCGCCAAAGGGGTGGAGGTGCTGGACGCTGAGACAAACCAGACCTACGAGTACTTTGCCAAAGTTGTCTTCCTGAACGCTTCTACCCTAAACACTACCTGGGTGCTGATGAACTCTGCCACCGATGTTTGGGATGGCGGCCTGGGCAGCAGCAGCGGCGTATTGGGGCATAACCTAATGGACCACCACTTCCGTGCGGGTGCCTCCGGCGTGGCTGAGGGGTATGAGGATAAGTACTTGTATGGCCGTCGTCCGAATGGTATCTACATACCGCGCTTCAGGAACATAAACGGCGACAAGCGCGATTACATCCGTGGCTTTGGCTACCAGGGCAGTGCAGGGCGTGAAGGCTGGAGCCGTGAGCTGGCAGAGCTAAGTATAGGTGGCGAGTTTAAAGACGCCCTGACAGAGCCTGGGCAGTGGACCATGGGTATTACGGCCTTCGGCGAGACCCTGCCATACCATGAGAACAAGGTAACCCTGGATAAGAACAGGAAAGATAAGTGGGGCTTGCCTGTGCTAGCCATCGATGCCGAGATCAAGGAGAATGAGAAGAAGATGCGCATCGATATGATGGAGGATGCGAAGGAGATGCTGGAGAACGCTGGCCTGAAGAACGTGAACACCTACGATGCCGGCTATGCACTGGGGCAGGGTATTCATGAGATGGGTACAGCGCGTATGGGCCGCGACCCTAAAACATCGGTGCTGAACGCACATAACCAGATGTGGGATGCCCCGAACGTGTATGTTACGGACGGAGCGGCCATGACCTCAGCCGGTTGCCAGAACCCATCGCTGACGTATATGGCGCTTACCGCCAGAGCGGTAGACCATGCGGTAGGAGAGCTGAAGCGACAGAATATCTAAGCAGGTATGCTTGCAAGAAGGCTAAAAGTATAGAGGATATATCTGGAGAAAGTATAACACCTCAACAGGTAGACCCTCTATACATTAGTTATCCTGTGTTTTTCCATACTTTCCATTGTTCCAACTTACCTTAACAAACCATGTCTGAAAAAGAAAGTCAATCCTCTTTAGGCAGCTCCAGGAGGAACTTCATGAAAGTCGGTGCGCTGGCCGCAGCGGGCTTTTTTATTGTGCCACGCCATGTGCTGGGCAAAGGCTACATAGCCCCCAGCGATAAACTGGTGGTAGCAGGTGTTGGTGTAGGAGGGATGGGTGGAAACGACATAGCAGGCGTCTATAAGAGCGGTAAGGCCGAAATCGGTTTTCTGTGTGATGTAGACGATAGAAGAGCCGAAAAGTCGCGGGCGAGTTTCCCGAATGCAAAGTACTACAAAGACTGGCGTGAGCTTTTTGAGAAGGAATCCCAAAACTTTGATGCCGTAACCGTATCCACCCCGGACCATAACCACGCGGTGGTGGCCATGGCGGCCATGCAGATGGGCAAGCACGTATATGTGCAGAAGCCACTGACCCACGATATTTACGAGGCGCGCATGCTGACCGACGCTGCCAAACGCTATAAGGTGGTAACGCAGATGGGCAACCAGGGTTCCTCCGGCGATGGCGTGCGGCAGATGCGGGAATGGTACGACTCCAACGCCATCGGCGATGTGCACACAGTGTACTGCTGGACCAACCGCCCAGTGTGGCCGCAGGGCATATCCTGGCCCGCAACAAAGGCCGAAGTACCCAAAGAACTGGACTGGAATCTGTGGCTCGGCACAGCCCCCTATACCGATTATGTAGACAAGCTCGTGCCGTTTAACTGGCGCGGCTGGTGGGACTACGGAACAGGGGCATTAGGTGACATGGGCTGCCACATTGTGGAGGCGCCTTTTAGCGTACTCAACCTGAAGTATGCCCAGGATGTGCAGGCCAGCGTAGGCAGCGTGTACGTGGATGAGTTTAAGCGGGGCTACTTCCCGGAGAGCTGTCCGCCCTCCAGCCACGTTACCCTTACTTTCCCTAAAACAGATAAAACCAAAGGCGAGGTTACGCTCCATTGGATGGATGGCGGTATTCAGCCGGCACGCCCGGAGGAACTGGCACCCGGCGAGGTGTTCGGCGACGGGGAAAACGGTACGCTGTTTATTGGCACAAAAGGCAAGATGATGGCAGGGTGCTATGGCGAAAACCCGCAGCTGCTGCCAACAAGCCGCTCGTCAAGTTTTAAAGTAAAAGACAAGTATAAATTAGCACGCGTGCCGGGTAGCGCAGGCGGCCACTATAACCAGTGGGTGGAGGCATGCATTGCGGGCCCAGGCAACAAAGAGGTGAGCTCTCCTTTTGAGATTGCCGGTCCGCTCACAGAGGCGCTGCTCATGGCAAACCTTGCTATCCGTGGCATCGATATCCGTGTGCCGAAAGCAGATGGCAAAGGCTATGACTACCCGGGCCGTGACATAAAACTGATCTGGGACAACAACCAGATGCGTGTCACTAATTTTGACGAGGTAAACAAGTTTGTGAAGCGCGATTACCGAAGTGGCTGGACACTCGGCGTATAAGCCTGTTCTGACTGCCGCTTTTTCGCTGAATTTTAATTGATCAAAATCGCTGTAACTATAACATATGAACAGAAGAGAAGCATTAGGAGCTGTTAGCTGGATTTTGGGTGGCGCCCTGGTAAGTGCCGACCTGTTAGTGGCCTGCACCTCCAAACCAAACAAGGTAAACGACCTGTTTGATCAGGATCAGGTTGCTTTCCTGAACGAGGTGGGCGATACCATACTTCCCGAGACCAGCACACCGGGTGCCAAAGCTGCGGATGTAGGTAGCCTGATGGCCGTGATGGTACAGGACTGCTATACCAAGGAAGATCAGGACATCTTTATGAAAGGCATCACCCAGATAGATGAAGCCAGCAAAGAGAAGTTCGATAAGAAGTTCCTGAAGCTGGACCAGAAGCAGCGCACAGAACTGCTGACTGCCCTGGATGCTGAGCAGAAGAAATACCAGGCCGAGAAAGCCCCAGAAGCTCCGAACCACTACTTCCGGATGATGAAGGAGCTTACTCTATTCGGTTTCTTCACGTCTGAGGTAGGGGCCACCCAAGCTTTGCGCTACGTGGAAACCCCGGGCCGCTACGATGGCTGCATGCCTTACAAAAAAGGCGACAGAGCCTGGGCCACCTAAGCCTCAACTACATTTCCTTCCTCAGAGGGGTTAGGGGTGGGTTATGCTATGAGTAGAACCACCCTGACATAAAGTATAACACACTGCAATGGAGCGGGCACTGCATGTGTACGCAAAATTGCGGAGACCAAAGTATGACAAAGTATACATGCAGCCGTAAAAGCCTGTATTTATACTTTGTTTATATGTTACATCCACTCCACTTCAGGAGTAGAACCTTATTTTAGAGCATGTCGAAAAAACTACGCTTAGGTATGATTGGCGGCGGGCAGGGAGCCTTTATAGGCGCTGTTCACCGGATTGCGCTGCAAATGGACGGAGAGTATGAGCTTGTCTGCGGCGCTTTTAGTAGTAACCCTGAAAAATCGAAAGCGAGCGGAGAACTGCTGGGGCTTAAGCCGGAGCGGGTATACACCTCCTACCACGAATTATTTGAGCGTGAGCTGCAGTTGCCCGAAGACCAGCGGGTACAGGTCATCAGTATCGTTACGCCGAACCATGTGCACTTTGAGCCAGCCAAGCTTGCGCTGGAGAATGGCTTCCATGTGGTGCTGGATAAGCCCATGACCTTTACTTTGCAGGAAGCGCTGGAACTGCGCAAAGTGGCCGAGGCCTCTGGCAAGCGCTTCTGCCTTACCCATACTTATACCGGTTACCCCATGGTGAAAGAGGCCCGACAAGTGGTGGCTTCCGGTAAGCTCGGCAAAATCAGGAAAGTTTACGTGGAGTACCCGCAGGGCTGGCTGAGCCGGTTTGAGGAGGGCAGCGACAACAAGCAGGCCTCCTGGCGCACCGACCCGAACCAAAGCGGTATAGCCGGCGCCATGGGCGATATCGGTACCCACGCCTTTAACCTGGCGGAGTACGTGAGCGGGCTTTCCGTTACAAAACTCTGTGCCGATATAAACATTGTGGTGGAAGGCCGCCAACTGGACGACGACGGTGCTGTGCTGCTAAAGTTTGACAACGGGGCCAGCGGTGTGCTGATAGCAACCCAGGTGGCAGCCGGCGAAGAGAACAACGTAAAGATACGCGTGTACGGAGAGCACGGCGGTGTAGAGTGGCAGCAAAGCGACGAAAACACCATGCTCCTGAAGTGGCTGGATAAGCCTGTAGAAGTATGGCGCACCGGCACTGGCTACGTCAGCTCTTACGCACAGCATAACTCCCGCACCCCGGCCGGACACCCGGAAGGCTACCTGGAGGCCTTTGCCAACCTGTACCGTAACTTTGCCCTTTGCATTCAGGCAGACCTTGCCGGCAAAGAGCCGCAGCCGGAGTGGCTGGACTACCCGGGTATGGAAGAAGGCGTTCGCGGCATGGCTTTTATTGAACAAGTCATCGCCTCAGGCAAATCAGACCAGAAATGGACGAACTTTAGCATCTAAAAACTATGAATACAATCAAAGGACCCGCACTATTTATTGCCCAGTTTATACAGGATCAGGCACCGTTCAACAACCTGAAAGATATCAGCAAATGGGCTGCAGACCTGGGATACAAAGGCATACAGATTCCATCGCATGACCCACGCTTTATAGACCTGCAGAAGGCCGCAGAGAGCAAGACCTATGCCGATGAGGTGAACGGCATTGTGAAAGAGGCCGGAATCCAGATCACGGAGCTTTCCACACACCTGCAGGGGCAGTTGGTGGCCGTTCACCCGACCTACGATGCCCTGTTTGATGGTTTTGCCCCGGAGGCATACCGCAACAACGCTAAAGCCAGAACCGAGTGGGCTGTGCAGCAACTGAAGTATGCGGCCAAAGCCTCTAAGAATCTGGGCCTGAACGCCTGCGCCACGTTTAGCGGGGCCTTGCTATGGCCGATGGTATACCCGTGGCCACAGCGTCCGGCCGGCCTGGTAGAAACTGGCTTTAAAGAGCTAGGGAAACGTTGGTTGCCTATCCTGAACGAGTTTCAGGAAAACGGTGTGGACCTATGCTATGAACTCCACCCGGGGGAGGACCTGCATGATGGCATTTCTTATGAGATGTTCCTGGATGAGGTGCACCAGCACCCGAGCGCCTGTGTGCTCTACGATCCGTCCCACTTCGTGCTTCAGGCGATGGATTACCTGTCTTTCATCGACCACTATCACGAGCGTATCAAAATGTTCCATGTGAAAGATGCCGAGTTTAATCCTACCGGTAAGCAGGGCGTGTACGGCGGCTACCAGAGCTGGGTAAACCGCGCCGGCCGCTTCCGCTCCCTGGGCGACGGGCAGGTAGACTTTACCGGCGTTTTCAGCAAGCTCACGCAGTATGACTATAAAGGCTGGGCCGTGCTGGAGTGGGAGTGCGCCCTGAAGCACCCTGAGGATGGAGCCCGCGAAGGTGCGCCGTTCATCCAAAACCACATCATCCGGGTAACCGAAAGGGCCTTCGATGATTTTGCCGCTTCCGGAGTGGATGAGAGCAAGAACAAAGAGCTGCTAGGCTTATCTTAAGAAGAACACCATACAAACACATACTTTGAATTATGAAAAAGAATCTACTCATACTTGGCTGCCTGGCTTTTACCCTAGCCTGCGGCAACTCTTCTGATAATGCAGCAGAAGAGGCTAGCGTGCCGGAAGAAGGAACTTACAGCGCTAACGGAGAAATGGACTCCACCTCAGGGGCGGCGGTAAGCGCTGCGTCCAAACAGTCAGAAGTTGATACCAATAGAATGGACATCGGGAACGACCGCACGGAAGGCGGAGCAATTGCAGCAGGCGGCAACTATGAAAACGGGGCCAAGCTCATTGCAGCCTCCGATTGCCTTTCCTGCCACCAGGAAGAGAAAAAGCTGGTAGGCCCATCTTATGTAGAGGTTGCCGGAAAGTATGAGATGAACGACAAGAACGTGGATTACCTGGCAGACAAAATTATTAAGGGTGGCGCCGGAGTATGGGGCCAGGTGCCCATGACGCCGCACCCTACCATTGAAAAAGAGGATGCCAAGGAAATGGCCCGTTATATCTTATCGCTAAATAAATAACCGCACATGCTGAAAAACTACATTGCAGCCCTGGCCATACTCACTTTGGCAGGCTGCCAGTCAACTGAATCGGAAAACACAATGGCAGAAAACGATCAGAACCAGCAGGTAGAAGCTGAAGGAGAGTGGATCTCACTTTTCGACGGCAAAACCACCAACGGCTGGCACACCTATGGCAAAGACTCTGTTGGCAGAGCCTGGGTGATAGACGACGGAGCCCTGCACCTGGATGCCTCTAATAAAAAGGACTGGCAGACAAGCGACGGCGGCGACATTGTGACGGAGGAGGAGTTTGAGGACTTCCACCTGGAACTGGAGTGGAAAGTAGCCGAGAACGGCAACAGCGGCATTATCTTCTATGTGAAGGAGGATACCGCTAAGTATGATTACACCTGGAACACAGGCCTGGAAATGCAGGTACTGGATAACAACGGGCACCCGGATGCGAAGATCGAGAAGCACCGCGCAGGCGACCTTTACGACCTGATTGCCAGCAGCCCTGAAACCGTGAAGCCAGCGGGAGAGTGGAACAAAGCGGAGATCATCAGCGATAACGGCCAACTTGTTTTTCACCTGAACGGAGAGAAAGTGCTGGAGACAACCCTGTGGGATGACAACTGGCGCCAGATGGTGGCAGGCAGCAAGTTTGCCGACATGGAGAACTGGGGCACCTTCCGCTCCGGTAAGATCGCGATACAAGACCACGGCGATAACGTGTGGTACCGCAACATCCGCATCAAACGATTATAAGCCTCATAAAAATCTCATCCTTAATACACCGCAACCATGAATTCGGTAACCCGCATTAAACTTTCTACCATGATGTTCCTGGAGTTCTTCATCTGGGGCGCATGGTTTGTTACCTTAGGCACCTTTCTGGGCAACAACCTAAAGGCAACAGAACTTGAAACAGCCAGTGTGTTCTCCACACAATCCTTCGGAGCGATCATCGCCCCCTTCATCATCGGACTTATTGCAGATAAGTACTTTAATGCAGAGAGGATTCTGGGGGTACTGCACCTGGTAGGCGCTTTCCTGATGTATCAGATGTATAACGCTGATAATGTTGGGGCCTTCTATCCTTACGTGCTGGCCTATATGATTGCTTACATGCCCACGCTTGCCCTGGTAAACTCCGTTTCGTTCCGCCAGATGCGTAATCCGGAGAAAGAGTTCTCCGTGATCAGGGTATGGGGTACTATCGGCTGGATTGCTGCCGGTTTATCGATAAGCTACATTTTCCATTGGGATTCTGCCGATGGTATAGGCGAAGGTTTGCTGAGAAACACCTTTATGATGGCGGGAATCGCTTCACTTATACTTGGTATCTATAGCTTTATGCTGCCTAAAACACCTCCTGTGGCACAAGAGGGCAAGAGCAGCTCTATTTCCGAGATTCTGGGCTTGGATGCCATTAAGCTGTTGCAGAACAGAAACTTCCTGATCTTCTTCCTCTCATCCATACTTATTTGTATTCCGTTGGCATTCTACTACCAGAACGCTAACCCGTTTTTAACAGACATCGGCCTGGAGAACCCGACAGGTAAGATGACGATCGGGCAGATTTCTGAGGTGCTGTTCTTATTGTTGCTGCCAGTGTTCTTCTCAAGGTTTGGCTTTAAGAAAACCATACTGGTAGGTATGGCTGCCTGGGCCCTGCGTTACGTGCTGTTTGCCTATGGCAATGCCGATGAGCTTTCCTTTATGCTGATCATAGGTATTGCGCTGCACGGTATCTGCTATGACTTCTTCTTTGTTTCGGGCCAGATCTATACAGATGCAAGAGCCGGGGAGAAGTATAAAAGCTCAGCCCAGGGTTTGGTAACGCTGGCTACATACGGTGTAGGTATGCTGATCGGCTTCTGGGTTGCAGGTTTTATAAGTGAGTACTACAGAGCTGCCGATACGGAGAATTTCTGGCAGAGTGTATGGCTTGTTCCGGCAGGTATAGCGGCTGTTGTTGCATTAATATTCATGCTGCTTTTCCGTGATGAGAAAGATACCGCCGGTAACGCAACCGACAAGCCGTATGGCATCGAGTCTGAGAGACAGGAGCTGACCAGCTTACCATAGACAGCCTCTTAACTTATACTACCATGTTAGAGAAACCGAGTCGCAGGACCACCATTAAGAAAATCATGGCCGGAACAGCTTCGCTGACTGCGGCAGGTATGTTACCAACCCTAACCGCATGTGCGCAGGGGCAGGAAGCCGCAGAAACTACCAAAGAACTGAAAGGCAATGTAAACCACTCCGTGTGCCGCTGGTGCTTCGACGATATGTCGGTGGAGGAACTCTGCGTTGCGGCAAAGGATATGGGGCTAAAAGGCATAGACCTGGTTGGCCCGAAAGACTGGCCCGTGCTTCAGAAGCACGGGCTGGAATCCACGATGTGCAATGGCGCCGAGATTAACCTGGTAGATGGGTGGAACGATAAGCAGTTTCATGCCCGGTTGATCAAGAACTATTCTGAGATGATACCGAAAGTAGCCAAGGCAGGCTATAAGAACCTGATCTGCTTCAGCGGTAACCGCCGCGGTAAGTCTGATGAAACTGGCTGGAACAACTGCGTGGAAGGCCTGAAGCAGGTGTTGCCGCTGGCTGAGAAGCACAACGTAACGCTGGTGATGGAGTTGCTGAATAGTAAAATTAACCACGAAGACTACCAGGCGGATAAAACAGCCTGGGGTGTGGAACTGGCAAAAAGACTCGGGTCTGAGAATTTTAAGCTGCTTTACGATATCTACCACATGCAGATAGACGAGGGCGACGTGATCCGAACCATCCGTGATAACCACCAGTACATTGGCCATTACCATACCGCCGGCGTGCCTGGCCGCCATGAGATTGATGAGACGCAGGAACTCTACTATCCTGCCATCATGAGAGCTATCGTGGAAACCGGCTTTAAAGGCTATGTGGCACAGGAATTTATACCTTCCAACCCGGATAAACTGGCGTCTTTAAGAAAGGCTATCCAGATCTGCGATGTGTAGCGGAGCGCTTGCAACCCTTACCTTAATTTACCCTTAATCGAAAGATCAACCCCAAAGAGAAACAACAGATGACAACAAGAAGAAATTTTCTACAGCAGGCAGGTCTGCTTACGGCAGGTATAATCATAGCGCCAAGTTGTATGATGTCTAAGGCAGAAAGCAACAAGAACATAGGCATACAACTCTACACGCTGCGTGAGGAGTTGCCCAAGGATGCAAAAGGTGTGATCGGGAAAGTAGCCCAGGCGGGTTACAAAGAGGTGGAGACGTTTGGTTACTCCAGCGAGGGGGGATTTTTCGGGATGAAGCCAACTGAGTTCGCCGACCTGCTGAAGCAGCATGAGCTGAAAGCCTCAAGCGGCCATTTTGGATTTGACCCTTACATTTCCGGGGAAAACGAGGACCTGCTAAAGTCCTACATCGACGCGGCCAAGGCTGTGGACATGAAGTATATCATAGTGCCTTACCTGGGCGAGAACCTGCGCCAGAGCGCAGCAGACTACCAGCGTGTTGCCGAGCGCCTAACTAAGGCGGCAGAGCAGTGCAAAGCGGCCGGGCTACAGTTAGGTTACCACAACCACGACTTTGAATTCAAGAAGTTCGGTGATACCACAGGCTATGAGATCCTGCTGAAAGAGACGGACCCGGATCTTGTTGTTTTTGAGGCGGATCTGTACTGGGTAGTAAGAGCTGGGCTAGACCCGGTGGCATTGTTTAAGGATCACCCTGGCCGCTTTAAGTTATGGCACGTGAAGGATATGGATAAGGCAAATCCTAAAATCAACACGGAGATCGGCTCGGGGTCTGTCAACTTCAAGGAGATTTTCGCTAATGCCGAGGTAGCAGGCGTAGAGCACTACATTGTGGAGCAGGAGAACTTTTCTCTGGATCCTTTTGAGAGCATCGCGCAAAGTCATACTTATCTAAAGGAAAACCTGCTGTAAGTAAAGCTAAAGTATAAGTATAAAGCCAGGCTGTACGCTGCCATCAGGTTGCGGATAGCTTGGCTTTTTTATGTATTATAGGCCGACTAAAAATAGGTTGTGGCCGCCACTTACTTTACCCCTTGATTCCTGGTGGAGCATTAGATGCAAGTAGTAGTGCCGGGTTATACTTTCGTCCAGCTTTGTCTTGCCTTGTGTAGGGAGAAGGGGGCCTGCTATACTAGGACATGTAAGTATGTGGCAAGCTATGGTGCGTACATTTCTTTAAAAGTTGCCCAAAATATAAAAAACCTTTGGCTACCGAAGTATAAAAAAGGCGCTGCCCGGAATCTTCATCCCGGGCAGCGCCTTTTTTATAGCTCTTTAAAGCTGAAGTATGGTTAACTATGCTTTTCTCCCAACTTTGTGCCCTTTGGCGGCATAGAAAAGGATAAATAGGTAACATGGCACCATAATCCAGTAGGCCTGGCTCGGGTTCCAGGCGTCGGCTAGGGCTCCGTAAATAAGGGGTAGAATGGCGCCACCGGCTATGCCCATAATAATAAGTGATGAGCCGATTTTAGTGAAACGGCCCAGGTCCGCAATGGCCAGTGGCCAGATGGCCGGCCACATCAGCGCATTGGCAAGGCCCAGCAAGGCGATAAATAATACCGAAACATAGCCGCTGGTAAGGATGGCGCCAACGGTAAACAGTACGCCTACAATGGCTGATATCTTCAAGGCTTTTTCCTGGCTTATATACTTCGGAATGCTAAAGACGCCGATAAAGTAGGCCACCACCATTGCTCCCAGGGTAAAGGAGGTAAAGAACTTAGCAGTTGTGTAAGGGATACCCTGCGCGGCCCCGTAGCTCACAATGGTGTCGCCGGCCATTACCTCAACGCCTACATACAGGAACATGGTAAAAGCGCCCAGCAATAGGTGCGGGAACTGCAGGATGCTCGTCTTGTTCACGTTGGCGGCTGCTACGGTTTCGTTTTCCTGGTCGGTATCTACCTCAGGCAACGATGAGAAGTAAATTACCACCGCCAGGGCTACCAGTACGGCCATAATCAGCACGTATGGCAGGATTACTTTAGATGCCATGGCATCCAGCTCAACTACCTTCTCTGCCAAGCTTAGTGTCTCAAGCTTTGCTACAACTTCATCAGCATTAGAGAGTACAATAGCCCCCAACGCGATAGAACCTATCACACCGCCAATCTTATTGCTAACGCCCATGATGCTGATGCGTTTGGCGGCACTCTCCAGCGGCCCCAAAATAGTGATGTATGGGTTAGATGCCGTCTGAAGTACCGCAAGGCCAGTTCCCTGAACAAACAAGCCGATCAGGAAGAGCTCCAACGTTCGGGTCATCGCTGCAGGTACAAAAATCAACGCACCTACTGCCATGATGAGCAAACCAACCGACATGCCATTTTTAAAGCCAGTCATTTTCAGTACCCAGGCAGATGGGATCGCCATCACAAAGTACGAAATATAAAAGGCGAAGGCCACCAGGTATGACTGGAAGTTGTTTAGCTCCAGCGATATTTTAAAGTATGGGATAAGGATGGCATTGAGCCAGGTAACAAAGCCAAAGATGAAGAACAACGCGCCGATGATGACCATCGCGCCCGTGTTACTTTTCTGGCTGAGCTCCGGTGTGTGCTGCCGCTCTTGTTTGATGGACGTGTTTGCCATAGTTAAGTTAATCAGGTTGGATTATTGGGAAAATATTTTGCTCAATATCAAGTAGTTTCGCGCTGCTGAGGCTCCAAGCCTTAACGCTACAGCCCATGTTCTGGCAAATATATTTTATACTTGCACCAGCGCTGCTAGAACCACTGTTTCAGCTGGCTACTGATATGCAAGATACTTTTATTTTTAAAAAATCACCTGAGTAATCACTTTCAGTTTAGATCTAAGTATAAATTTTCCGGTTGCCGGTGTCACAAGGTGGTTTTGCGACCTGTTTTGGCTTAAAAAGCGTTTCAGGATGAGCTTAGGAAACCTGCCTAAGGAGCAGGTTTATACTTGATTATATCTGCTTTGCCTCCAGGTTGATAAAAGGCACCTGAAAATTTTCGGGCCATAGCCACAGCACCAACAGCCCGCCAGCCAGCACAATGCCGAACAGCAGGGCTACTTTCATGAAAACAGAACGGCTGCCAAGCACACCTACCAATCCTGCTTTGAAGGCCAGGTTTGAGAGCGCGGCCACCAGTATGAGGCGCCAGCCATTCGCCGGCTCCATACTTCCTACCTGCATCAGGCGGGAGGTAGAAAGGGTAATGGCATCAACATCGGTAAGGCCGGAAATAACAGCCACAATGTAAAGGCCGCTGCTGCCAAGCTGGTCTTTGGCAAAGGCGGTGGCTAGTATGACAGCCGCATAAATAGCCCCGAAAATTAAGGCTGTTTTAAGGTGTGCCGGGTTAGCCTGTTCAGGCATACTATCCTTGGCGCTGCCTTTAAAGAAGTATAAAATGCCTCCAAGCACCAGCATGAGCAAAAGAAGTGCCGCCAGGGGAGGTGCCACGGTCGGGAGTGTGCTGGGGGCTACTACGGCAACCTCCGTTATAATGCGCACAACAGAAACAGCTGACGCAATAAATATGACTAGGGCTGCCAGCATGCTGCTTGCTTTGCCGTGGTCTTTGGTGCGCCGGGCATAGCTTACGGTGGTAGCGGTGCTGGAGATTAACCCACCCAGAATGCCGCCCAGCACCGTGCCCGACTTCTGCCCAAAAATCTTGTAAGCAAAGTATCCCAATAACCCGATGCCCACGATCAGCACCACCATCAACCAAATATTGTGCGGGTTCAGTACACCGTAAGGGCCGTAAGTACGGTCCGGGAGCACGGGTAGCACCACCAGGGAAATAACCACGAACTGCATGATCGCCCTCAGGTCATTTTGCCCAATTTTAGCCACAATGCGGTGTAAGGTTTCTTTGAGGTGGAGCAGCACGGCCACCACAGCGCCAACTGCTACGGCCACTGTAACCTGGCCCAGCACCAGGTAGGCTCCTACCACATACATAAGCAGGGCGGCGGCTTCGGTTGTGAGGCCAATATCCACATGAGGCGCTCTGCTCCGCATAAAGTTGGCTACTGCCACAAGGATGGCCAGGCTCAGAATGCCCATGGCTATGATCCACCCGCCAAAGTCTTGTGCCAGGAAACCGGAAATAGTGCCGAACAGGGTAATGAGCGGAAACGTGCGGATACCGGCCAGCTGTGACTGGTCGTGCTGCCGCTGCAGCCCTACCAGCAAACCCAGGCCCAGCGATATGCCAAGTGTCTCGAATAGCTCTAACTCCATATGGGTGTAATTGACTGCCTGAAGGTACAGCCTTAAAGTATAAAAGTATAGCCATGGCTATACTTTTATACTTTAGTAAACGGTAAGGTTATAGTTGGCTATCCTGTACCAGCGTGCTGGTAAGCCGCTTTAGCTCTATTTCTGCCGTTTTAGCCTGGTATTGAATGTCGATCAGGCGATTGGAGGCGACCAGTTCGTTTCGCTGCGCTTCGCGTAGCTCTATGGCGGTTAGAATACCCAGTTTGTATCGTTCCAGCGCAATCTGTGCGTTCTCCTGGGCTAGTTTTACGTTGCTTTCCTCCAGTTCGAGCAGTTGCAGGCGGTTAGCGTACTGGCTGTAGGCACGGGCCAGGTCGGCCTGCAGGCGGTTCTCCTCCCGCTGCAGCTCCAGGTTTGCCGTTTCCAGGCTGATGCGTGCGTTCTGCGCCTGGCGGTTGATGTTAAAGCCGTTAAAGATGGGCACGTTTACGCTCAGGCCATAGTTGTAGCCTTTGTTTTGATTAAAACGCGCCTGAAACTCGTTGAGTGGTTCTGCCTCGGAGCGGCTGAAATTGTAGGCACTCAGCACACTGACAGTCGGGAAACGGCTGGCCCGAACGGATCTGATGTCGAGCGTTGCCAGTTGGCGCTCCAGCTGCAGACGCTGTAGCAGTGGGTTAGCGGCCTGCAGGTTGTTGGTGGCAATGCTGTAGTTTAAGGAAGAATCAACCAAAATGCTGTCCGTCACCACAAAGTCAATGTCGGGGTCGCGGCCCAGCAGCTGGTTCAGGTTAATCTTGGCGTTTTGCAGTACCTCCTGCTGCAGCAGCAGTTCCGACCGGTCGGTGTTGTAGTCTACCTGCGCCCGCAGGATCTCTACCTTGGCGCTCACGCCAACCTCATACTGTGCCTGGGCTATCTCCACACGCGCCTCCGAAATGGCGATGGCATCCTGTATGGCCTGCATCTTAAAAGACTGGCGGGCCACCTCGAAGTAGCTGGCCGTGATATCGGCCAAGGTGTTTTCAACTGTCTGCTTAGTAAATAGCTCACCCGATTTCTCCAGGGCCTTCAGTCGCTCCAGGTTTATAAACATCCCCAGGCCATCAAATACCACCCAATTCAGGTTAACGCCATAGCTCAGGTTGTTAGAGCTCGCACCTGAGCGCACACGGTCAGGGCCGGTAGTAAACTCTTGCCTGGAGTTGTTCTCACTGAAATTACGGGAGGCCCTGCCGCTCACATCCGGAAGGAAGCCAGCGTTGCCCAGCGTGACATTGTTCTCAGAGATAGCCTCCTGCCTGGAGGCTATTCGTATGTCGTAGTTGTTTTGCAGGCCGATTCGGATGGCCTGCTCCAGCGAAAGTTGCTCCTGGCTCAGGGCCCGGCCTGGTAGTAGCAGTGCAAACCCAATGAGGAGAAGCGCCGCGGCTTTGTATGAAAACATTTATACTTGATCTATCGCGTTAAAATCTTTTGGCTAAAATACTCAGATGGATGCTCAGAGAAATTTACACATACTCCGGTTGTGGCTTTCTGGCCTCCGCTTTTTCCTCCTCGTCGTCCGTATCGCTTATCACGTTGGCCTCAGCAGATGAGAAGTATGAATACACTGCCGGAATCACGTAAAGCGTCAGACCGGTGGCGAAGATTAGGCCGCCTACCACCGCAATACCCATCGATACACGGCTTTCAGCACCGGCGCCCAATGCCAAGGCAATCGGCAAGGTACCCAGTATGGTGGACATAGAAGTCATCAGGATCGGGCGGAAACGCTGTACGGCTGCATCTGTGGCGGCTTCCAGTTTGGTAAGGCCCGCCTCTTTGCGTTGGTTGGCGAACTCCACCAGCAGGATACCGTTCTTCGTTACCAGACCCACCAGCATGATCATACCGATCTGGCTGAAGATGTTCAGGGTCTCACCAAAGTACCAGATGCTTACCAAGGCTCCTGCCAGGGCAAGCGGTACGGTAAACATGATGATTACCGGGTCGCGGAAACTCTCGAACTGTGCTGAGAGCGCCAGGTAGATCAGGCCGAGTGCCAGCAGGAACGCAAACAGCAAGCTGCTGGAGCTCTCCGAGAAGTCGCGCGACTGGCCTGCCAACGAGGTCTGGTAGGTATCATCAAGCACTTTATCGGCAATGGCATCCATGGCCTCTATACCGTCGCTGATGGTTTTGCCTTTGGCCAGCGAGGCGCTGAACGTAGCAGAGGCAAAGCGGTTAAAGCGGTAAAGTTGCGGCGAAGCGCTCTCTTCCTGCAACTCGATCAGGTTATCCAACTGAATTAACTGGCCTGAGTTGTTTTTCACATAGAGGCTGCGTAGGTCGATAGGGGCAGAGCGGTTCTCGCGTGCTACCTGGCCAAGTACCTGGTACTGCTTGCCATCCTTTATAAAATAGCCATAACGCTGACCGCTAAGGCCTGCCTGCAGGGTTTGGGCCACATCGCGTACGCTTACGCCCATAGCCTGTGCTTTCTCACGGTTAATCTCCACGCGCAGCTCAGGTTTGTTAAACTTCAGGTTGACATCCACAAAGCCAAAGGTCGGGTCTTTGCGTGCCTCTTCCATTATCTGCGGAATGATCTCGCGTAGTTTAGAGCCGTCCGGTGACTGCACCACGAACTGTACCGGCTGGCCGGAGCCGCGTCCGCCACCCAGGCCTTTGTCGCCGGAGCCGAAGGCGCGTGCGCCTGGCAACTGGCCCGAAAGCTGTGAGATCTTATCCACGATTTCCTGCTGCGTCATGTTGCGCTTTTCTGGGTCCACCAGCCTTACACGCAGGAAGCCGGAGTTGGAGCCACCACCACCGAAGCCTGGGGAGGTCATGGCCACCATGTTATCTATACCTTGTATGGAGTCGTTCACGAGTTGGGTCAGCTCACTCATGTAGGCATCCATAAACTCGTAAGAGGCACCCTCAGGGCCTGTTACGCCGATACGCAAGCCGCTGCGGTCCTCGTCCGGGGCAAGTTCTGAGGGCAGGTTCTTCATCAGCGTGTAAATACCTCCTGCGGCCACTACTACTATCACAAAAGCTACCCAGCGCACGCGCATAAAGCTTTCGAGGCTGTTACGGTAGCCGTTGGTGAGGGCTGTAAAGAATGGCTCTGTTTTGCGGTAGAACCAGTTTGGCCGTTCGCGGTGCTTGAGCATGCGCGAGCACATCATCGGTGTCAGCGTCAGGGAAACGAAGGAGGAGATGATCACAGAGCCTGCCACCACAATACCGAACTCCCGGAACAGGCGGCCGGTTATACCCTCCAGGAATATCACCGGCATAAACACTGCGGCCAGGGCTACGGTAGTGGAGATAATGGCAAAGTATATTTCCTCGGATCCTTTGTTGGCCGCTTTCATGGGTTGCTGCCCGCCCTCAATCCTGGAGTATATGTTCTCCAGCATTACGATGGCGTCGTCCACCACCAGGCCAATAGCGAGCACAATGCCCAGCAGCGTCAGCACGTTGATGGAGAAATCCATCAGGTACATGATAAAGAAGGCACCGATCAGGGAAACCGGAATGGCCACCACAGGAATTACCGTAGAGCGCCAGTCTCTCAGGAACAGGAAGATGATGATGACCACCAGGCCAAAGGCCACAAAGATGGTCTCTTTTACTTCGGCAATAGAGGCTTTAATGTACTGGGTGTTATCGAAACCGATCACCACTTCCAGGTCCTCCGGAAGGTCTTTCTTTATCTGCTCCAGGCGCACGTAAAATTCGTCGGCAATCTCTACCTGGTTAGAGCCTGGCTGCGGAATAAGTACCACGCCCACCATCGGGATACCGTCGCGGCGAAGTATGGATTTCTCGTTTTCCGGCGCCAACTCGGCATGGCCGATGTCGCTGAAACGGATCAGGCGATCGGCATCCTCGCGTACGATCAGCTGATTGAACTCGTCTGCTGTGGAGATCTTGCCCATGGTGCGTACCGAGAGCTCCGTGGTGGCGCCCTCAATTCTACCTGAAGGCAGCTCCAGGTTCTGGCGCACCAGTGCATTTTGTACTTCTATGGGCGTAACCTGCAGCGCGGCGAGTTTGTCCGGGTCCAGCCACAGGCGCATGGCGTAGCGCTTCTCGCCCCAGATATCCACAGAACTTACGCCCGGTATGGTCTGCAGGCGCTCTTTAAACACGTTCTGGGCAATGGCAGAGATATCAAGGAGCGAACGTGTGGCACTTTTAATACCCACAAAGATAATGGGGTTGGCATCTGCGTCGGCTTTGGAAACAGTAGGAGGGTCAGCGTTGTCGGGGAGCCTGCGCTGGGCACGGGCCACGCGGTCGCGCACGTCGTTGGCGGCGGCCTCCATGTCTACGCCCAGGTTAAACTCTACGGTAATATTGCTGCTACCCTCGCGGCTGCTGGAGGTAAGGGTACGGATACCGGCAATACCGTTGATGGACTCCTCCAGCGGCTCGGTAATCTCCGACTCAATGGTCTCGGCGTTGGCACCCGTGTAGCTGGTAGACACGTTCACGATTGGCGGATCCACGCTCGGGTACTCCCGCACCCCCAGCATGCTGATACCGATGATACCGAACACAATGATCGTGATGCTCATCACGATGGCCAGTACCGGGCGTTTTATACTTATTGATGATAAACTTGCCATACACTTAATTAAGAAATCTCGTCTGAAACCTTGCTATCAGCTGCTGCTAACCTTATTCCCCGGTCTTCACGTTACGAATAGACAGGTCCGCGCCGGGGCGTGCCTGCAGTACACCAGATTGTATGATAGTATCGCCTGGCTCAATGCCTTCCAGTATCTGGATCAGTTTCTCGGAGCGCTGCCCGATCTTCACCATCTTCGGCACGGCTTTCTCGTCTTTCACCAGGAACACCTTGTGGCCCTCGGCCTCCGGTATGATGGACTCCGTCGGGATCAGGATGGCTTCTTCAACCTCCTTCAGTCCTAATGATATTCTTACGAAAGCGCCGGGCTTTACCTCCTCGTTTTTATTGTCGAAAAGGGCGCGCACCTGCAGGGTGCGTGTGGCGGGGTCTATGTTCGGCTGGATGGCGTAAATGCGGGCCTGGTGTTCCTGCGGGCTGCCTTCCGCTGTAAACGTGATCATGTCGCCTTCTTTTACCATCTGGCTGTAGCGGCCAGGTATGGCAAAATCTATCTTCACCGGGCTCACATCCACGATGCGGGCAATGGGTGTGGTGGCGGTAACGTAGCTGCCTTCGCTTACCTGGCGCAGGCCGATCACCCCATCAAAGGGCGCGCGGATATAGGCTTTGGCAAGGGTGGCCTTCAGGGCCTGTATGTCGGCGGTGGCAGTGGCCAGTTGGTTACTTACCTGGTCGTACTCCTGCCTGCTGATATACTCTTTCTCCAGCAGGGTGCGCTGGCGCTCCTCCATGTCGCGGTACAGCTTTTGGTTAGACTGCAGCTTCTGTAGCTGCGCCTGCATTTCGGCGGCGTTTACCGTGAGCAGTAGCTGCCCTTTGCGCACGCGGCTGCCCTCTTCAAAGTTTATACCTGTTACACGGCCGGATATCTCGCTGCGCAGCTCCACGTCCTCGTTTGGCAGCACAGTGCCTGTCGATACAATCCTGTTCTGGTAGGCAGTCGGCGAGACCACGTATACATCCACGGCTACTTTCTGTGCCATGGGGCCACCGGCATCAGCCATTTTCACTGGCTCAGCAGCAAACTGCTTGTAAGCAAAGTAACCTACTGCCGCAACGGCTACAAGAATCAGGATAGTTTTTAAAGTTTTGTTCATTTGTGTTTTAACACAGGTTTAGTTTAGCGTTGCCCGTTATACTTTCAAAATCAGTTCCAATAGTTTCGAAGTATAATGCAGCATTAAATATACATCCAATATTGCCTACTATAAAAGTTGCCGTATCTTAAACTCTACAAACAGGCACTATTAAAAGACAAACAACGATACCGAAGGTTTAAACAGAGGAGACTGAAATGGCAAAAAAAGATAGCAAGGAGAATTTCTTCCAGAATGTGTACGAGGTCGTGCAGCTGATACCGGCTGGCCGGGTAACCTCTTATGGCGCTATTGCCAGTTATTTAGGGGCAAAAGGCTCAGCCAGAATGGTGGGCTGGGCCCTGATCGCCTCGCACCCGATGACGAACATTCCGGCGCACCGGGTCGTGAACCGGGTCGGCATGCTTACCGGCAGTCAGTATTTCGATACACCCAACGCCATGCAGGAGCGGCTGGAGCAGGAGGGGGTGCGTGTGGAGAAAGGCCAGGTAGTGGAGTTCGATAGGCTGTTCTGGGATCCGTCGAAGGAACTGCTGTGACAGCGATTTTTACCTTAGAAGTAAGATTTAGCCAGTAGGGTAACCCTGAAAAGAAAGTATGGGGGCTGAGGGGCGCTTACAATGGTTTACCAACAACGGCTAAAGTATACTTATACTTTGTAAGGCAAATCAACCGCCTCAAGTATAATTTAATGCAATTCGTTCAACAGGTCCTCCAGGTCGAGGGGCTTTGTGTACATTTCCAGGGAGCCGTCCGGCTTTTGAGGCCACTGGGCCTTGGGCCTGTCCCAGTAAAGTTCCACGCCGTTATGATCGGGGTCATTGAGGTACAGCGCTTCCGAAACACCATGGTCCGACGCGCCGGTTAAAGGGTAATGCGCATCCCTTAACCGCTGCAAAATGGTGGCAAGGTCTTTCCGGGTGGGGTAGAGGATGGCCGTATGAAACAAGCCTACAGAGTTTCGGGCTGCCGGTGTGGCGTTTTTGCTGTACCACACATTCAGCCCTATATGGTGGTGGTAACCTCCAGCCGAAATAAAGACTGCCTCCTCGCCATACGTTGTAGTGACCTCAAACCCGAGCAAGCCGCAGTAAAAGTCAACCGAGCGCTGTATGTCCGATACTTTTAAGTGTACATGCCCTATGTGGGCTTCCTGTGGTATTTTATACTTTGTCTGCGTACTCATCCTGCGGCTCCTTCTTTTTTGTCTGTTTTATACTTGTGTACGATACCATAAAGTATAAGGCGGTGGCCATGATAAGTTTATAAAGCACCAGTAAGTACAGCAGGCTGGCATTACAGCGATTTTTTACTTTTCAGGTGGTAGTACGCCATGCTATCAGCCAAAAGATACATAGGATTGGAAATTGGTTGAATACTGAAATGATTGAATGGGCCCTGATAATAGGCATTGGCTTTTATCTTGTTTTTGCTTCACCTACTCTATACCAGCTTCTGTCATCATTTCTCCTCCATAGCTGGCCTGCTCACGCTTTACACCTATAGTTAAGTATAAATGCGAAGAACTATATAGCATTGTATAGTAGCTTTTTATATATTTAGGAGGGGGGTGGTCCGGGAGAAGAACTCATGCTATGAACCTTGTTTGAATTTCCCGAACAGTGAAAGGCCATCTCATCTTTAAAATCACGGTCTGAGAAGGTGATCTAAAATCCACCTAAACTTAAAAGACGCAAGTATAACAGCGCTACAAAAATGAAGCACCAGCTCGTAACAATAGCTGATCTTTGCCTGGATATTTTGTTTACCGCTGATGTGGTGCCAAAGTATGGACAGGTAGAGCAGTTCGTGAATGACTACCATGTAGACCTTGGCGGGTCCGCAGCCATATTTGCCTCTCAGTTCGCCAAACTGGGTGGAAACCCGGCTTTGTTCGGGGTAGTGGGCACGGATACTTTTGGAGATATACTGACCCTTAAACTGCACGAGTCGGGCATTATGACTGACTATCTGGTAAAAGACACCGAAACGAAAACTGCCGTTGGTCTGGGCTTGGCTAAGGGGGACGACCGCGCGATGCTAACATACAAGGGCACCATGCAAAGCGTAACGCCTGAGCGTATCCGCAAGGCAGGTATACTTCGTGAGGCAAAGCATATCCACATCGCCAGCTTTTACCTGCTCGACCAACTTCATGAGCTGTGGGAGCAGGAGCTCAAAAGCCTGAAGCAAAATGGGGTAACTGTTTCTTTAGACACGAACTGGGCACCGGAGGGCAACTGGCAGGCAGTGCACAGCATCCTGGGTTATGTCGATGTTTTCATCCCTAACGAAGAAGAAGCCTTGTTGATCTCCGGGCAGCCAACCTGCGACCTTGCCGGCGAGTGGCTAAGTACAAAATGCGGCTTGGTGGTGATTAAGAGAGGGGCAGCGGGAGCAAGCGTGTATCAAAACAAAGAAGCTGTACATTTTCAGGTACCCAGTGCGCTGACGAAGCATCTTGAAATTGCTGATACAACCGGGGCCGGAGATAATTTTGCAGCAGGCTTTGTATACGCCTGGCTAAACCAAAACAGTATTGCCGAAAGCGTTAACCTTGCCATGCGCTGTGGCACAACTAGTCTGTCAAAAATTGGCGGTATTGCCGGACAATATGTACCTTAAGGTCAGTAATATAAATTAGGAGCAATACGCGCTATGGAAAATGAATTTGATGCCATTGTAGTTGGTTCCGGTATATCGGGTGGTTGGGCAGCGAAAGAACTTTGCGAACAGGGCCTCAAAACCCTGGTGTTGGAGCGGGGAAGAAACGTGGAGCACCTCAAGGACTACCCGACAGCCACGAAGGCTCCATGGGAGCTGGAGCATAGGGGATGGGTAACCCAGGACTTCTATGAGAAGAACCCTTTGATCACAAAAGCAGCCGGGTTTGGCGAAGACACAGCGCATTTCTTCATTAAGGATGCAGACCACCCCTATGTGCAGAAAAAACCTTTTGTCTGGATACGCGGCTACCAGGTCGGCGGGAAATCGCTGATCTGGGGGCGCGCCTGCCAGCGGTGGAGCGACTATGAATTTAAGGCTCCTGCCAAGTATGGCTATGGCATCGGGTGGCCCATCGGTTACAATGACATCGCTCCCTGGTACTCGCATGTGGAGAAGTTTATAGGAGTTTGCGGCAACAAGGATGGAGTTGAGGCTATGCCGGATGGTGAGTTTCTGCCGCCGTTTGAGCTTAGCTGCGTGGAGCAGCACATGAAGCAGAAGTTACAGGAGCACTATCCGGACAGGCATTTGGTACAGGGCCGTTGGGCACATCTCAGCCAGCCGCAGCCTGTACATTTGGAACAGGGCAGAGGCAAATGCTTAAGCCGGAACCTGTGCATGCGCGGTTGCCCTTACGGGGGATACTTCTCCTCCAACTCCTCCACCTTGCCCTGGGCCAGCAAAACCGAAAACCTCACGGTAAGGCCTTTTTCGGTGGTGCATTCCGTGGTTTATGACGAGGCAACTGGCAAAGCATCAGGCGTGAAAGTGATCGATGCCAACACCAAAGAGGAGATCATCTACAAGGCCAGGGTTATCTTCCTGAATGCCTCGGCCCTGAACAGTACGCTTATACTTCTAAACTCCAAATCGGAGCGCTTCCCCAACGGCCTGGGCAACGACCATGATATCCTGGGCAGGTACGTGGGCTTCCATCTGTACCGCGGCTGGGCGAACGGCAGAATGCCAGGTTTTGAGGACAAGTACGTGTATGGCCGCAACCCCACCGAATGCATCATAGCCAATTACAGAAACCTGAAACAGCGGGATACCGATTTTGTGGGCGGCTACACCATTTTTACGGGCGGCTATAGAAGCAGGGCCTCCGAAGTGCCTGAGGATGAGCCACAGCTGGGAGGGGAGTACAAGGATAAGCTCTCAGTGCCGGGCAGCTGGCACGTGTACATGTACATGCAAGGCGAAACCATACCCAAGGCCTCGAACCGGGTCACGCTGAGCCCCGACAAGACCGACCAGTGGGGCATTCCACTGCTGGTTACCGATGTTGGTTACGACGAGAACGACGAAAAGATGGTGCAGGATTTTCTGACGGAAAGCAGAAGTATGATGGAGAAAATGGGTTGCACCGACATTCAGACAGTCGATAACAAACAGGCACCAGGGTTGGACATACACGAAATGGGCGGCGCACGCATGGGGCTCGATCCCCAAACCTCCATACTTAATGCCTATAACCAGGTGCATACTTGCCCGAACGTTTTCGTTACCGATGGGGCCTGCATGACAAGCACGGGCAATCAAAGCCCATCCATTTTATACATGGCGCTAACCGCCAGGGCAGCTACGTATGCTGTGGAACAATTAAAAACCGGAAAATTTTAACATCAGATATCTATGGAAAAGAAAGTAGGCGTAGGCCTGATCGGGTCGCAGTTCATTTCAACGATTCATGCAGAGGCATTAAAGCGAGTGGCAGATGCCGAAATTTTGGCGGTTATGTCACCTACCCCCGGCAATGCCAAAAGTTTTGCGGAGAAGTTCAACATCCCGAACCACTTTACTGACCTGGAGGAGATGCTGGCCATGGATGAACTGGACATGATCGTGATCGGCGCACCGAACTACCTGCACTGCGATATCACCCTGAAAATAGCCGAGGCTGGCAAGCATGTGGTGGTGGAAAAACCGCTCTGCATGAACCTGGAAGAAGCCGACCGCATGATCGAGGCCTGCAAAAAGGCCAACGTGAAACTGATGTATGCCGAAGAACTCTGCTTCACACCAAAGTATGTGCGCCTGAAGGGGCTGCTGGACGAAGGCGCGTTGGGCAGGCCGGTGTTGTTTAAACAACTTGAAAAGCACGATGGGCCGCATTCCGACCATTTCTGGGATGTGGAGCGGTCTGGCGGCGGCGTGACCATGGACATGGGTTGCCACGGCATACAGTTTTTCCGGTGGCTGCACCCGGGCGTGCCCATCAAATCGGTGTATGCGCAGATGAGCACCACCGTACACCAGGCCAAAACCAAGGGCGACGACAATGCCATCGTGATCATGGAGTTTGAGGATGGCGTGGTGGCCATGATGGAGGAAAGCTGGACGAAGCTCGGCGGCATGGACGACAGGGCCGAGATACACGGCTCGGAAGGCGTGGCCTACGCCGATGTGCTGCAGGGCAACTCCATACTTACGTATAGCAACAAGGGCGTAGGGTATGCTGTGGAGAAGGCAGGCAATACGGTGGGCTGGAGCTTTACGATGTATGAGGAAATGTGGAACTACGGTTTTCCGCAGGAGTTTGAGCACTTTGTGGACTGCGTGAAAAACGACAAGCAGCCGCTGGTAACCGGCGAGGACGGCAAGGCTGTGCTGGAGGTGATCTTTGCCGCTTATGAGTCGGCCGGAACGGGAAGAAAAGTGGAGCTGCCGTTTAAGACCGATGCCGAGAAACCCATCCGGCTCTGGAAAAAATAAGTTGAAGTAAAAGTATAAAAAGCCTTGCCTTTAGCTGCTGCAGAATACCATGGCTGTGAGCAAGGGCAGGCTTTTTTTAAAACAAGCTAGTACAGCTCCATGAACATCCAGCACTTTAAAGACTACGAGGCCATGAGCCTTGCGGCGGCAGAGATGGTTTATACTTCCGTGCAGGCTAAGCCCGACCTGCTGCTTTGTGCGGCAACGGGTAACTCACCCACAGGCTTATATTTGCAGCTGCAGAAGTGTAACTCTGAAAGAAGTGAGGACTTCAGCAAAATGCGTGTGCTGAAGCTGGATGAGTGGGGCGGCTTGAGTTCAGAACACCCAGCCACTTGCGAGCACTACTTGCAGCAACACCTTATTCAGCCGCTAAGTATAAGCAGCTCGCGTTACTTTGGGTTTAATGCCGACACGAAGAACCCCGAACAGGAGTGTAAGCGGGTGCAAACAGAACTGGATGCGAACGGCCCCATTGATATCTGTATCCTGGGAATAGGCGTGAACGGCCATTTGGGCCTTAACGAACCCGCGGAGCAGTTAACGGAGCATTGCCATGTGGCACAGCTGGCGGACACTACCTTAAACCACACCATGGTAGCCGGTCTGGAAGCCAAACCTAAGTATGGCATGACTTTGGGAATGCAGGCTATCCTGGCCTCCCGGCACATTATTCTCTTGATTTCAGGCGCCGGCAAGGAAAAGGCAACGCAGCAGTTGCTTTCCGGCGAGATCACAAATGCGTACCCGGCCACACACCTTTGGAAGCACCCGAAGGTAGATTGTTTGGTGGTGGGGTAGGGACAAGTATTGTTCTGTAGCTCTACCAATTGCAAACTCCCGCATTTAAAGCGAAATTGCCGCAAAACCAGTAACAGATGAAGATTAAACTCATTGTAATAAGCAAAACCGACGAGAAGTTTCTGGACGAGGGGATAGAGAAGTACCTGAAGCGGTTGAAGCACTACCACTCGGTGGAGTTTGTCATCATCCCGGACGTTAAGCAAGGGGGTAAACTTGCACCGGACAAACTGAAAGAGGCAGAAGGAAAACTGATCCTTCAGAAGCTGCAGGACGGCGACCACCTCATCCTCCTCGACGAGAAAGGCAAGTCCTTCACCTCCTCCGAGTTCGCCACTTTTCTTCAGAAGAAGCTGAACGCCGTGACCACTAACCTGGTGTTTGCGGTGGGCGGTGCCTTTGGTTTCTCGCCGGAAGTATACGCCCGGGCCAACGACAAGATCTCCCTCTCCAAAATGACCTTCACCCACCAGATGGTACGCATGTTCTTTTTCGAGCAGCTATACCGGGGCTTCACGATCCTGAGAGGGGAGAAGTACCATAATGATTGAGGAGATAGGCTAATTATCCTGCTGTTTCGGTCATCCGTGTCCAAAACTCTCCTGATACGGACATCCTTGTCCGCGTAAATAGTAACACGGGGGACAAGGATGTCCCCGGCAGAGTGCTTCCGGACTTGGAAGTCCGGAGGAGCTTAGTAAAAGTGCGAGTTACTTAGCTGTAAGTATAAATCCAGCTAGTTTCTTAAAATCTTCTCAATAGCCTTCCCTTTCGCCAGTTCATCGATCAGTTTATCAAGTTGCCGAATTTTCTGCATCAACGGATGTGCGATTTCCTCTACGCGATAGCCACAGATCACACCGGTAATCTTAGAGGCATTGGGATGCATTTGCGGAGCCTGGGCAAAGAAGGTCTCAAAATCCGCTTTACTATCTATCTGCTGCTGCAAAGAGGTTTGGTCATACCCGGTTAGCCAGCAAATAAGCGTGTCTACTTCCGCCTTTGTGCGGCCTTTCTTCTCTGCCTTTTGGATGTAGTGCGGGTACACACCTGCAAATGACATTTTAAACACTCTTTCGTTTTGCATGGGTTTTGAGGTGGTTAGAGGGGAGGTGTTTCGTGTGAAAAAAGTTTTTAAATGAACGTGTTGGGCTATGAGGCGGCACAGCTGCCTTATAGGTGTTGTTGTACGCTGATGTTTTATTCTGTATTTGATAGGCTATCCAGCAGTTGAAATTTGTGAGGCGGAATATACTCCCAAGTATGTCTCCTGTCTTTAAGTGTATAGCTGTAAGTAACATCATTAATTCTGACACCAGTGCTGTCGTAGGAAAATGTGATTGGGTCAGCATTCGGGATGACGATACCACCTATGTAAACATGGCTTTTGTCTACAGCAATACAAAACTTCTTCGGACCTGTCAATACTTTTAAGCTCCTTACATCCGCAACGGTAATTATTTCTCCACTATAATAAACAGCATTTTCGTCTAAGGCATAGTCTCTTTCGAGGTATTTGAAAGAGGAGGGCTGGGCGCCCTCCACAACATATTCGGCGCAAATCATGGTAGCACAGTTTGTATAATGATCGCTCATGAGTAATATAGGATAGTAAACAGCATTCATGTCTTTAGCATAACCTGAACCTGGGTATACCTGGAAGGAACCGACGTCTACTCCACTCATTGACTCATCTCCGCATGGAGTACCACCACAGTAAATTTTGCCATTCTTCCTATAATAACCGTCCATTGCTTGATCTTCTTGGAGTGCTATCCAGTCTGATGCAGTATTAGTGGTCTGTGATTCAGGAGCCACTTTAGTTTGAAATGAGTGGATTTTGTTGGTGCCACAGCTGCAAATCAACAGCAATACAGCTATAAAATTTATTGTGAAGCTTATTTTCATAGTAATATTTGAGGTACAACGGTGAGTGCATGCGTAATGGTGGATTTTGGAGCTTATCACTATCGAACCGAGATGGTGTTGATGCGAGCCACATACTTTGATATTTTCTGCTTTTCCCGCCATTACGTATGACACATTGTTATGTGCTGGCATTTTATCTTGAATAGTATTACAATTCCACCAAATCCTGTTGTCTCGTTCTCTTTTGATACACTAAGTCATTCAAACCAATTATCTTACAGCCTTTACTTTCATAATATTGTATCATATCTGGAATTTGCTTTTTACTCCAACTGGTAATGCCATCGGATAAGACAGTGACTTCGTAATTTGCCTTGCGTAAATTAAAACACGTTGATTTAACACAAATAGTAGCATCTCCTCCTACTATAAAAAATTCACTAACTTCATTTTTACTAATAAAGTCTGCAAACTCCTCATTGGTTAATGCACTTCCTTTGTTCTTTGTGAAAACATTTTTTGATACTATTTTCAAGTCTGTTGCTAATTCAGACCCGAATGTACCGGGTTTGAAGTTCTTTGAACCGGCTGATAAATTTTCATGCTTTATATAGATAACATGAATATTATTATTGACTGCCCAGTCAACGGCATTGTTTATATTGTCAATTACCTCTTTGTAGTTCTTTGGTGTATCATTTTGAATATCTATTATTAACAATGCTTTGCTCATTTTCTTTACTTTTTGTGTCCTTATTGGACGGTTTATATTAAAGGTTATATTCTGCTTTTATTTCCTTTTTACACTGTCGCTTGCTTGCACATAACGGTACTCGTACAGGCTAAGAATGAGGCGTAGACGAATTTGAAGCCTGTGCCGTGTTGGTGGCAGTCATATACATTTCTTTCAGGTCTTCTTCTATCTTTCTCCAAAGCTCATCAAGTATATTTCTTGGCAGGATCCAGCCTTTGAGATCCTGAATCAACTCAGCCAGTTCTTTGTCAGTTATTGAGGCATTTTCAACAAATAAGGTAAGTCCAGGATAAATAAAAAAATTCAGGTTAGCTGGCTCAAACGCTTTCCTTCCTCCAAACTTGTTTTCATAAGCAGGAAAACCTGCAAAGTGCTGAAGAACAGAATTCACTGTCTGTTGGTCATTAGTTTCTATATAACCCTTGAAAAACCTGCTGTTGGAAGTGCCATAGACAATCTTTGTTTTGCTTTCCCACCCGTTTAGCTTTACTATCTTTCCGTCATATGCCTCTATTTCCTCGTCCTCAATTCCATTGGTGTACACTACCCAGGCAGGTGGTAAGCTTTCTTTTTTGACAGGCTCGTAGTCACTATAGTAACCTTGGGTTATCGAACTCATTTTTTTATACTTCTTGATTACCATCAACGGCTTTGCTATGAGGTGGCGCAGCTACCTTATAGGTTTGGTGTGCGCCCAGTATGGGCACCTGATACGAAAGGTATCATATTATTCCAGAGGGTGCAAGTCCCTTACAGGCGAGTTGGTGAAGCCTGTTAGCAAGCCGCAAGCTGGCTGGCCGTGA
>NZ_JAPFQO010000004.1 GCF_026241195.1 Pontibacter anaerobius
CGACTACTACAGGGAAGTAGCTCCACAACTTAACGAACCGCTGTATGCGAGACCCGCTTGTACAGTGGTGTGAGAGGCGCTCCCCGCTACCTAACGGTGGCGGGGCCGTCTACTCGATTAGTAGTATTCCTTCTTTTTTAATGCTATTTAAAAAAGAAAAGCCAGATTGCTTCACAAATCAAAGGAACAAATACAAGTACCATTTGAAGTAACCACTCTAATCTGGTTTGCTCCAAGGATTCTTTGTTTCTTATGTACTTCATCCAAAAATACATATGCCTATTAAGTCTTCTTTGCACTATCTTATCAAATACTTTGTACAAAATCAAAAAGACTAATGGGCTTATATACAATGGGATATGGGATTTTTCGATAGGAGAAAGATTCTGATTATAGTTTGCCGCAGATACACCTATAATTAAGATTGCTATTATAATGCAACAGATATAGACAGTCTTATTTCTTAAATATTTGTGACTCGGTGGCACTATAAAGGTTGGTATCCATACGAAAAATAAAGCTAAAAAAAGCATCATTGATTTTCTGTATCACTGCTAACCACTGTATAAACTACAACATACGCTTATCTGCACTATGTGCGGAGTTACTTATTCATTCACCTGCTAAAATCAACTACTCAATATAGCATTTTATAAATAAAAAAGCGGCGGCCATACTTTAAAGTATAGCCGCCGCTCTAAGTTATTACTATAGCCGAAGCGTTACACGTCTACGCGGGCATACTTGGCGTTGCGCTCGATAAAGTCGCGCCGTGGGCCTACCTCGTCGCCCATCAGCATCGAGAACAGGTGGTCGGCCTCGGCAGCGGATTCAATATCCACGCGCTTAAGGCTGCGGGTGCCTGGGTCCATGGTAGTGTTCCAGAGCTGCTCCGGGTTCATCTCACCCAGACCTTTGTAGCGCTGCACGCCAACACTTTCCTCCTTGCCTTTGCCCAGTTCCTGGATCGCATCGATACGATCCTGTTCGGTCCAGCAGTAACGCTCTTCCTTGCCCTTTTTCACCAGGTACAGCGGAGGCAATGCAATGTATACATAGCCTTTTTCGATCAGCTCCTTCATATAACGGAAGAAAAAGGTCAGAATCAGGGTACGAATGTGTGAGCCGTCCACGTCAGCATCCGTCATCACGATAACCTTGTGGTAACGCAGCTTGTCCATGTTCAGGGCCTTGTCGTCCTCGGCCGTACCGAAGCTCACGCCCAGCGCCGTGATCATGTTCTTAATCTCTTCGTTCTCGTAGATGCGGTGCTCCTGCGCCTTCTCCACGTTCAGGATCTTACCGCGCAGCGGCAGAATAGCCTGGAACTTACGGTCGCGGCCCTGCTTGGCAGATCCACCCGCAGAGTCGCCCTCCACCAGGTAAATCTCACAGTTTTCCGGGTTGTTGTCCGAGCAGTCGGCCAGCTTACCTGGCAGGCTGGTGCTGGAGAGTACGTTCTTGCGCTGCACCATTTCGCGGGCCTTGCGGGCAGCAAAACGGGCCTGGGCAGCAAGTATAACTTTGTTTACAATGGTACGTGCCTCTCTTGGGTTTTCCTCCAGGTACTCGTTCAGCATTTCGCCCACAGCCGTATCCACAGCCCCGGACACCTCAGAGTTACCCAACTTGGTTTTGGTCTGTCCCTCAAACTGCGGCTCTGCCACTTTTACAGAGATAACCGCTGTCAATCCTTCGCGGAAGTCATCACCGGCAATATCAATCTTCACTTTGTCCAGCATGCCTGATTTCTCGGCATAGGCTTTCAGGGTACGGGTAAGGGCGCGGCGGAAACCTGCCACGTGCGTACCGCCCTCAATGGTGTTGATGTTGTTTACATACGAGAAAATATTCTCGGTATAAGACGTGTTGTACTGCAGGGCAATCTCCACCGGCACACCATTTTTCTCGCTTTCCACGTGGATCGGCTCCGGAATCAGGTTCTCGCGCGCATCGTCCAGGTAGGTTACAAACTCCTTCAAACCGCCTTCCGACAGGAAAGAGTCTGACAATGGCTCGCCCTGCTCATTTAACTCGCGCAGGTCTTTCAGGTTTATGCGGATACCCTTGTTCAGGAACGCCAGTTCGCGCAGGCGGCTGGCAATGGTATCATACTTATACTCGGTGCTGGTAAAGATTGAGGCATCCGGCTGGAACGTTACCGTGGTACCGGTTCTGTCGGTCTCGCCGATCTCGCGCACCGGGTAGGCCGGTACACCAATGTTATAGTGCTGCTCGTATATCTTGCCTTTGCGGTGCACCGTTACGTGCAGGTCCGTGGAGAGCGCGTTCACGCAGGATACGCCCACACCGTGCAGACCACCGGAAACTTTATAGGTATCTTTATCGAACTTACCACCGGCGTGCAACACCGTCATTACTACCTCCAGGGCAGAGCGGCCTTCCTTCTGGTGAAAGTCCGTCGGGATGCCACGGCCGTTGTCCGACACCGTGATGGAGTTATCCGTGTTGATGGTTACTGAGATTTCGTCGCAATGGCCGGCAAGGGCTTCGTCAATGGAGTTGTCCACCACCTCCCACACCAGGTGGTGCAGGCCTTTAATGCCAATGTCGCCGATGTACATGGCAGGGCGCTTACGAACTGCTTCGAGACCCTCCAGTACCTGAATGCTATTTGCTGAATAATCGTTTGCTAATGATTTTTCTTCTACTTCACTCATTTGTGTATCAGGGTAGATTGAATAGGTAAAATTACCACTTTTATTTCGTTTAAACTATACTTTTAAAAGCAGTGCAAAAGGGTCGCTCCGACTGATGAGCAGAGCGGCTCCTTACTTAAAGCATAAGTTACTAAATTTAAACAAATTACACACACCAATAGTGCCTATAACACCTGTTTTACCCTCTAAAAAACACAAAAATAATGGTGCTGTACAATGCCGTAGATTAACCATTAACCGTGGGTTGTTTACAGGCGGAGGAATTCAGCTATCCGGCCACTTTCAAGTATAAAAATAGGCTTACCATTTTCCGGCCGTTACTTATACTATGCGGTGGCTTAAGTGTACCCTTCGGCGGTGCACTGCAACGCCCGCCAGCGCTACTCCCGCTACTGTTTCATCAGCCTCTTCAAAAAATAGTGAGCGCGGTGGCTTTATGGTTCGCCAATATAACCCTGCCCAAGCTTGGCCGTTTTCTATTAATGTATGTTCCATTTATTAAACGAAGACAAACTATGGCTATGAACTTTGAGAATTATTTGAAAGACGGTAAAACCTGGCTGCACGGGCTGTGTACGTACCTGGGCATTGATGATGAGAATAAGGCCTCGCGCATTTTTAGGGCGGTACTTCACGCCATCCGCGACCGCATCCCCACAGGCGAGGCCATCCATTTCGGGGCCCAGCTGCCTATTATCTGGAAGGGCATTTACTATGATGGCTTCTCGATGCACGAGCCGGTGCGCATCCGCCACGAAGACGAGTGGCTGGAGTTTATCCGCAGCAAAGACTCCGGCGCCGATCAGGCCGATTTCCCGACGCTGGACCATGCTTTTTATGCTTTCCAGGACGTGATGGCCTTTCTGCGCGACCACATTTCAGAGGGCCAGTACAACCAGATAGCCCAGGCCTTGCACTCAGAGATTACGGTTCCGGCCTAACTCCCGGCAACCTGGCAGCTACCACAGGCCCGGCAAATGCCGGGCCTTTTCTGTGCGCTGGAGTTTATACTTGCACTTGCCGGCCTGTAGCCATACCTTTGCAGCATGTGGCGCAGCTATGTTATCGGCCTCAGTTTATTGGTTGTCTACCTCCTGACAACCTTCCGCTACCTGGCGCCGGTGGTGCATTACCAGCTGGACTATACCTACATCTCGGAGGTGCTTTGTATAAACCGCGACAAACCTGAGTTGCAATGCCACGGCAAGTGCCAGTTACGCAAAAACCTGGCGCAACTGCACCAGAGCCAGAAACAGAAGGAGGCAATGCTTAGTTTAGTCAGTATTTACCAGTCCGTGGAGGATGTGCCGCACCTGCTCGTTGTACTACCCGCCCCTCCTGCCGTTGCCTCAGCCAAAACGCCGGTCATGCTTGCGCCCCGTATCAGTACGGCCATACTTCCCGCGCCTTTCCACCCGCCCCGGCAGGTTTAAAGCACCGTTTACAAATTACTTTGCCCGATGAGGCCGCTTTTGCGCCAGCGCCAAAATATAAACCTTTTTGCCTGTAAAATCATTTTAGAACCGGGGGCTATAGGAGCCATACTTTGCGCTGCCCCTTACTTTGCAATATCATCATGAAAAAATATCTTATACTTTTTGCCCTGCCGCTGGCCCTGTTATCGGGTTGCCAGAGCGCCCCTTCCGAAGAGGAGAAAAAGGCTGAACTGCAAAGCCAGGTAATGACTATCCACGACGAGGCCATGGCAAAGATGGATAACATCCATAAATTGCGCCGCAACCTGCGCAGCACACGCGATACGCTGGCAGCACAGCAGGCCGACAGCACGGCCATACTTCCGCTGGAGCAGGAACTTAGCGGCCTGGATAAGGCGGACGAGGCCATGATGCAATGGATGCGCCAGTACAGGGCGCCAGACACGCTGCAGCACGAGCAGGCCATGCAATACCTGCAGCAGGAGCTAATCAAAATACAACAAGTACAAACCATTATGGACAGCACCATAGAGGCTGCCCAGGCAACAATCACAAAGTATGAGCAAGAGAAATAGCATCAGCCTGAAAAACGGACTAGCCGCCGCAGCCCTCGCAGTGGCCGCCACCGGCTTTTATGGCTGCGATAACAGCACCTCGCAAAACACCCTGCCCATCTACGGCGAGCGCGAGCCCGTGGAACGCACCGTGAACGGCGAAACTGTAGTGGATACCATTTACCACCAGATACCAGACTTCGCATTTGTAGACCAGGACAGCCAGCGCGTAACCCAGGAAACTGTGGCCGGAAAAATCTACGTCACGGATTTCTTCTTCACCACCTGCCCCACCATCTGCCCTAAAATGAAGACCCAGATGCTGCGCGTGTACGAGGCCTACAAGGATAACCCGAACGTCATGCTCCTCTCCCACTCCATAGACCCGGCGCACGACACCGTGGCTGTACTGAGAGATTACGCCGACAGGCTGGAGATTGAAACGGAGAAGTGGCACCTGCTCACCGGCGACAAAGACAGCATCTACGATATCGCCATGAAGTACCTGGTGCCTGCCCAGGAGGATGAGGCCGTGGAAGGGGGCTTTACCCACGGCGGACACTTTATACTTGTGGATGGTGAACGCTATATCCGTGGCATTTACGATGGCACCAAGGAAGAATCGGTGGATAAGCTGATACAGGACATTCCGCTGCTGCTGAACGAGAAGAAGGATGAGAAAAAATAGACTTGTAATGGTGGCTATGGGGGCTTTTGCCCTCACCACCCTTACCCAGTGCTTCACCAGGAAAAAAGACGAGGGCAAGCGCCTCTACGAGCAGCACTGCCAGAGCTGCCACATGGAAGATGGCAGCGGACTGAAAGGCCTGATCCCGCCCCTGGCCCAGGCCGATTACCTGCAGACGCATCGCGATGAGCTTCCCTGCATTATCCGGCATGGCATGGATGGCTCTGTTGTGGTGAACGGCGTGGAGTACAACAAGGAGATGCCCGGCGTTGAGAACCTGCGCGAGGACCACATCACCAATCTGCTGAATTATATCCAAACAAACTTCGACAACAACAACGAGCGCTATACTATGCAAGAAGTAGAAAAGCTTCTGGAGGAGTGCCCGCCGCACAGGTAACGTACAAATTTACACTTTGCAGAGTGGCAGGAAGTGCAGCAGCTACAAGTTCAAGGGTAGTGCCTATACTTTACACTTCCCAGTCTGATACCAAAACTGACCCTGTGTAACTGATAAGTATAAATATTGGCGCTGGCCTGGCATTACCTGTTTAAGAAGTCCACATGAATCTGCACGCGTTCCTCGTCCACGGGTGTAAGGCGCTTCACCTGCACGACATCGCTCTCGTTGTAGTACCTAGCAATACCATTGATGATGCCCACAGCCATGCCAGCCATTCTGCGCTTTGAGTGATAATCCACAATAAGCTGGCGGCTGCCTTTTTTGGTTATGAGCAGTAGCGGCGGGTTGGTTCTGCTATCTGAGCGCCTTACGGCACCATGCATCGACGCCTCTGTGTACAACAGCATCTCGTAGGTACGCCACTCCGGCTGCACATACTTGTTAAACACCAGCAGCAGGTCCGGTACCAGAAACTCGCCAAACTGCTCCAGCAGGTCGTTGGCAGGCACACCGCTATGGGCCGCTGCCGCGTATACAATGGCCACCAGATCCCGGGTAGGGTACATGTTCTGCATTTCGTACACAGGCTTTGTTACACCTGCCGCCTCCAGCAGGTTTACCCAGGTACTGTAGTTATAGGAGCTCTCTATAAATCGCTTCAGCAAAACGAATATAGAGCCGTGCATATAGTCTTCTTTCAACGCGTCTTTACCCTCCAATTTTGTGTCCTTCATTTTTACTGCATACCTGCGCATTTGCAGCAGGGAAAACTTTGCAATGCTTACGCCTGCTGCCCTTTCAGCCAGGCTATGGCCTCCGCTTTGCTCGTGAAGTTACGAAGCTCAAAGGGCAGTTGCTGCGTCTGCTTCAGGTGGTGGATATTCCGTTCACTTGTCTGCTCCACCGCCTCGCTCGGCGACTGCACCCTTGCCACTTTCTCCACCCGGGTTTTCATCACCCCTGCCGCCAACGTCATGGCCACCTCCCGGCTCTCCTCTTCGCTCACAGAAACCATCGTTTTGGTGGAGTCCAGCAGCATCCGCTTCACATCATAGTTTCTGATATAGTCTACTAAAATGGTGATGGTGTGCTTTATCTCGGGCAGGAGGAATCCGTGCAGATCAGGGTATTCTATTTCTACTATATCCGTTGCCGGGTCGTAATCTAACTTCACTATGCTGTTCTCGAACAGGATCATGTGTGCGTTTTCTGTAAAGGTATATACTTGATGCTTGTTTTAGACAAACACGTATTATCTATTAGTTCCTTTCAGGTGTTAGCTGCAAAGCTATACTTTAAATTGATGTGCAGGGTTAATAATTACCCTAAAAATGCCCCGCCTCTTCTCTTCCTTAGCCTGGGCACACAACGGTCTTTACCATCATCGGCCTAGCAAGGCACAGCCAGTGCGAAAAGGGCCCTACTAATTTAAAAAGGAACTGCTTTAACGCAACACCTGATAAGTAACTATCCGATGATTTTAGCTATATTCGCTTTATACTTTCTATAGCCAAACTTTTAAGGAAAAAAATTGTCTCCCCTGTATACTTATTAGTTTCTGAAAGTAAAACACGAACAGCTTCAACACACTCTATGATTAATATAGCTGAAAGACACCAGCAAATCATTAACAAACTACAGAAGGAAGGGAAGGTTAATGTTACCGACTTATGTGCCGACCTGGATGTCTCCTCTGTCACTATTCGCAAGGACCTTAAGTTACTGGAAGACAAAGGGCTGCTATTCAGAACCCATGGGGGCGCCACCTTACACAATCCTTATACCATCGACCGCTCCGTTAACGAAAAGGAAAAGATTCAGTCTTCGGAGAAGATGCGTATCGGGAGTACGGCCGCTAAGTTACTGGAACCCAACGACTCCGTACTAATAGCCTCGGGCACAACGGTACTGGCTTTAGCAAAAAGTATACAGCCAAAGAGCAACTTAACCGTTATGACCTCCGCCCTCAACGTTGCGTTGGAGTTGATCAAACACCCTGAGATTGAAGTATTTCAGCTTGGCGGCTTGCTCCGTAGAAGTTCATCTTCCGTTACCGGCACTTATGCAGAGAGCGTTTTACCTGACTTCTCTTTTAGCAAACTGTTTCTGGGGGTAGATGGCATTGACCTTGAGTTTGGTCTGACAACCACCAATGTAACAGAGGCTCACCTGAACCGCCAGATGATAATGGCATCCCAGAAAACAATTGTGCTGGCCGACTCTACCAAGTTTGGGAAAAGAGGCTTTGGAAGGATTTGTGGGTTTGATGATATCGATCAGATAATTACCGACCGGGGTGTGTCTGATTACGTGGTGAGAACACTTGAAGGAATGGGTATAAAAGTTACTATTGTGTAAGGCACTGGTTTGCTATAAATACATATAAGCCAGCTCAAAAGCTGGCTTACATGTATTTATAGTATGCTATTTAATATACTTTCCACGTTTCAGGATTTCTGCCCACTTCTTATATCCTTCGTGGGTCAGGTGCAGGCCGTCGTGCGTGTATGCCTCGATCAGCCGGCCTTCGTTATCGGCAAACTCCGGGTGCAGGTCAATCAGCGTTATCTTCTCCTCGGCAGCCAGCTTCTTCAGCTCTTTGTTAAGCCAATACACATTTTCCTCTCTGTTGTAATGCCTTTTAAATTTCGTGAAGTTATTGTTAGTAGGCAGCAAGGTTTGGATGTACAGCTTGGTAGCCGGGGTTTCCGTTTTTATCCTTTTTACAATCTTCTTGTAGTTGTTCAGTATCAGGCTGTCCGGGATACTTCTGGAGATGTCGTTTATCCCGATCAGCAGGAATATTTTGGAGGGCTTCCCTTCTGTTACCTCGTCCAGGCGCTCCAGCACGCCATAGGTAATATCCCCTGAAATTCCCCTGTTTCTGGCGTGCTTTGCATCCAATAACTCACTCCAATCCGGATGCGCTGTAAGGCTGTTACCTAAAAAAACAATGTCTTTACGTGAGTTTGGGTATGCCCTGAATTGGTCTACCTGCACCTGGTAAGTAGAAGGCCTGTAGGTGCTGTCCCAGGCAGCCTCCCCCTGTGCCGTTGCCGTGTTCGGAAGCACTGCAACACTAGCAGTAAAGAAACCAGCCCACATAAACTTAGTTATCAATTTCATACTTTGAATTACTTGTATTCTAATGCATCTTTTAATCCTGCCTATACTTTGCTATTGCTGACTTTTATACAAATCCGGGTAATCTGAGATGATACCATCGACACCCATTTCCCTGAGCCTGGCTATATCCTCAGCCGTGTTCACGGTCCAGGGCACAAGCTTGATGCTTTGCTCATGGCATTTCTGCACCAGCTCCTCCGTCACAAGCTTATAGTTCGGGCTGTACACATCTGGCGTAAAGCCCAGCTGCTTTATATTCTCCTCAAAAGAATCCTGGTTACTCACCAGCAAGGAAGCCCTGATGTGCGGGTACTGCCGGTGCAGCGCCTGCAAAGCCCGTTTGTCAAAAGACTGGATGATGACATAAGGCGTGATGTTCTTTTGCTCTACCTGCTCCACTACAAGCTGCGTAAACCTGGCTGGCTCCGGGTGATACTCATTGTCTTTTCCTTCCTTTGATTTTACCTCAATGTTGTAGAACACCTGTGGCA
Source organism: Pontibacter anaerobius (assembly GCF_026241195.1). GTDB lineage: Bacteria > Bacteroidota > Bacteroidia > Cytophagales > Hymenobacteraceae > Pontibacter > Pontibacter anaerobius. The sequence continues at coordinate 9,380 of NZ_JAPFQO010000004.1, forward strand.
GGTTGTTAGCCTTCAGATAAGTCTGCACAGAATCTATGAGTTCAGAGAGTAAAGGAATGTGGGTCTTGATCTTTTGCTGCCTGGGGTAGAGCTCATAATGCTTCGTGCCGGTGTCGAACTGGCGCACGTCCTCGTAGTTCATCTGGTAAACAGTGTACTGCTGGCTTTCCTCTTTCGAGAAATCCTTGCCTTCCGGCGTACGCGCATACAAATGGCTGATGTGCGGGTCGTGCGTTACCACCACCTTGCCGTCCCTGGTAATGTGGCAGTCCATTTCAATGGTAGTCACGCCCAAATCAATGGCCTTGATCATGGCAGGAATGGTGTTCTCCGGCATCAGGCCCCGGGCACCCCGATGTCCTTCAGTGTCAAAAGCCGGAAGCGGTACTTTATGTTTGGCGGTGTTCTCGCTGCTCTTGCAACCGCCGGCAAGTATAAGGGCTGCAAACGCAATGTTTAAATATCTCTTCATCTGAAAAAGTATACTTGTTTATGATTATAGGTGATCTTAAGAAACTGTAGCCTTTGCAGACTGCTCATACTTGTTTCCGAAACGATCGGTAGCTACAACCTTAAGTGTCTTCACATCCTCAGCGAGATGTGCTTTAAACAGGTGGTCCGTTTCGAATGGCTCTGCAAAACCGCGCTTGGCCGGCTTCTCTTTTCCAAAGTATAAGGAGTAGGCCAGCGGGTCTAAGCCCAGGTAGTTTTCCAGCGTTCCCATGTAGTTGCCATCAGCCCACCACTCTACTTTCCACTCCGGGTCCCAGTTCCATACATTGGCTATCATGGTTTTCTGGCCCTCTGCCTCCTCTACCTGCACCACCAGCTGGTGCCCCTGCTCAAACCCTGTGGACTTGTAGTACCAGCTAAGTTCGTTGCCCTTTACTTCGTACACGCCATAGCCTCTCGGTGCGCCGTCACTACAGACAGGGCCTGTCCACCAGGCGCCGCACAGGGTGCCGTGAATGTGCTCATACACACCCTCTGCCACTATATTCTGGTTAAAATGGGTATGCCCGGTCATGATATGCACCTGATAGCCTTTCAGCATATCCAGCAACTCCTGCCTGTTCTCTACCCCACGGTGTATCGGAATATGGGCTGACAGCACTACCAGATGATCTTTTGGCACGAAGGCCAGGTCTTTTTTCAGCCAGTCCAGCTGCTGTTGCGAAACATGCCCGTCGTATTTTTTACCCTCGCCGGAGTAGCGCACGTCATCCAGCACTACATAATGCACCTTGCCCCGGTTAAATGAGTAGTAGGTAGGGCCATACAGGCTTTTAAAGGTTCTATCAGAAACTTCGTCGCCTCCCTGATCAAGGTCCATATCGTGGTTGCCCAGCACCTGGAAGAACGGGATGCCCGTACTGCCCACTGCTTTTTCGTAGCTCTTGAACAGTTGGTGCCTATCCCACACAATGTCCCCTACCGTCAGGCCGTGCACCAGCGCACCCGCCCCAAACGATTGCACCAGTTGCTGCACATCCGGCACCGACTGGTTAAGCATTTGCTGCACATCCTCCTCGTTTCTTACCTGAGGGTCGGCCCATACTATAAACTTATGGTTCGTATCGTCCTGCTGCAGGGCAGTCAACTCAAAATTATACCAGTCATCACCCTCCGATAACCGCTGGTAATGCCTGGCAATTCCATTCTCGTTTGGCAAGGCATACCCTGCCGGAATTGAAATAAAGACAAACTCAGACTGGCTGCTTACCGGGAGCTTATACTTGCCTCGGGCGTTTGTCTGCACAACATGAAAGCCATCCGAAACAGTGACATTGGCAATACCTTTCCCATGCGCTTTTACTGTACCCTTAACCTTATTCTTAACTGCCGTGTTAAGGCCAAATGCAGCCTCAGCACTCAGCACTAACCCGCCTGACAGCAGCAAAATATTATTGATAAATTTTCTTCTTTTCATGGTATGTCAGTTAGAGTTTATAGCCCGGGAATAGCTTTTAAGGCCTCAAAAAAGGCTGTGTAACTGCTGTAGTGTTCATGGTCCTTCAGCAAAAGAATTGCCTCGTTGTTGTAGCGAAGTGCGTTATTGGTAAAGTTATGCGAGCCTGTGATTAGAACCTGTGCGTTTTTACCCTCCCACTGCCCTTCGATCAGCATGAACTTGGAGTGGATGTTTATCTTCTGCTGGCCCGACTCTGTCATGTTGTATACTTTCAGGTAAGCCCCTTTCCCCTCAAGCACCCGAAGTCCGCTGAGAACATCTTCGCTGATACTGCTTTTAACCACCAGTTCAACTTTGGCTCCCTGGTCTACAAGCTCTCCCAGCCTATCCACTATGTTTATGCGTGTGCTTGTCCAGTCAGACATTCCGATCCGGATAACCGCTGAAGCCGGATCCGTTATTTTATTCAGAAACTCAATGATTGCGTCTTCCCCGTAGGATTCCCCATCCCGTCGCTTTGGAAGGAAGTAAGCCGAAACTCCGGTTGCAGCATCATGAAACTCCTTATAGTCATAGTCCTTCATCCCCTGCTGGGCACCTTTTTTCATGTCCTGCCAATAGGTCTGATAGGCCTCGTATAACCCTCCGTGGGTTAGTATTACACCATCCTGCATTTTTCTGGCACCGGAGAGCAAAAAGTTATGGGATGTCTGCAGCACCACGTGATTGGCTTTACCTGTTTCGGTGATGAGCTCTGAGAAAAGGGCAAACTTGTTATGGTTGATGGCAATAGTGCCTGCATCGCTATCCACTACAACCAGCTCAGCGTTTTCTGATAGTTTTGTTTTCAGTTGGTTGATGGCATATGGATTGGTTTTCTCGCTGTCCTCCCTGCTCAGGTCCAGCATCAGGTGCAGCTTCACCCCGCGGGCATCTGCTCTTTCAAGCGCATCCACAAGATCAGCGTAGTCAAACAGGTAGATAGCGATATGTATGGACGAGCCTTCCGGGCTTGCATCGATAAGCGCAATGAGTCTGTCCAGAATTTCGGTAGAGTTTGTGGCTGCAGCCACCTTGGCCGGATCTGTAAAAACAGCCTCCGGTAAGGAAGCTTGTAAGGGTACTACTTCGGTCTCTATCTCTGGCTGCGGCGTAACAGGGCTATCCTCAGAATCGCTGCAGGCGGTAACAAAGAAAAGAGCACAAAGTAAAAAGAGTAGTCTTATGTATGGCATAGCGTATGTTTAAGTAAGGCTGCCTTTTCAGGCAGCCTTACAAGTTTAAACACAAGCACAGCTACACGGCTCTGCTTGCAAAATTCACCTTAAACTGTTTTTATTATTCTTTCTCCCACCAGCTTTTCACGTTGATGTCGTCGCCGCCCATGCGGTTGACGGCTGCTTCGTAGTTGTCGCGGTTGTATATTTTCACCTCCTCCGGATACATGAACCTTACCGGCACCTGCTGGTCATTTTCCATCACCGCTGTTTTGGGAAGCACCGGCAAACCGGTGCGGCGGTATTCAAACCACTGCTGATAGTCGTTGAAGTATAAAGCCAGGTATTTCTGCAGCATAATGCGCTCAAAAGTGCCGTCATAGGCAGCCTCCGGGTTTTCGAAATAATCTGCCGGAACCTCAGCGCCCCACTGCGCTATAGCAGCCTCTACACCTGCCTGGTAGTGAGCCTGCGCATCAGAACTGATCACGCCTTTTAGCGCCAGTTCGGCTTTAATGAACTCTACCTCCGCATAACTCATGATCACGGAGATCATTGGAGCCACCACCAGGTCTGTGTTCAGCCCGGAAGGCTGAAAGTCAAACTGCTGGGCCGGATCATAACCACCCGGTATACCTTTATAACCTATCTCCACACCGTCGTTGGACTTGGCAGGCGTATAGAACTTCTCCAGACGCGGGTCGTTCATCTCAGCCAGGTTATCAATAATGAATTCCGAGCCAACCGTGTTTAGGGTATAGTCGCTAGCACGGCCCCAAGGAGACATGTTCGGATCAACGCCGGTGATATCAAGTATGGCTGCCTGGCTGCTGGAGGTAAACACCGGGTTCTCTGCCGGGTTATTGATGATCTCAGCCATTCGGCTAAAGGAGTTCATCTCTTCGCGCTTGGAAACACGCAGCAAAAGGCGCAGGCGAAGCGAGTTGGTAAAGCGCTGCCAGTTCCCTATGTTGTTACCATACAAGATATCCATGCCATAGGCCATTGGCTTTGTCTCATCATACAGGCTGTTGGCTTTCTCCAGGTCTGCCAGAATAGCTTTGTATACTTCTTCCTGCGTGTTGAACTTTGCCTTCAGGATGCCTTCCTCCGCACTCACGGCTTCATCCATCGGCACGTCGCCGAAGGCATCGGTCAGGTTAGAGTATATCCAGGCTTTCAGCGTCAGGGCTATCGCCTCGTAGTTAGGAGCTTCCGCCGCTATCGCCGCCTGCTCCATCTCCTTTACGTTCAGCAACCAACGGTAAGATGCGTTCCAGGTAGAGTTGCCGGCACCTGTCCCTACATCGTAGCGATGCTCACCACCGGCTGCGCTCGGGAACGGCACGCGGTCCTGCATGATCTCGAAAGTATAAGCATGGGCACGGGAGGTGCCAAAAGTGCTCATCTCATAGATAATAGGGTTAAGCAGCGTGCCCGGGTTAATTTTATCGACCCTGTTCGGGTCTATATTAAGTTCCTCTAGGTGGTCGGTGCAGGAGGTAGTGGCTACACCAGCACAGCTTAAACCAAGAAACAATACCAGTATCTTATTAAACTTTGTCATGTTTTTCTTCTTGTAAAGGCCACTGGAAGTATGAATTTATACTTTCCGGCAGCGTCTATACTTTAAACCTTTCCTTTTGCGCTGTTTTAGAACTGCAGCTTCACGTTCACGCCGTACGTTCTTGGGGTTGGCAACTGGCCCATCTCCACGCCTGGCATCTGCACATTTCCGTTAAGGGCTGATGTCTCAGGGTCGAACATAGGGAAATCAGTGACCATAGCTAAGTCACGGCCGTACAGCGCCAGGCTGGCACCCTGCAGGAAGTTCACTCTGCTAAGTATGGCCTTCGGCAGGTTGTACTCCAGGCGCACCTCGCGCAGCTTCAGGTAAGAGGCATCAAAAGAGTTAGCCTCCACGTTGGCGCGGCGATAGTACTCTTTGTAGTAAGCGGCCAGGTTTTCCACTTTCACATCGTTAGGCGAGTAAGTGCCATCACCGTTGTCTACCACGCCGTCACCGATGATGAAGCCTTCCTCACGGCCTCTCAAGGTGTGCTCCAGTTTGCCCTGCTCACTCATTTTGTGGTGTGTCTGGGAGTATACAATACCTCCATACTGGCCATCTACCAGCGCACTGAAGCGGAAGTTTTTATAGGTAAACTCATTCAGGAAACCGCCTCTCCAGTCGGCATAGGCATTGCCTCTGTAAGAGATCTCGTCAGGGCGAACCGGTAATCCTTTTTTATAAATGATCTCACCATCCTCGTTGCGCACAAAGCCGTAGCCGTAAATGTCGCCTGTGGAGCCTCCTTTTTTAGCCAGGATGTAGGCATTGCCGCCGCGGGCAAGTACATAGCTCTCATCATCGCCTTCGAAGCCCTCAGACAGTTCCAGTATCTCATTATCATTCTTGGACCAGGTGATGGTGGTGTTCCACTTGAAGTTCCCATTATCAATCGGGCTTCCGTTCAAAGACAGCTCTACACCTCTGTTTTGTACTTTGCCGGCGTTAATGATGGCATCGTTATAGCCTGTTGTAGGGTCTAGCTCGATAGCCAGAATCTGGTTTTCTGTAGTATTTTGGTATATACTGAGGTCCATACCCAGGCGACCGTTAAACAGCTGATACTCCAATCCGGCCTCGTAGCTGCGGGTCTGCTCCGGCTCAAAGCCAGGGTTATACCTGGTAGTCGGGATCGAGGCTGAGCCAGGGAAGAAGCTGGATGAGTAATACTTGCGTGTTAAGTATGGATCTGAATCGTTTCCTACCTCCGCGGCAGACAGCCTCACCTTTGCGTAAGACACCTGACGAGGCAGCTTAAAGATATCGCTTAGGATAAAGCTGGTGCTGATGGATGGGTAAAAGAAAGAGCTGTTTTGGCTCGGCAAGGTAGAGCTCCAGTCGTTACGTGCGGTTAGGTCCACGAAGACCTTGTCCAGGTATGAGAAGGAAGCCAGGCCATACAAGCTTTGAACCTCTTTGCTTCCTTTGTAAGGTCTCGTCATAATAGGATTGATGCCATTCGACAAAGTATAAATTCCCGCAATGTTGAGGCCCTCAATAGAAGAACTGGTTTTGTTCAGATAAGTCTTCATGATGTTGCCACCTACTGAAGTTCTTAAATCCCAACTACCTGAAAGCTTTTCTTTGTAAGTCAACAGAAAATCAGTGTTCGTTTCTCTGTCGTTGATGTTCTGCTCTCTATAGTAGCCTTTGCTGAAGTTCTTGGTGTCCCAAGGGCGTTGCGTGGTGCGTTCCTCGTTTGTCATGTCAATCGCCGCCCGAACTAACAAATCAAACTTCGGAGAGAATTCATAAGAGGCGGTGATATTACCGGTGGTATTGTAGCTATCTACCCCGTTCAGCATCTCATAGGCAATCAGGTAAGGATTATCAATATAAGAGCTAAAAGGATGGATTTGCGCGATCTGCTCCTGTCCTTTTTGCCACCTCGGCTCATACCATGCCAGGTCCACGTTCGGGTTCTGGAAAATCATGAAATAGGAGATGGACTGATTGTTATAGCCAGTGGCCGGCAGGTTATCGCTGTGCTTGTGCGAGAAGTTGATCTTGGAGCTCAGGGTGAGCTTGTCTGTCAGCTTCTGGTTTACGCTCAGAGCAGCGTTCAGACGCTCAAACCCTGTGTTGGGCATAATCCATTCGTTTTTGGTATGCGTTACAGAGGCACGCGCAGAGCCACGTTCGCCGCCGCCTTCTACGGCTACGCTGTTAGAAACGGTATGGCCGGTACGGAAGAAATCTTTAACATTGTCTTTATAAGGTCTCCACAGCTGGCGCTCCGCCGACTGCCCCTCCAGTGTCGGGTCGTACTGGTAGTAGTACTGCCCATCGAACTTCGGACCGAAGGCGCTACTTGTGCTGCCTGTGTTAGAGCCATCCTCAGAGGCACCGTAAGAATAGTATAACTCCCCGTCCTTGTTCCTGTAATTGTTGCCCTGGCCATACTCATACTGCATGTCCGGCCACTTCAGGATGTCGTTAAAGCTGATGTTCGAGTTTACCGTCACGCCAAGTCCCTTGCGCTTACGTCCGGACTTAGTCGTAATGATCATGGCACCATTGGCGGCACGGTAACCGTACAGCGCCGCTGCGGCTGCGCCTTTTAGTACCGTGATTGACTCGATGTCATCCGGGTTGATGTCGGCAATACCATTACCAAAGTCAATCGGCACATCGCTTCCCGATCCGGCCTGGTAGGCATTGTCAACCCCAGAGCTCTCCATACCACTGTTCATCGGCACGCCATCAAGTATAATGAGCGCTCTGTTTTTGGTTGGATCCAATGAGTTATCGCCGCGCAGCTTGATAACGGAAGAATTCAGCGGTCCGCCACCGGTTGGCGTAAGGCTAAGGCCCGCCACTTTACCAGAAAGGGAGCTGGCAAAGTTGTTAGAGCGAGCCGCGTTTAACTCTTCTCCACTTACCTCCGTTACCGCATAGCCCAGCGCCTTTTGCTCGCGCTCAATGCCTAGTGCGGTTACCACCACCTCGGAGAGCTGCTGGTTATCTATCTGCAGCTCAACGGTCAGGTTCGTTTGCGGCTGGTTTACCGTTACACTACCTGGTTTGTAGCCAATGAACGAAAAAGACAGCACTGCGCCTTTCTCCACATTCAGCTCGAATTTGCCGTCCTGGTTCGTTACACCAATGGGTTTGCCGTTGGCAGCAATGGAAACACCCGGCAACGGAATTCCGTCGGCTTCATCCATCACAGTTCCGCTAACGGCAACTCTCTCGCCCTGAGCGAGCTTCACAGACAAAGGAGCTGCAGTCAGCTCAGTAAGATTTGGCCCTGCCAAACAGAGGCACAAAGAGAGCATGACTGCCTTGCTAATCCTGTGCCTACCTTTTGGGGATAGTGGTAGATTTTTTTTCATTCGACTAGATTTTGAGCTTTTATTGGTTGATTTTATTTAGGTTGTAATGCTTGGTTTCTTTATTCCAGGTGAGGGCGGTGAAGAAGATAGAAAGTACACAGGCAGCCACCAGCACCATAAATCCACCATCCCAGCCCCAGGCATCCACTACAAAGCCCATTGCAATATTAGCAAACAGGGCTCCACCCATGTATCCGAACAAGCCTGTAAGTCCGGCTGCTGTACCGGCCGCCTTCTTGGGCACCAGGTCCAATGCCTGCACTCCTATAAGCATAACAGGCCCATAAATCAGGAAACCAATGGCTATCAGGGCGGCGTTATCTACCCATATGTTACCCGCAGGATTCTTCCAGTAAACAAGAACAGCCACAAGGACTAAAACCATGTAAATGATAGTGGCTGGCGCGCGCCGGCCCCTGAAAATCTTATCACTGATCCATCCGCACAGTAACGTACCAGGTATACCGGCATACTCGTAGGCAAAGTAGGCCCAGCCTGTTTCCTTTACAGAAAAGCCTTTTGCCTCTTCCAGGTAAGTCGGGGCCCAGTCTAGGATGCCGTACCGCACCAGGTACACAAAGGCATTGGCAAAGGCGATATACCAAAGCACTCGGCTGGTAAGCACATAATCAAAAAGGATCTGCTTCGCCGAGAGCTCCTTTTCATGATCCTCTGTATAATTGTGGGGGTAGTCATTTTTATACTCTTCAATGGTGGGCAGGCCACAGGACTGTGGCGTATCGCGCACCAGCATGTAGGTTATCATGGCGGAAAGCAGCGCAATGATCCCCGGGAAGTATAGCTTACTTTCCCAGGTCCCGAACAAGGCCACAGCAGCAATTGCCAGTGGGCCAACCAAACCGCCGCCCACATTATGGGCAATATTCCATATTGACATCTTGGTTCCCCTTTCTTTAGTAGAGAACCAGTGGACCATCACCCTGCCGCATGGCGGCCAGCCCATACCTTGAAACCACCCATTGAGAAACAGCAGCACAAACATGATGGCGATAGAGCTGGTAGCTATCGGCACAGTACCCATTACGATCATGGTAAGTGCTGATAATAAAAGCCCTATGGTAAGAAAGACCCTGGCATTACTCCTGTCTGACACATTGCCCATCAGAAACTTACTAAGCCCATAAGCAACAGAAACGCCGGACAAAGCAATACCCAGATCGGCTTTAGAATAACCCTGCTCAATCAGGTCGGGCATTACAAGCGAGAAATTCTTGCGAACCAGGTAGTAACCGGCGTAACCGATAAATATGCCTAAAAAGACCTGGTAGCGTAAGCGCTTGTACTCTGGGTCTACTCGCTCAAGTGGTAATTTGTCTGCATGGCGTGCAGGAGAAATAAGCTTCATAAGAAGTGTTCTGTTAAATAATGAAACCGGCTAAGCTGTTTTTAGCTGGCTTATAGCCTAGTAATATAGATAATCTGCTTTCTGTGATCACATGATCACTATTATATTCCGAAACATTATGTTTTATTTCGGAATAACTTAAAAAATGACTCCGAATACAAAACTAAAAAAGCAATTAGTAAACTTTTACCCCTAACCCAAACTTAACTTTTTAGTAATATGTACAGCAATGCAGCAGCCACCGCACCCGCTACTGGCCCGGCTATCGGTACCCAGGCATAGCTCCAGTCGCTGTGGCATTTGTTTTTTATCGGCATGAGCGAGTGAATAATCCTGGGGCCAAGGTCACGGGCGGGGTTTATAGCATAGCCTGTTGTGCCACCCAGCGATAAGCCGATAGCCCACACCAGGAAAGCCACCGGAATTGCCCCCAGCGCCCCCATACCGATAGGCGTTTTCTGGTCGCCCAACGCTGGACTTGTGAAGTAAAAAATCACGAATATCAGCACAAAGGTGCCGAGTGCCTCGCTGAAGATATTAGAAAACCGATGCCTGATGGCGGGGCCTGTACAAAACACAGCCAGCTTTGATTCGGGGTCCTCGGTAGCGTCGAAGTGTGGCCTGTAGAGCAGCCATACCAGCAAGGCACCTGTCATAGCCCCCAGCAGCTGGGCTAGCATATAAGGCCCTACCCCCTGCCAGCTAAACTTGCCGGCTAGCGCCAACGCCAGCGTAACAGCAGGATTAAGGTGTGCCCCACTATATGGCGCTGCGATCACGACACCAGTATAGACAGACAGTGCCCAACCCGTAGTGATTACAATCCAGCCACTGTTACTCCCTTTGGTGCCTTTCAGGACTACATTTGCCACGACACCGTTGCCCATCAGGATTAAGAGCATAGTACCTATAAACTCGGCTGTAAATGCTGTCATAGCTATTTATCTTTGCTTCAGTTACCGTTTCTTTTATTACACCGAGGCCTTTGCCGCCTTTACCGCCTTGTGCCATCCTTTCAGAAGGCCTTCCGCCTGCAGGCCTGCATCAGGCTCAAAGGTTTTGCTGATGCTCCATTGCTGCTGGATCTCGTCTATACTGCCCCAGAAGCCTGTAGCTAAGCCCGCCAGGTAAGCTGCCCCAATGGCGGTTACCTCCGTTACTTCGGGCTTCACTACCCTGGCTCCCAATATATCTGACTGAAATTGCATCAGAAGGTCATTTGCAGTTGCTCCCCCGTCTGCGCGTAGCTCCCGAATGGTTATTTCGGCGTCTGCCTCCATTGCTTTTAGCACCTCGTAGGTTTGGTAGGCGATACTCTCCAGCGCCGCTCTGGCAATGTGGGCCGAGGTCGTCCCCCTGGTCATCCCGACGATGGTTCCACGTGCGTGCTGGTCCCAGTGCGGGGCCCCCATACCCACGAAGGCAGGCACCAGGTATACACCGTCGCTGCCGGCAACTTTTTTGGCCAGCTGCTCCACCTCCTCAGAAGACGAGATAACGCCTAGCCCATCCCGCAGCCACTGCACCACGGCCCCAGCAATAAAAATGCTACCCTCCAATGCATAATGCACCTGATCCTGAATCTTCCAGGCAACTGTTGTTACCAGTCTGTGCTTAGAAATAATAGGCTTATCCCCGATGTTCATCAGCATAAAGCATCCCGTGCCATAGGTATTCTTGACCATGCCCGGCTTCGTGCACATCTGGCCAAACAGTGCCGCCTGTTGATCTCCGGCGATGCCTGCAATAGGGATTTGGGTTGAAAAGAGGGATCCGGAAGTATGACCGATCACTTCGCTGGAGGCTTTAACCTCGGGAAGCATGCTGGCGGGTATTCCGAAAAGCCTAAGGAGCTCTTTGTCCCAGGCTAGGGTGTGAATATTATAGAGAAGTGTGCGGGAGGCATTGGTTACATCTGTTGCATGCACTTTGCCATCTGTCATCTTCCAGATGAGCCATGTGTCTATGGTACCAAATAGCAGGTGGCCAGCTTCAGCCTTCTCTCTGGCTCCAGGCACATGGTCTAGTATCCACCTGATTTTGGTTGCCGAGAAGTATGCATCTATTACCAGCCCCGTTTTATCCCTGATAACTGGCTCCAAGCCCTGTTTTTTCAGGCTATCACAGTACTTAGAAGTACGCCTGTCCTGCCAGACGATGGCATTACAGACCACTTCCCCTGTTCGCCGGTCCCAGACTACTGTTGTCTCCCGTTGGTTTGTAATGCCTATAGCCTGGATATCTTTTGCCTGCAGCCCCGCCTTCAGGATAGCCTCTGCGGCTACTCCCACCTGGGTAGACCATATCTCGTTCGGGTTATGCTCTACCCAACCCGGCTCAGGGTAATGCTGCTTGAACTCTTTCTGGGCTACCGAGACAAGTTCACCTTTGTGGTTAAATACAATGGCTCTGGAACTAGTGGTACCCTGATCAAAAGCGAGTATATATTTTTGCATAGGCTGTGTATGGTTAATCCTGATCAACTGCTGCAGTAGCCACATGCCGGTAAGGCTCCAATAGGTAATGGTTCGCAAGCTCTGTAAAGTTTTTAACCTGCTCCTGTTGCCACTCCTCGTTAGTCCCGAGCTCATCGGCCATCAGCGCGGACACCTGCGGTGCCATGTCTATCGCCGCTTTGGCGTCCAGAAACAGCACCCGCAATCTTCTTGCAAGCACATCCTCAACTGTTCTGGCCATCTCATGGCGCACCGCCCAAACTACCTCGGCATGTATGTATGAAAAGTTTTTATGCAATTTTTTACCCAATGCGGAATTGGATGCTACAAGCTCATGAATTCCTCCTGCATCGGTTCCGTAAATACTTAAAGACTCTAATTTATTATTTTTTTCATTTACCGCCCCATGTATTTGCAAGTTTGCAGTGTTGCAAGGGTGCAAGGGTAAACCTGCCACCGCAATAGCCTTGTCCACGGTATCTTCTGCCATTTTGCGATAAGTTGTCCATTTACCACCTGTTATGGTAACCAACCCGGACGGCGCCACTATCAACTTATGACTTCTGGAGATCTCTTTGGTGCTGCCTGAGTTTTTGGTTGGCGCCGCTAACGGGCGAAGACCGGCAAAAACACTCAGCACGTCTTCCCGGGTTGGCTTGTCCTCCAGGTATTGTCCGGCAGTCTCTAAAATAAAATCTATTTCGCTTTCCAGGGCGGTAGGCTCTAAGTCAGGGTTTTCCAGCGGTGTATCTGTTGTTCCCAACAGCACATGGCCATGCCAGGGCACAGCAAACAGCACGCGCCCGTCTGGTGTTTTAGGAAGCATCAGAGCGTTGTCTCCTTTTAAGAAGGAGCGCTTTATCACCACATGCACCCCCTGGCTTGGCCGAACCAACGGTTGCTGCCTTGGGGTATCCATCTGCAGCACATCATTAACGAAAACACCGGTGGCATTCACAACTACCTTAGCCTTCAGCTGGTACTCCTGCCCCGTCTCTACATCATGCGCCTTAACACCTGAGATTTTACCTTTCTGATCCTTCACCAGACCGCTCACTTTCATGTAGTTCAACACCACACCGCCTTGCTCTACACATGTCTGGGCCATATTAACAGCTAGCCTTGCATCATCAAACTGGCCATCATAGTATACTATTCCGCCTTTAAGCCCCTTCTTCCTAACATTCGGCAGCAGGTTGGCAACCGCGCTTTTGCCTATAAGAGAGGTTTTCTGGAACCTGTAGCGACCTGCCATCCAGTCGTATATCTTAAGACCAGCTCCGTAAAATACCTTATCCCACCAACTATAGCTTGGAATAACAAAAGGCTGCACGCTTACCAGATGCGGAGCATTTTGCAGCAGCAACCCGCGCTCATACAACGCCTCGTACACCAGGCTAATATTGCCTTGCGCCAGGTAACGCACTCCCCCATGCACCAGCTTTGTACTTCTACTAGAGGTGCCTTTGGCAAAGTCTGCCTGCTCCAGCAACAAGGTGCGATACCCCCTGGACGCCGCGTCTATACCGACTCCTAAGCCCGTAGCACCGCCACCAACTACAATAACATCCCACTCTACTTCTCCCTGCTCCAGCGCATGCTTTTGCACGGGACGACTAAAGCGGGGGGCAGTATGTTTCATTTCGTTCTTAAACACTTAAAAGGTAATTATATTTTATTGCTTATACTTTCGATAAATAAATGTAAACGAAACAAAACAACAATCAAACAAAAACACTTACTTTTTTATATATTTTGTTAAAAACCAATTTAAACACCTGTTAATTAAGCGTTAAACTACATGCATTAATAAGAAACTAGCGATTACCTGAAACTAGCATGCCAGCCCAGATGGTTTCATTTCGTTTAAAAAGAAAGCATCTGCAAAAACAGATTGTACTAAGAGATGGGATTTCATACTTCCAGATCAGCTTCCAAAGCGGTTATGGCACAAATAGCTTTGCCCTTACCTATACTTTACAAAGAAAAGGGCCTGTATTTTAACCTGCCCGGAACACCAGTTATAGCAGAAAGGCTGGCAGTATCACTATAAGGCTGCTGAGGACTACAGCAAGAAAGGAAAGCGCATTAATGGCATGGATTAACGCTTCGTGTAAATAAATAAAACTAATATATTTAGCTAATTTAATTCTTGTTTACGTATTTGCTAACATAATTAGTATTTATTACTTCATGTTTGGTTGATATGTGCAGCGCAAAAGTAATTCCGATACAATCTCATACTTTAGAACCGGTTTCCCTTGAGGCCATAGGAGGCGTAGAGTTGCCATTCTACGCTTCCTACATTGCGGCCGGCTTCCCATCCCCCGCTGATGACCACCTGGAGGATCGCATAGATTTGGGCCAGTACCTGGTGCAGAACCCTACCTCTACCTATATGATGCGGGTAAAGGGCACTTCTATGGTGGATGCCAACATACACGAAGGCGACATTCTCGTGATAGACAAATCGCTGCGCCCTGCTGACGGGCTGCCGGTGGTGTGCTTTCTGGATGGCGAGTTTACCGTAAAGACCTTTCGGATGATAGATAAGAAGGCTTTCCTGATGCCGGCCAACCCCGACTTTAAGCCCATAGAGGTAACCGAGGATATGGACATGCGTGTGTGGGGCGTGGTAGTATGGATCCTGCACAAACCCCAGAAACTATGACTACCCTTTACGCCCTCTGCGACTGCAATAACTTCTACGCCAGCTGCGAGCGGGTATTTAACCCCGCCCTGAACGGCAAGCCCGTGGTGGTGCTAAGCAACAACGATGGCTGCGTGATAGCCCGAAGCGCCGAGGCCAAGGAGTTGGGCATACCGATGGGCCAGCCCTTTTTCCAGATCCGCAACCTGGTGGAGACCGGGCAGGTGCATGCCTTCTCCTCCAACTATGCCCTTTACGGCGATATGTCGGAGCGCGTGATGCAGACGCTGTCGCGGTTTACCCCGAACGTGGAAGTATACTCCATAGACGAGTGCTTCCTGGATCTTGGCGATTTTTATAGTATAGATTTACAAGCCTACGCCTGGGAGATAAAACAAACTGTGTGGCGCTGGACGGGTATACCTGTGAGCCTGGGCGTAGCGCCTACCAAAGCGCTGGCAAAGGTAGCCAACAAACTGGCCAAGAAGTCGGCAAAGGCGAACGGCGTGCTGGTGCTCACCGATCCGCACCACATCCGGGAAGCGTTGCAGCGCACTAAAGTTGAGGATATCTGGGGCATTGGCGGGCAGTACGCCAGGTTCCTGAAGAAGCGAAACATACTTACTGCTTACGATTTTACCCAGCTATCGGAGAGCTGGGTGCGGCAGCACATGACGGTGGTGGGCTTGCGGCTGCTGAAGGAGCTGCGGGGAGAGTCGTGCCTGGAACTGGAGGAGGTGGCCCCGCCCAAAAAGGGCATCTGTACCTCCAGGAGCTTCGGCAAGCGCGTGAACAGCTTTGATGAGATGCAGGAGGCCACGGCTACCTACGCCGCCAGGTGCGCCCGCAAGCTGCGCCAGCAGAAGAGCTGCGCCAGGCTGCTTACCGTGTTCGTTACCACCAACAGGTTCTCCGAAAACGACCGTCAGTACTACAACAGCAAAACCGTCTGCATGCCCGTGGCCACCAACTCCGATATGGAGCTGATACACTACGCCGGCATCGCCCTGAAGGCCATTTACCGCGATGGCTATTTTTACAAGAAGTGCGGGGTGATCGTAACCGAGATCGTGCCCGAAAACCAGGTGCAGCTCGCCCTGCTGGACACCGTAGACCGCGAGAAGCAGGCAAAGCTGATGGAGGTAATGGACGGCCTCACCGACAGGTTCGGGCGCAGCAAGGTTCGGGTAGCCACACAAGGCACGGATAACGCCTGGCAGCTAAAAAGCGAGTATAAATCACCAGGCTATACTACCAGGATAGGGGAAATTCAGCGGGTGTGGGTGGGGTAGGTCCGAGTAATTATTTGACAATAAAGAGTTACAACAGGTTATAAAGAGTAACAAATTTGACACTATACTAAATAGAGTCAAAAGCTCTGTTGAACAGTATATTAGTAAGGAAGAAGCTATCTAGCTTCTCTATATTTTCTATTAAAACAATTTCATCTATTTCATTCCCCACATCATGAGTTAATTGATTTCTATATAAGCGGAGTTCCCTATATTTTTGTAAAAAGTCTGGTCCAAGAATATCTCTTTCTATCAAAGAATCTACCATTTTATATACTGGTATTGCTTTTGATTTGTCTCCCTTAAAACGACTGTTATAAAGTTTTTGGATAGCACTATCAACCTCTCTCCAAGCTGAAATATATTGCCCAATCAGTGTGTTAAAATTGCTAATGACATTTTCAGTTAACTGCTCTATCTCCTCCTCTGGCACTTCTATATCATTAAGCTTTTCTACAGCAAGCAACAATGGTTTTGAAATCTCATTAGACAGCCTTACCACATCATCATAATCATTTTTACTGATGAAGTTATTATGAGCTATTAAACACCTTAACTCATACAGATTCTTCCATCTTTTTAATAAATAATCATCATCACAGTTAACTACCTTCTTAAAATATCTTTCCCAGTTAGATTTAGGGAGAAAACTTCTTAAATCAGCAAGTTGAAGATCAAAAATATTTGATGCTTTACTTATCTGAGAATACAAATCACCAATAGGCTGTGTTTGATATGGTTTAAATAAGAAATCTGCTAAGTGAATAAAATCTACTTTATGTAGTAGATTAGTACTGTTTCTCTTATTCATATCTGCAGCATTTTTGACTTCGACTGGAAGAGCAATTTTAACCCATTCTGCACCAACGTGAATAAGCATAAATTTGGTAATCAGCTTTCTGAGCAGGTTCTCTGTATAACTGATAATTGGGTAAGCTAATTTAGTATAATGTATTCCTAAATCATCCCAGAGAACATTCACTTCACCGTCTGCTTTACTGCTTAACCTTCTAATAGCTTTCAGTAACCCCCAGAAGGCTTCTAACGATTCTTCATTCTCAGCAGCAAGTTCTACTTGAAAGAATGGTTGATTTCTCTCTGCCGTCTTGCCAGCAGAAATTTTAAAATCAAATTCAATTTGCTGAAAAAATATTTTATCTGATCCAAGATTGATTCTCGAATCAGCTTCTAATAGACTTCTGTAAGTTTTAACAGAGTCACAGAAGGTGTCTGCAGCTTTGAATATGATTAAATACTCTACCTTATAAGAGGTCATACTTTGCAGATATATAGCTTATAGCGTAATAATGTGGACAGAGTGTAATATCACATAAACTTACTATATGTTTTAAGTATATACTACTTAAAATTTGCATTTTATGACTTTAAAATATACCTGTTTTAAACTTTCCTAGTTATGATTAGCTTGAAGTAATTACAATGAAGATAAAGATAGTGTAATGGACACCTGCTCGTGTTAATCACCAGAATTTCCACTCCTCCGTTAAAAGTACAGCCAAGGAAACTGTTAGCAACCATCTTTAGTCTCCTCTTCCATCCCCCTCTCCCACCCTCCGTAAACTATTTTATACTTCAAACTTCCCACAGCACCGTTAAAGGAGTAAAAGCAAAGTATGGCAGAGAATCACAGCAACGTCCTGCGCCTCCGCAGACTCGGTATCGATACGCACACCGAGAACATGATCTTTGTGCGTGCCGACTCACAGATTTGCCGCTCCGAAGGCTTTACCTCCAACACCCGTGTAGTGGTCATGAACGGGGGCAGCAGCATCATTGCCACACTCGCCGTTATCACCTCCCCCCTGCTACTAGATGGCGAGGCATCGCTCTCAGAGTTTGCTTTTGAAAGCCTGCAGGTGCACGAAAACGACCAGGTAACGGTGGCGCACCTGCGGCCTATACTTTCGTTCAGGCATGTGCGGGCCAAGATGTTCGACAAGAAGTTTAATGAGCTGGCGCTACAGCATATTGTCTCTGATATCACAAAAGGCTTTTACTCCCACATCGAGATTGCCGCATTTGTTACAGCCTGCTCCGGCGACAACCTGGCACTTGACGAGGTGATTTACCTGACCAAGGCCATGATCAACTCCGGCACCAAGCTAAACTGGCACAAGCCCCTGATCGTTGACAAACATTGCATCGGAGGTTTGCCCGGAAATCGGACCACACCCATTATTGTGCCTATTATAGCAGCAGCCGGCTTAACCATACCCAAAACCTCGTCCAGGGCCATCACCTCCCCTGCCGGAACAGCCGATGTCGTTGAAACCATGACGCCCGTAAACCTCACGCTGGAGCAGATACAGGATGTGGTACGGAAAGAAGGCGGATGCATGGTTTGGGGTGGCACGGTAAAGATCAGTCCAGCCGATGACCTGATCATTTATGTGGAGAAAGCGCTGGATGTGGACAGTGCCGGCCAGATGATCGCGTCGGTGTTATCTAAAAAAGCGGCGGCCGGCTCTACCCATACTATAATTGATATACCAGTAGGTGAAACGGCCAAGGCCCGCACCAAGGAGGAGGCTTTTCTGCTGGAGTACTATTTCAGGGCAGTGGGCTTGTCTATCGGGTTGGAGGTGGAGGTGCTGATAACGGATGGCTCGCAGCCGGTGGGGCGCGGCATCGGCCCGGCCTTGGAAGCACGGGACGTACTGGCTGTGCTACGCAACGAACCCGATGCCCCCACAGACCTGAAAGAGCGCGCCCTTAAATTAGCCGGTCTGATGCTGGAGACGGCCGGTGTGGCAACAAAAGGCACAGGCAACATGCAGGCACAGCAACTACTCGAAAGCGGTGAGGCGCTGACAAAGTTTTACCGGATCTGCGAGGCGCAGGGTGGGTTCAAGGAGCCTACGCCCGCCCCAATTCGGCATGATGTGCTGGCGCAGACGGAAGGCACCGTGACCAAAATCGATAACCGCAGGCTGGCCAAGGTCGCCAAGCTGGCTGGTGCCCCTAAGTCGCCGGGGGCAGGTATTTACTTTAACGCACCCCTTGGCACCACTGTGCAGCAGGGCCAGCCGTTGTTTACGATTTATTCTGAAACACAGGGCGAGCTGGATTATGCCCTGGATTTTCTCTCCAGTGAAAACCAGTTTATACAGATAGACTCATATACATGAAGCATATACTCTTTGCCCTGCCCGGCAATGAACCACTGGCTCACACGCTGGCAGCCATACTTGATGCAGCGGTTGGCGAAGCCGAAATCAGGCATTTCCCGGATGGTGAAACCTATGTGCGGGTACTCTCGGAGGTGAGCGGGAAAGAAGCCGTGCTGGTCTGCACCTTGCACAGGCCCGATGATAAACTGCTGCCTTTATACTTGCTTTCACAGACCATTCGCGAATTGGGCGCTGCCAGAATAACACTGGTGGCACCTTACCTAGCCTACATGCGCCAGGACAAGCAGTTTAAAAAGGGCGAGGGTATCACCTCTCGCTACGTTGCCCGGCTGATTGAAAGTATAACTGACAGCCTCCTCACCATCGATCCGCACCTGCACCGCATCCACCACATGCAAGAGCTGTATACTATACCTGCCCGTGCCCTGCATGCGGCCCCGCTCATAGCCGAATGGGTACAGCAGCACGTGCAGAAGCCTGTCCTGATCGGGCCGGATGAAGAAAGCATGCAATGGGTAACAGCCGTAGCGGCACTGGCAAAAGCCCCTGCCCTGGTGCTGCAGAAAACCCGCCTCGGCGACGAGGAGGTTCAGGTAACCCTACCGCAGCTGGCCGACTACCCGAATCACACGCCCGTACTTGTAGATGACATCATTTCCACGGCCCATACCATGATCGAAACGGTGCAGCACCTGAGAGGGATGACCACCCTGAAGCCGGTTTGTATCGGTGTGCATGCTGTCTTCGCTGAAGGCGCTTATGAGGCTTTACTTCAGGCCGGCGCTGAAAAGGTTATTACCTGCAACACCATTCCGCATGCATCCAACGGCATCGCTGTAGACACACTTCTGGCAGAGGCAATTATGCACCCAGAATAGGGGATTTTATACTTTGATTTCGGAAGTGTAAGGATAGAAGTATAAAATAATGTTTTGCTTTATACTTCTTAATCGTTTCCGTTCTCCAGTGTGCCCACTTTCGGGAGGATCTGGATCACGAAGCGGCGGTCTCGGATGTCACCTTTGCGGCCCGCTCCCTCAAAGCCGCTGCCAGCAGCAATCAGCTCTATTCTGTCCTTCGGGAACTTAATGCCTTGGCTTTGCCAGAAGTCGAGCAGGGCCAGCGCACGTTCATAGCTTAACTGCAGGGCATATTTACGTTGGGAGATGTTTCTGGGGTCGCCTTTCGGGAAGCTGGCGGCGCGGCCGTCAATCACAATCAGGTATTTTACAGCCTTGTCTTCGATGGAATTGATGACCTGGCTCAGGTTCTCGCCTGCCTTACGCAGCGGTGCCCGCGAGCGCTGCGGAATAACGGCGCTGCTCTGCTCGAACAGCACATCCACCAGCAGCTCGTGCCGCTTGTACTGCTCGTTGTACTGAAAATAATCATCGTCCAGGCGGGCGAGGGCGGCTTTTATCTCATCGAGTTTACGCTTTTCCTGTACCTCAACCTGCAGGCGGGCTATGTTGTCGCGGTTCTCCCTGTCCTTGTCCTGAAACAGCTTGAAGCTCAGCACAAACAGTACCAGCATCACCAGGAAGAGCACGGTCATCAGGTCGACATAGCTTGGCCAGAAGAAATCTCTGCTTTCCTTACTCATACTTACCTCCTGTTCTGGCCGCCGCCGAAGAACTTGTCGAAAGCTGCCTTTAATGGGCCTGGCTCCATACTTTTAGCCATATGCGCATTCATGGTCTGGAGCTGCTGCAGCAGTTGCTGCTGAATGGCGGCATCGGTCTCTATCTTCTGTAACAGGCGTTCGTTGGTTTGCCGCAGTTCCCCGGATAGTTGCTGCTGCGCGGTATTAAGTTTATCCTGCTGCTGGCTCAGGTTCTCGAAAGGGCGCATGTAGTCCAGGATGCGCTGGTAGACATTGTCTTCGTTCAGCCTCCTGAAATGCTCCTGCCACTTCTCGTAGGCATTCTGGGCATCCCGCTCCTGGTGCTGCAGGCGTGCCTCCATCAGGTCGGTGAGCCGGAGGGCTGCCTTGTCGAAATACTGCTCAATCCTGGAGCCGATATCCTGCAGCTCGCGCTCATGCTGCCCAAAGAAATTCACCTGCCGCTGTATGGACTCGTCGTGCTTCTGCAGATAGCCCGGCACTTTGTCGAAACCCTCCTGCAGGCTCGTCAGGCGGCCCAGCACCTGCGCAATGTGGTGCGTCAGCTCCCCGCCCTTCTGCACCGAATCGTTAAGCGCCACCTGGTACTGCAGGAAGTTCTTAAACAGCTGCTCGCTCTCCTTCAACTTATCGAATACCTGCAGGTTGGCGTTGGCCATCTGTGTAAACCCGATCTCGTCGAGCTTCTGTATAAAATCCTTTTGAATGCTGATGTTCTCCGAGAGCGAGTCCACGATCGGCCGGAACCCAAGCACCTTGTCCAGGAAATCGCGGTTGAAGGAATCCAGCACCGACTTGAGGTTACCCAGGCTGGCCGCCATATCGGAGTTGAGCTTGGGCAGCAGGTTGGTCTGCAGAAAAGTATAATAGCCGTTCTTGTTGCGATCGCGGAGGCTGCGTGCGTTCTTCAGGGCATTATTGCCCAACAACGTCAGCAACAGCCCCAGGAAACTGCCCGACATGGCGATAAGCACACCAAACAGGAAAGAGGGAATATTCTGGTCCGTGATGAAAGAGTCAGCCGCAGCGCCGGCCTCCTCCGCCCCATAGCCAGACCAGATCAGGCTGGAGAGGCCGATGATCACACCCGAAAACGTACCCAGCAAACCGATGTAAAGAGGGGTGGCGATGGTGGACTGCACCTCGCCGTCCAGCGCCTCGGAGTAGCGCTCCGACACGTCTTTCAGTATCTCGAAATCGGCTGCGGCGCCTTTGTTGCGCTTCAGGTACTCGTTCGTGTTCCGGATAATGCTGCTGAAGGTTTCGGACGGGTGCTGCACCTCGATCACATCGATGGTGGCTGTGCCCTTGCCTCCTGCCGCCACACTGCTGATGAGTGCCTCCGGGTCGCCCTGCACCAGGTGCAGGTGGCCGCCGGCAAACAGCTTCTCCAGTTTCTCGCGGGCTATACTATAGCTCGCCACCGGGCCGCCCTTCGCTTCGATCTGCAGCGTGTTGTCTTCTGCAGACACCACTTTTTTAACAACCGGGTTGGAGGGCGTGTACTCCCGAAAGGGTTTGCCGGCAAGTATGGCTTCCCATACTTGTCCGTCAGGTTTTGCGGCAGCGGGTTTTATACTTCCCGTCTCCAGCAGTTGCTCCCGTAAGTGTAGCCGGTCTTCGGAAGGATACAGATCGGCTATACCTTTTATCTTTTGCTTGTTACCCTTGTACACGTACAACTGGTAGCCAAGTATGATCAGTATGAGTACTGCCTCTAAAACAAAAATGCCTTCCATCTAAGGGGTTATCTGAAATCTATGCGTGCTTTCTCCTGTATTTTCCAGCCATTGTTGACTTTGGTAAGTACACCGTCTCCCTGCAGCACTACCCGGCTCACCATGCGGTTGGATGGCTTCTCGAAATCAAAGGCGTTCTCCAGGCGGTCTATGCCCTGGGCAATTACAAAGGCATGGTTACCCGACAGGTTAAAGCGGTAGCGGGTTGTGTTGCTGCCTTCT
Organism: Pontibacter anaerobius; assembly: GCF_026241195.1. Lineage (GTDB taxonomy): Bacteria > Bacteroidota > Bacteroidia > Cytophagales > Hymenobacteraceae > Pontibacter > Pontibacter anaerobius. Next base: position 31,915 of record NZ_JAPFQO010000004.1, read on the forward strand.
GCCGGCACGTCCATCTCAATGTAGCTGTCGGAGTCGGGGCGCTGCTGCAGCTGGTGCTGGCGTATTACGCCGTCTTCCGGTATAATCGCGAACCGGGAGCCTGAATCTGCCGCAAGCTCCGGCATTGCCTCAGGCTGCACAGGTGGCGGCGTCGGGTTAGCGGCCTGCTCCAGTTCATCCAGCAGGTTACCGCCGGCAAACTCCAGGTTTACGGCCGGTGAGGTTGCTGCCCGCCCTTGCTGCTCATTCTCGTTTCTATCCATTGATCGTTCGTTACGTCTCCTGTTCTCCTTTTTTCTCTTGGGCTGCTGCGGTTGTTGCTCCGTACGCTCGGGGTTCTGCTGCGACGGCTGCTTTTCCCTTTGCTTCTGGCGCTGCTCCTGCTGCTCCTGCCGTGGCTGGTTTCTACGGCCGCCAGACTCACCGGCATCGCCTGCGGCTCTGCTGCCCCTGCTTGCCCCGCCCTCCAGTTTCCTGACGCGCGCCTCCAGGTAGGTATTATTCTCTTTCAGTTTATCAATCCGCTTCGTTAGCATGTTGTACGCACTGACGGCCCTTAAAAAGGCAAAGCCTGCCCCGATCAGGGCGATTATACTTATAATGACTGCTATTGTATTCATGAGTCAATGCTGTTTATTCTGAATAAGAATTCATATTGATGTTTATTTCCAACTCCTGCCCTTGTCGCAGGCGGTGAGTATGGTACTATTTTCAGCAAGCTATAAGTTTTATAGGTATTGTTTTTCACCTGAAGCGAAAAAATGATGCAATCCCTAAGAAACCTGCTTTAATCCGAAAAATCCCCTCCCTGTATGGGGAGGGGTCTGGGGTCATTGGATATACTTTAAGAGATCGCGCTTACCTGCGACTGCTGCTTGTACAGCTCTTTCGACAATAAGTACAGCGACTGCTTCAGCGGCATAAAGAACATGGTTTCATGCAGCTGCTCCCGGTCTGTGAGGCCACGCACGGTGTCTTCCAGGATCATGGTATAGCTGTCCTGCAGGTTGGTACGCATGAAATCGAGAATGCGCATCGGGTCCACTTCCACGCCCATCGAGCGCATCAGCGGCGATACGTCCGGATCGTCGAGCAGCAGCTCCAGGCAGGCCATTACGTTGTCCAACACTTCCTGGCGCAGCTCTCCCGTTATCTGGGTTTTGGTTACAGGTGTCAGTGCGTCCTCTTTGTTGGCCGAGCCGGTTGGGCGCATGATCGGGATGTTGGTCAGGTCGTTCAGGTCTGTTCCTTCCAGCGCCATGGCACCACCGTTGGCAGTAACCTGCTTCGGGTTGTCTACCAGCACCAGCTTAAAGTTAGCCGGCGGCTCCTGCCCCGTCACCTTCTGGAAAATGGCTTTGGCATAGCGCTCCACATTCGACAGGTTGTTGCCCGCGCTCAGCAGCCTGATGTATAGACTACCGCGCCCGCTGAACGAGATGTAACGTGGCATTTTCACATCCAGTTGCTGCACCAGCTGAGCCAGGTGGTACATCAGCGCACCGAAGTGCAGGTAGAACATTAACCGTAGCTGACGTGCCTGCAACAACTGCGCGCTATAGTTGAGCTCTTTGTCATAGCTAAAGAGCAAACTGCTGATATCTGCCGAATTGAAATCCGGGTTATCCAGGGCAGTCTCCAGGAACTTACGGTACTCGCGGCCTTCCTCGGTCAGCGGAATGCGCAGCACGTGGTCTACCCCGTACTGCAGCAGGCCGTTGTCTTTGCTGGTTTTCACGGTGGCAAAGCCATCGCCCCACAGGTCGTTACCGGCAAAGCGGAACGAGGAACTGTGAGACGGTTTACGGTTGGTGAACAGCAGCACATCGGTCGTACCGCCGCCAATATCCACGTTGATCAGGTTCTCGTCCTGGCTCGGCACCACGGCCCCCGTTCTGGACAGGAAGTAGAACGGCGCCACGGATTCTGTAATGCAAACCGTATTTCTGCCATTCTTAAACACATTGTTGTACACCGTGTCCCACACGTTCTGGAACATGTTGCGGGAATACTCATCAAAACTCAGCGGTGCAAACCACACGATTTTCGTGCTGGCCACATTGCCGTTGTTCAACACCACTTTGTTCTTGATCAGCAGCATGATCTCGGTGAAGAACGCCTCGATGCGGCGCTTGCCGGCATTGGTCAGCGTTTCGCTCCACTTCAGGTCGGTATGGTAGGTCTGCTTGTACTGGTCCTGGTGGGTACCTTCGGTGTTAATGGAGAAACCGATGTTGATGTTACCGAACAGGTTCGTGATCTGGTTCTCGAAATCGATGGCCTCGCAGGTGGCTGTCCGGGTCGGGAAGTTATACAGCGAACCGCCGGAACCGATGATCAAAGGTATAAACTCACGCTTCAGTAAAGTCTCCACAGCGAACAACCTGCCGAAACCGCGCTTATGGAAACGCTGGTAATCCGTCAGCGACGGGTCATCGGAAGGCTTGTTCAGCATCACCAGTTGCTGGTCGTTAGCAGTGATGGAGAACTCGCGCGGCGGCTGGTTGGAGCCGGAAGTATAGGCAATGTGCGTGTTAGAGGTTCCGAAGTCGATGGCAAAGGTGAAATTGTGTATCCCCTGCTGCTTTTCCTCGAACTTCGGTACGATCAGCGCCTTGCCCGTTAAGTCTACCCCGGCATGTGTGAACTCCGCAAAATCGAAGTGTGTGCCCCGTATCTCGTAGTAGGTGCTGCCTGCGCTGCTGTTGCTCTTCTTGGTTCTGCGGTGCGCAATGGCCGATGTAATTCCTCCGCCGGCTTCCAGTTGTTTGCCTCCCACATAAAAGTCCAGCGAATGATTCTTATTCACCAGCAAGGGGTCGATGTCCTCATCTACCAGCATCACCTTATAGAAGTCGTTGTACTGCACGGCGTCTGTGAACTTGTAGAACGGGAACACGCCCAGACCAATCCTGGATTTCAGGATATGGCCTTTCTCCGGGATCACGTTTCCGCTCGCGTCTTTCGAGTTCAGCGGGTTGTCGTAATAGCTGCGCTCGTATACTACGTTGCCTTTTTCGGTCGGTATCTGCAGCGTTACCCGCACATGGTTCACGTCGATGTGGAAGGTCAGGTGGCTGGCTAAATCCTCCGGCGTGAAGAACTCAAAGTATAAACTCGTGACCGGCAGCAGGTAGTTAAAGGATTTCTCCGTTACGCCCGGCTGGTACACCACGGTGCCACTGTAAAAACGATCGGTATTCACCTCGTAAGGCACCTGCACCAGCGTTTCCTGCAGCAGGTCGTTGATAGTCAGGTATGGATAGTTGAACCCAACACCCGGCAGCGAGCGGTTCTCCAATGGTTTTTCATCGGCGTAGCTTACCTCGGTGTTTGCCGGCCAGGCCAGGTTATTCACATACTTGATATTCGGGGCCAAACGCAGGTCTGGTTTCAGCACGATCGGGCGATCGCCGGTAAAACCGGAGTGCGTCGGGCGGATGAACAGGTCGCTGCTGGTAACGGCGGTCTGGTCCTTTTTAACCAGGAAATTGATATGACCGACGTGAACCGGGTTCTGCTGGAAATCCACGAGCTGCAGGTACTGAGACGCAATGGCGCCCTGCCCTACCGCGCCTGCCATATTTATACTTCGCAGCAGGTTCTCGTCCAGTGCATTGTACACTGCCGGAAAAGCCTGGATCATGGCCGGGTTCGATACGAACAGCTTGTGCACGTACTCCCTGAAATCCGGCTCACGGTCCTCCAGCGACACATAGTTATGGTCAAAGTAGGTGCCGATATTCTGGGCTCTGTTTATACTTAGCGGCTGCACGTTCGGAGCCACAAAGAGGAACGTCAGCGGCGAGGTGCCCCCGATCAGCTGCATATGCCGGTCGCCACGACTGTTCGTCGACTCGAAGAAGATCAGGAAGATATCCTCGATACCCTGGAAGCGGCTGTCGTTCATGAACAGCTCCAGCGTACGGCCCAGCAGACTCGTATTCGGGTTTGCCTGCATGGCACCCAACTGCTGGTGCTTGTTCCAGCGACGAATGATGATCTTGTTGCCGGCCTGCGCGTAGCTCTGGTGGTTGTAGAGCAACTCCCAAAGGTCCCAGAAGTGCGTCACGAACCGATGGTAGATGGTGTTGGTGCTGTTGCCTGCCACGCCGCGTTTCACAAAATCGAAAGCAGTCTCGAACAGGTGCATGCGGGCAAACGGCGTCGGGATGGAGGCGTTGATCTTCAAGGCTCTGCCACCCGCGCCATCGGTAATATCTTTGATCTCGGTGCTCGTGATCTGGCTGGTTTTTGCCCAGCCTTCCACGTTAGAACCGGTTTTATGAAGACGAAGTACTTTCGGCATGTTTGTTTCTTTTTATAGTATTATTGAGTATGGCGCGAGCCTCCAGGCTCGTGACTAACTATAGCGGGGCCTCTGGCCCCTTATTAAAATTCAATTCTACCCCACTCTTTTGTCATCCTGAAAGGATCTTGTGGAAAATAACCAGTAAGCTCCACTACTCCCACACATCTAAAAACATCAGCGTAGGATTCTCTGTCTTTATCAGTTGAAGCTTGTCTTCTCTACTCATTAACTTAATATCTTTCTCACGCTCTATAGCATGTTGTACATAAGTATAGCGTTCATAGTACAGCAACTTATAGCAGTAGTAGCGTCCGGTAAATGTTTCCGGCTTTCCTCGGTTCTCTTTGTGCTGATTAATTCTCACCTGCAAATCATTCGTTATACCTGTATAAAGCACTGTTTTGCCTGGGTTTGTAATGATGTACACAAAGTAGTTGTGACTTTTCATAGTTGAAGTCTATGCTCCTTTTCCACAAGATCCTTTCAGGATGACAAAGAGAAAAAAACACTCCCTATACTTTAGTTCCTCCTTTGCTCTTTCGGATTTGCAATCCGAAAGTATAGTAATGCAAGGATTTGTAATCCGCTTTTAAACTTTTTGCAGCTGCTTCTGGTGGCTAAATTCGGATTACAAACCCTGAAGAACCTTAACTCCCCCTCCTGTTTTTAGGAGGGGGCTGGGGGAGGTCTCTAACTATACTTCAACTTCTCTTCCACCAGCCTCTCTGTAGCGGTTTCAAAAGCTTTTATAGTTGCTTTAAAGGCGTCGCGGTCTGAGACGGATTCGGAGGCGCGGTTGAGTTCTTTTACAAAGGAGCCCTGACTTATTCCCTTGTTCAGGAAACCAGTTTCTACGTGCTTGTCCGACACCATGCGGTTGAAGTCCGTTTCGTTCAGGTCCAGGGCGGCGAAGGTTCTCTCTTTGCGGCTCAGCTCGCGCAGCCACGCCTGGTAGCCGAACTCCGGATTAGTCAGGAATTTGTTCAGCTCCCGGAAAACCGGCTCATTGCGGATGGCGCCCTGCAGGTCTACGCCTTTGGCATAGGCCGCCTGCGCGTCGCCGGGCAGGTGCGTGGTGTAGTAGCGCTCGAAGTAGTGGAATCGGATCAGCTGCGTGGCAATACGATCGCGGGTTTCACTGTCTAGGTGCGAGAACTGCACGTTGCTCACGTCTTCGCGCAGGCCATACTCATGGAAAGTCTCATTCCCGGAGAGCTCATCATCCGAATAATCCATGAAGTCAACTATAGCCAAAGCACTCAGCAGTTCAACCAAATGCGCATCGTTTCTCTGGCTGGCACGGCCCGGGTTGTTCTCCATCGGCTTGTCCGGCGTGTCGCCCATGTAGTACACGGCATTCACACCGTTCAGGTGGTGCTGGTAGTAAGAAAGCGCGTCCTTTGCCTTCGTGGTGAAGGTATTGGAATCAATAAAGTCAGCTTCCACACCGGCGGCAGGTTGCTCCAGCGAGAAGTATGGCAGCACCACCATCGCACCCGTCAGGGCTGTATTCAAACTTGCGGCATTAGGCAATCCTGTGCGGCTATCCTTGAAGTTCTTCAGAAGCAGCGGGAAACCAGCCGCGCCTGTTCCGCCAAAAATCGAGCTCACGAAGAAGATACGATCACCGGGCTGGAAATTGGAAGCAAAGAAGCGCATCTCGGGAGAATCAATGATCTCGTTCAGCACCACGCTGCCTACGTTCGGGCTACCGCGGAAACCCACGTCCAGGCTGTTGTTCAGGTTCTCCGGGGTGAACAGCAGGTCGATGAGCGCCTGGCTCTCTACGTCCAGCTGGTTATAGCCCACGTGGTCTTTAAACGGCTTGTTGATGCCCCCGAAATCATACACGAAACTGTCGCGGATCTTGGCCGTGCCATCGCCCGCTATACTGGAGAGTGTGCTGATATCGGTGTGGAAAAAACCATCGTCGCGGCGACCCAGCGCATCATGAATGTGCTTGTATGTTTTAAGCAGTTCCACGGTGCGGTTCATGTCGCCGTTCTGGGTGTCGGGGTCAATGATGATCGGTACTATTTTATCACAGTTCTGAATCTTGACACCTGCTGCCATCAGCATGACCAGCGAGCGGATCACGCGGGAGCCGGTGCCTCCGATTCCGAATACAAAAAGCTTTGCCATAGTTATTTTTTATTGGGCCATTTCATCGGGGTTGTCCATGCCTGCACGGAGCCCCGCTTGAGTAGTAATGAGAAAACGAAGAAAAGGATCAGGCTGTATATCACGTTCACAAAAGCGAACATGTACGTGTAAGAGTGTGTCTCAATGTCGTTGCCTGTCACCTGCATAATGGGTATGATAAAGGCGATGATGGCGTTCAGCACCAGGAACATGACCCAGTGGCGCGGCTTATACAGGCCGGTGCTCATCATGCGGTTCAGCACATAATAATAAACCAGCACCATGGCCAGCGAAATGATGAAGAGCATCAGCCCGGTATTCGGGAAAACGACCTCGCGGTAATCGTTGGTGAAGTTGGCAGGGATGGGCCGGCCTAAAACCAGTTCGTAGAGTCCTGAAAAAAACTGCTGTATCATATAGGTTAGTCTGCTTTGTTAAACTTTAAGGTTGCACTGAAAACGAAGTCGCTCTGGTCGCGGTACAGGGCCTGAACGCCGTCTACTATTTTATCTAACTGGTAAGTTTTTTTCGGGTCCGCTGCCGGGTTGTTGTCGTTATCGGTTGCCCAGCTATCGATCCAGGCAGGGTATACCTGCGGCAGCTGCACCGTTAGGGAGCCGGCGTTAGCGGTTAGCTGCGGCACCTGCACCCGAACAAAGTGGGTATACCTGGCCAGGTCGGGCGTGGCTTTTATACTTTCATCCGCCGCCTTCACCGACACCATACGTGCCCTGCTGCCGTTGCCGGCTACCTTCAGGTTCTTTTTCAGGTAATCTATACTTTGCATCGACAGGGGCAGTCTGCTCAGGTTCAGCCCGATCGTAAACTCCACCGGCACGTCTTTCTCGGGTTGCAGGTTAACGGAGGTACACGGATCGGCGTTGCGGCTGCTGCAGTAGACAACCCCGGCCGGCTTAAACTGCTTTTCCTTTAACAGCGCCGAGTAAGGCACGGTCTTATACTCAAACCCGAAGTATGCCTGCTGCTTCGGCAGGTTACGCAGCACCTTGTTGGTAACCACCTGCACTTCCTGCTGCTTGCCGATCACCCAGATGTAGTAGGGAATCTCCACGCCGTTGAGCGTTCTCCTGACCTCCGGCTTCTTCACGACCGGGTGGTAGGTACCGAAGAACTCCGATGTATTGCCAAGTATAGCGATGGCCAACCCCTGGTGCTCGGCCTCCCTCAGGCTGCTCCTGATATCGGCATCAAGGGAGATAAACTGTCCCTGGTCGCTGGGGCCATGTATAAAGTCTGAGACGATGACGCTGACCGCACCCTGGTCGATGGACTTCTGCAAAGCCGCCTTCAGCATGGCCGGAAGCGGCGTGCCGCGCACATCATCCCTAATACCACTAACGATATAGCTTTTCATGGTATTGTATGACACGCTGTCGAGCACCGGGCGGCTCTGTGCATCCTCCTTGGCCAGGTAAAAGGCTTTGTCAGCCACATAGCGGCCGTCCTGCACCTCCGAGATCAGTTTAAGCAGGTTGTTCTGGAATGTGGTGGCTTCTTTTCCGGCCGCTGCCGTGGGCATAAAACCTTTCATTCCGTTCGATATCTCGAGGTACACATTCACGTCTACTTTGGAGGGAGCGGCGGCCTCTGCGGCTGCAGCTTCCGGCGCGGTGCCTGCTTTCTCTTCCTGCATCGGGGGGGCGGTGCCGCCGGTATCGGTTTCTTCGTCGGCAGACTGCTTTTTAAAGCAACCGGTTAAAAGGAGGACGCTGCAAAGCAGCGGGATGTAAATCTTAGGCAAAAACCTTTTTAGAAGCATGCAATTGGGTTTGTTAACTTTGGGCAATACTATTAAAACGTAGATAAGGTTGTTTTGTACGACAGCAGCCGTACTTTCAAGATCCTTCACTAAAAGAGTACCATTTACAAAGTATAGGCTTCTAACGATATACTTGGCTGTATAGATACAAAAGCCCTGTAAATTAAAGTATAAAGCTATCCTTCCAAAGCTTTTAAGCATAAAGTATACCTGATTTGCCGGGTGCCAGCCGTGTGAGGAGCACAGCGACTGCACACGGCTGAACAGCCCGGCCGCTTCTTTTGTAGCCCGGTTCCAGCACCAGGGGCGTTTCATTCTATAGTTTGCTGGCGCGGATCTGTGATCCGTGACTTTTGCAACGTTGGATTTGCAATCCAACTGGGCCAGAGGCCCGCACTATAGTCCAACACGAGCGAGGACGCTCGCGCCATGAACACTAACTAAATAGAATGAAACGACCCTGCGGTTCCAGCACAGTACCCTCTCTCCGCCAGCTATACTTTGGCACCTCGCGCCAGGCATACTTGCTGCACCGCGGTGGTTAACCATACAAATGTATTCCGGGGCAATTGAGGAGAGCCTTATAAAGTATAAATATTTCTATTCCATATACAATAAACACTTTTCCGTATAAGAAATAGCAAGCTATCTTTTTACCTCACTGCAGCTCTGTTATGTATAGCATCAGCCTCAAATTATTGTTAGTTATACTTGTCCTGCTGCTTCAGTCGCAGCCCAGCGCCAGGGAAATTGTGCAACGGGCGGATGATAAAGTACGCGGCAAGTCTAACCAGGGAGAAATGGTGATGCGCATCGTACGGCCCACCTGGCAACGCGAGATCGGGCTGAAAAGCTGGCAAAAGGGAAAGGACCTGGGCATGATACTCATCACCTCCCCTGCCCGCGACAAGGGCACCGCTTTCCTGAAACGCAAGCGCGAAGTATGGAACTGGCAACCGTCCATTGACCGCACCATCAAGCTGCCACCGTCCATGATGCTGCAGTCCTGGATGGGCTCCGATTTCACGAACGACGACCTGGTAAAGGAATCATCCATGGTAGAGGATTATGAGCATACGCTGGCTGGCGACACTGTCATCGATGGCAGGCCCAGCTACAAGATCATGATGACGCCTAAAGAGGAGGCGGCCGTGGTGTGGGGCAAGGTCATCAACTACATCGACAAAAAAGACTACCTGCAGCTGCTGGTGCGCTTCTACGACGAGGACGGGGAGCTGGTGAACACCATGAAAGCCTCCGACATACGCATGTTGGGAGGCCGGCTGCTGCCGGCACGGCTGGAGGTAACCCCGGCCGATAACCCCAGGAACAGGACCATCATCGAGTACCGCCAGCTTGCCTTCGATGTACCGCTGGAAGACGGATTCTTCTCCATCCAGAACCTGAAACGGATAAAATAAGCGATGTACCTGCTCCTGGCCTGGCGAAATATCTGGCGCAACCGCCGCAGAACCCTGATCACACTGGCCTCAGTGGCGTTTGCCGTGTTCTTCTCCAGCCTCATGCAATCCATGCAAACAGCGGCCTGGGGCAACCTGATCGATAATGCCGTGCGCTTCTATACCGGCTACATACAGATACACCATCAGGGCTACTGGGACGACCGAACCCTCGACAATAGTTTTGTGAACCAGGCCTCGCTGCAAAGCAAAGTTGCGCAGCACCCCGGCGTGGTGGCCGTAGTGCCCCGGCTGGAGAGTTTCGCCCTCGCCTCCGGCACCGACCGCACAAAAGGCACCCTCGTTATCGGCATCGACCCGGAAAAGGAGGACAACCTCACCAACCTGCGCAACAAAATGAGGGCAGGCACCTACCTGCAGGCAGGTCAGAAAAAGGTGCTGGTAGCCGAGGGCCTGGCCGATTTCCTCAGACTCGCCCCCAAAGACACGCTCGTGCTTATTGGCCAGGGATACCATGGGGCAAATGCCGCCGGCAAGTATGAAGTGGCCGGCATCGTGAAATTCCCCTCCACGCAACTCAACGACCAGGTGGTATACCTGCCCCTGCCGGAGGCGCAATGGCTTTATGACACCGGCGACCGCCTGACCTCGCTCTCGCTGCTGGTAGACGACCCCGGGAAGGTAGAGGATGTCACCGCAACGCTGCAGCAGGAGCTAAACGCGACGCAGTTTGAAGTGATGAACTGGCAGGAGCTTATGCCCGAGCTGGTGCAGGGCTTCGAGATTGACAGGATTGGCGCGCAGGTGATCCTGATCATACTTTACGCCGTGATCAGCTTCGGCATTTTCGGCACTTTCCTGATGATGACCACCGAGCGCCGCTACGAGATGGGTGTGATGCTCGCCATCGGGATGAGCCGCCTGAAGCTGCAGTCCGTCATGTTCCTGGAGATTCTGATGCTTGCCCTGGGAGGCACGCTGCTGGGCATACTTGTCAGTTTGCCGGTGATCCTGTACATGCACAACCACCCGATACCCGTTTCGGGCAACCTGGCGGAGCTGTACCAGAACTATGGGATGGAGCCCGTTCTCCCCTTCTCGCGCAAATCCGATATCTTTCTGCGGCAGGCCTACACCGTCGCCATTATCACGGCGGTGCTGGGCATTTACCCGCTCTGGTTCATCCAGCGGCTTATACCTGTAACCGCTTTACGAAGTTAATGCCATGCCTATGCTCCTCCTCATAGCCTGGCGCAATATCTGGCGCAACCGCATCCGCAGCCTGGTGGTGATAGCGGCCATTGCCGTGGGGATAGGCGCGATCGCGCTGTCCGTGGGCTTCATGAACAGCATGTCCGACAGTTTTATCCGCAACTCCATCAACCACGACTACTCCCACCTGCAGCTGCACCACCCGCGCTTCAGGCAGGAGCCGGAAGTGCGTTTCAGCCTTCCCCATGCCAACCGCATCGTAGCCTACCTGCGCCAGGACCCTGCCGTCAAGGCCTTCAGCAGGCGCCTTCTCATCAATGGCATGATCGCCTCCAGCCGGGCCAGTGCCGGTGTGCAGATCTACGGCATTAACCGGGAGCAGGAAGCCGCCACCACCTCCCTCGACTCGTTGCTGGAAGAGGGAACATACTTTACCGGGAAGTCCCGCAACGCCATCCTCATCAGCCGTAAAATGGCCGACAAGCTAAAGGCAGGTCTCCGTACCAAGCTGGTGCTGACCTTCCAGGATGTGGAGGGCAACGTGGTGGCGGGCGCATTCCGGGTGCAGGGGATCTTTGACTCGCCGTCGCCCCGCCTCAACGAGGGCGCCGTATATGTGCGGCAACAGGACCTGAGCCCGCTCCTGGGCACCGACACCCTCACCCATGAGATAGCGGTACTGCTGCATGCCAACACGCAGGTGCTGCCCGAGGCCCGGTACCTGCGCAGCCATTGGCCTATGGTAGACGTGAAAACCTGGGAGGAGCTCTCGCCTGAGCTGGACCTGATGCAGGAACAGTCGGGCCTGACGATGACCATCCTGCTCGTGATCCTGATGGTGGCATTGGCGTTCGGCATCGTGAACACCATGCTGATGGCGGTGCTGGAGCGGGAGCGGGAACTGGGCATGCTCATGGCCATCGGCATGAACCGGCAACGCATCTTCAGCATGATCCTGCTGGAAACGATCTTCCTGGCGCTGGTGGGAGGCCCTATCGGGTGCCTGCTGGGCTACGCCACGGTTACCTGGCTCGGCAATACCGGCATCGACCTCTCCGCCTGGACCAAAGGCCTGCAGCAATACGGCTACAGCACGCAATTCTACCCTTTCCTGACTCCTCGCGAGTACTTCCTGATGGTAGCAAGCGTCGTCCTGACAGCGATCCTGTCAGCGCTTTACCCATCCTACAAAGCGATCAGGCTGAACCCGGTGGAGGCCATGAGGAGTTGAAAATAGCAGGGAGTGACCAGAAGTATAACTAAATATAAAAGTATAAACAGGTATAAAAATGAGCTTAAACCCTCTCCGGAGGGGATGTTTAAAACCAGGGAGATCAACTAACGGGCAATTATCAACCCACACTGAAAATAGAGCGCTATGCCAGAAGTCGTGATCAGAACAAGCGGGCTTACCAAAGTATACAAGGAGACGAAGGTGCCGGTGAATGCCCTCGGTGGCGTGGACCTGGAGATAATGGAAGGTGAGTTTACAGCGGTGGTAGGGCCTTCCGGCTCCGGTAAATCGACGCTGCTGCACATCCTCGGCGGGCTCGATTACCCTACCGCCGGCCATGTGGAAGTAGGCGGGCACCACCTCAACGAGCTAAACGACCGGCAACTGATCGACTTCAGGCTAGAGCACATCGGCTTCGTTTTCCAGGCTTATAACCTCATTCCGGTGCTTACAGCCAGGGAGAATGTGGAGTTTATCATGCTGCTGCAAAAGATACCGGCCAGGGAACGCGAGGCGCGGGCTGCGCAGCTGCTGCAGGAAGTAGGCCTCGGCGACCGCATGGACAACCGCCCAACCGAGCTCTCGGGAGGACAGCAGCAACGGGTGGCGGTGGCCCGCGCCCTGGCCTCGCGGCCGCAGTTTATACTTGCTGACGAGCCCACCGCCAACCTCGACTCAAAATCTGCCGGCAACCTGCTACAGATGATGGCCGAAATGAACCGGCGGGAAAAGGTCACGTTCATCTTCTCGACCCACGACCAGCGCGTGATCGAGAAAGCCCGCCGCGTGATCACGCTGGAGGATGGCAAAATAGTGTCGGATGTAACGAAAGCCTGAGATGCGTGCCGGGGTCTGGATAGCGGTGTGTATACTTTGCCTGCATGCAGGAAGCGCGCTCGCACAGGCAGACTCCCTGAGGATAGATTCCGAAAGCGTTCAGCAAACCGGAACACGCAAGTCCATACTTCAGAACCTGGAGATGAGTGGCTATGTGAAACAGCTGCAGACCTTTATACTTGTGCGTGGCCTCGACTCGCTGCTGACCGACAACCTGCTCCACAACCGCCTCAACTTCACCTATGCCATCGATACCTCCCTGAGCCTGGTGGTGGAGGTACGCAACCGCATCTTCTACGGCGACCTGCTCCGCCAGGTGCCACAATACCCGCAGCTGATCGACTCCGGCAACGATGTATGGGACCTTTCGGCTATGCCGGTGAGAAGCCGCTCGCTGTTGGTGCACACCATGCTGGACCGCGTGTACGCCGAGTGGACCAAAAACAAGCTGGAAGTGCGCCTGGGCCGGCAGCGCATAAACTGGGGGCTGAACCTGGTCTGGAACCCCAACGACATCTTCAACGCCTACTCCTTCTTCGACTTCGACTATGAGGAGCGGCCTGGCAGCGACGCCCTGCGGGTGCGCTACTTCACCGGCTTTGCGGGAGGTGCCGAGTTTGCCGCCCGCCTCACCACCGACCCGGCCAAACAAACCATCGCCGGCCTGTACAAATTCAACCGGAGCGGGTACGACATACAGTTTCTGGGAGGGGTGCTGGGCCGCGAGGCAGTAGCAGGCCTGGGCTGGGCAGGAAGTATACAGGATGCAGGCTTTAAAGGCGAGTTCACCTACCTCCACCCTTACCAAAACCCACTGCATAAAAGCGGGCAGTTGCTTGCCTCTGTTTCCGCAGACTACTCTTTTGCAAGTTCCCTGTACCTGCATGCCTCTGTATTGTATAACAGCCGCGGAGAGAAAAACCCTGAGGTCTTGCTGTTCCAGGCCTTTCGGCCGGGCCGCCTGTCCGTAAAGGATTTATCCCCCTACAAGTATAACGTGTTCGCCCAGGCGAGTTATCCCATCCACCCGTTGCTGAACGCTGGTCTGGCCACCATCTATTTTCCCGAAGACCAGGCCCTCTTCCTCAACCCCACCCTCACCTACTCCGCCTTCCCCAACCTCGACCTGGATGCCATCGGGCAGTTTTTCCTGGATTCGGAGCAGGGAGAGTTCAAAGCCGTATCCAAGGCTGTTTTTGTAAGGCTGAAATGGAGTTTCTGAGGGACAGGGAAAGTATAAAGTAATGCCTTTTGATTGTGGGTGTATGCATGGCAATTATGCCTGCAATTTGGTGTAAAGAGAAATCGTAAAAATCTCTTTAAGGTAAGTGAGATTTTTACTTTATACTTGCTGCAATACCAAGGATTCCCCTGCTGGCAGACTTTGTCCTTTTTAAAGGAGATGCAGCTGCCTCCGGGTGCCGGCGAATACGTTTTCTTCGGCAATTACGTATGGTTCTGGAAAGCCGCTGCGTTCTGCCGAAGGGTTAGGCCGGGCAGGAAGTATAGCCAGTAAATCCCTCACACAAAGCACACCCCACATGACACAAAAACTGCTGAGCCGCACCGTTTGGATACTTGCCCTGGTAAGCCTGTTTGCCGATGTGGCCAGCGAAATGCTATACCCGATCATGCCCCTGTACCTGAAGAGCATTGGCTTCTCTGTGCTGCTGATCGGAATACTGGAGGGCGTGGCGCAGGCAATTTCGGGCCTGAGCAAAGGATATTTCGGCAGACTCTCGGACCGCACCGGGCGGCGCCTGCCTTTCATCCGGTCGGGTTACCTGCTGGCCGCCCTGTCCAAACCGATGCTGGCGTTTTCCAGCATTCCGCTCTGGGTGTTCGGCGCCCGCACCCTCGATCGCTTCGGAAAGGGGCTGCGCACCAGCGCCCGCGATGCGCTGCTTTCGGATGAGGCCACTCCAGAGACAAAGGGCCGTGTGTTCGGTTTCCACCGCGCCATGGACACGCTGGGGGCCTGCTTCGGACCCGGCATAGCGCTTGTTTACCTCTACTTTAACCCCGGCCAGTACCGGCCCCTGTTCTACTATGCTTTTGTGCCGGGGCTGTTGTCGGTTCTGCTGTTATACCTCCTGCGTGAAAAACGAAAGCCTGCCAAAGCGCTCAGCCCGAGGACCAAGTATAACTTCCTGGATTTTCTGCACTACTGGCGTGAAAGCCCGCTTACATACAGGCGCCTGCTGGTAGGCCTGCTGCTGTTTGCGCTCTTCAACAGCAGCGATTTCTTTCTGTTGCTCCGGATGAAGGAGGCAGGCCTGAACGATACGCACCTGATCGGCCTGTACATCCTCTATAACCTGATCTATGCGCTGAGCTCGTACCCAATGGGTGTGATAGCCGACAGGTGGGGCCTGAAGCGGGTGTACCTCTTCGGGCTCGGCTTGTTTGTGCTCGTATACTTTGGGATGGCAACTTTTGAGCTGAACTGGGTTTACCTGCCGCTCATTTTCCTGTACGGGCTTTTCGCGGCAGCCACAGAGGGCATCTCCAAGGCCTGGATCACCAACATCAGCGCCCCCCAGGACACGGCCACGGCCATCGGCACCTACACAGCCTTCGAGAGTATCGCCACACTGGGCGCCTCCGCCCTGGCCGGGCTTCTCTGGCAACTGTACGGGGCTGCAGCCACCTTCCTGGCTTCAGGCATCGCCGCCCTCCTCGTAATTCTATACCTGGCGCTCACAACGTCATCCCCCGTGTACAGGCGGGCGTAGAAGTTTGCCAAACCGCAACAGTGCGCCGTCGGGGTGAGCAGTTAGATTTTGAGACATTAAAGTATAGGGTAGGATATATAAAAAGCCGCGTATCAACTGGAAACGCGGCTTTGTATGTAAAAATTTGAGAATGGGTTTACCCTAAGCCAGTCAAGGCAATAAGTAATACTCTATTTATTTTGGGCCCATGGCACAGAAGTTAACTTACTATGGAAATATAACTCACTCGAACATCTGTTAATGTAACTTCCTTCATACTTTAAGATAAAGAGGAATGACATTTCAATATACCAAATATAAAGCTCTAATGCTTCTTGCCTTACTTCGAAAGGTATAGCATTTAGATTCTTCCTTTTTTCTGCTTGAGAATGCACGATGGCATTTCGTATTTGAACGATAAGATCTGGACCGTCAACTTGGTTCTTTTTGTCTGTTTCTATATTAAATTTAGCTAACTCTTGAAGCCCATCAGGGATATTATAATCAATATTAATTAAACTTAACAGTAGTCGAATTTTGTTAGAAGCAGCTATATTCTCGGCATCTTTGCCTGAAATTAACTTCTTCTTCTCTATTACAAGCCAGTTATAAATCAATTCGAGAGCAGACTGAGCCATTACAATCGAACCATGCAAACCTCCATTCAATGAATTTGCATCAAGATACCAACCTACTACCGTTTCAAGTACATATTTGCCGTCATTATCCCTCCATATTTCATAGAAGTGATTCCAAATATTATTAAGATGCTTAGCCTGTCGTTCCTCAATCCAGTGCTTAACTCCAACATAAGGCTCAATGAAGTTGTAAGTGTAATCAACCCATTTAATTTCATTCTCATGTATGCCATGTGTAAACATCGAAGATGTACTCCTACCATTGATAAAACTCAAGAATGTTGAGAAACAGTTTAGAATTTCTCTGACTTCATTTACTGAGAGACTACCGTGTTTCTTACTTACCTCACCTTTGTATAAAAAGAAATAACCGCCACTATCTTTAAGCAGTTTTCCTTTATGTGTATATTCAAAGTCTTTATCTAAAACTATATTATACTCTGGAGTTTCAAATAATATTCTCGAATGAGAAGATTGTACTTGCTGACCTGAAAATCGCTTAATAGGTTTTCCACCAAGGGCAAGTAGATTTGGGATATAAAAGTATGCAGTATTTACCTTAATAGAAGAGTCCCCCTTAACAGGCCTCCCCACAATAGCACCTCTTATTTTTGCTACCTCACCGGGGTTATTAAAGCCCATATCAATCAAAAGACATTCACTAAAAAGCTGTCTTTCAATGAATACGCTAAATCTGTTAGATTCAGTCATCCGCATGAAGTCATCAATGGACTGTAAAATTGTTTCTCCCGTGAGAATTGGTCTAGATCGTGGAAACCATTTAAACTCAATAGATCCATTAACAATTAATTCCAGTTCATCATTCTTTAAAAGAAACTCTCCTTGATAGATTGTGACAGTTTCATTTGGGTGTGTCATTAGTTGAGGATATGGAAGTGCCTCAGGCAAATCGTGGAGAGTTAATGCCATAATTGAACTTTTACAAAGGTTTCAGTAAGACTCAATTTACAGTAATATTTAAAGTAGCCCTATTTTCCTGTCTTTTTTTAGCGCCTTGTGATCTTCAATTTCGCTGCTGATGAGCAAGCAGATTATCAAATTAAAGGAAGCCCTGGAGCTGATGGAGAACGCCACCGAGCCTTTCTCTATCCACCATGTGGCATGCAATAAGAAGAAGGTTACCGGTGGCTACTGGTTAATATAGCCCGATGCTTTGTCACCGGAGATCAGCCAAAGAAAGCTATGGTAATCAAATTGAAGATATGACTCTACCACATAGAAGCCTCCTGAAACTCTATTCATCCCCGGTTTTACCCTCTGGGAGCAGGACCGGGAGCAACTTATCTGCCTGCACAAGGTCCTGAAGAAAGTAAGGTTCGGGCAGAGAATGGATAGTATAAAGTATAAATAATAACATTTTACTCATATTATATGTAATTAAATTATCACATATAATATGAGTAAAATGTTATTAAAGCCATCTTATACAGTTTTAAGTACGTTTGATATATTCTCTATTATACTACCCGGAACTATTATACCATTTACTAGACTAGATTCATTCACCAATTTATATAATAGAATTGTAGATAAAGGGGTTCCACTCGAAGGTTGGGTGGCAATTACTGCATTCTTTGTTGTTTCATACTTTATTGGGCACGCATCATTCCTAGTTAGTAAGATATTTGAAGTTCTTTATACCCGAATAAGATTTTCAGATAGTTATTTAGCTAAGCTTTTAAATCACCACAGTAGCTTAAAGCAGGTCAAGAAAGTTCAAAAGGTTCAACATCTTGGGGACAGGAACAATCCAGTAGATACTTACCATTGGGCCTATTCTTATATTAGAGTGAAGAATTTACCCGCTCTTTCAGAACTAGATAAGAACTCATCCTTATACTCTCTATTCCGAAGTTTAACTTTGGTATTTTCAATAAGTGCTCTATGGACGTCTATATCAAGCTTAGAACTAATAAATACAGATACATTTTTTTTAATTATTTTCAATTCCGTAGAAATATTAGAAGTAACCACTTATTTAATTTTAAGCGTGCTTTGCTTTATGATTTATTATAAAACTATGAATTGGACATATAAATTAGCATTTGATTATGTACTTATAGATCAAAAGAATAATACTGACAAAAAAGAAACTCATAGCATAATAAAACCTTAAGTACACATACAACCCCTAGAAACCGGCACCACTACGAGAACTATACCCGCAGTCTTCATCGAAAAGCTTTTACCAACCAAGTATAAAGTCAAAGCAGGCCACGCCATTGAAAGACCCAGAAGTTGAGAGAAGAATTGAGAGTGAGATAAAACAAAAAACCCTCTCTACATGGCTGTAAAGAGGGTCTTTCAATGTTTTGAAAGTGATCCCGTTTGGATTCGAACCAAAGACCTACTGCTTAGAAGGCAGTTGCTCTATCCAGCTGAGCTACGAGACCAGCGTTCGTCAGGAGAGCGGTTGCTCTACCCTTAAACAAAAAATTTCGGAATCGCTTCCGAAATTTTTTTAGTCGGGGTGGCAGGATTCGAACCTACGACCTCCACATCCCAAATGTGGCGCGATACCGGGCTACGCTACACCCCGAACTATTTTTTCGCTTTCAGATTAACCGGTGTTTCAACCGTTTTCCCTGATTGCGATGCAAAGGTAAGTGAAGATTTCAGATTAGCAAAAGCTTTTTAAAACTTTTTTCTTCATCATCTTTCAGCGGAGAAGGGGGGATTCGAACCCCCGGTACCGTTACCAGTACGGCAGTTTAGCAAACTGCTGGTTTAAGCCACTCACCCACCTCTCCGTGGAATTCCCTTACTGCTTAAGAGACTGCAAACATACTACATCGATTGCTACAACGCAATACCCCCGCTTAAAATTCCCGACAAACATTTCACCTTTTTTAACCCGCCAAAAGCTAACTCCCTGATACAGCAAGGCTTCTTCCGAATAAAAATTTCGAAAAAATTTACCCGCCTCACAGTTATACTTGTCCCACGGCCGGGAGCGTTGCGTAAATGCACCGCAAAACAATAGTGAAGACTATAAACCTGCACCTGCCGGAGTATGCCGGCGGTTTAGTATATTTGTAGCTGGCGGCCCGGCTATGTACACCTTGCTGCGCCGCCAGCCAACCCTTTTGTAGAATGACCTGGTACCAGACCCTGACTTTACTGGAGATCCTGTTCGGCGCAATTTTCTTTGCGCTGTATGTGGGCTATTTGCTCCGTGTGCGCAGGGTGGCCCTTTTCTTTAAGCAGAAGCCTTACGGGGTGTGGTTCAAGTTCCTGCTCCGCCACCTTTACCTGCTGCTGCTCATTATTGCCATACTTGGCCCCTCCTTCGGGGCGATGAAAAAGGAGATCAGGACCATTGGCAAGGACCTGTACATCGCCGTGGACCTTTCTGAGTCGATGAACGCGACCGATGTGCAGCCCTCTCGGCTGGAGAAGGCCAAGCACGTGACGCAGCGCCTTGTCAGCAACTTCAACTCCGACCGCATCGGCCTGATGGTTTTCTCTGACGAGGCCTATATCCAGAGCCCCCTCACCTTCGACCAGAACGCGCTGCAGCTGTATACCCAAACGCTGCGCACCAGCCTGCTCCCCCACTCGGGCACCAATTACGCCCCCGTGCTGCAACTGGCGCTCGACAAACTACGCCAAACCTCTAACACGCCGGAGGAGGAGCAGAAGGCGCGGGTGCTGGTGCTCATCAGCGATGGCGAGGATTTTGGCAGCGACGTGCAGCACCTGGCCGGGCAGCTCCGCGATGAGAATATACGGGTGTACACGCTCGGCATCGGCACCACCGATGGCAGCCCTATTCCGGCAGGCAATACTTTTAAGACCGACAGCGAGGGGCAGCAGGTGCTCTCCCAGCTTAAGCCGGAGCCCCTGGTGCAACTCTCGGAGTTGACCGGCGGCGCATACTTTGAGGTAAACGACCGCGTGAGCGAGGTGAGCAAACTCATCAGTGCTATAAATAAAATAGAGGGCGAGTTGCGCGAGAGCAAAACCATAGACGTAACCGCCAACAAGTATGTATACCCGCTGGCCCTGGCGCTGTTCCTCATCCTGCTCGATATTCTGATCACCGTTAAACTTATCCGGATATGAAGTCCCTAGCCCTGGTAGCCATACTTCTCGCCAGCCTGTTCAGCGGGGGCATATCCGTTATCACGCACCTTAACCAGTATGCGGCCGAGGCGGCCACGGCCTATAACCGCCAGGATTACATCGAGGCCATCGCTGCCTATAAGTACCTGCTGGATGACCTGGAGGTGGACGATGACCAGCTGCGCCTTAACCTGGCCCACTCCTACTACCAGGCGGGGCTGCTGCCACAGGCAACCGATGCTTACCAGTACCTGGCCGACCACCCCACCACGCACCTGCGCGCGCTGGCACACCTGCAGCTGGGCAACATCAACACCAGGCAAAAAAAGTATAAGCGCGCCCTGGCCCTTTACAAGCAGGCACTCGTGGCCGAGCCCGGCAACAATGCGGCCCGGTATAACTATGAGCTCCTGAAAAAGTACCTGGCGCTGCACCCCGAAGCGGCGGCCGAGGAAAGCCAGCCGGAAGCCACGGAGCAGGAGAACAGCGCCGGGCCAGACGAACTGCAGTCGCCCCCTCCTGCCGAGGAGGACCTGCAGCCGCAACCCAAGAAGAAACCCGATGAGCAGGGCGACCAGGAGGAGGAGATAGACACCCCGGAGCCTGACAAGGAAGGCCGGCAGCAACAGAATGCCGGAGCCGAAGACAAGGAACAGGGCGAGAAGGAGCGAGAGGATGCGGCCGGAGAGGCATCTGGCACCGAAAAGGGCCAGCAGCTCAACAGCCCCTTTGATAAGGACGCGCAGCAGCGCCGGGGCAGCTCGGAGGCGGCATCGGACGAGGACCAGCAGGCACAGACGCGCCGTGCCAGGCTCCGCCAGGCCAACATGAGCCCCGAAAAGGCCAGGCTGCTGCTCGACGCCATGCGCAATGCCGAGCTGCAGTACATTCAGCAGCTTCCCAAAAAATCAACCCGCCAGCCAGACCCCACCAAACCGGACTGGTAAGCCCGGCCGGTGGCGCACTTTGCGCCGGTTAACCTGCCGGTAAAAGTGTATTTCAGCATCAGCCCCGGAGATCATACTTACGGCAGTCATTTCCCATACTTTTGCAGCAGGCATCACCGCTGTTTTTCATACCTTTGCAACTCGCGACTAAAGTCCCCTTTACACCGCCAGCCAATGGCGCCAATCCTTACAAAATAAAGTATGAAAGAAGCATTGAAACACATCCTGGAGGTACTCCACCTCGCTGAGAAACTAAAGTATGAGATGCGCCACAGCTGGCTGTCGAACGGCAGGCAGGAGAGCGTAGCCGAGCATACCTGGCGCATGTCGCTGATGGTGGTGCTCCTGGAGCCATACCTGGACCATGAGATAAACGTGGCCCGCACCCTGAAGATGGTCATCATCCATGACCTGGTGGAGGCAGAAGCCGGCGACATCCCTGCCTTTGATGTAAACACCCCCCTGTTGAAAGAACAGAAGCGCCAGCGCGAGCTGCAAGCCATCGAAAACCTGCGCCAGACCCTGGGCAACGGGCTGGGCCAGCATGTGTATGAGCTTTGGCATGAGTTCGAGGACAAACTTACCTATGAGTCGCGGGTAGCCAACGCACTGGATAAACTGGAGGTGCAGATACAGCACAACCAGGCCGATATGAGCACCTGGCTGGAGGTTGAGCAGGAGTTTGTTTTCCTGATGGGGCGCCACACCGAGTTCGATGCCTGCCTGCAGCAGCTGAAGGAGCTGATAGAGGCCGATGCCGTGCGCAAAATGGAGGCCGCCGGTATCCGTGTGTCCGCTGTAAAGGAGCGCATGCTCTCTAAACCCTCCATCTTCGTATAACCACACGCAAAGCATTTGTACCATGCAGCACAGCTTTTGTGCCATAGTAACAGTACACCACGAAGTACTTTTGTAGCAGAAATCAAAGGAGGAACCATCATGCTAAACCAAGGCTCTAAACTATACAGCATCCTGAACTACAAATGCCCCAGGTGCCATAAGGGAGACCTTTTCACCCATAAAGGGTGGAGCTACACCAAGTTCGGCGATATGCCCGAGGAGTGCCCCTGCTGCCACCAGCGCTACCAGCCCGAGCCGGGCTTTTACTATGGCGCCATGTATGTGAGCTACGGCATTACCACTGCCATCACGGTAACTATCCTGGTGGCGCTAAGCATTATACTGGAGGAGGTGACGCTGTATTGGTTTATCGGCGCGCTGGTAGGCACCCTGCTGCTGTTTTACCCCTTCATCTTCAGGATGTCACGGGCGATATGGATCAACTTCTTCGTGCGCTACAACAAGGATGTAGCCGCCTCAACCAGCTGCTGACAAAGCTTATCTTTTCGGATACCCAAAATCCCTGGCTGCGCGCAGCCAGGGATTTTGTTTTTATAGTTTGATGTCCGGGGTGTACGCCACCTCCAGCACAAAGCCGTTCGGGTCGCGGAAGTCCACGGTATAGTAGGCGTCGCTGTAGTCGGGCATGGCCTGCGGCCCCCGTATGATGTCGGCGTTTATGCTTTGCAGCCACTCCCCCACCTGCTCCACCATTTCCCGGCTCGTGGCATGGAAACAGATATGCCGCACCCCCAGGCTGTCATGCAGCTGCAGGGGCACCTCCTTAAAGTATAGCTCATGCACGCCGCAACTGAAAGAGGTCCTGTTCAGTTCGTACCAGCCTATCAGCGGAAATAAACGACTGTAAAACCCAAGTGATTCCTCCAGGTCTTTTACCCAGAACTCCAGGTGGCTGATGCCCACGCCATACTTGTACGCCATTGTTTTTTAGGTTGAAGGTTGATGCCTGCGAAAGTATGGAATATTTTAAAATGTGAGGCCTTCCAAAAAGTATGATTCATACTTCCCGGGAGGCCTGTTTGCAGATTTATACTTATACTTGCCTTATGCAACAAGAGGAACATTACCAACGGCTGGAGCGGCTCTACCAGCAGGCAAAGGTGCAGGAGCTGTTCAGCGGCAGCACGATACAGGTAAGCCACAGCCGTGCCGAGATCACTCTGCCCGTTCACGAAAAGTATTTCCACGGGGCCAACGCCATACATGGCTCGGTATACTTTAAGCTGCTCGACGATGCCTCATACTTTGCCGTGGCCTCCGTGGTCCGCGATGTGTTTATCGTAACCTCCTCCTTTCAGATCAATCTGCTGCGGCCTGTTACAAGCGGCACACTGAAAGCCGTGGGCACGTTGCGCTCCCAAAGCAAGAACCTGTTTATAGCGGAAGCCACCCTGTACAACGAGCGGGGCAAAGAGGTAGCCTTCGGCACCGGCCAGTTTATGCGCACCACCCAGCCGCTCCAGAGCCTGGAAGGTTATAGCTAAGCTATAGCATTTGGGAAGTATGCCTGCGCATACTTCCCCGCTCCTGTTAATCAAACCTTTTTCTCTCCTCCCTGGTGTTCTCCTGCCAGGTCACCCTCCTGCTTCTCAGCACGCCCTTTAGCCATACTTCGGAGCCACAAAGTATGGGTTTCCCGCATACTGGATTTTTCATACGCTAAGATTATCAGGTTGTTCCCTTCACCTCAGGCAGCTTACACCCTGTGTTATAGAACATTCCACCAAACCCGCCGGAGGCAGGCCGTAGGTATGCCACACTTAAAAAATAAAGAATTATGAAAAAACTAATCCAGAAAACAACCGGCTATATGGCTGCGGCCGCTATCCTTGTAAGCTTCAACGCCTGCGAACAAGCTAATGACGTGACACCTGATGCAGCCTTATCGGCGCAGAACGTGGCGGAAGCCCACCAAACCAACTCCATGAACCTGCACCAGACCTACACGGTGCAATTGATGGAGCTGAATGGCTCCGGCGTCAGCGGCATGGCCCAAATCGACCTGATGGGCGACATGATCGAGGTAGACCTGGAGGCCTCCGGCCTGACGCCGGAGATGGAGCACATGCAGCATATCCATGGCTTTACCGATAGCAACAAAAATGCAGTCTGCCCGCCAATGTCTGCCGATACCGATGGTGACGGTCTGATCAGCCTGGTTGAGGGCATCCCCTACTATGGCGCAGTACTCGTTCCGCTAACACCTTACCCTATGGCTGACGCCACAGGAATGGTAGATTTTATGAACTCCTTCAGCATAACGAGAGCGGCCAGACCTATGCAGAACAACGTGATCGTGGTACACGGCATGTATGTGGACGGCGTTTACGACCCGACCATTCCGGTAGCCTGCGGCCAGATAAAAGTAATGAACCAAAGCGGCAAATAGGCCACAGCATACCATAGCAAACCAATAAAAAAAGGGCAACAACTTGTTGCCCTTTTTTTATTGCCTGTGGTTGAGGCACCATGTTATTCCTGCAGCTCGCCGGCTACTTCCGGCTCCGAAACCAGCTCCAGGCCGAAGTTCTTGCCTTTTATAACCGATGGCACGCCCTGCTGCATCCAAACCGGCGCCGGGGCGCCTTTCAGGTAGTGGTCGAAGAACTGCGACATGCGCACCGACAGGTCCTTGCGGTTCTTGCGCTGCATCAGGTTATGGTCTTCGCCGTTGTACACCAGCATCCAGACAGGCTTGTTCAGGCGGCGAAGCGCCATGAAGTACTCAATGCCCTGGTACCACGGCACGGCGCCGTCGTTGTCGTTGTGCATGATCAGCAGCGGCGTCTCTACCCTGTCGGCGAAGAACAGCGGCGAGTTCTCGATAAACTGCAGCGGTTTCTCCCACAGTGTTCCGCCGATGCGGCTCTGCGTGCGCTCGTACTGGAACTGGCGGCTCAGGCCCGTTCCCCAACGGATGCCACCGTAGGCACTCGTCATGTTAGACACCGGTGCACCGGCCATAGCAGCCTTAAACAGGTTGGTGCGGGTAACCATGTAGGCGATCTGGTACCCGCCCCAGCTCTGCCCCTGCAGCGCCATGTTCTTGTCGTCCACAAAACCCTGCTGCACCAACAGCTGCACACCAGGTATTATACAGTCCATGGCGCTCTCGCCCGGGTAACCGTCCTTGTAGACGATATCCGGCACAAACACCAGGTAATCGTTGCTCACAAACAGCGGGATGTTGATGGTGGAGGCGCTCGGGGCCGGCGTGCGGTGCGCGTGCATACGGTCCGAGGAGCGCTCGTAGAAGTATACCATCATCGGGTATTTCTTCTTCGGATCAAAGTTCTCCGGCTTGTACAGCAAACCCTGCAACGGAACGCCATCCGTTGATTTCCAGTCCATCAGCTCTACCGTTCCCCACTTATACGCCGCCGCCTGCGGGTTGGCATCTGTCAGCTTCTCCACGTTGGCAAAGCCCAGGTTTGAGGTATACAGGTCGTTGTAGTTTCTAAAATCGCCACGGCGGAAGGTTACCAGCTGCTCATCCTTCGCCTTGCTCAACGAAGTATAGGCATGGTCAGAGCTGATCAGCTTTTCCGGTTTCGCCTCTTTGCTCACATAGTCTTTATAGTATCCGTCGGCTTTCGTGCGGATGTTGAAGCCGCTCAGGTATAAATCTGCGTTGGCGGGGATAAACTTCTCCTCCGGGTCCAGCTTCTCGTAGCGCAGGCGCAGGTTGTTCTGGCGGCCATAGGAATCTGTCAGGTTTACGGCTGCTTTTTTCCCCGTTGGGTCCAGCTTCCAGATGTCGTGCTGGTCGTATACCAGCAGGTAGCTGTCGTCCTCTACCCAACCGGCAAAGCCGTAGTCGTCCGGCAGCATCGGCATGTCAAAATCCACATCGTAGAAAGGCACTGCCAGCTTTTTGGTCAGGTTGATGTTGGCGCCCCCCCTGGCACTCAAGGCATGCCAGCTGCTGTCCATCGGCTCATACCAGTATACATACTTGCCCATTGGCGACAGGCGCGGGTTGCCCCTTGTCTCCTTCAGCACCTGTTTGGCTGTACCTTTTTTCAGGTCGATGAGGTAGGCATCCTTGCGGGTTGGTGTGTCGTAGCCAATCGTGATTTTATACTTCTCATCGCTCACGGCCAGTGCCACGTCGCCTGTTTTATAAGCGTCCAGGTATACATCCGGCATCTCGAGGGTGGCCAGCTGCTGCATTTTGCCACTCTTCAGGTCATACATGGCCAGGAAGGAGCGCTTTAGCTCCTGGTCGTTCTGCTTCAGCTGCATCGGCTGTATCAGCGGGTCCTTATAGGTCCAGATGTCGAGGCTCACCTTGTCCTCGTCCAGCTGCGTGGTATCCTTTTCGTAGCGCACCGGCCGTGGGAACGTGCCGAAGAACAGGCGCTTGCCATCCTCTGAGAAAGTAAGGTTGCCATGCTCGCTCACCATCCATTTTTGCGGCAGACCCTTGGCCGCAGTATCGGCCAGCAGCTGGTTTCTGCGGTTTTTCGTGTTCCAGTAGTTCAGGCCGAAGTAGCGGATATCCGCGCCCACGGTATCGGCAGAGGCCACATAGGCCAGTTGGTTTCCGGTCTTGTCGGTGGTGATGCCCTTGTAAGTCACCTTGCCCGTATCGATAGGCATCTCCTTTAACTCAGAGGTGCTAAAAGCAAATACGCCGGCGTGGTGCAGCGAGTCCAGCTCATCCTTCACGAAGTATAGCATGTTGCCCTGCTCCGAGAAAATATAGTCTACAACGCGCGAAAAGCGATGCTCCTGCCCCGTGTTCAGGTTACGCAGCACCAGCTCAGTGCCTTTGGCGTCCTTGTTCTTCTTTGGAGTGGATTTTTTGGTTTCGACCTTTTTCTCGCTTACTGCGGCAGTGTCTTTTTTAGCCTCCTTTTTCTCAGCCAGCGGTTTTTCCAGGTGATAGGCCAGCCAGCCACTTCCCTCCTTCGGCAGCTTATAAGATTTTACACGAGGCATTTTCACCACACTCATGTCCACCAGCTTTACTATGGCCAGGGAATCTTTGGGCAGGTCGTCGCCTTTTTTCTTCTTCAGCTTCAGGGCGCGTACCTTCTGGTGCTCCGGTTTAATTTGGAAAACAGCAAACTGGCTGTCGTTGGTAAAGCGGGCCTTGGTGCCGCGGTTATACTTTGCAGCGGCGTTGTTTACCATGCTGCGGATGTAGAGGTCGCCGTCGCCCTCCTGCGGGTCGATGTTGTAGAGCACGAATTGCCCGTTGTTGGAGATCTTGTCTCCTTCCAGGCTATTCCAGCTATCGTATACATCGTGGGAAAGTGGTTTTTTTGGTGTTTGCTGCTGCGCCTCTGCCTGTAGCAGGCTGGCGCTGAAGAAAACAGCCAGGCATAAAAGTTTCTTCATGTCGGGTGATGTAGGTGTTATGAAGGTTTGGTTGTTTAGCTTTTAAATATAGTAAAAATTGCACAAATCTTGTGTTATGGGTTTTAGAGTGGAGCAGGTTGTTTTGGTTTAACGTCTGTCGCTATTTTTTGCGTTTAGGCTACTGGTTCCAACCACCCCTGTCCCCTTACCGGAAGTTAAGAGTTAAAAGTTGGGGAATGATGAACCCACCCCCACCCCTCCGAGGAGGGGAATCATACTTTGTTCCATAGCAAAGGCAGCAGCTACCGAACTTGATCCCAGTCTTTGGGTTGAGCGCCTTTGGAGTTTTTCGGTCCCGAAGGGATTGCAAAGCGATAGCGAGCAAAGAAAAGGTCCCAGCGCGATGCCCAAAGACGAGCCCTCCCGGGCTGGAGGGAGCCAAAGCCAGAGGTGAAGCAATAGCTATATAAGACTGAGGATAAGCAGAGGCTAGCAAGGATAGCTTGGTTCCAGTTGCAGGAAACAGTGGCAAGTACAAAGCCATCATAACCCTCCAAAGCTAACGCTCGCTTGGTTTTGAGCGCAAATCCCTGTAACTTCACAACAAAACCCAATAAATTAAATCAAAACTATGCAAACCAAGGAAGTATATATTGTTTCGGCAGTTCGCACCCCAATTGGTTCTTTTGGCGGCGCACTGGCCAGCCTTACAGCCACTCAGCTTGGCGCGGCAGCTATTAAAGGTGCCCTGGAAAAAGCGGGTGTAGATAAAAAAGAAGTACAGGAAGTAATTATGGGCAATGTGCTGTCGGCCAACGTGGGCCAGGCCCCTGCCCGCCAGGCCGCCATTTTTGCCGGCTTGGGCTACGAGGTAGAGTGTACCACTATTAACAAAGTATGCGCCTCCGGTTCTAAAGCCATCATGTTTGCGGCGCAGGCTATTATGCTGGGCCACAAGGATGTGATTGTGGCGGGGGGCATGGAGAGCATGAGCAACGTGCCTTACTACCTCGAAAAAGCCCGTTTCGGTGCGAAGCTCGGCCACGGCCAGATGACGGACGGTTTGTTGAAGGACGGCCTGTGGGATGTGTACAACGACTTCCACATGGGCAACGCAGCTGAGAACACGGCCAAGGAAATGAAGATTACCCGCGAGATGCAGGACGAGTACGCCATCAACTCTTACAGAAAAGTAGCCGAGGCTGCAAAGGCGGGCCTTCTGAAAGACGAGATCGTGCCGGTGGAAATCCCACAGCGCGGCAAAGACCCTATTACGGTGTCGGAGGATGAGGAATTCAGCAAGGTGAACTTTGAGAAGATCCCTGGCCTGCGCCCTGTATTTGACAAGGCTGGCACGGTAACCGCTGCCAACGCCTCGACCCTGAACGATGGTGCCGCTGCGCTGGTACTGATGAGCAAAGAGAAGGCAGAAGAGTTAGGCATAAAGCCGATCGCCAAGATTCGTGGCTTCGCCGATGCGGAGCAGGACCCAATCTGGTTCACGACTACCCCATCGTTGGCTATTCCGAAGGCACTGAAAAACGCCGGAGTAGATGCTTCTGAGGTAGATTTCTACGAGATCAACGAGGCCTTCTCGGTAGTATCCATCGCCAACAACCAGAAACTCGGACTGGAAGGCGGCAACGTGAACGTGTTCGGTGGTGCGGTTTCCCTGGGCCACCCGCTTGGAGCCTCGGGCGCGCGTATCGTTACCACGCTTTGCAATGTGCTGGATAAGAAAGGTGGCAAGATCGGTGTAACCGGTATTTGCAACGGCGGCGGCGGTGCCTCTGCTATCGTGATCGAGAAAGTATAAATTAACCTTCGGGCATACATTTTGCAGGAAGCCTTACGTTTAGCGCGTAAGGCTTTCTTTTTTGGATCGGCGTTTACAGGATTTTAGGATAAACAGGACGGGTGAGGTATACTTACGAGAAGTATAAAGCATGCTTTGAAAAGAGAGATGTACCCGTTTCTGCTCCTGAAACGCCGTCTAATTATCTAGTTTTGAATGAATCAAGTATGAATCCTGTTTATCCTTACGCATCCATAAATTCTGATTCTGACAAAGTATAAATCATTTCAATCATATGCATAAATTCCTGGCATTACTGCTCCCATTCGGCTTCGTGCAAAGTATGGCCGTGGCACAGCAGCAGGTTGTCACTTACCACGACGAGGCATTCACCCAAATTAAAGAGGAGTATTCCATCACCCCCGATTCTGCCATTGTGGGCTACTACAACCGCTACTACCCCACCGGTGAGCGCGAGGCCTTAGTGAAGTTTGTGGAAGGCAAAAAGGACAGCGTATACACCGAGTTCTACCCGGGTGGCCAACCCAAACTGCAGCTCACGTACCAGCTCGATGTAAAGCAGGGACCTTTTAAAGCCTATCGGCCGGACGGCAAATTGCTACAGGAGGGTTATTTTGAGAACGACCAGCAGAGCAAGCTTTTCAAGACCTACTTCCCGGACGGCACCCTGCATAAAGAGACGGAGTTTGTGAATGGCTCACCGGATGGTATTATGCGCGAGTATTACCCCTCTGGCAAACTGAAATCGGAGATCACCTACCGCAACAGCAAACAGAATGGCCCTGCCAAAACCTACTATACCAACGGCAACTTAGAAACGGAGGCTAACTATAGCAACGGCATGCTGCAAGGCTCTTATAAAACTTATTACGACAACGGGCAGGTACAGACGGAGGTGCAGAACGTAGCCGGCGAAAAGCAGGGCACTTACAAGAGTTACTATCGTAGCGGCAAACTCAGCACCGAAGGGCAGTTTGCGGCAGGCAAAATGAATGGCCCGGCCAAGTCATACTTCGAGGACGGCCAGCCACGAAGCATCATCAACTATAAAAACGGCGAGATAAACGGCACCGCCCAATACTTTTATGAGGGCGGTAAGCTGAAGGAGGAGGTTACCGCCAGCGGCAATGGCACTTCCAGCAAGACACTGCGCTATTACCCATCTGGTAACCTACAGGCAGAGGAGCAGCTGAAGGACAAGAAAAAGCACGGGAACTGGAAGGAGTATTATGACGCGCCAGGCAAAAAAGTAAGGCTCAGCGAGAACTACAAGGATAACCTGCTTACCGGTGAGCGCCTGAGCTACCACGATAATGGCCAGGTACAGGAGAAACATACGTACGAGAACGGAAAAATCATCGGCACCAGTTATACGTACTACCCGTCCGGCAAAGTAAAATCGGAGACAAACCACAAAGACGGACTGCGATTCGGGCCTTATAAGGCATACTTTGAGGACGGCAAAACCGAAGTGCTCGGCCAGTTTAGAAACAACCGCGAAACAGGCACCTGGAAGTATCATAACCCGGAAGGCAAGGTGATAAAAACCCGCCTCTACCGCAACGGCCAGGTACTGGAAGAGAAGGAGAAATAAGTATAAAAACCACTACAGTAAAAGCACCCCCACCAGGGTGCTTTTTTTGTTTTAAGCAATTTAAAGTGAGGAGCTTTTCTGTTGCCGCCCCACATACGCCATGCATAACTATGATAGGTTGGCAGGCGTAACATCAGCAAAAGCAAAATATAAATTAAGAACTTAGAAGATGACAACAGACGAAAACAAACACAGCGGCACCCGCAAAGGTGTGGTCGTGATAACCGGGGCCTCTGCTGGTTTGGGCCGTGCCTGCGCCCGTGAGTTTGCCAAACAAGGGTATGATGTTGGCCTGCTGGCCCGTGGTAAAGATGGTCTGGAAGGTGCCAAGCGCGAGGTAGAGGAAATGGGCCGCAAAGCTGTGTATGTGCAGGTAGATGTGGCCGATGCACAGGCAGTGGAAGACGCCGCTGCTAAAATAGAGCAGGAACTGGGCGAGATTGACGTGTGGGTGAATAACGCCATGAACAGTGTCTTCAGCCCGATAAAGGAAATGGAGCCCGATGACTACAAGCGCGTGACCGATGTTACCTACCTGGGCCAGGTATACGGCACCCTCTCCGCCCTCAAGCGCATGCTGCCCCGCGACCGTGGCTCCATTGTGCTGGTGGGTTCGGCGCTTGCTTACCGCGGCATTCCGCTGCAGTCGGCTTACTGCGGGGCAAAGCACGCCATACAAGGCTTCTACGACTCGCTGCGTACCGAACTGATGCACGATAAAAGCAACGTGAAAGTGACGATGGTGCAGCTGCCTGCCATGAACACCACCCAGTTTGGCTTCGTGAAGTCACGGTTGCCAAACAAGCCACAGCCAATGGGTAAAATTTACCAGCCGGAACTAGCCGCCGAGATGATCGCGTATGCCGCCGAGCACGAGCGCCGCGAGTACCGTATGGGTTACCCTACCCTGCAAGCCATTATCGGCAACAAGATAGCCCCTTGGTTTGTAGACTACGTGCTGGCCAAAACCGGTTTTGAAGGGCAGCAAACTAACGAGCCTGAAGACCCGAACCGCAAAAACAACCTCTACGAACCCCTGCCCGGCGACCATGGCGCGCATGGCACTTTCGACGAAAAATCGACCTATAGCAGCCCGCAAGCCTGGCTAAGCCTGCACCGCCAGGAGGTATTGACAGGCGCCGTGGCCCTTGGAGCCCTGGTGCTGGGCAGCCTTTTTGCCAACAAGTGGAATAATGAGGACTAGAAATCAAGCTGGATATACTTTAAACAGGAACGGGCCGCTACTTTTGAAGTAGCGGCCCGTTCCTGTTCAGGATGAGCATAGTAACTAACGCCCGAAATCATCCTGCACGCGCACAATGTCTTCCTCGTCGGAGGGTTGGGTAGCATCGGTGTGCTGCCAGATCTCGGCCAGCACGCCCCAGTCTTTTAGGCCGACCAGGCGGTGGCGCTCACCCTGCTGCAGTTTAATCTGGTCGCCGGGATGCAGCGTCTTGTGTTCGCCTTCTTCATCTGTGTTGCTGGTTACCACAGCTACCGTACCGCTTACCGCACGCCATATCTCGGCCCTGCGGTGGTGGTACTGCCACGATAATCTTTTTCCAGGGGCTACTACCAGTATCTTAGGGCTCAGCTTGCCGGAAATCCTCAGGTCATCCACAGACATACCATCAAAGTAAGTATCTGCAAAGCGCTGGGCCTGAGCCTCGTCAATCACAAAAAAACCTCCCCAGGGGCGTGAACGGTCCTGGCTTGCAATGTTAAACCCTTTTCCCCTCAGCTCCTGCTCCAAATCCTCAAAAAGCTTTGCCTTTGTTTCAGCTTCTGTTACCATATCTGTTTAATCGTTTGTTGCATCTATTTTAAGAAACGAATATAGTGATACGCATAAACCTAAATAAATATTCAACCAAATTTCCTGCGTCTGACTTAAGAAATTATACTTTTTCACTTCAGTTTAAAGCAAAAGAGCCCCTTCGGTAGCAGAAGAGGCTCTTTTATGATTAGAGAATGTCTGAGAATATCCTATTCAAAATCATACCTGGGTCCATTTCTTAAGCAAGGCCACTAACTCGCGGTTCGTAAAGGGTTTGCATAGGTGGTCATTCATGCCGGCGGCCATACTTTTAGCAATATCGTCCTGGTAGGCATTGGCCGAAAACGCGATAATGGGAGTTGTGATATTAGCTTCCCGAAGCCTGTTCGTCGCCTCCATACCATCCACATCCGGCATCTGGATATCCATAAAAATAAGGTCGAACGGGTTAGCCAGCGCGATCTGCACTGCCTCCTCGCCGCCATGCGCCGTGGTTACCTGCGCACCAAAGCCCTCCAGCACCACTTGCATAAGCAGCACGTTAATATCATTATCGTCCACCACCAGTATGCTCATGTCCTTGTCCAGGGCAAAGTCTGGATCTATCTCATCGTCATCCAACGCAACGTCCTCCGCAGCCACCGTGTGAAGCCTCAGAGTAAACCAGATCGTAGCGCCGTCTGCACGGTCAGGTGCAGGGCTTACAACCCCGATCTCCCCTCCCATCAGGTTTACCAGTTTCTTGCTGATGGTTAAGCCCAGGCCAAAACCGCCATACTTGCGCGTGGTGGACTGGTCTGACTGCGTAAAGGTATCGAACACAATGCCCTGCTTCTCCTCCGGAATGCCGATACCGGTATCTGTTACGGAAAACAGGAGTTCTACCGTGCCAGCATCCTTGCTTTCGGAGGCCACCGAACAATGTATGGCTATACTTCCAGTGTCCGTAAACTTGATGGCGTTGCTAACAAGGTTCACCAGCACCTGGTTTACCCGTACGGGATCGCCTATCACATGCTGCGGCACAGCCTCATCAAAAGTATAAGAAAAAGCCAGGTACTTGCCCTGCGCCAGGTGCTTATACGGCTCCAGGTGCGAGGCCACCGTTTCGCGCAGGTTAAACTGAATAGCCTCTATGGCTACCCTGTCCTGCTCGATGCGGTGTAGGTCCAGGATATCGTTGAGGAGTTTGGAAAGGTTGTTTCCCGATGTTTTGATGAGGTTTACATACTTTGCCTGAGTTTCATTGAGCGCGGTGTCTTTGAGGATATTGGTAAAACCGATGATCCCGTTCAGTGGTGTCCGGATCTCGTGGCTCATGCTGGATAGAAAGCTGCTCTTGGCCTCGTTGGCAGCCTCAGCTTTCTCCTTAGCCTCTTTCAGCTCCTGCTCTTTGGCCTTCAGCTCGGTTATATCCTTGGCAATAATCAAAATGCCGTCCTTCTCCTGCCTGTTGTTCCGGAGGTAAGACAAAGAGCAGGAAGTTGAAATGGTGCCGTCCTGCTGCAAGCGCAGCTTCAACTCCACATTCAGGCATTTTTCCTTTACCTCAAACTTTCGGAGTATCTCGTCCATGTTTGCGCTGCCTTTGTGCTGGAAAAGCTCCGCCACATGTAGGCCAACCAGATCGGCCTCTTTAAAGCCGGTGATCTCCTCAAAGGCTTCGTTCACATTCCGGATGGTATAGTCGGTATTCAGCACCAGCAGCATGTCCACCACCCCCTGGTAGATGCTTTGCATAAAGTCGCGGGAAACGGTAGAACTCTTCAGCTCCTGCCCCAGCATGCTTACACCCGAGATAATAGCATCTAACTCGTCGCCGGCCTCAGAAACATTCAGCTGATAGTCGAAGTTGCCATTGGCAACCTCAGCTATCAGTGTCATAATTTCCTCTATTCTTTCCTTAAGGACTTTCACGTTTTTGTTCTCTTTTGGCGGCAATTACCGTTAATCTTTTTCAATTACAAAGGTAGCCCCAATCATTTCCATCACAAAATTGTCTTTTGCCTGGTAATAGCCAACCTTGGCATATGGTGTTGCACCTATTTTTTTCTTCTCCATGGTGGCAGAAATGCCCATATTCACTTTTTTAACCCCCAAGCTGTTGGCTCTCTTGATCACCTGGTAAAGTGTCTGCCTGTATACTTTGTACTCCAGCAAGTAATCGTAGTCCATACCTATCAGCATGAAACTATACACCCCAGCAGCATTTTTGTGGCAGAACCCCACTGATACAGCCTTTCTGTTAATGGAGTATTCCTCTTTAATGTACAAAACCACAAACTCCCACGCTTCGCTCTCATTGAGCAGGCGGAAGAGCTTTTCCGGGAAGAGAAAATTATTGATCGCAAAGTTGTTGCTTTTGACATACTTAAACAACCGGATCGCGTGCTGCAGTTCGTCTTCTGACAAGCGGGACTTTACCTGCACATCATAGTAGGGCTCATACCTTTTGATCATTTGCACATAGTTCTCCCTGCCTTTCTTAGAAAGCCGCTTCCTGAACCCTTCTTCATCGGTCCAGCCCAGGTTCTCCACCACACAAGACTCCGGCAGGTCTAGTTTCACAAAGTCCTGCCCCACCATAAATTCATCCATTTCGGGGTCGTTGGCATCCAGGTCCCTGAGCAGTATGCTGGTGGCTTTCCCCTTCTCCTGGTCTTTGTACAGCTCACTCATCAGTGCCTTCAGAGCCTCTCTCCAATAAGGGCTTTCGCGGTCCAGGTACAGGTGGTTGCCCTCGGTAAACAAGCTGCCCAGCACCATTCCCGTGGAGGTGAGGTAGTAAGGGTTTGCCTCCCGCTCCCGCTCGATGGCTTTGGAAATGGAGGGTTGGGAAAACATGTCCTCTTTTAGCAAGCTAACCACCGCAAAGGTCATCAACACGGGCTTGCCCAGGGCGTCTTCCACTACATAATACCGGAAGCCCCAATTATTCTCCTTCTCCGCATTGCCCGAAAAAGCCTCCTCCAAAAAGAAAAGCCCATCCCAATCGAACATGCCCCTATGGCCCAGGTACTTGTTCCAGGGGGCTGCATCGAGCTCCCTGATGGTGGTGAAGCGTTTAACGGAAAGAGTATGGCCAACAACAAGCGCCGAATTGGCGGGTACTTGAGAAAGCGCAGGCATTTTAAACGCCTTCCGGATGTTGTCCTGCGTTTGGTTGGTGGCAGCCAGCGCCTCTTTAAAGTGCGTGTTCAGCTTGTTCACCAGTTCCTCGATATCCTCATAGGAGTTAGAGAGAGATATGGTAATCCTGACGCCGATATTCTTGGCCGGTACCGCCGGGAAGGTAGCCAGGTTCACATAAATGCCATCGTTTAGCAAGGCCTGCACCAGATGGTTGCCCATGTCCATGGTGCCGGTCCCGATAAAGAAGATCGGGCTTTCGCACTCGTGTACCAGCGGCAGGTCGGTTTGCCGGAGCAGGGTGTTGAAATAGGCGATCTTCTTCTGCAGCTCTTCCTGGTAAGTATAGATATCCTCGCTGAGGTGTATTTTGGCCGAGGCAATGGCCGCGCCCAGGGTAGCCGGCTCTATCTGCACCGAGAAAGTAAGCGGTCCGCCAAAGTTGTTCACCTTGTTGTACCACTCCTCGTTCGGGAACAGCGACAAACCTCCGCAGGCACCAAAGGCTTTCCCCAAATTTGCCGTCAGGATCATTTTACGGTAGAGGCCGTCCGGCATCTGGCTCATGGCATACCCGGTGCCGTTCCTGCCAGCCCAGCTCATGCCATGCGCGTCGTCTACGTACAAGTATAGCTGCTCATACTTCTCGGCCAGCGCAATCATGTCCTTGATAGGGGCAAAATCGCCATACATGGAGTACACGCTATCGGCCATGTACCAGATACGCCCGAACTTGCTCCGTTGCTTTTTAATGCGGTCTTCGAGCATCTCCAGGTTGTTGTGCCGGATCATCTCGACGGTAACGCCCTGGCTCAGGAGCTTTTTAACCGCCTCCTGCACGCTGGCATGCACCTGGTGGTCCAGGATAACGAGGTCGGACTGCCGGATTATACTTGGGATAGTGGTGAGATGGGCCAGGGTGCAGTTTTTGGAAATGACCGCCGGCACCTGGTATAGCTGCCTCACCAAGCTCTCCAGCTCACTGTAGAGCGGGTTCGACACATAGGTGCGCGACATCGGGAACTGTGTGCCAAAGCGCTCGATCGCCTGGATGGCGCCACGTTTCACCTCCGGGTGATGCTCCAGGCCCAGGTACCCGCAGGTGCCAAAGTGCAATACTTTCCTGCCGTTTAGCGTCAGGTGCTGCCCGCTAAGTGCCTCGTCTTCGGCGTGCAGGTGAATAATTCCCTTCTTTTTGGAAACAGCCAACACGGAGTCCACCGTATCTAAGATATTGTTGTGTCTTATTTTTGCCACTTATTATGAGTAATATTGTGTTATCAATGCCCGTAACACCTAAACTTTTAAATGTATTCGACTTGAATGGCAAATTTCGAAAAAGATCCTAACATCAGATCAACGAAATATATAAACTTAGCTGTGGACAGCGGGATTTTGCACTGTGTTTATAAAGATATAGAGCTGCTGGACCTGGATATAGCTAAAATCTGTGTGCAGGACCGCCTGGAGTTTATCCAAGGGGAAACCTATCCCAGCTTGTTTGATATCACCAGAATAAAGCAATCGACAAAGGAAGCGCGGGACTACCTGGCCAACGAAGGCAATGACTTTGTGTCTGCCAGTGCCATCCTGATCAGCTCGCCGATGGTGAGAATGTCCGCCAATTTCTTTATCCAGGTAAACAAGCCCAAAAACCCCACGCGCATGTTTACCAACCAACCTAGTGCGCTGGAGTGGCTGGCGCAGTATAAAGGCTAATCCGCCGTCTCCCTCCCCTACCTCTTCCAGGGCACAAACTTATTTTTCTCGAACCTGACTTACACCTGGCTATACTTGGCACAGGCTGGCGGTTATACGCTATACTTTGCTTAAACTAGGCGGGGCGCCGTGTTTATACTTGCAAAACCAACGCAGCAGTAGATTTGTGGGATAGACCACAGGGGGTTGTTTATACTTGTTGTGATGGGATTTTCACTTTAAAAAGACTCTCTGTATAATCCGATTACACCTCAAGGCGTCTGCAGCCATTCTTTAGCCTCCTCATCCGTCAGGAAATACTGGGTTTCAAAGTATGGCGTTGCCTTTTTTACCTTATCGTCCAGCACCTCGTTTGTAAGTTGTTGCAGCATATTGGTAGACGATACGATAGCCAGCCGCTGCAGCTCGCTTCTGGAGATGACCTCTATCGAGATTTTTGCCAGCCATGCCTGGTCATCCATGGTCAGTACACCCATCCGCTGGTTGTTTACCAATAGCTTTTTCAAGTTGTGAGCCAGAAGTATACGCCCTGTTTCTTCAATACCAAACCTGTACTCCTGGCTGACCACCGGCCGTAACCAGCGCACGGACAGCGCATCAATGCCTTTGTCAAGTATAATCTCCACAAAGTCAGTTGCATACATTATGAGTACACTATCTTCTGCCACCTTTATTTTTACACTGTTATAAGACAAATGGATACACCCGGAGTTTCAAAAAGCAGAAAAATACTCCGCCTGGCAGGTAGCGCCATACTTGGAAAGAGCACTTTCTAAAAATTACGCTTCTTAAACAAATTGTAGCACCCGTAACAGGCAATACGAATTTGCAACCAACTATGACTCAAAACTTTTCGGGTAGCCCACGCTCTTAAACAGACTATAATTTATATATTTAAGTATATTATACTTTTAACTTAAAAAACTATGAAACGCAAACTACAGATTACAGGCAAGGGGAAACTAGCTGTGTCGCCGGACATTATTATACTTTCTTTTGAGGCCTCTGCCCATGAGTGGGAGTACGAGAAAACGGTGGATGCCCTGAACAGGAAAGTGGAAGAGCTCCGCAGGATAGCAGCGGAAGTAGGCGTGGAACGAAAGAACCTGAAGACGAAGGATTTCAGCATCCGGAAAGAAACCACTCGGAACAAGAAAACCGACAAGTATGAGTTCAACGGATTCAGGGCCTCACACAGCCTGGAACTGGAACTACCCCTGGACAAAAACATCATCAACCAACTGCTGGCCCGAATCGCCAAGGGAATGGATCACCTGGACTTCAGCATTGCCTTTGGGGTGAAGGATGCAGCAAAGCAGCAGCAACAGCTCATTCTGCAGGCTATCGCGAAAGCCAAAGAGAACGCCACCCTCATTGCCGGCGCCACCGGCGTAGAACTGCTGGACATCCTCGACATTGACTACTCCTACCGCGAGCTCACCATCCGCTCCCACCGCCACGACTACCAGCTGTACGAAGCCGACATGATGACCACCTACGACGCCACCCCGGACTTTGAGCCCGACGACATTGACGTGACAGAAACCGTGACGATTACGTGGCGGATTGGATAGGTTAATTGGCACCAGGAGTTCCAGCGACCGAGTGAGGTATGGTTCCTCGTACTAGCATTAAGTATAAAAACCCCTCGGCTAACACTTAGGGGTTTTTCTGTTTTAAACGCTTTGTTTGCCTGTTCCTAGTTGGCCTCGTAAATATAAAGTATGGAACCTTGGTTTATTTTCAGGCCGAGGCAACCGTTTTGGAATTCATTCCGTGATGGGGACACATAGCTAATAAAAGGGCGAGTGAGGGTGAGTGAAGCTGAAAGCAAAGAGGTTGAAGATCTTCTCCGTGGTTGTCTGAAAGCGGACCGCGAAGCACAAAGAAAGCTATACAGGCATTTCTATGGCTATGCTATGAGCATCAGCATGCGCTACACAAAAGACGCAGAAGAAGCGAGGGATGTTCTGAACGATGGTTTCCTGAAGGTGTTCACGAAGCTGGAGAAATATGATCCGTCAAAACCCTTTAAAGGATGGATCAGACGCATTATGATCAACACCGCCCTGGACAATTACCGGCATAACCTGAAACATTATTATTTAATGGATATAGAAAGTGCCGAACCAGAGGCTGATAACTACAGTGTGGAACAGAAGATAAACTATGAATACCTGATAAGCCTGGTACAAGCCTTGTCGCCTGCCTACAGAGCGGTTTTTAACCTGTATGCGATAGATGGCCACACACATGAGGAAGTAGCAGAGATACTGGGCATTTCGGTTGGCACTTCCAAGTCGAACCTGGCCAAGGCAAGAGCAAATTTAAGAGCAAAATTACAACAAAGCAGTGTAGATGAATACAGACAACATGCCTGATGATGAGCTCGACAAATTGTTCAGGAAGAGCGCTGATAGCTTTGATCCACCTTTTGATCCGGAAGCTTGGAAAGCTATGGAAAAGAAGCTGGACCATGCGCCAGGGGGGCATCGGTGGTGGTATAGTTACCTATACCCGTTACTGCTTATACTTTTAACCGGAACCGGGATAGCCGTCTTCAAGTTTTTGACAGAGCCTACCGATGCCCCTGAAGAGGTACAAATGGCAGTAGAGACACAGCCTGAAAGAGGGTCTAAGCATGGTGTAAACAGTACGGAAACAGAGAAAGGCTTATCCCCGGGAGGTAAAGAGGAGCCAATACTTACAGAGCCTGAAGGAAGTGAGTTGAGAGGAGAAGTAGCTTTGAAGAGTGTTAAGGAAAGTAGAGAGAAAAACACCCTGCAGCGGGTCTCACCCCCTGCTGCGGGGAACTCCTTACCGGCTAGAATGTCTTTTGCAGGTTCTCTTGCGCCTATTTCAACCCAGCTCCCACAGCCTCCTGCCCTACCCTTGGCAGTTGCACGGGAGAAGCAGAAGCCGCAACCGGACAGTAGCAGCCTGATACAGGAAAGGAAGCGCAGGAGTAAGTTTCTGAGCAGTCTTCAAATTACGTTGCTTGCTGCACCGGATGTGACAACCGTTAAATTCACAGAACCGGATGCCATTAGCACAAATACAGGTCTGCTGGTGGCCATCCCACTGACAAACAGGTTCAGTGTGGTAACTGGTGTGCTGTGGGCAGACAAAGTATATAAGGCAAAACCTGACGACTACGCACCTTCTCCTGACTATTGGGATGGGCAAAAAAACCCTTCTTCCATAGATGCTGCATGCCGGGTACTTGATCTCCCCTTGAACATCCGGTACAAGCTGTTTGAGGGTGAAAAGAGCGTGGTAAGTATGCAGGCCGGCCTATCAAGCTACATTATGCTGGATGAGGAATATACTTACAACTACACGTATGGTACAAAACCTTACAGTAAAACGAAGGAGATATCGCACGAGAACGAGCACTGGCTCGGTATTCAGAATATATCTGCGAGTTACAACCGTAAATTATCTCCTGCACTCTCAGTTGGAGTGGAGCCTTTTGTAAAAATTCCACTCTCAGGTATAGGAAACGGAAATGTAAAATTAACGAGTGCCGGCATTTTTATAACGGCAAGCTATACCATCCCACTGAAGCGATAGCATTTTTTACCTAACCTTTAAGCTAACATTTATTTCGGCTTAGCAGCACAGCCTGTTCTGTGCCAGGGTGCCCTTCTTTTTAACCACATGATATTTATAAAACCTTTAAACCCAAAAATCATGAAACAATTCAGAAATTTATGGCTGATGATAGGTCTATTATTCAGCCTGACGCTTGTATTAAGCAGTTGCGACGATGACGACGATGATGGAACTATCGCCCCGGTAGATGAGGTAGCTTTCGAGAACATAGCCTTAACTGGGGAAGCAGAGGTACAGGACCAACCGGTAGTAACTGATGGATCTGGCACATTGCATGTTTTCTATAATATGGAAACCAATGTAATCAGGTACAATGTGACCTGGCAGTTAGGTAATGACGCTGATGTAACAACAGGCATGCACTTTCATGGCCCTGCCACAACATCTGAGAGCGCTGAAATTGTAATAGGCATACCAATCTCGGGCAGCACCAGCGGCTATGATGAAGATGAGCCTAACAAAGGCGCCATATCAGGGCAGACCCGCCCATTAACCCAGCAGGAGGAGGAGCAGTTCCTGAGCGGACTGTGGTATCTTAATATTCACAGTACCACGTACCCGGATGGTGAACTCAGAGGGCAGGTAGATTAAAAGACTATCCCAGGAGTGCAAATCCTTACAAGAG
This sequence comes from Pontibacter anaerobius, assembly GCF_026241195.1. Classification (GTDB taxonomy): domain Bacteria; phylum Bacteroidota; class Bacteroidia; order Cytophagales; family Hymenobacteraceae; genus Pontibacter; species Pontibacter anaerobius. The sequence continues at coordinate 73,681 of NZ_JAPFQO010000004.1, forward strand.
TAAAAGCGTTGACATGGACAACCAACAAAAGGAGGCTACCAGAAAGTAGCCTCCTTTTGTTGGTTTAGAAGTACCTAAAGGCAAAACATACTTTGCTTGTGCTACAAATTTGCCCCAGCTAGATTTGCCTAAACCGGCAAAATCCGCCTTCATTCTTCCTAGCAGCTAAGAGGCTCCCTGAAACTATAAAAACAAAAAAGCACTTACCCCAAAACGAGATAAGTGCTTGATTTTCTGTGGGCCCACCTGGAATCGAACCAGGCACCTACTGATTATGAGTCAGTTGCTCTAACCGAATGAGCTATAGGCCCTTTCCTCTTCTTCGGAAGTGCTTCCTTTGAATTGGGAGTGCAATTTTACATATTTGCATTCAATATTTCAAATACTAACACATTATTTTTTTCAAGTGGACCTGACACAAATCAACAATATCATATTTGACCTGGGTGGCGTCATCATAAACCTGGACTACGACAAGAGCATACAGGAGCTGCAGAAGCTGTGCAAGAGTAACTGTAACATTGCCTACAGCCAGAAAGAGCAGTCGCACCTGTTCGACCTGCTGGAGACCGGCAACTGCTCTAACGAGGAGTTCCGCAATGGCCTGCGCGAGGCGTACCACATAGATGCCACCGACCAGGAGATTGATGAGGCTTGGAACGCCATGCTACTTGACATACCGCAGGAGCGCATCGACCTGCTGCTGGACCTGGGCAAGAAGTACCGCATCTTCCTGCTGAGCAACACCAACGATATCCACCTGCAGCGCTTTAACCAGATCGTGGAGCACAGCTTCACCATACCGAGCCTCGACTCGCTTTTTGAGAAGAGCTATTACTCGCACCTGGTGGGCAAGCGCAAGCCGGATGCCGCCATTTTTGAGCAGATACTGGCCGAAAACAACCTGCAGAAAGCAGAAACGCTTTTCATAGACGACAGCATACAGCACATTCATAGTGCCAACAACATAGGCCTGCACACGTTGCACCTGCAGTCGCCGCTCACCATCAATAAGTTTTTTGCGGATGCTGCAATCTAAACGGCAGCAATACGGGCTTCACCTGCTGCTGTTCTGCCTCACGCTGGTAACCACTACCATCGCGGGGGCAGAATGGCGGTACGGTAAATTGTTTTTCCTGGGTCCGGAGGGCTTCAGCTGGACGGGCACTTTTACCTGGGCGGAGTACGTGGGCGGTTTATACTTCTCGCTCCCCTTCCTGGGGGTGCTGACGGTGCATGAGTTCGGACATTATTTTACGGCCCGCTACTACCGCACCGCTGTTACGCTGCCTTACTACATTCCGCTGTGGTTTGGTATTACCTCATCCATCGGTACTATGGGGGCTTTTATCCGGATAAAGGAGCGCATCTTCTCACGGAGGCAGTTCTTTGACATCGGGGTGGCTGGTCCGCTGGCGGGTTTTGTGGTGGCCGTGCCGCTGCTGGTCTATGCCTTTACACACCTGCCGCAGCCGGAGTACATCTTCAGCATACACCCGGAGTACGAGCAGTACGGCCTTAACTATGCGCAGCATGTATACCAGGATGGTTTCGGGAATTTTTCGCTGGGTAAAAACCTGTTGTTTATACTTTTTGAGGAGTATGTGGCAGATCCGGCCCTGGTGCCAAACCGCTATGAAATCATCCATTACCCTTTCGTGTTTGCGGGATTCCTGGCTTTGTTCTTTACGGCGCTTAACCTGCTCCCTATCGGGCAACTGGACGGAGGGCATGTGCTGTACGGCCTGATCGGTTACCGCCGTTTTAACCAGCTTTCGCCTATCTTTTTTGCGCTGTTTATACTTTATGCCGGCCTTGGGGTAATCTCGCCTTATACAGAGCCGATGTGGTCTGAAGAGCTGCTGGTGGTGTTCGCGCCCTTCGCTTACTGGGCTTACCTGAAGCTGCTGGGCAACCGCAACTATGCCCTGGCCGCCACGATGGCCATGGTGCTGCTGCAGTATGGTTTGTCGGGCTTTTTTCCGGAGTTGGAGGCATACTTCTGGCTGTGGCCTTTTTATGTGCTGTACCTGGTGTTTGTGCTGCAGCCTGCCGCGCCAAAGCTGACATATAGTTTATACCTGGCCGGGATAGTACTGGTGGCGCAGGTGCTTATCTCGCTGGTTTTTCCGGAGTCGGACGGTTACAGCGGCTGGCTGGTGTTTGGCTTGCTGCTCTCCCGCGTGATGGGCCTTTTCCACCCCTCCTGCCCCGACGAGCGGCCGCTTACGCCACTCCGCAAAGCACTGGGTATACTCGCTTTTATTATCTTCCTGCTCTGTTTTACGCCTACGCCGTTTATCATAGAGTAGGGTTGCAGAGAGATTGCAATACGGATATAAAAAGAGGGAGCAACCATTACAGTTGCTCCCTCTTTTTATATGGATTATATGTTATACTTATCCCTGGTACGCCATAATGCCACCTACCAGGTTACGAACGTTGCCAAAGCCCTGCTGCATCAGGAAAGCCCTGGCAGAGGCGGAGCGGGCACCTGAGCGGCACTGCACAATCACTTCCTTATCTTTCAGGTTCTCCAGCTCATCGAGGCGCTGCGGCAATGCGCCGAGCGGTATGTTCTGCGCTCCTGGTATGCTTGCCTCCTGGTACTCCCAGTCTTCGCGTACATCTATAATAACAGGAGTTTCTCCCTTGTTCAAGCGCTCCTTCAGTTCTTCTGCGGTAATGTCTGCTGATGCGATCATAGTTTAGTTAGAATTATTTTTTTCGTGATTACTGCTTTTCTATTTTGAATACGCAAAGTATAAACTCCCGGTGACAAATGCCCTAATTCTAGCGGTTGTAGGTTTTTTTTATACTTCTGGCTGAATACTTGCCTCCCCAGCGCATCATACACCTGCACCAGCTCAAACGGCTCGCTTAGGTATACTTCGCCCCGACTCGGGTTCGGGAATACAAGCATAGCAGCACTGTACAAGTCATCCTCCACACCCAAAGGCTCCTCCCCCACCATTACGGGGCGCATCATAATGGCTCCCTCCAGCGATGTCTCCTCAGCCCAGCCACCTGATGCCGTGTAGGTAAACCGCCGGCCGGTGGCATTTTCGTTTTTATCGAACCCGATGTTGACATACCTGCTGCCTGGCTGCGTCCAGCCGATGTAGAAGCTACCCTGCACCCGCACAGGCTGCGTCAGTTCCACCTCGTAAAAGCCATTCAACGAGTCTGAGTACTGTACCTGGAAGCTTTGCTGGTGCAGCGTTTTGCCAGGCACGCCGTTGTCATTCTCCCAAATCCTGAAAGTGAGGGACGTACCCGAGATATCATTCCCGACCCTCGGAAAGTATACCCGGAATGCCCTCACCTGATCTGTCAGGTTGAGGTCGAAGCGCTGGGCCACCTGCGTGTTGCCCGTGCCCAGAAAGCTAAAGCCTGCCTCAGCCGTCCCATCATCCAGGGCGTAATAATCGGCAAACGCTGTGCTGCGCTCGGTTACATCGTTGGCGCGCTGCTGTGCGTTTTGCTCCTTCGTATCGAGCCGGATGCCGTGCACGAGGGCAAAGCTGTCGCTGGCTGGCAGGTTGATGTTTTCCAGCGAAGGCGTACCACTGATCTCGTACTGTCGCGCCAGGCCCGGTATCAGGGCCTGCTCGCGCAGAAAGGTATCAGCGGCGGTAGCCCCTGCATTACGCATATAGCCTCTCCAGCTAATGGCACCCGGGAAATCGCCCAGGTTATTGAGCGTGGCCCGTACCTCTTCGGCCAACTCAGCCTCCGGATTCTCACGGAATTGCCGCGCAGGCATAGCGGTATAGTTTTTCAGGAGCCTGCTTATACTTTGGCTGATGCCGATGTCGCGGGTGGTATTCTGCCCCTTGCGGCGGTTTTTGTCCAGCTCCACGTAATCCACATTCCATACATCGGCCATACCATTGCGCAAGCCCACATTTCGGAACCTGAACCGGAAGCCGCTATGGAAAAATCTTGCCTCCTTCAGCCCCACAAAAACCTGAGCAAAGTCTGTTACCTCGCCTACAGCCGCTTGGCGCCATACTTCCTGCCAGGCACCGGTGTTATCCTGAAACTCCAGCGCCAGGTAACGCAGGTTGCTCTCCGTCTGGTCCGGCACATCGCCCAAACCACCTGACTGCCAGTAAAAGCTCAGGTATACCGAATCGGCAGGCGTGAGGCCGCCCAAAAGTATCGTTTCAGAAGTTAATGTATCGGAAGGACCGGCGGCTAAGGAATTGGTGGCATAGGCTCTGCCGTTGGCGTCCAGCCCATCAAATGTAGCCACGTTTATGGTGATGGGTGCGCGGGCATAACGGTTGTTGATGAAAACGCCCCGGCCATTCCAGCGGGTAGTGACAAGCGTATCAGCCTGGGCAAAATCATCAAAAAAAGGCAGGCTCTGCTCCGCCGCCTGCCGCAGCTGCTTTGCCGCCGGTTTATACTTTTGTGGCTGGCGCAACTCCTGCTGCAGGGGCTGCAACACGGCCTGTGCAGTGCCCTCTGCGGCAGCACAGCCAAGTATAAAAAGTATAAGCGCCAGCTGTTTTTTCATCCGAAGTATAAAATTGAAGCAAAAGGTAGCATTTCCGCTACTCTGATGCAAACCATAAGGTTGCCAGTCTTTATAACGAAAGCGCCCGCCATTGCTGGCAGGCGCTCCTGTTTATACTTTAAAAAGCTTACTCAATCCCTTGCACCGGCTCCTGGCCAGCCACCCACAGGTCAACCAGCTCGCCAACGCGAATCGTAGCACCCACCTCTGCATAGGGGCGTTGCTTTACCACTGTTCCGTCCGGCTCATTGCTGCCCTGCACGTAAATAATGTTGCCGATCTGCAGCCCCTGCCCTACCAGCAGCACAGACGCCTCATCTACCGGCATTCCTACCACCTTCGGCATTTCAAACTCTGTATCACCCAAGCCATCGCCCACGTGCAGGTCCACCAATGCACCTTTCGGCACCATGTCGCCTGGCTTTACCTCCTTGCCATCCACAAACTGCTTCAGAACGGCGTTTTGCTGCAGGTCCGGCACATAGGTGATTTTGCCTTTGCGCAGGTCATAGCTTTTCAGAATCAGCTCCGCGTTCTTTACCGACCCGTCAATCAATCTTGGCATCTTGATCATCGGCGGGTTTTTCATGTTCACCGAGATGTAGATCTTACGGTTCTCCTTCACTTTGGAGCCCGGCGCCGGGTCCTGCGTCAGGATCTGAAAGGGCTCAAGGTCCGGCTTGTACGTGGAGTCGTTTATGAAGTAACGTAGGTTCTGCTCTTCCAGCAGGGTCTCGGCATCCTGCAACTGCATACCGGCTATTTTCGGCACCGAGATGCTTTCGCCATGGTTGGTGGTGGAAGGCAGGTAATAGTAGAAAAAGCCTAATATCAGAGCCGCCACAATTACGCCCATTACCAGGAGGTGTCCTATCACACCTAAAAATGAATTCGATTTAAACATTTGTATGCTTGGTTGCTGGTTGTTAGGTATCAGGATGATTTTTAAAATCTTTAACTCCCAAACTTGCTAACTTTCTAAATCTTAAATTTCTGCCTTCATGCGGGTGCGCTCTATGCCGTAGCTCAGAATGCGGTCAATGAAGTCGTATGGTTTATAGCCGTTGATGGCGGTCTGATGGAAGATGCAGGTAGCCGGCGTCATGCCTGGTAGCGAGTTCACCTCAATAATGATGGTCTCCACCTCGTCGTTCTCCAGCACGCGCACAAAGGCGTCGATACGGGCATAGCCCTCTATGTTCAAAATCTGAGCCACGTGCTTCAGGTCTTCCTTCACCTTGTCCGAGATCTTCTGGCGGCGCTCCGAGTCTGCAGCATAGCGGGCAGGCGTGATGTTCTGCCCCTCACCGGCCAGGAACTTCTCCTCCAGACTCAGCACCTCTCCCTCGGCCAAAGCCTCCGAGGCCTCAAACACCTCGTAATTCACGGTTCCGTCCGGGCTATACTTTGTCAGCAAACCGCCGGTAATCTCCAGGAAGTGCTTCGCGCCATTTCTGCTGATGAGCGTCTCCACCAGGAAGCCGGCCTTGTTCGGGAACTCCTCCTTAAAGCCCAGCGACAAGGTACGGGCACAGTCCGTGTCCAGCTCCTCCATCTCCCGGAAGATGAGCGTAGAGAAGGCATCCAGCTCCTGGCGGTTCTTAATCTTCTTCACCGCAGAGCTACAGCCGTCGTCGGCAGGCTTGGCGATGAACGGGTAATGGAACTCGGCCTCCAGGCTCTGATAAAAAGCCTCCTTATCACGCAACCAATCTTCCTTCATTGCCATTTTGTGGTGTGCTACCAGCACGCCGTGTTTGGCCAGAATTTCGTTAGTTTCATACTTGTTGATGGTGATCTGCGACGAGCGGATGCCGGAACCGTTGTACGGGATGTGCAGCTTCTCCAGTTCCTGCTGCAGCGCCCCATCCTCTCCCGGACGGCCGTGCAGGGCAATGAAAACCACGTCCACCAGGTTTTTCAGCTGATCGTAGGTGATGCGCTGCGGGTCCTGCAGGCTGCGGCCCGTATACTTTTTCGTTATACTTGATGCCTCTTCTGTAATCTGGGCCAGCACCGGGTGCGGCTTCCCGCCCTGCTCAAAGTATAGCACCTTCTCCTTGATGTCGTCGGCGTTATCCTTCAGCATGATGTTGATCGGAATCGAGTACAAACGGTGAGCCTCGTTGCTTCCGGTCAGGAAGATGGGCAGCGGCTCATACTTTATAGAAGACGACAGCTTCTCGTAAATATTGCGTCCGGACTCCACCGAAATGTGGCGCTCGGAAGAATACCCACCCATGATCACCCCCACCCGGATTTTCTCCTGGCGGTGCGCCTGCTCGTCTTTTATACTTTTATCCAGCTGCTGCAGCAGTCGCGTCAGCTTCACGGTATCCTTACCGGTCTTCAGGCGCTCTGCCACCGAGGTGCGGATAATGTAAGTCAGGAACTGCGACGGGTTCAGCCCGATCTCAGCGGCTTGGTGGAAGAAGAACGACGACGGCAGCATGCCCGAGGTCGTGTTCGGGTCGTTCAGGAAAATATCGCCGTTATCAGTGATAAAGCCATCCAGACGGGCATACACGTTAAAGCCAAAGGCCTTAAAGAGTCTGCTGGTAGCTTGCCTTATACTTTGGATCTGCTCTGTTGGCAGGTTGATCGGCGTGATCTTGCGGCTCAGGCCCGGCAGGTACTTGGAGCGGTAATCGAACACCTCGCTGCCTTTCACAATCTCGGTTGGAGGCAACGCGATCGGCTGTCCCTGCTCATCCTGCACCACAATGCAGGAGAACTCCTTGCCCTGGATAAATGCCTCCACCAGCACCTGCTGCTCGTGCTCCACGTTGGAGAGCGTGATGCTATCGGTAGCCGTTGTGCTGAAAGTATGGTTGATGTGGTTAAAAAGCTCCTCCGGGTGGTAGATGATCTGGCCATCCTCTAAAACCACCGGCATGCCAATGCCCTCGCGGATATCCACCAACTGCTTCATGCTCATCAGCTGCTTCTCCTCGCCCATCACCAGCCAGTGGCTCTTGTAAATGGTTTTGGTGAAGAAGCTGCGCTCCACGCCGGCCTCAAACGCATTAAAATCATCTTCCTTGATAATGGAAACACCGATAGAAGACCCTTGGTGCGGCGCTTTGAGTACTAGCGGCAGGTTCAGGTCGGCCTTCAGTTGCTCGAATATCTGACGACGGTTTTGCTTGTCGCTCCAGTGAGCGTACTGTATGGTTCTGTAATCCGGAGTCGGGAAGCCATGCTGCTTGAGCATCTCTTTCTGCGCCGCCTTGTCGATACCGATGGCTGATGGAAGTATGCCCGAGCCTGAATACGGGATATGGTACCACTCCAGCAAGCCCTGTATGCTGCCATCCTCGCCGTAGGGGCCGTGCAGTGCCAGGAAAGCAAAGTCAAAGTGCTGCTTGAACTCGGTTGGTTGCAGGCGCTTGCCTGCTTTGGCGATGATCTTATCCTGCTCCTCGATGCTCAGTTCGCCCAGCGACTCCAGGTAAATTTGCAGGCCGTGCTCACTCTCCGGCAGCGCCTCCACCGGCGGATAAAAATCGCGGATAGTGCCTTTGTAAATAAACTGCCAGTCGAGCAGAATGAAATTGCCCAGGCTGTCCACAAACACAGGAACGGCCTCGAAAAGAGACTTGTCTAAATTATCGTATACCGTACGGCCACCAGCAAACGAGATCTCACGCTCGCGCGATGGGCCACCGAAAATGATTCCTACTTTCATTGAAGCAAAGGTAATAAATGAGGGGCTTAAGTTAATTAGAATTTAGGAGCTTAAAAACGCAGCCCGGCTATACTTTCACTTGCAACACAATTGCAAAGCCAAAAGAGTTGCATAATGAGGATGGAATTATACTTTAGCTAGAGCTTTAGTCTATTTGTCAGAATCTTGATTTGCAGGGTAAGTTGTTGGAAAGGGTTGTTCAGCAACACGCTGTTTATTTCTGGCGCGCGTCTCCCGGCTCCTGTCCTACCAATGATGTGAAGTCTCCGACTTCACTGAGGCCGGAGGCATCAGGTTGGGTTCTGCAGGTGATTAACCTTGCACTTACAGGAAGTTAAGAGTTTAGAGCTGGGAATGATGAACCCACCCCTAACCCCTCCGAGGTGGGGAATTACAGTAAACGATTATCCAACCACCCCTGCCCCTCAGAGCTACGCTCGCTACCTTCGAACTCACGTTCTCGGTAGTCCAAGGAGGGGAGTTTCACCTCTCCCCAACCCTCTCCTTTTCTCGAGGGCCCCTACCCCCAGAACAGGAGAGGGTGCCCAGCTCAAGCTCTTTCAGCGGCGGCTATTGAATATGATCCCAGTCTTTGGGTTGAGCGCCTTGTGAGATCCGGTGCCGCGCGAGCGGCAGCGCCCTGGCGCAGGAGGGAACACCGCGCGATGCCCGAAGACGAGCCCTCCCGGGCTGGAGGGAGCCAAGGTCGGAGATGCAACTGTAGGTATGTAAGACTGAGGATCAGCAGCAGCTAGCAAGAATAACTTGTTTCAAGCTAAAGGAAGCAGCGGCTAAAGTATAGACAAGTATAAAGTATAGCCAAAGTAAAAGTATGGCTTTAGAAGCCAGTTGAGTTACAAACTCAACTTCATTATAAGACACAAGTCTGGAGACTTGCGCTAGAGGGGCTTTGTGATGCAGGGAAGAAACGGCAAAAACAGCTTGCTTCAAGTATGAAGGAAGTAGCTTTTATGCAAGTATAAAGCTTACCTTACGCGGACTAGGAAATCCGCGGCAGAGAGGTTCCGGACTAGGATATCCGGAACAGCGGGAGGGCCAGTATAGTCTAAGTACCAAGTATAACTACCTCACTCAAAACCCACTAAAACCAGAAAAGCCACTGGCTAGTGGCGCAGCGGCTAATCTTCCTTTGGCTATTCGTTTATAAGTTGATATACTTTGGCAATGTGGTTCTATAACGCACCTTACTCAAGATCTATTGTCTTATGTTATTTATACATTAAAATGGCGGTTCCTCATCGAAGCTAGAAGTAGGGAAACCTCCCCCGCTGCCGCCATCGTTCATGCGGCTACCTAAGCGTATGGCGCCCGGTGTTTCTGTATCAAAGGTACTGTTTGGCAGCGCATTAAAGCCACCCATACCATCACCTCCGCCGAAATCATCATCCAGGTTGGTAAACTTAGTGTACTTTCCGATAAATTTCAACTGCACGTTCTCCAGCGAGCCGTTACGGTGCTTGGCAATGATCACCTCTCCCACGCCTGCCGTCGGGTTGCCCATCTCGTCTTCGGTGATGCCGTAATACTCCGGACGGTACAGGAAGCACACCATGTCGGCATCCTGCTCTATCGAACCGGATTCACGAAGGTCAGATAGCTGCGGGCGTTTGTCGCCGCCACGGGTCTCCACGGCACGGCTCAACTGCGACAGCGCAATAACCGGCACGTTCAGTTCCTTCGCCAGCATCTTCAGGGCTCGTGAAATGGAGGCAATCTCCTGTTCACGGTTACCGCCACCCTTGCCGTCCGCATTACCGCTCATCAGCTGCAGATAGTCAATAATGATCATCTGGATGTCGTACTGCGCCTTGAGACGGCGGCACTTAGTACGCAACTCACGGATGGAAAGTCCTGGGGTATCATCAATAAAGATCGGCGCCTCGGTAAGCTTTGCGATTTTATGGTTGAGCTGTGCCCACTCATACTCTTCCAGGCTGCCTTTCTTTATTTTCTCAGATTCCAGTTCTGCCTCGGATGAGATGAGACGATTCACCAGCTGCAGCGAGGACATCTCCAGCGAGAATATCGCCACACCTTTGCCAAAGTCCACAGCGGCGTTGCGCATCACCGAAAGCACGAAGGCCGTTTTACCCATCGCAGGACGGGCGGCAAGTATAACCAGGTCAGATTTCTGCCAGCCGGACGTAACGCGGTCCAGCGCCGTCAGGCCAGTAGGCACACCGGTCAGACCGTCAGACTGCTTGCGCTTCTCCTCCAGTTCCTTGATGGCTTGGTGCATGAGCGATCGCATGTCGTCGAAGTTCTTGCGGATGTTGGATTCCGATACCTCGTACAGCTTTGCCTCGGTCTTGTCGAGCAGCTCGAAAACGTCGGTGGTATCCTCGAAGGCGCTGGAAAGCACCTCGGATGAAATAGAAATGAGATCGCGCTTGATGGAGTTCTCCGTGATGATACGGGCGTGGTACTCGATGTTGGCGGCGGAGTTTACGCGTGTGGTCAGCTGCGTTACATAGTAAGCGCCCCCGGCCAGCTCCAGCTCCCCGTGCTCCCGCAGTTCCTGCGTCACTGTCAGGATATCGATTGGCTCCGATTTATCGAACAGGGCCAGAATTGCCTTAAAAATACGCTGATGCGCCTCTTTGTAAAAACTCTGCGGACGCAGAATATCAATTACGTTCGTAAGCGCGTCTTTCTCCAGCATCAGAGCGCCTAACACGGCCTCTTCCAAATCAAGTGCCTGTGGCGGCTTCTTGCCTAGCTCCGAAATAACGGGGGCTTTTTTCTGCCATCCGTTGCGGTTGCCTGCTGGCCGCACATTCATTTTCATCTCCTCCATAAGCACAAAGATATATCCTTATATATCCCGCGCCCGAAAAATGTTCGTAAAAATTGCCAACCGGCCTTTCAACACAAACACGGCCAGCTTTGCACAGGATATCCACACCAATATACACATATCCACAAAGTATCCACATATTAACGTATAGCTATTTTAAATTAGCTAAGTACTTATAACTTTGTCTGATTGAGTATACCAAAGAGTTGCATATGGAGAAGAAGGATTTTCAGTACATACATCTTATTGCCATGGGCGGTAGCATCATGCACAACCTGGCGCTGGCTCTGCACGATAAGGGCCTGATAGTGACGGGTTCGGATGATGAGATTTACGAGCCAGCCAGAAGCCGCCTGGCCGCCGCTGGCATTCTGCCGGAGCAGGAAGGCTGGTTTCCGGAGAAACTGGACACCAAACCGGACGCGGTTATACTTGGCATGCACGCCCGCCCCGACAACCCGGAGCTGAAGCGTGCGCAGGAGCTGAACATCTCGATCTACTCTTTCCCGGAGTTTATTTACGAGCAGAGCCGCGACAAGCAGCGCGTGGTGATTGGCGGCAGCCACGGCAAAACCACCATCACAAGTATGATCATGCACGTGCTCCAGCACCTGGGCCGCAAATTCGACTATGCCGTGGGCGCGCAATTGGAAGGGTTTGACCGTATGGTGAAGTTGTCGGACGATGCGCCGGTGATTATTATTGAGGGCGATGAGTACCTTTCTGACCCGATCAAGCGAATCCCGAAATTCCACCTGTACTACCACCACATTGCCGTGATCAGCGGCATCAGCTGGGATCACATCAATGTGTTCCCGGACCCGGACATATACCGCGACCAGTTCCGCATTTTTGCTGAGATGACGCCAAAGGCCGGAACGCTGATCTACAACCAGGACGACGAGCAGGTGCAACTGGTGAGCGTGCCACGCAACCCGGCCGACATCTCCTACATCGGTTACGGCGTGCACGAGCATAGCATCCGCAACGGCAAAACCATCCTGCACACCAAGAAAGAAGGTGATGTGGAGGTGCAGCTGTTCGGGGAGCACAACCTGCGCAACCTGAACGCGGCCAAGGAAGTGTGCAAAAAGATCGGCGTGAAAGCCCACGATTTTTACGAGGCCATGAAAACCTTTAAAGGAGCGGCCAAACGCATGCAGAAATTGGGTGAGTCGGCTACGGCCAACATTTACCGCGATTTTGCCCATGCCCCATCCAAGGTAAAAGCTAGCACGGAGGCCGTGAAGAAACAGTTTCCGCAGCGTGAGCTGGTGGCGGTGCTGGAGCTCCATACCTTCAGCAGCCTCAACAAGAAGTTCATACCGCAGTATGCCGGAGCCCTGGACCTGGCTGATGAGCCGATCGTGTTCTTCAGCCCGAAAACCCTGGAGCACAAGCGCATGGAAATGCTGACAGAGCAGGAACTGAAAGACGCTTTCAGAAACCCTAACTTGAAAGTATACACCGACTCGGAGGCACTGCAGCAGCACCTGCTGGAGCACAACTGGCAGAACGCCAACCTGCTGCTGATGAGCTCAGGCACCTATAACAACATTAACCTGGAGGCGCTAACGCAGGCGGTTCTGAAAGCATAACAACGTATGAAACTACACCTCAAGCGCCCCATCGTATTCTTCGACCTCGAAACCACCGGCACCGATATTGGGAAGGACCGCATCGTGGAACTGAGCGCTCTTAAAGTAATGCCGAACGGTGAGGAAATCCTGAAAACGCGCCGCATCAACCCCACTATTCCGATTCCGCTGGAGTCGAGCCTGATCCATAAGATCTATGACGAGGATGTGGCCGACTGCCCTACCTTTAAGCAGGTGGCCCACGACCTGAACAAGTTTCTGGAGGGCTGTGATCTGGGTGGCTACAACGTGCTGCGCTTCGATATTCCGTTGCTGGCAGAGGAGTTTCTGCGCTGCGACATTGACTTCGACATTGAGAACCGCAACATTGTGGATGCCTGCCGTATTTTCCACCAGATGGAGCAGCGCACGCTGTCGGCGGCCTACAAGTTCTACTGTAACAAAACCCTGGACAACGCCCACAGCGCCGAGGCCGACACCGTGGCTACCTATGAGATACTGAAAGCCCAGCTGGACCGCTACCAGGAAACGCCTTTTGAGACATCGGAAGGTACAACAGAGTACCCGGTGCAGAATGACATGGGTGCATTGCACAAGTTCACCTTCCAAAAAACCGCTGACCTGTCGGGTCGCATTGTGTACAACAACGCCGGCCAAGAGGTTTTTAACTTCGGGAAGTATAAGAATGTGCCGGTGGAGGAAGTGCTGCAGAAGGAGCCAAGCTATTACGACTGGATGATGAAAAGCGAATTCCCGCTTTTCACCAAAAAGATCCTGACGCGCATCAGGCTGCGTGGCATGCAGGTATCGTAACTAAAGATTAAAGAGCAATAAAATGAGAAGGGGCAGCTAAAGTTTAGCTGCCCCTTCTCATTTAGAGTATAAATCATTCTTATCGATTTTTGCCATTCCGCTCACGGCTGGAGCGTACTGCCTGATCCTTCAGCAGGGTATTCCCTTCAGAGTAACGGTGCTCACAGTTATTTCCGGGAGCACGCGAGGAGCACTGGCAGCCTGTTATACGGTTACCCGAAAACGTGAAGTAACAGAAGCCACAGCCAGCGGAGGACTTACAAATATGACGGGCTCCTTTGCTGCTTAAGTACAGGCTATTGTCTGCGGCCAGGTCCAGCTCCAGCGCCATACTTCTGTAAGCGCCGTTCTGCATGCCCAAACCCACCAGGTAGTAAGCAGGCTCATCCTCCTTTGTCTCCTGCACTTTCCGGATCATCACTTTATCCACCACCGTACCATCTCCGAACTCACGGATAAAGGGCTGCATCAGCTGCTCTGTCGGCACAATGTAATCTACTGTATCAAACACGACCTGTGCCAAGAGCTTCCCGTCATAGGGTATCTCCGCCACCTCTTCAGCGTCTTCCGGGTTCACAGTACTTTCTTCCTGTATAAACTCACGGGTGGAGCAGGCCGAAGAGGCCAGAAGAAGAAAGAACAGCAGGTACAGCAACCTGCCCCTGTTCAGGGTAACGCCAAACGAGTGGCTTCTCTTGTCTGTGGTCATGTGGTAAGGTTTTTAGCGCTTGTAATACTGCAGCGCCTCAGGCATGTGCTTTTTCAGGTCTGCCTGCCTGGTACCGGCGCTTGGGTGTGTGGACAGGAACTCCGGCGGGGCCTGGCCTCCGCTCTTCGCCTCCATCCTCTGCCAGAAAGGTACAGCTTCTTCTGGATTATATCCAGCCATCGCCATAAAAATTAAGCCAAGCCTGTCGGCCTCTGACTCCTGGGTACGTCCATACTTGAGTAGGCCTATCTGCGAACCTACTCCATATACAGCCATCACCAGGTTCTGTGCCGTACCCGGCTGAGCACCAGCTAGTGCCGATAAGGTCTGGCCTCCGAACTGCTGCGCCAGCTGCTGGCTCATGCGCTCGTTACCGTGCTTGGCAATGGCGTGGGCAATCTCGTGGCCCATCACCACGGCAAGGCCCGTCTCGTTTTGGGCTACCGGAAGTATGCCGGTATAAACCACGGTTTTACCGCCTGCCATAGCCCATGCGTTCACCTGCTCATCCTCGATCAGGTTAAACTCCCACTGGAAGCCCTGCAGCTCCTGCGACAGGCCGTTGGCAGCCATGTATTCCTCCACGGCCCGCTGTATGCGCTGGCCGGCACGCTTCACCATAGCCGTAGCCTGGGCGTCGCGCGATAGTTTGTGTTCCTTCAGAAACTGATCGTAGGCATCATAGCTCAGCGACTGCATCTGCGCATCAGACACCAGGTTTAGCTGTCGGCGGCCCGTAATCGGTACCGTTGTACAGGCCACAAACGTGACCACAGCTATTGTAAACGCAATAATTTTCTTATACATCTTCGTAAAATTTTAGTGGCTTTCTAAAACGGGCTTCAAATTTTGAACCAATTTTAAGAAAACCTATCGCAATTATATGAACAAATTAGCATAAATCTATACTTCAAAAACCATTTTCTGAGCTGACATACTCAGTCTCAGCGGCTTTAAAGCAAGGTTCCTGCACAAGTATACGATACCTTGCCTTGTCAGAGTTATAATTCGTAGAGCCGGTATTATTGCACCTGATGTCAGCAGGAAAGTTTAGGTGCGGGCAACCATAACACACTGTTCCGCAGATATTTTTTTCATCGATTTACTGGGCCTCTGCGTTATAAATCCTATTTTTGAAAATAGAACCGTAAAATTCCTTTACATGAAAATATTAGCCATCGGCAGGAACTATGCCGATCATATTGCCGAGCTTAAAAACGAGGTACCCGACGAGCCTGTGATATTTTTTAAACCCGACACAGCCGTGCTGCGCAACAATGAGCCCTTTTACTACCCGGAATACAGCAACGACATCCACCACGAGGTAGAACTGATTCTGCGCATCAGCCGCGAGGGCAAGAACATCGAGAAGAAATTCGCACATAAGTACTACGATGCCATAGGCCTGGGCATAGACTTTACGGCCCGCGACATACAGGCAAAAGCCAAAAGCAAAGGCCTGCCCTGGACACTGGCCAAAGGCTTTAACGGCTCCGCTCCTGTTTCAGAGTTCCTGCCACTGTCAGATTTTCCGGATCTGCGGAACATAAACTTCAGGCTGGAGGTGAACGGCGAGACAAAACAGCAGGGCAACTCAAAGATGATGATGAACGATTTTGACGACATCATTGCTTACATTTCTAAATTTATTACCCTGAAAAAGGGAGATATTATATATACAGGTACACCTGAGGGCGTAGGCCCCGTAAAAATTGGAGACAGGCTGGAAGGATATGTTGAAGACAAGAAACTCCTCGATTTTGAAGTTAAATAAGAAGCGGCTTGCCACAGCCATACTTACTGTGTTTACCGGCTTTGGCGCCATGGCGCAGATGCCCGCCGAACCGGCTATGCCCGCCCCGGCAGATTATTTCCTGTTCCCGATAAAGCCGGGGGAGCGCAATTACCTGTCAGGTACGATGGGCGAGATACGCTCTAACCATTTCCACGGTGGGCTTGACATTAAAACCGACCAGCGTGTGGGCTTAAACGTACACGCCGCCGCCGACGGCTATATCTCGCGGGTAAAGCAATCCAGCTACGGGTATGGCAACATCATTTACGTAACGCACCCGAACGGGCTGGTAACCACCTACGCCCACCTACTGGAGTACTACAAGCCGCTGGCCGACTACATGCTGCAGAAGCAGTACGAGAAGCAGGTATTTGACCTGGAGCTTTTCCCGGAGCCGGGGCAGTTCCCTGTGAAACGTGGCGACGTGATCGGCCTGTCGGGCAACACCGGCGGCTCAGGTGGCCCGCACCTGCATTTTGAGATCCGGGATAAGGAGGACCGCCTTTACAACCCGCTCCGCTATACTTTTAAAGAGGTACTCGACACCACCCCACCAGATATTTATAGTATAGGCATTTCGCCGCTTAACATACATGCCCGTGTAGGCAATGCATTTGAGCGGGCCGAGCTGCGCACAAAGCAGGTGGGCACCAACTATAGCCTGGCCGATACCGTGTTTGCCCATGGCCTGGTCGGGTTAGAGCTGCAGACCATTGACCGCCTGGACGGCGCCACAAACAAAAACGGCACCCAGGAGGTAACGCTGTTTGTAAACGGCGAGCAGCTGTACACCCACTACATCGACAGGGTGCCTTTTGAGCTTTCGCGTCAAGTGTCGCAGCACATAAACTACGACCAGTACAAACGCCGTGGCCGAACGTTCCAGAAAGCCTTTGTGGACCACGGCAACGACCTGCCACTCTACAAAGCCAATGGGTATGATGGCCGACTAAAAGTGCAGCCGGATTCAGTGTACCAGGTAAAACTGGTGGCCCGCGATTCTTATAACAACACCTCTACCCTCAGCTTTACGGTAAAGGGGCAGAAACCCTCGTTTACACAAACCAAGTCTGCCAGTGTAAAGAAACCGGACATTGCTTATGAAGTGATCGGGAATGTGCTGAAGATAAGCGCTACTGACACCAGCAGCACACCACAGAACATCGAGTTGTTTAAGGGCGGAAAGACGATGATGTTGGTACCGAGTTATATCAACAACTCCGTATCGGTAAGCCTGTATGACCTGCGTGCCGGAATACCGGACTCCATGCGCTTCTGCGGCCTGAACACCAGTATTGGCCTGGAGCAGATGGTTCCGCCGGCGCAGGATTTCCAGTTTAGAAACGATTACCTGAAGGTGTCCTTCGACAAGCAGTCGCTGTACGATACGCTGTACCTGCATACCAACCTGGACAAGGGCGTGTACACGATCGGCGATTACTTTACCCCCCTGCACAAGGCCGTGAAAGTGACCATTAAGGCAGACACTACCGGTATAGACAAGCGTAAGGCGGCGGTATACTTCCTGGGCACCGGGCGGGGCCGTGGCTTTACCGGCGGCAAATGGGAGGGCAACACCATCACCTTCTACACCAAAAACATGGGTAAGTTTAAAGTGCTCGAAGATACCAAGGAGCCTTACATCAGGTTAATCAGCAAGAGCCGTAACGGCATCAGCTTTAAAATCTCAGATGACCTGTCAGGCTTGAACTCGTTTAACGCGTGGGTAGACGGAAAATGGATACTGATGAAGTATGAGCACAAAAACGCCACCATCTGGTCCGAGAAGTTGGACAAAAGTATACCTTTGTCCGGTGAGGTAGTTTTGAAGGTGAAGGATAACGCCGGCAACGAAGCCACCTATACTACCAGAATTTGATTTGACACCGAAATACGTAGCACGACATCAAAAGCTTGACATCTCGGGCTACGAGATACCTAAAAAAGAACTATGACACTCAACATCGGAGACAAAGCGCCTGAGTTTGAAGGCAAAGATCAGAATGGAAACACCGTGAAGCTGAGCGACTACCGCGGCAAGAAAGTGGTTTTATACTTCTACCCCAAAGACAACACCCCCGGCTGCACCGCCCAGAGCTGCAACCTGCGCGACAACTACAGCAACCTGCAGCAGGAAGGCTACGAAGTGATCGGGGTAAGTATAGACGGGGAGAAATCGCACCAGAACTTTATCGGCAAGTATGAGCTGCCCTTCACCCTGATCGCCGACACCGATAAGCAGATCGTGGAGCAATATGGCGTTTGGCAGGAGAAATCGATGTATGGCCGCAAATACATGGGCACCATGCGCTATACTTTCGTCATTGATGAGAACGGCACCATCCAGAACATCATCACGAAAGTGAAAACCAAGGACCATGCCTCCCAGATTTTGAAGTAAAACATAAACGCAGCTGCCACCTTCCGCAGCTGCGTTTTTTTGTTATATTTGGAAATCAGTACAAGTATACCTGTTGCAGGGTATGAGTTTAAAGCGCCGCTGGATTTATACTTTGAAGTATAAACCAGACAATTAGAAACCCGGCAACAAAGCAATTATACCGTTTAACCAAAACAATAAACTAACGTGAATCCACATAACCTAAGCATCGAAGAGCTGAAGCAGACCGCCGCGCAGGTTCGCCGCGACATAGTGCGCATGGTGCACGCCGTAAACTCAGGCCACCCAGGTGGTTCCCTTGGCTGCACAGACTACTTCGTGTCGCTGTATTTCCGGATGATGAACTACAGCACCGACTTTACGATGGACGGACAGGGCGAAGACCTTTTCTTCCTCTCAAACGGGCACATTTCCCCGGTTTGGTACAGCACACTGGCGCGCGCCGGCTTCTTCGACATAAAAGAGCTTGCCACCTTCCGTAAGCTTAACTCACGGTTACAGGGCCACCCTACTACCCATGAGGGGCTTCCGGGCGTTCGCATTTCCTCCGGCTCACTGGGCCAGGGTTTGTCAGCAGCTCTCGGGGCGGCGCAGACTAAGAAACTGAATAAAGACAAAAGCCTGGTGTATGTGCTGATGGGCGACGGCGAGTTGGAGGAAGGCCAGATCTGGGAAGCCGCCATGTATGCCGCACATCATAAGGTAGACAACATCATCGCCACAGTGGACAGAAACGGCCAGCAGATAGACGGTTCTACCGAGGAGGTAATGAGCCTGGGTGACCTTGCTGCCAAGTTCAGAGCTTTTGGCTGGCATGTGCTGGAGGCCGACGGCAACAACTTCGAGCTGCTGCTACCCGCCCTGGAACATGCTAAGGCGGCCACAGGAAACGGCAAGCCGGTCATAATCCTAATGGACACAGAGATGGGCTACGGGGTAGACTTTATGATGGGCTCGCACAAGTGGCACGGCGTGGCACCAAACGATGAGCAGCTGGAGATAGCCCTGCAGCAGCTTGCCGTGGAATCAGCATCCGACTATTAATTTTTACTTGCATAGCCTGACCCCATACACCCCTTCTGGTTTTAGCGCATGGTAAGCTGGAGCAAAAGTATAGCCGCCCTCCTTTTATTGCTGATGTTCTCGGCAACAGGGGCTGCTTTTGCCCAGGAGAAAAAACCACAGCCTAAAACACGCATCCTTTTTCTGCTGGATGCCTCCGGAAGTATGATGGCCAAGTGGGAGAACAGCGACCGCATGGCCGTAGCCAAAAACCTGCTGAGCCACCTGGTGGACTCGCTGGACCGCTACGAAAACGTGGAGGTGGCGCTACGGGCGTATGGCCACCAGTACGGGCGCGAGCGAAACGACTGCAAAGACACCAAACTGGAGGTACCTTTTGGCGAGAACAATGCCGAGGCCATTAAAAAAGAGCTGAAGGCGATCGTGCCCCGGGGCAATACCCCGATCACCTACTCGCTGCAGCAGGCCGCAGGCGATTTTCCGGAAGACCGCTCCCGCAACGTGGTCATACTTATTACGGATGGATTGGAGTCTTGCGGCGGTGACCCGTGCGCCACCTCGGAGGCACTGCAGAAGAAGCGTATTTTCCTGCGCCCCTTCGTGATCGGTATCGGCATTGAGCCGGAGCAGGAGCAGCAGCTCAACTGCATCGGCCAGTACTTCAACGCCGCCGATATCAAAACCTTCGAAACGGTGCTGACCGAGATCGTGACGCAAACGCTGAGCAAAACAACCGTGAGCGTGGAGCTGCTGGATGAGGAGGGCCGCCCTCGCGAAACAGGCGTGAACATGACCTTTGTGAACACACTGACCGGTGAGGCGGAGTATGATTACGTGCACTTCCTGGACGACAAGGGCAAAACCGACGTGCTGGATGTGGATGCACTCCTGCCTTACCACCTGCTGGTGAACACCACACCACCGGTGCTGGAACGCAACCTCAAGATTAAGCCCGGCAAGCACAACGTGATAAAGGTTAAAGCACCGCAGGGGGAGCTCTACCTGCGCCAAGATGGCCCATCGCCGTACCGCATCCTGAACACCATTGTGCGCCCCGCAGGCTCTGACAAAACGCTTAACGTGCAAACCTTCGGTTACAAACACAAGTATCTGGCTGGCAAGTATGATTTGGAAATCCTGACAATGCCGCGCATCATCATGCGCAACGTGGAAGTAAAGCAAGGAGAGACCAATACCATCACCATCCCGCCACCCGGGCAATTGGCCATACCATCGCAGGTTCAGGGCTACGGCAGCGTGTATGAGCTGCACGAGAGCGGTGCCCAGCGCTGGTTATGCAACCTGCCGGAAGATAACAGCAAACTAACCATGGCGCTGCAGCCTGGCAAGTATAAACTGGTGTACAGAATGAAGTCCTCGCAATCAAGTAAGTTCACTTTTGTGCAGGACTTTACCATCCGGTCGGGCGCAACAACAACCGTAAAGATTTTTAACAGATAAAGAGGCCTTCCTGAAGTATAAACTGAGAGAGCGGCCCTCCATAAGCTTTAGAAAAAACACACAGATGAAAGAGTATACTTATACAGAGAAAAAAGACACGCGCTCCGGCTTTGGCGACGGTCTGCTGGAGCTGGGCCGCAAAAACCCGAACGTGGTAGGCCTTTGCGCCGACCTTATCGGATCCCTTAAAATGGGTGCCTTCCAGAAAGAGTTTCCGGAGCGTTTCTTCCAGGTAGGTATAGCCGAGGCCAACATGATCGGCCTGGCCGCAGGTATGACCATAGGAGGCAAGATTCCGTTTACCGGTACCTTCGCCAATTTCTCTACCGGCCGCGTGTACGACCAGATCCGCCAGTCGGTGGCCTACTCCGGCAAAAACGTGAAGATCTGTGCCTCGCACGCAGGCCTTACCCTGGGCGAGGACGGTGCCACGCACCAGATCCTGGAAGACATCGGCATGATGAAAATGCTGCCCGGCATGACCGTGATCAACCCGTGTGATTATAACCAGACCAAAGCCGCCACACTGGCCATCGCCGAGCACGAGGGTCCGGTTTACCTGCGCTTCGGCCGTCCCGTAGTGCCTATCTTCACCCCTGCCGACCAGAAGTTTGAGATCGGTAAAGCGGTGATGCTGAACGAGGGAACGGATGTAAGTATATTCGCCACCGGCCATCTGGTTTGGAAAGCCATACTTGCCGGTAAGCTACTGGCAGACAAAGGCATTTCGGCTGAGATCATCAACATCCATACGATCAAGCCACTGGATACGGAGGCTGTACTGAAGTCTGTAGCCAAGACGGGCTGCGTGGTATCGGCAGAGGAGCACAACCGCCTCGGTGGCCTCGGCGACAGCATTGCACAGGCACTGGCCACCACCCAACCTGCCCCGCAGGAGTATGTGGCCGTAAACGACACCTTCGGGGAGTCTGGCACGCCAGAAGAGCTGATGGAAAAGTATGGCCTGACCGAGAATGACATTGTGGCCGCCGTGGAGCGCGTCATCAGCAGAAAGAAATAGGTTTTATACCGTAGATAATTGGAGGGAGGTGCCGCGGCATCTCCCTCTTTTTTTATTTACTTGCTGTTTACCCAAGGGAGATCTGCTATTTCAAGCTAAAGTATAAACCTTTTCTTGCGCAAGTATTTATACTTGTGTCTTTTATGGTGTTGAGTTTGCAATGCAACTGTAGCCCTATTTTATACTTTGACGATGATTTATACCTGTCGATTTATACTTTGACCGCTGCTTCCTTTAACTTGAGCTAAGCTACCCGCTGTTCCGGACATCCTTGTCCGGAACCTTTCTGCCGCGGATTTCCCAATCCGCATACTTATACTTCCCTAGCTGCTGCTTTACACAAACTATACTTACTAGTTACTGCTCATCCTCAGTCTTACAAACCTACCGTTTCACCTCTGGCCTTGGCTCCCTCCAGCCCGGGAGGGCTCGTCTTCCCGCATCGCGCGGTGTTCCCTCCTGCGCCAGGGCGCTGCCGCTCGCGCGGCACCGGATCTCACAAGGCGCTCAACGGAAAGACTGGGATCAGATTCGATAGCCATCACTATACTACTTGAACCGGACTCCCTCTCCTGTTTTGGGGGTAGGGGCCCTCGAGAAAAGGAGAGGGCTGGGGAGAGGTGAAATTCCCCTCCCCGGCGGGGGCGGGGGTGGGTTAATCATCTCCCGAAAACTCCCTCCCCTGCTTTAGTTGATGACAATCATCAGCAGAAAGCCCCCGCCTCGGAGGTGCAAGAGAAATCAGAACTCTCAACTCTGGGCTAAAGATTAGAACTAACTGCCAAACCTTTAGGCAAAGCCATTATATTTGCAATGAAGGAGAAAAATAGCAAGTACTGCTACTCCCAACATCTCCCCTGCAGCCGTCATACCTTGGAAGACAAAGAGCTACTTGAGAAATTCGCCCAGCCCGAGAGCCGCAACATGGCTTTTAACCAACTTGTGCGCAAGTACCAGGAGAAGATCTACTGGCACATCCGCAAGATGGTGATAGACCATGACGATGCCGACGACCTGACCCAGGACGTGTTTCTGAAAGTATGGAAAAACCTGGACAATTTCCGCCAGGATTCCCAGCTCTATACCTGGGTTTACCGTATTGCCACCAACGAGTGCCTCTCCTTCCTTTCAAGCAAAAAAAGAAAATTTTTCCTGCCCCTGAACGATGTTACCGCAGAGTTGATGGAAAAGGTGGAGTCGAGCCCGGAACTGGCTGGCGATGAGGTGCAGCAGAAGCTGCAGAAGGCTATCCTACGCCTGCCCGACAAGCAGCGGCTGGTGTTTAACATGAAGTATTTTGACGAGATGAAGTATGAGGAGATGTCCGACATACTGGGTACATCCGTAGGGGCTTTGAAGGCATCTTACCACATCGCCGTAAAAAAAATCGAAGAATTTCTGAAGGAGGATTAAACTATAAAGTATAAGCTTACTCTAATAGATAGAGTCATTCAAGAATGAAGAAAGAATTTAAGCTCAGCGACATACCAAAACGCAACCCTTACCAGGTGCCGGACGGCTACTTTGACCGCCTGCCCATGCGCGTGATGGAGCGAACTGCCTCCCGCGGGCAGGAACAGGCCTGGCTGCCTAACCTATGGCGCCCACTGCGCCTGGCCGTGGCCCCGCTGCTACTAATGCTGCTGTTTGTGGGCGTGTACTTTTATAGCATGCCAACGCAGCCCGAAGAGCAGATCGTGAACCTGGCCGCAGTGTCTGACACAGCCATAGTGGACTACCTGAGCACCTACGCCACACTGGAGACAACCGACTTCGCCGAGCTGAACACGCTGCGCGAGCAGGAGCTGCCGGCCGAAGTGCTAAATGTTAGTGCCACCGCTGCCGAAGAGGAGTTGGAATACTATAACCTACACGACATTGATTACTAATTCACCCATGAAGCATTATACCTTGTTTTTATTTTTATGCTGTGCCCTGGTTTTTGGCAGCACCGCCGCCATGGCCCAGGACAGCCGCACCCATGAGCGCAGAGAGAACGTGGAGGCTGCCAAAACAGCGTTCCTAACCGACAAGATGGGCCTTAGCGCCGAGCAATCGCAGAAGTTCTGGCCGCTCTACAACGAGTATGAGGCCAAGCGCCGCACCCTGATCAAAGGCTACCGCAGCGGCTACCGCCAGGATGTGGAGGAGCTCAGCGACCAGGAGGCCAAAACCCGGATCGACAACATGTTCGTAACCAAGGAGAAAGAGCTGGAACTGGAGAAAGAGTATGCGGATAAGTACCTGAAGATCATATCTTACAAGCAGCTCATTAAACTATACCGCGGTGAGCGGGACTTCACAAAAATGCTGTTAAAGCGCCTCGACAAGAGGGCTAGCAACTAAGAGTAAATTTGGCTAAAGTTGAGAGTGAAAAGGGCACTACCATGAAGGAGTGCCTTTTTCAATTTCTGCTAATTTATAATTTCTAAAATGGGGACTAAGCCTCATATACTTCAAGCAGGAAGTTCAGGTCATCAGACGGTTTGAATTCCATTGGCTTTTCAGACTGAAGGAAAACACGTGCCGAATGAGGCCCCATCAACGTCATCCTATCGCCCTGCACACGCAGCATGCTGCCCTCCCGCAACCCGATCACCGGCTGCCGGTTATGGTTGTGGAACTCCGCGATGCGGGTGTCGCGCGTTTCGCCCATATGCGTGGAGTTCGGGTCCGGGTCCTGGAAGTGCGGGTTGATGTTGAACGGCACCAGTTGCAGCGCATCGAAGGTCTTGACATGCACGATCGGCATATCGTTGGTGGTGCCAATGGTTCTGCCCGCCACATTGGTGCCGGCGCTCGTGCCCATGTAGGGCATGCCCTTCTGCACACGTTCCCGCAGCGGCTCTACCAGCTTGTTCTGGTACAGCTGGCGCAGCAGCACAAACGTGTTTCCGCCGCCAATAAAGACAGCCTCCGCCTCTTTCACGGCCTTTACCGGGTCGTCATACTCGTGCACACCGCTCACACTGATGCCCCACTTCTCAAAAGCCTCACGCGCCTTGGCCGTGTAATCCTTGTGCGACGTACCGCCCGGACGGGCATAGGGTATAAACAAAATGCTTTTTTTACCCTCCAGCAGGGTCTTTACCTGCTGCTCCGCATGCTCCAGGTAACCGGTGCCGTGCGTGGTAGAGGTGCTTATCAAAAGTAAGTTTCTGCTCATACCCAAAGATAGGCATTTTGGAGATGTGGTGGCAGTGATATTTGTGTGTAAGGATTTGAGGAAGTGCAGAAAGCCCAGGATAATACTTGCAGGGGAAATAAGGAATGAGCCTCAACTTGCGCCGACGGCATTTATACTTGCTGAGGCAGGCGCACGCTGCCCGGCCTGTGGCAGCCGCTATGAAAAGTACACGTTAAAGCCAGCCTTTACAGCTTAGTTATCTTTCTTCTGGGTCTTCAGTTTAAGTTTGATGGTTTCGAGGTAAGGCTCCAGTTGGCGGTTGCTGGTGAGAGCGCGCACGAGGCCAATGCTCTTCAGGTCATACAGAAACCAGAGTTCCACATAAAAATCGTGAAGCCAGTAAAGGTCAATTTTACACCACCCTTTAATGCGGTGATGCAGGTAATGGCCCTGGTCTATGGCCAGTGTTGCCTGCAAGTGTGGCGGCAACTCATTAAATTCTTCGGCACTCATGATGGGTAAAAATCTACGCTACACTATCCAACAATTAGGTTATAAAAAAGGCTGCCCGAGGCAGCCTTTATAGTTTAACGTAAATTTCCAGATTTTGGTCTAGTTCAGGTGAAGGGTATACAGTTCGAAGCGGGTGGAAGCGAAACTCCAGTGCGACGGCGACGGATGGATCTCGATCCCATCCTCATCCATGATCGTTACAGCAAATCCCTCGCCCTGGTTCAGGGGCTCCGTGAAGTGCTTTACCGGGTACACCTTTCCTTCCTCAATCCACTCTTCAGGCTCGAAGGCTGGCATGGTCGCATCTACGCACTTCGCGTAAACGGCCATATAGCTTGGGGGTACGAATAAATTAACCATATTAAGTAAACTTTGCTCCAATATAAATAATTCCTGCAAAACAGGAAACTCTGCAACTGCTTTTACCGGCAGCCTACCACATCGAGTACAAAAAGTATGCCTCCTCAAGTATAAACCCTGCCAGGCTTACAATTTAAGTATAAAAACAACTGGTCTTGCCACTTTTGGCAGCTTAAGAGGCAGATGTTCCGTAAGTACAAGTTCAGGTTCATTTTTACATAATAACAAGCTTATGGAGGCAACATCAGCGCGGAACATAACCGGCAATCAACACACCTTTACCGCTGCCCCACGGGTGTGGGGCCTCAAAACAGTTTTTGTAAACCTATACTTTGTAGCAAACCCCGATGGCTCCTGGGTGCTGATAGACACGGGAGTGCCCGGTTCGGCAGGCAAGATAAAACAGGCCGCCGCCGAAATTTTTGGCCAGGATGCCAGGCCGGGTGCCATAATTCTTACCCACGGCCACTTTGACCACATCGGCGCTGTAAAAGAGCTGGCAGAGGAATGGGATGTGCCCGTATATGCCCACCCAATGGAGTTGCCGTACCTGACAGGCCAATCGAACTACCCGCCACCAGACCCGAGTGTGGGGGGCGGCGCCATGGCTTACATGTCTTTTTCTTACCCTAAGAAGCCGATCAACATCAGGAACCGCATAGAACTGCTACCCACAGATGGCAGCGTGCCGGTTTTGGAAGGGTGGCGCTGGATACACACGCCGGGGCATAGCCCAGGACACATTTCCCTCTTCAGGGAAGAGGACCGGGTGTTGATTGTAGGGGATGCCTTTGTGACCCGCAACGGAGAATCAGCCCTGGCCGTGATGACGGAGAAAAAAGAGGTGCATGGCCCGCCGGCCTACTATACTCCAGACTGGGGCTCTGCCCACCACTCCGTAGAAGAGCTGAATAACCTGAAACCGGAGATAGCCGCAGCCGGCCACGGTATGCCGATGCGAGGCGCAGAGCTGCGCGAGCAGTTAGACCACCTAGTGCATAACTTCTGGCTTGTGGCTGTACCCAAACACGGCCGCTATGTGCATGAGCCGGCCGTTGTGGATGAGTATGGTGTAGTATCGGTACCCCCGCCTGTAGGTAACCCGGTGCCGAAGATATTGGCCGTGGCTGGCGCAGTAGCGCTTGCAGGGCTAGCCTGGTCGGCGTGGAGCAAGCGCAGCCAAAACAAGAAGTATGGGTACAGCAAACAATCGCGCCATCGTCTGGCACAGCGGCCATACTCCCACAACAGGGTGCTTCGCGATACCCCTCCTGCCATAGACCCTGACTACGATGACCCGACCGAGCACACAAACAATTACCCGTAAACAGAAAAAGGGGCCAGGATTTATACCTGGCCCCTTTTTCTGTTTACGCTAAATTATTAATCGGAATGACTCTTTCTGCCGGATCCGCTTTTCTTGCCGCCGCCGTCCTGCTTGTTAACAGTGGCCCAGGCACGTTTCTCGGCTTCTTTGTGGCTAACGCCGCGTTTCTCGTATCCTTCCTCAATATGTTCTGCTTTACGTTTCTGCTTATCTGTGTAAGCCGACTTATCTCCTTGTGGCATGTTTTTCTCCTTTCTATTAAGTGATACATCGATCTGTATTCTCCATGCTGATTTTATTGTACGGGTATTTTTGGCAGAATGATTAAAATGTACTCGTAAAGCTTTTCCTTCATGAGCCAAAGTATAACCTGACTGACTCCTTATACTTTTAATTTTCTTCCACCACCCCAAGTATTACTATTCGGTTTTGCTAAGAAGCAAGTGTTATACTTTATGGCGAGGAAAGAAAAGAGTGTCTTCCGGTAAGGCTTTTACGTAAACTTTTCAACAGCACGGGCTAGTATGGCAGGATGCAACCCATGAATTACTGTGTGAGCCAGGGCAACAAAAGTATACTTACCTAACAGAAGGGTAGTATCGTTTCATTCTCTCCTTTTTGTCATCCTGAAAGGATCCTGTGGGCCTGCAGCGAAAGTTTAACCTTCCGGGGTAAGGACTAGCTTTTTAGCCTAAGGTTGTTAACAGAATGACAGTGATAACTAAAGAACAGCAGTTATGGAGCAGGTAAAGTATGATTTTCAGGATAAGGTGGTGCTGGTAACTGGCGGCACCTCGGGTATTGGCCTGGCCACGGCCCAACAGTTTGCCCAGGCCGGAGCGAAGGTTATACTTACGGGCAGAGACGCCGCGAAGGCAGAGCACGCCCTCAGAGCCATCTCACCTACCGCCCATGCCGCCCATTATATCCAAACAGACAACAGCCAGCCCGAAAGTGTACTGGACCTGTTCAGCGAGATCCGCAAAGTATACGGCACCCTGGATTATGCCGTGAACAACGCCGCCGACACGCAGGGCATCGGTGCGCCGCTGCATGGGTTCGAGATCAGCGAGTTTGACATGGCCATGGCCGCCAACTTGAAGGGCGTCTGGCTCTGTATGCAGCAGGAGATCAGGATGATGCTGGACAAAACTACTCCGGCCGGTGCCATCGTGAATGTTTCGAGCGTGAACGGGCTGGGCGGGGCACCGATGGGTTCGCTGTATGCCGCCGCCAAGGCCGGCGTGATAGCCCTCTCCAAATCTGCAGCCCAGGAACTGGCCACCGCCGGTATTCGCATCAACGTGGTAGCGCCCGGCGCGCACGATACGCCCATGCTCCGGCACGCCTTTGAGGTGCAGGCCGGCAAAGACTTTGAAAAGCAGCAGCAGATAAAAGAGGCTTACCTCTCCTTCATCCCCCAAAAGCGGCTGGGGGAGCCTGCCGAGGCTGCGTCCGCCATCCTGTGGCTCTGCTCCGATGCCGCCGGCTTTGTAACCGGGCACACCATGATCGTGGATGGTGGCATGAGTTCCATGGTACGCTAGCCCCTGCCCTATTCCCTCTTTCATACTTATTTCCGTACCTTTGCACCATGATTTCGATGAGGCAATTGTTTCTGCAGCATGTGGCGCAGACATCAGACTTCCCGCTGATGATTGAGGTGGAGAAGGCAGAGGGAGTATACATGTATGGTGCCAACGGCGACCGCTACCTGGACCTGATCTCGGGCATAGGTGTGAGCAATGTAGGCCACCGGCACCCGCGCGTGCTCAAGGCCATACACGAGCAGTTGGACAAGTACATGCACCTGATGGTGTACGGCGAGTTTGTGCAGGCCCCGCAGGCGCAACTGGCACAGGCCATTACCAGCACTCTGCCCGATCGCCTGAACAACGTATACTTGCTGAATTCCGGAACCGAGGCTGTGGAGGGCGCCATGAAGCTGGCTAAACGCTACACAGGCCGCACCGAGTTCGTCTCCTGCCGCAACGCTTACCACGGCTCCACGCAGGGCGCATTGTCTGTTAACGGCAGCGAGGGCTTTAAAAACGCCTTCCGCCCGCTGCTCCCCGATGTACGCCACATCCAATACAACCACCTCCCCGACCTGCAGGACATCACCAACCGCACCGCAGCGGTAATTATAGAGACGGTGCAGGGCGAGGCCGGCGTTCGTGTGCCGGAGAACGATTATCTGAAGCACCTGCGAGACCGCTGTACCGAAGTCGGTGCCCTGCTGATACTGGATGAGATACAATGCGGGTTTGGCCGCACCGGCACCTTCTGGGCTTTTGAGCAATTTGGCATTGAGCCTGATATCCTGCTTTGCGCCAAGGGCATGGGCGGCGGTATGCCGATCGGGGCTTTTATTGCTCCGCAGGAGATCATGGCGGCTTTTAAAACAGACCCAATCCTTGGGCACTGCACCACGTTTGGCGGTCACCCGGTAAGCTGCGCCGCCTCGCTGGCCACCCTGCAGACGATACAGGACGAGAATTTGCTGGAGGCAGTCGCCCGTAAAGCCGCGCTTTTCAGGGAGCTGCTCGTGCACCCGCGCATCAAGGAAGTTCGGAATTGCGGCCTGATGATGGCAGCCGAATTCGAAAGTTTTGAGGTACTGAAAGCCGTGATTGACCGCGCCATCCTCAACGGCGTACTCACAGACTGGTTCCTGTTCTGCGACAACTCCATGCGCATCGCACCGCCCCTGGTTATCACAGAGAATGAGATCAGAGAGGCCTGTGCCGTTATACTGCGCTCTATAGACGAAGCAACCGGAGATAAGTCCTGATGTGAGAGATTTAAGTGGGTTTATACTTGAAGAGACGCAATACATTGCGTCTCTTCAAGTATAAACCTGCCCCTCCGAGGAGGGGAATCATACCTCTCCACAGCCCTCTCCTTTTCTCGAGGGCCCCTACCCCCAAAACAGGAGAGGGAGTCCGATTCATGTTGCATCAGCTTAGGCTATCGAACTGATCCCAGTCTTTCCGTTGAGCGCCTTTGGAGTTTTTCCGGTGCCGAGCGGGAGCGAAGGCAGCCCGAGGCACGAGGGCAGGAAAAGCTCCCAGCGCGATGCGGGAAGACGAGCCCTCCCGGGCTGGAGGGAGCCAAGGCCGGAAGTGCAACGAGTCGCTTGTAAG
The DNA here is from genome assembly GCF_026241195.1 of Pontibacter anaerobius. Taxonomy (GTDB): domain Bacteria; phylum Bacteroidota; class Bacteroidia; order Cytophagales; family Hymenobacteraceae; genus Pontibacter; species Pontibacter anaerobius. The sequence goes on from NZ_JAPFQO010000004.1 coordinate 104,006, forward strand.
ACTGAGGATGAACAGTAGCAAAATAGGATAGCTTGAGTCAAGCTACAGGAAGCAGCAGCTAGGGAAGTATAAGTATGCGGATTAGGAAATCCGCGGCAGAAAGGTTCCGGACAGGGATGTCCGGAACAGCGGGATAAAGTATAGCTAAAGTGCTAAGTATGGCTTTGCAAGCCAGTTGAGTTACAAACTCAACACCATAAAAGGACACAAGTATAAATACTTGCGCCAGGAAGGGATAAAACAAGCTGCTCGTAAGAGTGAGGATCAACAGCAGCTAGTAAGGATAACTTGGTCCGGTTGCGGGAAGCAGCAGCTATGAAAGTGTAAATGAACAAGTATAAAAGTATAGCCAAAGTATAGCCAAAGTATAGCCAAAGTATAAACCCGAACAGCAATCAGGAAGTATAGCGGGAGCTTAAGTACAGCCCATCCCCCTTTACAAACCCAACACTACAGCAGCAACCGCAGCGGTGATTGCACGTAAAAACCGGGGCTATACTTTACTCCTGAGGTATAAGCACATCAACCGGAACCTTATGGAAATAGCCCTTGTGCTGACACTGCTGGTGATTGCTGTGGTGCTGTTTGCCACAGAGAAGCTCTCGATCGAGATCGTGACGCTGCTTATGCTTATCATACTAGCAAGCAGCCGCATTATCACAGCCGAGGAGGCTTTTAAGGGCTTCAGCAGCGACTTCATCATCATCATTGCCGCCATATTTATACTTAGCGCCGCCCTGCAGGAGACAGGTATACTTGATTTTGCCGTGGTTCGGATGGTGCGCCTGGCCCACCAAAGCACCAGCCTGATGCTCCTCACTGTTATGGTGGTAACCGGTTTTGTATCAGCTTTTATGAATAACACTACGGTTACGGCCATGTTCGTAACACCTTTGGTGGGCCTCTCCAAACGCATTAACACCAGCCCCTCCAAACTCCTGATGCCGCTCGCTTTTGCAGCCATACTTGGTGGCACCTGCACGCTCATCGGCACCTCTACCAACGTGGCCGTGAGCGGCTACATCGCAAAAACGGGCCTCCCTCCCATCGGCATCTTTGAGATTTCAGGCATTGGCTTCGTCATTTTTGTGATCGGATTAATTTACATGCTCACCGCTGGCCAGCGCATGTTGCCCAGCCACGAAGACCAGCAGCTGGCCGAGGAGTACAAATTGCAGAAATATCTCACAGAGATCGTGGTGCGCCCAGATTCGCCGTTGGTGGGGCAGCTTGTCTTTGCTTCTGACCTCACCACGCTCAGCTTTCGAATACTCAACATAATCCGGGGGAAAGACAACTTCCTGCCTGACTTCCGTACCCGAATCCGGGAAAACGATGTGCTGCTGGTAGAAGGAGACCTGGACAACCTGATAAAGGTAAAGGAGACAAAGGGCATTGACATTATGGCCGATGTGATCCTGGAGAAAGACCTGGAAACGGACAACATACGGCTGGCGGAGCTGCTGGTGGTGCGCCAGTCCGACCTGATCGGCCGGACGGTTAAGGAGATTAACTTTCTGCAGCGATACGGGCTGGTGGTGATAGCCATTTCCCGCTACGGCGAAACGCTACGCACCAAAATCGGCAGTATACAGCTGCAGCTCGGGGACCTGCTGTTGGTGCAGGGCTCCCCGGAGCGGCTCGTGCAGCTACGGAACTCCAACAACCTGGCGCTGCTGGGAGAGTTTGAGCCGCTGCTCTTTAAAAAGCGGAAGGGCATTATTGCTATCTCCTGCTTCGTGATCGCCATACTTTTAGGGACACTTGATGTACTGCCACTCTCCATCGCCTTTTTGCTGGCTGCCCTGTGCACTATCCTTTTCCGGTGCATCAGCTCCGAAAGGGCCTACGCCTCTATCGATTTTAAGCTGCTTATACTTATTGGAGGCATGACGGCCTTTGGTACAGCCATGGAAAATTCCGGGGCCGCTGATTTTCTAGCAGAGGGGATCGTTGACGTGTTGGGGCCCATGGGCAAGCTGGCCGTACTGGCTGGCTTTGTAGTGCTCACGGTTATACTTACCCAGCCCATGTCTAACGCGGCGGCGGCTTTGGTCATTGTGCCGGTGGCTCTGCGTACGGCCGAGTCGCTGGGGTCTGACCCGCGGGCCTTTGCCATTGCCATTATGCTGTCGGCCTCTGTATCGCTGGTAACACCGTTTGAGCCAGCCTGTATACTAGTCTACAGCCCTGGCAAATACCGCTTCTGGGATTTCATCAAGGTAGGCTCACCGCTTACACTGCTGCTCATCATCGCCATACTTATCATGACCCCGATCATCTGGCCGCTGTAACAGCATGCCTGTAAAGGCAGTACAGTAGAAATACAAAACAACCATAAAATGAAGCACTTACCAATATACTTACTGCCGCTCTGCCTATTGGCCTGTTCCCCTGAAAACGAAGAAGTACAGGACGAGCATGTGCAGGTAGCCCCTCCGGCCAAAGCGCTGGACTCGATTGCCAACGTGGAGAAAGACGCGGTGAAAACCGATGAGAACGAAATCTCCCCGACGCTGCCCCTACCTCCTCCGGTTATGCAATTACTCGCAGAGAAGTATCCGGGCTGGGAGCGCCCTACGCTTGCGGGAAACGCTGAGCAGCTGGCAGAGGAGCACCCCGGCAGCCCTGCCATAGCCCGGGGTGATTTTGATGGCGACAACCGCCAGGATGTGGCTCTGCAATTGCAGCAAGGCAAAGAACTGGTGATAGTGGCCGCCCTGCAGCAGCAGGAAGAGAAATACACGTTGGTGGAGCTGAAGCGGGATATTCTGTTTAACGAGCGGGGCAAACTCACCAGCCTATACTACCTGTACCGGATAGCCCAGGGAGAGCAGGTGCAGGATACAAGCACCATGGCTGAGGTAGAGCTGCCACACGATGCTGTTGCCGTTGCCGTAGGAAACGAAAGGAGCGTGTACGTTTACCAGGACGGCAGTTTCCGTAGCTATGCAATAGAGGAGGAAGAATAAAATTATACTTTACTAAACAAAAGGAATTTGCCGGAAGAGGCACCCAGAGGGCTAAACCCTGTGTTACCAACTACATAAACCTGTTAAGGAAAAGTATGGAGGCCACGGCCAGCGCTATGACAACCCCGGCACTTACGGCGTAGGTACTTAAGCGCAGCACCCGGCTTCTATCCACCCGCGACAAAGTATAAATACGCCTGCGGGTGTAATAGAGCACCAAAAGTACGGCCAGCAAAAAGCTACAGAACCAGAAAGTGCTGAAGCGGAGCAGGAACACCAGCGGCTGGTACTCAGCAGACAGGAAATAGGCAGCCACCGCCATCAGCAGGCCACCGTAAAGCGATAATATCAGGAACAGGAAAGAGTTTTCGTTTTGCCTCATTGGGCTAAGAGCAATTTTAGCGTGTACCTTCTGGTATATACGTGCCCGGGGCAGGTCTTTACTGCCTATAGAATAAAGTATAAATATGATTTTATCAGTAATTTAAGAAAGCCTGCGCCTCACGTTTTATACTGTCGCGCGTCAGTCCGTCCTTCACCCCCATCGTGATCTTGCGCACCAGCACCCCCACAATAGTTTTCTTAAAGCCAAGCTTTGAGGCCATGTTAATGCAGAAATCCATTTCGCTCTCGTCCACAATGCCGTCGGCCAGCATCATCTCCACCAGGTCATAGATCTGGTCGAAGCGCTCGGAGTCGTTGGTGGGCAATTGTGGCGCCTTTACCTTAACATCCGACAGCAACTCGCGCACCTCATCCGGTTTCATGCCGTGCTTTTCCCCGATCGCGATGATAAATTTCATCTCGGTAGGATCCAAGTGGCCGTCCACCTTTGCCAGTGCCCCAAGATTAGAGATATGGCTTTTTAATCTTTTTGTCTCTTCACTCTCAAAAAAACCGAACATACGTTGCCTCTGTAGGTTAAATTAGTTTACTTGGGTTCCAATTTGTGCTGACTCAATTCCTGCACCAAAACTTTAGGGATAAACCAGTAGTCTTTAAGCCTGCCACCCTTGCCTTTAAGGCCAGGGTACAGCGTGCCGATTTAACATACGGTTTTCTCTATTTAAAGTCGCATAATATCGTCAGTTTTTACAAGTGCTGCAAAACTATAACGTTTTGAGCTGCAGTCTCGCATAAATTAAAGTTTAGATAACATTCGTTTTTCGGATTTTGAGTAACATTACCACAACTAACAGACACAACAACACCATGAAGAGGATAGGAGTATTTACTTCAGGCGGCGACTCGCCAGGCATGAACGCATGCATCAGAGCTATTGTACGAGCGGCCGTTTATCATGGGGTAGAGATATACGGTATCCACCGTGGCTATAAAGGCATGATCAAGGGTGAGATCTACAAAATGGACTCTCACTCGGTAAGCAACATCATACAGAAGGGCGGCACCATCCTCCGCTCTGCCCGCAGCAAGGAGTTTATGACCCCCGAGGGGCGCAAGCAGGCCTATGAGCAGCTGATGAAGCATGGCATCGAGGGGCTTGTCTGCATCGGCGGGGACGGTACTTTTACCGGTGCCAACATCTTCTTTGAAGAGTTCGGCATACCGACAGTGGGCGCGCCCGGCACTATAGACAACGACCTGTACGGCACGGACTATACTATCGGCTACGACACGGCCGTGAACACTGCCCTCGATGCCATCGATAAAATTCGCGATACGGCAGACAGCCACGACCGCGTGTTCTTTATAGAGGTGATGGGCCGCGACTCTGGCTACATTGCCATACCGTGCGCCATTGGCGGCGGTGCCGAGATCGTGATGATACCGGAGGCCGAGACAAGTATAGAGCACGTGGTGGATACGCTGCGCACCGGCTGGAACCGCTCCAAAACATCTTTCATCGTGATTGTGGCCGAGGGCGACGAGGCCGGAAACGCCAACGATGTAGCGCACAAAGTACAGCAGGAGTTGCCACACATGGACGCCCGCGTAACCATACTTGGCCACGTGCAGCGCGGTGGAGCGCCAACCGCCGCAGACCGTATGCTGGCCAGCCAGTTGGGTATTGCCTGCGTGGAGGGCCTGCTGCAAGGCCGTAAGTGCGAGATGGCCGGCATCATTAACGGGGACCTGGTGTACACGCCGTTTATCGAGACCATCACAAAAGACAAATTGATCAACCCGCATTACCTGCAGATGGTAAACATCCTCTCTGTGTAAGTATAAACTCAGCTGCTGCACCTGTTCCCAGCTGCAGCAAGTATAAAGTACAGGGCGCGCCCCGGCTAAAGTATAGATCTTTGGCCGGGGCGCTTTTTTGTACCCGCCATAGCCCCCCAACAAGCTGCCTTCTTCAAAAATCACTATCGCCATTGTAGCCGTACAGCCTGTGGGGCTAACCCTAAATTGGCATCCGTCTGATAAAAAAGGTGCCAAACATTCCAAAAACCCTATCCCCAAACATCATTTTCCGTAAAAGCAAAAGCACAAACTTAAACCCAAGACATATCGCATCTGCCAAACATATAACTAAGATCATCCTAAAGGTCATACTTTGGCCACTTGCCGTAATAGTGGGCCTGCTTCTACTTATTATTATTGCCCTGCAGTTTCAGGGGGTGCAAAACTATTTAGCCAGGCAAGGCGAGAACTACCTGCAGAAAACCCTGGCAACAGAGGTGAATATCGGCGGCTTCACCACCGACTGGCGCAACGCATTGGTACTGACGGATGTGTATGTGGAAGACCAGCAGCAGGATACCCTTTGGTACTCCGAACGGCTGGGCGTGGACATGGCCATACTTTCGCTTATCAAAGGTGAGGTGAACATCAGCAAAGTGGACCTCGACAACGCCACCCTCAAGCTACACATCCGCGAAGACAGCACCACCAACTTCGATTTTATTGCAGAGGCTTTTGCCACCGACACTGCCACCGCCCAACCTGCCGACACCGCTTCGGCCATGCAGATTACCCTGGGCACCATAAACCTGGACAATGTGTATGTCGTGTTTCGGGATGAGGCCGGCGGTAATTACATCCGGACCCGCGTGGGTGAACTGACCACCACCATGGACGAGCTGAACCTGGAGGAGCAGCGTTACCTGGTGGACGAAGTACGGCTGGCGGATACCTGGGTAGATTACGAACAAACAAAGCTCCCCCCTCCCGACACCTCCGCCTACGAGCCGCTGGAGATGGATTTCGGGCTGAACCGGCTGGCGCTGGAGAACATACGTCTGAGCTTCCTGAGTCGCCCGGCCGACCAGCGCATCGAACTGGCACTCGGTGAATCGGAGGTGGTATCGGATAACATTGACCTGAAAAATGCGAAGGTGGCTCTCAAAAGCTTTGCCCTGCACAATACAGACCTGACTTACGTGCAGGAAAAGTATAAACCCTCCGACTCGCTGGCCGTGAACCCGGAGCGCACTGCAGAGGAGTTGAACAGATCAGTGGAGCAGGCACAGGGGCAGCCCGTAAACTGGGTACTTACGCTGGGCGAGCTGGACGTGACTGACCTGGATGTGGTATTCGATAACTTTAACGCGCCCAAGCAGCCCCGCGGCATGGACTACGACCACCTGAAGTTCACCGATGTGGTCATGGACGCACAGGACATCAGCTACAGCCTCAACCGCACCCAGGTAGACCTGAACCAGCTCGCCCTGAAAGAGCAGAGTGGCTTTGTGCTGGAAAACTTTGAGGCCGGAATCCTTATTGACTCCACCCACGCCAGCCTCACCAACCTCGACCTGAAGACAGGTAACAGCCACCTGCAAAACGACCTGGCCATGACCTACCCCTCACTGGAGGCCATCGCAGAAAACCCGGAGCAGGTGGGCCTGAACGTAGACATCAACAACAGTTACATCGGGATGCAGGATGTGCTATACTTTATGCCGGACATGGCCCAGAACCCTTCCTTTAGAAGTATAGCAAACTCCAACATCAGGGTAACGGCCAAGGCCGAGGGCAAGATAGAGAACCTGCGCATCCAAACCCTGCAGCTGGCCGGCTTAAAAGATACAAGGGTTGATGTAAAGGGTACGGTGCGCAACGCCATGGATCCCGACAATTTATACCTGGACCTGGACATAAATCGCTTCGCCACCACCCGCACCGATGTGCAGGCGCTGGTGCCGGCAGGTACTATTCCCCCTGACTTCAGGTTACCGCCACAGATGAGCCTGACGGGTAACTATAAAGGGAGCCTCACCGCCTTCGATGCCAACGCCGATCTCCGTACCTCTTTCGGCAATGTGGTAGCCGATGTGGACATGGGTGCGAATGAGAGCTTCACGGCTACGGTGCGCAGCGGCGGCTTTGACCTGAGCCAGCTGATGGCAGACAGCCTGGGGCTGGGCAGGGTGGCGCTGGAGGCAAAGGCCAAAGGCACCGGCCTAACCCCCGAAACCATGCGGGCCGATGTGCAGGCCAACGTAAAGCTTTTCGACTACAATAACTACAGGTACAACAACATCAACCTGGATGCGAACATAAACCGGAACCTGTACAGCATAGAGGCCACTGCCGACGATAAGAACCTGGCCTTTGACCTGTCAGGCAAGTTTAACCTCCGCGATACCACGCAGCCCGCCTATACTTTTGACCTGGACCTAGAGAAAGCCGACCTGCAGGCCCTGAACCTATACCCTGAGCCATTAAGTATAAAAGGCCAGTTGCAGGGTAACTTTACAGGGGCTGACGCAGCAACCCTGAGCGGCCGGCTGGAGGGCCAGGAACTTTTGGTGATCCAGGAGGGGCAATCCACCCCGATCGACTCGCTGGTGATGACTCTACAACAAAGAGGCGAGACGGCTGAGGTCATGGTGCAGTCTGATGTGGTGGACGCCGACATGCAGTTTAACAACTCCCTGGCAACCCTGCCCACCGCCCTGCAGAAACACTTCTCCAACTATTTAGACCTGCAGCCGGACCCGCCCTACCCTGCCAACCTGAATCTCAACGATTTTACCGCCACCATCGACCTGAAGAAGACCGGGCTGATCACCTCCTTTGTGCCTGGCCTGTACCAGCTGCAGCCAGCCACTCCTATCACAGCCACTTACAACGGCGACAACCATCAACTGGAGCTGGATGGCAGCATCAGCAAAATAGTATACACCGATTATACTTTGCAGAACCTGGACCTGGCAGTAGACGGCAATAGAAACGAGCTGGCGTATAAACTGAACCTGCAGAAACTCATCTCGCCTTCGCTTACCATGGACAACATCAGCCTGGACGGGGCAGCAAGAGACAATGAGTTGGCCGTGCGTTTGGCTGTTGCCGGCGACAGTGCCCAGCAGAGCGAGCGACTGGTAATTGGGGGCATACTTAATAGCCTGGGCACCGGCTACCGCTTCTCCTTTAACCCCGACCAGCTGGTAATTAACGGGGATGACTGGGACGTACCGCAGGACAACTACCTGCAGTTCGACACCAACTTACTATATGCCAACAACATCCGGCTGCAGCACAACAACCAGTCTATACTTCTGAACAGCTCCGGCCCCGTGGCGCCCAATGCGCCGCTGCAGGCTGAGTTCGAAAACGTGGACATAGCCTATATCATGCGTACTTTTCAGGCACCCGAGGATAGCCTGATAGCTGGTACCATAAATGGCACAGCCACCGTCCGTAACATCCTTTTAGATAACATGGCCTTCACCTCCGACCTGACCGTGACAGACTTTGCGTACGAGGGCGTACCGGTAGGTGATCTGGCCCTGAATGCCAGCAGCGAAGCCGGAAACCGCTACAACATAGACGCCCGCCTGACCGGCAACAGCAACCAGGTAACGGTAAACGGTTTCATGGAAATGCAACCGGATGCCACCCTCCTCAACATGAACGCCAACATCGCGCGCCTCAACATAGCCTCGCTGGAGGGCTTTATGGCCGGCATGGTAGATCAGCTGGACGGCAACGCAACCGGCGACCTGCGCATCAGCGGCACACTGGAGCAGCCAGAAATTCTGGGTCAGCTTAATTTTAACCAGGCGCAGTTTAACCTCACCATGCTGGGCTCGGTGTTTACGCTGGAGAACGAAAGGCTGGAGTTTACCGAGCAGGGCATCAGCTTCCCTAACTTCACCATTACAGATTCTTTAGGCAACGACCTGGTCATTACCGGAAACATACTTACGGAGACGTACACTGATTTTGAGTTTGGGATGGATGTGGCAACGAAGCGCTTCCTGGCGCTCAACTCCACTGCCCAGGACAACAGCCTTTTCTACGGCACTGTGTACGTGGCCGCAGATGCCTCCATTACCGGCAACATGCTGCTGCCGGTAATCAAAGTAGATGCCCGTGTGCTGGATGGCTCTGACTTCACCACCATTATACCTGCTGATGAGGTGGGTGCCGCCGAGCGGGACGGTATAGTGGAGTTTGTTAACCTGAATCCTGAAATGACCCGGATTGTAAGGGAACAGCAGGCGGACTCTGCCGAGATAAAAGGTTTTGAGGGAGCCGATATAGAAGCCCAGATCACCGTGACCGATGCCACCCCGATCACGATTGTGATAGACCCGACCACTGGCGATCAGCTTACCGTGCGTGGCTCCGCTGACCCGCTGTTCATAGGTATGCGCCCTAGTGGTGAGATTAACATGAGCGGGCGCTTTACAGTAACAGATGGCAAGTATAGCATGGATTTCTACGACCTGGCCTCCCGTGAGCTGGACATTGCCGAAGGCAGCTATATTAACTGGACCGGGGACCCGCTGCTGGCCAACATGGACATCACAGCCATTTATACTGTAGAGACGGCGCCACAGGAACTCGTAGCCTCGCAGGCCGCTACCTACGAAGACCCAGCTCTCAAAAACCAGGTCCCTTTCCAGGTATATGTGTTTGTGCGGGGCGATATTCTGACACCGGAAATAAGCTTTGACATACAGATGCCGGAGGAGGAGCGTGGCAACGTGCCGCCAATTGTGACCAGTAGCCTGGGCAACCTGCGCCAGGACGATGCGGAGCTGAACAAGCAGGTGTTCTCGTTGCTGGTGCTCAACCGCTTTATGGCCCCCGACCCGCTTACCAGCTCCGGCGGCGGCTTCGAGTCAACGGCACGAAACAGTTTAGGACAGGTGATGACGGACCAACTGAACCAGCTGACGAACCGCTATGCCGGCGGCCTGGGCCTGGAGTTGGGTGTGGACTCTTACCAGGACTATTCCTCCGGTTCGGCAGAAGGTCGCACCGATCTTAACGTGGCCATGCGCCAGCAGTTCCTCAACGACAGGCTTACCGTGCGTGTCGGCACCGATATCGGGTTGGAGGGTGGCAGCCAGTCTAACCAGACCATGAGCGGCTTTGGCGGCGATATCTCCGTGGAATATTCGCTTACTGAAGATGGGCGCCTGCGGGTGCGTGGATTCCAGCGCAACCAGTATGAAGGCATTATTGAGGGCGGCGACGTAAGGGCCACCGGCGTATCGCTGATCTATGTGCGCGAATACAACAACTTCTCTGACCTGTTCCGTGACCTGGAAAGCCGCCGCGCCCGCGATGCACAGCGCAGGCTGGAGGCCGCCCAGAAAATCAGGGAAGAGGAAAAAGAAGTAGAAGCAGAACTTGAAGAAGAAGGTACAAAATAAAACTATGTTGAAAAATCACTCCCGGATCAGGCTGAAACACGCCTGCGCATTACCCTTGCTGCTGGCGCTGCTGCTGCTTACCGGCTGCAGCGTAACTAAAACCGTACCCGAGGATGATGCCCTGTTTACAGGCTATGAGGTAAAGGTGGAAGGTGAGAACGATAGCAGCAACCGCAGTGCCGACCTGGAGACAGAACTAAGCGCGACCGTACGTCCGGAACCCAACGCATCCATACTTGGGCTGCGTCCTAAGCTGGCTATTTACAACGCATTCTACACAGAGAAAGAGAAAGGGCTGAGCCACTGGATCATGACAAAGCTTGGGGAGCCCCCTGTGCTCATCTCGCAGGTTGATACCGGCAGCTTAAGTCAGGTGATGAGCAACCGGCTACATAACCGGGGCTATTTTAACAACTTCGTAAGCAGCACCACCGAGGTAAAGAAAAAGAAAGCCACCATTAACTGGACAGCCCGTGTGGGGGAACCGTATCGCCTGCGCAACATAAAGTATACTTTAAATGACTCGCTGGCGGTACACCAGGCCATAGAGCAGGCAAAGGCAGAGTCGCTGTTGAAGCCAGGCGAACCCTATGACCTGAGTATAATGACGGACGAGCGCATTCGGATTGACGGCACCCTAAAGAACAAAGGCTACTACTACTTCAGCCCTGATCTGCTAATTTTTAGCGTGGATACCACCGTAGGCAACCGCCAGGCCGATGTGCTGATGCGCGTTAAGCAAATGGCGGCGTCCAGGGCGCTGCAACCTTATGAACTGGATGATATCTTCATCTTTGCCAACTACTCGCTCGGCGACAGCCTCTCCACCAACGACACCATCGATTTTCAAGGATATCATTATATCCCCAACGAGAACTATGTGCGGGCGCGACACCTGTTGGACGGCGTATTTCTGGAGCAGGACAGCCTTTATACCCGCGAAGACCATCTGCTTACGATCAAGCGTCTCTCCGGCCTTGCCGCATACAAATACGTGAACATCGACTATGAGCCTGACACCACCGGGAGCGGAAAACTGGATGCCTTTGTATACCTCACCCCATCCCTAAAAAAATCGTTGCGGGCGGAGGCGCAGATGGTAACCAAGTCAAACAATTTTGCAGGACCAGGCCTGAAGGTGTCTTTCCGGAACCGGAATACCTTTAAAGGGTCTGAGGTTCTTACCGTGGAATTCACGGGCAGCTTTGAATCGCAAGTGGGGGGCACGGGCACTGGTACGGCCCCTGAAGGCGTGGAAGTCCCGGAAAACACGAACCTCACCTCCTATGAGTTAGGAGTACAGGCCAACCTGGCCATTCCGCGGATTGTATCACCGTTTAACCTACGCAACCTCCGCACCGAGTTTGTACCGCAAACCCGCATCGGCCTTGGGTTTAACTTCCTGAGCCGCTCCGGCTACTACCGCATGAACTCCTACAACGCCTCTTATGGCTATTCCTGGCGGCCAAAAGAAACATTGACCTTTGATGCTACCCCGATTAACCTGCAGTATGTGCGGCTCACGGATAGCACAGAGGTTTTCTCGGACTTCCTGGAGGATAACCCTTTTTTACAACGTAGTTTTGAAAGTCAGTTTATTGTAGGCTCTATTTACCAGCTAACCTACACCACCCAAATGTATAAAGACCGGACCAGCAACATCTTTGATAAGGTGACGCTGGATATTTCCGGCAACCTGGTGAGCGGCATACAGTCGTTGGCAGGAGCCCACACCCCTACAGACGATAATCCCCGTACCTTATTTGGGGATAGGTATGCGCAATATGCGTTGTTGGATAACGACTTCCGGCATTATTTAAACTTAAGTGAAGAAAGCCAGCTGGTGTGGCGCCTGGTAACGGGTGTGGGCTATTCTTACGGCAACTCCTCCACCATGCCCTATGTCAAGCAGTTCTCTATCGGAGGTCCTAACAGTATCCGGGCTTTCCGGGCCAGGAGTATTGGCCCGGGCAGTTATGAGCCGACAACAACAGAAACGTTCTCGTTTTTTGACCAGACCGGCGACATCAGACTGGAGACCAATTTAGAATACCGTTTCCCTATTTTCGGGTTCTTTAAGGGCGCTGTGTTTACAGATGCAGGTAATATATGGCTGCTGCGCCAAACCTACAGAGATGACGGAACCCCGGTAAAACCTGGCGGTACCTTCGAAGCCAATAACTTTCTGAATGAGCTGGCGATAGGCACGGGCGTTGGCTTGCGCATCGATGTGGAGTTCTTCGTGATCCGACTTGACTTAGGTATACCTGTACGCGTGCCTTACCTGCCCAAAGGCGAACGCTTCGTGCTTTCAGACTTTAACGGCAGCTTCAGCGGCGAGAACAGCATGGTGCTCAATATCGCCATCGGCTATCCTTTCTAATTTTGAATGGGTGACTATGTGACTGAGTGATTGTCCTTTAGACTTCTGAAATTATACTTTAGAAACAGCGACAGTAGCTCCTAAGAAGCAAACCCACATTCCCGGGGTTTACAGACCCTTTACTCACACGTGCACTTAGTCACTCATTCGCTCATTTATAAAAGCGATGATCTCCCCCTGTTGCGCCGGATGAAACCAGGCATACTCCTGCGGGTTTTTATGGAACCACGTGAGTTGGCGTTTGGCGTAGCGGCGACTGTTGCGCTTTAACAGGCGCACGGCCTCTTCCCAATCATACTTGCCTTCCATGAAATCGAAGATCTCTTTGTAGCCTACTGTCTGCAGGGCGTTGTGCTGACGGTACGGGTACAGTTGTTTTGCCTCCTCCTGCAGCCCCTGCGCCAGCATCTGGTCCATGCGCTGGTCTATGCGGCTGTAGAGTTCTGCCCGGTCTCGGTTCAAGGCTATTTTGATGCTATAAAAGGGACGTTCCTGCTTTTCGCTAGACCTGAAAGACGAGTAAGGCCTGCCGCTGCTCAGGCATACTTCCAGCGCCCGCACCACGCGCTGCGGGTTGGCTTTATCCACTTGCTCAAAGTATAGCGGGTCCAGTTCCTGCAGTTTATCCAACAGCGGCTGAAGCCCCTGCAGCTCGTACTGTTTGGTTAACGCCTCCCGCACCTGCGGGTCTGTCTCGGGCATCTCGTCCATACCTTCCAGCACGGCGCGCACATACAGCCCCGATCCTCCTGTCATGATCACAACGTCATGCTCCTGAAACAGCTGCTCCAGAAGCTCCAGCACATCCTGCTCAAACGCACCTGCACTATACTCCTCGGTTATACTATGCGAATCCACGAAGTGGTGCTTCACCCCTTGCTGCTCTTCGGGGCTGGGCTTGGCGGTACCAATGCTCATTTCCCTGAAAAACTGGCGTGAATCTGCGGAGATAATCTCGGTGCCAAAGTGCTTTGCAAGTTGTACGCAAAGGTCTGTTTTGCCCACGGCCGTAGGCCCTACCACCACCACCAGGTACTTCTGCTTGTTCTTACTTTTCATACTTTTCCGTGAGCTGTCTAGGGTTGCTGTGCCTCACAAACTATACTATAAAATTCTAAACGCCTCTGCACCAGCAAAAGGCACAAACTGCGCCAGGGTTTTGTTATACTTTGGATGAGCGATAGCCTTCGAAGCATTTTTTTGCTAAATTATCGCTTTATTTAAGAAATTAGCATAGGCGTTGCGTCTGGTCCGGTGCAATTCGCATACTGTCATACTTATAGAAAACAACACATGCCCCATTCAACCATACGGCAACCTGACGAGAAATCAGTACAATCAGCCTCCAACCTGCTGCAGGTGCTGGTGCAGCTGGCAAAACCAGCGCATGGCGTGGTAGTGGCACAGCCAAATGGCCTGGTGCTGGCCGCCAATGCGCAAACCACCAACTACAAAGTTGCTGACTCTGACTTTAGCACCACCCGCAGCCTGCGCAGCCTGTTTGGCATTTCGCAGGATCAGTTTAACCAACTGATGGAGGAACTGCAGCACCAGCGCAAACTGACAGGCTTTGTAGATGTGAATGAGGAAGATGAATCCTGCAGCCCTTTTACCTATAGTTGCCGCATGGTGCACTGCCAGGGCGAAACCTTTGTGTGCGTGGAACTGGCCAACGTAGGCCAGGCCACAGCGCTACTGCCCTACGACGGCGACAGCTACCATGATGTGTTTGAGGAGAATGCCGAGCCAATGTTCCTGCTCGACTGCGACGGGCACTTTATCGATATCAACCAATCGGCTTTGCAGCTGGTAAAACAGGACAAAGAACAGCTAACGGGCAAGTCTATTTTTAAGGCCTTTAAGCTGAACCTTTTCGAACGGGTGGCCCTGAAGGGACAACTGAAGAAAGCCCTGGAAGAGGGCAAGCAGCGCTTTGAGTGGTGGCTGCACGAAGACCAGCACGAGCTGTTGCCCGTGGAAATTACGCTGCAGCGAGGCAGGTTCAAGACAGAGGATATACTTTATGGCTCCGTAAAGAACCTGAACGAGCTGATAGAGACCGAGCAGGATGTGCGTTTCCGTAACCACCAACTGGAGTTCGTGAACCAGCTCATCACCAACCTTTCCTCCTCCGACAGCCAGTACGACATACTACACAATACCCTGGATGAGCTCCTGGAGAAAAGCGATGTAAAGGGAGGTTGCGTATACTTGCTCAACACCTTCGATAGTATAGCCAGGCTCTCCTACTCTGCCGGAGAGGTGGGCAATCCTACCCTGCCAGATGAACTGCAGCTGGACCAATCACAACTCCAGCAGCTGCACACCCAGAATAAACGTCGGGTTGTGGTTAGCCTACAGGAGCACCTGCAGAAAAAGCTGCACAGGTCGCTCACCATCGTACCAATCACAACAAACAACAAGGCACTGGCCCTGATATTGATCTGGCCAAACAGCGAGCCCCGTATGACGCAGTCATTCGTCTCGCTCTTAGATTTTATCGGCAATGCTATCGGCAACTACATAGACCGCCACCAGCTGCAACAACAGCTAATAAACACCGAAGACAAGTATAAACTGCTGTTCGAGGCCTCTTATGATGCTATACTTTTGTTTAAGGATGGTGTGGTGAAAGAGTGCAACGACAAGGCCATAGAGTTTTTCCGCTGCACCCGCGAAGACCTGATCGGTAAATCCCCGGTGGACTTTTCTCCGGAGTACCAGCCGGACGGGGAGCGCTCCGCGGACAAGACCGAGCGCCTGATGCGCGAAGTGCTGGAAACAGGTCGCTCCATTACGTTTGAGTGGAAAAACCGCCGTAAAGATGGCACCCTCTTCGATGCAGAGCTGACCGTGAACCGGCTTATACTTGATGGGGAGGCCTACATCCAGGTGTTTAAACGGGACATTACACAGCGTAAGCTGGCACAGCAGACAAGGCGCCGCGCAGAAGTGCTGCACGAGTCTATGAACCAGTTCCGCAGCTTCCTGGACAAAGTAAACCTGATCTACTACAGCCTTGACAAGGAAGGCAACATTGCCTTCGCGAACGATTACTTCATGAAGTATGTGGAGTACCCCGAGGACGAGTTGATCGGCCAGAACTTCTACGAGCTGCTGGTTCCCAAACAGGAGCGTATGCAGCGCCTGCTGGATTTCAGGAATTCGCTGGAGACGAAGCAGCTTAGCTCCTACTACGAGCGCGATGTGGTGACTAAGTCTGGGCAGCTGAAGACTATCCGCTGGAACTGTATGTTCGAGTATAACTCGGAGGGGCAGGTTACCGGCGTCACCAGCGTGGGCAAGGACATGACCGACAAGCGCATTGCCATGGAGGCCCTGAAGGACAACAAGATACGCCTGCAGGACCTTTTCGACAATGCCCATGACCTGATTCAGAATATCTCTGTAGACAATAAGTTCATCTTCGTAAACAAAGCCTGGAAAGACCGCCTCGGCTACACAGACCACGATATTGAGTCGCTGACACTGAACGACATTGTGCACCCTTACTACAAGGCCAAGCTGATTTACCAGCTGCGTAACCTGTATAAGGGCGAGAATGTGAACAAAATTGAGACGGTATTCCTGACCAAGGCTGGCAAGCCGGTGCACCTGATCGGAAGTATAACCTGCAGCTGGCAGGAAGGCCAACCTGTAGCTACCCGCGCTATTCTGCACGACATCACAGACCGCATCAAGGCTGAGCGCCTGCAGAAAGTATACTACAGCATCGCAAACCTGGCCATCAGCAGTAAAGACCTTAACTCGCTCTACTCGGCCATCCACCGCGAGCTAAGCAAGATTATCGAGACGCGCAACATCTATATCGCCCTGTGCGACAACGAGCATAAGCAGCTCAACTTTGTGTACCTGGTAGACCAGTTTGTGGATAAAGCCTCGAAAGCCCAAATGAAGCGCCCGTTCTCGCAGGGCCTTTCGGAGTACATCATTAAAACCGGCAAGCCGCTATACATGCAAAAGCAGGAGCTGCTGGAGCTGTCAGAGCGGGAGAATCTTTCTATTTTCGGGGCTGTGCCGGAGGTTATACTTTGCTCCCCGCTTGCTATCGGCGACCGCATCATCGGTGTTATTACGCTACAGGATTACCAGAACCCGGAAGCCTATGTGAGCACAGATATTGAGATACTCCATTTTATCTCGAACCAGGTGGCCCTGGCTATTGAGCGAAAGCGAAACGAGGAGCAGATTAATACCCAGAACGCCCGCCTCAATGCCATTTTTGAGTCCGGAACGCACCATATGTGGTCACTCAACCGCAACTATGAGTTAACCTCGTTCAACCGCAACTTCAGCCAGGCCTTTAAAGACCGCAGCGGCCAAGAACTGGAACCGTACATCCGCATCGATGATGAATCGATGGTGCATGAGAACTCCTACGCTTTCTGGGAAGACAAGTATAAACAGGCGTTTGCAGGCCACCCACAGCACTTTGAGATACACCTGAACCACCCGGAGAGCTGGCGCGAAGTGTACCTGAACCCGATTTACCTGGAAAATGGCACCTTTGAGGAAATCTCAGGCATCGCTCTGGATATAACCGATAAGAAGAAGTCGCAGCTGGCCCTGGCCCAGAACGAGGAGAAGTTCCGTAACATTTTTGAGTCGTTTCAGGATGTATTCTACCGGGCCTCCATGGGCAACATACTCGAGATTGTCAGCCCTTCCATCGCGCAGCTGCTTGGCTACGAGGAAAAAGAGGTGCTGGGCAAGAGCACCACCAGGTTCTACGCCAATCCTAAGGACCAGCCGTACATTATCGAAAAAGTTCTTGCAGAGCAAAGCATCCGGGATGTAGAGGTAGAAATGGTATGCAAGGACGGCACACACAAAACCGTGGTACTGGACTCCAGGCTGGTGTATAACGAGCAAGGCGAGCCGGTGGCACTGGAGGGTGTGGTACGAGACGTATCCGAGCTGAAGCGCACGCAGATGGCCTTGCTCCGCGCCAAGGAAGAGGCCGAAAACCTGCTGAAGGTGAAGACACAGTTCCTGGCCAACATGAGCCACGAACTCCGCACACCGATGAACGGCATTATTGGCATGATCGACCTGATGAGCCAGATCAACACAGACCCGGAGCAGCGCGAGTATATCGATACACTCCGCAAGTCATCAGACGCCCTCCTGGCCATCCTGAACGACATCCTGGACCTGAGCAAGATTCAGGCGGGTAAGCTGGTGCTGCACGAGAGCGGCGTAGACCTGGATGAAACCCTGAACAAAATTCACTCACTGTTCGTGAACCGGGCGCAACAGAAAGACCTTAACTTTACCTACACCATTACCCCGGATGTACCGCGCCATATCTTCACGGACGAAACCAGGCTGCTGCAGGTGCTGTCTAATCTTACATCCAACGCCATTAAATTTACCAATGCCGGCGATGTAAGTATACATGTAAGCGCCGACCAACTGGACCGAGAATACTACAGGCTAAATGTGCGCGTGAAAGACTCCGGTATAGGCATTTCGCCGGAAGACCAGCAACTGCTGTTCACCGACTTTACGCAGCTCGACAACTCCTCCACGAAGACATTTGGCGGAACCGGCCTTGGGTTAGCCATCTCCAAGCAACTCACCCACCTGCTGGGCGGCGACATTGGAGTAGAGTCGAACCCGGGCGACGGCAGTGTGTTCTGGTTTAACATAAAGGTGCGCGTGGCAACTGCTTCGGAAGTAGAAGAGCAGAAGCTGCGCCAGCAACAGCAGCACCAGGAGGTTGGCTCGCTGGAGTTTACCCCATACGTGCTGCTGGTAGATGATAACCAGATAAACCAGAAAGTAGCCCAGAAGCAACTGGAGCGCCTTGGCTGCATTACCGACATTGCCTCTAACGGCTTCGAGGCCATTGACCACGCCACCAAAAACAAGTATGACATTATTTTTATGGACATACAGATGCCGGAGATGGATGGTGTGACGGCAACCAGGCACATCAAGGAACAACTCGGAGCGGACTGTCCGCCTATCATCGCCATGACGGCCTATTCCATGAAAGATGATGCTGAGAAGTTTATGAACCAGGGCATGGATGACTATGTATCAAAGCCGGTTAAGAGCTCCGATCTACATGCCATGATCAGCAAATGGGAAAGCAATTCCTGGGAACCGGCAGTGGAAGAGGCCGCCGCAAAGGAACAAGAGCCCAACAACCAGGAGCCCATTATTGACCTGACCATAGTAGAGCAGTTAAAAGAGATAGGCGGAGAGGATTTTACCAAGCAATTATATACCGAGTTTGAGGAAGAAGCCGCCGGATTGCTAGAGGAAGCCAAAAAAGAACTGGATGTACAACATTACAAAGGTATTTTAAGTACATTGCATCAGCTTAAAGGTACGGGCTTCACGTTGGGTATAAACCCGCTGGCAGAACTGGCCAAGCAATTGGAACACGATATTAAGAATGATAACCTGGAACAGGTCGAACAGAACTTCTCCAGATTACAGACGCAGTACGAAAACTATAAAAAAACTTATAAGGACATTATATTCAGTTAGAAAATGGCAGAAAACAAAACTATTTTGATCGCTGAGGATAGCTCCGTTATCCTGAACCTAACGAAGAAGATCCTGGAACTGCAGAACTACAAGATCCTGACAGCCAAGAACGGCGGCGAGGTTCTAAAGCAGGTAGAGGCCGGCAAGATCGACGCTATCCTGATGGACCTGAACATCCCGGTAAAGAATGGCATGGACTGCACCAAGGAGATTCGCGCCAGCAAAAACCCTGAGATTGCCAACATTCCGATCATCGCGGTAACGGGTAACGCCAACAACTACAGCATGGAAGACTTTAAGGCCGTGGGCATTAACGACTACCTGCCTAAGCCACTGGATTTTGACATGCTGGTGGAAACAGTAAAGAAGTATACAGTAAAGTAAATGCAGCTTAAGTACACAAGGCCATTCTTAAACAAGCTGGAGGATATTTTTGCAGAGTCGGATTTTGTGCTGCGCTACGAGAAAGGCAACTTTAAAGCCGGCTACTGTGTGCTGAGAGATATGAAGGTGGCGGTAGTGAACAAATACTACAGCCTGGAGGGGAAGATAAACTGCCTTTACGATATCCTTCGCACTATTTCTGTGGATGAAAGCCGCCTGAGCGACAAAAACAGGCAGCTTTACCAGGAAATCCGAAACGAGGAGAACGCCAATTGAAAATAACATTATTAGGCACGGGCACCTCGCAGGGCGTACCAGTAATTGGGTGCACTTGCGAGGTTTGCCGTTCTGTAGACTACCGAGACCAGCGCCTGCGCGTATCGGTGCACCTGCAGGTCGATGGCAAGAGCATTATCATTGACTCGGGCCCTGATTTCCGGCAGCAGGTGCTGCGTGAGCGCATTAAATCGCTCGATGCCCTGGTATTCACGCATGAGCACAAAGACCACACCGCCGGCCTAGACGACATCCGCGCCTACAACTTCTCGCAGCACAAAGACATGCCCCTGTATGGCGAAGAGCGCGTGCTGGAGCAACTGAAGCGGGAGTTTGCCTACATCTTCTCCGACTACAAGTATCCCGGCATTCCGCAGGTGGAGCTGCACACCATTTCCGAGGAACCTTTTGAGGTAGAGGGCGTGGAGTTTATACCTATCCGTGTGATGCACTACAAACTGCCCGTGCTGGGCTTCCGCATCGGCGACTTTACCTACATTACCGACGCCAACCACATCTCTGAGGAAGAGAAGGAGAAAATACGCGGCTCCAAAGTGGTGGTTGTAAATGCGCTGCGCCAGGAGAAGCACATCTCCCACTTCTCGCTGAAAGAGGCCGTGGACCTGCTGGAAGACCTGCAGCCAGAAAAAGCGTACCTCACCCACATCAGCCACCTGATGGGACTGCACCGCGAAGTGGAGCTGCAGCTGCCCGATTTCGTGCGCCTCGCTTACGACGGCCTGCAAATTGAAGTATAATCCGTAGCACGACACACGTATCAGGTATCAAGACTTTCTTTAAAAGATTAAACCTGAGTTGATAATAAGGTCGTGCTACTTGATACGAGATACGTAATACGCACCCCATAACTATGCACCTTAACTTTTACTTTCTACGGCAACTGTCGCAGGCACTCAAGCATAAGCTTGTAGGTATGCAGGTGGTGACGGCTTTCAGCCAGAACAAGGCGGAGCTTATACTTGGCTTTACCCGTGAGCAGGAGGAGCTATACATCAGGGCACAATTGGGGTCGCATTTCACCTCCCTCTCCTTCCCCACTGCGTTTAAAAGAGCCCGCGCCAACACCATAGAGCTGCTGCAGGAGATGCAGGGGCAGACCGTGGAGGACGTGGTGCAGCACCAGAACGAGCGCAGCTTTTATCTTCTACTTTCGGGGGGCTACCTGCTGCTGTTCAAGATGTTCGGCAACCGCTCCAACATTGTGCTGTACCAGCATGGGGAGGCGTTAAGGCTTTTCCTGAAAAAATTTCCGTCTGATGCCGAACTGGACCCGCTGCAGATGGATAGGCCGCTGCTGCAGAACTTCGCGGCTTTTGCCGCTGCCGACGGAAACCTGCGCAAAGTATACCCTACCTTTGGCGACGTGCCCGCTTTATACTTAGAGGAGCGTGGTTACAGTCAGGCAACCTTGGTAGAGAAATGGGAGCTGGTGCAAAGTATGCTGGATGTGCTGGAAGCACCAGAAGTATACTACATTATCCGTTTAAAAGGCAAGCTGCGCCTCTCGCTGCTGCCGCTCGGCGAGGTGGTTTATACTTACCCGGATCCGCTGGAGGCTTCGAATCAGTTTACCCGTTTATACTTATCCGAAACAGGATTTAAGCGCCAGTACGAGCAGGCACAGCAGCAGCTGGAGCGTAAGCGCCACGTTACCAATACAGTGATGGAGCAAAGCGAGGAGAAGCTGCAGGAGCTGCGCAACAACCGCTCCTATTCCCAGACTGCTGACGTCATCATGGCCAACCTCACTAATATTCCGCCGCGTGCCTCCGAGGTAGAGCTCTACGACTTTTACACCGACCAGAACCGTACCTATACTTTAAAACAGAACGAAACGCCACAAAAGTTTGCCGAGCGCCTCTACCGCAAAGCCAAAAACCAGCACATGGAGGTGAGGCAGCTGGAGGAGAAAGTGGAGCGCAAGCTGGAGGAGCTGATCGTGCTGGAGGACGCGCTGCAGACACTGGCCGAGGTGGAGAACTATAAACAGCTTAAAGTATACCTACGGGAGTACAGCCACCTGCTCGGCAGTAAACAGCAGGAGCAGGTGCAGATTCCGTTCAGGGTGTTTGAGAGTGAGGGCTTTAAGATACTCGTGGGTAAAAGTTCTCAGAACAACGATGAGCTAACGCAGCGCCATACATACAAAGAGGATATGTGGCTGCACGCCAAAGATGTATCGGGCTCGCATGTGGTGGTCAAACACCAGGCGGGCAAAACCATACCCAATACCGTGCTGGAGAAAGCTGCGCAGCTGGCAGCCTATTACAGCAAACGCAAAACCGACTCGCTCTGCCCGGTCATTTATACGCCGAAGAAGTGGGTCCGCAAACCCAAAGGCGCACCTGCCGGAGCAGTGGTGGTAGAGCGGGAGAAGGTGCTACTGGTAAAGCCGGAAAACCCTTTTGCCAAAGTGTAGCGCGGGATAGGTATTTATAGCTTTTCGGCTTTTCTGGCGCTTATCTGGCGCAAGTCTCCGGATTTATGTTCTTCCCGCTGTTCCGGACATCCCTGTCCGGAACTTCTCTGCCGCGGACTTCCAAGTCCCCGTAAGGCAATCTTTATACTTGCATAGCCGCTGCTTTCTTCAATTACTTGAAGAAGCAGTTTTTTGCCGTTTCTTCCCTGTATCACAAAACCCTTCTGGCGCAAGTCTTCAGACTTGTGTCTTATAATGGTGTTGAGTTTGTAACTCAACTGGCTCGCAGAGCCATACTTATACTTTGAGATTATACTTTATACTTCCATAGCCGCTGCTTCCTGCTGCTTGAAACAGGCTATTCTTACTAGCTGCTGCTGATCCTCAGTCTTACAAACCTACCGTTTCACCTCCGGCTTTGGCTCCCTCCAGCCCGGGAGGGCTCGTCTTCCCGCATCGCGCTGGGAGCTTTTCCTGCCCTCGTACCTCGGGCTGCCTTCGCTTACGCTCGGCACCGGAAAAACTCCAAAGGCGCTCAACGGAAAGACTGGGAACATTTCGATAGCCACCGCTGACGGAGCTTCAACAGAACTCCCCTCCTTAGACAAGGAGGGGTAGGGGTAGTTAGATGCCCCTGCTGACGAAGCTTGAACCAAGTCCCCCTTCGAAGGGGGCAGGGGGATGAAATCGTTACCGGATTCCCCTCTCGGGACTAGCCAAAACGTGAGTTTTGAGCTAGCGAGCGTAGCTCTCAAGAGGTGGATTTACACTAATAAAGGCGGATTGCGACCTGCCCGCGTTATACCACCAGCAATTCATACTTTGGCCAAAGCAGTTACAGGCTCCCCTCCCTGGACTACCGAGAACGCGAGCTCGAAGGTAGCAAGAGGGGCAGGGATGGTTGGACCCGGTATCACTGATCCCCCTCTCCTGCTTTCAAGAAACGAACTACGCCACCAGTTTCCGCAAGGCTAGCAAACAGAGCGCAATGGATCCAGAAACGTTTACCTGTCCGCTCATCACCAGGTGCTCCACTTCTTGCAGCGGTACCTTCAGCACTTCAATGTGCTCGCTTACGTCCAGGTCCTGCTCAGCTATTTTGTGGGCATTACGTGCCAGGAAGTAGTAAATCCTGTTCGTATCCTTGGTAGGGTTGTCGATTACCTCCAGCAGCGGCTCCATGACCTCTGAAGTATAACCTGTCTCCTCCAACAGCTCGCGTCGGGCGGCCTCCAGCGGAATATCCTCGTGTTCGTCAATCACACCACCGGGTAACTCTATAAAAATACCACCTGCCGCATGCTTGTACTGCCGCACGAAAATAACGTGACCATCCTCGGTTAGCGGGAAAATAAGCACCACGTTTGGGCGCACGCTTACGTAGTAATCGTCCATCACATGGCCATTGGGCAGCTCCACCTCATCGCGGCGCAGTTTGTACCATTTCTCATCCACCACCATGTCAGACTTCCGGATCTTCCAGGGCTGTGGTGCATTATTCATTTCAGACATATCGGCAAGTTATACTTTATCAACGTAAAAAATCCGCCTAAACAGAATGGCTTTACTTTAAATAGAAGGTTTTATACTTTATGAAAGTTTCGCGCAGTGGGGTTACTTCTCCCGCTTGCGTACCATGTACTCGTTTTTACCGGCTACTTTTCGGGCCACGGCCTCCTGCCAGTCCTGGCCGGTGGCGGAGAGGTATTCAGATTCGTTCCACTGCTGTGCCTGCTTTAGCTGCTCATCCACTTCCAGAATGTACAGCTCGTGGCCCGGCTGCTCTTTTACCCGGAAGCCGCAGGAGCGCATCATGGCCACAATGGCGGCATGGTTTGGTGCCCACCAGTTGGTAATGTCGCCGGCCATGCGTTTCTCGATGAAAGCCATTTTTGGCCAGCCCTCCTCCAGCATACGGTTGCGGTCATTGATCTCGAAGTCATCCGGCACTTCTGCTACTTCTCTGCCCGGCATGGTCAGGGTTTGGAATACCATCTGACCCCGGCATTTTTGAGAGAGGATGTCCAGCGAGAGCAGCGGGTAACGCAGGTGGTAAAGCACGCCCATGTACCAGATCAAGTCAAACTCCCTGTCCAGGCGCGCCACATCGTACACCTGCATCTGCTTCAGCTCTATCTTATCTTCCAGGCCAAACTGCTTTGCCGCCCACTCCGCCTGCTTCAGGTAGTGCGGGTCTACATCAACGCCCAATACACTTGCCCCTCGCTTAGCCAGCTCTATACTATAAAACCCGGCGTTGCAGCCAATGTCCAGCACCTCCCAACCCGATAAATTCTCTGGAATATATGGCTCTAACTCCGCCCATTTAAATTGAGGAAAGTCTCCCAGAAAGTGATTAGGGGCTGTTTGTTCTCCGTTTGGCAGATGCAGGTTATGAAACCAGGGCGCCAGCGCTTCTATTTCTGTCATGGGGCTAAGCGTGTAAGTATGTGAAAACGTACGCAGGTGCAGCGGCTATTGATACATAAACACGAAGCTGCCGCCCCTGGCACAGTTCCGGAGGCGGCAGCTTCGTGTTTATACTTGTGTGTTATACTTCCTGTCCGATCTCGGCTGTTGAGAAGGGGTTTTCCAGCGTCATCAGTTCCTCAGCATAGCTTATGAGCTCCTGCGCACGATGGGCAGCTGTGTGGTGTGCCATAGCTTTTCTGCGAGCCCGCTCCGCGATCAGCTTGCGTTCCGACTTGCAGATTTCGCGCAGGTACCGCAGCGTGTCTTTAGCATCTTTTGCGATCAGAATCTCCGTGCCTGGTTCAAAGATCGTCTCCAGCCCTTCCCAATAATCAGAGATGATCGGGGTGCTGCAGGCCGCTGCCTCAAACAGGCGCACGCTTGGCGCATAACCTGCTTTTATCATATCGGCGCGAGTGATGTTCATGGTAAAGCGCTGGCTGTTGTAAAAGTTGCGGTGCTCGGCTGGCGGCAGGTGCTGAATGTGCTGCACGTTTTTAGGCCATTTTATACTTGCAGGGTACTGCGGACCAGCCACCACAAATCGTCCCAGAGGCCACTGGCGTGCCGCCTCCAGCATCAGATCGTCGAGGGGCGGCTGGCGGTCGTCAGAGTAAGTGCCCAGGTAACCCAGGTCCCACTTCGCCTCCATCAGCTCCGGATAATATAAAGTCGGGTCGAAAGAGCAGTAAAGCGCGCGTGCCATGGGTGAGCCATACTTTCGCTCCAGCAAATCCAGCGTTGGCCCGCCGGTAAACGACAAGTATAAATCATACTTCGGGATAAGGTTCGGGTGCAGGTACTCGTAGTCTCCACGCTCCAGTTTGGCCAGTGTTACCGGTGTGTCAATATCGTAGAAAGCCTTGATGCCACGGGCAGTCTTTATCACCCATTCCCCTACCTGCACGCCCTCCGGCACGTAAGAGCCCACTATCACCATATCCGCCTCACGCACCTCTTCGGTAAAGCGCTTTTGCAGGTCATCCACTGATTTGTAGAGCTCTGTCTGGCAATAGTCTGGTTTGGGCAAATCTCGGTTGCCAGCATACCAGGGCACATCCCGTTCTAAAAAAGTAACATAGTGGCCCTGCTTGTTTAGCTCTCTTACCAGACCTCTGAACGTGGTGGCGTGGCCGTTGCCCCAGCTGGAGGTGATGGATAAGCCAAGAATTACGATATTCATGCCAATGCTTTGTTTATAAGTTTAACTTTTGCGTATAGCAATTTTTCCAGTTGCTCCGCGCGGTGATGATAGGTATGCGCGGCAAGTACCTTCTTATACGCAGCTTCTCCGATTGCTTTTGCTTTTTCTTTAGATAAATTAGCCATTATTTCAGCTACCTCGGCCCCGTCTTTGGCCACCAGTATTTCTGTGCCTGGCTCAAAGAAGAAGTCGATCCCCTCCCAGTAATCGGTGATGATACAGGCCCCGGCACCGGCAGCCTCAAACACGCGCGTAGCTGGCGAGAAACCGTAGCGGGCCATACTTTCGCGGCTGATGTTGAGCACGGCCTTTGGGGTGCAGTTAAAGGCGTTATGGTCTTTGGTGTACACATGGCCCACGTAGGTTACGTTGTCGGGCATCTGCTTATCGCCCCAGCCGCTGCCACCTATGATGAATTTCTTGTTCATCTCCAGTGCCGCAGGTTTCAGGAAAAACTCATCCACGCGCGCCTCGCGGTCAGGCAACCTGTTCCCTAAAAAAGCTAAATCAGCCTCAAAACGATGGTCTGGCTCCACCGGGAAATGTGTGGCGGTGTCCAGGGCATTGTAGATCGGTATACACATTTTCGCGCCCA
This sequence comes from Pontibacter anaerobius, assembly GCF_026241195.1. Taxonomy (GTDB): domain Bacteria; phylum Bacteroidota; class Bacteroidia; order Cytophagales; family Hymenobacteraceae; genus Pontibacter; species Pontibacter anaerobius. The sequence continues at coordinate 130,828 of NZ_JAPFQO010000004.1, forward strand.
GCGCCTCGTAGGCATTCACCACCGGGTCGCCGCCGCCGTAGGTCAGCACCAAGTCGTATTGCGGAATCAGCTGCAGGAACTGGTCGTTCGGGTCGTTGTGCACACGGTCCAGGGTGGCAGGCGCGTCCACATCCCAGAACACCACCAGGCGTTCGTCGGTCTGCAGCTTCAGCACCTCTCGCTCCAGCAGCTCATCAAACACGCCTACACCGCTGGCTTTTACCACCATGTCGGCATGTTCGGCGTCGGCTAAGCATTTGCGCACGGCCTCCTCAGTAGCCTCGTACACCACCACTTTTGCCCAATCCGGGTCGTCCATGTCGCGGTTCTGCTGCCGCTCGTAGGCATCGGGCTCGTAAAAGGTAACGTGGTGGCCGCGCTCGCTCAAGGCCCTAACGATGCCTCTGTAATAGGTGGCGGCGCCATTCCAATAAGCAGAAACAAGGCTGGAGCCGAAAAAGGCGATGTTGAGTTTGTTATTCTTCATGCAGGATTTTCTCTTTTGGGGTGAGGTAGATTTTTGATTCGGCTATGCCCAGCTCCCCGCATACTTTCTCCAGCTCGTTTACACGGTGGGCGCAGGTATGGCGGCTACGGATGGTTTCCAATCCGTGCGCGGCTACTCCTTTTGCTTTAGCAGGGTTATTGAGGATACTTTGCAGCTGCTGCTTCATCTCGTCGCCGCTGCGGGCCACCAGGAAATCCTCTCCTGGGGTAAACAGGTTCTCGGCATCGTTCCAGGGCGAGGAGATCAGCGGAATTCCGCAGGCCATGGCTTCAAAAGGGCGGATGGTCGGGATACCCGGCAGTGCCTCCACGTAAGGCCGACGCGGCACATGCACGGTTACTTTATACTTGGCAAACTCCTCCGGTGCTTTATAGTTGGGTAGCCAACCACCATATTCGATGCCGGCCTCGGCCAAAGCTTTGCGGGCATGCTCCGGGTAGCGCACACCGTAGATCTTCGCCTTCAGCCCCAGCTCCTTTACCGGATTGATCAGAAACTCGTGCAGCTCGGCGGTACGTTCCTCATCTCCCCAGTTGCCTATCCATACCAGATCGCCTTCGTATTCTTTTTTTTCGTGCGGATAGAAAACCGAGATGTCGGCGGCTTCGTGCCAGGTCCAGGCTTTTTGGGCCCAACCCTCCTGCAAGTATAAATCCCGAATCTTCTGCCCGAAAGCCAGCACGCCATCATAGTGCGTTAGGTCATACTTGGCCATACTTTCACGCTCTGTTACGGCGCGGTGATGGGTATCGTGGAACAGCAGTTTATACTTGCCGCCGTTGGCCCTGTGCTCCCCGATGCGCTTCACCAGCTCATGCTCGTTCCACTCGTGCACCAGCACCAGGTCGGCATCTCGCAGCACCGCATCCAAGTCTATACTTTCTAAAGTATAAAAACTGGTGCTGATGCCTGGGTAGTATTCTTGCAGCTCGTCCAGCTTATCTTTGCTGGAGCCTTCTACCAGGTTCTGCAGGCTCCAGCCCTTTTCGGGCTCATACACCTGCACCCGGTGCCCCCGCTCCTCCAGCTCACGCACAATGCCCCGCAGAAAGTGTGCATTGCCATGGTTCCAGTCAGAAAGTATAGAGTGGTAGAAAAGGACTATATGCATGTAGTTATTGGTTGTTCGTTATTTGTTGTTGGATGAGGGAGTTTTGAACGAGTAAATAACCTCTGCCGTTGTTGTGTCTTATGACCAACAACCTCTGTGAAAGCAAATGATAGCTCTTACCACCTCCTACAGCCATGTAAGTTGTTGGTAAAAACACGCAACAACGGCGGAGGCAGTCGAATCATCGATCGATCCATTCACACATTCACAATTGAGCAAAATAATTCATCCACTCATTCACTCATTCAAAATTATACTATAACCGTTTGCTTCAGCAGCTGGCGGTAAACGTGGTCGTAGTCCTGGCCCATGGGGTCGGCGGTGTAGCCGTGCGAGCGCTTCACGGCGCGGCAGGCCATGATGTTTCGGCCAAACTCGTCGTCGATCAGGTTATTGATGGTATCGCGCAGCTCGTCAGCATCGTTCGGGTTCACATACTTGGCGGCATTCCCCCAGATCTCGGCCTGGCTATCGGTTTTACCCACTACCAGCGCACAACCCGACATGGCCGCCTCCAGAATGGTCAGACCGAAAGGCTCATACTTGGCTGGCAAAGCGTAAATGGAAGCTCTCGACAGCCAATCCGACACTTCTTTCTCCGTCAGTTGGCCCAGGAAGTGCACGTTCTCCAACTGTACCTCCTTGCCATTGGCAGGGTGACGGGCATCGCCGGCAATGTACACCGGCCACTGCAGGTCGGAGGCGATGTGCGCCAGCGTGGAAATGTTTTTGGCCTCATCCCACACACGGCCCATACTAAATACAAATGGTTCTTTTTTACCGAACTGGAAGGTATGCTGTCCGCGGCCATTGTATACCACGGAGCTGTTCTGGAACGGGCCGTACAAGGTTTCAGCCTGGTGTAGCATGGCCTGTGTTGGCGCCACTACTATGTTGGCATTCTGCAGGCCTTTGGTAACCATTTCTTTATACTTGGCCCACTCCTGCGGCGCTTCCTCATCCTTCACGGCTCGCCACCACGACAGTACGCAGGAATGCACCACCACTACTGTTGGCACGCCAAAATCAAGCGCTCCGTGCACCATCCCGTTCAGGTGTACCAGGTCGGGATGCACCTCTTCCTTTAGCTTCAGCAGCCATTTGCCGGTCTCCTCCACATCGTCCCAGGGTGCATCCATCCACTCCAGCTTGTACTCGCTTTCGTAGAGGGTCAGGTTGTCTATCTCGTCGGCCTGCTGGCGTTGCTCCTCCGACAGAGGCGCACCCATGGTAGCCAGGGCTACCTGTGTTTTGAACGGTGCCAGTGCTCTGATGAGCTCCAGCGCATATGTCCAGACACCTCCTACGGTATCTGCGGTCATCAATATTCTTGAAGGATGATGTGCTTCCATGTTTTCTTATCTTCCGTAAATTTTATCTAATACCTCTGCTACTTTTATAAATTCTTCCGCATCCTCGTCAAATCCTTCGCCGCTGGCCACACGCTCAGCCCAGGCCACACCGGCCCGGCCCATCCAATCGTCAGGCGGAGCGCAAAGCTGCTCGGTTTTGGTGCCATAGTAGCGCTCTGCCACAAAATCATAGAAGGATCCGTTCACGTTTTTGAAGGCAACGCCGCCGTTGATGCCGTAGAAAGTGGCGCTGATGATGGCCTCCTGACCCGCCGGCAGGTTCCAGGAGCAGCTTAGCTGCACATGCGTGTTGCCCTCCAACTCTATACTTGCGGAAGCATAGTCCTCTACCTTGCCCTCGGCCATGCTTATGGGCTTGCCTTTGGCGAACAGGTGGCTTTGTACTTTTCTTACCTTCGGGAAATTCATACCCCACAGCGCCAGGTCCACCAGGTGCACGCCCAGGTCTATCACGCAGCCGCCGCCCGAAAGCTTCGGCTCATAGAACCAGGCTTTATCCGGACCGTATGCGTTGTGGAAAACCAGCTCGATGGCGTAGATCTGGCCTAGCTCCCCGCTCTGCACCACCTTGTACACTTCCTGCATGGCTGCTGTGTAGCGGTATGACAGGTCCACGCCCAGTAGTTTGTTGCTTTGGCGGGCGGCCTCCACTACACGTTTTGTCTCCTCCACGTTGCGGCCCAGCGGCTTTTGGCAGAAAACGGATTTGCCGGCCTCCAGTGCCAGCGAGCTCTGCTCGGCATGGAAGGCGCTTGGCGTGGCGATTACGATACCATCCACTTCGGGTTTGTGCAGCATAGATTCCAAGGAAGGCACCTGCTTTGCTTCCGGGGCACTTTTCAGAGCCTCCTCGGCATTATGTGCGGCAGTGTCGGAGATGTAGGCAACTTCCGCGGCTTTGTGCTTGGCAATAACTTCCATGCGGTTGCGGCCAATCCAGCCAACACCCAGGAAGCCAAGCTTTGGCTTAGCGTCTGAGGCTTTAGAAGAAGAAGATGCTGGATAGGCTTCCGCCTGATCAAGTATAGTTTCCTGCATATTTAAAAGGTTATTAGCGCTTTCACAAAACCGTCGGGGCGGTTGGTGAGGTTCTCGAATGCTTTATCGATATTATCTAAAGTATAACTGTGGGTATAAAGTGGGTCAGGGTTGATCTTGCCTTCCGCTACTGCTTCTACAGCTGCTTTTATACCTTTGATGTACTCTTTTGGATCGCGCTCATGCGCATTGATGACGTCGAGGCCGCGCCAGTTCCAAAGCTGAATGTTCACCTGGCGCATCCCGTCCTGATGGAAACCGGCGATGATCAGCCTGCCACGCTCTGCGGTCAGTTCACCTGCCAGGTTCAGCGGCCACTCCTTTCCGGTGCACTCTATTACGCGCTCGCAGAAGTTTCCGTTTGTCAGTTCCTTAACTTTTTCTATAATTTTATAATGATCATCCATTTTAATGATCTCATCAGCTCCGCACGCTGTGGCAACCTCCAGGGAGAAACCCCGCTGCGACACCGCGATAACCCTTGCGCCTGCGCTTTTAGCCAGCTGCACCAGCAGCGCCCCCAGGAAACCGATACCAAGTATGGCCACCGTCTGCCCTTCTTCAATCCCGCTGCGCTTAAAGATGTTCAGGGCACAGCCCAGCGGCTCTCCCGGAAAAGGTTTATCGGCCAGGCTCTCCGGCAGTTTCACCACCTTGTCGGCATCCGCCAGGTCATACGCGGCATAGGCGTTGTAGGATAAGGCTGCCACCCGATCCCCGGGCTTCACCTCCGTCACGCCCTCGCCCACGGCATCTACCACACCCCAGCCCTCATGGCCCGGATTACCGGCCTCTACCGGGTAGCTAAACCACTCGCGGCCCTCCCACACCGGTATGTTGGAGGCGCAGAGGCCGCAGCCCTGCAGCCGGATGCGCACCTGCCCAGCTTTTGGCCTGGGCAGGGCGGTTTCCTGAACTTTTATACTTTTCGGCGCCTCAATTACGGCGGCTTTCATGGTGGTAGCCTGGGTGCTGGCTACCTTCTTTTGGTTGTTTGTAAGCGTATCTTGCATGGGTTAGGCTACTGCGGCTTTTTTTAACAGGTTCTTCATCTTTCTCTAGTATCGAGGTAAGGGCCATGGGTACTTCAACACCCCGGTTCTCACATAGCCACTGATATAGCTTGGCTACGCCCTCCTGCACCGTGTGCTTCGGATACCAGCCGGTGGCTTTCTGAAACTTTCGTGTATCGGACACATAGTAGTGCTGGTCGCCGGGGCGCCAGTCGCCGAAGCGGAGCGGGATTTCCTGGCCCCGGTACTTGCTGATGGTCTTGAGAAGCTCCAGCAGGCTTACCGTGTTATCAGGTCCGCCGCCAATATTAAAGGCTTGCCCGCTTAAACTTTCTATCTGCTCCTGGGCCAGTAGGAAGGCGTCCACCAGGTCCTCCACGAAAAGGATATCGCGTACCTGCTTGCCATCCCCGTAGATGTTCACCGGCTCGCACTCAATGGCCTTGATGGCAAAATGCGCCACCCAACCCTGGTCTTCGTTGCCGTACTGGTGTGGGCCGTAGATGCAGCTCATCCGGAACACCGCCATCGGCAGGTTATAGGTGCGGGCATAGTCGATCACATATTGGTCGGCGGCACCTTTGGAGCAGCCGTAGGGGCTGTGGAAGTCAAGGTGGCGCTTTTCGGAGATGCCATACTTTTTCGTGCCCGTGTCCTCCGGGTAGTAGCGGGAGCCGTTGGAGATGAAGGTCATATCCTCCAGGCCACCGTATACTTTGTTCGTAGAGGTGAACACCAGCGGCGGCGGGTTGTCCTGTTCGCGTATTGCCTCCAGCACGTTTATAATACCCCGGGCGTTGATCTCGAAGTCGTTTATGGGCAAGTCCAGCGAGGTGGTGACGGCAACCTGGGCAGCAAAGTGGAAAACCTCCTCGGCACCCTTCATTACCTGGCGAACGGCCTGCATGTCGCGGATGTCGCCCACGTATACTTCCAGCCTGTCGCTATAGGTATCGTGCAGCCACTGCAGGTTCTGCTCCACGCCGTCGCGGCTCAGGCTATCGAACACCAGCACGCGTTTGCCCTGCTGTAGCAGGCGCTTGGCCAGGTTGGTACCCACAAAACCTGCGCCGCCGGTTATCAGCGAATATGGCTCTGTATGCTCGTTGAGCGTCCGTTTCACGTAGTCCAGCTTGTCTAGCTTTTTAAGCCCATGGCGTGCCCAGAGCCTGTACAGTAATTTGCTGGTGCCATCGGCGCGCTTCAGCCCGAAGTAGTACTCCCGATCGTCCAGATGGAAGCCCCCTACCGTCGGCAGGCTTGGGTCCAGGTCTTTTACAGCGTACCAATACACACGTGCGGCATCGGCCTTCAGCGCCTCCTTAAACTCCTGCAACTGTTTAAACTCATCGTGCTGCCAGGTTGAGAAGCCGGCTTCCGTGATCCAGAGTTCTGCCGTGCAGTTGTTGCGCTCCATTACCTCGCGCACAGCCTGTATATTGGTTTCCCAGCCATCCCACATCTGATCGAACACATACGGGAAGCCATGTATACCCACGGCATCAATGTACTTCATTACCCCGTGGTCATACATAGTTTGCAACCAGTTCGGATCGATGGGGCTCATGCCGCCCAGCAGGGTTTTCTTGCCCAGTTGCTGGCACCAGTAAGCCGCACCGCCTATCATTTCGGAGAATTTGTTCCAGCCGTAGTCATGCGTAAAGTCATACTCTACCATGTTGTTGGGCTCGTTCCAGAGCTCTACCCACTCGAAGTGCTCGCCATGCCTGGCGATAAACACATCCAGGAAATCGGCATACGCCTTCTTGTCTTTTGGAGGGGAAGAGGTGCGGGGCTTTTCGCCAATGCTGGGCGGCGTGTACAGGAAACACGGCAGTATGTTCACCTTGTTGGCCAGTGTAGGTATAAGCCAGTCGTACCAGTCTTTTCCTTCGGGAGTATAGTAGTCGGCCCAGGAAACACCGGTGCGCAACTCAGTTATGCCCAATTCCTGCAAGCTCGCCAACACTTCTTTTACATGCTCATACTCCCCTATTCTGAACCACTCCACAAGCCCCACCAAGGGCAGCGAGGACGTGTTGTTCTTTGCTCTATCGTCTATTTTCATATTTACTTGAATCCTATTTTGAGTACATAAACGGGTGCTTAAACCGTTAATCCGCGGGAGGCCAGTTCGGCACTTGCCTCACTTACACGGTCATGGGCAATCTGCCCTTCCAGCCAGTTGGCCAGTTCCTCCAGGCCGGCGTTAAACTCCACCTGCGGATAAAAGCCCAGTACTTCTTTGGCCAGGGAGATGTCGGCGTAGCAGTGGCGAATGTCTCCAACCCTATACTTGCCTGTTATTTCCGGCTTCCGCTCCGTCTTGCCCATCACGGTGGCCAATCGCTCCCCGATTTCCCGGATAGTATAGTTGTGACCGCTGCCCACGTTAAACACCTTGCCGTCGGCCTCTTCTTTCTCCATGGCAAGGCGGCAGGCCAGCGCCACATCGCGCACATGCACAAAGTCGCGCTGCTGGTAACCGTCTTCGAAAATCATGGGGGCATTGTTGTTTAAAAGGCGGGATGCAAAAATAGCCAGCACACCCGTGTAGGGGTTGGAGAGCGCCTGGCGAGTGCCGTACACATTAAAGAAGCGCATGGCCACTGTCGGGATATTGTAGGCGCGGCCCACCATCAGGCAAAGGCGCTCCTGGTCATACTTGGACAGTGCGTAAACAGAGGAGAGCGACGGTGTTTTGGACTCCGGCGTGGGCACCGGCTGCAGCTGCTCGCCCTGGGCGTTGTATAGCTCCCAATCAGCGGCCTTTAGCTGCTCCAGCGGGCGCTCCTGTACGCTTGTAAGCTCACCAGCGGGACTTTTATACATACCCTCGCCGTAGATGCTCATGCTACTGGCCACCACCAGCTTCTTCACCGGATTTTTAATGAGCGCCTCCAGCAGCACCGTAGTACCGATGTTGTTTACATCGGTGTACTCCCGCAGCTCATACATGCTCTGCCCCACACCCACCATGGCTGAGAAGTGGAAAACGTAGTCTACGCCCTCCAGCGCCCGTGCCACGTCTTCCGGGCTGCGCACATCCCCTATCATCAGTTCCACATCCTCGTGAAGGTAGTCGGGCCTTTTACAGTCTTTGCCGTGCACCTGCTCGCTCAGGTTATCCAGGGCTCTCACAGCATAACCCTGCTGCAACAGTTCATCGGCCAGGTGAGATCCAATGAATCCGGCTCCGCCGGTTATCAATACTTTGTTTTTCATAGTTCAGCGTTTACGGTCTGTTTCGTTTGTATATGATTAATCGGATGCTTCTATTTTTTTGAAGAAGAGGCGCTCGTACTGGCAGGCTGTTAAAAAACCTGCTCCGTTGGCCTGAGGGTGATGTTATTGATGGATACCCCCGGGGGCTGCCGCAGGGCATACAGAACGGCGTCGGCTACCTGGCTGGGGCTAAGGGCGCCATAGCCTATACTTTCCACTGTTTGGTAACCAGAGAGGCTGTTCTCAAAAAAAGGGGTGTCGGTTACGCCTGGCGCGACCACCGTTACGCGAATGGAGGGTAGCACCTCCTGCCGCAGCGTTTCGGCAATAACCTGCAGGGCGGTTTTAGTGGCGGCATAAACGCCTCCGTAAGGGTAAGCCTGCCCTGCAGCCACGGAAGTAACCAGCACCACGTCGCCCTGCCCCGCAGCTAGCATTCCCGGCACAAAGGCCCGGATCATGCGGAGCGTACCCATCAGGTTGGTATTGATCACCTGCTGCCACTTCTCAGGGTCGCCTTCGGTGAGTTTCTCGTGTATGCCCTGCCCGGCGCTGCAGACAAGCATATCGGGTGTGCCCAGCTGCTGCTGCACCTTTGCAAAAAGGGCATCTACGGCTCTTCCATCAGTTACATCGCAGGTATAAGGAATTGCTCCGGAGGGTAAGTTAACGGGCAGGTGCAGGTCGGCAATGGCAGTGTTTACGCCGTCTTCTGATAGCTGCTCCACAATGGCTTTTCCAATGCCTGAGCCGCCTCCACTTACTAGCGCTGTTTTTCCTTCTAAGTGCCGCACGTTTTCCGTTAAAGTTTGTCCTCCTGGTTAAAAATGTGGGTGCTTTAAAACTTTTAGGTAGAACGTAGTAGAATGATACAGGGTTATAGCTGCTGCTGCACTACTTTATAAAATCAGTTTAACTATCGGTATAGCTAGGTGGACAACAAAAAAATCCAAAAACTCATACTTGAAGCGTTGCATTAAAAAGGAGGAGAAGTTGAAATTTGCCGCTCATGCTTGTATGCACAAAGTAAGAAGAAAGATATAGCGCTCTCACGTCCATCGCTTGCCATTAAGTATAAACCCAGTAAATTACTGCCCAAAGCTATACTTGCCATGAATTTCCAGACAGACACTCCCCTGCAAGACAACCGCGTGGTGCTCCGCCGCTACCAACCTCTTGACCTAAACGAGTTACCTGCCATTGCCTTTGATGAGGATATATGGCGGTTTATGCCTAACAAGATCAGCACTGAAACCGAACTACTGGCCTGGGCGCAAACAGTGGAGCAGGGGTTTGAAAATGGTACCCGCTATACGTTCATGATCATAGACAAAGCCAGCGGCCAGCTTGCCGGCAGCACCAGCTACGGCAACATCTCGGTACCGGACAGACGCCTGGAGATTGGCTGGACCTGGCTGAGCAGCGCCTTCCGTGGAACCGGCCTTAACCGCCATTGCAAGTTCCTGCTGCTGCAGCACGCCTTCGAGCAACTGCAAATGGAGCGGGTAGAGCTGAAGACCGACGTACTTAACCAGCGCTCACGGCGCGCCATGCTGAAGATTGGCGCAACCGAAGAAGGTGTACTGCGCAGCCACACCCAGATGCACGACGGCCGACGCCGCGACACCATCTATTATAGTATCCTGCAACAGGAGTGGCCGGGCATAAAGCATAGCGTTTTTGCAGATTTTGCCCCAGCCATAAAACCATATTAGGGCAAAGGCAACCACAGCAGGGCATTACAGGTAATGTATACCTGTTACCAAAGCTGCTTTAATTGAATTCTTCCCCAAACCGAATTTTCCTTATCCGCCACGCAAAACCTAAGGTAGAGCGTGAAGGCTTTTTTGATGTAGAGGCGGCACGCCAGTACATTTCAGACTACGATACAGCCCAGGTAGAGGAGTTTGTGTTGCAGCACGAGGCTATCCCCTACAAACAGATCAAGAAAGTATACTGCAGCACACTCGTGCGCTCCCAGCTTACAGCACGCGCTATTTTCGGGGAGAAGGTAGAATTGAAGATAGACCATACTTTCAGGGAGTTTGAGCGGCGCATATTTACGTTGCCCCTGCTGCGCCTGCCTATAAAACTGTGGCTGCTGAGCGCCCGGCTGCTCTGGTTCCTGGGCTTCAACAGCCGCGACATCGAGACCTTCCGGCAAGCCCGTACCCGCGCCCGAAAAGCCGCCGAGCTGCTGGACGAGGATGCCCGACAAAACAATACGACCGTGCTTGTGGCCCACGGGCTGCTAAACAATTTTATCCGTCGCGAGTTAACCCGTTTAGGATGGCAGGCAAGTATAAAAGGCGGCAACAACTTTTTATCGGTGCATATAATGGAAAAGGCCGAACGCAAAGTTTAAAACCAGCCTGAAAACACTTTTTTGCTGGGAATTGACTTAATATCCCCCGTTTCAATAGCTAATTCATTGTCTATGTTCTCTTTGGTTGATTACCCGCTTGTGCAAAATATTTGACGCAACAGCTGCCTGGCGTACTATTATTTCGCATACAAATTTTATATTTACAGTATACTTTATTAATTTATTCAGATGTTTTTAAGAATGTCTAAACACTTTTCTAGTACCCTATTTATTATTTAAACCTAACGTACAAATTATGAAGAAAGAATTACTACTGAGTTTTCTGATGATCTTCGCACTTATGACAAGTGCGTGGGCTCAGGCTCAAACTGTATCAGGAAGGGTTACGGCAGCCTCTGATGGCTCTATACTGCCGGGGGTTACTGTTCTGGAGAAAGGTACTACCAATGGCATTACTACCGATGCTAACGGAGAGTACCGCCTGAACGTGCAGCCAAATGCTACGCTGGTATTTCGTTTTATAGGCATGACCACTCAGGAGGTACCTGTAAACGGCCGCGCTACTGTTGACGTGCAGCTTCGCGCTGACGAGAAGCAACTGCAGGAGGTAGTTGTAGTGGGTTACGGTACGCAGGAAAAGCGTGACGTAACTGGTTCAGTAGCCAGTGTGTCTGGTGAGGATCTGGAAAACGTACCTACCCCTAGCCTTGAGTCTGCCTTACAAGGCAGAGCTGCCGGTGTACAGATTGAGTCTGGTAGCGGTAAAGTTGGGCAGGGGATAAAAGTGCGTATCCGTGGTTCGGCTTCAGTTACGGCCAGCAATCAGCCACTTTACGTGGTGGATGGTATTCCGATCACCTCTGATAACCAAGGTATCGCCAACAACGAGCCTACCAACCCGCTTGCTGACCTTGACCCGAACGACATCGAGTCTATCGACATTCTGAAGGACGCCTCTTCTGCCTCAATTTACGGTTCAAGAGCTTCCAACGGTGTTGTGATCATTACTACTAAAAAAGGTAGAGCAGGCAAGACAAACTTTAACGTGGGTTACTCTGCAGGTGTGAGCAAGGCCACCAACAAAGTTGACTTCCTGAACGGCCCGGAATACAGCGAGCTGCTTAGAGAGTCTTTTGAGCGTTCCTCTACCATTGATTTCTACATTAATGACCTAGGTTTTTTTGCTGATGTGGACGACGCCATGGACTACTTCATACCGGAGTGGAGAAACCCTGTAAACTCTAACTGGCAGGATGAGGTGTTCCGTAACGGCTCTTACCAGGAAGTGAATGTGTCTGCCAGCGGCGGTAATGAGAAAACTACTTTTTATGTAGGTGGCTCATACAACGACCAGGAAGGGATACTGATCGGTAACGCGTTTGAGCGTATTAGCGGCCGTATCAACCTGGACCACAAAGCTTCTGACAAGATTACGGTTGGTGCTAACTTCAGCCTTGCAAGATCTGAGAATAACCGTGTTGCTAACGACAATGCCTTCGCAACTCCGCTTCAGATCGTTGCCCTGGCTCCAATCCAGCCAATACTGGATCCGGAAACAGGAGAATTGAACCCTAACACCATCTACTACAACGGTCTGATAGAGGCAAGAGACGCGTTTGATGACGCCAGAGTATACCGAAACATCAGCAAAGTATACGGTGCCCTCAACATCACGCCAAAACTGACATTCAGAAGTGAGTTCGGCCTCGACCTGTTAAACCAGGAAGAAGAATCTTACCAAGGCCGACAGACACAAGGTGGTGAGCCGGTTGGTGGTCTTGGAGAGATGAGAAATGTAAACGTAGTAAACTATACTACCAACAACTTCTTCAACTACAACACCGAGTTCGGTGATATCCATTCATTGGACGGAACTGTGGGTATGAGTTACCAGCGTTCTAATACAAACGCTACGTACGTATCCGGTCAGGGCTTCCCGAACGACGACTTCAAGAAGCTTGCCAGTGCCTCTGATATTACCTCTGGTTCTTCATCAGGTACGGCAAACTCACTGCTTTCATACTTTGCAAGAGCTAACTATAAGTTGTACGACAGATATCTGTTCTCGCTTAGCGCCCGTGTGGACGGTTCATCCCGCTTCGGTGCTGACAACAAGTATGGTGTGTTCCCGGCAATTGGCTTAGGCTGGATCGTGTCAGATGAGGCCTTTATGCAAGGAGTTGACTTCCTGAGCTTCCTGAAGCTGAAGACCAGCTACGGTATTACCGGTAACCAGGAGATTGGAAACTTCGACTCAAGAGGCCTTTATAGCGGCATCTCTTATGCCGGTACTTCAGGTATCATTCCAATTTCTGTTGAGAACCCTGACCTGCAGTGGGAAACTACAAAGCAGTTTGACGCTGGTGTAAGCTTTGGCTTGTTTAACGACCGCATTTCCGGTACTGTTGATTACTACCAGAAGAACACTGAAGACCTGCTGCTGAACGTACAGGTACCATCTACAACCGGTTTTACAAGCATTACCAAAAACGTGGGTAAGCTGGAGAACAAAGGTTGGGAAGTTAGCCTTACCACACAGAACCTGACGGGAGATTTCAGCTGGTCTACCACACTGAACTATGCCAGAAACAGAAATGAGATTACCGACCTACAGGGCCAGGTAATCAGAGCGGGTGCTATTAACCGCGCTGTGGAAGGGCAGCCTATTGGTGTGTTCTTCACGAAGAAGTATGCAGGCGTAGACCCACAGACCGGGGATGCCCTTTACTACCTGAACGCTGAGAGCGATGAAACCACAACTGACTATGGCGCTGCTGAAGAGCAGGTGGTAGGTGACCCGAACCCTGACTTTCAGGGTGGTTTACTGAACAACTTCTCGTTCAAAGGTTTCGACCTGAGCGTGCTGCTACAGTTTGTATCCGGCAACGAAATATACAATAATGCGGGCCGTTTCCAGTCAGCCAACATGGATTACCTGGACAACCAGACAAGCGACCAGCTGGACAGATGGCAGCAGCCAGGCGACATCACAGATGTGCCTGAAGCCCGCTTCCTGGATGGCAACGGTACAGCTACATCCTCCCGCTGGATCTATGATGGTTCTTACCTGCGCGGCAAGAACCTGACCCTGGGTTATACTTTACCGAAGGATATTGCCGGAAAGGCACACATGTCCAGCGTGCGTGTATACTTAACAGCTCAGAATTTCTTCACTATTACAGACTACCCAGGTTGGGACCCGGAAGTTAACACACAGGGCACAGGCCCAAATGCTCAGCGATCTAACATAGGAGCCGGTACGGACTTCTATACAGCTCCACAGGCTAAAACGCTTGCAGTAGGTGTAAACTTCGGATTCTAAACAGATTACAACTAAGACAAATTAGAGTATGAAACTGAAAAATATATTAAGCAAAGGATTGGGTTTTACGGCACTGAGCGTGCTTGCGCTGGTTTCCTCCTGCGATAATAAACTCGACATTGATCCGCAGCAGTCCATCGGTTCTGACGTAGCTCTTTCTACGCCGGAGGGAGTGCAGACAGCCCTGATCGGTGCCTATGAGAGGCTACAGGGCGGCCAACTGTATGGCACAAACCTTAACCTGGTAAGTGAGCTATTAGCTGCATCCGGAGCGGAGCTGCAGTGGTCAGGTACATTCCTAGGTTATCGCCAGCTTTTCGGCAAAACCACTGTGGCAGACAACTCAGAGGCAACCAGGACCTGGATAAGGGCTTACGAGACCATCAACATTGCCAACAACGTAATTGCCAGTGTAGATGTGTTTGAGGATGAAACTACAAGAGACAGGGTACTGGGTGAGGCGCTCTTCATCAGAGGCATCGTTTACTTTGAGCTGATTCAGCTCTACGGCCTGCCTTGGTCTGCCGGCAATCAAGCATCTAACCCAGGTGTTCCGCTGATACTTGAGCCAACTCAGGCTATTTCTGATGCAGACAATGTTAGCAGAGCTTCCGTAGCGGATGTGTATGCACAATTGCTGGATGACCTGACAAGAGCAAAAACATTGCTTCCGGAGTCTAATGGTACAAGAGCCAACACCTATGTGGCAAGCGCCTTCCTGGCACGTGTATACCTCCAGCAGGCTGATGCCTCTAACAATGCTGATGAAGCCTTCGATATGGCCGGCGCAGAAGCGGATCGCGTAATTGAGTCTGGAAAATACTCCCTTACGCAAAACTATACGGAAGCATTTAATAATGCTGCCAACATTTCTGAGTATGTATTTGCCATTCAGCAAAATCAGCAAAGCAATGCCGGTTCGTCTAACGATGGCCTGGCTACTTTCTATGCCGACTTTAATGGTGTAGGCCGTGGTGATGTTGACCTCTCGCCTAACTATGTTGACAACCTGTATGCTGAAGGTGATGAACGCCTGGATGTATTCTATGTAGATGATAACGGTGTGCTGAGAAATGGCAAATACCTTGATCCTTTCACAAACATAGCTGTAATCCGTGTAGCTGAGATGTACCTGATCAGAGCAGAAGCCGCTTTCAGAAATGGTGACCTGGAGCAGGCTCTGGAAGATATCAACACCGTTAGAACAAGGGCAAACCTTGCTCCGCTGGCGCTTGTTACGCTGGAGGATATACTTCAGGAGAGAAGAAGAGAACTGGCTTTTGAGGGACTGGCCCTGTATGATGTAAAACGTTTGCGAAACTCGGTGGGTAACCTGGCTTACAATGCACCAAAGCTGGTGCTGCCAATTCCACAGCGTGAGATCGACGTTAATCCAAACATTACCCAAAACCCATCATACTAAGTTGTTCCTAAGTATAAACCTAAAGCGGCCCCTGCACATGCAAGGGCCGCTTTTTTTATAAAGCTTGCATTAAAACTAAACTTTTAGTTTGTAAACTAAGTATATAGTTATATATTTACTACAGAACTACAGCTACTTATACTTATATGAAAGAACTGACCAAAGCCGAGGAAGAAATTATGCAGGTGCTCTGGAAGCTGGACCGGGCCTTTGTGCGCGACATCCTGGAGGAGCTGCCGGAGCCGAAACCTGCCTATAATACCGTGTCCACCATCGTGCGTATACTGGAGACAAAGGGTTTTGTGGGGCACGAGGCCTTTGGCAAGTCGCACCAGTACTACCCGCTGGTAGACCAGAACAAGTATAAAAGCTTCTTCCTGAAGAACTTTATGAGTGGCTACTTCGGGGGATCTTTCGAGCGGCTTGTCTCCTTCTTTGCCAAGGACAATAACCTGGATGTAAAGGAGCTGGACGAGCTGATGAAGCATGTAAAACAAGACCTGGATCAAGACGAGAATAACAATGGAAGAGCTTCTTAACTACGCCATCAAGGCCGGCATCGGGCTGTTGGTGCTGTATCTGTTCTACTACGCGCTGCTGCGCCGCCAGAACAACTTTGCCTTTAACCGGGCTTACCTCCTGGCTGCCCCGCTGGTGGCACTGTTCCTCCCGCTGCTTAGCTGGCCAGCCATACTTGCCCCGGACACATTGGTAAGCCAGACACTGCAGGCAGTGCAGCTTAGCGAGGTAGTCGTAACCGCCTACCGGCCTGAGGCCGCGGCGGCAACAGGCGCAGCCTCCTCCCTGAGCACCATACTTACCATTTTATACTTTACAGGCCTGGTACTGATCCTAACAAAGTTGGGGCGGCAGCTCTGGCAGATTCGGCAGTTAAAAGCTGCATCTACCCCTGTGCTGGTCGAAGTGCCCGCGGAGGTTTTTCAGCTCCAGAGCCACTACCCCGCCTTTGCCTTTGGCAACAGCATTTTCCTGAGCAGGCAGCAGGAGCAGCTAAACCGGCAGGAGCAGGAACAGGTACTGGCCCATGAGTTGGCGCATGTGGAGCTTGGCCATACCTGGGATGTGCTGTTCTATGAAATACTCTCGGCCATACTTTGGTTTCACCCGGCCATTTGGTTAATAAAAGAGGAGCTGCGCGATGTGCACGAGTACCAGGCCGATGCCGCTGTGGTAAAGGAGCACCAAACCCAGAAGTATACTTCGCTGCTCTCAAGAGAGGCGCTGCTAAGTATGGGCTTGCCGGTAGGCAGCCACTTCACCAAACCACAGGTGCTCAAGCGCCTGCACATGCTGCAACGGCAAGGCCAGAAACCCGGCTGGCTGCGTCCGCTGCTCACGCTCCCGCTTCTGGCTGGTCTGGCTTTTATACTTGCACGCCAACAGGTTACGGCAGAGAAACAAAGCATCACCACTACCACTCAGGCACCATCCCCAACCGAGGCCCTGGTGCCTGCTTTAGAGTCGCCCTCCTCCACCAAAGAAAAGCCTTATACTTTTGTGGAGCAAATGCCCACTTTCGAGGGCGGCGAAACGGAGCTGATGAAGTTCCTGGGCAAAAACGTTCGCTACCCGAAACAGGCGCAGCAGGCCGGTACCGAGGGGCTGGTAGTGCTGAGCTTTGTGGTGGAAGATGATGGCTCGCTGCATGAGATTCAGGTGCTAAAAGGCGTGGAGCCAAGTATAGATGCTGAAGCCATGCGTGTCGTTGAAATGATGGACGGCAAGTGGAGCCCGGGTACACAGAACGGCAAGCCTGTTCCGGTACGCTATACCTTGCCAGTGCGCTTCGCCATGAAATAAACCATACCCCATCCTTACTCTTTACCTTTTTTCAGCCTGTTCGGGCTGGGGCAGGATAACTATTGCCTTTTCTCAAACCTTAAAACATACACAAACCATGAAAAACACATTCAAACAACTCACTACCGCAGCACTGTTAAGTATGGCTCTACTCGCCGCTGCACCTTCTGCACATGCCCAGAAAGCCGAAAAGCCTTATACTGTAGTAGAGCAGATGCCAACCTTTAAAGGAGGCGAGAACGAACTGATGAAGTTCCTGGGAACCAACATCCACTACCCTGAGGATGCCGTGAAAGCCGGTGTACAGGGCCTGGTGGTACTGAGCTTTGTGATAGATGCCAACGGATCCGTAAGTGATGTGCAGGTGGTAAAACCACTCAGCACCAGCACCGATGCCGAAGCCACCCGTGTTGTAAAACTGACGGATAACAAGTGGGTGCCCGGCAAGCAAGGCGGGAAGGTTGTAGCCGTAAAGTATACCTTGCCCATTCGCTTCGCCATAAAGGAAGAGCAGAAAGGTACCGCCACACCAGACCAGCAGCCGCAGTTTAAAGGCGGGCAGGAAGCCCTGATGCGCTCCATCAACCAGAAGCTGAAAATGCCGCAGGAAGCTAAAAAGGAAAACCTGGACGCCCGGGTGGTGGTGAAATTCACGGTGGAGAAAGATGGCAGTGTATCGAACATACAACTGGCAAACACCAAACTAAAGAAAACCGTTGGCCCGGATGCCAAGCTTGATTACATGGATGCCTCTACGTTTAACCTGCAGAACAAAACCATACTTGCCAAGCTGGCTGAAGCTGCCGCCGAAGCCGTGAAAGTAACCTCCGGCCAATGGCAACCCGCTACCAAAAACGGCACACCGGTAGCCGCTGAAATGTACCTGCCCGTGCAGTTTATGGGTTCTGAGATAGAAAACGATGGCTCTTCGCATATCTCGCCGGCAAAGCAGAAGGCGGAGCAGCACAAGAGTGCCTATACGTATGAGGAGGTGGAGGTAAAGCCACAACTGAAGAATGGGCCGCTGGAGAAGCATATTGCCAAAAACCTGCGCTACCCGACCAACACAGACTTTGAAGGCGATGTAATGGTAAAGCTGGTGATAGACGAAACCGGCAGAATGCTTGCGCCCATGGCTGCCAGCGAAGACAAAAGTATAACAGATGAGATTTTCCGCGTGCTCGACCTAACCAGGGAGAACTGGATAGCAGGTAAAGTGGATGGCACACCCGTTACCACCCTCCGAAACCTGAACATCCGCTTCGTTCAAAAAGATAGGAAGCAAGTAGCAACTGCCAGCGCCGCAAAGCCTGCTGATGTGATTGTGACAAGGCACAGGTAAGTAATAATTTATCATAAGGGTAAAATTACTCCTATAATTAAGGCCACATTAAAAGCTAAAAAGGCATGCTTAAGAGTAGATATGTTATTATTGTAGTCATGTTTTTTTGTCCTGTACTCAGCGGGTTCACAGAGACTTCGCCGCTAACAGATTCGTAAAGAACTATAATACGCACATCATCAATGATTCTCTTCAACTGTATTTGAATTCACCCGGAGACATCACCTACATTACAGAAAGGAAAGCTCTTTCTAAAATCATTCGGAAAAGAAAAAGCACTTATAGCAATGTGTTGCTTTTTGGAAAAACTAACTTAGATCCATTTTATGAGTATTTCTTAATTTTAGATGATCCAGCTGTTCCAAAAATAGGCATCCAAGAGAATACCATCATTTTAGATACCATACTAAATAATCATACGGTCAGTCTAATAGCTAAGAGCTTGGATCAGGATACTGTAGCTTTCAAGGCAGACATAAATACTATATTTTACAGTATTCAGATCGGTCCAAGTTATCGCAAGGATATTTCTACTGTTATAGATATCGTTTCAAAGTACCGTGGTTCAAACAGGTTCATCGAAGCATATGAAGAAATAAAAAAGTATCCCGCCTATGATGAAAGTGAGGAGTGGGTAAAACTGCAAATGCAGCTTACCTATGCCTCTTTCTTAGAGAATCATTACGAGTATGATAAATTAATGAACAGATTTACTCCAAAAAGTATTCAGGACTCAATAAGCCAGATTATCCAACAGAACCTGATACCTGCACCTAAGGTTTATGAAGAAATCACGACAAAAGCAAAATTGACCAATTTAGTAATGGTCAATGAGAATCACTTTATGCCACAGCACCGACAATTTGTCTACAGCTTATTACCCGCACTAAGAGAAATTGGCTACAAGTATCTGGCTCTCGAGGCTTTAGGCAAAGAACAGGACAGTCTTTTGAACAAAGAGGGAGGATTTCCGACTCTTGAAACTGGTTTCTACACAAGAGAGCAGCATTTTGCTAACCTATTGAGGTATGCCAAAACCTTAGGCTTCGAATTTGTAGCTTATGAAAGCGACGGCTCAATGGATCGAGAACTTGGACAAGCCCAGAATCTCTATAATAAGACGATAGGACGTGATAAAAATGCTAAAGTTCTACTATTAGGCGGAATAGACCATATATTGGAACAGCCAACTGAAAAGGGTAAGATGTGGTTGGGTGCTATACTTCATGAGGAATATGGTATCGATCCCTTAACCATAAGCCAAACCCATTTAAACAAGTACAGAAAGTTCTTTAAAGAAGAAATAGCTATGGTAGAGGGGCGACACTTCAAAAACCGGCTTCTTGCCGTAGACTATCACCTGCTAGATAATATGTCACATTCGTTGACAGATGAGCAAGAGGCTAACTTCACTTATAAAAACAAATACTCGTTTCCGGTGCAGCTTACCTTCTTCTTAGCTGAAGAGTTGGCGCATGAATATGATTACAAAGACAAAACGCCTGTTCATGCAATTTATTTGAAACCTAATGAAAGGGCTACCTTGAAGCTGCCTCCAAAAGACTTTTACCTTATTCTTTTTGACGCAAACGGTAAAGAGGTAGGAAACAAAATGGTATCTGCTTTAAACAGGGATCATAAGCGATAAAAGTAAAGGAGCCTTGGTGAAGCACATTGCCTAGAACCTGCACAATCCGCCGATGTGATTGTGACAAAGCACAGCAAATAATTATCATAAATATCAACTATATGCTATTTTTATACTTTGAACCCAGATAGTTGATATGAACAACAAACTCTTTCCTGCCGCGCTGCTTTTTGCGGCTACCCTGATCACAGCCCCTGCCCTCGCCCAAAAACAAGACACGGACGAGCCAATTTATACTTACGTAGAGCAAATGCCGGTTTTTGAGGGCGGCATGGGTGCCATGATGCAGTTCATCGGCTCCCAGGTAACCTACTCCAACACACAGCCAGAGGGCATGGTTGTCCTAAGTTTTATCGTGGATAAAGATGGCTCTGTGGATAGTGTGCACGTGGTAAAAAGCTTGGACCCGGCGCTGGATGCTGCCTGCGTAAATGCTGTAAATGCCATGAGCGGCAAATGGACGTCGGGCGTACAGAAGGGAGAACCTGTAGCGGTTCGGTTTACCCTGCCCGTTAAGTTTGGCAAATCTGACCTGAAAGACAGCGGCCCTGAAACCATGCCGGAGTACAAAGGAGGTGCTGCTGCATTCAAGGCATTCATGAAAAAGAACGCCAAATACCCACGCAAAGGTACCAAGCATGGCACCGTTGTGGTTTCGTTTGTCATTCATGAAGATGGATCCCTGAGCGACTATCAAATAGAAAGTAGTGTGGAGCCTGTACTGGATAAAGAAGCGTTGCGACTGGCCAGGCTAACGGAAGGCAATTGGCTGCCTGCGGTTAAAGACGGAGAGAAAGTGAAGGTAACCTATACCATGCCGGTATACTTCTAATACCTCCCCGCACAAAGTATAACGTATAAATGCCCTGCTGATTGAGTTTAGCAGGGCATTTATACGTTGGTTTAAGCGTAGTCTAGAAATCCCATTCCTCGTTGATCATGCTAATGGTATGGTGAGCGGTCATGTCGAACTGGCACGGCACGATGGAGATGTAGTTGTTCACCAGGGCCCACTCATCGGTGTCCTCGCCTTTGTCGAAATTCACGAAGCTTCCCGTCATCCAGTAATACTTGCGGTTGTGCGGGTCCAGGCGCTCGTCAAACTCCTCTTGCCACTTGGCGCGGGCCTGGCGGCAGATTTTAATGCCCTTTATCGGCTCCTCACTCTTCTTCGGGATATTCACGTTCAGGGTCGTGTTATCCGGGATCCCCTTGGCAATCGCCTCACGGATGATCTTCTCCACATACTCCTCCACATGCGAGAAATCTGCGCCGTGGCCGTAATCGCAAAGCGAGAACCCGATGGCCGGCAAGCCCTCGATGGCCGCCTCGATGGCCGCAGACATGGTGCCGGAGTAAAGCACGCTGATGCTGGAGTTGGAGCCGTGGTTAATGCCGCTCACCACCAGGTCGGGCTGACGGTCGCGCAGCACGTGGTGCTTGGCCAGTTTTACGCAGTCGGCTGGCGTGCCGGAGCACTCGTAAGCCTCTATGCCCAGATCCTCGAACGCAATGGATTTATCTAAACGAAGCGTGTTTCCGATGGTGATGGCGTGCCCCATACCCGACTGCGGCGAATCCGGCGCCACTACCACTACCTCCCCTATCTTCATGGCCACACGCACCAGCGTACGGATGCCCGGGGCTGTAATGCCGTCGTCGTTAGAAACTAATATTAATGGTTTAGCCATTTTAATTATTTAAAGTTGGTGTTTAACAAAAAGAACTAATTTGTATCTGCTGCTAATATACTACAACCTGCCGCAGCGCATCAAGGTTTATTAATATTTAATAACCTAGACGATGAAAATTACATGTTGAGAAATATAATTTACGCAGTATTGTTGGGGGCGGGTATGGCGGCCTGTCTCTCCCAAAACGATAAACAGGAGGATGCACCCGAAGACACCTCAGAAGACTTTATACTTGCAGACACTGCAGATGACTCAGAAGCCACCCCTGCCCCTGCACTGTTTGTCGTAGGGAAACAGCACGTAGGCAACATAAAAATCGGCATGCCGATAGAGCAGGTACGGCAACATGTACCCGACGGCTTCGCCATAAAAGACACGACCTTGCGGTTGGAGGGTATGCAAAGCACGGCCTATGTCTTGCACCCCAAGGATAAGCCCAAGGGAATCCTGGTAGAGCAGCAGTGTGAGCAGCAGGAATGTCGTGTCTGGCGCATCAGCGTGCTCAGCCCTGATTTCAGAACAGGCAAAGGTGTAGGAGTTGGCTCAAAGTATGGCGAGCTGCAGAAAGCCTACTCCATTCGCACTGTTACCTTTGAAGAGGGGAACTTAGTTGCCCTTGCCCCAGCGGCTGGTATGAGTTTTATGTTAGACCATAGCAGCTTGCCGACAGATCAGCTTCCTATTTTAAACGCCTCCACTGTCCCGGCCAACGTGTTGGTTCGTAAAATCTTAATATATTAGCCTGTTGCTATGTTAAAGTAAAATTCCTATACTTGCCCTTATGGGTATACTTCGCTCCAGTTACAAATCAAAAAACTTTGGGTTGCTAGTCCTCCGGGTGAGTATTGGCGTCATGTTTATACTTCATGGATGGCCGAAACTGAACGGTGGCCCGGAGCGCTGGGAGGCGATCGGGCAAACGATGGAGCTATTCAGCATTGGCGTAGCGCCGGTATTCTGGGGTTTTATGGCAGCTTTTGCCGAGGTAGTGGGCGGTGCATTGCTGATCATGGGCATGCTGTTCCGTCCCGCTGTATTCCTGCTCCTTATTACAATGGCCGTGGCAACTGTCAAGCACGTGCTTGGAGGCGATGGTTTCGGGGGGTACTCTCATGCCTTAGAAGCGGCTTTTCTATTCCTTTCGTTGCTGTTTATCGGCCCTGGCAAGTATAGCTTCGATCACAAGTTCCTGCAAAAAGACAAAAACCGATCCCGTCGGTATTTCGCATAAACTAACCTTTTTCTAAGAAGTAGAAACAGAAAGAGACGCAACGCCAGCGTCTCTTTCTGTTTCTGCTGTTCTTATTTTCGTGTTCCGTATTTAGAGGCATGGGTTTTGCATTATCATGTGTTGTGGCAGTAGTTCACGGTCCACTTCCACTGCCCCTCCTTGTCAAAGGAGGGGAGCTATACTTAACGCATAGCAAAGGCAGCGGCTATCGTACCTGATCCCAGTCCTTGGGTTGAGCGCCTTGTAAATTTCCGGTGACGAACGCAGTGAGACATTGCGACGTCAGGAGCAAAGGAAATGTACACCGCGCGATGCCCTTCATCGAGGGCCCCTACCCCCAGGACGAGGCCTCCCGGCCTTGAGGGCACCACTGCCAGAGATGCAACGGTGGGCTTGTAAGACTGAGGATAAACGGCAGAAATAACAGATTGCTTGGTTCCAGTTGCAGGAAGCAGCGGCTAAATTCTTAATGGACAGGTATGAAGTATAGCAATGTAATAGGTATTCGAGCCAGTTGCGTTACAAACCCAACTTCATAAAAAGTATACAAGTCTGAAGACTGGCGCCTAAAGGCGTATAAACCGGAAAGTGTAGGTATGCGATTTAGTAAATCCGCAGCGGATATTTTCCGGACAAAAGGACCAGAACAACAGCTGGAGTAACCAATTTCTATTTTTTTTAACCCGCTAACTCCCCATAATTCCTTATCATTGCCTATTGATCTTACGCTAAATCAAACCATGCTAACCTCCTTACTACTTGCTGCGCTACTAAGTACCGGCGCACCCGACAAAGACAAGCCCACTTTAAAAACGCCCTTTGAGCAAGGGAACGGCAACCAGACAGCCACTTACGACGAAGCCATAAAATGGTACCAGCAGCTTGATGCGGCTTATGACGAAGTTAAAATGATGCCTTATGGCACTACGGATGTAGGCCGCCCGCTGCATCTGGTCATCGTCTCCACTGACAAGGATTTTGACCCGGCCTCCATCAAACAAAAGGACAAACGTGTCCTGCTGATTCAGAACGGCATCCACCCGGGCGAACCGGAGGGCATTGACGCCACCATGATGCTGGTGCGCGATTACCTACAAGACAAAAAGCGGCGCAAGCAGCTGGATAACGTGGTGCTTGCCGTAATCCCAGTATACAACATCGGCGGGGCGCTTAACCGCAACAGCCACACCCGCACCAACCAGAACGGGCCCGAGGAATACGGCTTTCGGGGCAATGCCCGCAACCTGGACCTGAACCGCGACTTCATCAAAACCGACTCGCGCAACGCCCAGACCTTCCACGAGATTTTCAGGGAGTGGGACCCGGACGTGTTTATGGACAACCATACTTCCAACGGAGCCGATTACCAGCACGTGATGACCTTGATCGCCACACAGCACAACAAACTGAACCCTGGACTAGCCAAGTACCTGAACGGGAAAATGGTGCCAACGCTTTACGAGGGCATGAAGCAGGATAAGTTTCCGATGGTGCCTTACATGAACACCGTGGAGGAGACGCCGGATAAAGGGATCATCGGTTTCATGGAGTCTCCCCGTTATGCCACCGGCTACACCGCCCTGTATAACACCATTGGCTTTGTGCCCGAAACACACATGCTGAAGCCGTTTAACCAGCGCGTGCAGGCTACCTACAAGCTGATGGAGAATATGATCGAGACGGTGCACCGCGATGCCGACGAGATAGGCAAACTGCGCCAGCAGGCAAAGCAGCAGACGCTTGCTCAAAAGCAGTTCCCGCTGAACTGGCAGCTGGATACAACCAAAGTGGCGCAGATCCCCTTCCTTGGTTATGAGGCAAAGTATAAGCCGAGCGAAGTGAGCGGACTGGAGCGCCTGTACTACGACCGCAAATCACCGTACAGCAAAAAAATAAATTACTACGATGAGTTCACGCCTACCGTGGCGGTGGAAAAGCCAGTGGCCTACATTATTCCGCAGGCCTGGCGCGAGGTGATTGACCGACTGAAGCTGAACAAGGTGCAAATGCAGCAACTGCAGCGCGACACAACCATCACCCTCGACACCTATTACATTACCGATTACAAAACGGGCCAGCGCCCATACGAGGGGCATTACCTGCACTCGGATGTGAAAGTGGAGACGAAGCGCATGCCGCGCCAGTTCTACAAAGGCGATTATGTGGTGTACCTGAACCAGGAGGCCAACCGCTTTCTGGTAGAGACACTGGAACCGCAGGCCGTGGACTCCTACTTCAACTGGAACTTCTTCGACGGGATCCTAATGCAGAAAGAGTATTTCTCCAGCTATGTGTTTGAGGACCTGGCCGCCGATTACTTGAAGAAAGACCCTGAACTGCGCAAAAAGCTGGAAGAACGCAAAAAGCAGGATCCGGCATTTGCCAAAAGTGCCCGCGCCCAACTGGACTTTGTCTACAGAAACACGCCGCATTACGAGTACACGCACCAGATGTACCCTGTGGGCCGCCTGATGCAGGACGTGAAACTGCCGCTGTAACGTATAGTCAAGTATAAAGTATAAAAGCCACCTTTCCGGGTGGCTTTTATACTTTATAGTGGGAACAAATTTAAACAGCTTGATTACAGAAGAGTACCTTCTCCACTAAAAACCATACCCTTACTAAAAGTTATGTTGCAAAACAGAAAAAATATAATCTACTTTGAAACCCAATAGTATTACTATTGTTAAAGAATAAAATACTTTAGCATAGAATTATGATTAGCCTTAAAGAAATTAAACACGACCTGCCGGCAGGCATTGTAGTTTTTCTGGTAGCCGTACCACTTTGCCTGGGTATTGCCATGGCATCTGGTGCGCCACTTTTCTCAGGTATCATCGCGGGAATTGTTGGTGGTATTGTAGTTACTCTTATCAGTGGTTCTCAACTGGGCGTTAGTGGCCCGGCTGCGGGTCTGGCTGTTATCGTATTGCATGCCATACAGGACTTAGGCAGCTTTGAGGTGTTTCTTTCTGCTGTAGTCTTAGCCGGTGTTATTCAACTGGTACTAGGCTTTTTGCAGGCCGGAAGTATTGGCTACTATTTCCCAACATCAGTTATAAAAGGGATGCTGGCCGGTATTGGTGTCATCATCATCCTGAAACAGATTCCGCATGCATTCGGGTATGATGAAAACTTTGAGGGTAACTTACACTTCCTGGAACCGCAGGGCGGAACTACATTCTCCGAGATCTTTAAGGCCATCAACTACATTACACCAGCAGCTGTTGTTATCAGTGTTTTATCGCTGTTTATCTTAATTTTTTGGGAACAGGTGCTTGCTAAAAAAAGTAGAGTTTTCCAGCTGATACAAGGTCCGCTTGTAGTTGTTTTGTTAGGCATTGCACTCAATGTTGTGTTCGATAATTTCTTCCCGCAGCTAACCTTACGCGATAACCACCTGGTCGTGCTTCCTGTCGCAGATAGTATTGGCGGCTTCTTCACTTTGTTTACAGCACCAGATTTTAGCAGGGTTTTAAGCTACGAGGTACTGTTTTTAGCAGGTACTCTTGCAATAGTAGCAAGCTTAGAAACATTGTTATGTTTGGAAGCAACCGATAAACTGGACCCATACAAGCGCATAAGCCCCGCTAACCGTGAGTTAAAAGCACAAGGTGTGGGTAACATTATCTCTGGTTTGATCGGTGGTTTGCCCTTAACTCAGGTAATTGTAAGAAGCTCAGCTAACATACAGTCTGGTGGCAGAACTAAGTTATCGGCCTTTATTCATGGCCTGCTTATACTTATCTGTGTTATGGCCATACCAAATGTGCTTAACATGATACCGCTGGCAAGTTTGGCAGCCATACTTTTAATGGTAGGCTACAAACTAGCTAAACCTGCATTGTTCAAGAGCATGTATCGCAATGGCATGATGCAGTTTCTGCCATTCGTAGTTACCATTGTGGCCATTGTGTTTACCGACCTGCTTACAGGTATCGGTATAGGTATGGCAGTAGCGATTTTCTTTATACTCAAAAACAGCTACCAAGTATCCCACTTCATGCACAAAGAAAAATCAGTTGAGGGTGGCGAACTATACCATATGGTGTTGGCAGAAGAGGTGACTTTTCTGAACAAGGGCAACATTCTTCGTACCTTAAGAAAAGTACCTGAGGGAGCCGAATTGGTAATTGATTATACCAAGTCAGCAGTTGTGGACCACGATGTTAAGGAACTGATAGAGGACTTCAGAGAGACAGCTCATACCAAAAACATAAGGCTGACCATCCATGAGTTACAGGAGGAAGAGCTTAAAGTATAATAATAAGTATAGTATCATATAATAATAAGTATAGTATCACCTAACACATAATTCTAAATTAATGAGAACCCAAACAAAAGAAACACAGGCACAGCTAACCCCACAAAAGGCGATTGAAATACTTGTTGAAGGAAACAAGAGATTTGTAAACAACCTGAAAGCAAACCGTAACCTGCTACAGCAGGTAAACGAGACATCTACAGGACAGCATCCATTTGCTATTATCCTTAGCTGCATCGATTCCAGAACCTCTGCTGAACTGATCTTCGACCAGGGGCTAGGTGATATCTTCAGTGCCAGAATTGCTGGAAACATCGTAAACGAAGATATACTTGGAAGTATGGAGTTTGCCTGCAAAGTAGCCGGCTCTAAGCTAATTGTAGTGCTTGGCCACACCAAGTGCGGTGCTGTTAAAGGTGCCTGCGACCATGTAGAAATGGGTAACCTAACAAGTTTGGTGAAGAAAATTGAACCATCTGTAAATGCTGTTGAAACAGAGGGCGCCAGAAATTCTTCAAATGCCGAGTTCGTAGAAAAGGTAGCTGAGACAAATGTGCACAAAATGCTTGATGAAATTCAGGAAAAAAGCCCTATACTTAAGGAGATGATAGAGCAGGGTGAGATTGGTATCATAGGCGGTATGTATGATGTAGAAAACGGAGCCGTTGAGTTTTACGAGCACACGTTTAATAAATAAGACACAACGCATGAGGAGTTTGCTGGCAAACATTAAGATCAAAGTTGACGAGAAAGTATACCTGAAAGACCCTGAAAGCTCTGTTAAAGGGCAGCAAATCATACAGAACAGTATACTTCTTATCGATGAACTTGGTCTTGAGTCGTTTACTTTCAGAAAGCTTGCTGAGAAAATAGGAACCACAGAGGCCACTATTTACAGGTACTTTGAAAGTAAGCACATGCTGCTGGTATACCTTATATCCTGGTACTGGAACTGGCTGGAGTACCGCTTGGTGTTCGCCACAAGCAATATAGCCTCGCCAGAAGACAGGTTAAGAATTGCCATCCACATCTTATCTGGTAAGATAGAAAACGATATGGACTTTGCGCACATCAGCGAGGTGGTGCTACAGCGGATAGTGGTGGCGGAGTCTTCTAAAGCTTATCTGACTAAAGAGGTAGATACAGACAATAAACATGGGTTCTTTCTGAGCTATAAACGCCTTTGCAAGCGAATTTCCAGCATCATACATGAAATTAACCCCGACTATAAGTATCCAGACTCCCTGATTTCTACGGTAGCGGAAAGTGCCCATTACCAGATTTTCTTTTCGCAGCACCTGCCTTCGCTAACTAACATTAATGATAGCAAGCATAGCGAACTCGAGGAGTTTCTGACTGACCTGGTGTTTAAGGCTATCACAAAATAGTTACTTTAACCGAGGTATAAATAAAGCAGCAAGGCCACCTTTTGGGTGGCCTTGCTGCTTTATTTATACTTCAATTTCTCCGGTTAAGTATGTTACCGCCTTACCGGTAATCTTTACTCTGTCTCCGTCTAGTTCGCAGGTAAGGTTGCCCTGGCGCCTGGAGAGTTGCTTTGCTGTAAGTATAGTTTTATCTAATTTCTGGCTCCAGTAAGGTGTAAGCGTAGTATGCGCAGAACCGGTTACAGGGTCTTCATTTATACCCACATTCGGGCAAAAGAACCTTGACACAAAGTCTACCTCATCACCGGGCGCTGTCACGATCACACCTCTCCCACCTGCACGCTCTACTAATCTGAAATCCGGGACTAGCTCCTCTATGTCCTGCTGAGTCGGGTATAGCAGTAAAAAGTCGGTTTTGCCTTTATAAGCTGCTACTGGTGCTTTATCCAGGGCCTCTACCAACACCTGCGGCGTATCTATCTCAGAAAGTGTATCCACCGGAAAGTCCAGTGTAAGTTCTTCGCCTTGTTTTGTAACAGTCAGCTGGCCACTGTTGCGCGAGTGAAGCACAATCTTATTTGAAGGATGGTCATAATAGCGGAACAACACATAGGCAGCTGCCAGCGTGGCGTGGCCGCACAGATCTACCTCTACTGTTGGCGTAAACCACCGTATTTCGTAAGAATCGCCTTTCGGTACTACAAAGGCGGTTTCGGCCAGGTTGTTCTCAGCGGCTATTTGCTGCATGACATCATTCTCGAGCCAGGCATCCAGCACGCACACGGCGGCAGGGTTTCCGCCAAACACTTTGTCGGTGAAGGCATCCACCTGGTATAGTTGTATCTTTTTCAATGTGATAGAATCTAAGGTTTGTATCTGTAGTACTAAGGTATGAAAAAAGCCATTCCTGCCATACTTTATACGCTGTAGCATCAGCATAATCATACTTCTGAAAAACATAGTAGCGATGTGGTTTATACTTAGCCAACAGCTGAACCATAGCATGTTATCAAAGTAAAACAAAGTATAAAAGTAGAACTATGGAGTTACCTAAAGGATTTGAGCAGATGATGGACTTCGGCTTGGTAGAAGCACTGCTTGGCCGACGTTCGCGCCGTTTTTTTATGGGTGCCGAGATACCGGATGGGGTTTTCACCTACAAATCCAAACATGCGCCGGTGCCGCTGTCGGAGCTGGAGAAACTGTTGGTGGTAGCGGCCTGTGCCGGCAACACCAGCTGGCACCACATGATCTACAGGGCTGAGCGCTACGCGCCGCACCTCTCTAACTACGCAGGTGCCGCCGGGGGCCGCACCTTTCCCTCTGCCGCCGGTTTCCATACCAGCATGACTTTTTTTACCGATGATGAGGGTGTTTATGTCCTCGACAACCGCGATGCCCCGGCCTCCGCTGAGCGTGATAATGAGGGAAAGCTGAACCTGGATGACGTGGTAAGCGCCCTGAAAAGCCAGGTAAAGAAACTGCAGGATGGCCGTGTGGGCGTACCCTGTGAGGTTCCCTACGTGGAGGCGCATAATACATGGGTGGTAAACAAGCCCGGCACTTTGCTGGTGATGCCTGTGGGGGATTTATCGCAGCATGTGCTGCTGGCCATCTGCTATATGTTACAGAACGGCATGGTGCTCACCGACAATATCAACAAGCGCCCCATACCCGGCATAGAGAAGTACAGCCACCTGGCCGACCCGCAAAATGTATGGCCAATCACGTTTCTGGAGCAATGGTCGATGGCGGAGCTGACGGCGGAACTGAGCACCAGTTGCTATGCCGGAGCCCTGATGCTGCAGGCCATGGGGCTCGGCGGCTGGATGTTCAACGGCATTGATCCCTTCAGTATGCTGGGCGCCAGCGGCAACCCTGACGTGCCGGGGCTGGGCTTCCGGTTTGATACGAACGATAACTGGCCCTACCCCAACCCCACCGGCTTACAAGGCGTGATGGAAGGCTACTGCCCGCCGCACTTCGCCGATATGCGTGCCGCCGTGGATGCCGTCTGCGAGCGCAAATTTGGCAAAGGAGGTCCTTTTAATTCTGGCACCCCCGGCCCCTGGAAAGAATCAGCAAAAGTACGTAGCGCGGCAGAGGAGCACCCGGAGGTCTTCAGGGAATGTGTGGCACTGCAGGCGCAGTATATCTACGACACGTTTGGTAAGTTCCCGGGCACTGTGCCTTCCATCTTCACTATCATGTACCTGCAGGCCCACCACCTCGACCTGGAGTTTTACGATAAGTTTTACAAGCCAGGGGCATACCTTAAAACACATGCGGCGCATATGGGAAGTTGGCATTAGGAAGTAACAAGAGCAAGCCTGACATTTGGTGCTACCGCCAACCAAGGTGTAGCGTAGACACTTTGTTTTATGTGCCTTAGCAACTGGTAGCATCAATAATCATACATATGCTCTACTTCGATGTGGTTGCTTGCTGCGTAGCTAAGGAAGGGCAACAACTCTTTAACTTGCAACAAATAAACGATTCTTTTCGCATTAGGCTTCGTTACAACACGTGACTCATACAGCCTATCAACCTGATCGAAATCGACGCTTTTTAAATTATCCACTAACACAGAAACGGCAATTTCATCATTGCCTCCAATTTCGATTATTTCAAAGTTTGTGTTCTTTAACTCTAACAGTGTACTCGTGAATACCCCCCAGCGAGGTATACTTATGATCTTCTTGTCATCCAGCGCTTTTATGATTTTGATGCCCATCCCCTCAGTTGGTCCTTCACCTGCAACCAACAGGTAAACATCTGTAACAGGAGTTTCGTAACTGCTCTTTGCAGCCCATTCAATTAACTGGGCATAACCCGCCTTAAAAGTAAATTCTAACGTAAAAAACAATGCCCTTTCCCATTTCCTGAGCCAATTGGCTTCCGATGCATCGGAGACAGTCCATACTTTACCTACCCAGGGCATAAACTCAAACTCGTACCAGGCGGTATCATAGATAAAATCGCTGTAGGCCCGGTGAGCTTGTATGATTGTCTTTTCTTCCTCAGACAGGGATCTATTTGAGAACCAGCTGAAAACCCTTCCGATGGTGTTCTCATAGATCATTTTGCCTGCGTACTCCATCGTTATACTTACCCCTATCACCTGAAGCATCGTATTGTATTCCTCATTTTCCGGGTATGCATCCGACACAAGTTTCATGGAGCGGTCATAAAGTCGCCAGTACTCATCAATAGAAGCATAGAAAGGGAAATCGGAGGGATTGTTTCCTTCCTGCAGAAAATCAGCATACTCTTTCGGGTTGAAAACCAGGTACCACTCCGGAACAGTCAGGATTGTCTGCTCTTCTGCCCTGTAATATCCATTGATAGCCTCTCTTTCTTTGGCAAGCGTATTGGTTACATAAGGGTTATACTTATCCAGAAGCTTGTTGGTAAAACGATGCACTGGATCAAGCTTGTTTTTAACTTCAAAGTATTTACCTGAATTCGGATAGCCTTTCTCAAACTGCGCTGCCGAGGCATGGGGCTGGTACGGCAAATACCATGTTCCGTTTTCGCTCAGGATAGCATCGGTCATCTCAAGAGTCCACTGCTTTACAGTCTCCTTTGATGCCTGGTCAGTACCTTGCTTGTAGTAAACAACGAAGGCAAAAACCTCCTCATTTGCCCATGAAAGAAAGGATGCTGTATCGGGGTAAGCATGCCTCAAGGAGACATTCATAACATTCACCTCATACTTATCGAAGACAGCCTTCATTTTAGGCACGAAGGAGTTTATGCGGTTTACCGGAATAAAGTACTCCTGCAGCACATACGTCTCATCTTCCCTGGACACAGGCTCCAGCTCTTTTACATCGTAGCTTGCTTCCTTATTTCTCCAGGTTACCTTTTCAGTACTGTAGTTGATCGGGTCGATAACGCTTCTTCTCACCCACTTCCCAAAGTCGCCCCACGATACTACCTCTACCAGGTTTTGCTCCAGCCAGTAATTTTCATCTTTTGATGTGAAGCGCTCGGAGTCGGTTAAGGGCTTGTCGCTTTCTTTCCACGACACAACATTCACATAGTCGTAGTCAGGCGGGTACAAATCCCCGTTCTGGAAAATTACTTTTTTGTCGTTCCTGATGTTGTTGTTGAAGTACTGGTGATATTCCTCAACCTTTACTAACTGGGTGTGGCGCTCCACCTTTACATTATCCGTCAGCTGCAAAGTGGCCTCAGCTATAACACCCACTCCACCGTACCCACCAACGGCTGCATTAAACACGTCTGGGTTCTCGCTCCGGCTCGCCGTGATTATTTCTCCGCTTGCTGTTATGATCTTTAAGCCTACCACAGAGGATATTATCGGGCCATGGCCGATGTACCTACCATGGCAGTTTACGGACAGAGAACCGCCTACCGTAAAATTGGCATAGGTCTGCATAATTTTGACAGAGAGATCATACGGATCTATCACATCCTGTAAGTCTCGCCAGGTGATGCCGGGCTGTACGGTGATCTGCTTTGTAACAGTATCCAGTTTGATGACTTTGTTGAACTCCCTTGTATCGATGTGCAGGCTGTTCTCATACCCGGTCTGCCCACCCATGCTAAACTTCCCACCACCAATAGAGATCGGGCCAGAAGTTGCCTGTATTGCCTGGATTAGTTCTTCATTCGTGTGCGGCTTTATGATCTTATTCACCTGAATGGGATTAATGACCGTAACATCATTGATCCGTTTATTGGCCAACACTTTATTGTAGTTAGCGTCTCCGGATGTCTTGACCAGCGCAACCACAAACAGTACATAAGCAATAAAGCCATAGAACGGAATGGCATATCGCTTCTTTCGGCTTATGTGGAGTAGCAGGCGTTTTGCAGATACCAGCAGAGTCTTTACTAGTACTACTACCTTTGTTAACAGGTAGTAGACCAGGTTAATAAGTCGTTTCATTAAATGGGGATACTCGTTATACTTTTGTAAACATCATCAGCGCATTCTTGGTAGGGTCGCCGTCCTGGAAAAGGGTTCTTTTGTCAAACTTAAAACCCAGGTTCTCCACGAATCCGCAAATAAAATCTAAGGAGTAGAAGTTGCGCACTTCCTTGCTGTTGTACTCCCAGGTTTCGTTCGTTCCCATGTTAAAGACATCATGAGCAAGCGCGACCAATGTTTTCTGGTTTTCTGTATCACAGTCGTGGTCTCTCAAAATCAATTTGCCACCTACCCGCAGGGTTTCTCTGATAGAGGAGATAAACGAGGTTCGTAACTCTATGGGGCAATGGTGGAACCCGATATAAACGGTTACCAAATCAAGGCTTTCCCGGGGAATAACACGGGCATAATCGGTGCGGTAGTCGGCTAACGGCAGGTATGTAGCGCCTATACTTATTTGCCCCCTGTCTACCATTTCGGTAATAGCATAACCAGGCTCTTTTCCATCCGCATAGTATCTTTCACCCTGTATTTCCATGGTTTCTTCCAGGTAGTCCAGGTATCTGCCTGAGGAACCGATTTCCAGGTATCCTTTGAAAGAGGAACCCTCACCCAACAGTTCGGCTGTCTGCTTTGCCATTTCATCCTTTTGCTTGAAGAGGGCCGGCAACTGGTATCGGAAGGTGGAGAAGAAAGGGGTGATGCCGTTTAGCCTGGATTGAGCCCCTAAGTATACTTCCCTGTCATAAACCTTTTGCTTTGTGGTTTCAGCTATAAGTTGATGAAGATTATCCTCAGGGTATAGGTTAAAGATATTCTTGAGGAATTTGTAGAACTCACGCTTTAGCTTACTATTTGAGTAAATAGTCTTGAAGTTGGTTCTCACTTCAGAAAGCGTGTTTACAACACTAAGAGGAAACATCTTTAATGGAAGAGCAACCAGTAGCATTGTTTTCATGAAGAAACGTCTTCGCATTCTCTTTGTAAATTGATGTTAACAAATGCCTTTTACCAAACGAAACCTTATGGGCGGTTGAATGGATATGGAATATCGAATATACTATATTGTATTGATTTGATATTATACATCCAGGGAATAACCATTAAAAATCCTATAAACAAGAAAGCCACTCCTTCAGGAGTGGCTTTTCGGTTCTACCAAAGTATAAATCTACATTACTCCCGCAGGTAAGCCGAATACATCCACACCAGCTTCTCCTGCTCGCGGATGTAGTCGCTCATTAGGGCGTTGGTGCCTTCATCGTCGGCCTCGGCAGACAGGGCCAGCAGCTCGCGCTCTGCTTCAATCAGCACTTTAAAGCCGTTCAGCACCTCCCGCACGGCCTGGTCGCCATCCGACACATCGGCCACCTCCTTTATGGTAGCATTCTCCAGGTATGCCGTAAAGGAGTGAAAAGGGGTGTGTCCCAGCGTCAGGATACGTTCCGCAATCTCGTCTATCTTAATAACAGCATCACTGTAAAGCTCCTCAAATTTGGCATGCAGCTCAAAGAACTTGTTGCCCGATATGTTCCAATGGAAGCCCCGCGCATTGATATAAAAGAGCTGATAATCGGCTAGCAGCGTGTTAAGCTTGTCGGCCAGGTGCGCTGCCTTTTCAACATCAATGCCTATCATGTTCTTAGTTGCCATAGTTTTATTTTGTTTTAGATAAAACATCCTGTACAAGTATAAAGATAGCCTGCTGCTACTCTACCGCAAATGACTAAAGTCACTCATGGCCATACTTATTCTTAGTATACGGCTACGGCTCCTGAAGAAAGCGAACGGCGGCTAATTTAGCATGGAGGCGGTGTACGGGTTTGACAACAGTTCTTCGAACAGTTCCCAGCGCTTCTCCGGATTATCGTCGGTGTCGCCGTTGGCTTCGATGTAGTTGCGCACCAGTTGCTGGCCCAGGTTATAGTTAATCACGTAGCTGCGGTACTTATCCATAAAACGGGTGCGCTGCAGGGCCCGGTCTTTCTGGTAGAGGTTATACTTCACCAGCATGTCGGCGGCCTGCTCGCGGCTTATTTCACCGTTAAGGTAAAGCCGTGCCGCCTCGTTCCCGGCAAAGTCCAGCTGGCTGATCTTCTCTAGGATGCTGTCGTAGCGTTCGGCTTCGGCTGGGTCCAGGCCGGCCAGCGGAAACAGCACTTCCTTCTCGAACTTCAGGCGCTCCTCTGCCGGGAAAGCCACCTCAATGCCGTAGTTGGCGCTGCCCTCAGCAATCAGGCTCTGCGGGCTGAACAGCGGATAGATGGCGTATTCTTTCCAGCCTTTCTTGTTGACAAGGTTTTGCTCCAGCAGCGCGTTAAACACATGGTGGCCCGGGTAGCCCTCGTGCGAGGCCAGGTCGATGGCGCGTTCAATGTAAATCGGGAAGTCGGTGTTGATCTGGATGAGGCTGTAGCCGTTGCCTTTGTAATAGTTGTAACCCGACCAGGCCTTATCCGTCACGAACTCCATCTTGAAGCTCTCCTGCTCCGGCAACTTATAGTGCTTTTTGGTGCGGCTTCGCGCTTCGGCAATGGCGGCTTTAAACACTGTGTCCAGCCTGGCTTTTGGTATCTCAAATTTGGCCCGGTAGGCATCCCAGCGCTCGGTTATACTTCCCTTGCCCGGCAGCTCCTTGTCTATGGCGGCCAGTATGGAGTCGAAGTGAGCCAGCTCGTAGTGCGGTGGCTCCGCATCGTAGAGCAGTTTTGCTTCCTCATCAAACGGCAGCTTTTTGCCCTGCATCATCTCCACTTTGGTAATGGCGGCCAGCACCTGCTTCTTAAACATGGCCAGGCGGCGTTGCTCATCGGCAGGCAGTTCGCTGGCATCCTGCGCCTCCAGCTGCTCCTGAATCGCTCGGAACTCGGCCAGGAACTTCTCTGCCGGAAGCGAGTCTTTGGCGGTCTCGGTTGGCTTCCACTCCTCCGGTCCGTAATAGGCATCCACTATATCGCCGTCATACTGGCCCAGTTTGAGCAGGGTTTTTACGTAGCGTTCGGCCAGTTGGTCCATGTTGATGGCTGCACTGGCGTTCTCTGTATCTTTTTGCGGGGAGGAACAGGCCCAGAAACCCAGTACCAGCAGCAAAAGCACTTTTTTCATAGTAGGTGATTTTTGTTTAAGTATGATTATGCTAGCAAGATAAGGTTTTTGGGGTGAAAGAGACTTTTTCTGTTATAGGATAGCCTTACTATATAATTGCTGTACATCCTTGCCTATCGTTATAAAGCTAGTGTGGCACATTTTGCCAACATTCTTCTGCCTCTGCTACCATATCAGATTCTTCGAAATTCACATCGAAAAAGTTGAAGCCAATATCAATCGTAAGAGGTTTTTCACCTTCAAAGGTAAAGGTGTATAACTGCCCGTCAGTTGTCACTGACTGCAACTCATGCTGTTTTCTAGATTGTAAACTATCTGATGCTTCGTAGGCATAAGTAGTTACATGATAGTTTCTCCAGCATTTCATTTCAAACCTTTTACGAGGAGCTTTGTCAGTCTTATAGCCAGTTCTCAAATAATTCCAGAGCAAAAAACTCTCAGACGGTTCAAGCGTCAACACTTTACCAGCTTTCATGAAACCTAATAAATTATAAGCTAAAGGTGTTGCCTGATCCCATGCATTGACTTCTTCTAAATCGATTTGCTGATGAAGGAAGCGCAGGGGGATGTGAGCCCACACAAGCTCTTTAGGACCAGAGTTACCATAATCCCGGATCGTTTTATAAATCTTGCCGTCTTTCACGAATGTAACTAATATCGTCTCCATATGATGTTCGTCACTTTCGAACTTAGCTGGTATACTATTTACCGCGGCTCTTCTATAGTTATCCTGTAGTTCAGAATACAGTTTAGTGGATATGGAGCCCAAGTATATCCCCTCTTTTGTAGTGAAGTATTCTCCTATAAAAGACATTTTTCCTTCAGGAGTGACCATAGTGTTGGTTACAGGGCATCTACCATAGCAACCCAAAGTTGACAGAATGATGGCATCGAAAGTAGGGATTGTGTCTAAATTATAGTATGCTCTTCTATAAAAATATATTCCTTCTTTACCTTTGATAGACAAGGTATCATTTCTTAGGTAGTTGATAGCGAGATTTTCCCATGTGGAGTCCGCAGGATTATAAATTTTGAGAGAGTCGCCTGAAATATTAAATTTTGTTCTGCTTCCTAAGTAGTGGATTTTCAAACGACCATTAGGGGTGTCACCTTCGGCAGGTGCTACTTTATAATACCCTTGCTTGTTTTCGGTCTCACCATTAGCATAGAACGTGTAACCTTTCGGTATATAATCTTCCGAAAAGTAAACTCCATTTGAGAGGCTACTGCTTTTAGACTCCACCGGCACCCAATCTCCAATCAGTTGCTCCTGCAGCTGCCTCTCCTGCCCTGTTGGCCTATCCTTTTTTGCATTGCAAGCAAATAGCAGGATGAGCAATAAGTATGATAGGATGTTCTTCATGTGTAGAGTGGCTTGTTTTAAAAGTATGAAAATAAAAGCACAAGCAATTAATTAATTTGAGTAATTGCCTGCGTTGTCGGGTACAACCAATCATGACTCCTTCGATTAACCCACCCCTAGAGCTACACTCGCTAGCTCAAAACTCTCGTTTAGGCTAGTTCAGAGGGGGGGGAGTTTCGCAGTACCGGTTCCAACCACCCCTACCCCTCCTTGACTAAGGAGGGGAGTTTTCGGCAGGTGTAAACCCACCCCTAACCCCTCCGAGGAGGGGAATTATACTTGTTCCATAGCAAAGGCAGCGGCTATCGAATCTGATACCAGTCTTTCCGTTGAGCGCCTTTGGAGTTTTTCCGGTGCCGAGCGGGAGCGAAGGCAGCCCGAAGCACGAGGGCAGGAAAAGCTCCCAGCGCGATGCGGGAAGACGAGCCCTCCCGGGCTGGAGGGAGCCAAAGCCGGAGATGCAACGAGTCGCTTGTAAGACTGAGGATGAACGGTGGCTAGGAAGGATAGCTTGGTTCAAGTTATAGGTAGCAGCGGCTATCGAAATATAAAAGGACAAGTATAAAGTATGGCTCACTTGGATTTGGAAAACCGCGGCAGAAAGGTTCCGGACAAGTGTGTCCGGAACAGCAATTGTAAGAAAGTATAACCCAAGTATAAAATATGGCTTTGCAAGCCAGTCGAGTTACAAACTCGACATCATTAAAAGGCACGAGTTGCAAACTCGCGGCAGCAACAGAAGGTATCATTTCAGGATACCCTGAAAGCTTTCGGGGCGCCTGCGGCGACACAAGTACAAACAACCATACTTCCCCTACATATCCACCGAATCATACACGATCACCTTCGACCAAAGGTGCGAATAGTTCTCCACGAACTTCAGGTGGATGGGGTGCTTCTGGTATACCTCCTGCTGCTCCAGGTTGTCAAAAAATAGCAGCCAAGACACGGCATAGCCACGCTCTATCACGTCGCGGTTGGTGCTGGCAGGTACGCCGATGCGCGCCAGGCGGATCTCCTTGATCGCTTTCAGCGTGTTCAGTCCTTCTATCAGCTTGGCCTTGTCTTCTTCTGAGTCTGGGTTGTTTAGCCAGAAGTATACGTGGTGCACAAAATCGCCCTTCGGCTTTTTATGCATGCTGCCCATAAGCGGCAAAGCACCCAGCATGCCGGCAAAAGATAAAAAGGTACTGTTTCCGAGAAATGATCTTCTTGTTAGCTTTTTCATTTTGTCTTGATCTGTAACATATTTGAAACCTGTAATCGCTGTGGTGCTGCAACAGAACCAGGCGTTTCTTTAATACCTATGACCTAACACTGGCTTTTGCATTAAATAAGCGACACCACCCGCCCCGTCCGTACTGACTCATCACAGGCAAACGCGATCCGCAGGCTGTTCACCGCATCCTGGATATGCGCTGTCAGGTCCATATCGTGCTGAATGGCTTTCAGGAAGTAGCGCTGCTCGCGGTTGCAGAGTTCCTGGTGGTCCGGCTCATCTTCCAGGTCTATCCAGCTGTCATCCTGCAGAAACTGGTTATTCCCATCCAGCCCCGCGTGGTGCACCCGGAGCGCCTCTGTTTTGGTGTGCGCGGCAACGGCATCCGACTTACCGGCTCCGCCCGCCTCCCGCGCCACGATCGACACCGACCCTTTCGGGCCGATCACATCTTTCACAAAAAAAGCGGTTTCGCTCATCATCGGCCCCCAGCCGGCTTCATACCACCCCACCGAGCCATCCTCGAAACGGATCTGCAGTTGGCCATAGTTGTAATTGTCTTCCGGTATTTCGTCGGTCAGCCTTGCCCCGATGGCGCTCACCTGCACAGGCCTGGAGCGCGTCATCTGGCACATCACATCAATGTAATGCACACCGCAGTCCACGATCGGGCTCAGACTTTTCATCAGGTTGCGGTGCACCGTCCACATGTAGCCATGGCTCTGCTGGTTCAGGTTCATGCGCATCACCAGGGGCTTGCCCAATCCCTGGCTTAGGGTAACAAAGCGCTCCCAGGAAGGGTGATGGCGCAGAATGTACCCGACCACCAGTTTCTTGCCTGCTCTTCTAGCTGCCTCCGCCACGCGCTCGGCACCTGCCACAGAGTCAGCCAGGGGCTTTTCGAGAAACACATGGCAGCCCTGCTCCAACGCCCTGATGGCAAAGGCCTCATGGGTATCGGGGTAAGTGGAGATACAGACGGCCTCGGGTCGGGTAACCTGCAGGGCCTCCTCAAAGTCACTGAACAGGGAGTAGCCGCCGCCCAGCTGCTGGTTCAGCGCCTCTTTGCTGGCGCCGGTAGACACCAGTCCGCAGATCTCGAAACCATCCAGCGTGTGGTAAGCCAGGGCATGCGAAGCCCCCATGTTCCCGCAACCTACCACCAGTATGCGCAAAGGCGCTGTTTTATCGGCCATTGTATGTATTGATTTATACTTTGCTTTAACCTTTAAAGCGTGCGACGTAATACTTCAGTATAAATATAGGAATTATGACGAAACAAACCTCAACCCCTCACTTCCTTCAGCCCCACGGCAACATACCAAACAACCAGCAGCTGCCCCTGCTGGTGTATCAGCAGGTTTTCGGGCAAAGCGATGACCTGGTAAATCAATTTAAAGAAACTTTTAAGCAAAACAACTGGCGCGGCAGCTGGGTGAACGGCGTATTCGATTACCACCACTACCACAGCAGATCGCATGAGGTGTTGGGTGTGGCGGCTGGCTCAGCTGTGCTTATACTTGGCGGACCGGCCGGCAAGGAAGTTGAGGTGAAAGCCGGTGACATGCTGGTGCTTCCGGCCGGCACAGGCCATTGCCTGAAGTCCTCTGCTTCCGGTTTTAAAGTGGTGGGTGCCTATCCCGTCGGCCAGGAGAACTATGACATCTGCACCGAAAAAGATGACCCGCAGGAGAAGAAAAAGAGCATAGCGCAGGTTGCGTTGCCTACGAGCGATCCGGTTTTTGGAGCCGATGGTCCGCTGCTGCTACACTGGAAGTATTAAGTGCAAGTCTACTTGTATCCTCCACCCAAAACTACCTGTACTGCTTAACAGCGTATACAGAGAATCCGGAGAGAGCGCTATATTTGTTAAAAACTATACTTTACCATCGCACACAGAAACTCATGAAAAGAACCTCATACCTCTATACGTTACTGGTAGCCGCCATACTTGCTTTGGGCAGTTGCAGCAGCACTTCCTCCCCTAACGCCACCACCGATGCCGGTGCCAATGCCGTAGCCTCGGCGGCTGCACCGGAGGCCGGCCTGCAGAGCGCCAAAGCATCCTATATCAGCTACTGCTCCGGCTGCCACGGCGAGGAGCTGGAGGCTTTCGCTGACCGTAAGTGGAAGCACGGCAGCTCCGACGAAGACCTGTTCAAGGCCATTAAGCACGGCTACCCTGACGAGGGCATGCCCGCTTTCGACGAGACTTTTACCGATGAGGAGATAAAAGGGCTTGTTGCCTACATCAAAGAAGGCATTAAGGAGGTGAAGGCCTATGATTTTACCGAAGAGAGATCCCAGGCGGCGGTGCAGCAGTCCGAAGACCTGAACTTTCGGCTTGACACGGTGGTAACCGGCCTGGATGTACCCTGGGGTATGGCTTTTCTGCCACAAGGCGAGATGCTGATAACGGATCGCTCCGGTGTGCTTTACCGCTTCACGCAGAAAAAGCAGTTGCAGGAAATAACCGGAGGGCCGAAGGTGCTGGCGCAAGGCCAGGGCGGATTGCTGGATGTGGAACTACACCCTAATTTTGCTAAAAACAACATTATTTACCTCTCCTACTCTGCTTTTAAAGAAGAAGGGGGAAATACGCTCTCTACCACAGCCGTGATGCGCGCCAAACTGGAGGGCAACAAACTGACGAACCAGCAGGTGATTTTTGAGGCG
Organism: Pontibacter anaerobius; assembly: GCF_026241195.1. Taxonomy (GTDB): domain Bacteria; phylum Bacteroidota; class Bacteroidia; order Cytophagales; family Hymenobacteraceae; genus Pontibacter; species Pontibacter anaerobius. The sequence continues at coordinate 172,818 of NZ_JAPFQO010000004.1, forward strand.
CTGCCTTACTCCAGAACCCGCCACCACTACGGCTCCCGCCTGGAATTTGGCCGCGACGGATATATATACTTATCGGTGGGCGACCGCGGCAACCACGATGAGAACCCACAGAGCCTGGAGCGCGGCCCGGGTAAGGTGCACCGCATAAAAGACGACGGCAGCACACCGGCAGATAACCCATTCGTGAACCAGGCAGGCGCCGTGGCAAGCACGTACTCTTATGGGCACCGTAACATACAGGGAATGGTCCTGCACCCTCAAACTGGAGAAATCTGGACGCATGAGCACGGCCCAAGAGGCGGCGACGAGGTGAACGTGCTGGAGAAGGGCAAAAACTACGGCTGGCCGGTTATCTCCTACGGCATCAACTACAACGGCACCGTGCTGACGGAGCTCACGAAGAAAGAAGGCATGGAGCAGCCGCTGCATTACTGGGTGCCCTCCATCGGCCCGTCCGGTATGGCTTTCGTAACCGGCGATCGCTACAAAGGCTGGGAAGGAGATTTGATGGTAGGCTCCCTTCGCTTCCAGTTCCTGAGTCGCCTGATGATGGATGGCAACAAGATACTTGGCGAAGAAAAACTGCTGAAGAACATAGGCCGCGTGCGTGATGTAAAAATGAGCCCGGATGGCTACCTGTATGTGGCAGTAGAAAGCCCCGGTCTGATCTACAGGCTGGTGCCGGTAGAGTAGTTTATACATTGAAGAAAGCAGGAAAGCCGCAGACATTTGAAGTATCTGCGGCTTTCTTGTTTAAATATATTTCTACACAAGTGGTACATCACCCTTGAATAAGGCTTAAATTCTACTGTATACATAGCACCCGATTTTATCGGGGTGGTCCTGCACCAGGTCGGAGGATTTGGCGTGTCGGAGCATCCAGAGCACCAGCAGGTCGCCGGAGGCGGCAATGGAGAAAAGCAACCCGAAGAGGAACAGCAGCAGGTTACCCGTAGCCACACCGGCCAGTGCAGGCATCAGCCCCATCACAAGCCCGGGCATAACGCCTCCGAGTATGTAGGCGTGCAGCGGCAGCACTTCCTGGCAGTGGCAATAGGGCGTAAGGTAGCGCCAATGCACGCCATAGGAAATGGACTTGACACCACGCTTGCAGAAAATCGCCCAGGTAAGGCCATGCAGCAGCTCATGCACCACCGCCCCCAACACAAACACCAGCAGCATCAGGAAGGGGTAAAACAGTACAACTACACCTTGATTCCGCACAAATCCCTCCACTGCCCCGTAGCTGAACTGCTCCGGCCACAGCAGCATGTATGGCACCATGTACAGCACCAGAAGGGGCAGCATGAACACCAGCGCCTTCACATTGGCCTCGGCGGCGGTCAGGGTCAGCTCGGTTTCTTTATACTGCGCTTGCTGCATGTGTGCTTCCGAATGTAACAACCTCTACTTTCCTGATTTGAGCCCGGATTTGCGCTTAACCGCTTTGCCTCCTTTTTCAAACTGAATTGAACGCAGGTTAAACTCACCGCTTACTGCACGCACGCGCAGCACGTTCTTACCCTGCATAAGGGGCACGTTTTCGATATGAACGGCTTGCCAGTTCTCCGTACCACCTGTATTGGGCACAGCTATGGCTTTTGGCGTTTCAGTCCCGTTAGGCAGCACGGCTACTTTACCATTTTTATGATCCGCAGCTACCCACAGCCGCAGGTGGTAATTTCCTTTCTTTGGTACTGTTAGCGTATACTGCAGCCACTCCCCTTCCTCAAAACTACTTACATAGTAGCCATCAGGGCCATCTTCAATGTCCACTCCGTCGTTGCGGTACACATGGCCTTTGTTCCAAGGGGTGCGGCCGCCACCGGTTGAGATATAGTAATTGGCCGTGTCCTTATCAAAGTAGGCATAGCCGTTGCGGCCCAGGTCATAGTCCACCGCATGGAGAGTAGTGCCGGCTGTAACCGCATTAGAGTTGAAAGGTTTGGTTTCGGTAGTTTGCACCTGCCGGAACATGGCGTCCACCACACCCTTATGGTAAAGGCAGTTCTCCAGCTTCGTGTTCTCGGCCTGCTGCATCAGCGCCTGGTAGGCTTCGGCGGCTTCAGGCTTTGGCCCCTTACCTTTCCAGAAGTCCAGGATCTTCTGGTAGCCTGGGTCCACTTTTACCTCTAACGGGTTGTTAAAGCCCATCTTCTTCAGCGGCCACCAGCACCAGCCAATGCCATTGCGCTCTACCAGGCTAATGGCCTGCGTGAACCACACGTTGGAGTTCTCGCCTGTCTCGCCCAGCCAGATCGGCACGTTATACTTGTCCCGATGCTCCAGCCAGCCTTGTATAGCCTCCTGGTTGTTATAATTCCAGTACTTATGGAAGCTGAGCACCATGTTGTTATCCCAGGTTGGCAGCACGCCACTATAATTGTTGCCCCAGCAGTTTCCTTCAATAATGATGATGTGCTTTTGATCCACCTCCCGAATAGCCTTGGTTATATCCACCATCAGCTTGCGTAGCGGCTCGTTCTGCTTTTCGTTACAGCCATTCTTATCCGCAGGGTCGGTAAAGCCCCAGTTGGGTTCGTTAATGATGTCGTAGGCGCCCAGCCAGGGTTCATCGGCATAGCGCTCGGCCAGTTTGCGCCAGAGGGCAACGGTTTTTTGCTGGTTCTCCTCACTTTCCCACAGGGAAGGCAGGTTCGGGTCCCGGTCTGATATGTTGAGGTCGTTTCCCTGGCCGCCCGGCGCGGCATGCAGGTCCAGTATGAGGTACATGTTGTTGGCCTTGCACCAGGCCAGCAGGCTGTCAGTCATGGCGAATCCCTGCTCCAGCCATGTGTTCTGCCCCTTCACCGGCTCCTGCTCCACAGGCAAGGTATACAGGTTGTAGTGCATGGCCAGGCGCACAGAGTTAAAGCCCCAGGCCGCCATCGAATCAATATCCACTTTACGGGTATGGTTAGAAAGCCAGGCGCTGTAGAAGTCAGCTGTTTTCTCCGGGCCTATCAGCTCCTGTATCTTTGCCCTGATCACGTGCTGCTGCCCCGCCACATCGCCGGTACGCAGCATGTAGCCCTCCTGTAGCATCCAGCCACCCAGGCCCATTCCCCGCAGAATCACCTCTTCCCCTTGCCCGTTAACTATTTTCTTACCATCGGCTTTCAGGTAGCCTTGGGCGTTTGCATGTATGATGCTGATCCAGCCTAGTAAAAGGAGCAGCCAGGCCCGCGCGTGTAGTTGTTTTGCCATAGGTGATACAGAAGGTGAGTTGATGATCGTTTATGTTATTTGAAAGTATAAGATAGTTAAATCCGCGGTTTTGCCACAGTAATTTAGCTACTCTCCGGTGCAGTTGGCGCGCTTATGCCCGCACCAGTTCCTGCAAATCACTTAAGGTCTCAATCTGCTCCACCTCCGACTCTACCTCGCCAAAGCCGTAGCGGGCAAGTATAAACGGCACGCCGGCCTGTACACTGGCAGAGTAGTCGCCCTGGGTATCGCCAATGTAAACGGGCTGCTGCAGGTTGTGGCGCTGCACCACCGCCCGGATGTTCTCGCTCTTCGGCAGGCTCTGGTCGCCATAGCAGGCAATGTCGGTAAAGTAGGGCTGCAGGTCAAAATACTGCAGGAATGTTTCGATGTAGCCGCTCTGGCAGTTGCTCACGATAAACAATTTATACTTTGCCTGCAGCAGTTCCAGCGTTTCCTGCAACTGCGGGTACAACTCCCCGCCTTTCGCCTGCAGGTACTCCAGTTCTATCTTCGCGGCTGTTTCCTGCAGTTGCCGCCGCTGCTCCATGTTCAGGTTAGGGAATAGCTTTTGGTAGATGGCGTCGTACTGCATGCCAGCTATGTTTCGGATGTCCTGCCTTGTGAGGGTTAGGTTTACAAAATCGAACTGGGCGGCGGCCGCGTTCCAGGCGTCGGCAATGGTCTGGGTGGAGTCCCAGAGGGTGCCGTCCAGGTCAAAAATAAGGCCGTCGTACTGCGTATTTGCCATAGGTGATAGTGGTAAGTTCATCTGCAAAGGTACGCGTTTTAGCAGGGAAGTATGCAAATTACCCTCAGCGCCTGCCAGGAGAATAATAGCTTTATACTATACTTTGTGGCAGGATTTTCTAACTTGCTATACAATAAACACCCAAAGCCAGTGGCAGTTATACTTCAGACAGAGCAACTAAACAAGCGCTACGGCGGCATACAGGCCGTGGACCGGCTATCACTACAGGTGGAGCAGGGAAGCATTTACGGTTTGCTGGGGCCAAACGGCAGCGGCAAAACCACCACCCTGGGCATGGTGCTGGATGTGATCAGGCCAACTTCGGGCAGCTTTGCCTGGTTCGGCCAACCTGTTTCACGCACCACCAAACATCGCATCGGGGCGCTGCTCGAAACACCTAATTTCTATCCCTACCTCACCGCAAGGCGCAACCTGGAGATCGCTGCTGAGATAAAAGGCGTTGACCACAAACGGATTGCGCAGGTGCTGCACCTGGTGGGGCTGTCGCAGCGTTCGCATACTACATTCAAAGGGTTCTCGCTGGGCATGAAACAGCGGCTGGCCCTGGCTGCCACCCTCCTCAACGACCCCGAGGTGCTGGTGCTGGACGAGCCAACCAATGGCCTTGACCCGGAAGGAATAGCCGAAGTGCGCGAGCTTATACTTCAGATCGCCGCTCAGGGCAAAACCATTATACTTGCCAGCCACCTGCTGGATGAGGTGGAGAAAGTTTGTACTCATGTGGCGGTGCTGCAGAAAGGCATGCTCCGTGCTGAAGGCCGGGTTGACACCATCCTCTCAGCCAAAGACCAGTTTATTATCAGTGCCCGAAACCTGCCGCAGGTGCTGGAGGTGCTAAAGCAGCTGCCTTTTGTAGCAGCTTACCAACCTGAGGGAGAGGCGGTAAACCTTACCCTGAACGAGGGCTACGGCAGCGCAGACGTGAATAAAGCCATGTTTGAGGCTGGCGTGGTGCTGCAGCAACTCACGCTGCGACGAAAAAGCCTGGAGGCACAATTTCTTGAGATCATTAAAAGCCAAGCCTGATGAACCTGATCCGTGTAGAACTGCACAAGATGTTACCCTACCGCACAGTGTGGGCCATACTTGCCATTTTCGTGGTGCTGATGTTGCTCATACTTTACGCGGGCAGCGAGATCACCATCAACGGCCAGGAGTTAGGCGAACAGATGTACGACCTGCCCAAATTCTGGCAAATACTCGCTTATATCGCCAGTTTCTTCAACATGCTGTTTGGCGTGCTACTGATTGTGCTGGTAACGGACGAGTATACCTTCCGCACGCTGCGGCAACAGGTAATCGATGGGATGTCGCGGGCGGAGCTGGTGCTGGCCAAGTTTTATGTGGTGCTGGGGCTGGGCGCTTTCGCTACGGTTTTCCTGTTGGTGCTGGGTTTATACTTTGGCCTGCTGCACGGGCAAAACCACTCCGCAAACGCCGTATTTGGTCAGATCGACCACCTTTCGTACTACTATGTACAGACGGTGGGATACATGACGCTGGCCATGCTGTTTGGCTTCCTCATCCGCAAAAGCGGGTTGGCCATAGTTGCTTTTATCGCTTATACTATTGTTGTCGAGCCCATTATTCACTTTCGACTGCCAGATTCCGTGGATAAGTTTATGCCTGTTAAAGCACTCAAGAGCCTCACTCCAATGCCTGGCCAGGAGGTGCTGGACCAACTCACTACTCCCAGCGAGGCGCTCCCGCTTCCGTGGGCTGTGTTGATTTCGTTGGTATACATTGGCTTGTTTTGGTTTTTGAGCTATTTCACACTCAAGCTCCGCGACCTGTAAACCTTACTTCAGCGAGTTGTAGTAGTTGACAATGGCAATGAGTTGGTGCTGTTTTTCATAGCCTAGGTTCCGCTCCCTGGCAAACTTCTTCACCTCCTTCGATTTACTGCCGAACAGCTGGTGCAGGTCTTTGCGAACGTTTCGGAGCGTAATAATCTCGCCATCGGGCAACAAAATGTAGAACAGCCCTTTTATCTGATCCAGCCACTCGCTGCCTGGCACGTAGTAATTGGAGCCATGCATGGCGTTCTGCGCGTAAAGCGGGGAAGTGCTTGCCATGTCTTTCCGCACATAATCTTCCCGCATAATCAGGGTATAAGTGCCCTGGTTTAGCTGCTCGAAAAAGGTTGGCTTCTTAAAATCTGTGAAATCACGGCCAAGATCCCACTGCAACGACCTGAAGGTATAGGACCTGCCACTTGGCTGTTCCTGACCAATAAAATATTGTACATTTACAGGAGAAAAAGAACTCTTTGTTCCATCCCCGTTCAAGACGCTAATCACCTCCTGCGCACGGTAATATGTAATTGGCCCATAGATTGTATCTCCCGTAGCGAGTACAATTTTGCCAGATGGCCATTCCTGTATATCGACAGAGGGTCTGTATTGCCCCTGTACCACTTGGGGCGCCAGACAAATCAGTAACACGGCACAAAGCAGAAAAGTAGTTTTAACAATATCATTTTTCATAGTTTACAGCAGAATTTTTAATACAATCTCACACATCAAACAGCACCATTCTACACCACTACACACTCATTAACAGTAGGTTATATATTTTGTATGATTTTTAGTGAGAAAAGTTGCCTGATTGCCTAAGCATATCCGCATGGAAACTAAAAAAACCTGCACCGGTCGCGCTTAGCTTCCCGTGCAGGTTTTAAAAAGTATGTATAGCTACAATTTTACTTGTTAATCGTCATATTTTTGAGGATCATGTGCCCCAGCTTATCGCGCTTCGTGGTCAGGTACTTTTCGTTGTGCTCGTTTGGCACTACCTCTATCGGCACGCGCTCCACCACTTCCAATCCGTACCCCATCAGGCCGGTTCGCTTGCGTGGGTTGTTTGAGATCAGGCGCATTTTGGTAACGCCCAGGTCACGGAGGATCTGTGCTCCCACTCCATAATCGCGCTCATCCATACCGAAGCCCAGCTCCAGGTTTGCCTCCACGGTATCCAGCCCCTGCTCTTGCAGTTTATAGGCTTTCAGCTTGTTAAGTAGCCCAATACCACGGCCTTCCTGGTTCATGTATACAACCACGCCCTTACCTTCGCGCTCAATCATACGCATGGCCTCGTGCAGCTGAGGGCCACAGTCGCAACGGCAGGAGCCAAAAATATCACCGGTAACGCAGGAAGAGTGTACGCGCACGAGCACTGGCTCGCCTTCCTCCCAGGTACCTTTTACCAGAGCCAGGTGCTTGGCACCGTTGCTGCGCTGGGTAAAAGCATACAGGTCAAACACGCCATAGTCGGTAGGCATCTGCACCACAATCTCGCGGTCTATCAGGCTTTCCTCTTTCAGGCGGTAGGCGATCAGGTCTTTAATGGAGATCAGCTTCAGGTCGAAACGCTCCGCTACTTTTACCAGGTCCGGCAAGCGGGCCATGGTTCCGTCCTCATTCATGATCTCTACCAGCACACCAGCAGGCGCCAGGCCAGCCAGGCGGGCCAGGTCCACGGAGGCCTCAGTATGGCCAGCGCGACGCAGTACGCCTTCTTTCTTCGCTTTCAACGGGAAAATATGCCCCGGCTTGCCCAGCGAGTGCGGGTCGGTGGTGGGGTCTACCAGTGCGTAAATGGTTTTGGCACGATCGGAGGCGGAGATACCGGTGGTGCAGCCATGCCCGATCAGGTCTACCGACACAGTGAACGGCGTGGCATGCAAGGCTGTGTTGCGGCCCACCATCAGCTCCAGCCCCAGCTCATCGCAGCGCTCCTCGGTGAGCGGCGCGCAGATGAGGCCGCGCCCGTGGGTAGCCATAAAATTCACGATCTCCGGTGTGATCTTCTCGGCGGCGCACACAAAGTCTCCTTCGTTTTCGCGGTCGTCATCATCCACCACAATCACTACCTTGCCTTGGCGTATGTCTTCAATGGCAGCCTCAATGCTGTCCAGTGGCCTGATATCACCAGTTGTATTGGTTTCCATACTTTTCACATTATGCCCAACCGCTCGTGGCAGCAGGACTGTTGATTTTTGTAAAGCGGTACAAAATTATAAAGATTATACCGCAATTCTGCTATTTAAATGCATAACAGTTTTGGAGAGAGATTAGTTGAAGATTGGGGTAATTGATGTGGAGGGATTTGGTTTTCGGGTTATACTTAATAGCACCTGTTTATACTTTTATACCTATACTTTAGCTGCTGCTTGTACTTATACTTACACTTACACTACCCGCTGTTTCGGACATCCCCTGCCACCGATTTCCTAATCTATCTACTTATACTTACCAGTCTATACTTTTATAGCCCCTTCTGGCGCAAGTCTTCAGACTTGTGTCCTTTTATGATGTTGCGTTTGCAACTCAACTGGCTCGGAGAGCCATCCTTTTACTTTGGCTATACGATATACCTGTCCATTCATACTTTCCATAGCTGCTGCTTCCTGTAGCTTGACTCAAGCTATCCTATTTTGCTACTGTTCATCCTCAGTCTTACGAATCTACAGTTGTATCTCCTGCCTTGGCTCCCTCCAGCCCGGGAGGGCTCGTCTTCCCGCATCGCGCTGGGAGCTTTTCCTGCCCTCGTGCCTCGGGCTGCCTTCGCTCCCGCTCGGCACCGGAAAAACTCCAAAGGCGCTCAACGGAAAGACTGGGAATCATTTCGACAGCCAAGATTTCCGTAAAGTCCCCCTTCAAAGGGGACAGGGGGATGTAATCATCGGCTGAAAATTCCCCTCCTCGGAGGGGCAGGGGTGGGTTTACACTTTCGTAGGGACAGGTCGCGACCTGTCCGCGCTACACCAGGAGCCATAGAACTTATACTTTAGAAATAGCCAACCCAGATTCCACTCATTAGACTAAAACGAGAACGGAAGTTCGAAACCTGCAAGCTTCGCACTGGGGGATTAAGGGGGTAGCCCCAAACTAAAACACCACGATTCCGAGCAAATCTCCGATCTGCTTATGCAGCTTTTTCAGGTTCATCACGGCAACCAGGCGATTTATCTGCTCCTGCGGGTCGGTTACGATCTTCAGTTTCAGCGCCTCCTCGTCGATCATCAGTTTCAGGTACACGAACTTGAGGCGTAGCACGGCGCGCTCTGTGCCGTACGGCAGCAGGTCTGTTTCATGGGGAACAAAAATCTGGTGCGTAGCCCAGTTCGGGGACAAGTCGTAAGGGTCGGATAATAAATTGATGGCTTCCGTACGGATTTCCTCATCCGGATAATTAATAAAATCATCGGCCTCTGGCACCACGCCTTGGTTAAGCTTCTCAGTAACCAGTTCCACGAAACGTGCATACAGCGGCGACCGAAACTCTATATCCTCCAGCTGCTCCAGCATATACTGGCTGGTGGTCAGGCCATCGTCCAGCATACGGTTTGGGTAATTCAGCAGCATACGTACGATCTCGCGCTCGTACCGATGCAGCACATCGACATCGTTGGCAGGCTTCTCGGGCTCCTCCTCCGGCATGAGTGGCGCAAACGCATAATCAGGCTCAGGGCCGCCGCTCCGGGGCTGCTGCTGTTGCTGCCGCCCTTGCAGGTGCATCTTGTTATACTCCGATATGAGCACCTGCTCATCAATATCAAAGATAAGGCTACAGCTGCGGAAGAACACGGTGCGCTTGATGGCGTCCGGAATCTTGGAGATAGAGGCCACTACCTCTTTTATCGCCTCGGCCTTCTTAACCGGGTTGCCGGCAGCCTCCTTGGCAAAAAGGCTCGTTTTAAAGGAAATAAAGTCCTGCGAATGCTCCTTCAGATAGGTTTTAAAGGCAGTATCGCCTACTTTATGGATATAGGAATCCGGGTCCTCCCCTTCCGGAAAAGTTACCACGTTCACGTTCAGACCCAGCTCCAGGATCAGGTCGATGCCGCGCAGGGAGGCTTTTATACCTGCCGCGTCGCCGTCATAAAGTACGGTGATGTTCTCGGTGTAGCGCGAAATGAGCTTGATCTGGCCTTCAGTAAGCGACGTTCCTGATGAGGCCACCACGTTCTCGATACCGCCCTGGTGCAGCGAGAGCACATCCAGGTAGCCTTCCACCATGTAGCACATTTCCTGCATGCGCATGGCCTGCTTCGCCTGGAACAAACCATACAGCACATGGCTCTTGTGGTAAATGTCAGACTCCGGCGAATTTAGGTATTTCGGGCTTTTCTTGTCGTTGGACTTAAGCGTACGGGCTCCAAACCCAACCACGCGCCCCGACACGTTGTGGATCGGGAACATCACGCGGCCCCGGAAGCGGTCATACTTTTTACCGTCTTCCTTTGCAATCGTCAGGCCCGTCGCCTCCAGGTATTTCTGCTGGTAGCCGGCTTTCAGGGCGGTGTCCGTCAGGTCGGTCCACTCATCGAGGCTATAGCCCAGCTCAAATTTTTTAATGGTAGCGCCACTGAGGCCGCGCTGCTTTAAGTAGGATTGCCCGATACTCCCCTGCTCGTGCGCGTTAAGGCGCTGCTGGAAATGCTTGGCCGCAAAGTCTGATACAATGAAAAGGCTGTCGCGCTCGCTCTGCTCCCGGGCATACTCCGGGTCGTGCTGCTCCTCAGGTATCTCGATGCCATACTTTTTAGCCAGGTACTTTATAGCCTCCGGGAAGCTGGTACCCTCCACATCCATGATAAACTGCACCGAGTTACCCGCCTTGCCACAGCCAAAGCATTTGTAAATGCCCTTTGCTGGAGACACAGAAAAAGACGGGGACTTCTCGTGGTGGAACGGGCAGCAGGCCCACATGTTCTGCCCTTTCTTCTTCAGCGACACGAAATCACCCACCACCTCTGTGATATCGGCTTGGGCAATAATCTGGTCAACTATTTCTTTAGGGATGAGCGACATGGCAAAAAGTATTAGGGGAAAGCAAAGATAAGGGTTCTATCGGGTTTTTTGTAAGAATTTAGGCACTCTCTGGCGCCCCATAAGTTTTCGGGGTATCCTAGCAATGGTGTCTCTTATTGCTGGCCCTATTGCTGCCGCGAGTTTGCAACTCGTGCCTTTTAATGATGTCGAGTTTGTAACTCGACTGGCTTGCAAAGCCATATTTTATACTTGGGTTATACTTTCTTACTATTGCTGTTCCGGACATCCCTGTCCGGAACCTTTCTGCCGCGGACTTCCTAGTCCGCATACTTATACTTGCATAGCCGCTGCTTTCTGCCACTTGAAACAAGCTATCCTTCCTAGCTGCTGCTGATCCTCAGTCTTACTTACCTACCGTTTCATCTCTAGCTTTGGCTCCCTCCAGCCCGGGAGGGCTCGTCTTCCCGCATCGCGCTGGGAGCTTTTCTTTGCTCGCTGTCGCTTTGCAATCCCGCTCTCGCGGGACCGAAAAACTCCAAAGGCGCTCAACGGAAAGACTGGAATTAGTTCGATAGCTACAGTCATTGCTATAGAACAAGTATGATTCCCCTCCTCGGAGGAGTTATGGGTGGGTTAACACTTTCGCACAGACAGGTCGCGACCTGTCCGCACTGCACCAGCAGCAACGGAGCTGATACTTTCAAAACACAGCCACAGGCTCCACGCCTTAACCGAGCAGTAGACAGGGTTAGCCCGACCTCACTTTAAAGTATAAAATCAATGTTTAGCGTCTAAAGTATAGATAAAAGCTTATTTTTGACTTCATACTTAGATCTCCATCAGCACCCTATGAATAAACGCTTTACCCGACTTGCCACTGCTATACTTATACTTCTCGCTCCTGCTGCCCTATCGCAGAAACTAACCTGGGAGCCGCGGGAGGACCTGAACATCCTTCTTCCAGCCTCCATCAAAATATATGAAACCAACGGATCCTTAGCAGACGGTGCTCCGGTTCGCGCCATGTATGCCACCGTGGACCTCCGCGACGAGAACCTAAAACTGCGGGCCATCGGCGACCCTTCCAACCGCCAGACTACCCTGGAGCACGCCCGAGACTATAGTGCCATACTTGCCATCAACGGGGGGTACTTCGCCCCTACCAAATCGGTGAGCCTATACTTTTCGGATGGGGAGCTGGTGGAGCCGGGCATCAGCAAGTCGGCCGAGAATTACATTACCCGTGGTGCCTTTGGCATGGTCAACGGCAAACCGGATATCGCCTGGACCTCGAACCCTATCGGGAGCCTGATCTACAAGTATAGCCAGCCCAACCAGCCAGGGGAACCAGCACCTACTACAAAAGGTGGCGAACTCTGGCTCCCAAGCCAGGCGGTGGGCGGCGGCCCCATGTTGGTGAAACAAGGCAAGATAGTGGATGTGGGTGCCTGGGAGGGCTTTGGGGCAGGGCATCTGGCCCGAAACCCTCGAACTGCCATTGGCTACCCGGATGAGCATACCTTGCTGATGCTGGTGGTGGACGGACGGCAGGGCGCAAGTGCCGGCGTGACTATCCTGGAACTGGCCAATATAATGCAGCAACTTGGTTGCGAGGATGCGGTGAATCTTGATGGCGGCGGCTCCTCGGCCATGGTGGCGGTCAACATCCCGACAGATATACCAAACGGCAACCGCAACAGCCTGCGCAAAAACGCCAATGCCCTGGTACTGACGGAACAGGTGGAAAGCCCCAGGCGCGACATCATCTACATCGATACCGACAGTGAGCATTACACCGAGTATGGCCTCTGGCGAAACACCAACCATGCCAGTTACTACGGCTCCACCCGCTCCCGCCAGGCACTGTCAGAGAGCGGTCTCAATGGCGCAAAGTATGAATTTAAACCCCTAACTAAGGGCAAGTACCAACTGGCCACCTGGTGGACCGTGGATACCAGCAGCAATGCGCAACAGGTACCCTACGTGCTGCACCATGGCGGCAAAACCGATACGTTGCATGTCAATCAGAAGTCCTACGCCACTAGCGGCCGCTGGAACGTGCTGGGCAATTTTATATTTGGCCCCAATGATTACCTGGAGCTGCTGGGCCAGGGCAATGGGAAAAAAGTAATAGCCGATGCCGTGCGCCTGGTGGCCATCGAGAAGTACCCGGAGCTACCCCGCCGTGGCGATCTGCGCCTTGCCGTGATCAGCGACCTGAACTCCGGCCTCGGTGCCGCCACCTACGAGTGGCAGGTGGATAGCATCATGCAGCGCATCCCGCGCATCTGGCAACCTGATCTGGTAGTATGCGGGGGCGATATGGTGGCCGGACAGGGCATAGCGGAGGCGGAAACGCTGGAGAAAATGTGGCGCGGTTTCAAGGATCATATCGCAACCCCGCTGCGCAAAGCCAACATCCCTTTTGCCTTCACGCTCGGCAACCACGATGGCTCCCGGCATTTTACCATGGAGCGCGATGCCGCCGGCTCTTATTGGAGCAAACCTGAAAACCTGCCCAACCTGCAGTTCATCGATAAAAGCAACTTCCCATACTTCTATTCTTTCCTAAAGGATGGTGCCTTTTTTGTTTCCTGGGAAGCTTCATCTTCGGAGGTAACGGAGGAGAACCTTGCCTGGATGGCCGGGCAATTTGCCACACCCGAGGCACGGCAGGCAAAGTATAGGTTCGTGCTGGGCCACCTGCCGCTTTACAGCGTGGCGCAGGAGCGCGACTCCAAAGGCAACCTGCTCCATAACCCCGAAAAGCTTCGCCACCTGCTCGAAAAACATAATGTGCATACCTACATCAGCGGGCATCAGCATGCGTACTACCCAGGCAAGCGCGGCAAACTGGAGTTGTTGAACGCCGGCGCGGCTGGCACTGGCCCACGCTCCTGGCTCTCGCTGGATAAAACTCCAGTAAATACCATTACCCTGGTCGATATCTTCTACGAGCAGGACACAGTCATTTACACCACTTACGACATCGGCAAAGAAGCCGCCCAGAATATGGCCGTGTTCGACGAGAAGGTGCTGCCGCAGTTCATTGAAGGCGTAAACGGTTACCTCATCCGCCGCGATGTAAGTATAACCGGCAAAGCAACGGGCACTTTCTCCCCGCTGCATGCACTTTCATCTCAACCCTCTACCGGTACAGGCTCCGCAGAAGCAGTGGTTAGGGGTAAGAAAGTATACGTTAAAGGTGAGTTTAACCATCTGCAGGGAAAGGTGCTGAAAGTGCAAGACGCCATTACCTTGTACCGTGGCCGCCATACAGAGCAGGGAGAAAAGGTGTTGCCGTTGAAGGTAAAACGCCGAAACGGGCGCAAGGGCAGCTTCAAAGGAAGTATGGATTTGCCTGATGGATTTGAAGAACTGCTGTCGGTGGGCGCATTCTACATCAGCATAAAAACAGACCGATCCCCTGAAGGAGAGCTTCGGGCGCAGCTATACCCTACCGCTAACCTGGCACCCGCAGCCGTGGCCGTGAGCTCGCATAACATTCGTAACACCTATGCTGTTCGAGATACCGAAGCACTCTTTGGTCTAAGCTGGGAAAAAGCGATAGATCCGGACGGAGATTTTGTTTCCTACACCTACCAGTTGGCAACCGATGAGGATTTCAGGAACCTAGTCTGGCACAGGAGCACCGGCCGCGTAGCAAGCATAAAACTGCGTGAGCAGGATTGGTATGGATTGTTGCAGGACGCTGCTGAGGGAGAGGCAGTCACATTTTATCACCGCATCATCACCTCTGATGGCAAACATGCTACTTATGGCCCTGCTCAAGCTTTTAGGCTGATGAAGAGCAACGAGCCGCTGGAGGATTTTGTGGAAGTACCGGCTCCCAAGTATAAATTTAATGGCAAGATAGCAGAAGGCGCCGGCTACGGCGCCAAATGGGACAAGTACGGAAAACTGTGGCTGGCCAGCTACAACGGCACCCTGGAGATCCAAAAACCTGACGGCACAGACGCCCCTTTTTCCCCGCTGGAGAAAGTAAGTATAAACGGACAGGAGTATAACCTGAAAACCATTGGAGGCATGGGCGTGGATGCGGATGGCAATATCCTGATCGCGCGCAACAGGCACCTGCTCAAGATCGACGCCGCAACTGGCAAGGGCATAGCTGCCTGGGAGGTTCCTGACGGTGGACGCGCCATCACTTCGCCCCGCGTAAACGACAAAGGTGAGATCTATGCCATGTCGCTGTTTGGGGAGGACCTAAATTACGTGCTAAAGCAGAGCGAACAAAACCCGCATACGTTTGAGCTGATACGTACCATTGAGCTGCCGGAACGCATCCTTTCCCGCGAATTCGCCATGTCGCCAGATGGCCATACGTTATACTTCCCTAACTCCGGGAGCCCTTACATCCAAGTATACACCAGCAAAGATGGGATAAAGTATAAACAGCAGGAAAGTATAACCAGCACCTCCGCCGGCTGCAATGCCATCGAGGTCGGTCCCGGAAACACCCTCTGGACAGCAGTGCGGGCAAGCGGCGTGGTACCAGCCACTTTCCATTGTAGAGATGAAACCAGCAAAAAGATGTGGACCCTGGAACTGCCGGAGCTAAACGGCGCAGAAGCCCGCGGTTTGGGTATTTCCGCCAACGGCGATACCCTCATCTTCTGCAGTTGGGACAAAGGCGGGGGCTTTTACAAATATGTGCTCCAGAAGGAAGAAGGAGCTGCTGCAATTAAGTAGCAGTTCCCATCTCTTTTCCCAAGCTTCTACCACAACTGCCATCAAGTCGTTTCTTAATTGTCATCTCGATCTTCAGGGAGAGATCTGAATCAGGATTAACAGGATTATAGTATGGACAGGATTTTCCTGCAGACGGTTAACCCACCCCTAGAGCTACGCTCGCTAGCTCAAAACTCCCGTTTTGGCTAGTCCAGAGGAGGGGAATTTCAGCAGGCGATTATCCAACCACCTCTGCCCCTCCTTGTCCAAGGCGGGGAGCCTGTAATGACTGATGTTGAAGGGTAAGTTCCATAGTTGGGGATAGATGTCATCTGCAAAAGTATGAACCCACCCCTAGCCCCTCCGAGGAGGGGAATTTCACCTCTCCCCAGCCCTCTCCTTTTCTCGAGGGCCCCTACCCCCAAAACAGGAGAGGGAGTCCGGTTCAAGTAGTATAGCGATGGCTATCGAAAACTGATCCCAGTCTTTCCGTGGGGGTAGGGGCCCTCGTATAAAGAGCGCCTTTGGAGTTTTTCCGGTGATGAGCGATAGCGAGGCAGCCCGAGGTACGAGGGCAGGAAAAGGTCCCACCGCGATGCGGGAAGACGAGCCCTCCCGGGCTGGAGGGAGCCAAGGCAGGAGATACAACTGTAGATTCGTAAGACTGAGGATCAGCAGCAGCTAGGAAGGATAGCTTACTTCAAATTACAAAAAGCAGCGGCTAGGGAAGTATAAACCAAGAACCTGCACCAGCACAATCAACCACTAACCTTTCAACAACCCCTCATACAGCGTTAAATTTTCCTCATCAAAACAAACAAACACCACCCGCTTTATACTTGTTTCATGCTCCTGCATGTATGACTGCACCGCGTCCACGGCAACTTTAGCGGCTTTGTCTTTCGGGTAGCCATACACGCCGGTACTGATGTTAGGAAAGGCTATACTTTTCACGCCATTCTCTTCGGCTAGCCTGAGGCTATTGCGGTAGCAGTTTGCCAGCAGTTCCGGCTCCCCTTTGCCCCCGCCGCTCCAGACAGGGCCCACGGTATGGATCACATATCTGGCGGGCAGGTTGCCGCCTGTCGTGATCACAGCCTCCCCGGTGGGGCAGCCGCCCTGCCGCGCCCTGATTAGCTTGCACTCCTCTAAAATGGCTGGTCCGCCAGCGCGATGGATGGCTCCGTCTACGCCTCCACCACCTAGCAAACTGCTGTTGGCGGCATTCACCACAGCATCCACCTGTACTTTGGTTATATCGCCCTGCTGTACCTCAATTGTTGTTTTTCCCATGGATTATATTTGTTCTGATTAAATCTCTCAATACTTCCACACCCTAAAACTATTCCTCCGCCCCACTTGTTGCACTTATACGCTTTGCCTTTTCAGAAGGAATATTTTGTTTGTATCTTTGTAAGGCAATCGCAATTTAATACTATGGCTATCACAAAAGAAGATATATTAAAAGCCCTCAGCTATGTGGAGGAGCCGGATCTGGGAAAAGACCTGGTGACGCTCAACATGATTGAGGATGTGCAGGTGGATGGCAAGCACGTGAGCTTCACGGTTATTTTGACCACACCAGCCTGCCCGCTTAAAGACCTGATACGCAATGCCTGCGTTAATGCCATCCATGCGATGGTGGACAAAGAGGCGGACGTGACCGTGAACATGACCTCGCGTGTTACCTCCGGCCGCGGCGACACCTCCGAGGTGCTGACCGGCGTGAAGAACATCATTGCCGTTGCCTCTGGTAAAGGCGGAGTGGGCAAGTCTACCGTTACTTCTAACCTGGCCATTGCGCTGGCCGAGAGCGGTGCCCGCGTTGGTTTGATCGATGCCGATATTTCCGGCCCTTCCATCCCGACCATGTTTGGTGTTGAAAATGAGCGCCCTTACATGGTACAAGGCGACCACGGCAAGAACTACATTCAGCCGGTGGAGAAGTATGGCGTGAAGATGATGTCGATCGGGTTCCTGACGCCAGCCGACGGTGCCGTGGTTTGGAGAGGCCCGATGGCCAGCTCTGCACTGCGCCAGTTTATCTCTGACGTGGACTGGGGCGAGCTGGACTACCTGCTGCTGGACCTTCCTCCGGGAACTTCCGATATTCACCTGACCATGGTGCAGGCACTTCCGATCACAGGCGCCGTGATTGTAACCACACCCCAGAAAGTGGCTCTGGCTGATGCCGTGCGCGGTCTGCAGATGTTCCGCCAGCCTCAGATTAACGTGCCTGTATTGGGCATTGTGGAGAATATGGCGTACTTTACACCTGCAGAGCTTCCGGATAACAAATACTACATTTTCGGACAGGGAGGTGGTAAATCGCTTGCCGATAAGTATGAGGTAGCCCTTTTAGGCCAGGTACCGCTCGTGCAGGGCATCCGTGAGAGTGGCGACGAAGGGACTCCGGTAGTGTTGCAGAACGATTCTCCGGCCAGCGGTGTTTTCAAAGAGTTGGCCCAGGCTGTAGCCCAGCAGGTATCGGTACGTAACGCTACCTTGGCCAAAACAAAACCAGTAGAAATTAAAAGCTAAGAATACATGGCAGCCACAAACGTAGATCAGGATTTCATGCTCCGCATCGAGTCGGCGCTCGACCAGATCAGGCCTTACCTAGAGGCCGATGGCGGGAACGTAAAAGTGTTGGAGGTAACAGACGAAATGGTGCTGAAACTGGAACTGCTGGGTGCCTGCGGCTCCTGCCCCATGTCTACAATGACATTAAAAGCGGGTGTGGAGCAGTCGGTACTGCGCGCGGTGCCTGAAATTAAGGCCGTAGAAGCTGTAAACGTGACTCCTACAGAACTGTAAAGTATAACTGTAATATAAAAGTATACCGAAAAGGTGTGGCTGCTGCTGTAGCTACACCTTTTTTGTTTGCCGGTGTAGAGACTTAATATGTTGCCTCCATACTTTATACTTGTGTCTTTTCTAGGAAAGCCCATTATTTAGAAGAATTGTTTCCTTGAGGGTAGGGTCATTCTATTCTTTCTTTTTTGTTATCCTGAAAGGATCTTGTGGGCTTGTAGCAAAAGCTTATCTTTCTTCTACCAAGATCCTTTCAGGATGACAAAAGACCTTTTTAGAGTTTAACGGCTATCCCTCTCAAAGCTGGTCAGGTAAGTATAAAATCAACGAATTCAGCTTAATCATTCTGAATCAGCAACCGAAAAAGCTATATTTGTACTATAGCTAACCAGAACTAACTCATACTATGATAAGAGCCAACGACCCATCGCTGCATTCCTGGATCGAGATAGACGCCAACAGTGATTTCCCTATTCAGAACCTGCCCTTCGGTATTTTCCGCACTCAAGACCGCGACCCGCGCGTGGGTGTAGCGATCGGCGAGTACATCCTGGACCTCTGCGAGCTGGGCCGCCGCGACTTCTTCGAGCTTATCGACATAGACCCAAACGTTTTCCACCGTCCATACCTCAACGACTTTATCGCGCTGGGCAAACCGATCTGGCGGGCCGTACGGAACCGGATATCTGAATTGCTCCGCAACGACAATGAGGAGATCAGCGGAAACAGCAACCTAATTCGCGCAGTACTGGTTAAGCAAAGCGATGCCGAGATGCTGCTGCCGGTAAAAGTGGGCAACTACACCGACTTCTACTCCAGCATTGAGCACGCCACCAACGTCGGCACTATGTTCCGCGACCCTAAAAACGCGCTACTGCCTAACTGGAAGCACATCCCCATCGGTTACCACGGCCGCGCCTCTTCTATCATCGTATCCGGCACTGACATTCATCGCCCGAAAGGCCAGACCAAAGCGCCGGATGCCGATGCGCCTACCTTCGGCCCAACCAAACTGCTCGACTTTGAACTGGAAGTAGCCTTCATCACAGGCAAAGAAACAAAGCTGGGACAAAGTATAACTCCTAACGAAGCAGATGACTACATCTTCGGACTGGTACTCTTCAACGACTGGTCTGCACGCGACATGCAGACCTGGGAGTATGTACCGCTCGGACCATTCCTTGCGAAAAGCTTTGCCTCATCCATCTCTCCCTGGGTGGTTACATTAGATGCGCTGGAGCCGTTCAAGGTAAAAGGCCCGGTTCAGGACCCGAAGCCGCTGCCTTACCTGGAGTTTGCCGGTAACCACAATTACGACATAAACCTGGAAGTACTGCTGCAGCCTGAAGGCAGCGAAGAGAACAGCATCTGCCACTCCAATTACAAGTATATGTACTGGAACATGAACCAGCAACTGGCGCACCAGAGCAGCAACGGCTGTAACCTGCAGGTTGGCGACATGTATGCCTCCGGCACCATCAGCGGATCAGAGAAAGACTCCTATGGCTCTATGCTGGAACTGACCTGGCGCGGCACCAATCCGATTAAGCTCACCGACGGCTCCGAGCGCAAGTTCATTAACGACGGTGACACCGTGATCATGCGTGGTTTTAGCGAGCGCAATGGCATCCGTATTGGTTTTGGGGAAGTGAAGGCTAAGGTGCTGCCGGCGGTGTAGTTTGTTGTTGCATTATGTTTGACGTGCCGGGGACCATTTTTATGATCCGCAGCTACCCACAGCCGCAGGTGGTAATTTCCTTTCTTTGGTACTGTTAGCGTATACTGCAGCCACTCCCCTTCCTCAAAACTACTTACATAGTAGC
>NZ_JAPFQO010000005.1 GCF_026241195.1 Pontibacter anaerobius
GGGGCCGCAACTGTAGCTACAGTTGCGGCCCCGGCACGTCAAACTATTAAACCTCTCCTTACCCCACGCTTTACTAACTCAGTCAAATATGAGGACTTTACAAATAGAGTTTTTCTATAGTTTATGCTTTCAGTATCTACTACAAACTATTCATAGTAAAAACCACCCTCACAGTTTGTATAAGTATCTTAAAATCAAGAATCAATGATGCATTTTTTACATAAAACAAGTCGTACTCCAGTTTCTGCATATTGTGTTCTGGTGTTGCTGTAGGATAGTTAACCTGCGCCCAACCCGTTACACCAGGGCGTATAGAGTGTCGCAAGTTGTAATAAGGGGCATCATCTACAAGTTTAGCTACAATTTCTTCTTTTTCTGGCCTTGGACCTATCAGGCTCATATGTCCGCAAAGAATGTTATATAACTGTGGCAATTCATCTATTTTCGTTTTCCTTAATATTCTTCCAATTGGCGTAATACGTACATCATTCACCACAGTATGGCTGTTATTAGTGCTTTCAGGGGTATGATACATTGTCCTAAGTTTAAATATTTTAAATGTTCTACCCTTCATCCCAACCCTGTTCTGTATGAAGAAAGCGGGGCCCTTGGAAGTGCATTTTATACCTACAATAGCTAATAGAACTAAGAACAAAGCAAAAGGGGCCAAAATTAAACTCATCAGCATATCAATAAATCGCTTCTGGATCAGAAATGCCTGCCGTGAGCTAACAAAAAACATATCGCTATTAATCAGCCACGACTTAAAGTGAGCAAGTGGTATTCGTTTTGTAAAATTTTCGTGAAAAGACGCCAGATTATAAACACTAACCTGTTTAACTCTTAAATCGTTGATGAACTTTAGTTGAGATTTATCTAATGTTATGTTAGAACTTGGATCGAGTAAAACCACATCATATTTTGCAGAACTTAATGTTGTAGCAAAGTCTGTTTTTGCTGTCCCATCCCAACAGTCAACAGTATAAAAATTAGTCAAGCCAGGCTCTTTTAAAAACTCTGAGGCGATATCACCAGGATAGATAATTAAGCATTTTTTACGCTTAACGCCATATTGTTGTGGATCGCGAAGTACAAGGCTTTTGGAAATGGTCTTAGGTGGTAGATATATTTCCATATCAAAGAAATTTTACACAGGAAAACACAAGAAAAATATCAGTATTATGCAAGCGGCTTACCTGTATATACGACACTATACCCGTCCCGTACAATAGATATTTTGTTTAAAAATATATTAGAACAATTATATTTATCAAACACATATATTTATTTAGTCAAAGTATTAATTTATTAAGTTAAAAATTTTACACTTTAAATTCATGTAACATTTTATATAGTAAATGAACTCATAGTTTATAAAAGAACGACCATTTTCTGAAGCCTCACGAACACCCTAAATATTGAAAGCATTAGTAGAACCAGACCAATATTCACAAATTCAACCGCAGTAAAAGGTATGGGCAAAGCAACGTGTTTTGATAAACCGCTATTGTGTTATAAACTTGGTAGCTAGGGCTTGGGAGGAAGGTTCATGAAGTTTTACCAAGATATTCAGCATTTTGGAGGCTAAAAAGTCTTTATCAAAGTGCTTTTTAGCTACATCCAACGCTCTCTGCTTCATCTCCCCTACTTGTGCAGGGTTATTTTTCATCCAGATTAAAGTTTTTGCCAACTGCTCTGGATCATTTGGGTCTAATGTCAGCCCCACTTTGTGCTGCTCCAGAAAATCCTTCATCCACCCCTTAGTATTTTGTATGACAGGCACTCCAGCAGCCAGCGATTCGAAGAACTTATTAGGTGATGAGGTATCCAGCACTGGGGTACCTTTGAGCGGAACCAGTGATACAAGCGCATGCTGAACATAACCAACTAATTCTCTTTTTGGCATTAGGTCTAACCTTACAAAATTTTGAATGCCCTCTTCTTTGGCTCTTCGCACCAACTCCTCTCGTTGCTGCCCTTCGCCAATTAAAAGTATAGTAATATCTGACCTCCCTAATGCACGCAAAGCTTTAGCAGCCTCGAACAACCAATATGAATTGTTCACCATACCTATGTTACCCGTATAAATGGCATAGCTGTAGGGTTCAATAACGCTATTGGGAAAAGGCACTGGAGTAGAGAAAAGCGAGATATTTGCCGCATTGGTAACATCATCAATTTGGTCGATATCATAGCGCCTCTGGATATCTTTGGTCATACCTGGCGATAACGTAACAATGTATGATGAAGCTCTGTAACATTGCTTTTCAAACCAGTAACTGAGCTTCTTAAGTACAGGGCTTTTAATGACACCTAACTCTATCGCTCCCTCGGGCCATAGATCCCTTGTTTCAAAGACAAGTTTTCTGCCTCTGAAATAATGACCCAAAAGACCTGGCAATCCAACTGTAATCGGACCAGATGAGGCTATCACGACATCCGCTTTAAGGGTAAGCGCATAATAGGAGGAAATTACACTGTAGAGGATGAATGTCCAGATTCTGCGGTAAAAGGACTGTTTATTATCTATCAGGACATTAAGCACTTTTACATGGATGCCATCAAAATACTGATCTTCTATCAGTTTAGTGGCTTTAAGGTCAGACTTGCTGAAGACGCTAGTAACCACCGTTACCTCATGCCCTTGCTCCACCCAATTTTTAGCAAACTCATACACACGCGTGCCCCATGATCCTTTTGGTGTAGAGAAGTACTGGTAAAAGTAGACTATCTTCATAAACTTAATATTAAATGAATTTGATTCTAGTTATTATCTTACCTTTGAATGCAACTTTGATCACACCTGAGGGACAGCAGGAGTTAAAACCTTCGGCAAACTGGTATGTGCCTGCTTCCACGTACTCTACTGCATCTGAAAACACTACTGTACATATATTTGGTATGCTAACCATATGGTGGTGTAAACTGTACTGAACACTTGGGTGGAGATGGAAATAAGCAATACCTGCCATACTCTCCTCACCCAGAAGTTCATCTGTAATGGTAATTTGTGATGCTTCAAACTCAAATGTTCTTCTGTGAGTTATCCCAAACCGGTTAACATAACCATCATGCTCAGCTATCAGCAGCCCAGCTTCTTCCCTTACAACAGTGGTGTTTGCCCTATATCCCACCCTGAAGCTGCCCCATACCTTAGACTGATTTGCTCCTTGTATTTCTATTGTATTGTGCGCGCCTGTAGATCTCTCATACTCTCTTCGTGGCCCCGGCTCATACGTTGAGGTACCTGCCTCAACCAAAACCGGAGAGCCTTTATAGTATAAAATAAAGGATAACGCATCCGCATGGCCATGCCCTGCCTGGTAAGAAGGCCCAATCGCCGCCGCATCTACCACACATTCATAGCTTCCGCTGTCAAACTTCCTGTATCCTGAATCTGCTAACTGGACACTAGCCATCGGCTCCAACTGCAAGGAGGCGGCATAATTTAGAAGAGAGGCGGTATCATAGGCAATTGAGGGGGCACTATCGTTTACATGTGGGATATCGTTGTTAGAAAAGCTCATGTTCCTTAACCAGCTAAGCATCAGGCTTGCTTTGGAACATACTCTCTCTAGGAGAAGGTTGTCTGGATTTTCATAGTTCTGATACCAGTCTATCAGTTCCAAAACCCTGTAGAGGATAATTTGGTGGTACATCGGGCTAAGTTCGTAGTGCGCCCCATCTCCTAGCACCTGCTCCTCTAACTCCCGCAGCAGGATTTCCCTGCCCATGTTATGCCACTCAGGTTGCTGGAAGAAAGCCCCTCCCATAAGCAGTGCAAAAGCGTTCTCCAGCACATGATTTGCCAGAAGATGATACTCTACTCTACCCGATAAAAAATTAAGCTCACCGTGCACAGCAGAGAGCAAAGCAGTATCGGTGAGGGTATGGCGGCATATGAACCTGATACTGTTCATAGCTCTAACAGAAACCGGGTATGGTTCCAGAGCGACAGTACCTGTATACAAGCTTTGATGCAGCGCTTTCAGCCACTCCAGCCTGATATCCATATGTATATCCTCCTGTAGCAGGTAATATCCATACTGTAGGTTGTAGTTCCAGAGTTTACCGTTAGCTGCATATGCCCAATCCACGCCAGCGGCAAAAGTGACCTGCCTATTTAAAAAGCTAAACCGGTTTTTAGTGTCAGCACAACACAGCGTAGGCAGATAATCTGAGAAAGCCAGCAGCCTGGTATTTATGCTTCTCTCAGGGGTAACGTAAGAAGCCAAGGGCTTTACCTTCAGCACACGGTACAGTGTCTGATATACGAGTTGTTTGCACTTCAGGTATTTGATGGTGTCAAAATACAAGCCTAGCTTTTTCACGCTCCACTTTGAAAATATCAGAAATATGCCCCACTATTCTTTCGGCGGTCTTCCCATCCCATAAAGGAGGAATGGTTCCTTTTTTCCATTCACCGGCTTGTAGTTTTGCTAAAGCCTCCCGTAGCGCTGCCGGGTTACTGCCTAATAGTACATTTGTGCCTAGCGTACAGGTTTCAGGTCTTTCAGTGGAGTCTCTGAGCGTCATACAGGGAATTCCCATAACGGTTGTCTCTTCGGTGATACCCCCTGAATCTGTGATAACCCCCATGGCATTTTGCACTAAATAATTAAACTCCAGATAGCTCATAGGCTCTACTGTTTTCACATTATGCAACTGTATATCAAATACTTCCAGGTTCTTACACGTTCTCGGGTGTACAGGAAAAACGACTGGTACCTGTATTTCCGAATCCTCCAACACCTTAAGAAGCCCCTTGAGTTGACTGGCATCATCTACGTTTGACGGTCTGTGCAATGTAAGAACCAAGTATTGTTTTTTTTCGAGGCCTAGCTCCTCCCAAAAGTAAGGCTTAGAAAGTTTCGGCATTTGTTTCAGCAGTGTATCAATCATGGTATTACCCACAAAAAAGATGCGGTCGTCTGTAACACCAGAACGGCGCAGGTTGGCATTGGCCACTTCTGATGTAGTAAAGAAGTAGTTTGTAATACTATCCGTTACCATGCGATTAATTTCTTCAGGCATTGACCAATCACCAGAGCGGATCCCTCCTTCCACATGTGCCACTGGAATGCACAACTTCTGCGCCGTAATAGCACAGGCCATGGTAGAAGTCACGTCTCCAACCACCACCACAAGCTCCGAGGGATTTGCCAACAGCTCTTTCTCAAACTTCAGCATAATAGCGGCCGTTTGCTCTGCCTGCGTTCCCCCGCCGGCTTCCAGGTTTACGTGGGGTTCGGGTATACCTAGCTGCTCAAAAAAGTCGCCAGACATCTTTTTGTCATAGTGTTGCCCTGTATGAATTAACCTGTAAGAGATTCCCTCCTCCTCCTCAATCGCATCGATAATAGGGGCAATCTTCATAAAATTTGGCCTAGCGCCTGCAACTATAGAAATCAGCATAGGTGTACAGATTTTAGTGATGAAAAGAATTTATCAATACTCATGCACTCACTTACATACTATGTTATACAAATGAGCTGCCTTTCATAAGAAAGAGTTTGTAGAGATAGATTATACCTTCACGGCTTTACCTGGTCCAGTAGTGACATACCTGAAAGCTTGGAGAAACCCATTAATCATTATCTCAGATCTTAAGTTTTTATCGTAGTAGGCATAACTTGCCTCTGACAAACTCCCCTGTAGATTACTGTCAGTACATATTCTTTCTAACTCCAGCGCCAATTGCTCAACCCCGCCTTCGTACAGGATACTGTTAGAGCTATCACAGTACTCCACCTCCGGAGCATGCTTCCTGTTTTTGTTCGTGACTACCGGTACCCCGTAGGCAAAGCTATGCACCACACCAAGTCCGACATGATCAGGGGACACATACGCAATAGCTGTAGAAAATATATTCTTTAGCTGCTCCTCATCAAAAACACCGGAATTAAACATAACTCTGCCTTGCAGGCCGTAGGTATTAACCTGCTCCAGCAGCTCTGTCTTGTCGCCGCTGCCAACAACCCTTACTCTAACATATTCCGGTATATTATCCTTGACTTTACAAAACGCTTTTAGAAGCAGGTCTATCCCTTTTCGCTTTTGTATTCTTCCAACGTAGAGCAAATCTGTTTTCTGAGCTTGACCCGATCGCCCAGCATTCCCAATGTGCAGTGTGTTTTTGGCAACAAACAGCTTTTCTCTGGGTATACCATATTCTAGAAAGTCCTCTGCCCCTTTTGCTGTATATAATATCAGCCCGTCTGCCCATTTTGCGAAGGAGATCCTTGCCAGTCGGGCGGCCCAATAGTTATTTTCTCTGCCAAACCCCTGTCCCCATAGTATGTACTTGGGTTTACGGTTTGAGAAGAAAGTGAATATCCAATTCGGCATCCATAAATTAAAAGAAAAGACAACCACATCATAGGCATCTTTTAATGCTCTTACTTCTGGCAAGAACCGGAACTTACCATAGTACCTAGGGCTAGACTTCAACTCAATAAACGCATAACTGCTGTTTGTGTGGGTCTCTGTGTGCAGTACATCACATTTTTCAACCGAATCGTCTCTGGCGATTTGCTCTAAAATCGGTATTCTGTAATGTAGTAAACCTAACTCTAACACAAAAAGCAACTTCATATTACGCCAAACTATAAGGTGCAAAAATTTAGAGAATCGTCCACGGCTAACACTTAGTACTTTTAAAAAGCTAACTATTGCTTTGTGGATATTTTTTTGAATTATTCATCTACCACAATTAACGCACACTTATATTTTTTGTTTTTATACTTTCGTGAAGTCTCGTATAAATTACTTGCTTTGTTTTAAAAAAAAATCAACCCGCAGCTGCCATTAAGCGGGGAGGAGCAGTTTCTAGTGCCTATAAAACAAAAAAAAAAGGCCGCCCTTTTTGGGCAGCCTCTTTTTGTTGTGCAGTCTGGTGTTCTAACTACTGCTTCACTATTTCTATACCGGAGATGATGGCATTGTCTGTCACTGAAGAAAAATTCAGGTCTAGTTCACCATCTTTTACAGATACATTACTTATCGTCTTAACTAGTGCCTTACCGAAACCAACCTGGCTGTACACATCAAAGTTTGACAGCACACGCTGACCTTCAGCGTCTACATTAAACACTCGCTTGGAAGAAGCCTTAAAATATGGCTCCACAAAATGAAGCTTCACAGTATATGTACCTGCCTCATCAACAGGAACGCTGTAGCTAAACGCTGCACCATAACGTGCAAAGCGGTAGCTACGATAAAGCGCATCGTCGGATGTATTAGCCACCTCGATAGACTTGCTAGAAGTTATACCGCCAGAGAAGTGATTATCAGTAGCCCACGTGCGAGACTGGGTATCATTGTAAGATTGTCCGCCAGCATTGGTCAGTTTGCTCAGGCTCTGCGTCTGATTGGTAACAGTAAAGCTCACAGTTGTTGGCTGTCCTGCCGTACCTTTTCCGCCAGAAGATGAATAAGGAGTAACAGTAAGCGTATATTTACCTACTGATGGAGTCCAAGCGTAGTAGTCACCGTTCATATCATCGCCGGCAAAGGCATAAGGAGCAATATTTTCAGTTACAGTTTTGGTCTGAGTTCCTGTTAAAGAGAACACCACACTGCCTACCTCACTACCTGTGTTAGCTCGAAGGTTCAGGTTTTTGCTTCCTAGTGTTGCAAGGTTCAGCACAGCACCATCCTTAACCTCCATTAAATCCTTATTTGTGTCTGCGTTGACCAAGGTGATTCCCGTAGATGATGGGTTGGCGGATACAGTTCCTGTAGATAGTGATGAACTACCTGATGGCACTACATCATTATAAGTAGCATTTTCATTACCTACACGAACTTCGTCTGCGTACATTACTCGCTTAGATACTACCGGCCAGTGTCTCTTATAAAGCCCCACTTTAAAGTATGGCAGCACTGAATCGTTATAACTGTTTGGACCTCTATAGTCTATAATTTTAGAACCATTTTTCCAGATCTCCAACACGCCGTCAGAGCTATAGGAGTAATTGATGTGGTAAACAAAATCTAACCATTTGTCTTTCTCAACAAGACCTAGGTCAAAAACCTTTTCCCCATCTCTGTCAGTATCAGAGCTTATTCGCTCTGATGCCCAGATAACCTGAAGTTTCAGTCTTCCCTCCTTCACATAAAGGTTGATTGGCGGATTTCGTGCAGGTTCACCGTCATCAGGCACACCGTTAAATTGCGTGATGATATCCCAACTTGTATCGTTTGACCACTCCGAGCTAGGCAAATAGATACTTAAACCATACCAACGGTTGCGGTTGGTATCAGCTTTTCTTCCCGCTATTTCTGCACGTACTACACCTGAGTCAGACTTTCTCAGTTCAAAGCGTGCCGCTGTTTTTCCATTTCTTACTTCAGAGGATGAAACATTAAAACCGTAAGAAGTCTTTGTAAAGACCCGGTAAAAATCCCCATAAAAATCAAACTCCGGATTGGAGTAAGCAGTGTATGCGTCCGTTTTAGAAGCTTCGAATAACTCTTCTATTAACAGGTTCTTTCTCTGTGATTCTACAGAAGTGATTGCATCTACAGAGCTAGTACTGGCAATATTATCTGGGAGCATCTCCTCGTCTTTCTGACAGGCAGTTCCAAGCGCAGATAATAAAGCAATGGCTAAAAATTGCTTAATTCTCATTTGGCTAGTTGAAAATAAATTAAAATTTGATTGTCAGTGATATTAAGGTGAAAAAAATAAATTTAATTTTTTAAATACCTAAAAAGATACATGGCTTATAAAAACAAGCTAAATTTTTAGGCAAAATTTTTACTTATCAAAGCAAACTACTCTTGGAATCGCCAACCCGATTAGTTGATTTTGATGTTGCAAACATAAATAACAAAAGCTCATTCGCAAACACGTTCACCAAAAAATATCTTAATAATCAGCATTTTATGACAAATTTGAAATGTTATACCTGAAAAATTAAAATAGTAAAAACACTATTATTTCTGTTTACAACAAAAAAAAGCATATGCAAAAATATGCATATGCCAGACGACATATTTAAACAATTCTTAAGTGTCAGGAAATAACAATTAACTAACACCCCATTCTTTAAATATGATTATTTAAAGAACATAAAAAACAGCCATGGATAACTAATTAACCCTCCTGCTTAAGTGCACGTATAACAACAAATTAATCTGCCTTCATACCCTCTCCAGTAAGGCATTAAGTATACCAGTTATTTCTTCAATACATAGCAATCTATATATCAATCAGTTAAAATTACAATATAGGTTGCAAGCACTTTTTGCTGTGTGTAAACATTCCACAACCTGAAGAAAAATTACCCATTTTGTATTTGTAAGAAAGTATCTGTTCCCAAAAGGCGACTCTAACTTTGTACAGCCACTGTTACTATCTTACCTATGCCTCAAAGTATAAGAATAAATCTATTGATTGGATAAAATCCATTTTATAGTAGCTCCTAATTCAAGTCAATTAATACAATGGCAGAAGTAGATGAACAAAGAGGAGTAATAAGCTCCGGCACACCTTACACGCTGTTAAATAGCCAGGCAACTTAAAAGAGCATAACGCATTTCACTTGTGCCTTCCTTTAGTCTGAATGAGCTCGTGTCTTACTGCAACTACATTGCCGTCTACCACTTTTTCAGGAGCAGAATGCATAAAAAGGCTGAGGGAGTAGGTCCTTCTACTCCCTCAGCCTTTTGTATCACAAAGTTTAAGTTAATGGAATTACTTGACCCTACAGAAACTCTCCAGGTAGGACCGTCACATGCATCATTTTATGATCAGTTTTGTAGCCATGATTCCCGATGGAGCCACGACTCGAATGAGATAGATGCCCTGGCTCAGCGCCCCGTCAACTATTACCTCTTTACTACAAGCCCCCTGTTCATCAGTTTCTGCTGAAAGCGAAGTGACTAACTGCCCTGCAATATCATGTATCGAAATTTTTAAGACCTCATGCTCCTCAAAGTTAGCCACCTCCACAAAGAACTTACTACCAGAGCTCGTAGGGTTAGGATACACCTGCAGGCGTCGCTCTTTGCTCAATGGCCCTTCTGCAACAGAGAGTGTGTTTACGGATGTTGCAGCCATCGAGGAGGCCTGATAAATTTCCAATCCAGCAATAGCGACCCGGTTTACGGTCGGATTAAATTTGATACTCAAGTTACCATCCGTTACGTTAACCAAAAAGTCTTTCACTAGAGCAGACCTGTAGCCAACCTCCTTGAAGATGTCAAAGTAAGGTAGCGCTAGCTGGTTTTCTATTGTAGTATTGAACTCCCTTGCTCCTTCTCCATTAAAATAGTTCTCTACAAAGTGCATGCGCACCATATAACTACCATTTTGAATCGGGATCGCATAACGTGTTTCTGCTAGGTCACTAGAAGCGGACAGGTAGGTTTGATACAGGATATCATCGTCCGTTGCCGCAATCGGACCTGCCACCACCTGTTTATCAAGTTTGATGGATCCTTGCCTGTAGTTCTTATCTGCCTCCCACACATTACCGGCAATGGTTATGTTAGCATCTGCCGCACCTTTTATACGCTTAAGCGCAGTAATTGTAGAGCTGCTCGTGTTGGCTATACCATACAATGGGATTCGAAGCGGCTTGTTTGAGTTATTGTAGTGCACCAGCAACGCTGCATTTTTTATTCCCAGGCTCTGTGGTTGAAATTTAACTGAAATACTTGTGGAAGCTTGTGGCGCCAGTGTACTGGTACTTGGTGCTACAGCTGAAAACTCACCTTTATTCGGACCTGTTATTTCTATTCCTTTGATAGAGACAGAAGGATCGCCACTGCTTCCGAGGTTCTTAAGACTTACAGATAAAGACTTGCTACCGCCCGTTACTACAGATCCGAAAGTCACCGCTGAAGGTGCCGAAGCCAGTTCAGAATAATTGGCAGAGCCCGTTTCAGGTTTGATATTGCTGACGTAGTACACGTTATCGTTATAGTCATAGTTCACCGATGGGGAGTCAAGGTAGTCCATGGCCATGATATAGGTGTTGGGGATGATATTACCGTTTGCGTCAACAGCTTTCCAGATCCTGATACCGATTTTACCACCTACGTTCCTTGTTCTATCCGTGTGAGACAAGCTTACTTTGATACCGAACGGCCCCGAGGGGCTAAATGTACCCTGTGCCAATTCTGTCGAAGAACCTGACTTGCGCGGCAACAAGGACTGCCCATCGAGTGAGTTGTGCGTGAACACAGTCGCGTTTGAAGTAGAACCCTTCGCGTACCACTGGAAACTCTGCGTAGATGAGCAGCAGCCGTGGTAAGCCGCCATCTGAATCACGTACACAGGCTGGCTTGGGTCTGCCCGGACAAAGAAAGATGAAATGATCTCGTCTGAGTTAGGCACAATCGCTGTACCATCATTAGTTCCATCATTCGCATTGTACCCTGTCTTAGAAAGGAACCCGAAAGCACTTAGGATTTCCTGGGCGTACGGCTCATTATTGCCCTCCCCTTTATACTGCCACAACCCATTCAGGTTAACATCCTTGTTTGGAGTAGTGGCATCATTTGACGTAATGGTCAGCTTATCTTTAAGTATCTTGACGCGGCCACCCAGATCTTTCGCAACAAACTGGATAACAGCCTCCACGGATTGCCCCGCGCTTAGGTTTAGTGGCAGGCTGGTACTGCTGTTATAACTAGCACCTCCCAATGACACTATCTTCCAGGCAGCAGGGTTCGACAGTGTCAGTTTTGACACATTCAGTGTTTCTGTGCCTTTGTTACTGATCTTAAGCCGCACCACGTCGTGATTCTCATTATAAGGTGTTACAGTAGGTGATGTTCTCCGCCACGGGATCTGGATTAGAGAGAAAGTCAATCGATCTGAGGCAGGAAACTTGTCCATATTTTGGACTACTAAGCGTCCGTTGCTAACAGAACCTTTCACAACACTAAAGTTTGTTACCCCGGTAGTTGTCACGTTGCCATTCCCATCTGTTGCCTTAGCCTGCAAAGTATAGTTCCCAACTTGTGTTATGGTGAATGGTGCGGCATATGTCTGGAAGGCCCCACTGTTTAGACTGTATTGCACGGTCGCTAAACCTGAACCGCCCTGATCGGAAGCATCAACAGAGACTGTCACTTCATTGATATAAGTGTTAGTTGACTGTACAGCACCACTTAACTGAACTGCAACCGCTGGCGGCGTTGTGTCTTCTCCTGGTGAAGTAGCACCGACAATCTCAATAGCCGAGACAATAGCATTGTTGGCCACGGAGGTGAAGGCGATGTTAAGGGTTCCGTCACTCACACTTACCCCCTCAAAGGTCTTGACCACGGCCTTGCCGAAGCCGTCTTGGGCGTAAATATCGTAACCGGTCAGCACCCGTTTGCCCTCCACATCTACGTGGAAAGAGCGTTCGCCGGCCGCTTTAAAGTATGGTTCTACAAAGTGTAGTTTTACAGTGTAGGTACCAGCACTCAATGATATGTTATAATTGAATGGTGCACCAGCAGCAGCGTAGCGGTAGGCCAGGTACAGCGCGTCGTCCGTGGTACCGGCCACGTTGAAGGATTTAGAGGAGGCCTCACCGCCCGAGAAGCCTGCGTCGGCTGACCAGGTGCGCGACTGCCCGTCAACGTACTGTCCGCCGCCTGCGTTGATGAGCTTACTGGCTGTCTGAGTTGGCGGCGGAGTACCTGCGTCGTTCGCACGCAGTAATGTAATGCGCGGCTGGCCATCACCATTTCCGTCAAAGTATTCTGATATATAGAGGTTTCCTGTACGGACATCTTCGATTACATCCAGCGGGTTAGCAAACGGGCGACGCAAACCGGGCACATCACTACCCTCTGTAGCACGAATAATATCCAGGTTACTAGCTCCAGGCTCCAACACTATAATGTCATCACCACCACTAAAGCGGCAAACAAGGAGCTTGCCTTTTAACTTTCCTCCAAATGCACTGCTCTTATACTCGATCACACCGTTAGGCGACTTGTTTAGACCAAAATCATATGCCCAACCTTTGTAGTTCGGCTCTTTCGGTGTACCTACCGGATAGCCATACGTTTGGCCATTCAGTGTCCAGGTCACCTCGCCCGGGTCAGTGCCTGAGGTAGGATTTGCCCCATTCATAATGTACTCTTTACGGAGCACGTTCGGGTGTCCATAATATCCTCCCTTCACTATTCTGAACAGATAGTCGCTCTGTGTATCACGCACGTTGTTCATGGCTGGCACATCAGGCCCCGTGTATACCTGACCATTAGACCAAACCGATCCGGACTTTAATGCCGGCGTGTTGCCACCCGCAGCAGAACCGTTTGTTGGCACATACAACTGCCCGTTTGAATGCCATACCAGGTCATAAGCATTACGTACACCTGTGGCATATATAGTTAAGGCTGCGCTTGTAGAATATGGGTTATAGGAACCACCTTCCTCGGTTTTAGCATTTATAGGTAGCGACAACTGTTTAGCCTTGGCGATATCTAAACGTAGCACCGCAGCCGAAAGTAAATGCTCATCCCTATAGCCCCAAGCCCCATCAGGTGCTCCCATGGCGGTATTACTACCCTGCAAGAAATAAAGTGCACCATCAGGGCCAAAGTCTATACTGTTCGTTGCGTGATCTTTAGTTGAGCGCGGCAGGTTCACTACATAATCCACCACTTGCGGGTTAGATGTATTATTTAGATTAACCTGGGAAACTTTACCACTCCAATCCGGTGCATCACTGAATTCCGGAGCAGAGTGACTAATCCAGGCAACTAAGTTGCTGGCTGTAGCCGAAGGATCAAAACGAAGTCCTATGAGCAAGCGCCTGCTACCACCAAATGGAGAGATAGTAACGTTGTTGGCCAATGTGCCATCAGCTTTTAAGTCCCAACGCTCAATCTTTCCGCCTGAAGTTGCAGCATATAGTTTGTTATCAGGACCGATCACTAAAGATGTAAACCCGTCGCTTCCAAAGTTACTATCAACCAGAATCTGCTCTGTAAAGGCAACGCCAGCTAAGTCTGTAGGTATATCGCTGGTAGAACTTGCCGTGGTAAAGTGCGAAGTAAACGGCTTCATCATATAACCATTCAGGTCTTTTACCTGATCGCTCACGTAAAACTCATACGTAGTACTCAGGGCCAGCGACGCAGAAAGTGTAATGGCATCTCCAGCTGCAGTGGCATTTACAGCTGTGCCTGTCACCTCAGTTTTGCTCGTACCGGACACTTTGTACAGCTTAACGGAGCTGGTATTAACAGTATTTCCATCAATAGACTTGCCGCTTGGATAAGCTATATCAACAGAAACTGAATGCCCTAAGGGTACACTAATTGCCCCATCAGCTGGGCGCACAGCTGTAACATAAGGCCGTAAACTTTCCTCATAGCTTGCAACCTCAAGCGTCACAATCAACTCGGCAGGCGTATACCCTATAGCGGATGCCGTCACCGTAGCAGTATAAGTTCCGGCGGCAAGCGAGCCAGCATTAACGGAAAACAGTAATTCGTTCCCGGTAGATCCTAAGCTATAGGTCACATTATTCGCTTCTGAAAGCGCCTTGCCCCCAAAAGTTAACCATGTAGGTACACTCGTCCCTCCTACCTCTGTCGCAGTAAGCTGTACTGTAACCGGATCTTCATCAGAGTTATTCAGGTTTACCTTGAGCTCCTTCTGCTGACCGCTTGGAAGGTTTACAGTAGCCGAAGCCGGAGTAAACAGGAGCAGTGGTTGTGTAGTACCCGACTGTCCCAGCACCTCGATGGCCGAGACGATGGCGTTGTTGGCCACGGAGGTGAAGGCGATGTTGAGAGCGCCGTCGGCTACGCTCACCCCCTCGAAGGTCTTGACCACGGCCGCGCCGAAGCCGCTCTCGGCGTAGATGTCGTAGCCGGTCAGCACCCGCTGGCCCTCCACGTCCACGTGGAAGGAGCGCCCCCCGGCCGCCTTGAACCACGGCTCCACCAGGTGCAGCTTCACGGTGTAGGTGCCGGCGCTGAGCGGAAGGCTGTAGCTGAACGGCGCCCCGTCCAGGGCGTAGCGGTAGGCCAGGTACAGCGCATCGTCCGTGGTGCCGGCCACGTTGAAGGACTTGGAGGAGGCCACCCCGCCCGAGAAGCCCGCGTCGGCTGACCAGGTGCGCGACTGCCCGTCAACGTACTGACTGCCGCCCGCATTAATAAGTTGTGTGGCAGTTTGCTGGGTTTGTGTGAAGGTTGCCGTTACTGTTTTATTAGCATCCATAACGATGCTGAGCGGGGTGGTCGTCCCTGATACGTCTCCGCTCCAGCCACTAAACTGATACCCTGTAGCTGGCACCGCCGTGAGCGTTACACTGGTACCTCCCGCATAGGAACTTTGGTCAGGCCTCTTTGTTACAGTTCCGCTACCAGCTGTCCCCACAGTTAAAGTATAGTTCGCTGTACCTGACTGCCCCAGCACCTCGATGGCCGAGACGATGGCGTTGTTGGTCACGGAGGTGAAGGCGATGTTGAGAGCGCCGTCGGCCACGCTCACCCCCTCGAAGGTCTTGACCACGGCCGCGCCGAAGCCGCTCTCGGCGTAGATGTCGTAGCCGGTCAGCACCCGCTGGCCCTCCACGTCCACGTGGAAGGAGCGCCCCCCGGCCGCCTTGAACCACGGCTCCACCAGGTGCAGCTTCACGGTGTAGGTGCCGGCGCTGAGCGGAAGGCTGTAGCTGAACGGCGCCCCGTCCAGGGCGTAGCGGTAGGCCAGGTACAGCGCATCGTCCGTGGTGCCGGCCACGTTGAAGGACTTGGAGGAGGCTACCCCGCCCGAGAAGCCCGCGTCGGCTGACCAGGTGCGCGACTGCCCGTCAACGTACTGACTGCCGCCCGCATTAATGAGCTGGCTTGCCGTCTCGGCAGGAGGCGGAGTAGTAGTGCCATCACTTACCGTAAAGTTAACAGACAATGACGCTCCTGGTGTGCCTGTCCCACCTGAGGCGGAGTAAGGGGTACCTTTAATAGTATAGTTGCCTGCCACAGGTGTCCAGCCGTAGTAACCGCCGTTGTTATCATCCCCGTAAAGGGCATAGGGCATCGCACTCTCTGTCACGGCTTTTGTTTCGGCACCTGTCAGCTCCATCACCACACTTCCTACCGTAGCTGGATTCGTATTGGCCCGGATGTTCAGGTTCTTGGTTGGCAGGGAGGTAAGGTCCAGGGTGGCTCCGTTCGATAAGGTCTGTATATCCTGGTCTGTATCAGCATTTACCAGGGTAAAAGAACTTACTGCCTGCTGGTCATTGGTAACACCGGATGGGGTACCTTTGAATGTGGTGCTGGTTTTTGCCCCCCCTGTGTAGAAAAGGCTCCCTCCTAAGTTTGCAGCCACACCGGAGTACCTGTTCTGCGGAAGTGGCGTTAGACTCTCCCATGTGTTAGTGGCTGGCGAGTAGGCCGACACCATGTTCGTGCTGCCGCTACTGTGCACCGTCTCACCACCCAACACCAGTATTCTGCTTCCAACAATAATCACGGAAGACGATATATGGCCCCGCCCAGTAGTTCCCGATGGTACAGGCAAATCCGCCATCTTTGTCCAGGTATTTGAGGAAGGGTCATACCGGTGCACCTCCTTACTGGCAACAAGCTCACTATCGTGCCCAGTCTGTCCACCTATATAGTAAATTTTACCTTCATACACTGCTGAGCCTGCATGCTGCCTTGGCGCAGGAAGAGCGGCCAAGGTTTTCCAGCCGGCTGCCAGGTTATCCAGATCCAGTACATAATGATCCCCGAGATCCATTGTGCGGGAAGAGTTTGTTCCGGCGATATGGTGTAGTTTACCATTCTCATACTCCAACTGTCCTGCCGAGATTGTCACAGGCAAATCAGGTAGTCGTTCATAGCGATTCTCTTTTACGATGTACTTCCAGGCTTCCTTAGTTCCAAAAATCTGACCTGACCCGGTTGAGTTAGAGGTATAACCTCCAGCAAAATATATATCTGTACCGTCGGTTGCAAAGCCGGCGTGTGTAACGCCACCATAGTTTGTCCCGTTCATAGGAGGCATAGAGGCAATAGCAGACCAAGAGTTTACAACCGGGTCATAAACATAAGCACGACTGGTAGGCGTGAACGTTGTTTTCTGGCTATCAAAGCCTCCAAAGGTATAAAGCTTACCTCCTACCGCCTCTCCCTGTGCTTCGCTTACGGTATAAGGCTGACTTGCCGCGGTACTCCAACTAATGGAGCTAAACGCACCCATGTTAGTCCCTGCACTAACAGAAACGGTGACATTTGCTGTGGCAGATGCACCACCTGTGTCTGTAGCCTTTACTATCAGACCATAGTTTGCCTGGGTGTGGTAGTTCAGTTTTTTGGCAACCCCTATGGCTCCTGTAGATGAGTTAATAGTAAAAGTACCGTTCGTATTGCCTCCTGCGATTGTATAAGTAACACTACCTCCATCAGGGTCTGAGGCAGAAACTGTACCAATGGTAGTGCCTGTGAAGGAGTTATCAGAAACTGAGAAGCTATAGCTGGAAGCCGAAAAGGCAGGAGCCCCACTCCCTCCTGATGTTTCACCCGAAATAGAAAACTCATCAAAAGAGTAAGTAACAGACGTGTTTGAGTTACGATGCGAAGCGAAGACACCTGCATAGGCCGTTGCTCCACTAATCCCCATTCCTGTTGTACTTAGTGTTGGTTGCGAATAACTCGCCCCAACATTCTTGTAAGTAGTACCATCGGTCGAGTAAAATCCATAGACAAGATTGGCTGAGGGATCCAAAATCAACCTCAAGCGGACATTTTGGGTACTAAGTCCTGTTATACTTGAGGTAACACGCTGATCCGAGGAAGTAGAAACATCATTGATTTCCCTGCGAAGCTCTACCTTGGAGTTTACAACCACTAGCTTAACAAAGGTTTTATCGCTTAAGCCTAACCAGAGTCCTGCCTGCTCATAACTGGTACCATTAAACGGTTTAACCAGCACAGCATCTATCTGTAAGCGTCCGCGCGTATCAACCTGCACCCCCAAAGTATTTAATTGGTTATTATCAGTAAGGTAAGCAAAGCCCTTATTGCTAGCCAGCTGCAGCACACCTCCGGTAAGGGTTAGCTTAGATGGCTCGTAACCCGGAACTGTAGTGTTTGTGGGAGTCCCATCTATAGCCAAGCGGGTACCCGAATACGGCGCCACCATCGTGAACCCTGTACCCACTCCATTCTTGTCAGCCAGAGTACCTGATATGCCGCTATTGAAAGAAAGGTTAAAGGGTAAGTTCACCTGAAGTTGGCTGCAGTCCAGTGGGCTTAGCGAAGGACAGGCAACAAAAGAACTGTAGTTAGATGATCTATGCCCTTCAGTTGGTGGACTTACATGACTGTTAGCGTATCCTCTGCCCCCCACAGTATTGACTATAACTATAGCTAGTAAAACCAGTAGTTTTAGATTCTCTAAATATCCTATGCAAGTAACTGTACTAGTAGATTTCTTTTCCATAGCATTTGTGTTAAAACATGTGCAGCTTAGCTTATCTGAGAAATATCATTCTTGAAAGTGTATAAAAGGCTTTACAACCGCGTCAGAAAATGATTCTGACTTGTTTCTCATTTCCATATCAGCGCAAGCCTAGCTCAATTTTTTAAACAGTTTCAGGCAGCTGCTATGGCTGGTGGTTTAACAAGCCCAACATCATCCAAAAAAATATAGACATGACACAAATTAAACCACCTTATTTACTTTACGTTTTAATGAGAGTTGGTGCATTGCAGCCACAATAAAAAAACATTAATTCACTAATTAATTTTATGGATAATCAACCATCGGAGAGAAGAGAGGATTAGTTTACCTTAGAAATATGTAGTAAATGTATAACACGGTTTCAATTGCTTCCTATTAGAAGCTAAGACTTCTTTATTCTGAAATCCTGAAGAAAGCCATGAACAAGCGACTGAAGATCATTCTGTGGTATATTTTCATAAGCCTGCTGTATACTTTTGATGGGTTAAGTCAGGTAAAGCCTAATACTTTCAAACTGAATGGAGAGGTACTTATGCAGAACAAACATAGACTGTATGCAGGAGATAAACAGGTTGTAGCCGCATTACAAAAACTTGCAGATAAGGCTAATAGAGCCTTAAACAAGCCCCCTTACACAGTAGTCAATAAAACAATTAACCCACCTAGTGGTAACAAGCATGATTATCTTAGCCTAAGCCCTTATTGGTGGCCAAATCCTTTAACACCTGATGGATTACCTTACATTATAAAGGATGGTAAAACAAACCCTGAGGCTAACGAAACAAAGGACAAGTACCACATCAGTAACCTAAGTTCAGATATACTGCTACTTGGCACCGCCTTTTATTTTACAGATGATGAGAAGTATGCGCAGAAAGCCTCAGAATTACTACACATATTTTTTATTGATGCAAATACAAAAATGTCGCCGCACCTAAACTATGCGCAGGCAATAAGAGGAGTTACTGATGGTAGAGGCACTGGCCTGATTGAAACGATTCACTTTTTAAATATGATTGATGGAATTCAGCTACTAGAAGGCTCAGAATCATTTACGGCTCTAGATAAAGCAGCTTTAAAGGATTGGTTTAGCAGTTTTCTGAACTGGATGCTGACAAGCGACCTTGGGAAAGAAGCTGCCAAGGCACCTAATAATATTGGCACTTACTATGACTTACAGGTAATAGGCTACGCTTTATTTACGGACAACAAATTTTTTGCAAAAGAATACCTGCAGGACTATACCCTCAAACGTATGGACAGGCAGTTCAAACCTGACGGTAGTCAGCCCTTAGAACTTGAAAGATCCAGATCCTGGACCTATTGCATCAAGAATATCAATGGTTGGATAGGGATAGCTAACTTAGGAAATAAAGCTGGGGTGGATGTGTGGCACTACTCCACTTCTGATGGCAAAGGCATTAAACAAAGTATTTTATGGCTGTTACCTTATGCCGCTGGTCAAAAAGAGTGGCAGTATGAGGAAGTATCAGGTATAAAAACAAAGTGGTTTCTGCCTATTGCGCAAACCGCAACCCGAGTTTACAACGATAGTAGCTGTAAAGCCTATTTCATAAAATTCGGTGGGGCGCAGGAGCGATGGAACACAGAGCCCTTGCTAATGTTAACCTCCGATTGACAACACACCTATCACCACAAAATAATCTAATTTTCAGCATTTACAGAAACTTTACCTGATCAGGAATAGATGTAAGATAAATACTGATCAGCAATGTGCGGTACAGCAAACTCCTTTGCTCGATCAATCAGAATGCTTGGTTCGGGAGGGAAATTGATAGTGCCTAGTATAGCTTTAGCCATTGCTTCTGGTTTTTTTACGGGTACAAGCGCCCCATATTTTCCATCTTCCAGTATCTCGCTTGGGCCACTGGGACAATTAGTAGATATAACAGGAGTGCCCACTCCCAAACTCTCTACAATCACGTTACCAAAACCTTCAAACTCTGATGACACCACTAAAGCCGAGGCTCTGCTAACATAGCAGAGTGGGTCTTTAACAAAACCAGGCATTAATACATGATCAGCCAAGCCAAGCTCCTCTACAAGCTCCTCTAATTGCTGACGCAACGCCCCCTCCCCAAGTATAACCAAAGCAATGTCCTTTTCTTTCCGGACCATACTTAGGGCACGTATCAAGGTGGCAAAATCTTTCTGCTCGGTTAGCCGCCCGACACCAACTATATACTTTCTACCTGTCTTGATAAAAGCATTAAAATCATTGTCTACTGCAGAACATTCTCCACTATAAGGCTTATACACAGGATTGTATATTACCTCAATTTTTTTTCTTTCAACGCTCATGCGCTGAGAAAAATCATCTGCAACCCCTCTAGAAACAGCCACTATTTTAGGCGATAACCTATACAACAGTTTTGCAAAAACCATCAACCGGCTACTATGATAGTTGTTTTTGAA
The DNA here is from genome assembly GCF_026241195.1 of Pontibacter anaerobius. Taxonomy (GTDB): domain Bacteria; phylum Bacteroidota; class Bacteroidia; order Cytophagales; family Hymenobacteraceae; genus Pontibacter; species Pontibacter anaerobius. Next base: position 20,879 of record NZ_JAPFQO010000005.1, read on the forward strand.
CCTAGCATGACCTGCCGCATTCTCGGCAGTTTGGTTAGTGTGCAGAGAAACTACCGCCCGAGCCTTACTAAAAGATAAGGCACAGCAAAGTATGTTAACAATATTTAGATATTCTCTTGCTGAAATTACCGCGTCAGGTTTCTCTTTATTCAGGTATTTTATAAACAGCAGCATGCTATTTAAAGCTCTGCCACCACCTTCAAAGACACGCACACTGGCCGGAAGCTGCTCCAAAAACTCCCCCTCTTTTTTTGTCAGGAAAACATCTACCCCTATTCCACGACTTGCATATTCCTCGATAAGATTGACAAATAGCTTTCCTATACCGCCAAGTGACAGTGTGCCAGGGAAAAAGCAGATTCTGTTAGTCATTATTAATCAATATAGCTCAGTTATAAATTTTGTTATGTAGCTTGGAAGTGAGCTCTATAATACTTGCGAGCTATAATAGAACTAAAGGCTATAGTAAAACCGAACCACAACCAAAAAACCCCTTCACCCAATATTGTGCTAGGTCCGATAGACATTAGAGGGAATGCCAGGATAACGGCTTTACCCATGGTAGGTAAGGCCGAGTTTACAGTGCTTTTATAAAGCCCAAACCTTCTGTATGCCTTAAAAACAACCCATAACTGGACCAATAAGATTAAGATACCATACTCCACCAGGATTTGAATGAGATAGTTATGAGGAGGCCATCCTGCCAGATTCACAACAGAGGCACCAGGTCCCATTCCAATACCGGCATTGTCGACAGCATAGTCCATAGACTTAGCATATAAGAAGGCTCTCCCTTCCTGAGATGAGTACTCATGTTTCTCGACAACCAAGTAGAGCATATCAGCAAGTGACGTAAGGATAGAACTGTCGACAAAAACAAGAATTATAAAACCCACTACGCCAACCAACAACAATTTTGTAACACTGGCTTTATGTGTATTGCTGCTAAACATGGTTAGCAGAAGAAAAGCAAAAGTACCTAAGACAAATGCTCCGATTGCAGCCCTTGAGTAAGAGCTAATGAGAATGAACAGGCTCAAAACTAAGCTTGCCCAAGTTAATATGTAGAGCTTGGTCGGCTGATACTTTTTCATCACCACACCAAGCAAAACAAGAGACGTAAGGGAGTTAAAAAAGGCAAAGTTATTTTGATTACCAAATACAGATCGGGGTGCCAGAAAGCCCATTCTCATTATCGCTCTTTCGGTCATCTCACCAACTTCTGTTACAATTAAATACTCCTGTTGCCATACTTCCCACAAGCCTATTAAGTTAACAAACAATGCGCCAACCACCCAAATATTTAGCAGCACCTTTACCCTGTCTTCAGAATCAATATATCTGAAAATTAACCAGCTCAGTGTTAGTCCTGTTTGTATTATGCCAAACTCTTTTATGGCTAGCACAGTATCTGGCGACCACATGATACTTATAAACCCTAAGCCCAGAAAAAAAAGCACAAACCTTGAGTTAAAAGAGAGAAATGCGTCTTTCCATCCTTTACTTATCACCATGAAAACCAGACCTATAAAACCAAATAGGCGCAAAGGGTATAGCTTGAAGAATGATAAATCCAGACCGATAACGGAGCTACCTAAAAACACACTTCCAATGGAGAAGAGTGTTAGGATATATCCCCATTCACGATGCCTTTTCATAACCTTTACCCGCATACCACCTTATTTTACAGATTGTTAACCATAAATCAATCTTATAACACCTTTTAAATCAGGCCCACGGCATGCCGCAACCTGTTTAGATGGAGCTTCAGGCCAAGCCATAGAGCCTGCCTGCCTAGATGCATTCTGCTGAGCAGCTTATAATCTATGTTTTTGCCCTCATATACCCTACCGTTCAAGATAATGTACAAATACCTGTTCTGGTAAAACAGAATGGCCTCTCTTAACTCCTTATCATCGGTGGTAGTTATAAGATTCTGTAGGAAGGGAGAGAAAATGAAAAGGGGGTTTCTATCCTCTTTTCTCGTAACCATGTTAACAGAGTCTGTGTGATAGTATGACATGGCTTGGTTAAGCCATACATTTTTCTTACTACCCCACAGGCACCGCACCCATGTATCCATGTCTCCCCCTCTTGTAAAGTCTTTTTCAGGGAACATACCTGCAGCTATAAGCCTGCCCTTTTTGATAGCGACGGCACCTGTCCAGATTGGGGGCGGCACAGTTAGAAAATCTATCAAAGTATAGGTTTTGCAGTCGTACTTCTTATGCAGCACAGAAAAACCATTAAGACTTTGACTATTTCCTTCTTTGATAAACCAACTCCAGCTAATCACTTCAACCTCACCATCTGTTGCAGCTAATTGGGCTACTGTTTCAAGTACGTTTGGTTTCCATTCATCATCAGCATCCAAGAAGCAAACCCATTCCATCCGAGCATGATTAATACCTAAATTTCTGGCGGCATACCCCCCTGCCCCCGGCACCTCACGCCGTAGCACCTTCACTCTCTTATCTGTAAAATCTTGAAGCTTTTTGGAAGATCCATCTGTTGAAGCATCGTCGATCAGAATAACCTCTAAATTCTTGTGCGTCTGATGGAGCACAGAGTTTACGGATCTTTCTAAATGAGGAAGTTTATTATGAACGGGAATAATCACAGAAAAACCTACATCACTAGCCATAAAACAGAATGATATTGAAACAGTTAAACATCACGATAGGGAACTACCCCATAGAAGAGTTTGATTTCTTCGAAGGCCCTAAGTACTCTAATTTGGTACCGCAGCAAAAAGACCAACATTTTTAATTTAAAGGTTAGCTGTTTACCTCGGGAGTATATTAGCCTGAACTCATTTACAGGAGGCCGAATTTCATAGAGGAAATCTATATGCCTGAAAATTGCGCTCTTTTTTTCGCCATTCATAAGGTAATTACCAGAGGCCACACGCTTAACTTTATTAATCAACTGCTTTAAGTCTCTTCTTGCTGGATGGTGTACTATTACCTCAGCTGAAAAGCCTATTCTAAAATTATTCTGTGCAGCTCTCTTTCCCCATTCAAAGTCCCCTCCAGAAAACATACTTGAATCGAAGAGCCCGATTTTATCAAACACTTTCTTTCTGGTGAACATATTAGCGGTAACAGATGTATCCTCCTTCACATTTTCTTCCTGCCTGAAAGCATACACTACCTCGTAAGCCTCCGCCAGAGTGTAGCGGGAGTCAACCGTGAACAAGTTAACTTCACCTCCTATTCTATCTATCTCAGGATGTGTACCGAAGTAGCTAACTGCAGCCTCTATCCAGGTGTATTCAGGGATACAATCTGAGTCTGTAAATGCCAAAATATCACCTTTAGCAACAGCAACTCCTTTGTTTCTTGCAGCATAAGACCCTTGTGCACTTTCATGTAATATGGCAAAATTAGCAGGCAAGGAAATTGTTGGAGGTACCTCATCAGCAGGATCATTGTTTACAATGATAACCTCAAATAAATCAGTGGGGTATGTCTGAAGTTGCAGGCTTTTAACACACATTTTTAACCTATCCCAATCGTGATAAGTTGGTATAATAACAGAAACATATGGTCTGAAAACGCCCATATTCATTTGATTAACACATTATATTTATTCACCTAAAAATGGTATCATAACCATGAAGATTGCATTGCAGCGTTGTTTATCATTTAATAGTACCTTACGGCTAAGGCACTTGCACTGCTTTCTTGAATGTTTCGTCCCTGCCTGATTTACTTTTTTTATTTACCTCCTTAAACTGTAGCAGAAGTTCAGCACCCATTAATAGCCAGATAACTGCACTATAGCTAAATACTAAGCTCACAGCCGCAACTATATAATTTATCTCCATGTAGAGCAATAGGTAGGTGACCGTTGCAGCTGCAACAGCGGCCCATAGCGGAGGTGTTATAGTCTTCATTAAGTCCTTAACAGTGATTCCTACCAATTTCTTAAGATAGTATTGGGCCAAAATCACCTCTATTGTCTTGGTACCTACAAAAGCCCATGCAGCTCCCAGTATGCCATAATAGTAAACCCCAAATGATATTAAGGGTACATACAAAAACAAGGCTTTAAAAAACTGTAGCTTCATCTCCAGCCTTGGCTGGCCCAAACCCCGAATTAATGAACCATGGCTGCTTACCAGCATGTGGATCATGACTGATAAAGCCAGAACTTTCAGGGGTATTACAGATTCACTCCACTTCGCCTCGAAAAAGCCCAGCACAAACGGCTCGCCCAGCACAATAAAGAACACCATAATAGGGTATATACATAAGCTGTTATAGCGAACAGTTTTTAGGTAGAACTTCCTGACCAAAGAGATGTCGTCCTGCTTTTGCCCATATATAGGGTACATTACTTTGTTAACCATGTGCATGATCTGGCTCCTGAAGGTATCTGTTAGCACGAAGGCAAGTGTGTATACCCCCAAGGCAGAGGCACTAAGCAATTTCCCTATAAGGAGATAGTCTAGCTTAGAAATTAGATTATTAAATAAATTAGTCCCTGTTGTGTAGACACCGAATCCAAAAATATCATTGAAAGCAGCCCTTTGCCATTGCAGCTTTGGCACCCATTTAGTAGCCCCGAAATAAAGAGGCATGGCTATAACAAAAGTTGCTACAGAATTAAATACCAAAGACCATACACCTGCTCCAGCAAGAGCTAGCCCTAAAGCCAAAAGTCCCGAAAAAATTGTAGAGGCCCCGCTTATAAAAGCAAGCTTCTTAAACTGCATCTCCCTTGTAAGCTGAGCGTTGTGCACCAAATTTACAGGCCCTGACAGTATGCCCAAGCTCATAACCGGCACGATATCTCTTAGGATAGGCTCCCTATAGAAGGAAGCAGCCAATGGTGCTACGCCAAATGCCATAATAAGGTATATTCCAATAGACCACACAATACCTGTCCAGAAGGCAGTGTGAAAGTGGATTTCCTGTAGGTCTTCCTGCTTCCGCTGCACTAAAGCAGCGCCTATTCCTATATCATTAAACACCTGCACGAAACTAGCAAACACTGTAGCCATACCGATCAGGCCAAACTGCTCCGGGAACAATATTTTAGCTAACACCAATTTGATAGCAAAAGCAAAACCTCTGTTAATGACAAGCTCAATAACGTTCCAGAAAACGCCATTAACTACTTTAAGCTTAAGACTAGAGGGTTTTGTTTGTTGCATTGTCTTATCTGATTATTAGCAATATCTGTCTCAAAAGAATCAATGGCTGAACAACCAGCCATCATACGCTTACAAGCTTTTTAAATTTATTTTTGCGTGGCCCTTCTACGCCCTCACCATAGCCATAGCCATAGCCATAGCCGTAGCCATAACTGTTTTCATTCTTCGCATCATTAATGACGATCATAGAATGCTTAAACTTGCTGTTCTTATAAATATCATCAATGATATTCACCTGCTCTTTAAAGGTGTAGTTGTAGCGAACCACATAGATGCTCGAGTCGATATAGGGCGCCAGTGAAAGTGCATCTGCCACCTGCCCAACTGGAGGTGTGTCTAGTATAACAAAATCAAACCTTAGCTTGAGTTCTTCTATAAGTTTACCAACCCCCGGAAGCAGCATTAACTCAGACGGATTTGGAGGAATAGGTCCTGCCCCTATAACGTACAGGTCAGGCAGTGCTCTGGAGGGAATTATCACCTCATCCACTGCCTGGACATCTGATATTAAGTAGTTAGTTATCCCCTTGTCGGCAAATAAGCCCAGGCTTTGGGTCAAGCCAGATTTTCTCAGATCGAAACCGAGTACAACTACTTTTTTACCCGTCAATACAAGGCTGGCACCAAGGTTTATACTTATAAAGGTTTTACCTTCGCCGCTCATACTGGAGGTAACGAGAATTACTTTATTTTCCCTCCCTCCGGTAGCGAACTGCAGATTAGCACGAATAAGCCGGAACAATTCTGCAACAGGTGTTCTGCTTTTGCTGGTCACAACTACTGTTTCTTTGCCTTTGCTATGCGCAATCTCACCCAAAATAGGTGTAGAAGTGAGGGATTCAACATCTTTTCGCTCCTGTACTTTATCATTCAGCACCTCCTTCATGTACACGTAGCCCATTGGTACACCTATCCCCAAGATCAAAGCGAGTGCATAGATAAGCGTAGTGCGCGGTCTTACAGGATAATCCCCCAGAACTGCCTCATCAATTATACGCAAGTTCGAGATAGTGGCCGCTAATGACATGGCAGACTCCTCGCGTTTCTGCAGCAGAAACAGGTACAGTTCCTGTTTAACGCCCTGCTGCCGGTTTATCTCCAGCAAGTCGCGCTCTATGGAAGGCACCTTTTGAATTCTGGACTCAAACTGGGCATGGCTCGATTTCAGATTGTCCCGAGTTATAATCAGGCCGCTTTTAATATTGCGCAGGTTTTCCAGAATATTTACCCGCAGGTTGGCTAGCTGATCGTTTATATTGAGCACAAGGGGGTTATTGGGCTGTGTTGTTCGCAGCATACGCTGCAGTTCCAGTTGTAGTTCGTTGAATTTACCTATCAGCCCCACTAGCGTGGGATCCTGAATATTTAGCGTGCTCGGTACAAGTTCGTACTGATTTTCTTGCTTATTTAGGTACTGCTCAATAGACTGCAGTACATCAATCTGGATTTCCCAATCTGCCAACTGCTTGTTATACTCGCCGGCCTTCTGTATATATAATTGCGCCTGGGCACTTACATCTGTCACTTCGTTGCGCCGCTTGTAGTTCTCCACATCCTTCTCTACATCGGTTAACTCAACGGTAAGGTATTTCAGTCGTTCATCTATAAACTGTAAGGTGTTGGAGGCTACTATTTTCTTATCTTCTACAGCCTCCTCATTGTATATCTCGATCAATTTCTTAATTATATCCTGTCCTCTTTCAGGTATAGGATCTGTTAAGGTTAAAGACAACACACTTGTATACTTGTTTACCGATGTGACATTTAGCACCCCACTGTAAATAGAAGCCAGGTTTTCAATATGGTTAAACACTACCCGCACATTGTTTTCTTCGCGAAGCACCCCGGATGTGGCCACCACAGTAAAAGTACCGTAAGGCTTCACTATCTGTTGCCCAAACTTATGCGTAGTTGGTTTCTTCGGTTCCTCTGTAGCTAAAAGTTTTGCAATAGGTGGGTATGCGTGTTGAGAAATATCTTCTATCTCTTCTAACTCGAACGTATTATTATCTTTAATATGTACAATAAGGTTCTTACTGTAAGCTTCTGGTGATAATTCACTTACGATAACTTTTATAGGTAATGAACTCCCATAAACTTCTGATGATTTTATCCTTCCATCCACAAAATAGCTTGTTTGCAGAGAGAGTTCTGAGAGTACGCGTTGCATAAGCCCTAGAGATCTCAGGACTTCGACCTCATTATCGACATTTTTAGTAGTCTGAAAGATGTCCAATTCGCTGAACATCTCATTAGCGGCCACTCCTGGCTTTGCAATATCATCCTTTATAAGCAGCGTACTACTGATACTATAAACAGGAGTAGCATACCGTATGTATAGAAATGCTGTACCTAATGTAATTATAAGGGCTCCAAAGAACAGTAGCCAATGTCGCAGATACTTTAACAGAAGCATTTTTAAATTAAAATCTTCTGGCTCTACAAAATACTTATCAGTCTCTCTCATATCTGCTTCGTTAAAGTATCCTTGAAATAAACAAAGACGCCAATGAGATCGCAGCAAGCGCTAAGGAAATATTCCGCGTATTCGTACTTGCCTGTATCTCCTTTTTCTCATCCGGCTCTACATACACTACATCGCTCTGCTGCAGGTAAAAGTATGGCGAGTTTAACACATCCTTATTGTTAAGATTTACACGAGCCATCGTGCGGATGCCACCTTCCTCCCGGATTACCAACACATTCTCCCGCTTCCCGAAGGCAGTCATATCTCCGGCCATACCTAATGCTTCTAGTATGGTTATCTTTTCGGTAGGAATTGTAAAGGTGGAGGGACGATTGACTTCTCCTATTACACTTACACGGAAGTTGAGGTAGCGGATAGTTGTGGTAGGCTCCTTCAAATAATCGTTCAGTTCTTCCTCTATCATGTCGCTAGCCTCCTGTTTGGTCAGCCCCCCTACTTTTAGCTTTCCTAATACCGGAAACTCTATGTAACCATTCTTATCGACCAAGTAACCTTCGTTATACTTATCGATATTAGGGCTGCCTCCTACACTAAAATCTATGGTGCGACCTATAGGCGTTATTACACCTCTATTGAATAGTGTGTTAGCTTCAGGGTTAAGACTGTTAACAGTAATACTTAGCAGGTCGTCCGCCTGAATCTTTGGTTCTGTTTTATTGGATATTTTTTCCGAATAAATTTTTTTATCCTGTAAGTCACTGAAATAAGCCAGGTTCCTTCGGCCGCAAGAGGTTAAACAAAATAGACACAGTATAAAAATCAATTTTATTCTCATAATCAGTAGGGTGATTAATGATGCGTAGATTAAGTTCAGACTTACTAATCGATTGATTATAGTATGTAATCAATATATCCTACATTACGGAATGCCTATGGAAAAGTGTATAAATATTTTTTAATTTTTAAAGGGTATATCACAAATCACTATTATTGAAGGAGGGCTAAATCCAAATACATCAGATAAAGCAATTGCGAACCACAAAGCAGGTTGAACTCTAAGCCAACAGCTTATTCTGGAATCAAGATAGCTATCAAGGATTAGTTAGAGTTTAAAAGCACAAATAATCTAGTATTAAATAACTTGAAGTTTATATGTATTAAAAAGGGGTTCATAAATGGCAAATAAAATTATAGGTCAGTATTCCTGTATACCTGTTTTATGCATTAGCCACTTCTGTGAGTTATGCTTTTGTTACCTTTACGATAAATTTAAAGTGAATAATAATGAAGACCATAGATCCACAGGACACTAAAACTGCCGAGGTACACGCATTGCTCTTAGGAGCTATAGCTCCACGCCCAATAGCTTTCGCCAGCACCACCGACAGTGCAGGAAACGTGAACCTCAGCCCTTTCAGCTTCTTTAACGTGTTCAGTGCGAAGCCTCCCATCCTTGTGTTCTCCCCTGCCCGTCGCGTGCGCGACAATACCAGCAAGCATACCTTGGAGAATGTGCTTGAGACGCGCGAGGTAGTCATTAATATTGCCAACTATGACATTGTAGAGCAAATGTCGCTTGCCAGTACAGAGTATGACCGGGGCATTAATGAGTTCGTTAAGTCCGGCTTAACGCCAGAGGCATCGGTGCTGGTGCAGCCGCCACGGGTTAAAGAGGCCCCTGTGGCTTTCGAGTGCAAGGTGAACGACGTGATCAGCCTTGGTCCTGAAGGAGGTGCCGGAAACCTGGTTATTTGTGAGGTATTATTGATGCACGTAAACGAAAACGTGCTGGACCTGGAAGGCAAAATAGATCCTTACAAGCTGGATGCCGTAGCCAGAATGGGCGGCGACTACTACCTGCGCGCCACCGGCGATTGCATTTTCGAGCTTCCCAAACCGGTTCGCAACAAAGGCGTTGGCATTGACCTGCTTCCCGAGTTTATCCGGAACAGCAGCTTACTAACGGGCAATAACCTTGCCCGCCTTGGCAACACGGAAGTTATTCCTTCTGAGGCAGAAGTAGAGGCATTTAAAAGTGACCCACTGGTAAAGTATACTTTGTCAAAGTATAAAAGCGACAGCATCGGGCTTCGGCAAGAACTGGAACTACTCGGCAAGAAGTTACTGGAAGACAATCAGGTAGAGCAAGCCTGGAAGGTGCTGCTGCTCAGCGACAAATTATAAATCGAGCCTTAAGACATACTTATAAACACAAAAGCCCGCTGCTGAAGCGGGCTTTTGTGTTTATAAGTATAAAAGTTTAGTTCACTTGCAGGTCAAGCTCCTCAAAGCGAGAGTTCTTGCTGATATATTCCGGCACAATCTGCTTCATCTTCCTAACTACCTGCAGTTCATCCTTCGTTTTGTTGAGCTGCATCAACTCATCTATATCAACCACCACATCATCGTACTGGTAGTGGCGTACTTTGGAGATCTTGATCTTGTTATGATGGGTTGGGATGGTAAGCTCCTCTTCGTTAAGCAGTTCCTCATACAGCTTTTCCCCTGGTCTCAGGCCAGTGAAAGTAACCGGGATATCCACATCCGGGATTAGCCCCGCCAGCTTGATCATTTTCTTAGCAAGGTCCACGATCTTCACAGGCTCGCCCATATCGAAAATGAATATCTCGCCGCCATTGCCCATCGTACCCGCCTCTAGCACCAGCTGCACCGCCTCCGGGATGGTCATAAAGTAACGGGTAATCTCAGGATGGGTAACTGTTACAGGGCCGCCTTTCTCGATTTGCTGTCGGAAGCGCGGAATCACCGAGCCATTAGACCCAAGCACATTGCCAAAGCGGGTGGTGATGAATTTGGTTTGCGTTACTTGCTTATATGGGTGCTTGTTGCCGTTAATCTTACCATGGTTCAGGTTGTTCAGCGACTGGATATAGATCTCTGCGATACGCTTTGATGTGCCCATGATATTGGTTGGGTTAACCGCTTTATCAGTCGAGATCATCACGAATTTCTCCACATCAAAGGTAAGCGACAAGTCCGCCAGGTTTCTGGTACCTAACACATTTGTCAGAACCGCCTCACAAGGGTTGTTCTCCATCATCGGCACATGCTTGTAAGCAGCAGCATGATATACAAACTCAGGCGTAAACTCTTTAAACATGGAGTACATCCTGTTGGAGTTTGTAATATCGCCTACAAAAATCGCGATTTTGCCATTAGGGTATTGCTCCTCCAGCTCCAGTTGCAGCTCATGCAACGGCGACTCCGCCTGGTCGCATACAATGAGCAAGGCAGGGCCATAGCTCATTACCTGGCGCGCAATCTCGGATCCAATCGAACCGGCACCACCCGTTACCAGCACCCGTTTCCCTCTCAGGTCTTTGCTGATGCGGTCGTTCTCAATCACGATTGGTGGGCGCTGTAGAAGGTCTTCAATCTTCAGGTCTTTGATCTGGTTCATACTTAACTGCCCAGACATCCACTGCTCCGTAGGAGGCACAGTTAGCACCTTAATACCCATCTCCACACAACGCTCTGCAAACAGTTTCTGGCTGGCAGACTTCAGGTCTTCGCCAAATACCAGCACCTTGTCTACTTTAAGCTTTTGCTGCAATCGCTCAATATCGTCTATGTGGTAAACTCTTTTCTGATGAATGTTTTTATCAACTTTGTTCGGGTTCTCGTCCAGGAACCCGACAATCACAAAGCGCCCCATCCCACTGGTCTCCAGCGCCTGCTTTAAAAGTATAGAATACCCGTTAGCACCGTAAATCAGGACGCGCTCACGCTCACCGGTACTGCTGCTCTTAAAGAAAATAAACAAAGCCTTAGCCCCCATTCTAACTAAAGTAAGTAAGGTAGAGGACACAAAGAAACTGATGAGCAGAACAAGGTAAATGTTAACAGAGTCAATACCATGCACCGGCGCCACCCAAAGCCCAATCAGGGCGCCATAGGAAAGGCTGGCGATGAGTACGGCAGAGAAAATGCGGTAGATATCGTAGATGCTGGAGTACCGGATAAGACCAGTATGGATGCGCATGGTGTAAAACGTGATTAGCGACACTAGGCCAAAAAGACCGATGTACACCAAGAAGTGCCCACGCATGATCTCCTCAAAGTGGAATTGCTTTATAATAAAGAATGAAAGGGCAAAAGACCAACTCATGATAAGTTGATCGATTAAAAGCACTATCCATTTTGGAAGTGACTTATTAAGTAAAATTTTCATATATAGGACCCTAACAGCATTCTCTTCCTTTCGTCACTTGACAAAGCGTCTTATCTCAGGAGGTGAAAACTGTATTCTTTTGTAAACTTACTACATCAATACCTTGCAAAAATAAACACATAAATATAATAACATTACTTCTAATATATAGGTAATGTTAAATAATTATGCGCACAGCACCATATTCAATTCTTGAATCTGTATGTATGAACGCAAAGAGCAGGCTTAAGTTGTACTCGCTATAACCTACTCTTCCGAACTTTAAAGTCCATTCAGCGATTCCCTGCCTGCAACTGAATATTAGCAAAGCAAAATACAGTACTTACTAAAAACTGTGCAAATATAGCATAAAAATTGTGTAGATTGATGCATTTATTATTTTATGTCTATTACCATTTTTTCCGATCATGAGCTATAGTCAGGTAGTAGCATGACATCAGCATTTTACATCCCTTCTATAGAAGCGTTCCTGCAAAAGTGAAATTCTCCCACCTAATTAAAGATTCCTGAAAGTCCCTATTAAGCATGTTGTTTCCCTGTGAAACTACCCGTATGGATTTAACTTTTCAAACTTCGGCAGTCGAAGGCTGTAAGTCAATAACAAGTCTTACCAGGCTGCTAACGGAACGGACTTAACACCTAATGAATATGGCAGACTAGAAAGATAAGACCCAGGAAATACAGAGAAACCTTGCCAGCAAGGCAGACTCACAGCCGAACCCGAAGGATTAAACAAACAAAGCTAACATGAAGGGAGGCGTAGAAGAGGACAGGCATGGCACTAAAGCGACAGCCAGCCAGCAACATGGCCAGGGCGCCTGAAACAAAAAGGATAAGGATGATAATCGTACCGGCACCAGGAGTGGCAAAGACGGTAGCGGCCTGGGAGCCAACAACCCTGCGGGTAAATAATTATCACAAGTAAATAAAAGTATAAAGGCCGAGGTACGCTATGTGCCTCGGCCTTTATTTTTGGTGTACAAGCTTAAAAGAAGTATAAATTTATACTTTAGCCTCCTGGTAAAGCTGCTTTAGCTGCGCCACAACCCGATCCAGGTCAGCATCAGCCAGGTTAGAGCCGGATGGCAGACAGAGGCCTTGTTCGAACAAACGCTCGCTGGTGCCGTCGCCATAGAAAGGCGCTTCGGCAAAAACAGGCTGCAGGTGCATTGGCTTCCACAGCGGTCTTGTTTCAATGTTGTCTTTCTCCAGGTGCAGGCGGATATCTTCTCTTGTCACATCCCCCTCCACCAGCACCGTGCTTAGCCACCTGTTGGAGTAGAAGTAAGCACCTGGCTCTTCTACAAATTTGATAGCATCTATGTCCGCAAAAGCCTCTTTGTAAAAAGTATAATTGCTACGGCGCTTCTCCACACGCTGATCCAGCACCTCCATTTGGCCGCGGCCTATGCCTGCGCACACGTTGCTCATGCGGTAGTTATAACCGATGTGCGAGTGCTGGTAGTGGGGAGCTGCATCGCGAGCCTGGGTTGCCAAAAAGCGTGACTTTCTGATCCACTCTTCATTCTTAGATACCAGCGCACCGCCGCCTGATGTGGTGATAATCTTATTACCGTTGAAGGAAAGTATACTTAACACTCCGAAGGTACCTAGCTTCTGGCCTTTGTAAGAAGAGCCTAAGGCTTCGGCGGCATCTTCTACCACCGGTATTTCATACTTATCAGCCACAGCCATAATGCGATCCATCTGTGCCGGCATGCCATACAGGTGCACCACAATGATAGCTTTTGGCTTCTTACCTTTAGCTATGCGGTCCTGAATTGCCACCTCCAGAAGCTCAGGTGACATGTTCCAGGTTTCTTCTTCGCTGTCAACAAATACCGGCGTGGCTCCCTGGTACGCAATAGGGTTTGCTGACGCTGAGAATGTCATGGATTGGCAGATCACTTCATCGCCGGCCTGCACACCAAGTATGATCAGGGCCAGGTGCAGGGCTGCCGTGCCGGAGCTCAGCGCCGCCACGTGCATGCCCTCCCCCAGGTAAGTCGCCAGATCGCGCTCAAAACCATCCACGTGTGGGCCAAGCGGGGCGATCCAGTTTGTTTCAAAAGCTTCTTTTACGTTTTTAAACTCGCTCTCACCCATGTGCGGGGAGGACAGCCAGATTTTTTCGTTCATATTAACAGTATTTTATAATCTTACTTGGGTTGCCTACAGCCACGGCATTATCCGGAATGTCGCGAATCACGACAGCCCCTGCCCCGATCTGACACCATTTGCCAATTTTCACGCCGGGTATCACCACAGCTCCAGCTCCAATCCAGGTGCCCTCGCCCACCGAAACGTTTCCGCAAAGTACGGCACCCGGCGACACATGTGCAAAGTCACCAATCAAACAATCATGGTCTACTGTAGCACCGGTGTTGATGATCACATGCCTGCCCACCTGCGCCTCCGCCTGAAGTATGGCTCCCTGCATGACCACAGTTCCCTCTCCTACCGTAGCACTCGGCGACAAGATAGCAGTTTTTGAAATCGCTTGTCCATACTTTACCGGCAGTTGCTGTGCAATTCTGGCACGGATGCGGTTGTTGCCGATGCTAATGATCAGCGGCTCTTGCAGGTCCTGCCCCAGTTTAAACTTTCCCAGCACCTTTATGCCGCAAAGCTCCTTCAGATCCGGGTTATCGTCAAACAGGCCACTTACCGACAAACCTGTACTTTGCAGGATGTCGATGATGACTTTGGCATGTCCGCTGGCTCCGTATAAGTACATGGGTTAGTTAAGAATTAAGAGTTAGAAAGTTAGAAAGTTAAATAGTTATAAATCTTTGGCGCCGGAATCCATCCGGTGACGTTTAGTGGGTACGAGTCTCCAGACTCGCTTTACATAACTATACCTCCGCTGGTGCGAGCTTGTAGCCCGTATCATGTATTCTATATAAACAAAGTACGAGCTACAAGCTCGCACTAGCCCAGGAAATTGTCTGAATCAGGATTCACAGGATGTATGGATGAACAGGATTTTCGATAGCTAAAGTTATTATACATATATGTTTATAATCAAGCTGTTGCGCAGACATTCTGCGGCCTATCCCTGCAAGACCTGATAATCATATACAATTAATAAAATCATTTAAATCACCCGTCATTCCCTTGGAACTTCGGCATCGTCGCCACCCCTTCCGCACTAATGCCTTCCGATTTAAAGATCTTAAAAATAGTCCTGAAGATGATCTTCAAGTCCAGCCAAAGAGACATGTTATCCACATACCACACATCATACCTGAACTTCTCGCTCCAACTAATGGCATTTCGTCCGTTTACCTGTGCCCAACCTGTAATGCCTGGCCTTACTTCATGCCGCCTTCGTTGGGTTTCATTGTACAACGGCAGGTACTCTACCAATAAAGGCCGTGGCCCGATCAGCGACATATCCCCTTTGATCACGTTCAGCAGCTGCGGTATTTCATCCAGGGAGGTTTTACGAACAAACTTACCCACTGCTGTCAGTCGGACCTCGTCAGGCAGCAAATTGCCTTGCGCGTCCTTCTGGTCGTTCATGGTTTTATACTTAATCACGCGGAAAATCCTGCCATTCTTGCCGGGGCGTGGCTGCAGAAAGAAAGGCTTCCCTTTGTTAGCAAAATATAGCAACACCGTTACCACCAGGAAAACCGGCAGCAGCACGATAAAAGCTGTCAGGCTAAGTACAAAATCGATGATGCGTTTAAGAAAATTTCGGTATAGCCAGTTCATGCTTGTTCAAATGTTCTAGATACTCCTGGTACAACAGCTCCCAAAAATGCCGTTGATCGTAACGCTCCACAATCATGCGGCGAGCGTTTGATTTCAGGTGGTCATAGAGGGCCTTGTCAGTTACCAGCAGCTCCATCGCCTTTTGTAGTTTATGTACATTCTTGGGAGGGATAATAAGTCCATTCTCCCCTTCTACAACAATTTCATTGCACCCATTAATGTCGGTCACAATGCTTGGCAGCTCAAAGCAGCCCGCCTGCATCGGAACGTTCGGGAAACCCTCTCGGTAAGACGGAAAAGCCAATGCATGGCTGATTGCCAGGTATGGCCGCACTTCATTCTGAAATCCAACTGATAAAATAGCGGGGTTCTGCTCTATTTCCTGAAGTGTTTCTGTCGGTAATGGGTCAAGATCCTGCTCTAAGGGGCCAACCAGAAGTAATTTGATATGCTTATATTTTCCTTGCAGTGATTTGAAGACTGTTACCAACTCACGTATGCCTTTGTCTTTAACGAGCCTGCCAATAAACACAAACACAAAATCATCAGCTTGAATCCCTAGCTCGTGCTTCAATTCCTGAAGCTTTCCAAAATCCAGGTCCTCTACGTTAAAGAAGGCTGTATTGATGCCATTGCTGCTGCCATTGCCAATCACTTTTACCTTATCAGGACCGCAGAAGCCGTTCTCCAAGATAAAGTCTTTCAGTACGGTAGAGTTAGGGTATACTTTGGTAGCACAAGTATAAGTCAGCTTCTCCACCGCATTCAGGATACGACGCGTTAAACCGGTTGTCTCCATCAAAGGCAAACCCGCCACCGTGTGCAAACGCACAGGCACTCCTGCAAGCATGCCTCCCAACATCCCAATGATACCTGCCTTTGGCGTATGTGAGTGGATAATCTCCGGTTTATGCTTTCTGCAGAGCCTGTAGAAATCCCAAAGCGAACGCAGGTCTTGGAGTGGCGTCACTTTTCGCGTCATCGGTACCAATACATGCTCACAAGCTTGCTCCTTCACCACCGCTACTGCTTCTGGCCCATCAGCCGAGATCATCAGAGGTTCAAAGCCCTTAGAGCGCATATAAGGCAGCTGCCCTGAGATGAGCTTTTGCAGTGAAAGCGGTACTGTTGTTATGCGGAAAAGTTTTGCCATGTTACTCCTCCCTGTCCTCCCCTTTTCGAGGGTCTCTACCCCCAAAACACGTGAGGGTGTTAGGAAAATTAATTTATGTAAAGTTACTTATAAAAATAGCAAGAATAAAAGCGCCCCTCCTTTGACAAGGAGGGGCCGGGGTGGGTAGATATTACTACTGCTTTACCCCTGAAGCACTATACTTCCCCTCCCGCACATACTCCTGGGTCTCCTGCATCGTCATGCTTACCATTCCATACTTTTGCTGTAACTGCTTGAAATGGTTTATGATCACTCCTAAATCTGCCATACTTTGCTCCGGATGATCTCCAAAATTGTGTGGGTGCCACCATAGGTGGTAGCATTCCTTTCGCCTGGCAGCCTCAGTCATTTCATTCAATATCCGCTTCAGGCGGAGCTTGTTCAGCAAAGGCTTACTGCCGTTTACCGGCCTCAAAAACCTACTGGCCGGAATAGCCACAGGCATACCCTCTTCATACTGCAATGATGACAGCGGGAAAGAAGCTCGTTGCCCCAAGGGAAAATAGCCATCCCCGGTACGGAAAACCTTGTTCAACAGCTTATCTTCTACAGTATCTTTCCAGAACCAATCCTTTGGGTTAGAGCGCACGCTGTTGATCCCCTCCTCATAGCATACTTTCAGATACTCCTGGTTAAACTGGTTACGCGGAAACACAAGCGAGGCTGGCGCTGGCAAGCCTTTGGCGCTGGCAATACGCTTTGCTGCTCTAAGGTCTTCCCTGAACTGCTCCAGCGTTTGCCCCTGCTCTTTGCAATAGTAGTGGCAGAATGTATGTGTAGCCAGTTCCTGGTAAGGGGTGTTAGCTATTTGCTTTACTAGTTCGGGAGCGAAGAAATTATTATCCAGTGCGCTGTCCTGGCTATAAAGCTCCTGCAAACGGTAAGCTGATAATTGCTTATTTACATAAGTTGGTTGCTGCGTCGGCTGATATTCCTGCCACTCCTGCCAGTCTTGAGCAAAGAGCATCCCGACTGTTGCCCAAGTTACATGTACTTCCTCCTGCTCAAAAAGGCCCAGCAACTCCGTTACTATATGACGTGTATTGCTAAAGTAGGTTTGCTTTGTTTCCAGTAGTACTTTATCAAACACACCCCAATACAGTTCAAAATCCAGGGAAATAGTAAAAATGGGTTTATTTTGCATTAAACTAAACGTAAACGTTTCCGAGGCATTATGGCAACAGTTTCTCCTTCTTCTGTTGTGCCCATTTTCTTCCGTTGCTTGTATTCCATAAAGGCTAGGATTAAGAAAAAGAAGAAGTACATGACCATACTTTTTTGCCGAATCACAATGCCCAAGTTCGACATTACCATCGAAAGTGCAATAGATGAAGAGACAAAAGTCACCATACTCATTTTCACAAGCGAAGAAGACTTCTTCACGAATGGAATAAAATCTTTATCAACTAGTTTCCAAGCTAACAACAGGTAAAAAAGGTTTTCAACAGAAATATAAAGCCCCAATGCACCCGGTGCATCAAAAAACAGCGGACGAAACCAGAAGGTAAAGAGTTTTAGAGGTAGAGGATAATTATTAATATCAACTCCTGATCCAGCACTTGCTAGGCGCCCGGCCTGTAACTGAGAAAAATCCTCAAAACTCCCTAATACGTCTTCCTCATTAATATTCGCAAAAGCAAGAATTTTATTATACATGATAGCCAAGCCCCCAGCAAAAACAATGTAAATCAGAAATTTTTGATAGGCTGGTACTTTCTCACTACCTGTTACATAACCCGCAATTGCCCCAACACCTATAAATAAAAACATGTGCGGACGGATGTGATAAACAATCAGTGCCCCTACAAGTATAGTAAGCAATCTTTTCTGTGGAGCAGCCAGGGCATAGGTAAACATAGCTATTCCCAGAAAGACTAAAGATCCTTTACCCAAAGAAGCCGTCCAGAAATGCATGTTAGGAAGGAATAGCAACAGCATTATTAAGTCGTAGCCTTTATACTTTAGCTCCAGCCTCACATTTTCCTTAAAGAAGATATAAAAGTATAAGAAGCCTAAATAGCCAAACCAAGCAAACAATACCATCGCCATCTCATAGCTGAAACCTAATATATTAACAACCGGATAAGCTACAAAATCTATAAACCTAGTACCTGTTTGGTAAATACTTAACCAAGAAGAATACAGAGATTCGGAATTGATTCGACTATAGTATGCCTTTGAATCTGAACTATTGAAGGTTGCATATAAATAATAAATTATTGCAAATAGCACATGCCACCAATAAAGATTATTCAACAGTTCTACCTTTAGAAAAGGGAACTTTTTTTTAAAGGTACCTATAATTGGCTGATTAACAGCATAAAGCAGCAATATTAAAAGTACAGCTCCCAGCATTAAAACAACTCCATATCTCCTAAGGCATAGCCCCAGCTTTCCTGATTACTTAGCATAGTGAACACTTCATCCGACAAACTAACATTACGTAATGTAACTATTGGCCCTTTATCCATCACTGGTAAAAAACCCATATTTGGATAAATACCACTTGCTAATTCAAAATGTCTTCCTGAGGCGGAAGTCAAGAAACAAGCATTACTGATTTGTTTAAATGAAGTCTTTAGTAAGTTTTTTGCTTTTTTATCAAAAGTCTTTTCATCTATTAAAAAGTCCACTACCCTCATCTCCTGTCCGAAATTGTGAATTTTAAATCGGTAAAACAATACATATGACTTATAATCAGAAAGGAAGTAATAATCAAACAGAGGATTGTCCTTATAGCGCCAAATCATATAAGCCGGGCTATTAAGAGTCTGTACCTTCCCTGCCTTGGCAATTGGATTTGAAAGCTGCGGCAGAAGAGATGCAAGCTTATCCCAATCTTGGTTAGGTGCCTCAGGGGAAGCCTGACGCTTATAAGCAAATGGGTTAATTTTAAGCTTTAATGCCATCCGGTTCATCTCAAACCAACCCATTTTTAGGTATCCCGGCTTACTACTTTCATTAGGTGTATTGTAAACCAAGTGTATACCGTCCTCTTTTGCGTCGGCTAAACCTTGAAGTGTCAGTTTTTTGAATATCCCCTTTCCTTGGTAGTCTGGATGCGTTGCGGTATCTACGGCGCGGATAGCTTGTAGCACTTGGCCTTTATATACCCACTGCCACCTCAAAAAAGCCCTTACGCCTACTACCTTTCCATCATCTTCTGCCACTAATATAGGCGATGCCCCATGCGGATTCTCCACATGTTTCCAGTGCCATAAGCGCTCCGACTTCTGTATCAATCCTTCCCCAAGGGAAGACTTCAGTAGCTCTACAATAGCCGGTATATCTGCTTCTGTTCCTTTTCTTATTTTCATTTTAAATACTCAGAATATTAACACACCCCTCCCCCTCTCAAGAGAGGAATTCTATGTCCCCCTTTGAAGGAGGCAGGGGGATGACAATCGACCCCAAAGTTCCATCCTCCAAGGAGCAGATTTACTCTGATAGCTCCCTCTCCTCTTTCAAAAACGAATATAAAGCCTCTAGCTCCTCCGCCATTTTATTTATACTAAAATCAACTTGCACCCTGGCACGTGCTCCGACTGCCAGTTCTGCACAAAGCTTGGGTTTTTGCAGCAACCTTACTCCAATATCTGCTAAATGGTTGTACTCATCCACTTCACAAAGCAAGCCACTCTTTCCATCTTCTACTACTTCTCCAACACCTCCAGCTTTAGTACTAATCACTGCACAGGAACAACTCATGGCTTCAAGCAAGGCGATAGGCAGCCCTTCAAAAATTGAGGTCATCATGTAGATATTCATAGCGCTGAAATAAGGCTTTACATCGGTTTTGAGACCTGGCATGTGCAGGCGCTCTTCTATACCCAAGGCTTTTCTTTTTGCTAGCAGTTCATCTTTCAGCGGACCATCCCCGACAATTATGAAATGCGCATCTGGTACCTTTTTCAGAATATCAGCAGCGATTTCCATCCATACATCCAGACGCTTTTGAAAACGAAACACAGACACGGTACCGATAACAGGGGCTTTAGCTGGTATACCTAGTTCCTGCCGTATCTGCAGGCCTGCCTGCTCATCCCTCACAAAGTGTGCAGTATTTACTCCATTCAAGATATTTAGCAAGTATGGTTGCCGCGTTTTCCTGTTGACTCTGGCTTCCTGCACAGCCGGCAAAGTAAGCTCTCGGAAGTTAGCACTGGAATTTTTCCGGATAGATTTCTGCACATCATCCGACACCGCCACGGCTGCGTCTTGCCAGCCAAAGCTAAGTTTGTTCAGCCAGTACGTGATCTTGTTGTAGCGCTCCCACTTGTTATGCTCCGTATAAACAATAGGTACCCCTGTTTTCTTACCTACCAACCTGGCAATCACGCCAGCCCAAGGTAGGTGGCTATGGATCACTTCAATCTTATGCTCCTGCACATAGCGACTGATCTCCCCTACACGCTTAAACATCTGCAGGTTGTTATTCGCCTTAAAGCAAACAGCCTTAGCACCCAGCGCTTCAATGGCAGGCACCATTTGGTCTTTCCAGGGCAGGAAGTATGCAAAATGGAAGTCGAATTGCTCCCGATCATGTACCTTAAGCGTTTCCGGCAACAGCATTTCAGCGCCACCTCGGCCCAGCGATTTGATTAGGTGAAGAACTTTAATTTTAGACAAGGATATATTATTTATTTCTTGTTTAATAATTGTTCGTATAGCAAAACAAACCTCTCTGCAATACCTAAATTCATGTAGTTTTCTTTTACAAGGTTTAAGGCAGCTGAAGTTATTTGTTGCTTCTCTGCGTTTCTCAGATTGAGAACATTATTAACTGATTGGGCAAAAGTCAACTCATCACCTGGTTCAATCAGCCATCCGGTTTTCTTGTGCTTTACAATTTCTCTTATGCCTCCAACATTGTATGCAACAACTGGTGTCTCATATAGCATTGCTTCTAAAATTACACCTGGTAGTCCCTCAATTATACTAGGTAATAATAACCCCTGCGCATGTGCAATGTAATCCAATGGATTATTTACAAATCCTGTGAAATGCACTGAGCCTAACAAATTTAACTCTTTTGCTTTCTCCTCTATTGATTTCCTTGATGGCCCATCTCCCACCAGCCACAGATGTGCGTTAGAGTGTTTCTTGACAACAGACTGAAAAATACGCAAAAGGCCTTCGTGGTTTTTCTCAAATGAGAAACCGCCTACATGTACCAGATTTACTTGTTGTTCTTGATTTCCTGCAAAAGGGTTTTTAACAGCTTGTTTGTCCTCTAAGCCAATGGGTATAGTAGTAGTTTTAAGGTTTAATCCTGGATAGAGTCGAACCAAATCTTCCTTGGAATGATTGCTTACAGAAGCAATGGCATCAGTTTTTCTGTACAGAAAACCATTATACAGTTTCTGTACAGGGCTTTTTATATATGAACTTAGCGTACTGGCATTTCGAAAAACAATCGGTTGTTTCCATTTATACAGCAACTTAGAAAACACAGCATACTTCAGTGTATCACCAGCATTAGCTTGTACAATATCTGGCTTCTTTGTTTGTATGACCTCAGATAAGTTCTTCCAGCCTTGTCTATCCCATAATCGGGCACTGGGATTAGCTTCCAACAGTTGATGCGGCTTACTGTACTTATAGGAATCAGGACTATCAAATATCGCCAGTAGTTCTGATGTGTGGCCAAGCATTGACAGGTTATCTGATAACTGCGCGGCAAAGATCTCAGCACCTCGTGGCTGAGGCTTTTGAATGAGTTGAAGAATTTTCATGCGCTCACCTCTCTGTAAAAACTAAGCGTGTCTTCATTTATCTTGTCAAGCTTAAATTTCCTGTTAAAGTTCTCAAGACTCTCATTCCCCATTTTCTTCCTCAATTCCGCACCCTTAGTTAATGTAATGATTTGTTCAGCAAGTTTATCATCATCTCCTACAGGAAACATCAGCGCGTTTTCATTTTTGATTACTACTTCATGAAATACGGGTAGATCTGAACAAATTACTGGAAGCGCTGCAGCCTGTGCCTCTATCAAAGACCCACCCAATCCTTCATACAAAGAAGGAAACACAAAAGCATCTGCCCCCACTAGTAAAGCTGGCACATCGAGCCTATGGCCTAACCAGAAAGTTTTAGCTTGAACCTCTGGATAGGCTTTCAAAAACTCTTCTATTTCTGGTGAGGCATTTCCTTTTCTGCCACAGAACACAACAGCAATCTGATTCAAAACCGAAACATCCTTTGAGCTAATTTTATGAATTGCATTTAATAAATGCATATGGCCTTTTTGGTACTCCTGCCTTCCTACATGTATTAAAATCATTTTTTCAGAGCTCAGTCCTAACTCATGACGCAGAGCTTTCCTATGCTTAGTTCTAGCTACAACATGCACATTGGGATTGCGGCCTCTGTAAATTACGCTTAGGCGCTTATCTGGAAACTTTAAATGACTCCTGTAGTGCTTCTCAACCTCCTCTGTAATTGCAACAGAATGATTGACTCCCTTTATCGCAGACAGGTAGTCAATAATCTTATAAGCATAAAAAGCAGGTTTACTAGTTTTAGGATCTTTTAACCTAACCGGATCATAAGTACAGTTAACCAAGCTTTCAACATGATAAAAAGGTGTAAAAGCTTTTGCCAATCTCACTCGTAGGTTCGATTTTAAAAGCACAGAGTGAACAATGGTAGGCTTGTAAGCTTTTATGATAGAGACGATCTCGAGGCTATTCTGAATAAAATTTCCACTTTTCAAAAATGTTACGTGGAAGCCTTCTCTCAATATCTCTGCTTCAATTCCTTCCTTTCTATGCTCCAACACCACTATAGAAAAGTCTACCTTCTGTTCTCTTAGGTAATACCACAGATAGGCGTTTGAACGTTCAGCTCCACCCGTACCTAAACTATCCTGCACAAAAAGTATTCTCATTATTTAATCAGGTAACCGTACTTATCCAAGTACTTGTAAGCTACATTATTGATAATCACGACATCTTCCGCCGATAGCTTTTTCAAGCTACTACCGTTCATATTCTTGATATTGCTTTCAACATTGTGAATCTTAAACACATTATCCTTGAAAGTACTACTGAAGGGTTGCACATGAATAAAGTCAGTGATATCACGCAGTACCTTATCAGGATTTGATGTAAAATCCTCGTAAGTAACTTCTATAAAATTCTCGGCTTTAGATTTAGTTTGCTCAACCACCTCAAGGCTTCTGGCCCATTGCTTGGCACATAACTCTAGCGGGTATTTACCATTCTCCGCATATAGATGATTACCTTCCATCACCGTTGCTTTTCGGTATATGCCTTCCGCAACAGCATAGCCGTTTCTAACCAAATGAATGAAGAATGCCTCCTTAAAATACCTGTTGAGGTAATCAATCCGGATAGTGTTAACAATTGACTTTTCAAGAAGGACAGGTTTAGATAGATCGTAAAAATGAGACCAGTGTCTTTTAGCTACTTCAGCGGATTCTTCGTCGTTAACCTGAAGATCCTGCTCACACTCACTCCACATCCTGCGCCAAAAGAAATCCTCTGGCCTCGTGAGTTTATCTGTCAGCATTACCCCTTCGTCATTTAAAGAGGACATCTCCGGATGGGTAGATAATACTTCTTCGAGTAATGTAGTACCTGAATTATAGCAACCGATAATAAACACCCATTTTTTCCCTTCGATCTTCTTCCCTGTTTTGTCTAATAAGAAAGAAAGCGCCTTGTTTCTCCTATAGCGGGCAACAAGGCGATGTTTAATTGATTTCTCAGCCATTTATTAGTTTATAGATACTTCTTCTTAAAGGCAGAATCTTTGAGTGCCAGCCACTTAAAATAAAGCGCAATTTACTCGGCCTTGTCTGATCAGTTATACTTAATCTGGATATTCGGTAGGGATCATACTTTTTCGCAGGTAGTTTATGATCGAAAAGAAATGCATGGCTTATCCCTTCTTCCTTGGCCACTTTTTCTGCCAACTGATTTACATTCCCATTCGGGTAAGCAAAAAGATTAAAACCTTTTAATCCAGCTTTATCAAAAAAATGCTTTGACTGTCTAAACTCATCCCGAAGTTCAACTTCTGAACATTGATTGAACATGGGATGGGTATGGGAGTGATTGGCGATAATCACTCCTGCTCTTTCCATCTCCTTTAGCTGCTCAGTAGTTAATTGAGCTTGTTTAAGCGAAGGCTTATCAGACTCAACTCTTAATTGATTAATGTAGGCGACTCTCTCTTGATTTGGCCATTCCTTGACCTCCCACACCCTTTTCTCCCCCTCCTCTTTGCCAAGTAAATACACTAACTCATCCCACCAAAAAGGTTTGTTAGTATCTATCAACTCAGTAATTATAAAAAGTACAGTAGGTATTTTATACTTATGGAGCAAAGGGAAAAGATACTTATAGAAAGAAACATCTCCATCATCTACAGTAATTAGGACATCCTCCTTTTGAAGGATTGAAAGATGTGCTTCCAGTTGATGATTAGAACAGAACTTATGATAAACTACAATCTTTCTATTTGAGAATAACTTTTCCATTGCATGAGAAGATGCCTACCCACAATTAAATAATCATACCTGCTGCTACGGTCTCGTTTGTAGCCTCATCAACTAGAATTAAGCTACCAGTATGCCTGTTTCTGGTATATGAATCTGCTAGCAAAGGCTTTGTTGTTCTTAAACGCACCCGGCTGATCTCATTCATCCTAACATCTTTGTCATCCTCAATACGGTGCAGTGTGTTGATATCTACTTTATAAAGAACCTCCTTAATCATCGTGCGAACTTCGTTAGACGTATGCCGCAAGATATACTTCCCGTTAAGTGCAGGTCCTCGTGGATTAAGCCAGCAAAGCATTACATCGAGATCCTGACTCACCTCAGGTTGATTATTTTCACGTACAATCATGTCCCCCCTGCTGATATCGATATCATCTTCCAGTGTCATGGTAACTGACATGGGAGGAAAAGCTTCCTGCACAGGCCCATCATAAGTATCGATGCTTTTAATCGTACTGCTAAATCCTGATGGTAACACTAGTACCTTGTCACCTGGTTTAAATATACCACCGACAATACGACCAGCATAGCCTCTGTAATCATGATGTTCATTGCTATGCGGACGGATCACTGTCTGAACAGGAAACCTGCAATCTATCAGATTCTTATCGTTGCCAATGTGAATCGTCTCCAGTGTATGCAGCAGCGTTTCACCTTGGTACCATCCCATATTTTCCGATCTGTTAACAATGTTATCACCATGTAGAGCACTAATTGGCACAAATCGTATATCTTTCACATTCAGTTTAGCAGCAAACTCTTTATACTGCTCCACAATCTTATCAAACTGCTCTTCAGCATAATCCACAAGGTCCATTTTATTCACACATACAATTACGTGTGGGATCTGCAGAAGAGAGGCAATGAAAGAATGTCTGCATGTTTGCTCTACTACTCCTTTTCTGGCGTCTATCAGGATCAAGGCTAAATTTGCTGTGGAGGCTCCCGTAACCATGTTCCTGGTATACTGAATATGGCCAGGAGTATCTGCAATAATGAATTTGCGTTTCGGCGTTGCGAAAAATCGATAGGCCACATCAATTGTAATACCCTGCTCCCGCTCGTCCTTCAGACCATCCGTCAATAGCGATAAGTCCACATGTGCAAGGCCTTTTTTCTCACTTGATTTTTTTACAGCCTCTATCTGATCCTCGAAAATTGACTTCGAATCATATAAAAGTCTGCCGATGAGGGTACTTTTACCATCATCCACACTTCCGGCAGTCGTAAATCTTAATATTTGCATAATTTTTTCTTTAGAAATATCCCTGCTTCTTTCTATCTTCCATTGATGTCTCAGAGCGTTTATCATCCGACCGGTTTCCACGCTCTGTTTGCCGCGAAGCAGCTACCTCCAGTACTATTTTATCTAACGTATCCGCATCTGACTCTATGCCACCAGTAATGGTAATATCTCCTAATGTCCTGAAGCGAATAAGCTTACGTTCTACTCTTTCTTCATCCCGCAGGCTTATGTATTCTGAAACGGGTAGCCAGGTATCATCCCTGTAAATAACATCCCGGTGATGCGCAAAGTATAACGATGGAATAGCGATATCTTCTGTAAGAATGTACTGCCATATATCCATCTCTGTCCAGTTACTGATTGGAAACACCCTAAAATGCTCTCCCTGGTTCTTCCTGCCGTTGAACAAGTTCCACAGCTCTGGGCGTTGGTTTTTAGGATCCCACTGACCAAAGTCATCGCGGTGTGAGAAAAAGCGCTCTTTGGCTCTTGCCTTTTCCTCATCACGTCTGGCTCCTCCTAAGGCAGCATCAATTCGATGCTCTTCAATCGTATCCAGCAGGGTTACAGTCTGCAGCGCATTTCTACTAGCATTTCTTCCTGTCTCTTCCCTGGATCTACCCTTGTTTATGGATTCCTGCACCGACCCCACAATAAGTTGTACCCCTAGTTCATTTACCAACTGATCCCTAAATGCTATGGTCTCAGGGAAATTATGCCCTGTATCAATATGAATTAATGGCATTGGAATCTTAGCCGGAAAGAAAGCTTTACAGGCTAAGTGGGTTACAACTATAGAATCTTTACCTCCTGAAAAGAGTATAGCAGGTCTTTCAAATTGTGCGAAAACCTCGCGGATCACATAGATTGCCTCAGCCTCTAACTCTTTTAAATGGCTTAAAGAATAACTACTCATTTTGTTAATTTCAACTTTGGTTCGATGTATGCAATTAGCTTCTGTATCGACCATTCTAAAGGTTCTTCATGAGAAAGAATGTGTAAATCCGGTTTCTCAGGCGCTTCAAATGGTGAGCTAATTCCGGTAAAGTTACTAATTTCTCCTTTACGAGCCTTAGCATATAACCCTTTTACATCACGTTGCTCACAAACTTCAATAGGGCAATCTACAAAGACCTCAACAAAGCTTTCATCACCTACAATACTCCTCACCCGCTCCCTATCTTCTTTAAAAGGCGAAACAAAAGCTGATAGCACGACAAGTCCGGCATCAGCCATAAGCTTTGTAACCTCGCCAATTCTTCTGATATTCTCTTTTCTCGATTCATCTGAGAAGTCCAAGTCATTATTCAGGCCATTGCGTACATTATCACCATCCAGAACATAGGTATGACAACCTTGGTTATAAAGATATTCTTCCAATTTGCTGGCGAGCGTTGATTTACCACTTCCTGAGAAACCGGTAAACCACACTACCAATGAACGGTGCCCTTTCATTTTATTACGTAGCTCCTTGTTAACCTGGTGGAGATGCGGAACGATATGTAGCTTTTCACTCATAAGTTAAAAGTACCTTAAAATAATGTAAATGAGACAAGTTAGAGAATACAGTAGCGTAAAAGGAACGCCAATTTTGAGAAAATCTTTAGTTTTATAGGACCCAGGCCCATATATCATAAGATTTGTTTGATAACCAACCGGTGTCATAAAAGAAGCAGAGGCTCCAAATGCGATAGCTACATAGAATCCAGTTGGACTCAGGTTCAGACTGTGACTTATTGAGTAAGCTATGGGAAAAGCGATTGAAACAGCAGCAACATTAGTTACAAACGAGGTAAGTAAGACGGTTATTAAAAACAATCCTATGAGTATTCCAAACTTACCACCTGCTTCAAATAAATTGATAATTGCAAAAGCCGCTTCATTTGCAATACCTGTATCAATCAGTGCTTTGCTCAGGGTCAAAGCACTTGCAAGTATGATCAGAAGGTCGAGGTCCAACAGCTTTTTGATTTCATCTGCTCTCAGCAAGCCCAAGCTGGTCATCAATACAGCTATTATAAATAAACTAAAGAAAAGGTTCGTAATTCCCAAAGCCATTAGACCTAAAGACAGCAGTATTCCAGCACCAAATAAAATCTTCTTCCACTTTGCCGTTCCATTGCTTCGGGATACCACTGATACAGTATAGAGGTCGCGATCATTCTTATTCCGTGTTAAGAATTTTTGTCCGGCAGATAGCAACAGCAAATCACCTGGTTCAAGAATGATTGAGCCAATTTTACCTCTCAGATTCTCACCATTCCGGTGAATAGCTACCACAGCCGCATCATACTTCTCTCTGAATTCACTCTCTTTTAATGTTCGGTTAGTTAGTGCACTATTCCTAGGGATAACTGTTTCTATTAGATTTACGTGCTGCCCTATTCCTAACTCATTGGAGCGAGGTATTTGTAAACCATTATCATGCTGTAGGAGTTCTACTACTTTTTCAGTATCACCTGCAAAATATAAGTGATCATTTTTTTGCAACACCTCATCGGGATCAACGGCATTAATAATCTTACCGTCTCTTACTATTTCAAAAAGGTAGATTCCCTCCAGGTTACGCAGGTTAGCTTCAGCGATACTTTTCCCTACAAGTACTGAACCTTGCGCAATATATGTCTCTACTAAGTACTCCCTGGCATTCGTTTTAAATTCATCTAATGGATTGGTACGGGAAGGGAGCAACTTGTAGCCAAATGTGGCGAGGAAAATTAGGCCCACTATTGTTACCAGTATACCTGGTAACAGAAAATCTAAAAACCCTAAGCCTTCAGGCTCCTTTGATAGTATGAATCCGTTTAGAATTAGATTTGTTGAAGTCCCTACTATTGTCATCATTCCCCCTACTATAGTAGCGAACGACAGTGGGATTAGTAATTTAGATGGAGCCACTTTGTTTCGCTTTGCCCAATGGTACACATATGGGATCATCAGAGCAACAATAGGAGTATTGTTAACTACAGAAGACAAGAGCGAGGTGCCAGCTGTCATGCGGATTAAAAAGCCTCTAGAGCTTTTCGCAGATCTGAAGAGCCTGTTTAGAAGCCCAATTAGGTTAAAATGCTCTTTTATACCCGCTGTAATAAAAATAAGCAGAAAGATGGTCACTATAGATTCATTACTGAGGCTCTGCAGAAAATCTGACGGTGCTACAACTCTTGCTAACATGAGCACTATAACGCCGCCAATAAATACCATAGAAGGCCGGACCCTGCCCATAAAAAGCCCTACTAAACACCCCAATAGTACAAGCACGGTTATCCACTTATCATAATGCAGCTCACCCATTAGCGCTTAACAACAAACCATGGGTTCAACAGGTTTTTCTTATTGTATTGTAGAGGCTCACCTGTTTCATATTGCACAACTTTACAACCAGCACTACGGGCAATGGCATCACCTGCGGCCGTATCCCACTCCATGGTAGGTGCAAGGCGTGGGTATATATCAGCTTTCCCCTCCGCTACTAGGCAGATTTTTAAAGAACTACCCATTGAAAGAAAACTAAGCTCCCCATGCTTTTTTTCCAAATTGGAAATAAATTTATTCGTTTCTTCAGTGGTGTGAGATCGGCTTCCTACAACTGTATAACAATCATTATTACATTGGTCTACGGGAAGCTTTATTCCAGCAGATTTCCAATCTGGAGGCAACTGGTGATCTTCAAGTTCAAGCTTCCAAGCACCTTCTCCTTCTATACCAACATACAACCACTTCTTTACTGGGACATATACCACCCCTATCACAGGAGTACCAGCACTTATCAGCGCTATATTAACTGTAAACTCACCATTCTTATTTATAAACTCTTTTGTTCCATCTAATGGATCAACAAGCCAGTAGTTATCCCACTTTATTCTTTCAGATAAGTGTACATTTTTACCTTCTTCACTTAATATCGGATAAACAGTTTGGTTCAAGTACCTATTTATAATTCTATGCCCTACTTTGTCAGCTTCTGTTATTGGTGAATTATCAGCTTTATAATCTATTGAATGGGCACTTTCATAAATTGATACAATACCTTCACCTGCTTTGATAGATGCTGTTAAAATTAAATCTACATACATTTCTTTACAAGAATATTTCTTAATACTGCAGGCAAGGGTTTACTTTTATTTTATCGAAACAATTCACAAAGGATCATTTATAGTTTATGTAAGAGTAAGTTAAACTTAAATATTTTTTATATATCCTCCACTACCTGAAAAACTTACAATTTGGGCAGGGTTACCAACAACTACAGCTTTGTCTGGGACATCAAAGTTGATAAAAGATAGAGGGGCTATAAGTACATCATCTCCAATAGAAATTTTACCTACTACTACCGCATTTGCACCTATCCATACCCTATCACCTATCTTAGGGCTTCCCTTTTTGCTGCCTCTACTAATATGGCCTATAGTTACACCTTGTGCAATATTACAATTTTCACCAACTTCTACATCCTGGTTGATTACAATATTCCCATAATGCCCTAAAAACAATCCTCTTCCAATCTTACAAGTGTGTGGTATTTGGAATCCATATTTTACCTGCATTCTCTTATAAATAAACCTTGAGAATAAACCAAGTGGATGAAACAATTTGTAGTACTGACACAACCTAAAAAAATACATAAATCTTAATCCAGGCCTTGTTAATAGTTTAATGTAAAAGCTAGAAATTTCACCACTATTGAAGTATCTGTATGAGTCCACTCGAATCACTATCTTAAATGTTAATGTTAATTTTGAAACAGGAATTAGCTTAAAGTTTAACAAAACTTTAGTAAATCTTCCATTTTAGTGTAGGTGCACTAAATGCTAAGCTCCCCAATTTGATTATCAGCATAAAGCTTATATAATTATCTTAATGACTTTGCTTTTAAGCATGGAATTGCAAATTTGTATATTTTTAGTTATGCAAAGTCTAAGCAGGCTAAGGCTTTAGATAAAATCAATCTTTCAATCTTATGTTGATAAACTTTAGCTGACACTAAAAACCAATTGTCTTATGTTACACAATGCTACATTGTGCAGTTGATCCTGCTGCTTTATGATAAATAATTGTGCTGCTAAGGTCATTCATATTTTCAAAACTTTTTTGCGATTTTCATCCTTATTAATATTTAGCAGAATTACTATCGTTACTGCAAGGCAGCTATTTCTTTATTTTTATAAATAATGTTTATGCTTGATTTACTGGCCTAGTAGATTTTATATCTCCTAAGCACAAAATTTGCAGATTTTTATTAACTTCACTCAGACCTCTGGCGAAGCTGTAAACATCCATAAGTTTTTGCTTTGCTGCTGAATCAACATGTGATTGCAAAGAGTCAATAATATTAATAAAAATAAAGGTCATTGTTTTGTCGACTCCTAACAATTCAAACATTGCAGAACTATAGAAAGAGATAAGTATTTCTGGTTTTTTTTCATGCAGAAATACCTCCTCATAATTTTTCTGATACTCGATTATATCTGCGAACGGCTTAATCTTCTTTACATGCTCTATCTTTTCACGGGGATGTAAATAATATTTAATTCTCTGCCCATACTTTTGATATATAGCTGAAATTAGATCAATCAAATACTCCTCTTTTATAAATTTTAATTCTACTAAATATGAGCCAAGAAAATGTATCTCTTTTGTTTTAGTAGAAGTTACATCTTGCTTCACATTATATATAATGGAGCTATCGCATAATGCTGGAGTAACTGGATAATCAGTAAATAGAGTTAAAGATTTTAATGGCTTTAGTCCTAAAAGCTTTGCTATCTTTAAATCCTTAACTTTATCAACCCCTCTTTCACGCTGACTAATTAAGTCAATAATAATTGCACCATCTGTTACCAATACTTTTGGTACTTCTTGAAAAGGGATGAGAAGTACCCTCTGTTTTAAACTAGAAAAGTTTCCGAACAATATCCTGTCATACGCCTGCCTCTTCCATTTTAGATATCTTAGATAATTAACAACTACAATGAACCCCGAAAAGGAACTTGTTCCATTATAATAATTGGTAACTCTACTTTTTGCGGCACAATTCTGTAATAGCTTTAAATAACTTTCCTGAACATGCTGCCCAATAACGGCTATATCTATTGTCAAATTCCCATAAAAGAAGCTTTTTAAATACTTAACAGATTCAACAACTTGCCGATTTGTTGAAACTATAACTAGAATTTTCATACAACTTTTCTTCTTATTGCATCAGATATCTCAGAAATAGAATACAAATATGAATTTTCTTTAATATTATTCCCCATCAAGTATTTTTTCTTGTATTCATTATAAAGATATTTATTGATGTGGATCTTGCTTATTTCTATCCCCTCTAATGAATTATCCATGTTATAAACAAGTAAGTCTAACGCCCGCACATACTCTATTATACATCTTTTCACTGCTTTGTCACTTAAAAGAATGTCGTCTACAAGCAAAACAACAGGCTTGTCGTAATAGACAGCAACTCCTACAGAAGTACTGTAATGTGTAAACACAACTTTTGCCTCTTTTATCAAAGAATGTGTTTGATTACTAACTTTCTTAAGATTTGGGAGTTCATTTTTTAACTCTTCAGCATAGCAGGATGCCTCAGGGTGACTTGCAACAATGACATCATCTAACCCAAACTTCACCTTCAGTGCTATGAGGCATTTTTCCAACCTCGTGTAATAATCTCGCCTATAGCTTTCATCTAATTGATGCTTTTTAGCCATTGGTATCAGTTGGTCAATAAATATCCCTATTCTTTTATTTGGAAATAATTTTGGTTTACTTTCGATAATCAACTGGTTCACATCATCAGAGTGAACTATAAATCTTTTTTCTTTTGGAAGCGAAAGAGTTATTTTAGTTGGAACAATAAAATCTGTACTAGCCAGATAATAGTCAGGCAGGTATGAACTATATACAAATTCCCACAAAAGTTTTAGCTTATAAAATGGCAAAACTCCATCAAGGTGGATTACTGCATTATGTATTAACTTTTTAAAACCAGTTCTCTCATTATATAACCCGGGAAAAACTCTTGTATTAAAAGAAAGTAGTTTGTCTTGCTTTCTTTTAATATTCTTAAACAGTAATTTATAGTTCCTTAAATTCCCATCATTAGTTACATATATAATTGGCTCTTCACTTAGACCTTTTTTGAAAAGATCTAACTCTTTATAATTATTTATCTTAATTGTTAGATTAAAGAGAAAGGGATCCGTTATAGTTGCTGAACAATTATTTATTGGACATAGGTCAAGAAGCTTAATGTTATAGCCTAGATTCATTAATTCATCTAGTTGGAAAATTCTCCTATGAGAGTTGCGAAATATCCTCGCAAAAATAAATATCACATTGTGATTTGCCTCCATTAGAACTCCTGTAAGTTTACCATTTTATTAAAGCTTGTAGATGAAAATTTGAGGCTTTCAAAATCTCCTTCATCTTCTATTTCTCCTCTATTTAGATAGATAATTCTATCAACATTTTTTATTGTTGATAGTCTATGTGCAATAATAACAATTGTATATTTCCCTTTTAGCTTCTCTATGTTTTGTTGGATACTTTTTTCTGTTTCAGAATCCAGAGCAGACGTTGCCTCATCCATAAATAAAATATCAATTTCTTTATAAAGTTCCCTTGCAATAGAAATTCTCTGCTTC
Source organism: Pontibacter anaerobius (assembly GCF_026241195.1). Classification (GTDB taxonomy): domain Bacteria; phylum Bacteroidota; class Bacteroidia; order Cytophagales; family Hymenobacteraceae; genus Pontibacter; species Pontibacter anaerobius. The sequence goes on from NZ_JAPFQO010000005.1 coordinate 54,973, forward strand.
TGACCTCCACTGATCAATACTCCATTATTACCCAATAGAGAGTTTTCCTTTTCTGGTAGTCCTTTAACAAAATCAGCTATAGAAGCCATTTCTAACGCTTCATTAAAGCGTTTTAGATTTTCTTCTGTTGGGGAGGCCCAAAACGTGACATTATTGAACACAGTATCACTGAATATAACAGGCTCTTGTGTAATATATCCAACTCTGTTTTGAAAGGATTTCATATCAATTTCATGCATTTCTATACCATCTACCAATAAATCTCCCTTTTCTGCTTTCAACAAACCACATAATAAATTCATCAATGTTGTTTTGCCAGAGCCACTTTCACCTACTAATGCAATTGCTTCATTCTTATAAATGCTTAAAGAAACATTTTTTAAGATTAAGTTTCGGCCATACGAGAAGCTTAGGTTGCGCAGATTTATCACTTCTCTGAAGGATTCGATCTTAGTTCGCCCATTTTGTTCCTGATCTTGGAAGAGTTCCTTATTAAACTCATCCATATTTTCAAGAGAACCAGAAACTGATAAGAATGTATTCCAGAAGTTTTGAAGGCCCATCAGAAAAGTTAAAGATCTGTAAAAAAACAGCAAACTTAATATTAATACTCCTAGGTTATGTGAGAAAATATTAACTTGTACCAATATAACAATAACTACGACAAGCATTACTAAGGGCTCCCTCATTGATGAAAGCAAAGCTGCAAGAACTCCTATACGCCTCTGCAGTTCTTCAATACTTTTTATAGAACTCTTCAATTTTTGACCAAATTTTCCTATTAATCCAGAAGCTTTCAAATACTTAAAATTATGCACCTCTTGTATAAGTAGCCCCTGAAAAGCATGATTCTCATTTGTTAAGTTCCTAGATAGCTTTTTTGTTGTATAATAAACCTTTTTAAACATTACATTTGTAAGACCTCCACCAATTGCTACCAATACAGCGAACTGAGGATTTGCTAAGAAAGCTAAGGAAGTATAAACAAGCACCAATATACCATACTGAAAAGCAGTAAAGTAAGATCGATATGCCAACAAAAGTCTGTCGACTTCGCCAGTTATTGTATTCTGGATCCTTCCAGAATCACTTCTGACAAACGAATTATATTGATACCCAGATAGGAGGTCTATGTTAGAAAACCTAATCTGTCTAATAAACTTTTGTTGCAGAATTACTTTGTAAAATCCTTCTATAAACTTAAATCCTCCTTTTAATGTAAAGAAAATGAATATTACTATCAATATGGTAGGAAGTGTGAGGCTAAATCCAAAATATTGAAGCCCATCCACCAGAAAAGACAAATTACCCATTTGTTCAGATTGTACCTCATCAGGACTACCACTGATCATCTGCAGTAAAGGTAAGAACATTGCTAAACCGAACCCATCTAAAACTCCTACAAGCAAGCTTAGACCTACGGAAACAAATATTCTATTCCCTAAATAGGAATAAAAATAGGTAAAACTTCCAAAATTGCTTTTTAATAACTGCTTTATTTTATCCACTACTTTTAGAAATAAGTAATTCTACTAGTTTAAAATCGATTATATCATCTATATCTATTGATGACATTTTGTCCATTAAATATTTTTTCTTCCTTAGATTTGCCAATCCTCCCTTAATTAACTTATCTACTCTAATTATATATATAGACCCATTCAATTCATAAATTACTGGACAGTCTTGTCTTCTTGTAAACCTTCCTTCTTTTGTTTTTTGAAGTTGCCCCGTAGGATCCTCCTCAAAAAGTACATAGTAAGGGTTTGAATCTGTTACTTTAACAGATACAATCATTTCAGTATCTGTTTCGATAAGAGCTAAAGCCTCCTTCAGATGTTGACCTGTACGTAAAGGCGATGTCGGCTGTAGCAATACAACATATTCAAAATCTCTTTTCTTATCTGCATAATGTTGTAAAGCATGAAGAATCACTTGCTCAGATGTTGAGTAATCAGTAGCTAACTCACTTGGCCTTAGAAAAGGAACCTTCACCCCATATGCTTCAGCAACTTCAGCAATTTTAATATCATCTGTTGACACACATATATTAGCGTCTTCACTTACTTCTCTCGCAGCATCAATGGTATAGCAGATCAATGGTTTCCCATTAAGTAGTTTTATATTCTTACCTGGTAACCCTTTAGAACCACCTCTTGCTGGAATCAAGTATAGTATTTCCATTTAGAATTTAATATGGTGTATATCTTCCTGTGCTTTCTTGAAGTCTTCATGCTTGCCTATATCTAACCAATAACCTCTGAGAGGATATGAGCTCACTTTCAAACCTTTTTCTATCAGAAGCTCCATAAGATCTGTTGTATTATAGAAACTGTTACTTGGGATATATCCCAGGACTTCTTTCTTTAGAAGATAAATTCCTCCATTAGAGTAGTAAGTATAAGTCGGCTTTTCTTTGAAACTTATGATATTGTTATTCTCGGTTTCTAATACAGCATAAGGCACATTAACAGTGTAAGGTATAGTAACCACTGATAGAGCAGCATCACTCTTTTGAAAATGTAGAAAGAAGTCTTCGTAATCAAGATTCGTCAACAGATCTGAATTTGTGACCAAAATATAGTCATGCTGAAAATCCTCAATTTTACTCACCGCACCAAGAGTTCCGAGTGGTTCATCTTCCCAGACATATTTAACATTAATAAACTTAGAGCTTCCATCCTCAAAATATGCTTCAAGCTGTTCCCCCAAGTATCTAACTGAAATCCATACATCATCAATACCATAACTGATTAAACGATCAATGTTATGTTCGATTATAGGTTTGTCACCTACTTTAAGGAGAGGCTTTGGTGTATCATCCGTAAGAGGTTTCAAACGCTCTCCCCTTCCTCCTGCCATCAATACAGCATCAACAGGTAAGTATGACTTGAGAAACCTAAAGTTTATAATGTTAACAATTTTTCCCTCTTTACAGAGGACTGGAATTATTTTGAAGTTGTTCTTTCTGTAGTTGATAACCTCATCAATTGTGTAGGAGCCTCTTTGAAGAAACTTAGGATTTGACTGGATAAATTCATCAACTACATCACTTAACGTAAGCCCCTTTAAGAAACCCCTTCTTACATCTCCATCCGTTAAAGAACCTAATAATTTCTCTTCCTCATCTATAACAAAAAGAATTGAATCTGCTGCAAGTTCATTTAGCTGAGCCAATGCGGTTTTGATAGGAGAGTTAGTCTTAATTAGATGTCTTCTAAAGCTTATCACAGTTTTGTTCTTTTAGAATAGTAATTATGTTTTGAGCGGCACCATCTTTAAAATAAGGATTTTGCCCTTTATATTCACCAAGCCCTTTTATTTGCTTTAAGGTGCTGATTATCATTTCTGAATCAAACGGAACCTGCAAAACGTTCTCTCCTGCTGCTCTTCCTTTTTGCCTGTCTCCTACATTGATGACATACTTTTTAAAAGAAGCGGCTTCAATAATTCCGCTTGAGGTATTTCCGATTAATAGCTTTGAGTACAGCATACAGGTAAAATAACTCTGTGTACCAAAGTTCTCAATCAAGTGTAACTTATTTTCTAATTCTATTTTAAGAGTATTAAATCCCTCACGGAAAACATTGCCATTCGTATCCGCATTAGGCATTGTTATCACTACCTGATACTCTTTTGCTACAAATCGTAAAGATTCTAAGATCTCTGTCAGGTGCCTGCTATTTAACTCAGGTGCCACTGTTTCTGGGTGAACAGTTACTAAAACGGTAGGAATGTCTAAATCTATTCCCCACTTATTTTTAAATTCCTCCTTAGTAAGCATCTGAATATTGCTTAAGTTATCCAGACTTAGAGCACCCGTCACATAAATATTATCACTCTTACCTGTAATCTCTGCAACTCTTGAGGCAAATGCCTCCTGCGATACAAAATGCAAAGATGAAGCAAGCGTTATAGCGTGCCTATAAACATTGTCAATAGCTCCTAGGGTAGTTTCTCCACCATGCAAGTGAGCGAAGTTTACCTGATAAGGTATACCTGCTGAAACTGCCCCGAACATTTCAAATCTATCCCCCAGACAGAATACAAGGTCGAAGTCAGTTGAATGCTGTTCCCAAAAATCAGCAAATTTTAAGGAAGTCAATGCACATGCTGTAGATACAGCATTCTTGTCATCATTGATGAGCAAAGAATTAACCTTATAATTGACTTCATACCCATCTGCAGCAATATTATCTACAGTATATCCGTGAAAAGGAGATAAATGAGTACCAAAGGCAATGATACTTAATTCAAACTCAGGATCTTCCTGCAGAGCCTTCAGTAGTGGCTTGTATATGCCATAGTCAGCACGAGAACTAGTGAGAACCCCTACCCGCATTATTGAAGGTGTTTCCATTCTAACTTAACTCCGGCATCCAGGTCAGAATTCAATTTACGTCCAATCACTCTTGGCAGATCCATCGGGGATATACCATCTCCGGGTCTTTTCATTTCTAATTTTGATACGTCAATTAGTTCTCCAGAAGAAATTGATTCTTTCAAATGGATACTCTTACGGGCAACACTTTTATTGATCAATTCTGACTCAGTAGGTTCTTTCCGTCCATCACCACTCAGCGCTTTTTCAATATTTCTTATAGCAGAGACCATGGCAATTAACTCAGCCGGTTCCAGAGAAGCTTTATGGTCCGGTCCTGGCATGTTCCTATCAAGCGTAAAGTGTTTTTCGATGACTTTTGCCCCGAGTGCCACAGCAGCAATCGGTACCTCTATACCTAAAGTATGGTCTGAATATCCAATATCTATTTTAAATGACTGCTGTATAGTGAGCATGGCATTTAAATTCACATCTTCATACTTTGTAGGATAATCTGTATTACAGTGCAGAACTGTAACATCTTCTAACTTTGCTCCTCCTTCTCTCAATACATTCAGTGCATCTTCAATTTCACCTAAGGATGCCATCCCTGTTGAGATTACAATAGGTTTTCCTTTGGGAGCAATGTGTTTGAGGTATAGATAATTTGTTAATTCACCGGAAGGAATTTTAAAAAGATCTATTCCAAGGTTTTCCAGAAAATCTACACTTTCTTCATCAAAACCTGTTGATAAAAACTTAACTCCTTTTTGATTAGCATAACCTAACAGATCCTTATGCATGTCTTCTGAAAGCTCCAGTTTCTTCAACATGTTGTACTGAGAATCTTCTGTACTATTGCCCAGATTCTTCTTTTGATACTCTGCCTGCTTAGCTGATTTGCTGACAAGTTTGTCTGCCTTAAAAGTCTGAAACTTCACATAATCAACACCAGCATCAGCTGCAACATCAATAAGCTGCTTTGCTAAAGCTATGTTTCCATTATGATTAACTCCTGCTTCTGCTATTATGATAGTTTTATTCATTTTTTTAAATCTATGGCAGGGTTTCCTGCCCATACCAGGTTATCAGGTATATCCTTTATAACAACTGCGCCTGCACCTACTATAGTATTTTTGCCAATCCTTACTCCCTGTTTCACAACGGCATTTGCCCCAATAAAGCTTCCTTCACCTATTTGCACATTACCTGCAAGCACAGCACCCGGTGCAATGTGTGCATAGTCTCCTATGCAACATTCATGTTCCACAATTGCACCTGTATTAATAATTGCACCAACACCTACCTTGGCCAAGGGATTTACAATTGCTCCAGCAGCCACAAAACTACCGCCTCCAATAGAAGCCAGAGTAGAGATAATGGAAGTCGTATGAATAATGGAGCTTGTGACAAACCCTTTTTCAGTGAATTCCCTAATCAGCTTTCTTCTTATAGAATTATCACCAATACTTACAAAAAAATTTGCTCCTGAATTTGCGATTTTTGATACAGCAACTTCATCTTTATCGTCACCTAAATACTCCAAATTAAAAGGGTCAACTATAACCTTTGCTCTATCATAATATCCAATTATACCATCTCCCCTCATTCTAATGGCATCTGCTACAACAAAGGCATGGCCTGAATATCCTAATAGAGCAAATTGATTCATCCTTATATTCTGACGCTACTTGGAATATTCACGAGCCTCTCCTCTATCCACTGGCTTACTTCTAAGTCACCCTTTAAGCAGTCTTCAAACATTGGTAGCTTATGCATCAATGTCCAGGCAGGGCGTGTCATAACCCCACTCCCATTAACTTCGGCTAAGAAAGTATCACGTTCTTCTTTATTTTCTAGTAAAAGTGTATTCAGCCAGTAATTTGCTTTTGCGTCCTTACCTTCTGATACAAACTCTATACTTTCTACTTCCTCAAAGAAGTTTTTATAATTTTCAGCCAGTTCACGCTTATTTTTCACAAAAGCATCTAATTGCTCCAATTGTGCACAAGCTAAGGCAGCATTGAGGTTTGGCATGCGGTAATTATAACCGATATAATCGTGGTTAAACTCCCAGGCATGTAGTGTTTTAGCCTGCGTGGTAAGGTGTTTAGCTAGTTTTGCTAAATGCTCATCATTTGTCACAATTGCACCGCCACCGCCACAGGTAACTGTCTTATTCCCATTAAAGCTGAAAGTACCTAGCAACCCAAAATTACCTGTATGCTTTCCTTTATAATAGCTTCCTAAAGATTCTGCAGCATCCTCCACCATAGGTATGTTCCACTCCTGGCATATAGCAGCAATGCGGTCTATTTCACAAGGAAAACCAAAACTATGCATTGGCACACACGCAGCAATCCGATTACCGGTTTTGCTGTTGTAAGTAGCGCCATCAATTTTCCGCCCAAACTCCTGTAAATACGCTTCCAGTTTCTCAGCACTCAGGCCAAGTGTTTTCCTATCAATATCCAGAAAAATAGGTTTTGCACCGATGTAACTGATGGCATTGGCAGTAGCAATGAAAGTAAGATCCTGTGAAAGTACCTCATCCCCCTGCTTTACGCCAGCAACTAGAAGTGCCATATGCAAGGCTGCAGTGCCATTGACAGTAGCAATGGCATATTTAGCCCCTGTAATATCCTGCATCATTTCTTCGAAGCGGTTCACATAGGCGCCCACTGAAGATACATAAGTGGAATCAATGGCATCAGCTACATATTTCTTCTCATTACCAATGAACCTGGGCTCATGTAAGGGGATAAAATCCTGGTTAGGGAAGAGCGACTTTATATAGTTTATGATGTGGCTGTACTTAGTAGTCTGCCCCATAAATAAGTTCTTAAAATAGATTAACCTTAATACTAGATATTGTATATATCAGCCTTGTATTGTCGCAGATTCTCTTTGTTTCGGAACCACTCGATGGTTTCCGCAAGCCCCTGCTCTAAGGTGTATTTCATCTCCCAATTTGTATGGCTTTTAATTTTACTGTTAGCGCCATATAAACGGAACACCTCGCTCTTCTCAGGCCTTAAACGAACATCATCCTGTATAATTCTTGCATCCGGATTAATTTGGTTGATAAGGCTCTGCGCAAGATCTCCAACTGTTATCTCAGATTCTGTTGCGATGTTACAATCTTCACCGATTAGGCTATCTGACTTAGCTATTTCAACAAAACCATTGGCTGTATCTTTTACAAAAAGCAGATCACGTGTAGGAGTAATATCTCCTAATTTGATTTCAGTTTTACCCTGCAGCAACTGCGTAATAATTGTAGGAATAACAGCTCTGGCTGATTGGCGAGGACCATAGGTATTAAATGGACGCACTATAGTAAGTGGTAAGTTGAAACTCCTATAAAAGGAATCTGCTATGCAGTCTGCACCAATCTTTGAAGCCGAATAAGGAGATTGTGGCTGACGTGGATGCTTCTCATCTATCGGAATATATTGTGCTGTACCATACACTTCTGAGGTAGACGTAACTAGTACTCTTTCTACCCCTAAGTCTTTTGCTGCCTGAACAATATTCAAAGTACCTTTTACATTGGTATCAATATAGCTATCGGGAGAATGGTAACTAAACGGTATAGCAATCAGTGCCGCTAAGTGAAACACCACATCTACATCTTTCATGGCAGTACGTACACCATTCGGATCCCGGATATCTCCCGAGAATATTTCTATTTGCGAGAGTTTTTCTTTAGGCAAGGTATCCAACCAGCCCCAGCTATTAAAAGAGTTATAATATACAAAAGCTTTAACCTGACATTCTTCTTCTAAAAGTCGCTCTACCAGATGGCTTCCTATAAAACCATCCGCACCAGTTACTAAGACTTTTTTGTTCTTAAGTTCCATTACTTAAATTTTGCGCTAGAAATCTATATTTAATCAATAAGGCCCTGCAAAGATATAGAATATATCATAAAAGAAGGTGCTATGTCCTCCTCTATCATCACATTGTTCTGAGATCCTATTGACAAACCCAGGGAAAAAATTGACTAAATCAACTTATATTAACACCTCTAATTCCGCACCGCAATCATTAGCCCCAACTCCTTATACCGCATGCCGAACTTTTTGGCGATATGGGCGTTGGTGAGGCTGCCTTTGTAGATGTAGACGCCGCTGCGGTAGTGCTCGTTCATGAACAGCACCTCGTTGATGCCGCCATACTTAGAGAACTCGGTGAAGATGGGCGTGAAGATGTTGCTGAGTGCCTGCGAGGCTGTCCGCGGAACCCTGGACGGGATGTTGGGCACGCAGTAGTGGATGATGTCATACTTACGGAAAACAGGGCGCGAGTGTGAGGTAATCTCAGAGGTTTCGAAGCAGCCGCCCTGGTCGATGCAGACATCGATGATGATGGAACCGGGGTTCATCTGGGCAACTACGCTCTCCTCTACCACGCAAGTAATTTGTCCCTCATCGGCCACAAAGGCACCGATTACTACATCCGCCTGTTTTATCTCATTATACATGATAGCCTTGTCCAGGGTAGAGGTAAAGATCTGCGCCCCCACGTTGTGCTTCAGGCGACGAAGTTTGTAGATATGGTTATCGAACACACGCACTTCTGCGCCCAAGCCCAGAGCAGCGCGTGCCGCAAATTCGGCCACAGAGCCGGCCCCAAGTATAACCACTTTGGTTGGGGCCACACCGGTGATCCCTCCAAGTATAATCCCTTTGCCCTCGTTGCTACTGCTCAGGTACTCGGCAGCCACCATCATCACGGTACTGCCGGCAATCTCGCTCATGGCTCGCACCACCGGCTTTGCCTCCGATTTATCCCTGAATAGCTCAAAAGATATGGCGTTGATCTTTTTTCGTAGCAGGGCGTTGATATAGTCTGAAGTGAGGTTGCCGAAGTGAAGGGCGGAGATCAGTGTCTGGCCTGGACGAAGGTATTCGATTTCGTCGTAGGTTGGAGGCGCGATTTTCAGGATGATATCGGCTTCGTATACTTCCTCCGTGTTATACACGATTTTGGCGCCAGCCTCAGAGTATTCGTTATCAGAGTATTTGGAATGGCTGCCTGCTCCCGTCTCAATCTGTATGCGATGCCCCTGGTCAGTGAGCTGCTTCACGGCATCAGGAGTTAGGCCAATGCGATTCTCCTGAAACGAGGATTCCTTCGGGATGCCGATAAACAGGCTGCGGCGCCTCTCCTCCACAGCCAGCATCGACTCTTTCGGGTAAAGGGCCGGGCTTGTAGCCAGTTTTCCAAAATCTACGGCAAACTTCTCCGTCATACTTTATTTAGTTATGAGTTTAGAGTAAAAAGTGGAGAGTTATCATGTACAGCTAATTTCACCTCAAACCCTATTTTCTGACTCAATCTATGTAAAAGTGCTTTACTTACCTTAAGTTGAAGCAACATTCTTCAACTCCCCCTTCGCTGGAGCTAGCTTGTAACTCGTACCTACCACATAAAACAGCAATAAGAACTATAAGCTTGTACCAGCAATGGTATATATTTATACTGCAGAATCAGCATACCTATAAACTCACCCCTACCCCCAACGAGAGGGGGAATTTATAACTTCCAAACTCTTAAACCTTCTAACTTCCAAACTTTCTAATAACCACTTCTCGCTCCTTGCCGTCTGCATCCGGAATAATATCTACAAGAAGGTAACTCTCCGGTAGCAGGTTCGGAATCAGGGAGGGCCATTCGATCAGGCAAAGGTTTCCAGATTCGAAATACTCCGGTGCCCCAATATCCAGCGCTTCGCGCTCCTCGTTTATCCTATAAAAATCGAAATGATAAATTAGTTTCCCATTCTCACCTTCATACTCGTTCACTAGCGCAAATGTCGGGCTGCTCACGTTCTCCTGCACGCCCATTTGCCTGCACAGCTCCTTAATCAGGGTTGTTTTGCCGGCCCCCATGGGCCCTTCAAAAAGTATGATCGGCTCCGAAGCAGCTTCCTCCAAAAGCACAGAAGCCGTCGCTGGCAAATCTCCCAACGACGACATCTTCATTTGTACCCGTTTAGTTTCTGTATTATACATTCTTCGGTGTAAGCGTTACAAACGGTATAATCACTTCCTCCAACGACACGCCCCCGTGCTGGAAGGTGTCTTTGTAGTAGTTCACGTAGTAGTTATAGTTATTTGGGTAAGCAAAGAAGTAGTCTTCTATCGCAAATACAAACGTAGTGGAAACATTGGCCTTTGGCAAGAAAAATCTCTCCGGCTTTCGCACTGTAAATACGTCTTTATCGGTATAACCCAGGTTCTTACCGTGCTTGTAGCGCAGGTTGGTGTTGGTATTTCTGTCGCCGATGATCTTAAATGGCCTTTTTACCCGGATGGTGCCGTGGTCGGTGGTAATGATGAGCCGGCCTTTCTTTTCTGCGATCATCTTCAGGGTGTCGAACAGCGGCGAATGCAGGAACCACGACTTGGTGATGGAACGGTAAGCCGACTCGTCCGGGGCCAGTTCTCGTACCATGTTACTGTCTGTACGGGCATGCGATAACATATCCACGAAGTTGTACACAATCACATTCAGCTTGTTGTTGTCCAGGTTGCTGAATTTGCTCAGCAGATCGCGACCAGCCTGAACGTTCGTGATCTTATGGTAGCTGTGCTTGTCGGTGACGCGGTTCTGCTGAAACTGTATTTCCAGGAAATCGGCCTCATGCAGGTTCTTACCCTCCTCTTCGTCGTCACTCACCCACATGTTCGGGTACTTTTTCTGAATCTCGGTTGGCAGCATGCCCGAGAAAATAGCGTTTCGGGCATAGGCTGTGGTGGTAGGAAGTATAGAGTAGAACATTTCCTCTGAGTCTACAGAGAAATACTCCGAGATCAACGGTTCCAGCACTTTCCACTGGTCATAACGCAGGTTATCGATCAGCACAAAGTATACGGGGCGGTCGCTTTCCTTCATCATCGGGAATACGCGTTGTTTAAACAGCTGGTGCGACATCAGCGGCGCCTCGTCATCGCCATTCATCCAGTCCTCATAATTATCCATGATGAAGCGGGCGAAATTGGAGTTGGCCTCGTCTTTCTGCATGTTGATCACATCAGCCATACTTTTGTTTTCTGTCTCGTCTATCTCCAGCTCCCAGTATACCAGTTTTTTGTAGATGTCAGCCCACTCCCCTGGGCTCAGACGTTCCCCAAAGGCCATGCCCAGCTGGCGGAAATCGCGCTGGTAGCTCATGTTGGTCTTCTCGCTCACCAGACGCTTGTTCTCCAGCACCTTTTTTACTGAAAGCAGAATCTGGTTGGGGTTAAGCGGCTTGATCAGGTAATCAGTGATCTTAGAACCGATGGCCTCTTCCATGATATGCTCCTCCTCGCTCTTCGTGATCATGATCACGGGCACAGTGGGGCGAATTGATTTCAACTCATTCAGTGTCTCGAGGCCACTGATGCCGGGCATGTTCTCGTCCAGGAAAACCACATCAAAACTGCGGTCCCGGAACTCCTCAATAGCATCGGCGCCGCTGTTTACCGGCGTAATGTCATAGCCACGGTCCTCCAGAAAGAGGATATGCGGCTTCAGCAGGTCGATCTCATCATCGGCCCATAAAATATTGTATCTTTGCATCGTTTTATACTTTGTATAGGTATGGCTAATTTGTATAACGGTTGAAAGGCGCAGTAGTTAGTTGAAATAAGTGCTAAGCAACCCACCCTCTGTAGGGATAACAAACCAAAGCGGTTAATAATTGCTTCGTCCTGTCTTGTTAGCTATATGGAGCAGTCCTGCCGCAAGATCGTATCTTTTGGCTCATTTTAAGGCTAGTTTTCGGTACAGCATGGTTTCCCCAAGTTAATAAAAACTTACGGTATCTATACTTGGTTTACTTACCAACACCCAAATCCCCGGTTTTGTGAATAAGAAAAAGATCTTCAACGACCCTGTTTACGGCTTTATAACGGCCCCGACAGAGCTTATTTTCGATATAATTGAGCATCCATACTTCCAGCGCCTGCGCCGCATCAAGCAACTGGGCCTGACGGAGATGGTATACCCGGGTGCGCTTCACACCCGTTTTCATCATGCGCTGGGGGCTATGCACCTGATGGACACTGCCCTGCAGACCCTGCGCAGTAAAAATAACGAAATAAACGATACTGAATTTGAGGCCTCGCTCATTGCCATACTTTTGCACGATGTGGGCCATGGGCCTTTTTCGCATGCGCTGGAGACGGCCATTTTCAAAAATGTGCACCACGAGCACCTCTCATTGCACATTATGCATTTGCTAAACGAGCAGTTTGACGGCAGATTGAGTATGGCCATCGATATTTTCACGGACAACTACCACCGCCGCTTCTTCCACCAGCTCGTTTCCAGCCAGTTAGACGTGGATCGCCTCGACTACCTGAACCGCGACAGCTTCTATACGGGTGTTTACGAGGGCAAGATCGGGGCAGACCGCATTATTAAGATGCTGGACGTGGCTAACGACAAGCTGGTGGTGGAGGAAAAAGCCATCTATAGTATAGAGAACTTCCTGGTGAGTCGCCGGCTGATGTACTGGCAAGTGTACCTGCACAAAACCGTAATCAGTGCAGAAAACATGGTGCTGCGCGTGGTGCAGCGTGCCCGCGAGCTGATGCAGCGCGGTGTGGAGGTACCCGCCAGCCCCTGCCTCCGGTTCTTCCTCTCCACTGACCTCACCATGGATGATTTTAAGCAGGACAAGAACATACTGGAGCGTTTCGTATCCCTCGACGACCACGACATCTGGAGCGGCATAAAGGACTGGGCCATGCACCCCGATTTTATACTTTCGTACCTGGCCAAAAGTATCCTGAGCCGCAAGCTGTTCAAAGTATACATCTCCGCCAAGCCTATAGACCATGAAATGCAGCTGGGCATCAAGGAACTGGTGCAGGACAAGTATAAACTGCCTGAAGAGGACATTAAATACCTGATGATCTCGGGTAAGATTGGCAACAACGCTTACGACGTGGAGGGCCAAACAATTGATATGCTGACCAAATCAGGTTATGTAGTAGACGTGGCCGAGGCCTCTGACCTACCTAATATCCGCGCCCTGAGCTATAAAGTGGAGAAACACTTCGTGTGTTACCCAAAGGAGGTGGCACATTTGTAGCACCTCTCCCTCATAACCTGAGGCAAACAAGTATGAATTGAACAGTCAGGGCCTTTCCCACACTTTAAGTTTTTAGCTTGGAGTGTAGGAGAGGCCAGTTTTTAACCGGCCAAAGTATAATTTACAAGGCTGCTGGTGTTGCGTGGGCATGTCGCAACCTGTCCGCGCGATGGTGTAAGCCTACTCTGCAGATGATTTAACCCACCCCTGCCTTCTTTGTTGAGCGCCCTTACTCCTAAGGGGCACTTGTTTCAAGCTCCGGCGGCTGTATCATCCAACCACCCCTGCCCCTCCTTGTCAAAGGAGAGGAGTTTGACCTCTCCCCAGCCCTCTCCTTTTCTCGAGGGCCCCTACCCCCAAAACAGGAGAGAGAGTCAGGTTCAAGTAGTATAGTGATGGCTATTGGATAATGATCCCAGTCTTTCCGTTGAGCGCCTTGTGAGATCCGGTGCCGCGCATGCGGCAGCGCCCTGGCGCAGGAGGGAACACCGCGCGATGCGGGAAGACGAGCCCTCCCGGGCTGGAGGGAGCCAAAGCCAGAGATACAACTGTAGGTTCGTAAGACTGAGGATCAGTAGTAGCTAATAAGGTTAGCTTGGTTCAAGCTACAGGAAGCACGGCTATGGAATATAAAGTACGGATTGCGAGGATTAGGAAATCCGCAGCAGAGAGGTTCCGGACAGGGATGTCCGGAACAGCGGGAAAGGCAGGTATTAAGTATAGCCAAAGTATAAAGTATGGCTACAGTTGCGTTACAAACTCAACATCATTGTAAGACACAAGTCTGAAGACTTGCGCCAGAAGGAGGCGGAAAAGGTATAAATAAGCTGCACCAGCTAGCAGGTATAGCCGAGAAAAGAATAAGCCATGAAAAGTATAAACAAACCTCCCCTACCTGGGTTCTACTTTTAACGATTAGATGAAAGGCTGGCGCAGGGTTCTAAAGTATAAACTTAAAACAGAAGGAGGTGGCGGGATTTTTTGTTAAGTTTGCACCCCCAAAGCACTAGCGTTTTTGAGTTTTTGCTCTAATTTTACAAAATGGAATTTACTGTTCAACAGATAGCTGACTTGCTGCAGGGCAAGGTAGAGGGAGATAATTCTGTCAAGGTCAGCACTTTAGCCAAAATTGAGGAAGCCCAGACGGGTGCCCTTGCTTTTCTTTCCAACCCGAAGTACGAGCCATATTTATATAGCACCAGTGCCAGCGTCGTGATCGTTTCCAATACGTTGGAACTGAAGAAAGAGACCAGCGCTACCCTTATCCGGGTGGAGGACCCCTATTCCAGTTTCTCAACCTTGCTACACTATTACCAGACGGCACTTTTAGCCTCCAAAGTAGGTGTGGAAGAGCCTTGTTTTATGGGTAAGGGCAGCCAGATTGGCGAAAACCATTACCGTGGCGCTTTCTCCTACATCGGCAACAACTGCAAGATCGGCAACAACGTGCGCATTTTCCCACAGGCATACATTGGCGACAATGTACATATCGGTGATAACACCACCATATTTGCCGGTGTAAAACTATACGCCAACACCGTGATAGGCAGCAACTGCACTATCCACTCCGGAGCCGTGATCGGCAGCGACGGCTTTGGCTGGGCACCGCAGCCAGATGGCACCTACAAAGCCGTGCCGCAGATAGGCAATGTGGTACTGGAGGATGACATCTCCATAGGGGCCAACACCGCCATCGACTGTGCCACTATGGGTTCTACCATCATCCGTAAGGGTACTAAAATTGACAACCTGGTGCAGATTGCGCACAATGTTGAAGTGGGCACCGACACGGTTATCGCCTCCCAAACTGGCATATCAGGCTCAACTAAAATTGGCAACAACTGTGTCATTGCAGGCCAGGTGGGTATCGTAGGCCACATTACCATTGCTAACAAAACAACTATCGGGGCGCAATCGGGTGTTTCGAAGTCATTAAAAGAGGAAGGACTGATCATACAGGGCTCTCCGGCCTTCGACTACAAGCAAAACCTGCGAGCCATGACAGTGTTCCGCAAGCTGCCAGAGCTACAGCGCGAACTGGAGATGCTAAAGGAAAAAGTATAAACCAAGGTCTTTGTAAAGTATAACAGGTGCTTTTCCTGAAGTGCCTCCTGTACTTCATACCTTGCCTTTATCATATAATCTATTATCCGGCCGCTACTTTCTATATAAAAATTGGCAATAGCCTATTAATGTCTTAAGTTTGCATGGGCGAACGGCTTAGCTCCTGAAACTGTGCGATGTGCTATCCGCAGTGCGCTTAGGGTCGCTCCTTTTACGCAAACAATAAGCAAATACACGACTACAGATACGTGAATGAACGATAAACAGCACACCATTAAGGCACCGGTTACTGTATCGGGCATTGGGTTGCACACCGGCGTGGTTTCTAACATGACGTTTAAACCCGCTCCCATCAACCATGGCTTTAAATTCCAACGCATTGACCTGCCCGGCAAGCCTATTGTAAATGTCGATGTAGACAATGTAGTGGACCTCTCTAGGGGCACGACCATTGAGCAGAACGGCGCCCGCGTAAACACAGTGGAGCATACCTTGGCCGCCCTGGTTGGCCTGCAGATTGACAACGTGCTGATTGAGCTCGACGGCCCGGAGCCTCCGATCATGGATGGCTCTTCCATAGAGTTTGTGAAGGCCCTGCACGAGGCTGGATTCCAGGAGCAGAACGCGCTGCGAAATTTCTTCGAGATAACGCAAGGCCTGAGCTACAAAGATGACGAACGTGGCGTAGAGATCGCCGCCCTGCCGCTGGACGATTACCGCCTGACGGTGATGGTGGACTACAACTCGCCCGTACTGGGCAGCCAGCACGCCTCTATTACGGACCTGAACCAGTTTGAGAAAGAGATCGCCCCTTGCCGCACCTTTGTGTTCCTGCACGAGTTGGAGGTCCTGTTTAAGCAGAACCTGATCAAAGGCGGTGACCTGGACAATGCCATCGTGATCGTGGACCGTGTGGTGCAGGATGATGAGTTGACGCACCTTTCAGAGTTACTGCAGAAGCAGAAGGTGGAGGTGAAAGAGGAGGGTATCCTGAACAATACCGAGCTGCGCTTCAAGAATGAGCCGGCCCGCCACAAGCTGCTGGACCTGCTAGGTGACCTGGCCCTGATCGGCCGCCCGATAAAAGGACAGATACTGGCGGCACGCCCTGGCCACGCCGCGAACATCGCTTTTGCCAAAAAGGTCAAAAAGATGATCCACGAGGCTACGATCAAAAACGTGCCAACCTACGATCCTAAGAAAAAGCCGGTGATGGATATCAACCAGATAGCTGCCACACTGCCACACCGCTACCCGTTCCTGCTGATCGATAAAATCATTCACCTAGACGAAACCACGGTTATGGGCGTTAAGAACATAACCATGAACGAGCCGTTCTTCCAGGGCCACTTTCCGGGCAACCCGGTGCTTCCTGGTGTTATCCAGATTGAGGCCATGGCCCAGACTGGCGGGATTCTTGTGCTCAACACCGTAGAGAAGCCGGAGGACTATTGGACATACTTCCTGGGCATAGACAAGTGCCGCTTTAAGCGCAAAGTTGTTCCGGGCGACACCATAATTTTTAGATGTGAACTGCTGGCTCCCATAAAGCGCGGCATTGCCAAAATGAGCGGCCAGGCCTTTGTAGGCGGCCAACTGGTAATGGAAGCTGAAATGTCGGCAAGTATAGTAAAGAAAGACGCATGAACCAGCCATTAGCATACGTACACCCAGAGGCTAAAATCGCGCAGAACGTCGTAATCGAGCCATTCGCTACCATCCACAAAAATGTAGAGATCGGCGAAGGCACCTGGATCGGCTCTAATGCCGTGATCATGGAAGGTGCCCGCATTGGCAAAAACTGCAAGATTTTCCCGGGTGCAGTAATATCCTCAATTCCGCAGGACCTGAAGTTTGCCGGAGAGGTAACTACCGCATACATAGGCGATAACACCATTATCCGCGAGTATGTGACGGTTAGCCGCGGCACAATAGATAAAATGAAGACTGTGGTGGGCAGTAACTGCCTTGTGATGGCCTACGCCCACGTAGCGCATGACTGCATGGTAGGCAACAACTGCATCATCGGTAACTCGGTGCAGATGGCCGGGCACGTAGAGGTAGGCGATTTTGCCATCATCAGCGCCACCAGTGCCATTCACCAGTTCGTGAAGATCGGTTCGCATGCCTTTATCTCCGGCGGTTCGCTGGTACTGAAGGATGTTCCTCCATTCGTGAAAGCGGCGCGTGAGCCCCTCTCCTACGCTGGCATCAACTCCATAGGGTTGCGCCGCAGAGGGTATGTGAGCGAGCAGATAAACGATATACAGCATGTATACCGCCTCCTGTTCATGAACGGCCTCAACAACAGCCAGGCATTGGATAAGATTGAGGTAGAGCTTTCGCCTAGCCGTGAGCGCGACGAGATCATCAACTTTGTGCGTAACTCCGGCCGCGGTATCATTAAAGGCTATTTCGCGAAGGATGCTAATTAACCTAAAGGATTTAGGTAAACGTTATAATTACGAGTGGATTTTCCGGAACCTGACCTATACTTTTGAGTCAGGCACCTCTTATGCTATACTTGGGCATAACGGTTCCGGGAAATCCACTCTTCTTACTATAATTGCCGGGCACAACCTGGCAAGCGAGGGCAAACTCGATTATACTTTTGCCGGAAAGCCTGTTGTGGCAGATGAAGTATACCGGCACCTCTCCCTGACGGCCCCCTACCTGGAGGTGGTAGAGGAGTTCACGCTTCTCGAGATGCTCGACTTCCATACCCGCTTTAAGCCGCTGCGCCAGAACTTATCCACCTCGGGGCTTATTGACCGCATGGGCCTGCAGCGCTCCAAGAATAAGTTTGTAAAGGATTTCTCCTCCGGGATGAAGCAACGCCTGAAACTGGGGCTTGCCATTTACTCCAGTAGCTCCATGCTGCTGCTCGATGAGCCAACCACCAACCTGGATCAGGAAGGTGTGGCCTGGTACCAGGAGCACGTGACGCAGAACAAAGAAGGTCGCCTGATCATTGTGGGGTCTAACATACAGCACGAGTATAGCTTCTGCGACCAGCAGTTGCGGATTTCAGACTATCACGTGTTGCCGCGGAAATAAGAGTTAGTTGCTTATTAGCAGTTATTCGAGAGATTTAAAAATCGCCTTCTTTACTGTTTTTGTGATCCTCCCAAGAACGAATTACTAAAAACGATCACCCAAAACACTATCAATTTTCGTCTGAGGTTCCTAAATTTGTAAACACACAAAACGCATACTATGGGACGCGCATTTGAATTCAGAAAAGCCCGTAAGTTTAAACGCTGGGACAAAATGTCGAAGGCCTTTACGCGCATCGGCAAAGAAATAGTTATGGCCGTGAAAGAAAGCGGTCCTAGCCCTGACACCAATTCCCGCCTCAGAGCGGCTATCCAAAACGCCAAAGGCGTAAACATGCCGAAAGACCGCATCGAGGCGGCTATCAAGAGAGCCTCCTCTAAAGAGGAGAAAGATTACGAGGAGGTAGTATACGAAGGCTACGCACCGCATGGTATTGCCGTAGTTATAGAGTGCGCCACCGATAACCTGAACCGCACAGTAGCCAACGTGCGCATGCATTTCTCAAAAGGCGGCGGCTCATTGGGCAAAACCGGTTCCCTGGACTTTATGTTCGACCGTAAAGGCATTTTCAAGATATCGGCTGAAGGTGTGGACCTGGAAGAACTGGAGCTGGATCTGATTGACTTCGGCGCTGAGGATATCTATGAACACGAAGGCGAGATCATTATCGAAACACCTTTCACCGAGTTTGGCAACATGCAGAAGGGTCTGGAAGAGAAGGGCCTGGAAGTAATCAGCGCAGACGTACAGCGCATCCCGACTACCCGCACGGAATTAACCGAGGAGCAGGAAGAAGAGGTTCTAAGTATGATCGAGCGCTTTGAAGAGGACGACGACGTTCAAGCCGTGTACCATAACATGGCCTAGCTTAAAGCTGATAAAATACCTCGAAATGGCTGCACCGGAATACCCAGTGCAGCCATTTTTATTAGAATACACGTAACCACAATTATCCGGAAAAACAGAAATAAACCAGGCATGCTCCTTTACATACTTTTCATAATAGGCTTTGTAATACTAATAAAAGGAGCAGATATTCTGGTTGATGGCGCCTCCTCGATTGCCAGGCGCTATGGTTTGCCTGATATGGTGGTAGGCCTGACCATTGTATCATTTGGCACGTCGCTTCCGGAGCTGATCGTGAACGTGATGGCAAGTTTGCAGGGGCAACCGGAGTTAGCGATAGGGAACGTGTTTGGCAGTAATGTGGCTAACCTGCTGCTCATACTTGGCGTTACAGCGCTTATCTGCCCCCTCCCGCTCAAACGCACAACTATACTTACAGAAATTCCATTTTCGCTGATAGCTACGCTACTGGTTGGCTTCCTGGCCAACGCAACCCTGCTTAACAGCCGATATGAGTTGTACATCAGCCGACTGGATGGCGGTATACTGCTTGCATTTTTTGCGATGTTTATGGTCTATATTTACAATGTAGCTAAAACCAACAAAGACGCGGTTATTCCGGATGAGGAATCCACCATTATGCCTGTAGGCAAGTCTGTGCTCCTTATGCTTTTAGGTACTTTAGGTTTGTTTTTGGGAGGCAAGTGGGTGGTAGAGGGCGCCGTACACATTGCACAGAAGTTTGGCTTAAGCGAGTCTTTTATCGGGCTGACGGTGGTCGCCTTTGGAACATCTTTGCCGGAACTCGTGACCTCCGCCATGGCTGCCTACCGCCGTAACATTGACATTGCTGTGGGCAACGTAGTGGGTTCAAACATCTTTAACCTCTTGTGGATTCTGGGCCTCAGCGCCATTATTACTCCGCTTCCTTTTAACGAAATGAATAATGCAGACATCATCATGATGATTCTGGCAAGCGCCATGCTCATACTTGCCATGCCCATCGGCAAGCGCAACGCTATTGACCGCTTAAACGGCACCATCTTCTTGCTGACATACTTTGCCTACATTAGCTATTTAGTTGTTAGAGGCTGACACAAAGGCAGCTAGGTTTTGGTGAAAGGATGTTCACCCATAACACCGCATGTACCTCAGCAAGCAGCAGCTATTGCCAACAGACTTCAAGCTTAAAAGTATTTGATGGCAATGCCTGCATAAGCTAGTAAGAATTTACTCTCCCCAACTCCCCCCGCTGTACATTATGTCAACAGTACATCTAGTACAGGTTAATGTAATACACGTTTCACACTTGACAATTCTCTCCAAACAGTTACTTCATTTAGCACTCACTCATACTTGTGAGGATTTCAACCTACTTTCACATACACCACTCTTATTTACACATTACCGACTATCATACAGGCACTTACACAAACAACAAGCAAAAATGAAGTAGTCGTGACGTAGTCAAAAAGTAGTGAAACCGTAGACACTTCTTTTGATTAATTATTTTTATGCCATAAAATTATGTCGGATATAGATTGAGGAGCTTTTGGATAGCTTAGCTCAATCGCTTTTCTAACATTTTAAGCAATCCAGTAATTGATTAATCACAAATACCAACCTATCATATTTACACCTAATAAATTTCTTTATGAGAAAACATCTCTACACAGCTCTTGGCTGTATTACCTTGGCTGCCAGTGTTACCAGTAGCGTAACTGCCGGCAGTGCAACAGGACTACGGCCATTGCCTATGGAGGCTGCCCAGGCAATTACGCTTATAGGCAAGGTAACAGATGAGAATGGTTCTGGCTTACCTGGGGTTACCGTTGTTTTGAAGGGCACTACAAAAGGCACCACAACTGACGTCGAAGGCAACTTCTCATTGGCAGTGCCAGATGGAAACGGAACACTTGTATTTTCATTTATTGGTTATACTTCAAAAGAAGTAACCATCAACAATCAGTCTACCTTCAGTGTATCACTGGCTCCTGATACCAAGGCGCTGGAGGAAGTAGTGGTAGTAGGTTACGGTACCCAGAAGAAAAGTGTGGTAACGGGTGCAATCAGCAGCGTTAAAACATCGGACCTGGAGAACCAGCAGGTTACCCGCGTAGAGCAGGCACTTCAGGGTAGAACTTCTGGTGTAGCCGTTGCTGCTAACTCCGGGGCACCAGGTGCAGCCTCTACCGTACGTGTAAGGGGTATCACTACCTTGAACAACAACGACCCTCTTTATGTAGTAGATGGCGTGATCGTGAACGGAGGTATCGACTACCTGAACCAGTCAGACATAGCGTCTATCGAGGTGCTGAAAGATGCTGCCTCAGCTGCTATCTACGGTACACGGGGTGCTGCCGGTGTTATCCTGGTAACTACCAAAAAAGGTAAAGAAGGTGCAATCCGTTTAAACTACAATGCCTACTATGGCACACAGGCTCCTGCAAGAAAACTGGACCTTCTGAATGCCACAGAATATGCCACGCTAAGAAACGAGGCTTCTGTAGCAGGTGGCGGCCCCATTGTTTTTGAAGACCCACAGGCTTTAGGAGAAGGTACTGACTGGCAGGAATATGTTTTTAACGACGATGCACGCATTCAGAACCACGACTTTAGCGTGAGCGGTGGCAACGACAAATCTACATACTATGCATCCTATGGTTACCTGAACCAAGAGGGTATCGTAGCATCAGAAATATCTAACTACGAGCGCCACAACGTGCGCCTGAACTCTACCCACAAAGTAACTGACTGGTTAACCATAGGTCAGAACGTAGGTTACTCCCATGTTAAGAGCAAGGGTGGTTTCAACCCGAACACAGAATTTGGCGGCCCACTTAACTCAGCCATCAACCTGGACCCTACAACCCCTGTGCTAATTACGGACCCGGCTATTCTTGAGGACCCGGAGAGTGTCTATAACAGGCAACCTGTAATAAGAAATGCTCAGGGCTATCCTTATGGCATCTCAACTATAGTAATGCAGGAAATGACCAACCCTTTGGCCTATATACAGACCCAATTAGGCAATTATGGCTGGTCTGACAACATCGTTGGAAACGCCTTTGCAGAGATAGAGCCGCTTAAAGGACTTAAATTCAGGTCAACTCTGGGTGGCAAACTTGCTTACTGGGGCGGCGAGAGCTACAGACCGATTTACTACCTTAACGCCTCCACTATCAGTACCCAGACTGCCAGAAACCGTGACAAGAATATGGTAGTGGACTATAACATTGAGAACACGCTCTCTTACTCAAAACAAATGGGTGACCATAACTTTTCGGTGTTATTTGGCCAAGGTGCTTATAAAGATGGTCAGTCTGACGGACTTGGACTTTCTTACAATGCGATTCCAGCTACAAACTTTGATGAGGCCTCTTTCAACCTGCCGGTTCCTAGCACAAACATCACAGCGTACGCTTACGATGCTGTAGCACATACTATTAGCTCGCTTTTTGCCCGCGCTACCTACGATTATAAGGAGAAATACCTGTTTACAGGTATCATTCGCAGAGACGGCTCTTCCCGTTTTGGCGAAAACTACAAATATGGCTACTTCCCGTCTGTTTCCATGGGTTGGGTTGCCTCTAACGAGGACTTCTGGCCGGTGAATGACGTGGTGAACTTCCTGAAGATCCGTGGCTCATACGGTGAGGTTGGAAATGACAATACCGAAAACTTCAAATTTATTTCAACCGTTAGCCCAGGCAGAAATTACACGTTCGGTTACGACGGCTACACCATTGGCTACAGCCCTAACGCGCCAGCAAACCCTGACTTGCGCTGGGAAGAAACAGCACAGACCAACATCGGTTTCGAAGCTACTCTCCTGCAGAACTTTAACTTCACATTTGACTGGTACAACAAGAAAACAACTGGTATCCTGAGAGATCTGGAGCTGCCAGGTTATGCAGGCCAAACGGGCAATCCGGCAGCCAATATTGCAGATATGCAAAACAGAGGTGTTGAACTGGAGTTAGGTTACAACAAAACATTTGGTGAAGTTGGCTTCAGACTAACTGGTAATGCTGGTTATGTTAAAAATGAGATCCTGTCACTTGAAAGCGGTAAGGCATTTACTGATCAAGGCAGCGCCAGCATTCAGACATTTCAGCACCCACTCAACCGCAGGATTGTTGGGCAGCCTTACGGGGCCTTCTATGGCTATAAGACGAATGGCATCTTCCAGAACGAAGAAGAGGTGGAAAGCTATGTTAGTTCCGACGGAACGGTTATACAGCCCAATGCACAACCTGGCGACTTCCGTTGGGTAGATACAGACGGCGATGGGAAGATTACGGCAGATGACCGTGTTGTACTTGGCAAGCCGCTACCCGACTGGACTTTCGGTGCTACCCTGAACCTGGACTGGAAAAACTTCGACCTGCTTGTTTTTGGTCAGGGCGCTACAGGCCACAAGATCTTCCAGGGACTGCGTCGTTTGGAGATCAGTACAGCTAACTGGCAATCTAAAGCGCTAGGCCGCTGGACAGGCGAAGGTACCTCAAACGACTACCCAAGACTGTCAACTTCTGACCCTAACCACAACTTCTCTAATCCTTCCGACTTCTACCTGGAAGACGGTGATTATTTCAGGATCAAGACGTTACAGATCGGGTACACCATCCCTAAATCAATCACAGACAAAATTTCCCTGCAGAAGGCACGCTTCTATGTAAGCAGCAACAACTTAGTAACATTTACCAAATACACCGGCTACGACCCTGAAATTGGCGGTAACATCTTCGGTATCGACCGTGCATTTTACCCACAGGCACGCACATTTATGGTTGGTGTAAACATAGGTCTGTAGTAGGAAAGAATATTAATCGATTAGAATCATGAAAAAGCAATTTATATATGCTGCTGTCTTCGCACTAGCGCTGCCACTCTTTAGTGCCTGTGAAGACGACTTTTTAGATGTAGACCCGGAAGGTACCATTCTGGAATCGGAGTACTATAAAAACCCGGCAGAAGCCTACACTGGCCTGGTGGCTGCCTACGACCCACTCGGTTGGGAAGCTGGCGACACTTACCATAACATTGCCGCCATCAATGCCGCCTCTGACGACGCGTACGCAGGCGGTGGCGGACCATCGGACATGAACACTTGGCAGGCATGGAACAGGTTTAATTTAACTCCTGCCGTTGGCCCTCAGGAAGAGTACTGGGACAGAAACTTTAGAGGTATAGCCAGAGCCAACACGATATTGGCTAAAGTTGAGGCTGGCGTGCCAGGATTGGCCGAGGCTACCGCGCAGCGCTATATCGCTGAGGCAAAGTTCCTGCGTGCCTACTACTACTTTGAGCTGGTGCGCCTGTTCAGAAACGTGCCGCTATTTACAGCACCGCTTGCCACAGAGGAGATCTTTAACCAGACGCAGGTAGGCCCGGAAGAAGTATATGCCCAGATTGAGAAAGATCTAACGGAGGCTATTCCTAACCTGCCAACCACTGTGCCTGTCGCATCAGAGGGAGGCCGTGCCACACAAGGCGCCGGAAAAGCCTTGCTTGGCAAAGTATACTTGTTCCAGCAGGAATGGAGTAACGCCGCCGCACAACTGGCAGATGTGAATGGGACCCCTGGTGGCACGAGCATGTATGGCTATAAACTGATGGATAACTACGGGGCCATTTTCGACCCGGCCAACAAGTTTAACAGCGAATCCATATTTGAGATTGTACACACGAACCTGGCAAGACAGGACTGGGGAGCGTGGCCAAATTTTGAAGGCAACGTAGGCGTGCAGATGATGGGGCCGAGAGGTTACTCTGGTCCTACCTATGTATCTGGCTGGGGTTTTAACCCACTTACAGAGAGTCTGGTGGCCGCCCTGGAGGGTGACCCTCGTTATGACGAGACTGTGTTGGACATCAACGCGATTGATGGCGCCACTTACGAGCCTAGTTACGATGACACCGGCTACTTTGTGAAGAAGTATGCGCCAAGAGCAGCATGGCTATCCACTGCGGGAGGCGAACCTGTACTTAACTTTAACATTGATTACATAGAGATTCGTCTGGCTGATACTTACCTGATGGAAGCTGAGGCGATTGTACAAGGAGGCGGAGACCTGAGCCGGGCAGCAGCACTGCTAAACACTGTGCGCGCCCGTGTAGGCTTGGCACCTGTGGCGGCAACGCTTGAGAACATCTACCGGGAGCGCAGACTGGAACTGGCTACTGAAGGACACCGCTTCCACGACTTGGTACGCACCGGCAGAGCTGCCTCAGTGCTGGCTCCGATGGGCTTTGTGGCTGGCAAGCATGAGGTGTTGCCTATTCCGCTGGAGGAACTGGCTAACACGAAGCTGGAGCAAAACCCAGAGTACAGATAAGCTTTGGGCAATCATTTTTAAATTAAAGAAACCATGAGATATAACATTTTCATATCCAACATATACTCGATACTGGCGGCGCTGCTGCTAACGGGTATGTTTACGGCCTGCACTCCGGAAGGAAATGATGCAGAGCTGGCCCCAGCCCCATCCTCCGAGATGGTGCAGTTTACAGCAACCCCATCGGATGATAACGCGAACATCATAACCTTCACCAACCAGACACCAGGGGCTTTTAAGGCTATCTGGGACTTTGGTAACGGTGCCGTGGCCGAGGGACAGCAGGTGCAGGGGGCTTTCGCTGTGGAAGGTGAGTATACGGTTAAACTGACCGTATTCACGAGTGGCGGCTATGCCATGAGCACCAAAACCATCACAATTGCTGAAACCAACGTGTCGATGTTGAACCGCGAGGATTACAACTTCCTAACAGGTGGTGCTGACGACGCAGATGGCAAGACCTGGGTGATAGAGAAAGAGTTTAAAGGGCACTTAGGTATAGGCGATGCCACTGCTCCCACTCCTACCCCTAACTGGTGGTCTGCCGGTCCGAACGAGAAAGCAGGTGTTGGCCTCTATGATGATGAGATGACCTTTAAATTGGAAGGTTTCTCTTATACCTATAAGAACAACGGAGATACTTACTCAAACAAGGATTATGCATCTGAGCTAGGCGGTACAAACGCAAGCCAGGACGTAACAGTATCTTACACCCCGCCTACGAACCAAAGCTGGAGCATTACCGAAGAGGGCGGCAAAAAGTACCTGACGCTTTCTAACAATGGTTTCCTGGGCTACTATGTGGGTGTGAACAAGTATCAGATCCTGACGCTTGGCGAAAACGAGCTCTACCTGATGAGCAGCCAGAAAGGTGTTCCGGGCAACGCCTGGTTCTACCGCCTGGTACCAAAGGGATACACCCGTCCGGTAGAGCCAAGGCAGATGAAGGCAATTGAGTTAGAGGACACCTTTGACACGGACGGCAATGTGACATGGAAGAAGGAGACCCTGTCGCTGAATGAGAGCTATGACAATCCTGCGCCTGTTCCGATAAACGAATCAGCGAAAGTGGCCATGTATGTGAAGCAGGCAGGCAGAGAGTATGAGTTTGCCAACATGTTTGCAGACTACGCCTACAATTTCGACCTGACACAGAAGAGCGTAATTAAGCTGAAGGTACTTGTACCGGCCTACAACGACTTTGTTACGGCAGAGGGCGAAGACTGGGCTAACAAAAACCTGCTTCCGCAGGTGTCTGTAAAGCTGCAGGATGGTACTGCTGCACAGCCTTGGGCCAACCAGGTGGAAATCAAGCACCAGGTAGAGTCAAGTCAGTATGGCAAATGGGTAGAGCTTACCTTCGACTTTAGTGCCTTTGCTGAAAGAAAGGACCTGAACCGCATCGTGATACAAATCGGCGGCGAAGGCAACTTCATACCGGGCATCTTCTTTATCGACGACATACAGACGGTTGCAAAGTAACAAATACAAAAGGGCCAGGATCAGCAAAAGGACCTGGCCCTTTTACTAAACAAGTTTTACCTGCCGGTGCATACCTGCCGGCAAACAGCATACAACCATGGTACTTACAGGAGAGGATTTTAGGCAAAGGGCACGTCACTTTTTAACGCTGATTCTTTTACCGTTGCTCATTACCTCGTGCGGCTCAAAGTCAGATGATCCGAACCCGCTTCCCCCTGCCCCTAGGCCACAGGCACCGCAGGATAAAAACTGGACATTCGAGGCCACGCCTGTCTGGGCCGATGAATTCGACTACACCGGCAAGCCGGATAACTCCAAGTGGGGCTATGACATTGGCGGGAACGGCTGGGGCAATAACGAGCTGCAGTACTACACCGACAAAAACTCCAACGCCAGCGTAGCTGACGGCATACTGACTATTACGGCACGCAAAGAGCAGATGGAAGGTAGAAGCTATACTTCAGCAAGGCTCGTAACAAAGAATAAAGGCGATTTTAAGTACGGTCGCTTTGAAATAAAAGCCAAGCTGCCGACAGGCCGCGGCACCTGGCCGGCCATCTGGATGCTGCCCACCGACTGGGCCTATGGCGAATGGCCCAAGTCCGGCGAGATCGACATCATGGAGCATGTGGGCTACGACCAGAACACGGTGCACATCACCGTGCATACAGAGGCCTATAACCATGGCAAAGGCACCCAGCGCGGCAACAGCAAAGTGATTGAAACAGCCAGCACAGCTTTTCACCTGTATCGCGTGGACTGGACTCCCTACTCCATCAGAGGTTTTATAGACGACCAGAAAGTATTTGAATTTGTCAACGATGGAAAAGGCTACAGCACCTGGCCTTTTGACAAGCGCTTTCACCTGCTGCTGAACATAGCGGTGGGCGGTAATTGGGGTGGCTCAAAGGGTGTTGACCCTGATGTCTACCCGCAGACCATGGAGGTGGATTATGTACGCGTGTACAAAATGATAGAATAACAGGCTGCTACACTATCTATACCCTGGTTCAACAGCTTAAATCTGGCTGCACCTACAACGCAGCCCTGGCAAACTTTGGGCTTCTGTTTCAGAAACTCAGCATTTATCCATAGTTCAGAGTAAGTATGAATAATACACACATTTACCAATCAAAAAAATGATACATACTTTTATATCCCTGCTGATATTCAGCGCCTCCGTTACCTGTTCTCCACAGCACACGGCCTACACTAGCAATGATGCCACGCAACCAAAAGTAAATGAATGGGCTTTTTCATCTTCTCCTGTGTGGGCCGATGAGTTTGATTACAAAGGCAAGCCGGATAACTCCAAGTGGGGCTACGACATTGGCGGTAGCGGCTGGGGCAACAACGAGCTGCAGTACTACACCG
Organism: Pontibacter anaerobius; assembly: GCF_026241195.1. Lineage (GTDB taxonomy): Bacteria > Bacteroidota > Bacteroidia > Cytophagales > Hymenobacteraceae > Pontibacter > Pontibacter anaerobius. Next base: position 83,549 of record NZ_JAPFQO010000005.1, read on the forward strand.
ATAAATCCTCTAACGCCAGCGTGGCCGATGGGGTGCTTACTATAACTGCCCATAAGCAAAAGAAAGGCGACAAGGAGTACACCTCTGCAAGGTTGGTTTCAAAGAACAAAGGCGATTTTTTGTATGGCCGCTTTGAGGTGAAGGCCAAGCTGCCGACAGGCCGGGGCACCTGGCCCGCCATCTGGATGCTGCCCACCGACTGGGCCTACGGCGAATGGCCCAAGTCCGGCGAGATCGACATCATGGAGCATGTGGGCTACGACCAGAACACGGTGCACATCACTGTGCATACAGAGGCCTACAACCACAGAAAAGGAACACAGAAAGGAAAACAAGAAGTAGTGCCTACAGCCAGCACGGACTTTCACCTTTACCGCGTGGACTGGACCCCAAATGCCATAAAAGGCTACATAGATGACAAACAGATTTTTGACTATCCTAACGAAGGTACCGGCTTCGAAGCATGGCCATTCGACAAGCGCTTTCACCTGCTGCTAAACCTGGCTGTTGGTGGTGATTGGGGGGGCTCAAAGGGCGTTGACCCCAGCGTCTATCCACAGAAGATGGAGGTGGATTATGTGCGCGTGTATGAGCTGCTACAGGAATAAGTAGAGTATTTAAGCCGAACAACGACATCATAAATGAGAACAAGGAGGATTGCGCTTTCCGGCCCTGCTCGCAGCGGACTGCTTACCACCACCCTCTCTCCTGATGACTTAGGCTATCTTAACCGCTACGGCAGGAAAATTATCGAGCCTGGTGACGTGAAAGTAAGTATAGCCGTCCAGAAAAAGACTTTTACGCTGGCTAACACCATTGAATAAGATTGATTGAATAGAATTAGGTTGATTTAACCCATCCACTAAAAAAGCCCCTCAATTTTTGCGGGGCTTTTTTTATACTTTCACAGGCTGTCTAATATTTAAGTATAAACTCTGTCAGGTTCACTTCCTGCTCCAGGTTCAGCTTTTTGCGAAGGCGGTAGCGGCTGGTTTCCACGCCGCGCAGCGAAAGGTTTAACAGAGAGGCGATTTCTTTGCTCGTCAGGTTCATACGCAGGTACGCACAAAGTTTAATATCGCGGTGGGTAAGGTCCTGGAAATCGTGGCGCAGGCGTTTCAGGAAGTTCTGGTGTAACTGATTGAAGTGCAGCTCAAACTGATCCCAATTGTTCTCCACCTTCATGTCTTCCTCCACAGAACGCAGCACTTTTCGCAGATGGTGCAGCGCCTGCTTATCCTCTACCTGCTCCATTACTGTTTGCAGCTGCCCCCGTACTTTACCTATGGTTTCAAGGCTTTGCATCACGTGCATCGCCGAAGAAGCAAGCTCCTTACTCTTATGATCCAGCTCGCTCTCCAACTTATCATTGTTCAGCTTAATGATCTCTTTCTCCGCCTTTAGTACTTCCTCCACGTGCGCAGCTTCTTTTAACCGGAGTGCTTTTTCCTGCTCTATCTTTAGTTGCTCCTGCTGCCAGCGTACCCTCCGGTCTATAAGCCGCTTCAGCAGCCAAAGCACCAGCAGGCCAAGCATCAAGTATAAACCGTTTGCCCATACAGTCCTGTACCATGGAGGAAGCACTGTAAAACCGAAAGTTGCCTCCTCGCTGGCTCGGTTGTATACATCGCGCGCTTTCACCTTAAAAGTATAGGTGCCTTCAGGCAGGTTGGTGTATTCCTTTTGCGGGGTAGTACTCCAGCCAGACCAGTTTTTGTCGAAGCCTTCCAGCATGTATTGGTACTGCACCTGCTCGTTCTCCTCATAGGTAACACCGCTGTAGATAAACTTTAAGGAGTTGAAGGCAAAAGGCAAAGCTGGCTTAAATTCTTCCGACTGATTCACAGATACTTGCGCCTGATGCAAAAAAGCACCACCGGAGATTAACGTATCCGTGGCACCATCTGTAGCGCTTACCTGCCTGATGAGTGTATGGTATGTGTGGTCTATATTATCTGTTTGCAGGTAAGAAGGATGGTAATGCACAAAGCCTTCATCGGTGCCTATCAACATATTAGAGCGGTCATAATGGGCGATATGCTCAAAACCACCCACCAATTTGCCGGAGAGCTTATTAAAGATATTCTTCTCCACCTCGAAGTTGCCGTTGCTTTTCTTCTTCAGCACGCCCATTTCCTTTCCCGCTGAAAACCAGATGTTTCCGTCTACATCCTCTGCGAGCTTCCTGATGTGCACACCGGGATCAAAAAGTTTGCTGAAAACGGTATGCTTCTCAAACCTGTCGCTGCGTTTGTTATACTTGTAGATGCCGTGCTCCCCGGTAAATACCAACTCTCCGTTTATTTTAAACACATTGATGAAGATGTTCGACGGGAAACCACTCTCCTCTCCGTAGAATTTTGTATCCACGACTTTACTTAAATCATCAGAGAGGGCCAGCTTAAAGATGCCTTTGTAACCATGCGCTATCCAGATGTTGCCGGCATCATCCTCCTCCATTACCCTGGAAGACTCATTGAATCCTTTAACAGAACGAACAAATTTCAGCTCCTCCCCTTCAAATTTATAGAGCAGCAAACCGGTGTAGGTGCCACATAGCAGATAGTCCGGGTGCGATTTAAGAGGGAGAAAAAACCAGGCTCCACGGTGGTCTGAGAGCCTTTCGGCTTTACCGTCTCTTATTTCGAAAGGCCCTTCGTGGTGCGAGAGCAGCAGCTTGTCTTTTACCTTCTGCAGGTTGTACACCTGCCCTTGTGCCCCCTCCACCAACTGAAAAGGAGCTGGGTGCAAAGGACTTTCCCTGTTCGACCACTCCTTAAAGTATAAGCCGTCACTGGTGCCTAAGTACAGCTGTCCATTATCGAGCAAAGAAGTATAGGCTGTGCCAGGCAGGCCGTTGTTTGCGTTAAAGTGCGTAAAGGCCGAGTTTGACTCTACATAGCTGATGCCATTATTAAGCCCCAGCCACAAGTTTCCCGTATCGTCCTGGTAAATACTTCGGATGGAATTATTCTGAAGGCCTTTTTCGATGTTTAGGTGCTGCCGTGGGGTACCGTCTTTGTCTGTTAAAAGCAGCCCGTTATGAGCCGTACCAAAGGCCAGCCCCCCGGAGAATGACACCACGGTGTTTACCTTTGCTGCTTCCAGAAACGGACTGATCGGCAATTTCCACTCTTTAAAGTGGTTGTAACCATCATAAGAATACATCTTACCTTCGCCGGTTACCAGCAGTATACCTGCTTTGTGATGCGGCAGCATGCCGGTAATGGTCTCGCCTTTTAAAATGTCGCTGTTTGGTATAAACGACATTTTATTTCCCTGCACCTCGTACATGCCTTTTTCAGGCACCGGTACATAGAGCGTGTTGCGCACATAAAACGGGAACCCCCACGGGTAGCCGGGCAAGCGATGAACCTTTATCTGCTTATTTTGGAGATGGTAGATGGCCTTTACGGTGCAAAAGTATACGCCGCCGTCCTCTGTTACATAGGTCTTCCAGACATCATCAAAAGATCGGTCGTCCGCAGGCACTTGCACTTTAAGCGACACGAACTCCATTGTGCCTTGCCGGTTTGGCCGCAGGTAGCCAAAGTCGTTCTGGCCGCCCACGTAGATGGTGCCGTCTTTACTGATAGCCAGTGAGCGTGCAATTGTCCGGTTAGGCAGGATGATCACCTGCCAGTTATTGCCATCGTACTCCAGCACACCATAGTTGTTGCCGAAGTACATTACGCCCCGATGGTCCTGCACAGCAGCCCAGTTCTGGGCAGAGGCATTGTACTCTTTCTGCACGTAGTTCCTGATAAAGGGGATGCCTTCATCCTTAACCTGTGCCGAAAGATTAACTTGCCCAAAAAGTATGAAGAGAAGTAATGACAGTAGCCTTTTCACAAATTATCCACCTAAGATGTATGCCTGGTTAACCAATTTACAAAAAGTGGACGGACATACAAGTAGGGTGAGGCTGATTTTCCCTTAAAACCTTTTCAGTTTAATAATTCCAAGGGTAGAGGTCCGGCTCTTTTGCGCCGCGACTCTTCATGCGGAGCGGGTGCACGCCCTCTGTTTCGTCGAAGTAGATGAAGGCGTCGTAGCGCTCTGGTATGATGGAGGGCACGTAATTGCCGAACATTTCATACTTAGGATCATACACTACGCCGATGGCGCGGTGGCCAATGTAGTCCTGCACTTCCGGCACGTGCTTCAGGTCTTTTGAAAGTATAATTTTGTCATCAGTGCTGATGTTGTGGAGCATTTCCTCCCAACTGCCGCTGGTGGCGGGTGGCACGTCCATTTTCTGCATAGGCGCCCCCCAGGCTTTCCCGGCTATTACTGTGCCCTGGTAGGTGCCGAAGCCCACCAGTCTCACGTTGTTGCGCCCATACTTCTCGCGGGCAAGTTGGCCGATGTTGTGCATGCCATTGTCAGCCATATCCGTGTAGCGGGCATCCCCGATGTGTGTGTTATGCTCCCACACAATAGCTTTGGAGTCAGGGCCGTGTAACTCCAGCAGACGGTCCAGCGTCTCCATCATGTGGCTGTCGCGCACATTCCAGGAGTTGCTGCTGCCGTTTATCATGGCGCGGTAATACTTTTCGGCGTTGGCCGCCACCAGGGCATTTTGTTTCGTATTAAAATCCTGTTCGGGGTCATTGCTGAAGCTGCGTTGCTGCTGCACCTTCTGCAGCATCTCGATCACCTCGTGCTCGCAGTTTGTGGGCACAAAGGCGGTGGCACGGGCATAGGTTTGGGGGTCGCGGTTAAAGGGCTCAAAGCAATTGATGGCGAGGCGAGCAGCCTCAGCGGCCTGCCCGTCGTTGCTCTCCAGGTAGCGCACGATCTGCTCCAGGCTCTCCCAGAGGCTGTACACATCCAGCCCATAAAACCCGACCTTCTCCCCCTGGTTACGCTGGTTGTTGTGCTCCCGCAGCAACTCTACCAGCGCCGCCACCTCCCAGTTGGCCCACATCCAAGTAGGCCAGCGGCGGTATACTTCCAGCACTTCGGCTATCTTTCCCCCTGCGTTGGGGTAGCCTTTTATGAGGCGGTTCACGGCGTAGCACTCGGGCCAGTCTCCTTCCACGGCGATAAAGTTGAAGCCCTTCTCCTGGATCAGCCTGCGGGAGATGGCCGTGCGCCAGGTATAGTACTCTGAGGTACCATGTGAGGCTTCCCCCAACATCACCACGCGGGCATCCCCTATCTCCTGCAGTAAAACATCCAGGTCTTTCTCCTTCGTAAGTGCCGTGTATTGAAAAGGTTTCTGTCCCATAGCCGTAGTCAAAGTATAAAGTGGGCTAAATCAAATTTTGCTGTATTGTACTTTCGTTGAGCGCTTTATGTTCCAGAAAATAAAACACCCGCTCTACTTATGAGTAAAGCGGGTGCAAAGCTAAGTGAAGCGTGTAACCTAGCTTACGACTGGTTCTGTTGGGCAAAGACCCTTCGCAGCAGTTCGGTGGTACGGGCGATGGGGTTCTCACGTATCTTCAGCTCTTCATCTGCCACAAGTAAGAACAGGCCGTCTATGGCTTTCTGGGTGGCGTAATCGTCCAGGTCTGGGTTTACTTTCTGCACCAGCGGAATCTTGTTGTACTGGTTAACCAGGTCGGCATAGTAGCGGGTGGCGTTCGTTTTTTCCAGTGATTTCACCATAACTGGGTTAAACGCCTCGTAGAGCTGCTGCGAGGTGGTGCGCTTCAGGTAGCTGGTGGCGGCATCCTTGTCGCCGCGAAGTATACCCCAGGCATCCTGTATCGTCATCTGCTTAATGGCACTCACGAAGATCGGCACGGCACTTTTGGCTGCGTCTTCGGCGCCACGGTTCAGGGTAAGTATAAATTTATCCACCTCGCTGCCTAAACCCACCTGGCGCAGGGTGTTCTCCACGCGCTGTACATCCTTCGGGAAAGGAATCTTGATAAGCGGGTTTCCAAAATACCCGTCTGTTTGGGAGGCTTTGCTTGCGCCGTTTCCGATACCCACCTCCAGCGCCTGCTTCAGGCCGGCGGCTACTTCGGTTTGGGTAAGCGGAGCGTTTGCCGTACCGGCCAGTACACCATCCATGGTGCGCTGTATATCGGTTACGGTGCAGCCTGAAGCGCCAAGGGCCACAACCAGCGCAGAAGTATAAATCAGTTTCTTCATATAGGGTTTTGTATTGATTCCGTTCGATTTAAAAGTATAAAGTCCGATTCTTAGAAGTATGGCTGCCGCAATTTGTGCAATCTGCCACAACATCTTTACCTTTATAAGGTTTAAGAAGCCTAAACATAAATCAGACCACAAATATATATGAAAGCAGTTACTGCTGAGATAATCACCATCGGCGATGAGATTCTGTATGGCCAGATTGTGGACACCAACTCCGCCTGGATGGGCACCGAACTCACCAGGATCGGTGTAAAGGTAAAGCAAATTACCTCCATCTCCGACAGCGCCGAGCATATTGTGCTGGCCCTGGATAATGCAAAAACCCGCGCCGACATTATCCTGATGACCGGTGGACTGGGCCCCACCAAGGATGACCTGACAAAGCACGTGCTGGCCGACTACTTTCATACTTCGCTTAAACTGCACGAGCCGTCGCTGGCCGACATCGCCTCGCTTTTCAAGACACGGGGCATTGAGCTGACGGAGCTGAACCGCCAGCAGGCTTTTCTGCCGGAGAACTGCACGCCGGTGCGCAACGTGCTAGGCACGGCGCCGGGCATGTGGTTTGAGCAGGACGGGAAAGTATACGTGTCGATGCCGGGGGTGCCGTTTGAGATGAAGCGCATGATGACCGACACCGTGCTGCCCCAACTGAAGGCATACTTCAAAACGCCGCATATCATCCATAAAGTGATCCAGACCGTGGGCCTGCCCGAGTCTATACTTGCCGAGCGCCTGGAGCCCTGGGAAGACAGCCTGCCCGGGCACCTCAAACTGGCCTACCTGCCGCACCTGGGCGGCGTGCGCCTCCGCCTAACCGGCCAAAGTATGAACGAGGCAAAACTGGAGCAGGAGCTGCAGCAGGAGGTGGACAAGTTGCCGGGCATCATTGGCAAGTATATTTTTGCCTACGGCGAGGTGCCCCTGGAGGAAGCCATCGGCCAGCAGTTGAAGGAGCGCGGCCTCACCATCGCCTCTGCCGAGAGTTGCACGGGCGGCTTCGTGGCACACAAGCTTACAAGTATAGCGGGCAGCTCGGCCTACTTTATCGGTGGCATTATAGCCTATCATAATGAGGTGAAGATGCAGGAGCTAAGTATAAAACCTGAAACCCTGCAGCAGCATGGTGCCGTAAGCGAGGCTACTGTACGCGCGATGGCCGAGAACGTGCGCCTGAAGTTTGACACCGATATCGGGGTGGCTACCAGCGGAATTGCCGGGCCAGACGGCGGTACGCCCGGAAAACCAGTGGGTACCATCTGGATCGCCTACTCCGACAAGTATAAAACCGTGGCCAAGCTGCTTAACTTTAACAAAAACAGGCTGCTTAATATAGAATACTCCACAATGGCTGTGCTGAACCTGCTGCGCCAAAGTTTAGAGCCAACGGTTGAGGAATAGCCTAAAATAATTAACTTTGTCCCAACTTTTTATACAAAAGGCCTTGAAAGGGGTTAGCACTCACTCGCCTGTTTCCAGTCCTTCATCCTTTTTCCTGAATTAAAAAACGATCAACGAATAACGACACATATGGCACTTGTAGAAATGGTTATGCCCAAGATGGGCGAGAGTATCATGGAAGGTACCGTTCTGAAATGGCTCAAGAACGTGGGCGACACGATTGAGCAGGACGAGTCGGTGCTGGAAGTAGCTACAGATAAAGTGGACACAGAGGTACCAGCCCTGCAAGGCGGCGTACTGAAGGAGATTCTGGTACAGGAAGGTGACGTGGTGGCCGTGGGCGCCCCGATCGCCATCATCTCTACCGACGGTGAAGATACCGGAGCTCCTGCTGCACCTGCCACAACTGAGACTTCTGCCGCAGCTCCACAGGCCACTGCCCCGCAAGAGGCTGCCGCCCCTGCTGCTTCTACTGCCACTTCTGCAAGCAAGCTCGATAAGCCTGCCACCGGCCGTTTCTACTCTCCGCTTGTGCTCAACATCGCCCGCGAGGAAGGCATCTCTATGGAGGAGCTTGAGTATGTGCCAGGCACCGGCAGCGAGGGCCGCGTTTCCAAGAAAGACATCATGCATTACCTGGAGAACCGTGGTGCCGCTCCAGCGCAAGCTGCCTCTCAGGCTCAGCCGCAAGCACAGCCCGTACAGGCACCTGCCGCTGCACCAGCACCGGCTGCCCAGCCACAGGCAGCTGCCCCTCAGGTAAAACCAGCGGCCTCTTACGGCGGCAACACCGAGCTGATCGAGATGGACCGCATGCGCAAGATGATCGCCGACCGCATGGTGGACAGCAAGCGCATCTCTCCGCACGTAACCTCGTTCGTGGAGGCCGACGTGACCAACCTCGTGAACTGGAGAAACAAGTGGAAGAACGAGTACAAGAAGCGCGAGGGCGAGAACCTGACCTTCACGCCTATCTTCATTCAGGCCATTGCCAAGGCCATCCAGGACTTCCCGATGATCAACGTGTCCGTGGACGGCAGCACCATCATTCGCCACAAAGACATTAACATAGGTATGGCCGTGGCCCTGCCAAGCGGTAACCTGATTGTGCCGAACATCAAGAACGCCGACCAGTTGAACCTTAACGGGCTGACGAAGAAGGTGAACGACCTGGCCAACCGTGGCCGCATGAACAAACTGACGCCGGACGACCTGGCAGGCGGCACCTATACTGTTTCTAACGTGGGCTCTTTCGGCAACGTGATGGGCACGCCGATTATCATGCAGCCACAGGTGGCGATCATGGCCGTGGGTGCTATCAAGAAAAAGCCAGCCGTTATCGAGACTCCGGAAGGCGACCTGATCGGTATCCGCCACTTCATGTACCTGTCGCACTCCTACGACCACCGCGTGGTGGATGGCTCGCTGGGTGGCATGTTCGTGCGCCGTGTGGCAGATTACCTGGAGAACTTCGACGTGAACCAGGCGATCTAAAATAACCATAGAAAAGCTATTTTATAAGTATAAAGCCTGCTCCCTTACTGGGGCAGGCTTTATTTTTTTCTCAAAACCGGCACTTTTTGCGAAAGGCGAAGTATAAATTAGCAAATTGCTATACTTTTAAGCCGTACATATACATCATACTTTATAAAACATGAGAAACATACTTCCCTGGATCCTGGCCGCCGTTTTCCTTTTCCTGACGCTATACTTTTACTGGCAAAAGAACGAGGCCGAGAGCCGTTTGGCCATTGCCGATACCCAGGTAGCCGAGATCGATGAGGAGCTGGAGGAGCAGACCGAGGCCGTTGACTCGTTGGAGGAGATGGTGCTGCCGCCGGACACGATGAACCTGGTGCCTCCGGGCGGAGCCGCTTTCGTGGATGAGCTCGGCAGCCTGAGCCAGAGCGACTTGCAACGCCTGAAGCGCAAGGGCCTACAGAACCCGGAAACCGAACTGATGAACGATTTGAGCCGCAAGCAGAGCGAGCTGATACCTACTAAAGGCGTGCTGGGCGGCACCATGGCCATCCGCGACAGCCGCATCCTGAACGACCGCTATGCCCTGGCCTACTATGAGGACGGCCACATTGGCGGCTACATGCTGCTGAAGTATGAGGTGAAGGACGGGAAGATTAGCTGGACGGTACTGGATAGTTCCAAACTATAATTCCCAGCACAAGATTTGAGAAGGAGAAGTATAAAGTAAAAAAAAACAGCTAACCGATGACATTCCTATTAAGTATACTTCTGCCCTTTTCCTTCCTCCTGACAGACTCCTCCCAACTGCGCCTGCAGCAAGACCTGCAGAAGGATCTGAACCGGCTGCAGCAAAGCAACAGCTACTTCATCAGCGACAACAGCAACCTAAGCCCTACCGTGCAAAGTATGGCCGAAGACCTACAGCTGTTCTCCCTGGTAGCCAACCTCGACCTAAGCAACGCTACCTATATTCAGCAGCAGCAGGGCCCGCACCAGGTGCACCGCTGGAAGTTTGATGAAGGCGAGATCCGCAGCATCGTGCAAATACAGAGCAACATAGACCTGGACACGGTGGTGACGCAGCGCTACCTTGAGAACCGCGCCCCCACACAGCACCGCATCCGCAACAGCTTTAGTTTCCGGACTTACTATATATCCACAGCCTCTGAGCCTAACAAGTTGTACTATCTAACAGAGGAAGAACAAGGCCTTTTAGCATATCACCTCGGCGAGAAGCAGGTAGAGATAAGTTATACTTCGGCCAAAGACGGCCTGAGCGATATCCTGCCGAAGTATAGGAAAGAGGTGCAGCAACTAATCGCTGGCTTTCAGGAGTAGCAACCCGCAGTACTTAAACGCCACGTTAAAGTTTTTCTGAAGATGTGGAAGACCCCACGATCCGAACGGGAAAGTCTTTCTGAAAGTCGTACAGCTTTAGCTCCTGTATGTTGGCAGGTATGGTGAAGCCATTTTCCAGCAGCGCCCGGGTTACTGCCTGCATCACGTTTCCCCTCAGCTGATGGACCACCCGATCAAAGTCTGCACTTTCTGCCCAAAAGAATACCTTCAGGCTAACGGCACTGGCACCAAGTTCCTCCACCGCGGCGAAAGGGGCATACTTTGGCAATACGCCCTCCACCCCCGTCACAGTTTTCTCTATCAGTAGAATGGCCTCCTGTATGTTATTGTGATAATCGATGTGAACCAAAAAGTTTAGGCGCACGAAGCCGTTGTGGGTAAAGTTGATGACGGCGGAGGTGAGTATCTTGCCGTTCGGCACGTAAATATCCCGGCTGTCGAACGTGAACAGGTGCGTTGTTCTGATGTTGAGGGTAATCACTTTGCCCATCAGCTCGTTCACCTCTATAAAGTCGCCTTCCTCGAAAGGGCGGTTGAAGGCAAGTATAAGCCCGGCCAGAAAGTTCTCGGCAATATCCCGGAAAGCAAAGCCCAGCACCACCACCGACACCCCCGCACTAGCCAGAATACCTCCCGCCATGCCACTCAGGCCTAAGGTCTGCAGCATCAGCAGAAAACCGATCAATACCAATACCCACTTCGAGATACGAGCAATATACTTTACCGTAATCTCGTCTTTAGACTTACCACTCAGCTTCCTGCCAATCAGGTATTTGGCCCTGCCAGCTAACCACAGCGTAAGCACCAGAATGGCGATGGCCAGCAGCAAACTAGGCAGCATGACAAGAAACCTCTCCCAATACATTTCCACCACGCTGGCTAAACCAGAGGCTGACTCATTAATTTTATCTGTAGTCTTGTCTTGCATGTTTTTCAAACCACTGTGGGAGAAGCAAAGCAGGTAGATGTTTCTTAGACCATGATGATTTGAACGAAATAAGTATAAAGCAGTTTCTCAGGCAGTTGCAAGCATACCTATACTTAAAGAAAGAGAGCCAGAATTGCCGTACTACTGCACCATACTTAGCTGGCGCAATCTGTACTACTGTACAAAACCTATGGAGCACAGCAGAGGTAAAGTATACTTCAGTAATTATGTCGCAATGCCGACAGGTCTGCTCCGGCGAGTCGGCCAACAAGCATGGCTATACGGCTACGTTCTGACAGAATGACATAAAAAATAGGCTACGGCCCTGTTGGCACATACCTTGTTAAAACAGAAGTAACCATAAAAAGAAATTGAATCAGCAACTATAAATAAAACTATAGAATGGGAAAAATAATAGGCATTGACTTAGGTACTACAAACTCTTGCGTTGCCGTAATGGAAGGTAACGAGCCAGTTGTTATACCTAACAGCGAAGGACGCCGCACCACTCCGTCTATCGTAGCATTTTTGGACAATGGAAACGGCGAGCGTAAAGTAGGTGACCCTGCCAAGCGCCAGGCAATTACAAACCCTCAGAACACAATCGCTTCAATCAAGCGTTTCATGGGCCACAGCTACAACGAGGTGAGCGAGGAGGCGAAGCAGGTTTCTTACAAAGTTGTGCAGGGTGGCAACAACACGGTGCGCGTAGAGATCGGCGACAGACAGTACACGCCACAGGAGATCTCCGCTATGATCCTTCAGAAAATGAAGGCTACTGCAGAAGAGTACCTGGGCACAACTGTAACCGAGGCAGTAATTACCGTACCGGCTTACTTTAACGATGCACAGCGCCAGGCTACTAAGGAGGCTGGCCAGATTGCAGGCCTGGAGGTAAAACGTATCATCAACGAGCCAACAGCAGCCGCACTTGCCTACGGTTTGGATAAGAAAAGCGTAGACCAGAAAATCGCCGTGTTCGACCTGGGTGGTGGTACATTCGATATCTCGATCCTTGAATTGGGTGACGGTGTATTCGAGGTGCTTTCTACAAACGGTGACACGCACCTGGGTGGTGACGACTTTGACGCCGTGATCATTAACTGGCTGGCCGAGGAGTTTAAGAAAGACGAAGGCCTGGACCTGCGTAAGGACCCAATGGCCTTGCAGCGTCTGAAGGAAGCCGCTGAGAAAGCGAAAATTGAGCTTTCTTCTTCTCAGGAGACAGAGATCAACCTGCCATACATTATGCCGGTAGACGGTGTGCCGAAGCACCTGGTGCGCAAACTGACGCGCGCTAAGTTCGAGCAGCTGTCTGACGACCTGATCCGCCGCTCTATGGAGCCATGCAAGAAAGCGCTTCAGGATGCAGGCCTTTCTACTTCAGACATCGACGAGGTGATCCTGGTGGGTGGTTCAACCCGTATCCCGAAAGTGCAGGAAGAAGTAGAAAAGTTCTTCGGCAAGAAGCCTTCTAAAGGCGTGAACCCGGATGAGGTAGTTGCCATCGGTGCCGCTATCCAGGGTGGTGTACTAACAGGTGAAGTAAAAGACGTGCTTCTGCTGGACGTAACCCCACTTTCACTGGGTATCGAGACGATGGGTGGCGTGTTCACCAAACTGATCGAGTCGAACACAACTATCCCTACGAAGAAGTCTGAGACTTTCTCAACCGCTTCGGATAACCAGCCTTCTGTGGAGATCCACGTGTTGCAGGGTGAGCGCCCAATGGCTAAGGACAACCGTACCATCGGCCGCTTCCACCTGTCTGACATTCCGCCAGCACCGCGTGGTGTGCCGCAGATCGAGGTGATCTTCGATATCGACGCCAACGGTATCCTGCACGTAACAGCTAAGGATAAGGCTACTGGCAAAGAGCAGAAGATCCGTATTGAGGCTTCTTCCGGTCTGAGCGAGCAGGAGATCGAGAAAATGCGCAAGGAGGCAGAGGCCAACGCCGAAGCTGACAAGAAGGCCAAGGAAGAGATCGAGAAGCTGAATACAGCCGACTCTATGATCTTCCAGACTGAGAAGCAGCTGAAGGAGTATGGCGACAAGCTTTCTGCAGGCAACAAGTCTAACATTGAGAACGCACTGGCAGAACTAAAGAAAGCCCACGAGTCTAAGGACATCGCAGGCATCGACACTGCCACCGAAAATCTGAACAACGCGTGGAGCGCCGCCTCTCAGGAGATGTACGCTGCTACGCAAGGCCAGGGCGCCCCAGGCGCTGAAGGTGGTGGCAACGGCCAGGCGGGCGGACCGCAAGGCGCAGCCAACGACGGCGGCGTTACCGATGTGGACTACGAAGAGGTAGACGGCAACAAGTAAGCATCTAAAACTCAAACTATATAAAAATCCCCTGCCGGGTTCCGGCAGGGGATTTTTATGTTTTAGAAGGTCTTATGTCACTCAAGGGCTACATAAATTCTGCACATAAAATTTACAGGAGCAGTTAGGTATAACTGCAATAAAATAGACAAGAATACTATCAATTAAATAATCCAAAATTTTCTTTTTCACGTAACAATTAAACATTACTCGCTCTTGAGTCTACAGGAGCTTCCGCGACCGTAATTTTCAATATCACTTTATTCTTCACCTTTGATAAAGGCACTATGGCAGCAGGTAAAAAAGTGTGGGACTGGGAAATAAGCGCCAAAACAAGTTATTGGGACTGGAGCCTGCCTGAACTTTGGTCTTACCGATACCTACTGAGCAGCCTTGTCAGAAGGGATTTCCTCCTAAAGTATCAACAGACCATACTTGGCCCTCTCTGGATACTTTTACTGCCCATTCTTACCCTAATTACCTATGTGTTAGTATTCGGTAAATTAGTGGGTATCTCGACAGGAGAAACTCCTAAAGTACTTTTCTACTTCTCAGGTATAGTGCTCTGGAACCTCTTTAGCGACAGTTTTACAGGTACCTCTAATACGTTTCGCGAGAACGCGCGCCTTTTCAGCAAAGTCTACTTTCCGCGTATTGTCATGCCTGCCGCTGTCACCTCTTCACACTTTTTGCAGTTTCTCATTCAATTTGCCCTACTGCTCCTTCTCATCGGCTATTATGGAATTTTTCAGGGTTACCGCCCCTCTTTCAGTCTCTGGGTGGTAGGTTTTCCTATCGCTATTGTATTGGTAGGTGTCATTGGGTTTAGCCTGGGGCTGCTCTTTTCCGTGCTCACGGCTAAATACCGTGATATGGTTAGCCTGATCAACTTAGGCATACGCTTATTCATGTTCCTGACACCGGTTATATATCCGTTAGCCTCTGTACCTGATAACTTGCATTGGATTGTGACCTTAAACCCCCTCACCCCGCTGTTTGAGTTATTCAGGCTAGGCTTGTTGGGCGAAGGTGTCGTTACACCTGCTAACCTTATTTATAGCCTTCTGTTTGCTATAATCGTTGCGCTGGCTGCCTTGCTTACTTTTAATAAGCAAGGAGATAAATTGATAGATGTAGTATAAATCACGAGAATTATGTCTGATGTAGTAATAGAAGTAGAAGAGCTTAGCAAAATCTACCGCCTGGGCAGCATCGGTACGGGTTCACTGCGTCAGGATCTGCAACGGTGGTGGACAACATCAGTTCTAAAAAAGAACGACCTTTTCTTTAGTGGCAAGGACACCAACGCTGCGGCACAAAGGCAATTTCTGTGGGCGCTTCAGAATATAAGCTTTCAAGTAAAGCAAGGCGAAGCCCTTGGCATTATTGGCAGCAACGGCTCCGGAAAATCAACTTTGCTCAAAATCATCTCCCGGATTGTACGCCCAACCAATGGCCTGGTACGAGGAAAAGGTAAAGTCAGTAGCCTGCTTGAAGTTGGCACCGGTTTTCACCAGGAACTTTCAGGCAGAGAGAACATTTACATTAGCGGCTACATCTTGGGTATGAGCAAAAACGAGATACAGAAAAAGTTTGATGAGATTGTGGCCTTCTCGGGTGTAGAAAAGTTTATAGACACACCTGTAAAGCGCTACTCTTCTGGCATGTATGTGCGTTTGGCCTTTGCCGTGGCTGCCCATTTGGAGCCTGACATATTGATAGTTGACGAAGTTCTGGCCGTAGGGGACGCCGACTTCCAAAAGAAGTGCCTTGGTAAGATGCGTGAAGTATCAAGGGCAGACGGTCGCACGATTCTCTTTGTAAGCCACAGCATGCAGGCTGTAAAAAACCTGTGCGACAAGGCGCTTTGGCTAAACCAGGGCAAGATGATGGCATCGGGCCCTGTTTCCCATGTCGTGAACAGCTATTTATCGGGCGTGCAGCAGTTAAAGCTAAAGCAGCAGTGGGCTACTCCTGACGAGGCTCCTGGAAATGATTTGGTGCGGTTAAAGTCAGTAGAACTCATTCCACAAACAGCAAACCCCGATGAGCCACTGGACATAAGAGCGGCATTAACGGTACGGTTCCAGTTCTGGAACATGTCAGACGATGTACTTTTAAGCGCAGGCCTGCACCTGTTTACCTATGGTGGCGACTGCATTTTTGATGTACCGGCCCCGGCTACCACCTGCGATAAGGGTATAGTAGAAGGAGAATGCACCATACCCGGCAACTTCCTGAACGATGGTTCCTACTACATCTCCCTCATTATACTAAGAGATACGTCGGTTGTTTTATACCATTATGAAGAGTGCCTCTCATTTGAACTGGAAGACTACCGGGAAAACATACAGTGGTATGGCAAGTGGAGCGGCGCTGTTAGACCAAAGTTACCCTTTGCTCTAAAGCAGTCTAAAATGGCACTGCAGGAGTAGTATAGCGAGCCGCAGAAGTAACATTAAGCAAGAGAAACAGCAAGCGTATCAGTTTATATGACATCTGTTTTACAACAAGAAGAGCCTTTGGTTACGGTGATTATACCTTGCTATAACCACGCGCACTTTCTGCCGAAAGCAATAGAAAGTGTACTGCGGCAAACCCATGCCAACACAGAAATTGTTGTGGTAGATGATGGCTCTACAGATGAAACCAAGGCCGTGGCTGCACGCTACCTGCAAGTCAGATATGTATGGCAGCAGAACCAGGGCCTTTCTGCCGCCAGAAACACAGGTATAAAACACAGCACCGGCGATTACCTGCTTTTTCTGGATGCTGATGACTGGTTGTACCCTAAAGGTATTGAAACAAATATAAAGCACCTGCAGCAAAACAAAGAGCTGGCCTTTGTCTCGGGATTCTACAACTATGTGTACATCAATGAGAATGAGGTAGTAGGGGGCGGCAATGTGGTAAATTCAGACTATTACTGCCGTCTGCTTCAGGGCAACTACATCTGCATGATAGCCACTGTTCTTTTCAGAAGGGAAGTATTTCAGGAGTTTCTGTTTGATACTACCCTAAAGTCATGTGAAGACTATGACCTGTACCTGAAGGTTACCAGAAAGTATCCGGTCTATCACCACATTGATAAAATAGCAGCCTACCGCATCCACAGCTACAACATGTCTACTAACATACCTGGCATGCTGAAAAGTGCGCTGGAGGTGCTAAGCCGGCATAAACAAAACCTTGCCACCGAAACAGAGAAACAGGCTTACCCAATAGGCTTTAAATCCTGGACAGATTATTACTGCAAAAAGATATATAAAAAACTACGGCGCAAGCAGTTGCCCACAACCAGACAAGATTTGTACATGCTGCTCAGACACAGGCCTCAGCTATATGTAAAATACGTAATTGCTCAATTGTTATCATTATGAAATCATTCATTAAGCAACATACTCCCTCCGTTGGCCTGCGCTGGCTACACAAGAGCGGTCTTTACAAGCGGTTTGTTCCTCCTGTTGGCAAGGTTGATGTCGGGGATTTTTTGCGGCAGACCCCTTTCAGCAAACGCTTTGGGTATGACCGTGGTGGCCCTGTGGACCGCTACTACATCGAGAACTTCCTGCAGAAAGAGGCTCCGCACATAAAAGGCAATACATTGGAAATAGGCGACAATGAGTACACCATGCAATATGGCGGCAGCAAGGTATCCAAAAGTGATATACTGCATATAGACGATAGCAACCCCAAAGCTACCTATGTTGGTGACCTGAGCCATGCGCCACACATCCCTAGCAACCACTTTGACTGCATCGTTCTGACGCAGACACTGCACCTGATCTATGACTTTAAAGGTGCCTTACAAACCTGCCACCGCATTTTAAAACCTGGGGGTACGCTTTTACTTACCTCACCGGGTATCACGCCTATAGACCAGGGTATATGGAAAGACACATGGTATTGGTCGTTTACAGATAAATCTTTGTCTCGGCTATTTACAGAAAATTTTCTGGATGCAGAGGTAGAGGTGCGCACCTTCGGGAACGTGTATACCGCCACAGCGTTTCTGTATGGCATGGGCCTTGGTGAGGTACCCAAGCCGCAGCTTGACTTCCAGGACCCGCATTACCAGGTAATAATCACGGTTAAAGCTGTTAAACACCATTGAACTTGAAAAGCCGCATCCTTTACCGTCTTCGTAACTTATTTGCGCACAGGGCCATGGTGCTCATGTACCACCGTGTGGCTACGCCGGCATCGGATGTATGGGATATTGCCGTAGCCCCGGATAGGTTTGAGCAGCACCTGCAGGTGCTCCGGAAGCATTACAGCGTTATACCCCTGCAGCAGCTTACAGCCTCGCTCCGTAACGGCTCTGTTCCGAATCAAGGCGTGGCCATTACTTTCGACGATGGGTATGCCGATAATTACCAGATTGCCAAACCCCTGCTGGAGAAGTATGAGCTGCCAGCTACCTTCTTTATCTCTTCGGCACATATAAACCAAGTAAAGGAGTTCTGGTGGGATGAACTGGAGCGCCTGCTGTTGTTCACAGAGCAGCTCCCGCAACAGCTTGCCCTGCAGGTTGCCGGGCACCAACTGGAGTTTAACCTGGAGCAGGAATCCGTACTAAACCCTGAGCTACAGCAGCGCCACAGCCACTGGAAAGCCTCTACACCACCAGTAAGCCTGAGAAGCAGTTTATACCTGAAGCTGTACACTTTGCTCAAGCCCCTGCTGTACCTGCAGCAACAGCACCTGCTTCAGCAGCTAAAAGAGTGGGCGGGTGTAAGGCCTGACGTACGCACAGAGTACAAATGCATGACGCTTGACCAGTTGAAGGACATGACAAGCTCCGGACTCTTGAGTGTAGGCATACATACTTCTACTCATCCTGCCCTAGCCAGCCATACCGCCTATGTGCAGCAAAAGGAGATGGAAGGGAATAAGCAGTTTCTGGAGCAGACACTAAACACAAGGGTAACTATTCTGGCTTACCCCTACGGTGACCACAATGAAGACTCAGTAGCTATAGCCGAAAGCCTGAGCCTTGAGGCAGCCTTTACGACGGAGGCCAAACTTATACGAAAGAATAGTCACCGGTACAGGCTCGGTCGGTTTCAGGTTCAGAATTGGGCTGCCAAAGAATTCAGTAAAAAACTAAACTACTGGTTTAATATAGCTAAGTGACTCATGCGTATCAGCCCTGCCCCCAAAATTTCCATTGTTACCTGTTTCCTCAATGTGGAGAACTACATCGAGGAAACTATTCTTAGCGTGTTACAGCAGGAGCATGATAACTGGGAACTCCTGCTGATTGATGATGGCTCAACAGACAACAGTACCAGCATTGCGAAGCTTTACGCAAAAAGATATCCTTCTAAAATCTTCTATACCGATCATGAAGGGCATCAAAATAAGGGAGCAAGCTACAGCCGAAACGTAGCCATAGAGCGGGCCACCGGGGAATATATAGCCTTTCTGGACGCGGATGATGTCTGGCTACCTGTTTATCTAAAGCATCAGCTAAAGGTACTGCAAGCGCATCATGCAACCATGGTATGCGAGGCCACAGAGTATTGGCACAATTGGACTAGGGTTGGTAAACAAAATGTGCTCACACAGGTAGGTACACAACAAAACAAGCTATTTACACCGCCCCAGCTCCTGCTTGACCTATACCCTCTAGGTAGAGGTGCGGCCCCTTGTATATGCGGTATGTTGGTTAAAAGGGAGGCTGTTTTAAGGCACGGAGGCTTTGATGACTCTTTCAAAGGCATGTACGACGATCAGGCACTGCTAATAAAACTGTACTTGAACGATCCCATCTACATCTCCTCCACAGCTAATAACCGCTACCGTCAGCGCCCAGAGTCACTGGTGCATACTTCTCACCAAACTGGTAACTACCACAGCGAACGCAAAGCTTTTCTGGAGTGGCTGGAGACACACCTGCAGTCTCAAAAAGTAAAGTACACACAGGTGGAGAAGTTACTTGGTGCAGCACTTATGCCTTACCGTTTCCCGCTTCTTTATTTTATGACCAGGGCAGTTCCCCAAAAAGCCAAGCGGATGATGCGCAGTGTAGTTCCTGCAAGTGTAAAGCAATTTGTAAAAAAAGCAGTATGGGTATGAGCAAGGTTACTGTTTTAATGCCGGTTTATAATGCTGAAAAATATATAGCAGAAGCTATAGAAAGCATCTTGTGCCAGAGCCTCTCAGATTTTGAGTTTCTCATTGTTGACGACGGGTCTACAGATAAAAGCGCTGAGATCATACATTCCTATACAGACAGTCGCATCCGATTTGTGCAGAATCAGCAGAACATGGGTATTGCAGCAACCCTGAACAAAGGTATATACTTAGCTTCTGCCTCTTATATAGCCCGGATGGATGCCGATGACATCAGCTACCCAAATCGCCTACTAAGGCAATACACGTACCTGCAGCAGTACCCGGACTGCTCACTGGTAGGTGCTCGTACAGCCACTATTTCTGAAGCTGGCAGATTCCTTTGGAAAGATGATCTGCCTGGGGAGTGTACCTACTATAACCTTACTTTTTTCTGCTCCATTTACCATCCTACTGTAATGTTCCGAAAAGAGACTGTGATGGAGGCAGGGATGTATATACTGCCTTACGCAGAAGACTATGAGTTGTGGTGCCGCCTCTCCAGAAAGAACAAGTTACACGTGCTGCCCGAGGTTCTGCTTGACTACCGGCTTTCTAGCAAAAGCACCTCTAACCAGGTAAAGAAAGAGGAATACAACCAAACAGAGTTAACGCAGATACTGAATAATCTCCGATATTTTGCAGGCGATGACTATACTTTGCCCGATAGCTACCTAGAATGCTTTCGCTTTAACTATGCCCCACTTTTAGCAGAGCAGAACGTTAGGAGCATTGCCGACTGTATGGCTAAGTTGCAGCTACTCACAAATCATATAATTGCCAAGGAAAATGTGAACAGGGATAGAAGTGCGATTATACATGCGGCAAAACTAAAATGGAAAAAGACCTTAAGCTATTTTCTGAAGAAGCTCCCTCTACACAAAGCGATTTTTCTGCTAATATATGTTACAGCTGGCCGCCTAGTATACACACTTAAAATCCGTAACTAAATAATTATTTTTTTGTATTTTTTACAAGAACAATCGTATAACACAAAACCATTACTGACTTCCACTGGAAACAGGCTGATGGAAACATGATTTAGTAATTTAGTGTAGGATGGTAACCTATATCTAAATTTTAAAAACAGCGCCTACAGGTTCACGCGAAGTCAACCGCCGCACAAATTCTCCGCCGTAAACCTGAAACCATACTTAAACTGAAAACAGACTATTCAGAAAAGCTAGTCCTTCTTCTGGCAGAATAACCTTACTAATTTAGAATACAGCATGAAGCCAGGTGTAACAGTGGTCATATGTACTTTTAATGGAGCTGCGCTCTTACCCGAAACGATTCGGCATATTACGCAGCAGCGGGTAGAATCTAATATACCCTGGGAGGTCATTGTGATAGATAATGCTTCAACGGATGATACTTCACAGATTGCGAGGCAGGAGTGGCACAAGTATCGTAACACTGTTCCGTTCTCAGTGCTGTACCAACCCAGACAGGGACTCACATTTGCACGAGAGATGGCTATAGAAGAGGCAAACTATGAGTACGTATTGTTTTGCGATGATGATAATTGGTTAAACACAGAATATGTAGATACTGCTTACCATCTCATGCTTCAGCACCCAAACATCGGCGTATTGGGCGGGCATGGAGAACTTGTGTACGAAGTTCCTCCCCCCAGTTGGGCACAAACACTTCCAATGTTTGGCAACGGACCACAGGAAACTAGATCCGGTAAAGTAAAGCGCAATATAGTTTACGGAGCTGGTTCAATTTTAAGAAGGTCTGCCTTCTTGAGGTTGTTTAAGGCAGGTTATAAACCCTTTTTAACGGATCGAAACGCTAACAGCTTAAGCTCTGGTGGCGATTCAGAACTTTGTTACGCGATTGCACTAGCAAATTTCGATATTTGGTATGATGACAGGCTAAGATTTAAGCACTTTATGCCAAAAGCAAGAATCACATGGAGCTATTATACCCGTTTCTTTAAAGAAAGAGCCCAGTGTTTCGATGTATTGATACCCTACAGCATACTAATAAACTTTGGCAGCAGAAACACATTATCGTTTAGCTTAAGACTCATGCGGCTGTTTCTTTTCACGCTAAGGCAAATTATGCCACTCTATCTCAACCTGCTCCTTTTACGAAAAGGCTCAGAAGCAGACAAGGTTAACAGGCTGAAACTAATGGCATCGGAGGCAAGGCTACTTAGCTACAGGAGGTGCTTTAACATGTTGAGAAACTTTCTGGAAATTTTACGATTTCAACAAAAGGAGCTCCCGGCTCAAACAGAGAGATCCCCCCAACACCAGAAAAAGAAGCTAAAATTAGGTGTATCCTAACCTCATATTACACTGATTAAAAGATAAGCCATGGCAAAAGTATTAAAACTACCTCTGCCATGGCTATAAGCTTTAGAGTGTCGCCTAATCCAAATCCCGATCCCCTCTCTTCAGCTCCTCCACCGAGCGCATCACCTTGTCCTTCAGGCTGTTCTTATACTTCTCCAGTTTATCGGCCACAGCGGGATTGTTGGTACCGATAATCTCGGCGGCAAGTATACCGGCGTTCAGGGCTCCATCCAGGGCTACGGTGGCTACTGGTATGCCGCCCGGCATCTGCAGGATCGACAGCACGGAGTCCCAGCCATCAATGGAGTTGGAGGATTTTACCGGCACGCCAATAACAGGCAGCGTGGTGATGGAAGCGACCATGCCCGGCAGGTGCGCCGCGCCACCGGCCCCGGCGATGATCACCTTCAGGCTGCGCTTGCGGGCATTCTCGGCATACTCGAACATGCGGTGCGGCGTGCGGTGCGCCGATACGATGGTCAGTTCGTAAGGCACTCCCAGCGTTTCCAAGATCTCAGCGGCGGCATCCATTACCTTCAGGTCAGACTGGCTGCCCATGATGATGCCTACCTGAGGTTGTGTATTTTTAGTTTCTTCAGCCATACTTATGCTTTTACTTTGATTACATCTTTTACTGACGCAGCCCGTTGCTGCGCCTCTTCTATACTTTGGCCCAGCACCGTGATATGCCCCATCTTGCGGGCAGGTCGGGTATACTTCTTACCGTACAGGTGGATGTACACGCCTGGCACCGCCAGCGCCTCCTGCAGCCCTTCATACTTAGCCTCGCCGTCATAACCCGGCTCGCCGAGCAGGTTCAGCATCACGGCGGCGCTCTGGATCTCCGTAGAACCCAGCGGCAGGTTCAGGATGGCGCGCAGGTGCTGCTCATA
The DNA here is from genome assembly GCF_026241195.1 of Pontibacter anaerobius. Lineage (GTDB taxonomy): Bacteria > Bacteroidota > Bacteroidia > Cytophagales > Hymenobacteraceae > Pontibacter > Pontibacter anaerobius. The sequence continues at coordinate 106,480 of NZ_JAPFQO010000005.1, forward strand.
CTGCGAAGTATAGTTGGCCTTGATGGTGTGGTGCCCGGAGTTGTGCGGGCGCGGGGCCACCTCGTTCACCAGTATCTGCCCGTCTTTGGTCAGGAACATCTCCACGGCAAGTATGCCTACCATCTCAAAAGCCTCAATCACGCGGGTAGCGATCTCGATGGCATGACGCTGCAACTTATATGGCACGTTGGCTGGCGCAAAGAGCGAGTCCACCAGGTTGTGCTCGGGGTGGAAGCTCAGCTCCACCACCGGGAATGCCGTCACCTCGCCGCTCTCGTTTCGGGCCACGATCACGGAGATCTCCTTCTCAAAGTCCACCAGCTTCTCCAGCACCGAGGGCTCCTCAAACGCTTTCCCGAAATCGGCCTCGCCCGTCAGGCGGGTAACGCCGCGGCCATCGTAGCCCTCGCGGCGCAGCTTCTGGAACGCCGGCAGGAAATCCGCGCGCTGCTCCAGCTCTCCCTTATCCTTCAGAAGTATAAAATCGGAGGTAGGGATGCTGTGCTGGCTGTAAAACTCTTTCTGCAGCCCCTTGTCCTGAATGGTGCGCACGGTTTTAGCATCCGGGTATACTTTTACGCCCTCCTGCTCCAGCTTCTCCAGCGCATCGGCGTTCACGTGCTCTATCTCGATGGTCAGGATGTCGCAGTTTTGGCCGAACTCATACACGGTGTCGAAATCGCGGAAGCTGCCCACGTAAAACTCGTTGCAGATGTCTTTGCAGGGTGCGTTCTCATCAGGGTCCAACACCAGGGTATAGAGGTTAAAATCGAGCCCGGCCTGCATCAGCATGCGGCCCAGCTGTCCGCCGCCAAGTATGCCTAGCTTTACTTCTCCTTTCATGTATTGTAACGGTTTGGTTGATCTATCCTCAAAAATAAGGATTATGAACGGAGACGAAAGACAAAAGGCTTAAGTTCTGCGTCTTTTATTGTGCAACGGTATGGCACAGGCTACATCCGGCCAAAAAAACAGCACCGAAAAAGATGGTTTTACCACCGCCCGCGCAATTTTTACGTTGCAGATACATTATTTAACACCTATATTTAAAGCTATACCAAACCCGAGTCCATCCCCTATACATGGAAATCATACTTGCCACGTTTTCTGCCCTCTTTTCAGTCGTAAACCCTTTTGGCGCCATGCCCGTGTTCCTCACCCTAACGCAGGACGACACGCCTAGCCAAAGAAACCAGCAGGCCTTAAAAGCATGCCTGTACATGGTGGGCATCCTGGCTATTTTCTTTCTGGCTGGCCAGTACGTGCTCAACTTCTTCGGTATTCGCATTCATGACCTGCGCATTGCAGGCGGCCTGATGATCATGCGTGCTGGTTTCGAACTGCTGTCTCCGGGGGGCAGCAAAAAGAAGATATCTCCCGATGTGGTGGAGGAAGGGCAGCAGAAAGAGGACATCTCCTTCACGCCGCTGGCTATGCCGATGCTCTCCGGCCCGGGTGCCATCGCCGTAAGTATAGGCTTGTTTACCACCTCGCTTTCCTATTTTGATATGGTGATGATCCTGGTGGGTATTATTCTGCTTGCGGCCGTTTCCTACCTCATCCTGCGGTCGTCCTTCCAATTAACGCGCTTCATGGGCAAATCCGGATTGGCAGCCTTATCACGGATTATGGGCTTTATCGTGCTTTCCATCGGCGTTAACTTTATTGTTTCGGCCCTTAAGGCATTGTTTTTCGCCGAGTAGTTTGAACGAGGACTTCCCTATCAACTTTATACTGCCTAAAAGCACTTTAATTTCTTAACCGAAAACCACACCGCCGAAAACAAAACTATACTTTTAAAAATTTTCTGAGAGTTTATACTTCAAGTATAAACTCAACCTGATGGTTAAGAAGCCACCAACAACAGCTATGTAGAAGCCGCAGATCATACGTCTGCGGCTTTTTTGTTTCTGCTGGCATGTCGCTTTGGTATTTATACTAAAAAGAGCTTTCACAGCAAATATAAAATTTGACTATATGGCTAATTTTTATAAATATTACATCTTGCATTTAACTATTCCAAGCCTACATAAACTAAGCACAATACTTAAAACTATGAAAAAAGCCTTGAAAGTAGTTGGTTACGTGGTGGTTTTCGCCCTTGTAGCCTTAGCTGCGGTTGTTATTTACCTGCAGTACGCTCTCCCGAACGTGGATGCCGCCCCAAACCTAACCGTGAAGAAAACTTCGGAGCAGATTGAACGTGGCCGCTACCTGGCCAACCATGTCACTGTTTGTATCGACTGCCACTCCACCCGCGACTTCTCACGACTCTCAGCGCCTCCCGTTCCGGGCACCTTTGGCAAGGGCGGTGACAAATTTGACCACAACATGGGCTTCCCCGGCACCTTCTACGCCAGGAACATCACCCCTGACAGAGAAACCGGCATAGGCACCTGGACAGACGGCGAAGTATACCGCGCTATGACCAAAGGAGTTAGCAAAGACGGCGAACCGCTTTTCCCGATGATGCCGTACGGAGCTTACAGCCAACTGACAAACGAGGATGCACACGCCATCATCGCGTACATCCGCACACTGGACCCTATCAAAAACGAGGTACCAAAGTCTGAACCGGACTTTCCGTTCAACCTGATCCTGCGCACGATGCCGTCTAACCAGATACATCCCGCCACTGATAAGGCTGTGCTGGACAACGAATTATCGCGTGGAAAGTACCTGGTAACGATTGCCGGCTGTGGCGACTGCCACTCTCCTAAAGAGGAGGAGTTGGGGAAATTCTCGGGAGGCATGGACTTTAAATTCCCAGACGGAGCCATACTACGCGCTGCCAACATCACGCCGGATAATGAAACAGGTATCGGCTCCTGGACAGAAGAAGCATTCTTGTTGCGCTTTAAGATGTACCAGGATACTGATTTTGCCAATAAACAGTTGGCGCCGGGCCAGATGCAGACACTGATGCCTTGGAAAATGTACTCCGGCATGAAAGAAGAGGACCTGCGGGCAATATACAAGTACCTGAGGACCCAGCACCCTGTTAAGAACAAAGTTGAGCGCTATACGCCGCCTGCCACTTCCTAAAATCATTATCAAAGAAACTATACTCATGAAGCTGCCTGCCCACGCGGGCAGCTTTTTTTGTTGCAGGTGTGCCCCGGATGTTGTATCATCGCTGCCAATACTACTTTACACATGCAACTTTATCACAACGAAGAAGAGAAAAACCCGGTCGCACTTGAATATGCCAGCTTCTGGAAACGTATGGCGGCTATTTTTATAGATGCCATGATCATCTCTTTTTTCATGAACCTGTTCATACTTCCTTTCATCGGCATGAACACGATTCCCGACATAACCGATATTGAGGGCCGCCTTAAGATACAGGGAATTGCGGCTTTTATAGGTTGGCTATACTATGCCGGCTTCGAGAGTTCGGCCAGACAAGCCACTTTTGGCAAGCAGATTTTCGGCATCTTCGTGACGGATACGAATGGCTACCGCATCTCTTTTGCCCGTGCTACTGGCCGTTACTTTGGCAAAATGCTGTCGGGGCTTATCCTGCTGATAGGCTACCTGATGGCTGCCTTTACAGAGCGACGCCAGGCGCTGCATGATAAACTGGCCGATACCCTGGTGCTGCAGCACCCCGGAAACAGAGAAATGTAAGGCTTGCTGCTTACCGTTATACTTACAGCTTTCTGCTAAAGTAGCGACGGATATCTGCGCTTTACTACAGTTTATGCATTACCCGCGTTTCAACCTACGGTTGTATCGTTAGACACAAATTATAATCTTATCATCCCATACTACCTTAACACACTGGCTATAAACCCGAAAACAGCTCAAGCTTAACAAAAAAGTATAAATTCTCCTCACCTCGCCGTAACCATAACACATCATCTGCTAGTATAAAAAAGTGCGCACCCTTTTAAACCTACTAAATGCACACTACCTATACCCAAAGCAAAGACAAAATAGAACTGGCAGACCTTGGCGCCCGGCTGCTTGCCTTCTCGCTGGATGTCCTGCTGCTGCTCACCTTGATCGGTATAGCAGACTACTTTACCTTTAGCAGCAACGACGATGCATTTTTTATGAAGCCGGAGCGACTCCTGCACCTGTTGCTGGGCTGGCTATACTTTGCCGGAACCGAAACCTGCCCCTGCCAGGGCACCTTGGGGAAGTACCTCATGAACCTCCGGGTGATAGGGCCGAAAGGCGGACGTATTGGTTTTAAGGCTGCTTCTGTACGCTTTTTTGCCCGGCCGGTGTCTGCCGTACTTATTGCACTCCGCTTCCTGGTCGGCTCCGACTACAGCAACCGCCGTACTTTTCATGACCGATTGGCGGGCACGCAGGTAGTAGCGCAATAGTATTTTCTCCTATTTCCCCTCCCCCGGATACATTAGCACCGTGATGTCAAACATGGGGTCTGCATTCCATTTCTCCGACTTGATGCGCTTGTAGAGCACATCCTGCACCAACGCTTTCACCTCTTGATCTGATAGGGCTTTGTTACGGTTGTAGAGGTACAGTTCACATATCACGGGGTTCAGGTTTGGCAATGTGCCGCGCGTAAACCGGGCGCTGACCTCTATCGTTTCAATGTCCTTCATTTTGTTCAATTCATCGCGCATCACCTCTGTGATCTGCGTGTTCAGGCTGCCCTTTTGCAGTGCAGGCTGCCTGGAGAACTGCCAGTAGAGCATTCCCACAATTATTAAGCCCGAGGCCAGTAGGGAAAGCCGGAACACAGACTCCCTGCCATCCGCAAAACGAACGCCTTTTACCGTAACCTTGCCCATGTACCGGAACACCAAGGCCGCCGTAAGCTGGATGACTACCAGCTGAAAGAGAAGCAGAAACACACCACTGCGCACCAACTGCCAGTTGCCGAAGTTCAGGGCCATCCCGATCAGGCCGGTAGGAGGAGAGAGCGAGGCCGCCACCAGCATGCCTACTGCTGCGCCAGCCACCAGGCTATCCCGCTCCGACTGCACCAGGTTAATACCGCCCGCCACACCAGCCGCCAGCGGCAGCAGGATCGTTACCTGCGAGATCTGGCTTACGCTCACCATCATCGGGGTGGCGTGGTCCTGCCCAATCAGGAAAGAAAGTATAAAAGTGATAAGTATGGATGCGCCAATAGCCATAAAATAACGTAGCAGGCTCTGTTTCAGCAAGCCACCTTTTCCGGCGGCGGCACCGAGCGCGGCGTTCATGGCGGGCCCGGCAAACGGCGACACCAGCATGGCTGCCACCAGCAGGTAACTGGTATTGGTGTAAAGGCCCACCCAAACCAGCATCCCTCCCACCACAGCATAGGAGAGCAGCCCGACTTTGGAACCCACGCTCTGCAGGCCGCCCAGAAATATCTCGATCGGGCTGCGGTAAGTTACATCTGTAACCTGGTCCGGGGCATCATCCTGGGGCGGATACAACGCTATAACCCCACGTGGAACAAGTGTGATCTCCGCCTTCTCATACTTGCTGAGGTCCGAGATAAACTTGCTTACACGTTGGTTGCTCAGGTGCACGGTCACGACCTCCCCCTCCTCCGCCTGCTGCACGATCAGGTTCTTGCCCTCGTGCTCCTCGGCTATCGCTTTAATTTCCTGCCCCTGTCCTTCCTTTACTTTTATAGTTAATTTGCGCATGCTCTTACTACGGAGGCAACCGCCACAGGTGTTCCGTTAAATACAAAAGCCCCTGCAACTCAGGCTGCAGGGGCTTTCGGCAAAGTATAAAGTGGGTTACTTAGCCGTGTTTCCGAAGTGGTCTGTCTCTACGGTAGCGGTACCATCCGGGGCAAGCGTCACCTTGAAAAGGTAATCGTATTCCTGCTCCGAAATATCGGGCAAAGGCCGCTCAGCCCCCAAGGCCTCCACAATCGGCAGCAGCGTATTAGAGTGTCCCGACACCACCACCGTCTGCCCCTGGTGGTTTTGCAGAATACGTTCTTTAAGTCCCATAAAATCATGTGCCTCGTACTGTTGTACCTCCAGCTTCCGGTCCTCTGCCAGCGGCTTCAGGGTGTTTTTTGTGCGGATATACTTAGTGGCAAACAGGGCGTCTACCTGCTGCTGCTCCAATAGCGTGCGCAGCGCTTCTGCACGGGCCACACCTTCCGTGGTAAGATCTGGATCCTGGTTACCTGGGTCAGAAATATCCTTTTCAGCATGGCGCACCAGGTACACTACGGTTGGCTGGGCGTTGTTGTCAACAGGGTTTACCACGGCCAGGGCTCCCTCCTGCCCCGCCGGAGATTGGCGGCAGGCCACAGCCAGCAGCATCAACAGAAATACACTAAGTTGTTTGAGTAAAGTTTTGTTCATGTAAAAGTGTGTTGGTTAGATTATGAAATTTGATTGTGTTTATACTTAGGAATGCGCCAGTTGCTCACCGGCCTGTGCCACGTTGTCGGCATCCTCGTCGCGGCCTTTCTGCCGCAGCAGGCGCACCAGGCGCTGCCGCACCTCCAGTTGGTAAGGGTACAACAACAGGGAGGCTTCGTAAATTCGAACGGCGCCGCCAATTTTTCCCTGCGCTTCCAGCATTCTTCCCTTCGCCGACAGGTGCCGGGCTTTTTCCACTACTGTCTCCGGCTTCGGGAGTTCTTTCAGGAGGGCTTTGGCCTTATTCTTCTCCCCCAGCTCCGCCAGCACCGGAACCAGCAGAAGGCGATCCTGTCCCTGCACTTTCACCTTGCCACCCAGCAACGGTTGAGCGGCGGCGCGGGCCGCTGCTTTATTTTGCAGCTGCAGGTGGTAATCAGCAATCATGGTCATATAATCCGGGCGCGGGGTGCCGGCGGCCGACAGAATGCGCTGGGCCTCCTCCAGCGTTTGGATGGCTTTTTCATACTTGCCCTGGGTGGCCAGCACTTCGGCATACTGCCTGCGCAGCGTGTACTGCTGTGGTTTTAAGGATACCAGCCGCTGCAACTCCCGCACAGCCTCCTGGTTTATACTTGTGGTGCCCTTCAGCCAGCTGGCATAGGCCAGTGCCTCATCCCGCTGGTCGCGGAGGTAGGTGGAGACGGTGGGTGCATTCTCAACATAAGCCTGGGCTACGGCAATGGCCTCCGGCACCATGCCATAGTCCACAAAAAACGCCCGGAACAGTTCATTCACCTGCGCCTGCATCAGCAGGTCATCCTCCAGGGTGGCGGCTTTTTTATAAAGCTCCATCTGGCTCATGAGGGCATCGTGGGCATTCAGTTTGCCGCTGCGCTTCATGGTTTCCTGCAACTCGGCCTCCGCCAGGTAAACAGGCGCATAATTTCGGTTGATGGTTTTGGCCTGCTCCAGCCATGCCTGCGCCTCCTTATACTTTTTCTGCCGTTGTGCCACGCCGGCGTAGGCCAGCAGGGCCGGCTGGTAGTTTTTATCCCACACCAGGGCACTGTCTAAGTATAAACCTGCTTTCTGAAGCTCATCCTGATGTTGTGCCTGCGTGGCCAGGTTCAGGTATACCTGTGCCCAGTTGCTGGCCATTGCCTGCTCGTTGCCTGCCAGGTAGGCCCGCTGCCGTGCCACCAGCCTATCCAGGAAAGTATAAAGCTCCGGATCTTTGGCCTTCAGGTCGGCGGTGGTGTTGATGGATTTGTGATTGAGCGGATGCACTTTGACAGGCTCAAAGTATGCCGGGTAAGTCTGGGCCAGGTACTCGTGCTCGTTGTTGGCGGAGTAATAATCCAGGGTGCGGTTCTTCTCCATAGCCTGGTGGTAGAGGCGGCGCACTTCGCGTTTCTCGGCATCGGTAAACACGCGCCCATGAAACAGGTGCACATACTCGTGCAGCACCACGTTACGCTCCAGGTATGAGCCACGCACCACATACTCAATGGCCGCTGCCCCACTGCCTACCCCACGTATGTCCATCCACTGGCGGTTGTCGAAGGTGGTAGCCTGCCGGAAGTATGGCGAGTTCATGGCGATGGCCAGGTCCACGTGCAGCGGCGGGATAACGAACGTTTCACCCTGTTTGCTCAGGAACGGGAAGTACACGATGCTCTCGTAGAGCTGCGACCATACCATCTTCTGCACCTCCTCGCCGGGGTAATAGGCCACATCCGGAAAAACCATGGCAAAGTTTACCGGGTCTTTGATCTGGGTCTGCTGTACCACCTGCTGCAGCGAGTCGTAGTTGTGCAGGTAAGTAAGTTGCTTTTGCTTAATAACGGCGGCCAGGGCATTGTGCGCCGGCCCGTAGTGTTTCTTTTTCTGGAGGATGCGCTGGAAAATGGCCTGTGCCGAATCCAGGCGTGTCTGCCGGTCCATCCCGAAGGCCATGTAATAGGCAGAGCCGCGCAGCATGGCAGGCAGCACCGAGTTATTATACTTCTGCTGCACCTCTTCCACCACAGCAAGCGCCTCCGGCAGCTTGTTTTCCGAGAGCAGCTTATCGGCAGGTTTCAGTGCCTCCCGCACCTGCTCATCCTCCGGCTGGGCATAATCGGCGTAGGTGAGGTTGGTATGGCCATTTCCCCAGTGCCAGTGCGTCACGTAGTGCAGCGGGTTCAGCGCCAGGGCCAGCTCCCACTGCGCCGCCATATCATCGAGTTGGGTGGCATCCACGCGGCGCCAGATGGCATACCCGTAGTTAAAGCGGGCATCAGCGTTAAATGGGTTCAGGGTGAGGCTGTTGATAAGCGGCTGCTCGGCCAGCTCCGGCTTTTGGTTCCAGAAATGCACATCCGACTCCAGCAGCCAGGCCTCCGCATTCTCACGGTTCCAGCTTTGCACCTTTTTCGCCCATTCCAGCGCCTGGCCATACTCTTTCTGCAGCATCAGCACGCGGCCAACGGCTAGTGCCGCCTCCTCGTCTCTGGGGTTTAGCTCCAGCAGTTGGTTGGCCGTGGCCATGGCTTGCTCCAGTTGCCAGGCCTGCACCTGCAACTTGCTCTGCAGCAGCAGCGCCTCGCGGTCCTTCGGGTTCTCCTGCAGCACCTGCTGTACCAGTTCCCCGGCCTGCTCAAACTCGTTCTGAAGTATAGCCAGCCTTGCCTGCGCCAGCTTTACTCCTGTGTTAGCCGGGGCAGCCTGCAGCACCTGTTCAGCCTCATGCCAAGCCCCCAGTTCAAGCAGGCGGGTTGCTTTTGGGGCCGGGTTTATGCTTGCCTGTATGGCCTCCTGCCGCTCCTGCTGCAGCTTTTTCCGCACAGCCTCCACTTCATCAGGGTGTTGGGCCAAAGCGGGTAGGGCCAGCAGAAATCCGCAGGTATAAAGCAGCAGTTTTTTGGGGAGAGAGAACATGAGGGTTCAGAAGCAAATATTAACTTTTAAAAGTATGATTTTCCTGCTTTCTATAAAAGTATAAAAGCATTATCTTGATGAAAACCAACTGTAATAGACAAATGCGACAATTAAACTACAAAGCCCCAAATGCGGCGGTAAGCAGGCCGAGGTAGACGAGTTCAGAGCCACGGGCGGCTTCCTGGCCAAGATCTTCGACATCCAGAACAAGAAATTTACGACGGTTACCTGCCGTCACTGCTCCTATACTGAAATGTATAAGGCCAGCAGCAGCCAGCTGGGTGACGTGTTTGACCTGTTTACCTAGCGTGTTACAGATTTATACTCTGCGCTCCCAAAATGCCTTGTAAAGGATTCTAAAAACGCCAGGTATACCTCTACTTTTATACAGCAACCCCGTACACTTCACATATAAATCATAACAAATCACTTTTAAACCCAGTTTAACTACAGGATTTCTACAGAATCTGAAGATAGCTTTGGGAGAATTATTAAAAGGATACATGTTAAGAAATTCGTGTCATTGCGATGAAGGTATGGGAGCTACTCGACGCATACTTGTAACCGGCAGCGCTGGTTTTATCGGCCATCACCTGGTGCTGGCACTGCAGCGGCACGGCCACACGGTAGTGGGCCTCGACAGCCTGAACAGCTACTACGACCCCAATCTGAAGTACAAGCGCCTGGAGCAGCAAGGCTTTCAGACGGATAGGATAGGACCGGAAACAGTATGGCAGAGTCTAACTTACCCCAACGCATACTTTACACAGCTCGATATTTCTGATGCCCCGGCCCTGCAGCGGCTTTTTGCTGCGCAGAAGTTTGATGTGGTGGTGAACCTAGCGGCACAAGCCGGCGTGCGCCATAGTATAGATCATCCAGAGGAGTATATTACCAGCAACCTAGTGGGTTTTGCCAATGTGCTGGAGTGCTGCCGCCGCTATAGTATAAAGCACCTGCTGTTTGCCTCATCCAGCTCTGTATACGGGCTAAATGAGCAGACACCTTTCAGCACCAGCCACCGCACTGATACCCCTATCTCGTTTTACGCGGCCACTAAAAAGGCCAATGAGGTAATGGCACATAGCTACGCACACCTGTACGGCATCCCGACCACAGGCCTTCGCTTTTTTACGGTGTATGGTCCATGGGGCCGGCCTGATATGGCATACTACATCTTTTCCAAAGCAATTGTAGAGGGCAAACAGATCCGGATTTTCAACAACGGGGATATGCTGCGGGATTTCACGTATGTGGATGATGTGGTGGAGAGCATGGTGCAGCTGCTTAACATAACGCCTGAAGCAAACCCGGTGCCTTTTAAACTGTATAATATCGGCAATAACCAGCCGGAGCAACTGATGGAAATGGTGGCTATTCTGGAACGCCTGCTGCAGCGCAAGGCAAGACTGGACTTACAGCCCATGCAGCCCGGCGATGTGCAAACAACCTGCGCCGACGTGAATGACCTGATGCTGACATCGGGCTTCAGGCCCAGAACATCGCTGGAGGAGGGGCTAACCAATTTTGTGGCGTGGTTTAAAGCCTACCACCACGTAGAGGAAGCGCCGCAACTGCAGACGAAATAGCTAAGGACGGCGCTCGTAGCGGTTTATATATACCAGTTCCAGCCGCCGCATGAGGTACACAGACACAATCAGCCACATAAACCCGATGCCGTAGCCCGCCAGCACATCGGTGGCATAGTGCACTTTTAGGTAAATGCGGCTAAACCCGATGAGCAATACGAGCAGCGTGAGCAGTAGTATACTTACCCAACGCCATACTTTGTGACGCACGGTGTGCCATACAATGTAAATGAGCAAGCCGTAAAAAGCACCGCCGATCATGGCATGGCCGCTCGGAAAGCTTAGCCCCGACTGCTCCAGCAGGGCGAAGGCGGGGCGGGGCCGCTCAAAAAACCGTTTCAGGGCTTGGTTGAGGATGGAGGTGGAGAAGGAAATGAGCAGCACTTTCAGGGCGTACCAGCGCCAGGCGCGGAAGAAGCTGAAGACAAGCACCACCAGCGGCGGCGTTACCAGCAGGTATTCGGCTGAAGCAAAAAAAGAGATTACCCTCATGGCCTGCGTCATCTGGGGCGAAGCCAGGCGATCGGCAAAGGCAAAGAGGGCGTTATCCAGGGTACTGTCACGGATGTTGAAGACGAGGTGCGCCATCAAGAGAAACAGCAGCAGGCAAAGCGCCATGGCAAAGCCCAGCACCAGCACCTCTGCGGTGAGAAGCGCCAGCAGGCGCAGGAAGGTCTGAGTTAGCCGCTGTCTCATACATTGAAAGAGTACGCACTGCCAACTTCAGTGGTTAAAGTATAAACTTTGCTGCTGCCGCTGCAGTTAAACAGTATACAGCTAAAAAACTTGTAGATAGAAACATAAAATTAAGCAGCATGCTTTATCAAGGGTTTGATTCTATTACACTTACGGTGCTGGTGCCAGTGTATAACGAGGAGGGCTGCCTGCAGCGCTTCCGGGAGGCGATGGATGCTTTTCTGGCGCAGTCGCCGGTGCCTACCCAGGTGCTTTTTATCAACGATGGCTCCACCGACAGCAGCCTTAACCAGATTCGCGGGATCTGCCATGGCACCGCCGGCTACAGCTACATCTCCCTGGACCGAAACCACGGCCTCAGCACCGCCATCAAAGCCGGAGTAGACCATAGCCAGACCACCCACATCGGCTACATCGATTCCGACCTGCAAACCTCCCCGCTGGACTTTATGCTGCTGCTGGAGCATGTGCCCCAGCACGAGATGGTTATCGGCATCCGGGCCAGGCGCAAGGATACGTTCATCAAGAAAATTTCTTCTAAGATTGCAAACAGCTTCCGGCGCTACATGATCAACGATGGCATTGTGGATACCGGCTGTCCGCTCAAGATCATGGATACCGCCTACGCCAGGCGTGTGCCTTTTTTCGATGGTATGCACCGCTTCCTGCCGGCGCTCATACAACTGCAGGGCGGAAAGGTAAAGCAGCTGCCGGTGCAGCACTTTGAGCGCTTTGCAGGCTACTCCAAGTACCACCTGTTCAACAGGCTGTGGGGCCCGCTTAACGACACCTTCGCCTTCCGGTGGATGCGCAAGCGCTACATAACCTATGGCATAGCCGATCAATTCGAAAACCAGCCTGTAGCCAATGGACATTTCTGAGATGCTCATATACGGCATCGGGCTGCTCGCGCAGTTGCTGTTCTCGGCGCGTATCATCATTCAGTGGGTTATGTCGGAGCGGGTGGGCAAGGTGCTCTCCCCCGCCTCTTTCTGGACCACCAGTATGCTGGCCTCTATCCTGCTGATGGCCTACGGCGCCCTGCGTAACGACATTGTTATAGTAGGCGGGCAACTGATCTCCTACTTCATTTATATACGCAACATCAAGCTGAAGAATGTGTGGGAGGGGCTGTCGTGGCCTGTGCGCTGGGGAGCCTTGCTTTTCCCGGTTGTAGCTATAGGCTGGCTAATCTGGAGCGATACCTACAGCTTCAGTTACATTATGGCGCATAGTAGGGTCTCGGGGGCGCTCATTGCCTGGGGCGGTGCCGGGCAGCTGGTTTTTACGCTGCGCTTTGTGTACCAGTGGTGGCATTCTGAGCGGCAGCAGGAGTCAGTTATCCCTATCGGTTTCTGGGTTATCAGCCTGGCAGGCAGCCTCATGATCATGTCTTATGCCGCGCTGCGCCTGGACCCGGTGCTGTTTCTGGGGCAAATATTTGGAGTAGCCGCATATAGCCGTAACTTTATTATCGGAATCCGCGAGCAGCGGGAAGCCCGGCAACCTTCTACATTAAACTAAACCTGATGCTGCAACACCGCAAACACCGTACAGACCAAACGCTGTATGGCCTGCTTCTCGTGCTGTTTCTGCTACTGCTGTTTAATTTAGGGGGATGGGGTGTGATCGAGACCAGCGAGGCCCGTTACGCCGAAATCAGCCGTGAAATGTGGCTTAGCGGCGATCTGCTGCACCCGCGCCTGCTGGGCATTCAACATTTCCATAAACCGCCGGTTACTTACATCATCTCGGCTATGGGGATGCTGCTTTTCGGGCCAGACGCTTTTGGCGCGCGTTTTTTCCTGCAGGTTTCGCTGCTGCTGCAAGTATGGCTGGTATACCTTATCGGCAACGAACTGTTTAAGGAGCCACGGCAGGCGCTGCTGGCGGCGGTGGTGTACCTCACCATTCCGGCAGTGCTTATCTCAGCCCGCAACCTCACCACCGATTCTTTCCTGACCACCTTTGAGCTGGCGGCCATATTTGCCTGGCTAAAGTATAAAACACATGCCAAAGCCGGGTGGCTATACTTTTTCTACCTGCTGCTGGCCTTGGCCTTCCTCACGAAAGGGCCTGTCGGGTTGATCTTCCCGGTGCTGGCGGCTATCGGCTTTGGCGGTAACTTCACTTCTGCCACTAACCGAGTTGCGGGCTGGCACCACCTGCCCGCCCTCCTGCTGTTTCTGGTGATCGGGAGTTCCTGGTATGTATACCTCATGCTCCAGGACCCGCAATTCGTAGATTACTTCCTGTTTAAGCACACCGTGCAGCGCTACGCTAACCCCGAAACCTTCGGCCGCTCCAAGCCCTGGTGGTTTTACCTGGTGCTGGCCCCGGCGCTCAGCCTACCCTGGTCTGCCATACTTTTACTGCAGGTAAAGAAACTGAAAGACCTGCCGGGCCCGCTCAAGCGCCTGTTTATACTTTGGATACTCGTGCCGCTGGTGTTCTTCTCTTTCTCCGGCTCCAAGCTTATACTTTATATCCTGCCCATTTTTGCCGGACAGGCCTTGTTGACTGTTTGGATGCTTTATAACATGCCTGCCCCGGCACTGAAGCGGGCCATGCACGGAGGTTTGCTATACTTTACGGTGCTGGCGGTGGCTCTTTTCGTAGCGCCCTTGCTGCCAGTGGGTATTGTACTGCCCTGGCGGGTGCTTACGTTCCCTGTACTGATACTGGGCGCTTTCTACATACTTTGGACCGGTGAAAGGCCAAACCAGCAAAAACTTGTTTATGGCGCATTGGTCTTCACTGCTTTGCTCCTGCCCTACTCCACAAAGTTACTGGCCTACAACCCGCAGTTCACGAATGGCAGCCGCCCGATTGCAGAAGTTATACGGGCCAACAACCTGGAAGAGCGGCCAATCCTGGTTTACAATAAACTTTTACCCTCCCTGGCTTTTGAACTGAACAGAAGTATAGTTTCCCTGGAAGACGGAAGCAGCCACCTGGAGCGGGAAGTGCAGTTTGAGCAGGATGAGCAGTGGCGGGAGCAACTGCTGCAGCTTAACCAACAAGAGGACATGGAGCGGCTAAAGGAGCTTTTACAGCAGCACCCGGTTCTCGTGGTAAAAAACAAGCTACCAGAGGAACGCCAGTGGATATTGCAGCACTTTAAAAACCAGGTGCAGGCAGGTAAGTGGATGGTGTATTTTTAACTCCCCTAGCATTTAAGCAGCCGATTGTCATCCCCCTGCATCCTTGGGAGGAAGAGCCTTTCTTTCTCTTTTTCAGTCATCCTGGAGGAATTTTGTGGGCCAGTAGCATTGGCTTAAGCTAAAGTACAAGCTCCATGGCTGCTGGTGTAGCGCGGACAGGTCGCGACCTGTCTGTGCGAAGGTGTAAACTCACCCCTTGAGAGCTACGCTCGCTAACTTAAAACTCCCGTTTTGGCTAGTCCCGAAAGGGGAGTTTTCCAACCACCCCTGCCCCTCAGAGCTACGCTCGCTACCTTCGAACTCGCGTTCTCGGTAGTCCAAGGAGGGGAGCCTGTACTTACTGATGTTGAAGCGTAAGTTTCCTAGTTGGGGATGGCTGTCATCAGCAAAAGTATGAACCCACCCCTAGCCCCTCCGAGGAGGGGAATTTCACCTCTCCCCAGCCCTCTCCTTTTCTCGAGGGCCCCTACCCCAAAACAGGAGAGGGAGTCCGGTCCCAGTGGTATAGCAATGGCTATCGAAAACTGTTCCCAGTCTTTGGGTTGAGCGCCTATGGAGTTTTTCGGTCCCGCGAGAGCGGGATTGCAAAGCGACAGCGAGCAAAGAAAAGCTCCCACCGCGATGCGGGAAGACGAGCCCTCCCGGGCTGGAGGGAGCCAAGGCCAGAGATGAAACGATAGCCTTTGTAAGACTGAGGATCAGCAGTAGCTAAAAGGATAGCTTGTGTCCTGCTGAAGGAAGCGGCGGCGATGAAAGTATAAAGTATGGATTGCGCGGATTTTGAAATCCGCGGCAGAGACGTTCCGGACAGGGATGTCTGGAACAACTGGAAAGGCAAGTATAAAAGTATGGCCAAAGTATAAGGGATGGCTTTTCAAGCCAGTTGAGTTAAAAACTCAGCACTATTATAAATACTTGCGCCAAGGAAGGGCTTGCGCCTGAAATAGGGAAAGGCCAGAAAGGTTAATTTATTCTCTCCTAGCCCCGGCTAAACAAAAAAGGCTGATCCGAAGATCAGCCTTTTAATGATTTAGTGTGCGCAAGAAAGGACTCGAACCTTCACACCTTGCGGAACTGCCGCCTGAAGACAGCGCGTCTACCAATTTCGCCACTTGCGCTTAATTCACTATATCAGATTAACGTCCCAAAACCCTTTAACCCTTTGTGTTTATTGGGAGTGCAAAAGTAGTATGCTGCTTTATCCTAAACAATAGCCCCTGCAAAAAAAATTATTTTTTTTCTTCGTGCTCTTCCAGCACAATAGGCGTGATCTCTTTTCCGGAGAAGCGCTCGATACGGCGCAAGGTCGTGATACCGATGATAACCCACAGGAAACCAGCCGAAAACCCTGCAAGCACATCTGAGGCATAGTGCACCCGCAGGTAGATCCGGCTAAACCCGATCAGCACCACAAAAACACTCAGCAGCACAATCAGCGTGTTGCGCACATGCACGTTCTTCACGTTGTGCCACACCAGGTAGATCAGCAGCCCGTAAAACGAGGCCGCCACCATGCTGTGCCCGCTCGGGAAACTCAGCCCCGACGCCTCCACCAGCGGTGACATGGGCCGCTCCCGGTCAAAGAAATACTTGAGGATAATGTTCAGCGTGATGCTGCCCAGCGCCACCACCGGCACCTTCAGCGAGTTCCAGCGGTGCTTGCGCACAAACAGGTAATAGGCTACAAGCGCCAGCGCCATGGGTGTCAGGAACTGCCGCGAGGCAAAGAAGGTGACGAACTTGATAAAGCCATCCATGTAAGGGTTGCCCAGACTGGCCGCAAAGTTGAAGGCCGCCTCGTCCAGACCCTCTGTGTCGCCTTCCAGCACCTCGCTACCCAGGTACAGAAAACCGATGATGCAGACCAGGAACAGCAGCCACACAAATATCAGTTCCACGGTAAACAGCGCCGTGGAGGCCATCATTCTTTTATAGAAACTTCGGATCATATCGCTCTGAAAAACTTAAAAGGTAAAGTATGGCCGGCATTGATTAGCCCATACTTACGTATCAATAAATTAATTGAACATATATAGAACTATGAAAGAGAGCATCAGGTTGTTTGTTGCCGCCGCTTTGCCCCCGGCGCTACTTTCTAAACTACAGGATCAGCTGCAGCATTTCGAGCACCCGACCCTCCGTATGCTGCCACCCCAGAACTTACACCTCACGCTATACTTTATCGGCAATGTGCCGCATCAGGAGCTGCCAGGTATAAAAGCGCGTGTAGCCCGCGTGGCGCAGCAGCACCAGCCTTTTACGCTGCAATTTGAGCGAACAGAGCCAGGCCCGAAACCAAAGTCTCCCCGGCTGGTGTGGGCCCGTTTTGCTCCGCACCCCGCTTTCGAGTCGCTTAGCCGCCACCTGACGGAGGAACTGGCCGAACAACCACCCGAAAAGCATAAAGCTATTCCCCATATTACGTTAGCCCGCTACCGCAAGGATGCAAAGCCGCCCAAACAGCTGCCATACCCGGAAGCCGAAGAGCCGCTGGAGTTGCCGGTGCAGGAGGTGGCGCTGTGGCAATCGGTGCTGGGCTCGCCGCACCCCACCTACAAGGTACTGGAGCGCTACCCCCTGGGTTAAAACCTGCGGCTGCCAAACACAGTAAACAAACTACTTCAAACAGATATAACCTGACAAACCAATATGAATCAATCGGAGCTTACCGAGCTGATGATGGGCCTGAAAGACAAAGGCCTGACCGTAGCTTTTGCCGAGAGTTGCACGGGTGGCATGTTAGCCTCCGAGTTTGTAAAAGCCAAAGGCAGCAGCGAAGTGCTAAAAGGCAGCCTGGTAGTGTACCAGCCGGAAGTGAAGCAGAAACTGCTGGGGGTGAAAAAAGAGACTCTAGACCTGTACACAGCAGAGTCGCAGCAGGTAACGAACGAGCTGGTAATGGGCCTGAAGAAGCTCCTGGATGCCGACATCAGCGTGGCCACCACCGGACTGGCCGGCCCCGGGGGCTCCGAAACCGAAGAGAAACCTGTGGGCACGATGTTCGTCTCCGTGCTCTATGACGGCAAGGCCGAGGAGTTCCGGGAGGTGTTTAAAGGCAACACCGAGAGCGTACGCAAACAGCTTGTCGATTATATTTTTGACAAACTAAAAGGCGTGCTGGAGCAGCATTACGACCGCTAATCGCTAATTTGCGACTGTACCCACTGTTTATACTTTGCCCAAGCTCCCCGACAGCGGATTTAACCGAGTAGCCTCTTTCTACGATGCCCTCTCCCGCCTGGTGTATGGCAGTGCGCTGCAGCAGGCGCAGTTGGCCCTGCTGCCTTTTGTGCCGCGGCAGGCACGGGTGCTAGTAATTGGCGGTGGCACCGGCTGGTTGCTGGTACAGCTGCTGCAAACAGGCAAAAAGCTGGATATTTTATACCTGGATGCCGCCCCGGCCATGCTACAGCGCGCCCGGCAGAAGTATAAGAAGTATAAAAAACCGCACTGCTGTCGTGTAAACTTTCGCCTCGGCACAGAGAACTGTATAGCACCGCAGGAGCAGTTCGATATTATCTTCACCCCTTTCCTCCTCGATCTTTTTCCGGCACAGCGCCTGCAGCAGCTCATGCGCAAACTGGCAGCGGCCCTAGCCCCCGACGGCCAGTGGCTCTTCGCAGATTTCTGGCCCGTGCAGCAGCCTGTGCCCTGGTGGCAAAGCCTCCTGGTTCGCGGCATGTATACTTTCTTTGGATTTTTGAGTGATGTACAGGCTAAACAACTGCCAGACTACGCTACTCATTTTAAAGCCCTGAATTTTGAGGAAAAGTA
Organism: Pontibacter anaerobius; assembly: GCF_026241195.1. Lineage (GTDB taxonomy): Bacteria > Bacteroidota > Bacteroidia > Cytophagales > Hymenobacteraceae > Pontibacter > Pontibacter anaerobius. The sequence goes on from NZ_JAPFQO010000005.1 coordinate 124,924, forward strand.
TAGCCAGGTGTTTTACAAAGGCATGGTACAGGCAAAGGTGCTTCGGAGAAACTGAGATTTATACTTGTGGAGATGCCACATTTTGTATCCTAATCTCCTGCCAGGTTTAAGGCTTAACTGCTCCATCAACCACAAAGATTGCTCCCCTGCTTACCAATCCCTATATTTAAACTTTCAACTATACTGATCTGACCGATGAAATCAACATTATACAGCCTTTTGGGGCTTGCCTTCGGGCTGATAGTACAGCCGGTGCTGGCGCAGCAGCAGGTAAAGTATGAGCTATCCTTCCCCAATGCGGTGCACCACGAGGCCGAGGTAAAAGTTACCTTTTCCGATATCCAGAGCGATACTTTAAAGGTACTGATGCCACGCACCTCTCCCGGGCGGTACGCCATACATGAGTTCGCCAAGAATGTGTACAGCGTGCGGGCCTCCGATGCACAGGGCCAGCCGCTGCAAATGGAGCGCCTGAGCATAAGCGAGTGGGCCGTACCTAACCACAATGGCACAGCCACCGTCAATTATACTTTGTTTGCTGATCATGCCGACGGCACTTACGCCGGCGTAGATGAAACACACGCGCACCTGAACATGCCTGCCACCCTCATGTATGCCCGCGGGTTTGAGCAGGCTCCAGCGCTTGTCACCTTTAATGTGCCGCAAGGGAGCAACTGGAAAGTGGCTACACAGCTAAAGCAGGAACAGGGCAACACCTACTCCGCTCCCAACTTCCAGTACCTGATGGACAGCCCCACCGAGCTCAGCAACTTTGATTTTGCGGAATGGACGGTAACGGAGGGCGGCAAGCAAAAAACCATACAAGTAACATTGCACCACCTCGGCACGGACGAACAGTTTCAGCAATATGTAGCCCATACAAAGGAAATCGTGGCCGAGCAGCAGGCGGTATTCGGGCAGCTACCTGACTTCGATTTTGGACGCTATACCTTTATTGGCTGCTACATGCCGCAGGCCAACGGAGATGGCATGGAGCACCGCAACTCCACCATCCTTACCAGTTCCAGAACCCTGGCCAATGCCATGGGGCCACTGCTGAACACGGTGTCGCATGAGTTTTTCCATGCCTGGAACGTGGAGCGCATTCGTCCGAAATCGCTGGAGCCATTCAACTTTCAGGAGGCGAACATGAGCGAGGCCCTATGGCTTGCCGAGGGGTTCACCAGCTACTACGGCGACCTGTCCATGGCCCGCAGCGGTGTTTTCGACTTGAAAAAGTATACTTCTGACCTGGCCGGAGACCTGAACTACGTCTTGCTGTCGCCGGGGCGGCAGTACCACAGCCTGGTGGAGATGAGCCAGCAGGCACCTTTTGTGGATGCAGCCCGTTCCGTGGACCCTGTGAACCGCCACAACACCTTTATCTCTTACTACACCTACGGCAGCATGACCGGCCTGGCACTAGACATGATCCTGCGCCAGCAATACAACAAAACCCTGGATGACTTTATGCAGGCGCTCTGGCGCAAGTATGGCGCACCGGAAAGACCGTATACGTTAGCCGAGGTACAGGAGACACTGGCCGAGGTAAGCGGCGACGCGGTCTGGGCGAAGCAGTTTTTTGAGCAGAGCATTTATGGAAGTGAACTGCCTGATTTTGCGCCCATGCTGGCTAAAGCCGGGCTGGAGCTGCGCAAAGCCGAACCAAGCAAGCCTACGCTGGGCATGTTTTATATAGACTATAAAGACGGGGCCGCAACTATCGCAAGCGGCACCTACGTGAACTCAGAAGCTTATAAAGCCGGCCTGGAGCGTGGCGATGTACTCCTGACCCTGGACGGCCGCAAGATCAAAAAGGAAAAGGACCTGAAAAAGGTACTGGCCAAACACAAGCCTGGCGACAGCATACCGGTAACCTACAGCCGCCTCGGCCAGACCCGCAACACTACCCTGGTGCTGGAGGAGGTGCAAACGCTGGAAGTGGTACCTTTCGAGCGTATAGGCAAGGAGCTGACGCCGGAAATGCAGGCCTATCGAAGTGCCTGGCTCGGTTCTCAGGCAAAATAGTGCAATAAGTATAGCATAGGGTCGTTTTCAGCAGAGTTGTTTTTGAACCATCCATGCTGTACCTTAGTATAAGAATTTATACTTCAGATATTTCCACGTGAAAAATATATTCAGAACATTACTGGCGGTCGGGCTGCTCTATGCCGGCCAAAGTATGGCACAGGACGTAAAGCCGAGCCTAGAGGCTGCTCCGATACCTGCTGGGACTACTGCTCCTACAGTTGTTGCACAAGACGGAGCAAAGGCAGAGAAACCATCCTGGCAGGGCCCTAAGCTTAGCTACAGCCTGAATATGGGAGCCAGCTTCAGCAACGGTTTTGGCAGCGCCACTTATGTAGAGCCTTCGGTACGATACCAGGTTAGCAGCCGCTTTCGGGTAAACACCAGCCTGGCCTATGTGCATACTTCGCCGTACAACACGGCCGTGGCAGGCCCTGAGGGAACCACAGTCATGTATCGCAACGGCGGCGGCAGCCATTACATTGCCAGCGTGGGCGTGGACTACCTGGCCAGCGATCGCCTGATTCTGAGCGGAAACATCTGGCGCGATTTCTCGAACCTGCCATCTAGCCAGTTTAACAACAGCTTTTACAGCCCGGGCCGCATGGGTGCCGATTTCAGGGCTACCTACAAGATAACGGAGAACCTGAGCGTGACAGGCGGCATCCGCTACACCGACGGTGCCTCGCCTTATGGCAACCAACTCTACTCCCCGGCCTACGGCAGCAGGTACGGCTACTGGTAACAGGCAATACTCACCATCACAAGTATAAGAACGCTTCTCTGCACTACCAGGGAAGCGTTCTTTTTTTACAGATCGTTGTAAAATAAACCCTCTATAACCTATTTTGCCGTATCTAAAGTATACTATTGTGCTGTTAGAGGATGAAAGGAGTGACAAAAGGCAGCGGCGCTGAAGTACACCCCAGCAGGAACTCCCCTTTTATTTTTTGTGTAACAGTCACTTTAAAAGAAGCTTTAACCCAACAGAGACAAACTTTGCAGCAGCACAACAACCATATCCGCCACATAAAGAACGACCGCCTCGAAACCATAAACCCAGGCTACAGGGGCAACAAAACTATAAAAGGCCGCTTCGCCAATGGCGACGAGCTGTACAACCCCGATTTTAGCAATGTGCTGAAGTGGCAGCTGAGCCAGAACCCGCAGCGCCAGCAGAAGAAACAGGACAACTATACCCCGCCTCTACTCGAGAACTCGGATTTTTTATATGATGACCGCGACATGCTGGTGTGGCTGGGGCACGCGTCCTTTTTCCTGCGCCTGAGCGGCGTTACGTTTCTCACCGACCCCGCCCTCTACGATATTCCGATGCTGAAGCGCCGGGTAGGCACGCCCTGCCCGCCAGAGGAACTGCGTAACATCGATTTTCTGCTGCTCTCGCACGGCCACCGCGACCACCTCGACAAGAAATCGGTGCAAACCATTTACCAGGGCAACCCGCAGGTAAAGGCGCTGGCCCCACTGCGCGCCGGCGATATCCTTAGAAGCATAGACCCGAACCTGCCTTACCAGGAGGCTGGCTGGTTTCAGAAGTATGACCTGGTGCCAGACCATGTGGAGGTATACTTTATGCCTGCCTCGCACTGGCACCGGCGCGGCCTCCTCGACATGAACAAAGTGCTGTGGGGCAGCTTCGTTATCAAAACATCAACCCAAACCATATATTTTGCCGGAGATACCGGCTTTGCCCCGCATTTCGAGAAGATTGAAGAGCTGCTCGGACCCATGGATGTTTGTATCATGCCCATAGGAGCCTATAAACCAAGTTTCCTGATGCAGAAAAGCCACATGAACCCGCACGAGGCCGTTAAAGCCTATAACCAGTTGCGCGGCGGCCTTTTTGTGCCTATGCACTACGGCACCTTCGACCTCTCTGATGAACCGCCAAGTGAGCCCGTGCGCCTGCTGGAGCAGATTGCCGCCTCCGGTATGCTGCAGGGCTTACGCGTTCCGGCCATCGGGGAACCGGTGCTGCTGACCGACGATATTTAAGAATGGTGCCAGACCATAGTTTTGCTATATTTGTAAACTTGAACGTTTACGAACCACTGCTTATACTATGTCCTCTACCCTTATCATAGGCTTGATTATAGCCTATTTCTGTATCCTTATCTTTATCTCGTACCTCACCAGCCGCAACTCCGACTCTGAGACGTTCTTCCTGGCCAACCGCTCCTCCCCTTGGTATGTGGTGGCCTTTGGTATGATCGGCACCTCGCTTTCCGGGGTTACCTTTGTGTCGATACCGGGCATGGTGGCGGCAGCCGAGTTCTCGTACCTTCAGTTTGTGCTGGGCTACCTGCTGGGCTATTTCGTGATTGCCACGGTGCTGATGCCGCTCTATTACCGCATGAACCTCGTATCGATCTATACTTACCTGGAGCAGCGCTTCGGGTGGTGGTCGTACAAAACCGGGGCGGCTTTCTTCCTGCTCTCGCGAACTTTGGGTGCGGCCATACGCCTGTTCCTGGTGGCGGGTGTGCTGCAACTGGCCGTTTTCGACGATTTTGGCATCCCGTTCTCTGTTTCTGTGATCATCACCATCGCCCTCATCTGGGTTTATACTTTCAGGGGCGGTATGAAGACCATTATCTGGACCGATACCTTCCAGACCACGGCCATGCTTTTGGCGGTAGGCACGAGTATCTGGCTTATCTCTGACGAGCTGAACCTGAGCTTCCAGGCCCTGGTGAACACAGTGCAGGAAAGCGATTACTCGCAGGTGTTTTTCTGGGACTTCAAGGACAGTAAGTACTTCTTGAAACAGTTCTTCTCCGGTGCCTTCATTGCTATTGTAATGACAGGCCTTGACCAGGACATGATGCAGAAGAACCTGAGCTGCAAGAACATCGGCGAAGCCCAGAAAAACATGTTCTGGTTCAGCATTATACTTGTTTTCGTGAACATCCTGTTCCTGGCCTTGGGTGCCCTACTGTACATCTACGCTAACGCCAAGGGCATTGCCCTACCGGAGCGCGGCGACGATGTGTTCCCGTTCCTGGCCCTGAACCACTTTACCTACTTTGCCGGCATTGTATTTATACTTGGCATCATCGCCATTACCTACGCCTCCGCCGACTCAGCGCTTACCGCCCTTACCACCTCCTTCTGCGTGGACTTCCTTAACTTTAAGAACCGCCCGGAGCAGGAGCGCGTGCGGGTGCGCTACATTGTACACGCCGGCATTTCGGTGGCAATGGGGTTGGTTATCATCGTTTTTGATATCCTGAACAATGATAATGTGGTGACAGCCGTGTTTAAAGTAGCCGGTTATACCTACGGTCCGCTGCTGGGCCTCTATAGCTTCGGTATTTACACCAAGCGCGCCGTACGCGACAGATTTGTACCGGCCGTCTGCATCATGGCGCCGCTGCTTACCTTTATCATCAGCTACAACTCCGTGGATTGGTTCTGGGGATATGAGTTCGGCTTTGAAGTACTGATCCTCAACGGCCTGCTGACATTTATAGGACTGATCGCTGTATCATCCGGCACCATTGACGAGCTGGAACTGGCACAGGAGCAGACTGCCTAAACAAGCCCATATTCACAAAAGAGCCCTCCCTTATTTTATTTAGGGGAGGGCTCTTTTGTGAATATGGTACCGGGTTCAACCACCCCTGCCCCTCAGAGTTACGCTCGCTACCTTCGAACTCCCGTTCTCGGTAGTCCAAGGAGGGGAGCCTGTAATGACTGATGTTGAAGTATAAGTTTCATAGTTGGGATGGATGTCATCAGCAAAAGTGTAAACCCACCCCTAATCCCTCCCAAGAGGGGAATTTAGAAGGAAGTTGCATCGTATACGGCTATCGAACTGTTCCTAGTCTTTGGGTTGAGCGCCTATGCGAGTTATTCCGGTGCCCGTGAGGGCATTGCGACGCAGGAGCAAAGGAAAAGCTCCCAGCGCGATGCGGGAAGACGAGCCCTCCTGGGCTGGAGGGAGCTAAAGACAGAGGTGCAACGATAGGTTTGTAAGACTGAGGATGAACGGCGGCTAGTAAGGATAGCTTGTTTCAAGCTACAGAAAGCAGCAGTTATTAAGGTAAAGGTATAAAGTATGGCTCACGCGGATTTGGAAATCCGCGGCAGAAAGGTTCCGGACAGGGATGTCCGGAACAGCAACAGCAAGAAAGTATAGCCAAAGTATAAAGTATGGCTACAGTTGCGTTACAAACTCAACACCATAAAAGGACAATAGTATAAATGATTGCGCCAGAAAGTGAAGAGAGTATCAAAGTATAAACTGGCAAGTATAGGGTATAGCCAAAGTATACAGCAAGAATCAGGAGCAGCCTTAGAAAGGTTTGTCAAAACATACTTTTATACTAATAAGAACTGCTCACACAGCCAAGTCTGAGTCCCCAACCGAAGCCTCAACAAACCAAGCATACTTTCCCATAGATTGCTTACCTTTGCAATATTTTGCAGGGAGGTGGCATCATATAGCAGCTTTAACTGTTATACCACAGTACCACAGAGCTCTGCCGGCATTGCAAGGCTGGCAAGAACTAATAAACATTTTAAGCAGCGTATTATTAATGGCAAAACGCGGATTCGGGTCTAGCGGCGGCGAACAGGAAAAAGAAGGTAGAAAGAAGATAACCAAAGAGAGTTTTCGCCGTGGCCTCCAGATTTTTGGCTACGTACTTCCTTACAAGTATAAATTCATTATCGGCCTTGTGTTTCTGGTGCTGTCCAGTCTCACCATGATGGCCTTTCCCTACCTGGTAGGCAAGCTTTTCGATTCTTCCAATGCCAACGGTCTGCTCCAGGACATCAACCTCGTTGCAATGGGGCTTTTTGCCGTTATACTGCTGCAGGGCATTTTTTCCTTTTTCAGGGTATACTTTTTTGCACAGGTAAGCGAGAACGCCGTGGCTAACATTCGCCGCGACCTTTACAGCAAATTCGTGCAGCTGCCTATCTCCTTCTACGAAAAACGACGTGTGGGCGAGATTACCAGCCGTATCACCAACGATGTAACACAGGTGCAAGACGCGATGTCCATTACACTCGCCGAGCTTTTCCGCCAGGTAACAACGCTGATAGTCGGCATTATCTTTATCATGTGGATTTCGGTAAAGCTGTCGCTGTTTATGCTGGCCACTTTCCCGGTGCTGGTGGCGCTGGCGCTGGTGTTTGGCCGCAAGATCAAGATGCTATCCAAGAAAACACAGGATGAGCTGGCGAATACCAACGTGATCGTGGAGGAGACGCTGCAAGCGATAAACACAGTAAAGTCCTTTACGAATGAGATGTTTGAGGTGGGGCGCTACAGAACCACCTTGGACAAAGCCGTTAAAACAGCCATTACTGGGGCCTACTACCGCGGTGCCTTCATCACGTTTATTATTGTAGGCCTTTTCGGCGGGATTATATTGGTGATCTGGTACGGCGTTACGCTGGTGGCCAACGGCGATATTGCGCAAGGCGACCTGGTTTCCTTTGTGCTCTATACGGTGTTTATTGGCGCTTCTGTTGGCGGTTTAGGCGACCTGTACGGCAAAGTGCAGGCCGCGCTGGGAGCTACCGAGCGCATTCTGGAGATCCTGCAGGAGCAGGAGGAGCCAACCGATAAAAGCGTGAAGACACTGAGCCAGATACCACGCGTGCACGGAGACATCAGCTACCAGCATGTAGCCTTCTCCTACCCTACCCGCCCCGATATACAGGTGCTTCGCGACATTAGCTTTGGTGTAAGAGCCGGCGAGAAAGTGGCCTTGGTCGGGCCAAGCGGCGCCGGTAAATCTACTATCATCCAGCTGCTGATGCGCTATTACGACCTGCAAGGCGGCAGAATAACAGTAGACGGAAAAGATATCCGGGATATGGACATGACCATGCTGCGCGCCAACATTGGCGTGGTGCCGCAGGAGGTGCTGCTGTTCGGTGGCTCCATCCGCGAGAATATAGCCTATGGCCGCCCGGAGGCTACAGAGACAGAAATTATCGAGGCTGCCCATAAAGCCAATGCCTACGACTTCATCAAATCGTTCCCGGAGGGCTTTGACACCTTGGTGGGTGAGCGCGGCATTAAACTATCGGGCGGGCAGCGCCAGCGCATCGCCATTGCCAGGGCTATACTAAAGAACCCAGCCATACTTATACTCGACGAAGCCACCAGTGCCCTCGACTCGGAGTCGGAGCACCTGGTGCAGCAGGCCATGGATGTGCTTATGAAAGACCGCACCACCATCGTGATCGCGCACCGCCTCGCCACTATCCGTAAGGTAGATAAGATCCTGGTGATTGAGAACGGGGAAATTGTGGAGGAAGGCTCCCATGACGAGCTTTCGCTGAACCCGGATGGCATGTATGCTAACCTACTGCGGCTGCAGTTTGAGTTAAGTTAGTGCTTTAGAAACGAACCGGCAGACCGGAACACCTCTGCTCCAACATATAAAATCCTGCTGTGGCGCTGGCTGCAGTAGGATTTTATGTTTTATAGATATACTTTAGGCAATATTTTCGTTTATGTTGCCGTAATGCTCTCAATCTATAAAATCACCCTAAAATATAGTGCCCTGCCTGTGTTGCTGCTCGTGGCAAACTGGGCTCAGGGCCAGAAGTACCCTGGCACTTTTAAAGCCCGTAACGCCTATTACCTCGAAGTGGGCGGCAACTCCGACACCTACTCCTTTAACTACGATCGCATCTTATTCCAGCGCTACATTTTTAAGGCGGGCCTGCGCGCCGGGATTGGCACCAACCTGTTTTTTCAGGAGGCCGAGCCGGGTGTATACCCCATTGTGCCGCTGGAGGCCATGGGCATGCTCGGTGGCACGCAGAACCATGTAGAGTTTGGCCTGGGTTATACGCGCCGCTTTACCGACCATCCGGACCTGATGCAGAACATGTACTTCACCAGGATAGGATTCCGATACCAGGACCCACGGGGCGGCCTACTGGTAAGGCTGGCGGTAACGCCGTTTGTATCCCCGGAGAATAAATCGGACACTCCGGGCATGGCGGTTGTTCCCCGTTTCGGGTTAAGTGTGGGCCGCAGCTTTTAGCCTGCTGTTTATACTTTCTTCTGGTTAATATAATATTCTAACTCCCGAATAATTAGTAATATTACATCAGTATCAGATAAGTAAAACCTAATCAAAAAAGACCATGAAAAAAACACTAATCGGCTTTGCCCTGTCGACTGCCCTTTTACTGGGCGCAGGCACCGTGCAGGCACAAGGTATAAAAATGCCGGCCGCAAGCCCCTCACAGAAGGTGGAACAGGCAGTAGGCCTCGGCACAGTCTCCCTGGATTACTCCCGCCCGGGCATGAAGGACCGTGAGATTTTCGGCGACCTGGTGCCTTATGACAAACTGTGGCGCACGGGTGCCAACGCCTCCACTAAGATCAAATTCTCGGAAGACGTAAGTATTGAGGGGAACAAGGTGCCTGCCGGCGAGTATGCGCTGTATACCATTCCGGGTAAGGACGAGTGGACCATCATCATCCATAAGAATACCAAGCACTGGGGCGATGGCGGCAAAGATTATAACCCGGCAGAAGACCTGGTGCGCTTTAAGGTGAAGCCGCAGCAGAACCCGCGCGAGGTGGAGTCTTTCACCATCAACTTCACTAACCTGAAGCCAGATGCAGCCGATGTGGAGATCCTGTGGGACAACACCATAGTGCCCTTCACCATTAAAAGTGAGGTAGACAGCAAGGTAATGAGCCAGATTCAGGAGCAAGTGGTAAAAGGCACCAACGTGAACCCGAACCTGTATGCGGCTGCGGCCAGCTACTACTACGAAAACGGGCACGACCTGAAGCAGGCGCACGAGTGGATGAAGAAGGCCAACGAAAAAGACCCGAAATACTGGAACATGCACACGCAGGCCAAGATCGAGGCGAAAATGAAAAATTATAAAGCCGCTGTTAAAACAGCCGAGAAGTCTAAGGAACTGGCTAAAGCCGCAAATGCCGAAGACTATGTACGCCTGAACGACAAGGCAATTGCCGAGTGGAAAAACATGAAATAAAGCTATCTTTGCTTTTCTCGTATAAAAGCCTCCGGGAGTATACTTCCGGAGGCTTTTTTGTGGCACTTTAAAGTATAAACCTGTTGGAAGAGAAGAAGCATTCTGAAGAGCACCTGGGCCCAGCCCGGGAATACTGGTGGAACGAGGATTACCTGGAACTGCTGGCCGAGCGCCTGCATATCCGCTACATTCAGACGCTGGTGGATATTGGCTGCGGCAAGGGCATGATGGGCTTTAAATTCTCGAAGTACATGCCAGACGACGGCAAAGTATACGGCGTGGATTATGAACCCGGCTACATTGCCGAAGCACGTCAGCGGGCACAGAGCGAGTATGGGCACAAAAACATCGACTATGAGTTTAAAGTGGGCAACGCCACCGACATTCCTCTCCCGGACGATATTGCTGACGTAACGCTCTGCCAAACCCTCCTGATCCACGTGAAAAACCCGCAGCGCGTTATACAGGAGATGATCCGGGTGACCAAGCCGGGCGGCTGGGTGGTGGCTCTGGAGCCAAACAACCTCGTGCCCAACCTCATGTTCGACCGCTACGGCGAAACCGATTACAATGTGGAGGCCATGCTGGAGGTGTTGGAGGTGAAGCTGCGCATCGAAAAGGGTAAAAAGCAGCTGGGCGAAGGCTTTAATTCCCTCGGCGACGTGGTCCCCGACCTGTTCCTGAAAGCCGGACTGCAGGACATGAAAGTATGGATCTCGGACAAGGCCCTTTCCATCATCCCGCCCTACGACACCCAGGAGAAAATGCTGCGCGTGGAACAGATGATGCAATGGATAGAAACCGAGGCCATGGGCTACGATTACCAGGATAACCTGAACTACTTTATGGCCGGCGGCGGCGACAAGGATAAATTTGATGCCTACTGGCAGAAGCTGCTCTACAACAAGATCATGCTGAAGGAGAAGCTACAGAAGGAGGAGTATGTATCGGCGGGAGGCAGTTTGGTTTATATTGTGGCGGCGCAGAAGCCGCGGTAGGTTTTGTTTTACTTTTGATCAGTTCAAGTATGTCGCAAGCATTCGCCTGTGCCTCTATACTTCTGGCTGCTGCTGCCTGGTTTATACTTTAATGTACTTTCCAACTTCTGCTGAGCCTTATACTATTCTTCCCCCGTCTGGCGCAAGTCTTCAGACTTGTGTCTTTTTTATGACGTTGAGTTTGTAACGCAACTGTAGCCATACTTTATACTTTGGCTATACTTTCTTGCTGTTGCTGTTCCGGACATCCCTGTCCGGAACCTTTCTGCCGCGGATTTCCAAATCCGCGTGAGCCATACTTTATACCTTTACCTTAATAACTGCTGCTCTCTGCAATTTGAACCAAGCTATCCTTGCTAGCTACCGTTCACACTCAGTCTTACAAACCTATCGTTGCACCTCTGGCTTTAGCTCCCTCCAGCCCAGGAGGGCTCGTCTTCCCGCATCGCGCTGGGAGCTTTTCCTTTGCTCCTGCGTCGCAATGCCCTCACGGGACCGAAAAACTCCAAAGGCGCTCAACGGAAAGACTGGGAACGGTTTTCGATAGCCACCGCTGACGGAGCTTGAACCGGACTCCCTCTCCTGTTTTTAGGAGAGGGCTGGGGAGAGGTATGATTCCCCTTCTCGGAGGGGCTAGGGGTGGGTTAACACTTTTGCTGATGACATCCATCCCCAACGATGAAACTTACACTTCAACATCAGTCATTACAGGCTCCCCTCCTTAAACTAGTGAGAACGGGAGTTCGAAACTAGCGAGCGTAGCTCTGAGGGGCCACGGGTAGTTAGATTTACAGCTACGCCACCAGCTCCTTCTTTTTCTTCCCTATCAATCCCTGAAGTATAAAACCGAACACAATTACGGCTATGCAACCGATCACGTTGAACCACAGGAAGGCGATATCGGTGAAGTAGTGGCAGTAGAGCACTATAACCTCGGCTAGCAGGGCCGCGAAGAACACCGCATTTCCCTTGATACGCTTAAAGTAAAAGGCCACCAGGAAAATACCCAGAATGGTGCCGTAGAAGATCGAACCGATGATATTTACGGCCTGTATCAGGTTATCAAGTAACGAGGCGTAGGTTGCAAAAAGTATGGCAATGAGGCCCCAGGCCAGCGTAAAGAGCCGCGATGCGTTCAGGTAATGTGTCGGGTTGCCGTCTTGCTTTACGGAGCGTTTGTAGATGTCCACCACAGTGGTGGAGGCGAGCGCGTTCAGCTCCGAGGCTGTGGACGACATGGCGGCAGAAAAGATTACGGCCAGCAAAAGCCCCACCAGGCCAGCAGGCAGGTACTTCATTATAAAAGAGATGAAAACATAGTCGGTATCTCTGGTTTCAGCATCGGGAACGGCTTTTTTGATAACGCTTTTTACCTGCTCGCGCACTTCTTTACCGGCCGCAGTATGGCTGTTTACCTCTGCCTGAGCGGCAGTAATGGCAGTTTCATCTTCAGTCTTAAGGGCTGTTACCAGGCCTTGCATTGCCTCCTGCTTCTGCTCGAAAATGTCGTTATACTTTGTCTCCAGGCCACGCAGCTCCTCGGCATGCACGGTGGCGTATACTTTGCTCTTGGCGGCCTCGTTGAAGAACACCGGCGGCGGGTTGAACTGGTAAAACACGAACACCATCACCCCGATGAACAGGATCAGGAACTGCATCGGTATCTTAAGCAAACCGTTGAACAACAGCCCCAAACGGCTCTCGCCAATGGACTTGCCACCCAGGTAACGCGCCACCTGGCTCTGGTCGGTGCCAAAGTATGAGAGGGCGAGGAACAGGCCTCCTGTCATCCCGGACCAGAAATTATAGCGATCGTTCCAGTCGAAGGAAAAGTCCACCACGTTCATTTTGCCCATTTTGCCGGCTACAGCCACGGCATCGCCTAAGCCCACATTGGCAGGCAAATAACTCACCACCATTACCCCGGCGATGATCATGCCGCCCATCATCACGGCCATCTGCTGCTTTTGGGTTACACTTACGGCCTTTGTGCCCCCTGACATCGTGTAAATGATCACCAGCACGCCAATAATAAGGTTGGTAACCGTCAGGCTCCAGCCCAGCATGGTGGATAGTATAATGGCCGGGGCATAGATTGTTATGCCTGCCGCCAGACCCCGCTGCACCAAAAACAGGAAGGCCGCCAGAGAGCGTGTTTTCAGGTCGAAGCGGTTCTCCAGGAACTCGTAGGCCGTGTATACATTGAGGCGGTAGAAAATGGGAATAACCGTGATGGAGATGATGACCATCGCGATCGGGAGGCCGAAGTAGAACTGCACAAAGCGCATGCCGTCCTCATAGGCCTGGCCGGGCGTGGAGAGAAAGGTGATGGCGCTGGCCTGGGTCGCCATGATGGACAACCCGATAGTCCACCACTTCATGCTGTTATCGCCCTTCAGGTAGCCTTCAATGTCTTTGCTGCCGCGTGTTTTCCAGACGCCATAGCTCACGATAAAGCCCAGCGTGCCCAGCAGCACGATCCAGTCGAGTGGCCTCATTATTGGTAAATTTTTGTGATGATGTAGAACAGGATAATCAGAAAAGCCAGGTTGCCCAGCACCAGCCAGTACATGCCGGCCCAGCGCTTAAAGAAAGGTGGCTTATGGATGCCAGGCTCTTCGTCAACAGGGTGTGTGTCATTCATGATTTTAACGTATATCTTAGCACGTATCAGGCATCACGATTTTATATCAAACACAGGCAAAGTCGTGCCATTCATTATGTTATACCTGATAATCAACAGTTTATTTTATACTTGATTCGGCTGCGTTGCCGGAGCCATTGCTTCTGCCCAGCGAGATCAGGTTAGTAAACAGGCGATAGGCGCCCGGCACACCGGCTGGCAATTCTCTGAAAAAAGAGTACCCCGTGTAGATATAGTGCCCCTCACCATACTTTGCCACTAGCAAACCTCCATCGCGGGCAGGCTCGTCCGGGTCGTTGGATGAAAGTATGGCCGTGTACTCCTTACTCCACTCGTTCGGAAAGTATAAGCCCCGCTCCTGCACCCATCCTTCAAAATCTTTTTTAGAGATCTTATTTGGCGAGTTCAGTACCGGGTGGTTCGGGGCGAGCAGGCGCACGTCGGCATCCTCCACGGTTACGCGGTCGCGGCTGAGGCTGAGCGGGTATGGCCCCACCTCCGGCAGCACTAGGCTGTGGTTGGTATTGTACTGCACAATCAGGTTGCCGCCCTGCTTCACGTAGTCCAGCAGCACAGGCTGGTAGAAGCGTATGCGATCCACAGTGTTGTAAGCGCGCACCCCAAGTATAACCGCATCAAACTGCTTCAGGAAGCTCAGGCGCATATCGCCGTCTTTCAGCAGCGTCACATCATACCCTATCTGCTGCAGGCTGGACGGGATGTCGTCGCCAGCGCCCATCAGGTAGGCCACCTGCTCGCCGCGCTTCTGTAAATCCAGTTTCACGATTTTGGCCGTAGCCTCCGGAAACGTAGCCTGCGCCGGAATATGGTTATAGTTAATCTCGTTCAAACCAAGCGTGTACGCTTTCCCCTCTACCACCGCGACAGCCTTTAGCTGCGCCTCCTGCTGCTTTTTAGGCGGGTACACCATAAAGTTTATACTTTGCTCGGCTCCCTTGGCAACCAGATCGAACGGTACCGCAGTAGGCTCGGCCCGCCAGCCTTTCGGCAGATCCAGCTTCAGCTGTCCTTTTATACTTTCCTTGCCCGCTTTTACCAGCACCTGCACCTGCTTTGGCTCCCCGTTAGCAAACATAAACACCTGTTCCCGCAGGTTCACGAATACGGGCGGGGTCACCACGAACGGGCGGTATACTTCGCCCTCTACTGCGTCGGTGCGCTTGTAAACCACTGGAACCGTTAGCCGCAGCGGCTCGCCGGCCACCTCCAAACTAAATATAGCCTGTGCGGCCGGCGCATTCTCCGGCCGGCCCACCTCTTGCTGCTCCTTGATAGCAAACATGCCCAGGGTGCCAGTTTCGCGCAGCCAGTACGGTTGCGAGTAAGCCATACTTTGTGGCAGCGTCTTGCTGGTGCCATACTTCAGCGGCTCATTATTTTTTAGTTTCATGTGGACCGTGGTGTCGGAAGAGGCGAAGCTATACTTTATACTTTGCATCGTCACCGGAACCTCAGATCGGTTAATGGCCTCCACCTGCAGCCTTACGGGCTGCCCGGGCGCAGCGGCGAAGTCGTTGGCGATCACCTCCAGGTATAGGCCCATGGCATGCTGAATTACATCCTGCAGTTCCTCCAGCTTTATGCGCTTCCAGTAGCTGTCCGGTAGTTTCGCCAGCTCTTTTCTGGCCTGTATCAACGTTGGCACCACGGCGGCAGGGTCTGCAGGTTTATAAGTATCAATGGCTTTCTGGATAAGCTGCTGTACCTTATCGCCTCCTTTTACGCGGGCCCAGGTCGTGTTCACACCTTCGAACAGCTCCTGCTGCGCCTTCTCCCCTGCCGTATGCTGCAGGTACTCTATACTTGCGCCCCGGCTGCCACTTGCCCCGAAGCCCTGGCTCTTGTGCATGCTGCGGCTCTCCGCCGCGATCTCTCCGTAAGACTTTCCCAATAAAGGGTTGTAGCCGCCCACATCTATCTTCAGCAGCTCCTTGCCATACTTCTCAAACTCCTCCTGGCTCTTAAACGACCACACGCCCGTGTTCCAGAGCAAACGCTTGGGCTGCCACACTTCCACGTACTTTAGCTGTTCCGGAAAGCGTTTCGGGTCCGCGGCGGCCTTAAACGCCTCCTCCGCAAGTATGGCCGAGCCGCTGTGGTGGCCATGGCCGGCACGCTCATCCGGCGGAAAACGCGTGATCATCACATCAGGCCTGAATTTACGGATCGTCCAGACCATATCAGCCAGCACCTGCTCCTTGTCCCAGATGGTAAAGGTCTCTTTGGAGTCTTTGGAATACCCAAAATCGTTGGCGCGGGTAAAAAACTGGTGTCCCCCATCGGTGCGGCGGGCCTGCAGCAGTTCCTGCGTACGTATGATGCCCAGTTCCTCCCTGATCTCCGGCCCGATCAGGTTCTGTCCGCCGTCGCCACGGGTAACGGCCAGGTAACCGGTATTGTAAAGCTCCTCTTTAGAGAGGTAGGCGATGAGGCGGGTGTTTTCATCATCGGGGTGAGCGGCCACGTAGAGCACGCTGCCTAGCACGTTCAGCTTTTTCAGTTCATGCAGTACCTCTGCGGAAGAAGGTTTCTTCGGCATTTGGGCTTGCAGCAGCTGCAGAGGCACCAGCAGTACGATTACCGATAACAGGGAGCGGAGTAGAGGGTAGCGCATCTTCATTGTATTTGTTCAGCAGCGGGCGAGGCTGCAAAGTTTAGTTGATATGTAAGCTCTGTAAAACTAAACATTTCTGCGGATGTATTGTAACCCGGTCCGGCTCAATCTGACAAAGGGCTCTTATGGCAGAACAAACAGCAGTTCTTTTCTCCCATACTTACAAAACCTGACCGAACGCCCTGGTAAAGAACATGTTCAGCCTCAACAAAAAATCACGAAAAAAGATAGGAATTAAATTAGCAAAGTACTATGTTTGTTTAGTTTCAGCATTTAGCTTTCCATTACCGCTTATTCCGATTACTTTTACAGAACTCCTGCCGGTGCGGCTTCGTAGAAAGTACATTTGCAGGAGTGTTGCATACCTCTACCCATTTTATGTGACAGATAATATGCCCAGCCCAAGAGAAAGCAATATCAACGACTTCGCGTTTGACTACCTGCGCAACCATTACGCTACCCGCTTTGGCGCTAAGCATATTTTGGTAGATAAAGAGGAGCAAACAAGGCAGGGGCATTCCACGCAAGGGCTTTTTTCTTTCAAGATGCAGGACAACGCGTTGTATGTGGCGGTGCTGCACACCGAGCAATCTCCTCTTATTACTAAAACGTTAACCCGCTACAAGAAAAAAGGCCTTAGCAAGTTACGTTATCTCACATCTTTTCTGGTTCTGGTATTGGTTGCGGTGGCAGCCTGGCAACTGGGTTACTTTGCCCTGGGTCTGGCGGCGGCAGTGTTGCTGGCAGCGGTTACGTTTACCCTGCATACGCTGGCCGAGGAGAAACTAAAGATCCGAAAGTTTGCACACCTGCTCGATGAGTTCAGGAAAACACCTGCCGATGAGCAGTGGCTGGGCCTCTCTATCAGCAGCCTTACGTTCCGGAACAACTACCTGGCGAAGCAACTGCTGGCCATGTGCGCGCGCCGGGGCATTGGGGTCATTACGGTAGGGCAACGCGCCAAGGTGGTACTGCAGCAAGAGCCTAAACCTACCACCTGCCGCCGTGGCGATTTCCTGTCGCATTACCAATCCGACGCCCGTATCCGAAAAGCCCTGTTGGGCGACACTGTTCTGCGCGTAGCCTAAGCAGCCTCGGCTTTCTTTTCCTGCAGCCCTTTTGTTCGCCTACACGCAACAATAGGGCTTCTGCATTAGTACACAATCCTACAAGCGCCCACAAATCTTATCCTTAGAAGCTATGACACTCATACTTATCATTATACTTGTGATCGTAATTATCATCGGCGTTATCTGGTTTAACTCTAAAACGCCGAAGCACTAGCGCTCTTTATGCATGTCCCCTTCATACTAACTTTTCTGCAAAAGCTGCGGCACAACAACAGCAAAGTATGGATGGATGAGCATCGGGAGGAGTACCTGCAGGCGAAGGCATACTTTGTGGAAATGGTGGCGTACCAGTTGGCGCAGTTGCAGCAGTTCGATGAAGCGCTGTACGGGGTAAAGGCGCAGGAGTGCATCTTCCGGATCAACAAGAATGATTTCTCAAAAAAGGGAGAGGCTCCGTATAAAGGTCATTTTGGGGCAGGTATCTCCCCCGGTGGCCGGCACTCGGCTTTTGCCAATTATGTGCTGGTGCTGGAGCCCGGGGGCTTGTCGAGGATAGGTGGCGGCATGCGTAAACCCGGCAGCAAGCAGCTGCAACTGATACGCGAGGAGATTGACTATAACCCCGGCCAGCTACGGCAAGTGCTGGAGGAACCTGCGTTCAGCCAGAACTTCGGTAGTTTCAGGGGAGAGAAAACCAGTAATGCCCCCAAGGGCTATGATAAGGCTCACCCAGAACTGGAACTGATAAAGCATAAAGGCTTTCAGGTGCTGCATTATTTCAGTGATGAGGAGGTAAGCCATCCCCAGTTTATAGAACGGCTACCGCCACTGTTTCGGCAGGTTAAGCCGCTCCATGACTTTCTAAACAACGCCATAACAGAACTACAGTGAAACAAGCGACCTACTCCCTCACCAGCCTGCTGCTGCTAACCGTGCTGCTGTTTTCCTGCCGCCAGGAGCCAAAGCGCATGCCCGATACCTTGCCGGATGTTTACGGTTACATAACCGATATTAAGCGCACTTCCCAAAACGGGGAGGTAGTGAAAGCCGTGGTAGCTGTTAAGGCGATAGAAGGTGTATCGGCCAACTACACGGACGCAAGTGTAAAGATAGATAAACACACCCTGATAGAGGATGAAACCGGCGAGCACCTAAAACTGGATCAGCTCCGCGAAGGCCATCAGGTGCAGGCCTGGTTTGATGGTGATGTGCTGATGAAGCAACCGGTGCAAGGCCATGCCAAAGCCATGCGCATAAGCTATTAAGTATGTCCAACACGCCAACCGACAAGTATAACTGGCATAAAGTATATGCCTCCGTAGAAGAAGCCACCCAAACGGTGCCCCTGCGAAAACTACAGAAACTGGAAATAGACGGACGGCAGATATGCTTTGCCCATACCCAGGCCGGCTTCTTTGCCGTGGACGATGCCTGCCCTCATCTCGGCTACTCCCTCAGCCGCGGCACCACCAACTACCTGAACGAGGTGGTTTGCCCCTGGCACAGCTACCGGTTTAACCTTCAAACCGGCTTTGAGTGTGAGTACCGGTCCCGAAATGCCAAAACGCACCCGGTAGAGGTCCGTGAGGACGGAATTTACATTGGTATTATCAATAATTAGATTTTAATTATACTAATTAAAAATATACCAATACAACCCTAGACTTTAATTTAAGAAAGACGTAAAAAGATGCTTGTTGGGGGGTAACATTTAGGTGCCTTGCCGCACTTTAGGATTTATTTTAACTTCATGAAGGCATCACCTTACGCAGCAGATTATGAAGCAGAAATAGCTGTCTGGCCAAAACCAATACAGCTGACGCACCCTAACGGTGACGTGTATTTAACACTGCAACTGCACCCAGGCTATATTGAGGCGAAATGGTACGGACATATCACAGCCAGCGATGTGGTAACGGCATCCAAAGTATACCTTGCCCTGCTGCAGACTTACCCATGCCCGGATAAGCTGCTCAACGATAAAACGAATGTAACCGGCGACTGGTCAGAGGCTAACGACTGGCTTGAGTTTGAGTGGCTGCCGCAGGTGATCCATGCCGGCCTCCGCTGTTTAAGCCACATATACTCCAGCAACATGTTCAGCCGACTTTCAGCCCGCGATCTGTACTTGCGGGTAACCCCGCGCCTGCAGATGCAGAACTTTAACGACCGGAACGAAGGCCTGTACTGGCTGCTAACCAGCCTGCCCCCACAGTTGGAGCAAAGCGCGTAGCCGCAGGCAGCCCTGCGGTTGCCTTAGAAATTGGCAACCGCAACTGGAGCCTCTGCAGTAATCTCCACTGTATCTAGCATGACATCCATTACAGGCTCTTCCAATACTTCAGGAGCATCGCGGAGAACCAGAACTTCTTTAGGTTGTGGCACTTGGTAAGTTTCCTGAACAGCGAAACCAAATCCGAACATTGAGGCGGCGATAAGAACTAAGATTTTCATAGTAGTAAGATTTAAATTGTTTAACTTCATTTTGTTATTGCAAACTTACTCTATAGTACTATGCAATGCAAAGTACTGTTACATGTATTACTACCTATTTATACCAAGTGGCACTATTTATCCGTGAACGGTAATAAAAACAAGACAAACAGGATTTAATTTTTTCTGCCTTTTAATGGCTTTTAGCAGTAGAAACATCCTCCACGAAAAACCCCTGTATTTTCAAGCTGATAGGTATTTCAGTTGAACAACAAAGGCTGAAAAAGGCTTACCTTTGTCGCTGAATTATACTTATGCAGAACATTACCGAGCTTATTAAAGAGGAGAAAGAGCGCAGCGGCAGCACCTTTAAGCGCGAAATCACCTTATTTGATGCCATCATGATCGTGACAGGCGGCATGATTGGCTCCGGCATCTTCATCGTTACCGCCGACATCTCCCGCGCAGTTGTCAGCCCCGGCTATATGCTGCTGGTGTGGCTCATTTCCGGCTTCCTGACCATGGTGGGTGCCGTCAGTTATGGCGAATTGTCGTCTATGTTTCCGAATGTAGGCGGGCAGTATGTGTACCTGAAAGAGGCATACAATAAAATGGTGGCCTTCCTCTATGGCTGGACACTCTTCCTGGTGATACAGACGGGCGTGATTGCCGCCGTGGGCGTGGCTTTTGCGCGTTTTACCGGCGTGCTCATCCCATGGTTCAGCGAGGAGAATGTACTGCTGCGGCTGGCCGGGCTGGAGTTTACCTCAGTGCAGTTGCTGGCCATCATCTCAATTATCTTCCTTACCTATGTTAACTCCAAAGGCGTAAAAAGCGGCAAACTGATCCAGAACATCTTTGGCAGCACCAAACTTATCGCGCTGTTCGGACTTATACTTTTCGGGTTACTTTTCGGCGTAAACGACACGGCTGTTGAAGCCAATTTCTCTGATTTCTGGGGCGCCAGCGGATCGGCCGCAGCCGTGCCCACAGCTATGGCCCTGGTATCGGCGCTGGGTATTGCCATGGTGGGCGCTCTCTTCTCCGCCGACTCCTGGAACAACATTGGTTTCTCGGGCGATGAGATCGTGAACCCCAAACGCACCATTGTGCTGAGCATGGTCATAGGCTCCGCCATTGTAATGGTGATCTACCTGCTGATGAACATGGTTTACCTGCTGGTGCTGCCAATGCACGGTTCTCCGGATGCCGCCACCGTTGTAGGCCAGGGCATTACCTATGCCAGCAACGACCGTGTGGCCGCCGCTGTAGCAGACGTGATCGGAGGTTACCAGGCCACTGTGGCTATTGCCATACTTATTATGGTATCCACCTTCAGCTGTAACAACGGGGCTATACTTTCGGGGGCGCGGGTATACTATGCCATCGCCAGAGATGGCTTGTTTTTTGGGAGGATGGGGCGCCTGAACAAAAACGGGGTGCCGGCCGCGGCCCTTTGGCTACAGTGCATCTGGGCCTGTCTCCTTTGCCTCTCCGGCACCTTCAACGACCTGCTGGACTACGTGGTTTTCGCTGTGATGCTGTTCTATATCCTGACCATAGTCGGCATTTTCGTGCTGCGCAAAAAGCGCCCCAACCTGCCGCGCCCATACAAAGCCTTTGGCTATCCGGTACTGCCAGCCCTGTACGTGCTGCTTTCCTCAGCAATTTGCATCATCCTGCTTATAGACAAACCGAAGTTCACCTGGCCCGGCCTGATCATCGTGGCGTTGGGTATCCCGGTATTCTACCTTTTTGGCAATAGGTTCAGGCGAGCTAAGGAATAGATAGCCTGTTGCTTGAAAAACTGGAGCGCCCGCGGCAACCGTTGCGGGCGCTTTTTTTTGATCTTTTTTGCCTCTACTTAGCTGTAAAAGTATATTCTAAAACGCTCACCTGCTGCTCACGTAGTACACAAGGTATTGCACGCAAATGAGACATCTATGAGCAAAAAAGAAGCTATTCCACCCGGCTGGAGCTACAACCCGGCCTCCTGGGGCCAGCGCCTACCCATCGTAATTGCGGCCATGGTGGGTTTCGCTATTGCCGCCTACATGGCCCTGTTTCAGTTTAAAGTGATCGATACCGTTTGGGAACCTTTCTTTGGCGACGGAAGCCGTAAGATCCTGACCTCCAAAACCTCGCAGATACTTCCTATTCCGGATGCTGCCCTGGGTGCCCTTGGTTACCTGGTGGATGCCCTGGCCGGCGTGATCGGGGGGGTACGCAGATGGCGCACCATGCCCTGGATAGTGATCGCCTTTGGTTTGGCAGTTGGCCCGCTTGGCTTTGTAAGTGTGCTGCTTGTGGTTCTGCAACCGGTGCTGTACGACTCCTGGTGCACCCTCTGCCTCAGCACAGCGCTTATTTCGGTGGTGATGATCGGCCCAGCTATGGATGAAATGCTGGCTAGCCTGCAGTACATGAAGCGCGTAAAAGATGCCAACGTGTCTATGTGGAAGGCCTTTTGGGGATATAAAGAAGTACAAGGTAAAGTTCTGTAAGCTATGTGGGCACAAATCATAAACGCCGTACTTGGCATCTGGCTTATGGCCTCCGCTGCCATACTTGGCTATAGCGATGTAAAAATCATCACGGACAATGAACATATCGTAGGGCCGATTGTGGCCAGCTTTGCCATTATCTCGTGGTGGGAGGCGACGCGCGTGGTGCGCCTCTACAATGTGCTGCCGGGGCTCTGGTTACTGCTGGCCCCCTGGGTGCTGGGCTATGATAATGGGCTGGCTACAACCAACTCCATGGTAGCGGGCGCCCTGATAACAGGCCTGAGTTTTGTAAAAGGCAAGGTAGAAGAGACATACGGCGGCGGCTGGTCAGCCATCTGGAAATCAGACACGCTGCACGCACGGGAAGCGAGAAAACAACCCAGAACGGATTTGGAGGGTTAGAAAATGAAAAAGCATCAGGAGTAGTTCTGATGCTTTTTTATTTTAGCGTACTTCCGTACAGCTTTTGCATCTCTTTTAAGAAAAAAATTAGGCCCCTTTACCTCAAACTTTTTCCCCCTCTCCATCATCCATCTAAAATAAATTTCATTAAAACTTGCACCTGACCTATACTTTTAAAGTATAAATTCATACTTTATACTTCGAATTATCCAAAACCATAGAACTATGAAAACCAGAACAAGACGGATGGTGGTTGCCGCAGGCCTGATGCTTGTGGCGGCTACTGCGCTTATGATTCGTGCCGATATACCTGCAGAGGAGCTGAGGGCAAAGTATAGCCACCCAGCCTCAAAGTATAAAAGTATAGCCGGCGCTAACCTGCACTACCGCGACGAGGGCCAAGGCACCCCGATTGTCCTGCTGCACGGCACCGCTGCTTCGCTGAACACCTGGGATGGCTGGGCTACCGAGTTAAGCAAGAACCACCGGGTGCTGCGCCTCGACCTGCCCGGCTTTGGCCTGACGGGCCGAAATGCTACCGACACCTACTCTATCGATTACTACTCCGATTTGCTGCTGCACTTCCTGGATAGCCTGCAGATAGAGAAAGCCCATATTGCCGGCAGCTCGCTGGGCGGGCAGATCGCCTATGATTTTGCCGCCACACACCCGGAGCGGGTGCAGAAACTGATCCTGGTATCGCCGACGGGGGTTACCAATGCCAACGACAAAAGTATCTCCATGCCGTTTCTGATGGCCCAAACACCCCTGCTCAAGCTCTCCCTGAAGTATATCACACCTAGATTTATAGTGGAGAACAGCCTGCGCGAAGTGTACGGAGACGACAGCAAACTGACAGACCAGGCCATCAGTCTTAGCCATGACATGCTGCTGCGCGAGGGCAACCGCGAGGCCTTTATCGCCCGCATGAACACACAGGACACCAATAACCTGCACAAGCTGGCACAGGTGCAGGCGCCCACGCTCATACTTTGGGGCGAGGCAGATGCCTGGGTTCCAGCCACTAATGCCCGCAGGTTTCAGCAAAGTATAAAAGGCGCTCAGCTAATAACCTACCCCGGTGCCGGGCACATCCCCATGGAGGAGCTGCCTCAGGAGACGGTGCAGGATGCCCTGCAGTTCCTGGGCTATGAACTGGCCCGTTTAGAGTAAGAACAAGTATAAATCATAGTTTATACTTACTGCGCTACCCCTTCTCCCCAAAAACATCTATCTTTCTCATCGTACAATTATACCATGAGCAAAGCATACTTTATAAGTGGGTTGGGAGCCGATTGGCGCATGTTTCAGTACCTGAAGCTGCCTGACTACATTTCGCAGCAGAACGTGGAGTGGGTAGAGCCCCGGCACATTGATGAGCCCCTGCACGAGTATGTCCATCGCCTTTTAGACCAGATCTCCGAACCTGACCCGATTCTGGTGGGGATGTCGTATGGAGGGTTGGTGGCCATTGAGCTGAGTAAGATCCTGAAGCCGCGCAAAACCATCCTGATCTCCAGTTTGGCCACGCACCATGCATTGCCTTTTATCTACCGTAAAATAGGTAAAACACACCTGCACCGCTGGATGCCGCTGAAACTGATGCAAAGCGTTTACCCGCTGGCGCCGCTCTTTTTTGGGGCTCATACCCCGCAGGAGAAAGGATTGTTGAAAGGAGCCATCCTACACATTAACGAGAAAGTGCTGCGCTGGTCGCTGGGGCAGCTGCTGGTGTGGCCGCAGGAGGAAGTGCTGCCGGGGCTGGTGCAGATCCACGGCACCCAAGACCGTATCCTCCCCCTACACGACCGCCCCGATATCATAAAAGTGAAGAACGGCGGGCACTTGATGGTGCTGCACCAAGCCGACGAAATAAGTGCTATCTTGAGCAAGATTTTAGAAGAGACATGGATAAAAGCAGATACATCGTTACCACCACCAACGGAGAGCAGGTAGAGCTTACACAGGCCCAGATCCTCCGCAGCAACAACCTCTACCCCTTCGGGCAGCACAACTACGCCATCTACGAAACCCCTGAGGGTGTTTTTGTAAAGGCCCTGAACAACGGCGAGCGCGAGATAATGCTGACGCACTATGAGGTGATAGACGAGGCCAGCGCCCGTAGTTACGACCATCCATACTTCCGTACAGACGATTAGCCTATGCAACTGAGTTTTTGGGAACAGGAAACATACTTTAACAACATCGATGTACTGATCATCGGCAGTGGTATTGTAGGCCTGAACGCGGCCCTGCACCTGAAAAAGCAGCAGCCGAAACTGAAGGTGCTGGTAGCCGAGCGCGGCCTGCTGCCAACGGGTGCCAGTTCCAAAAATGCCGGGTTCGCCTGCTTCGGCAGCCCCTCTGAACTTCTTGACGACCTGCAGCATCATTCAGAGGAGGAGGTTTTCGGGCTGGTGGAGCGCCGCTGGAAAGGCCTGCAGCGCCTGCGCCAGAACCTCGGCGACGCCACCATAGACTACCACCGATGGGGCGGCTATGAGCTGTTTGAGCCACAACAGCAGGAGCTGTACGAGGCTTGCCTGGAGCAGCTGCCTTACCTGAACAAGCAGCTCCACAGTGTAATTGGTGAACCCCAGGTTTTCCAGTCCGCAGACGATAAAATAAGCCCATTTGGGTTTCAAGGCGTACAACACCTGCTCCTGAGTACCGCCGAAGGGCAGATCGACACAGGTAAAATGATCCTGGCGCTCACGCAGAAAGTACAGGCGATGGGTGTGCTGGTGCTGAACGGGCTGGAGGTACAGGCACTGCAGGAGAACACGCAGGATGTTGTTGCGGTTACAGCACAGGGCCTCTACATAAAAGCAAGGAACGTATTGGTCGCCACCAACGGCTTCGCCCAGACACTACTGCCCACGCTGCAGGTACAGCCTGCCCGTGCGCAGGTGCTCATCACCAAACCCATTGAGAACCTTAAGTTTAAAGGCACCTTCCACTACGACAAAGGCTATTACTACTTCCGCAACATTGGTAGCCGAGTACTTTTTGGTGGCGGCCGCAACCTGGCTTTTGAGCAGGAAACCACCACCGAACTGGGGCTGACGGAGCTGATACAGCATAAACTGGAGGACCTGCTACGCGAGGTTATACTTCCGGACACACCTTTTGAGGTAGAGCACCGCTGGAGCGGCATTATGGGCCTGGGGAGTGGCAATACTAAAACCACCCTGGTGCATCGGATTACAGATAGGGTTAGCTGTGCCGTAAGGCTAGGCGGAATGGGAGTTGCTATAGGCTCGCTGGTTGGGGAAGAGGGTGCTGAACTGGTGCTGGGGCAGGTGTAAAAGGTACTCTGCAAAATAAGAAAAGGCAAACCGTGTGCTGAACAGTTTGCCTTTTTACATGCTGTGTCTGGTGTGCCTTAAGCTGTAACCCATTTGGCGTTAGTTTGGTGAGACATCGGGTGTACAAAACGCTTTTGCGCTTCCTGCTCAGCCCTATAGAAGGCATTATACTCCTCCTCCCCTAGTTCTTCGCGAAGTGCTATATGAAATAGCGCCATTTCCGGGTAAATTTTATACTGCTCCTGGCGCTCCTGTGGGCTGCTTCTGTTAAAGTCATAGAAACTTCTCATAATTACTTTTACTGATTTAAGTATTTGGTTTGTAACTG
The DNA here is from genome assembly GCF_026241195.1 of Pontibacter anaerobius. Lineage (GTDB taxonomy): Bacteria > Bacteroidota > Bacteroidia > Cytophagales > Hymenobacteraceae > Pontibacter > Pontibacter anaerobius. The sequence goes on from NZ_JAPFQO010000005.1 coordinate 151,287, forward strand.
ATTAAACAACCATAACATACTCTTAACCTATACTTAAAGTTTTTAACTTTTTCCCCGGAAGCTCTGCTTTCGCCCTAGTTGCAGGCTTTTAACTAAGTAATGCGGTATATCTACTTAAATTTTAGAGGCTACTCCCTTATAAGTTGCTTAAATCCTGTTGCACCGGAATCTTTTCGGCAGCCTTATTGAGCTGCTACTGAACTTGTTATAATAAATATTTTTAAAGTACATATATCATACTCTAACCACTTAAACAACAAGCCCGGCCAAAATGGCCGGGCTTGTTGTTTGTGTCCTCAGGTTTAAATTGCTTTTACTGCTTCAGCCCCAGCACTTCTGTACCTTGTTCAAATACAATATCTACTGGTATGTTAGCTTCAGACAGGCGGTCCAGGTCTGCCTGCAGCTGTGCGCTGATCTGGCCCTGCTCATTCAGAAGTGAACCCACGCCGGCATAGTCGCCATTGCCCTGCAGCGTCAGGATCTTCTCAGAAAGTTTGTTCATGGCCTCACGCATCTTCTCATAGTTTACGCGGTACTTTCCGGTTTCCTCATCGCGCTCAAAAGCACCGTTATCCTTAAAGAAGTTGAAGCGCACCATGTTGGCTTTACCATGTGCACTGGCCGCACCAAAACGCACTGAACGGAATATACCCGCCAGGAAGGTAGTATAGTACTCCTTCAGATCACCCTCTACTTCGCCCTTCTCGTGCAGCTGCGTGATCATGTACAAGCCAAGAATGTCGGCCTTGCCCTCTTCCAAAGCAGAAGCATGCTCCTTCAGCGCCTCACGTACTGTGCCTTTGTTATTGATGGTATTTTTGATGCCCAGGCCGTGCGCCACCTCATGGAACATGGTATTGGCAAAGAAGGCATCGAACGTAACAAACTGCTGCTGGTCCTCCACGATCAGCTCATCAGCAATCGGCTCCATAATCTTATCGAATTTGGCCTGCATGGCATTCTTGAGTTGAAGGCGGCGTGTACCTTTCTTCAGCTGCACCTCCTCGTCGTTCGGCAGGTTTATGGCAATGGTCTTGCTCCCTGCGTTGCTATCGCCGGCATAGTATACCACGTCGTAGGCGTTCAGGTCAGAGTCGGTGCCCGGGGTCTCGGTTTTATACTTGGCCGGTACCGGCAGGCCGCGCTGCAGCTCAGGCAGGAAGGCTGCATACTTCGACAGGCGATCGCTCCACTCCAAATCCTTTACCAGTACGTAGGCCTCATGGGCAGCCTTGTAGCCAAACAGTTTGTCCTCATACGTCTCGATAGGCCCGATCACAATGTCCAGCTTGTTGTCCTTCATGTCCATCCATGCCAGGTCCGATGGCTGGTAGTTGTCGGTCAGCATGGCCTCGGCGCGCAGGGTCAGGTACTTTTTAAGTCCAGCGTCTTCGGCCAGGCCAGCGGCTTGCTTCAGCAGCTCGGCCACACGCTGCACCTCCTCCTTAAACTGCACATGGTAAGGCACCGTAATTAGCTTACCATTTTCATCGCGGCGCAGGAACGTATACTGGCTGGCTTTATCCTTTAGTTCGGCCTGCTCAAACTCCTCCTTGGTTATATCGGTTGGGTAGAAGTTAGCCCCTTCAGGCTTTGGTCCTACACCAGGTATAAACGGCTCGTTGTTGTTCAAACGATCCCAGGGACCGTAGTTGATCCGGGTATACTTTTTAGCAGACTCGCTGTCCAGGGTTGCCAGCAGGGAGTCGCTTTTGCCGTAGGCTTCGTACCAAAACAGCTTGTTCATAATATCAGAAGCCTCAATCAGGAGCGGGATCATTTTTCTCTCGTTCTCGCTCAGGTGGCTCAGGTCAGCTGTCAGGCGTACCGAAGTGTAGGTATCTAGCTTTTGTTGCAGTTCGTCTGTGGCAACGGCTTCCGTGGCGGCTTCCGTACCTTCCGTAGTACTACTGCTACAGCCAAAGGTAGCCGCAGCCATAGCCGAGGCAAAAAGTATATGGCGTGGTTTCATGGGTTTAGTTTAAGATTAGTTCTGATGATGAAGATAGCAGTTTTTGCGGTTATGGCAAAAAAAGGGGGTTAGAGTGGGTTCAGGGGGAATAGAGTTTATACTTTATAACCGCTGCTTCCTTCTAACTGAAGCAGGCTGTCCCCCCTCTGGCGCAAGTATTTATACTTGTATCCTTTTATGATGGTGAATTTGTAACGCAACTCGCTTGAATAGCCATACCTTAAACTTTGGCTATTCTCTTACACCTGCCTCTCCCGCTGTTCCGGATATCCCTGTCCGGAACCTCTCTGCCGCGGATTTCCTAGTCCGCGTACTTGTACTTTCATAGCCGCTGCTTTCATTGGCTTGACACAAGCTATCCTTACTAGCCACTGCTGATCCTCAGTCTTACATACCTATCGTTTCACCTCTGGCTTTGGCACCCTCAAGGCCGGGAGGCCTCGTCTTCCCGCATCGCGCTGGGAGCTTTTCCTGCCCTCGTGCCTCGGGCTGCCTTCGCTCTCGCTCGGCACCGGAAAAACTCCAAAGGCGCTCTTTATACGAGGGCCCCTACCCCCACGGAAAGACTGGGATCAGTTCGATAGCCTAAGCTGATGCAACATGAACCGGACTCCCTCTCCTGTTTTGGGGGTAGGGGCCCTCGAGAAAAGGAGAGGGCTGGGGAGAGGTATGATTCCCCTCCTCAGAGGGGTTAGGGGTGGGTTAACACTTTTGCTAATAAAAACCCTTGCTATGCAATTTATACTTTAACATCAGTAACTACAGGCTCCCCGCCTTAGTCAAGGAGGGGCAGGGGTGGTTGGCCCCGGTGCAGCAGGGTCTTTTTAATCCCTAAAAACAAAAAGGGAAGCAACCGCGGCCGCTCCCCTCTTCAGAAGTATAAGTAAGTATAAATTCAACAGTTAAAACAGGCCGAATAGCTTGCCTTGGATCTTCTCGATGATGGTGCCCAGGTCTTCCGGGTTGGCCACGAAATCCATGTTGTTCACGTCTATCACCAGCAGCTTGCCCAGGTCGTAGTTGCTCATCCAGGTATTGTAATGATCGTTCAGGTTGCGTAGGTAATTGATGCTGATGCTGCTCTCATAGTCGCGGTTACGCTTCTCGATCTGCCCGATCAGCTTCGGAAGGTCCGCTTTCAGGTAAATCATCAGGTCCGGGGCTTTTACCATGCTGATCATGGATTGGAACAGGGCATGATAGTTCTCATAATCGCGTGCGCTCATAAGCCCTGACTGGTGCAGGTTTTTAGCAAAAATGTGGGCGTCCTCGTAAATGGTGCGGTCCTGTATCACACTTTTGTTCGTAGCTTGTATCTGCTGTACCTGGTTAAAGCGGCTGTTCAGGAAAAAAACCTGCAGATGGAAAGCCCAGCGCTCCATGTCCTCATAAAAATCTTTCAGGTATGGATTATTATCCACAGCCTCCAGGTATAAATCCCAGTTAAAGTGTTGGGCCAGCTTTGTTGCCAGCGTGGTTTTGCCGGCGCCAATATTGCCAACTATCGCGATATGCATGGTAATCTGTTACTTTTAATATCTAAGGGTTACAAAAGTAACAGATTTTAACGCAGTGTTATCTACAAGTTCCCCACGAGGTTATCAACATAAGCAAAAAACTATATTTATCACCCTTGGGTTAAGTTAAAGGCCTGGATGAGAAATAAAGGAAAGCCCCACGTTCAGGTTAATATAACACGTTGCCTGGGTAGCAGAAGTCTTGAGCATAGAAGTGTTGCGCTGCCACTCCAGTTTACTTCTTAAGTTTACTTCTTAGTTTTTAGATTCGTCACAACATACTTGCCTACCTGCCTGCCCTCTTCCGCTCCATTTATAATGGCTGGCATAAAGTGAATGCCACCGTACAGGCGACTGATGGCGGCTTCCTCCGCAGCTTCCTCAAAAGAGTTGAATGACCGTACCGGCAGCCCATAAGCTACCTCTGTGGAGTCTTCATACTGAAAGGAAGGGCCATACAGGTCTGTTAACACCACCGCCGCGGCATTCGATATTACGCTATGCCCACTGGGGTACTCCGGGAACGGGGGAGTTTGCAGCAGCGGCACCCATTTATCATCTACCAGCGTGTTGATAACCGTTTCCGGGCGAATTTGGTCACTTCTATACTTCTCGTCCCAACAACTGATAAAGCCATCTGCCAGCGAAACAGATACTCTTGTGTATGCCTCCAGGGTTTCCATCATGTCGGCCTTGGCTTTGCGCGTGGCAATGCCCGTTATGCCCAGCCAATGCCCCCCAGGGGTGATCTTCTTGGTCGCGTACATTACGTGGCCGGTAGTGTGCATCACAAAGGGATTACAGTCCCAGAAGCTTGCAATTTGCTTTTGCTCCTCCGTAAGCTTTACTGTCGTCTCATAAACAGTCATCATCTCCTTATAGAAGTCGCTGTCCTTGTCCGTACTGAAAACAGCTGGCCTTACGGGCGCAAACTGGCTGCAGGAATCAATCACAAAGGGGCGTATCTTGTGCCAGAAAGGCTCCACAGCATCCATATAAGCAGGGGGAGTTGGCACCCAATGCCCGGGAGCCTGCGATACCGTATGCCTGTACCCTCTGGTTTGCTTATACCCGTCCTCGGAGGCATAGGCAAGTATACTTTTAGCAGCCAGTTGGCCATACCTGATAGAGCGGTCAAACACATCGTCAGGCACTCCCATGTTTCTGTATTTGTCATAAAGCTGCGCTTCATAATCATCAAACATATCAGAAGAGAACGTGAGGCTTCGGCTTACAGTAAGGTAGGCATTTAAGCTGGCCAGCGGAAAGCAGTAGGCAGAATCAGGGACAGGTTTCGGGATGCCTTTAAAGCCGTTCAGCTGCCCCTCCAAAGATTGGTACGCAGGGTAATCATGCACCAGCACCTCATAAGCGGCAATCTGGGGATAAGCGTATACCCTGCTGGCTACCGGCGGGGAAAAAATATCGTGGGTGATGACATCGGTAAGCTTCTTTACGGACTGGTGCAAAAACTCAGGGTCAGCAGCCGCTTGCTTGTAGTCTACTGCCTTATTCTGGCAGCCTGCCCCTACTCCCAACAAAAGAAAAAATATGCCGACAAATACGTAATGCTGTCTCATGCCTTTGGATGCTTTGTGTAAATTAAATTAAAGTAAAACAGCTGTTTAAAGCAACATTTATACTTTGCAGGTTTCTTTAGCGGGGCTTTCCCAAAGCTATGGGTGCCGCAGGTGCCTGGTGTAGCTTTTTAAGAACCTGAACAGGCAGCTTGTTGCGGGCCACCAGCAGAAACTCCCCTCCGGAAGTTTTCAGCTTTTTAATGTCACGCACCTCCCCTGCCAGCAAAAACCTGCTTTCGGCCGGAGGTATGGCCGCGAAGCCCCCTTTGCCGTCGCCTGCCAACAGCACACCATAGCTGGCATCATACCTGCCCTGGTAAGTACTGACGCCATGCAGGTTGCCGCCCGCTAAAATATCAAGGTTGCCATCCTGGTTCACATCCTCTACATGAAATGCAAACACTTTAGACATTTGTGCCTGCCGCGGCAGAATATGCTTCTTAAACGCGCCTTTCCCCAGGTTCTCCAGGTAAACAGACTCAAAGGTATTCACCTCCAGTAACCGGGCATCCTCTAACTCCCCGTCATCAAAAATCTCCTCTACCGTTTTACCAGCATAGCCTTTATAGTCCGTGAACTTCCTGTTTATAAGCGGAAGCTGCTTCCCCAGTTCATCTCTCGTGGCTACGGGGTACCAGTTTTCATGCGCCTTGTAAGCCAGGATATGGTCTATACTTTCGTTATGGTCAATATCCTTAACATACATCCTTAAAGCAGTGTCTTCTTTCTTTCTGAACTTCGTGTTAGTGCCGAGGTTGCCAAGTACCAGGTCTACATCACCGTCCTTATCAAAGTCAGCTGCCTTCACGGTCTGCCAAAACCCGACTAACTGGCTCAGCACATTGCTCTCGGTAACTTTAACCAAGCGGTTGTCCTTGTTCTCAAACAAGGTTACCGGCATCCAGTCCCCTACTACAACAAGGTCGGCATCCCCATCCTTATCATAGTCAAACCAGGTACCATCTGTCACCATGCCGGTTTTGCGCAATTCCGGAGCCAGTTGGTCTGTCTTGTCAGAGAACCTGCCTTTGCCATCGTTTATGAGCAGGTAAGAGTCTGGGGAGTTTCCGTACTGATAACCGAGTACCCTGCCGCCTACAAACAGGTCCAGGTCCCCATCCTTGTCGAAGTCAAAAGGCCGTACGCAGCTTTTATTGTCATACATTGGGGGCAGACCGTTACTCCTGGTAAACTTTCCGTTGCCATCGTTCAGGTAAAGCCTGTCAAACTGCTCCTTCATCTGCCCGTAGAATTCGTTTCCACCGCTCACCACATAGAGGTCCGGGTGCTGGTCGTTGTTTGCGTCGAAGAAGATCGCGTCCACATCTTCGTAAACAGAATCAGCCTTAAAGAGCGACTCGTTGGAGGAAGTGAAACTGCCGTCTGCCTGCTGCAGAAAAAGGCTTCCGGCCTGCCACTTGGCCCCTCCCACGTAAAAATCATCCAGCCCATCACCGTTCACATCAGCAACAGCCAGCTTTGGCCCCTCCGTAGATGTCTGGAAAGGAATCAGGCTTTCTCTGTAGAAGTCCAGGTAGTTGTTCTCCTGATGCGTGAAGTTAAGGGCAAAGGATGCCGTTGCGTCTTCGTAAAGCGGTTTATACTTTGGTGTAAAGTTGCTGTAGTATACGCTCGCCTCCTGCCGGGCCGCTGCCTCCTCCAGCACCAGCGTGGTGTTTGCCTTCACGTTGGCCTTCAGCTCAACCTGCTGGTTTCCCCAGATTACTATCAGAGTATCTATACTTGTCTCTTTGCCTATGCCAAAATTTAAGGCAGGCTCTACCGATGACATAAACCCTCTGGCAGGCATCAGCTGCTGCACCTGCACGTTTCCGTTGCTTTTCAGCAACACCTTGGCCCCGTAGCCAAAGGTGTTCAGCTTATCGCCCTTCAATTTAACTTTGATGAAGTTGTTGCCGCTAAGCTCACTTCCTTTGTTTTTGTAGATGCCGGCAGGCTGGTTGATGTTATTCGTAATCAGCTCCAGGTGTCCGTCATTGTCCAAGTCAGCGTACACGGCCCCGTTTGATACGGTTGGCTCAGCAAAGCCCCAGGCAAGGGACTTATCCTCGAAGCGCAGCCTCTCCGTGCCTTTGTACAGGTAGTTATGCACTTTTCCGTCAGGCATCATCGCGATAGCTTTCTGATCCAGGGTCTTCGAGATTTGAGGGGCGTAGTGCATGGAGTCCATGGAGGCGAACTTGATGTAGTCCATGTTGTTCGGCCTCCGGACAATGCCGTTTGAGATGAAGATGTCTTTTATGCCATCGTTGTCGTAGTCGGCCAGCAAGGTGCTCCAACTCCAGTCGGTAGCGGCAACACCGGCCATCAGGCCAATGTCTGAGAACTTCTCGCCGGAGTGGCTAAGCTGCAGACAGTTACGGCTATACTGGTTAAAGTAGCCGAACTGGAGCTTGTACAGGAAAATATCCATCGGATCTTCCCCCATCGACGTTTTCTCCACCAGTTCATCCTCCGGGTACATGTCCAGGGTCATCAGGTCTGGGTAGCCATCATTGTTCATGTCTGCGGCGTCGCAGCCCATCGAGAACCGGCTAAGATGCTGAAAATGCTCTTTCACACTCTCTGAAAAAGTACCGTCGCCGTTATTCAGATAATAGTAGTCGTCTTCATGAAAATCATTGGACACGTAAATATCATCCCAGCCATCGTTGTTCATGTCTGCTACCACCACCCCTAAGCCGTAGCCCATTGCCGCGCCATAGATGCCAGCCTTGTCGCTTACGTTTTTAAACTTGGTGGCCTTGCCTGCAGGGGCCTCGCCACTAGATGAGATAAGCTGATTCTCGAAAAGTATATCCCCAGCCTCGTTGCTGCGCAGGTTTCGGGCGCTCACGCGGTCATAGCTCCGGGAAGTATGCACGGCATGGTTTAGCAGGTACACATCCAGGTCGCCATCTCGGTCATAGTCAAAAAAGGCGGCTTGGGTAGAGAAGCCTGTAAAATCGAGGCCATAGGCTGCGGATTCCTCTGTGAAGCGTACCTTGCCGTCTGCCCCTACACCGTTGTTGATGTACAGCTCGTTCGCTCCCTCCAGCCCTTTGTAGTCGCTCACGGCGCTTACATAGATGTCCAGCAGGCCATCGCCGTTCACATCAGCCATGGAAACACCTGTTTGCCAGTCTGAGAAGCCTTCCACACCGGCTTCCTCCGAGATGTCCTCAAACGTAAAACCACCTTTGTTCAGGTACAGCTTGTTCTTGCCCTGGTTCGATACAAAGTATAAATCAACCAAACCATCGTTGTTTACGTCGCCGGCGGCTACCCCACCACCATTGTAAAAGTATAGGTAACTCAGGATGTTCAGTTTATCCGTGTCCTGAACATTGTTTATAAAGGTTACCTGCGTTTGGGCAGCGTCTAAGGCCTCAAAAAGGGCATGCTCCGCCATGGCTGCCTTGCTCTGGCAACCAGAAAAAGACAGGGCCGCGGCCACCCCGCCAGCAAGTACACTTGCGGAGAACAGCTGCCGATGTAAAAGCTTCACAAATGAAGTATAAAAGTGTTTCATAATAGCGGATTAACTAAACCAACGCACGCACATGGTTGACTGAAAATCAAAACCTTACCTTCGGGTGCTCACAACCTGCAGCTTATCGTTATTCTTTCCCAGGAGAAAGTATACTTCCCCCTTCGCATTCCTCACCTGCCCCATTCTCCGAACCTGCCCCTTTGTAAAGAAACCTGACTCTTTGGACTTTACTACATCATACAAGCCGTTCCCTTTGCCCTGCAGCACAAGGCCATAGTTTGCGTCATATTGTCCCAGTTCCGGCAGCACATCCAGGAAATTTCCGGCCAGCAGAATGTCCAGGTGTCCGTCCTGGTTGTAATCAAGCGTCTCGATGGCATGGATCGGGGAAAACTGCACCTCTACCGGCAGCGCTTTCAGGGAAAATTTCATGTTGCCGTCGTTAATCAGGAAGGAGGAGTTTGGGTTATCTACCTTTCTGACCACTGCCTTTTTCAGCTCTTCCTCGGGCAGTATCTCATGCAGCTGCTTACCGGCATAATCCACATGCTTTACAAATTTCTTTTTGATGCTGGGCACCTGCTTCTGCAGGTCCTGTTTCAGGATCATAGGGTACGCCTTGCCATCCTCAGCATAGCAGTTGATGATCTGCTCAACGGTGCCATTCCCTTCAAAGTCGTGCACATACATCTCCACGGGCTGCTTCTGACTGGCTGCCAGACGACTGTTACGCCCTAAGTTACCAAGTATAAAGTCCGTGTCGCCGTCGTTATCTACATCAGCTGTTTTAATGGTATTCCACCAGCCGGAGGAGTTTGGCACCTCGGTTTTACTTTTTAGGCTTCGCCCTTTTTCATTCGCGAACACGGTAACAGGCATCCAATCTCCTACCATTACCAGCTCCGGGTATGTATCACCGTTCAGGTCTACCCATACTGCTTCAGAGATCATGCCCAGCTCATTTGCGGGCAAATACCGCTTGGTGTAGTTTTTAAAATTACCGGTGCCATCGTTCACATAAAGGTAGCTGGGCGGAGCATACCCGTAGCCTCCCGGAATCATGCGCCCCCCAATAAACAGATCAATGTCCCCGTCCTGGTCAAAGTCTGCAGCGGCTACACAGGAGGCATTTGTTTCCAGGTTGGGCAACCTGTTCTCCTTTTTGAAATTCCCCTTCCCGTCATTTATGTAGAGCCTGTCCAGCAACTGAGGCGCGTTAGCCACAAACTCATTGCTGCCTGTCACCACCATCAGGTCAAGGTCACGGTCGCCGTCGGCATCAAAGAACTTCGCCGCTATATCCTCAGAAGCCCTGTCCGCTTCAAAAACAACTGAGGCGGCCTCCACAAACGTACCATCCTTTTGCTGCAGGAACAGCTTCTTGTCGCCCCCTGCTGCACCACCTACATACACATCGTCCAGTCCGTCACCATTTACATCTCCCGTGGCCAGCGCAGGCCCTTGAGTAGAGAACATCTGTTTTAGCAGTGCATCCCGGTTATAGTCCACAAAATTGCTCTCCTGATGCGCATAAGCCAGTTTTACAGCCTCTGTGGCATCATAGAATGGCTTGCCCGGGTTCTTTTTTTCAGGAGTGTACAGTTTGTCTGCCTGCTGGTAACCAAGTATAAGATCCTGGTCAGGCTTCACCTGCTGTAGCACCTGCATGTTATCGTCCGGCCATATCACCCGGACAGAATCTATCACAGCCTCTTTGCCTAAACCGAACACGAGCGTCAGGTCTACAGACGACTCGAAGCCGCGGTTTGGCATTTGCTGCAGGTATACCGTTTTACCCGGCTGATACACGTATACTTTTGCCCCTATCCCATTCAGGTTCGCTTGCCCCCCCTTTAGCTTCACCCGCAGAAAGTGGTTGCCCAGCCTTTCAGAGGCATTGTTTTTATAGATGGACACCGGCATGTTCACGTTGTTTACAACCAGATCCAGGTCACCGTCGTTATCCAGGTCGCCGTAGGCAGCGCCGTTAGAGAAACCCGGCTTGCCCAAGCCCCAGTTCTTTGCCTGGTTTTCAAACTGCAGGTTGCCCTTGTTCTGGAACGCATAGTTCGGGATAGGCGTGGACGTCATTTTGGAGATCAGCTCTTTATTATACTTATAACCGCCGCCTCCTTCTGCCGCTTTGCGCATCGTTTCCTCGTTGCCCAGAAAGTTCACAAAATCCTGGTCCGTCAGGTCCTGGTAAATCCCGTTGGCCACAAAGATGTCTTTCAGTCCGTCGTTGTCCATATCGAACAGCAAAGCGCCCCAGCTCCAGTCGGTAGCATGCACCCCCGCCAGGCGGGCCACCTCGCTAAAGGTATTGTCGCCATTGTTGAGATGGAGCATGTTCTGCATGTACTGGTAATGAAAATCGCGTGACAGCTTTAGCTGCTGCAGATCATAGTTCTCGTAGGTAGAGGTTCTTTTCAGCCTGGCATCGTTGCCAGGGAGCATATCCGTTACAAAGATATCCTGGTACTCGTCGTTGTTGAGGTCGGCTATATCCGCCCCCATCGAGGAAAGGCTTTCATGAGGCATCCACTCTTTACTGGCTTCTGTGAAGGTGCCGTTCTGGTTGTTGATGTAGAGGTAATCCCGCTCGTAGAAATCGTTGGAGATGAAAATATCCAGCCAGTTGTCGTTGTTCACATCTCCGATGGTAATGCCCAGGCCGAACCCGATCAGGCTGCCATATATCCCGGCCTCTTCACTTACATCAGTAAAAATTCCGTTGTCGTTGCGGAGTAGTTTGTCGCCGCCCAGGCTGTTGCGTTTGGTGCGGAGATTGGTATACCCTAAGCTACTTACCGGATAAGAACTGTTGTTGAGCAGGTAAACATCCAGGTCGCCATCCCGGTCGTAGTCAAAGAAAGTAGCGTGCGTAGAAAAGCCTTCATCATCCAGGCTATAAGCCGTGGCTTTTTCGGAAAAAGAAGGTATACCCTGGCCGGTGATACCGTTATTTATGAAAAGCTCGTTTTTACGGTTATCACCGTTTACCTCTCCTGCATTACAGACATAAATATCCAGCAGTCCATCCCCGTTCACATCGGCCATGGTCACCCCTGTACTCCAGGCCTGGTTGCCTCCTACCCCTGCCAACTCGGTTACATCCTCGAACTTGAAACCGCCCTTGTTCAGGTATAGCCTGTTCTGTCCTGTGTTCGAGGTAAGGTAAATATCCGGCAGGCCGTCATTGTTCACATCACCGATAGCCACGCCACCACCATTGTAGAAGTTGCGGTAGTTAAAGATGTTCATCTCCTCGTTGCTTTCCACATTGTTGATGAAGTCAACGTTAGTGGCAGAAGCAGCGAGCTCCTCGAACAGGGTGGCTTCCTGCCGTGGAGTTTTCTTATTACAGGCAAAGCACAAGATAAGGAGGAGGCCAAGTGTTGCCTTAGGATTAATTCTTTTTACCATTGCCCGACAAAAGCTCACACGTAATAATATAATACCATACTCTAATATACAGAAAGGAAGTAAGTTCTACAACTTACTTCCTTTCCAATAAGCTTACAGCTTTAGTGTGTTAGTTAATAGCCCGGGTTCTGTTTTAGGTTAGGGTTATTGGACAATTGCTGTGCAGGAATTGGGAACAGGATGCGGTGCGGCTGCGTGTTAGTTTTAAACTGCCAGGTGCTACCTGTATACTTACCAAAACGGATCAGATCGTTTCTTCGCCAGCCTTCCCAAGCCAACTCTCTGCCGCGTTCCTCCAACAGCGTATCCAGTGTTATGGATGTGAGCGGAGCAACATCAGCACGTTCGCGCACCTCGTTTACCAGCAGCAATGCTTCTCCTGCATTACCCAGGCGCAGCAGCGCCTCTGCTTTCATCAAAAGTACGTCGGCATAGCGGAAAACAACTAAGTCATTGTCCTGGTCGTTGCGGCTGTTATTACGTTGCACTTCATACTTCACGTTGCGCACCCCCTCATTCTGAAGGGCTCTTTCGAGAGAAGATATCTCCGGTGTAAAAACCAAGTCCTTTTCTTTGTTGTCGACAGCATCAGTGTACGTGATCACTTGTCCGCTGTTATCCAACTGTGGGCCGGCCAACCACATGGCTTTCCGTTTATCAGTATCTGAGAACTTATTGTAGAACTCTGCCCTGGTTGCAAAACCATTCCAAGGACTGGCTGCCAATCCGTACACTACCCCCTGCGCATAGTGCAGGGTTCGCATTTGCATGTTCATACCACCTGCCAATACCTTGTCGTACGGGATCACGAATATATTCTCTTTGTAGGTGTCTGCGATGCGCACATTGTTAACCGCAAAGTTTTCCAGATAATCATCATTAAGAGCAAAACCAGCAGGTGAGTTTATCACGGCATTGGTAGCATCCAGGGCCTTCTGCCACTGTGGCGTACCTGTATACACTTCGGCATTCAAATAAAGCTTAGCCAAAAGGGTATTGGCAGCCCCTTGCGTAAAGCGGCTGTATGTTGCCAAACCAGCATCCTCTCTCAGGTTTGGCAGAGATTCTAATATCTCCTTTTCAATAAAGTCATACACTTCCTGCCGGGTATTCTGAGGAGGGTTTCCGGGAGGGGTGTCTTCGGTCAGGATGGCAACATTGCCGAACATGTCAAGCAACCAAAAATAGGCGAAGGCACGCAACATCCTAACTTCACTGACAACGGTTTCCTTTCCCTGTACTTCCAGGTTATTGTTTTTTAGGCCTGCCAGGTTAATGTTAGCTGACGCAATAATACCATAAGCCCACTCCCAAGAGCCGTTCATCTGCCCTGGTGACACCGGAGTCCACTCATGCTTGGCCATTTGCTGCCATGACCCGTTGTCGTACCAGTCCGGGCCGCGGGTTGGCACCACCAGTTCATCTGTGGTGGCCTCGTTCAGTACGAGTACCGGGTCCAGGAAGCCTCGCAGCTGTCCGTAAGTAGACCCGACGATAGACAGAAACTCTTCCTCATTTGAGGGAAACTTGCTGGCTTCTGCCTGGTCAAACACCTCTGCATCCAGTTCACATGCCTGTACACCTAGCAGCACACCGGCCAGGGATGCAACAGTTAACACTTTTTTTATAGTATATCTTTTCATACGAAGTCTCTTGAATTAACCTTGATCTCTAAAACATTGTAATGGAGTAGCTTCTAAAGCGTTAAAGAAACTCCGAATGAGAAGGATCGCGTTCTTGGGTAAAAAGTAACCGGCTCAATTCCTGGGGAAAGGTTTGTTTCTATGTCTGATCCACCATAAATATCACGTGTTGCTCCCAGCCTTGGCTCAGGGTCAATGCCGCGGTAGCCTGTGATGACAAATGTGTTGTTACCCGCGATGTAAACCTGCATGTTGCTGATATACTTCCAAAACTCAGGTAGCTGGTAAGACAAACGGAAGTTATCCAGGCGCACAAAGTCGGCATCCTCTACCCAAAGGCTGGAGAAAGCGGGTGACAAGCCCTCCGGAATACCGGTTGAGAAGGCATCACTGATCACGTTATTACTAGGGAAACGGTTAGGGTTAGCAGAGTAAATATAAGGTCCATTCACGATCTGATGCCCTATAGCGCCCCTGAACAGGAAGTTAAAGCTGAAGCTTTTGTATGAGAAACTGTTGCCCCAGCCAAAAGTAAGGTCTGGGTTGGCATCGCCCAGATAATCGCGGTCCACACCGAATGGGTCATCGCCGCCGCCGCCTAAGTCTTTCCAGATATATCTCGGGCTACCATCTTCGTTTACGCCAAATCCTTCAAAAACAGGTCCGTAGAATTGGCCAATAGGTTTACCTTCCTGCAGCACCACCGGCTGCGCAATACCGCCCTGGCCGCTACCAAACCCTCCATATGTTCTGGGCGTGGTTGGGTCATATTCAAAGATTCCGGAACTCAGGGAAATGATCTCGTTCTTGTTGTGTGCCAGGTTAAGGTTGGTGTTCCACTGGAAGTCCCCTTTGTCCATCACGAGATAATCCAGGGCAAGCTCAATTCCTTTGTTGTTGATCTCACCTACGTTTGCCAGGATGCTGTTCGTAACGGCTGTTAATTGATCGGAGCCATATTTAGTACCTATAGCGATTGGGTAGTTAAAAAGCAGGTCTTTTGTATCCTTATTATAAAACTCCAGAGATCCGTTTAAACGGCCACCCAGGAAAGCAAAGTCCACACCTATGTTGGTCATCGCAGAAGTTTCCCACTTTAGATCCGGGTTAGCATTCTGGCTATAGGCATAGCCACGCTGGAAGCCGCCGTCAGTAAAATAGTACCCCCCAGGGCCATACAACAGACGTGAAGCATAATCCGCAATACCTTCCTGGTTGCCTGTCACACCATAACCTACACGCAGTTTCAGGTCATCTATAAAAGACACTCCCTGCATAAAATCCTCCTCAATGAGGCGCCATCCCACGGAAACAGAAGGGAACCATCCCCAGCGATTGTTTTCACCGAAGCGTGAAGAGCCATCACGCCGGATGTTGGAGGTTAGCAAATATTTGTCTTTATAAGAGTAGTTAAGGCGGCCGATGAGGCCAACGAGAATGGCTTCGGACTTGTAGGATCCAACTTCTCTGTTGGTAGAGTTTGTATCATCTATGTTGGCGTTACCAGCGTCCAGGTTGTTATACCCCAAGGCATTCGGGAACCTGCTGTTACCAGCACTAAATCCTTCGTTTGACAATTTTTGGTAAGTATAACCACCCAGCAACGTATATCGGTGGTCACCTGACTCCCTCTCATATTGGGCTGTAAGCTCCATCAACCTATCAATCACCTCTCTTTGAGAACGGTTTGCATAGGCAATGTTATTACCGTTTGCCTTAAAGGTACTTGGCCTGAAAAAGCCATTAAGGCTGTTAAAATTGTTTACAGAGGTGTTTACGCCTAACCGTAGCCCTTGCACAGGCTCTAAGTATACTTTCAGGTTAGCCAGCGTTTGCTTTTCACGTGCCTCATTAGTGATTTGCTGCATCCTGGCCACCGGGTTCTCGATTTCGAAACCTCCTGGTATTCTTGCACCGTTAAATTCATCAAAACCTTCAACCCCAGGCTGAAGGTAGGTGCCGTTATCGTTGTAAACCGGGAAGGTAGGATTAACCCTGCCAGCCGTCAGGAAAGAGAAATAGTCTACAAAGTTCTTGTTACTAACCTGCTGAGAGAGCAACAGCTGGATTTCCAGTTTATCGTCTAAAGCCTTTTGAGACAGATTCAGTCGCGAGTTAAGGCGGTCAAAACCGGAATTGATGGCAATACCTGGCTGATCGAGGTATACCACCGAGCCGCGGTAGTTAAAGTTATCCGTGCCTCCTGAAACAGCCACGCTATAGTTCTGGCTAATTGCCTTGCGGGTTATCTCATCAAACCAGTCGGTTCGTGCCCCATAGTCGTTAGCTGAAACGTCCAGGCCAAGTTCACTCAGTTTAGAAACATACTCATCCGGTGACAAGAAGTCCAGGGTTTTGGAAACCTCTTCCAGGCCAACGTAGCTGCTCACCTCTACGGTAGGTTTGCCAGGCTGACCACGTTTTGTTGTAATGATAATTACTCCGTTAGAGCCCCTTGAGCCATAAATGGCAGCTGCAGAGGCATCTTTCAGCACGTCCATGGAGGCAATATCTTCTGGCGCAACCGTATTCAGGTCTGCTCCAGCCACACCGTCAATAACGATAAGCGGTTCACTGTTGGCGCTCAGGGATGATGTTCCTCTCAAGCGGATTGCAGGACGGTTGTTGGTTGGGTCACCGCCTGATGAAACGATATTAAGACCTGCCACTTTACCCTGCACAGCCTGCATGGGGTTGTTAATAACGCCATTGTTCAGGTCTTCTGCTGAAACGGTGGCAGTTGCCCCGGTAACATCGGCCTTTTTCTGTGTGCCATACCCCGTAACAACTACCTCTCCGAGTGCTTTAGCATCGGTAGCCATGGTAACGTTAATAACGGATTGGTTATTGATCGGCACTTCCTGTCGCTGGTAACCTAAAAAGGAGATAACCAGGGTGCCGTTAGGGTCTGGCACGTTCAACGTGAAGTTACCGTTTGCGTCTGTGGCAGTACCTATTGTGGTTCCTTTAACAAGCACAGTGGCACCAGGTATACCCGCACCGGTATTGTCTGTAACTTTTCCTTTAACCTCTACCCTTTGCTGCTGCACCAGAGAGAAATCGCTTAACGTGTTTGGCACTTCTGCCAGCGCATAACCTTGGGAAAAACAAAGGGAAGCCAATAATACCGCGAGCACCCTCTTCTGCGGCAGACATCTTAAGGGCGTGCCTTGGAACAGCACACCGGGGGTAAAGTAGATTTTTCTCATACTATGGCTTTAAGGAGTAACACTTTAAATTTATATTCAGAACGCTTACTGGCGTATCTTAAAATCTATGTACAAAGTGTGCCATACATGTTGCAAGTACACACTCAAAGTCTACTCATGCTCATGCAGATTAGCTGGCGTTTATTGTTATGTTACAATAGCAAGCCCCCAACCAAGCTACATTAAAGTATAACCTCTCTCCTTCTGCCAACAATAGTATTACTGCAAATACTTAACAAACCTACAAAAAGTTTTATATAAATATATAAAATACACCTTATAAATAATGATTACTCACTCAGTGTTTAAACACAAGATTAACAACCACATACACCACACACCAAACTCTACCATGCTCTAAAAAAATACAGGTAACGCCTGCATACCCCCACAGAGACAAGTATGAATTACAACATCTAAAATCACCAAAGCCTACCCCAGCACAAGCCAGCAAGTAGGTTACGCCATGCTCTCAGAAAAACGGGAAAACAGAACTGGCAGGGGCTATCCCAACCTGTATGAAATTAAAACACATGAGTTAACCCTGCTGTTACGTTGATTAATGCCGCTTATAATGCCAACTCAACAGTAGCAATGCCGTTTATAAAAATGTGTTGCATGGTTACTTCTCAGCCATTATGTACCAACACGTTTGTTTTACCAAACACATGAAAGCTATGACAAAAGGACATAATCAAAACCTGAATAAGCAGAGCCAGCCGCACGCCAAGAGCTCCGACGACAAAAAAGAGAACCGCCACCTAAGCGACCAACAGCAGAACAAGAGCCCGAACCAGGGCCGCAACGAGAACAAAGAGCAGTCTGGCGGCACAAAAGGCAAGAACGCCATCTAAATTTAAGCTTATAAAAACGGGCAGTCCCGGCAGTTTATACTTCTGCCGGGGCTGCCCGTTTTAAAATATGATTTACAACTAACGCTTGTCCTTCTTCCTGTCCTCGTAAGCGTCTTTGGCTTCGCGGCTTTTTTTCAAGGTAGCAAACTCAACCTGCAAGGCGGCGATCTTAATTTTATCACCGGTGTTCAGCAGGTCCAGCACCTCAGATTTACGGTTGTTCAGCTCCCCCACCACAAACTCGGCGTAAGCCCAGTCTTGCAGGCTCCAGTCCTGGCGATAGGTGCGGGTATACTCCAGTGCCCGGTTAAAGGCATCGCGCAGGTGCACAGGTTTCACTTTGCTGATGTTCGTGGTGCCAGCCATCTCTCGCTCCCAACGCTCCAACTCACGCCCGTCCAGGTCTACCAGTTCGCTCTCATGCCGTTCCTCCCAAGCTTCGTAGCGCTGCTTATAATCGTTGTACTCGCTCCTGGATTTCTCCGAAAGCTTCTTGCTGTTACTGTCCAAGCTATAAGTCAGCTCCTTAAACTCTTTTTTTACCGTTGGCCACTCGGCAGCCAAGGTGCTATCGGCCTGTCCACTACGCTTCTGCATCCAGGCACGCAGGTCAGCCAGGTCGCGCTCCAGTTGCGACTGCGCCTGTGCCATGCTAAAAGTCAGTAAGGCCATAGCGGCTGTAAGCAATAATTTCAGAGGTCCTTTCATAGTAGTCAGTGATTAGAATATAAACTTTAACAAGCCACTCCCGTAAATATTGTGCCACAATTATATTCCTTACCGGAGAAATATTTCTGCCGCAAAAGCAATCCGGCCGGAAGGCTGGTAACAAAACCATAACATCAAGCTGCGTCGGCTGTTCTATACTTATACAAAAAAACCTCGTTTATACTTATTAAGCAACTATACTTTACAGCCATACACGTGTGGCAACAACACAGTTTATGAGTAAAAACCCTAAAGGCAACTTTCACGAGACAGTAGTCTCCATAAGCAGCAGCGATGACGTAAAGCTGAGCGTGAACGATTTTCCGTTCAAGACAACGCTTAGCCTGGGCCCGCTTATCTCGTATTGGGAGGATAAAGTAAAGCATGACCCAAGCTGCAACGCCGACCGAATCCGTGACCTTATAAACCTGCTACGCAGCACGCCAGAGCTGATGGGCTCTATACAGGATGTATCGGTTATAGATAAATACATAGACACGGTTGATGTGCTGATGGAAGACATTTTTCCAGGGGCGTTGTGGGAGAATGACCTCAAGGCTGTGGCCGTACCTTTCCGGTTCCAAAGCTTTTACGCTACGCCAAAATTGGAGGAGCTGGAGCTGCTGGAAAGCGAAGACTCTTCTGAAAAACTGGACCTGGACCGCAAAACACTGCTTTTCCGCCTCATTCTGCAAGCTTATACCATTATTCTGGGCAAGTTTTACAAGGCTAACTTTGTAATAGATGAGCCTTTTGTGTTTACTGTGCACGATAAGTTTACAGGGCTGCCGCGCCACTACAAAGTAGATGTAGACCTTAAGTTTATGGAGGTGAAGGCCAAAAGCGAGGTAAAACCGCTGAAGCCCCAGCAGATCAATTTCCTGATAAACCGCTACAACAACCTGGACCTGTGGATGCAGATGCTCCCCCCGGAAAACTTCGAGTTCAGCGGCTTCGCCATCTTCGATTTTACCGATGTAACCATGGAGGAAACGATCTCCTCCCTGCGCTACGACTTGCTGGACAAAGACTCTGTGAGCTCTGAGGAAGGCTTTATGAGCCTGCAGGAAAAGCTGCGTGTGCTTTTCGGCCTGCCCGGCATACAGCTTGGGTTTGCCTCCTGCCCCAACCTGCGCGAGTTTGACACCAGCTACGCCCGCCGCATCTGGAGCGGCCTCATTCTGACACAGGACTGTGAATTATCGCTAAGCGACTTAAAGGGATCTATTTATGAACCCGTGCTGGCCCAGGGAAACACTGTAGTGGTGGAGGACCTAAAAGTGCTGCCACACCCCACGCGCATGGAGCAGAAACTGCTGGAAATGGGTCTGCGCAACCTTATCATAGCGCCGCTGCAGTACGAGGGAACCACCATCGGTCTGATGGAGCTGGCCTCTCCCATCCCCGGCGAGCTGAACGCTTTGTCCACCATCAAGCTTAAAGAGATACTGCCGCTGTTTGCCCTGGCCATGAACCGCAGCCTGGAAGAATTGCGCAGCAGCATACAGAGCATCATTAAAGAGAAGTATACAGCCATACACCCCATTGTAGAGTGGCGCTTTACGCAGGCAGCCATCAACCTGCTCGAGAAAATGGAGCGCAACAACAGCCCGGAGATCGAGCCGATCATATTCCGCGAGATTTTCCCGCTCTACGGCTCTTCTGATATCCGCAGCTCGGCCACGGAGCGCAACAAGGCCATACAGGGCGACATGCTGGAACAGCTGGTGCTGGCAAAGGAAGTTATACTTGCCGTGAAAGACAAGATGCCCCTGCCCATACTCGACGAGCTGATGTTTAAGATAGATAACCTCTCACAAGGCATTCTGCACGAACTGAGTTCAGGCGATGAGGTAGTCATACTTGATTTTCTGCGCGCTGAGATAGAGCCGCTTTTCGATTACTTCCTGAGAAAAGAACCGACCGCGGAGCAGGCAATACAGGGATACCGCACGGCCATCAACAACCCCTACAAGGCAGTGTATAACAAGCGCCGCGCCTACGAGGAAAGCCTGTTCATGATCAACGAAACCATCTCCAGTTTCCTGGACCGGGAGGAGGAGAAGGCACAGCAGATCTTCCCCCATTATTTCGAGAAGTACAAAACCGATGGTGTAGAGTATAACATTTACATAGGGGCCTCGCTGCTGAGCTCCGGCGACTTTCAGCCGATTTACCTGAAGAACATGCGCCTGTGGCAGCTCATGCTGACCTGCGAGATCGCCCGCCGCATACAGAAACTGCGCGCCAGCCTGAAGCTGCCGCTGGAGATCACGCAGCTTATACTGGTGCACTCCGACGCAATCTCTATCCGGTACAGGCTGGACGAGAAAAAGTTTGACATTGAGGGCGCCAACAATATCAGTTACGAGATCATAAAGAAGCGCATAGACAAGGCCAATGTGCGCGGCACCGAAGAACGCCTGACGCAGCCCGGCAAGATCGCGATTGTGTATACCCAGCAAAAAGCCAAGCAGGAGTACATGCGATACCTGGAGTTTCTGCAGTCGGAAGGATACATCAGGGAAGAGGTGGAGCACCTGGAGGTGGAGGATTTGCAGGGGGTGCAGGGCCTGAAAGCGATACGTGTATCCATTAACCTGCAAGAAGAGCTGCGCCACAACATCGATGCCGGCGACGAACTACTGAGCATAGCGCAGTCCGCCAGCCTGAACTAGGGAAAATGCAAGTATAAAATATTCATAATATCATATTTAACAAATAATTTCAACTTTTTACCATTGCCTAAACCAGCACTCTAACACACACAAATACACTATATATCAACAACTTAAACACATCATCACTCTAATCAACTCACAAGGCCTGAAATATTTATTCACGACAAGTGCAATTTTTTAAAAAAGGATTGCGTTCTCAGGGGGACTTGCAAGGCACAGGCTGCCGGCAAGTGTTGTTTCATCAAATCAACTTTTAGCCCAATGAAACTGAGAAACAAATTTATGCCTGCTATGCTGATGTTAGGTGTGGTGGCGTTTAGCTCTTGCGACAAGCAGGAAAATGAATCAATCCAGCCCGAGCTGGAGCAGGGAATGATCTCCCACATTCTGGCAGACTCTGCAGAAGTAAGTTCTTACAACTTTGCCGGCAAGCAGCTGAGCCAGATCAACCACTTTGATGTGGAATCAGGCGACCTGGCAAGCTTTGAGAAGTTTGAGCGCGACTCAAAAGGACGAATACTGAAGAGCAGCACCTACTCAGGCGACAGCAAGACTTTGCTTTCGGAGCAGAATTTCACGTACAACACTAACGGGGAACTGACCAAAAGCAGCATGGCCTACTACAGCGGCAGCAAACTGGAGTATACCGCCTACGCCACCTACGAATACGACACGAATAACAAGCTGGAGAAAAAATCTGTTTTTGAAGGGAAAGACACAGATAACCAGGGAAAGCTGAAGTCCTACACCACGTATGAGGCATTACCAAACGGCAACTACATACAGGAAAAGCAGTTTGTGATAGACGATAAGAACGAAGCTAAGCTGTTCTCGACCACTACCAACTCTTTCGACGCCAGCGTGAACCCGTTTCATACTTTAGCCGAGCCTGGCACTGCCAGCAGCCCTAACAACCTGGTGGCAACATCTACGGTGGTGCACAACAGCAAGAAGACGTACAAGTATAGCTACTCGTATACTTACGATGAGCGTGGCTACCCGCTTACGCAAACCGTGGTATCTCCAGACGGCGACCGCCAGACGTATAAGTACCTGTACAGCAACTAATACAGAAGAAGCTACATTAGCAGCAGCGGCCCCGGGCATTGTTCTGGGGCCGCTGCTGTTTTTTTATACCAGCCCGTGATGTGCCTTCGTTATTGCAGAGATATCCACAGAATTAAGTATATTGGGTACAAAACAACGAAACACCATGGCAAAAACGAAAATAACGGTAAACAATAACGGATCGCTGCGAGTAGAGGGCGATGACTTTGAGATAGTAGATAAAGACGGTAACACCTACGGTTTGGGCGGGCGCACGCTCGTATCCATCTGCCGCTGCGGCCTGTCTAAGAACAAGCCATTCTGCGACGGCTCCCACAAAGGCCACTTCGAGCACAACGCCGAGGCTTTTGATCTTCCGCCTAAAAAATAACACAACCTATGGCTGAGCGCCTGGTAACCATTGCCACCTTTAACGAGCTTACTGAGGCTCACATACTGAAAGGACGCCTGGAGGCGGAGGGTATACTTTGCTTTCTTGGCGACGAGCACATTGTGGGGGTGCAGCCTTTTTACTCTGTGGCTGTGGGCGGTGTTAAACTAAAGGTAACCGAAGGCGATGTGATGGAGGCCAAATCCATACTTAGCCGCATACAGGAGGGCGCCAGCGAGTTTGATTACGACACCATTGAGATGGCTCCGCCCATGCAGGAGCACCCGGAGGCACGCACCTGCCCCAACTGCGGTTCCGACAATGTGGCCGAGGAAAAGTATAACAAAACAGTGTTTGGCCTCAGTTACCTGCTGCTGGGTTTTCCGGTGCCGTTTATGAGCCGGAAGTATACCTGCTATAACTGCCGCCATACCTGGAAGGAAAAGAAATAAGAAAGGGAGCCCCACGAGGCTCCCTTTCTTATTTATACGCAGCAATCATACTTATACATTCTCTGCAAAAGGTATCGGGAAGCTCACCCACACGTCATCCCCTCCCCTGTCTATCGGCAGCTGCCCCAACCGGTTGTAGCGGCGCATGTCTATCCAGCGGTGGCCCTCAAAGTATAACGAGAAACGGCGCTGCTCCAGCATCTCATTAATCAGCGCCTGCTCCGTTACAGGACCGGTGTAAGGCTGCAAACCATGGCCTGTACGGATAATATTCAACGCCCTGACGGCTTCACCTAAATCACCTGTTTGGATGTTTGCCTCCGCATAGATAAGTATGAGCTCCTCATTGCGGATGATCGGCACCGGATCGGTGTTGGTGGCATAAAGGGCCACATCATACCTGCCGGTCAGGAAACTCTGCGTCGCCGGTGCATTCCGCAACGATACTTTAGAGGCCCGGTCATCATTCGGAGCGATATCTTCAATATAACTCGGATGCGCGATACGTACCTCGCCTGCTGCATTCGGCGCAAAGTATAGTGGGTTTAACTGGTCGCCGGGCTGCGTACTGAACACGTAGTACACGCCATTGCTGAAGGCGCCATCCAGGTCAAAGAAGGAGGCCTGCAACAAGGTTAAGGCCTCGGCGTAGTTCTCCCGGTAAACGGCCACCCGGGCAGCAAGGGCACGGTTAAACTCCAGGAAACCCGATGGGGTACTGAAACCTTCAAATCCTTCGGAAAGCGGGAAAGCAAACTCGGTGCCTGCCTGCTGCAAATGGTCTGCCGCCTCGTCCAGCAGCCCCGATATCGCGGTTAAGGCAGCGGCTTTATCCACTATAGGCCCAAGGTTATCCGGATCCTCCACATCCAGGCGGATACCGTTCTCGTTCATCATTGTCAGGTTCATCAGCAGTTGGTGCGCCTTTATAGTCTTTGCAAAACCCAGGTAGCCCTGCCGCTGCTCTTCTGTAATCAGCTCCGTGTTAGTGGCCGCATCTATTAGGATGTTCGTGTTTTTAACTACCCGGTAGCGTGCCGACCAGGGGTTGGTGGTATAAAACGTATTGTTATCCAGCACAGCGTTGGCGGCCCCCAGCAGGTCTGAGGTAAAGCGCGGATCAGCACCGGAGAAACGGTAGTGCTCCCGCCCAATCACCCCCACATTATCATAGTAAGTACCCAATACATTGCGCATACCTGACTCAGTGCCAACAACCAGATTGTTCAGGTCATCCACGGTGGCATTCTCCCTCACCGACTCAATGGTGGGGTTATTCGGATCCGGAATGTCGTCCAACTCACAAGATGGCAGCACCAGCGCCATGGCCAAAAGCGCCACCACAGGCTTATATTTCAGTTGTTTTATATAATTCTTCATGATGATCATACTTTGTGTTAAAATCCGATTGAGAAGTGGAAGAAGTAGCGTCTGGCCGATGGGAACGGCGTTACATCGACACCAGTAGAGAGCCCGTTGCCACCGAAGTTAGATACTTCCGGATCGTAGCCATCGTAATCGGTAAAGGTTAGAATGTTATTGGCTGACGCACCCACACGAACCTGCCGGACTATTCCCCCGAAAGCCCTTTCCAGTAGCGGAGTTGGCAAAGTATAGTATAAACCCACCTCGCGCAGGCGCAGGTAAGAGGCATCCTGCACAAACGGCTCCGCTGATACGCCCAAGGCATCTATGCGCTCCTCAGCATTCGAAATGCCATCGCCATCATCGTCGTCATCGTAATCAAACGAGGTGCCGCCCAGGTCAGTCAGCAGCTGCGTCAGGTTTATGTTCTGGCCACCTTGCTTCCAGTGCAGCAGAAACGAAAAAGTCAGATTCTGCTTGATAGTAAGAAAATTGTGGAAATTCATTTGAAAATCTGGTGCGGCATCGCCCAGCTTCGCCACTCCCTCATCTCCTTTTATACCTACTATCTGTGTGGCCGACTCTCCCTCCTCTATAAAGAAAGTACCCAGCGTGTTACCAAACGCCCCGAGCGGGAAAGCAGGCACGTCCAGCTGCGTAATCTCAGATTCGTTCGTCCAGTAACTTACCTTAGAGTCCCATTTAAAGTTGGTTGTTTCCAAAGGCACCGTGCTGAGCGAGAGTTCTACGCCACGGTTCTGCAGTTCGCCGGCGTTTACTACCTGCGTCGTGAAGCCCGAGGCAGGCGGCGTGTTACGGATCAGGATCAGGTCGGACACTGTTTTAATGTAATAAGTGGCCTCAAACAGAATTCTGTTGTTCCACATGCCGATGTCGAAACCTGTCTCAAACTCCTTCTGCCGCTCCTGCTCAATGCCTTCGTTGCCTCGCTGTGCGTTAACAATGGAACCTGGGTTACCCCCGATGTTAGACGCGACAAGTGAGGTGAACTTGGCCCCAAACGGAGGGAAGCCGCCAGCCTCGCCATACGCGGCACGCAGCTTCACCATGTTAAAGTTGTCATAGTCCCAGAAATCGAAATTGGTCAGGTTCAGGGCTACGGAGAACTTTGGGAAAGCCTTGAATTCATTTACATCCGCGTTGTTAGAGGATTTATCCAGGCGCAAACCGGCAGTGGCAATAATGCGGTCACGCCAGTTTACCTCTTCCTGCATAAACAAGCCTTTGTTCCGCACCTTCAGCTGTGTCTGGTCTACCTCCACGGCTCCGGCCTGGTCCAGGTTACTCTGGGTACCGATCAGTTGCGTTGCCACGTTCAGCGTCAGGTCCTGGTTAAAGTTCTCCCGCGTTGCGCCCAGCGTTGTGGTCAGGAACAGTGAGTTGTCGGATAAGCTCAGGTTGTTTACCAGGAAAGCTGCGTAGTTAGTGTTCAGGTTATAATTGTTGCCCTGGATAGAGGCGCCCCCTGTGCCGTTACCAGCCGACTGGAACTGCAACAGCCTTGGGAACAGGGCTCTGGTACGCAGGTTGTAAAAATCCAGGCCAGCCCTGATAACCAGTTTGGTATTGCTCACGCCGCTCTCCTGCAGGTAACTGTTCAGTGTTAAACCTCCCAGGAAACGATCTGTGTTCTCCTCGTTCGTTATCAGGTCACGGGTCTGCAGAAAATTGGAGGCTCCAAAAGGGTTGTTAGGGTACAGACCGCTTTCATCCGGGAAAAGATCCACAAAACTTGGCGTGGACGACATAGCCACCCCAAAAGACACGCCCGCGTTATCGTTGTTTGTTAAGCCACGCTTTGCCGTAGAGTTAATGAAGTTTGAGCTCAGGCTGAAGTCAAACCGATCAGACACCACATGGTCCAGGTTGAAGCGAATAGACTTCTTCTCATATCCCGTCCTCCGTATAATGCCTTCCTCGTCCTGTATAAGTCCGCCCACAAAGAACCGGGTCTTGTCGCTGCCCCCGCTCACATTAAGCCTCGAACTGTAGAGCATGCCGGTATTGCCGTACAGCTCCTCCTCATAGTCTACTAACCTACCTGCATCGCGTGCGGCCACAAAAAGAGGCACTGCGCTAGCTCCAAAAGAGGCTTCTACACGCTCTTCGTTGAGGGTGCGCATACCCAGCAGGTTAGCCGCCTCGGCAAACCCTATATCCTGAGAGAAATCTATCAACGTTTTACCGGCCGCACCACGCTTGGTGGTGATAATAACCACACCCGCCGATGCCAGGGAACCATAGATAGCCGCCGCCGATGCCCCTTTGAGTATCTCTATACTTTCGATGTCATCCGGGTTCAGGTCGGCGATACGGTTCGAGGCGTTATCCTGGTTAGAAGAATTACCTCCGCCACTGGCCGCTGTTACCGCATTCAAGCCCGAGGAGATGGAAGAGTTATCCATAATAATACCATCCACCACGTACAGCGGCTGGGAGTTACCGAAAATAGAGGTGATACCACGCAGCTTCATGGCTATACCACCTCCGGGCGCACCCGAGTTTGACACCACGTTTGCCCCAACCAGTTTACCGCTGATAGCAGCATCCATGGTTTGCGGAGTGGTGATGCCTGTAATCTCCCGAGTGTTGATAGTGGAGACAGCATTGGCGGCGTTAGCCCGCTTAACCGTTGTGGCAAGGCCGGTTACCACTACCTCATCCAGGCTGGTGATGCTCTCCTTCAGTTGCACCTCCAGTTCGATAACGGCGGGGGTTATGTTAAAAGTCTGCGATGTGTAGCCGAGAAAAGAGAACGTAAGTTTTCCCGATTCAGTGGGCAGTGTAATGGTGTAGTTGCCGTCGGCATCGGTGTTTGTGCCAACAGTTGTGCCGGGCACGACCACGCTTACACCTGGCAAGGCCCTGCCAGAACCGGCATCCGTTACGGTTCCCTGTACGGTGGTTTGCCCAAACAAGGCAAATGGCACCAGAAATAGCAGCAGGACAAGCAGCTTAAGTGGGTAATGTCTTTTCATAGAGAAGGGATTAATTTGAGATATAAACCACTACACCACAGCTTTATACCTTATCTGCAGCTGTGGCAAGTATGATAAGGTATGCATACGGCCCAACTAAAAATAAGTATAAAATATAGAGCATTTGTTGAATATCATACTTCTATATCCCCTGCCTATACCTCGCCTGCCTCACCTGCCACAGTATAGTTTTAAGCTGGCAAAACACTTTACTTTTTAAAACACTACCCACAAAAAAACCGCAGCCATTTCTGGCTGCGGCTATACTTGTAATGGCTACTAAAAAGCTGTTTACCCTACCAACTCGTTTACATATTGTACATATTCCTCACGGGCTTCCTCCTGGCTTTTACCTTCCTGTTTTTTCCAGGCATCCCACTTGGCAATGTTTTTAAAGTCAAAGCCGCCCGGACGCTCCGTGTTCACGTCGCCTTCGGTGGCCTGTTTGTAAAGGGCGTACAGTTTCAGCAGCACGTCGTTGCTGGGGCGCTCAGGTAATGTTTTTGATTTAGCTACTGCGTTCTCAAACTCTTGTTGTGTGGCCATATTCTATACTTGTTTTGATATGCTGATTATTACCCAAGGTACAAAAAAGAACGCTGCATGCATAACTTTATACTTATTTTGTTTGATGGAGAATTTATATAAATTTATACACCCGTAGTAGCACCACGTTAACTGCACTCCGGAAAAGAGTTAAACTAACTAATCGTCACTATGAAATACCTGAAACCCAAAGCGGCTGCCTCGGCATCGCTTCTGGTTGCCTGCCTTATAGCAGGCTCCGGCTGCTCATCCAGCAACACGGGCAGTAGCACAACTGCCTCCACTACTGTGCCGGCCACTACAGAGGCTGCTGTTACGCGCACCGTGCCACAGCCGCCGGTGGCCAAGAAAGTACCCAAAGAACTCACCATGCACGGCCATACCCGTGTAGACAACTACTACTGGCTGAACGAGCGCGAGAACCAGGAGGTAATTTCTTACCTGGAGGCCGAGAACAAGTATACCGACACGATGCTGCACCATACCGAGGAGCTTCAGCAGCAGCTGTACGATGAGATTGTGGGCCGCATAAAGCAGAACGATGAGTCGGTGCCTTACAAGGACAATGGCTACTGGTATTTTGTGCGCTATGAGGAAGGGAAAGAGTACCCGATCTTCGCCCGTAAAAAAGGCTCCATGGAGGCAGAGGAGCAGGTAATGCTGAACGCCAACGAGCGTGCCGAGGGCAAGAGCTACTACAATGCTACCGGCCTGAGCGTGAGCCCGAACAACCAACTGCTGGCCTTCGGCGAGGACACCGTGAGCCGCCGCAAGTATACTATCCGTTTTAAAAACCTGCAGACCGGCGAGTTACTGGCCGATGCCATACCTAACACAACAGGCGGGGCCGTTTGGGCCAACGACAATAAAACTGTATACTACTCGGTAAAGGACCCGGCCCTGCGCTCTTTCAAGATCTTTAAGCACACACTGGGCACTCCGGCTGAGAAAGACCAGGAGATATTCCATGAGGCCGATGAGACCTACAGCACGTACGTGTATAAAACTAAGTCCGACAAGTATATCATCATCGGCAGCCATAGCACGATGGCCCAGGAGTACCGCTACATCGATGCCAACAAACCTGACGGTAAGTTTAAGGTGATTCAGCCACGCGAGCGCGGACTGGAGTATAGCGTAGACCACTTCGGCGACAACTTCTACCTTGTTACCAACAAGGATGGCGCCACCAACTTTAAGCTGATGCAGACGCCGGTGAGCAAGCCGGGCAAGGAGAACTGGAAGGAACTGATCCCACACCGTGAGGACGTTTTACTCGAAGGCATCGAGATCTTTAAGGATTACCTGGCACTGCAGGAGCGCAAAAACGGCCTGTCCGAGATCCGCATCAAGAGCTGGAAAGACCCGAAAACCGATTACTACATCGATTTTAATGAGGAAGCTTACACGGCCTACATCGGCAATAACCCTGACTTCGACAGCAAGGAGCTTCGCTTCGGCTACTCCTCTTTGACTACGCCATACTCCACCTACGACTATAACATGCAGACCAAGGAGCGTGAGCTGCTGAAGCGCGATGAGGTAGTAGGTGATTTTGACCCGAACAACTACGAAGCCAAGCGCATCTACGCCACCGCCGACGACGGCACCAAGATCCCGGTTTCGCTGGTTTACCGCAAAGGCCTTAGCCTGAACGGTGACAACCCGACACTGCTTTATGCTTACGGCTCTTACGGCAACAGCATGAACCCTGGCTTTAGCTCGGTGCGCCTCAGCCTGCTGGATCGTGGTTTCGTGTATGCCATCGCGCACATTCGTGGTGGTCAGGAGATGGGCCGCCAGTGGTACGAAGACGGTAAGATGCTGAAGAAGAAAAACACCTTCACCGACTTTGTTGATGCTTCCGAGTTCCTGATAGAGCAAAAGTATACTAACCCCGACAAGCTGTTTGCCATGGGCGGAAGCGCCGGAGGTCTGTTGATGGGCGCCGTGGTAAACATGCGTCCGGAGCTTTACAAAGGTGTGATCGCGGCTGTGCCGTTTGTGGATGTGGTAACCACCATGCTCGATACAAGTATACCGCTTACTACCGGTGAGTTTGATGAATGGGGCAACCCGGCCGAGAAGCAGTATTACGACTACATGCTATCTTACTCGCCATACGACAACGTAGAGGCCAAGGCTTATCCGAACATGCTTGTAACCACCGGCCTCCACGACTCGCAGGTGCAGTACTGGGAACCCGCCAAGTGGGTAGCCAAGCTGCGCGAGATGAAGACCGATGACAACATGCTGCTGCTGCACACTAATATGGAAGCCGGCCACGGCGGCGCCTCCGGCCGTTTCCAGCGCTACAAGGAGACTGCCCTGCAGTATGCCTTCCTGCTGAACCTGCTGGAGCAGGAGAATCAGTAAAGACCGGTGATAAAGGAGATTATATTGATTAGCTCGATTCCTTTTCTGCATTAGCAGACAGGCATCCAGAAATCACGAATATGACAAAGGGCCGCTGCCATTATATGGCAGCGGCCCTTTTTATTTGGGTTCTTCTATACCTAAAAATTCCTTTAATCACCGGCCTAACCTGTTGTCAAGACGATCTTGCCAAACTGCTTGCTCTCCTCCATGTAGCGCATGGCCTGCTCCGCCTCCTCCAGCGGGTACACGATATCCACCACCGGCCGAATCTCCTTCTCCTCTACCAGCTTTACCATATCAGCAAAATCCTGGGCGGTGCCCATGGTGCTGCCATAGATGGAAAGCTGCTTCCAGAACAACTCAGCCGGATTTATCTGCCCGATCATACCGGTGGTGCCTCCGTACATACCGATGCGTCCGCCTGGCTTGGCCAGCTTCACGAGCTGCACAAAGCCCTCTCCCGCCGCACTGTCTATTAGCACATCAAAGCCGCCCGTCTGCGCTTTCAGCTTTTTCCCCCAGTCTTCCTCCTTATAGTTGATACCTCCGGCAGCCCCAAGATCCTGCGCCAGACCTATCTTTTCCTCAGAACCAGAGGTAACCCATACTTCGGCGCCGGCGGCAAGGGCAAACTGAATGGCAAACAAGGCCACGCCGCCGCCTGCGCCGGTTACCAGCACCCGCTCTCCCTGCTGCAGCTGGCATTTGGTAAACAAAGCGCGATATGCCGTAACTCCTGCCAAAGGTATGGCTGCGGCTTCCTCAAAGCTAAGGTGCAGCGGCTTCTGATACAGATTAGCGGCAGGCACTTTTACATACTCTGCAAAGGCACCATCCTGCGGCATGCCTAGAATTTTATACTTGTCAGAGTGCGCCCTTGGGTTGTCGCCCCAGTCAGAAGAAGGGTCTACGATCACCTCCTGGTTCAGCCATACTTTATCCACGCCCTCCCCTAGCTCGGCTACCACACCGGCGCAGTCGGAGCCAAGTATGGCCGGGTACTTTTTTATAAAATACTTCCCTTTCTGTATCCACACATCGCGGCGGTTCAGGGCAGCGGCTTTTACCTGCACCACCACCTCGCCCGCACCGGCGGTTGGCTTTTCTTTATCTATAACGGTAAAGGGTTTGTTGATGTCTTCTAAGTATACTGCTCTCATGTTGTCTGCTTTTTGTGTTGATACGCACATGCCTATACAAAGATAGGATTTCCGGGATGAGTTGAAAGTATGGCCGCCGTTGGCATTTATACTTGCAGCCCCTATCTTGCACCCATCGCAACTGTATAACACTATGAGCAGCACAAGCTACCACATCCGCCAGGCTACCACCTTCGACCTACATACTCTTATGCAACTGGCAGAGGCTACCTGGGAGCCTACGTATCACAGTATACTTTCCAAAGAGCAGATCGACTATATGTTTGAGGTCATTTACTCGGCAGAATCGCTGGAGAGGCAGATGCAGGAGGGCCAGACGTTTCTGCTTCTGAATGAGGGAGAGCAGCCCGTAGGTTTTGCTTCTTTCTCGGTGAAGGACGGGGCCGGGCAAGTATACAAGTTGAACAAGATTTACCTGCTGCCAGAGACACAGGGCAAGGGTTACGGAAAGGTACTGCTAGAGGCCGTGGAGCAAGAGGTAAAGAAACGGGGTGCTACCATACTTGACTTGAATGTAAACCGCTACAACAAGGCAAAAGGCTTTTACGAGCGCTGCGGCTACCGGGTGTGGCAGGAGGATGATATCGCGATTGGCCCATACTGGATGAACGACTACATTATGCGCAAAGAGCTATAAATAAGAAAAGGGCGACCAATGGCCGCCCTTTAAAAAGCTCACTTTAAACTTATATGATACTAGCGGTGTGCAATTGGGTCTGCATTGCCGTCCGGGTCGTTATTTACATAACCGTCAGTAGCAATGTTACCCAGCAACAGCAGGCCTGCTACGTGCGGAGATGCCATTGACGTTCCGCTGATAGTGTTATAGCCACCACCTTTCCAGGTAGAGTTGATGCTAACGCCTGGTGCACAGTAATCCACAGGAGGGTTGCCGTAGTTAGAGAACGACGCAAACCGGTCGTTGCTATCCATGGCCGATACTGTGTAAATGTTGTTGTGGTTAGCACGTGCCGGAGAAGAGTTACCAGCGTGCGTGCTTTCATTGCCGGCAGCCAGGGCAAACTTAATGCCTTTAGCGGCAGCAGCCACCACAGCGTCATCCAGGGCCTGCGAAACTGGCCCACCAAGGCTCATGTTAGCAGCGTCGCCAGACTTAGCGTTGGCAGCAACATAATCTACACCGGCAATTACGCCAGAGTATGAACCACTACCGCGTGAGTCAAGCACTTTTACGGCAACCACAGTTGCGTCGTAAGCAACGCCAACTACACCTATGGTGTTGTTTTTGGCCGCAATAGTACCAGCTACGTGCGTACCGTGGCCATTGCCATCGTCAGCAGAACCAGCATCTCTGCCTGTCGTAAACATCGATACACTACGCGCGGCGTCCACGTTCAGGTCTGGGTGGTCCAGGTCTATACCTGTGTCGATTACCCAAGCAGTTTTACCGGCACCACTGGCGCTACCTACACGCGTAATGCCGTAAGGCACAGTCTGTCCGGCAGTACCGCCGCCGCCGCCACCTGGCTTAGCCAGCATCACGATTCTATCTGGCTCCACGTAATCTACACGCGGATCTTTGCGAAGCGTCTCAGCCTCATTAGCGGAAAGCTTTACAGCCACACCTTTAATCGCCTGGCCGTAAGCCTGCTCAACTTTAAAGTCGCTGATACCGTTTTCAGCCATGATGTTTCTACTAACCTCGCGCACCATTTCCAGGCGCTGCTCATAGTTAGCATTTTCACTCATACGCAGGTTAGCACCATCCTTATATACAACAATGTACTGACCCGCTATAATTGCACCATTCTGGCTTTCCGCTTGGAATTCAGCCATCGGTTCAGCCACGTCGCCAGACTCGCTATCGCAGGCGGTGAAAGTGCATGAGAAGGTTACTGCTGCTGCTCCTAACATAAGGGAGCGCATCACATTGTTAAGATGTAATCTGTTTTTCATGTGAGAAAAAATTAAGGTGAGATAAAAATATTTAATGGAACAATAACTCTAATGTACTGATATTGGATGTTATGCGCAAATAATTTTACTGAAATATTTATTAACACTATATATAAATTGTTTCATAGCACCGTGAAGGCACTTTTTAAAATAAGGTTGATTGTACGCCTTTTAGAACTTATCTCTGCTGATGCTGCTGATCCTGCGCCCCCTGTTACAGCTACCGCAACCGCTTGTGTACGTGTTTGTATTTAAGCGGGATAACATCATTTTCATCTTATTAGAAGATTACAATTTTAAAACAACAGCCTGCTTCACAAATCAGCGGCCCCTTATAATACGATATAGTAAAAAACGATTATCTTTAGGAAACAAGAAAGTATAAGCACTATGAAAAGACCGTTCTTATCCTGTTTCGGCCGCCATCTGCTGTGGGCCGCCTGCCTGTTGCCCCTATTTAGCTGCAACAGCAACTCCGCCGGCGAGGCCGACGGCGAGACAACGGAATCCGCTGCCGAAGATGAGCAGACACTGGAGCCGCTAACCACTGAGAATGCCGTGGCCAAGCTAGAAGCTTTTGGCCAGAACAACCAGGACAGCCTGGCCGTTATCAGCACGCGCCACGGCGATATAAAGGTGCGCCTTTACAAAGACACGCCCCTGCACCGCGCCAACTTTGTACGCCTAACCCGGGCCGGTTTTTACAACGAGGGGGAGTTTTACCGCGTGGTAAAAGGCTTTGCGGTACAGGGCGGCGACTCCGATGAGCGGGAGATGAGCCAGGGCGCCTACAAGATTCCGCAGGAGTTTAACCCAAAATATATACACAAGCGTGGTGCGCTGGCCATGGCCCGCTATGGCGATGAGCGTAACCCGGAAAAAGAGTCCTCGTCCCACAACTTCTACATCGTGACCGGTGAGTCGGTTAGCAAGGAAGATTTACTGGCCTTTGAGCAGAAGCACGGCATCGACTACACCCCACAGCAGGAGCAAACCTACCTTAGTATAGGTGGCGAGCCCGGCCTGGACACAGAGTACACGGTGTTCGGAGAAGTAGTAGAAGGTATGGATGTGGTAGAAAAAATTGAGCAGGAACCAGTAGACGCCTCTGACTGGCCACGACAGATTGTACCGCACACTATTAAAATCGTGAACGAGTAAGAGATTTATACTTCTAAAATAAAAAAGAGGCGCCGCAGAACTGCAGCGCCTCTTTTTGTAAGTATAATTTCCGGCTTACCAGATCTTGATCCTCTCTTCGTCGCTGCGAACCATGGCATCGTTTTGCTCGCAGCCAAATGCCTCATAGAACTGTGGCAGGTTAGATACCGGCCCGTTTGTACGGAATCGGCCCGGTGAGTGTGGGTCAGTCAAGATTTGCTGGTTCTGTGCCTCATCACGCATGTTCACACGCCAGATCTGGGCCCAGGCCAGGAAGAAGCGTTGCTCCGGCGTAAGGCCATCAATTTTGCCCGGGTTGTTCTTTGCCAGGGCCTTCTGCAGAGCAGTGTAGGCAATGTTCAGCCCACCGATGTCCGCAATGTTTTCTCCCAGTGTTAGTTTGCCGTTAACGTGCAGGTTGTCCAGCACTGTATATTGGTTATACTGGTCCGCTACGGCATTGGCGCGGGAATTAAACTTCTCTAGGTCCTCTTTTGTCCACCAGTCTTTCAGGTTGCCCTCATAGTCATACTTAGCTCCCTGGTCGTCGAAGCCGTGCGTCAGCTCGTGGCCGATCACCGCACCCATGCCACCGTAATTCACTGCATCGTCGGCGTTCGGGTCGAAGAACGGTGGCTGCAGGATACCGGCCGGAAACACGATCTCGTTCATACTTGGGTTATAGTAGGCGTTTACCGTTGGCGGCGACATGAACCACTCTTCCCGGTCTACCGGCTGCCCGATCTTGCCGATGTTGTCATTGAAAGCAAACTGACTGGCACGCATCACGTTGGCGGCATAAGACTCCCGGTTAATATCCAAGCCCTTATACTCTTCCCACTTGTCCGGGTAGCCTATCTTCACGGCAAAGGCCTCCAGCTTCTGCAGCGCCCGCTCCTTGGTCTCCTCTCCCATCCAGTCCAGGTCGCGCACATGCTCTTTAAAGGACTCCTGCAGGTTATCCACCATGGCGATAGCCTTTTGCTTAGCTTCAGGAGAGAAAGTTTTTTGCACATACAACTGGCCTAAAGCCTCGCCCAGCGCACTGTCGGTGGCGCGCAAAACGCGCTTCCAGCGTGGCTGCATCTCTTTGGCTCCGCTCAGTACTTTACCGTAGAAATTGAAGTTCTCCTGCACAAAATCCTGGCTAAGGTACGGGGAGGTGGTACGGGCCAGGTGCCAGGTAGTATAGGTTTTCCAATCTTCCAGCGGTACGCTTTTAAGCATGCTGTTCAGCTCTTTAAAAAACTCTGGCTGGCCCACTATCACCTCCTTGGCGGCCGTGCCCCCCATTCCGGCTAATAGTTGGCTTACCTTCAGGTTCGGGTTCTGCAGCGTAAACTCCTGAATGGTCATCTTGTTGTAGTTGGCATAAGGATCGCGCAGGTCCACGCGTGCCCTGGAAGCTTTGGCCAACCGGGTTTCTATATCCATCACCGTTTTCGCTTTCTGTTGCGCCTTAGCGGCATCATTGCCCAACAGCTGGAACATGTTCTGCAGGTGCTTTACATACTCGGTCCGGATAGTTTTGGAGCGCGCATCGTCTTTCAGGTAATAATCGCGGTCTGGTAAGCTCAGTCCGCCTTGCCCAGCCTGCAGCGCATACTGGGTGCTGATTTTATCATCCTGGGTTACATACATGCTGAAGTACCCGCTGATGCCTTTCGTTTTGAGATCGGCCACAGTTTTTATGAGTTCATCAGCACTTTTCACAGCCGTTATTTTATCAAGCTCCGGCTTTATGGGTGAAATCCCAGCTTTATCTGCCGCAACGGAGTCCATTCCTACCGCATAGAAATCGCCTACTAACTGTGCCGAAGAGCCTTTGGTGGCAGTGGTATTCGAGGAGGCTTCGGTTAACAGCTCCCGAAGCACAGCGTTGTTTTTCTCGGCCAGCTCATTAAAGGAGCCCCAGCGGCTCTCGGAAGCCGGAATCGGGTTGTTCTTCAGCCAGCCTCCGTTTGCATACTGGTAAAAGTCTTCGCAAGGACTCACGGTGGTATCCATGTTTGCCAGATCTATGCCACGCCCCTTTACAGCTTCTGCCGTATCAGCAGTGCTACCTTCTGTAGAGGAGGAGCTACAGCCTGCCAGCAGTACACCTGCCACAACAGCAGAAAGTGGCAACAAGTATGTTCTTTTCATATTCTGAAAATTAGGTTAGATGATAAGGTTAAAGTATAAATTGTGAAATCGGTTACATTTTATTCAAGTGAGAGCCTCCCCCACCTAGCCGATTTCATACGGAAAATACGGCAAATAGTGTGCATTCTGTTAACTATCTATAATTGGGCGGGCAGGTTGAGACCTGTCTGTGCGAAGATGTAAACCCACCCCTTGAGAGCTAGGCTCGTCAGCTCAAAACTCCCTTTTTGGCTAGTCCCGAGAGGGGAATTTCAGTAAAAGATTGTCACCCCTGCCCCCTTCTTTGTCGAGGGCCCCTACCCCCAAAACAGGAGAGGGAGTTTCGCAGTACCGGTTCCAACCACCCCTGCCCCTCAGAGCTACGCTCGCTACCTTCGAACTCGCGTTCTCGGTAGTCCAAGGAGGGGAGCCTGTAATTACTGATATTGAAGTGTAAGTTTCATCGTTGGGGATGGCTGTCAACAGCAATAGTGTAAACCCACCCCTAGCCCCTCCGAGGAGGGGAATTATACTTGTTCCATGGTAGTAAGCACAGTGGCTATCGAAAACCGTTTCCAGTCTTTCCGTTGAGCGCCTTTGGAGTTTTTCCGGTGCCGAACGGAGTGAGGCATTGCGACGCAGGAGCAAAGGAAAAGCTCCCAGCGCGATGCGGGAAGACGAGCCCTCCCGGGCCTGAGGGAGCCAAAGCAGGAGGTGCAACTTAAGGTTCGTAAGACTGAGGATCAGCAGTGGCTAGTAAGGATAGCTTGGTTCAAGCTACAGAAAGCAGTAGCTATGGAAGTATAAGTATGTGGACTAGGAAGTCCGCGGCAGAGAGGTTCCGGACAAGGATGTCCGGAACAGCGAAATTGACAGGTGTAAGAAGATAGCCAAAGTATAAAGTATGGCTTTTTAAGCCAGTTGAGTTATAAGCTCAACATCACTGTAAGACACAAGTCAGAAGACTTGCGCCAGAAGGGAGCCAGAAAGAGGCAAAGAAAGCATAAACTGGCAAGTATAGTCGAGGATAAACCTTGGCTAACAAGTATAGCTAAAATATAAAACAGGTCAGCCAAGTATAAGCTATGCAGGCAGCGACTACATCCGACAACCAAATGCAAAAACGCCCCGGCTAGAAAGTATAGCCGGGGCGTTTTAAGAATTATTACACAGTGCTTACTGCACCTGGCGGTTCTTCACGTATTTCTCCAGCCACTGATCCATCTCCCAAAGCATGTGCAGCACCGACTCCTTGGCGCGGTAGCCGTGGCTCTCGGCTGGCAGGAACACCAGGCGGGCCGTGGCTCCGTGGCCTTTCAGGGCATTGTAGAAGCGCTCGCTCTGGATCGGGAACGTGCCCGAGTTATTGTCGGCCTCCCCGTGGATGAGCAGGATCGGCTCATTCACCTTGTTGGCAAACGAGAAAGGAGACATCTGGAAGTATACTTCAGGGGCATCCCAGTACGTGCGCTCCTCCGCCTGGAAACCGAACGGCGTAAGAGTGCGGTTATAGGCTCCGCTGCGCGCGATACCAGCCGCAAACAAGTCTGAGTGCGCCAGCAGGTTGGCTGTCATGAAGGCACCGTAGGAGTGGCCACCCACAGCCACGCGCTTGGGATCGGCAACACCCATCTTCGCCACCTCGTCTATAGCGGCCTTGGCGCTGGCCACCAGCTGCTGCACATAGGTATCGTTTGGCTGTGCGTCGCCCTCGCCCACGATCGGAATATCGGTTCTGTCGAGCACGGCATACCCTTGCGTTACCCAGAACAGCGGAGAACCCGAGCTGATGCGCGTAAACTCATAAGGCGAGCTCTTTACCTGCCCGGCGGCAGAGGCGTCCTTAAACTCGCGCGGGTAAGCCCACAGCAGCATTGGTAGCGGCGCATCGCCTTTCTTGTAATCCTTTGGCAAGTATAAAATGGCCGTCAGGTTCACGCCGTCCTCGCGCTTATACTTCAGCATCTGCTTCTGCACGCCCTCCAGTTGCGGTGTCGGGTGCGGGAAAGCCGTTACCTGCGTCAGTTTTTTGCCATCAATGTCGCGCACGAAGTAGTTTGGCGGGTCATTCTCAGACTCTCTCCTCGTGATGATCTTCTTATCGTTCAGGTCGATGATATCCACCGGACGCTCATAGTATGGCGCCTCAGACCTCCACATAATATCCGCCTTCTTCGACTTTAAATTAAACTCGCTCACGAACGGGCGGTTACCTTCCGGCGAGCCTCCCTCCGAGATCATGTAAATATTTTGCTTCTTCTTATCCGTTAAGAGCACACTGCGGCCATACTTGTTCTTGGTGAACACCGGCAAGCCCGGATCATTGTAATTATCCTCGTAAGAGCGCTCGATCAGCACGGTGGCTTTGGCGGCTGGTTTGGATGGGTTAACCAAAGTGCTGCGTTCTTGGCGGGTTTTCCACCAACGCTCGTTCACGATGGCCATGTTATCGCCCCACATCACGCCACGGTAACGGTATTTGGTAGCGGCCAGTTGGGTAGGCTTCGCGTTGAAAGGTGCATCCAGCATGTATACATGGTCGCGCACGGCAGCCTCTTTGTTGGCATCGCCGCCGTCCTGCGCCTCGGCCCAGTAAAGCGTGGCAGGTTTGTCAGGGCGCCAGTTATAGCTGCGTGGGCCTTTAGCCACGGCATCAAAGGCAATCGGAATATCCTCGGCCAAAGGCAGCTGTGCCAGCTCCTTAACTTTCTGGCCACTGCGGTTCCATACTTCCACTTTGTACGGGAAGTAGTAATGCGGCACCAGGTAAGAGTATGGCTTCTGGATAGTCTGCACCAGCAGGTATTGCCCGTCCGGCGAGGTATCTATACTTTTAATGATACCCGCCTCCCCTATCGGCTCCTGTTTTCCGTCCACAGAAACCAGCTTCAGCTGCGTCTGCATGTAGTAGTCAAACAGCTGCTCATCGGAGCGGTTCTTCAGTAAATCTTGGTAGGTGCGCGATGGCTTGGCCTTGCCTATGTTCTCCTGAATGGTGGGGCCTGCAGGCGTAGTCGATGCTTTCGGCACTTCGCCACGCTTCTCATCCACAAACTTCACCACCAGCGTCTTGCTGTCCGACAGCCACTCGAACGGGCTACCGCTGTAGGCGTCGTTGATCACGGCCTCCGTCAGTTTTTTAGCTTCCCTGGTGTTGAGATCGGCCACCCATAGCTCTATCCCGTTGGCTTTTGTGTTGGTAAAGGCAACATACTTCTCGTCCGGCGACCAGGTAACGTTAGACAACTGTGCGTTCTGCGGCAAGCCTTTTATCTCAAACTCATCTGCATTGCTTACCTTTTTCAGTTTAAGGCCATTAAAGTAATAGCCGCGGCTGGGACCGTTGGTGGCCGGGTTGATGCGCATACCGGCCAGGCGGCTCTCCGGCGCCGACACTTCTTCTATACTTGGGTAGCCCGGGCTCTCCAGCAGCAGCATCCAGTCGCCTTTGGCGCTTATACTTACCGATGGTGTGTTCGGTGCCTCAATAATGGCAGCCATCGTTTCAGGCGGCCGCTGATAGCCGGTTTTAGCAGCCTGCCCGTTCTGGGCCAGCGCCACAGGGGCCGCTCCTCCTAAGAGTAGCAGGCATAGCAGCCTGGAAGCCGCTCCTCTCGCCAATTTGTTTCTGGTAAGATTCATGATCAGATTCAGTTGAAAAGTTTAGATGATGGTGTAGACTAAAAATAGCACTTAAGGTTTAAATAAACTACGCTGATTTATCAACGCGCTTTCTTATATTTAGCATGTACTATATATCCTACGAATAAGAGCTAAGAACATGAAAAACTTACTTAAACTGCTCCTTACGGCACCACTGGCTGTGCTTGCCTTGCCCACCCTGGCACAACAGGAGCACATCGGCAAACTGGAAGTTGAAAAGAATGAGATTTATGTGGCCCAGGCCACAGATTTGCGCATCGACACACTCATACTGCACCAGAACG
Source organism: Pontibacter anaerobius (assembly GCF_026241195.1). Taxonomy (GTDB): domain Bacteria; phylum Bacteroidota; class Bacteroidia; order Cytophagales; family Hymenobacteraceae; genus Pontibacter; species Pontibacter anaerobius. The sequence continues at coordinate 191,861 of NZ_JAPFQO010000005.1, forward strand.
CCAGCATCCGGTTTGCGGCCGGGGAGCACAGCACACTGCAGGTACAGCATGGCTTCATCGGGAAAGACTGCGTCATTCTATCAGCTGGAGAAAACGGCATGAGAGGCAAACTGGGCGCAGACGGAATAGCGGGCACCGACGCAGGAAGCCTGGCTATTGACATACACCTGGAGCAGTTGGGCAGCCTGACCATAGACACGCGCGGAGGCAACGGCGGAGATGGCTAACGTGGGAAAAATGGCCGTAAAAGGCGTGAAGAGACATCTAGCCATAAGGTTCCTGACGGCAAAGGCGGTTACACGACGGTTGTGAACACAGAGGTGATTGAGGGCACAGCTGGAGAATGGGGCACGGCCCCCGGCAGTGGCGGTAACGGCGGAGACGTAACGCTACGGTACAGCACGAGTGGCTTTACTCCTAACTTTAACCGTAAAGATGCGCCACATAGTATAACAGTACTTTACCAAGCAGGCTTGGCCGGCAAACGAGGCCGTGATGGTGTTTCGTATGAGGGGAGTCTGTCCAGGCAGTCCATGAGCTATCAGCCCAGCCATAATGAATTACGAGACGGCACTGTGCAGTTAGAGAAAAAATAATAACGCGAAGGGGCCATTCGTTATACTTGCCATAACCAGCAGGGCTCCTATTTTCCCTGTTTCAGAAACTAATCCTGCCCAAATCGGCTTTAAGGGATAAGAATACCGTAATCTAATCCATGAGCAAAAGTTTTAAGACACCCGACCGTGTAATCTATGTTTGCACGGGCAGTAAGTGCAAAAAGAAGGGCGGCAAAGACCTGGGCAAGATGTTCCGGGGCATGATAAAGGAGATGGGCTTGAAGGGGCAGGTGGAGGTGGTGAAAACCGACTGTACCGACCGCTGCGATTACGCCCCCGTGGTGTGCATGCAGCCGGACAACTTCTGGATGTCCCAGACAGACGAGGCCAGGGCAAAAGAGGCTTTTCAAGAGCACATACTAAACGCTAATAAGAAACAGGATATTCCATAAACATTGCGGCCCCGGAAATGCTCCGGGGCCGCAATGTTTATACTTTAAAATACGACTATCCTTCGTATGTATCTTCATACTTGATCTTGGGCACGCGCTTGTCGATCTCGTACTGGCCGGTGCCTTCCTCGCCGATCACCTCGAACAGCTCCAGCGCACGGCGGGCCACATACTCCTCCTCTATCTGCTCGGTCAGGAACCACTGCAGGAACGTAAAGGTCACGTAATCTTTCTCCTTCTGGCACTTGTCGGCCATGCGGTTGAAAGACTGCGTAACGGCTATCTCCTGTTGCAAGGCCTGCTCAAACACGTTTCGGAAAGAGTCGAATTCTATCTGGATATTGGAAACGCCTGGCGACACAGCACGCCCGCCCATATCGGATACATACTTGAACAGGCGCAGCATGTGCTCGCGCTCCTCGTCGGCCTGCTTTTTAAAATAGCCGGCGCTGCAGTCAAAGCCGTTGCGGTCGCACCAGCTGCTCATGGCCAGGTACATGGCCGAGGCCTCAGCCTCCATTTTTATCTGATCGTTCAGTATTTGCTCTATCGTCTCGCTAAGCGAGGTTCTAAGTCTTAATAAGTCTTTCATAATTTTGGGTGTTACGTAGGGGTTTGGATGATTGGCGGTGGCTGGCACCTCCTCTTTCATACCTTAAGATAGGCAGTTTTGTTTTGCAAGAGCAACCTACCTTATAAATTCGGAAGAAGTCTAAATAAAAAAAGCACAGCCTTTGAGGGCCGTGCTCTATATTTCTAACGAAAAATATCTCAGGTAGTTACACCAGCGTTGCGTTCAGGCACTCATGCAGCATGCTGTTAAGCTCAAGCACGAACTTAGCGCCCGCCAGCAGTTCCTTTAAGGCATGATGCTCGGCCAGGGTAAGCACAAAGCAGCGGTCGCAGCCGCAAACCGTGATAATGCTGAAATCGGAAGAACGCTCCGGACTGTTGGCCATCGCATCCAGGTCTATACTATCCACCGCCTTCTTCAGCCGAAGAAAAGCATCCAGCTTCAGCACCGTCAGTTCTCCCGCAAAGCTCAGCATCAAACGGTTATGACGCTCGCACTGGTAAACGGCTCCTGCCTCAGAAGTATAAATTTCGGGTAATTGCGTGGCTGTATGCATCATGTGGCGTAACTTAGGTAAATCGGCGCTGCGATTGTACTGCAAATCTAAAGACTATTTAGAACCAGTCCAAATAAAACGCAAGCTTATTTAGAATTAGTTCAGATAAAGTATCAAAGCATGAAAGATCAATTTGATAAAGTAAACCTGGCGGAGAAGTTCGCCCAATTCTCTGACCACTGGAACCCGCGCATCGTAGGCGAGCTAAACGGCCAGCAGGTAAAACTGGCAAAGTTTCTGGGGCCGTTTGAGTGGCACCACCACAAGCACGAGGATGAGTTTTTCCTGGTGGTAAAAGGAGAATTTGAGATGCACCTGCGCGACAAGGTGGTAACGCTGAAGCCCGGCGAGTTCATGATTGTGCCGCGCGGCGTGGAGCACCGGCCTGTAGCCCACCAGGAGGCTGAGGTGCTCATGTTTGAGCCCGCCAGCACCGTGAACACCGGCAACCTGCAGGGTAGCGAGCGGACTAAAAAGGATCTGGAGCGGTTGTAGTTTGGTTGTTGATTTATACTTGGCCGGGGACAACCACCCCTACCCTTCTTTTTAAGGTACTTAGTAAGACACCTTTTTTTCTGCCGCGAGTTTTCAACTCGTGGCTTATAATGAGGCCAGCTTTCAGCTTGCGAAGGACTGAACTGGGCTATTATCCGACTTATGCGAGCTGAAAGCTCGCTGCCATGGATAACCACGAGTTGAAAACTCGCGGCAGATCGGGCGTCTTATTCTATTTGCTCTTTCGGATTTGCAATCCGATTTTATACTTTGCCAGCTGCTAAGAAGCGGCTATGAGGTAGATATCTGATTGCAAATCCGAATATCAAGAGCTTCGGGATTACAAATCCCGAAGAGCAACTGAGTTATCGGCAGACGATTATCATCCCCCTACCCCCTTCCAAAGGGGGACTTTTTATGGTTAACAGTTTATTCTGATTAGTACTGAAAGGAGTGAGTCTAAAGTATCAAGCTTTTACACATTCGTGCTGGAATGTCCCCCTTAGAAGGGGGCAGGGTATGACCTGCATAGGTGGCGCAGGTTAGTCATAGATTGGAATCAAGCGGAAGCGTTCTCTCTTATATTTTACTCAACCCCTAAAACCCCTTCACCTTATGCGCTTTGGTAAGTATAACTTTCAGGTTCAGCCGCACTAGGTCGCCCATGTTTTTGCACTTCATAAAATCTTTGGAGTTGTGGTGCTGCGACAGCTCCTGCTTTAGCTGCTCCACTTTTTCCGGGGTAGAGATCGTGTCCTGGCGCATGCAGTCGATGAGGTCTTTGAGGCGGTAGCGGGCTGATTTGAGGCGGCGGAACATGAGCGTGCGCTCCTCGTTCTGGTACTGCCGCACCACGTCCGGCTTCAGCAGCTTCAGCACCAGCTCCACGATCACGTTGTTGTCTTTAAAGAACTGGGGCAGGTACATCGTTTTCTTGCCCTCATAGCTCTGCTGGTCGAAGTCGATAGGCCGCACGCGGTACTGCTCGTCCTCAAAATCAGGTGTTACGTCCACCACATAGTTATAGGAGCGCATATCGCCCAGCAGGCGCACAAAACAGCGCTCGTTAAACTTCACGAACTCCTTGGCAATGCGCACCTTGTTAGTGGTGGGCCGTTTCATAAAGTCTTTGATAAAAACATCGCCGGGGATACCTGCAATATGCTCCTCGATCAGCGTGTCACCATCCACCAGGTAGTTGATGCGGCTCGGCGAGAGGATATGCTCCAACTCAAGGCCGTAAATGCGCGAGGCATCGGCACGCTTCACATAAAAGTAGTCGTAGTTATCATTGAGCTGGTTCATGATCTGCACCCTGAAGGGATTGGAGTTGCCAAAGGTGCAGTAATCGATCCGTGACACGTACAGGTGTTCCATCACCGACATGTCGCCGTCTGTTTTCAGCAGGGCGTAGATCATGGTCAACCCCTTATTCAGCTCCTGCTGCGTTTGCTGGTCATACATCACCGACTCCCAGAGCGTGTCGTGCCCCTGTTTATCGTAATACGGGAAGGAGTCGGAGTAATGCAGCAGGCCTTCGTACAGCACCGGCAGCTTGGTTTCGCGGTCGTAGTAGTGCAGGTACTTTCGCAGCCCTTTGCTGATGGGGTAAAACAGCTTCTTTTTGGAGATGTACACCTTGGAGTTAGAGAGTTTGGGAGTAAAAGAGTTTAGGAGTGGAGGGCTTAGGAATTAGAGAAATGTACATATTAACTGCATCATACTTTACCCCTCACCTTCTTCCTATATGCAGATAAGTTACGGGTAAATTTAGTAAATAGCTATACCTCCTTATAGCCCTACACGATTAACTCTCTAACTCCCAAACTCTCTAACTCTCCAACAGGTTATTCTGGTTGAGCACCTGCAGCACCTCGTTTTTGTAGAAGCGGCCGATGGGTATCTCGGTTTTGCCAATGTCTACGGCGGAGGCGGAGAAAGCCTGAATTTTATCCAGGGCTACGATAAAGGAGCGGTGGATACGCAGGAATTTCTCCGGCGGCAGCTTCTCCTCCAGAAACGATATTTTCTGATATGAGATGATTTCCTTTGTCTCCGTCTTCACCCGGATGTAGTCTTTCAGGCTCTCGATGTAGAGAATGCCCGAGAGCATCACCTTCACCATCTTCTTATCGGCTTTCAGGTAGATGAAGGCTTCTTTATAATCTTGCGGAGCAGCTGCGGCAGTAGTCGGGGGAGATGCGGCAGGCGCAGTAGCGGCTGCCTGTGGCTCCGGGGAGGTTACTTTAGAAACCGCTTTTAGAAAACGCTCGAAGGCGATGGGCTTGAGCAAATAATCTATCACGTTCAGTTCAAATCCCTCCACGGCATAATCACGGTAGGCGGTGGTAAAGATTACTTTTGGCGGGTGCGCCAACGATTTCAGGAAATCAATGCCTGTCAGTTTGGGCATTTGTATATCCAGGAACACCAGGTCGATGTGCTCGTTTTGCAGGCAGCTGTAGGCCTCTACGGCATTGTTGCAGCGGCACACGAGTTCCAGGTTGTCCAGCCTTTGGATAAAGGTCTCCAGCACATCCAGCGCCAGCGGCTCATCATCCACAATCATGCAGCGGATTTTATTCATAGTGTAGGTATCTTCATAAAGGAACGCATCCTAAAACAACTCTCTTATTTGCTATAAAAAAGAAAACAAACTCCAAGACCAACCAGCCTACCGCGAGTTTTCAACTCGTGGTTTCCCATGGCAGCGAGCTTTCAGCTTGCGTAAGTATAAGCCAGGCATTAATGCAAGCTGAAAGATTGCCTAAACAAATGCCGCAAGATGAAAGCTTGCGGCAGGTTTCAACTTTACTCAAATAAAATCTCCAACCTGGCGGCGTAGCTGTCTGCCTCGTCTTCAATTTCCAGTTCGTAGCGACCTTCGTAGAGCAGCTCCAGGCGGCGTTGCAGGTTTTTCAGGCCGATGCCGGAAGCCATGGCACGGGTACATTTGCTGGCTTTGTCGGTGCACTTGCAGTTCTCCACCAGCAACACCAACTGCTCGTCGGTTACCTTTATATCAATCCGTATCCAGGCCCCTTGTGTCTCGGTGCTCACACCGTGCTTAAAGGCGTTCTCTACGAAGGGCAGCAGCAACATGGGCGCAATCTGCTTGCCGGCTATACTTCCGGTGGCCGAAAACTGCACCTCCACGCGCTCGCCGTAACGCACCTGCTCCAGGGCGATGTAGTTTTTGATGTACTCCACTTCCTTATCCAGAGGCACCATCGCGGCATTGGCATCGTGCAGCATGTAGTCCATCAGGCCCGACAGTTTCAGCACCACCTCGGGCGCGTTATCCGATTTCTTGAGCGTGAGCGAGTATAGGCTGTTGAGCGTGTTGAACAGGAAGTGCGGGTGGATCTGGCCTTTCAAAAACTTAAGCTCTGCCTCCAGTTTGTCCTGCGTCAGGTTGCGGGTTGCCTGTTGGTGGCTGTACCAGTTCTTGAGCAGCGCAATCACCGCTGTGATGGCCACCACATAGTTAATGTTAACGATGTTCTTGATGAAGCGGTAAAAGGTCAGGCTGTTCTCGGTGCAGGTGGTGGGGCAGAAAATGGGGTGAATGAGAAACGGCAGCAGCACGAACTGCATGAGCCCGGCAATAGCCCCCATCAGCAGCAGCAGGTACACGAAAAACTCTAGGTAGCGCCGCTGCAGCAGGTAGCGCGGCATCAGGTAGTACATGTTAAAGTATACCAGCGCCATTTTAAAGGGCAGCTCCACCAGCTCCACCATAAAGGCGTTGTAGTAATCATCAATATAACTGCCATACAGCAGCCCGAAGAAAACCACATACACCGTCCAGAAGAACAGGTGCAGCAGCAGGCGGTTCTGCGTAACGTTGCGTACCTCGGGCAGGCTCCAGGTGGCGCCTGTCTCCAGGGTATTGGCCGTGCTCAACTTTATCTCCATGTTACAAAGGTATACTTTATCCCGCTGTGTGCTAGCGCCAAAGTATGGCTTTTAGACGGTTGGTAGTTATTTCTGGTTAAGTTGCAGTTTCTGCTGGCTTAACAGTTATCTGCGAAAGGAAGGTTCGGGCGAAGAGTAAACGTTGGAGTGGCCAGGTTAACTTTCTATCGAGATGATGCACTTATGAAGGTGCTTGGGGATGCTGGATTGAATGTATTGGTTTAAATTACTTTAGCCAAGTATAAAGAACAGGAATAAAGCTTTATAATATTTTAACCATATAGTATATTCGTTAGTCCGGTTACGTTTACATGCCTACCGTTGGTCGGATAAACTTCATAGTGACGTATATCCAGAAGTTGGCCGTGATTGGGATTATTTTCAGGTTTTAAAGTGGCGTGTCTTTCAGGCTTTTTTAGGGCTGGGCGGCATCAAAGGCCACTAAAGCGGGGCAACGATCAGAAAAAGAGCC
>NZ_JAPFQO010000006.1 GCF_026241195.1 Pontibacter anaerobius
TCACGGCCAGCCAGCTTGCGGCTTGCTAACAGGCTTCACCAACTCGCCTGTAAGGGACTTGCACCCTCTGGAATAATATGATACCTTTCGTATCAGGTGCCCATACTGGGCGCACACCACACCCATAAGCCAGCTACGCCGCCTTATGGCAAAGTCCGTTGAACAGAATTTTCATTGAGACAAATCACCTTTTAAATAAAGATTAGCCCGTTAACATATAGTAAATAAACACAGTGAAATTGGAAAACGAATACATCTTTAAATCTGAGAGGCTTGGGTTTCGCAATTGGATTAATAGCGATCTAGCTGAGTTCGCGAAGATAAATTCGGACCCAGAAGTGATGGAACATTTCCCGAAACCATTAACCGAACAAGAAACAGCAGCATTTATTGAGAGACTTAGAAGCCATTATGACAAACATGGATACAATTACTTCGCAACAGAAATTTTAGAAAGCGGAGAGTTAATTGGATTCATAGGTTTAGCGTTTCAAGATTACAAAACGGACTTCACGCCTGCCATTGATATTGGTTGGCGATTGAAGAAAAGTGCGTGGGGAAAAGGCTTTGCGACCGAAGGAGCAAAAAAATGTCTTGCGTTTGCGTTCAACGAGCTGAATTTAGATCAAGTCATCTCAACATGTACCGAGAAAAATTCTAAATCAGAAAACGTGATGAAAAAAATCGGGATGGAGAAAATCGGAGACTTCAACCATCCAAAACTGAGAGAATATCCAGAATATGAAAAGTGTAGCTGCTACGCGATACACAAAGACGTGTGGCAGCAATCTGGACAAGTACATAAACATATCAATAATGGACTTGAAAAAGCATAAAGAAAATGCGATAGCTTTTTATAAAATGGCATATGAAGGCAACCCCAGAAAGGCAGTAGAACTTTATGTTGGTGATAAGTACATACAGCATAATCCTGATGTTGCAGATGGGCTTTCAGGCTTCGTTGAATATTTTGAAAGAATGCAGGCGGACTACCCCGAAAAATCTATTGAATTTGTTCGATGCATAGCTGAAGATGATCTGGTCGCTCTGCATACGCATCAAATTTGGCCTAACAACGACCAATACGTGACAATGGATTTTTTCAGATTTGATGAAAATGGAAAGATCTGTGAGCATTGGGATGCAATTCAACAAATTCCGAAGAAGTCAGCCAACCCGAACACGATGTACTGATAAAATAAAATGTATCCCAGCAACATTTAAGTAAACACAGGGCAGAAATTGCTTCCATCAAATTCGGTTTGTCGCGTTTTAATTTCTCTCGTTGTAAAGTAAAGCTCAGTCAATGGCCTTACAAAGCCAACCCATTATATCCTCAATTAAACCTTCCCCTCCAAACCCACTCTAACAGGGCAGAAGCAGCTAAAGCCATGCTTCCAAAGCTATGTATTTACATCGCTATACTTGAACGTGTGAATTTTATAGGAGCTTAGCGTGTTAGAAGAGCACAAAAGCCGCTAAAACATGGGAGATAGTGCATTTTAATTTTTTAGCATTATTTTAGAGCCGGAATTGAAGCTTAAAGCTTTCCGGTATTCATTAATCTATACTTTACAACCTTAAACAACCTTCGATCAAAAACATGTCGAACTGGAAAAATCACCTCCGACTACTACTTTTCGGGGCTGCTGTGCTTTACGGCGCAGAGGCTTCCGCACAACAGAAAGCGCCGTTTATCGACAAGGCCAATATGGACCTTTCGGTGAAGCCGGGCGATGATTTTTATACTTACGCTGGCGGTGCCTGGGTTAAGAGCAACCCTGTGCCGGCCAAGGAAACCCGTTGGGGCAGCTTTAACCTGCTGCGCGAGTTCAACATCCAGGCGGTAAAAGACATTCTGGAGGAGGCTGCAGCCGACAAAAACGCAGCAGCTGGATCTGTGAACAAGCGCGTGGGCGACTTCTACGCTTCTGCCATGGACAGCGCCGCTATTGATAAACTGGGTTACAAGCCGATCAAAAAAGACCTGAAAAGAGCCGGCAAGGTAAAAAACATTCAGGGCGTGCTGAACGAAGTGGCGTACCAGCGTACTTCTGGCGTGGGCTCTCCAATGTTTGGCTTCTACGTAGGCCAGGACCGCAAGGACCCGAACACGATGATCCCGCAGTTCAGCCAGGGCGGCACCACCCTGCCAGACCGCGACTATTACCTGAAGGATGATGCGCGTAGTCAGAAAATCCAGGAAGCATACAAAACCTACATCACCAAGCTGTTCACCCTGACAGGCACTTCTGAGGCTAAGGCACAGCAGCATGCCGAGACTATCTTTAACCTGGAGAAGAAGATGGCCGAGGCGCAGATGGCGCGCGTGGAGATGCGTGACCCATACAAAACTTACAATAAATTTGCTGTTGCCGATTTCAGCAAAACCACGTCTAACATAGACTGGCAGCCACTGATGGCCAAGATGAAGGTAACCGGCGAGGATACCATCCTGGTGAACAACCCGAAGTTCTTCGCGGAACTGAACGACCTGCTAAAAGCAACGCCAATCACTGACTGGCAGACCTACCTGCAGTGGAACGTGCTGAAGCAGGCTGCGCCATACCTGAGCACACCTTTTGCAGACGCTAACTTTGCCTACACGCAGGCTCTGAGCGGACAGAAAGTACAAACGCCACGCTGGCAGCGCATGTCGCAGCTAACGGACCGTACCATTGGCGAATTGCTTGGACAGCTGTATGTGCAGAAGCATTTTAAGCCAGAGGCGAAGGCCCGTATGAATGAGATGATCGCCAACTTGATCAAGGCATACGAGATCCGCATCAACAACCTGGACTGGATGAGCGCCGAGACCAAGGAGAAAGCACTTGCCAAACTGCACGCCTTCCGTCCGAAAGTAGGATATCCTGACAAGTGGGAGACTTATGAAGGCCTGGAGATCAAGCGAAACGCTTTCTTTGCCAATGTGCGCAACTCCGGTGAGTGGGGCTACAACAAAATGGTGAGCCAACTGGGCAAGCCAGTAGACCGCGAGCGTTGGGGCATGACACCTCCGACCGTAAACGCCTACTACAGCCCGGTGATGAACGAGATCGTGTTCCCAGCAGGTATCCTGCAGTTCCCGTTCTTCGACCCGAACGCGGATGACGCGGTGAACTACGGCGGTATCGGTGCGGTTATCGGCCATGAGATATCTCACGGTTTCGACGACTCAGGCAGCCAGTACGACAAAGACGGCACGCTGCGCAACTGGTGGCAAGACGAAGACTTAGCCAAGTTCAAAGCCAAAGCAAAGTTGCTGAAGGAGCAGTATGACGCTTACACAGTACTGGACACGGTGCATGTAAACGGACAGCTGACGCTGGGCGAGAACATCGGTGACCTGGGTGGTCTGGCTGGCGCTTATGAAGCCTTCAAGATGACGGAGCAAGCCAAGTCTGGCGAGAAGATAGACGGCTTTACACCAGAGCAGCGTTTCTTCCTGTCGTGGGCGCAAGTATGGAGAGGCAATATCCTTCCAGAGGCCGCTGCCCAGCAGATCGTAACCGATCCGCACTCTCCTGGCCAGTACAGAACCGTTGGACCACTGGTGAACATGGATGCCTGGTATGAGGCGTTCAACGTACAGCCTGGCGACAAGTTGTACAAAGCTCCTGAAGAGAGAATCAGAATCTGGTAACCCGGGTCTGACACAAGTATAAAGTATGAAAAGCCGCTCTGGAAGTATAACCGGGGCGGCTTTTCTGTTTTTGTAAGTATGCCGCAAGTTTAGCGAGAGCGTAGCTTGTGGTTAAGCATGATGCCAGTTTGTAACTGGCTTTCTGCGGAGCAAGAAATAATATTGTACAGCTTTATATTTTACCGGCCACTGGCAAAGTATAGAGGATAGCCAGCGCTTTTGAACCCCTTGCTTCTCCGAAGCAAAGCAGTTACAAACTGCTGCCATCCTATGCCACAAGTTACGCTCACGCTAAACTTGCGGTATGGATGTGAGTTTTATACGTTGCCAATGCTTAGGGTATAGCCACTTATCCACCAAAACCCCGGTTGCGTTATGCACTAAAGTATGAAAAGCCTTATTTTTACAGAAAATTTTCAAAATATGAGCATAGCAAACTGGACAACAGTCAAAGAATACGAAGATATCACCTATAAAAAATCAGGTGGGGTTGCCCGAATCGCCTTTAACCGCCCGAATGTGCGCAACGCATTCCGCCCCAAAACGGTGGCGGAGCTTTTCGAGGCTTTCCTGGATGCCCGCGAGGATACGTCGATTGGCGTGGTGCTGCTTTCTGCCGAAGGCCCTTCCACCAAAGACGGGGTGTACTCTTTCTGCAGCGGCGGCGACCAGAACGCACGTGGCTTTCAGGGGTATGTGGATGAGTCCGGGATGCCGCGCCTGAACATTCTGGAGGTGCAGCGCCTGATCCGTTTCATGCCGAAGGTGGTGATTGCCGTGGTGCCGGGTTGGGCCGTTGGCGGTGGCCACTCGCTGCACGTGGTATGCGACCTGACGCTGGCCAGCAAGGAGCACGCGATCTTTAAGCAAACCGATGCCGACGTTACCAGCTTCGACGGCGGGTACGGCTCTGCCTACCTGGCTAAGATGGTGGGGCAGAAGCGCGCCCGTGAGATTTTCTTCCTGGGCAGAAATTACTCCGCACAGGAGGCCTACGACATGGGCATGGTAAACGCTGTTATTCCGCACGAAGAACTGGAGGACACGGCTTTCCAGTGGGCGCAGGAGATTCTGGCAAAGTCGCCGACCTCCATCAAAATGCTCAAGTTTGCCTTTAACCTGACCGACGACGGCATGGTTGGCCAGCAGGTGTTTGCCGGGGAGGCAACCCGCCTAGCCTACATGACCGAAGAAGCCAAGGAAGGTAGAAACGCATTCCTGGAGAAGCGCAAACCTGATTTCTCAGACATCAAATGGATTCCGTAACAGGAAACCAAGTATAAAAAAGAGGCGAACCGCAAGGCTCGCCTCTCTCTGTTTTATAAGTAACCGCACAAGCATCATTATTTTATTGTCATCCTGAAAGGATCTTGTGGGCGAACCAAATACACGATGATCATGCGCAACTACTGCTTGCCATCAAGGTTCTTTCAGAATGACAAAATAAAAGAATTCGCCACTTTCAATTTATACTTTATTAGAACCCGGCCAGGTCGATTTCATCCGTCGGTGTCATCGGCACGCGCTTGCCCATCTTTTTCTGGATCACTTTAAAATGGTGTTCCTCATCCGGTGAGATAAGGGAGATGGCTTCGCCGGAGGCCTCGGCACGACCGGTGCGACCGATGCGGTGCACATAGTCTTTGGGGGAGCGGGGGAGTTCGTAGTTAATCACATGGGGCAGGAACTTGATATCGATGCCGCGAGAGGCCAGGTCGGTGGCCACCAGCACACGCACCTTGCCCGCCTTAAACTGGCGCAGCGCCTCGGTTCTGGCGCCCTGGCTTTTGTCTCCGTGGAAAGCGGCTGCCTCGATGCCGTTTTTCACCAGCTTGGCCGCCACGTTGTTGGCCGTCCGGATAGAGGAGGCGAACACCAGCACCTGCTGCATGTTGCCCTGCGTGATGAGGTAGCGCAGCAACGGTCCTTTGCGCTCGGCGGCCACCTGGTAGACTATCTGGTTGATTAACTCAGGCACAACAGCCTCTTCCTCAATCTTTATCTTTACCGGGTTGTGCAGGATATCGGCCACTATAAATGCGACCTCCTCGTGCAGCGTGGCCGAGAAAAGCACATTCTGGCGCTTGGAGGGTAGCAGGGCGAAGATCTTCTCCATCTCCTCTCTAAAGCCGAGGTTCAGCATCTTGTCGGCTTCGTCCAGCACTAGTACCTCTACCTGCGAGAGCTGCACTGCCTTATGTTCCACCAAGTCGATAAGCCGGCCGGGCGTGGCGATGAGGACATCAGTGCCATGCAGTTTCATCATCTGCGGGTTAATGGACACGCCTCCGTACACCGCCATGGATTTTACCTGGCGCGGAAGGGCTGTTGCAAAGGAGCGGAGCACCTCATCCACTTGCACCGCCAACTCCCGGGTAGGCACCAGCACCAGTACAGGCACAGCACGGTCAGAAGAAGGAGATCTGCGCTGCAGCATCTCTAGGATTGGCAGCACGTAACTGGCCGTTTTACCCGAGCCGGTTTGCGCCAGTCCAAGTATATCCTTGCCTTGCAGCATGGCCGGTATGGCCTCTTTCTGGATAGGGTATGGCTTGGTGTACTGTTGGTTTTCTACAGCTCTAACCAGCGGTGCCGATAGGCCAAGGGATAAAAAGGACATGAGAAGTTGCTTTAAGTAATGCGTAAAGCAAAGGTACGATATATTATTCGCATCAGGATGAAGGAGGGTTCGGAGGCTAAACGCTTATCTGGAATTTTATTGTCGGGGTTAATAATACTTGCTCTTCCCTAAAAACAGGGGGAGGGAGTATCCAACCACCCCCAGTCCCTCGGAGTTACGCTCGCTAGTTTTGAACTCGCGTTCTCGGTAGTCCAAGGAGGGCAGCCTGTAATTGCTTTGGCTAAAGTATAAGTTGCGTGGCTGCTGCCGTTATATGGACAACCCGGGACCTGTTCCTAGAAGGTGTAAACCCACCCCTGCCCCTCCCGAGAGGGGAATTTCGGCAGGCGATTGTCAACCCCCTGTCCCCTTCGAAGGGGGACTTAGTTCCTGTTGCATCAGCGGTGGCTATTGGAAAATGATTCCAGTCTTTCCGTTGAGCGCCTTTGGAGTTTTTCCGGTGCCCGTGAGGGCATTGCGACGCAGGAGCAAAGGAAAAGCTCCCAGCGCGATGCGGGAAGACAAGCCCTCCCGGGCTGGAGGGAGCCAAGGCTGGAGATGAAACTGTAGGTTGTAAGACTGAGGGTAAGCAGAAGCTAGAAAGGATAGCTTGGTTCAAGCTACAGAAAGCAGTAGCTATGGAAGTATAAAGTATGGCTCACGCAAATTAGGAAATCCGCGGCAGACAGGTTATGGACAGGGATGTCCGGAACAGCGGGAGCGACAAGTATAAAGTATGGCTACAGTTGCGTTACAAACTCAACATCGTAAAAAAGACACACGTCTGAAGACCTGCGCCAGAAAGGGCAAGAGGAAAGTATAAATTGGCAAGTATATGTACGCGGCTGAACGACTGCATAACGATTGTGCCGACAAATCAACTCGACTCAAGTATAAACACACTTCATGGGGTTTTATACATTACGTAACCTTCAATGGCTTAACTTCCATCTCCTCTACCGGCCACTTTGCCAGTTTTGCACCCGCCTGGTAGGCGCTTTCCAGGAAGTCGAGCAGGGCCTGCCGTGGATTTTCCAGTTGGCGTAACTCTTCATAGTTAAGTATGGCCATAGGGCTTCCGTTGGAGTCTACCCAGGTGGCCTGCCTGGGCTGCAAGGGCTCTTTATCCAGGCCCTCCGGCGAGGGGAAAGTATAAGCGTAGAATGCCGGATACCGTACCTGGTCGTCGCCGGGCCAGAAGCCGAAGCTGATCACCTCATGCGAGTAAGCGTCTTGTTCCACCACGCTCGCCTCCGGGTTAACGGGCACCTTTCTGCCTGAGAAACGCGTAACCGTCAGGTCCATGTGGTGCCAGTAAAGCTGCACAGGGCAGGTTTTGCCGTAAAAGCGCCCGCTGAACTCCTGCAGCACCTGGTCTACGGTTACCAGCACGCGCCAGTAACGGTGCACCTGCTCCGGGTGGTAGGTAGCGTGGGTATGATCCTGGGCAAAAGGGACGGTACTTTTGTTGTCGTATGGCTTTGCCAGTATGTCCACATGCACACCCAGTACTTCCAGCGCCTTCATCACCTGGGCGTAAAACTCAGCCACGCTCAGGCCATCCTGCAGGGATATGCTTTCAGAGGCGCCGGTGCTGGTGTGCAGGTGCAGCTGGTGGTCAATAAAATCAAACGCACACTCTAAAGTATAAAACTTATAGGGCATCGGGCCTGTGGCCAAACCGCGGTTGGTTACGTACAGGGTTACGTTCCACCAGTGGTTGCGGCGCGGCATCAGTTTTAGCCTGATCTTGCCAATTACCTGTATATATAAGTGAAGTGTGTCTTTAGTGTGTTCCCACTCCTCTAAAGGCAGCGCCGGAAACTCGTCTAAAACAGGTGGGGTGGTAGGGGCAGATGACATACAATATTACGTTGGTTGCCTTGGTTGTACGTGGGTATTTGGCCCGGGGTACAGTCGGGAACCCGCCACAAGATAATTTTTAACCGGAATATGAGGGATAACCTATACTTTATCCTTATATTTTGGAGTTGTGAATACAATTGGCTCCTGTTGCCTTCCGGCTACCCAGGAGCTCGCATAAACAGAGAAAGCATGCTTATCAGTAAGGTTTCTGACCAGATAAAGAAAAGTAAATACATTAGCCGCGACCTGAGTTGGCTGCGGTTCAACTACCGTGTGCTGGACCAGGCGCGCGACCCCGGCAAAAGCCTCTTTGACAGGTTGAAGTTTATGGCCATCACCTCGTCTAACCTGGATGAGTTTTTCATGATTCGGGTGGGCAGTTTGTACAATTACCTCGATTATGGCAAGGAGCGTACCGACTACTCCGGCCTGCGCGAATTGCCCTTCCGCAAGAAACTGCTCGACTACGCCCATCGCTTTGTAAACGACCAGTACCTGACCTTTAACAACGAACTGAAGCCGCTTTTCCATAAGAGTGGTTTTGATATACTAAAGGTGAGCGAGCTGACCGAGATAGAGCAGAAGAAGGCCGATTCATACTTTAAGAACACGATTTACCCGCTCCTCACGCCCATGGTGTTCGACAACTACCATGGCTTTCCGCTGCTGATGAACCAACTGCTGACCTTTGGCGTGGTAACCCGCACCACCGACGAGGGCAAGCCGCAGGACCGCGTAACCTTCGTGCAGATTCCGCAGAACCTGGCGCGCTTTTACGAGATCAACCGTAAGGACAAGATCATATTTGTGCCGATCGAGGAGATCATTCGCTGGAAGATCAAAAAGCTGTTCCGAAACGTGGACATCGTATCGGTGAACCTGTTCCGCATTACGCGCAACGGTGACTTTACCCTGGAGGAGTCGGATGACCTGGAGGCGGACTTTGTGCAGGAAATTAAGGCTAAGCTCAAGACGCGTAAGAAAGGCCGTGTGGTGCGCCTGGAGGTGGAGCGTAACCCGTCGCAGTTCATGATGAAGATCCTGAAGGAGCGCTGGATCATAGATAATGCCAACGTCTTCACCATCAACAGCCTGCTGGATTTACGTGCCTTGTGGCAGGTCGTGAACCACCGCCAGTTTAAGGACAGGGGTTTTAAACAGCCTGGTTCCATACCTCCTCTGAGCCTGCCGAGCGATGGTGTGGACCTGTTTGAGTACCTGAAGGAGCACGATGTGCTGCTGCACCATCCGTACAACAGCATGGAGCCGGTGGTAAACCTGCTGGAGCGTGCCGCCGAAGACCCCTCTGTATTGGGTATCAAGCAAACTATTTACCGTTTAGCCGATCAGAGTCGGGTAACTGCAGCACTGCTGAAGGCGGCCGAGAACGGCAAGCACGTATCGGTGTTGTTTGAGGTGAAAGCCCGTTTTGACGAGGAGCGTAACCTGCGCGAGGGAGAGCGTTTGGAGAAAGCCGGTTGTTTCGTGATCTACGGCATCAGCAAGTATAAAACGCACACCAAGATGATGATGATCATCCGCAAGGAAGGCGAGAAGGTGACGCGTTATGTACACATCGGCAGCGGTAACTATAACGAGCAGACGGCGCGACTTTATACCGATGTGAGCTTGTTGACGACCAACGAGATCTATGCCCACGACGTTTCGGAGTTCTTTAATGTAATTACCGGCCACTCGCGCCCGAACGAGTACAAATACCTGATGACCTCCCCGAAAGGGATGCGCCACCAGTTAATGGAACTTATCCGGCACGAGGCCCGAAATGCAAAAAAAGGGCTAAAGAGCGGTATTGTGGTGAAAATCAACTCATTGGAAGACCGGGAGATTATAGATGAACTGTACAAGGCCTCTAAGGCGGGTGTACCGATCAAACTGATCGTGCGGGGCATCTGCTGCCTGCGCCCGGGCCGGGAGGACCTGAGCGAGAACATTACCGTGAAAAGTATAGTAGGCGAGTACCTGGAGCACTCACGCCTTTACTACTTCCACAACAATGGCGACCCGAAAGTATACAGTGGCAGTGCCGATATGATGGTACGCAGCTTCGACCGCCGTATTGAGGCCCTTTTCCTGATAGCCAACGCGGAGCTGAAGCGTGAGGCCATCAACATCCTGTACTATAACCTGCTGGATAACCAGAACTCCTACATTATGCGGGAGGACGGAACGTACATTAAGCGCCGCACAGGAGCCAGTGAGGAGGTAGTAGATATACATAAACTGTTCTACAACAAGGCCTGTAGCACAGAGCAGGTAGAGTTGGTCTGATTCATTTATCAGTTACCAGTTATCAATAATCAGAAAAGTTTATACTTAACCTGAAAACTAAAACCGGCTGCAGTCCTTCTGATGAAGAAAGCTGCAGCCGGTTTCGCTTTATTGATAACTGGTAATTGATAAATGGTAACTGACTTAGCTGATGCGGGTGATGACGAAGCGCTCCGGGTGATAGCGCTCGTACAGGGAGTGCAGCATGCCGTCTTTCAGGCCTACAGCCGGCACGATCATACTTTCCAGTTTGGCCCACTTCATGGCAGAGAGGTAAATTTCGGAGGCAGGTACAATTACATCGGCACGGTCGGGGTTCAGGAGCAGATCCGTGATGCGTTGCTCCATACTTAGGCTGGCTACGTAAGCGGCTACCTCCTCGATCTGCTTCCGAAAAATGGGTTTACCACCCGATTTACCCGCTATCTCATAAATCTTATTGATGTTTCCGCCTGTACCTATGGCGCGGGAAAGGTGGTACTTTTTGGCATTGGCCTCGATCCACATTCGCATGCTATTCCAAAGCTCTTCGGAGTCGCGGCCGTGCATGTGCCGGATGGAGCCCTGCTCAAACGATTGCGAGGCGACCTTTTCGCGGTTAACGTAGATGTTGAATTCGGTGCTGCCGCCGCCTACGTCAATGTGCAGGTAATTGCGCTCATCCAGGAAATTGTAGATCACCTTGTTAATAAGGTCAGCCTCTGTTTCGCCGTCTATCACCTGTATGTCTAAGCCTACTTCCTGCTTTACCCGCTCAATAATCTCTGGGGCATTGTAGGCGCTCCGCATGGCAGATGTGGCACAGATCATATGGTGGTTCACACCGTGTACATCCAGCAGCAGCTCGAAGGCCTTGAGCAGCTTTATAAACTTCTCAATCTTCAGGTCGCTGATGTAGCCGGTGTTAAACACGTCTTCGCCAAAGCGGATGGCGTAGCGTATATATTCCACTTTTTTAAAAAATACTCTCTCGTTCTGATTCAGCACTGTGGAGATCTGGCATCTCACCGCATTCGACCCGATATCTATGGCAGCTAACTTCAAAGGCAACAAGTGTTTGGTTCTTCTCAAAGGTAAATATAAGAAATATCAGGCACTGTGAGAGTATGGGGCGGGAGTTATCTCTAGTTCCAAAACGGTTTTTCCGCTTATACTTTATAGCTGCTGCTGGCTCTTGGTTTATATTTCATTTGGCTATCCTTTCTGGCTTCCGCTTATCTTCGGTTCATACTTTTCCAGGCTTCCCTTTCTGGCGCAAGTCTTCAGACGTGTGTCTTTTTATGATGTTGCGTTTGTAACGCAACTGTAGCCATACCTTATACTTTGGGTATTCTCATACTCCCGCTGTTCCGGACATCCCTTTCCGGAACTCACTCTGCCGCGGATTTCCTAATTTGCGTGAGCCATACTTTATGCTTTCTTAGCCGCTGCTTTGTGTCATTTATACTTTGGCTATACTTATTAGCTGCAGTTCATCCGCAGTCTTACATACCTATTGTTTCATCTTCAGCCTTGGCTCCCTCCAGCCCGGGAGGGCTCGTCTTCCCGCATCGCGCGGTGTTCCCTCCTGCGCCAGGGCGCTGCCCTTCGGGCACCGGATCTCACAAGGCGCTCAACGGAAAGACTGGGGTTAGTTTTCGATAGCCATCGCCATACCACTTGAACCGGACTCCCTCTCCTGTTTTGGGGGTAGGGGCCCTTGAGAAAAGGAGAGGGCTGGGGAGAGGTATGATTCCTCTCCTCTGGACTAACCAAAACGGGAGTTTTGAGCTAGCGAGCGTAGCTCTAGGGTTGGGTTTACACCTCCTCACAGACAGGGCGCGACCTGTCCGCGCTGCACCATTATGCAACTTATACTTTGGCCAAAGCAATTACAGGTTCCCCTCCTTAGCCAAGGAGGGGCAGGGGTGGTTTGATTATACTGCTGATGCAACTTAATTCCCCTCCTCGGAGGGGCTAGGGGTGGGTTTATACTTCTGAGAATACCAGCAATTATAAGACTATATTAAAGCCAAAGCAGTCATAGGCAGAGGCAGTTAGACCCGGTGCGGCATAAGCTCCATCCCTCTCTGTTTATACAGAAGCAGACCTACCGCAGACTCACCGTCAGTTGCGGGTTTATCCAGCCGAGTTCCCCGGCATAGTTCCGCATAAAATCAAAACCCCGGTAACTGCCCAGTATGGCGATGCTGGTTCCGGCCGGAAGGCTGACTTTTGTGGCGGCGCTGGGGTGTGCGTGGTCCAGCAGCTTGGTGTCGGAGGCAAGTTTTTCATACTTTACCGGTTTGGCTGCAGGCTCTACCACACTGCTGGCAATATAGGCCTCTTCGCCATCGGGCAACGCGACGCGGTACCAGGTGGAGGTGCCGCCATAAACCTGAAGCGGCGTGTGCTGCGGCAGCGAGCGGTATACGCCCGATTTTATACTTGGCTGCAGCCGCACGTTGGCGATGCGGCTTGCTACCCGTACCCAGTTACCTACCAATTCACCGTCGATCTTTACAGCAGGAACAGGTTCCGCCGACTGGTGTACATATGGGTAAGGGTTGGTAGCGCCCTGGCCGTAGCGGTAAATGCCAAAGTGCAGGTGCGGGCCGGTGGTGCGGGCATTGCCGGTGTTCCCGATCAACCCCAGCGTATCACCGGCCTGTACGTGCTGCCCCACCTGTACCAACTGGCTATCGAGGTGGGCATAGTATAAACTTTGCCTGCGGCTGATGTCGGAGAGCCACACTACCTTGCCGCCACGTGGCGTAGTGGCCACTTGCCTTACAATACCATCTGTGGCGGCAAGGGCGGGCGTACCGCGTTTGGCAAAAACATCTATGCCCTCGTGGCTGCGGGCGCCGGCATCGCGTGGGTCGCCCCAGATGCTGGCAATGTGGCGGCTCCCTTTGCCTGCTACCGGAAAAGCAAGTATGGGCTCGGCCTGTATGGTTACCGTATACTGTCCGCCTCGCAACAGCTCCGGCTGCACCCGAAGTATATGCTGCCAGTCACCTACCACCTCATAAGCTAAAGTAGTGGCGGTGGTATCGGCGGCGGCTACATGGCTGGGCTTGCCGTTTTCATCCTCAAATAGGTCCAGAAACACCTGCAGCTGCTCGCGTGCTTGCACCTCCAGGTTCACGACCAGGCGCTGGCCGCGCTGGGCAGGTATGCGGTAACCTAGCGCGCGGGGCTTATCAGGGGCAAAATATCCCGTTTCCTTAAAAGGCAGTGTGATGGTGATGGAGTCCTGCAGGGCCTGTTCACTGGCTTGTAGCCATTCCTTGCCCAAGGCGGTTTCGTGCAGGTTGGCATCTTTTAATTTAGCGGCATACTTCTCGTGGGGCGTCTGGTTTTTAAACACGCCGCGCAAGGTTTGCTGCTGGCTGCAACTGGCTAGCAGTAGTATGGTTAAAGTATAAAAAAGTAAGCTGATATACCTGGTTCTTTTAGAAATCATATAGGAAGTTTGTCTCGGAGTATGTTAAACATGGAACAGGGCAAAAATGGTGCCTTTTAAATATTATAAAGCTGGTGATGAATGCTTTAATGTTGTTGTAATGCATTGCGGCTGAGAATGTAAGTATGCCCGGCTGTAAACCGTAGGCGCAGCTGTCCGTAAAATCAAGAAGTATAAAATTATGAAGAGATGAGAAAACCGAGATGGAGATACATGCGCCGTAAGCTGAGCCGCAAGCTGCTGCCTCTGTTTGCGCCGCTTATACTAACCCCACTGGCCACACCTGTAAACCCAAGTGCAGCCATGCCGCACCCAGACCCAGCCACGCTGAAACGAAAGATGACCAATATCAGGCTCATGCGTTTTAACCAGGTAGCTTATAACCTGTACAGCAACATGAAGCTGCAGGACGCCGGGCTTCGGTTTGATGTGTTTAACAAAGCGCTTACAGGCTACTTTAATATGCGGCATAACAACGAGGTGTCGGGTAAGCCATATATCACCATTGTGGATTTTACAAAGTCCTCGAACGAGAAACGGCTTTGGGTGGTGGATGTCGAGAAGAAAGAACTGCTGTATAACACCTACGTGTCGCATGGCCGTAACTCGGGTAATGAGTTTGCCCGGGAGTTTTCCAACGAGAACAAGTCCTTTATGAGTAGCATTGGCTTTTACGTGACGGAGGGTACCTACACGGGCAAACATGGCCTCTCGCTAAAGCTGAACGGTCTGGACGAAGGCTTCAACACCAACGCTAAGGAGCGTTACATTGTGATGCACGGTGCCGAGTACGCTTCCGAAGCGTTTATAAAGCAGGCAGGGCGCTTAGGTCGTAGCCTGGGATGCCCCGCCATACCGATGGAAGACCATGAAGAAATTATCGGTACTGTAAAAGGTGGCACTGCCATGTACATACATGCCGGCCAGGACGAGTATACATCGCAGTACCTGGACCACGTTACGGCAATGACCGAACTTGTAAAAGAAAATAAACTAGATGCGCCGTTGCCTACGCAGGGCTAAGCGCACGCCATTTTATACTACAGCCAATACTAGGGTGCTGCAGCTCCGGCACAGGCTGTCCTGAGAGTAGGGCATCCAGTGCAAGGTTAAGGTCTTTGCCGGTTACAGATACTTTGTTGCCGGGCCGGGTCTCATCAAACTGGCCATGGTAGGCCAGCCGCAGATTACTGTCATACACATAAAACTCCGGAGTGCACACGGCCTGGTAGTTACGGGCTATTTGCTGGGTATGGTCGTAGAGGTAAGGGAAGGGGAACTGCATTTGCAGCGCAAGCTCTTTCATGTGCTGCGGCCCGTCCTGCGGGTGCAGTGTGGCGTCGTTGGCATTAATCGCGACAAAGCTGACACCTTTGATCTTGTACTTTCCGGCCAGCTGCACCAACTCCGGTAGAATATGCTTTACATAAGGGCAGTGGTTGCAGATAAACATGATAACCGTGGCTTTTGTAGAGGCCATATCCTGCAGCGTCACGATCTTATCAGAAACCGTATCAAGGAGGGCGAAGTTGTGGGCCCGGGAGCCAAGGGCAATCTGGGTGCTTTGCTGTGCCATAGTTTTGGTTCGTTAGAGGTTGAATCTGCGGAGCCGTCTGCTGCCGTGCTGTGCTACTAAGATAAGCTTTTGCCAGTAGATAACAAACAGTATGTAAGGAGATTAGGGTGGCGGTAAAGTATGGGGACTTCCCAAAGTATAAGCTAAATACAAAAAGCCGTGGCCGGCAAACCTACAGGAATACCGGCCACGGCTTTTTGTATTTGGTAAAGTATAAAATCTGCTGCAGAAGAAGCGCTTAATTTACTTCAGCTTCTCCTTAAAGAAATCAACCGTGCGGTTCCAGGCAAGGGTTGCTGCCTCTTTGTCGTAACGCGGGGTGGTATCGTTGTGGAAGCCGTGGTTGGTGTTGGGGTACAGGTAGGCGGTGAATTCTTTATCGTGCGCCTTCAGCGCCTTTTCATACTCGGGCCAACCGGCATTTACGCGCTCATCATGCTCGGCGTAGTGCAGCAGCAGCGGAGCATGTATCTTTGGAACATCCTCAGTGGCTGGCTGACCTCCGTAAAACGGAACGGCCGCCGCCAACTCCGGAATGCGAACGGCCATCATGTTGGCTATCCAGCCGCCGAAGCAGAAGCCTACCACACCCACTTTGCCGTTGCAGTGCTCGTGCTTTTTCAGGTAATCGTGAGCGGCTATAAAGTCCTCCAGCATCTCGTTTCTGTCGCGCTTGCTTTGCAGTTCACGCCCCTCATCGTCGGTGCCGGGGTAGCCGCCGAGCGGCGTGAGGGCATCCGGGGCAATGGAGATAAAACCGGCTAGCGCGGCTCTTCTGGCCACATCCTCAATGTGCGGGTTCAGGCCCCTGTTTTCGTGCACCACCACCACGCCGCCGAGCTTTCCTGTTGCATCTGCCGGCATACTTAGCAAGGCCTTTATCTTGCCGCCACCTTTCGGCGACTGGTAATAAATGTACTCCGATTTAATGCGTGGATCGTCAGCTTTCACCTGCACAGCACCCTGGTAGTCGGGCATCAGGAAGCTCATGAGCGAGCCCACCGTAAGGCCACCCACAGCATAAATCGATAGCTTCTGCACAAAATCGCGCCTGTTAATGCGGCTGTGCGCGTAATCATCGTAAAGGTCAAACACTTCCTGTTTGATGTCTGATTTTTTGATTTCTTCCATGGTGGTTTTGTGGTTTACGTAACGTTACTCGTGTATGCCTTGTGCGAGGCCATCAGCCGAAGCACAGGGTATAAACTGTGTTGGGCTAAATAGTTTTATTCTCCAAGGCGGGTTACTAGGTGCCAAAATTTCTTACCGTTTGGCAAGAGGAACTCAACATAACGGCTCCCATACAACCCTTTTACTCTTTTCATTCTTAACCTTTTTCTGACTTCTTCGCCAGTGGCTTTGTCTACGACCATGAATTTCCCGTCATGAATCAAGTCGGCTCCGACATAATATAGCTCTGATAGGGCTTTCTTGTGCTCGTTCACAAAATTGGGGTTACCATGGATGCTTTTCCTTTCTTCATCTGTGTAGTCATTCCACCAGTCCACTAACTTTGTATCTCCAGATGCATTCACCACTTCCAACAGGTTATCATGATGCTGGTCTATGCGAACGCCCAACTTGTTATAAGGTATAGCATACTTCCTGACATCGGCTTTCTTGAAGTATAGAGTGGCAAAGCGCTTCTCTACAATCAGTACGTCTTCATTGACAGTGTCGATGGTGATTGGTTCTAACCTTTTTTGCTTAATCTTATAATAGTCAACTTGAGAGTAAGCTGTTGTCTGAATTAGAATCAGCAAAAACAATATTAGTCTAATTACTCCCATTCTATACTTTGTTATTAAGCTCAACGAAATGGTCTAGCAGACGCTTTGGCTTGTCAGGCTTGCGAGGGTGTTTGCTAGGGTGTGTTGGCCGGGGTTGTTTTTCCCTTTTTCCCCCCGGCACTGCGTTGTAAAAACAAGGGAAAAGCAACCCGGATGGTTGGGTTATTTTCTCCTTTTAAACTCCTTCTCAAGTGGCGCTTTAGCCGGCGGCAATGCCGTTAATGCAGTATTGGCGACGTTGCCAGAGGCGTCAGGCTCCGGGGTGGCCACCATCAAAAGAAAAACCAATCCTATCATTGGCCTCTCTATTGCCGGGCAACCCTCTGTAAAAGAGCCACCTGCCGAAGTTATGCTCTTGACTTTGTCATTTCCCAACCATAACTTCGCCCGCTCAAAGTCTTGCCTGGACGCTCCCGTCCGAAAGCCAGCTTTCTCCCGGCTTCGCCCAGGCAAGACTTCCAGTCAGAAACGCCATTTCTTCCTTTGGCTCTTTTTCTGATCGTTGCCCCGCTTTAGTGGCCTTTGATGCCGCCCAGCCCTAAAAAAGCCTGAAAGACACGCCACTTTAAAACCTGAAAATAATCCCAATCACGGCCAAATAAACGTAAACATACACTTATCTGCACTATGTGCTAAGTTGAGCTAGTACAACTCTACCTATAAAACATAGTACCAAAGCAATATGCAATAAATCCAACACACATAAAAAAGTATGGCCGTTGCTCAGCTATGCTTTTTCATGTTTATCCCTCTTTTTCAGGTTCCTGCCAACGGCCATAGCAGGTGGCCATTTCCTTTAGCTCTTTTACACGCCCTTCGGTGAATTGCCCGGGTTGCAGGCGCCATTCCCAGTTGCCGGAGCCGGTAGAGGGCTTGTTCATAATGTGCTCCTGGCCCAGCCCAAGTACATCCTGCATCGGCAGTACAGCCAATTGCGAAACGGAACTGTAAGCCAGCCAGTTCATGATGCGGTGCACGTTGTCCTGGTTCACGCGGTGGGTGCAATACTCCCGCAGGCGGCGCCTGTCTGCTCGGGAGGCATCGTTCGTAAACCAGCCAAGCACGGTGTTGTTGTCGTGGGTGCCGGTGTATACAATGCTGTTTTTTATGTGATGGTGCGGGGCGTAAATATTCTGCGGGAGATCCTCGCCAAAGGCAAAAAGCAGCACGCGCATGCCCGGCAGTTTAAACTTGTCCATCAGGTCGCGCACGGGTTGGTCTATCTCGCCCAGGTCCTCGGCCACGATCGGCAGCTCCTTAAACTCCTGCTGCACTACTTTTAGGAAAGGTGCTCCGGGCGTTTTCACCCATCTGCCATTAATAGCGGTCTCCTCCCCGGCAGGTACCTCCCAGTAGGCGGAGAAAGCCCGGAAATGGTCGAGGCGGAGCAGGCCGAAAAGCTGTAGGTTGTGCTCGATGCGGTGCAGCCACCAGTCGAAGTTGCGCTCTTTCAGTACCTGCCAGTCAAATACCGGCGTGCCCCAGAGCTGGCCTGTTTCGCTGAAATAGTCCGGCGGCACACCTGACACGGCTGTGGGTTTGCCATCGCGGTCCAGTTTAAAAATGTCGGGGTGGCTCCAGACGTCGGCACTGTCGTGGCTCACGTAAAAGGGCATATCGCCAAAGAAAAGGATGTCTTTGCTGTTGCAGTACTCCTTTAGCCGCTGCCACTGGCGGTAAAACAGGAACTGCAGAAACATCTCAAACTCTATCTGCTCGCTCAGCTTTTCGGCCAGCTGCTCCACAGCCTGCCCATCGCGCCACTTTATCTCCTCAGGCCAATCGGTCCAGCTTTTATGCCTAAAGTGCTGGTTAAACGCCGCGAAGTGGGCATAATCCTGCAGCCACAATTTATGCACCTTCTGAAAGTTTGTGAAATCCTTCCAGAGCACATCCGGCAGCTCCTCGCTGAAGTTTTTGTAGGCCTTGCGCAGCAGCTTGAGTTTATACTTGCTCACCTTCTCAAAATCCACACGGGCATCGTCAAACTGCTCTTTATGCTGCAGGTCTTTCTGGTGCAGCAGGCCATCGTGCACCAGCTCCTCGGGGCTGATGAGCAGGGGGTTTCCGGCAAAGGCGGAGTGGCTGCTGTAGGGCGAATTACCATAGCTGATTTCGGTGGGGTTTAGCGGTAGGATTTGCCAGTACCGCTGCCCCGCCTGCTCTAGCTGATCTGCAAACGTATAGGCCTCTGGCCCCAGGTCGCCGATACCGAAGCGGGAGGGGAGGGAGGTAATGTGGAGCAGGATGCCTGCGCTGCGTTTAGGTACGATCATAGTAGAGTTAGAGAGTTTAGGAGTTAGAAAGTTAGAAAGTTGTAGAGGCGCCATACGTTGCGCTTTAACCGAAAATAACCAGTAACGAACAACTAATAACCAATAACCAACAACTAACCTCCGGCAGTTAACAAGGCCACCGGAAACGTTTTAAATACTTCTGCTACGGGTAGGGCAGGGGATGCGTTTACCGTGCCTTTGCCCAACACCTGCTGCCACGCCTGCGGCGCTTTATCGGGCAAAAGGATAATAGTGTCCTGCCATACCTCGTGGCCCAGCGGCTGGTCGTGGCTACCCACCAAGCTTACTAGTTGCAGCGGCACGGCCACCAGCACCCACTGCCCCTGGTGGTGGCGGGCAAAGGCCAGCAAGTGCTCCTTTTTCGGCCCCTGCACCTGCAGCGGCATGTACTCGCTCCTGGCAAAAAGTGTCTGTAGCTCTCTGCGGGTGGTGAGGGCTTTGTGCAGCAGGTATAGTTTTACTTTCCCGTTTTCAGGGTGATGTAGCAGGGCTTCGTGCAGCTTTTCTATACTTTGCTCCTCGGCTTGCTGTAGTTCCTGCAGGTAGCGGCGGTGCATGTCGTAGTCTACGGGGCGGCGGTTGTCGGGGTCTACCAGGCTCAGGTCCCACAGCTCGGTGCCCTGGTACACATCCGGCACGCCGGGGCAAGTAAGTTTCAGCAGCGTCTGACCAAGGGAGTAGAGCCAGCCGTAGTGCGCCACCTTCAGGAAGAACGGTTGGAAGGAGTGCATGAAATCCTCGTCGTGCAAGAGCAGTTGGGGCACCAGGTCTTTCATCGCCTGCTCATATTGCTCGTTCGGCGCCGACCAGTCCGAGTTGTTCTTGGCCTCGCGCAGGGCTTTCTCCAGGTACTCCTGCACCCGCTTCACCAGCGTATCATCCATCTCTTCATTTAGCGGCATCACACCCAGCAGTGTCTGCAGCAGGAAGTATAAATCGTTCTCCACCGGCTTGGAAGTATACTTTCTGCTGATCTCCAGCCAGTGCTGCGCCTTCTGCTCCCACTCTTCAGCCAGCTCGGTCAGCACGTTCAGGCGCAGGCGCGCGTCCTCGCCGCGCTTGGTGTCGTGGGTGGCGGTGGCGTTGATGGAGTGCGGATAGGTGCGCTGCCGGTACTGCATGCGCTCATGGAAGTCCTGTGGCTCCAGGTAGAAGATGTCCGGGCTGTTGCCCACCTCGTTGAGCGAAATCAGGCGGTTATAGTTGTAGAAAGTGGTATCCTCCACGCCCTTGGCTGCCAATGGGCCGGTAAACTGCTGGCTGCGCATCACAAAGTATAACTTGTGGTGCTGCGACTCCTCTGTGTCTTCGGGTGTTACGGTAAAGAGCGTGTGCAGGTGCTGCAGCTGTTCTTTCAGTTGAGGAGCTTGTTTGTGTGCTTCTTCAAAAGCGGCATTTACCACCTTCATCTCCTCCTTGTTGATAGGTAAATTGTTGCTGTAGATGCAGTACACCGGCCAGGCGGCCAGCATAACAGCCAGCGCCTGTCGCCACTGCTCCTCCGGCTCCAAAGGTATCAACTGGCGCTCCTGCAACAGGCGCAGCAGGTTTTCCAGCTCACCCTGCATGTAGTTGGTCAGGATAAACATTTTCTTGTCGAACACCAGTTGCTCGTAATCTGTGGCGGCACCGGGCACCAGGCGGCTATAGGTTTGGGTGATCTGTTCGCGGGCATTTTGGTAAGTATACAGGTTGCTGACCCAGGCCAGGAAGTCGTAGCCGCTGTTGCCCTGTATGGGCCAGTTCTCGGGTAGGTGCTCTTCCCCCTCCAGTATCTTCTCCACCACCACATACTGCTCCGGACCGGCCAGCCGGCGCAGGCGCTTCAGGTAGGTGGTCGGGTCAAAAAGGCCGTCTACGTGGTCTACGCGCAGCCCCTGCACCAACTCCTGGTCGCAGAGCATTTTGATGAACTGGTGGTACTGCTCGAACACCTCGGGGTGCTCCATACGCAGGCAGATCAGGTCATTGATGGTGAAAAAGCGGCGGTAGTTTATCTGTTTCTCCGTTTCCTGCCAGTGGCAAAGTATAAAATGCTGTTTCTGCAGCAGCTTCCGCAGCTTCTTGTCTTTGCCGTTTATACTTTGCAGAACCTGCTCCAAGGCCTGCCGCAGCGCCACCGATCGAAAGATTTTCTTCTTAAAGTTACCCCAGGCAGCCGGGTTTATACTTTCCTCCTGCTCGTGCAGCGCCAGCTCCTTGAGGCTTTGCGCTGCCTGCGGCGTCACCTCCGGGTTGCCCGATACCTGCAGCGCCTCCTCCAGCAACGTGCGGTAACTCGAAACGCTGACCGGGTACATGTTATCGTAATAATTCAGGCTGATGCCCTTCTCGCTCAGTTTCAGCTCCAGTTGGTTCTGCTCCAGCACCTTTTCCAGCGGCTCCCCCAGGAAAGGCACCATCACTTGCCCGTTAAAATCAGGATGGTGAAAATCGATGTCGAAGAAAGTATAAAAGTGCGACTGCGGTCCTTTCTCCAGTACGTCCATCAGCCATACATTGTCCGGGTGGAAAGCCATGTGGTTGGGCACGATGTCCTGCAGCCAGCCCATACTCCGCTGCTTCAGCTCCAGTGAGATCTCCTGCAGCTCCTTCTGGGTGCCTACTTCAGGGTTTACGTCGTAGGGGGCGGTAACATCGTAGCCGTGCTCACTGCCGGGGCGGGCACAGAAAAAAGGGGCCGAGTAGATGGTGCTGATGCCCAGCTCGTGCAGGTACGGGATAATTTGCTTTATGTCGCTCAGCTTAAACTTAGGGGATGTCTGCACCCGGTAGGTGGCCGATGGGATATAGGTCATATTATACTTTCAGGTTGAGGTTTTGGTAAAGCTTTTCGAACTTCTGGACCCAGGCAGCGGCTTCTTTGTCGCCTTGCTCACTTCGCTTTCTCAGGTCGAGGTAACCGTCCTGCTGCATCTGGAAGGCAATGTTCTGGGCCTGCCAGTAGTCTGTTTCAAGCTTAGAGCCACCCACTACTTCCAGCAGTTCTATCAGCAGGTCCATGGTGGCGGTGTCCTGCGGGTGCTCCTGTATCTTTTTCATCATCAGGTCCACGCGCTGCGACAGGGCAAATTCCAGGTCCTCGTAGGTCAGGGTCACCTTCATGCGCTTCCCTTCCTCCAGCAGGCGCTTTATCTCCTGCGGACTCGGCTCCTCTGATGCAAGCTCGCGCATCAGGCGTGTGTTCACAATGTAGTCTACAGTGGTTTGCAGCGGGCGCGGCATCTGCATGCCAATGGTCATAATGGCCGAAATGAGGGAGTAGTTGTTGTCGTAGAGCTGCTGGAAATCGTTCTCCAGGCCTTCCATGGTTTGTGCCAGCACCTGGTCCAGTATCTTCTTCTGGTCATCCTTAAACAAGTGCCAGAAAGAGTAGTTGTGAGACACAAAATGCTTGTCGAGCAGCATGATTACCTCGCTTACGTAGCCGCGCTCAAAAGCTGACTTTAGCTCCTCACGCAGCCGGTCATACTCCTCATGGCTCATAAACTCCCGCACGCCGCCAAAAAGCTGGTGGTCGCCGAGGTGCAGCACACTGTAAGTGATGGTGATCTCCTCCCAGGTGACTCTGCTTTTAATGTTGGCGCGGCCCATGGCAAGACGCTGTCGGCCGGCTTGTATTATGTCATACTCTTCGGAGGCGGCGGTATAGCTGTAAAGCTCTAGTACTTCGGTAAAATCCTTGAAAAGAGAGGACACGGCATAATGGGCACCCACGCGGAGCAAATCGATCATGGTAGGCTTCACGATACGCTGGTATGTTGCGCCGGCATCGCCACGGTCTTTGTAATTGCTTTTGGCTTTGCTGAGGCGCTCTATAAACTCAGGCTCCAGGTCATGGCTGCCCAGGTCGTGGGCCAGCTGGAGTGCCCTTGCGGCATACAGAATATCCTGCACGGTCTCGATACCTGTCACCTCATCAAAAAACCAACCGCAGCTGGTGTAGATCAGCAGAGTATGGTACTGCATCTCCATCAGCTTCAGGAAACGCACCTGCTCTTCTTTTGTGAGCTGGCGCAATGTATGGTTTTTTATAAAGGCGGCTACGTTTTCCTCAGACCGGTCCATAATCACTTGGATATAGTCGTTGCGGGTAATCCACGGGTCGGCCCCGAGCTTAAGCATTTCCTGCTCGTACAGCGGCGTAACCTGCTCAACCAGCCAGTCAAAGGCCTCCCGCACGGGCTTGCGCCACTCCTGGTTCCAGGAGGGATGGCCGCCGGTGTTACAGCCGCAGTTGCTGCGCCAGCGCTCCACGCCGTGCGCACAGCTCCAGGAACTGGGCTCTATGACCTGGGCCTCATACTTTGGTGGATGCTTGACCATGTACTCGCCATACACGGTAACCTGCGCCAGCTTCTCTTCCTGTAAGTGGTTGAGGGCATAGGAGAGCGCCATCTCGCCGAAGCGGTGGTGGTGGCCGTAGGTTTCGCCGTCGGTGGCGATGTGCATCAGCTGCGGCTCTTTGGTATGCTCCTCAAATGTGCTGCTAAGGCGGTTGGCAAAATCCTCGCCGCGTTCCAGCAAGCCCTCAAAAGCGATCCCCTGCGAAACCGGACCATCATAGAAGAACAGTACGATCTCCTTGCCCGACGGCAGCTTGCAGAGGTATGGGCGGCGCGGGTTAATGTTGGCTCCCACGGCGTCTGTCCATTCCTTATCCCCGATCTTGCGGTAGGCCTTGGCCTGGTACGGCGACAGGATGGTGAACTTGATGCCATGCTCGGCCAGCACCTCCAGGGTGGGGGTATCGGCGGCGGTCTCGGCCAGCCACATACCTTCCGGGTCGCGGCCGAAGCGTTTCTTAAAGTCATAGATGCCCCAGATCACCTGTGTGTGCTTGTCGCGCTCGTTGGCCAGCGGCATGATGATGTGGTTGTATACCTGCGCGATGGCTGAGCCGTGGCCGGAGAAGCGTTTCATACTTTGCTTGTCGGCATCCAGAATGGCCTGGTACGTATCCGGGTCTTTTTTCTGCATCCACTCCAGCAGGGTGGGGCCAAAGTTAAAACTGATATAGCTGTAGTTGTTGATGATATCCACGATGTTCCCGCTTCCGTTAAGTATGCGCGAGGCAGAGTTTCGGGCATAGCACTCATCGGAGATCCGCTCGTTCCAGTCGTGGTAGGGCGCCGCAGATTCCTGTAATTCTACTTCATTTAGCCAGGGGTTCTCGCGAGGGGGCTGGTAAAAGTGCCCGTGTATGCAGATATACTTGTTCATGCGCTATTGTTGTTGAAGTATGAGAACGGACTTTGGAGGCAAAACAACCGCTGCCTTCTGCTCCATCATATCAGGAAGTTCGCTGCCCGGCCCGCCCCATTCCGCTGCTGCCGAATGAAGTATGGTTTTCCAGCTGCCGATGTTCTCTTCGGGTTGTGCCAGGTTTATACTTTGAGGAGAGTCGTGGAGGTTGAAGAGGCAGTACAGGTACGGCTCCCTGGTTTGGTGAATAAGGTGGAGCACCATGTTGTGGTCATCCAGGCGAGCCGACACTTTGTCCTTGTCAGGTTTGGATAAGGCTGCCGAGTTTTTGCGCAGCTGAAGCAGGCGTTTATAGTACTCTCGTAACTGGTTTTGCTGTGTATTGGAAGTATAGCTTCGGCTGAGTTTGGAGCGGTTAAAGGTGTCCTTGCTCTGTGGGTCCGGGGCCTCGCCCTGCCAGGCAAAGGCCTTGAACTCTTCGCGGCGGCCCTTGCGCACAGCCTCTATCAGATCCTCGTCGCCGTGGCTCACAAAGTATAAAAAAGGGTTCATTTCGCCGTATTCCTCTCCCATAAACAGCATGGGCAGGTACGGCGAAAGTATAACCAGCCCGGCCAACACCTGCAGCGTCTTGAAATCCACCAGGTCGGATAGGCGCTCGCCCAGCATACGGTTGCCTACCTGGTCATGGTTCTGGGAGCAGACTACGAATTGCTCCGCTTTGTTGTGCTCGGTGCTGCTGCCAAAGGTGCGGTGGCGGTGCTCTGAGTACAGACCGTCATAAACAAAAGCTCTTTTCATAACCTTGGCCAGCTGCTCCGGTTTGCCGAAGCCCACGTAATAACCTTCCTGCTCGCCGGTTACCATGGCATGCAGCACGTGGTGGAAATCATCGCTCCACTGGGCATCCAGGCCGTAGCCGCCGCGGTCCATCGGGTTTATCAGGCGCACATCGTTCAGATCGCTTTCGGCGATAAGTATAAAGTCGCGGCCCGCCTGCTCCTCCAGTTCCTGCACATGCTCCTGCAGCTCCTGCAGAAAATGCTTGGCACCCATGTCGTAGATGGCATGTACGGCATCCAGGCGCAGCGCATCAATATGGTACTCCCGGAACCACATGAGGGCGTTTTGGAAGAAGTAATTGCGGACAGCATCGGAGTAATTGTCGTCGAAGTTGAGAGCCATGCCCCAGGGCGTTTTATACTTATCGGTAAAGTATGGGCCGAAGTCGTGGAGGTAGTTGCCTTCCGGACCCATGTGGTTGTAGACGACGTCCAGCACTACGGCCAGCCCCTGTTCGTGGCAGGCGTTTACCAGCTTCTTCAGCCCTTCGGGGCCGCCGTAGGAGTTCTGCACGGCAAAGGGCAGCACGCCATCGTAGCCCCAGTTGCGGCTCCCCGGAAACTGCGCCACCGGCATCAGTTCAATGGCCGTAACACCCAGGTCCTTCAGTTCCGGCAGGCGCTCCATAATCCCCTCAAAAGTACCCTCCGTGGTGAAAGTGCCCACATGCAGTTCGTAGATGATGTATTGGTGCAGCGGCAGGTTCTTCCATTTTTTATCGGTCCAGGAAAAGGAGGTGTGGTCTAGTACAGCAGAGGCTTTGTGCACGCCATCAGGCTGAAAGTGTGAGGCAGGGTCCGGGCGCTCTGTTTCCTCATCCAGCATAATGGTGTAGCGGGTGCCAGGGTTTGCAAACTCGCTGAGGGCGGTCCAGTAGCCCATGGCCTCGCGCTGCAGCGGTACCTGTATCGGTTCGGGCTTGTGCAGCAGCACCTCCACATGTTTTGCTTTGGGGGCCCAAACGGTAAAAACCGTTCCTTTTTTTTCGGGGGAATAATGCGCTCCTATCTCTCTCAGTACAGCCATAAAAACGTGGTTTTTCTCAGCACTCATTAACTGAGTTTGTTGGTTTTAGGTTGTGCGTTTTGCAGGTCTGTATGTATAGCCTGGTGTTTTTTTAGTGTCTTGGCTTCATTAGCGGTGCTGCTGACGAAGCCAGCGGCACCTTCTGTAATATACAGCGAAACATATTTATTCTGAGTTAAGTACGTACAACGGTTAACGCAGAATAATACTGAATGGAACAGCTCGAAGGAACGAAACGGATAGTAATAGAAAATGTAAAGCCCGAAATTAACTGCGGCAGGTTCCCGGCCAAACGCGTGGTAGGGGAGGAGTTTGTGGTTACCGCCGACGTGTTTGCCGACGGCCACGACGAGGTACAGGCAAGGCTGCTGTACCGCCACTCTCGCCGCAAGAAATGGAACGAAGTGCCGATGGAGTTTTTAGGGAATGACCGCTGGCAAGGCTCTTTTGTGCCGGATGCCATGGGGCGTTTCGAATATACTATTGAGGGTTGGGTGGACCATTTCTATAGCTGGCAGAAAGGGCTGAAGAAGAAGTTTGAGGCCAACCAGGATGTAACGGTGGAGCTGCAGATTGGTGCGCAACAGATGGAGGCCGCCGCTGAGAAATCCAAGCCAGGTCAGCAGAAGCGACTCCGCAAGTGGTCCGAGCAGCTACGTACCAGCCAATCACACTCGGAGGACGTTGCCTTTGCCACCGGGCCTGATGTAAGCGAACTGATGCATGCCTGCTGCGAAAAAGAGAACGTGACAGTCTACGATAAGATCCTGCAGCTGGACGTGGAGCGGCAGAAGGCTCTCTTCAGCGCCTGGTATGAGTTTTTCCCGAGGTCGTCGGCGCAGGAGGCTGGCCGCCACGGCACGTTTAACGACTGTATCCGCCTGTTGCCCCGCATCGCCGAGATGGGCTTCGACACGATCTACCTGCCTCCTATCCACCCGATCGGCCGCGCATTCCGCAAAGGCAAAAACAACTCCGTTACCTCCGAGCCGGGGGAGCCGGGTTCTCCGTGGGCCATCGGTGCAGCCGAGGGTGGCCACGATGCCATTCTGCCCGACCTGGGTACACCCGAAGAGTTCCGCGAGTTTGTGCATCAGGCACGGGAGCACGGACTGGAGGTGGCTCTGGACTTTGCCATTCAGTGCTCTCCCGATCATCCCTATGTAAAAGAACACCCGGAGTGGTTTAAGTGGCGCCCAGACGGAACGGTGCAGTATGCCGAAAACCCACCTAAAAAGTATCAGGACGTGCTGCCGGTGAACTTTGAGACCGAGGACTGGCCAAACCTATGGCGTGAGCTTAAGCGCGTACTGTTGCACTGGATAGATCAGGGTGTGTTTATTTTCCGGGTGGATAACCCACATACCAAAGCCTTCAGTTTCTGGGAATGGGTGATCGCCGAGATACACAAGCAGTACCCGCAGGTGATCTTCCTGAGCGAGGCCTTTACCCGACCGCGCGTGATGGAGCGCCTGGCCAAGATCGGTTTCACGCAATCCTATACATACTTTACCTGGCGCAACTCCGCCGACGAGATAAAGCAGTACATGACCGAGCTGACGCAGTCGGACCTGCGCGAGTACTTCCGCCCGAACTTCTGGCCCAACACCCCGGATATACTCCCTTATGCGCTGCAGGAGGGCGGAGAGCCTGCCCACATTACCCGCGTGGTGATGGCCGCAACCTTGTCCTCTAACTATGGCCTCTACGGCCCCGTGTATGAGTTTGGCATCAACCAGCCGGTGCCGGGCAAAGAAGAATACTATGACTCCGAAAAGTACGAAGTGAAGCACTGGGACTGGGGCAAACTGACAAAGATACGGGAGGTGATTTCGCTCATCAACAAGATACGTAAGGTGAACCCGGCTCTGCAGACCACCTGGAACATCCACTTTGGAGACTGTGAGAACCAGGCCATACTTAGCTACGTGAAGTGGAGCAGCGACTATAAGAACAAGATACTCGTAGTGGTAAACCTGGATCCGCATCATACGCAAAGCGGTTGGGTAAAAGTGCCACTCTGGAAGCTGAAGATGAAATCGGACAAGCAATACATGGTGCACGACCTGCTGACCGAGCGCAAGTATACCTGGACCGGTGAATATAACTACGTGGAGTTGCGACCGCACGAGATGCCGGTACACGTTTTCCGGATAGAGGAGGCCAGCCCTGGCATGGGGCACGATAATTTAGACGATACCTGGCTGCCATCTGAGCACCACACCAACGAATAAAAAAGAACCCTTTTGACCACAACTATGGCAGACGAAAAACTCGAGCTTGACGACAACATCCATTGGTATAAAGACGCCATTATCTATGAACTGCACATAAAAGCCTTTAAAGACGGGAACGGCGACGGCATTGGGGACTTTAAGGGACTGATGCAGAAGCTGGACTATCTGGAAGATTTAGGTGTAACGGCTATTTGGCTGCTGCCCTTTTACCCATCCCCCCTCCGCGACGACGGATACGACATCGCCGACTACCTGAGCATTAACCCAAGTTACGGGGTAATGCAGGACTTTAAGGTGTTTGTGCGGGAGGCCCACAAGCGCGGGCTGAAAGTGATCACGGAGTTGGTTATCAACCATACTTCTGACCAGCACCCGTGGTTCCAGCGGGCACGCCGGGCAAAAAAAGGCTCTAAGTACAGGGATTGGTATGTATGGAGCGACGACCCCAACAAGTATAAGGATGTGCGCATCATCTTTACCGATTATGAGCCGAGCAACTGGAGCTGGGACCCTGTGGCGGAGCAGTACTACTGGCACCGCTTCTTCTCGCACCAGCCTGACCTGAACTACGACAACCCTGCCGTGCAGAAGGAGGTTTTCAAGGTGCTCGATTACTGGTTCGACCTTGGGGTGGATGGCTTCCGCCTGGATGCCGTGCCATACTTGTTTGAGCGCGAGGGGACCAACGGCGAGAACCTGCCTGAAACACATGACTTCCTGAAAAAACTGCGTGCACACGTGGACCAGAAGTATACTGGCAAGCTGCTGCTGGCCGAGGCCAACATGTGGCCGGAAGATTCCGCCTCCTACTTTGGCGACGGCGATGAGTGCCACATGAACTACCACTTCCCGATCATGCCGCGCCTGTTCATGTCCCTGAAGATGGAAGACCGCTACCCGATCATCGACATCTTTAACCAGACGCCGCCTATACCCGAGAGCTGCCAGTGGGCCATGTTCCTGCGCAACCACGACGAGCTGACGCTGGAGATGGTGACAGACGAGGAGCGTGACTACATGTACAAAGTATACACTAAGGACCCAATGGCCCGCATAAACCTGGGTATACGCCACCGTCTGGCACCGCTGCTGGGCAACGACCGCGCCAAAATTGAGTTGATGAACGTACTGCTCTTCTCGATGCGCGGAACGCCGGTGGTATACTATGGCGATGAGATTGGCATGGGAGACAATTACTATCTGGGTGACCGCGATGGTGTGCGCACCCCGATGCAATGGAACGACAACCGTAACGCCGGCTTCTCCGAAGCCAACCCACAAAAGCTATACCTGCCTGTCATCATAGACCCGGAGTATAAGTATGAATCCATTAACGTGGACACGCAGAACCACAATGGTAACTCGCTGCTCTGGTGGATGCGCCGCACCATTAACATGCGCAAGCGCTACAAAGCGTTTGGCCGCGGAAGTATAAAGTTCCTGAACCCAAGCAACTCTAAAGTCTTGGCTTTTGTGCGCGAGTACGAGGAGGAGATCATACTTGTCATCGCCAACCTGTCGCGGTTCCCGGAGGCCGTGGAGCTGGACTTGCAGGATTACAAGGGGCATGTGCCGATGGAGGTGTTCAGTAAGAATAAATTCCCATCCGTAAAAGACGAACCGTACCTGTTTACCATAGGTGGCCACGGCTACTACTGGATGGAGCTTCGTCCGCAGGAGGTTGTGCAGGAGTCGGAGGGGGACCAGGCGCGCCCGGCTATGAAAATGGGTAGCCTAAAGCAACCGCTGAGTGCCCGCACCCTCCGCGAGCTGGAGAGCAGGGTGCTGCCGCAATACATCTGGCAGCGCCGTTGGTTTGGAGGCAAAGCCCGCACCCTGCAGCGCATGCAGGTAGTGCAAAGTATGCCATTGCCGCTGAGTAAAGGCGGTGCAGCTTTGCTGTTTGTGGAAGTAAGTTACAACGAGGGGCTGCCGGAAGTATACCAGTTGCCTATAGCCTTCGCCACCGGCGATCAGGAGCAGGAGCTGCGTGATCATAACCCGAACGCCGTCATCTCACGCGTAAATATAGACAGTAAGGATGGTGTGCTGTACGATGCGCTTTACAGTGAGGATTTCCGTCTGATGCTGCTGCAGCTGATGGTAAGACGCAAGAAGCTGCGCCACGATGGGGCAGAACTGGTAGGGCACAGCCACCGCGGAGTAAGTTCTGAGATCAAGAACATAGAGGGGCCACTCACCTCTAAAATTCTTTCGGCGGAGCAAAGCAATACCTCCATTATCTACAATAATGCTTTCTTTATGAAGGTATACCGAAAGCTCGACCGCACCCTAAACCCGGATGTGGAAGTGGTACAGATGCTAACAGAGCGCATCGGCTACGACCATGTGCCTCGTTTCCTGGGAGCATTGGAACAGCAGGAGGGTAACAAGCCGCCGATGGTGCTGATGATGCTGCAGGAGTTGGTGCCGAACCAGGGAGATGCCTGGAACTACATGGGTGATGCGCTGAAACGACTGTATGAGCGCCTGCAAACACAGACGGAGCGACTGAAGATTGGACCGGTGTCTGGTACACTGTCGCGGCCGCTGGCTTTTTCTGATATACCAGAAGAGATGCAGATGCAGATTGGCGGTGCCCACGTGGAACGGCTGGAACTGCTGGGGCAGCGCACCGCAGAGATGCACCTGGCCCTCGGCTCTGTAACCGATAACAAAGACTTTACACCGGAGAACTTCTCGCTGCACTACCAGCGCTCATTGTATTCTTCGCTCACCTCACTGGTGCGCAGCAACTTCGATAGCCTGCAGAAGCACCTGCCTGGCCTGCCGGAGCAGGTGCGCGGTGAGGCAGAGGAGGTGCTGCAGATGCGCGGCGAGATTCTGGAGCGCCTGAAGATGATCTTCGCCCATAAGATTGACACGCAGAAGATCCGGACCCATGGCGATTACCACCTGGGGCAGGTGTTGTTTACGGGCAAGGATTTCTACATCATCGATTTTGAGGGCGAACCGGCACGCTCCTTTAGCGAGCGCCGCCTGAAGCGATCTGCCCTGCGCGATGTGGCCGGAATGATCCGCTCGTTCCATTACGCCGCCTACAGTGCGCTGTTCCAGGAAGAAGGTCTCCGCAAGGAGGACGTGGATTACCTGGAGGCCTGGGCCGAGCAGTGGTACCACTACGGCAGCGGCTTCTACATGCACGCCTACCTGAGCAAAACTATGGGTACCGGCATCGTGCCAGCCAAGGAAGAGGATTTTGAGATACTCATCCATACTTTCCTGCTGGAGAAAGCCATCTATGAGTTAGGCTATGAACTGAATAACCGTCCGGATTGGGTGCTCATCCCTATCAGAGGCATCAAGTACATCATGAAAAAGTATAAGAATGGCTAAGAGAAAAGAAAGCATAACCCCCGAGACTACCGATCAAAACAAGGGAATCACCGCAAAAGCCACCAAGGCAACCACCTCCCGCAAAAAGAAGGAGGAACCTATGGCGGCTGAGGAGGCAAAAGCGGAGGCCAAGGCCAAACGCACCACGCGAAAAAAAGCAACGGATGCACCCGCTGCCGAGATGGGCGCCCCGGTTACCACAGCCGGTAAAGCAGCTCCTGCCAAGAGGCGCGGAAGGCCTAAGAAAGGAGAGGCAGCAGGGGCAGAGGTGCCGGTGCAGGTAGCCTCGAAAAGTGGTGTGCAGGAGGTAGTGAAGGCCAAAACCCGCACGCGGGCTAAAGCTGCTGCCACCAAGGTAGTAGAAGCCGGCGATGTGCTGGTGCCAGCCGGTCAACAGCCCGATCAGCCGGTGTGGTATGCCAGTCTTTTCACGGATTACGATATCTACCTGTTTAAGGAAGGAAAGCACTTTAGCCTGTACCTGAAGCTGGGGTCGCACCCGATGGAGGTGCACGGGCGACAGGGTACATACTTTGCCGTGTGGGCCCCGAATGCGGAGCAGGTGTCGGTGATGGGCGAGTTCAATGGCTGGAGCCGGGAGAACCACCAGCTGCATGTGCGCCACGACGGTTCCGGCATCTGGGAGGGCTTTATACCGGATGTACAGGCAGGTATGATGTATAAATATCATATTAAATCCAAGTACCACCTGTACCACGTGGAGAAGAGCGACCCTTTTGCTTTTTGCCGTGAAGTGCCGCCGCAGACAGCCTCTATTGTAAATAACCTGCAGTACGAGTGGCAGGACCAGGCATGGATTGATGAGCGCAAGAGCAAGACAGGGCAGCCGCAGCCTTACAGCGTGTACGAGGTGCACCTGGGCTCCTGGCGCCGCAAACCAGAGGATAATAACCGTCCGCTTACGTACCGCGAACTGGCCGAGGAACTGCCGGCTTATGTAAAGGAAATGGGCTTTACGCATGTGGAGTTCATGCCTGTGATGTACCACCCGTTCAGCGGCTCGTGGGGTTACCAGATTACGGGATATTTTGCCGCCCATAGCCTGTTGGGTTCGCCGCAGGACCTCATGCACCTGATCGATGTGCTACACCAGCACGGCATTGGCGTGATCATGGACTGGGTACCGTCGCATTTCCCTTCGGATGAACATGGCTTGGCCTATTTTGACGGAACGCACCTGTTTGAGCACGCTGACCCGCGAAAGGGCTTCCACCCGGATTGGAACAGCTACATCTTTAACTACGGACGCAACGAGGTTCGCTCCTTCCTGATCAGCAATGCGCTTTTTTGGCTGGACAAGTACCATGTAGACGGGCTCCGGGTAGATGCCGTTGCCTCGATGCTATACTTAGACTACAGCCGCAAAGAAGGCGAGTGGATTCCGAATGAGTACGGTGGCCGCGAAAACCTGGAGGCGATTTCCTTACTCAAGGACTTTAACCACGCAGTGCACGATAATTTCCCGGAGGTGCTCACCATTGCCGAGGAATCTACGGCCTGGCCGATGGTAACAGGCCATGTGGAGGACGGAGGCCTAGGCTTTAACATGAAGTGGATGATGGGTTGGATGCACGACTCGCTGCACTATTTCTCCAAAGACCCGATCTACCGCCGCTACCACCAGGGCGAGATAACCTTCAGCATTATCTACGCTTTCTCCGAAAAGTTTATGTTGCCGCTTTCGCACGACGAAGTGGTGCACGGCAAAGGATCGCTGCTGGGTAAGATGCCGGGTGATGAGTGGCAACGCTTTGCAAACCTGCGTGCGCTGTACTCATACATGTATGCCCACCCGGGTGGCAAGCTGATGTTTATGGGCTGCGAAATTGCGCAGAGCACTGAATGGAACCACGACAGCAGCCTGGACTGGCACCTGCTGCATTACACCCCGCATCAGGGTATACAGCAGTTGATGCGCGAACTTAACGCCGTTTATAAGGCGGAGCCGGGCATGTACAGGCACAGCTTCAGCCCCGAGGGCTTCCAGTGGGTAGACCTGAACGATGCCCATAACTCGGTCATGAGTTTCCTGCGTAAGGGGGATAAACCGGGAGATGAGATCCTGGTGGTGTGCAACTTTACACCGGCCCTGCACGAGCATTACCGTTTAGGCGCTCCGCATGCCGGCAAATGGGTGCAGATCTTTAACTCAGACGACAAACGCTACGGCGGCAGCGACGTGCACAACCCGGAGCCGATACAAACGGAGCCGGAGCCGTTCCACGGGCAGGCCCACTCCATGACATTAAAACTACCGCCATTAGCCGTGGTATACTTTAAGTTGCTGACTGAATAAGCAGTACGTATAACTGTGAGGTGTTCTTCTAGGAGAGGCAGCCTTTTCAGTGAAAGTATAAAATGGGCCGCTGCCAAAGTATGAGTTATACTTTGGCAGCGGCTTTTTCTTTCTCAACAGCAGATTATACTTCGGACTTCCTTCTCACTAATCACGCCAATATAAATGATTAGTATAGAAAGCAGGCGAGAACTTCGTATTCCGGGTTAAGGAAGTATTTAGTTCAGCATCCTATACGCATTCGGGGATTGCCCCACCCTTTGCTTGAACAGGCGCGTAAAATGCTGGGGATATTTGAAGCCTAATTCATAGGCAATTTGGCTCACCGATTTGCTTTGGTCAAATACTCTTTCTTTCGCCACATCGATCACCTTTGCCTGTATGTATTCCTGCGCTGATTTTCCAGTTTCTTTTTTTACCAGATCGCCGAAATAGTTGGCGGATAAGTTCAGCTCACCTGCGCAAAAAGCTACAGAAGGCAAGCCGATCCTTTGTGGTTTATCGAATTGAAAATACTCAATCAGCAAACTCTCAAACTTTTCTAAAATACCTTTGTGTACGTTATCGCGGGTAATAAACTGGCGGTCATAAAAACGGATGCAGTAGTTCAGGAACAACTCGATATTGGATACGATGAGCCGTTTACTGTGCTGGTCAATGGCATGCTCCAGTTCGTACTCGATCTTGGAAAGGCAGTCCAGGATAATTTTCCTTTCACGTTCTGATAAGTGAAGGGCTTCATTAGATTGGTAGCCAAAGAACGTATAGTCCTGCATGTGCCGCCCGAGCGGGGTGCCATGTATCAGATCAGGGTGAAAGATAAGCGCAGTCCCTTTGGGTTGATACGTTTCTCCACTGTTCTCCACGCTCACCACCTGTCCCGGCGCAATGAACACCAGCGTGCCTTCTTGGTAGTCATAAGTATGGCGGCCATACCGCAGATTACCGCAATTGACTTCTTTCAAAAACACGGTGTAAAATCCAAAATACATATTGGAGGCCTGCCTGGGGCTTGCCTTCGAGACATCCACCACACTCACCAGCGGGTGCAGCGTCTCATTGTTGTTGAAGGCGTTGTAATCATTGATGGTCTCAAATCTTCGCAAATTATCCATACCGCTATCGTTTACAGTTGTTCAAAATTACCACCTTTTTCAAGTTTTGCTTCATGCGCCTTGCCGAATCAGTAATAATGGTATACAAACATGTAATCTGTATAACATGCAGGCTCTTAATGTACTATACCTTTGTAGTGTCGAGATTTTAGGAGATAAACGAATCAATATATGCAAAAGGTTAAGTTAAACAACGGCGTGGAGATGCCCCTGCTGGGTTTTGGTGTTTTCCAGATTCCCGACGCAGCCGAGTGTGAAAGAAGCGTAGCCAATGCCCTTGATGCAGGCTACCGGTTGATTGACACGGCTGCGGTCTACCTTAACGAGGAAGCAGTAGGCAGAGCCATTCAAGGAAGCGGTGTTCCAAGAGAAGAGCTCTTCATCACCACTAAAGTGTGGGTGCAGGATGCCGGCTATGAGAATACTAAAAGGGCCTTTGAGAAGTCATTAAAGCGCCTTCAGCTGGATTACCTGGACCTGTACCTGATTCATCAACCCTACGGGGATGTGCACGGGTCATGGCATGCCATGGAAGAGCTGTACAGCGAAGGCAGGATCAAAGCCATTGGCGTCAGCAACTTTCAGCCGGACCGTGTGATAGACCTGATCATTCACAACAAGGTGGTTCCGGCGGTGAACCAGATCGAAACGCATCCTTTTAATCAGCAGGTGGAAGAGCAACAATTCCTGAAGGAAAACAACGTACAGATCCAGTCGTGGGGACCGTTTGCGGAAGGCAAGAATGACCTTTTCAAGAATGAGCTACTGAGCTCCATCGGTCATAAGTATGATAAGTCGGTGGCACAGGTCGTGCTGCGCTGGCTTACGCAGAGAGGCGTGGTGTCCATTCCGAAGTCTGTGCACAAGGCACGCATCGA
Organism: Pontibacter anaerobius; assembly: GCF_026241195.1. Classification (GTDB taxonomy): domain Bacteria; phylum Bacteroidota; class Bacteroidia; order Cytophagales; family Hymenobacteraceae; genus Pontibacter; species Pontibacter anaerobius. The sequence goes on from NZ_JAPFQO010000006.1 coordinate 36,508, forward strand.
AGAGAACTTCAATATTTTCGATTTTGAGCTGAGCCAGGAAGACATGGAGTTCATCGCCACCCTGGACCAAAAGGCAAGCCTCTTCTTCGACCACCGCGATCCGGCTGTGGTAAAGTGGATCAGCGAAACCGAGGTTGACATCTAAACAATTAAAAGAGTTGGTTATGGAAAATGAGAAAATGAACAGCGAAAACGCATCTAACGCTCAAGGCGAAGGTGTTAACCGACGTGACTTCCTATCCAGATCGGCACTTGCAGGAGCAGGGCTGGCCCTGAGCCCTCTGTCATGGGCAGCAGCAAAGAATGAAACCAGCAGTGCTGCCTTGCAGAAACCCAAGGCTATGAACCGCCGCAGGTTAGGGAGTTTAGAAGTCTCGGCCCTTGGGTTGGGAGGACTCTCTGTTGTGGGATTCTATACCGGAGACGTACGGGAGCAGCGTCAGGTTAATAGACTTTACCGGGAAGCTTTTGACAATGGCGTGACACTTTTTGACACTGCTGAGGTGTATGGGCCTCTGATTAATGAAAGGCAGGTTGGCGAAGCGGTAGCGCCGTTTAGGAAAGAAGTGGTAATCGCTACCAAATTTGGATTTGATGTGGACCCAGAAACCGGCGAAAGAAGGGGATTAGACAGTAGACCGAAAACCATTCGCAGGGCTGTGGAGGGGTCTTTGAAACGGCTGAAAACGGATTATGTTGACCTCCTCTACCAGCACCGTGTTGACCCGAATGTACCCATTGAAGACGTTGCGGGCACCGTCAAGGAGCTGATGCAGGAAGGAAAGGTGCTGCACTGGGGGCTTTCTGAACCTGGTCTGAACACCATTCGCCGGGCACACGCGGTACAACCTCTCGCTGCTATCCAAAACGAATACTCCCCCTGGACCCGTGATCCGGAAACCGGGGTTTTGCCTCTTTGCGAAGAGCTGAACATCGGTTTTGTTCCATGGTGTCCGTTAGGCTATGGATTTTTTGCGGATGCGATCAACGAAAATACCCGGTTTTCTGAAGGTGATTTTCGCGCTATTTTACCCCGGACAACACCTGAGAACATACCTCAGAACCTTGAAATGCTTTACTATATAGAAGAGTGGGGGCTCCATAAAAATGCCACGGCGTCTCAAATAACATTGGCGTGGTTACTAGCTCAAAAACCTTGGATAGTGCCTATCCCTGGAACATCAAAATCAGTGCATCTTAGAGAAAATTTGAAGGCCGATTCGGTAAAGTTCTCTGCTGCTGAACTGAAAGCATTCAATGATGGCCTGTCGAAGATTGAGATTGCGGGAGCAAAAAATGCGAAACCGGTCATGGAGGCTATGGGCGTTGAGGCGCCGCCAAAGGGATAGCAGTGCTCCATGTATTTATGCCTGCTTAAATGAATTAAACCAAAGTAACTGATGAAGAATAGTATAGTGTTGAATCAAGAAATGAAACAAACCAGATCATTGTCATCGCCCCTTAAACGCATTACGGTTTTAGATGCGCTAAGAGGGTTTGCTTTATTGGGTGTTATTCTCATCCACATGCTACAGCGCTTCGGGATATATGCTATTCCTTCGGAGCAGATGGACCCTCGCTTTCCTGCACTAGATGAAGCCATTCAATGGATAGGCCAGAACATCATCATGGGCAGGTTCATCAATATTTTTGCCTTCTTGTTTGGCCTTAGCTTCTTCATACAAATGGACAGTGCCGCCAGAAAGGGAGTCGATTTTCGAAAGCGCTTTGTGTGGAGGATGCTCCTTTTATTCATGCTCGGCCTGCTCGCGCACTCTTTCTATAGCCTCGAGATTATTTCGGTTTACGCGGTCTTTGGGTTATTGATGATACCACTGTACCGGTTTAAAAACTGGACATTGGTGGCCCTTGCCTGCCTTTTACTGGTAGGGACGCCACGTATTATTCAGGCAACTATCAATAACAACGCTATATCCGAGCAAACATCTGACCGACGTACCAGCGGTAATGGGCAAGCTTCGGCTGAGGTGCCGGAATACATCGCCAAGCCCTCCTTTCTAAATTCGGCAAAGCATAACTATGAAGAGCGTCTGGAAGGAAAGTTAAACTACCAGTTTGGCATGGTTGGGCGTGGCTATGTGACCCTTGCTCTGTTTATGCTGGGGTTAGTGGTCGGTCGTCTCCGTTTCTTTGAGGAGGTAGGCACGAAGAGAAAAAGGAATGTGCTCCTTTTTGCAGGCTTCGTTTCAGCCGCCTTGTTGATAGGCTGGATCAAAAGTATGATTCCACCAGTAGAGCTACGCACTTTGTTTAACCCCGCTGGCACCTACATATCACCCACTCTTTTAACTGTACAGGCTTTGAATGATATCAATCTTGTGCTTTTCTCCGGCGCCATGACAATGGGATTCATCCTTCTCTACCAGACAAAATCAACGGGCAGCTACCTGGATGTCTTATCACCGTATGGGCGATGGGGTTAACCAATTACATTATGCAGGGCGTGATCGGTAGCCTTTTGTTCTCTATGTGGGCCTTTGGTCCGATCTTTAGTGGCTGGCACCCCACGGAGGTTTTTGTATTGGGAATAATCATCTACGTAGCACAGATCATACTTAGTAAATTCTGGCTTACGTACTTTCTGTATGGTCCGCTGGAGTGGCTGTGGCGCTCGGCAACCTACATGAAACGGCAACCTTTCCGGAAAACGGCGCCACTCAAGCAAATGGAAAGCAGAAAGGCAGGTAAGTTGGAACAGCCTGCATTTAACTCAAAGCAGTAGTTTCTATATGATGCAGACTCTGATTCACAAAAACCATGTACCCTGGTATGGCTGTAACGGAACTTACTCTTCTGCCTTTAAATATAATACCAGTCCGAGGGGAGAGTGCTGATCTCTTTGCCAAACCTTAAAATTTTATAACTAATGAAGATACTGAAATTAACCATGCTATTGCTCGCCATGGGCACCACCCAAGCCTTTGCACAGGGTGCACCCATCTTCCCGAAAGGTGAGAAAGCCCCTAATGTAAATCACGTCGGGAATGTATGGCTCTATGAGGTGCATGCGCCTGACAGTACCTTCAACTACGGCATTTCTGTGGCGACCTTTGACCCCGGTGCACGGTTAAACTGGCATCAGCACCCGGGCGGGCAGATCCTGATGATTATGGAGGGAGTTGGTTATTACCAGGAGAAGGGCAAACCCAGGCAAACTATTCGCAAAGGGGATGTAGTAAAATGTTCCCCGGGCGTGGTGCATTGGCACGGTGCCTCACCCGAAAGCGGGGTTACCTACCTCTCTACCACACCTGCTCAAAATGGCAAGACGGTATGGCTGGAAAAGCTGACTGAGCAGGAATACTTTGGCGGTAAATAAATAGCCCTGTTAGCCTTCGAACCTTTAGGTATAAAATTGGCCCTTCTGCTACCATCCAGATTCAGCACTGAGAAGATAGCTAGGGAGCTATAAATTATATAGTTAAAGCACTTTAAAAAGAAAGCCATGCAAAAAAGAACATTTGGCAAAAGCGGCTTGGAAGTATCTGCTCTCGGCCTTGGTTGTATGGGACTGAGCTTTGGGTATGGGCCTGCAACAGAAAAAGGAGAAGCTATCAAACTTATCCGAAGAGCCTATGAACTCGGTGTTACATTTTTTGATACGGCGGAGGTATACGGCCCCTTTACAAACGAAGAGCTGCTAGGCGAGGCGTTGGAGCCGTTCCGTGATAAGGTTATCATCGCCACCAAGTTTGGCTTTAAATTGGAAAACGGGGCTATGACAGGTGTTGACAGTCGCCCAGAAAAAATCAGGGCAGTAGCAGAAGCAGCCCTTAGACGGCTTAGAACAGATACGATTGACTTATTCTACCAGCACCGGGTGGACCCTAACGTTCCCATAGAAGAGGTAGCGGGCACAGTTAAGCAGCTGATCCAGGAGGGAAAGGTGAAGCACTTTGGGCTTTCAGAAGCTGGGGTTCAAATCATCCGCAAAGCGCATGCTGTGCAACCGGTAACTGCCCTGCAAAGCGAGTACTCCCTGTGGTGGCGGGAGCCTGAACAGGAGATACTGCCCACCCTGGAAGAACTCGGCATTGGCTTTGTCCCTTTCAGCCCACTTGGCAAAGGGTTTCTGACGGGCAAAATTGATGAAAGTACAACTTTTGAAAAAGATGATTTTCGGAATACTGTTCCCCGTTTCTCGGAAGAAAACCGGAAAGCCAACCAGGCGTTGGTCGACTTGCTCGGCAGGATTGCAAACGAAAAGAGGACGACACCAGCACAAATAGCCCTTGCCTGGCTACTGGCGCAAAAGCCGTGGATCGTTCCGATACCGGGGACAACGAAACTGCATCGTTTGGAGGAGAATTTGGGGGCGGCTGAGCTTAAGTTGGCCGCTAATGACCTTCAGGATATTAATGAGGCCTTGTTGAATATCGAGATTCAAGGTCATAGGTATTCAGAACAAGCTCAAAAAATGATAAACCGTTAAAAATGAGGGAAAGCGGCCCTGTGACGACTTTAATGTATAAAAGAGGCTTTAACTATAATATTAAAAATTATGAAAAAAGTAATTATTGTGATGTTTTTGTGCATTGCCAGTGTGCAGCTATCATATGCCCAGGCGAAACTTCCGAATTTCACCACAACCAACACGACAAAATCAGAGCAGGAAATCCTCCAACTCTCTCAAGACAAGTGGCGCTGGATGGCAGACAAGACTGTAGATTCTTTGAAAGTCTTGTTCGATGAAAAGTCTGTGTTTGTTCATATGGGAGGAAGCTGGGGGAAAGAGCAGGAACTCAGCGTTATTGAGAGCGGGCGTATTCATTATAAGAAAGCAGAAGTCTATTCAGCGGCAGTGAACTTCATTGGTAACACGGCCATCCTGCTGAATGACATTGACTTAGTAGCCGTAGTCGGCGGAAACGAGGTTATAAATCCCTTTATGGTGACGGAGGTTTACATCAAAGAAAATGGTAAATGGAAGATGGGTTCCCTCACTTTTTCAAGGTTAAGCAGGCCGGTTAAAATGGAGTAGGTAGCATGTCTGTAATTCTCTGGTAAAATAAATCTGTCTGTTAATTAACTTTAAAATAAATACCCGATTGAAAACATCAATTCTCACGCTCTGTATCCTACTAATGGGTATACAAGGGACTTTCGCACAAGATAACAAAGCAAGCGTTGCTACGACGAGTAGGACCAACGCGGAAGAGCAGGTCATCAATCTCTCTAAGGATAAATGGCAATGGATGGCAGACAAAAATGTGGACAAGCTTGCCAAACTCTTTCATGACAAGTCAAAGTTTGTGCATATGAGTGGAACCTGGAAAAAGAACCAGGAACTGGATATCATTAAAACCGGGAGTATTTGGTACAAGGAGGCGGATATACACGATGTGGCGGTAGAAATTACTGACGATGTCGCCGTCCTTTGGAACCGCATCACCCTGACGGCTGTGGTCCGGGGCAATGACGCTAAAAATGAATTTACAGTTACCGAGGTTTATAAAAAACAAGGAGACAGTTGGGTATTGTTAGCGATGACGTTTAGCAGTGTGCGGGACACCCATCAGATTGAGCATTAGAGAGGTCAGGTCATGGCCTTACCAGAGGAAAGAGCCAGAAATGGTTGGAGTGTATCGAAGGCAGGTTATTGCAGAACATAGAAGCTAATGGGCATAGGGCTGTAAAAGAAACTGCAAACAATTCAAGATATCCGATAAAGTGGAAAAGATAAGCCGTAAAATATGTTTTATTCTGTTACACCTGATTGCCACTGTGCTTATGACGGCCTGTGCCGCTCTGAAAGAAGGCGGAAGCAGCGCCCCGATGGTTATTCAGGAACAAGGCAGCTTTGCCGTAGGGGGCACGGTGGTGATCGCTCCCGGCACCTTTGATCCTATTGCACATGGAGCATTCAACCCGGCAAACCAGGCTTCGGAGGGGCAGACGCTGCACGGCGACCATGCCTATGTATTCTACCAGAAACCGCAGAAGGCGCGCGAACTCCCCCTTGTGTTTTGGCATGGGTATGGGCAGTCTGCAAAGACCTGGGAAACCACTCCTGACGGGCCGGAGGGATTCCAAAGCATTTTCCTGCGTAATGGCTATCCGGTTTACCTGATCGATCAGCCAAAGCGGGGCAAAGCAGGACGAAGTACTGAACCCAACACCATTCCCGCAAAACCAGACGACCAGCTTTGGTTTGGCATTTTCCGCATGGGTATTGGCAGGGAGTTTTTTCCTGGTGTTCAGTTCTCAAAAGACCCCGAGGCATTGGACCAGTTTTTTCGCCACATAACGCCAGATACTGGTCCTTTGGATATAGAAGTAAATATTAATGCGGTATCTGCCCTGTTCGACAAAATCGGTCAGGGCGTGCTGGTGACGCATTCCCACAGCGGCGGACAGGGGTGGCTCGCCGCCATCAAGAACAGCAACATCAAAGCCATTGCTTCTTATGAGCCGGAGAGCAATTTTGTTTTCCCGGAGGGCCAGGTACCTGAACCCATTCCCTATGTTGGGGGCCAGTTAAGTGCCAGGGGAGTACCAATGGAGGAGTTTAAGGATCTGACGAAAATCCCCATCATCATCTACTACGGGGATTACATTCCAGAGCAGCCAGTTGAGAACCCTGGCCAGGAACAGTGGCGTGCGGCTTATACCATGGCCAGGCAGTGGAGAGATGTCGTAAACAAGCACGGCGGTGATGTCACCCTGGTTTACCTGCCTGATGTAGGTCTAAAAGGAAATACGCACTTCCCCATGTCAGACCTGAACAATGTGAAGGTAGCGCATCTGCTTTCAGAATGGCTAAAGGAAAAAGGCCTGGATCAGTAATATTGGTAGGAATTCCTGTAATCTGTCTACAATAAATTTCCTATGTTTTTTGGATTTTTACAGTGTAGGAAAAAGGATTGAAATGAGAAGTATAATAAAGATATGGTTACTGGTCAGCACAGCTTTTTGTTTGCTATCATCTTGTTCCAAAGCACAAAACTTACCCCCTGTAGAAGAGGAAATAGCAAGAACTAACAGAATTCTTATCGTTTACTTGTCCCGAACCAAGAACACGGAGGCCATCGCTGAAATAATACATAGAGAAATTGGCGGCACATTGGTAGAGCTTGAACTGGAAACACCTTATCCGGAAGATTACGATGCCATAGTAGCACAAGTAGACAACGAAAATGAAACGGGATACTTGCCGCCACTTAATACTAAAATTGAGAACATACAGAAGTATGATACGGTGTTCCTTGGCTTCCCTACCTGGGACATGCAGCTGCCGCCCCCGATGAAAAGCTTTTTGAAGGAGTATGATCTGAGCGGCAAAACAGTAATCCCCTTTAATACCAATGGAGGATACGGAGTGGGAAGTAGCTTTCAGACAGTAGAAGACTTATCTACTGACGCCAATGTACTGGAAGGCTTTTCCATAAAAGGTGGTTTGGAAAGAGACGGAATACTCCTGGCGATAAAAGGAGAAAGAAGGGAAGAAGTCCGGGCCGAAGTTATAGAATGGCTGCGAAGTATAAAAGTGCTGTAAGCGCTCGAATCAACCAGCATAAAAACTCAAACTAGGTAAAGAAATGAAAATGTTCGGTCTTAAATATCTCCTTTGGCTAGTCGTGTTATTGGGGTTTACAGCCCAGGCTGGGGCACAAAGTATAACTTCTGAAAGCCAAAGCCTGACTAAGAAGCAACAAGCTATAATTCCTATTGCTGCCTTTACCGCTAGTGGTGATTTGGATAGTTTGAAAGGCGCCTTGCATAACGGGCTGGATGCTGGCCTGACTATCAATGAAACCAAGGAGGTGATGGTGCATCTGTATGCCTATTGTGGCTTTCCCCGCAGTATTCGCGGGCTGCAAACCTTGATGGCTGTACTGGACGATCGCAAGGCCAAAGGTATCAACGATGAATGGGGTGCTGAGGCCTCTCCAATCAAAGATAAGCGGAGCAAATACGACCAGGGCAAGGAGGTTTTGGGAGAATTAACAGGAGCACCGCAAGATGGTCCCAAAACAGGTTATGCAGCCTTTTCGCCTGAAATAGAGGTCTTTCTCAAAGAACACCTGTTTGCCGATATTTTTGAGCGAGATGTCTTAAGCTACTCCGAAAGAGAGTTGGTGACCATATCGGTGCTCAGCAGTATTGGTGGCGTAGAGCCAATGCTGCGATCACATATGAGAATCTGCCTGAATGTCGGCCTAACACCTGGCCAACTGCAGCAATTTGTGAACATCATACAAGCAAGCGTAGGAGAAAAAGAAGCTAAAGCGGCTCAATCTGTGTTGGACGAGGTTCTGAGGTCCGTGAAATCCGAATAAGATTCATAATTACAAGATGAAAAAAACATCATTAATACTCGTTTTAGTATTGGCAATAGTAACTGTAAGTATGGTACAGGGTCAAACCACCAAGAAGTCTCATGAACAAAATCCATATACTTTGGTATATGCCGGGGCCATTTCCGAAAATGTAAAGGGCAAGGTAAACATCCATCCGGTTACCTATAAAATCAAAGACATTACCATAGCCGCGAATGTGTACACACCGCCCAATTACAATGCAAAGCAGAAGTACCCGGCCGTTGTCATCGCCCATCCCAACGGAGGGGTAAAAGAGCAAGTTGCGGGTTTGTATGCACAACGTTTGGCGGAGCAGGGTTATATTACCATTGCGGCAGATGCAGCTTATCAGGGTGCCAGTGGCGGCACGCCTCGTAATGTTGATAAACCCGCCAACCGTATTGAGGATATACATGCAATGGGTGACTTTATTTCCCAATATAAAGGTGTTGATGCTAACCGGCTAGGGCTACTTGGTATCTGTGGCGGTGGCGGATACTCTTTAAAAGCTGCCCAATCAGATAAACGTTTCAAGGCAGTTGCTACCTTAAGTATGTTCAATTCTGGTGTAGTAAGGCGGAATGGCTTTATGAACTCCCAATTTTCAACCATTCAGGAACGGTTAAAACAAGCATCAGAAGCCCGTGCATCAGAAGCTGCCGGAGGTGAAATACGTTACGCTGCCGACACAGAAATTACCGATGAAATGGCAGACAAAATGCCGTTTGACCTGTATCGGGAAGGCCATTATTATTACCACAGAACACATGCACACCCGAACTCCACATTCAGGTACACGATGAGTAGTTTGCTGGACTTGATGACCTTTGATGCCAGTACGAATATGGATTTGATAAACCAGCCATTATTGATGATGGCGGGTAGTGAAGCCGACACCTACTATATGACGGATGATGCCTTCAGTAAAGCCGTCAACGCCAAGAATAAGGAACTGCTTCTTATCAATGGGGCTACTCATATACAAACGTACTGGAAACCCGAGTATGTGTCGCAGGCGGTGGACAAACTGGGCACTTTTTACCAATCCAATCTCTGAAATTCAATATGATGAACTTTAAAAATATACCTATATTATTTCTTATTGGTGCGCTGGTATTCTCATGCACAAAGCAAAACGAATCCACACAGAGAATGAATCTGGAAACTCAGGGAAAAACTATTTTCCCAAAGGGTGAAAAAATTGAGAACAACAACTTTAAAGGCAACGCATTTCTAACCATGTTGGTACAAGCAGATAGTATCAACCAAAATTCAGTAGGAAGTGTCACCTTTGAACCCGGCGCAAGGACGAACTGGCACTCCCACCCGAACGGCCAAATTATATTGGTGCTTGATGGGGAAGGGTACTACCAAGAAAAAGGACAACAGAAGGTAATTCTCCGCAAGGGGGACGTGGTAAAGTGTCCGGCAGATCTACCCCACTGGCACGGGGCAAGTGCGGGTAGTGAATTTATACAAATCGCTATAACAGGAAGAGAAAAAGGCCCAACAGTTTGGTTGGAACCGGTAACGGATGAAGAGTACAACAGGCAGTAAAACTTTTGAATGATGCACCTTTTTGGGTAAAAATGACCTATATTTAGACATACTTAAATTAAATCACGATGGCAAAGATCAACCTTGAAATCAACGGTGAGAAGCGAGTGGTGGATGTTGACCCCAACACCCCTGTGCTTTGGGTACTACGGGATCATTTGAACCTGGTCGGAACCAAGTATGGCTGCGGTATGGCCCAGTGCGGTGCCTGCACGATTCACCTGGATGGAACAGCCGTGCGCTCTTGCGTGCTGCCGGTATCAACCGTGGAGAACAAGCAGATCACAACCATCGAGGGGCTGTCAGAAAAAGGCGACCACCCGGTGCAGCAGGCATGGCTGGAGCACGATGTGGCACAGTGCGGCTACTGCCAGGCCGGGCAAATCATGAACGCGGCGGCCTTGCTGAAAAGCAACTCCAATCCTTCCGACGTGGAAATAGAATCGGCTATGAACGGCAATATCTGCCGCTGTGCTACCTATCTGCGTATCAAGGCGGCCATCAAGTCAGCCGCTCAGTCTTAACCACTTAAACCTTCCGAGCAAATGACACAGGTAAAAACACCGATGAACCGACGATCTTTTCTGAAAGTCTCTGCCCTGGCAGGCGGGGGTATGATGCTCAGTTTTAGCTGGCTGGCCGGCTGCAAGCCCACACCGGAAGAGGTTTCGAACCTATCTAAAGAGTGGTTTGAGCTCAACAGCTACATTAAAATCGGAGACAACGGGGTAGTCACCCTGATGGCCCCTAACCCGGAGTTCGGTTCTAACGTCAAGACCTCCCTGCCGATGATGCTGGCCGAGGAGTTGGACATTGATTGGAAGAACGTCATTGTGGAGCAGGCTGATTTTTATCCTGAACGGTTTGACCGCCAGTTTACCGGGGGCAGCCTGGCCATGCAGATGGCCTGGAAACCGCTGCGCACCGCAGGTGCTACCGCCCGGCATATGCTCGTTCAGGCAGCTGCAAAAGCCTGGCAGGTGCCTGCCGGTGAAATCACCACGAAGGACGGCATGCTGTACCACGAGGCGAGCGGCAAAGAAGCGGGATATGGGGAGATAGCTTCCCAGGCAGCTGGGCTTCCGGTGCCAGAGGAGGTACCCCTGAAGAAAGTGGGCGACTTCAAGATCATCGGCAACTCGAAAAAGAACGTTGAGGGGCTGAATATCGTGACCGGGAAACCCCTGTTCACGCTGGACCACAAGCAGGAGGGAATGCTTATTGCCATGATTGCCCATCCGCCGGCATTCGGTCAGAAAGTGAAAGCAGTAGATGACAGTGCTGCCAGATCCATGCCTGGCATTAAGGATGTATTTATCATCAAAACGCTGGAGGAGGGTTATGTAAGAAACGGTTTCGATACCACCAGTTTTACAGAGCTGGTCGTGGTGGTGGGCAATACCACCTGGGAGGTGATGAACGCCAAGAAGGCATTGAAAGTAGAATGGGAAAAGATTTCAGATTCTACTGTTACAGTGGCTGGCTGGGGCGGTAATCAGCAGACCGTCACCATCCCGGCCGGGCTGGAGAGCACCCAAGGGCATCTGGCTAAGATGGCGGAAATGGCAAAAAAGCCCGGGAAAGAGCTTCGGAAAGACGGGGATCCGGAAGGAGCCTTTAAAAAAGCGGCCAAAGTGATCGAGCGAACGTACACGGCTCCCTTCCTGGCACACAACTGCATGGAGCCGGTGAACTGCTTTGCCCATGTCACCGCAGAAAAAGCTGAAATCATCGGCCCCATCCAGGCACCGGAGTCTATCATGCAAACCCTTACGGCCCGCCTGGATATGCCTAAGGAAAAGATCCACATCAAACTGGCCAGAATGGGAGGCGGCTTTGGCCAAAGAGCTTACGGGCACCATTTGGTGGAGGCAGCGGTGATTTCCCAAAAATTGAAGGCCCCGGTTAAGCTGGTTTATTCCCGGGAAGACGATATGACCTACGGCATTTACCGGCCCACGTACACAGCTACCTATAAAGCTGCACTGGATGAAAACAACAACATGATTGCGTACCAAGTGAAGGCAGGGGGTATTCCGGAGAGCCCTCTTGGCTTTGCCCAGAACCGCTTCCCGGCCGGTGCCGTGGACAACTACCTGGCAGAGGAGTGGGCGCTGAATTCCAACATCACCATCGGGGCGTTCCGGGCGCCTCGTTCCAATTTCCTGGGTGGGGTGGAGCAGTCTTTCCTGGACGAAGTGGCCGAGCTGGCAGGCAAGGATCCGATAGAGTTTCGCCTGGAGCTTTTGGAGCGTGCCAAACGCAAGCCTGTGGGAAAGCAGAATGACTATGACCCGGACCGCTATGCCGGCGTATTGAAATTGGTGAAGGACAAGTCGGATTGGAAGAGGGGTAAGAGCGATGTGCACCGGGGTGTTTCGGCTTATTTTTGTCACAACACGTACGTTGCGGAAGTGGTTGAGCTGTTGATGAAGGAAAACAAGCCTGTAGTGGAGAAGGTGTATGCTGCGGTTGACTGCGGTGTGGTGGTGAACCCGGATGCCGCCACCAACATGGCGGAAGGGGGCATTGTGGACGGTATCGGAAATGCCCTTTTCGGAGAGATGACCTTTCAGGATGGGGTGCCCCAGAAGAGCAACTTTGAAACCTATCGCATGATTCGGCACAGCGAGGCGCCAAAGTCTATCGAAGTTCACTTTGTGAAAAGTGAGGCGGATCCCACCGGCTTAGGAGAACCGTTGTTCCCACCTATTTTTGGGGCGCTGGCAAACGCCTTGTACAGGGCAACAGGCCAGCGGAAATACAACCAGCCCTTCCTGCAGGACAAACAACCGCTGGTTTAAGGAGACAGTTCTCAGATAAGAAATGAACGAGATATGAAAAAGATATATTTAGCCCTCTTATTGGCTGTTGTTTTCACGGCGTGCGGAAAGGGAGGGGGGAGTTCTGCCGATGCGGACAGCACGGCAACTGTCAATAGCACCACGCCTCCTCCAACCTCCGATACAACAAACCCAATAGGGGTTATGATGAGCGATACATCTATAACTGCAGCCGATAGTTTGGTTGCACCCGATAGTATTAAGTAGCCGGTACGCACTTCCTGAGCTTTTCCGGAATTTTTTATGCCACGTCCTGCATCTCTTGAGACTTTTCTAAAAATGCCTCAAGAGATGCAGGACGTGGCATAAAAGAGCTTAATGTACGCAAGTATAGTTAGCTGTTCTTGTTGCTTGTCAGCAGACCTGAGGTGGCAATCTCTGAAAGTGAGGGTCTGCAGGAAGGTTTTACTCTTTTACGCGACACTCCCACAAAGCCCTGAATGATGGCTGAGGTGCCGGACAAAGTATAAATGGAATCAAGGTAAAGCTTTAGACCATCTGACTCAAGCATAATAGCACACTTACTTCCCCTTACGGAGCGGAAAGAACCTGCGCATACTTACCGCGCGTTCATTCTCGGCCTGTGGAATTTCTATATCGGAAACAGAACGAACATCCTCCACCGAGTAAAAAGCCTGCGGGTTGTAGTCGCGGATGATGTCCAGCACGTGCTGCAGCTTTTTACGCTTCACAATAAGGAAAAGCAGGTTTACCTTGCCGCGCGTGCCCCTGGCATCGATGCAGGTCAGGCGGTAGCCATGCTCCGACAGGATTCTGATCAACTTATCGGCAGGCTCCACGGTGATTACGCGCACCACCATTTGCCCCAGCGCCAGCTTCTGCTCCACGCGCAGGCCCAGGAAGTTGCCCATGGCAAAGCCCCCGGCCCAGGCCAGGTATGAGGCCACGTTGTTCAGATTTTCCATTACCTGCGTTATGGCAACAAGCCAGATCAGCACTTCCAGGAAACCAAGTATGGGAGCTACTATCTTATCCCCCTTCGACACAAACACAATGCGGAGGGTGCCAAGGGTAACATCGCAGATACGTGCAAAAAATATAAGGGCAGGTATGATAACCCAGTCAACAACCACCGGGTCAACTCCTTCAAAGAAATTCATAAGCTATACTTTAATGATAGGCAGCCTTAAGTTACGAAAGGTCTGATAAAGGGGGCAACTTATCTCCGATAAACTCGCTGCGGGTTTTGGGCAGTGCATCGGGGTAGTTACGCTGGATAAACCCGACGAGCTTTTCGCGTACCAGGCAGCGCAGGTCCCAGGCTATGGCCGAGTCCCTGGCACTCATGAGGGCACGCAGTTCCAGGGTGCGTTCTTTGGAGTCGGTTACCTGCAGCACCGAAACCTGTTTGTTCCAGAGGTCTGTGCCGGCAAGTATACGATCAAATTCTACACGCAAGGGTTCTATGGGCATGGTATAATCAGTGTAGAGGTACACGGAGGCTAAGATATCGGAGCCGGTGCGTGTCCAGTTCTGGAACGGCTTCTGGATAAAATAGTTTAGCGGCAGAATAAGGCGGCGGTTGTCCCACAGTTTCAGCACCACATAGGTCAGGGTTATCTCCTCCACGCGGCCAAACTCGCCTTCCACCACCAGCACGTCGTCCAGGCGGATAGGCTGTGTAAAGGCTATCTGCATTCCTGCCAGCAGGTTGGCAATAGAAGTTTGGGCGGCAAAACCAATCACGACACCTGCCACCCCGGCCGAGGTCAGCAATCCTGTGCCCAGCTTGCGCACGGGCTCAAAACTGAGCAGTATCAGCGCTACAGCCAGAAAAATAATGGTGACCACGGTTACCTTGCGCAGAAATTGCAGTTGGGTTATCAGCCGGCGCTCGCGCATGTTATCCGGTTTCTGCTCAATGTTATACTTATGCCGCACCAGGTCCCGGGCCACGTTGGTCAGCTCTATCAGAATCCAGGCGAAGGTAACAATGTTCAGGGTCTCCACCAGCCGCCGCAGGTTGTACAGCAACTCTTCGCGGTAGGGCAGGGCAGGCAGCGCAATAGACACGAACAGCAAGGGTATAAAAAGAGCGAGTGGCTTGCTCAGGTGTGCGGTAAGGGACTTAAAGAAGAACGGGTTTTCGCGGCGGTTGTAGATATCCAGCAGCTTGAAGAGCAGGTACTTTGTGATAATACCCGCCACTATAGCCACGGCCACCACAGCCAGCCCGCCAAGGATGCTCTCAAACCGTTCGTAAAGGGAATCAAAGTAGTTCATAGACATTCGTTATACCGCTGTGTGATGAAAATACTGTGTAAGGCCGCTAAGGGTTATTCTGACAGCGCAAAGCCTGCAACTTGTGTTAAGATTTATTTCTTAATATATATTTAACTATATTAGAGAACGAGAGGCGCAAATTATACGTATGTGAGGTAGGTTGATGTGTGTCAACCGCTGGAGATAAACCAATACCCGGCATACAGCTGCAGTTTTCTTACTGCGCCTGAACCATTTGCTGCGCTGCCTGCCGGGAAAAAACCACAGAGCATGGCAAAACTGATTATAGTTTCTAACAGGTTACCTGTAAAACTGCAAGAGAAAGACGGAGAACTAAGCTACAAGACGAGCGAGGGGGGCTTGGCGACCGGCTTGGGCTCGATCTACAAAGAGGGCGATAACGTCTGGATCGGCTGGCCGGGCCTTGTGGTAACCGAGCAGGAGAAGCAGGAGCAGATAACCCAGGACATCAAGAGTGAAAACATGCACCCCGTTTTCCTCACCGAAACAGAAATCAAAGAATTTTACGAGGGCTTTAGTAACGAAACACTGTGGCCAACCTTCCACTACTTCAGCCAGTACGCCGTTTACGATCAGCAATTGTGGGAGACGTATGTAGAAGTGAACCAGAAATATTGCGATGCGGTGGTGGAGCAGGCCGGGCCCGAGGATACTATCTGGGTGCACGATTACCAACTGCTGCTGCTGCCAAGTATGCTGCGCGAGAAACTTCCCGATAGTACCATCGGTTTCTTCCAGCACATCCCGTTCCCGAGTTACGAGGTGTTCCGGCTGCTGCCTTGGCGCAAAGAGCTTCTGGAGGGGATGCTGGGCTCTGACCTGATCGGTTTCCATACCTACGACGACATGCGCCATTTCCTCAGCTCTGTGAACCGCATCGTGGGCTACGGCAGCATGCACGGCTGGATTCATACCCCCAACCGCTCCCTGCTGGTAGATTCTTTCCCGATGGGGATTGACTATGAGAAGTATGCCGGAACTGCCGCACTGGAAGAAGTGAAGAAGCGGGAGCGTATTTACCGTGGCAACCTTAATGCGGAGAAAATCATACTTTCCATAGATCGGCTCGATTACTCGAAAGGGATACCGCAACGCCTGAACGCCTTTGAGCTTTTCCTGGAGAAGTACCCGGAGTTTCATGATAAGGTAACGCTGCTGATGCTGGTGGTGCCAAGTCGCGATGCAGTGGAGAAGTATAAAGAGCTGAAAGAGGAGGTGGACGAACTGGTGGGCCGCATCAATGGCAAGTATAGCCACATCAGCTGGAACCCTATCCAGTACTTCTACCGCTCTTACCCGCTGGAGACGCTCTCGGCCTTTTACCGCATGGCCGATGTGGCCCTGGTAACCCCCATGCGCGACGGCATGAACCTGGTGTGCAAGGAGTATGTGGCAAGCAAGCTGGACCAGAAAGGCGTGCTTATACTTAGCGAGATGGCCGGTGCCTCCAAAGAGCTCTCAGACGCCATCCTGATCAACCCGAACGATATTAACCAGATGGTGGAGGCCATTCACCAGTCGCTTACCATGCCGGAGGAGGAGCAGCAGCAGCACATGGAAACCATGCAGGAGTCGCTGAAGCGCTACAACATACACCACTGGGTAAGTATGTTCATGGATCGGCTTTCTTACGTCAAGATCAAGCAGTTGTCGCTGGCCACTACCTACCTCGACGAGGCTACCTTCCTGGAGATGAGCAATGCCTATGAGTCAGCCAGCTCACGCCTGTTCTTCCTGGAGTATGACGGCGCCCTAGTAGACTACCGCCACCGCCCGCTAATGGCACGGCCTGATGATGACCTGATGGAGCTGCTGGAGCGCCTGAGCAGCAATCCCAAAAACAGGGTGGTCGTGATGAGCAGCCGCGAGAAAGCCACCATGCAGGACTGGCTGGGCCACCTCAACATCGATATAATAGCCGAACACGGCGTTTGGATAAAGCAGCGCGGCACCGGCTGGCAAACCATGCTCAGCCTCATGGACGACTGGAAAAAGGATATCCGCCTGATACTGGACCTGTACGTGGACCGCACGCCGGGCTCCTTTATCGAAGAGAAGGAATACTCACTCGTTTGGCACTACCGCCGCGTAGAGACCGGCTTAGGCGAGCTGCGTGCCCGTGAGTTGGTGAGCCATCTCAACTTCCTGGCTTCTAACAGCAACCTGCAGGTGCTGGATGGCCAGATGGCCGTAGAGGTAAAGGCGCAGGAGATAAACAAAGGCAAGGCATCCAGTTACTGGCTGAGCAAGTTCCCGCACAAGTTCGTGATGGCCATGGGCGATGACTGGGGCGACGAAGATATTTTTAAGGCCATGCCCCGCAACTCCTACACGATAAAAGTAGGTAACGCCTCGTCAGTGGCCAAGTACCACGTGGATACTTGCGAGGAAGCCCGCGAAATGCTGGACCGCCTCGTGCAGAACAGTGCAGCGGAGCAATCTTCCGGCGCGTTGATGACAGGTTAATAAAGTATTAAAATTAAGAATGCTCCACCCGCAGCCTTATGGGCGGGTGGTTTTTTTCTGAATTGGACTTACGCTTGTGGTTTTAATTTAAAGGTATGAACGTATAATAGGAATATACCTTGGTTTTATCGAATATTATGGATTTAAACTAGTATAAAAGCTATTGCGCCAACAAAATAGTTTTACAATCGCTTTTTAATTTGACGGATACATAGTAATATGTTGATATAAACACACAAGCAAAATAACCAACCAACGCTAAAATGGATAAAATACTATGTCCCACGGACTTTTCCGGTACCTCGGATAAAGCTGTGGAGTATGCTGTGTACATCGCACAGCATGCGGGGGCGCACCTCACGCTATTGCATGTGGTGCACCTGCCGATTGTAGACACATCGGAGACGGCGCTGGTGGCAACCGAACTGCTGGGGGAGCAGATGCGTGATGCCGCTGACAAGCTGAAAGCCAAAGTGCTGCAACTGGAGGAGAAGTACGGGGCTAACCGCGACGGCGGTTTTACCTGCGATTACCTGTTGAAAGAAGCCTTACTTACAGACGTTGCCGAACAGCTGAGCAAACAGGAAGGGTACGACCTGATCGTGATGGGCACTACCGGCTGTGACAGCACCATGGAAGAGCTGCTGATTGGCAGCAACACCGAAGCGGTAATAGAGGAAGTGAAATGCCCGGTACTATCTGTACCAAAAAATGCGCCCGCGCCCAAAATAGAGCATATCGTTTACGCCTCCGACTATAGCGGCGAAGACGTGCCAGCCATGAAGGAAGTGGTAGAGCTGGGAAGCTGCTTTGGAGCCAGAATAGATGTGGTGCACATTGTGAAGGAACGTGAAGAGCACGATGGAGAAGAGGCCGCAGCCTTCCGGACGGAACTGCAGGGGCTTTTCCCGAGCGTACCGCTTACTTTTCAGGAGATCACCAGCAAACACCGTGACGAGGGGCTTACGCAGTATTACACCCAGTCTGGTGGCGATATAATGGCTTTAGTGAGAAGGGAGAAAGGGTTTCTGAAGAGTCTGTTCTCCCAGAGTCTGGCGGAACGCATGACTTATCAGGCGAAGGTACCTTTGCTGGTACTGCACGGAGGGAAAGAATAAAGGCCTGAAGTATGAAATAAATCTACGCTATAAAAAAAGTCCCCGCCGAGGCGGGGACTTTTTTTATCTGTTCATCTCTCTTACAGCATCTTTATCGAAGATCATGTCCAGGTCTTTGCTGCATACCTGGCAGTTATAGCGCCCGTAGTCTTCAATAGCCCTTGGCAGCACCAGGTTCCGGAAAGTGCCTTTCCCCCGGCACTCAATCAGCACGGGGCAGTCGTGCTGCACATGGAAAATATCCGATACACCATCCTCACAAATCCAGACACGCTTTTTCAGCATATTCTCCGGAATCACAAAGAATTCCGGCGCCGGTCTTTTCTCTGCGGCTACTGCTGCTGTTTGCGCAGGCGCTTCAGTAACTTCTGGTGCTTGTTCCTGCTGCTCAGTTTCTGCTGGTTGGCAGGAGGCGACGGTACAAAGTGCAAGTATAAAGGCTGCGTTTCTAAGCTGTTTCGTAACCGATGGGGTAAAGTATAGATTCATCTTTCTGAGGCTTGACTTAACCCAAAGGTATAAAATTTAATGTAATGCCTGCACCCGGAAGTTAATTTCACCGCTTCACAAACCGGCTGGTGTGGCGCTTGCTTTGCTCATCCAGCAGAACCAGTACGTAAGTGCCGCTCTCCAGCCTGCTTACATCAATGGCATGTTGCAATGCGGGTTTATGCAGGTTTTTCTCCAGCAGTTTTCTGCCCATCGCATCCACAACAAACATCTGGCGCAGCTGCCTGTCAGACGTAACCTGAAGCTCGTTGGTTGTAATGGTGGGGTACACTTTAATCTCCTGGGCCACTTTTCTAGTTAGGTAGATTACTTTGGAGTAAGTGTAAGTTTCGTCTTCATCCACCTGCTTCAGCCTGTAGTAAGATATCCCGGCCAATGGCACCTGGTCCACAAAAGTATAGTTTGTTGTGAGGGCGGTTGTGCCGTTGCCTTTCACGAGGCCAATACCCTCAAAGCTTTTTCCATCAGGACTCCGCTCCACCACAAAATGGCTGTTCTGGTCCTCGCTGGCAGTTTGCCACTGCAGCTCTACCTGCGCACCTTTTATACTTGCTCCGAAATGTGCCAGCTCAACAGGCAGCGGGGCGGGCGCTTCCACAGTTTGGGCATACCAGGTAATTGTTACATCGTCAACTGCCAGGCCATGATCAGCCTCTATCTCGTCAGCGTCTTTCCAGCGCAGCATCAGGTAATAGCCTGCCGGCACCTCTATTTGCAGCATGTGTTGTAGCAACGCTTTGTTTTCAGCAGCATTACCGTTAAGAGGTCCACCTGTGAGGTAAAACTTTGGCCCGTAGAATTTTAATTCCGGCACCTCTGTCCAGCCTTTGTTGTTAGTAGGAATGGTGCTGACACTTGCTGGATCACTAGTTATGGCATACCAGAAAGAAAGCTCATGCTGTGGGGCTGTAGCATTTGAGATGCGCCACTGCTCTCCTGTATACTTCACCTCAACCGATTTTATCGTATTGCCGGTGTTGTTTTGGAACAGCATGTTATAGGTAAACTGACCAGCGTTTGTGGACGCAAGAGAGCCCAAAGCCCTGTCAGTTGATCCAGTAGCGCCGTAGCTGTAGAGCCCTCCAGTATTGGCTTGGCCTGTATTAGCCGTAATGATAGTGTCATTTTTAGAACGGTATACGGCCAAGCCTGGCAAATATTCCTGGCCGTTTTTCCAGGTGGCTTTACCGGTAGCGGGCAACTCATCAAAGTTCTGGGTATAACTATTCTGGCGTGGCCCCATGCCTATCTGGGCTTGAGCAGCTGCTGACACAACCAGAAAGGCACAGCACAGGGCAGAGATGCGCCTGGTAAGTGTAAAGAGTGTTTTCATTTAAAAGCAAGGATAAACAGTTAATGGTCAGGGTTTATGATAGTGAGGTCAATATTAGCCCCAACTTTAAGTTTCCCTTTATAGTTCAATGGTATTATTAATATTTTTATAGATTAATTTGTAGGATAATTTGAATAGGTGCCACTCTGAAATTGTAAGTATGCATTACACTTCAAATTGACTTAAATGGACTACAAACAGGAACTATAAGCGGGTGGGAGGTGTAGTAAAAGGGCGTACATGAAAATATGTTCATGTATAAGCTCAACCTAATATTCCTTTACATGAGTACCTTAAAAGTTCGGGTGGAACAGAAGAAACTGGAGAGGGCGGCATACGTGCTGAAGTGTGTGGCGCATCCGGTCCGTATCAGTATTATAGACCTCCTGGAGCAGCGTGAACGCCTGACCGTGAGCCAGCTACAGGAGGTGCTGCAGGTAGAGCAGTCGCTGTTGTCGCACCACCTCACCAATATGCGCGACAAGGGGGTGGTAGATACCCAGCGCCAAGGCAAGCACGTTTACTACTCCCTCACCGATTCTGCCATCACTAATATCATCAGCTGTATCAATGGCTGCAAAAACTTTTAACAGCAGGGCAAAGGCAGATATTAGCACCCAGGAAAAGAAGTTTAACGCCAGAGGATGCTTATATTTACAGATGCTATATTTCACCAAAAGTATAAAAACCATGAGAATCTTAGTTATCAGCTTACTGGCAGCCATTATGTTTAGCTGTGCGGGCACTCCGCAGCAAGGCCCAGCCCAAGTGCAGAAATTGACCCCCAATGAGTTTAAGGAGCAAAACATGAACAGCAAGACGGTGCTGGTGGATGTGCGCACTCCGGAAGAGTATGAAAGCGGCCACCTGGACGGAGCATTGCTCTCCGATTTCCGTGGTGGTGCATTTACGGAGGATATGAAGAAC
Organism: Pontibacter anaerobius; assembly: GCF_026241195.1. Classification (GTDB taxonomy): domain Bacteria; phylum Bacteroidota; class Bacteroidia; order Cytophagales; family Hymenobacteraceae; genus Pontibacter; species Pontibacter anaerobius. The sequence continues at coordinate 57,848 of NZ_JAPFQO010000006.1, forward strand.
TGGGACAAAGATAAAGTATACTACCTGTATTGCGCCTCCGGCAACCGTAGTGGGCAGGCTGCCGAGTTGATGAAACAGGCAGGTTATAAATATATTTATGACCTGGGCGGGTTTCAGGATCTGAAAGAGGCAGGTTTGCCAACAGAGGCAGGCGCGGCAGGGCAGGAGTAAAAGTGTAAAACCTGTACAGAAAGGGCAGAAGAGGCTTGTAGCTGTTTCTGCCCTTTTTCTTTGTAATAAAGTGTAAAGCAAGCCAATGGCGGCTTCTTCTCAATTTTATACTTCAGGACGATAATCAACAGAAATTCCTTGCCATATTACTATATTCTGATGTATCTTGAACCGGAATTGGAGAAGAAGAGCTATGCGCGTACTACACACCTCAGACTGGCACCTGGGCCAGCGCCTCGTTAACTTAGAGCGTACCGAAGAACACCAGCATTTCCTGAACTGGCTGCTGCAAACCATAGAGCAGGAGCGGGTGGAGGTGTTGCTGATGTCCGGGGATGTGTTTGACAACGGAGCCCCTTCTAATACGGCGCTAAAATTATACTATGATTTTCTGCGGAAAGTATGCGCCACCTGCTGCCGCCACATCATCATCACGGGCGGCAACCACGACTCCGTTTCCACGCTCAACGCCCCGAAGGAGCTGCTGCAGTACTTCAATATCCACGTTATTGGCGGAGCCTCCTCTGATCCTTTGGATGAACTAATTGAGCTGCACAGCGAGCAGGGCGAGTTGCAACTGGCCGTTTGTGCCGTGCCTTTCCTCCGCGACCGCGACGTGCGCCTATCGGTGCCGGGCGAGAGTTTCGAGGAGCGCGAGCAGCGTATAAAGCAAGGTATAGCCGCGCATTACGAGGCCTTTGTGCCACACATCCAGAAGTATAAGCAGCAACGTATACCGGTGGTGGCCATGGGGCATTTGTTTGCAGCCGGCGGCTCCGCCTCCGAAAGCGAGAAGGAGATACACGTGGGCAACCTCGGCCAGATCGGGGCAGACCAGTTTCCGGTTGAGTTTGACTACGTAGCCTTGGGGCACCTGCACCGCCCGCAGTTAGTAAACAAAAGGCACCACATCCGCTATTCCGGATCGCCCATTCCGCTCAGCTTTAGCGAGGTAACCGATAAAAAGGTGGTTTTTATACTTGACTTTGAGGAGGGCAAGTTGGCCGACCTGCGCGAGCTGGAGATACCCTGCTGCCGTAAACTGGTGCGCTTTAAAGGGCCGCTGGAGAAGGTGAAGCAGCAGCTCTCCATCTACGACAACAGTGCTTATACATTAATAGCCTGGGCCGAACTGCAACTGGAACTGGAGTCGCACTTGCCCGACCTGAACCAGCAGCTCGAGGAGGTGCTGAGCCTGAAAAAAGATGAGCTGCAGCTGCTCATTCACCGCCCGCCGATCATCCAAAAAACCACGCAAACCCTGGAGCAGCAAGTACAGGAGGAGTCCGACCTGCACACCCTCCGCGAGAAGGACGTATTCCTGAAACGCTGCCAAAGCGCCTTCCCCGACGCAGATCATTCGGAACTGGTGGCCACTTTTTCGGAGCTGCTGGAGTTGATGGGGCAGGAGCGGGAGAGTTAAAGTGTAGAGACGCTCACAGTGTCTGAAGGTCACGCGAGCGTCTGGTTCTATTGAGAATAAATAATACAAAGTATGAGCAGCGTATTCAGAACCAGATTTAATTATAAACTATACTTCCTACTATTGCTGGTTCTTCCGTTTCTGTTGGGTTTGTACGCTGGCATTTCTACGCTTCTTGACAACATTAAAAGCGGAAATTATTTTGATGATTTCGGGCTTACGATTGTTATGCCTGTTTTAGTTATATCTTTTATCTGTTACACATTTTACTTTTACATTAGTAAATCCCCGCAAATTGAAATTGATGGAAAAGGAATCCGGATTGGCAATGAAAGTATAGATTTTGCTGAAATTAAAAAGATAAGGGTACGAAGTAAACATACAACTTACTTTTTGATAATGTCTTATGATTATGTTGAAGCAAGTTCCATCGTTTTGAAGACTGGAACAGAGTATACTATATTTGTAGAGCACTATTGGAATGGAAGTCTGATAAGGACTAACCTTAGCAATCTGAGCAATTTTTTAAAAGGACAAACTTCTTCTTTTCGTGTTTCAACCACTACTTTTACGCAGGAGGAGTCTCTGCAATTCTATTTAGAGGATTTCCAAGAATATAGGCAGCCTCCTTACAAGTTTGCTAACTACTACATCTTTTCTCCTCTTGTATTGCTCCTAATCTATGTTGCTATCTTTTTAGAGGCTCCGTTCATTTTAAGAGGCATTTTCTTAGTGCTTGCTCTAGCATTTTACTTTATTCTCGTCCGACAGAGCCATTATTTTTTACTAGGTGAGAACCACTTGATCGTTAAGAATTACCTCTTCCCATGGTGGAGAAAGCCTTTTTTAATAAAGGGTATAAATCATGTTACCACTGAGACTCAACCTAAGCAGGAGACTGCCTTAAAAGTTATTACTACAGATTTCAGAATACACCGCTTTCAGTCTGGTTTGATGAACGATAGTATGTTTAGCAGTCTTATAAGTGCTATTAAAGCTAAAAGAAAGGCAAAGTTAGGAGTATCAACTCAAGTATAGATATCATGAAAGCCACCGATAAATTTAAGACTAGATTACCCCTGAGTGTTTATGGTATCATACCTAAAACATTGGTTGTGGCTGCTCTTGCCTTTGCTTTCACAGAAAACTGGCTGATCACTATAGCAGGTGGAGTTCCGACAGGTTTGCTGCTGCACTTTCTGCTCAATGCCTACGACAGTAAAGTAACCTTCGATAAAGGTATTCTCAGCTTTTACTACTTCCGTCCCATGCTGCGAAAACAGACCGTTAACTTGTCAAAAGTAGATAATGCTATCGTTGCGCCAGAACGGAAAGACTATGTGATGAGGGATGTCTGGTGGAAAACTGATATGCTGTTACCGCTTGGGTACAGCAAGTTGCTTCTATACAGAGATAGTAGCCTCATTTACACCTTAAACTTCAGAACGAACACTGAAGACACACGAAAACTAGCTGAGCTTATTAAGCAAAGCTTTCCTTCTGAATTACCTACAGTTCACCCATGAAAATCCTCTCCGTACGCTTCCAGAACCTGAACTCGCTGAAAGGTGAGCATGAGATCCGTTTCGACCTGAGTCCGCTGGCGGAGGCCGGGCTGTTTGCCATCACCGGCCCCACAGGCGCGGGCAAAACCACCATTCTGGATGCAATTACGGTAGGCTTGTACGGGCTGGTGCACCGCCACAGCAACGACAAACCGCTGGAACTGATGACGCGCCACACACCCGAATGCTATTCGGAGGTAGAGTTTGAGGCGAATGGTAAGCGTTACCGCTCCAAGTGGCACCTGCGCCGCAGTCGGGGCAAGGTGGAAGGTAACATACAGCCGGTGCACATGGAGCTGTATGCTTTTGACGAGGATGAACTGTTTGACCTGAAACCAAGCGAGGTGCCGGGTAAGGTGGCCGAACTCTGCGGCCTTGACTATAGCCAGTTTCTTCGCTCGGTGATGCTCTCGCAGGGCGATTTTGCGCGCTTCCTGAAGGCCAGCCCCAATGAGCGTAGCAGTCTGCTGGAGAAGATCACTGATACCGGCATCTATTCCGAAATCTCGAAGTATGCCTACGAGAAGGCGAAACAGGAGCGGCAAAAGTATGAGGGCCTGGAACAACTCCTGAAAAACACGCAGCTGCTGCCCGAGGAACAGCGCGAGGCTTACGAACAAAGTATAAAAGAACTGGCAGAGCAGGAAGCCATACTTCAGGGCGATCTTTTAAAGCTGCAGGAGAAGGTGCAGTGGCTGCAGCAGGTGGCGCAGCTGCACGCAAAGCAAGAGCAGCACCAGCAGGCACTGCAGGTGCAGGAGCAGAAACTGGCACAGCTGCAGCCAGAGTTTACCAAGCTGCAGCAGCATGAGCAGGCGCACCAGTTTGTGGGCGAGCTGGCCGAAATCCGCAGCGCCAACAGCAAAGTAACCGAGGTGCAGGAGCAGCTGCAGACACTGCAAAAGCGTGTGCCGGTGCTGGAAACGGAACTGGAAGCCGCAGGTAAGATAGCTACAGAAGCCACCAGAGCGCACCATCAGCAGGAGGAGCAGCTGCAAAAGCTGGAGCCGCTGCTGGCGCAGGTAGCCCGGCTGGATCATCAACTCAACACCATCCGCGACTCTTACGCGAAAAACAAGAATGCCTATGTAAGTTTTGAACAGCAACAGCAGCAGGAGCAGGCTCAACTGCAAACCAGGCAACAGGAGCTGGATAAGCTGACGCAGGAGGCTACAAGTATAAAAAGCTGGCTGGAGCAACATGCGCAGCTGCAGGACCTGAAAGAGCACTTGCCGGAGTTCAAAGCCACCCTCCGCGACCTGCAGGAGGTGGAGCAGCGCATCAAACGCAACCAGCAGGAGCGGCAGGAACTGAACCAGCAGCGGCAGCGGGAGGCAAAGCAGCTATCTGACCTTCAGGAGCAACAGGCGCAACAAAAAGCGCAGCAGACACAGCTGCAACAGCAGAAAGAAGAAAAGTTAACCGCGCTGCAAAGTATTCTGGCCGATAAAAGTATGGAGGAGCTGGAGCAGGCGGCGCAGAGCCAGCCAGCGGTGGTGGCTAAGTATGAGCGCCTGCAGGAACTGGCGCAGCAGCACGCGGGGCATCAGCAGAAGTTTAGAAGTATAAATGAGCACCTGGCGCAGCTCGCACAGCAGGCGAAGGAAGCAAGTATAAAACTTCAGGACAGCCACACAAAGTATAAACAGGCCGAGGAGCACCTGCAGACGCTGCAGAAACTAGTGCAGCTGCAGCAGCAGATCCAGCAGTACGAGGAGGCACGCCATACCTTAACCCAAGACGAGCCTTGCCCGCTCTGCGGCTCTACGCACCATCCTTTTATAGAAGACAGCTACACTTCTGACCTGCCGGAGGAGGTGCAAAAACGTGACAAGCAGCAGGTGCTGGTAAAAGAGCTGGAGCAAAGTATAAACCAGTTGCAGTTGCAGTTAGCTTCCTTGGAGCAGAAACAACAGCTCGGGATTACAGCCAAATCTGAAGCGGAAAATGAGCTGAAGCGCCTGATCCATACCTTTGAGCAGCTGTCAGAGGGGTTCTCGGAAAATATAAGTATAGCTGATGTTAAGCAGCTGGAGCAGCTAAAGCAGGCGCAGCAGGCTTCGGCCACGGCGCTGCAGCAGCAACTGGTACAGGCACGGAGTTTAAGCCGCGAACTGGAAAGTATAAACCAGCAAAACCAGAAGCTGCGGGAGTTCCAGGTGCAGGCGCAGTCCACATTTAACCAGCTGCAGGCTTCCGATAATTTACTGCAAACGCAGCTGCAGAAGCTACAACTTATACTTGCCGATGAGCAGGAGCAACAGCAGGCGCAAACCGAAACCGCCGAGTCCTTCGCCGCCACCTTCGGGCAAAAGTATAAAGCCGAGGAGCGCCATACCTTGCTGCAGACACTGGAACAGCAGTCGGTGGCTTATGCCCAGAAGCAGCAGGCACTGGAAAGTATGCGTGGGAAGTATGTGGAGCTGAATACGGAGGTGAAGAACCTAAAAGCCAACGAAACGCAGAAACTGAAAGAGCAGGAGGAGCGGAAGCAGGCGCTGAAAGAAGAGCACGAGCAGCTGACACAGCTTAAAGCCGAGCGCCATACTTTGTTCGGCGATAAAGACACCGAGCAGGAGCGGAAACTGGCACGGCAGGAACTGAATGCTCGTGCCGCACAGGCCGAGGAGGCCCGTAGAGCCCAATTGCAGAAGCAACAGGAACTGCAGGAGGCCCGCGCCCGGCAGACGGAGTGCCTGCAGAAGCATCAGCAGAACAAGTCTATACTGGAAGAGCTGCGGCAGGGGCTGCTGCATGTGCTGCAGCAAAAAGGTATCGAAACGATTGAGGCCCTGAGCCAGATGCTGCTCCACCGCGACGAAGCCGACCGCCTGGCCAACCTGAAAACTCAAACAGAAAAGCACCTGACCGAGCTTCGCAAAAGCCTCAGCGATGTGCGGCAGGAGTTGGCACAGCTACAGCAAAAGCAGCTGACCGATGAAAGTATGGAAACCCTGCAGGAACAGCACCGGCAGAAAGCAGAGCACCAGCGGGAACTCATATCACAGCGTGCACGCCACCAGCAGCTACTGGAGCAGGATGCGCAGCAACGGGAGAAGAACCGGGAACTGGCCGAACAACTGAAAACACAACAGCAAATATGCCACCGCTGGTCGCAACTGGCCGACCTGATTGGCTCTGCCGACGGCAACAAGTTCAGCCGCTTTGCACAGGGGCTTACCCTGGCAAGGCTGGTGGAATTGGCCAACCGACACCTGCAAAAGCTTAATGACCGATATCGCATCCTTAAATCCTCGGCTGAGGATCTGGAACTGCTGATCGTGGATATGTACCAGGCAGAGGCTGTTCGCCCGATGAACACACTCTCCGGCGGCGAGAGCTTTCTGGTTAGCCTGGCGTTGGCTCTTGGGCTATCTGACCTGGCTGGCCGGCGCACGCAGATCAACTCCCTGTTTATAGATGAGGGCTTCGGTACACTGGATGCAGAAACGCTGGACTCTGCCATCTCCACGTTAGAGAACCTGCAGGCCAGCGGCAAGATGATCGGCATCATCTCGCACGTGGAGGCGCTGAAGGAGCGCATCAGCACCCAAATCAAGGTTCAGCGACAGGCCGGCGGCGTTAGCAAGGTAGAGGTAGTAGGGCTCTAAACCGGCACTTGGGCAGCCTTGCCTTAGGCTGGATTAATGTTCAACCCTTGTTTTATCTGTCAGTTACAGAGTAGCTTAAAAGTATATTTCTATATATTATTGACAAAAAATTGTATATTTGAGGAAGGCAATATACTGCAAATGAAACAAATCATACTTTTAAGCCTATTGCTGGCCTTTTCGTCGGTTCAAGCCCAATCCGATAAAATTACAGACCTAAAGTCAAAACTGGCCAACACACACGATGCAGACGAACAAGTATTTCTGCTCTGTGAGCTTAGCAAGCAGTATTGGAACTCCTCCTTCAGCACTTCTCTAAAGTATGGCAACAGGGCTATAGCCTTAGCCCATGAGTTGAAAAACCAGAAAGCACTGGCGCTTGCCTATAATAATGTTGGCGTGGCCTATGATATCTATGGCAATTATAGCGAGGCGAGCAACTACTACTACAAATCACTGCGCATAAGAGAGACTATAGGCGACTCGGCTGGCCTGAGCGCCACTTACAACAACATAGCCACCGTTTTTGCCTCGCAAGGAGATCATGAAAAATCCATTGGTCTTTACACTAAGTCGATGGAAATATCCATAGCCCTGAAGGATACTATGGCTGTTGCACTTGCGCTTAGTAACCTGGGCGGTATTTACCAGGAGCAGAAGGATCTGGATAAAGCACTTGATTATACTTTACGTGGCCTGCAACTTATGAAATCAAAGGAGTCTGCCGGGGCACTTATCAGCTTAAACAACATTGGTTTTATCTACTCCGAAAAAGGAGACTGGGAGAAAGCCCTGAACTATCACCATAAGGCCTTAAACATCTCCAGAAGAGTTGGCAGCACCATGGATGAGGCTTACTCGCTGAGCGGGTTAGCCGAAGCATACATCGTAGCAGAGCAACCGGAAATGGCCCTGCCTTATGCGCTTCAGAATGTGGAATTGGTGCAGCAGCTAAACTCCAAGAATGAAGTAAAGTTAGCGGCTGAAATGCTGAACAAACTTTATATAAAGTTAGACGACTACAAAAACGCCCACCGCTACCTGACGCTCCAGAACCAGTATGAGGACAGTGTACAGGTTACCGTGGCGAAAACGCAGCTGGCCGAGTTAGAGTTTAAGTATGAAAATGAGAAAGCCGCACAGGAAAACCTGTTGCTGAAAGCCCAAACCAGCCTGCAACAGCAAATGATAGAGCGCAGAAACACGGCCCAGCTTTTTACCGGGGCTTTGCTGCTGTTGGTTGGTGTGTTGGCTGTGGTTTTCTTCCTGGGCCGTCGGCGCATGCACCGCCTCAACGATCTGCTGGTGCAAAAGAACACGGATGTGCTGGAGCACAGTACGGCCCTCACTTTGCAAAAGGAACAACTTGCCGGCCAGGCTGCCTTGTTGCGTGAGCAGAAAGAGGAACTGGAAAAGCTCAATTCTGTGAAGGATAAGCTTTTCTCTGTTATTGCCCACGACCTTAAAAGCCCGCTTACCTCGCTGCAGGGCCTGCTGCAGCTCATAGCCAAAGGCGCCGTGCCACAAGATAAGCTGAAACCGTTTATGGCCTCCCTGGAAGCTAGCCAGCAGAACTCGCTGTGGTTGCTCGATAACCTGCTGCTGTGGTCCAGGGTGCAGATGCGCGGACTTACGGTAAAGCCTGAAGCCACCGCCCTAAATGGGCTTGTGCAGCAGAACATACGCTTACTGGAGCCGCAGGCAGAGTTCAAGGAGATCCGGTTTACCTGTGACATAGCTGACACCCACTGCCTTTTCGCAGATAAAGAGATGGCCAACTTGGTGCTGCGCAACCTCATAGCCAATGCCATCAAATTCAGCAAGAAAGGGGGCAGCATACACATTGCCTCTGTGCTGGACAAAAGCGATATCACCATTACGGTGCAGGATAAGGGTATCGGCATGTCGCCGGAGAAGCTTACCTCACTCTTCAGCGGCAACAGCATTAGCAGCAAAGGCACCGCTGATGAGCGTGGTAGCGGGTTAGGCCTGCAGCTTTGCCAGTATTTTATAGAGCGTAACGGCGGTAGCATCTGGGCAGAAAGCGAACCTGCGCAGGGTAGCACCTTCTACTTCAGGTTACCGGCTGTTTCTGCTGTAGAACCATCTGATAGCGTAACGCCTGCACCAGCTACTGCGCTTGAGCTGGTATAAATCACCTCCTTCCTATTTGCTCTTGGCGGTGCATAGCCATACTTTTGTGCTGGACGGCGAGCCGTTCCGTATGTAAAGTATACCCATAAAAGACCATGAAAAGATTCCTGTACCTGTCCCTGGCGCTTCTGCTTCTATTCTCCTGCAAAAACGATCGTAAAGACGCGCAGGAGCAGTTCAGAAAGCGGCAGCAGGCTATACTAGAGCGCAACGGAGAAGAAGAGGCAACTGAGGTTGCAACGGAAGAGGATGCTGATGTGGCTGTAGAGGAGGCTGACGAAGTTGCTGAGGAAGCACGGGAGCAGCCAGGCACCACAGCCGGCGACAAAGTTGTTGGTATAAAAGATGGGGACACCATTGTGCTGCTGCGTAACGGCAAAGAAGAAACCGTTCGTTTGTACGGAGTTGACACCCCTGAGAAGAACCAAGCCTATGGGCAGCGGGCCAAACAGTATACTTCCGAGCTCGTGTTCGGGAAGACTGTGCGTCTCATTGTCAACAACACGGATCGTTATGGCCGCACGGTGGGCACTATCATACTTCCGGATGGCCGCAGTCTGAACGAGGAGTTAGTGCGTAACGGCTATGCCTGGCACTACAAAGCCTATTCTAAAGATCAGAACCTGGCCAACGCCGAAGTAGATGCACGGCGGTTTAAGCGTGGTCTATGGCAGGACCCTAATCCCATTGCCCCCTGGGATTTCCGTAAAAACCAGCGTACTGGCAACTCTGCCGCTAACACACCCAATGCACCTATACCTGCCGGGGCAACTAAGCGTACAGTTTACCTTTGCAACAGCAGCAACTCCTCTGTTTACCACTACGACAGCGCTTGCCACGTGCTGAAACGTTGTAAGGAAGAGATCATCAAAATCACAGAGGCTGCGGCTATACGTGAGCATGGGCGGCGTGCTGATAAAACCTGCAGTCAATAGTATACTTTAAAAGTAGAGTCGCACAAGTATAAAAAAAGGCTCTGCCGCTGCGGTAGAGCCTTTTAAGTAACTATAAATCTTAGCTGTTTACACAGAGAAGCTGTCGCCGCAGCCGCAGGTACGCGTGGCATTCGGGTTATTGAAGAAAAAGCCTTTGCCGTTCAGGCCGTCAGAGAAATCAAGCTCTGTTCCGGCCAGGTATAAAAAGCTTTTCATGTCTACCACAACCTTCACGCCCTTGTCTTCAAACTCTTGGTCCATTGGTTTCACCTCGTCGTCAAAATCGAGGTTATAAGACAGGCCGGAGCATCCACCACCCGCAACAGAGGCACGCAAGCGGAACGAGTCGTCGAGCTGCGCATCCTGCTTCAGCTTTAATACCTTCTCTTTTGCTTTATCTGAAACTGTGATCATAACATTATTAATTTAGGAGACCGGGTTCAGCACCACGCTGAAAACAGTGATGGTGTTCATGTCCCGGCCAAAGTATAACTTATCCAGCGCCTCATACATATTACGGGCCCTGAAGTAAGAAGTATTCAGCTCCTTGTCATCGCGAGCCATCCACTGTACTGTAAATGAGCTCTCCTGATCGCGGTAGTTCTGCACGTAGGCCAGCATCTTACGCAGCACATCCAGGCGGTCATAGCCCTCTTCAGAATGGAACAGGAAAGACTGCTGGTGGCGCGGGTTCACCGTAATCAGGTCAAGGCGCGTTTTGTTGTCGAGTTGCCGGAATTCAAAAAGCAGACTGCTCCCGCTTATGCCTAAGTGGTGCTCAATCTGCTTCTGAATACGGGCACTCTCCACGTGCACATCCGTAGTTGACTCCATAGAGTCTGGGTTTTTTAGTGGTGAGACTTCGGCATTTCCAGCTCTGGAAGGCCGTTCTTTACTCTATAGTCGTTGATAGCTGTTTTGATGGCATCTTCTGCAAGTACAGAGCAGTGGATCTTAACCGGCGGCAGGGCCAGCTCCTCCACAATCGCCATGTTGTCGATGGCCAGTGCCTCATCAACGCTTTTGCCCTTCAGCCACTCAGTAGCCAAAGAAGAAGAGGCGATAGCAGAACCACAGCCAAATGTCTTGAATTTGGCGTCGGTGATCACCTGATTCTCGTCCACCTCAATCTGCAGGCGCATTACGTCGCCGCACTCAGGGGCACCTACAAGGCCAGTACCAACGTTTTTCTTTGCTTTATCTAGTGTACCCACGTTGCGCGGGTTTGTATAATGGTCGATTACTTTATCTGAATAAGCCATAGCTTTTTATAATTACAAGTTATTAATGATGAAGGACTAATTAAAAGGTTGAGTAATTATTCATTACTCACTATCCATTATTAATTAAAATCTTAGTGTTCTGCCCACTCAATTGAGTTCAGGTCAATACCTTCTTTAAACATTTCCCACAGAGGAGAGAGTTCACGAAGTTTAGCAACCGCCTCTTTCACGTGGTCAATCGCGTAGTCGATTTCCTCGTTGGTTGTGAATCGGCTTAAGCCGAAACGCAGGGAAGAGTGAGCCAGGTCATCGCTCAGGCCAAGGGCCTTCAGTACATACGATGGCTCCAGTGAGGCAGAAGTACAGGCTGATCCTGAAGAAACTGCCAGGTCTTTCACACCCATCATCAGGCCTTCGCCCTCTACATACTTAAACGAGATATTGGACACATGTGGTAAACGGTGCTCCGTAGAACCATTTACGTAAGACTCTTCTATAGTAGTCAGTTCACGCTCCAGTCTGTCACGCATGGCCGCGATACGCTTGGTATCGGCTTCCATGTCCTGTTTGGCGATTTCGGCAGCTTTGCCTAAACCAACAATACCAGGAACATTCAGCGTACCGGAACGCATGCCGCGCTCGTGTCCGCCACCGTCCATCTGGGCAGTTACTTTAACACGTGGGTTCTTGCGGCGTACATAAAGCGCACCAACACCCTTAGGGCCATACATTTTGTGGGCAGAGAAAGCCATCAGGTCAATGCCATCCGCTTCTACGTCTACCGGAATTTTACCTACAGCCTGCGTAGCGTCTGTAAAGAACAGGATACCGTGCTTTTTGGCGATGGCAGAGATCTCGCGGATAGGCTGGATAACGCCAATCTCATTGTTGGCATACATCACCGAGATCAAGATTGTCTTGTCGGTAATGGCTTCTTCCAGTTCCTTCAGGTTGATAAGGCCTTTCTCATCTACCTGCAGGTAGGTAACCTTTCCGCCCATTTTCTCGATGTGCTTACAAGGGTCCAGTACGGCTTTGTGCTCGGTGGTAAGCGTAATAATGTGGTTGCCTTTAGAGGCGTACATCTCAAAAACGCCTTTCAGCGCCAGGTTGTCAGACTCTGTAGCGCCTGAGGTAAAGATGATTTCCTTAGGAGAACAGTTGATCAGCGCCGCGATCTGCTCACGGGCATAATCTACAGCCTCTTCAGCCTGCCAGCCAAAAGCATGGTTGCGGGAAGCAGCGTTGCCGAACATGTTTGTCATGTATGGCATCATAGCCTCCAACACACGCGGGTCTAGCGGCGTAGTGGCATTGTTATCTAAGTATATCGGTAGTGTTAGCATAGTAACTATTCGGTTTCTTGTTTTGTCCTGTTAGCTAAACAGTTTGAAGAAATTATTAGTTTTGAATCCAGTGCAAAAATAGCAAAAATTCTTTACTTAGACTAATTACAAACACGAAATGAAAAACGTAGAACATATAGGAATAGCTGTCAGAGACTTCAGTGAGGCCAACGGGCTGTACTTTAAATTACTGGGCGTGGAGCCCTATAAAACGGAGTATGTGGAGTCGGAGGGCGTGAATACCTCTTTCTTTAAAGTGGGCGGCACCAAGATAGAACTGCTGGAGGGCACCACTCCCGAGAGCGCCATCAGCAAGTTTGTGGAGAAGCGCGGCGAAGGTATCCACCACATCGCTTTTGAGGTGGAGGATATTTATGCAGAGATGCAGCGGCTGAAAGGAGAGGGCTTTATACTTCTGAACGAACAGCCCAAGAAAGGTGCCGACAACAAGCTGGTGTGCTTTGTACACCCGAAAAGCGCTAATGGCGTGCTGGTAGAGCTGACGCAGGAAATCAGGTAGCTTGTTGTCCGTGAGTAAAGTATAACTTTTGAAGCCAGTTTTTTAGAAGTAGCTAATAACGGGCAACCAACAAAAAAACTAAAACTATGAGCCAGTTAATAAAGGAAGTACAGGCGGCGGAGGAAGAGGTGCTGCTGGGCAACTTGATCCTGTACCCAACCGATACAGTGTGGGGTATAGGCTGCGACGCCGAAAACGCAGAGGCCGTGCGCAAGATCTTCAAGATAAAGGAGCGTGAGGAGTCGAAGGCGATGATCTTGCTGGTGGCTGATCAGGAGATGCTGCAGCATTATATTAAAGATTTGCCGGAGGGTTTTGAGGAAATGGTAAGAAAGCAGGAGCGGCCAACTACTTATGTGTTCCCAAACCCGCAGAACCTGCCCAAAGAGGTTTTGGCCGAAGACGGAACCGTGGCCATACGCATGGTAACGTCTGAAGAGTTTTGCCACCGCCTCATCCGGCAGGTGGGCAGGCCGATCGTGTCTACCTCGGCTAATATAAGTGGGGAGCCATCGCCGAAAACCTTTGCCGACGTCAGCGATATAATAAAAGAGCGTGTTGATTTTGTGGTAAACTGGCGCCGTGAAGATGACATGGCCTCCAGGCCATCCCGCATCGTTAAAGTAGAGGAAGACGGCAGCCAAAGCATCATCAGGGACTAAAGGAAAGTATAAAATCATACTTTATACTTCTTTCGGTAAAGTATAAAGCGCTGTTTACCAATTTGTAGTTAGCTTAAAGTATAGCCTTTTTCGGAATTGAGCCGGTTATACGTATTTTTGTGCCTCAGGCCGCGCTTCTGTAGCCTGAGGTTTTGATTTTAAGAATGATGGAGAAAGTACAGTTACCTGAGCACCCTATTTTTAATGTTGTAGCAGAGGCCGCTGATGAATTGGACGTAGATGCCTACGTGATCGGTGGTTTTGTGAGGGACCTGGTGCTGAAAAGGCCATCCAAAGACATAGATGTGGTTTGCGTGGGCGACGGTATTGCCCTAGCTGCCATGGTTGCTCAGAAACTGCCGCACAAGCCGAAGGTGTCCATCTTCAAGAATTACGGTACCGCCATGCTGCGCTCCGGGGAGTGGGAGGTGGAGTTTGTGGGTGCCCGAAAAGAATCATACCGCGAGCACTCGCGCAAGCCGGAGGTGGAGCAGGGGTCTCTGGATGATGACCTGAAACGCCGCGACTTCACCATCAATGCCTTGGGAATAAGCTTGAATAAGCAGAATTATGGCGATTTAATAGATGAGTTTGACGGTGTGAAGGACATGCGCCGCAAAATTATCCGGACGCCCCTGGAGCCGGGCATTACTTTTTCTGATGATCCGCTGCGCATGATGCGCGCCATCCGCTTTGCTTCTCAGCTTGGCTTCGATATCGACCCCGACACCTTTGATGCGATCATGGAAAACAAAGACCGCATCAAGATTGTGTCGCAGGAGCGGGTTACCGACGAGCTGAACAAGATCATACTTTCGCCGGTGCCAAGCTATGGCTTTAAGCTGCTGTTTGCCTCCGGGCTGCTGCACCTCATCTTCCCGAAAATGGTGGAGTTGCAGGGCGTGGAAACCATCAACGGCAACTCGCACAAAGACAACTTCTACCATACTTTGCAGGTGCTGGATAACGTGGCGCAGGTATCGGATGACCTGTGGCTGCGCTGGTCAGCCATTATGCACGATATTGCCAAGCCTGATACCAAACGCTATTCCCCAAAAGTGGGCTGGACCTTCCATGGGCACGAAGACCGCGGCGCCCGCATGGTGCCACGCCTCTTCCGCGACCTGAAACTGCCCCTGAACGAGCACATGAAGTTTGTGCAGAAACTCGTGCGCCTGCACCTGCGCCCCATTGCCCTGGTAAAGGAAACCGTAACCGACTCTGCCATCCGCAGGCTGCTGTTCGAGGCCGGTGACGATATAGATGCGCTGATGAAGCTGTGCCGCGCCGACATCACCTCCAAAAACGATAACAAAGTGAAGCGTTACCTGCAGAACTTCGATAAGGTGGAAAAACGCCTGGTGGAGGTGGAGGAGAGCGACAAGCTGCGCAACTTCCAGCCGGTGATCACGGGCGAGATCATTATGGAGACATTCGGGCTTAAGCCATCCAAAACAGTTGGTGAGCTAAAGGAAGTACTGACGGAGGCGATTTTAGAGGGGAAAGTGAAAAATGAGTTTGACGAAGCCTACGCCTTTCTTCTGGAAAAGGGAAAGGAACTGGGCCTATCGGTCGTGAGCAACAAAGCTTTGTCAGGAAAAGGGGAGTAGCAGGGAGTTGCCTTTAATCTTACTTTAGTGTGCAGCGTATGGCGGGAGCCTGCATAGGCACGTGGTTTCTGCCTACTACTGCCAGTACGCGCTCACCGCGCAATACAGCTTCGGTTAGGAGCCGATACATGTGCAGATCACGGAACTCGCTGATGTGGCGGTTTATTTCATTGGTGAACTTCCCGCCGGTTTCCTCTCCGTTTCCTCCTGGTGTAAACCAAGCTGTTGGTGCCTGCCACCACTCGGCCAGCGCTGACCAATACTTCTCAAACGCTGGCTGCAGAGAAGCTGTATCGGGTAAAACATCTGCAAATGCGGGCAGCATCTGGCTTGCCTTTGGCAGTAGTTGGGCAATGGCGGCTTTTACTTGTTCTTCGTTCATCCCTTTTCGCTCCCATAGCCTACTGGACTCCCGAAGTATAAAAAATAGCTTTATCTGCTCTGTCGTGAATTTTTTCAGGGATAACAGATAATTTACCTCGTCCTGTGGCCCTGGCTCCAACGACTGTGCTTTTATACTTTCTATCTTGGCCAGATAACGGACATAACCAGATTCTCCCAGTTTTGCTATCGTCTCGGCGCCTGTTGCTGCAGTACCACGGTCTGGGCCTTCAAAAAAAGCGATAGTAGGTTTCAGTTCCTGCCATGACTTTCGTATTTCCGCGAACTGTGCGTCATCCGGGTTGGTAGAGTGAGCCGCGCCAAGATAGCGGAGTTGTCCGCCAGAGGGTATCGTAATGGCTAAAGACCACTCTGTTTCAGGTGTTTCCTGCCAGGTTTAGTAAGAAAGTAGCTTTTCATGGCAAGGTACATTATCCGGGTGCTGCGCACAAGCTTTGGACGGCTGAACCATGTGCATAAAGGATATTAACACCAACATGATATATGAAGTATTCTTCATGATTAAATAAGAAGGTGGTTTTATTGCTCGCTAAGAACAGGGTTTTAATCCAGAAAAAAGGGGTTGTACTGGTAAGGCGGGGAGGGTAGGGAAAAGGAAGTGTTTTTGACGAAGCCTTTATTAGGGTAGGCTCCGTCAAATTCACTCATCAAACAAACAACTAAACAAACACTACTACAAGTATAACCTGAGTCGGTGTAATATTATTGTGATACAATAGTTTTATTCTGTACTAAGTGGCGGTTGTTGGGGAAGCTGGCTGAGAAATTTTAACTACTCAGCCAGCTTTTTAATTTATACTTGCCTTAGCGGCGCTTCACGCTGCTTGGGCCAGAGCTGTCGATGATGGTATCGGATGGGTTGCCGCGGTAAACGATGCGGCTAGTGCCTGAGGCGTCGGCGCGCAGGGTGTTAGTAGCGAACACTTCTGCCACACCGGCTCCGGTTACGTCTACATCCACATAGCGGGCCTCCAGTTTGTCAGCGTCTACACCGCACGCCCCGGTAGCATCAAGTTCAAAACGGTCAGCTTTGCCGATAAATTTGCTGATCGTAGCGCCGGAAGCATCCACAGTCAGGTTACGCACGTTCAGGTTGGCCATCGTCTGGATGGCACCAGAGAAGTTCATGCGCAGGTTATCCGTTTTTATACTTCCCATATCGGCTTTTATCGCTCCGTTCAGTTCAATCTTGCTATAGTCCGGAGCAGTGATCTGGATAAGCACCGGGTCGCGGTCATCAAACAACCGGAAGAACTTTTCCTCTGTACTGATATCTAGTTCATCGCCATTCTGATCCAGTTCAATGCGCTTCATCTCATCTTCGCCGGCGCGTACGGTTACGCTGTAACTATCGCCCTGGCGCAGCTGCACATGATACGGACCACTGATGGTAACACGCTTGAAGTCACGGAAGTTGAAGCTTCGGGAGTTGCTGCTATATTCGTTTTCGT
Source organism: Pontibacter anaerobius (assembly GCF_026241195.1). GTDB lineage: Bacteria > Bacteroidota > Bacteroidia > Cytophagales > Hymenobacteraceae > Pontibacter > Pontibacter anaerobius. The sequence goes on from NZ_JAPFQO010000006.1 coordinate 74,921, forward strand.
TCAGCAACACACTGCCGCTCATTTCTATGGAGCTCATGTCATCATCCATGTCGATGTCCACGTTAAAATCATCGGTATCTGTCTCAGTGGATAAAGTATCAGTGGCACAGGTAAGGCACACCAGGCGGTCACCGCTTACTTTCCAGGTGTTGCGTAAAACTTTCTCACGGTCATAGTCTCCCTCCAGTGCAGCGCTAGGCAGCAGGTAAAAGAAGCTTCTGGTCATGCGCAGTGGCTTGTCTTTTGGTAATTTAAGTATCAGGTTAAGCTCCTGATCGCGGAAAGCGGCATCCTCCTTAAACTCATAGCTATCGTCGAAACGCAGGGTGGAGTCGTTCAGTACGGTGCGATAGGTTATCATACGTGCGTTTTGCTTGGCTTCTTCCTCTGTTTTGCCTTTAGCCTCCACGCGCTGTACAATCTCCACGTCTGAGCCGCTGTTTTCCTGCACCTCCACATAAATATGGTCGTAGTCCAGGCCCGTGTCGTAGGCATCCAGGGTAAGGGTGCCAAAGTTGCTTACAGGTACAGTTTTGGTTGTGATCACCTCACCGGTGCGCCGAAAGTTGTTGCTGAACATCATGATCGTCGCGATCATGGTAAATAGCGCCACCAGCCACACGCCAAACATTGACCAGCCCACAATTGGCTTCATGAAGGTTCTCTTTATCAGCAGGCTTACTCCCAGCACGATCAGCAGTAGAAGCGGAATTAGCCCTACAAAGAAGCCTGCCACCAATCCGAGCCTGGGAAAGCCCCCGAGCATGACGGAGGCCGGAAAATCACCTAAAACGATGTACTCAGACTGATCTATGACACCAAGTGATACAAAAAGCGTGGAAAGGAGCGCGATGGTAAGGCCGATGGAAACCACCAGAAGTATAACCCCGGCTGCCACGCGAATCAGGGTGATCAGGAAGGCAAGTACAGGTCCCAGCGCACGTCCGAGCCAATTGATAACCTGGGCGACCAGGCGGATCGGCAGCAGGATGATCTTGGCCAGCGGGCTTTCCTCACCGTTGCTGTCGCGCATGTTCAGGTTGTCCTTCAGGGTGCGCTCAATACCTGCCAGCGTTACCGGGTCGCCCTGCATCTGCATGCGCTCCGTCAGGGTTACCGCCTCGGGCATGGCTATCCAGAGTACGATATAGGCAATGATGCCGAAGCCACCCAGGAAGATCGAGATCAGGAAAATCAGCCTCACAACAGCCACATCCACCCCGAAATACTTGGCTATGCCGCTTGACACTCCCGCCAGTTTCTTATCCTCCGGGTCACGGAAAAGCTTACGTACCTTGGTTTCGGGCAGCAGGGTGCTCTCCGGCATGGCTATCCAAAGTATAACATAAAGGATAACGCCTGTTGCGGCCGATACACCTGCTGAAACGATGCCCAGCAGCACCAGCAGCACGAAGAACAGCCTGATCCAGAGCGGGTCTATACTTAGGTAGTTGGCAATACCGGACGACACACCGGCGATGACCTTGTGGTTTACGTCGCGGTACAGCTTTTTAGGGCCTGCCGTGGTGTGCGTATAGTTGGCCTCAGGGCCAGTTCCAGCAGCTGCGGCACCTGCGCCTGCATGGGTGTAAGTTTCCTCCTCCAGCGGTTCCTCCACCTCAAAGTCGGTCACGTTACCCATCCGCATGATCAGGTACTGCACGTCCTCCTGGGTAATCACCTGTTTGGCCGGCGATACTCTGGCGGAGAAAATCTCGGCAACGCGGGCTTCGATGTCGGCTACAATCTCCTCGTGCCCCTCATAGTTAGAAAAGTATGTTCTGATAGAGGCGAGGTAGCGGTTAAGCTGCTCATACCCATCTTCCTCGATCTGGAAAATGATGCCTTGCAAGTTTATACTTATATTCTTTTTCATGATTACTGGGCTTTCTTGTTTCGGATAATGTATTCTGTGGAGTCAACTAATTCGGACCAGGTGTTTCGGAGCTGTTCCAGAAACTCTTTGCCGGTGTCGGTGAGCTTGTAATACTTTCGTGGTGGGCCGGAGGTAGACTCTACCCAGTTGTATTCTAGAAGTTGCGCGTTCTTCAGGCGGGTGAGCAGGGGGTAGAGGGTACCCTCCACAACGATCATCTTGGCCGCTGTGAGCTCCTCCAACATATCGGACGCATAAACTTCACCACGAGAGATAATCTCAAGGATGCAGAATTCGAGAATTCCCTTCCTCATCTGCACTTGTGTGTTTTCTACTTTCATGATGATTCCGTTATAATGTTGAGGCAAAGATATAATAAGGTACTATGTAACGCAAGGTACTGTTTGATTTTCTTTACGCCCTTTTTTTATAATGGTTATCCTAGTGGGGATTTGTTATTATAAATGATTAATTTTGGATTAAAATAAATTGCGGCCGGAGTCAACTAAAACGGCCTGCAGTGTGTTAAGAGGGCACAAATGGCAGGCGGGAGGCGCAAAGGGGCGGCTTTGGTAAATGCAATAAAAATTTTTTCGCGAGTGATATAACCTATACTATCAAGGATGAACAATTTTCTGCTTCGTTGCCTGTTGGCGGCGGTGGTACTGCTCACATGGTCGGTGGCCGAGGCGCAGGTATCCACGCCAAAGTATAGCAATGAGTTCCTGAACCTGGGGGTGGGAGCCCGCGCGTTGGGCATGGGAAATGTGCAGTCGGCCCTGGCGGAGGATGCCACCGCCGGCTACTGGAACCCCGCCGGACTGCTGCGCCTGCCCAACAAGTATAACGTGAGCCTGATGCACTCGGAGCTGTTTGCCGGCATCGCCAAGAATGACTTCGCCAGTTTTGCCATGCCCCTCGATTCTGTGAGCGCCCTAGGCGTTTCACTCATCCGGGTGGGTGTGGATGATATTGCCGATACCCGCCGCCTGCAGAACGAGTACGGCTATATCCAGTACGACAGTATCCGTTTCTTCTCCGTGGCCGACTATGCCCTGCTGCTTTCTTACGCACGCAAGAGCAACCTGATCGAGGGGCTGCAGCTAGGTGCCAGTGCCAAGGTCATCTACCGCAACGTGGGCGATTTTGCCGATGCCTACGGCTTTGGTATTGATGCGGGGGCGCAGTTGCAGCGCGGCTCCTGGCAATTCGGCGTTATGGCCAAGGACATCACTACCACCTTTACCGCCTGGACCCATAACGTAGAGGAGCTGGAGGAGGCTTACCTGCAAACCGGCAACGACTTACCCGAGAATACCACTGAACTAACCCTGCCCCGGCTTATACTTGGGTTAGGCAAATCCTTCCGCTTTACCGATAACCTTACTGCCGCACTGGCCACCGATGTAGACTTTACTTTTGATGGCAAGCGCAACGTACTGTTCAAGTCTGATCTGATGTCAGTAGACCCGCATGTGGGGCTGGAGCTGGCGTACGCTAACTCTGTATTTGTGCGCGGTGGCCTTAATAATTACCAGGAAACGCAGAATTTCGACGGAGGTACCACAAAGCGTATACAACCTAATTTCGGGGTAGGCATAAAAACCGGGGGCTTGAACCTGGACCTTGCCTTATCACGCATCAACAACAGCGAGAGCAACTCGGCTGGCAGCCGCAACACCTCCTCTGTTATCGTTTCGCTTGGGTACGCATTCGATTAAAGTATAAAGTTTTAGCGAACACCTCATGTATAAGACTTTTAGCATGAAAAGATTTATAACGGCAGTTTTACTAATGGTGGCAGGCTTAACGGCAGGCGCAGCCCAGGCACAGGAACTGTACGGCAACGAGTGGATCGACTACTCAAAAACATATCACAAGCTGCAGGTGGTGGAGACTGGCCTGTATAAGCTGGACTATGAATACCTGCAAAAGCTCGGGCTAGCGAATGTAAACCCGCAACACTTGCAGCTTTTCCGCCGCGGTAAAGAGGTTGCCATTTACGTTGCCGGCGAGGCCGATGGCCGTCTGGATGCACAGGACTACATGGAGTTTTATGGCGAACGCAATGATGGTGTTCTCGATCAGGAACTTTACAAGAACCCTGCTCACCAGGTGCACCAGCTCCACAGCATGTACACCGACTCTGCCGCCTACTTCCTGACCATAAATCCGGCCGGTGGCAACAAGCGCATGCGCGAGCTGAACCCGAGCCCCAATGGGATGACGCCGGAGCCTTACCATTTGCAGAAGGCCACTCTGCTGCAAACAGGAACAATACAGCTCGGGAAGCCTTACGGTGCCAACCGAATGCCTTGGATGGATAGAGGAGAAGGATACTTCTCCAGCGTATCAGAAAGTACACTGAATTTTAATATTACCGGAATTACTAACGTAGTACCTACTGGCCCCAAGCCTTTGTTAAAGTATGCTATTGTTGGTCCTGATGATAAAACACATCGCATCGATATAAATGTTGTTAATGGGAGCCCCTATAAAATCAATACGGCCGATTACGGAGCATACGACTTTTATAAATCTCAGCATGAGCTGGAATTTGCGCATATCACCACATCACAAAATAGGGTTACCCTACAACTGGTTTCACAAGATGTTAACGGAAGTAAGGGTAAAGCCGGCTTAGCGTATGCACAAGTTACGTTTCCTCAGAAAAGTATTTATGCAGGTAAGTCCATGTTCTTGTACACCGACTCATTGCGCAGTGCCACTCCATACTTTGAGTTTACCAGTGCGCCAGCCAGCGTTATTGCCTATAATGTAACGGATCAGCAAAACATTGTACGAACTGCTGGGTATGTGAATGGTACAGCTAAAGGCTTTGTACTTAATGCTGGCCCAAATCAGCAAAAAGTGCTGCTAGCGAGAACCGATCAAGCTCTTATTCCTGTGGGCACCCCTAAGGCTGTAAACTTTCGGGAAATAAAACCAGAGGCATTTAATTTCATTATCGTAACGAACAAGTTGTTGATGCAACCTGCAGAGGGGAGTTCAATTCCTGCCCCTAAAGAGTATGCAGCTTACCGCAAATCAGCAGCTGGTGGAGCATACGATACCCTGCTCGTTTTTGTAGATGACCTGGCAGATCAGTTTCACTATGGGGAGTTTTCACCTAATGCTCTACGACGCCTATCAACTTACATGTTACAGTCTCCCCGCCAGAAGTTTATGCTGTACTTAGGCAAGTCGTTGGAACTGCGAAGGTTAAACTATAAATCTGCTGCGTCAAGAAGTCAGGACCTGGTACCTTCTGGCTTAGGAACCCATCCAGGTTCAGATATTCTTTTCTCAGCTGATTTCAGAAACAACAACTATGAACCAAGGATTGCGACAGGGAGAATTACAGCAAGGACCCCTGATGATATCATCGCTTACTTAAATAAACTCAAAGAGTATGAGGGAGTTGAAGATGGTGCGGAATGGCGAAAGAATATTCTTCAACTAGGAGGCGGCTTAAAGGTAGAAGAGATTGATCAGATTAATGGTTTTCTGAATTATTATGCAAGTATTGCTAAAGGCCCACTACTTGGAGCCAATGTTATTCAGAAAACCAGAAAAAACCTGAGTGAGGTGGTTGAAACAATGGATGTGTCTAAAGAGATAAATAACGGTGTTTCTTTGATCACATTCTTTGGCCATAGTTCATCCGGAACGGTAGACTTGGATATTGGGGTGCCTTCCAGCCCTCTTAGCAACTATAAAAACAAGGGCAAATACCCGGTAATGATTATGAATGGGTGTAACCTTGGCGAAATATTCTATACAAATACCTCGTCATTTGGAGAAGACTGGATTTTAACTCCAGATAAAGGAGCTATCGCTTTTATAGCGCATATTAATACTGGGTATGTTTCTGATCTCAACAGGTATAGTTCAAACTTTTATTCCGTAGCTTTTCAGGACCCCGACTTTTATGGGAAGACCTTAGGGGAGGTTCAGAGGGAGACGGTTAGAAGGGTGCAGCAGCTTTCACGATCTGGCATATCAACAGCAATGATGCTTGAAATGATTCTGCAGGGTGATCCGGCGGTTCGAATTTATAACCCTGATAAGCCTGATTACTTGGTGAAGGAAAATAGTTTTGAGCTAAAAGGTCAAAGAGGGGTAATGGCCAGTGCTGTTTCAGATTCCCTTGTTCTTTCTTTCGATGTACAGAATTTAGGTAAAGCGATTTCAGATTCATTGTATCTATCTGTTAAACGTACATTGCCTGACAATACGGTGATGGATACTGACTCTTTTAAAGTCGCACCAGTTTATAACAGCAGTCGTGTACAACTGACTTTGCCAAACAAAGGTATTGCTTCGAAAGGTATAAATACCTTTGAAGTAACTGTTGACAGCCGCCATGCTATTGATGAACTGAAGGAGGATAACAATACTGCGGTATATCAGCGATATATATCTGCTAGCGGCTTAACATTGGTAAAACCAATGAAGTATAGTATTGTAGAGGCAACGACGGTATCCTTAGCAGTACAGTCTGTAGTGGCTAATGAAAACAAAGGTGTTTATTTTGAAATAGATACAACCCATGCGTTCAACAGTCCCTGGCTTAAGAAAAACTCAAACACTAAGTCTGGTTTTGCCAGTTGGGATGTTAATTTAATCAACAGCGCATCTGATAGCATTGTCTACTACTGGCGCGCCCGTTTTGGCACCTATGAGACAGGTGAAGATACAGTGTGGGTTCAAAGTTCTTTCAGGCATATTCCTGAAGTACCAGCTGGTTGGTCTCAAAGCCACCGTGGGCAATTTACGGAAGCAACTCTAGACGGGATGAAACCGCTTGATCAGGAAAGAGGAGTTTGGGAGTTTGGCAAGATTCGGAAATTTATTGATATCAAAACGGCAGGTGGTGATATTCACTTCAACGATCCGCCATATGGCTTGTTTATAGATGGCAGGCAGCAGCTTAACTACTGGTGCGGTAACCCTACCTATTACAAGTATACCCAGCCCCGCTTTTATATCATCGTGTTTAATAATGTGACGCTGGAGCCAGTTACAGATTTACCTGGGCAGGTGATGTGTACCACTTACCCATATATTTTTGACACTGATGACTTAAGAAAACAAGTGAATATTGACAAGCTGAATTCATTTATCAATTCCATCCCGGCAGGCTACCATGTGGCGGTAATTGGGATGCAGAATATACCGTTTAATGATTTTACGGATGAGACGAAAGCAGCTTTCAAAAGTATAGGCTCTAAGTTGATCGATGAGCTAAGAACTGGGGATCCATTCGTCTTACTAGGCCAGAAAGGTGCAGCCCCAGGTACAGCACAGGAAAAAACATACTCTAAGGAAGAAGCTGAACGTGAGGGCGGCACACCAGCCTCCTCTCAAAGTATAGAATTAAACGTTACGCTGGAATCCAACCGCCAGACGGGTACGATAACTTCAACTGCGATAGGCCCGGCTTTAAAATGGGGTTCTCTGCACCACGATATTAAAGCATATGCTGGCGGAAACGACAAGTATACACTGCGCTTGATTGGTGTAAATGCAGCGGGTGAGGAAACGGTGCTAGAAAATAAGGTTACTTCCAGGGTACTGGATATTTCTCACATAGATGCGACTCTGTATCCAAACCTAAAGCTTTCTGCTTTCTTATCAGACTCAACGGCACGTACGGCGCCTCAACTGAAGGAGTGGTTTGTACTGTATGACCCGGTGCCGGAAGGAGTAATTCGCCCCGACCTGGTAAAAGCGAGTAGTGACGACCTTAGCCAACTAGCTGGAAGCGGCAATCTGACGGTGCCTATGGCTTTCCAGAACGTAACATCAACAGCTTTTACAGATTCATTGACAGTAGAGGTGGTGTTTAGTGGAGCAGGTATTTCGTCTACTACATCGCGTTTCAAGATAAAGCCGTTGGGAGCGAACGAGACAGTATACTTTAATCATGCTGTTTCTACGGCGGAGTTGGACGGAGATTATTCGATCAGTTTCTATGTGAATCCTCGCCTTGTGCTTGAGCAGGAGTATGCTAACAACATCTATGAGGTAGACTTTAAGGTGAAGTCTAAGCTGCACCCGATCATGGATGTGGCCTTTGATGGTATCCATATTTTGGATGGGGATATTGTTTCGCCTAGCCCGCTGATCAGCGTAACGGTGAAGGATGAGAACAGGCACGTGTTCCTGCAGGACCCTTCCCGAATGTCAATGGTGCTTATCTCACCGGAGGGGCAGGAAAAAGAGGTTGAGTTGATGGCGAATCAGGAAGTAGTTTATACGCCAGCCACAGAAGCCAATGACTTTAAGCTAGAGTATAAACCAGGTAAGTTGGAGGATGGCAAGTATACTTTACAGGTACGGGCTAAAGACGCTGCTGGAAAAGAGTCTGGCGTATCACCGTACAGGATTGGCTTCGAGGTGGTGAGCGAGTCAAGTATATCCAACTTCTATCCGTTCCCGAACCCGTTCTCTACCAAGACCAACTTCATCTTCACCATTACCGGTAGCACTATTCCGGAGCACATGAAGATCCAGATCCTGACCATTACCGGTAAGGTTGTGAAAGAAATTATGAAGGAGGAACTGGGCCCGCTGCGCATCGGTAACAACAAGACCGAGTATGCCTGGGATGGCACCGATATGTATGGGGATAAACTGGCCAATGGTGTATACCTCTACCGCGTGGTGATGAGCAAGGCAGAGGAGGACATGAAACACCGCAATACATTCGGAGATGGTACCTTCAAGAATGGCTACGGTAAGCTTTATATTCTGCGCTAAACTACTGCAGCTACAAGTATAAAAAGATAGGGCCGCTGATTCAGCGGCCCTATCTTTTTATACTTGCTGGACGTGTGCTACTTTCTTTCCAGCGTCAGGAAAGTATAGCTATACTTGTTCTTCTCGTCTGCCTCATGTGTTTCCTGCTCTACTACTTTCCACTCGTTTTCCGGTAGCTCCGGAAAGTAAGCATCGCCCTCGAAAGTATGATGCAGACGCGTCAGGTATACTTTATCGGCAAGGGGTAGGGCCTGCTTATATATGTTGGCTCCACCTATAATGCTTACCTGCTCCGCATCCAACTCCTGGCCTTTTGCAATAGCCTCCTCCAGCGAGTGTACCACCACACATCCCTCTGCCTTGTAATCCTTTTGGGTGGTGATGATAATGGAGGTGCGGCCCGGCAGAGGTTTACCGATAGCTTCATAGGTCTTACGGCCCATGAGCATCGGGTGGCCCATAGTAAGGCGCTTGAAGTGCTTCAGGTCTGCAGGCAGGTACCAGATCAGGTCATTGTCTTTGCCGATTACGTTGTTCTCGGCGGCGGCTACTACGATGGCTATCATACAGTTTATACTTCAAAATTAAAGCCTCGCAGCAAATCCTGCACCGGCATGCGCTTCTTGCCTTCCATCTGCAGGTCAAGTATAGATACAGCACCTGCGGCAGTTTGTATGTGCAGGAAGGTCTTGTTATCTGTGTGAAGAGTGCCCGGCTCCGAAGTATAAGCTGTATCCTTCAGCACCTCTACCTTATAGATCTTGAAGTTCTTGCCGTTCAGGTTTGCCCAGGCGGTGGGGTAGGGGCTAAGGCCTCTGATAAAGTTCCGAACCTGCTCTGCCGGCTGGTTCCAGTTGATTGCACAGGTATCCTTAAAGATCTTAGAGGCGTGTTTGGCCTCTTGAGATGTCAGCTGCGGTTGCGGCTGCACATCGCCGCGCTCTATGGCCTGCACAGTACGTAAGGCCAGGTCAGCTCCTTTATACTTTAGCTTCTCGTACAACGATCCAAAATCATCTTCCTCCAGAATAGGCACTTGCTCCTGGTAGATGAGATCGCCGGTATCAATCTCGTGCTTCAGGAAGAAAGAGGTAACGCCGGTTTCCTTTTCCCCGTTGATGATGGCCCAGTTAATAGGCGCTGCCCCGCGGTACTGCGGCAGCAGCGACGCGTGTATGTTAAACGAGCCAAGTTCCGGCATTGCCCACACCACCTTGGGCAGCATCCGGAATGCTACAATCACCTGCAGGTTAGCTTTGTAACTGCGCAACTCTTCCAAGAAAGCCTCTGACTTCAGGTTGGTTGGCTGCAGCACCGGTATACCCTGTTCCACGGCATACTCCTTCACCGGCGACTGGTTCAGCTTTTGGCCACGGCCGGCAGGTTTGTCGGGTGCCGTAATAACGGCGACCACGTTATACTTGTGTTCAACAAGTGTCTGCAGGGTGGGCACCGCAAAATCCGGTGTCCCCATAAACACGATGCGTAAGTCTTTCATCTTTAGTTAAAGTCTGGGTAAAGCAGGTACTGCTTGCGCTTGGTTTTATAGTCGGATAAGGCTGGCTGCCAGCTGGCACGGATCTCAGCCTCTGTCTTGCCGGAAATCACCTGCTCGCGCAGCTTAGAGGTGCCCGCCAACCTCTCAAAGAAGCTGTTGAAGAACTTATCCTTGTTAGTGGAGTTCTGGTACATGTCCAGCAGGTATGCCAGGTCTATCTTGTCGGCCACCTCTACCTCTGTTAAGTCCTTGCCAAAGCAAACCACTCCCTTGTGCGGCGGATTGGTAGCACCTGGCGTACTAACAGGGGTAAAGCTGAAGTCCTTTTTCTGATAGTATGGGCTACCTATAAGCTGAAAAGGTGTTGGCGTTCCGCGGCCTACGCTCACGTTGGTACCCTCAAACCAGCAGATAGAAGGGTAAAGGGCAATGGCCTGCGCGTTTGGCAGGTTTGGTGACGGCTTTACCGGTAACTCGTATGGCATGCTATGGTCATAGTTAGCCATCGGGATGACGGTTAACTTTGCCTGCCGCTGCCCCTCCAGCCACTTCTCGCCGTTTATCATCTTAGCCAGTTCGCCTACAGTGAGGCCGTGCACGATCGGGATGGGGTGCATGCCCACAAACGATTTCTGCTCAGGCTCCAGCACCGGACCATCCACGTAGTAACCATTCGGATTTGGGCGGTCCAGTATCACTACCTCTTTGCCATTCTCAGCGGCAGCCTCCATTACATAGTGCATGGTGCTGATATAGGTATAAAAGCGCGTGCCCACATCCTGTATGTCAAACAGCAGCACATCGAGGTCTTTCACCTGCTCCGGCAGCGGTTTTTTGTTGTTGCCGTAGAGGGAGATGATCGGAAGACCGGTCTTCGGATCGTTTCCGTCTTTGATGTGCGCACCTGCATCGGCCTCACCTCGGAAGCCGTGCTCCGGGGCGAAAATCGTTTTTATTTCTACGCCGCGGCTCAGGAGGGTATCCACCAGGTGCGTGTCGCCGACAGTAGAAGTTTGGTTCACGATCATGCCGATGCGCTTACCCTGCAGTTGTGGCAAGTATAACTCCAGTTGCTCGGCGCCTGTTTTCAGGGGTTGTGCCATTGGTTCAGGAGCTGTGGCAGTGGTTGGCGTTTGCTCAGGTGCTGTGGTAGGCACTTGTTTCGAGTTGCAGCCGCCAAGCGAGAGCAGCAGCGATGTGGAAAGGTATAGGATAGGGTGTGTCATCTTTTTTGTAAGGTAGAAGTCAAAATTCATACCTATCTTTAAGGCTGTTAATGTGAATTAAGGCGAGTGAACATCTCCAAATACATATCCGATAAAATATCAGAAGTGCAGACCGGCTCATTTACGCAGTCGGTTACAAAAATAGCAATTATTAGCATAGCCGCCGGTATTGCTATCATGATTGTGTCTTTTGCCATACTGGAGGGTTTCCGGAACGAGATTCGGGACAAGATCTTCAGTTTTGGGGCGCACCTGCAAATCAGCAAGTATGACACGAACAATTCTTACGAAGGGGCTCCCATCAGTTACAACATCGGTGTTACGGACTCTATTCCAGGTATAAAAAAAGTACAGTCCTTTGCCCGCAAAACCGCGATCATTAAAACCGAGGATGAGGTGCTGGGCGTGGTGGTGAAGGGCGTGGGGGAGAACTACGACCTCAGTGCGATGGAGCAGAACCTGGAAGGCGGAGAACTAATGGCGTTTACGGATTCTGCCTCCTCGAAAGACGTACTCCTGAGTCAGGCGATTGCGAATAAACTGCACCTTAAAGTGGGCGACGAGGCCATCTTTTACTTTATACAAAACCCGCCACGCGCCCGAAAACTGAAGGTAAGCGGAATATACAACACTGGTCTGGAGGAGTTTGATGAAGTATTCGTACTCGGCGACATAAAGCTGATCCGTGAGCTCAACAACTGGCCCGATACGTTGGTAGGGGGCGTGGAAGTGGTGCTAAAGGATTTTGAGCAGATAGACCAGGCGGCAGAGCTGGTGTTCGAAAGTATGAATTATGACCTGCAGTTGGAGAAGATAACCGACCGCCACGCCCAGCTTTTCGACTGGCTGAAACTGCTGCAGAAGAACGTGGTGATTTTCCTGGTGCTGATCATCTTTGTGGCTACTTTTAACATGGTTTCCACGGTGTTTATCATGATTATTGAGCGGATCAACATGATTGGTGTTCTGAAAGCCGTAGGAGCCACGGATGCGCAGATCCGTCAGGTTTTCTATTTCCGGGGGCTAAAACTGACGCTCAAAGGAATGCTGTGGGGTAACCTTATCGGAATCGGTTTCTGTGCCTTACAATACTATTTCGAACTGATTCCGCTGGACCCAGAAAACTACTACATGGACCGCGTGCCGATCAGTTGGAACTTTGGGATGATTCTTATTCTGAATGCCCTTACCCTGGTGTTGACTATGCTGGCCATACTTATACCTGCCGCCATGATTGCCCGCATCAAACCAGTGAAAGCGATTAAGTTTGATTGATTTCAGGAGTCACTCAAGAGCCTGATTAAAAAAGAGCGGCGCCTAACCCAGCCAGGTTAAGCGCCGCTCTTTTTTATACTTTGAATCTAGTGTTAAGCCCCGATCTCTGCATTTGTCGCCCTACCGTTTGGTTGTGAAAGCACTTCACGGCGTGGCACTGGCATGGCAATGCCATTTTTTTCGAAGGCAGCTTTGGCGCGTTCATTCATGTCCCAGAACAGGCTCCAGAAGTCCTCTCGCTTGCACCAGATGCGGGTGCTGATTGTGATGGCGTGCTCCGCAAAGTTTGTGACAACTATAGCAGGCGCAGGCTCCTGCAGCACACGCTCATCCTGCGCTATCAGTTCCTGAAGCAGCTGGCGCACTTTTCCAATGTCGTTGTTTACAGAAACGGTAAAAAGCAGCTCCACCCGCCGCGTTGCCTCTACAGAGTAGTTCACAACCACGGTGGAGGCCAGCGGGCCGTTCGGCATGTAGATGGTTTTGTTGTCAGCTGTTTTCAGAACGGTATTAAAGATGTTGATGAGTTGCACGGTACCTCCCTGGCCCTGTGCCTCAATATAATCGCCAACCCGGAATGGCTTGATGGTAAGTATAAGTACTCCGCCCGCAAAGTTGGAGAGGCTTCCCTGTAGGGCCAGGCCAATGGCCAGACCGGCAGAGCCCAACACAGCAATGAAAGAGGTCATCTCAACACCTAATTGCGCAATCACCAGCACAATCAGCAACACCCACAGCGAAATGTTAACGATACTACTCAGGAACGGCCGCAGCGATTCGTCCACGCCTTTACGAAGCATCAGGCTCTTTACCAGTTTGTTTAGCCGTGTAATGATCCAGGTGCCGATCACCAGAATGAAAATGGCCACTAAAAGCTTTATGCCATACAGCACAGCAAAGTTCACGACCATTTCGCGCATAGAATCTATGTCCAATTCCATCTTGTTACTATTGGTTTTGGGTGAAAAAATAGGCGCTGCAGGTTGACGCGACAACGCCTGTAAACTTGCAATTTACAATAAAATGAGGCGGATTTGCAAAGTGGCTACAGGTGACGGCACTGCAGGATCAGGTTTGGGTTAGGGCAAAGCTGCTCATACTTAGCACGCTCCGCCAGGGTAGCTACACCCGGAAAATCACCATACTTGCCCTCCATGGAGCAGATGACCTGGAAGTGTAGGTGCGGCGGCCAATGGCCGTTTTCGGGGTAAGGGCCGACTTCTGCAATTTTGCGGCCTTTGGCAAAATGCTGACCTTCCTGCAGGCCCTGAAGCGAGGAACGGGTCAGGTGCCCATATAAAGTATAAAATGTGACGCCCTCCAACTCATGCTGTAGAATAATAGTTGGGCCGTAATCACCAAAGTTATCGTTGTCTCTAAAGCTGTGCACGATGGCGTCGAGCGGGGTAAACACCGCTGTTCCGGCGGGCAGCCATACATCTACACCCAGGTGCAGGTCACGGCTTTCGGCCTGCACGTCAAAGTGGCGGCTGCGGCGGTAGATAAAGCGGTTTTCCAGGTAGCCGCCTACGCCGGTTGTGGCATTGCGCTCCTGCAGCATCTGTTCAACGGCTTCATTAAATGCATCAGTATTCTGAAGGTTGGTGTTTTGCAGCAACTGGTTCTTTTCGGAGAAATCCAGCGTACACACGCAATCAGCGTTCAGGTCAGCGTCCAGTACGGGGGCGAAGGCATGGCAGTGCCTGCTAAGAAGGTTGCTTAGGTTTGGAGTATTGTTCATAAGCTTGCACAATGGGTACGTATTAGGTTACCCAATGTGCAAGTTAAGCAGAAATTAGTTTAAAGGCGCAGCCTCTTCCTCCTCTAAAACCTTGGAAAAGGTCTTAAGGCTTTTAGTCTTACCGAAAAGCTCTTCAGACTTTTTGCTGTAGGCCAAGGCGGCCTCCTGCAGGGTTTCGAAGGTGCCCAGGTTAATGCGCTGCTTATTGTGGTGGATAATGGCACGATACTTCTGTGCCTCTTTATGTACCCCGCGCACACCAAGCTTATTCTCTGTTTTAGTCGTGTTGCGAACAATTTTGCAAAGAGGGGCCCACTCCAGGTTCTCGCGCCGACAGTCCAGTTTGTTACCGTTCTTAAAGTGCACGTATAGTTTCAGGTCGCTCTCAGGCTTAGCCAGCATCTGCTCCCCGATCATTTTGTGCAGGTAAATAGTCTCGTTCCGGTACTTGCCGTTTTTGAGAGGCCAGTTCTTCTGAAAGAAGGCGTAGCCGTTGGAGTGGATGCGCAGGTGCTTCAGAAATTCAATTTGTTGCAGATACGCATTGTTTTGGATGTAATCGTACGTAGTGTCATCTACAACTACAGTTTTTTCACAGTTTTTTAGAGTTAATTTGTACAGCATGGGGTTGTTTTCATGTTAAAGAAAGATCGCGTTCAATACAGGCGCAAGGCTGTTTGGTAAAAGTACCGTAGCCTATGCAACGTTCGGTAAAGTTCAGCTTTTTTTTAATATATTTTACAACTAATATTCAAATTTTTTATTGTGTACCTGAGGCTGGTATCTCAAAATTTATACGATACTTTCCCAGAACAGGAGGGATTGTCGTAACTTTCAGAATTGAAATAAGTTTTAGACCTAGACTAATCAGAGCAAAAGCATAAAAACATGAGTAACCCTTATCTTAACCTAAAGGTTGTAGAAATTACCCGTGAAACGGCAGATGCTGCCACCATACACTTTGAACACCCTGAAAAACAAGCAATAGACTATAAGCCCGGGCAATTCCTGACGCTTATTTTGCCGATAGAGGGCAAGGAAATACGCCGCTCGTATTCCCTCAGTAGCACCCCGCACGAAGCGCCGCGCCTGTCGGTAACGGTAAAGCGCGTGGAGGCTGGCCTGATGTCGAATTACCTGCTGGATAACCTGCAGGTAGGGCAGGAGGTTAAGGTGATGGAGCCGATCGGTAACTTCTGCCTTACCTGTGCCCCTACCAACCAGCGGCAGGTGCTGCTGTTCGGTGCCGGTAGCGGCATCACGCCCCTCATGTCTATACTTAAGGCGGTGCTGCGCGAGGAGCCGAATAGTAAAGTAACCTTGCTTTACGGTAACCGAGACGAGGAATCTGTGATTTTTAAAGCACAACTGCAGGAACTGGAGGCGCAACACGAGGGACGCCTGCACGTGGAGTATATTTTCAGCCAGCCGCAGGAGGCCTGCGACCACCGCGGCCGCATGAACCAGAGCATGATCATCAAGATCCTGGAGCGACTGCAATTAGCCAAAGTATCGGATGCCGTATACTACATGTGTGGTCCGGAGGGTATGATGGAAGAGGTGCGGCATGCGCTGGATGTACTGCATGTGCCGTCAGACCGCATTTTCAGGGAGAGCTTTGTGAGCAACAAACTGCTGGATAAACAGCAGCAGGAGTCGCAGCATGGCGCTGTGCTTTCTTCAGAGGACGACGGGGAAATCACGACCCAGACGGTAACAGTCATTTATGAAGGATCAGAGTACAGCTTTGTGGTAGAGCCTGACCAGACGATACTGGAAGCGGCTCTGGAGCAGGATATTGACTTGCCCTACTCTTGCCAAGCTGGGC
This sequence comes from Pontibacter anaerobius, assembly GCF_026241195.1. GTDB lineage: Bacteria > Bacteroidota > Bacteroidia > Cytophagales > Hymenobacteraceae > Pontibacter > Pontibacter anaerobius. Next base: position 91,130 of record NZ_JAPFQO010000006.1, read on the forward strand.
TTTGCACCGCTTGCCGTGGTAAGTGCCTGAGCGGAAAAGTGCACCTGGATGAGCGGGAGGGCCTTTCTGATGCCGAGATGGAAGAAGGCTACACCCTTAACTGTGTGGGGCATCCTTTAACATCAAATGTGGTGATTGAGATCGGTTAAGACATAAAAAACGTATAAAAGAGCTGCGCCTGAAGAATTTCTTATGGCGCAGCTCTTTTTTTTGTACTTTCATAAGAAGTGCCTATATTGTACTTCCGAAATATACATTGCTATAATGACAATACAACAAACAACTAACCTGACGATTCCAGAACGCATGCCCCGCACTTATCTCTCCGAAGACTTTAAGGTGGAGCAGTGGGAAACCATAAAGCCATACTTTGAAGAACTGAAGACCCGCCATATCGGTGGTGTGGAAGAGCTGGAGAAGTGGATGCGGGACCGAAGTGAACTGGAGAGCGTGCTTTCTGAGGATCTTGGCTGGCGCTACATCCGGATGACCTGTGATACCCAAAATGAGGAAACCACACAGGCTTTTCAGTATTTTATCTCAGAGATAGAGCCTAACATTGCGCCGCTGGACCACGAGCTGAACCTGAAGCTGATGCACTCTCCGTACGTAGCTGGCCTGGACAAGGAAAAGTATAAAATCTATCTTCGAGGAGTGGAGCGTGCGTTGGAAATTTTCCGGGAAGAAAACATTCCGCTGCAAACCGAGATCAGCACCAAACAGCAGCAATATGCGGCCGTAACTGGTGCTATGACGGTAACGCTGGATGGGGAGGAAATGACGCTGCAGCGCGCCGCTGACCGCCTAAAGCGTACCGACAGAGCCGTGCGCGAGGAGGCATGGCGCGTGGTGCAGGAGCGCCGTTTCCAGGACCGCGAAAAGCTGGATGAACTGTTCGATGGTTTGCTGAAACTGCGCCATAAGGTGGCCACAAACGCTGATTTCGAAAATTTCCGCGACTACATGTTTGCCGCCATGGGCCGTTTCGATTATACCCCGCAGGATTGCTTCGATTTCCATACTTCTATCGAGGAGACCATTGTTCCTCTCCTTACAAAACTGGATGAGGAGCGCAAGGATCAACTTGGTGTAGCGCAACTGCGCCCCTGGGACCTTGACGTAGACCCAACCGGGAAGAAGCCGCTGGAACCGTTTAAGTCGGGTGACGAGCTGTTGGAAAAGACGGTGCAGGTATTTTACAAACTGGATACCTACCTGGGCGACTGCCTGGCCACCATGCGCGAAATGGGCCATCTGGATCTGGAGTCACGAAAAGGCAAAGCGCCGGGCGGTTATAACTACCCGCTGGATGAGATCGGCGTGCCGTTCATCTTCATGAATGCCACCTCCAGCCTCCGTGACGTTATCACCATGCTGCACGAAGGCGGCCACGCGGTACATTCCTTCCTGACGCGCGACCTGTGGCTGAACTCTTTCAAGCACCCACCGTCAGAGGTGGCTGAGCTGGCCTCTATGTCGATGGAGCTGATCTCGATGGACTATTGGGATACTTTCTTTGAGGATGAGGACGAACTGAAGCGTGCCAAGAAGACGCACCTGGAAAGTGTCCTGGAAACTTTCCCGTGGGTTGCCACAGTGGATAAATTCCAGCATTGGATCTATGAGCACCCAGAGCAGACACAGGAGCAGCGCCACCAGGAGTGGCTCAGTATCTTCAACACCTTTAACCACAAGTTAGTGAACTGGGAGGGGTTGGAGAAGTATAAGCCGTTTATGTGGCAGAAGCAGCTGCACATTTACGAGGTGCCGTTCTATTACATTGAGTATGCCATGGCGCAACTTGGTGCCATTGCCGTCTGGAAGAACTATAAGGAGAACCCATCTGAAGGTTTGGCCTCTTACAAGCGTGCGCTGAGCCTGGGCTACACAGTTTCTATCGGCGAAGTGTATGAGGCCGCCGGTATCAAGTTTGATTTTAGCTCAGACTATATTAAGAGCCTGGTAGATTTCGTAAAAGATGAAATGGCGAAAGTGTAGATAAGACTAACATACTTTTGTAGACGGAGCGCCTTGCATAAACTGCAAGGCGCTCTTGTTTTAGGAATGTTGTCCCTGAAAAACAGCTTTATACTTTGTGCGTAAGCTTTAGCATGATGAAAAGAGTTTTTACTGCACTGTTGATGGGAGTTATGCTATGTGGCAGTGGCTGCACCACAAGTCCGGGTGCGGAAGTAGCAACAGAACCTGTGGATGTGGGCAAAACAATAGCGCCTGCCGCTGTTGTGGGAACCTGGCGTGGCGTTATACCCTGTGCCGATTGCCCGGGTATCAACTACAACCTAAGCCTGAGCGCTGACAACAGGTTTGAAGAAACCATGATTTACCAGGACCGCGATGTACAGCCCTATACAAGAGGTGGCACCTGGCGCCTTAGCAAGGGAAAACTAGAACTTGAGTCTTCTGATACGCGATCTCCCACCAGTTTCGAACTCGCTCCGAACGGCGAGCTAAACATGCTGGACCGGGAGGGTAAACCCATTACCACGGCACTGGCACCCATGTACCGGTTAAAAAGAGACACCGCACAGCCTGAAGAAAACCCAGCCTTGTGGAGCAAAAAAAGGGAGCTTGGGGTTGATTTCGTGGCTACCGGAAATGAACCGGGATGGTCGCTGGAAATTGACCTGGAGGAAAGTATGAACTTCAGGACCTTGCCTTCTGAAAGTATAGCTTTGGAGACGCCAGTGCCTGATCCGGTTACAGAGGGCAACAAAACAACCTACAGCGCCACAACCGAGGCTGGAAAGTTAGAGGTGGAGATAATTAAGCAACCCTGTGAGGATACGATGTCAGGTAAAGTGTCGCCGTACCTGGTGCGGGTAACAGCCAAAGGTATCAATTTTAAGGGTTGTGGTATGTATTTGGGTGATAAGTAAAGTATAAAAACGAAGCGCCTGCTGAGTATAGCAGGCGCTTCGTTTTTATACTTTACAGAGGCTTAAACTGCTCAAACATTTGCTTGCAATCGTTGCAGTAGTGCATGGAGCGGCAAAGCGTTGGGCCGAAAGGTGTGCGGAGCGTGGTGTTCTCGCTGTCGCAATAAGGGCAGGCTACATGCTCCAGAATATCTAGGTCCAGAATCACATCATACTTTGGTGGAGGTGCCAGACCAAATTCTTTCAGATGCTGACGACCCTTTTCAGATAGTTTGTTACTATCCCAGGGCTTATCGAAGGTCATATTAACCGTATAGTTGCTGATGCCGTGCTTTTCAAGTGTGCGCTCCACGTCCTTTTTCATGTAGTCCATGGCAGGGCAACCGGCAAAGGTAGGGGTCATGTTTACGGTCACGTGATCATCTTCCGATATCTCCACACCCGTAATCACCCCCAGATCCACCAGCGACAATACCGGTATCTCAGGGTCTTTTACCTCCTCCAGCAGGGTTAATATGTTTTCATTGGTCAGGTTCATAATTGGTTATTTGTCAGTAGTTATCAGTTGCTAGTTTATCATGAAACCAAATAAAGGATAACTAACAACTAAACTACTACCACTCAGCAGTAGGGTCAATTTTAAATACTTCGGCCATCTCGTCCAGCAGGGGTTGCAGGTACTCTGTGTGTTCTCCGTAGCGTCCGCCAAACTTTGGATTTATACTTGTAAGGTCTGGCAGCTTCAGATCTGTCTTTTCCAGTACTACCTGTATGCGCTTCAGCCACTCTGCTTTTACAGCTTCCTCACCAGCATATACGCCAGCATCGATCAACTCCTGCTCATACTTCGATTTCTCAAACATGCCCAGCGCGTAAGGCAGAGCCTCATTGAGAGCTGATTGCAGACGAAGTATAGCCTCTTCTGTAGATGAGCCAAGGTTTTTGATCCAGGTGTTGGCATGCAGCACGTGGTATTTTACTTCGCCTTTCAGCTTGGTAGCCACTTTGGCAATCGGCTCATAGCTTGACTGGCTCAGCATCTCAAAGCGGATGATCTCAGCATTGTCGTACATAAAGTGACGGATCAGGCTGAAGTCATACTCGCCGTTTGGCAGCTCTACCAACTGGCTGTTGTGGAACTGGTTGGCATTGCGGGTAAAGGCAACCGTGTCCGGGTCAGCTTCGCCAAGCTCCTGCAGCAAAGTATAAAATGCCAGGCTGTGGCCGATCTTATCCTGCGCCATTGACGAGAAAGCAATGTCCTCCTCCAGTATCGGGCCGAAACCGGTCCACTCGGAGTTGCGGTGGCCAAGTATAAGCTGGTCGTCAGCCAGTTTGTATAACAGGTCTTTAATCGCTTGCTCGTTCATTATTGGGCAGTTGTAGGTTTATTCTCTTCTTTATACTTCGTGATCTTGTCCATTACTTTGTAGGCAATGGCTTCGCGGTACTTCTTTTCCGGAATGGTGGTCCACATGTCCTTGTCTTCCTCCGCAGACTGCAGCACATCTTTCGATTTTGCCACCCACACGTTTACAATAGGACCTTTCTCGCCGAAAGATTTTTTGGCCTCCTGCAGTGCTTCTAAGTATGATGTTGCCATCACACGGCCAGCATGAGCATGTGCCTTACCACGCTTCTTCAGGTGGAAAATCTCATAAGGCTCCGGTTGTTCACTGCGCTCCGCAGGCTCCTCAATGCGTATCATATCATACACATTCTCACCGTCGTTGGCGTAAGGCGTTACCTGTATGTTCTCAGTGCGAATTATCCACAAACCAACACAAGGAAAGCGGCGGCTATACTGCTCTTTGGCAAACAGGAATGCTACATCCTCGTTAGGGGCATGCACTGGTCCAACATAAGTATGGGCAGCACCTTCTTTCTTTTGATGGAAGGCCTCATATGTTTCAAACTGATCCAGCTCTGGTTTTGGCTCCATGGCAGGAACATCGCCTTCAGGCAAATTCAGTCGTGTTACTCTCGGGTCAAGTGACTTTAAGCTCATAGTTTTAGTGTTAGGCTAACGGCTTCACATATTTTGCTTTCGGATTAAGCAGGGCTCTGCGTACCCAGGCACCGCGCTCTTCGGCAGTGCGGCGTACGGCAAGGCGCTCGGTGTTACACGGGCCATCGCCGTTAATTACGCGCTTAAACTCATCCCAATCCGGCTCGGTGTATTCCCACTGGCCTGTTTCCTGGTTTTTCTTCAACTTAGGATCCGGAACTGTCAGGCCAAGCTCCCAAATCTTCGGCACGTACATGTCCAGGAACTGCTGACGGCATTCGTCGTTAGAAGCCATCTTCACTTTCCAGCGCATCAGCGTTTCGGTGTGCGTGCTCATTTTGTCAGAAGGTCCGAAGAAGGTCATGATCGGAGGCCACCAGCGGTTAAGAGCCGCCTGGATCATTTCGCGCTGCTTTGGTGTACCTGTTGCCATGTGCACCACGGCATCGTGGCCATACTTCAGGTGGAAAGCCTCCTCGGCGCAGATACGCTCCAAGGCACGTGAGTAAGGGCCATAAGAACCCTTGGCGTTGGCCATCTGGTTTACAATAGCACCCGCGTCAATCAGCCAGGAGATAATATTGGAGTCTGCCCAGGTAAAGGCAGGGTAATTAAATACGTTGGAATACTTGGACTTACCGTTGATCAGGTCGGTCAGCATCTGCTCACGCGATTTACCTAATGTTTCAGCGGCAGAGTATAAAAGCTGTGCGTGGCCTACCTCGTCCTGCACCTTAGCCATTTGCGCCATCTTACGGCGGAAACCAGGGGCGCGTGTAATCCAGGTACCTTCCGGCAGTGCTCCGATAATTTCAGAATGCGCATGCTGCTCGATCATTCGAATCAACTGCTTGCGGTACAGTTCTGGCATCCAGTCTGTCGGTTCTATTTTTTCGCCGCGTGCGATGCGTGCCTCAAACTCGGCCAGTTTAGCAGGATCTTCAGTCTGCAGGTCATCGAATTTAGTAGCCTCAAAAACGTTTCCTCCTCCGTACATAATATTTATAGTTTTAAGGTTCAGTAAAAGGTGCCGGACTGTGTTACCAGTCCGGCAGGTTAGATAGTTTAGATTGTGTTAAGGTGAGAGTAAGTATCGTGTAAAGCCTGTTTTTTGGTGCTCAGGCCATTTAATAGCATCTCCGAAAGGTTCTCAGCAATCTCAGCCGGAGTCATCTTTCCTTCTGGTTTGTACCAGGTATGGGTCCAGTTGAGTCCGGAAAGTATGGTCAGGGCAGCGAATTTCTCGTCGGGCACGGCAAACTCGCCATTCTTCACGCCTGCCCGGATAATCTCCCGGAAGCGGGCCTCATACTTGTCGCGCAAAGCCAGGTACGTGCCAAGCAAGGGCTCGCTTAGGTGGCGCCACTCGTGCAGAAAAACCGCTGAGGCTTCTTTGTTATGCGTCAATACCTGCACATGGGCTGCAATGGCGCGCTTTAGCCTGTCGGTGGCAGAGCCACCTGCTTCCTCGGCCGCATCGATGGCTTCAAAAAACTCCTGTGCCATTCTAAAGCATACCCGCTGCAGTATCTCCTCTTTAGACTTAATGTGCGAGTAAATACTGGCAGCCTCTATACCAAGCGCAGTGGCCAAGTCACGCATCGAAGTAGCCGAATATCCCTTGGTTTTAAAAAGGGCGGTGGCTGTTCGTTCGATTTGTTCTTTTCTGCTCAATATTGCTTCCATACTTATTCAACAAATATAAGCAACCTAACGTTCGTTAGCAAATTTATTTTATAAACGCTTATACTTTTAGAAGGTTGGCAGGAGACTTGCTGTGGCAAAACTTGTGGGGAGACCGCATAAATTTTTATACTTGCGAGGGAGGCGGGATTTATGCAGCGTTGCTTCCATACTTCCGTATATTTGAATACAAGGCTTTACTTTGAGCTTTACTTATATATAAGACGAGAAATCATGACCGAAATGACAAATACGGCCGAAAGGCTGACGATGGAATTTGTGCACTACGAGGTAAAAGACCGGGTGGGATACATCACGCTGGCCCGGGCCGAAAAACGTAACGCCCTGAATTTTGAAGTGGTGACCGAGCTGAAGCGTGCCTTTGCTATTGCCGAGGATGATGATGCCTGCAAGGTGATCATACTTCGCGCCGAGGGAAAAGTGTTCTGTGCCGGAGCCGACCTGGAATACATCCAGCGCCTGCAGGAGAACGATTACCACGAGAACCTGCTCGACTCAACCCACCTGATGGAGCTCTTCCGGATGATCTATACTTTGAAGAAAGTGGTGATTGCCCAGGTACACGGCCACGCCATAGCGGGCGGCTGCGGACTGGCCGCCATCTGCGACTTTGGCTTCACGGTGCCGGAGGCTAAGTTTGGCTATACCGAGGTGAAAATCGGCTTTATACCTGCCATTGTAAAAGTATTCCTGCTACGCAAAATAGGGGAGGCGCGTGCCAAGCAATTGCTGCTCACCGGAGACCTCATTGGGGCGGAGGAAGCGGAGCGCTACGGGTTGGTGAACTACATTGTGCCTGCCGAGGAACTGGAGGAGCGCGTGTTCGCCTTCGCACAGAAACTGTGTGCCGAAAACTCGAAGCAAAGTATGGAGGTAACCAAGGAGATGATCGCCCGTGTGCAGGGCATGACCCTGGAGGAAGGCCTGCAATATGCGGCTGAGATGAACGCTGTGGCCCGAGGCAGTGAGGATTGCCAGCGCGGCATAGCGGCTTTCCTCAACAAAGAACGAATAAAGTGGTAAATACCTGTTTAATATTTTAAACTATTCCTTAAACTTGCTGTTTTGTGGGTATGCTGACAGGCATCGGAATCATACTCTTGACTTTTGTGGTGATGGAAGGCGTAGCGTGGCTCATGCACAAGTATGTGCTGCACGGCTTCCTTTGGTTTCTGCATAAGTCGCACCACACGCACCATAAGCACGCCTTTGAGCTGAATGACCTGTTTTTTGCCTATTATGGCCTGCTGGCAATGTTGTTTTTCATCCTTGGCAGCGAGCCCTTAGACTACAGGTTCTGGATTGGCGCCGGTATCACTTTATATGGCATTGCCTACTTTGTGATACATGATGTGTTCATCCACAGACGGTTAAAGTTATTTGGGAAAACGTCTAATGTTTACCTGAAAGCCTTGAACATGGCGCACAAGGTGCACCACAAGGTGCATGGGAAGTATGGCTCTGAGTCGTTTGGGATGCTGTGGGTATCACCCCGGTATTTCAGGTCAGCCTATCAAATTTTGAAGAAACAGGAACAGGAGAAACGTGGCTCAGTACACCATTAAAGAACTCGAACATTTGTCAGGCATCAAGGCGCACACCATCAGGATATGGGAGCAGCGCTACGGCATCCTGAACCCCAGGCGCACCGAGACCAACATCCGTTACTACGACGATGCAGACTTGAAGGAGCTACTCAACATCTCGCTGCTGAACGAGAGCGGCTATAAGATCTCCAAAATAGCACAGATGGAGCGGGGGCAGCTACTGGAAACGGTGCAGCAACTCTGTGAGCGGCCCTGTGCCTGCTCGCACCATGTAAGTGCACTTGTAACGGCGATGGTGGACATGGACGAGTTTAAGTTTGACCGTGCCCTCTCTACAGCCACCCTGCAGATGGGTTTCCAGGAAACCATGCAGGAGGTGGTTTACCCTTTTCTCAACAAGATCGGCGTGCTTTGGCAGACGGGCAACATCACCCCGGCACACGAGCATTTCGTGAGCAACCTTATCCGGCAGAAACTTTTGGTCGCTATAGATGGGCAAACAGCGCGCTGGAAAGAGGATGACCCTGTATACATTTTATATCTGCCTGAAGGAGAGCTGCATGAGCTGGCGCTGCTGTACATGCATTACATTCTGCGCTCCTATAATAAGCGCGTGGTATACATGGGGCAGCACCTGCCTTTCAAAGACCTGGAGTTGACCTATGAGCAGTTTAAGGCGCAGTACCTGTGCACGGTTCTCACATCCACGCCGGAGCGGGAGCAGGTGCAGGGGTACCTCAACAAGCTTGCGGAGCGGTTCTCAGGTTGCACTATCTATGTATATGGCTATCAGGTGCAGCAAGAGGGGCTGGTTTTTCCGCAAAACGTGCAGCGCTTCAGCTGTATGAGAGAGCTTATTGCCACTATGCAATAATTTTTTGTGCAATCCGCAATCCGGGCCGCTGCCTCTTTCGTTTATAAGGGGCAGCGGCCTTTCTGTTTAATGTCGTTCACCTAAAAAATATGTACATACACAGGTTATATTGGTGTGTTTGTCGAATTTGTTTAATGTAAAGCAAAATTAAATTACACAAACATATTTTTATTCCTGACTGTGTCGTATATTTGTTTATGGTTAAACCATAAAACATTAAACAAGATGACTGCTCTGGAATTCAATACCCTCGTACAGAATGTAGCGCAAACGCTACGGCCGGCGGCCATGAACCTGACCCGTGACTTGGATGATGCCAAAGATCTGGTGCAGGAAACTATGCTAAAGGCCCTGACGAACCGTGATAAATTTAAAGCCGGCACAAACCTAAAGGCCTGGCTTTATACCATTATGCGCAACACCTTTATTAATAACTACAATAAGGTGACCCGCCGCAGCAGCAATATCGACAGTTCGGAATACCTGCAATACCTCAATACCGACGAAAGCTACGTGACGCAGAACAAAGGCACGGCAACTTTCGTCATGAACGATATCAATAAAGCCATCGAGAACCTGAGTGAGGAGCATCGCACGCCATTTATGATGTATTATGTAGGTTATAAGTACCTCGAGATAGCTGAAAAACTACAGATACCGATCGGCACCGTGAAGAACCGCATCCACATTGCGCGCAAGGAGCTGAAGCAGGTGCTGAAAGTATACAAGCAGGACGCTTAAAAAACACCCTTATAAAGTATGGCTGCAAAACGTGTGATAGTTATCGGTTCCGGATTCTCGGGGCTCTCTGCGGCCACCTGCCTGGCTGACAAAGGCTATGAGGTTATGGTGCTGGAGAAGAACAGCAGCCCCGGAGGCCGCGCCCGCAGCTTCACAGCCGATGGCTTCACGTTTGACATGGGCCCCAGTTGGTACTGGATGCCTGATGTGTTCGAGTCATACTTTAACAGGTTCGGAAAATCAACAGCCGACTATTATGATCTCCTTCGCCTGGACCCATCCTATACGGTGGTGTTCGGCGAGGATGACTTTATGGATGTGCCCGCCCGGATGCCTGAGCTTCGCGCGCTCTTCGAGCGTATGGAGAAGGGCAGTGCCGCTCAACTGGACCGCTTCTTGGAGCAGGCTGCCTATAAGTATGAGGTAGGCATCAACCAGCTTGTTTACAAGCCCAGCCGTTCCCTGGCAGAGTTTATGAGCCCCCGGCTGCTGCTGGATGTTCTGCGGATGGATGTGTTTCAGTCGTTCCACAAGCATGTCCGCCGTTTCTTCCGGCACGAGAAGATCATCAAGCTGATGGAGTTCCCGATCCTTTTCCTGGGGGCGCTGCCCCGCAACACCCCCGCACTTTATAGTTTGATGAATTATGCCGATATCAGCCTGGGCACCTGGTACCCGGTGGGAGGCATGTACAAGATTGTGGAGGGGATGGTGCGGCTGGCCGAGGAGAAAGGTGTAAAGTTTCTGTATAACCAGAATGTGCAGCGGCTGCAGGTGCAGGAGGGAAGCGTATCGCATGTGCAGACGGAGACAGGCACGTTTGAGGCGGAGGTTGTAGTGGCCAGTGCTGATTACCACCACGTGGAGAAGGAGCTCCTGCCAAAGGCCAGCCAAAGCTACACTGACAGCTATTGGGACACCCGCGTGATGGCCCCATCCTCGCTGCTGTTTTACCTCGGCCTAGACAAGCGCCTGAAAAACCTGCGGCACCACAACCTGTTTTTCGATGAGGACTTCGGGCCGCACGCGCAGGAGATCTATACTCACCCCCAATGGCCTAAAAAACCGCTGTTCTACGTTTCGGCACCATCGGTAACCGACCCGGGCGTAGCGCCGGAGGGCTGTGAGAACCTGTTTATACTTATACCGGTGGCCCCGGGCCTGCAGGACACGGAGGAACTGCGCGAGAAATACTTTAACCTGGTGATGGACCGCCTGGAGCGCCTGACGAAGCAGGATATCCGGAGCCACATCATCTACAAGCGCAGCTACGCGCACAAAGATTTTATACAGGACTATAATGCTTTTAAAGGCAATGCCTACGGTTTGGCCAATACGCTTTTGCAGACAGCCATCCTGAAACCAAGTCTGAAGAGCAGGAAAGTCAGGAACCTATACTATACCGGGCAGCTTACCGTGCCCGGGCCAGGCGTACCGCCTTCGCTTATTTCGGGGCAGGTGGTAGCGAAGGAGATCGAGAGGGAGTATGCACCGCCAGTGGCTGTAAACGTATAATAAACCAAAACCCGAATGCGTATGGAGCAGCTTTTCAACGATACCTGCATGCAGTGCAGCAAAGTCATTACCCAGGCGTACAGCACCTCTTTCACGCTTGGCATCAAAACCCTGGACAAGAAGTTGCACATGCCCATTTATGCCATCTATGGCTTTGTGCGCTGCGCCGACGAGATCGTGGATACCTTTCATGACCATGATAAACGCAAGCTGCTCGCCAGGTTCGAGAAGCATACGTATCAGGCTATCGACCAGAAGCTGAGCCTAAACCCGGTGCTAAACGCCTTTCAGTGTGTGGTGAATAAGTATGGCATCGACAAAAAATATATTGATGCCTTCCTGAAAAGTATGGCAATGGACCTGGACGACCATGTGTACGACCGCTCGCTGTACGATGAGTACATCTATGGCTCTGCGGAGGTGGTGGGGCTGATGTGCCTGAAAGTGTTCTGTGAGGGGGATGAGGAGATGTTTAAGCGGCTGGAGAAGCCGGCGCGCAGCCTGGGAGCGGCTTTCCAGAAAGTAAACTTCCTGCGCGACATGAAAAGCGACTACAAGGAGCGGGGCAGGGTATACTTCCCGAAGGTGGAGTACCGCAAGTTCAGCAACGAATGCAAGGCGGAGATAGAGCAAGACATCCTGAAGGATTTCAATTATGCCTATGCAGGCATAATGGCCTTACCGCGCTCGGCACGCATGGGCGTGTACCTGGCCTACGTGTATTACCGCAAGCTTTTCCGCAAGATACAGGCCCTGCCCGCAAAACACATACTTAAGGAGCGCGTAAGAGTACCTGATAACACTAAGCTGGCTTTACTGCTTAGTTCCTACGTCAAGTACAGATTTAATGCGATTTAAATGCTTAAGAGATTACCATTTATACTTTTACTTTTTGTAATACAAGTAGCCCTGGCCGATAACAAGGCTGTATACGCCGTGTCTGAGCTAAGGGCAGAATACCTGGAGGCGAGCAAAGACAAAGATGCTGCCGAACGCTTCAACAAGAAAATGGGCAAGTATGAGGAGAAGGACCCCGTGGTGCTGGCTTACAAAGCCGCCTCTGAGGCGGTGATGGCCAAATACGTCTGGAACCCTTACAGCAAGTTGAAGCAGATCAGGACAGCAGCCGCCATTTTTGAGGAAGCCGTGAAGCTGGATAAGGACAACCCGGAGATCCGCTTTCTGAGGTTTACCGTGGAGCATTACGTGCCCCGCTACCTAAACCTGAGCACAAACCTGGAGAGCGACAAGAAGGTGATGATCAGCAGCCTGAAGTCCCACCCGGACTCAGGCGTATCGACGGAGTTTGCCCGCACCATGCGCGATTTCCTGCTGACTAAAGACCACTGCACGGAGGCTGAGAAGAAGGAGCTACGGCGCATCAGCATCTAACCCTGAAAGTATAAGGCGGTAGGAGTGATGCGTAGTGTCGATTGGGCAGGGCTTTTAGCATTATTCATAATCAGTTTTCATATTTACTGTTGATTCCGCTTTATACATTAAATTGAATGTACCTCTACCTGTACCTGAACATTTTCACCATCCTGTTCCCGCTCCTCCTGTCTTTCGACCGTAAGGTGGCCTTCTATAGAAATTGGGGTGCTTTGTTCCCGGCCATACTGGCAAACGGCGCATTGTTTATCGTATGGGATGCCCTTTTCACTAAAGCAGGTATCTGGGGCTTTAACAAGGAGTACCTCACGGGGGTTTACCTGTTCAACCTGCCGCTGGAGGAGGTGCTGTTCTTTATCACGGTGCCCTATGCCTGCGTTTTTATCTACGATGTGCTGAATGCCTACATCACAAAGGACCTGCTGCAGCCTTACACCAAGGTAATAGCCGTGCTGCTGATGCTGGTGCTGCCCCTGATCGCTGTCTTTAACATGGGGCGGGTTTATACTTCCATCACTTTCATGCTGTTAACGCTGATGCACCTGGTGCATCTCAGGTATTTTGGCACCCGCTATTTGGGGCGCTTTTACCTGGCTTACCTCGTGCACCTGGTGCCGTTCCTGCTTGTAAACGGCGTACTCACGTATCTGCCCATCGTGTGGTACAATAACGACTATAACCTGGGCCTCCGGATCGTTTCCATACCTGTGGAGGACACTTTATACTCTATGCTGATGCTTTTGCTAACTATTTCTGTGTATGAGGGACTTAGGCAGCGGAAAAGCGTTAAACAATATGACCCTGTAGCTGTATAGAATATGTATGAGCACCCTGCACGTAACCATAGACGATAACTCCGGCTTTTGCTTCGGAGTGGTGTATGCTATCCAGATGGCCGAGGATATTCTGGATGAGCAGGGGTATCTTTATTGCCTCGGAGATATCGTGCACAACGATGTGGAGGTGGAGCGCCTGCAGCAGCGGGGCCTGCGCATCATCAACCATGAGCAGCTGCGGCAGCTGCACAACGAGACGGTGCTTATCCGTGCCCACGGGGAGCCACCGGAAACGTACCAGACCGCCCTGCAGAATAACCTGACCCTGGTGGATGCCTCCTGCCCGGTGGTGCTGAAACTGCAGAACCGCATCAAAACATCCTACGACAAAAGCGACAAGATCTATATTTACGGCAAGCACGGCCACGCCGAGGTGATGGGCCTGCTCGGCCAGACAAGTAACCAGGCAGTAGTGTTCGAAAGTATGGAGGAACTGCTGCAGCACGAGTTGCCACCCAAAATAACCCTTTATAGCCAGACCACTAAGAGCACGAACAGCTTCTATAGTATAAAAAACAGGCTGGAGGAGCAGGGCTACGAAGTGGATGCCAACGATACCATTTGCCGCCAGGTCTCGAACCGTGACAAAGAGCTGCGCAAGTTTGCTTCTAGATTCGATAAAGTGATCTTCGTTTCAGGTACCAAGTCGAGCAATGGCAAGGTGCTCTACCAGGTCTGCAAGGATACAAACCCGGAGACATACTTTGTCTCGAAGGTGGAGCAGTTGCAACAGGAGTGGTTTTCTGCCGACCAGACGGTGGGAATTTGCGGGGCCACCTCAACCCCCATGTGGCTCATGGAAGAGGTGCGCGATGAGCTGCTGAAGTATAAATTTTAGAGGCGTAGCACGTTTTCCGCAACAAGTATAACGGCTGTTTTTACCTAAGACTTAGAAGTAAAGAAGAGGAGTGCGTTTCTGCAGGGCAATAACCTCAGAAATAATCGTGCTACCTAGTGCGATCTTATGATAGAACAAAAAGAATGGCTATAGCAAGAAGAAACGATTACCGGGGAACAGCTATCGCAGCAATTATACTTGTCTGCTGGTCTGTGCTGCTGGTATACTTGCTCACGTCCTATGCTGTAGACTTCTCTTCGCCGCTGACCTACATCTTTGTGTTGCTGCAAACGCACCTGTACACCGGCCTGTTCATTACGGCCCATGATGCCATGCACGGTGTGGCGGCTCCGGGCAAACCCCGCCTTAACAGGGCAATTGGTACGGTAACGGCTTTCCTGTTTGCCTACAACTGGTACCCGCGCCTGCTGCCGCGCCACCACCAGCACCACCGCCACGTAGCCACCGATGATGACCCGGATTACCACCACGGCGCGTTCTGGCCCTGGTATTTCAGCTTTCTGAAGCAGTATATAACCTGGTGGCAGCTCCTGCTGATGGCTCTTACGTTCAATGTGCTCAAGCTAATTTTTCCGCTGGAGAACGTGGTGCTGTTCTGGATGCTGCCGGCAATTCTGGCCACTTTTCAGCTTTTTTACTTCGGAACTTACCTGCCGCACCGGGGCGAGCACCCGGCTGATAACCCGCATAAATCAGGCACGCAGGCCAAAAACCATTTCTGGGCATTTATCAGCTGTTACTTCTTCGGCTACCACTACGAGCACCACGACAAACCCTACCTGCCCTGGTGGCAGCTTTATAAAACCAAAGTATAAATCTGAGAAGTATAAAATTGAGAGGCTGAGAAGTGCAACAGCGACAGCAGGCCTGTCGTATGCTTAAAGGTTTATACTTTCTGTTAACCCTTTGCCTTTCCTGCCATGAGATTCAGAGTAGCCTCTATTGCCCTGAGTGCTTGCTTAAGTATACTTTTGCTGAGCCAGCCGTACACCGCATCAGCACAGACTTTCGTGAACGGTGGTGCCGGTAAAGAACCTGCCACCCTGAAGGCGGGTGTAAACTTTGTCTGGCTCTCCGAAAACGACAGCCAAGGCCTGATGTTTAGCAATAGCTTTAGCCACTACCTCGGCGACAGGCTTTCCCTTGGCCTGAACCTGGGCCTGCTTTCCGCCAAACGCTACGACGATTCCAAGCAGATCTACACCATCCAGAACACCTTTTACATGGGCTCCTTAGAAGCTGCCTTTGATGTGATGCAGGGAGAGATTGTTTTGCTCAGGCTGGGGGCAGGGCCAAGCTTTAGACACCGTGCCGAGATCAACTCTGACCCTGAAGGACAGGGAACCGTAGATGGCTCCGTAACCCACATTAAAACCTCTGACGTAGGCCTGCACGGCTTCCTGGAAAACGATTTCAGTATACTTCGCAACGGTGTGGCCGGTGGCCGGATCTCCTACTTCCATTACAAGGATGGCACACCGGTGCTTTCCATCGGGATGCACCTGGGTTTTAAATTCTAGGGTATCTTCAGACTGTAGGTATAAAAAGAAAGGGAGCTGTAAAGGCTCCCTTTCTTCTTAATAGATAGGCAGGCGCTTAGTGGTCGCCGGCTTCTTTCTTGCAGCAGTCGTCCAGGCGGTTGTAGGCACGCTCATCGGCTGTCAGTTCGTTGGCGTCGTAACCGGTTTTGGTCACGGCTTTCAGGATATTGTCTGAATTTGTCTTGCGGTTGTCAAACACCACTGTCAGCACCTTCGACTGCACATCCAGGTTAGAGGATTTTACGCCTTTCTCGTAGGCCATGGATTTCTCCAGCGTTTTCTTGCACATCTCGCACACAGCCGAAGTCTTGATCTGCACCGTCTGCGTTTTGTCGTCCTGCTTGGTTTGGGCGTTTGCCCCCATGCTTACCAGGGCCAGCACCATTGAGAAGAATAGAACTTGTAGTTTTTTCATCTATGTATGATTTTAAAGTATGGTGAAATAAAAGGTTAATCAATTCTGAATCGGAGACCGGCATATACTACGCGGCCGGTTATAGGCCCCCACACCATGCTAGCATCAAAGTTACTGCCAAAAGGATCGTCTGCGCCAATAATTGGGTTAGACTGACGGTAATTCAGCAGATTCTCGGCTCCCAGGTATACTTCCCAATGCTTAAAGGCCCGCGTTACCTGCGAGTTTACCGTGGCAAAGCGCCTGGAAGTATGGACAGGTTGTTCCGGTTGCCGAGCCACCGGGGCCAGCGGCATCAGGCCGAAGAACTGGGTAGTCAGGTCGGCGCGCCACTTATCAAAAGGAGTGGCAAAGCCAAGGTTCACGAAGAAGCGGTGCTCCGGTATCATGGGTTTTTGCAGCAACTCGCCTTTGTAGCTTGTCTTTACATCGTAGTACTTATAAGCCGCTTTGGCGTCCAGGCCCTTCAGCAACTCATACTGCAGTTCAGCCTGGAAGCTGTTGGAGTAGGAGCGGCCGTCGAGGTTGTAGAGCAACACTGCCCCCGGCTGGCTGTACATATCCGCCACTGCCTGGTTGGTAAAGCTGGTGTGGTAAAAATCCGTTACGAAAGCACCCGGCCGACCGGCCGCCTCAAAGTAGTGGGTAAAAGACCCACCAATGTTCCAAGCCTCCTCCGGCTGCAGTTCCTCTTCTGCCACAAATATGCGTGCACTTACCAGGGCCGCCGTGTTCTCGGCTATCGGGTTGGCTACCCTGAATCCTTTGCCTGTGGCTATGCGCACGATGGTGTTCGGGGAGAAATCATACTTCAGGTTGAGCCTTGGCGTGAACACAGTGCCGTAGAGGTTGTGGAAATCTGCCCGGGCCCCCGCCACTACCGTCAGGTTTGCGGTGTTGTTGTATACGTATTCGCCAAAAACACCCGGGATACGCTCCGTGCGGCTAAAGGAGGAGTCAGAAAGGCTTTCCGCGTAATCCTCAAAAGTATAGCTGAGGCCTGTTTTATACGTATGGCGCGTGTCGCCTATAATAGATTGGAAGATCAGGCGCGCGTTGGCACTGTTCTGCTCTCCGTTATAGGTGCGCAGCCCGTACTGCGAGTCGAACTTGTGGTGTGTGGCAGAGGTGATGAGTCCCAGGCTCTGGTAAGGCCTACCGGGGAAAGTATAGGAAGTCTTGTTAAAGCCAGACAGCCGGTCCACTTCCGATTCTGTGCCGTAGTATGGCTGGGTTGCCTGTGGTTTGTCCTTGTCATACATTGTTTGTCCGCCGGTTCTTTCCTCCTGCAGTGCATTCAGCCCAAACTCCGATACCCAGGCACCATGCTCATACTTCCATTTGTTGTACAGGTTGTACTGTGATCCCAGCGATAGATCCATAAAGCCATCGTCGTTGCGGTCTACGCGGTTGTGCAGTTGGTTGGTGTGCAGCATCAACAGGGTGCTCCATTTATCTCCAAGACCGGTGGCCAGGTTTAGGTTGGCGTCATACTTGGCCAGGCTGTTGCCATAGAGGTTTAGGTACAGGCGCTCCGCCTTGGCCGGGTCGCGCAGCGTCACGTTCACTTGTCCCGATATGGACTCATAACCGTTCAGCACCGACCCCATACCTTTGATAATGTCGATCGACTCAATGAAAGTGCCGGATAGGTAGTTGAGCCGGTAAGGTGTGGCCAAGCCGCGCAGCGCAGGCACGTTGTCGGTGGTCAGTAAAGTGTAGGAGCCATCCAACCCCAGCATCTGGATCTGCTTTGCCCCGGAAACAGCGTCGGTGGTGCTTACCTCCACAGAGGCGTTGGTCTCGAAGCTCTCCGCCAGGTTGCAGCAGGCCGATTTCTCCAGGTCGCGGCTTGTGATGATCTCGGTCTGGGTAGGGGTAAGGGCAGAGTGGCGCTCCACTTCTCCCTCTATCACCACCTCCTTCAGGCCACTTGCCTGGCTTAGGCTAAGTGTAACCTGGCTCTTTCCGCTTACCTCCACGGTATCCGGGGTATAGCCTATGTAAGTCACGATAACAGCCGGTGTGGTGGCATCTGCCCAGGAGAGGGTAAAGTTACCCGAGGCGTCGGTTGCGGTACCTTTTTCGGTTCCCAGCCAGACTACGTTAGCGCCAATAAGTGGCAGGCTTGGGTTTTGTTTATCTACCACCTTGCCCTGCAGTTGTTGGGCGGTGGCTAGTGTGGTAAATGAAAATATGGCAAACAGGGCAAGCATGTAGCCCCTTGCATTGCCGCTAAGGTTTATCATGTAAGTAATCGTTTTCGCTCAGAATAAAATAAATCGCATAAGTGGCCCAGGTTATGATGCCTGTGCATGCTTGTCTGTTTCCGAGTTGGTCTAAACGATCAGGGTGTGCAGGAAATGCAGCAGCTGTCGGCCGTGCAGAGGGGGTGAGGTGTTGGTGTAAGTATAAACACGGATGTGCGGATTTATACCTGAGGCATACTTCAGAGCATCCGGTAACTGGATATCAGGTGCCAGCAGGGGTACCTGTAAATGAAACAGTTTCTGCTCCGGTACTGGCTCCAGTTTTTGGTAAGCAACATGCTCCTGGCAGCAATCGTCCTTGCTCTCCTTATTCTCCGGGGCTGCGCAGCAGGTTTCCGGCAGTGAGGAAGCGCTTGCCGGCTGCAGCCCGGTTACCTGGCAAAGCTGTTTGCTTAGTGCAACGCCAACTGAGCCCATAACCACACTTAGCGTTAGTGCCAGCAGAACGATATGTCTGAGGATGCTTCTCACATCACAAATATACGAAATCATCTGCCACCTTCCTCCACCTTAGTTAAATCCCTTCCACTTTCTCCCACTTTTGCCACTTCGCCCCACTCTCCCGGTGGATAAGTATAAAACATAGTCTATTTTTTATACTATAACATTAATTATTTGATTATCAGATATTTATATTTAATTGGGGTCGTATTTTACTGAATTTGAAGATTCGCTGCAAATTTAGTTATACCCAAAATGAGGGGCCGGTGGTGTGGATAATGTGGATAAGTGGTGTGGATTACCATAATTTATCCACAAAGTGGTAAAAAGTGGTAGATTGTGGTTGCGTTATTTTGCTGATTGGCTACATTTGTATAGTCCAAAGTCTATACGGACAAAACCACCATAAGCCTATGAACTTCCTTTCCGGCGAATATGAGTGCAAGATCGATCCGAAGGGAAGGTTGGTTTTACCTGCAAAGATAAAAGCCAACCTGCCGGAGGCGTCTGGCAATCATGTGGTGCTGATGAGGGGGTTTGAGCCTTGCCTGGTTCTATACCCGAAGGCCGAGTGGAAGGTGATTTACGACAAGGTGGCCGGCCTGAACGAGTTCAACGAGGAGTACCGCCACTTTCAGCGGAACTTCTTCCGGGGTAACACCGAGATAGAGCTGGATGGTGCGGGTCGTTTTATTGTGCCCAAAACCATGTCGCGCTTTGCTGAGCTGGAGAAGGAGGCGATTGTGGTAGGGCTAGGGAACCGTGTAGAGATTTGGAACCCTGATAAGTATGAGGAGTTCCTGATTAAGGACCAGCAGAATTTCTCACAGCTTGCCCAGAAGTTCCTGGGGGATAAACCGGCTGAGGAGCCACTTGTATAATGGAGTATCATCGCCCAGTATTACTGGAGGAATCAGTAGAGGCGCTGGCTGTAAAGCCGGACGGAATATACGTGGATGTGACGTTTGGGGGCGGAGGCCACTCTGCGCGCATCCTGAAAGAGCTTACAACAGGCAAGCTCTATAGTTTTGATCAGGATAGTGATGCACAGGAGCAGTCGAAGAAGCTGGAGGGGTCGACCTTTCAGTTTGTGCGTGCCAACTTCCGCGACCTGAAGAAATACCTGCGCCTATACGGTGTGAAGCAAGTGGACGGTATTCTGGCCGACCTGGGGGTTTCGTCGCACCAGTTCGATGTGCCGGAGCGTGGTTTTTCGACCCGCTTTAACGGGCCCCTTGACATGCGCATGAACCCCGATGCAGGTGTAACCGCTCAGGAAGTGCTGGAGTCTTACTCAGAAGAGCAATTGCATCGCATCTTCGGTATCTATGGGGAGGTGAAGAACGCCAAGACACTGGCCCGCACGGTGGTGGAGAAACGCAACCGGCAGCCCCTGGAGACGATCGCTGACTTTAAGCAGGCTATCAGCTCCTGTACCCCGAAAGGGAAGGAGAATAAGTACCTGGCCCAGGTGTTCCAGGCCCTCCGCATTGAGGTGAACGATGAGATGAAGGCGCTGGAGGAGATGCTGGAGCAGGCGGCAGAGGTGCTAAAGCCGGGCGGAAGGCTCTCGGTGATCTCGTATCACTCGCTCGAGGATCGTTTGGTGAAGAATTTCATAGCCAAAGGCAAGTTCTTCGGAGAGGTGGAGAAAGACCTGTTCGGGAACGAGATAAAGCCGCTGGAGGCCGTGCATCGCAAGCCGATAACGCCAACAGAAGAGGAGCTGCTGCAGAACAGCCGCTCCAGGAGTGCCAAGCTAAGGGTAGCTGAGAAGAAGGAGGAACGCGAAGGAAAGTAAAACAAACTACTAGCTAAAGAAAACAAGTATGGCTTCTAATGTACTTACAAAAAGAACGAGCGCGCCGAGGGGTAATTCGGTACGCGTGAAGCCAGAGGCAGAAGAACCGCAGAAGCCTAAGAAAAAGGGTTTCAGTCTGTTTGCACTGCTGGATAAGTACGCCAATGTTGATGCCTTGTTTGAGGAGGGGGTGCCGCTTAAATACATGCCGCGCGTCCTGTTTCTGACGGGCATTACGCTTTTATACATCGGTAATACCCATTTTGCCGTGAAAACCATTCGGCAGATTGATAAAGTGAAGGTGGAGGTAGAAGACCTCCGTGCAGACTACTCCACCCTAAAGTCGGAGTACATGGAAGCGAGTAAGCAATCGGAGGTGGCGCGTAACGTGGCGCCGCTGGGCTTGGAGGAAAGCTCCAGGCCGCCTTACCAAGTGATAGTGCCTGCAGATGAGTATTAAGAAGTCCATACTGATCAGGGTTAGACTGGTATTCCTGTTGGTGTGCCTGTTTGCATGCGCGATCGTGTATAAGGTCGTGCATATTCAGTTTTTGAATGGCGATAAGTGGAAGAGCATCTCCAAGGAGCGCCGCATCTTTTACAAGCCAGTGCATGCTACCCGTGGCAACATCCTCTCCGATAATGAGAGTATACTGGCCACCTCGCTGCCTTTTTACCGCGTGGCTTTCGACCCTACCGTGGCGAAGGCAGAGGTGTTTAACAGTGGGGTAGACTCGCTGGCGCTGCTCCTCTCGCGCTTTTATGGGGAGAAGTCAGAGGATTATTACCGCCGCAAGATCAAGAACGCGCGGCATTCCGGCAGAAGGTATATCCGTCTGCACAGCCGCCAGATCAATTACCAGGACAAGAAAATGATGTCCCGCTGGCCGATCTTCCGGGAGGGTAAAAACAGGGGAGGCGTGATTTTCGAGAAAGTAGAGAAACGCTTTAAGCCATTCGGTATACTAGCCGAGCGTACCATTGGCTTTATAAACGAAGATAAGAACGGGGCTGGCTTGGAGTATAGCTTCAACGGAAACCTGTCCGGAACAGACGGGGAAGCGCTTTTTGAGCGTATTGCCGGGGGCAGCAAGCCGATCTACGACGGCACCGAGGTAAAGCCGCAGCACGGTTACGATATCAAGACCACGTTAGACATCAACCTGCAGGACGTAGCGGAAAATGCCCTATACAAGGCGCTTGAGAAAACAAATGCGGAGTACGGCACCGTGATCCTGATGGAGGTGAAGACTGGTGAGATCAAGGCACTGGCTAACCTGGGGAAAACCAAAGGCGGTTACATTGAGGATTATAACTATGCAGTTGGTAGCCAGGGGCGTACAGAGCCAGGCTCCACCTTTAAGCTAGCCTCGATGATGGCGCTTTTTGAGCACTCGCCGGAGGTTAACCTAACCGATACCATTGATACCGGGGATGGCCGCTACCGCATCAAAAACACCATCATGACGGATGCCAAGATCAACGGATACGGCAAACTGACGGTGCAGCAGGTGTTTGAGAAGTCATCCAACATCGGGGTGGCCAAACTGATGGAAAAATATTTCGGCAATGAGCAGCAGGCTTATGTCGAGTACCTGAACAAATTCGGTTTAAACAGCACGCTTGGTTTCCAGATGGAGGGCGAGGCGAGGCCATACATGAAAGACCCGCAGGATAAGAACTGGTACGGCACAACGCTTACCTCCATGTCTATCGGGTACGAACTGAAGCTTTCGCCTTTGCAGACGCTGGCCTTTTACAATGCCGTGGCAAACAACGGGGTAAAGATCCAGCCAATCATTGTGAAGGAGATCCGCAAGGTGGATGAGGTGGTGCAATCGTTTGAGACACGCGTGCTGAACGAGAAGATTTGCTCAGACGAAACACTGAAAAAACTGAAAATCATGCTGGAGGGTGTAGTGGCGGAAGGCACCGCCAAGAACATCCTGAGCAGTGACTATAAAATAGCTGGCAAAACAGGTACAGCCCGAAAGGTAAAAGAGGGACGCTATGTGCGGGAATACTCCACCTCATTTGCGGGATACTTTCCGGCAGATAACCCGAAGTACAGCTGTATCGTGATCATTGATAGCCCGAGAGGTGTAAATGTGTATGGTGGCGATGTGGCGGCACCGGTGTTCAAGGAACTGGCTGATAAGGCATATGCACGTGACCTGGCCATGCACAAGCCGATGCAGGCCCGTGTGGTGCCAAACAAAGACAGCATGCCGGTGGCGAACGCAGGTAGTTTTGATGACCTGAAGATGATTTACAACAAGCTCGGTATCAGCACCCAAACCGCTAACGCAGAGGAAGACTGGGTAAAGGTTTCGGCCAAACGCCGCTCCCTGGAGTTTAAGGCCAACCCGGTGCTACAGGGCAAAGTGCCGGATGTGGTGGGAATGACCCTTCGGGACGCGCTGTTTATACTTGGTAACCAGCACCTGGATGTAGACGTGCAGGGGATCGGGAAATCGGTTAAAAAACAGTCGATGGCGCCGGGAACAGATATTAACGAAGACAAAAAGATAACAATTATACTTGGCTGATGCAGGTACTGCAGAACATACTACAAAACGTTAACGTGCGCAGCACACACGGCACACTCGATGTGCCGGTGCAGGCCATCACCTTCGACTCGCGACAGGTGCGGGATGGGGTGCTGTTTGTAGCGGTGCGCGGTGTGCAGGCAGATGGCCATGCTTTTATACAAAAAGCGGAGGAAGCCCATGCAGCGGCAATCGTTTGCGAGGAGCTGCCACAGGAACTGCAGCCGGGCTTAACCTATGTGCAGGTAAAGGACTCGGCGGAGGCGCTGGGGCAAATGGCTTCTGCTTTCTACGGGCATCCTTCCAGGCAGCTGCAGCTTATTGGCGTGACCGGTACCAACGGTAAGACCACCTCGGTAACGCTGCTGCACAAGCTGTTCCGCGAACTGGGCTACCATGTAGGCATGATCTCCACGGTGCAAAACCAGATTGATGAGGAAGTAATCCCCTCAACCCATACAACACCGGATGCCGTGAAGCTGAACGAGCTGCTGGCGCAGATGGTAAAGGCTGGCTGCACGCATGCTTTTATGGAGGTAAGTTCTCATGCCATGGTGCAGCACCGGGTGGCGGGAATCACATTTGCCGGGGGCGTATTTACAAATATTACTCACGATCACCTCGATTATCATGGGTCGTTTGAGGAGTATATCAAGGCTAAAAAGGCTTTCTTCGATATGTTGCCGAAAAATGCTTTTGCGCTTGTAAACGCAGACGATAAACGAGGCCAGGTAATGGTACAAAACACCAAAGCCAGCGTTCATTTTTATGCTTTACGCAAGGCAGTGGAGTTTAAAGCCCGCATTATAGATAATACTATTCAGGGATTGCACCTGGAAGTGGATGGCCACGAAATATGGGCTAAGCTCATCGGGTCTTTCAATGCCTATAACCTGCTGGCTGCGTACGGCGTGGCGGTGCTACAGGGCGAGGACCCGACAGAGGCGCTGACGGTGCTCTCCAGCCTGAGTTCTGCGGCCGGACGCTTCGATTATATCGTGTCTGATTCGCAAATAACTGGTATCGTGGATTATGCCCACACGCCAGATGCGCTCGAAAACGTGCTAAACACCATTCAGCAGATCCGGAACCCGAACCAGAAGGTGATTACGCTGGTGGGTTGCGGCGGAAACCGCGACGCGGCAAAGCGGCCTGTGATGGCTGACATTGCCTGCCGCCTGAGCGATAAAGTTATACTTACCTCGGATAATCCGCGCTTCGAAGAGCCGCAGGCAATATTGGAGGATATGCAGAAAGGCGTAAAACCCCTGGATTTTAAGAAAACGCTTTCGGTGCTGGACCGTAAGGAGGCCATTAAAACCGCCTGCATGCTGGCAGAGCCGAACGATATTATACTTGTAGCTGGCAAAGGGCACGAGACCTACCAGGAGATCAAAGGCGTGAAGTATGACTTTGATGACAAACAGGTTTTAAGCGAAATGTTCCGGCAGCTCGGAAAATAAAATATAGCCAAACGATCAATTTTTAGCCAAAGGTAACCGAATAAATGCTTTATCACCTTTTTACATACCTCGACCGTGAATTCGACTTTGTTGGGGCTGGCGTGTTCCAGTACATCTCCTTCCGGGCAGGTATGGCCACACTTGTATCGCTGCTGATCGCCATGATGTTCGGCGGTAAGCTGATTAAGGTGCTGCAGCGCAAGCAGGTTGGCGAGTCTATCCGTGACCTGGGTCTGGAGGGGCAGATGGAGAAAAAGGGCACACCAACTATGGGCGGCCTCATCATTCTGCTGGCCATCCTGGTGCCGGTGCTGCTGTTTGCCCGCCTCGACAATGTGTATGTGCAGCTGATGATCGTGTCTACCGTGTGGCTGGGGATGATCGGCTTCCTGGACGACTACATCAAGGTATTTAAGAAGAACAAAGAAGGCCTGGCCGGTCGTTTCAAGATTCTCGGCCAAATCGGCCTTGGCCTGATCGTGGGGCTGACCTTATACTTTAACGACGATGTGGTGGTGCGCCAGTACATGTTTGCCGATGGCACCACCTCTGCCGTTAATGCCTCAGCAAAGTATGTGGATGTGCACAGTATGATCACCTCCATCCCGTTCCGCAAAAACAACGAGCTGGACTACTGCAACCTGTTTTCATTTGCGGGGCCGCTGTTCGAAGGATGGTCTTGCTACCTCTACATCCCATTCGTAATCCTCGTGATCACAGCGGTATCCAATGGGGCTAACATCACCGACGGAATCGACGGTCTGGCTGCAGGTACTTCCGCTATCATCGGTCTTACACTGGCCATCTTCGCGTGGGTATCCGGTAACACCATCTTCGCTGATTACCTGGACATCATGTTCATCCCGAACTCCGGTGAGCTGGCTATTTTCTCCCTGGCCTTTGTAGGGGCCTGTGTGGGCTTCCTGTGGTACAACACCTACCCGGCGCAGGTGTTCATGGGTGACACGGGTAGCCTTGCCATCGGGGGTATCATTGCGGTGCTGGCCCTGATCGTACGAAAGGAATTGTTGATACCTATACTTTGCGGCATCTTCCTGATAGAGAATCTGTCGGTTATGCTGCAGGTGAGCTACTTTAAGTATACTAAAAAGAAGTATGGCGAGGGCCGCCGCATCTTCAAGATGTCGCCGCTGCACCATCATTACCAGAAACTGGGCTACCACGAATCGAAGATCGTGGGCCGCTTCTGGATCGTGGGCATCATGCTCGCCATCCTGACGCTGGCAACACTGAAACTGAGATAGGTTCTTACAAACAGAATACGAATAACCAACTATGAAGATAGCGATACTAGGAGCGGGAGAAAGCGGAGTAGGAGCGGCTTTGCTGGCCAAGGCAAAGGGGCTGGAGGTATTCGTGTCTGATAAAGGGCAGATTAAGGAGCAGTACAAAGCCAAGCTGGCCACGGCTGCCATTCCATTTGAAGAAGGAAACCATACTTTAGAAACCATACTCCATGCTGACGAAATCATTAAAAGTCCTGGCATTCCTGATAAAGCTGCAGTCATACAAGAAGCAACCAAGAAACAGATACCTGTAATATCTGAGATTGAGTTTGCCGGCAGGTACACCGATGCCAAGTTCATCTGCATTACGGGCACCAACGGCAAAACTACAACCACGCTGCTCACTTACCACCTGCTTAAAAATGCAGGCATAAACGTAGGGCTGGCGGGTAACATCGGGGAAAGCCTGGCCGAAAAGGTGATTGATAACAAGCACGACTATTACGTGGTGGAGCTGAGCAGTTTTCAGCTGGACGACATGTACCAGTTCAAGGCGCACATCGCAGTGCTCACCAACATCACCCCCGACCACCTCGACCGCTACGAGTACAGCATAGAGAAGTATGCGGCCTCAAAGCTGCGCGTGGCTCAGAACATGACGGGAGCCGACTTCTTCCTGTTCAATGCCGATGACGAGAACATCAGGAAGTCGTTTGACTCCGCCAGCTTTGGCGGAACTACAGTTCCTTTCTCGCTGAAAGGGGCTGAGGGCGCCAAAGTATACTTTGAGGACAGCAATATAAAAGTAACAGCTAAGTTCTACGAGGGAACGGTGGATACGGCAAAGTCAGGACTGATCGGCAAGCACAACCAGTACAACACCATGGCAGCAGTGGCCGTGGCCAAACTGATGGGTGTGGCTGATAACGAGATTGAGGCAGGGCTGGAGACTTTTGAGAACGCAGAGCACAGGCTGCAACTGGTGGGTATAGCGAAAGAAGTAAGCTACATCAACGACTCCAAAGCCACCAACGTGGAAGCGGTGTGGTACGCTTTGGAAGGTATAAAGCAGCCCATCATCTGGATTGCTGGCGGCGTGGACAAAGGAAACGATTACAGCACCCTGACAGAACTAGCCCGGGAAAAGGTGAAGGTGCTGGTTTGCCTGGGCAAGGATAACGAGAAACTGAAGGAGGCGTTCGGCCGTGTGGTGCCGATCATCGCCGAGACAACATCTATAGAGTATGCCGTGCGCCTGAGCCGTTCACTGGCAACGCCCGGAGATGTGGTGCTGCTGTCGCCGGCATGCGCCAGTTTCGATCTGTTTGACAATTACGAACACCGGGGACAGCGCTTTAAAGAGGCTGTGGAGAAGATAGTGCTGAAGAAATAACGAAAAGTATTAAGCCAAAGGTATGGTAAAGCAGTGGTTACAGAAAAACCTGAAGGGAGACTCGGTGCTGTGGGGCATCGTGATCGCGTTCTCGCTCATTAGCGTGGCCGTGGTTTACTCTGCCACAGGTACACTGGCTTACAAGAAAATGGAGGGAAATACAGAGTACTTCCTTTTCAAGCATACTTTCCTGATCCTGGTGGGGTTGGCCTTCATGTGGATGGCCCACAAGATACCTTACCGCTTTTACTCAAAGCTGTCGCTGGTTGCGTTAGTTGTTTCAGCTCCGCTTTTGATCATCACCTACTTCTACGGTTCCAATATCAACGATGCATCCCGCTGGATCACAATCCCGGTTATCAACCAGACGTTCCAGCCTTCGGATTTGGCAAAATTGGCCCTGATCTCCTACCTGGCCAGCATGCTGTCCAAAAAGCAGCAGTTCCTAGATGATTGGAAATCCACTTTGCTGCCCATGCTAGGCTGGACGGTGGCTATCTGTGGCTTGATCGCGATGACGAACACATCAACGGCAGTGCTGCTTTTTGCTACCTGCATGTTGCTGATGTTCATTGGACGTGTGCCGGTAAAGTACCTGGCCATTGTGGTGCTCACAGGTGTGCTAGTAGGAGGTGCAGGTCTGGCAGCCGGGCAGCGTATGGGCACAGCCATTAGCCGTGTGCAGGATTTCATGGACCCGAATGAGGTGCCGTTTCAGCTGGAGCAGTCTTACATTGCCATTGCAACCGGTGGTGTAGTGGGCAAAGGCCCTGGCAACAGCGATCAGCGCGACATCCTGCCGCATCCATATTCGGACTTTATCTATGCGATCATCCTGGAGGAGTACGGTTTGCTGGGTGGTGTATTTGTTTTGTTCTTGTACCTGGCGCTGCTTTACCGCGGTTTGGTTACAGTTAACAAAAGTGAAGGGGCCTTCGCCGGACTTCTCTCTGCAGGACTTAGCTTTAGCCTGGTGCTGCAGGGTATGATCAATATGGCCGTAGCCGTTGGGCTGGGTCCGATCACAGGTCTTCCGCTGCCGCTGCTAAGTATGGGGGGCACCTCCCTGATCTTCACCGGTATTTCCATCGGAATTATACTTAGCGTGAGCCGCCAGGATATAAATGAAGAGCGTGCCATGGGCGCGGCAGTTAAATCACCTTTAAAAGCTTCGGTAAATGCCTAAGCAGGGAAGACCATATCGCGTGATCATCAGCGGCGGCGGTACCGGCGGGCATATTTACCCAGCTGTGGCCATCGCTAACCAACTACGGGCGGTTAACCCGGAGGCTGAGATACTTTTTGTGGGAGCGCAGGGGCGCATGGAAATGATGCGAGTGCCGGAGGCCGGATACAAAATTGTTGGATTGTGGATCAGTGGTCTACAGCGCCGCCTCACGCTCGATAACTTGTCGTTTCCGCTGAAGGTTTGGAAGAGTGTGCGCGCCTCGCATAAGATTATAAAAGACTTCAAGCCTGATGCCGTGGTAGGCGTGGGTGGTTATGCCAGTGGCTCCTTGTTATATGCGGCTACATCGCAGGGAATACCGGCGCTGATACAGGAACAGAATTCCTACGCAGGCATCACGAATAAATTACTTGCCAAACGTGTGCAGAAGGTATGTGTGGCCTACCCGAACATGGAAGCCTTCTTTCCGGCTGATAAGATTGTGCTGACCGGAAACCCGGTACGTTCCGACATCATGAACCTGCAGGGCAAGCGCGAGGAGGCATTGCAGCATTTCGGGCTAAACCCGGAGAAGAAAACAATACTGGTGATTGGCGGAAGCCTTGGGGCCAGAACCATTAACAAAAGTATAGCCGCTAACCTGCAGAGCATAGCCGATGCCGGTTACCAATTAATCTGGCAAACAGGAAAGGCTTTTTACCCGCGGGCGCAGGAACTGGAGGAAAAGTATAAAACGGAGGGTATCCGTGCCCTGGACTTTATCAAGCGCATGGATCTGGCTTATGCCGCCGCTGATGTAGTTATCTCAAGAGCAGGTGCTTTGTCTATTTCGGAGCTTTGCCTGGCCGGGAAACCCGCCGTGCTGGTGCCATCGCCAAATGTGGCCGAAGACCACCAGACAAAAAATGCCATGGCGCTGGTGCAGCAGGAGGCAGCACTGCTGGTGCGCGACGCGGAATCCATGGAAAAACTGGTGCCGACTGCGCTGGAATTATTGAAAGACGAAAAGGAGCAGCAACGACTGCACCAGAATATACTCAAGATGGCACGCCCTAACGCGGCGACTGATATTGTAAACGAACTTGTAAAACTGATCAAGTGAAACTGGAGGACTACAGCTATATCTACTTCCTCGGCATTGGCGGCATCGGCATGAGTGCCATTGCCCGCTGGTTCAGCGCCAAAGGCTATCCGGTGTGGGGGTACGACAAAACCCTCACCGCGCTTACCGAGGCACTGGAGCAGGAGGGGATAGCTGTCCACTATGAGGACGATGTGGCGCACCTGCCGCAGGAAATCCTTCAGCATAAAGACCAGACGCTGGTGGTACTTACCCCGGCCATACCTGCCGACCATACAGAGTGGGCCTACCTGAAAGAGCAAGGCTACACTATCAGAAAGCGATCAGAGGTGCTGGGCATCATTACGTCTGCTGCCTATACTGTGGCCGTAGCGGGTACCCATGGCAAGACCACCACCTCCAGCATTGTAGCGCACCTGCTGCACCATGCCGGCGTGGACTGCTCGGCCTTTCTGGGCGGTATTGCCACTAACCTCAACTCAAACCTGCTTATTGGCAGAGGAGAGGTAGAAAAAGAGGTGATCGTGGTGGAGGCAGATGAGTACG
Organism: Pontibacter anaerobius; assembly: GCF_026241195.1. Lineage (GTDB taxonomy): Bacteria > Bacteroidota > Bacteroidia > Cytophagales > Hymenobacteraceae > Pontibacter > Pontibacter anaerobius. Next base: position 121,439 of record NZ_JAPFQO010000006.1, read on the forward strand.
ACCGGTCTTTCCTGACGCTGTTTCCGGATATTGCAATCGTAACTTCCGCAGACCCAGACCATTTGGATATATATGGCGACAGGGAGGAACTGATCCGTACTTTCCAGAGGTTCATTAGCCAGGTAAAGCCGGGTGGCTACCTGTTTATTCATGAGGCTACCGACCCGCGTTTGACGGACATGGTGCAGGAGGGCGTGCAGGTGTACAAGTATAGCTTGAACAGTGGCGAGGCGCATGTGCAGAACCTGCAGGTAAACGGGCGTTGGTTTGAGTTTGGTGTGGTGGGCCCCTTCGGAAACTTGGATGGCTTAAAGTTGGGAGTGCCTGGTTTTCACAATACCGAAAATACGTTGGCTGCCATACTTGCCGCACAGGCGCTGCAGGTTTCCGGCCAAAGTATAAAGGCGGGCGTGGAGGCATTTGCCGGTGTAAAACGCCGGTTTGAGTTTGTGTTTGAAGGCAAGGGGAAAGTATACATCGATGATTACGCGCACCATCCGAAGGAGATCGATGCGTTTATGAGTTCATTACGAGCACTTTACCCAAACAAGAAAATAAAAGTGATATTTCAGCCGCACCTGTTTACGCGCACGCGCGACTTTGCAGAGGAGTTTGCAGAGAGCCTGAGTAAGGCCGATGAACTGGTGCTGCTCGACATATATCCGGCACGCGAAAAACCGCTGCCTGGCATTACCTCAGACATCATTCTGGAGCGGGTGACAAGCCCTGTGAAAGAGTTGATGCATAAGGAGAAAGTTGTGGGAAATCTGCTTAAAAATGGCGATTTTGACGTTCTGGCTACTGTTGGTGCCGGCGACATTGACACGTTAGTTAAGCCTATCAGAAATTTTTTAGAAAATAACGGGTATGGGCTTGAATAGTAGAATAAAATCTTTAATTTTTGCAGGTTGTAGCATCGTATCGATTGGTGCCATTGCAGGTTTCGCGTCTTCTAGACAAAATGAAAAAATCTGTAAAAAAGTGTCAATAAAAATTGATAATGAGTACAACAATTACTTTATTGGGGATAAGGAAGTTCGGGGTTTGCTAACACGGGAAGGTGAGCGAAAACTCGAAGGCCTTTCAAACCAGCACATCGACCTGAAAAACCTTGAAAAACGCATTGAATCGCATAAATTTGTGAAAGATGCGGAGGTCTACAGAGGGTTAGATGGCAACATCCAGGTATTTGTAAAACAGAACAGGCCTATTGCTAGAATTATACGATCAGATCAGGATGTATACATCGATGCAGAGGGGAACATTCTCCCCCTCTCCGACAGATACACAGCACGTGTAATCCCAATAACCAAGTCAGCTCTTATAAAGCCAACTGACCAAGGATTCTTTAAAGATTCTTTAGGCCACTCTTACCTTGCTCTACTCCAGTTCATCGAGGACGACGAGTTTTGGAAGGCACAGCTTGCCCAGATGCATATAGACGGCAAAGGCAAGGTATCTTTTCTGCCACAGGTGGGCGAGCACACGATTGAGTTCGGCAAGCCGGTACAGGTAGAGGAGAAGTTTAAAAAGTTAGCCATTCTCTATAAAGAGGTGCTGCCAACCATGGGATGGGAGCGCTACAAGAGGGTTAACGTTGAGTATGAAGATCAGATTATTTGCGAATAACAGACATAGATATGCAGAACGACAAAATAGTAGTAGGCTTGGATATTGGGACAACCAAGGTTTGCGCACTTGTAGGTCGGAGAAATGAGTTTGGCAAGCTGGAGATATTGGGAATGGGCAAAGCCGTCTCTGATGGTGTGGTGAGAGGCATAGTGAGCAATATCGACAAGACAGTTGAAGCCATCAAAAAAGCGATCCGCCAGGCCGAGGAGCAATCAGGCATCAATATCGGTGTGGTAAACGTGGGCATCGCTGGGCAGCATATCAAGAGCCTGCAGCACAACGGAAGCATCACGCGCCAGGTATCGGACGATGAGATTACGGTGGAGGACGTGAACCGCCTTACCAACGACATGTACCGCCTGGTAACGCCTCCGGGCAGCGAGATCATTCACGTAATGCCGCAGGAGTATAAAGTTGACTATGAGGAAGGTATAGTAGATCCGGTAGGTATGTCGGGTGTGCGCCTGGAGGGTAACTTCCATATCATTACGGCACAGTCTAACGCCATCAACAACATTAACAAATGCGTGCTGCGTGCAGGCCTTGAAGTGGACCAACTGATACTGGAGCCGCTGGCCTCCAGCATGTCGGTACTGAGCGATGAGGAGAAGGAAGCAGGCGTAGCATTGGTTGATATTGGCGGAGGCACTACGGACCTGGCTATTTTTAAAGACAATATAATCCGCCATACAGCAGTTCTTCCTTTTGGAGGCAATATCATTACCTCAGATATTAAGCAGGGGTGCATGGTGATGCAGAACCAGGCGGAGCAGCTGAAGGTGAAATTTGGCCGGGCCATTGCCGATGAGGCCTCAGAGAATGAGATTGTTTCCATACCTGGCCTGCGCGACCGTACGCCGAAGGAAATCTCCCTGAAAAACCTTGCCTTTATTATTGAGGCCAGAATGGAGGAGATCGTGGAGCTGGTGTATGCCGAGATTGTTCGCTCAGGTTATGCCAACAGCCTGGCCGGTGGCATCGTGATCACGGGTGGAGGCGCTCAGCTCCAGAACCTCGTGCAACTGGTAGAGTACATCACCGGCATGGATACGCGTATTGGCTACCCGAATGAGCACCTCGGAAGATCCAAAGTGGATGCGGTGAAGGGGCCAATGTATGCAACCAGCGTAGGTCTTGTACTAGCAGGCTACCATCCGCTTGACCAGCGCGTGGAGCGCCATGAAGGGGTAACTGAACAAGTATACAATACCAAAGCAGCTGAGCCAAAGAGCACAGCAAATAACAGTGGCGGAGGGCTACTGCAGAAGCTGAAGGGCTTCTTATCAGACGACATAGACTAAAAAAACTTATCAACCCATAATAAGCAGGAGAAATTAGTATGACATCAGCATATGCATTTGACTTGCCATCCAGCGGCAAGTCCATCATCAAGGTGATAGGTGTAGGTGGCGGCGGTAGCAATGCCGTAAACCACATGTACAACCAAGGCATCAAAGACGTAGAGTTCATCATCTGTAACACGGATGCGCAGGCGCTGAAAAGCAGCGGCGTGCCCAGCAGGCTACAGATAGGCGAGAACCTTACGGAAGGCCTTGGAGCGGGCGCTAACCCTGAAAAAGGGAAACAGGCTGCCCTGGAGAGCAAGGAAGAAATCCGTGAGATGCTGAGCAACGATACGAAGATGGTGTTCATCACTGCTGGTATGGGTGGAGGTACCGGTACAGGTGCTGCTCCTGTTATTGCAAGGGTAGCCAAGGAGCTAGGTATCCTGACAGTGGGTATTGTTACGGCCCCGTTTGGCTTTGAAGGCAAGAAGAAAAAAATTGCTGCCGAAAACGGTGTGAAAGAGCTGAGCGATAACTGCGATACGATCCTGGTGATCCTGAACGACAAGCTGCGTGAGATGTTCGGTAATCTGACCATCCGCGAGGCTTTCGCTAAAGCTGATAATGTGTTAACGACTGCCGCTAAGTCTATTGCTGAGATCATCACAGTTACGGCTGAGGTGAACGTTGACTTTGAGGACGTTAAAACTGTAATGAAAGACTCTGGTGCAGCAGTGATGGGTTCTGCGACAACAGAGGGTGAGGGCCGTGCCCTGCGCGCCGCCGAAGAGGCTCTTTCGTCTCCACTGCTTAACAATACGGACATCCACGGTGCTCAGAAGATCCTGCTTTCGATCATGTCTGGTGAGCAGGCAGAGCTGGAGATGGACGAATTAACTGAGATTACAGAGTATATCCAGGATAAAGCTGGCCAGGAGGCTGAGGTTATCTTTGGCCATGGTATAGATTCAACGCTTGGTCAGAGCATCCGCGTTACGGTTATTGCAACAGGTTTCGCCAGCGATGCAGAGAGCATCATAGAGCCTAAGAAAACCGTATTTGACCTGGATAGCCAAAAAAAAATTGAGGTAGCTGAGCCTGTAGCTCCTGCACCGACACCAGAGATTACAACCTTTGCCAAGCCTGTTGCCCCGGCTCCTGTTGTTGCCCCAAAGCCAGCTGCGCCACAGCAACCTTCTAACTTCGAAAATAACTCGCCACGCCGTACTGAGCAGCCGCAACCAGCACAGCCTCAGCCACAGCGCATCGTGTTTGAGTTGGATGGCAATTCGCAAAACGACAACTTCCAGAACAATTTCCGTGAGGAGGAGGCCCGTGCGGCACGTGAGCAGAACGAGGCTGCACAACGCCAGGCTGAGGAGCGCGAGTTAATGCAGCGCCGCGCAGAGGAGCGCCGCGAGCGCCTTCGTATGTTGAGCTCAGAAACAACTTCTGAGGCAATCAAAGAGAAGCTGGAAGTACCTGCTTACCTGCGCCGCAATGTGGCCCTGGACAGAGTAGCACACTCTTCAGAGCGTAACATTTCCCGCTTCAACCTGAACGATGACAACGAGATTCTGGGGGATAACCGTTTCCTGCACGATAATGTAGACTAAGGAACCCTGAAGTCAAGTATATAAAAAGCGGCTGCAGTTTTACTGCAGCCGCTTTTTTTATACTTGCTGTTGCCTAGAACTTTAGGAACTGTGTTACATGTTGCTCCAGCAGTTCCTGGTATAGTTTATTGGTTAACTGCTTGCCGTCAAAGTTCTTCTCTATATGGGCGAGTTTCAGGCGCATGGCCATCACGTGCATTCCCAGGTAGTTCAGGATATCCGACAAATGGCTAAGGGCAAGGCCACTGCCTTGCATGCCGGATGAGAGGCCGATAAGAGCTCCTTTCTTATCTTTAAAAGTATAAGGATAGGCCAGCCCGTCAATAAAGGCCTTCAGCACGCCGGGAAAGGAGGAATTATACTCTGGTACCACGAAAACAAATTTATCGGAAGCTTCGATCATGGAGGCAAGGCGGTTAAAATCTTCATTCTTGCCGGTGTTGTCGTAAAGTGCCGACACGGTAAAGTCACCAGGCAGGTCTGCCAGATCAAGCACCTGGTAGGGTTTCCCTTGCTTCTCAAGCATGCTGGCATAAAGGTCTACAATGGCTCTGGTATTGGATAAAGGCCTGTTAGTGCCTGATATCAGTGTAATCATACGTAGTGTTTAGGTGCGCCTACAGTTGGCAGGTTTTATACTTAACCCGATTTTACGCTGTAGGTTTATACTTTGCTGTTTTTATACTTTAGGATACCTGTAGAAGTATAAGGTACAATAATCTCTGAGATTTCTAAAAAAGAAAAGGCGAGAACAGTAGCTGCCTCGCCTTTCTATACTTTAAGAATGCTCTAGCTACATGTTTTCTGATGTTGCTTTAGCATAAATAAACTCGCTTCTCAGCATGTTGATATTCTCCAGGGAGATACCAACCGGGCACTCAGCGGCGCAGGCTCCCGTATTGGTGCAGGCACCAAAGCCTTCAATATCCATTTGGGCCACCATGTTCTCCACGCGTGTTTTGCGCTCTGTTTTACCCTGCGGCAGCATGGCCAGCTGAGATACCTTTGCACTTACAAACAGCATGGCAGAGGCGTTTTTACAAGCCGCCACACAGGCACCGCAACCAATACAGGTTGCAGCGTCAAAGGCCTTATCAGCGATTGACTTTGGAATTGGAATAGCGTTCGCATCCGGCACACCACCTGTGTTTACAGATACGTAACCACCGGCCTGCTGAATACGGTCAAAGGCTGAACGGTCTACCACCAGGTCCTTGTGCACCGGGAAAGCGGCTGCTCTCCAAGGCTCAATGGTAATAGTATCGCCATCTTTGAAATGACGCATGTGCAGTTGGCAGGTAGTGGTACCACGCTCCGGGCCGTGCGGACGTCCGTTGATGAACAGGCTGCACATACCGCAGATTCCTTCGCGGCAGTCGTGGTCGAAGGCAACAGGGTCTTCGCCTTTACGTAGCAGGTCCTCGTTAAGCACGTCCAACATCTCCAGGAATGACATATCCGGAGAGATGCCCTTTATCGGGTAGGTCACCATCTGACCTGTTGCATTTTTATCTTTTTGGCGCCAAACCTTCAGCGTAAGGTCCATTGGTTTAGCATTTGGATTACTTCCAGCCATTTTCTTATTAATTACGATTTAAGAATCATGGATTAAGAATGAGTAATCGGCCTAAACAGCCCCATTACTCATTCTTAATCATTAATTAATCATTACTTGTAGCTACGCTGTGTTAGCTTCACATTCTCGAACTTCAGGTCTTCCTTGTGCAGACGTGGCTCGTTACCTACACCTGTAAACTCCCAGGCTGCTACGTAAGCATAGTTTTCGTCATCACGCAGGGCCTCGTTCTCAGGGGTCTGGTATTCCTCACGGAAGTGTCCGCCACAAGATTCGTTTCTGTTTAGGGCATCGTCTACCATCAGTTCGCCCAGTTCGAGGAAGTCGGCCACACGGTTGGCTTTCTCCAGGGTGATGTTCAGTTCCTCGTTTACACCAACAACTTTAACATCGCGCCAGAACTCATCGCGCAGCTTGCGGATTTCCTGCTTGGCAAACTGGAGGCCTTCAGCGTTACGGGCCATACCGCAGTACTCCCACATGATTTGGCCTAAAGCCTTATGGAAGTCATCCACAGTGCGGTTACCGTTAATGGAAAGAAGCTTATTGTTGACTGAGATTACGTTCTGCTCTGCCTCTTTAAATGCTGGGTGGTCTACTGGCACCTTGTCGTAAGGTGTTTTGGCCAGGTAATCACCGATGGTGTAAGGCAGTACAAAGTATCCGTCAGCCAGACCCTGCATCAGGGCTGAAGCACCCAGGCGGTTTGCACCGTGGTCTGAGAAGTTCGCCTCACCGGCAGCATACAGGCCTGGCACGTTCGTCATGAGGTTATAGTCTACCCAAAGCCCGCCCATGGTATAGTGCACGGCAGGGTAGATACGCATTGGTCTTTCGTACGGGTTCTCGTCCGTGATCTTAGCGTACATCTCGAAGAGGTTACCATACTTGGCAGCTATGGCAGCCTGTCCGTCGCGTTTGATGGCATCGGCAAAGTCAAGGTATACAGCAAGGCCGGAGGCACCCACACCTCGTCCTTCGTCGCAAACCAGCTTGGCGTTACGGGAGGCCACGTCGCGCGGTACCAGGTTACCGAAGGCAGGATATTTACGCTCCAGGTAGTAATCACGGTCAGCTTCAGCGATATCGTTTACGGTGATTTCGCCTCTTCTTAGCCTCTCTGCAATCTCAACTGTTTTAGGTACCCACACACGGCCATCGTTACGCAGTGATTCTGACATCAGCGTCAGTTTAGACTGGTAATCGCCGGATACTGGGATACAGGTTGGGTGGATCTGCGTGAAGCAAGGGTTAGCGAACAAAGCGCCCTTCTTATGTGCTCTCCAGGCAGCGGTTGCGTTAGAGCCCATTGCGTTAGTAGAGAGGTAGAACACGTTGCCGTAGCCACCTGTTGCCAGTACTACTGCATGGGCGCTGTGCGACTCAATCTTGCCGGTAATCAGGTTACGAACCACGATGCCACGCGCTTTGCCATCCACCAGAACCAGATCAAGCATCTCGGTGCGCGGGTACATTTTTACCTTACCGTAAGCGATCTGGCGGTTAAGGGCAGAGTATGCACCTAAAAGCAGCTGCTGTCCGGTCTGGCCACGGGCGTAGAACGTACGCGATACCTGGGCGCCACCGAAGGAACGGTTGGCCAGCAGTCCGCCGTACTCACGCGCGAAAGGAACACCCTGCGCCACGCACTGGTCAATGATGTTAACGGATACCTGCGCCAGGCGGTACACATTGGCCTCGCGGGCACGGTAGTCACCACCTTTAATCGTATCGTAAAAAAGGCGGAAAACAGAGTCACCGTCGTTCTGGTAGTTTTTGGCAGCGTTGATACCACCCTGCGCCGCGATAGAGTGCGCACGGCGAGGGGAGTCCTGGAAGCAGAACGCTTTTACGTTGTAGCCCAGTTCACCGAAAGAGGCAGCGGCAGAAGCACCGGCAAGGCCTGTACCTACCACTATAATATCGTACTTACGCTTGTTTGCCGGGTTTACCAGCTTTACGTCAAATTTATGCTTGTCCCACTTTTCGGCTAAAGGGCCTTCCGGGAGTTTTGAATCTAATATCATAGGAATATAGATAGCTTTTAATTACACAAGGAAGAAGAAATACAGCGGAATGATGGCGAAGCCGAGGCACACGATGATGGAGAAGGCCACGCCGAATTTCTGGATGAATGGAGTGTATTTCTTGTGGTCAAGGCCCAGTGTCTGGAAGGCGCTCTGGAAACCGTGGATCAGGTGATAAGCAAGGGCTACCATCGCAATCACATAGATCAGCACATACCACCAGATCTGGAACGACTGCACCACCTTGATGTATAGGTTATCATACTCCACATTCTCCACCACGATAGGCTCCAAACCGCCAAAACGGGCAGGTACAAAGAAGTTCCAAAGGTGGATGATCAGGAACACGAGTATAACTGTACCCAACAGGCCCATATTGCGCGAAGACCAGGTGCTGTTCTCCTCCGGGTGATTGTTTACATAACCCACCGGGCGGGCTGCCTTATTGCGGCGGGTTAGTACAAGCGCATCATATATATGGAAAACAAACCCCAACAGCAGGACAATTTCCATGGTGCGGATAATAGGGTTGGTTCCCATGAAGTGTGAGTAAACGTTGAAAGCTTCGCCTCCGTCGTTTTTGAAAAGCTGCAGGTTACCAATCAGGTGCACCACCAGGAAGGAGCAAAGGAAAAGGCCCGTGATGGACATTATGATCTTTCGCCCGACAGTACTGGAAAACGTTTTAGTAAACCAATTCATCTGTGTTTGTTATAGGTTAAGTGAAATAAGCGTTATTTTAACGCTCAAAGGTACATTCAGGCCATATAGAAAACAATTTTGCCTTCATATTTTGAATCAATCTAAATTGTTATCCGTAACTCCTAACATCTCTGCCTTTTACCTGCTTCTCTTCTATGATCACAACATTTTAGTGTAACTTTAGTTTAAGATTATACTATATTTACTGCCTAACCCGATTGATCTATGCCAAACCTTATACGCCTGAAGTATCTGCTGCATGGTAGTCTGTTGTGGGTGTTGCTATTGTTGCTGTTGGGTACTTTCTCGGAAGTACAGGCTACTCATATTCGAGCAGGGGATATTACTGCAAGACGGGACACTACGCCGAACCCGAACCCCCGCCGCTTTTTCTTTACGATGATTGTTTACACCAATCACTTCTCGCAAGCCGAGGATCCGGAGGTGATCATCTACACGGGCTCCGGCAATACCACCCTTACCGTACAAAGAAAATCTGTAACTCCTATCAACTCCGAAACAGACCGGGAAGTGTTTGAGTGGGAATTCACGTACCCCTCGGACGGTACTTATACTACCTACTGGATCGGGGAGAACCGGGATAACAATATCCTGAACATGGCGGCGCCATCAGACCAGCGCTCTTTCTTCATCTCCACCACTATTGATATCAACGCCCTTCGCGGGTTTAACTCCACACCTGTGCTTACCGTGGAGCCGATTGACGATGCCGCCCTGTTCCGCAGGTTTGTGCATAACCCGGGCGCATACGATGCCGATGGCGACAGCCTTTCCTTTAAACTGATTGCCCCACGCTACCAGCAGCCAAGCGGCGACATTGCCGTAGTGCCGGGCTACCGCCACCCAGACCAGGTGGCAAATTGCCGTACCTCAGATGACAGCGGCCCTGCGTTCTTCAGGCTCGACCCCATTACAGGCCAGTTAACCTGGGATGCCCCGTGCCTGGCTGGTAAGTATAATATTGCCTTTGTGGTGGAGGAATGGCGGCGTGGACCTAACAGAGGTGCCGTAAAGATTGGCGAGGTAGTGCGCGACATGCGTATTAACGTGGAAGAGAACGAAAACCGGCCACCTGTGCTGGAACCAAAAGACACCTGCGTGGTGGCTGGTACAACTTTGCGTAGCGTTGTAAGAGCCACTGACCCTGACGGTGACCTGATAAACCTAACCGTGGCGGGTAGTGGTATTGTGCCGCCAGCTACTTTTGAGCAAATCACGAACAACAAAGGCTCTGCCACAGGCCTGTTTATCTGGAACACCACCTGCGAGGATGTGCGCCAGGCGCCTTACCAGGTCGTATTCCGTGCAGAGGACGTGCGGCCAAACAACGAAGACCGACTGGCAGACCTGCAGCCCTGGAACATAAGGGTTATCGGGCCGCCACCGCAAAACCTGGATGCCACCAGTGCCGACCGTAATGTAACCCTGACCTGGGACTCTTACATCTGCCAGAATGCCGATAAGATACGCATCTACCGCCGCGAAGGGCCTAGTAACTTTGTGCCGGATGAGTGCCAGACTGGTGTGCCCGCCTCTACAGGGTATGTGCTGATAGGAGAGGTGGACGCAGGCGAAGTAACTTTCTTCGATGATGACCCTAATTTAAAGGCCGGTGTAGAGTACTGCTACATCATTTACGCTACTTTCCCGGCGCAGCCACGCGGCGAAAGCCTTGCCTCGCTGGAAACCTGTGTGGTGATAGACCAGGATATTCCGTACCTGACCAATGTTACGGTAGATGAGACGGACGAGACCAACGGGCAGATAACCGTGAAGTGGGCCCAGCCGATAGAAGTGGAGAAGCTGACTCCTCCGCTGGAGTATCGCCTGTACCGCAAAGTAGGTATGGAGGCCGGTGCAGGTTTTACAGAGGTGAAGCGTACCCGAAACATGTCTGATACCACTTTTGTGGACACAGGACTGAACACGGTTGAGAACGCTTACCGTTACCGCCTGGAGTTTTACCAAACACCTACACCTGGTGGCCAGCCAACCTCGCTCCGCGATAGCACCGAGGCATCCAGCGTGTACCTGGAGGCAGCACCTGCTGAAGGCGATGTGAAGGAAATATCCCTGAACTGGACTTATGATGTGCCCTGGAAGAACGAGGTGCTGCAGCATTATATTTACAGGCAGGTAGAAGGGGTATTCACCCTTATCGACAGTGTATCGGCTACGGCTACGGGCGGTACGTATACTGATACCGGCGCTTTTGGCGACCAGGAACTGGTGCGCGGGCAGGAGTACTGCTACTATGTACAGACAGCCGGTACCTACCAGATTCAAGGGCTGCCAGAGCCGCTGCTTAACAACAGCCAGCAAGTATGCGTTACGCTGCCAAAGAATATTTGCCCGCCGGAGCTAAGTATAGCACAGCTCGACTGTAATTTGTTTGAGCAGAACCCTACGGAGCCGCCTTACGAGAATGTGCTGAACTGGGTGCCCGATACCTCACCGGATTGTACCGAAGAGATAGCCTACTACACCGTATACTTTAAGTCTACGCTGGAAGGGGAGTTTGCACCGCTGGATACAACCACAGAAACCACCTACACCCATAGCGGCCTGCAATCTTACGCGGGTTGTTATCTGGTAACGGCCACAGATGTGAACGGGCGTGAAAGTGCGTTCAGCAACGAAGTATGCAACGATAACTGTATCTCGTTTATACTTCCGAACATCATCACACCAAACGGGGATAACCTGAACGACGTGTTCCGGCCTAAAGTAAGGGCCTTTATCAAGAGCATGAAGTTTAAGGTGTACAACCGCTGGGGAGTGCAGGTGTACGATAGTGGTAAGGTAACCGAAGGCGAAGGGCGCTATATTAACTGGCCAGGCGTTGATAACGATGGCAACCGCCTGACCGACGGCACTTATTTTTACGAGGCAGAAGTGGAGTTTTATACTTTAGACCCAGCCAAAGCCCGCGCCACCTACAAAGGATGGGTAGAGATAGTACGCTAATGACGAAGTTTTCTGACCTGGAGCAGCTGCAGGGGAGGCCTGTTGTGTTTTACGACGGCACCTGCGGCTTTTGCCAGGGTAGTGTGCAGGTGGCGCTAAAGTATAACTCGAAGCAGGATTTATACTTTGCTGCCCTGCAGTCCGGTGTGCTGGAGGCGCTGGTGCCCAGGCCTGAAATCCCCCATCCTTTACCGGACTCCATACTTTTTTATGAGAACGGGAGGCTCTATACTGAGTCTGACGCAATCCTGCGCATTGCCCGCCACCTCGATTTTCCGGTGTCCATTCTTGCTGTTTTCCGCATTATTCCTGTATCTTTCCGCAATTTTGTGTACCGGCTGGTGGCTAAGAACCGCTACCGCATAGCTGGCCGCACAGAAACCTGCATGCTGCCGAGTCCTGAGCAAAGGGCCAGGTTTGTAGGGTGATTTAACGGCAGAATTGTTAATGGTTAGATTGTTTTTCGGGCGCGCTGTAAAAGCTTCAGCGGCACCGCATGTTTATACTTTCTGACAATTTTTATTTTGAGGCTGTTCGGTGTTTAAATCACACGAGAATTCAATCTGCAATAAACATACAACAAGATACATGAAGAAAGCATACGTTTTCCCGGGACAGGGCTCTCAGTTTGTAGGGATGGGCAAAGACCTGTACGAGCAGCACGAAGAGGCAAAAAAACTGTTTGATAAGGCAAACGAGATCCTTGGGTTCAACATCACCGAGATCATGTTTAACGGCACCGATGAGGAGCTGAAGCAGACCAGAGTAACGCAGCCGGCTATTTTCCTGCACTCTGTGGCGCAGGCTACCGTAGCCAAAGACTTTAATCCGGATATGGTGGCAGGCCACTCGCTGGGTGAGTTCTCTGCTCTGGTAGCCAGCAAGGTGCTGAGTTTTGAGGATGGCCTGCGATTGGTGTACAAAAGAGCGATGGCGATGCAGGCTGCCTGTGAGGCCAACCCGTCTACCATGGCTGCCATACTTGGCCTGGAGGATGAGAAAGTAGAGCAGGTATGCGCCTCTATCGACGAGGTTGTAGTGGCTGCCAACTATAACTGCCCGGGCCAGCTGGTGATCTCCGGCTCAAACAAAGGAATCGAGGTTGCCTGTGAGAAAATGAAAGAGGCCGGTGCCAAACGTGCGCTGCCGCTGCCGGTTGGTGGTGCGTTCCACTCGCCGCTGATGAAGCCAGCTGAGGTAGAACTTGCCAAAGCCATCGAAGAGACCACGTTCTCGCAGGGTATTTGCCCGATCTACCAGAACGTGGATGCCAAGCCGCATACGGATCCTGCCGAGATCAAGCAGAACCTGATCAGCCAGCTAACTGCACCGGTTCGCTGGACACAGTCGGTGCAGCAGATGGTAGCCGATGGCGCCACCCACTTTGTGGAGTGTGGCCCGGGTAAGGTGCTGCAGGGGCTGGTGAAGAAGATCGAGCGTACCGCCGAGGTTAGTTCTGCCGAATAAGCATCCGCTGTAAGTATAAAAAGTATAAACGCCCTCTCTGGCTTGCTGCCGGAGAGGGCGTTTTTGCATTACGAGAAGTGTAGTTAAAGTATAATCTATTGGTGATAAAGTATAAATAGCTACATTTGCGGCTACTGAACCAAAGCATCTGACTATGAAAAAGAAAACGCCACTGGCGCTGTGGCTGATTGGCTTTATTTTGCTGAGCCTCTACATAAACCTTATCCCCCGCTTTTTCGATGCTGGCAATGTGCCTTTGTGGTTTGCCTACTGGGCAGGTTTCTTTGTGCTGGCCTTTATGGTCAGCAGGTTCCTGCTGCAACTGCAGGGGCTGAAGCAGCTGGGGATGGCGCGACACAAAGGCTGGCTGCTTCACCTGGGCATAGGCTTTTTGGTTGGTTTCCTGGTTTACGCGCTAAAGTACCTGGCTTTTTATGAGCTGGGCAAGTTTGAGGTGGCGGGGCTGATGGAGCCGGGTTTTATACTTCCGATGCTGGGGCAGGCGCTGCTGGCCATGTTTTTCTCCTCCATCCTGAACGACATCACCATTCGCGGGTACTGGTTTGCATACTTTAAGCGGCGGCAGCTGCTAGCCTGGTATGTTTTTGCTGCCACCATACTTTATACCCTCGATGATTTCTGGAATGAAGGCCTGGACCCGCTGAATTTTGTTTTCTCGGCCATACTTGGTGCTGCCTTTGCTTATACCGTGCTTAAGACCGGGGCTATCTGGATATCGCTGGGGTTGCACTGGGGCGGCAACATGATGTATAGGGTAATGTATGGCTTTGATGGGAATGGCGTTTGGCAACTAGAGAACGTACAAGAGGGGCCACTGTACGACTATATAAGTTTAGGTGTGACAGTTCTGATGCTGCCGGCGGTCTACTTTATACTTAAGAGTAGCGAAAAGCATGCGCCTACACCAGAACTGCGGGTAGAGGAGGGACAGGTGGTGTAGCATAGCCGGCGTTGTGCTAAGCAACCGTAGCTGCTTTATGCGCCTTGCTTCTTGCCAGCACCAGGCTACCTAAAGCCAGTGCCATAGTTACCGGCGTAAAAAGCAACTTTTCCAGTTTGTTGTTGGACAAAGCATTTCCAGCCGTGTTAAGTATAAAAAGCGCAAACATTACCCAAAGCGCCGCCTTTATAACCTTGTTGCTGATGCTCACTTTTAACGCGCCGGCATTTATACTTACAATTGCAAGCATTACCAGGTTTATAATGATGGAGACGCTCTCAAACGAAAGCATCTGGGACCTGTCCTTCAATCGCCCGCCCCACACTGCCTCAAACGGTACTATCCCGGTAAGGATTAACAGGTGAAACAGCACAAAAAGAGAAAGGATGATCAGCATGCCAAAGGTGGCGATCCGGGTGGTAGTGGCGTTGCTCATGTTCTGTGTGGGGACTGTTGTTTGGTTTAATGCTGTAGACGAAAAAAATATAGGGGTACACTCGAAGTTGTTAGCTTAAAGGTGTGGTTTTACGTTGGTTCATCCGTTATGCCTGTCCTGTGGAGGTAGCTCGTAAAGTAGTAACTCTTCGTCATCTTTTGGCAGCCTGACCAGTTGGATATATTTCAACCCTAGTTTTTCCAGAAGCTTTTGAGAAGCGGTGTTCTCTTTGCTGGTGATGGCACAGATCTGATCTAGTTTAAAGTTGTCAGAAGCAGCTTCCAGAACCTTGCTGGCAGCTTCAAAAGCATACCCTTGTTTAGCAAACTGCGGCAGCAAGGCATAGCCGATATCAACCCCGTTTAATCCTTCGCGATCATAAAGCCCGCATGTGCCCAATTTGGTGCCGTCAGATTTTCGGGTGATGGTGTAGTTGCCGTACCCCAGGCGTTCAAACTGCGGCTGCATTCTGCTCCTGATGTACTCTTCCGCGGCCTTAATGGAAGTTACGTTCCTGTCTCCGATGTATTTAAGCCACTGGGGCGTGTTCAGGAGCTCGAAAATAAAGGGAGCATCTTCATGAGAGGTAGGCCTCAGGATGAGCCGCTCCGTTTCGAAGGATTTATAGGTGTTCAAGGTTTGCTATTTTATAAGTTCTTCCATCTCTCGCATCATGCCCAGCCAAGCCTCACGGGTTCTGTCTATATATTCCCGCCACTGCTCATCTATCTCATGCACCAGCTTCACTGAAGAGCCACCGGAGGTTGGGGTGATGTATACTTTGACAACACTAATTTCTTCCATCCCATCCATCGCCCAGGTGAAGGAGAGGAAGTTAGGTCTATCTAAAGCAAGGTACTCTCCACCATGGCCCACCGGCTGGCCATCCCGCACCTGCACAATGCGGAATTTACCGCCTACGTTGGCGTCTATCTGCACTGGCTCAGTTTCTCCGAGCCCGGGGCCGAACCACTGCTGCGCCAGTTCTTCGCTCAGCCAGGCTTGGTACACTTTTTCAGGCTCGGTTTGGTAGTGGTAGTTTACTTCTACTTCAATGGCGGAATTGTTAGGCATATGCTAGTTTTAAGGATCAGTTAGTGAACTTTGTTTTGATGTACTTAACGGGCTTGTCTTTACGGCGGCGTAGCTACCGTGAAGGTGTTGTGTGCGCCCAGCATGGCGCGAGTACTATTTCATAAGAAATATACTCAGATTATCCAGAGGGTGCAAGCCCCTTATCGGCAAGTTGGTGAAGCCGATTAGCAAGCTGCGAGCTGGTATCTCGTGAGGGGTGCAGTGAAGGAAGCAGGACTGCAAAAGCCTGAACTGACGAACAGATACTGCATAAGAGGCAGGGAGTCGTGGGTAAGCAAGCACATCTTTGCAAAGCCCCTGGCCAACAAACGGCTCTTTGTAGATGCAGCAGGATTAGGCGGAAGGATAAGCGTCATACCTGGGGAGGTCTCGCCCTGTCGTGTACAGGGGGAGAAGTCAGCAGAAGCCATAGTAGTTATCCGGAAACGAGCCGTAAGCACTACTGAGGTCTCACAGGATGAGGAAGGGCTGAACGTCAAGTTGCCCGAAATCCGATAAGGAGGTTCAAACGGTGGAGTTTGCTAGCCTTATCCCAAACTAGGGCAAGGGCATGGCTGGTGTAAAGAGCGGCTGTGCTATCCTTGACGTACCGCTGTATACGCGACCCGTACGTACGGTGGTGTGAGGGCCTCACCGTGAGCAATTTTGCTCACGGCTGGCTACTCGATTGTACGCTAGCTTTTTTATTTTCATTTTCTGTCAGTCGAATTGGAACAGCTCTTTGCAACCGCAGAAACGAGGATTGCAAAGAGCTGTGGCATCTCATTTCAAATTTTTACTAAAATATGATTCCAATTTATCAAATGGAATTTTTTCCATTTGATCGTACAGATCCACATGGTCTGCATTGGGCACAATCACTAATTCTTTTGGTTCTAACGCTTCACTGTAAACATCCTCTGAGTGATAACGTGAATGGGCATCTTCTCCTGCAACCAGCATAATTGGGCGGGGCGAAATCATTTCAATGTTTGCATTCAACGGAAAATTGAAAAACGACATCGGGGTTGTTGCTGTCCATGCAGTTGTAGAATTAATAGAACGCTCGTGAAAACCTCTTGGTGTTCTGTAATAATCACGGGGTCATTGGGTAAAGTGTCTGGCAGCACCCGTTTTCCTTCTATAATATTTCTATTTTCATCAAATTAAAGTTCGTGCAGTCCTAATTCATAATTTCCGCTTTTTGCATCGTCCCAACGCTGCTGGCTTAGATCTTCGATGATTTTTTGCCGCTGTTCCCTTGTATAGCTATTCTTGTAGCCGCGGCTCATACTTTTAGACATATCATACATAGAAGTAGTTGCTATCGCTTTAATGCGCGTGTCACTTGTGGCGGCAGTAAGTGCCATTCTGCTTAGCCCGCAGATGCCTATTGCACCAATCTTGTTTCTGTCAACAGATGGTAACAAGCCAAGGTAATCCACTGCTGCACTAAAGTCTTCTGTGAAGAATTCAGGAGAGCCAACATTTCGAATTTCTCCTCCGTTTTCACCTGTAAATGAAGGGTCAAATGCCAACGTTACAAACCCTCTGGAAGCATCTCATTTGCATAAAGTCCCGGCGTTCTTCTACAGCTCCAAACGGGACACTTATAACTAACGCAGGCAAATTGTTTCCGCCACTTTGGGGTACATACAAATCGCTTGAAACTTTAATCCCGAAACGGTTTTGAATGTTACACCTTTCCTGGTGACGTTGTCATTTAACTGGAATGTATAGTTCTCTGCTGTATCAGCGGCTGTTAATGCTGCTGATTCTTTTTTTGCTATTGAATTAATTTCACTCGCTTTTTCCTGACCACACGCTCTATCATTAATGCTGCGAGCGAAAGTCCTAAAAAGATATTCTTCCTAGTTTTCATTTCTATAAAATTTTCCAATTTAAAGTTCCTGAGCCGTTGGGCGGAACAGGATTTCATTAATATCCATTTCTTCAGGTTGGCTTATGGAAAAAGATATCAAACGAGCAAAAGCATCAGGGCTAAGTCCAATTTTGCCTACATATTCCTGGTTGTTCTTTTGAATATCCTGATCGCTGATGTGCTCCAGAAGTTCCGTTTTTACCGCTCCGGGAGAAATGATGGTAGTACGGATGTTATAAGGCGTTACTTCCTGACGAAAACCTTCCGAGATTACTCTTACAGCACTTTTGGTAGCAGAATATACAGTAGACCTTGGAAAGACTTTATGTCCTGCCACTGAAGAAACATTAATAATTTGTCCCGATTTTTGCTGTTTCATGTGTGGTAGTACGGCAGCCATTCCATATAGTACACCCTTGATGTTCACATCAATCATCTGATCCCATTCGTCTGTCTTTAGACTTTCTATAGGAGACAATGGCATTAATCCAGCGTTGTTTAACAGCACATCTATTTTACCAAATTTGTCGACGGCAGCTTTTACCAGATTCTCAACCTGCTCTTTTGCCGAGACGTCGGTAGGTACGGCAAGGGCTTTGCCACCTATGGCAGTTATACCTTCTGCTATTTTCTCAATACGTTCTGCCCTTCTCGCTGCCAGGACAAGGCTGGCACCCTGTTCCGCTAAAAGTTGGGCTGTAGCTTCACCCAATCCGCTACTAGCTCCTGTAATCACTACTACTTTTCCTTTTATATTCTCATTCATAACTTTTCTTTTTCAAAATTTTCCCCAATCCTTTCTTTATGCATGGTATTGCTTTCATTTTAAATTCTCATTAAAGAATGCTGCTAGTTTATTGAAAGGAATTTTATCTAGTTGATCGTACAAATCAGTATGTACTCCACCTGGAATAATCATCAATTCTTTCGGTTCAGCAGCTTCTTTATAGGCATCTTCACTGAAGTATTTTGAGTGTGCATTTTCTCCGGCAATAATTAGCATAGGTCTTGGTGATATTTCCTTTATGTATGTCAGTAGCGGCATGTTCATGAAAGACAAGGTGTTGGTTGTTGTCCAGGCAGCATTTGAATTGATTGAACGTGGATGAAAACCTCTATCCGTTTTGTAGTAATCATAATACTCTTTCACAAATTGGGGAGATTCTTCGTTAGTCTGCCCCAAACCATTCTCGGGATAATCAGGTGTTCCGTTCTTTGCATCCTCCCAACGCTGTAAGCTCATTTCTTCCAGCATTTTGGTTCGTTGCTCCGGTGTAGTAGAGCCAAAATATCCTTCAGCATTCACTCGTGACATATCGTACATACTGGTAGTTGCCACTGCCTTCACTCGTTTATCAACAGCGGTGGCGTTTAAGGCAAAACCGCCAAATCCACAAATCCCGATGATACCTAACTTATTGCGGTCTACTTTTTCATGTAATCCAAGGAAGTCTATCGCAGCACTAAAGTCTTCTGTATTAATGTCTGGTGAAGCCACATTTCTGGGTTCACCACCACTTTCACCTGTATACGATGGGTCGAATGCCAAAGCCACAAATCCACGCTCTGCCATTTGATTGGCGTACAATCCTGATGATTGTTCTTTTACTGCTCCAAATGGTCCGCTAATAGCCAATACAGGCAAATTGTTTCCGCCATTTTTAGGTAGATACAAATCGCCCGTAAGTTCAATTCCGTAGCGGTTTTTGAAGCTTACTTTTTGCCGGGTTACATTATCACTCAACTGAAATGTATAATGTTCCTCTGTACTGTTCATTGTTTCAGACTTTTTTATTTTCGCTTCCGTTTTTGTGTTACAAGCCTGCCCTACACACATTAGGAGTGTAGCTGCAAGTATTATTGCTTTTTTCATTTTATTTCTGTTTAAAATATTGTTCATCATTAACTGTCTCCTGCCAATCTACAATTCCTTTCTCGGTATTCGGAACTATGTATAATTGCTGTAGCCCCACTTCTGGACTTGCCCCATGCCAATGCCTTACATTTGGCGGGCATTTTACCACATCACCTTTTCTAATGGTTTCAATAGGTTGCCCTTCAATCTGGTGATAACCCACTCCATCTGTGATAATTAATATTTGTCCGGCAGGATGTGAGTGCCAATTGCTTCTTGCGCCTGGTTCAAAATAAACATTGCCTACAGCGGTGGTAAAAACTGAATCAACCTCAACCAGTCCTATGTTATAGGCATTGCCTGTAAAATTAGCTTTGGGGCCTTTCTGTCCTTTTGGAAAGATGGTAACTAATTCTTCTTTATTTGTTTTCATATTTTCTTGTTCTGTTTTTGAACTGCAGCCTAACATCAAAAAAAGACCAGCTGTAAATACTGCTAATGCTAAGGTTTTTATTCTTGTTATCATCCTTCGATTGTCTTTATAATTTTAGCAGGGGTTCCACCCACGACTACATTATCGGGAACATCTTTCGAAACGACCGAACCTGCCGCAACCACCGAGTTTTCGCCAATCGTAACTCCTTGTAAAATGGTAGCATTAGCACCAATCCAGGCGTTTTTCTTAATGTGAATAGGGGTCGGAATAAGTGAATGCCTTTCTTCGGGTGAGATAGGGTGTCCTTCAGAAAGCAAACTTACATTTGGGGCTAACAGTACATTGTCTTCTATGGTAATTCCTCCTAAATCCAAGAAGACACAATTGAAATTGATGAATACATTTTTGCCGATTTTGGTGTGCTTACCGTAATTGATATACAAAGGAGTAAATATGGCTACACTCTGGTCTATGTCGGAACCAGTTATTTGACTCAGCAAATCCCTCACCTCTGCCGGGTCGGAAGAATTGTTCATATGTAACAACAATTCTTTCGTGGCATACGAAGCCTCTCTCATTTTATGAGCTTGCGGGTCGTTTGGCGGAATGGTTTCGCCATCCTTCAATCTTTCAAATATGTCCTTCACTTTTGTTTCCATGTTTTTGCACCGAAGTATAAAGTTACGTACTCTTCTAATTACATTTGTTACACTTATTTCGCTGAGAGTTTCAAATATCACCTATCTTCGAAAATAGTTAATGCTGCGGTTATGAGTAAAGAAAAGAAGTCCAATGTAATCTTACTGGAAGCTACAGGAAAGGCGGACTTTCCTGAGGATTTTATACATGAGTATCATACGCACCTCTTCTGTCATAGAGGTACTGCAGCGTTCATATTTAATAACGAGCCCTATAAATGTAAAGCAGGAGAATTTGTATTCTGGTTTGCCGACAGCAGGATCGCCGATTTATCCTTTTCTAAAAATTTTAAGGCATCGGTTTTACTGGTGGAGAAGGAATTTTTAAATGACAATATTCCCGATTTAAGCAGGAGCATTGATGCTACTTTACATTCTAACCGCTATCCTGTATTGCATTTACATGACAAAGAAGACAAGCATAGAATCATGTTGAATTTTCAACTGCTGTATGATAAATTAAAACAGACGGAACACCGGTTTTATGATGAAGTCCTGAAATTACAAATGCGGCTTTTTATTTTGGAGATGTGGCACATTTTCTCGAACGATTTTGAACATAGAAAACGCACTATGCAAACAGGTACGTTATACGCACGTTTCATTCATCTGCTTCAGGAACATTCTATGCGTGAAAGGGAAGTTCAGTTTTATGCAAATCAGCTTAATATTACAGCCAAATATTTGAATTCAATTTGCAAACAAAACTCTGGTGTTACTGCCTCTGAATGGATTCAGCGTTTTGCAAAAGAACGGTTAGAACTCCTCTTGCAAAACACTCAGTTAAATATTACTGAGATCGCTAATGAAATGGATTTTTCCAGTCGGTCTTTTTTCACCCGGTATGTAAAAAAAGTGTTGGGTGTTACTCCAAAGGAGTATCGGAACCGGTTGAAATAATACCCAAAAGTCTTATTTATCTAATACTAATTTATCAGGCTTCATCAAGTGGGCGTATTACGATTTCGTTCACATTCACCGTGGCTGGTTGACCAATAGCATATATCACCGCATCAGCAATCGCTTCTCCATCCATAGCAGGTGTGGTTTTGAAGTTGTCTTTAAAAAGTTCTTTTACTTTATTACTGGTGATAGTATTCATAAGAGGTTCGACCAGGGTAAATCTCCAGGCCCGGCAAACCCACGGATAACGCTTTTATCGAGTCCTGCAACGGTAGCTTCCGGGATGAGTGCCTGAACGTGAACTGGTTCCTTTCCCTGGAGGATGCCCAGGAGAAGGTAGAGGCTTGGCGGCAGGAGTACAATGGCTTCAGACCCCACAGTTCACTGGGTGACAAGACACCGGAAGAGTGGATGAGAGAGAATATAGTCAAACCCGAATTCTATACTTTTGACCGGTCCTAAAATTGGGAGGGGCTCAGTGGGGCTTTTGAAAAACGCCGGCACAGCATTCGCACAAATACCCACTGGGATTATAAATATTGAATTTATTACTGTCAGCCCCATTATTGCCAATGCGATGTTAGCGGTTCGGGCTTCTTTTCTCAGAACTTCATTTTTTCTTATTGATGTTCTTTTTGTAATTCTTTACCATTTTCCCGAATTCCTTGTCTTTTTTCCGTCTTTCAACAACCGAAGATTCAAAATGGGCTTTCTCTCTTTCTAGTTTCAGGTAATTCTCATAAGAAGCCTGGTCGATTTCTCCCTTTGCAACGGCTTCGATAACAGCACAGCCTGTCTCATTCGTGTGCGTACAATCTTTGAACTTACAATTCTGAGCAAGCCTGATTATCTTTTCAAATGTAATTTCTAATCCGCTTGATGAATCGGCAATACCTACTTCTCTCATTCCTGGATTATCAATTAATATTCCGCCATTTTCAAGAACAATTAATTCTCTATGACTTGTAATATGTTTTCCTTTATTCGTGCTCTGGCTGATTGTGCCTGTTCGCATTATAGATCTGCCTGAAAGATTATTTAATAGAGAGGATTTTCCAACACCAGAAGAACCAAGCATGCAATAAGTTTTACCTTTTTCAATGATCGCTTTTAGATTGTCATACCCTTCTTGTGATGCATTACTTATGGCAATAATCGGCACATTATTAATACGGCCTTTTATTTTATCCAATATCTCCAAAGTCAGATGTTCATCAATTAAATCAATCTTAGTGAGAACTATAATGGGACTAACCTTTGAAGAATTACAAATGGTCAGGTATCTCTCAAGTCTGTTAATATTGAAATCCCTGTCAGCGGCCTGCACTAATAATGCATAATCAATATTTGTTGCTATTATTTGTATCTCTCCGAACTTACCAATGTCCTGCCTGGAAATAATGGAGAATCTCGGAAATATGCTGTGAATAATGGAAAAGTCTGAATCATGAATTGTTATGGCTACCCAATCACCAACGGCTGGAAAGTCTTCACGACTTTTTGATGTAAATCGTAAATTACCTGTTATCTCGGCTTCGAATTCTCCTTTCTCAGTTTTTACTATATATCTTTCTTTATGCTCTGATATTACTCTTCCAATCTCAAACTCTTTAAGGTTATTCTCATTCCTTAATTTTTCTAGTTTATCATTATATCCTAAATCTTCTAATGTCATTTCAAGATAGAATAGATTAGCTTACTCAATATATACGGTCTTTTTTAGCCTGACCGCCAACGTGCTCGTGTATACCGGTTAGTACATAAAGCGAGTAAGGCGTAGCCGAAGCTTGTTTTATGTATGGCGTTAGCTATTGTTTTTCTTTTCAAGCTTCACCGTTTGCAAAAGGCCCTTTAACTTGCTTCTTAGAAAAGTTAATGAAAGCACGCCAATAACAGTCCCCTCCATCGTTTACCAAAATTAATTGGTTTTGCCAGTCTCGCCTGTAAAACCTAAGCTTCCCATTCGAATCTTCCATAGGGTAATCTCCTATCTCGCAGAGTCCATTGATGAAAACAAAGGAATCCCCGTTACTGTCGACGTAGAAAATCATCTGCTTATAAGAGCTATCAAGACTGTCTGCCTTTAGGTGCCTTGAGAACTTATTTTCATTGGCTGAAATCGAACTCTTTGTAAGTGAAAGGATTTGGTCAATTTGTTCTTTAGTCGGAGTCCATAGAGTGGTGTCTCCTTCAGAAATAAAGTTTGCCTGCTTCTTATCTTTTATAATTGAATAACGAAGCTGCTCCCTTTGCAAGGAGTCTGCTTCAAACTTCGTTGTGGCTTTATTCTCGCTTGAGCTGAGCTTTTCATCACAACTTGCAAGAACTAATACAGCTAAGATAATCAGCAATGATTCTTTCACATTTCAAATAACAGCTAACTTCTATTTATACGTCACTATGACGTTTATCCGAATTATGTGCGGAGGCAGTATAACTCAATTCCTCCGACCTTCTTAAATAAGCTTAAAATAAACTACCCCTCAAACTCCCAAACTTCCAGCTCATCGGGGCAGGCTTGCAACAGCTGGTTTATACTTGTGTGCAGCACCGGGTGCTCCAACTCTGGAGCCAGCTCTGCCAATGGCAGCAGCGTAAACCGGCGAAGGTGCAGCTGCGGGTGAGGGATGATCAGGCGTTGCGTTTGCTGCACCAGGTCGTCGTAAAAAAGTATGTCGATGTCGATGACGCGGGCGCCCCAGTGCTCATGCCGCACCCGACCAAGCTCCTGCTCAATCTGGTTTATACTTTGCAGCACCTGTTCCGGCGGTAGTTCCGTTTGCACCTCCAGCACCTGGTTGAGGAAGTTTGGCTGCTCGGTTTTGCCCCAGGCGGCTGTCTCGTATACTTTGGAACTGTGCGTGAGGGTGCCTACCTGCTGGTTTATACTTTCGCGGGCCTGCTGCAGGTATAGTGTGCGGTCGCCGAGGTTGCCGCCCAGTAGCAAGTACACTTTAGGCATGGCGGCGGAAGAATTCTATACTTAGGTCGGCGGCTGAGCGGGCAGCGTCCGGCAGTTCTGTTTCTTCGTAAGGGTGCTGCCCCCCAAAGGAGTGGTCGGCCTCAGGCAGCAGGTGCAGTTCGGCATCGGGCTTCCAGCTTTGCAGGTCGCGGGCCATCTGGGTAGGCAGCGTTTCGTCCTGCTCGCCGTGCAGCAGGAGCAGGGGCTGCTTCATGCGCTTTACCACGGTGGGTATATCCAGGCGGTACTTGTTCGCTACAAAATCCTCCACAATCTGGTAGTACAGCGGCATCTGTATACCTGTACGGGCATTCTGCACATACTGCACGCCCTCTTCCTTCCACTTATCCATGTGCAGCTCGTCCCAGCGGTTGTCGTAGCGGTTTACGCCGGCCCAACTGGCCACGGCCTTTACGCGCGGTTCCTCGGCTGCCTTCAGTATCACAGCGCCTCCGCCACGGCTATGGCCAATCAGGTAAATGCGGTTCAGTTCCAGCTCGTTTGCCGCTACAGGTGGGTTCTCCGAGTGCAGCAGATTGATCAGGGCCTGCATGTCGTCGAGCTCCAGGCTGAAGTTGTTTTGCCCGAACGCCTCCATGTCGTGCATGTCCTGGTAATTGTCTACGGTGGTGCCGTTGTAGGCGAAGTTAAACTTGATGAACACAAAGCCCTGTTTGGCAAAGTAGGTGGCCAGCAGGTTAAAGTGCCCCCAGTCTTTAAAGCCCTTAAAGCCATGGGCAAAGATCACGATTGGCTTCGGGGTGCTGTCAGGCCAGTAGGTAACATCGGCGGTGAAGGGGCGGCCGTGCTCAGGGTATACTACAAAATCAACTTTCATACTTTGGGATGCTTAATTGTTGCTTGTTAAACTGCTGTGGTGGCTGATGGGCTATACTGGATAATCCTTGCTCCGGATGTTTCTGTTCTAACATTCTTTTTAAGAGATATGGATTTGATCCTTCAGCTTCGAAAAAGAGCACGCGCTCTGGGTAGTGCTGTGCTTTAGCCCATCAAACAATTTAACCTTTCAGCAATTTAACAATTAAATGCTGTTTTGCCAGCCCGCGTTTGGAAAGCACTTCCGGAGGCCGTAATATTGCGCACCTAACACATGAGCATAAGTCTAAACGAAATACAGGCGCCCATCGCGTCGGAGATGCAGCAGTTCGAGAAGAAGTTCAGGTCTTCCATGAAGACCCGCGTTTTACTTCTGGACCGGATTATGAGCTACATCGTGAAGCGCAAGGGGAAGCAGATGCGGCCTATGTTCGTGTTTTTCACAGCCAAACTTTTTAACGAAAGTATAACCGAGGCCACTTACCGCGGTGCCGCCCTCATTGAGCTACTGCACACGGCCACGCTGGTGCATGACGACGTGGTGGACGATGCCAACTACCGCCGCGGTTTCTTCTCCGTAAACGCCCTCTGGAAAAACAAAATTGCCGTGTTGGTAGGCGACTACCTGCTCTCCAAAGGCCTGCTGCTCTCGTTGCAGAACGACGACTACGACCTGCTCAAGATCGTGTCGAATGCCGTGAAGGAGATGAGCGAGGGGGAGCTGCTGCAGATCGAGAAAGCCCGCCGCCTCGACATTAACGAGGAAGTATACTTCGACATCATCCGCCAGAAAACCGCCTCTCTAATTGCCTCCTGCTGTGCCGTTGGCGCTGCCTCTGCCGGTGCCTGCAAAGAAGAAGTAGAGAAAGCCCGCCTGTTCGGCGAGAAAGTGGGCATCGCCTTCCAGATAAAGGACGACCTTTTCGACTACGGCACCGCCGAGATCGGCAAGCCTGTGGGCATCGATATCAAGGAGAAGAAGATGACGCTGCCGCTGATCCACGCCCTGCGCGAGGCCGACTGGCTGACCAAGCGCCGCGTGATCTACAACGTGAAAAACAATAACGGTGACAACAAGCGCGTGCAGCAGGTGATCGACTTCGTGAAAAACTCCGGAGGCATCGACTATACTATCCAGCAGATGAGCCAGTACCACGCCGAGGCGCTGGCCATACTACATACCTTCCCCGACACCCCATCCCGCCGCTCGCTGGAGCAGCTCATTGCTTATACTATTGAGCGAGAGAAGTAGACTTACTAATGAAATTGGTTTATAGTTATAGTGTACTTTCCTTAATCGTTCTAGCTATAGCTTTATTATATAGTAAAGCTTATTTCCATTTTCAGTTACGTCGGAAGCTTGATTCCGAATTAGCAGATGCCAAGTTTCTGCACCTATTCTTTAATCCATTGCTTTTCTTTGGTAACCCAACCTTATTTTTCCCTATCTATATCAAGTTCAAAGACTTCAACGATGTAGAAGTTAACATATTACAGGACAAGGTAATGCTTTATGTAAAGCTCTTTTGGATGGTCTTTGGGGGTGTAATAGTGCTAAGCTTTATATTGGCTATTTTTGGCGTAACTGAGTTAACATTTTGATGACTTTTGCGCTGGTGGTTTAGAGTACATATAGGTTTAAGGCAAAGTATAAAGAAAGTAAAAGAATAAACCCTGTCAATCCTTAAATCCTGAAAATCCTGATTCTGACAGCTCGACCATATACTTTTGTAACTCTCAGCCATAATTTTGTAACAGGTAGTATAGGTACAGTAGGTAGCTTTATGCGAGTAAAATAACCTATGAAAAAATGAGCCTGAACACCAATGCCTGGAACCGACTTCGGTATACTTTGTACCTGCCCATCTATGATTTTGTAGCAGACCGCATTTTCCGGAAGTATAGGAAGCGCTCGGTGCAGCTGCTGGGGGCAAAACCTGATGATGCCATACTTATACTTGGAGCCGGAACCGGCCTCGACCTGCCGTACCTGCATGGCTACACCAACCTCACCGCCATCGATATCACGCCCGGTATGATAACCAAGCTGAAGCAACGGGCGGAGGAGCTGCAAATACCTGTAAACGCGCAGGTGATGAACGGGCAACAGCTGGAGTTTGCCGACGGTAGTTTCGATGCCGTGATAGCGCACCTCATACTTGCCGTGATTCCGGACCCGATAGCCAGCATCAAAGAAGTGGAGCGGGTGCTGAAGCCGGGCGGCACCGTGATGGTGTTTGATAAGTTCTTGCCGGACGGGCAGACGCCTTCGCCGCTACGCCGCCTGCTCAACCAGTTTGCCAGCACCCTCTTTTCCGACATCAATAGAAGTATAGGCAACATCATCCATCCGACTTCGCTGCAGCAGGAGCTGAACGAGCCGGCTGCTTTGGGGGGGACTTTCAGGTTGGTAAGGTTGAGGAAACCGGCGTAACCCCTCCCCAGCCCTCCCCTAAAAACAGGGGAGGGAGCCTTGGATTGAGGTATATTGTAAGGCGCGAGTTACAAATTCGCGCCAGCAAAAGAGAACAATTCCAAGTATAAAAAAATAACCCCCTCCTGTTTTTAGGAGGGGGTAGGGGGAGGTTTCATCCAGCAATCAACAATTACTTCTCTGCCAGCAGCTCCTCCATGGTCTTGTTGAAGTCGGCTACAAATTCCTCGTAATACTTGCCGGTTCCAGGGCCGGAGAAGCCGGTGTGGATCTTGCGTACCTTTCCGTCGCGGCCGATAAAGATGGTGGTCGGGAAGGAAAGGACATGGTTCAGGGCTGGCAATGCCTTGGCAGCTGCTTCTTTATCAGAAGTACCGGCTACCAGCAGGTCGTAGTTCACGTTCAGGCGCTCCTGCATTTTCTTCAGGCGTGGGGCGGCTTTCTCAAACTCCGGGCTGCGCTCAAAACCTAGGCCGATGATCTCAAGGCCCCGATCTTTGTTCTTATCGTAGTAGGGCGCCAGAAAGTTTGTCTCGTCCATACAATTAGGGCACCAGGAGCCCAGCAACTGCACGATCACCACCTTGCCTTTATACTTGTCATCCGACAGCGATACCTGCTCGCCCTCCAGGTTCGGAAAGGTGAAAGACAGCGTTTCGTAACCCGGTTTCAGAAATGTTAACGAGTTCGCGTCTGCCAGTTTAGCGTCTGGGTTGCGCTTGGCGGTCCAGCTTTCGTAGCCCTTCATGCCAGCGTAAAAATGGCCGGTCAGGGTGCTGTCGTTATCTGGTGTGGCCGTGAACAGGTAAGCGTGGTTGCCATCAAAAGTCGAAAGCTTGAGTTCGTTGCCTGCTACTTGCCCCTCCAGGTAGCGGTAGTCGCCCAAGTCCATGAGAAATGTGCCGGTGGCGTAGTTGCCGTCCTGCTTAAACTCACCAATGGCTTTGTAAGGTTTACCGTCGCGCGGGGTAAACATAACTTCCCATCTGCCGCCAAAATCAAAGGTGGCAGGGGCGGGGCTGGCTTCAAACCGGTTCTCTTTGCCATGTTCTGCAGTAAAAGGCACGGAGTAGGGTTCCGGTGTGTCGTTCTTCACGAAGCGGCCGGCCATCTTATCTCCGTCAATTTTGGCAATCAGGTCGGCGTCGAAAATGTGCAGGCCGATCTTAATAGAGTCGCCCTCCTGCTGTATGTCGTCTACAAGTATGCGCTCTTCACCGTTTACCAGGTGCAGTACGGTTTTGCCGTTCTTCTCCTCGGCCTCCATGATGAAGGTGATCTCTTTGCCCTCGGCGTGCTGCAGGGCTACGCGCCAGTTGCCGGGTTTAATGGTGTTGTCTGTGGATGTCATAGAAGTACAGGATGTTACCAGCAGTGCTAAGAACAAAAAGAGGCTGGTATAGGTATTACTAAAGTGATGTTTCATGTAATAAGCATTATGTAGTAAGGAGATACAAAAGTATGGATAAGTCTGTAAAATCCACAGATTCAAAATTCTGCATGCCTATAAATGTAGCAACCTATATTCATGGATTCTTATGTTTTTAGAGATATATAGTTTTCGTACATTTGTGAACTTCATAAAATAGAGTATAAAACACTAACAATAGCAAAACTATGGCATTTGATTTAGAAATGATCAAGGCGGTATATGCCGGCATGGAAGAGCGTGTGTCTGCTGCCCGTACTAAAGTTGGCAGACCGCTTACCCTGACAGAGAAGATCCTGTACTCACACCTATATGATGGTCCTGCCACAGGAGCACATGAGCGTGGCCAGTCTTACGTAGACTTCGCACCGGACAGGGTAGCCATGCAGGATGCCACGGCACAGATGGCCTTGCTTCAGTTCATGCAGGCTGGTAAGCCAACTGTGGCAGTGCCTTCTACAGTACACTGCGACCACCTGATTCAGGCCCGCGTGGGTGCCGATTCTGACTTGCAGGATGCATACAATGAGAACAAAGAAGTTTACGATTTCCTGGCTTCGGTGTCTAACAAGTATGGCATCGGATTCTGGAAGCCAGGTGCAGGTATCATTCACCAGGTAGTGCTGGAGAACTATGCTTTCCCGGGTGGTATGATGATCGGTACTGACTCGCACACACCAAACGCTGGTGGTCTGGGTATGGTAGCGATTGGTGTTGGCGGTGCTGATGCCGTGGACGTAATGGCCGGTATGCCTTGGGAGCTGAAATTCCCGAAAGTGATCGGTGTGAAGCTGACCGGTAAAATGAGCGGCTGGACCTCTCCAAAAGACGTTATCCTGAAAGTAGCTGGTATCCTGACCGTGAAAGGTGGTACAGGCGCAATCGTGGAGTACTTCGGTGAAGGTGCTGAGTCTATGTCTTGTACTGGTAAAGGTACTATCTGTAACATGGGTGCTGAGATCGGTGCAACTACTTCGGTATTTGCCTATGACAACAGTATGCGCGCATACCTGAATTCTACAGGCCGCGAGGAAGTAGTGCAGATGGCTGACGAAGTAGCGCAGCATCTGCGTGCCGACGACGAAGTATACGCCGACCCGGCTGCCTTCTACGATCAGCTGATCGAGATCGACCTGAGCACACTGGAGCCGCACGTAAACGGCCCATTCACGCCGGACGCTGCGTGGCCAATTTCTCAGTTTGCCGCTGTGGTAAAAGAGCATGGCTGGCCAGCTAAACTAGAGGTAGGTCTGATCGGTTCTTGTACCAACTCTTCTTACGAAGACATCACACGCGCTGCCTCTATCGCGAAGCAAGCCGTTGATAAAAACCTGACAGCCCAGGCTGAGTTCACCATCACTCCGGGTTCCGAAATGGTGCGTTACACAACTGCCCGCGACGGTTTGTTGGACACCTTTGCAGAGATGGGTGGTGTGGTTCTGGCAAACGCCTGCGGTCCGTGCATCGGCCAGTGGGCGCGTCATACTGATGACCCAACTCGTAAGAACTCTATCATCACGTCGTTCAACCGTAACTTTGCCAAGCGTAACGACGGTAACCCGAACACACACGCGTTCGTGGCTTCGCCAGAGATCGTGACTGCCTTCGCTATTGCCGGCGACCTAACCTTTAACCCGCTTACTGACACCCTGACCACGAACGATGGCCAGCAGGTGAAACTGGATGAGCCGGTAGGTATTGAATTGCCAACGCAGGGCTTCGCAGTGGAAGACGCAGGTTATGTGGCTCCAGCTGAGGATGGCAGCACGGTAGAAGTTGTAGTTGCTCCTACATCAGACCGTCTGCAACTGCTGGAAGGCTTTAAGCCATGGGAAGGCACAGACCTGAAAGGCCTGAAACTCCTGATCAAAGCACAAGGCAAGTGTACAACTGACCACATCTCTATGGCTGGCCCGTGGTTGAAGTACCGTGGCCACCTCGACAACATCTCTAACAACATGTTGATCGGTGCCATCAACGCCTTCAACGGTGAGGCTAACAGCGTGTACAACGACATGACCCGTGGGTATGACACTGTGCCTGCCACAGCCCGTACGTACAAAGGTGCCGGTATCGGTACTGTAGTGGTTGGTGACGAGAACTATGGTGAGGGCTCATCCCGTGAGCACGCTGCCATGGAGCCACGTCACCTGGGCGTTCGTGCCGTTATCGTGAAGTCTTTCGCGCGTATCCACGAAACTAACCTGAAGAAGCAGGGTATGCTTGGTCTTACGTTCGCCAACAAAGCGGATTACGACCTGATCGAGGAGACGGATACGATCGACATCCTGGGTCTGGAGAACTTTACGCCGGGCCAGCCGCTGAAAGTGGTACTGCACCACAAAGATGGCTCTCAGGACAGCTTCATGGTAAACCATACTTATAACGAAGGTCAGATTGCCTGGTTTAAAGCCGGTTCTGCCCTCAACCTGATTCGTCAGCAGCAACAGAAACAAAACGCTAACGCATAATTTGCTAAGCTGTAAAGTATAAACAGAAAGGCCCCGCCATTTGGTGGGGCCTTTTCTTTTGTATAGTTCTCAACTTCTACGATGTTTATACTTTAGGTTTGCGCTCTTACATGGAAATCATGCTCTTAAATAAAGGGATACGTTCAAATCAAGCGATCCTATTCTTTACAGTGAGCTAATTGGCAGGTTATATGTCTGTCTTCACTAAAATACGCTCCACGTAGGTCTGGCCCTGGTAGGTAATATGGGCAATGTATACGCCTGCTCGTAAGTGGCTCAGGTCATACTGTACCTGCGTGCCGGAGGAGGGGAGAGGTGCGGCAGACACGGTTTTTCCTGTCATGTCAGTTAGCCTGAGTTCAGGGATGGAAGCCTGAAGTTGTGTTAGTGGCTGGGTCAGGTTTAGGTTGATTTTCCCGGCAACTGGGTTAGGGTAAAGGGTAGGAGCCGAATCATACACATCGAGCACCTGCTGGTAAGAGCTGCGTGTGCAGTCGAGTGTGTTTGTAGCGGTTAGGGTAACGGTGTAACTGCCAGGCTTCCTGTACGTGTGTACCGGGTTTTGCTCTGTGGATTGGCTGCCATCACCAAAGTCCCAGTGCCAGGTGGTAACATGTGCGCTCTTATCCTGGAACATGACTGCTTTGTTTACCTGCACATAGTCAACACCTTTCTTAAACTCAGCTTCGGCCTTTTCCAGTACTTGTACTTCCATCGGCACAAGCTTACTCAGGTACATGGAGTCTGCGTTGGCCACATAGATCATGCTGTTTTCTTCCGCAGAACTGATTGTATAGGTGGGCCCGGAAGCTAATAGGTTGGCGGCGTTGGGGTCCGTATAATAGTTAAAGTAGCTGCCGCCTTCCGGGGCTATCATCACGGATTCGGAGAGGCAGGCCTGGAAAGCCATAGGTTCAGGTGCCGGACCCGATTTTATACTTTTATACTTCTGCTGGGCCGCCCGGGCATGCTGCTGCAGCGCCTCCAGGTTATCTCCGGCCAGCACGGCAAAAGCAATGGTCTTCGTTTGGCCAGGTGCCAGGTCCAGCGCGGTGGCGCCTAGCACATGCGATATGCTGTTGCCATACTTACCACCTGCGCGGCGTCGGCTAATCCCCTTTGATATCACTTTATACTTCTCGGCATTCGTAAAACCGTCATCCACTGAAACGGTAGAGTCGTTGCCGCCAATGTTGTCGATGGCGTGGTAGATCGGGTAGTTTTCCGGCGTTAGCAGTTTTATACCGGCATAAGGCAACGGCGAATGGGCATGGTAGGCATACCCCATCTGCAGTTCGTTATCCCAGGCGGCTTTGTTCGCGGTATAGTTGCCAATATCCCAGTCGGAGAAAAGGCCGGCGTGCAGGTAAGGTATGGCTTCAGAGGATTTGTTAGTGAGTTGATACTCCAGAATCACATAATCCTGGTCGGGGGCACTGCTCCAGGCATAGCCTATGGTTTTAACCTCTATATCCGGGTGCC
Organism: Pontibacter anaerobius; assembly: GCF_026241195.1. Lineage (GTDB taxonomy): Bacteria > Bacteroidota > Bacteroidia > Cytophagales > Hymenobacteraceae > Pontibacter > Pontibacter anaerobius. Next base: position 154,593 of record NZ_JAPFQO010000006.1, read on the forward strand.
CGTTCACGTTTGTCTGCATCAGCCCGCGCAGTTCCTGGTTTGCCAGTTTGGTGTTGAAGTACGGCTTTGTAAGCATGAGGGGTTTAAAGCCACGGTTGTTCTGCCAGGAGGCATTGTGCAGGTTGTCGGCTACCTTTCCGCTATCGGCAGAAAGTATAAGGCCACCCTCAAACAGCAGCGAAGCCCCGTTTTTATACTTCACACCTACTCCCTGGCTCAAATTAAGGCCATTGTAGCCAATGTTGCCCTCGCTGTTCAGTGTCAGGTGCAGGTTGTTGGCGGTAAGGGTGGCAAAGTTGTGGTTGATGATAAGCTCGAAATGCTGAAAGCTGCTGTACTCCCCATCGGTATACCCCAGGCGGAAATATACTTTGTGGTTGGCAGGGGAGTTGTTTGCTATTTTTATAATGAAAGGCTGAGTGCCTGTGGGGGTTGTGGCCATAGTGCCTAAACTTCCAATGTTTGCAATGCCCTGTGTTACAGTAACGTATGGAGAGAGTGACGTCAGTGTAACCTGCAGGCCGCCAATAGGGTGGAGGAAGTTGATGAAACTAGCATCAATCGTGACGGTACTCCCGGCCGTGAGTGACTGGTTGGGCGAAGGGGCAAAGGTAAGGCAGCGCACCGACTTTAGCCCATCGGCATTCAGGGCTTTTTTCAGGTTAAAGCGGCCAGAGCCCAGCATTTCCAGGTAAGGCTGGTTGCCTTCTAAAGTATAAATATCATCCGTGCCAGCTCTTAAGCGCTCGGCCACCTGCCTGGCGTTTAGCTCCGGAAAACGGGAGCGCACCAGTGCAGCGCCACCGGCTACCGTAGGAGCCGCAAAAGAGGTTCCTCCTACGTTTCCGTACTTATCATCGCCATTTATGGAGGTGGTGTAAATGTTTATACTTGGGGAGATTAGGTCAATCTTATAGCTGTAGGTGTGGTCTTTATACTTTACATCCTTGTTGTTGGCCCCGCCCACAGACACCACATTGTCATAAGATGCTGGGTAAATATCCAGAAAAGCGTTGGTGTTACCGCCCGAGGCCACGATCAAAACATCTTTCTCAAGTGCCGCATAGTTAATGATATCCTGCTCAAACTTAGAAAAACCGGTGCCTCCCCACGACAGGTTTATAACCTTGCAGCCTTTATTTGCCGCGTACACGATTGCCTCATAGCCACCGAAGGGGCCATTGGTATAAGAGGAGAAAACCTTAATGGGCAGGAACAGGGCATTATAGCCTGTGCCGGCAACACCGATACCGTTGTTAGTGGCACCTGCGGCCACGCCGGCTACGGCAGTTCCATGGCCCTTCCAGGCAGTATTGTCGGTTACGTCGTTATCCCCGTCAGCAAAATCCCAGCCGCGGTAGTTGTCTACCAAGCCATCCCCATCGTTGTCAATGCCATCAATTGGGTCGTTGTGGTTCAGCTTTACCTTGTCTTTCAGGTCCTCGTGCGTAAGGCGGAAGCCGGTGTCCAGCACGCCGATCACGGTGTTGGTGTCGCTTTGCTCCACGGACCAGCCAGCGTAGGCCCGTACCTGTTTCAGGTAGTACTGTGTGGTTTTGGTGGAGTCGGAGGCAGGGTCGTTTGGTTGGTGAAACGGTTCTCGAATGTACAGGGGCTCCACGTAGGCTACCTGGCCGGTGGCCATCAGTGCTGCCTGCACCTCCTCAAAAGTGTGGCTGGGGGCGTAGTGTAATTCAAAGATCAGGGAGAGGTCTACAGTGGGTGTGGCTTTTCTGGCCTGGGCGGGAACTGCCTGAACCGTCGCCTCCGGAAACTTGCGGGCCACTTGCTTTGCCCCGATCTGCTGCAGCGCATGGCTCATACTTGTATCGGTTGTTTTGCATAAGTGGCTAGGCTGCTGCGGCTTAAGTTTGTAGACCACCTTGTTAGGGATCGTTTTAGCACCAAAGTCCAAAGCAGGCCGTTGCCCATACGCCAAAGGCACGTATAGCAGTAAGAGTAATGCGAAAACAAGGCTGCGCCTTAGCAGCAAGATAAGGGTAAACATCTGCTCAATAAAAGTCCTGTTTTATACCTGTTTCTGAATAAGAGCAAATCATGGACGGGTACGGCAAAAGTACAAAAATCCATGAGAAAAAAATTAATTTGAAGCCTTCGCTTAAAATAATTTTGCGTATATTTCCTTCAACTGATTTTTACAATATTTTGTTTCTATTTTGCTATTAAATATTAAAAATTAACTATGAATCTGGAATTGGTGGATAAACATCGCGAGACACTACAAAAAGCCGTGCAGGCTCTGCACAACCGTACTTTTTTTGCCTACTATCCTGAAAACCCTTCACCCGAAGTATACGGTGAAACAGCAGACAAAGAAGGCCGGGAGAAGTATAAAAATTTTCTGAACAACAAATTTACCGAACTACTGCAGCAAGGTGAGAAAGCCTGGGCCGGGCAGGAGGAGTCGCCGTACGAGCAGCAGTCGCTGGGCGTAAAGTACCCTTTCTTTGAGCCAGACACCCTGATCAGCCGTGCTGAGGAGGCCTACCACCAGTGGCGAAAGGTTAAGCCTGCCGACCGTGCAGCCATACTTGTGGAGGCGCTGGAAAACCTCAAAAGCCGTTTCTTCGAGATTGCCTACGCCACCATGCATACCACCGGGCAGGCCTACATGATGTCGTTCCAGGCATCGGGCCCGCACGCCGCTGACCGTGCGTTGGAAGCCATTGCCGCTGGCTACGAAGAGCAGACCCGTTTCCCGGAGAGCACTGAGTGGGAGAAGCCGATGGGCAAGTATAACCTGAAGCTGAACAAAACCTGGAAAGCCGTACCGAAAGGCGTTGCCCTGGTAATTGGCTGCTCTACCTTCCCGACCTGGAACACAGTGCCGGGTATGTTCGCCAGCCTGGTTACCGGTAACCCGGTTATCGTGAAGCCGCACCCAAAGGCTGTGCTGCCAATTGCCATTGTGGTGGCTGAGGTACAGAAGGTGCTGCAAGCAAACAACCTGAACCCGAACATCTGCCAGCTGGGCGTAGACGCCGACGACCGTTTGATTACGAAGGAGCTAGCTGAGAACCCAAAGGTGAAACTGATTGACTACACCGGCGGAACCGAGTTCGGTAATTACGTGGAGAGCCTGCCGGGCAAAACAACATTTACAGAGAAAACCGGGGTAAACTCTATCATCATCGATTCTGTGGATGATCTGGATAAAGTGGTGCAGAACCTTGCTTTCTCAGTAACCCTGTACTCTGGCCAGATGTGTACTGCGCCGCAGAATTTCTTTGTGCCGGAGACAGGTATAAAAGTAGGAGGTGAAACAGTGCCCTATGAGGAAGTAGTGGAGAAGGTTGCCGGCGCCGTTACGGCCCTGGTGAATAACCCTAAAGCTGCGCCGCATATCCTGGGAGCTATACAAAACCCGGCCACTGCCGAGCGTGTAAAGAGCGCCTCCTCCGTAAAAGGCCGCGAGGTGCTTAGCAGCTGTGATTTCGAAAACCCGATGTTTGCCAATGCCCGCACCTGCACGCCAGTTATTTATGAGGTTGACGCCACTGAGAAAGAGAGCTACAGCCGTGAGCTGTTCGGCCCGGTGGTGCTGATTATCAAAACAAAGAACACTGACCAGTCGATAGAGTTAGCTAAGGAAATGGCCATGAATTTTGGCGCGATCTCCTGCGGCGCTTATACTACAGACCCTGCCGTGAAAGAGAAGATCATGGATGAAATGGGATTGGCGGGAACACCGGTTAGCTTTAACCTGACAGGCGGCATTTACGTGAACCAGAACGCCAGTTTCTCCGATTTCCATGTGACGGGCGGCAACCCTGCCGGTAACGCATCCTTCACAAACCCCGAGTTTGTTATCAAACGCTTTACCTGGGTTGGTTTCCGGGAGCCGGTAATGGGCTAGAAGTGTAAAGTCATACTTATAAAAAATGCCCTGCAGTAATTGCAGGGCATTTTTTTATTTTATCATGTTATCGGCATCGTTGTGGAGGTTGCTGATGTTCTTGTGCAGGTCGCTCCAGTGCTGCTGCTCATTGCTGGGGTCGCCCATTTTTTGTACGATCAGTTCCCGCTTTCGCTCCAGCCCGGCTATGTGCTCGTGATACGTGTGGTTAGAGTCGGCGGCGGTGGCGTTTACGCGCGCTTTAAGCGTTGTTATCTTTTTATCCAGCTCATCCAGGCTTTTCTGCACCTCTCCCTTAGTAAGGTGGTCCGGGGCTCGCATATGTTCTGGTTTTAAAGGGTAATTATCCATAGTCTAAATGCTTTGTTTAAAATCTGGCCACGTGGGTGCCATACCACTATTACTCCAATTTGAGTTAAAAGGATGTGTAGCCGGCAAGCGCTTTCGGTGGCATGGCTTGAAGAAACGACAAGCTTGAGCGGCTGACTTTGTTTAACGTTGGTGCAGATCCAAGTATAAAGCTGTAAATGGGAAAGAAAGTATGACTGCTGCTGTTTAACGTTTCTTTGCTAAGAAATTTCACTTTTACAGTACTATAGTTTGATATTAACAGCAGGTATGCGATATTCGCAAAAAGATAAACAAAGTTGCCCGATGTCTCTGGTTTTGCAGGGAGTGCTGGTAAGCTTTGAAAGGAGTCGGGTAAATGAACAACTTAGTGAAGCCATATAATTTCCCTCTGGAACTGGTGCTGTTGGTAGATGACGATGAGACAACCAACTACCTGAATGAGCGCTTGCTCAAAGAAATGCAGGTTGCCAAAGAGATAAAGACGCTGAAGAACGGTAAGGAGGCGCTGAACTACATCGCCAAGGTGGAGGGCCCTGGTGCAACTGCAGGGGTTAAGCGTCCGGATCTTATATTTCTTGATATTAAAATGCCGGTGATGGATGGCTTCTCTTTTTTGGAGGAGTACCACAAACTAAGCGTTGACGAGGCAAACCCGGTGATCATACTGATGCTTACCTCCTCGGCCAGTTTCTATGACCTGGAAAAGCTTAAGGCTTTTAACAGGGTTAAAAAGCATTTCTCTAAGGCACTCACGAAGCACGATGTGCATGAGATCATGAACGAGTTTTTTAAACAGAAAAGCTAAAAAAGGGGCTGCAGATATATGTAGCGCCTTTTTTAGCTAGCCTTCCTGTATCAACTCAGTGGCGGGCCAGGTAAAGGTAAAGCGGCTTCCTTCCCCTTTCGAGTCAACCCAAATTTTACCTCCTTTTTCCTCTATTATCTTACGCACTATAGAAAGGCCCAGGCCCGAGCTACCTGGCCTCGCGAAAGACTGTCCTGTTTCGTACATACTAAAAATCTGCTCCTGTGCCTCCGGGGCTATTCCCGGGCCGTTGTCTTCTACGGTAAAGTATAACCAGTCTTTTTCGGGAGTATAGTTTACCTGCAGCAGTGCCCGCTCCGGCTGGTCGTGGTACTTAATGGCATTACCAATCAGGTTGCTGAAGACCTGGTACAGGTAAACTTCCTGCGTATATAACACCGGCAGGTTGGGCTGTATAATGATCTGGAAAGTAGCAGGTACCGTGAGGGAAGACACCACTTGGTGCAGGAGCACCTGCAGGTCAATGGCTTTTTTGGGTAAGTTGTGGTGCCCTGCCAGCGAGTAGGCAAGTATACCCGTTATCAGCCGATCCATTTTCTGGGTTTGCTGGCGCAGCATCGGGAACACGCGACCTGCCTCTTCCAGTTGCCCTGCTTCCAGGCAAGCCTCCAAGGCAGTGGTAATACCGTTAATATTCTGAAGCGGCGCGCGCAGGTCATGCGATACGGTGTGGGCAAAGGCGTCCAGGCTCAGGTTAATTTCCTGCAACAGCTTGTTTTTACTTTCACGTTCGTCCAGCAGTTGGTTTATGTCCTGGTTATACTTCTGCAGTTGCGAGTTAAGCCTCCGGATTTCCTGCAGTTGCTGCTCTGCTTCCAGGTTACGAAGGCGTAGTTGCTCCAAAACCTCCAGCAGCTGCATGTTCTGGTTCTTGATCTCGGCGTAAGGAGAAATAGCTGCCTCTTGCTTAAACTCTGTCGCCCACCTCTCCAGCGTTTCCTTGTTAACTCCGAAACCGGTCTGAGGTAGTTTTTTGGAGAGTCGAACGCGGGTGCCTTTTTCAAAATCACTCTCAATCTCGAACAGGTCTACCAGCTTTTTGGAGTTGATGATACCAGTTCCGCGCAGGCTGTTGCTAAAGTCCTTGCGGCTAAGTATAAGGTCCAGGTTACCGATGCCGCGGCCGCGGTCTGTTACCAGCGCCTCCAGGTACTTGTAGCCAGCTACCTCCGTCAGGCTATACTGTATGGCCCCATTGCCCACGTACTCCACCACGTTGCGGCAAATCTCAGAGACGGCAGTGGCAAACTTGGTCTGGTTGGCCTGGGGCATACCCAGACGCTCGGATAGCTGCATGGCGCGCTTGTAGGCCAGTACCACGTCCAGTTCGTTGTTAATGTCTATTTTGAGGATGCTTCGCTGCATACTTTATACTTTACTTCTGCAAACTACAACCAGTGCGTCATCGGTATGGCGTGCGTTATCTTTATAGAGCAGGGCCGCCACCGTGGTTGGCAAATGCCGGTTAAGCGAATGATACTTGCTCAGGTCCCAACGGGATTTTAGGCCGTCGGAGTGTATGATCAGCGTTCTGTGGCGCCCCCACTCCAGTTCCTGGTTGTTGAGCGTGGTAGGGATGTTATGGCCCAGAATACCGTTATAAGAGATCAGGTTCTTGTAGGGGGCGCTGCTGCCAAAAGATGTGTCGGGCGTGTAGAGCTTGCCCGCAATGTTGCCGATACCGCAGTAGCTTATGCGTTGGCTGGAGGCACTTATGTTGGCAACAAAACCCACAGCGCCGCGGGTGCGCTTTATACTATGGTGGACCTGGCGCAGCGCATCAGTGGGCAGCAGGGCAGGGGAGGACTTAAACACCTGTACTGCCTGTTGCGATGCTTCGTGCGCATTAGCGCCGTGGCCCAAACCGTCGAGCGCCAGCAAGTATAACTCAGTGCCTTTTTCTATAATGGCCAGGCCATCGCCGCACAATGTCTCCTTTGGTTTTGGCACCATTACATAACCTATTTCGTGGTGCCTTGCAGGCTGTGTTGCACCAGCCTTTGTCGTTTTAAAAATCCTGGAAAGTATAACAGTGCCTATGCCTTGCTGTGAGTACAGGTCAAAAACATCGGACTGTCTTTTGATGGCCCCCAAACCCTCGCCGGCTGTACCGAACGTGGAGATGCCGTCCTGCTGCATTCGGTTTGGGTCTGTCATGCCCGGGCCGTTATCAATACAGATCACCTCTATGCCTTCGGTTGGTGAGTTGCCCAAAGGGCGTACCAACAACTCGCCCCCTTGTGGCGAATGCTTCGTAAGGTTAGAGGCCATCTCGGCTACCACAATATTGAGCTTGCCTACATCATTAACGGACATGCCGATAGATTCTGCTATGCGTGCAATATCCCGCTTGGCCATGCTGGCGTAAGATTTATCGGGAATAGCGAAAAGCTGGTGTTGATTAACGTCCATGCTTCCAGTGTATGATGGTTACGGTAGTACCCTCGCCAGGTATGCTGTTGATGTCGAACTCGTTTACGAGGCGCTTCGCCCCAGGTAGCCCCAGACCCAGGCTCTTACCTGTGGAGAAGCCATCCTGCATAGCCTGTTGCACATTGGTTATACCAGGGCCCTGGTCCATAAAAATAAGCCTGATTCCGGACTGTGCATTCTTGCTTACGGTTTCCAGCATCACTTTTCCGCCATTGGCATACTTCAGCATGTTCCGGACAAGTTCGCTGGCAGCTGTAATAAGCTTAGTCTGGTTTACCAGGCTCATGCCTATTTTGGTGCTTAGCTCGCGAACCCGGTTCCTGAAAGGTACTACATCTTGCTCTCGCACGATTTGCATCGTGTCTTTAGTCATTACTATCATCAGGCTCCTCCTCGTCTTCTTCAGGATCATTCATGACGCCTATTTTGTCTCGTAAAAGCTCCATGCCTTTTTCCACGTCCAGGGCAGTGTACACGCCCTGCAGCGTAAGGCCAAGCTCCACCAGCGTAATGGCTACGGCAGGCTGCATGCCCACCACCACTGTCTCAGCATCCATGATCCGCGACATAGAGGCAATGTTGCCCAGAATGCGGCCCATAAAGGAGTCTACTATACTTACTGCGGAAATATCGATGAGCACACCTCTTGCGCCGGTTTTGCTCACCATACTAATCAAGTCATTTTCCAGGTTCAGGGCCAACCGGTCGTACAGGTCCACTTGTATGGTTACAAGCAGGAACGGGCCCATCTTCAGAATTGGAATTCTATCCATGGTGCTCTATACTATCGGGTAAGGCTGAAGCCTGTGTTCTTGTTTATTTTTCTCACTTCTACACTGCGCATGCTAAAGGCTAGCTGTAAGGCACTGGCCAGGCTTGCTTTGGTTTTAATATTAGAGAGGTCGATACCCAGGTGAACTATGGTCTGGGCAATCTCGGCACGGATACCGCTAATGATACACTCTGCACCCATAAGGCGTGTGGCGCTAACGGTTTTGATCAGGTGCTGTGCTACCAGTGAGTCTACCGCAGGCACGCCTGAGATATCAAGTATGGCAATGCTGCTGCCTGTGTTCACAATCTCCTCCAGCAGGTTCTCCATCACGATCTGCGTACGGGCACTATCCAGGGTACCGATGATTGGCAGGGCCAGGATTCCTTCCCACACACGGATAACCGGGGTGGATATCTCATTGATCTCATCGGTTTGGCGCAGGATCACTTCCTCACGGCCTTTGATGAAGGTATCGAAGGTCACCATGCTCAGGTTGTCGAGCAGTTTATGGGTTGTGATCAGCTCCTTGTAAAGTACCTCTGGCTGCTCACTGTACTTCTCTTCCAGCACCGTGCTGATTGCCTGCTTCAGGCTAAGGACATACATGCCGGTTTCTCGCGGGCTGAAACCCTGGCGGGCACGTGTTATAGAAATATCGCTCAGTATCTCCACTACCGGCTCATACTCGGGAGTGTAAATGTTATCCATGTTGCCGCTGGATGTTGCGCGTGCAAGCCCGCTTATTAATTCGTCTGATTGGCGGCGCAATTCCTCATTCGAGATAAGGTCATCACGTAGCGATGCATCAGCCAGTTGGTTTTGCATCCAGCTTTCCAGTATTTGCTTTTTGTTGTTTTGTAATAACTGAGCTATTTTGTTCATATGTCTGCTGTGAGGTTTGTGTGCGTTCTTGGGTTAAAAATTTTTATGATTGTACCTTAAGCCTAAAGGTATAAAATATATATTGGATTACTGTCCCGAACAGCTTTTAAAGAAAGCACAAGCCTATACATACGGTGAAGTAAGAGAAAGGTAAACGAAGTATGAACCGCTTCAGTAGAATTCACCTTAATAATGGCGGAGTGGCAAGCTAGGCCGTAAATGCCGCAAATCTATACTTGTAAAAGTGCCTCTGAAGCGTTGGTTAAATGTTGGTTTCTGTTGAAATTTCAATGTTTTTGCCTCCTGCTGACGCAGATTCTGACGCAAGCGCTACTGACGCAGGAAGTGATGCAAGGTTATTTCTAGTGTACTGGTGTAGACGATATGTAAGCCGAAGATGTAACTTACATAATACTAGTAAATTGTTTTCTTATTCTGCTTGAAGCAAATATCTTGGAGGAACTGGTGGTGCCCATAAGTCAATTTGCTTCTTTATCTCTTCTGCTTCTTTTTCTTTTTCATTCCTAACCAAACCACCAATATTTAGTCCCTTCGGGTTGATGATACTTCTACCGATAAATATACTTTCCCAACCTAGAAGTGAAGCATTAGTCCTGGTGGCTAGCACCCATTCCTCCAGCTTTTGGATAAATTTACCATCCTTAGAGCTTTCCCAGTTCAAGTCATCCTTGATTTCTTTTAGCTCCTCAATGCAAGATTCATATAACCCGTCATCTTGTTGCTTAATTTCTCTGTCTAGGAACTCTCTCAGTTTTTTTATGTCCCCTTTGGAGTCCAACTTAGCCCTAATAATCGGCTCCTTCTCACACTTTTCATCAATATCAAGTATTTCTTCAACCAGCCAATTTGAAAGCGACTTTTTTACTAACCCGATTCCAGTAAATAGAATGGTGTTTGACTTTAGTAATTCTACTTCCTTCTTCATCTGTTTGAAATTGTTACTAGCTACTGTGTATAGATTATTATGACGTTTATCTGCAATATGTGCGGAGTAATAGTTGGCTCTCTCAGAGCCGGAATGAAAATAGAAAATCCTTCGACATCATGGAAGGGTTAGGAGAAACTTTTGGAGTGTCGGGGTAGAGAGCTCCACCTTTAGTGCCTGGAGATGTAAAAAAGCGGCCTGTGGTGGGGTATGTCTGAAGACTTACGTCAGTTAGTGTCAATTTTGAATCAGTAAAAAGGCCCTTTACTCGCTGTAAAGGGCCCTTTAGTAAGTCGGAGTGGCGGGATTCGAACCCACGACCTCCAGCACCCCATGCTGGCGCGATACCAGGCTACGCTACACCCCGATTAGGTAAGCAAAATAATGCGGGCACACTAAATTTACAAAATTTCTCACCTGAAAATATTACCCTATCAAAAGAGAAAACTATACTTTGAATTTAGCTATCAGAGTTCTCTTTAAAGCATATACTTCAAGATCTACAAGTATTATTGTGATCTAATCCTATTAATTAAAGTATAAACTCAAAGTGCTAACTTTCAGGAAGAACGCTTGTAAGTAGTTGGCGTATAGCTTATAAAAGTATAAAACTTACTATGAAAGCACAGGCTGTTAAACAATACATATTTCTCACCATACTTATACTTACAGCTGCGGCTTGCTCCACGGTTAGGGTGCTAGACACCGAGGCCGAGCAGGGGTTTCAGCTCTCTGAGTACAAGACCTTCGATTTTTATGATGTGGAAGCCAGCGGAGTTGAGCTTGAGCCTTACACGCCGCAACTCGACCATGTAAAGGAAGAGATAACCAAACAGTTGGAGCAGCGTGGGCTAAGCCGTAGTACTGCCCAGCCTGACCTGAAGATCAACCTTGGGGTAGTGGTGGCCGAGAAAGTACAGACCCGCGAAACGAACATCCTGACAGATCCTCCTTTTTATATGGGCCAGCGCCGCTATACCTGGAAGAGCGAGGAAGTAGTGGTGCGCCGGTACCGCGAAGGCACACTTTCGATGCACCTGGTAGATAATGCCCGTAATGAGCTGGTTTGGCAGGGTGCGGCAGAGGGAGTGATACCAGATGATAACTCCGCCAAGTTGCAAAACCGCATTAGCAAGGGAATTCAGAAATTGATACAGGAAATACCACAGTAGGTGGCAGCGTTAAGCATTCAGCGAAAACACCTCCTTTTGTGGATTGGTTAAGGTCTGTTTAGGCTCTTGCTCAGGTGGGGCAATGGTTTTGATAACCCGGGCCGGGTTTCCTACCGCTATAGAATTATCAGGGATATCTTTTACCACAACAGAGCCAGCCCCAATTCTTACGTTGTTCCCGATCCTTACTTCACCGATAATGCAAACATTAGAGCCCAATTCCACATTGTCGCCGAGAACAGGTGAGCCCGAGTAAGAGCCATCCGCCTTGCGAATGTTGCCCAGTGTTGTGGAGTGCCTGATAAAGCAGTTTTTGCCAATAACAGAGCAGCCGTTTACAACCAGCGCCTGACCATGGCCCAAAACTAAGCCAGGTCCTACGGTAGTCCAGTGGGGTAACTCTATGCAAAGAATCCACTCCACAAATACTTTGTAGAACGCCAGGTAAGGGAGCCAGATAATTCTGAAAATTTTATTGATGGAAGCAGGGTGAGCAAGCCGGAAGAGTACCATCACGAGCCTTCCTTTCAGGTTGCCTTTGTTGGCAGCCCAATCCTGAAATATATAGGACATACTACACTTGATTTTAACTGTGAGATAGGCTTTACGAGGGAGCCGTAGCTGACGTTGCATGAGCAGAACTGCCAACTAAAAGTATAGCCTATAATGTGCGTGTAAAATACTAGCTCGTAACCTGGTTTAGATAAAAGAGAGAGGTCACCTGTCTGTTCACCGGAAGAGGTGGGGCGAAGGGGGATTTAAAGCACCCTATACTTTTTTCATCCTGAAATAAGTATAGGCTTTTAATGAGATTGCTTATTAAGCTCAGACCTCTAATACAAAAGCACTGGAGGTCTGAACTTAGTTATAACATCTTCTCAGAGCCGTCTGCTTAATGCCGGGCGGGACAAAGTATAAATCTGTTATTTTACACAGTTAAAACAAGTTACTCGCATGGCTCATAGGTGATATCAACAAGTTCTTCCCGTTCCTTTTCTTTTCCGCCTTTTGCAGATTGGGCCAGTACCATGCCAATACCTTCTACATAATACTTTCTTTCAAACACGTCCGGCTCTAGCGCTGTAAATTCTTCGGTACCCAGCGTTTTATGAAACATTCCGTAGGCAACTTTTACTGTTCTCTTACTTGGGATCACTCTTCCCTGATCCTCAGCTTCGCCCGGAAAGTACTCCTGGTAATATGTTTCTCCAAGATGGTCGTAAGGGTCTGCCCACATGATAATTCCCGGCTTGGCACCATCTTCACCAGCCTCCCATGAGCCCTCCGTACTAGCAACACCATCTTCATAAGCTGTGGTAAACTCACCAAAGTACCAAACGTTACCCTCCACATCCTGTGCATACCAGTCATAGGTGTCTTCCAATACGTTTCCCTCCTCATCTGTCTCTACGACATGAACCACGGTGGTACTTACCCCTAATATTTCCTTTGTGTCGCAGGTAACTGTCGAGGTAATGTATATTGTTTCTGTTTCGTTGGCCTCTTTGGTAGTACCAACATAGTAGTAAGTCTCTCCGGGTCTCAACGGAAAGTAGGGGTTGTCAACTACGGCTACAAAATCGGCAGGGTCTATCTCTACATCCAGGATCTCATCGGCTGTTAACAACTTGATGTCACTTGCGCTCAGGTTTAGCGGTACAGGATCCAAAGAATCATCCTTGTTACAGGAACTCAGGCCAACAATAAGACAAACTACGAGTAATTTTACATTGAGTGTTTTCATAGAAATGGGCATTGACGTTAAATGAATGAAACAAATTTGAGCAGGGCGCTGTGCTTTGGAGGGATAGAAGCAAAGAGGGATGAAAAATCCCTTAAATGTTAAATACGATTATGATAAATTTGGGTTGGTTTTATACTATTATGTGGTGTGCGAGCCACATATACTTTAGTGAAATATTTACTTGCTCTCGCATCATGGCTGATGCTGAATGAAATAGACACCGACTAATTATAGTATGCTAATAAAAAAAGCGCCAGCCACTTCTGCAGTAGCTGGCGCCTGAAATTGTACTTGTGCTCTTAAGTGTACGAATTTCGAACCAGTTTATGGATGATTTGAGGAACTTGATTTCCTAGCTGTGCCTTTTTCCAACCATTTGAAAGTTTAATTTTAGTCAAGCTTTAGTCAGAATAAGAGAGGGTTTATAACAATCGTGTAATCTTTATTAATCTTTAAAAGACCAGCCTAAAGAATTCGTTGATAGTTGCAATATCGTTTTTGGAGTATTTTAGCCATAGTCTGATTGTTTAACTTAAAATAAGACTTTTAACATTTAGGGTTTTGCAAGTGGGTGTTTTCGTGCTTGCTTTAAACTTAATATATTAATATTTGTATATTAGCTCCTTTATTTTAAGATTGCGATTATTATATTTTTAAACTTAATCATCAAAATGCTATGGAACAAAATTTACCATTACCCCAAAGAGTCAAATCGACAGCTTGTGACTTGACTAAATTCTCAATACTACTTCTGACACTGGTTCTATGTTGCCTGTCTCCGGGAGTTCTCGCGTTGAATGTAAGTATTTCTGGAGCGAGTAGTGTATGCCCAAATCAACCGTATACCTATACTGCTTCGGTTAGCACGGAAACAGGTATAGAACCTTGCTCAAACGATTATGTTTATATTTGGTCAGTGAAAAAAAATGGTGTAACCATCATTAGCAACGACCCTAATAACTCTATGGGTAATTACCAGGTAAGTGGAAACTCCTTCACGCCCACCTTTCCAAATGAGCTAGGGCAGTTTGAGGTAACTGTTTCTGTACCGAAACCTTGCGTCTGGAATTCGCCAGGCTTTGCCACCAAGGCTGTTTCGATATCCTTAATGCCGATTGGGCCAATTACCGGACCCACCGGGCTTTGCCCGGGCAAGAGCTATGTGTTTTCAATCCCAAGTACTAACGATGCTGCCCACTGTTACTTCCATTTCGAATATACACGTATAGTTCCGGCGGGATGGTCCGTAGTGGACGTAAATGGAGGGCAATTTACTGTTTCAGTCCCCCTGAGTACCGCGTCTGGCAATTATCAGATCTCTGTCTATGGAAACCATCCTTTAGGATCCACTCCAGTTTCTACGATAGATGTGCACGTAGGTAACAATAACTCTCCTATGAATGTTGTGGGAGAGAACCCCAATGCACCAGGGCCATACTGTGCTGGCGATGTGGCAATATTTAGAGTTACGAACCCGCAACCGGGTATACAGTACACTTGGTCGGTGAGCCAGGCTAAAATTATCTCTGGACAAGGGACCTCAGAGATTCAAGTCAAGTTCAATTCATCAATCTACAGCAATACAGGAACAGCGCAGGTAACTTCCAGTGGATGCACGACTAGTCCGACCTCAACACTATTTTTTAACCTGGAAGACTGTTACGGCGGTTTTGCCGCGTCCCCTAATCCCGCTAGTACCGAACTAAAGGTTAGCTTCAAAAGTGAAAACGACAAAGGAAGAAGAATAAGTATAGTCTCGGAGACTGGGAAAACGGTAAAAGAAACAAGGTCACACTCAGCAAGTATAGTTTTAAATGTCAGGGAAATCCCTGCTGGCACCTACTATTTGAAAATCGTGTCAGATGAGGGCACAAGCGTCAGAAGAATTCTTATTGAGCGATAAGTCGCGTATTGCCGCAGTCTTTATTTAGGCTGCGGCAATTTTTTGTAAAACATTGATAAATAGGTTGATAGGCTAGCTTTTTTTCTGTACACTTCATCTTCCCGCTATATGTGCTTTATTTCTACTCTTAGAACAGACGAATCCTTACTGACTACAATGGAGCGCTCCGCCAAGCTACGGTATTTGCTGCTATTTGCAATCTCTTTTCTTGCTTTCTCACCGGCTATGGCGCAGCAGGCTGAGGGGAAGCGCAACTCCTTTTTCCTGGAGCTGGGCGGCAACGGCGGTTTCTACTCCCTCAACTATGACCGCATTCTGATGGCCTCCGGCGGCTGGAGCCTGGCAGGGCGCATGGGGGCTATGTACTACGGCACGGATTCCGGGGGAATGGAAGCAGGTCGCTCGGTTTGGCTCGCCGCCCCCCTGGAGGTATCCTGGCTCCGGGGGAGGAGAAACCACCGGCTGGAGCTCGGGCTTGGGGTGACGCCCCTCTACCAGGAATACCCCGAGGAGGGCTCTTCGCAGGAAAAAGAACTGAGGCTGCTGCCGGTTGGCAGGGTGGGCTACCGCTTCCAGCGAGCAGAAGGGGGCATGTTCTACAAGGCGGGCTTCACGCCCATGGCGCAGTTCAACCACGAGGAGGCCAGCCTGGGTCGCGGCGTGTTTCTGCCTTGGTTCGGGCTTGCCGTCGGCTACACGCTGAAGCAATAACCGGTTCAATCCTGAAATCAGCCACGGTCGAAAACGAAAGCTATGCGATACTTTTTGCAGCTCTACCTTGCCCTTGCCTGCTGCCTGACGGGCGGCGCGGCACTTGCCCAGGGGCAGGCCAACATCTGGTACTTTGGCAACGGCGGGGCCGGCCTGGACTTTAACCTGCGCCCGCCGGGGGTGCTGACCGGTGGGGCCCTGCTGGCCTCGGAGGGGGTGGCCACCATGGCCGACTCCACGGGCCGGCTCCTCTTCTACACCAACGGGGAGCGCATCTGGAACCGCGAGCATCGGGTGATGGCCAACGGCTCTGACCTGGCCGGGCACCTCTCCGCCCGGCAGGGCGTTGTCATCGTGCCGCAGCCCGGCAGCAAAACCCGTTATTTTGTCTTTACCACGGACGCGCTCGAGAACCGCTTTGCCAAGGGCCTGCGCTACTCCGTGGTGGACATGGCGCGGCAGTCGGGCCTGGGTGAGGTAACGACCAGGAACACGCTGCTCCACCCCCTGGCCGAGGAGAACCTGGCGGCGACAGGCGCCTGCGGCTGCTCCAACTCCGGCCGCTACTGGGTGGCCGCCGACAGGCAGGACCGCCCCGGCATACTGTATGCTTACCGTGTGGACGCCGGCGGGGTGAACCCGCAGCCGGTGGAGACGCTGCTCCCCGGCGTGGCCAGCATCACCTTCCTGAAATTCTCCCCGGCCGGGGACCGCGTGGCCTTCACGGGCCTGACAGACAGCGACGCCTCCGTCATCGGCATCGCCGACTTTGACGCGGCCACCGGCCGGTTTTCTGAGCTAAGGCTCATCCCGGTGGTTAGCAGGGACTACCACCGGGCCGTGGAGTTCTCCGGCGACGGCAAGCTGCTCTACTTCACGACCTGGTCCAGCCCGCAGCTGACGCAGTATGACCTAAGCCATGCCTCCGCCGGGGAGATGGCCCGCACGGCGCTGCCGCTGGTGCAGCGGCCTGTGTACAGCCTAAACAGCCCCCAGCTGGCCAGCGACGGGAAGATCTACTTGTCAGCCTACGACGGGAAGCAGACCAGCATGGCTGTCCTTGAGCACCCGAACCTCAAGGGGCCGGCCAGCCTCTTCAGGCAGGACGCCTTCCCCGGCATCGGCGCCTACATGCTGCCCAACTTTGTCACGAGCCTGCTCTACCGCAATGAGCTGCTGGCGCAGCGCGCGGACGCAGGCCCCGACAGGGATGTGTGCGCCAATGAGCCCGTGCGGCTCGGCAGCGCCCCGGACGGCAGGCTCCGCTACAGCTGGAGCACCGGCGCCCACCTGAGCGACTCGACGGTGGCCAGCCCTGAGTTCCGGTACGTGGGTGCGGTGGACAGGAAAAAGACGCTGCAATACGTGCTCACCGTCTCGGACGGCCCCTGCACGCGCCGCGACACGGTGGAGGTGACGGTGCACCCGCTGCCCAGGGCGGCCATCAGCGGCCCCCGGTCTGTGTGCCCCATGGTTGAGGGGGTGGTGTATCAGACGGATGCGGCGCAGGGGCACACCTTCCGCTGGCGCGTCAGAGGCGGCACGGTCCGCTCGGGCCAGGGAACGGCCGCCGTCACGGTGGACTGGGGGCCGACCAACGCGGCCGCCTGGGTGGAGGTGGCGCCCGTGAACGGGATTGGCTGTGTGGGCCCCCCGGCCAGGATGCCGGTGAGGGTTAACGTCGAGCTGGAGACCGAGACGCCGCAAGGGCCGCAGTCGGTCTGCCTGAATCAGCGCGCAGGGAACGCGTATCACGTTTCCCCGGCCAGTGGATCAGTTTACACCTGGGGCGCGCTCGGGGGCAGGGTCGTTTCCGGCCAGGGTTCGGCGAGGGCGGTGGTGGACTGGGACGGAACCGGAACCAAGAAGCTGTGGGTGCAGGAGCAGAGCGTTACGGTGGACACCGTTTGCTACGGCGTGTCCGACACCCTGCGGGTCAATGTCTTCCAGGACCCCACTGCGATTGCGATCGATTTTGTGACGATAAACGATGAGGAGGGCACCGAAAGCCTGGTGCAATGGCGGGTTGACGGAGCGCTCAGCGCAGGGGGCGCGACCTCCCTGCAGCGCAGGGCAGAGGGATCCCCCGTATGGGCGGAGGTTGCCTCTGTTCCAAACACGCGCCGCAGCCGGGCGGACTCAGGGCTGCGCGGCCGGGAGGAGGTGTATGCATATAGGGTCGTGGCCCGGAATGGCTGCGGGGAGGAGGTTGCCAGTGACGTGCACCGGACAATACGGCTGCGGGGGGAGGCTGACGCAGGAGAGAAAACCCTGACGCTTCGCTGGAGCCCCTACGAGGGCTGGGAGGAGGGCGTCTTGCGCTACCAGGTGTGGCGCAGGCTGGACGGGCAAGCAGATTACACCCTGCTGCAGGAGGTGGACGGCACCACGCTCTCCCTTCCGGGGCTGAACGCCACGGAAGGCTTCACCCACAGTTACAGGGTCAAGGCCATGGCCGCAGGCAAACCCTGGGAGTCATGGTCCAACAGTACCGAGCTCTCCTTTGAGCATGCGCTCAACATACCCAATATCTTCAGCCCAAACGGCGACGGCATGAACGACACGTTCTTTATCCCTCAAATAGAGCTTTACCCTGACAACGAGTTGGTGGTGGTGAACCGGCTGGGGCGGGAGGTGTTCCGCAGGAGCGACTACCGGGGGAACTGGACTGGCGGAGACCTGAGTGCCGGCGTTTATTACTACAGCCTATACGTCGGTAAGCTCGGCAGGACCCTCAAAGGATGGGTGGAGATCGTCAGGTGATCTCCACCGCCGGTTTCAGGCGTGGAATGCATGGGCGAATATTCTCGCTAACGGTAGGTAAGATTAGGAAACACCTTTGCACTCAGTTAAGTAAATATTGTTTTGCAGTAGAAGATTCATAAAAGATTATTCCTCAATTTTAGCCCTTAAATGCTTAAGTCGGTTGCAAACGTAGAATCGGGCGTTAGAATTGCTTTATTGTATTATTCTGATTCTTGATATAAATAGATGAAAGTATGTTTTTTTGATATTTATTTGTGAAGGTTCCTTTTTTGCAGAAAAAAAGCGCCAGCCACTTTTGCAGTGGCTGGCGCTTGAAATTGTACTTGTGCTCTCAAGGATACGAATTTCGAACCATTTTATGGAGGATTTGAGGAGGTTGAGCAGCTAGCCTAATATGTAGACAAGCACTCGTGCAGCAAGGAGAGTAATTTATAATTTGCGTCCCCGGCCTCGCTTCAATTTTGGCTTCGCCTGTATTTCCTTGATGTCGCTCAGGTCTCTGGCCCTGCCAACTGCTTCCTTGTTCCGGACGAACTCGCGCAGGCCGATGTAGGCTACGTGCAGCCCCTCAAGCTCCACCTGCTCGCGGTTGCCGTAGGCTTCCTGGAAGCTGACGCCGTCGATGGTGTTGAGGATGTCAATGCGCAAGGGAGGATAACCAATTTGGGTAACATAGCCTTCTTTAAGGAAGTCGTCCTTCTCAAAGCCAAGGGAGGCAAGACCGAAATCCTGTAGCACCTCCAGCATGCGCTGTGCATTTTCCTCCGAAACCTTTATCCAGATGTCCAGATCACCGGTGTGGCGCGGCCTTCCGTGGAAGGCGAGCGCGTAGCCCCCGACCACCAGATACTCTACCTCGTGCTTGTTGAGCAGGCCAATGAAGTCTTCAAAATCCCTAGCGAGCACCATGAGAGAGCATTCTTTTTGTCACAGCGGTTTTGTCCATCCTTTGTCCTGGCTTGAGGTACTGTGAGATAATGAAGGTCACCGCTTCCATTCGCTCTCTTGGGGAGCGGTCGAGCCAGTAAAAAAGGTCCTCCCGCTCATCGATCTCTTTTATATGGCCTTTTCGTACGACAGCTTGTATGCGCATGATATTCAGTTAACTGTATACAAGGCAGATTAAGATATGCCCTTTACAAATATACTAAATTAATCAGACACTTGTTGTGACCTTGTTGTCGTAATAAGAGTTGTAAATTTGCGTATTAAATATAACCATATTGATATGGTGTTAGTGAAGAAAAATGATTAAAGTAGTATATAATCGCTTAATTTAGGTGGGTATTTAACCAAAAAGCGCCAGCCACTTTAGCAGTAGCTAGCGCCGAAAATTGTACTTGTGCACCCGAGAGGATTCGAACCCCTAACCCTCGGAGCCGAAATCCGATATTCTATCCAGTTGAACTACGGGTGCAGATTGTTTGCAAAAATAGCAAGTATGCGCATATTACGAAACTTCTGCTGTGAAAAATGTGCTAAATAGCCGGAATAACTTCCTGCTCAAAAAACATTCCCCCTGCTTCCGTAGTTAACCAAACAATAAAAGCATTCATAAACAGCTGATAACTATGAAGAAACTGTATACGGCAGAGGTTACTGCCACTGGAGGCCGTCGTGGGTACGTAACGTCATCAGACGGAATAATTAATATGAAACTGGCCTTACCCGAAGGCTTAGGAGGGCAGGGGGGAGCCACTAACCCCGAGCAGCTGTTCGCTGCTGGCTATGCTGCCTGTTTCCAGAGCGCCCTTTTGGTAGTAGCCGGAAAGCACCACATACGCCTTGACCCAGCCTCTACCGTGGCTGCCCACGTGGACCTAAACCAGAAGGACGACGGCGCCTATGCTCTAAGCGTGAAGCTTGCAGTTGAGATAAAAGGAGTAGATAAAGATAAAGCACAGGAAATGGTGGACGAAGCGCACCAGATCTGCCCATACTCTATTGGTACACGCGGAAATGTAGAAGTGGAGCTGGAGGTTATCTAGAATGATTGAGTTTAGGCGCTAGAAAGTATAAATGGCACCGTTTCTTTATCCGATTAGATGCGTAACATCCTTAAAGTATACGTATAAAAAAGAAAGGGCTGCCAAAACTGGCAGCCCTTTCTTTTTTATACTTTGAAGTTCTAAACTCCTTGCTCAGCAAGAACCTGCTTTACTTTTTCAGCAGCCTCTTTCAGAACTACGGCAGAGTATACTTTCAGGCCAGACTCATCAATGATTTTGGCGCCTTCCTCAGCGTTGGTACCTTGCAGACGAACAATGATCGGAACGTTGATGTCGCCGATGTTCTTGTAAGCCTCTACCACACCGTTAGCCACTCTGTCGCAACGAACGATACCACCGAAGATGTTGATCAGGATGGCCTTTACGTTCGGGTCTTTCAGGATAATGCGGAAACCTGCCTCAACAGTCTGCGCGTTTGCCCCACCCCCTACGTCAAGGAAGTTAGCAGGCTCACCGCCAGAAAGTTTGATAATATCCATGGTAGCCATTGCCAGACCAGCGCCGTTTACCATACAGCCTACGTTACCGTCAAGCTTTACATAGTTCAGGTGGTGCTTGCCAGCCTCAACCTCCAAAGGATCTTCCTCAGAGATATCACGCAGGGCAGCCAGGTCTTTGTGACGGAACAGGGCGTTGTCGTCCAGGTCTACCTTGGCGTCAACTGCCAGAATTTTGTTATCAGATGTCTTCAGCACAGGGTTGATCTCGAACATAGAAGAGTCCGTGTCAACGTATGCTTTGTACAGGTTGGTTACGAATTTCACCATCTCCTTGAACGCCTCACCCTCTAAGCCGAAAGCGAAAGCGATCTTGCGGGCCTGGAAGCCCTGCAGACCAACAGCCGGGTCGATCCACTCTTTGATGATTTTCTCCGGAGTCTTCTCAGCTACCTCCTCGATGTCCATACCACCTTCTGTAGATGCCATGATCACGTTTTGGCCTTTGGCACGGTCCAGCAGGATGCTCAGGTAGTATTCTTTAGGGTCAGATTCGCCTGGATAGTACACATCCTGCGCTACCAGCACCTTCTGTACCAGTTTGCCCTCAGGGCCGGTCTGGTGCGTAACCAGTGTCATGCCCAGAATCTGGTCAGCGATTTCTTTTACCTGGTCAAGGTTTTTGGCCAGTTTCACACCGCCACCCTTACCACGGCCACCCGCATGGATCTGAGCCTTGATAACGTGCCAACCTGTGCCGGTCTCCTCGGTCAGTTTCATGGCAGCTTTTACTGCCTGGTCTGGCGTCTCAGCCACGATACCCTCCTGGATACGTACTCCGTAGCTCTTTAAAATTTCTTTAGCCTGATATTCGTGTATGTTCATGCTTTCAGTTTTAATGGACGCACGAAAGTACGCCTTTATCGTCTTAAATTCAAGTAAAGTGTTTTTAAAATATAACTTGTGAAGCTGCGGTCCGGTTGCGTCTCGCAACGTGCCCTCGTACAAATCTTTACCAGTAGCCTGCGCGCGCAGGGCGGCTGTTTGTACATCTCCTCTCTCTTACATAAACAGAGTGTTTGAGTACGGAATATACTATGTTTTCGCCGCCCCAACTTTACTTGCAGTGGAACGACTACAGCTGTTGGTTTAGTGGAGAAATGGCGACATTTTTATGCTATGTAACTTATGTCACTAAACTGTAACATGTATAAGTTCTATATTTGGTAGGCCAGTCGTATTTCATTACCTTACAGGTAGATATATTCAGGATTCTTGAGTCTAAAGACCTGCTGCAG
Source organism: Pontibacter anaerobius (assembly GCF_026241195.1). Classification (GTDB taxonomy): domain Bacteria; phylum Bacteroidota; class Bacteroidia; order Cytophagales; family Hymenobacteraceae; genus Pontibacter; species Pontibacter anaerobius. The sequence goes on from NZ_JAPFQO010000006.1 coordinate 176,723, forward strand.
TTAAATTGCTTACGAAGGGGTTCTTTGCTGGCTCCTCTTTTGGCTGCGCCTATTCCGCTTATACTTTTGTTTTTAAGACATGTACGGGCGGGGTTATTTGTATACTTTAATTTATCATGTTACCAAACACTATAAAACCTTGAAATTAGCTGTAATCAAAGAAACCAAAGTGCCTGAACGGCGGGTGGCCCTCTCACCGGATGTGGTGAAGTTGCTAACCAGGTCAGGCTTTACGTGTGGTATAGAGAGCGGGGCCGGGGAGGCCTCTGGCTTTTACGATAGCGCCTACGAGCAGGTGGGTGGCCTGATCTTCCCGGACAAAGCCGCTATGCTGGCCGATACCGACGTGCTGCTAAAAGTAAATGCCCCCACGATAGAGGAAGTAGAGTTGCTGCGCGAGGGAAGCGCCCTGATCTCTTTTCTGTATGCCTACACGGTGCCGGAACTAGTAGACCTTTTGGTGCGGAGAAACATCTCTGCCTTTGCCATGGATGCCGTACCACGCATCTCCAGGGCGCAGAAGATGGACGCGCTAAGTTCCCAGGCCAATCTGGGTGGCTATAAGGCGGTGCTGCTTGCCGCCAATGCGCTCGGTAAGCTGTTCCCGTTGATGATGACGGCAGCCGGTACCATAACACCGGCGCGTGTTCTCATTTTTGGGGCCGGGGTGGCCGGACTGCAGGCAGTGGCGACGGCGAAGCGTTTAGGCGCGGTGGTAGAGGTAACAGATGTGCGACCTGAAACCAAGGAGCAGGTAGAGTCATTGGGTGGACGGTTTTTGGAGGTGCAGGCCGAAGGGGTGCAGACCGAAGGGGGCTACGCCAGAGAAGTATCTGCCGAATACCTTCAGAAGCAAAAAGAGCTTATCTCCAAACACATTGCAGAGGCAGACATCGTGATTACCACAGCGCTGGTTATCGGCAAAAAAGCGCCCTTACTTGTTACCGAAGAAATGGTGCAAAGTATGAAACCGGGCTCCGTGATCGTGGACATGGCCGTGGAGTCGGGGGGCAACTGTGCCCTGAGCGAGTTTAACCAAACGGTGGTAAAGCATGGCGTAACCATTGTTGGGGAAGCGAATTTGCCGGCGCTCGTTCCGGTAAACGCCAGCGAACTGTACGCCAAAAATATCAGTACCCTGCTGCTGCACCTGGCCGATAAGGATGACTTTAAGTGGGAGCTGGAGGAGGAGATCACAAAAGGCTCCCTGATAACTTACCAGGGGCAGCTGGTACATCAATTTACAAAAGACATTTTAGCGAAAACAGTATGAATGCAGAAACACTTATAGTACTCCTTTATGTGCTGGTGCTGGCCAGCTTTGTAGGGTTCGAGCTTATCTCCAAGGTCCCGCCTACGCTGCACACACCACTTATGTCCGGCTCAAACGCCATTTCAGGCATTACCATTGTCGGGGCAATTGTGGCAGCCGGGCCTGTTGATTTATCGGTTAGCAAGGTGCTGGGCATTGCGGCGCTGCTGCTGGCTACGCTCAACGTGGTTGGGGGCTACGCCGTGACCGACCGCATGTTGAAGATGTTCAAAAAGAAAAAGTAACCCAAGATGATGGAGAAAGATTTACTTATAAAAATAGCCTACCTGGTGTCGTCGGTGCTGTTTATCATGGGCATCAAGATGCTGGGCAAAACGGCTACGGCGCGGCGCGGCAACACCCTCTCGGCCGTAGCCATGTTCATTGCCGTGGTGGCCACGCTGCTCAACAGCCAGGTGCTGAGTTTCACCGAGATTTTCGTGACCATCCTGATCGGCTCGGCTATCGGGCTGATTGTGGCGCGGCGCGTGGAGATGACGTCCATGCCTGAAATGGTGGCCCTTTTCAATGGTTTCGGCGGAGCCTCGTCGGTGCTGGTGGCGTCTTCAGAATACTGGCGCATGGCCCACGAAGCCAATGCCAGCATGCCGTTGGTGGTGGGCGTCACGGTGGTGATCAGTGTCATCATCGGAGCTGTTACGTTTAGTGGCTCCCTGGTGGCGTTTGGTAAGCTGAAGGGCATTATTAACGGTCGCGCCATTATGTTTACGGGGCAGCATGCCCTGAATGCTGCTCTTTTCGTTACGGCGCTGGCGGCCTCGGTACTGGTGGTGCTCAACCCGAACACAGAAGTATGGATGCTGGCCGTGCTGGGGCTGGCGCTGCTGCTGGGTATCCTCACGGTGATCCCGATAGGTGGGGCTGATATGCCGGTGGTGATCTCGCTACTGAACTCATACTCCGGTATTGCGGCAAGCGCCACGGGTTTCGTACTGAACAACCAGGTGCTGATCATAACAGGTGCTCTGGTAGGTGCCTCCGGTATCATACTTACACAGATCATGTGCAAGGCCATGAACCGCTCGCTGGTGAATGTGCTATTGGGTGGCTTCGGGCAGACCAAGGGCACTGCGGCGGCCGGCGGTGGCGAGGAGATCGTGGTGAAAGAGGTGGGCGTGGAGGAGAGCGCCATGCTGTTCGAGTCCGCCTCTTCCGTTATCATTGTTCCGGGCTATGGTATGGCGGTGGCGCAGGCGCAGCATGTGGTGCGTGAGTTGGCCGACAACCTCGAAAAGCGCGGCACTTCCGTGAAGTTCGCCATTCACCCGGTGGCCGGCCGTATGCCAGGCCACATGAACGTGCTGCTGGCAGAGGCTAACATCCCGTATGACAAGCTTATCGAAATGGACCAGATCAACGACGAGTTCGCCAACACGGACATCGCCCTGATCATCGGGGCCAACGACGTGGTGAACCCTGCCGCCCGCACCAACCCGGGCAGCCCGATCTTCGGAATGCCCATACTTAATGTAGATAAAGCGCGCACCGTAATAGTGTGTAAGCGAAGTATGAACGCCGGTTACGCTGGTATCGAAAACGAGCTCTTCGGCCACGATAACTGCCTGATGCTTTTCGGTGATGCCAAAGCCACTATTACCAAAGTGGTAGGCGAGCTAAAGGAGATGGCAACTGCCTGACAATAGACCTGCCCCAAAACAAGGCAGGAGAAGTATACTTTACAGAAATGGTTCTGTGGGAACGCTGGTTTATAGCAGCCAACGTTCTCGCAGAACCATTTTTGTTTCAGCTCAACACACCCCAGGTATATTTAAAGTATATGCTGCCCAGATGTGCATTGCCATGCACTTTGTAACGTGTATTGCCGCAATTCAGTAAGAGAGGGACATAAACCGGAACCTATGCTAAATGTATACTTATATGCTAAAAGAGTGGCGATTGCCGCCTTTATTGTTTTGCTGATCGCGAGTGCGTTTTACCTGCTGGGGCAGCATGCGTACTTCTTCCTGCTGGTGTTTGCAGCCATCCTGCTGGCGGTATTGTTCTGCGGCATGACGGATTGGATCATGGATAAACTGCACCTGAAGCGAGGGTTGAGCCTGTTTCTGGCGGTGATCCTTTTTTTCGGGCTAATTGTAGCGGCCTTTTGGTTGATTGCACCTACTGTGAGCCAACAGGTGCAGGAAATGAGGCAGACCATTCCGAAGGCGATGACGCAGGTGCAGGACTGGCTGGGCCAATATGGCTGGGGACAGAAACTGGTAGAGAAGGTGCCTCAGGACATGAGCAAAGTAATCCCTAAGCAGGAGGCCATACTTTCTAAAGTATCCGGTATTTTCTCCAGTACCTTAAGTTTTCTGGCCGATTTTTTTATCGTTATCATCACGGCACTATTTCTGGCTGCCAGCCCCAAGCTGTATACAGTAGGGCTCTCCAAGCTTTTCCCGGTGCGTAACCGTTCGCGTGTCTTGCAAGTGCTGGAGAAGAGCTACGACACCCTGAAATCGTGGCTCTTGGGGATGCTCTTTGCCATGGCCATCATCGGTGTAAGCTCGGCTATAGGGTATAGCCTGATCGGTTTGCCATTAGCCTTTGCGCTGGCGCTTATAGCCTTCTTCCTGGCATTCATACCTAACGTAGGCCCCTGGATTGCCGGTGTGCCTGCCGTACTGGTGGGCCTAACCGTGAGTCCTCAGATGGCCCTTTACGCAACGCTGGTGTATGGTGGTATTCAACTGGTAGAGAGTTACGTCATCACGCCGCTCATTTTCCAGAAAACCGTGGACCTGCCACCGGCCTTGCTGCTGTTTTTCCAGGTGCTGCTGGGCATACTGCAGGGAGCCCTCGGGCTGTTGCTGGCCGCGCCTATACTTGCGTTATTAATGGTGGTAGTAAATGAGCTGTATGTGAAGGATGTGCTGGAGGCCGATCCGGTAGATGCCTCCAAGGAGAAGCTGGCGGAGGGATAGGATAACGTGGCCTGTGTTGGTGCATGAGCCGATGCCAAAGTATAATTTTAGCACATTTTCCGTTTCTTGCCAAGTATAAACCAAGGAGGGAAGTTAAAGCTGTCCATCAACGGCAAAATTTTTGTAGCTTTGGCTCATTAACTTACGTTTTCTAGTCCATATTATATTTATCAGAACGTGCTGCAGGTAACGAATATCCATAAAAAATACGGTTCGTTGGAGGTGCTCAAGGGCATCGATCTGACAATTGGGACTGGTGAGGTTGTTTCTATTGTGGGAGCTTCCGGGGCCGGTAAAAGTACGCTGCTGCACATTTTGGGTACGCTGGATACGGCCGACACCGGCGATGTGCTGTTTGATGAAAAGAATATTGCCCGCATGAACGCAGCCGACATGGCACGTTTCCGCAACAGGCACATCGGGTTCATTTTTCAGTTCCACAATCTGCTGCCCGAGTTCACGGCTGTTGAGAATGTGTGCCTTCCCGGTTTTTTAGCTGGCCGGCCTGAGAAAGAGGTACGCCAGCGCGCCGAAGAACTGCTGCACATGCTACACCTGTCGCACCGGCTCGACCATAAGCCTTCCGAGATGTCGGGTGGTGAACAGCAGCGCACAGCGGTTGCCCGCGCCCTTATCAACTCGCCCAAGGTTATTTTCGCCGATGAGCCCAGCGGTAACCTCGACTCCAAAAATGCCCAGGATCTGCACGACATTTTTTTCCGGTTGCGTAATGAGTTTAACCAGACCTTCGTGATCGTTACCCACAATGAGCAATTGGCCACCATGGCCGACAGAACCCTGGTAATGAAGGACGGACAGATAGTGGAAGAATTGGTTAGCTCCGGTAGGTAAAGAGTCGTATATTTTAAGCATTACAGAGGGCAGGCTTCGGCTTGTCCTTTTTTGTTTTCAGAATCAGGTTTTACTGGATGTAGGAAAGATTTCAAGGGATAATTTCCGATTTAGCTTTTAACCCCTCTTCCTCTGAAACACCAGACCTCCCACATCTCTATCCCCAAAACCTTCGTATTTAAACTTTACCCTTTGCTCAACTTTTAGCTTTTGGAGAGAGTTGTGGTAGGTGGTCAAAATAATTGAAAATAATTTATAAGTAATTGATAATCAGCAGTATAAAATAGATTATTTTTCTGATTTTTTGCACTATTTACCCTGCTGCTCTGTTAGGTATATGTAACACAACTATGAAAGCTAAATGAGTATGAATCAAGCAAATAAGGAGACTAAGGTGCAGAAGAAACCGAAGATTGAGAGCTATGATATAGCCAAGTCTGACGAAACGCTTCACCTGGCTGTTGACCTGGCCAAGTTCATAAAGGAAAACCGCCTTTTCCAGAACATCCAGGGTAAGGAATATGTGAATGTGGAGGGCTGGCAGTATGCCGGTTCACGTTTGGGTATTTTGCCAGTGGTGGAGCATGTGGTAAACATAAGCACCGACGATGAGATAAAGTATCAGGCAAAAGTTAACCTGCTAGACCTGCGCAGCCAGCAGGTGGTGGGTGCAGGCTTTGCCATCTGCTCTAACCGTGAGCAGGGCAAGAAGTACTATCAGGAGTTCGCGATTGCCTCTATGGCGCAGACGCGTGCCATCGGTAAGGCGTATCGTAACATTCTGGCCTGGGTAATACGTGCCGCCGGTTATGAGCCTACTCCTTCAGAGGAAATGGACTATGGCGGAAATGAGCCTGCTGCTAAACCAGCTGTGCCAACCGAGAAGAAAGCAACCATGAAATCTTCTACGGCGGCTCCGGCGGCAGAGGCAGACAAGGCTGAAGAGCAGAATGCCAGTGTGCGCTATGCGTCGGCTAAGCAGAAGGAGGAAATTATCCGGTTGCTGAACAACCCGACTATCACGCGCCAGGAGAAGACCAAGATGCTGCTTAACATCAACCGTTTTGATGAGGAGCGTGCGGCGCAAGCTATCGAGAAACTGAAAAAAGTGATAGAGGAGCGGGAGGACGGACAGTCGGCCGCTGCTTAACATGATTTTTACCCATGACAAAAATCCTCACCTCTTTTGAGGTGGGGATTTTTGTTTTAGGAGTTTGGGAAGTATAAAACAGCAGCTACGGGGCCTTCATGGCCTACCGAGATAGGAGAAGGGAAGTTTACACTTTACAGGCCTATGCAGCTAAATTGACCGAATTATAAACCTCACTCTGCTGCCCTTGCTCGGACCTTATGCGAGCTGTCCCTGCAGGTGTTGACCCACCCCTTGAGAGCTACGCTCGCTAGCTCAAAACTCCCGTTTTGGCTAGTCCCAAGAGGGGAATTTTTAGCAGGCAATTTCATCCCCCATGCCTCCTTCTTTCTCGAGAACCCCTACCCCCAAGGGGACTTGGTTCCTGTGACATCGAAGGTATCATCCAACCACCCCTGCCCCTCCTTGTCTAAGGAGGGGAGCCTGTAATGACTGATGTTGAAGTGTAAGTTCCATAGTTGGGGATGGATGTCATCGCCAAAAGTATGAACCCACCCCTAGCCCCTCCGAGGAGGGGAATTTACCTCACCCCAGCCCTCTCCTAAAAACAGGAGAGGGAGTCCGGTCCCAGTGGTATAGTAATGGCTATCGAAAACTGTTCCCAGTCTTTCCGTTGAGCGCCTTGTATTGATGCGGTGCCCGGAGGGCAGCCTGCAGCGCAGCGATGGCAGCTTCAATACACAGTGCGATGCGGGAAGACGAGCCCTCCCGGGCTGGAGGGAGCCAAAGCCGGAGGTGAAACGGTAGGTTTGTAAGACTGAGGATCAGCAGCAGCTAGTAAGAATAGCCTGTTTCAAGCAGCAGGAAGCAGCGGCTATGGAAGTATAAAGTATAATCTCAAAGTATAAGTATGGCTACAGTTGAGTTACAAACTCAACATCATTGTAGGACACAAGTCTGAAGACTTGCGCCAGAAAGGGGGCGAAAATGTAGCTTTAAGTATAAGGACGTGGACAAGGATGCCCGAACAGCAGGATCAGCAAATCATACTTTCCCAAAGTATAAACCTACCAACTGCCGCTGGCTTCTGTCTGCTATACCTTATCTTCGCGTTACAGAAACCAGCTATACTTTGCAGGACATCCACCACATACTTAAAACCTATTGGGGCTACGGCAGTTTCCGGCCGTTGCAGGAAGAGATTGTCGCTTCGGTGCTGACAGGCCACGATACGCTTGCCCTGCTGCCGACAGGAGGGGGGAAGTCTATCTGTTTTCAGGTTCCGGCCATGGCGCTGGAGGGTGTTTGCCTGGTTATCACGCCACTCATCGCCCTGATGAAAGACCAGGTGGAGAATCTGAAGAAGCGGGGCATCCCTGCCCTGGCGGTGTACTCGGGTATGAGCCGGCGCGAGATCGACATTGCCCTGGATAACTGCGTGTATGGTGGCGTGAAGTTTCTGTACCTGTCCCCGGAGCGTTTGTTGACAGACCTGTTTCAGGAGCGGGTGAAGCGCATGAAAGTGGGGTTAATAGCTGTGGATGAGGCACACTGTATCTCGCAGTGGGGCTATGATTTCAGGCCTCCCTACCTGCAACTGGCGGAGCTGCGCGAAGTACTGCCCGAAGTGCCGGTCATCGCCCTTACGGCCACCGCCACCGAGCAGGTAAAGCAGGATATACAGGAGAAATTGCGCTTCCCGAAGGAGAATGTTTTTCAGAAGAGCTTCGCCCGGGCTAATCTATCCTATTCCTGCCTGCCGACCGAGGATAAAACCAATCGCCTGCTGGAGATCCTGCAGCGCATGCAGGGCCAGAGCATTGTGTATGTGCGAAGCCGCCGCCAAACGGTAGAGATGGTTAAATTCCTGCAGAGCCGTCGCATCTCGGCCGCCGCGTACCATGCCGGACTTAAGTTTGAGGAGCGCAGCGCGGTACAGCAGTTGTGGGTGGAGGATAAAGTGCGGGTGATGGTGGCAACCAACGCCTTCGGGATGGGCATTGATAAACCGAATGTGCGGCTGGTGGTGCACCTGGATCTGCCCGAGAGCCTGGAGGCATACTATCAGGAGGCCGGCCGCGCCGGGCGTGATGAGCTGTATGCCTATGCCACTATACTTGTTGGTCCGAACGATGTGGCGGAGCTGCAGCGGAAGGTGGGGGAGGCGCATCCGCCGGTGGAGTTTATCCGGAGGGTATATCAGTGCCTGGCCAACTATTTACAGCTGGCTGTGGGCAGTGGGCAGTTCAGCAGTTTCGATTTTGATCTGGCAGACTTTGCCAAGCAGTATAAACTTAACCCGCTGGAAACCCACCATGCTATCAAGCTGCTGGAGTCGGAGGGGTACCTGCAATTGAACGAGGGCTATTATATGCCCTCGCGCCTGATGGTGGTGCTGGAAAATACAGAGCTCTACAGTTTTCAGCTAAAGAACCCGGAGCACGACAAAGTCATACAGCTTATTCTCCGGATGTATGGCGGCGAGGTTTTTGTGAATTTTGTGAAGGTGCGGGAGCGGAAGATGGCCGAACTGCTGAAAGTGCCGGAGCAGGAACTCAGGCGAAAACTGGAGTACCTGCACAAGCTGCAGGTCATCAACTATGAGCCGCAGCATGATTCGCCCCAGCTTGTTTTTACTGCCCCTCGTGAGGATGCGAGTCGCGTTATACTTAACACCAAAAAATTAAACACGCTGCAAGAGCGGGCACTGCAGCAGGCAAAAGAAATGGGCCGCTATGTGCAAACGGAGAACCGTTGCCGCACCCAACTGCTGCTGGAGTACTTCGGCGAGATTTCCGACACCCGCTGCCGCATCTGCGATTTCTGCCTGGCAGAGCGTAAAAGGCAGCGCCTACAGGAGGACTATACTTTCTTGCGCAGGAAACTGATGGAATTTATACAGGTACGGCCCTATTTGCCAAAGGAGCTGGTGCAGGAGTTTGAACCTAAACATGCCGAAGCTGTAACAGAAATTATCCGGGAACTGCTGGATGTGGGGAGACTGCGTTACCAGGAAAGCGGTAAGCTGGAGGTGAAAGGCTAACGAAAAAGCTGTTCTCGCCAACGCTTGCCAACCTCAACTAAAGTGCTGTAATTGTCCTGAACAGGAGGGTTGGGCTGAGACAGTTTTACTGATGATTTCCCCCAATACCGGGCATAGTCCTGGTTTACCCACTTGTTGTCTTCATCCACTTCTTCCTGCAGGTTCAGGAAATATAAGGAGGCAGGAACAGTAGTTAACGGCTGCACCACACAATTCTGGCACGGGCTGTTGGCCATCTGTTGGTCCCTTTGCCTCAGCTCTGCGTTATATCTTTTTGCTTTACCCGAAAGTAGGTCCAGGTAGGCGGTGCTGATGTTGTTATATAAGTTCAGGAATGCCAGTAGAAGCAAAATGCTCACAGCTGCACTGACGAAATGAGGCCATTTGGCGGAATTAAACCAATGGGGCTTTTGATTGATAAAAACCTGTAAGGAGTAGAACCAAGCCAGCAGTAGAAAGAAGTAGATCACATTCTGCAGCCGTGGAGTGGGGCGCTCACCCGTTGCCCAAACAAACAGGAAGTTCATTAGGAAAACCGTGCCCACCACGTACAGCAACAGCAAGGGTAGCGGTACCCTAAACATACCAGACAGGCTAAAAGCATCCTTGATTTCCCTCCCAAACAATAAAACATAAACCAAAGAAGCCAGCAGCAGCAAAGCACCCCATTGATAAAAAGAAGCTACCGTTAGTGCGCTGGCGTACACTACAGACCATAAAGGCTGCCCAGCCTGCGGATGAGACGCCATTCTGGCATAATTACCGGGTGCCAGCACCACTGCCAGGCTCACTGTAAAGCAGAATAAGAATACGGCTAAAAAGTATACTTTATTATCGGATTTGCCCATCCAGCTCACCACAAGTATAAACAGGAGTGAAGCCATCAGGTACAACATTGCCATTTCGTTGGCACCCGCTATAAGGGCCCCGGTTATGGCCGCTACCACTGTAAACACTATTTTTATACTTTGCTTGTGTGCCTTAGTAACACTGAACAGGAAGAAAAGCAACAGCAGGAACAGTACGTTTGGGACGGTGTAGGTTAAAAAACCCGTAAGCCAAAACAGCCCCTCTGCTGTGCTCGGCAACTGCACCAGGTATAGAGCCAGCAGCAAGGATGATAAACCTAGAATCACTGGCATGGCTACGTGGTGACGGAGCACCCTGTTAAGCAGGAAGGTCAGGCTAGCGGCCAGGGCCAGAAGCATTCCGAGCGCATAATAAGGGTAGGTGCTGAAGGAGTGGGTAATGAGCGGGTTTAGCCGAAGTATGGCTGTGCCGAAAAAGCGCCCGGACCAATGCTGGTAAAGTATGACCTGCGTATTCCAGAAATCCGTTTGCCGGTCGCGTAGGGCAAACGGGTAATCGTCTGCCTGCGGGTAGGCATAAAATGACAGCAACAGAAAAGGCAACAGGCAATAAATGCCCAGAAGAATCAGTGTAAAATAGAAAGCCCTGTGGTTTTGGCTAGGTTGGATAGACATATCAGTTACCTGTCTGCAACCCAAAGATAAGTGATTTCATGACTTTATACTTGCCATCCGATAATTTCTGAGCTTTCCTTGCACCTCCTGTAGCCACACCTTTACCCGTAGCCACGGTCCGCTTGCTTATTTTGCCTTTCTTTTCTCGGGAGATTGTTCCTGTTCGGTGCAACCGTTGGGGCTCCTGCAGCATCTTGTCTACATCTACACTACTAAAATAAAACTATGAATCTGAATGCAAAAAGAAGCGTGCGGTATGTGGGGAGGGCTGTTATTATACTGCTGCTAGTAAGTGCCTTAAGTTCCTGCGAAGATACTAACTGCATTAAAGGCGAGGGAAATATAGAGACGCGCACATTAAATCTGCAGCCGTTCAGCAGGGTGGAGGCAAACGGCGATTTCAAAGTATACCTTACTCAAGGTGAGGTACAGCAAGTGGAGGTTAAGGGGGAGCCGAACATCCTGGACCAGCTTGAAACCAGCATTAGCAACGGCACCTGGGAGATTGAGCACCGTGAGTGCGTCAGGCAAAGCAAACCGGTGGAGGTTTACATTACCATGCCACTGGTGCAATCGCTGTACCTGAACGGCTCTGGGTTAATTTCCAGCCAGTCTGCTTTTAGGGCTTCTGAGCTGGCGGTGGAGGTAAACGGGTCGGGGAAGGTAGATGTTGAGGTTGAGGCAATAAAAGTGATCACGCGCGTAACGGGTTCGGGCGAGGTGCTGCTGCACGGATACGCGCCGCTGCATAGCGTGATGATTTCAGGATCTGGAAGGGCAGAGGCCTTTGATTTGCAGGCCGAGAACGTAACTGTGAATATTTCCGGCTCCGGAGTGGCGGAGGTAAGTGCCTCTGATGCACTGGCGGCGGAGATATCGGGTAGCGGTATAGTATACTACCAGGGCAACCCATCAGTAACAAAAACTATTTCGGGGTCCGGTAAGGTGGTTAAGAAATAACTGGGATGGCTGCGGTTGCTACAGCTGCGCGTGTACCTGCCGCAGCCGCTCTTTCACCAACTGCAGGCTCTCATCGCTGAGCTGCTCCAGGTTTATACTTTTTCGCTGGCCGTTCTTTAGCTCGAAGTCTACCGAGAACAAGTGCAGCTGCATGGATTGTACCTCTTGCCACAGCACTTCTAAAGCCCGTTGGCGCCTCACTTTATACTTTATACCTTGCTCGTTTATTCGTAAGTAGCTTTTCCCCAGCACACCCAGTGGGTCTTTCTCTGAACTGGAGGAGTAAATGACATAAGCGTTTACAGTAAAGATGCTACCCATCACGAAGCTAATCCAGCTAAACTCAAAAAGCAGCAGCGCAAAGTATGATACAGGTGCAAGTATGGCAAAAGCCAGGTAGAGTCTCCTGATTTTGCGGGGATGATGAAACTGGCTTAGCAGGTTGATGTACAGTGGCGCTGAAAGCGTGGGGGCATTCATGGCTTTTGCGGAAAGGGGAAAATTAATTTAAGGCTGCTTTGGTCTTGTGAGCCTTTCTGCTGCCTAACGCTACAGCGATGGGTAGGGCAATGGCAGTTATTGCTCCTAAATCTAATTCACTCAAGGTGCTTTGCCAGTCTATCGCCTCTCCATTCAGTAAATTTTCCCACGTGTCCCACAGCTTCAGAAAAATTGTAAAGAGAAAAAATGACAGGAAGTACAGTAGCCCGTACTTTAATGACTGCAGTTTATCGTTTGTCTTCATATATTGAATATACAACATATATCCCTTCCTGCAAAGTATAAAGTATCACTTATACTTTAGCAATCGAAAGGCATTACTTAAACTTACGGCGGGTGTACAAGTATAAACTCTCCACTTTCTCGCGGGCCCAGGGTGTACGGCGCAGAAACGTGAGGCTGGATTTTATACTTGGGTCGTTTTTAAAGCAGTTTAGGTTGATCTTGCTGCTGAGGTGTTCCCATCCATACACATCCACCAGGTGCTCGAGCATCATCTGCAGCGTTACGCCGTGCAGCGGGTTATTTTTTTGTTCTTCTGCCATACTGCAAAAGTACGTAATCCAACGGAAAGTTTGATGATACCCTAAGGAGGCAATAGCCGTATACGGTTGCTATGTTAGAAGAACTTATCATTAGAACCCTGGCCGACACCCTGCCTGAAGGGCCATTAGACGCGTTGTTCCTGTTCGGACAGACAGAGGATAACCAGGAATCCGGTTTTGCGGTGGCCCAACGCCTGCTGGAGCAAGGGCGGGTGCAGAAGGTCCTGTTTTTGGATACCCAACCCTTAAGTGGCTACCCCGGCTTTGAGCGCTGGCACCAGGAGCTAAAAAATATGGGCCTACCTGAAGATAAACTGGAAGGAATTCCCGGCCCGGGCACCGATTACCTGCACACGCTGCTAGAAGCCGAGGCAATGGTGAAACACGCGAAAGAGAAAAGCTACAAAAGTATAGCCGTGGCAGCGGCACCCTTTCAGCAGCCCCGTGCGTTTATGGCTGCTGTTACGGCCGCACATCGTTTCTATCCTAGCCTGTACCTGTTCAGCCAGCCGGGTAAGCCTTTGCCGTGGTGCCACGAGGCGACGCACTCGCAGGGAAAAGTTGAGAATACCCGCGCCGGGTTAATTGCCGGAGAGTTGGAACGCATCAGCAAGTATAACGCTAAAGGTGATTTAAACTCGGTAGAGGAGGTGCTGGCGTACCTTAACCGCCGCGATACAAATCAATTGTAGGCAAGAAAAAACTCCCCGAGGTAAGGTGACATCGGGGAGTTATAAGTATGAATTTCACGTTGCTTCTTTGTAAATCTTTGGTCCTATAGGTATCCGTATCGCTCAACGGCTTCCCGCTCCAAACGCTCTCTGTGCTCTGGGTGCGCAATGCTGATGAGCGCCTTTGCTCGCTGCCGCAGGTTTTTACCGTACAGGTAAGCCACACCATACTCTGTCACCACGTAATGCACGTGAGCCCGAGTGGTGGTAACGGCGGCCCCTTCATTTATCAGTGGCGTTATTCTGGAGATGCCTTTGTTGGTAACAGAAGGCAGCGCGATGATCGGTTTACCTCCTTTCGATAAGGCTGCACCGCGTATAAAGTCCATTTGCCCGCCAATGCCGGAGAACTGGTATTTACCGATGGTATCGGATACCACCTGGCCCGTCAGGTCAATCTCGATGGCGCTGTTAATGGCCGTTACTTTCTGGTTTGAGCGGATGATGGTGACATCGTTCACATAGTCGGTGCGCTGCATCAGGATGAGCGGGTTGTCATCCACAAAGTCGTAGAGTTTGCGGTTGCCCACAATAAAGCCTGTTGCAATGCGGCCCGGGTGCCTGTATTTGTGCTCATTCGTTATCACGCCTTGCTCCACCAGTTGCATCACCCCGTTCGACATCATCTCTGTATGGATACCCAATTCTTTATGGTTAGTAAGGCTGCCGAGCACCGCGTCCGGTATGGCACCTATACCCATTTGCAGCGTTGCCCCGTCTTCCACCATCTCAGCGATATATCTGGCAATGGCTTTTTCCTTATCAGTAATGCGCAGGCTATAGTCTACCTCCGGCAGGGCCTCGTCTACCTCTACCAGCACATCAAACCGCCTAACATGTATCAAACCATCGCCGTGTGTGCGTGGCATCTGTGGGTTTACCTGTGCTATAACGTGCTTGGCACTCAGAACCGCCTGCCTGGTTATATCTACTGAAACACCCAGAGAGCAATAGCCGTGGCGGTCCGGCGGGGATACGTGTACAATGGCTACGTCCAGTGGCATGTGGCCAGATCGGAAAAGGTTCGGAATCTCGCTCAGGAAGATAGGCACATAGTCGCCACGGCCCCCATTTACGGCATCCCTGACGTTTGCCGAGACAAAGAGCGAGTTAATGAAAAAGGAATCTTTGTATCGTTCGTGGGTAAGCGGTAAATCGCCATAGGTGGAGATACCAACCAGTTCCACGTCCCGCAGTTCATCCGCACGCTCCGCTAATTTCCTTATCAGGTATTCTGGAGTGGCCGCGCTGCCCTGTATAAATACACGGTCTCCGGACTTAATGACCGAGAGGGCTTCCTCGGCTGATTTATAGGTAACTCTGTTATTGAACATAGTTATAAAAAAATACTGCCCTTCTGGTTTAGGGAAGGGCAGAGGGTATAACATCAGTAATCGTTGCGTTCGAGAGCGGCCACTCCCGGCAGGGTTTTGCCTTCCATATACTCCAGCAGGGCACCGCCTCCGGTTGATACATACGAAACGCGATCGGCGTAGCCAAACTTGTTAACGGCTGCGGCAGAGTCACCGCCGCCTATCAGCGAGTAAGCGCCATTGGCTGTAGCGGCTACCACGGCATCGGCCACGGCCTCGGTACCCACCGAGAAGTTCGACATCTCGAATACCCCCATCGGGCCGTTCCAAAGTATGGTTTTGGAGTTGGCTATAACAGCTGCGTACTGCTCACGAGCGTCCGGACCGATATCCAGGCCCATCCAGTTCTGCGGTATGTGGTGGCTCAGTTTTGTGTCGATGTTGGCATCGTTGCTAAAGGCATCGGCAATAACAGAGTCCACCGGAATCATGATGTTGACGCCTTTGTCTTTGGCCATTTTGATGAGGCGATTTGCCAGGTCCAGTTTGTCTTCCTCCACCAGCGAAGATCCGATCTGGCCACCGTCGGCCTTCACAAAAGTAAACGACATGCCGCCACCTATCAGCAGGTTATCCACGCGGTCCAGCAGCTTCTCTATGATCAGGATCTTGTCTGATATTTTGGCTCCGCCCATGATAGCGGTATAAGGGCGCTCGGCATTACCCAGCACGCGGCGGGCGTTCTCCAGCTCAGCCTGCATCACGTAGCCCATCATCTTGTCGGTCGGGAAGTAACGCGCAATAACGGCTGTGGAGGCGTGCTCGCGGTGGGCCGTTCCGAAAGCATCATTCACGTACACATCGCCCAAGGATGCCAGCTCTTTGGCAAAGTCAGGATCGCCTTTTTCCTCGGCTTTATGGAAACGCAGGTTCTCGAGCAGCAGAATCTCGCCGGGCTGCAACTCCTGTGCCAGCTGCGCCGCCTCAGGGCCAACACAGTCAGGGGCAAAAAGTACGCGCGTCTTAAACTCCTGCTCCAGGCGCGGCACCAGGTGGCGCAGCGAGAATTTCTCCTCCGGCCCGTTCTTAGGTCGGCCCAGGTGCGACATCAGGATAACGGCTCCGCCATCGTTCAGGATCTTATTGATGGTAGGCACTGCCGCACGAATGCGGGTGTCGTCGGTAATGTTGTATTCGCTATCTAAGGGCACGTTAAAGTCTACACGCACCAGGGCCTTTTTGCCGGCAAAATTATACTGGTCTATCGTTCTCATGAAGTATGGTTATGATTTCTGTTATGGTTAACTCATTTTTCGTGTTTCACAGAAAATAGTTGCTCTACAAATATAGCGATTTGCCTATAGTTTGGTAAGGTGAGGCATCAAAAGAAACAAGGCAGAAATGATTAGGGGATTGAAGCAGCATTACTTTACCCAGGTTACCTTCTCTTCCAGCGGAACGGTGCGCTTGCCCTCGCCGACAGCCTGGTCAGCATAGCCCAGGTATAAAATGCCCAGCACCACATCCTGCTCCCGCAGCTGCAGGAACTTTTTCATACTTGGGTGATAGGCCATGCCGCCCGAGCCCCAATAGCTGGCAATACCCAACGCAGCGGCCCCAAGCAGCAGGTTCTGGATGGCGCAGGAGGTGGCGGCAATTTCCTCCAGTTCCGGAATCTTAGGCAGGTCGCCGCGCCGCATGTAGGCTACCACTACATGCGAGGCTTTGTCGCCCATGTGCAGCAGCTTTTCATACTTGTCGGGCATAAACTTATCGTTGGGCATATTTCGCCTGTACAGTTCAGCGTGGCTCTGGCAGAAACCAGCCACGGCAGCATCCGCATAAACGATGAAGCGCCAGGGTTCGGTATGGCCGTGGGTAGGAGCCCAGTCAGCCAGCTGCAGCAGCTGATTTACTTGCTCATCAGGAATGCGCTGGCCGCTCATTTTAGGGGGCTTGGTGGTGCGGCGCGTTTCGATTACCTGCTTTATACTTTGAAATTGGTCGTTCATGTGTTAAGTTATTTTTGGGTTGCCTAGGAGTAAATATAGGCATCAATTAATAAAGCGGCGGGAGTATGAAATTGTTAAGTGACATGGGAATCGATTTCTGAATCATAGTGTACCTGAAGCCTTTACAGGTGTACCCATTCGGCAAGTATACTTCTGCTTAAAATGGGCGCGAGTTACAAATTCGTACCAGCGGAAAGGGCAGCAATAAGCAAGTATAAATCTTCTGTCAGATACACCCTGGCACCAACTAAAAAATGGCTAAACCGCTGATTTATACTTCAGCAATTTAACCATTCTATTTAGAGTAAACTTTGAATGCTTACTTCAGCTTCAGGTCCTTCAGCATCTGCTCAATTTTCTGGTTCAGCTTCTGCTCAGTGGCGTCGTAATCAGCGGCAGAGGCTAGCGGCTCGTTCACGCTGATGTAGAACTTTATCTTTGGCTCGGTGCCGGACGGACGCGCAGATATTTTGCTGCCGTCTTCGGTTACGTATTGCAGCACGTTCGAGCTTTCAAGCGTCAGTTTATGCTCCTCGCCGGTCATGATAAGTTTGCGGGTACTCATCTTGTAGTCGCGCACTTCCACCACGTCAGAACCAGCGATCTGCTTTGGCGGGTTGCTGCGCATGTCGGCCATCATCTGCTGAATTTCCTCGGCGCCGCGTTGTCCTTTTTTGGTGATGGAGAGCAGCTCCTCTTTGTAGAAGTTATACTTCTCGTACATGCTTACCATCATCTCAAACAGGCTTTGGCCATTATCTTTGGCCACGGCAGCAATTTCCGCTATCAGGGCGCAGGCCGAGATGGCATCTTTGTCACGCACAAAGTCGCCGATCATGTAGCCGTAGCTTTCCTCGCCGCCGCCAATGTATACTTCCTTGCCCTCTTTCTCCCGGATCACCTCCGCGATATACTTGAAGCCGGTCAGGGTCTCGTACATGGTCACGTTGTAGCTGTCGGCAATCTCCTTAATCAGGTCGGTGGTTACGATGGTTTTTACCACGAACTCTTTGCCTGTGAGTTTGCCGGCTTTCTGCCAGGCCTGCAGCAGGTAATTGATCAGTAGGGCACCGGTCTGGTTACCGTTCAGCAGCACAAACTCGCCTTTCTGGTTCTTCACCGCAATGCCTACCCGGTCGGAATCCGGATCGGTGGCCAGCACCAGGTCAGCGTCAATTTCTTTGGCTTTGTTCAGTGCCAGCGTCATGGCCTCTTTCTCCTCCGGGTTCGGGTACACTACGGTCGGGAAGTTGCCGTTTGGCTCCGCCTGCTCCTGCACCACATGCACGTTGGTAAAACCGAAACGCTTGAGCACCTCCGGCACCAGTGTAATGCCTGTGCCGTGGATAGAGGAGAACACGATCTTGAGGTCGTGCTGGCGCTTGATGGCCTCCTGCGAAATAGACAGCTTCAGCACCTCCTGCATGTAAGCCTCGTCCAACTCTTCGCCAATCATCTCGATCAGCTCCGGGTTTGGCTGGAACTTCACCTCATCTATACTTGTGATCTTGTTTACTTCGCCGATGATGTTCTTGTCGTGCGGGGCAGTTACCTGCGCGCCATCATTCCAATATACTTTGTAGCCGTTATACTCTTTCGGGTTGTGCGAGGCAGTTACCACCACACCGCTCTGGCAACCCAAGTGACGTATGGCAAACGACAGCTCCGGGGTAGGGCGAAGCGCCTTGAACAAGTATACTTTTATGCCGTTGGCAGAGAAGATCTCGGCGGCGATGCGGGCAAACACGTCGGAGTTGTTGCGGCAGTCGTGGGCGATGGCCACCTTCACCTGTTCATCCGGGAAGTTCTGCTTCAGGTAATTGCACAGACCCTGTGTGGCCATGCCTAGAGTATAACGGTTCATGCGGTTGCTGCCAGCTCCCATTATACCGCGCAGACCGCCGGTGCCAAACTCCAGGTCGCGGTAAAACGCGTCAGACAGCGCCTCGTGCTCATTGCGCTCCAGCATGCCACTTATCTCGCTTTTGGTAGCCTCATCGTAGTTGCCGGCCAGCCACTGGTCAATTTTCTGTTTTATGGATGTGTCAATCATAGTCTGTTTATGCTGATGTTTAGTAGCTTAATCTCTTAATTAAAGTATAACGCTGACTGTTGGCAGGCGTTAAGACAAAAAATCACACCAGCTCTTGCCGTACCCGAAGCACAGCCCAAGAACTGGTGTGAAATATAGTTATATCAAAATAAAGGTATTTTAGCCACATTTACACGCGGCTATACTTTATTTTTAGCCTAAAGGTTGCCGCGCAGCTCCTGCTCGCGCTCAATAGCTTCGAACAATGCCTTGAAGTTGCCCTTACCGAAAGATTTTGCTCCTTTGCGCTGGATGATCTCATAGAATACGGTTGGTCTGTCTTCCACCGGCTTAGTGAAGATCTGCAGCAGGTAGCCCTCGTCGTCGCGGTCCACAAGTATGTTCAGCTTCTTCAGGTCTTCCATGTCCTCGTCAATCTTGCCGATACGCTCAAACAGGTCGTCGTAATAGGTTTCCGGCACGTACAGGAACTCCACGCCACGGCGGCGCAGCTCGCTTACGGTATGCAGAATGTCGTTGGTGGCCACGGCAATGTGCTGCACCCCGGCGCCTTTGTAAAACTCCAGGTACTCGTCTATTTGCGATTTTTTCTTACCGGCGGCTGGCTCGTTTATCGGGAATTTGATATAACCGTTTCCGTTGGACACTACTTTAGACATAAGGGCGGTGTACTCGGTGCTGATGTCTTTGTCATCGAAAGTAAGGAGCAGGTTAAAGCCCATCACTTTCTCATAAAACTCTACCCACTCGTTCATGCGGCCCAGCTCCACGTTGCCTACGCAGTGGTCCACGTACTTCAGGCCAACCGGCTCAATATCCAGTATGCTTTGCTTCGGCACGTAACCCGGCATAAACACGCCGTTGTAGTTTTTGCGCTCCACAAAAGTATGGATGGTCTCGCCATAGGTATGGATAGAGGCTGTTTTTACTTCGCCATGCTCATCGGTGAGGGTTGTTGGGCCTTGGGCTGGTCTTGCGCCACGCTCCACTGTTCCTCTGAAAGCTTCCTCGGCATCATCTACCCACAGGGCCAGAACTCTTACGCCGTCGCCGTGCAGGTGCACGTGCTTCGAGATCTCAGAGTTAGGGTCGAAGGAGGTGGTGAGCACCAGGCGGATTTTCTCCTGCTGCAGCACGTAGGAGGCACGGTCGCGTACACCAGTTTCGGGGCCTGCATAGGCCACAAGCTTAAAGCCGAAAGCAGTCTGGTAAAAATGAGCGGCCTGCTTGGCGTTGCCCACGTAAAACTCAATGTGGTCTGTGCCGTTAAGTGGAAGAATATCTTTAGCTACAGTCTCTGCGGTTGCGGTTTTCGTATTCATAGTTTGTTTGATTAGTTACTAATGTATTACGTAAAAATACAGCTTTTACTTAACTATCAAAAGCTTGGGAGCCTCAGGCAAATTATCAAACCTATTTCTTGCAATTGCTGAGGCATGTTTCCAACTTTGTAAAAAATACGAGACGACATGAACGCAAAAGCCCTGAACGAGTCCATTGTGGCCATCCTGGAGAAGAAGCAAGAGTTACGAGCGCTTGACTACAACGATGCGCGCTATGATGACATAGAGGAAGAGCTGCACGACCTGGAAGACGATTTTAACGAAGAGTACGGCGATGAGCTGGAAGATGTGCTGGAGGATGTACACGGCAAGATAAAGTCTGATGCCGACATTCTGCTGCCAACCGCTTACCTGGCCAGCTCGCTGGACGGCAAAGAGCTGGAAGAAGGCGACGACAACGAAGGCGTTTGGGTAGAGTCTGATTCTTTCCCGGGCGTGGAGATGCGCCTGGTGCTGGTGGCCAACCCACCCCGCGTGCTGCTGGTGCTCGCAGACCAGGAACGCGTGCTCTGGACCGCTGAATAGTTAGATATTTTATACGTTGGCAGCCATCTGGTTGCTGGTTTATACTTGCCGCGCTTACCAAAGCTTTACGCTTGGGTGGGCGCGGTTTTTTTGTGGTTGATTTTTAGGTATATTGTGTTGGAGAAATATATAATTTAGGCTTTAAAGTATAAATTAGGCTTTAGATATAATACAGATAAGCTGAATTGATTTCCGTTTATACAGTAGTTGTGGTGCATTAACTCTATGAAATTAAAATTCTACACACTCACCTTTGTAACAACACTTTCAATAGCTTTTACATCCTGTGGTGATGAATTAAAAGCTACAAAAAACCAACAGCAGCCCAAGATGACAATAGATCAAATCTTAAAAATGGATGATGCACACTTAGCTGTCATAGAGCTTGATACACGGGTATACGAGCTATCAGAATACGGTGATGACTTGAGTAAATTAACAGAGCCTCAAAAAGTGTTGCTGTTTGTAGAAAACGTCGAAAGGGAAGTAAACAATGGCGGATTTAATCAGTTTTTCTGGAATTCAAGCGGTGATTATGCTCATGAATCGTTAGCTGCGCTAGAAGTGATAGGTGCTAAAAAAACAGCTGATATAATAAGAAGGGCTATTGCTCAATGCCCCAGCAGACTGTACCTAAAGACAAAACAGAAAGAGAAGAGTTGCTGGGGCAAATAGAAGAGAAGGCTGAAGCTGTTTGGGGAAAATGTGAAGAAGAGTTTTTCGCTTACGATGAAGATATATCTCAATTGTTAATTGAATATGTAAAGAAGCATAAGCAAGAATTCAACTAAAATAACGATACCACAATACGGTGCAGCCTTAACCCTTGCTATGCTGCAGGCTTCGGCTGCACAAATACGTTAACCTACAATCATGAATTTTGAACCTCCAATAGCAGAACGAGAGACAGACGAGCTTATTCAAATAGTCAATTTCCCAGATGATTGGAATCCAGTGGCTGTTGAGCAAGCAAGGGCCGAACTTTTAGCCAGGAACATTTCACCTGAGTACAATACCAAGAAGGTGGCAGTTCTGAAACGTTACAAGCAGAAGAAGAGGGAGTTTGCTAACAAAAGAAAGGCAAATGAAGGATACCACTGGGAAGATTTTATTTTCAGCCTGGATGATGTACTTGTTGAAATGCTTTTCGACTGGGACATGAAGAAAGACGGGTATTTAATAAAGCATCGACAAAGAAAGTATTCATTCTTCATCCTCGCGATACTGATCCTAACACTCTGTGTCTATTGGAATCTGGTAAAATAACAACTAGAAATATTGGGCAAGCTTCATTTTCGGCTATACCTTGTCCACAGCCAATACTAATCGTTATATAAAAAACTCATGAGAAACATCAAACTTACCTTCACCCTTCTACTCTTCACCATGCTTTCCACAGAATTCGCCCTTGCCCAGGACTGGCCGCAGCTGAACAAATATAAAGAAGCCAACGCAAAGCTAGAAACCCCGGCACCGGGCGAGAAAAGGGTCGTGTTTATGGGTAACTCCATTACAGAGGGCTGGAGCAACCATAACCCTGAGTTTTTCGAAGGCAAGCCCTACATTAACCGGGGCATAGGCGGCCAGACCACGCCGCAGATGCTGGTGCGGTTCCGGCAGGATGTGATAGACTTGAAGCCTGAAGTGGTAGTGATACTGGCAGGCATCAACGACATTGCAGGGAACACCGGCCCCTCTACGGTAGAAATGATAGAGGATAACCTGATATCTATGGCACAGCTGGCGAAAGCTAACGGGATTAAGGTTGTGCTGTCTTCGGTGCTACCGGCGCTGGATTTCAGCTGGAGGCCAGGTATGGAGCCAGCCCCCAAAGTCATCGCTCTAAATAAAATGATCAAGCGCTACGCTGATGAGAACGGCCTGGTATACCTGGATTATTTCTCGGCAATGGCAGATGCGCAGCAGGGGCTGAAGTCGGAATATACTTATGATGGCGTGCACCCCAACAAGGCCGGGTACGAAGTGATGGCCCCGCTGGCAGAAGCCGCCATAGCCAAAGCAATGAAACAGAAGCAGCCTAAGGGCAGGAGTAAGTAAAGAGGCAGCTTTGGAAGTATAAAGCCATCAAAAAAGGCAGGTCAGAATCTGATTCTAACCTGCCTTTGCTGTATGTTATGCGTTGTCTTTTTCATCGGTAGATGTCTCCTCTTTTTCCTCCGGAGGCGTATCGGTTATGTTACCGAACTCATCCACATACGCGATCATAGCATCTAAGCTGCCGCCACTTGAGTTTTCCTGTCTTTCCAGTTTGCGCTGCACTTTTTCCTCTTTTTTCTTCTGCTTTTTCTTTTCGCGCTGCTTTTTCATGAAAGTGTTTTGAGATCTGGCCATAGCATATATTTTTATGTGAGAAATGCGCCTCCGGCCCTGGGCCTGGCTCCATACCAAAAACAAAGTATGGGGCTGCTGAGGCGTTTTAAGTTAATAGCAGCTGTACCCAAAAAGCACTTGCCTGCATTAGGTATACGCCTGGCAGGCGCTGAAGTACCAAAAGTATTTCCTTCGCTAAGACTTTAATGCTAAAGGAGCTGCTGAAATATGAACCCTGAAAGATGGTTTCTGATGGTGCCGCGGGAAAGGATGTACCAAAAAGCGGCTACAAACGAAGATCAGACGTGAAATCAGGATGTAACAATAATACAAAGATAGTAAAATTCCGGGAGAAAGTCAGGCTCTCAGGCAGGTTTATGGGGAGTTTGGGCATAAACAGATGCAGTGTTCTGACATTGAGGGGCCTTACAGATTGTAAACACCGGTATCCCATAACCAAAAAAACAGTATCTTTAGGAAAGGCATCCGAAGCGGAGGCCCAAAACAAAATAATGCTTATGAAAACCACTACAATTGCGCTAATAGCACATAATCAGAAAAAAACTGACCTGCTGAACTGGGCAAAGACACACCGTGAGGAGCTTGTGAAGCACGAGCTGATCGGCACCAGCAACACCTCCAAGCTGCTAAACGACATGCTGGAGCTGAACGTGAAGCCCTTCGGACACGGCCCTAGCGGCGGGGATATACTTTTAGCAGCCAAGATGCTGCAGCACGAGGTTCAAAAGGTCATTTTCTTTATTGATGCTGAAACCCCGCATGGCCACGAGCACGATATCCAGACCCTAATCCGTACTGCTGTGATCAACAACATTCCGATAGCCCTTAACCGCGCCACGGCCGACCTCGTTATCCTGGAGACGCAGGAGGGTTAATTTATACTTGATTCCTGAAATGAAAAAGCTCTCGTGGTGAGAGCTTTTTTTCGTTAACACGGCTACCCGAACGTTGTACTGTTTTGATGGGCTTTACATTGCTTGTATCCCGCTTAAACTTATATAACCAGGTGCTTTACTGTTTATACTAACCCCAGGAGCAGATTAGTCCGTAGGAGATAGTATACTCACTATTTGACCAAAACAGATACAACTATGAAAACAAAACAGATAAGCTTATTAAAGTATATTAGAAACGGGGCGTGTTTTGCCTTGCTGGCTGGCCTTGTTGCCTGTGGTGGGGAAGGCGAAACTACCACGGCCACCGAAGAAGAAGTGGTAGCTACCGAAGAAATGGAAGACGATGCCGGTGTGATGGATAACTGGGACACTGAAAGGTTTAATACGACCTTTGCCTCTAACAACCGTTATGGGGAGTGGGACGAGAATGATGATGACCTGCTCGACGAGAATGAATTCTACGGCGGGGTATACGACACCTGGGACCTAAACGACGATGACCTGCTGGATGAGAATGAGTGGACCACCGCCACAAATGATTTTGGTATAGAGAACCAAAACTGGAAGGATTGGGACACAAACGCAGACAACAGCCTGGATGAAAATGAGTTTAGGACTGGTATGGGTAACACCAGCTATTACACCGACTGGGACGCAGACAAAGACAAAATGATTAATGAACGGGAGTACTCGGATGGCATCTTCGGCCTTTGGGACGACAACGATGACGATATGTTAGATACAAACGAGTATGAAAGGTATAATCGTTATTACGGCTCCTGATCCTATTATACAAATATAAAAGAGAAGCGCCTGCCGATTTCGAATCCGGCAGGCGCTTCTCTTTTATACTCGTATTTATACTTTAACGTAGATGCGGTTGCGGTCCATTAGGTAGCCCATCTGCCAGTGCAGCAGCATGTATGCCAGCGCAAACATCAAGGAGGCAAACTCCCCCTCCCCCCAGCTCAGGAACCAGTTTTGGTAGATCCAGCTGCTTAGTCTGGTTTCCTCATCCACTTTTATAAAACTAAGTGTTTTGATGACGAGGATAGACATGGCATAGATAAATAGTGGGTTCTTGCCGAACACCTCAAAAAAATAAGTCCATTTTTTTGAGTTAAATACTTCAATAACAAGCATGAGCGCACCAAGTACCAGAATGACAAGGCCCACGGTGTATAACGTATAAGAACTTGTCCAGAGAGCTTTATTGATCGGGAAGGCCACGTCCCACAACAGCGCCACCACTATAACGGCGGCTCCGGCCAGGTTGAGTTTAAAAACAGTGCTCAGGTTGTTGCCGTTTTTCTGGATGAACATACCCACAAGGTAACCGGCCACCACATTCACAGCTGCCGGCAGCGTACTCAGCAATCCCTCCGGGTCAAAAGGGATACCGTAGCCTTTGTAAAGCACCTCAGGGGAGAAGAAAAGCAGGTCGAACTTTAGGGCAGCGTTCCCTTCCAGCGAGTAAGGGTCCGGCTGGTTGCCGAAAAAGTACAAAACAGCCCAATAGCCTAATAGCACCACCGCACTGAAAATAACAGCGCCTTTTATTTTGAAGTAGTGCACCACCAAAGAACCAATGAGGTAGGCAAGGGCAATTCGCTGCAGCACTCCCATTACGCGTATAGTCGAAAAATCGAACAGCTCCAGGCCTCCGCCCTCAGCATGCGCCATAAACGGGAAAGCCCGTAGTAACAAGCCGATAAAGAAGATAATAGCCGTGCGCTTTAATACTTTCGTCAGGAAAACGCTCTCAGGCTGTACATCGAATTTGCGCATGCTAAAGCTCATGGCATTGCCCACGGCAAACAAAAAGGCCGGGAACACCAGATCGGTGACGGTAAAGCCGTGCCAGGGTGCGTGGCGGAGCGGGGCATAGATGGTGCTCCAACTGCCGGGCGTGTTTACGATCACCATCAGTGCCACGGTTAGGCCCCGCAGCACATCCAGCGAGAGGTAACGCTCTGTTCTTTTCAGGGTCAGGGGAATTGATTCTGCTACTATGTTCGCCATACTTGAGAGATCAGGTTTTTTAGATAAAGTATAGATTATCGCCTTAAGATATAGAGAATACACGATATGTTAAACAGCCTGATGCTGAATCGGCGTGAAAACATGAAAAAAGCGGCAGCCGATATTACGCAGCTGCCGCTTCATCTTTAAACAATTGTCCTTTCAGAACATACTTCAAAAGGTACTCCCTTCAAGTATAGATAGGCTTTTCTATCTTTCCTGTCACCCTAAAAGGATCTTTTGGGCCAGTGGCAATAGCTTAAGGTACCTGCAGCCAGGTTTCTTTACAGCATGACAGAAGTCCATTTACTAGCTTTCTGTAGAACTTAACGACCCTGCTCTCCCGGAGGGGATAGGGGCAGTCTAATACCCTAGCTTCTCACGCACACGCTCCAGCACTGGTGTAGCAATAGCCTTGGCCTTTGCGGCTCCTTCCAGCAGTTTCTTGTCCAGTTCCGGTAGGTTGTTCATGTAGTAGTTAAATACCTCTCGCTCCTTGGCATATTTTTTTATAATAAGTTCGTAAAGCGCCTGTTTGGCGTGTCCGTAGCCGTAGCCGCCGGCCAGGTAGTTCTGGCGCATGGTCTCCACGTCCTCTGGCGAGGCCAGCAGGCTATAGAGCTTAAAAGTGGTATCTTCGTCCGGGTTCTTAGGCTCTTCCAGTGCGGTGCTGTCCGTTACGATGCCCATAATAGTTTTGCGAAGCGGTTTGTCGGCCTCAAAAATATCGATGATGTTACCGTACGACTTGCTCATCTTCTCGCCGTTAACGCCTGGTACGGTCATCACGGTCTCATCGGTAGATGCCTCTGGCAGCACAAACGTATCGCCATAAATGTGGTTGAATGAGCTGGCAATGTCGCGGGTGATCTCCAGGTGCTGTATCTGGTCTTTGCCCACCGGCACAAAGTTGGCGTCATACATCAGGATGTCAGCTGCCATCAGCACCGGGTAGGTAAACAAACCGGCATTCACATCGGCCAGGCCGCGGCGCGAGGATTTATCTTTAAACGAGTGGGCGTTAGCCAGCATCGGGAACGGTGTAAAGCAGCTCAGGTACCAGCTTAGCTCCGTCACCATCGGCACATCCGACTGGCGGTAGAATATATGCTTATCCGTATCGAAACCAAAGGCAAGCCAGGCCGCAGCCACTGAGTAGGTGTTGTGTCGCAAGGTCTCTGCATCGCGGATGGTGGTCAGCGAGTGCATATCGGCAATAAAATACATTGCCTCCTGGTCGGATGTTTCGGAGAACTTGATAGCAGGAATGATAGCGCCCAGCAGGTTGCCCAGGTGCGGGCGGCCCGTGCTCTGGATGCCTGTAAGATAACGTGCCATAGGTTAGAGTCTTCTTTGTTTGATGTGCAAATTACGCGAAAATGCTGCAAACATGCCTAGCCCATTTAGCACAATTCCATACCTGTAGCTTAAAGTTTACGGAGCGAGTAGTTCTTCGAGTCGCTGATCTCCTCCTGCCGGTTGTTGAGCAGCTTCACTTCCGTTTCGCTCACCTGCTGGAAATACATCAGGTTCAGATCACCCTCCATCGGGATTAGCTGCAGAATCACCGCGTCAGGGTCTTGCTTGTTGCCCTTCGCCAGAATCCATTTGCCACTGCCTGAAACCACGCTTTTGTCGTCTGGCTTGCCCACGTACATCTGCTTCATGGTAAACGTACGGTTCAGGTCCTTTGGACCGCCTGTAAGTATAAGCTCAGTGCGGATGCCCTTGCAGTCGGCACAAGCCATAATGCCCCTGAAAGTACCGCTCGGAGGAGCCATTACGGGAGCAGGGGCCTTATCTTCTGCTTTGGCAGCTGTTGCTTTACCTTTTGCCGTGGCTTTTTTTGATGTGGCCTTATTGCTGACTTTGCGGCTTTCCTCCAACCATTCCTTATAGCTTTTACCGGATTGGGCCTGTGCCTGCTGCAGGCCAAGTGTAAGTGTAAATAGGACGAAAAACGTGATTATTGTTTTCATGTGGCAAGTAACTTGTGGTTCTCACTGCATTTGCAAAAAGTAAAGCAGTTCAGCAAATGGCTTTTGTTCCGTTAAGCCGTTTATGTCTTAACTGCTGCAGAATACGGATTATTGTGCTCTGCAGCTAATGTTAAGAGCGTAGTAACAGTTTTTACAAGCACCAAGGTGACGGAGCGGATAAGGTAGAAGCAGCCTGTTTAGATAAGCAAAATTGCACCTATTGTGCAGGGGCAAGGGGCAAAAACAGAAATGGTCAGGTATCTGCACAAGGCAAAACCTGACCATCCTGCAATTAACCATCAACAATATCTCAGGCGGCAGCCAACTCGTGCTCCCGCTTCTTTTGCTTTACAGAACTAACATTAGAAAGTATGATCGCCAATAAAATCAGCGCCACGCCCAGCCATTGCACAGGCCATACTTCCTCATGCAGCACCAGGCTCGACATAAGCACAGCCACCGGTAGCTCTGCGGCGCTAAGTATGGCACTCAGGCCAAGGCCCGTTTTAGGGATACCGTAGGCGTAGAAAAGCGGCGGGATTACCGTGCCGAACAGCGCCAGAACCAGCCCCCACTTCAGCAGGCCGTTAAACAGCGCCCCGCTTACCAGGAATACCGGAGGAAATACGCTTAAAACAAGTATGGCGGCTCCTGTAAGTATTAGTGCACTCTTGGTGGTCGGGTGCAGCGCATTGCCGGCCGATCCGTTTATCATCAGAAAGAACGTGTAGCACAAAGCGGCCAGTAAACCATACGTTATACCTGCCAGATCAAAGTCGGGGATGCTCTCGGAGAAAAGGCGGCCTGCCAGAGCTGTGCCCAAAAGTATAAGTACCACCATACTTAGCTGAAAGCGGCTGGGCAGTTTTCGCTTTATCACAGATTCCAGCAGCAAACTCATCCAGGTGAACTGCATCAGCAACAGGATGGCAATGGATGCTGGAACAGCTTGAACGCATTTGTAATAGAAGATGCTGACAAGGCCGGTGCTGGTGCCCATGGCTACTAGCTTTAGGGCTTCCCTGAACGACGTGTTATTGCTTTTGCTGCCGAGCAGCGTACGCAACAACACGATGGTCCAAAGAATAATCAACCCAAAAAAAACCTGAGTGCCCGTTACCTCACCCAGGTTAAAACCTTCCTTGTAGGCTAGCTTAACAAACGTAGAAAGTACCCCAAAACTGCACGCGCCCATAAACACCAAGGCGACTCCTCTGAACATAATTGTCCCTCCAGTCTAAAAATCAATCAACCAAAAAAATAGCATTGGAGGGGCCGACACAGCCCCAAAAAGAGATTGGGAAGCTGTTACAGGTCGTGCAGCTCGTAGCCTGTGATAAAAATCTGTGTATGTGCTAAATGTGCAGGCATTTTCTATTTTGCAAGACTACAAAGGTAAGGGGCTGGCAAGTATAAATCCAAACAAAAATATTGTTCAAACTTTAATGACCTGACAATCAGAAAAATATTTTTAGCTAATCAGTTCTCACTTTCCACAAACGCTTCCTCAATCTGCGCTTCAGCCTGCCGCTCGCCCAGGTAACCATCAATCAGGTAATGGGCCAGGTAGAGGAGGGGCGTGAGCAGTATGGCAACGCTGAACTTGTAGATGTAGTTAATGAGCGCCACCGACAGCACCAGTTTCATACTCCAGTTACCGAACACGAAGAACGCGATGAACAGCACCACCAATGAGTCAATAAGCTGCGAGACAAGCGTGGAGCCGGTGGCCCGGAGCCAGATCTTTTTGCTGCCGGTAAAGCGGCGCAGCCAGTGGAACACCGTTGCGTCGAGAAACTGCGAGAGCAGGAAGGCCGCCACGGAGCCAAGTATAATGCCCAGGCCCTGGCGGTACACGCTGTTGTATGCGTAGTTTATATCGAAGGGGTTGCCGCTGGCGTCAGTGCTGTTTACATCGAGCCAGAACTGGGCTGGCGGTAAACCGGTTACCGCCGAGATAACCAGGAAAGCATAAAGTATAAGTATAACTGTAAGTATACTTACCTTCTTCACACCGGCCTTGCCGAAATACTCGTTTATGATGTCCGTGGTGATGAAGACAATGGGCCAGATGATGACGCCGGCCGTCAGGTTGAAATCCAGTTTCTCGCCGCCGATGGGTAACTGCGCACCGGGCAAACCGAACAGTGCCTCCGCAGAGAAAATCTTCACGCCAATCAGCTCTGCCAACAGGGCATTGGATATAAAAATGCCGCTGAGCACCAGGAAAAGGTTGGTGCGTTTTTTCTCAGATTTATGCTCGGCGGAAGTTGTCTCGGTCATACTATTTTAAGAGTGGTAAAGGTGCTGTAGCTAATAAATTGATGGAGTAATATAGCTTAAAGTATAAAAGCACAAAGTATAGCTACAGCCCCCAGGCATCAAAGTTATACTTTGCGCTCGCTTTATACTTGCGCATTAGCCTTTCTTGATGGATCTGAACCAGTTCAGCAGCTTCTCTTTTTCCTCTTTGGTAAGCTTGCCTTCCGGGCGCAGCAGCGTGTACGAGGTCATCGGCATTTCTCCTTCCTCAACCATCTCGATGCTTTCCTCCAGTTTATGGTTTGCTTTCTTCTCGGTGTAAGTGCCCCATACCGAGAAGTTTAGGTGGCTGCGGCCTTCGTCAATATGGCTTTTAAGAAACCAGGATGCCGGCGCCACGTCAGCATACCAAGGGTAGGTGGTGGTGTTGGAGTGGCAGTCGTAGCAGGACTCTTGCAGTATTAGCGCCACATCCTGAGGTGGATTGGCGAGGGCGGCAAATTCTTCTGAGGGATTGACCGGTGGGTTGGTCTTATCAATGCGGATGAACTGCATGAGCACCAACAGCACCACAACACCAACCATTAGGCCGGTGGCGGTGAATAGCTTCTTTTTAGCCATAGCTTATACGTATCGTGTTTGTTGATTTTTACCCTCAGCCGGAGGAATGAAGCTGAGGAAATAAATATAAGAAAAAACGATATAAAAGTATGAGCGGGAGAGGAGAAGTATGGTTTGCAGAATTTTACTCCTTCACGCTGAAGATACTGCCTTCCGTTGCCAGGTCGGTGGCCGTGAAAACCTCCTGCGCCTCCTGTAGCAGCGGCGTAAGGTCTTTGTAGCGTACCGAGAAGTGGCCGATAAGCAGGTGGCGCACCTCGGCGGCGGCGGCAAGCGATGCGGCCTGGCGTGCAGTGCTGTGAAAAGTATAAGTCGCCCGCTCACGAAGTTCGTCGGTAAAAGTGGCCTCGTGGTACAGCAGGTCTACGTGGTGCAGGTAGGGGAGCAGCGATGGCTTGTAGCGGCTGTCGGAGCAGTAGGCGTAGCTGCGGCTGCGCTTGGGCTCCAGCGTTACCTCTCTGTTGTGCACCAGTATGTTTCCAGTTTCGTCTTTGATGTCCTCGCCCCATTTCAGGCGCACGAGCTGCGGTGGGCGCAGAAATTCCGGCAGTTTCTCCTTGATAAGCGGACGTGCCTTCAGTTTCTCGCGGAAGATAAAACCACAGCAAGGCACCCGGTGTTCCATGGGTATGGTGTGCACGGTTATACTTTTATCCTCAAAAACCTTTTTGTAGCAAGTTGTATCCAGCTCGTGGAACACAAGCTTAAAGTTGAGGTTGGTGCCGGAGTATTTAAACTGCAGGCTGAGGATTTCGGAGAGGCCGGGAGGGCCGAAGAGGTGCAGTGGCGCTTGGCGGCCCTGCAGGTGCATGGTAGAGATGAGGCCTGCCAGACCGAAGTAATGGTCGCCGTGCAGGTGGCTGATGTAGATATTGCAGATGCGCTGATGCTTTATCTTGTAAAGCATCAGCTGCATCTGCGTACCTTCCCCGCAATCAATCAGGTGGTGCTGATTGCCAAGTGTGAGAACCTGGGCGGTATTATGCCTGTTTGCCGAGGGTGTGGCCGACGAACTTCCAAGAATCCTGAGTTCGAAATCCACAACGGCGTTTTATATTAGTCTTCTTTGTTGGTCAGGTCCTGCTCAATCTCGTGCAGAAAAACACGGTCGATCGCCTCTTCCACAGTTGGCAGAATGTTCAGCACCGACTCCAGCTTAGAGATCGAGATCAGCTTCATCACATGGTCCTGCAATCCGGTCAGGATCAGAAGGCCACTGGATGAGTTGCAAAGGCGGTTAGCGATCAGGATAGAGCTAAGCCCGGAAGAGTCTGTATATTTTACTTCGTTCAGGTCAAGAATCAGGTTGTTGATCCCTTCGGCATTCAATTTCACGAATTCAGACTTCAGGTCCGGTGCAATCGAAGTGTCTAACTTCTTTTCATCTATCGTGATAATTGTGTAGTTTTCTTTCTTATCTATCGTGTACTTCATGGTCAACCAGTAAAGGATTTAAATGCGAATGTACCAAAATCTACTTTAACAAACTTAATTTTTGGTAGTAAAAATATTGTCATTAATGTGTCGCTCAATGCGTTCGAGCACGGCACTGTACTCTTCTTTCAGAAATTTTTCGCCCGTAAATACTTCATAGAGCTCAATATAGCGCTCCGATATGCCTTTTACAACAGCATCGGTCATTTCAGGCACCTGTTGGCCCTCCTTACCCTGGAAACCGTTCTCTATGAGCCACTGGCGCACAAACTCCTTCGACAGTTGTCGCTGCGGCTCGCCGTTTTTCTGGCGCTCTGCGTAGCCTTCGCTATAGAAGTAACGAGAAGAGTCAGGGGTATGGATTTCGTCGATCAGGAAAATTTTACCATCATACTTGCCAAACTCATACTTGGTATCTACCAAAATAAGCCCCCGCTGCTTTGCCAGCTCGGTTCCACGCGTAAACAGGGTTCGGGTATAACGCTCCAACACCAGGTAATCTTGTTCCGACACGATACCTTTTGCCAAAATATCCTCCCGCGAGATGTCCTCATCATGGCCTTCGTCGGCTTTGGTGGTGGGGGTGATAATGGGCTCAGGCAGTTTGTCGTTTTCTTTCAGACCCTCCGGTAGCTGCACGCCGCAAAGCACGCGCTTGCCTTCTCTGTACTCGCGCCAGGCGTGGCCGGCCAGGTAACCCCGAATCACCATTTCTACTTTAAAAGGCTCACAGCGGTAGCCAATGGTTACGTTGGGGTCAGGCGTGCTCAGCACCCAGTTCGGCACAACATCAGAAGTGGCTTTGAGGTTCAGGCTGGCGATCTGGTTCAGCACCTGCCCCTTGTAAGGAATGGCACGCGGCAGCACCACATCAAAGGCCGAGATACGGTCTGTGGCTACTACGGCAATTTTATCCTCAAAATAATAAACGTCGCGTACTTTGCCCCTGTAAAAGCCGGTCTGGCCGGTGAAGGAGAAGTTGGTTTCTTTAATGGCCTCCATTAATGTCTGTGTCGTTATAGGCAAGCAAAGTTAACTATATTTTAGTGGGTAGGAAAAAAATCTAAAAGTTGATAAAAAGCTCAAATCATGGCATAAATATATAGCCAGTAAAAGATATTGAAGTATACTTAGGGTATGGCTTTTAGTTTTATATTTTAGTAGCTATAGCTTGTATATTACCATGAATATTGCTGTTAACGAAATTGCTCTGCTTTTGCCTCGGCCGCACTATAGCTGATGATATTCTGCACCATTCCCCCGAAAATGATGAAATGGAATGGCAAAACGGCGTACCAGTACAGGCGGCCCAGTAACCCGTTGGGGCGGAAAGCAGCCAGTTGCTCCAGGTAATTGCCATCCTCCTCCTCACATATCCTAAACTGCAGCCACGCCTCGCCCGGCAGTTTCATTTCGGCGTAGAGTAGCAGGCGTTTGTTTTTTCTATCGGCCAGCAGCACGCGCCAGAAGTCTATCGTGTCGCCGGCCTTTACTTCTGTGGGGCTGCGACGGCCACGCCTCAGGCCAACTCCTCCCACCACTTTATCCATCAAACCGCGTATCCGCCAAAGGTAATCGGTTTTGTACCAACCGCGTTCTCCACCAATGCTCCAGATGTTGTTCAGGACTTCCTCCGGTGCTCGGTTAAACTTCAGGCGCTGCTTGTCTGTGAGCACGCCATGCTCGGGTATTTGTATAAAATCCATGTAGTTGAGGCGCATGGTGCCGCTTACCAGGGAGTCTTTCCAACTGGATATAACCGAATTCTGCTCTATTTTGGTGTAGGCAAGGCGTACTGCGTGTTCATAGGGCAGGCAACGGTGCGGAATTACATCTTTTATAGTTTGTTGCTGCACCACGGCATCGTTGCGCAGGCTATCTACCAAGCTGCGCGCTAAGGAGTAGTTGGTGCTGGTTACAAAGTATAGCCAGTAAGAGGAGAGGCGCGGCGTGAGTACCGGCAGCGTGAGGATGTAGCGTTTCAGGTGACGAACCTCAGCCAGCTTCAGGAGCATTGTTTTATAGGTCATCACATCTGGTCCGCCAATCTCAAAGCGCCTGTCATAGCAGTCTTCGCGGCCCAGCACCTCGGTCAGGTAAAAAAGCACGTCGCGGATGGCGATGGGCTGGCAGCGTGAGTTCAGCCATTTGGGCGTCACCATCACCGGCAACTTCTCCACCAGGTCGCGGATGATCTCGAAGGAGGCGCTGCCGGAGCCTATGATGATGGCCGCCCGAAGCACGGTTAAATTGGAGTGAGCTGTACTGAGTACATCCTCCACGTGCCGGCGCGAGGCCAGGTGCTTGGACAGGCTTTTATCGTTGGAGATGCCACTGAGGTAGATGATTTGTCGGGCTGTGGTGGAGTTAAGGTAGCTGACAAAATTCGCTGCGGCCATACTTTCTGCAGAAGAAAAATCATCGCTGCCGGAGCCCATGGAGTGCACCAGGTAGTAAGCCGCCCCAATATCACTAGGCAGTTGCGTGAGACCCTCCGGCTGAAGCAGATCACCCCTTACTACCTGCACTTTCTCCTTCAGCGTCTCGGGTAAATCAAATCGGCGCGGGTCTCGCACCATGCACACCACCTCGTGCCGTTGCTCCACCAGCAAAGGCAGCAGGCGCTTGCCAATGTATCCGTTAGCCCCTGTGAGCAAAATTTTCATAGTATACAGTATAAACCCAGCGCAAAGTATACTTCTTACAACAGGCAAGTCAGGGTTTAGTTACCGGAAATTTCCGAACCTCAGCGTAAAAGTATACTTTGTAAAGGATGGTTGCGTAAAGCCCGAAGTATAAACCTCAAACGAAAGTAAAAAATGGATCAGTATTTACAGGCGGCCTTAGACGAGGCAAAGAAAGGTTACAGAGAAGGTGGCATCCCCATCGGGTCGGTGTTGGTGCACAAGGGCAAGATCATCGGCCGCGGCCACAACAAAAGGGTGCAGGAGGGGAGCGTGGTGCTGCACGGCGAGATGGACGCGCTCGAAAACGCAGGTCGCCAGCCTGCCTCCGTATATCGTGAGAGCGTGCTTTATACTACCCTTTCGCCCTGCCCCATGTGCTCCGGCACCGTTTTACTGTATGGCATACCTAAGGTGGTGATAGGGGAGAACCGCACCTTTATGGGCGAGGAGGACCTGCTCCGCTCCAGGGGTGTGGAGGTAGAGGTAGCCGATAACCAGGAGTGCGTGCAGCTGATGCAGCAGTTTATTCGGGAAAAGCCTGAACTGTGGAATGAGGATATCGGGGTTTGATATTCTATCCTACTCCTCCCGTAGCTGCCCCAACACCTGCCCCACCTGCTCCTGCCACAGTTGCTTTTCAAGTATAACCGGCGGTGCGGCACGCTCCAGGCAATCCAGGGCGGGGCAGCGCTCGCAGGTTTCGTTCACTTTCCGGATCATGATGGCGGGGTCTTCGATGAAGTTTAGTTTGTTGCGCAGGTTCTCGTTTAGCAGCAGACCTATACTTACGGTGCCGTGGCGGCTCTCGGAGGGCTGTGCCAGGGCCAGCACCAGGTACTCATTGTCGGAGTTAATGTAGGAGGATCGCTGCAGGCCTACCATGGTTTTGTCGGGATGCTCCGGCTTCTCCAGCTCCTGGAACAGCGTGAGCGAGATCCAGCGGCGGCAGTAGTGCTCGTTCAGGAAAGAGGCGTGGGGGTTGTGCAGTCCCGCCAGGTGAAGTTCCATGCTAAGTATGAATTTGTCACGCTCCGGCTCGTGGTGGAAACGCAGGAAGAACAGCTGCTTAATGTTGAAGAACTTAGGCAGGAGAGAGGTTAGGCGGTGCAGCAGCGTTTCGGGCGAGGTGTTATACTTCTCCATGAGCTGCAGCAGGCGCTGCGGTTGCCAGGTGCTCAATTCAAAGAAACCCTGTACATCCTGCACCAGCCGGTCCTGGTTCAGGAGCAGCGCCCCGGCAAAGTAGGAGGCCATAAAGTTATTCAGCACTTCCTCAAAAGAACCCACCTTTACCCAGGTAGAAGTGTAGGGCCGCTCCTGCAGCTGCAGAAAATGGAAGCCAAGCTCCCTGGACACGGCAAAGGCCTTCTGGTGTTCTGTCAAAGTAGGGTTTAGCAGCAGTCTGGGTTCAGGGCCAGGTATGAATACCGAGCGAAGCGGTGCCAGCTCCGGGTGCTCCTCAAAGCCACTGCTGCCGGTACTGATGCCGTACTGCTGCTGCAGCAAAGCAGCCAGCTCCTCAAAGGTAGGCGTAGCCTCCACATCCAATCCGTGCTGCTCTACAAAGCGCTCTGCCTCCTGTTCGATATCCTCAAAGTAGTTGTCGTGCAGCTCCTGGTACGAGCGCAGCGCCGAGAAATAGAACTGCTCCACGCGCAGGTCGAAGGCGCGGGAAATCTCCAGCAGCGTG
Source organism: Pontibacter anaerobius (assembly GCF_026241195.1). GTDB lineage: Bacteria > Bacteroidota > Bacteroidia > Cytophagales > Hymenobacteraceae > Pontibacter > Pontibacter anaerobius. The sequence goes on from NZ_JAPFQO010000006.1 coordinate 213,378, forward strand.
TTTACAAAGGCGCTGAGTTTGGCCGGCGCGGTGGCAAACAGGTCCAGCACCCGGCTCATGTCCAGCCCGAAGTGCTCCAGCGGCAGCTCCGAAAGTATGTTCGACTGCAGTAGTTCGCCCACCGGCTGCAGGCGCTTGCTCAGCTGCAGCGACACCAGGTAATCATAGGTCACGCCCAAGGCGTCGGCAATCAGGGCTACCTTGCTCGGCTTCGGGTGTTTTTTCCCTTTCTCAATCTCGTTCAGGTACGATACCGAGATGCCGGTCTTAGCTGCCAGGTCAGTCAGCGAAATGTTTTTGTCTGTTCGTAACTGCTTTACTTTCAGTCCGAAGATCATCCGGATAACGTCTTCCTGCAGTTTCATAGGCATTGAAATCTCTGATTGTTACTCAAGAAAGGGCTTTTTGCGATAATCTCATAAAAAACGTAAAAATTTATTTAGCGAAAATTCGCAAAAAATAAAATGTTCGCGTATACTTAGATAAACACATTTTTATGATAGTATAAACCAGTAATTTGAAAAGCCATGATTATTGAAAGCACTGTAGCGATTAAGGGCACCATGAAGCCGGAATTTGAAAACATCCTGACTCCAGACGCTTTAGAATTCCTGGAGATGCTCCACCATAAATTTGAGGCGCGCCGCAAGGAGTTACTGCAGCTTCGGGCAGGGCGCCAGAAAACCATTGATGCCGGTGAGCCGCTGAACTTCCTGCCAGAAACGGAGGGAGTGCGCCAGGGCGACTGGAAAGTAGGAGCCATACCAGCCGACCTGCAGCTACGCCGCGTGGAAATTACGGGACCAGTTGACCGCAAGATGGTAATCAACGCGCTGAACTCGGGTGCCAATGTGTTCATGGCCGATTTTGAGGATGCGAATTCCCCAACCTGGGAAAATGTGGTGCAGGGGCAGGTTAACCTTCGCGACGCCATCCGCCGCGATATCGACTTTACAGTGCAGAACGGCAAAACCTATCGGCTGAAGGAAAATGTGGCCGTGCTGAAAGTACGCCCGCGGGGCTGGCACCTGCCCGAGAAGCACCTGACCATCGGTGGTGAAATGATGTCCGGCTCCTTGTTTGACTTCGGTTTATACTTCTTCCATAATGCCAGGGAGTTGCTGGCGCGCGGCTCCGGCCCATACTTCTACCTGCCTAAGCTGGAGAGCCACCTGGAGGCCCGGCTATGGAACGATGTGTTTGTGGCGGCGCAGGAAGCGCTGAAAATACCGGTGGGTACTATCAAGGCAACCGTTCTCATCGAAACCATCACGGCCGCTTTCGAGATGGATGAGATTCTGTATGAGTTGCGCGAGCATATCGTGGGACTGAACGCCGGCCGCTGGGACTATATCTTCAGTGCCATCAAGAAATTCAGAAACCGGCCGGAGGTGCTGTTCCCCGACCGCACGGATGTGACCATGCAGGTGCCGTTTATGCAGGCTTATACGTCGCTGCTGGTGCAGACCTGCCACAAGCGGGGGGCACATGCCATGGGCGGCATGGCAGCCTTCATCCCGAACCGCCACGACCCGAAGGTAAACGAGATTGCCTTTGCCAAAGTGAAGGCCGATAAGGCTTTTGAGGCGAAAAACGGTTTTGACGGAACCTGGGTAGCGCACCCGGACCTGGTGGCGGTGGCCAGGGAGGAATTCGATAAGGTGCTGGGCGAGAAGCCGCATCAGAAGGAGGTATTGCGCGAGGATGTGCAGGTAAAGGCTCAGGACCTGACGGACTTCGAAATTCCCGGCGGCAAGATCACCGAAACCGGACTGCGCCTCAACATTAATGTGGGCATCATGTACATCGGCAGCTGGCTGTGTGGCACGGGCGCTGTGGCCATCCATAACCTGATGGAGGATGCCGCTACCGCCGAGATCTCGCGGGCGCAGGTATGGCAGTGGCTGCACCACCCGCATACCAAAACCAATGACGGCGTGGAAATTACAGAAGAGCGTGTGCTGCAACTGATAAAAGAGGAAACGGAGAATATAAAGGAGGAGATAGGCCTGGTGATGTTCAAGAACTGCCACTACGAAAAGGCCTCGCAGCTCTTCTCCGAGCTGGTGCTCACCAATTGTTTCGTCGATTTCCTGACGCTGCCTGCCTACAAGTACATTGATTGATCATCTCCTGAAACAAAGTATAGAAACCGCAAAAATCTAAAGCCATGACTAAGAAAGATAGAATCCAGAAAATAGAAAGAGATTGGATAGAGAACCCACGCTGGGCAGGCATCCGCAGACCATACAGTGCCGAGGAGGTGGTAAAGCTGCAGGGCTCTGTGCAGATAGAGTATACCCTGGCCCGCAACGGTGCCGAAAAACTCTGGCGCCTGCTGCACTCCGAAAATTACGTGGCGGGTTTGGGTGCGCTCACCGGCAACCAGGCGGTGCAGGAGGTGGAGGCCGGACTGAACGCCATTTACCTGAGTGGCTGGCAGGTGGCCGCCGATGCCAACCTGGCGGGTCAGATGTACCCCGACCAGAGCCTATACCCTGCCGACTCGGTGCCGAACGTGGTGAAGAAGATCAATAACTCCCTGCTGCGTGCAGACCAGATACAGAGCGTGAACGGCGAGGGCGAGAAGGATTACATGGTGCCAATTGTGGCGGATGCCGAGGCGGGTTTCGGTGGTAACCTGAATGCGTTTGAGCTGATGAAAATGATGATCGAGGCTGGTGCTGCGGGAGTGCATTTTGAGGATCAGCTGTCGTCGGCGAAGAAGTGCGGGCACCTGGGCGGCAAGGTGCTGGTGCCCACGCAGGAGGCGATCAATAAACTGGTGGCAGCTAGGCTAGCAGCCGATGTGACGGGGGTACCAACCATTGTGGTGGCCCGTACTGATGCCGATGCCGCCAACCTGATCACCAGCGACATTGACCCACGCGACCACGAGTTTATACTTGACCAGCCGCGCACCAGCGAAGGTTTTTACCACGTGCGCTGCGGCATGGAGCAGGGGATAGCACGCGGCCTGGCCTATGCCCCTTATGCCGACCTGATCTGGATGGAGACATCGCACCCGGACCTGAACCAGGCACGCCAGTTTGCCGAGGCCATCCATAAAGAATTTCCGGGCAAGCTGCTGGCCTATAACTGTTCGCCCTCCTTTAACTGGGCCGCTAAACTGAGTGTGGAGCAGATGGAGACGTTCCGGGAGGAATTAGCCGCCATGGGTTATAAGTTCCAGTTTATCACACTGGCTGGTTTCCATGCCCTGAATATAAGTATGTTTGAGCTGGCTAAGGCCTACAAAGCGCGTGGCATGGCAGGTTATTCTGAGCTGCAGCAACGTGAGTTTGCCCTACAACCGGAAGGTTTCAAGGCCGTGAAGCACCAGTCGTTCGTGGGAACCGGTTATTTCGATGCGGTGCAGAACACCGTGACTTCTGGCGCTACCTCCACAGCGGCCCTCGTGGGCTCTACCGAGGAAGAGCAGTTTCATTAAGATTAAAGTATAAATGGTGAAGCTGAAACGCCAGCTGCAGCAGATGCTGTGGCTGGCGTTTCAGCTTTGTTTCAACCATAAAGTACACCTGAAGCCTTTAAAGTATAATATCAGGCAAAACTTAAGAATCATACTTTATCAACGTTCGTTATCCGGCGAGTAGCCAAGGCGGCGCGCGCGTTTCTCCCAGTTCTGGCGTGCCCACGTTTGCAGGTCGGCCACCTGGTCCAGCTCGTCAATAATCTCCATGCCCAGCAGCGTCTCGATGATGTCCTCCATACTTATGAGGCCGGCTGTGCCGCCATACTCGTCTACCACCAGGGCGATCTGTTCCTGCTGCTCCAGTAGCCTGTTAAAAAGCGTCGGGATGGCCATGTGTTCGGGCACGACCTGTAGCTTTCGCATCACAGACTTCAGGGGGTGGTGGCCTTCATTGTTGATGATCTTGTAAAGCACCTCCTCTTTCAGAATGTAACCTTGGATGTCGTCCAGGTTAGTGGCGTAGATAGGGATGCGGGAGAAGCGCAGGTCCGGGAAGTCGCGGAAGAAATCAGCCATGGTCATGTCTTCCTGCGCACTCACGATCACGGTGCGGGGCGTCATGATGTGGCGCACCAGGATGTTGTTGAACCGCAGAATGTTTTGGATGATCTGGGACTCGCCCTTCTTGAAGATACCCGCTTTTATACCCATCTCGGCCATGGCCGTGAAGTCGGCGCGACTCAGCACGCTGCGGCCCTTATCTGTTTTAAGACGCTTAGTGATGAACTGAGAAAGTATGATAATGGGGTAAAGCGGGGAGTAGATCATGATCTTCAGCGTTTGCACCGTAAAAGGCGTCAGCTGTTTCCAGTAATTGGCACCGAGTGTTTTCGGGATGATCTCCGTAAAAATCAGGATCACGATCGTCAGCACTATCGATACCGCCGTCAGGTACTCATCACCCCACAATATCTGCGCCTGGGCACCCACACCCGCCGCCCCAATGGTGTGGGCGAAGGTGTTGAGGGTAAGTATGGCTGCCAGTGGCCTGTCTATGTTGTCCTTAAAATCCTGCAGGTCTTTGCCTACCGATGGACTCTCCTTGCTGACGATGCTGACGTGTGAGGGGGTGATGCTCAGCAGCGAGGCCTCCAGGATGGAGCACAGAAAGGAGAAAAACAACGCGATGGCAAGGTATAAAAGGAGTAAACCCATTTAGTGATGTGTGTTTGAGTACAAAGCTAACGTTTTCTACCCATTATGCTGATACGGTATGGCACCGGCGCAGGCTTAATGTACTACACGAAGTATGGGCTCCGGCAACGGCTGGTGCGTTTCATGGTCGGCGGTAAAGTAACCTACCATGCTGGGGCCGTAACCGAGGTTTACCTCGATGAACTTGTTTTTCTCGGGCAGCATCTGAATGATTTCCTGCCGCAGCATATCCAGGCGCTGTACCATTTCTTGCAGCTGCTCCGGCGTTACGTCGGGTACATCTTTTAGTGTGGTGGCCGTGTTTTCTGCCGCCTCCTCAACCGGACCCCGTTGCTTGGTCAGCATGTCCACTTCCAGCTTACGGATATCTTTCTCCAGGTTCAGGTACTCCTTCACTTTCTCCTCCAGCGGCACCAGCGATTCGTCTAAATACTGTATCAGGTTTTCCATAGTTTTATACTTTAGCGCTTACGGCAGGCTTAAAAGTTTGCCGTTCCTCTTCCTGAAACGCAGACTAACGCCGGTAGGTTAAGTATGGCCGATTCAGACTATAACCACTTAAACAACTTGCGCAGCATGGGCAGCCGGTTGCCGTAGGGCGGGTAGCGTAGGGGCAGGTCTAGCCAGGTGCCGCGGTGCAGCACGCTTTTCTGCTGCGAGAACAGATCGAAGCTGCTTTGCCCGTGATAGCTGCCCATGCCACTGTGGCCCACCCCGCCAAAAGGCAGGTTTGGGTTGATGAGGTGCGAGATGGTGTCGTTAATGCAACCACCGCCAAAGTACGTATGCTTAAGGATCTGCTCCTTTTTCTGCTCATCAGAGGAGAAAAAGTATAGCGCCAGCGGTTTCTCGTGTTGGCGCACCATGTCGATGGCCTCGTCTAAACTTGTGAAGGTGAGTACCGGGAGTATGGGGCCGAAGATCTCCTCCTGCATAATGGGGTGCTGCCAGGTAACCTGGTCAAGCAGGGTGGGAGCAATGTAGCGGCTAGAGGCATCGGTGCTGCCCCCGGCGCGTACTATCCCATCTTTCAAAAAGCTGCTTAGGCGGTTAAAGTGCCTGCCGTTTACAATGCGGGCATAGTCAGGGCTCTGCTGCGGGTCTTCCCCGTAAAAATTCTGGATATACTGGCTGATGAGTTGTATAAGTTCTTCCTTTACCTGCTCGTGTACCAGCAGGTAGTCCGGTGCTACGCAGGTCTGGCCGGCATTCAGGAACTTGCCCCAGGCAATACGGCGCGCGGCCAGGCTTAAATCTGCATCCTGGGCCACTATGGCCGGGCTCTTGCCGCCCAGTTCCAGCGTGACGGGTGTCAGGTGTTCGGCAGCGGCTTTCATCACAATTTTACCCACCTGCGTGCTGCCCGTAAAAAAGATGTAGTCGAAGCGCTGCTGCAACAGGTGCTGCGTGGTGGACACACCTCCCTGCACCGTGGCAACGTAGGAGTCGTCGAAATTATTCTGAATCATCTTAGCCACCACCTCAGAAGTATGGGGCGTGAGCTCGGAGGGCTTTACGATGGCGCAATTGCCGGCAGCCATGGCTCCGATGAGTGGGTTCAGGAGCAGCTGAAACGGGTAGTTCCACGGGCCGATGATCAGGGCAATGCCATAGGGGTCGGAGTGGATGTAGCTGCGAGATGGGAAGTTGATAAGCGACTCTTTCACCCGCTGCGGTTTGGCCCAGTTCTTCAGGTTTTTGAGCGTCAGTTTCAGTTCCAGCTCCACAAAGCCAACCTCGGTGGCATAAGCCTCCATCTCCGGCTTATGAAAGTCCGTGTACATGGCGTCGAACAGTTCCTGCTCGTGCTGACGGATGGCCTGCTGCAGGTCGCGGAGTCGTTCTTTCCGGAAATTCAGGTCTAAAGTATGGCCTCCGTCAAAGAACTCGCGCTGCTTGCGCAGCAGTGCCTGCACGCGCTGCAGGTCAGTTTCTACAGGGGCTGGCGCGATGCGTATTGTGTTGGTTCGTGGCATAAGCTATACGTTAGATACGTGAGGGTTTTCTGGAACAGGCTCCGCTGCCGGTCTCCCTGTAAAATCGTCCATAGAGTTGTATACGTTAAATCCATGCCCCACAATTCTGTCAAAAAGCCTGCTGGGTAAAATTCCACGAAGCAGGGGGAGCAGGTGCACGATGGCAGGTTTGCGAAGTATAATCCCGTTGCACTCCACAGCGTCCAGTATACTTTTTGTGATCGTTTCGGGCTGCAGGATAGGGGTGAGGAAAGGAGCCTTTACACCGGCAGACATGCCTGTATCAATGTAGCTTGGCGTAACCGTAGTTACATGCAGGTCCTGCCGCAGCGCCTCCAGTTCCAGCCGCAAACTCTCCGACCAGCCCAGCACTGCCCACTTGCTGGCGGCATACACACTCATGCGCGGGTTAGGCAGCAGTCCGGCCGCCGAGGCAATGTTCACGATATGGCCGCTTCCCCGTGCTATCATGCCCGGCAATAAGGCCTGTGTTACTGCCATTACACCCAGTATGTTTACATCCAAAGTTCGTTTGATGTCCTGGTAAGTATGTTCTACAAATGGCTTGCCCACCACTATGCCGGCGTTATTGAAAAGTATAGTTGGCGTACCGACCTGCCGTAACACCTTCTGCGCCGCCTGCTCTACCTGTACCTGGTCCGACACGTTTACCTCAAAGGCATCCACCTGGTAGCCCTGCGCCCTGAATTCTTCTGTAACCTGCTGAAGTGTTTCGGGGTTAATGTCCCAGATGATAAGGCGGCGCGCCCCCCGCTGCAGACAGCCGAGGCCCATAAGCTTGCCGATGCCGGAAGCACCGCCTGTTACCAGCACTATACTATTGCTAATCTTCGTCATGGGAGGGCGGCATTTGTTGTAACAATATGTTTTTAAGGATAAGATATTTAATTACAGCCTTATATCAAAGTATAACGTTGTACTTTTTTAGCTTCGCAGATAACCGTACCTTTGGGAAAGGCAACCTTGTTTGCACATTAAACTGAGCAGATATAGATACTATGAAAATAATTGAATGCCCACGCGATGCCATGCAAGGCATCAAAGAATTCATACCTACCGAGGTCAAGGTGAAGTATATCAACCAGTTGCTGAAGGTTGGTTTCGATACCATCGACTTTGGCAGCTTTGTGTCGCCGAAAGCCATCCCGCAGATGCGCGACACGGCCGAGGTGCTGGAGAAGCTGGAGCTGGAGAACACCACGTCAAAGCTGCTGGCCATCATAGCTAATACCCGAGGGGCTGAAGATGCGGCGCAGCACCGGCAGATAGACTACCTCGGTTTTCCGCTATCGGTTTCGGAGACGTTTCAGCAGCGCAACACGAACAAGAGTATAGCCGAGGCTATGCAGCAACTGGCCGAGATCCAGGAGATTTGCCAAAAGCACAACAAAACCCTCGTCACCTATATTTCCATGGGCTTCGGTAATCCGTATGAGGACCCCTGGGATGTGGAAACGGTGATCAGGTTTGTGCAGGAGCTGGACAAGCTGCAGGTAAAAATCGTGTCGCTGTCGGACACCATCGGGGTTGCCACGCCCGACAATATTACTTACCTGTTCAGTCACCTGATCCCGGCTTTCAAGCACATTGAGTTCGGGGCGCACCTGCATACCACGCCCTCCACCTGGCAGGAAAAGGTAGCAGCGGCCTATGAGGCCGGCTGCCGACGCTACGACGGAGCTTTGCGTGGTTACGGTGGCTGCCCGATGGCCAAAGACGAGCTGGTGGGGAATATGCCCACTGAAAATTTGGTGGGTTTCTTCGAAAATAAAGGGTTAAATTTGAACCTCAACAAAGCCGCCCTGCAAGCCGCCATGGCCGAGTCAGGCGCTGTGTTTTTATAATTTATGGCAAACAGAACGACAGTAGATATTTTTGTGCCGTGCTTTGTGGACCAGCTCTACCCGGACACGGCCATGAACATGGTAAAGGTGCTGGAAAAGGTAGGCTGTGAGGTGCGCTACAACCCCAATCAGACCTGTTGCGGACAACCCGCTTTCAATGCCGGTTTTTTTAATGAGGCCCGCGAGGTAGCCAATAAGTTCCTCGATGATTTCTCCAACGATACTTCCCATTACATTGTGGCGCCTTCTGCTTCTTGTGTGGGCATGGTGCGCAATGCCTACCAGGATATTTTCGTGAAGTCGTCGAAGCTGGTGAAGTATAGGGCTATGCAGAAGAAGGTGTATGAACTGACGGAGTTCCTGACGGATGTATTGGGCATCACCCGCATTGAGGGCGCCTCGTTACCTGGCAGGTATACGTATCACGACTCTTGCAGCGGCCTGCGCGAATGCGGCATTAAAGCGGGTCCGCGTGCGTTGCTCAGCAATGTGCAGGGCCTGGAGTTAGTGGAGATGGAGGATAACGAGACCTGCTGCGGCTTTGGCGGTACCTTTGCCGTAAAGTTCGAGGCGATCTCCACGGCCATGGCCGAGCAGAAGGTGGACAATGCCATCGCTACCGGCGCTGATTTCATCGTATCAACCGACAGCAGCTGCCTGATGCACCTGGAGGCCTATATCCAGAAACAGAAAAAACCGATCAAAACAATGCACATTGCCGATGTGCTGGCCAGTGGCTGGTAAGTATAAAGTATACTCAGAAAGTATAAAGGCCTGCGCAATTCATACTTGCGCAGGCCTTTTTTGTAGTGTTATACTTGCTTAGCGGCTGATGAAGTAGCTAAGCCCAAAGTTCAATGAGCTGCTGTTAAAGTCTAAACCAAAATTAGAGGTTTTATAATCAGCATATTGTGAGTTTTTATGGTCGATCTTGTACTGCGTATAACCCAAGAAACCAAAGGACGCAGACAGGCCAAATTTAGATGTCGGAAAGAAGGAGATTCCAGGAGATACTCCTGCCCTGAAGTTGTTGGTATTACTTTCACTTTCCTGTATATCACCTTTATACTCCCTCTTAGTTATCGACTTACCAAAGCCAACAGAACCCGCCCCGGTAAAGAATATGTTCTCAGTCAAACTGAAGTATTTCTTGATATATGGATTTATGTAATAGCCATTAGTAGAGGATTCAACATCTACAGGGTAAGGGCCGCTATAATAACCACCATTCTACAGGGTAAGGGCCGCTATAATAACCACCATAATGTACTTCTGTTGACTTGGAAGCCTCCCGGGAATAATTTATCCCCAGCCCTACAACTAAGTTATCTGCTACAAAATACCCCACTGACGGACCTATACTAAAGCTGTTGCTCTTTAAGTCACTACCATCCTCCCTGTTAGTGCTATTAAAACTAAGTGAACCTGTTATGGCAACCGTTCCCTGGGATGTCTGGGCAAAGGCGCTTGTGCCTAGAAAGGCAAATACTGCAGCAGCTAAAAGCTTTTTCATGTTTGTTTTCGTTACGTTTATACTTGTGACTGCCGCAAAAATATATAAATATGCTGATTAACCTATGTGTTTTTAGGGATTGTATCTTTTCTGTTTCGTGACTGATAGTTACAAAATTGCCATGGGGATAGAAAGGCTGAAGAAAGTATGATTTTATATTTGGGAGAAAAGTCGGAAGCTGTAATCAGATTTTTAAAACCTGCAGGTTCTCTAAATAAAAAAAGGTGCCTCCGAAGCAGCACCTTTTGATAAGTATAAAGTAAGAAGTATAACCTAAGCCTCAGGCATAATGCGCACCACCAGGCCATCCAGGTCGGGGTTTACCCGTAGCTGGCACGATAGGCGGCTGCTGTCGGTGGCATGGGGCAGGGTTTCGAGCATGTAGGCCTCATCGTCGTTCATCTCGGGTAATTCACCCTCTCCGTTTTGCAGCACCTCCACGTGGCAGGTAGCGCAGATGGCCATACCGCCACACACGGCCTGTACCGGAAACTCGTTCGCCTTCAGCACCTCCATAACTGAGAGGTTCATATCCAGCGGGGCCTCCAGTTCAATGCGTTCGCCGTTTTCCTGCTCTACATAAATGTTAATAGCGTCTTTCATTATTGTAGTTCCTGAATACCGTTAACGGTAGTATACTTTAGCACAAACTTTTTATCCGGGTAAATGATGTTGTAGGCACTCTGCGCCATCAGGGCAGCCTCATGGAAGCCACAAAGTATAAGCTTTAGCTTACCCGGATACGTGTTGATGTCGCCAATGGCGTAAATGCCCGGTACGTTGGTGGAGTAGTCCTCGGTGTTAACCACGATGGCGTTCTTATCCAGCTCCAGCCCCCAGTTTTCGATAGGCCCCAACTTAGGCACCAGCCCAAACAACGGGATGAAGTAGTCGGTTTCGATCTGGTATGGCTCTTTGTTGTCTACCATCACTGTAACTGCCTCCAGGTCATCCTCGCCGTGCACCTCCGTTACGTTAGACTTCAGGATCAGCTTAATCTGTCCTTCCTCAGCCATACTTATAACTTTAGCAGCCGACTCAGGAGCACCCCGGAAAGATGTGCCGCGGTGTACCAGCGTGAGCTCTTTGCACAGGCCGGCCAGGTAGATGGTCCAGTCGAGGGCAGAGTCGCCGCCACCGGCTATCACCACGCGCTGGTTATGGAACTGCTCCGGGTCGCGCACCATGTACTCCACGCCCTTCTTCTCATACTTCTCCAGGTGCTCGATGGCAGGTTTGCGCGGCTCAAAGGATCCCAAACCACCGGCAATTACTACCACCTTGCAGGCAATCTCGGTGCCGTCCACGGTACGAACTATAAACGAGCCATCCTCCAGTTTCTCCAGGTCCTCCACACGCTCGCCCAGGGTAAAGGTGGGGTGGAAGGGGGCAATCTGCTTCTCCAGGTTTTTGATCAGGTCTCCGGCCAACACTTCCGGAAGGCCGGGTATATCGTAAATGGGTTTTTTAGGGTATATCTCAGACAGCTGCCCACCTACAATGGGCAGCGCATCCACTACATGGCAACGCATCTTGAGCAGTCCGGCTTCGAACACGGCGAACAGGCCCACGGGGCCCGCGCCCACAATGCATATATCCGTTGTTATTTTGTCCATGATTTCGTTTATCTTTTCTGTTTAATATAGAGTAAAGGTAGCCACCAAGGGGCAGCTTCCATAGGTTTTTTTTATGTTTTCTTGGCTGCATTTCATGCAATTTCTGCACCAGGCTTAAGTCGTTTTGGGTGCACTATTTCCTGCAGCCGAAGCGCATTAAAGGCGGCATAGCCCAGCTGGTCGTTATCAAAGTATACATACACCTCCAGCCCCTGTTGCTGCCACTGTTTGCATTGCTGTGCCCACCACTGCAGCGCGCTTTCGGAGTACGATCCACCATACTTTCCCACCGGCCCGTGCAGCCGCACATACACAAAGTCAGCGGTTACATGCAGCGGCGTTACGTGCCCATCCAGTTCATAAATACAAAAGGCGGCATTATGTTTTCGGAGGAGGTCCAAAACTTCATCGGTGTACCAGCTCTGGTGCCTGAACTCAAAAGTATACTTGTAGTATGGCGGCAATAGGGCCGTAAAGTCACGGAGGCGCTGTGCGTTCACTTTCCAACCGGGCGGCAACTGAAAAAGCACCGGCCCCAGCTTGTGCTCTAACGCATTGGCACTGGCAAAGAAACGGTCTAATGGCTCCTGAGGGTCCTTCAGTTTCTTCATGTGCGTTAGGTAGCGACTGGCTTTTACGGAAAAGATAAAATCATCGGGCACTGCCTGCCGCCAACTGGCAAACGTGTCGGCGGAAGGCAGTTTGTAGAAAGAGTCATTGATCTCAACCGTTTTAAAGAATCGTGTGTAGTAACCGGAGAAGTCTTTTGGCCGTAGCTCTTTCGGATAGAAGGTGCCGACCCAATGTTTGTAGTGCCACCCCGAGGTGCCAATATGAATCTGTTGCTCCATGCGCCGTTTTTTTAGGTGGTTTATACCTGTGGAGCAGTGCAATTGTTCTTAATTCCAAAACCGTTTAAATACAGCCGTGCAGGCAGAAGAGGGAGAAGGAGAGATGCTTAAAGTATGGAAAAATCATCCTAAAGCATACGAAAAAACGGTATATATGGAAACATTTTATACTATATAAAGAAGGAATAGAGCTAATCTAGGGGTGAACATAGTATAATAAGAAGTTAAAAGCTGAACTAGCTGTTTTTGCAGCGCGTTTAATGAGTAGGAATTTTAAACTTTAAATGTGCATATCATGAACTCAAACTATCGTAACGACCGCAATACTTTCGGGCAGCGCGATGTGGGCAGCGACAAGCAAAGCCGCCGCACCAGCCCAGCCACCAGTAGGCAACCCAGCTATGGACGCGATAACGCCAGCATGCGTGGCAACGACTACTATGGCAATCAAGGCTACACAAACGATTACAGCCGGGGCAACTACAGTACCTCTACTTTTGGCTCCGGAGATAGAACCAGTTATAACGAAGACCTGGGGCGGCAAGACAGTTACGCTGCTATTTTGCCGGAAACCACGGGGAAGCAGTACATTGAGTTCCCGGATTATAGCAACAGGCCTACCTATGGCAGCTATGCCGGTAGTCGAGCCTATACTAATTTTATAGATCACAACTATGGCTACTCCGGCACCGGCCGCACCATTTACGAATCAAACGAGCCCGCCAGCCTGGATGCCAGCAAGCTGCGTAGCCGCTATGACCAGAAAACCTGGACGAAAGGCACTCGCACCCGTTATAAGTCGGCTAACCAGGGCCGCTATAGCGAAAACGACGGCCGTCGAAGATAGTTAAAGTTCATAAGCACACATAAAAGCAAAGGGCCCGCGTAAGAGTGGGCCTTTTGCTTTTCTCACGGGCCAGCCATAAAACCGTTCTACTTTGCCTGCGTTTAGAATAAACTGGACTAATGTACAACTAACCTATTTTAACTATGAGAAACGACAGAGATAATAGCAGATACTACCACAGTGGCCTGTGGACCGGCAAGGACGTTTATGATTTTGACCGTGATACCCGCGATGGGGATTTTGGGCGCGAGCACCAGGACCGCTACAGCCACGGCAACAACCCGCATGATTTCCGCGACCGCCGCGATTTTGACGCCAACCGCTTCCAGAACTACCGTAGCCGCGATTACGACATGGAAGATAACTACTATGACAACACCAGTAACCGCCGCCACGACCTGGGTGACATCCGCCAGGGCTATGGCATCTCCAGCTTCGAAGGCTCCTCAGACCGCTATGACGACATGCGCGGCATGCAGCGTGAGCGCAGGGCGCAACAAGAGCAAGGCTACGGCTCCGGCAGGTTAAGCGGCTACAGTGGGTCGCGCTTTGGCGGTGCCAACTACAGTGCCCATGGTGAGTTCGGTGGCGGTTCCGGTTACGGTTCTATGAGTGGCGGTGGCGGCAACATGGACGACTCCGTGTCTTCGTCAGGCTACGGAGGCGGCTACGGCCAGGAGTCTGTGCATTCTAACCGAGGGATCCCGAACTACAGCAGTAACCGCAGATCCGGCGAGCACTACGGCTACAGCGGCATTAACCAGGGCGGAGGCGTTGGCAGCAGCTATGGTGGCAAGAACTTCGGCGGCGGCATAGGCTATGAGGGAGGCCACGCCGGTGGCACATTAGGCAGCAGAACCTATGGCTCCTCTTCAGGCAATTACGGCGGGTATGGCTCCATGGCAAGCGGCGATTCCGACACCGGTAACTTCAGCAGGGAAAACCGTACCGACAGAGGTGGCTACAGGAACCAGGACCCGAACTACTAACCTATTGCGCACTTCCTGAAAGCAGCAACAGCATTTGCCCAGGCAGCGGGTGCTGTTGCTGTTTTTAATTTATACTTTAGCAGAAACAGCACGCAAAACATAACTCCCGTGGGGTTGTTTTATACTTTATTCATCACTTAAAAATATGAAGAACAGAACCGTAGCCCGCTTGCTTTACGCTGAAACAGTTGACATGGGCGGTATGCCAGTGCGCCAGCCTTTTCCTACGCAGCAGGTAGAGCAGATAGACCCTTTCCTGTTGCTGCACCACCACATAGCAGAAATGCCCGTGGGTGTCGTGCCGCACAGAACGGGGGTAGAGCCGCACCCGCACCGTGGCTTTTCGCCGGTTACGTTTGTTTACAGGGGCGGCGTACACCACCGCGACTCCCGGGGCAACAACAGCGTAGTGTATGAAGGCGGCACGCAGTGGATGAATGCAGGCAGGGGCTTGATACACAGTGAGCGCCCTCCAAAAGATATAATGGAGCGGGGAGGAGTGCAGGAGATCATTCAGCTATGGGTAAATACACCGGGCGCCCATAAAATGGACCAACCCGAATACATACCGCTGCAGGCAGAGCAGACCCCAACCGTAACGGCAAAGGGAGTGAGCGTGCAGGTAATTGCCGGCGAACTGGAAGGCATACGGGGGCCGGTTAGAACCAAAACGCCCGTGTTGGCACTGCGGTTGGAGTTGCAGGCTGGGGCAAGTTATACTTTACCGATCCCTGCGGAACACAACGCATTTTTATACTTGCTGGATGGCGCCTTGCAGGTAGCAGGCTATGGTATGGTAGAGGGGCTGCACCAGGTGGTTTTTAACCGGGATGGAGATGGCATCACCATAACAGCCCGGGAAAACACGCGTGCATTGTTGATGGCTGGCAAACCGCTGGACGAGCCGGTGGTGGCAAACGGCCCCTTCGTAATGAACAACCAGACGGAGGTTATGCAGGCCATGCGCGATTACCGTATGGGTAAACTGGGGATTTTGATAGAAGACTAGGCAGCAGGAAGCATCAATCGTTCATCCTGAGCCAGCTAAGGGCAGCATCAATGGAGGTAAACTGCTCCATATGCCCCTCTACATTGTAGTTTTCGTGGGCCTTGCTCATCATATTCTCAAACGTGATGTAGCTGAATACGTCGGCATTCACAACCCGGGCTACTTTTTGCAATTGGCTTTTCAGAAGCAGCGGGATAACCTCTTTCATAATCCATTGCTGGTCCTCAAAGGTTACGTGGGCAAGTAGCCGCGAGTCAGCGAGCCAGAGCTTGAAGTTATTTTCAAATATCAACTTTTTGATTGCTTTCAACCCGTCACGGTATTCCTGGCTGCTCACACTTCGAAGCCAGGTAACATGCAGTAGGTTTTCATCAGGTACAATCCTTGCAGAGAGATAATTAGGGAGTTCGGCAGGTGTCATAGTCTTGTTCAGGTATGCGAAAATATAAAATTACTACTATATAACATAGTTCGTATTAAGTATGGAGAGCTTAGATACAGGTGCTGAGTCTAATAAATTGTTTAGCACGTTGCATTTGAGAAGTTATTCTTGTTGATTTATTTCTTGTACGATACTTTGGACGGTAACTTTACAAAATGGTAACCAAGAAGATTTACATTAAGAACATGGTTTGCGACCGATGCAAGCGTGTGGTAGCCGAAGAGTTGCAAAAGCTAGGCTATACTGTGTTACAGGTAGGCCTCGGAGAGGCTGAACTGTCCGTTGAGAGCGGTGAAATTGATATGGAGCAACTCCGGGAGGTGCTGGAGAATAACGGCTTCGAGCTGCTGGACGACCGCAAGACACAGCTAATTGAAAAAGTGAAGCTGGCAATCATTGAGCTCGTGCACCAGGCAGGGGAGCAGGAACTGCACACAAACACATCAGCCTATATAGCCGATAAAGTAGGGCTGGACTATAACTATATCAGCTCGCTGTTCTCGTCTTTTGAGGGGATTACGATTGAAAAGTACCTTATTTTACAACGCACTGAGCGGGTAAAAGAACTGCTGGTGTATGATGAACTGAGCCTGAAGGAAATTGCCTATAAGCTAGGGTACAGCAGCGTGGCGCACCTTTCCAACCAGTTTAAAAAAGTTACGGGCCTTACCCCGAGCCACTTTAAGCAAATCAAAAGCGACAAGCGCAAAACGCTGGACAAGGTACAGGACTAAGCTACCCAAAAAAGTGCCCCACCGCCAGCCTCCTGAAAGGCCTGCAGTGGGGCGGGGTATTACTTAACTATAGAAAGAGAAATTTCTTAATTGTACGCAACCTCAGGTACGCTCAATGCCGGCTCAGGGTGTTCAAGTGCCTCGTTGTGCTGGCTGCGATCCAAGCCTATTAACTCCTCCTCTCTGGATACCCGGAGAGGGGTGATCAAATCCGTGACTTTTAATAACATCCAGGAGCCCCCGAAGGCAAAAATGGATACTCCCACCAGCGTGGCGACGTGTAGCAAGAACAGCTTGTATTCGCCGAAGATCAGCCCGTTCCCTAGTTCAATGGCTGGGTTCACTGCCTGGCTTGCAAATACCCCTGTCAGCAGCATCCCTACCATTCCCCCTACGCCGTGGCACGGAAAAACATCCAGAGTATCGTCCAGGGTAGAGCGTGTGCGCCACTCTACCACCAGGTTGCTTACAACAGCTGCTATTACGCCAATAGCCAGTGAGTGCGGAATGGTAACAAAGCCGGCGGCTGGCGTAATGGCCACCAAACCTACCACCGCCCCGATGCATGTACCCATGGCAGAGGGCTTGCGGCCGCGCAGCGCGTCAAAAAATATCCAGGCCAGCGCTGCTGCTGCCGAGGCAGTTGTGGTAGTAGCCAGAGCCACAACCGCCAAAGGGCTCGCGCCCATAGCCGACCCCGCATTAAAGCCGAACCATCCAAACCATAGCAGCCCGGTACCTAGCATCACATGTGGGATGTTGGCAGGGGCATGGCTAGCCTCATAGCGCCGTTTCAGGTATATAGCGGAGGCCAGCGCCGCCCACCCAGCCGACATATGCACCACGGTTCCGCCGGCAAAATCCAACACTCCGAGGTTAAACAACAGGCCATCCGGGTGCCATGTGGCATGTGCCAGGGGTGCGTAGATAAAAATGAAGAAAAGCACGATGAATAAAGTATAGGAGATAAAGCGGATGCGCTCAGCGAAAGCACCCGTAATCAGCGCCGGTGTAATGATGGCAAACTTAAGCTGAAACATGGCAAAGAGCAGCAGTGGGATGGTAGGCGCCGCCGGCCAGGGAGCCCCATCCAGCACGCCGTTCATCATGAAAAAGGTAAGCGGGTTACCGAAAACCCCACCGATAGATTCTCCGAAGGCCAGGCTAAAGCCAAAAACTACCCACAATACCGTTACAATAGCCATGCAGATAAAGCTCTGTAGCATGGTCGAGAGAACATTTTTCTTGCGTACCATACCTCCATAGAAAAAGGCTAAACCCGGTGTCATGATTAGTACGAGCGCAGTGGCAGTGAGCATCCAGGCTGTGTCTGCGGCATTCAAATCCGCATTAGAGCTTCCATGCTCTGCTGACGGAAGTATAAATGTGGCTGCCACAACCAGTAAAAGCAGCAGCATGGGAATACGTGAAAATGCTTTTGCCATAAGGAGAACTTTAAAAGTGTTGAAGAATAGATTAATTAATTTTAAACTTATCGCTTTGTTTTAATAAATATTTCAAATTATACGGATAAAAATTGGTAAACAATCATATTTATGTCGAAATCTTTGAATAATTTTTAAATTAGTTACTGAAGAGTATAAATTGAAGGCTGGAGGTCATAAGAAAGCCGTAGTAGGGTAGGGTAATTTTGTGTTTAATAAATTGGAGTAATGCCCTTGCCATTTTGGTAAGAAACTTAGTACAAGGTTTGATAAGTCTCAAAACAAGCAACTCAGCTCCATTCCGGGTGACAAAAAATAGATGAAACAGCCCCGGCTTCTGATTGGATTTTAGCTTTGATAATAGCTTGATGCTGCGAGAAACGGCAAGTTAAGCCGACGGAGAGAGGTACCGTTGGTGAAGGGATGTGCTATTTGCCGCTACCAGGGCAACCTGAAGCCAAGGCTGATAAAGCCACGCCATTCAGCATCTTTTTCGTGGGCAGCACCTGCTGTTATAGGGCCAAAAGGAGTGAGGTAGCCGAGGGTGGCACTGTAGCCCAAACGGGTGCTTTTGCCACGCAGGGTGCGGTAGCCATGCAGTAAACTGGTATTGATAACGGTGGAGCTAAGCTGCAAGTATAGCTTTTTACGCAGCTCCGCCTGCAGGCCCAAGCCGCCATAGATAAGGTTATCAGCAGAGTAGGCGAAAGGCTCTGCAGCGCGGTACTCGACCATGTTGGGAAGAACGGAAGTATAACCTCCTATTTTCACCTCCTCACCCACAGGTAGATCATTGCTGGTATACATCACCAGCCCTTGCCGCAACATCAGGCTGAGGTTACGGCGCAATGGAACCACGCCATTGGCTTTCAGCGATACCCGGAAGTATGGATCAATGTCATCGTTGCGGATGCTGCTCTCCAGTTCCGGGTGCCCTGGCTGGGCACGTAGGGTAAACCTGCTGCCAAAGATGAAGCTACCCTGCAGGTCAGTTTTCCAGCCCCGGGTAGGGAAAACCTGCCTGTCTAAAGTATTCAGGCGGAAAAAACTGTTGATAGCCCAGTTACGCACCTTCAGTTGCTCCAGCCAGTTAATATCCACGGTAAGGGTATCCAGGTTCAGCTGGCCGGCCACCTGCGGGTACAGCCTCGCCAGTTTATACTCCATTTGCTGCCCCAGCGTCCAGGTATTGTTGGTGGTGGTTTGCCAGCCCAGCGTACCGATATTCATGTTCTGCTGCAGTATGGCAATCTTGCTGCCATTGTCGTTGAAAAGCGAAAGGTCGTTCTTATAGTACTGGCTTCCCAATTTTACGGCAATATGATAGCGGTAGCCCATGTACTTCAGATAATTCACGTCGGTGCGGATATTTTGCCCCAGGTCTACCTCAGCCACAAAGCGGGAGCCCTGCCAGAAGAGGTTGCGGCGGGTAAAGTTCACCGTAGCCCCCGCGCGGTTCTCGGAGTCGTAATAAATGGCGGTTTTCAAGGCTCCTTCTGCCGCTTCCTCCACGTTTACCTGTAAGTGGTGGCCGCTATCGGAGGGGACCATGGCGTAAGATACTTTGTTGAAATGGCCTGTGCCGTAAAGTACCTCTATGCGGTTCTCGATGCTGCTGATGGTGGTGGTTTCATTCTCTTTCAGGCGCAGGCGGCGGCGCAGAATCCGCCTGGGCGTGGAATTGGTGCCACTGATGAGCACTTTCCCGATTTTCACGGAGTCCTGCAGGTTGCTGAGAGCGGGCTTGTGCATCGGCTCCCGGAAAGACCTGAAATATCTCGCCAGGGTGCGCAGGCTGTCCTCGTACTGCCGTGCCACCAGTTCCCCAATCTTTATAACCTCTTCCGTATCGGCGAAGCTGCCGGTGTTGTAGTCCTCTAGATAAGGTAAAATATCCACCAGTAAATCCGTCTTCTTCTTTTCGCTCTCCAGGTTAGAGGCACTGGTAAAGAAGGTAGCCTGCACCAGCACATCCAGCATGGATTTCAGGTTCTGCTCCGGCTCCAGGCCGCCGCCCACATTCACCCCAATCACAAAGTCTGCACCCATGTCCAATGCCTCCTGCACCGGGAAGTTTTGCACCAGACCTCCGTCAACCAACACGCGGCCATCAATTTTAATGGGGGTGAACACGGTGGGGATAGCCATACTTGCCCGTAGCGCCTCCGGCAGAAAACCCTGCCGTAGTACCACCTTCTGCCCGGTTGCCAGGTCGGTGGCCACACAGGCAAAGGGGATGGGCAGCTGGCTGAAATCCTGGATACTGTGGGCACCGCGCGTAAGCCTGATAAGCAGGTTGTTCAGCGCCTGACCCTCTATCAGCCCGCTCGGGAAGCTGATCTTTGTGCCATTTACCGGCAGTTCCAGGAGGTAGCGGCCGTAGTATTCCTTTTCCTCCATCGCGATCTGGCTTAGGGGTACCTGGTTGCTCAATAGCATTTCCCAGTCCTGTTTCAGGGCGATCTCCTCTATCTCACTGGCCGAGTAACCAAGGGCGTACAAAGCCCCTACCAGGCTACCCATACTTGTACCGGTAATATAGTCCGGACGGATGCCCGCCTCCTCCAGCACCTTCAAAAAACCGATGTGCGCCATACCTTTCGCACCGCCGCCGCTCAGCACCAGCCCAATCTTAGGGCGCTTGGCAGAAGGCGCTGCCCATGCCTGGGCCACTACCTGCGCGGGAGCGAAAGCAGAAAGCAGGAACAGGAGGGAAAACAGGTAATGCCTCATTCGGTTAAGGGTAGTGATGTTGTTGCCCTAATAACTTCTAAAGCAAAGTTATAGTATGGCGGCACTTTGCCCGAAAGATAAGCAATTCTCTTTAAGCCGCTAAAGTATAGAAACCCTGAAGCTGCAGGACCATAAAAAAAGCCAGCCTATACTTATACAGGTTGGCTTTCATGAAGTATAAATCCTTATCTAAACGGTTTCTTGGGTGATTTTTGATCCGGAGAAACCATAGTACATGATGTACAGGTAGCACACCAATGGCACCAGGAACGAGAGTTGGAGGCTACCCGTTATGTCTGCCACGGCACCTTGCAGCGGCGGCACAATGGCACCTCCCACAATCGCCATCACCAGCAGCGACGATGCCTGGCTGGTATGCACGCCCAACCCTTTAATAGCCAGCGTGAAGATAGTAGGGAACATGATGGAATTGAACAAGCCGATGGCGATAACGGACCACATAGCCACAGCACCGGTAGCAAAGCTCGTGATCAGCAACAGCACAACCACCGTGGCGGCAAAGAAACCAAGCGTCCTGCTCGGGATAAAGCGGCCCAGCATCAGCACGCCAAAGTTCAGCGCAATCAGGCCGAGAACAATAAGAGCCTCGTGCAGGCCATAAGCAAAGAACATGAGCCCAAACACAACAGCCGCTATACCACCTATCACCAGGTATTTACCATTGGCGTTTTTCATGTTGGAGAGGGCTACGGCACCAAAGAATCGGCCCACCATGGCTCCTCCCCAGTAAAAGGCCAGAAAATGACCGGCTTCGGCCTCCTCCAGCCCTGCAATCTCGGGTAGCCTGAAGAAGTTGATAAGCGTGCTGCCGATGGCCACCTCACCACCCACATAGGCAAAAATACAGATGATACCCAGCACAAGGTGGCGGTAACGAAGGGCGCCAGCGCCTGGCTTTATCTCATCGCTGCTCTGTATACCCGGCAGTTTCGCTATTTTGATAAGTAGCGCAATAGCCAGCAGGGCGGCCGCCAGCCCCAGGTATGGCATTTTTACAGAGTCAGCCCCTGTGTCGGATGCGTTTACGGCACCAAAGATGAGGTAGCCGCCTATAATCGGGGCCACCGTGGTACCCAGGGAGTTCAGGGCCTGCGTCAGGTTCATGCGGCTGGCTGCGCTCTCCGGCGGGCCAAGTATGGCTACGTACGGGTTAGCCGCAATCTGCAGAATGGTGATGCCGGAGGCCAGCACGAACAAAGCACCCAGGAAAAAGCCATAGCTCAGGGTAGAAGCCGCCGGGTAAAACAGCGCGCAACCTACAGCCGCCACTAGTAACCCGACAATGATGCCGTTCTTGTACCCAATCCGTCGGATAGGGTCTCCCTTGGTGATGGAAAGTATGAAGTACAGCAGCGAGATGATGAAGTATGCGCCGAAGAAGGCCGTCTGGATGAGCATGGCCTGCCACAGCTCCAGCGTGAACACCAGTTGCAGCTTAGGTATAAGGATGTCGTTGAGGCAGGTAATGAAGCCCCACATAAAGAAGAGCATAGTCACCGTAACCAGTGGGCCTTTATAGTTTTCGGTTACTTCCTGCTGAGCGGGTGTTGTAACATTGGTGTGCGTAGTGCCAGCCATAGTAATCTGTGGTATAATGTAAGAATAAGTTTAAAGTTAGGGCGAAGTACAGTTTTTATACCTTGGCAGAGCGGATTAACGAGTGAAGTGTACTTCATTTTTACGCATTACACTCCGCATGAGCCGGTAATTTACATTTAAAAATCAGCAGTAGCGGGCTAAACTTAGCTGCAAGGTATAAATGGCTGTTAGGCTTCTTTTACCGAAAGTTTATAGATCGTGCTTTCCCTGTACGTTTCGCCGGGGCGAAGTATGGCAGACGGAAACTGAGGCTGATTCGGGGAGTCCGGGAAGTGCTGCGTTTCGAGGCAGAAGGCATAGTGCTTAACATACCTGTTGCCGTTTCTGCCGGTAAGGGAGCCATCCAGGAAGTTGCCGGTGTAGAACTGTATGCCCGGTTGCGTGGTGTAAACCTCCAGCACACGCCCGGAAACGGGCTCGTATACTTCGGCGGCCTTGGTCAATCGTTCGGTGTTGTGGTGTAGCACATAGTTGTTGTCGTACCCGCCACCCGTCATCTTGTGCAGGTGCTTGCCTATTGGCTGCGGCTCGCGCAGGTCCAACATGGTGCCCGCTACCTCTGCCAGCTCACAGGTGGGGATAAACGTTTCATCCACAGGCGTATACTTGCTGGCGTTGATCTGTATGATGTGCCCCTCGATGCTGTCGGACTTGCCTGCAGACAGATTAAAGTAGCTGTGGTTGGTCAGGTTTACCGGTGTGGCCTTATCGGTGGTGGCGCTGTAGTCAATTCTCAACTCGTCGGCATCCGTTAAAGTATAAACCACAGTAGCCGTCAGGTTTCCGGGGTAACCTTCCTCGCCGTCAGGGCTAAGGTAACTCAGTTGCAGGGCGTTATGTTCCGGCAACTCCTCGGCTTGCCAAACTACCCTGTCGAAGCCGGTGTTGCCGCCGTGCAGGTGGTGCGGTGCATCGTTCGCGGCCAAGGTGTACTCCTGGCCATCCAGTGTAAATTTACCTTGTGCAATGCGGTTGGCAAACCTGCCTACAATGCCCCCGAAGTGCGGGTTATTGGGGATATAGCCCTCCAGTTTGTCAAAGCCTGCTACCACGTGGCCCATTTCACCGTGCCTATCGGGTGTTATGAAAGAGGTGACGATTGCTCCGTAATTCGTGATCGTTACCGTTACACCATGCCGGTTGGAAAGCGTGTACAAGTATACTTGCTGCCCGTCCGGGGCGGTACCAAAAATGTCCTTCTTTATCTCCATTAGTGTGATTTCATTATAAACTCTCCTGGCAGCCAGGTAAAACCATGGTTGTAAGCTAAGGCCACGGCAGCATCAAAAGCTAAACGGTTAGGTATAAAGCGTGCTGCCAGAATAAGTATAATCCGGGATTCAAGTTAGAGGGTTTCGGCCTAAATGCCAAAGAAGGCGGAGGTAATGTTGGCTTGTGCGGCAGCGGCCTACTCAAAACTGAGCACCAATGACGCTGTGCCCGCCAAAGGATCCAGCGCATGGTCAGGCTCCTCGGCCGTGGAACTCAGGCTGCTGGCTAAACCGCGCACACGTTTGCGCAGAGAAGAGGTTTCTTCTTCCTTGCCATGGTAAAACTTGTATAGCTTGTCTATGGCTTTGTAAGTGAGTTTGTAGACTGATTTCTGGTCGATTCCCATTATGTCGGAGATCTCGTCGTACTGCAGGCCGGTATAATATTTCAGGAAGATCACCTCGCGCTGCCGCTCCGGCAGCTTCATGAGCAGGTGATGAATCTTTTGCCGGTCTAACTCCGTGGACTGTAGCTTGATAAGCTCTGCCTCATGCGACGCTTCCGTGCCGAGCTGAGTATCGTCGGGCAGGGGTTCATACTTGCTTTTGAAGGTGGCCTTTTTACCTAGCTCGCGGCGGAAAGCCTTTAGCAGGTAGTTTTTGACGCTAGGGGGCGTAGACAGATTCTGCCTGCTTTTCCAGATCTGGAAGAAAACCTGCTGGATACAATCCTTCACCATGTCCAGATCAGGAATAAGGCGTTGCCCATAGCGCAGCATTACCGGTGCATAGCGCTTGTACAGGAGGGTAAAATCGGCCTCACTTCCTTCCCTAAACCTATTCCATATTTCCAGCTCTTCCATTAGAACCGATTTGTTTTCCAGTCCATTTTCACCAGATCCTGAGTGCACCGGCTTTTGTTGCGGTTGCATCCGTTGCCACACCCGAAGGTGCCCGTGCGGGTTTTGTTAAAGTATAGGAGGCTTGCTAGAACCTGTGTTATACTTCTTAACCCGGCAGGGTTTTCCTGCTGCCGTAACCGCTAAATCCCCCAAATTTAGGAATATTAACATACAATAAAAATGATGTGGCATTGTACATTTGCAGTGTTTAAACAACAACCAAAGGCTTTTTTTGTTCTGTAGAAGCTAAAGGTCTGGGTGCTCTGCACTTGGGTAATTGAAGTGGATATTGATGAAGCGGCGACAGTATTCAGTAGTTAGTACAGAGGTTGCGGGATGAAGCTGCCTTGCAGGGGTATCGGGGCGTTGCAGCGGGAGGAGCCGAGGCCGCCAGAACACTATGGGAGGCCATTTGCGTACTAAGCAGAATAAAAGCCAAGCAAATGCGCAATATCACATACTGGCTCTCTGCTCAAACAGGATTAACCCCGGAGTTTTTTGGTAAGCTGCTCTACTCCCTGGCAGTGGTAGGCGTGCTTTGGCTGCTGGGGCTGTTCATGCAGCGCTTCATACATAGGCAGGAGGCAGACCTTCGCAAGAAGTACCAGTGGCGCAAGATCACCAACTACACAGTAACCGTACTCGGCATCATCTTGCTTTCTTACATCTGGTTCGATGGCTTCCGGTCCATTGCGACCTTTCTGGGGCTGTTATCGGCTGGCCTGGTGCTGGCCCTGCGCGAGCCCGTGCTTAACATGGCTGGCTGGGTCTTTATCATCTGGAAGCGCCCTTTCCATATCGGTGACCGCATTCAGGTGGGGGACCATATTGGTGATGTGATTGATATCCGCCTTTTCCAGTTCTCGCTGAACGAGATACAGGGCTGGGTGAAGGCCGACCAGGCAACCGGCCGTGTGGTAAACATTCCGAACCTGAAAGTATTTACAGAGCCGCAATCTAATTACAACTATGGCTTTCCGTTTATCTGGGAGGAGGTTCCGGTGCGCATTACCTTCGAGAGCAACTGGCAAAAGGCCAAAAGTATACTTTGGGAGGTGATGCATGAGCACGCGGAGCAGCTTACCGAGGCGGCCCGCGAGCAGGTAAGGCGGCAGTCGCAGCAGCATCTTATTTTCTACGAGGACCTGGAGCCGCACCTCTACACGGCTGTACGCGAAAACGGCATTGAGCTTACGATGCGCTACGTGTGCAGCCTGATGCGCCGGCGGCAAAGTGTGCACCTGATTTGGGAGGATGTGCTGACAAAGTTCCTCGACGCGCCGGATATCCGTTTTGCCTACCCAACCTCCCGCTTTTACCGTGGCGAGGAGGGGCAGGAGCCGCTGCCGAGGCAAGTCTAGGCTTTGTAAATTCTTCATATGAAAACGGCCCACCTTCAAACCTGAAAGTGGGCCGTTTTCTTTTAAGCTTTGCCTGTTAAGCCGCTGTTACGTTCTGCGTGGTCACGTAAAAGTTAGGGTCTGTATTCACTTTTGTGTTTTTCCTGGCTTTTAGCTCCTGCCAGGTGGTGGAGGGCTCCAGCCACTGCTCCTTACCGTTCAGGTATACCTTAACGGGCATATCAAAAGCATCTACGCTGTTGGCCCAACGGTACTGCAGCTTCTTGCCGTCCTGCTTGTACTCCAGCACCGGTATGCGCACATCGCGCAGGTACTGGTCAAATACCGGGGTCAGGTCGCGGCCCACGTGCTGGCTCAGGTAGTTTTCAATCTGCTGCGTGGTTACGGTCTGGTGGTAGAACTCCTGGTTCAGGCCCCGCAGGATGCTGCGCCACTTCTCATCATTGTTCACGATCTGGCGGAGGTTGTGCAGCATGTTGGCGCCTTTCGGGTACATATCGCCGGAACCCTGGTTGTTCACATCATACTTGCCGATAATCGGTTTGTCGTTCTGGATGATGTTACGCAACCCGATCACGTACTCATTGGCCGCCTTGGTACCGTAGTGGTAGTCCAGGAACAGCGACTCAGAGTAGTTGGTGAAGCTCTCGTGTATCCACATATCGGCAATATCCTTGTAGGTGATGTTGTTGGCAAACCACTCGTGGCCCGACTCATGTATGATGATGAAGTCGAACTTCAGGCCCCAGCCCGTGCCGCTCAGGTCGCGGCCCCGGTAGCCATTTGTGTAGCCATTGCCGTAAGTTACGGCGCTTTGGTGCTCCATGCCCAGGTAAGGTACCTCCACTAATTTAAACCCATCCTCATAAAAAGGGTAGGGGCCAAACCAGTGCTCAAAGGCCTGTAGCATTTGCTGTACCTGCGTAAACTGTTTTTTTGCCTTGTCCAGATTATAGCGCAGCGGGTAAAAGTTCAGATCCAGCTCACCTTTCTCGCCTTTATACTTTTGGGAGTAATGGGCGTAGTCGCCGATGCTCACGTTCACGCCATAGTTGTTGATGGGGTTCGTGACGTACCAGTGGTAGGTCTTGCTGCCATCCTCGTGGTCCTGCACTTTTTTGAGCCTGCCGTTGCTCACATCCATCAAGCCTTTTGGGGCTCGTACGCTGATGCGCATACTATCCGGCTCGTCGTACATGTGGTCTTTGTTGGGCCACCAGAGGCTGGCTCCGTCGCCTTGGTTAGAGTTGGCTACCCAAGGGTTGCCGTTGGCATCGTACTGCCAGGTCATGCCGCCGCTCCAGGGTGGGTTTTCGCTCACCTGCGGTTTGCCGCCAAAGTGTACTTCTATCTCTTTCTCCTGGCCTGCCTCTTGCGGTTCCGGCAGTTGCACATACCACGCGTTGCCATCCTGCTGCACCGGCAGCTCCCTGCCGTTTTGCGTTACCTTGCTAATACGCATGGGGGGCTGTAGGTCCACTTGCATGCGCTGCTGCGGCGCCAGCACCTTGTAACGGATGGTGTTGGTGCCTAGTACCGTGCTGTCCTGCGGGTTTACGGCAATGTTGAGGTGGTAAAAGGTGAGGTCCCACCAGGCGCGCTCCGGCGTGATGCTGCCGCGCAGGGTGTCCTGGCGGGTAAATTCCTGTGCCTGCACAGCGGTGGCACCCAAACATAGTATACCGCCCAGAGCCAGCCTGCGGAAAAGAGGAGGAGTCTTCATGAACAAAGTTTATGGTTGATCAACAAAAAAACATCCTGCCTAAAGTATAAGTTTAAGCAGGATGCAGTAGCTAAGATAGCTGTTTTGTGCTGTATGGCAACATAACTGGCGCAATTTATACTTTACACCGGGTGCACCATCTCCTGGTATTCCGGGTAGCGGTCAATATACGCCTCCACCACGGGGCACGAAGGGATGATCTTGTAATTGTTTGATTTGGCGAACTCCAGCCCTTCTTTTACCAGTTTTCCTGCCAGGCCTTTGCCGCGGTGGCTGTCCGGTACATACGTATGCTCAAAGTCGATGATCGTGGTTTGTGTGTACGAGTACGTCAGCTCTGCATCGTCGCCATCGAAAGGCATGTAAAAGCGGAAATCTTCCTCGTCATGAATTATGGTAACGCTCATATTATTTCAGATTGATGTCTTGTGGTTTACGGATGCCGCTTTGGCGTGTTCTGGCTACTTGCGGGGCTTGGCGCGCTCATACTGTGGCGGCCAGCTGTACTCGTCGCCAAGTTCCAGGGCAGCATGCATCGGGAAGTACGGGTTGCGGAGCAGTTCGCGGGCCAGCAGCACCATGTCGGCCTGGTTTCCGGCCAGTATCTCCTCTGCCTGCCTTGCATCTGTTATCATACCCACGGCACCCGTCAGCAGGTTGGCCTGCTGCCTGACCTGGGCAGCAAATGGCACCTGGTAACCCGGACCTACAGGTATGGCCGCATGGGGCGCATTTCCTCCCGTAGAACAATCGATCATATCCACACCCAGTTTCTTCAGTTCTAGGGCCAAGGCCACGGAGTCATCTCCGGTCCAGCCGCCTTCGGTCCAGTCGGTGGCAGAGAGGCGCACGATGAGCGGAAACTCCTCCGGCCATACATTACGCACACGCTCGGTAACTTCCAGCAGCAGCCGGATGCGGTTCCCGAAGCTGCCGCCATACTTATCGGTGCGCTGGTTGCTTAGGGGGGAGTAGAATTCGTGCAGCAGATAGCCGTGCGCTGCGTGTAGCTCGATCACTTTAAAACCTGCCGCTAACGATCGCTTTGCAGCAGCCTCAAAGGCATCAGTTACCTGCTCAATCTCCTCCAGCGTCAGTGCGTGCGGTACAGGACTGCCCTCTGCAAACGGTAGGGCGCTTGGGGCTACGGTTTGCCAGCCGTTCTCCTCCTCCGGGAAAATAGCAGTGCCGCCGTCCCAGGGGCGGTGGTGGCTGGCCTTGCGCCCGGCATGGGCCAGCTGTATACCCGGCACGGATCCGTTTTCGGAAATAAATTGGGTGATGCGCTGTAGTCCCGCTATGTGCTCATCTTGCCAAATACCCAGGTCGTGCGGGGAAATGCGCCCTTCCGGAACAACTGCTGTGGCTTCGGTTAAGATCAGACCGGCACCACCCACTGCGCGGCTACCCAAATGCACCAGATGCCAATCCGTAGCAAAGCCTTCCTGACTGCTGTACATGCACATCGGCGATACGGCAATGCGGTTTTTGAAGGTAACGCCGCGAACGGTGAGTGGGGAGAAAAGTATGGACATAGTATAAATTCGATTTGATGGAACAGTTCAGTAACAGCCGCTGCCGTACTTTGTTACGGCAGCTTATCTACTAAAGTATAAACCAGAGGTATTAGCGGGCGGCCTCGGTCAGGATGCGGCTAAGGTCTGTCAGGATGCTGCCCACGTCGCGCAGGGTACGGTTGGAGTTGATGCTGGGGAGCGTGGCCAGGCACTGGTTCTGCAGCTTATCGGCTTCGCGTATACTTTCCAGCAAGGCGGGACGGTGCCGCTCGGTTGGCCCCACCATAGCATGGCTGAACAGGGTGATGCAGGCAGCAGTGGCCTCCATGGCCTGTTTCAGAGCCTGCGTGTCCTGAAGGTCCGTTTCGAAAATATGGGCAGAGTTGAGGTCGGCTATGCCCCGCCGGATGCCCCTGATCTGGGTAGTGATGTGCTCCAGCCGCTTCACGCCGATGGCCAGGCGGCTCAGGTGGGTGCGCTTGTGCGTAAGCAGGGGGTTATACTTGAGGCTCTGCTCGGCCAACTGCAGCGACTTTATACTTTTCTCGGTTGCGGCAATCAGCGCGTCTGTTTCCTGACGGCCTACTAACTGGCCTTTCTCTGTCTGCCGCAGCTGCGAGGCCAGGAAACCCAGCGTTTTAGTACCCTGCTCGCCCAAGGCGAGCATACTGTTCTCCACCTCCGGAATAGCATTCTGAGGTACGATAAGTGCATTTATCAGCACAGCCACCACCGACCCCATCAAAGTCTCCACCACCCGCTCCACGGCGTAACCCTGTTCCTGCGGGCTAAAGGCCAGCACCAGAAAAGAGCTCACCGCCACCTGCGACACAATCTGCGGGTTCATGCGCAGGGCCTTGGATATGCCCATGCCAATGATGATGACCAGGAAAATGGAAACGCTGCTGATGCTAAGCCAATGACCGATGAGCAAGCTGACCGCTACCCCTCCGATAATGCCGATAATACGTTGTGTGGCTTTCTCCACTGAGTCGGCCACGGTAACCTGTACCGTAAGTATGGAGGCCAGCGGTGCAAAGAATGGATAGTCGGAGCCGAGCACCGTGGTGGCCACCAGCCACGATACCGCAGCAGCCAGCGCCGTTTTAAAAATCTGTAGGTTAAGCCCGATGCGGGCAAAGAAAGCAAGCGTTATGGGCATGTTAGCTATACCTGTGGCAGATGCTAAAGTTATAAAAAGGATTGCGTACCGCTGCGGCAAAGGTATAAAGATTGTGCATTTTAAATATCGTTGGCGAAGGTACCGGCCCGTGCAGGCTGAACCATGAGGAGGTAGAGTCTTTTTTTCCGGACCGGATGGGCTGGCGGGAAAGGAGAGGCAGCGCTATACTTACAGTGGTGTGTCTGGAGGTTTACAGGCTAATCAGCCTATAGTAAAGCAGGATTCACACGTTCTCAAAGTATAAATTCAGGAGTGCTTCAGAATATTGTGGATTATACTTTCTTCGAGGGGTTTATGCAGAAAACCGGAAAGGAAGTCATACTCCTGCGCTCTCCGGACCTCCATTATATCCAGCGAGGAGGTAAGCATGTACAGCAGGCAGCAGCACCTCAGTTGGGGGGCGTGCGGTGCTACCGCATCCAGAAACTCCCACCCGTTTATAAAGGGCATGTTCAGGTCCAGAAAAATAACATCCGGGATTTTGTGTGACTGGTTAAACTGCAGGCTCGGGAGCAGTTGCTGCAGGGCATCGCAGGGGTTCAGGAAAGTATGGTACCGCTGGGAGAAGTTCTCAGCTGTGAGCATCGCCTCGGTCAGGAAAGCACTTACCTCGTCGTCGTCAATAATATACACACTTCTAAACATAGGTTTGCCTTTTCCCGTGTTGCAAGCAGGTAGTTTTCCTCAGCCGTTCATCATCTCCTGGCAGTGTTCTCCCGTCGTTAGTCATCAACACCGGTACTACTACACCGAATGGGGTTGAGAGCGAGCCTGTATACAACTGATTTTAGCCAGGTGTACGATGAAGAGGCTACTTGCTTTACGAAAAAACGCAGTTTTTGTGCGTGTATAATTTTATTTTGATCAGCGGGAGGAAGCGTAATGCGGGCCGGGCATGTATACCATAAGCTATTCTCAGTGGTGGCCAGGTAAGTATAAAAACGGGTAATAATTGTAGGCGATAAGCGCAAATCAGGAGTGCATCGGCAGTGTAACCGTGAAAGTGGTTCCGAGCCCAGGCGTGCTGGCTACTTCTATACGCCCCTGCAACAGTCTAACCTGCTCTTTTACAAGGTATAGGCCAAGTCCTTTGCCATCGATATCCTGATGAAAACGCTTATACATTTTAAACAGCGACGGCCCGATTTTGTCCAGGTCCATGCCTGTTCCGTTGTCTGCCACAGCAATAATAGCCTCATCGCCTTGCTGCTTTAGCGAGATCATTACCTCCAGCGGGCGGTCGGGCAGCCTGTACTTTATTGCGTTTGATAACAGGTTTTGGATGATGCTCACCAGGAAAGCTTTTACGGTAAACAGCTCCATCCGCTCGGTGCCAGCCAGTGTTATAGTGGCACCTGCATTGCTAATTTCCTGCTGAATATTTGCTACGCATAACTGCACCAGCTCTTCCACGTCACACTTTTCGCGGGGCTCATCACCCTGGTGGTGCAATGCCAGCATCTGGTTCAGGTCGCGCACCATGCCGTCGAGCTGCTGTGCAGACTGCAGGAGGGCTACCAGTGCGGTTTGTTGGGTTTTCTCGGGCAGGTTATCTTTCTGCAGCAGCTTACCCAGGCCAAGCAAGCGGGCAACGGGACTACGGAAATCATGCGCGATGATCTTACGGAACAGCTCAAGCTCCTCGTTCTGGCGCTGTAGTTCCTGGGTGGTGCGCAGCAGGGCCCGCTCACGCTCCTTCTGCTCCGTTATGTCTTTAGCGATTCCGAAAATGCCCACCATCTTATCGCTTACCGTCTTTAACGGGAAATTCGTCACATCCAGGTGTACAGTCTCGCCGCTATTGTTCAGCACCACCGTCTGGTACCGCTGCGGCAGCCCTTGCTTGGCAGCCTTGAAGTACTTACCCGACTCCTCCAGGTGCTCGGGGTGAATGATGTGCTGGTAGTTATTGCCCAGCAGTTCATGCCGCTCTCTCTGAAGGATCTGGCACACCGTATGATTTACGGTATGGAAGGTGCCGTCGAGGGCGATCGTGTAAATAGCGTCCGGGTAGTTGTTGAACAGGAGCCGGTTCAGGCGCTCCAGCCGCATCGACTCGAGGCCAGTATTGCTTTGGATAGGTGATGTGACGTCTTGCATTGGTTGTTAAGTTTGTGTGTGGTGGCGTAAATTCTGTTATGATGAAATGGTTAACAGCTTTCTTTCAATTGCATAATCCACTCGTCTTCCAATGGTTTCTGCAAAAAGCCGGCTACAAGGCTGGTGCCGGCGGCACGGGTGCGTTCCTGCTCATCCACAGAGGAGGTAAGCAGGTAAATACGGCAACGGCCTTTCAGGGCCTGCTCGTAGGGGCTAAGGGCCTCCAGAAAATCCCAGCCGCTCAGGAAAGGCATGTTCAGGTCCAGGAAGATTACCTCGGGCAGTGCGTCTTCACTGCTTCCCTTGGCGCTATCCAACAGGTTTTGCAAGGCTGTTTTTGCATCCAGAAATCCTTTACACTCGGTAGCAAAACTCTCTGCCTCCAGAATTGCCTCTGTCAGAAAGATGCTCACCTCATCATCATCTACAATGAAAACCTTGTTATACATTTTTTGCTCCTAAGTATATTTTAAATGTGGTGCCCTGGTCTGGGGCACTTTCAACTTCTATTTTACCGCTAAGCGCCTGTACCTGCGTTTTAACCAGAAAAAGGCCTGTTCCCTTGCCATAGGTGTTCGGGTGGAAGCGCTTGTAGAGTTGGAACAGTTGGTGCTGTACCAGGTGCATGTCCATGCCTGAGCCGTTGTCGCTTACCGTTAGCACGAATCCCCGCTTGTCGCGCTCCGCTCTTACTTCCAGTTTCAGGGGGCGGGTATCCGATCTGTACTTTAAACTGTTGGAAACCAGGTTGTACAGGATGCTGTAGAGGTAAGCGCGGATGGATAGAAGGCTAAAGCTCGGGTCTATCGCCACACTAACCTGTGCGCCGCTTAGTTCAAATTCATGGTTAAACTGCTGCAGCACCTCCTGGCAAACCTGTTTCAGGTGCACTTTTTCGCGTGAGGCAACCCGTCCGGATTCGCGCAGCGAAAGTATCTGATTAATATCCTTCACCACAATGTCCAACTGCTCGATGGAGCCCTGCAGTTTTTGAACCACCGCATCGTAGTTGGCCGTTTCTTTCGGCAATTTGTTTATGAGTTGTGCCAGACCCAGGGCGTTGGCCACAGGCGCGCGCAGGTTATGCGAGATGATGTAGGTAAACTGCTGCAGGTCAAGGTTGTGCTTGTAAAGGTCATCGGCCATCTTCACCAGCTTTTCCTCCGCCTCCTTTTTCTCGGTTATATCTGTCTCGATGGCAATGTAATTCTGCAGGTTGCCTTCCTGGTCAAAGATCGGTGTTACATCGATGTAGAACCAGATCTTCTCACCGGTTTTGCGGTAGTTTAGTACCTCTTCTGAAAAAGGCTTGCGGCTCTCATACTTGCTGCGGATACGTTTGGATGTTTTCGGGTCGGTTCCGGAGCCCTGCAGCAGTTCACTTGGAATATGGCCCACCACTTCGTGCCGGTCATAGCCCGTTAGCCTGCAGAACCCGTCATTCACCCACTCTATCTTACCCGCCGGATTCATGATCACGACCCCATTCACGGTTTTGCTGGCCACTAGCGAGAGCTTTTCATTCTCGCGCTGTATGCTCTTCTGCTCTGTAATGTCTTTAGCAATGCCCTGTGCCCCCTGTAGCTCATCTCTGAAGTATACCGGCATCACTGATACGCTCACATACTTGACGGTACCCTCCTGGGTAAGGATAGCAACTTCTATGGTATGCGCTTCACCGGACCATACTTTCTGCATGGCCTCGGCGCCCACGTCCAGGTAGTCGGGGTGCAGCAGGGAGGTATAAGGTGTGCCGAGCAGCTGGCTTTCGCTGTACCCGGTGAGGGTTTGCAAGTGCTTGTTAAACTGCTGGAACTCGCCCTTCTGGTTGAGTGTGAAAACCGTATCGGGGTGCTCAAAGAAAAGGGATTCGTAGTAAGCCTGGTGGTAATCGTTGTCGTAGGCAAGTTGTGTGGCGGCTGTCACGTCGCGGGCGCTTGTAAGTATGCCGCGCACGTGCTCGTTGTGCAGCATGTTCCTGCCGGTGCACTCCAGCCAGCGCCATTCGCCATCTTTCGCCTTAAACCTGAAATGCGGTATTGTAGTTTGTCGCATGGCCAGGAGCCCTGCAAGCGCCAGTTGTACCCCCGGCAGGTCTGCGGGGTGAACCAGCGACAAGGCATTTACACCCACCAGTTCCTCCGGAACATAGCCGAGCACAGCAGTAACCGAATCACCCACAAAAGTATAGGTGCCCTCTTCGTCTAACACAGCAATAAGGTCTATGCTGTTCCCTACTACGGCACGGTAAAACTCGCGCGAGTGGCTTTGCCCAATTTCTTTTAAAACAGGAGGTTGCAAGTGGCTGTGTTATGACGTTTACTATAAATTGCTGGAGCATTGCCCTTGTCCTTTTTTACCGCCATCACTTCTGCTGCAGACAACGCGCAATTTCGCTCCAATATACACAAGATTTGTAATATCCTATTCTTAAATTATTCTTTATGTGCGGCTTCTGGTTAACCGAAAGTATAAATAGACAAATCGTAACACAGGAAGCAGGTACGTTTACTTAACTAAAACAGCATTAGCGGCTTGCAACTTATTGGTGGGGTATACAGGACAAAGCCTAATGTTTATTATGACTTTTTAGTGGTGGGATGTTATTTTTTGTTATCCAATACTTGCTTAACTTGCCACATTGCCATTTTAAGCTGCTGCCTCACTTTTGCAACTTGCGGGGCAAGGGGTATAAAAATGCGCCGGCTTTTACGAACCTGATTCTTATACACTTTGCTTATGAAAATTTTTACTCTTTCTCGTTTTGTCTTGCTGATTTGCTTGCTGCTGGGCTGGCAAACCCAGGCGCAGGTGGTTACCACGGAGCCCGCCTTCCCTACCGCAGATAAAGCCGTAACCCTTACATTTGACCTGACAAAAGCTAAAGACAGCCGTGCTAAAGGCCTTTTAAACAAAACAAACGATGTGTACCTGTGGTCAGGTGCCGGGTCTACAGAGAGTGGGGATGCTTTCGAGTTCCAACCTGCAGGGCAGACCACCTGGACAGCTCCTTTTGAGCCGGGTAAAATGACCTCGCTGGGCAATGATAAATGGCAGATTACACTGGTGCCTCGCGAGTACTTTGGTGTGCCTGCAGGTACTCCTATCCGTAAGCTGGGCTTGTTGTTAAAAAACGGCAACGGCTCCGCGCAAACCGAGGACATCATTATAGCCGTTTACCCCGATGAACTGAAGGTGGCTTTTCAGCAGCCTACCCAGGATTTCTTCTTTGCTGAAGCCAATGGCACGATACAGGTAGAGGCAGTCGCCTCAGAGAATGCTGCGTTGCGCCTGCTGCACGATGGCGTGGAAATAACAACGGTAGCAAGCGGCAAAAACCTAAGCTATACGTTGCAAACAGGGCCTGACCAGGGACTGCGCCACAGCGTAACCGTGGAGGCAAAGACCGCCTCAGAAACTGACACAGACGTTTTTGAATACATGATTAAGCCGGTGCCACCGGTGGCGGCAGTGCCAGCAGGTATCGTAGATGGCATCAATTATATAGATGAGAATGAGGTGATCTTGGTGCTGTATGCCCCGCACAAAGAGAATGCCTACGTGATCGGGGAGTTTAACGATTGGAAACCCACACCCGAGTACCTGATGAACCGCACGCCAGACGGAGTGCGTTACTGGCTGCGCCTTACCAATCTGCCGGTAGGGGAGGAGGTTGCTTACCAGTACCTGGTGGATGGCACCATCGCCATAGCTGACCCTTATACCGATAAGGTCCTGGATCCGCAGTACGACCATTACCTGACCGCAGCCAACTACCCGAACCTGAAGCCTTACCCGGAAGGCGCCACTGGTATTGTATCGGTGCTGCAGACCCAGCAGCAGGAATATAGCTGGCAGGTAACGGATTTTCAGCGCCCGGATGTAGACCAGCTGGTGGTTTATGAGCTGCTGGTGCGCGATTTCGTCTCCAC
Organism: Pontibacter anaerobius; assembly: GCF_026241195.1. Classification (GTDB taxonomy): domain Bacteria; phylum Bacteroidota; class Bacteroidia; order Cytophagales; family Hymenobacteraceae; genus Pontibacter; species Pontibacter anaerobius. The sequence goes on from NZ_JAPFQO010000006.1 coordinate 249,595, forward strand.
CCGTAACTATAAAACCCTCACCGACACGCTTAGCTATTTCAAGAGATTAGGTATAAACGCTATTCAGTTGATGCCGATCATGGAGTTCACAGGGAACGAGTCGTGGGGCTATAACCCAACCTTTTACTTTGCCCCGGATAAAGCTTACGGCACCGAAGCAGATCTGAAGGCTTTTATTGATGCGGCTCACAAAGAAGGTATTGCAGTTATACTTGATATCGTGCTGAACCAGGCCGACTATGAATTTCCGTACGTGAGGCTATACTGGGACGGTGACAGACCTGCCGTGAACAGCCCGTACTTCAACCAGTCGGCTACCCACCCATTCAGTGTGTTTTTCGATTTTAACCACAACCAGCCTGCCACCAAAGCCCTCGTGCAGCGGGTTACGGAGTACTGGCTGGAAGAGTATAAGGTGGATGGTTTCCGCTTCGATCTCTCCAAAGGGTTTACCCAGAAAATCTCCGGGAGCAACGTTGGTGCCTGGAGCTCATATGACGCGGACCGTGTCGCCACCTGGAAACGCATTTATAACGAGATCCGAAGCGTAGACGAAACAGCCTATGTGATACTGGAGCACTTTGCTGACAATGCGGAGGAGAAGGAGCTGGCTAATTACGGTATGCTGTTCTGGGGTAACAACAACTATGATTTCAGGCAGCTGGGCAAAGGGGAGAATGCCAATCCGCAGTGGATGTCTTATGAGGTGCGCGGTTGGGAGCAGCCGCACGTGATCGGTTATATGGAGAGCCACGACGAGGAGCGCTTTGTATACGATGTGAGCAAATACGGAAAAACATCAGGCGGCTACAATACCCGTAACCTGACCACGGCGCTGAACCGTGCCAAGTTGGCGGCGGCCTTCGCCCTCACCATTCCCGGCCCTAAAATGATCTGGCAGTTCGGGGAGCTTGGGTATGATGTGGCGATAGACGAGAATGGCCGTACTGGCAACAAGCCCCTGCTGTGGAACTACCAGAACGACCCGGAGCGCGCTAAACTTTACCAGGTATATGCCGAGCTCATCAAACTGAAAACATCGCAGCCGGTATTCGGCACAGAAGACTTTACGCTCGACCTGGGCAACATCGTGAAGCGCATTACCCTTAACAGCGACGCTATGCAGGTATTCCTGATTGGCAATTTCGATGTGAAGCAGCAGCTGCCGGCTGCCGGCTTCCCGGGTGCAGGCTCCTGGTACGACTACTTTACAGGGGATGAACTGGTGGTAACGGATCCCGCAAAAGAGATCATGCTGGAGCCGGGCGAGTTCAGGCTTTTCACCTCTCAGAAGCTGGATGAACCTGCCTCAAACCTGCTGCCCTGGTCCAAAATCATACTTTCAGCAGAAAACGAACTGGCTAACGGCAACACGCTACGTATCTACCCGAATCCGGCCCCGGATGCCGTAGTGGTACACCTGGAAAGCGATTACCTCGGGCAGGTGCAGGTGCAGGTGCAGGATGTAACAGGCCGGGTTCTCTCCCGCCATACTTTAAACAAAACCCAGGAAGTGCTGAAGCAACAGGTGCAGCTGCAAAATGTAGCCAATGGGCTGTACTACCTGCAGGTAACCACCGGCGACAAACGCCTTGTGCAGAAGCTGGTGAAGGTGGCGCAATAAGCAAGCGTACAAGTTGATAAGAACACGAGCTATATACTTATAAAGTATAAACCCTAAGGTATACTTGCTGCACCCGGCAAGTATACTTTAGGGTTTATTTTTCATAGGAATGTCAAACATAACATTTCCGGCGGTATTATACTTTTGTAGCATAAAACCCTCGGAACAAAATCATCATAAAACAATGGATACTATTTCTAGAATCGCTACAAAGCTTACGCTGCTGCTGCTGATAGTTTGCGCAACAAGCTCTTCTCTTCTTGGCCAGGACAAAAGCGGTGTTTACGTTGACAAAGAGGGTGTGATGCGTTGGCAGAAAGACAACAAGGAGGCCAACTTCTTCGGGGTAAACTACACTGTGCCGTTTGCTTATGGCTACCGCTCTCATAAAGCACTTAACGCAGACCTGGAAAAAGCAATAGACCAGGATGTATACCACTTCGCCCGTATGGGGATCGATGCGTTCAGGGTGCACGTCTGGGATACGGAGATCTCTGATTCTGTTGGGAATCTGCTGGAGAATGAGCACCTGCGGCTGTTTGACTACCTGATCGCGAAACTGAAGGAAAGAAACATCAAGATCCTGGTGACGCCTATTGCTTACTGGGGATCGGGCTACCCGGAACCGGATGTGAAGACAGCCGGTTTTTCGAGCATTTACAACAAGCAGCAGGCAGTAACGGAGGAGAAAGCCTTTGTGGCGCAGGAGCGGTACTTGAAACAGTTTTTTGAGCATGTTAATCCTTACACAAAAGTGAGGTACCAGGATGATCCTGATATTATCGCTGCGGAAATAAATAATGAGCCTAAGCATAGTGGGCCTAAGGAGCGGGCAACCGAGTTTGTGAACAGGATGGTGAAAGCGGTGCGAAACACCGGCTGGACGAAGCCTATTTTCTACAACATCAGCGAATCGCCGACCTATGCTGACGCCGTAGCCAAAGCGAACATTGATGGCGTAAGTTTCCAGTGGTACCCAACCGGGCTGGTGGCAAACCGTACGCTGCAGGGTAATTACCTGCCGCACGTGGACCAGTACCGCATCCCGTTCGATACTATTCCGGAGTATGCCGGCAAAGCCCGCATGGTGTACGAGTTTGATGCGGGCGATATCCTGGGCTCCTACATGTACCCTGCCATGGCCAGAAGCTTCCGCCAGGCGGGTTTTCAGTGGGCTACCCAGTTCGCCTATGACCCTTTGGCAACTGCCTACGGCAACACCGAGTACCAGACGCATTTCCTGAACCTTGCCTATACGCCCTCCAAAGCTGTAAGCCTGATGATTGCCTCAGAAGCTTTCCACCAGTTACCCCGTCTGAAGAGCTACGGCGCCTACCCGGCCGACACTGTGTTTGGTGTGTTTAAAGTTAGCCACCAGAGGGGAGGGCTGAGTGAGATGAACTCTCCGGATAAGTTTTATTACTCCAACACTACCAGTACCAAGCCGGCCAGAATCGCCAGGCTTACCAAGGTGGCGGGAGTTGGCAGCTCTGCGGTGGTGAAGTACCAGGGGAAAGGAGCATATTTTATAGACAAGCTGGAGAATGGTGTGTGGCGTCTGGAAGTTATGCCGGATGCCATACATGTGAGTGATCCTTTTGCCAAGGCATCACCCAAAAAAACGGTTACAAGTATACAGTGGCAGGAACATCCCATGGAAATCAACCTGCCTGACCTGGGGGACAACTTTACTGTGACAGGGCTGAACGAGGGGAACTCTTATACTTCGAAGACAAAGAACGGGAGCTTTGGGGTTAAGCCGGGAACATACTTGTTAGCTAAAAACGGCAAGAGTACCCGAAATCTTAAAAGCGGGGCTCTCGGTGCCGTGGGAATGAATGAGTTTGTCGCCCCTAAGCCACATGCCAATTCGTTGTTTCTGAAGCACACCCCTTATACGGAGGTATCGGCTGGCAAGCCTTCTACTCTAACAGCACAAATTGTAGGAATTGATACAACCGCAAAAGTGAGCCTGGTAGCCAACAGCCTCTCCGGCATTTGGAAGACGATACAGATGAAGCAGGTAAGTCCTTATACTTACCAGGCGGAGTTGCCAGCTGATTTGTTAAGCCCCGGCCAGATCCGGTACAGGATAATAGTAGAGTCGCAAGAAGGGGATTTTACGAGTTTCCCGGGTGGCCAGAAAGGAAACCCGTGGGCGTGGGATTATATACAGAATGGTTTTTGGCAGACTTACGTCGCCCCTGAAAACGGAGCCCTGGAGCTATACGACGCGACCACAGACCAGGACCTGTTTATTTACCCGAACCTTTGGAGAAGCAATGAGCGCCAGTATATTACTGGCAAGAAGCCAGGCCAATTGATACTGCGCCTCGACACAGAGCAACTGCCTCAGGAAGGGGTAATGGGTTTGCAGCTATATGTAGGGGATAAATTAAAAGGCCGGCAGTCTGAGCTCCCTGAATTTGATAAGCTGATTATCAGGGCCCGTACTTCTGGAAATGCACCTGTGCAGGCAAACATCACACTCATTACAGCAGGTGCCTCGGCCTACACTGCAAATGTTGAGCTGAACAACGAGTTTCGGGAGATAGAAATTCCGGTAAGCAGCCTCAAACCTTCCAGGTTTATACTTTTGCCCCGCCCATACCCAGGGTTCCACCCTTTCTGGTTTAAATCTGCGAAAGCAGCGGCTTTTGACTTAAAACAGGTCGAGAAGCTGGAGCTTACCGTAGGAGACGGCAGCACTAAGGCAGAGCGGGGCAAGCCCTACAACCTTGAAGTGGAAAGTGTGTGGCTCGAGAAAACTAGGTAACACGCGTGAGTTATGACTCACATTCAGGTTTGCTGCTATCTATACTTTGTAACCCACACATTGTAAGCGGGTTAGTTTAATTATAACTTTTTGTCAAATTTTTTATTTAAACGGAGGGATAATTTGAGCTATAGCCCGCTAATACAGATAAGAGCAAGCGCTCACTTAGCTATACTTGGATTTACACAGTGCCTGAATAAATGAATTACCAACTTGCCAGTGCCGTAGACTTTGCTGCAGATGAGCTTTTTGCCCAATGGGTAATGGCCCCTACTGCAGAGAGTGATGCATATTGGCAGGACTGGCTGGAGAAGAACCCCCTGAAACAGCATGAAGTGGAGGAGGCCCGGGCACTTGTAAAGCTTTTATCTGCAGACATGCTGGCAAACAATGAAGCAGAGGTTGATATAATTTGGGGCAGCCTGCAGCAAACGATACAGCAGGAAGAACTGGAGAAGAAAGCTGAGGCTAACGTAGTGCCAATCGGCCTGTGGCAACGCAAAGGGCTGCTGAGAGTGGCTGCCGCCGTGACCCTGCTTTGTGCCAGTGCCTTTGTGCTTTTCATGGCAAAGGGTGAAAGTGTAAAGTATGCTACCAGCTTTGGTGAAAAGCGCACCGTTACGCTGCCGGATAACTCTGTGGTTGTGCTGAATGCCAATTCCTCTATGACTTACACGAATAACTGGCCGGGATTATCCCCACGCCGGGTGTATCTGAAAGGAGAGGCATACTTTGATGTGGCCCACAAAGCACCAGATCAGCGGTTTATAGTAGAAACGGCAGATGGCACCCGGGTAGAGGTATTCGGTACTGAGTTTAATGTGAAGTGCAGAACCAATGGCAGTCGGGTTGTGCTGGCCTCAGGCGAGGTGCTACTCTCCTTTGAGCAGGAGGGAGCGGAAAAGCAACTGAAAATGGTGCCAGGGGAGATGGTGGTGGTATCCGGGAAGGCCGGGCTGACAGTAAGAGAGCAGGTGAAAACCGAGCTTTATACCGCCTGGAAGGACAACAGAGTGATCTTCGACAATACCTCCCTGCGCGAGATAGCCAACATGCTGGAGCAACTATACGGCTATAAAGTAGTGATAGAAAATAAAGAGCTGGCAGAGCAAAAGCTGACGGCAAACCTACACGAAAAGGGTGTGGAGAGCATACTGGCCGCTGTGTCTGCAACGCTGGGTGCTAAAATCACCAGGCATGAAAAAATGAATACTATACTTATTTCTAATATATAAATAGTTTTATGCAAAACAAATATACCCGTAGAATCAGGGCTATCGGCCTTTCTACTGTGTTATGTTGCCTAGGCTTACCCGGCACCACCCAGAGTGTGTATGCATCTGATGTGCAGTTGGAGCTGGCAGCCAGCAACTGGATTAAAGAGCAGGGTTATGTCAACAAATCGTTGAAGGCCACCCTGAACGATCTGCAAAAAGAGTTTGGTATTCAGTTTTCTTACAAAGCCGATGTGGCGGATAACCTGCAGCTGCGTGTGCCTGCAACGTTTGAGGGAGAAAAAGATGCCGATGTACTTCTGACACGTATACTTGCACCTGCGGGGTTAAGCTATAAAAAGGTAAACGAGGTATACATTATCTCTAAGGCTGCAGCTGCTCCAGCCACTGCGCCTGCCAGCAACGCTGGCCGCCAGCTTAGAAGCAGCATCAACAGCCAGACAAACGTTACTGTATCCGGTACTGTTAAAGACAACACTGGTGTTGGCCTGCCAGGCGTAACGGTTGTGTTACAAGGTACAACCCGTGGTACCTCTACCGATGCCAACGGTAACTTTACTATTTCCGTGCCGCAGTCAGGCGCAGTGCTGGTGTTCTCATACATCGGTTATACGACGCAGGAGGTGCCTGTTGGAAACCAGACAAATATCAACGTTACCTTAGGGCAGGATGCCAAAGCCCTGCAGGAAGTTGTGGTGGTAGGTTACGGTACGCAGCGTAAAAGCGATATCACAGGCTCGGTAACGGCAATTTCAGAAGAAGATTTCCAGCAAGGAAACATCACCACGCCTGAACAATTGATCTCAGGTAAAGTGGCAGGTGTTCAGATTTCCTCTAACGGTGGTGCGCCAGGTTCCGGCAGCAGAATCCGTATCCGTGGAGGTTCTTCCCTAAACGCCAGCAACGATCCGCTTATCGTGATCGACGGTGTGCCGATCGACAACAGTGGGGTTTCTGGTACGGCCAACCCGCTGTCGCTCATCAACCCGAATGATATCGAGTCTTTCAACGTGCTCAAGGATGCCTCCGCCACCGCAATCTACGGTTCCAGAGCATCAAACGGTGTGATTATCATTACCACTAAAAAAGGCCGTGCCGGCGATAAGCTGAAGGTAAGCTTAAGTTCACTTGCCTCTATCTCTCAGCTGCGAGACAAGGTGGACGTGCTGACCGGCGACGAGTACCGCGCTGTGGTAAATGAGTATGCAACAGAAGAAAACAAGCTGTTGCTTGGTGATGCAAACACTGACTGGCAGGATCTGATTTTCCGGGATGCCGTTAGCCACGACCATAACCTGAGTGTAAGCGGTTCTGTAAAAAGCATCCCTTACCGTGTATCAGTTGGTTACCTGAACCAGGAAGGTATACTTCTGACGTCTGAGATGAAGCGTGCGACAGGTACTGTAAGCCTGAACCCTACCTTCTTTGATGACCACCTGAAGGTAAACCTGAACGTGAAGGGCGTTAAGTCTGAAAGCCAGTTCGCCAATGAAGGTGTTATCGGCTCGGCTGTTTCATTTGACCCTACACAATCGCCTTATTCCAGCGATAACAGATTTGGCGGATACTTTGAGTGGACAGACGAAGGCAATAACGTTAACACGCTTGCGCCTCGTAACCCATTGAGTGTACTGAAGCAGACAGACGACCAAAGCGACGTAAACAGAAGCATTGGTAACATTCAGCTGGACTACAAGTTCCACTTTTTCCCGGACCTAAGAGCCAACCTGAACCTGGGCTACGATGTGTCTAAAGGCGAAGGTACAGTTACCTTACCGGCCACTCTGGCCTCTGTTTATACCCAGGGCGGTAGTTTCTCGCAGTACTCCCAGGACAAGTCAAACAACCTGTTAGACTTCTACCTGAATTATGTGAAGGAGTATGAGGCAATCCAAAGCCGCGTGGACTTTACGGCAGGTTACTCTTACCAGAAGTTCAAGAATGAGGTTCCGCCATTTGCCACTCTGAACCTTGCAGGCGATACCATCACAAGAGCACCAAACCCTATTGAAACCAATAACGTGCTTCTGTCTTACTTTGGCAGAATGAACTATGCTTTCAAGGATCGTTATATCCTGACAGCCACACTGCGTAGAGACGGATCTTCCCGTTTCAGCCCGGAAAACCGTTGGGGCACGTTCCCGGCGTTGGCTTTTGCCTGGAGAATTAACGAGGAGCCATTCCTGCAGAACGTAACTGCCATTTCTGATCTGAAACTGAGAGTAGGTTATGGTATAACTGGTCAGCAGGATATCGGTGGGTTCTACCCTTATCTGCCAAGGTACGTGCCAAGCAACGTAGAAGGTAGCTACCAGCTGGGCGACACGTTCTACAGCACACTACGTCCGCAGGGCTACGATGCCAACATCAAGTGGGAAGAGACAAAGACGTATAACGCAGGTCTTGACTTCGGATTCGTAAACAACAGGGTAACTGGTAGCTTAGACTATTACTTTAAGAAAACGGATGACCTGTTAGCTATTATTCCGGTGCCAGCGGGCTCTAACCTGACAAACCGACTGTACACCAACGTGGGTAGCATCGAGAACCAGGGTCTGGAGGCTGTTCTGAACTTCAATGCGATCAGTACAGAGAAGCTGAGCTGGGATATCGGGGTGAACGGTACGTATAACATCAACGAGATTACCAGCCTGAGCAAAGTTGAGAGCGAGGATGCTGTAGGCATTCCGGTAGGCGGTATTGGTGGTGGTGTAGGTAACACGATCCAGATACACACGGTTGGTTTCCCTACTTACTCATACTATGTGTATAAGCAGGTGTATGACGAAAGCGGAAGACCGGTTGAAGGCCTGTATGCTGACCTGAACGGTGACGGTGAGATCACAGACCAGGATATGTACCGCTACAAAAACCCTGAGCCAAAAGTGTTCCTTGGCTTTAGCTCTCAGTTAAACTATGATAAGTGGAGTTTTGGTTTTGTGATGCGTGGCGCCATAGGCAACTATGCTTATAACAACATTAAGGCGAACGCTTTCTACAGCAACATCGACTGGGAAGGTTACCTGCTGACAATCCCAAGCTCTATCAATGAGTTCGGCTTTATCGGCCTGGATGACCCTAACCGCCAGTACTCAGACTATTTTATCGAGAATGCCTCTTACCTGCGCATGGATAACATTAACCTGGGCTATAACGTGGGCCGCATCATGAACGATAAAGTAAACCTGCGATTAACGGCTAGCGGACAGAATATCTTTGTTATCACGAAATACGACGGCCTGGACCCAGAGGTAACAGGTGGTATCGATAACAACTTCTACCCTAGACCAAGAATTCTGTCTTTGGGTGTAAACCTTGATTTTCAATAATAGCTTAAGTATAAAATGAAGACGAAATATATAGCTAGTCTGATCCTCTCCGGCCTGATAAGCTTCTCAACTGTATCATGTACAGATGACCTGGACCAGACGCCTCCTTATGAGGTTACGTCAGCGACTGTTTACAACGATTTCAATAACTATAAGCGTGTGCTGGCAAAAGTTTATGCCGGTTATGCTCTTACTGGCCAGCAAGGCCCTGCCGGTGATCCGGATATTACTGGTGGTGACGAAGGTTTCTCTTCGTACCTGCGCCAGTACTGGCAGTTGCAGGAGCTCCCTACAGACGAGGCTGTGATTGGTTGGGGAGACGCAGGTCTGCCAGACCTGCACGACATGGACTGGACACCTAACAACCAGTTTATCACGGCCATGTTCGCCCGTATTTATTATCAGATATCCCTTTCTAATGAGTTCATCCGTGAAACATCAGATGACAAGCTCTCTGAGAGAGGTATAACCGGAGCGAATGCAGATGCCGCCAGAGAGTTCCGTGCTGAAGCACGTTTCCTGAGAGCGCTGAGCTACTACCACGCCCTTGACCTGTTCGGTAACGTACCTTTTGTAGATGAGAATGATGCCGTGGGCGCTTTCTTCCCAGAGCAAATTACCAGAGCCGAGCTGTTTGACTACGTTGAACAGGAACTATTGGCAGTAGAAAGCCAGTTGGTTGAGCCGAGACAGAATGAGTATGCCCGTGCGGATAAGGCTGCTGCCTGGATGCTGTTGGCTAAACTATACCTGAATGCAGAGGTTTACGCGAACGAGAACAGGTATGCTGATGCCTTAACTTACTCTAAAAAGGTAGTTGATGCTTACCCTGCCAGTAGCCTGGAAGGTGACTACGATGATCTTTTCCTGGCAGACAACCATACAGCAAACGGCATCATCTTCCCGATTGCGTTTGATGGCTTGAGAACACAGACGTATGGAGGTACCACTTACCTGGTGCACGCTCCTGTTGGCGGATCAATGAAGCCTAAGGATGACTTTGGCATCGACGGCGGCTGGGCTGGTTTGCGTACCACATCTGCCTTGGTGAACCTGTTCCCAAGTGTGCCTGGAAGCCCGGACGATCGTGCGAACTTCTACACTGACGGACAGACGCTGGAAATAGCAGAGATCGGGCCGTTCTCCAATGGCTATGCCATTGCAAAATTCAAGAACATTACATCAGGCGGCCAGATTGGTTCGCACCCTGGAAATGTTTTCGTAGATACCGACTTCCCGCTTTTCCGTGTGGCTGATGCTTACCTGATGTATGCTGAGGCGGCGCTCCGGGCTAACGGTGACAGAGCATTGGCTTTGGACCTGATAAACGCGCTTCGTTTCCGCGCTTATGGTGATAATTCTGGTAACATTTCCCAAAGCGACCTAACACTTAATTTCATCCTGGATGAGCGTGCAAGAGAGCTGTACTGGGAAGGGCACAGAAGAACTGACCTGATCCGCTATGGCTTGTTTACAGGTAGCGAGTACCTGTGGCCGTGGAAAGGTGGTGTGCCTGAAGGACGTGCAGTGGCTGAGACACGCAAGCTGTATCCAATCCCTTCGGCAGATATCATTGCTAACCCGAACCTGGTTCAGAACCCAGGATATTAATCATTAAAAGCACTTCCTTTCGGCAACAACAGTAGTTTAGAAGGAAGTGCTGATTTATACTAATAAACAAGTCTTTATGAAAAGCTGGTTAAATAGATCATTATTGTTTTTTGTAGCTGCGCTGGCACTGGTGAGCTGCGAGAAAGATGAAGACAAGGCGTTTGTTCGGGAGGGAACAGCACCTGCACTAACGGTATCTACAAACTCTCTTGTGCTTACGGAAGAAGAGGCCGAAAATGAAGCCCTCACCCTTTCGTGGAATGCCGCAGATTTTGGATACGAAGCAGCCGTGGAATACTGGCTGGAAATTGATACGGCTGGCGATAACTTTGTGAAGCCGTACAGTGTGTCTTTGGGAAGCTCATTCGAGAAAGTATATACAGTGGCTGAGCTGAACACTCTGCTCACAAAACTGAAGTATACCCCAGAGGAGACGCACGATGTTGATGTGAGAATTAAGAGCACTATTTCTGACCTGAGAAACCCGGTGTATTCAAACACGCAGAACATATCCGTTACTACTTATTCAACTTATGTGGAGCCGGGTTATGTGTATGTGCCAGGCGACTATCAGGGCTGGAGCCCGGAAACGGCCCCTTCGCTGATCTCGGTGGAGGACAATGGTATCTACCAGGGTGTCATAAGCTTCAACAACAAGGATAACAATCTCAAGTTCAAAATCACGGCTGGTAGAAGCTGGGAAACAAATTATGGAGGAGGATCCGCTGCTGGCACGCTTGCACAAAACGGTCCGGACCTGTCGGTTCCAAAGAAGGATAGCTACAGAATTACCGCTGACCTTAACAACATGACCTGGACAGCAGCCCAGTACTCATGGGGGTTAATTGGTGATGCTACGCCTGGAAAGTGGGCTGACGACACTAACATGATCTATGATAATGAGGAGGGAGTTTGGCGTTTAACTATCCAGTTAACAGCCGGAAACATTAAGTTTAGGCTAAATGACGACTGGACTACCAACTACGGCGATAATGGTGGCGATAAAGTACTTGAATTAAATGGTGCTGATATCCCAGTTTCTGAGGCAGGAACCTACGAGATTGTTCTTGACCTGGAGAATGAAGATGAAAGTGTAACTTACACTATCACGAAGTTATAAGTTTTATAATATTAAGAATAAAAACAGCCCGGAAGCTTTTGCTGCCGGGCTGTTTTATTGTATGTGTATGGGTATTATCGTTCGCTTCTACTCCTTACCCCCAAACCGCGTCCCAAAGAAATCACCTTGGTTCCAGCTAGGTCTTTCCTCGTCCTGGGCCACCAGGTAGCCGATCAGGAAGTTGAGCTGCACGTACTTTTTAGCAGCATCAAAATCGAAGATGCCTCCCTCAAAGTTATCCTGCGGCTTGTGGTAATATTTCTCGCGCCATACTTTCACAGTCTCGTCCAGGTTATTCTTGCCGTCTGACGTTTTGTTGCCATACTTGATGTGCAGTGCCGGCACGCCCTGCACCACAAAGCTGTACTGGTCGCTGCGCACAAAGCGGTTCTGCTCTGGCTCCGGGTCTTCCTCTACATCCAGCCCTAAGTAATTACTGGCCTGCTTTACTTCCTCCTGAAGCGACGAGTGGGCGGCTCCCAGCGGCACCACCGAGAGCAACGGCGCAATCAGCGTAGGCATATCGGTGTTTACGTTGGCGACCATTTGCGCGGCTGGTACCGTTGGGAATTTAGCAAAGTATGCCGAGCCAAGCAGCCCCATTTCCTCTGCGGTTACCATCACGATAAGTATAGATCGCTTCGGCTTCTTCTTTACGTTGGCATAAACGTGTGCTATCTCCAGCAGGCTTGCCACACCGGACGCATTATCGTGGGCGCCGTTGTAGATGGAGTCGCCGTCTATTGGCCTGCCAACCCCGACGTGGTCTAGGTGGGCGCTGTGTACCACATACTCATTCTTCAGCACCGGGTCGGAGCCCTCTATTTTACCCACCACATTGTAGGTTTCTATGTCTTCGAACCTGTTGCTGAAGCTGCCCTTGATGCTGAAAGGAAGTATGGCTGAGGCTGCTTTGCCGCTTTTGATGGTACTAGCCACCTGCTGCAGATCCAGGCCTGCACCTGCCATCAGTTTCTGAAGGGTGTTATAGTGTAGCATCCCCATCAGCTTTACGTCCTCGTGATGACTGCGGGAGGCGGCTACTTGGCCATCTGCCCCCATCACGCTGCTCATACCTCTGGTAGAGAAATCCGGCAGGCCGCTTTTGGGGTTCATGGAACCGAGCAATACACCCACGGCACCATTTGCAGCGGCCGTGTTAAGTATGGTTTGCATATCCATGCTATAAGATGCCACCGTGGACGGAAAAGACTCGGGCGCACTGCGTAGAATAACGACTACCTTGCCCTTCGCGTCAATGTTAGCATAGTCATCGTAATTCAGGTCTGGGGCGCTTATACCGAAGCCGGCAAAAACTAACGGTGCATCCACCTCAACCTGCTTTTCTGCTGCATTCGGGAAAAGTATAAAGTCCTTGCCATATATCAGGTCCTCCGTACCTGCTGTGTCTGCCGATAGCTGCATGGTGGCATTGGGATCAGTAAAGGCAGTACGCACCCGCACCGTTTGCAGGTAGGTGCCGTTCTCGCCGGCGGGCTGTACATTCAGTTTTTTAAACTGGTCGGTTACATAATCCACCGCCATCTGGTAGCCCGGCGTGCCCGGCTTGCGGCCCAGCAGCTTGTCGTCGGCCAGGTAGGCAATGTGGCTTCGGATATCGCTGGGCTTTACTTTTTCCATTGCCTTGGCCACGCGCTTGGGCACATCGGCTGTCTGGGCAAGGGCAGCTGATGAGGCCAACGTAAGGCAAAGTCCGGCTGCAATACTTTTCAATCTCATAGTTTTCTTGTTGATCATCCTGTAAATAAACAGATTACCCGCCACTAATGCTACGAGGCGGCTGCGCAAACTTAAAAATTGTACCTCCTCATTGTATCACAGAAGTATAAAACGAAGTATGGAGGATGGTGACTTATATTAAATTTGATGTAAAAAGAAATGATATTTATCAATTAATAGAGATTTTGATGGGCGTGAGTTTAGATATCTCTATCTTTAAGAATGTGTGGCTGTGCTGCCATGCTTTCATTTACAGGCAGATAGAAGTATAAAATGCTGCTTTACTGCCGCCATCCTATATGACGCACATGAGTTTAGAGAAGACACTTGACCTGTTCAGGCAAATAGCAGAGAGTACCGTACGCGAGGAGGCACCGTTGGTGGATAAGGAGGCGAAGTGGCCCGAACAAAGTATGCGCAGGCTGCAGCGTGAGGGGCTGGGAGGCTTTGTGGTGCCGCAGGAAAGTGGCGGGCTGGGCGAGGGGCTGCTGGGGCTGGCGCAGGCTTGTGAGCTTTTAGGGGAAGAATCGGCCTCGGCCGGACTTTGCTTCGGGATGCATTGTGTAGGCACAGCCATGATTGCGGCCAAGGCTACGGATTATCAGAAGAAGAACTTCCTGGAGCCCATAGCTGCCGGTGAGCACCTGACCACGCTGGCCTTGAGTGAGCCCGGAACCGGTGCCCATTTCTACTACCCGCAAACGCAGCTGCTATCTGTATCTGAAAGCGAGTTTATGCTGAAAGGCGAGAAAACCTTTGTGACAAACGGTGGCAAAGCCGACTCTTACGTTATCTCTACGATGGGCGTAGACCCGGAGGCCTTGCTGCATGAGTTTTCATGTGTGGTGGTGGAGGCAGACCGCGAAGGCATACAGTGGGGCGCTGACTGGAACGGCATAGGAATGCGCGGAAACTCGTCGCGCAGCCTGGCGCTGCAGCAGGTAAAAGTGCCGGCTCAGAACTTGTTGGGGCAGCAGGGCGATCAGCTGTGGTACGTGTTTCAGGTGGTGGCGCCATACTTTCTAACGGCCATGTCGGGCACGTACCTGGGGGTGGCGCAGGCTGCTTTTAACGAGGCACGCGAGCACCTGATGAATCGCTCTTACCGCCACAGTGGTATGTCGCTGAGCCAGAACCAACTGCTGCAGCACCGCCTGGGCATGCTGTGGGCAAAGGTAGAGCGCACGCGCCAGCTTATCTACAACGCGTGCCGCCAATATGATAGCGGCGACCCGATGGCTGTGCTCTCCATCATATCATCCAAAGCAGAGGTGGCCCATTGCGCTGTAGATGTGGTGAATGAGGCAATGACGCTCTCAGGGGGGATTGCCTACCGCGAGAACTCCAGATTTGAGGTGCTGCTGCGCGATGCCCGTGCCGCGCACGTGATGGCGCCTACCACCGATATGCTTTATACCTGGTTGGGCCGCGCCCTGCTGGAACAACTGATCCTAGACAGTTAACAACCTATGGCGGAGATACTTTACACCGGGCTTCATGCCTCCACCCTTGACCTGCTGAAGGAAAACCTGCAGGGGCAGGAGGCTGCTTTTGAGGAAGTAGACGAGAGCGAAGTGCGCCGCATGGATGGCAACCTGAAGAAGTATGGGGTGCTGCTGGTGGGGGAAGAGGTGAACAACCCGGTGCGGGTGGCACAGGAGGCCTACGCCCGCGACAAAACCCTGTCGGTGCTGCTGATAAATGATGAACGAAACTACACCCGGGTA
Source organism: Pontibacter anaerobius (assembly GCF_026241195.1). Taxonomy (GTDB): domain Bacteria; phylum Bacteroidota; class Bacteroidia; order Cytophagales; family Hymenobacteraceae; genus Pontibacter; species Pontibacter anaerobius. The sequence goes on from NZ_JAPFQO010000006.1 coordinate 264,757, forward strand.
AAGCAGTCGCTGCAGTTCTCGCCTTTTGTTGGGCCTACGGTGGTATGTGTTTCTAACCAGGTGCAGGTGCGGCTGGCAGATATGGTGCAGGATGCCATGGACCGTACCATACAGCGGCGCAGTTTCCAGAACATCCGCAGGTCTGTTGCCACTGATCTTGATTTTAGTGTGTCGGCGCTGGAGAAGGTGCGCGGCGATTACACGGCCCGCGTGCTGGAGGAGGCCCCAATAGGGGCGGCGCTCATCTCAAAGTATGGCAAGGTGCTTACGATTAATGCCTATGCCGCCAACCTGTTTGGTAAATCGGAGCGCGAGATTCTTGCGGGTCCGCTGCTGCCGCTGTTCCCGGACGAGGTGCAGGCAGAGGTGCGACAGTTCGTGAACCAAGAGCCGGTGTCGGAACCGAAGCGTGTGTTTGAGCTTCCCCTGGAGACTGGGAAAAAGTACCTGGAGATATCGCTGGCCGAGGTGGATGACCGCAACCGGGAGAACTTCAGGATACTCATCATCAACGACATCACCGAAACCACACTGTCGCAGCAGCGCACGCAGGCGCACCTGCAGGAGCTGGAACAGATGAACGCCAACCTGAAACGCCTGAACACTGACCTTGATACGTTTGTGTACACCGCATCCCACGACCTGAAATCCCCCATACTAAATATTGAGGGGCTGGTGGAGCTGCTGGAGGAAAGCCTGGGTGATAAAAAGCAGGATGTGGAGGAGGAACTGGAGCACATAAAGACATCGGTACAGCGCTTTAAAAGCACAGTGGAAGACCTGACTGAGGTTGCTCGTATCCAGAAAAGCTTTGAGCAGGAGGAAACGCTGCTGCAGGTAGAGGAGATGGTGGGAGAGGTAAAAGACCTTATCTCTTTTGAGATTAACGCCGCCAGCGCTGTGGTCAAACACGATAGCAGCGCTGCGCCGCAGTTGTACTTCTCTAAACGCAACTTCAAAAGTATACTTTACAACCTCATCAGCAATGCCATCAAGTATAAATCGCCGGACCGCACACCGCACATTTACATTAGAACCTGGCAGGAGGGAAACGATTTTTACCTGCAGGTGCATGACAATGGCCTTGGCATCCCGGAGTCTAAAAAGTATAAAGTGTTTGAGCTGTTCAAGCGCCTGCACGCGCATGTAAAGGGCACCGGCATTGGCCTCTACATTGTAAAGCGCATTGTGCAGAACAACGGCGGCGACATTGAGCTGCAGAGCACTGAAAACATGGGTAGCACCTTCACAGTCAAACTAAAAGTGTGAATTTATACTTTTACTCATCCTCGTCTGACCAGTGCACCAATGCATCGGCCACCAGACCTGTGGCAACAGCGTAGAGGCTATGGAAAAGGATATCCTCACTGATCGCCTTGGGTTTCCACTCTGTAACAGGCTCCATTAAGTTTAGCTGCGGCATTACGGTAACTTCAGTGCCCCACACTGCTCCAAAATGCGTGATAGTGCCTTTGGTATCTCCTAAGCCAAACTCAGCCATTAAGGCCCGCGGTATGCCCCAGGCAGTACCATAAGCAAAGTGCATCAGGTTGTTAATGTTTTCTTTCGACTCCTCGTCCTCCGCTTTCACGCCGAATACTTTTTTAGCTGCTTTGTACGGGGTGTCGCTGGAGTCGCGGTCGCTTAGTTGCATTTCTATCATCTGGGCAACGGTCATTACCGCTGTGCCAATTAGCCCTGCCACAATGCCTTTGCCAATGGCACTGGCCACCCGGGAGGCGGTAGATGCGGCTTCTTCCACCATTTGTCTTTCGTCTTGCATAATTTTCTGATTAGTAGCTTATACTTACTGAAAGGCAGTGGTTTGTGTTTTACTTTATACTTGTATGCTTTCATAGCCACTGCTTTCTGCCACTTGAAACAAGCTATCCTTGTTAGCTGCTGCTGCTGATCCTAAGTCTTACTTGTCTATCGTTTCATTTCTGGCTTTGGCTCCCTCCAGCCCGGGAGGGCTCGTCTTCCCGCATCAATACAAGGCGCTCTTTATACGAGGGCCCCTACCCCCACGGAAAGACTGGAAACATTTCGATAGCCACGCCTTTGCTATGAAACAAGTATGATTCCCCTCCTCGGAGGGGCCAGGGGTGGGTTAATCGTTTGCTGATGACATCCATCCCCAACTATGAAACTTACACTTCAACATCAGCAATTACAGTCTCCCCTCCTTAGACTATCGAGAACGCGAGTTCGAAGGTAGCGAGTGTAGCTCTGAGGGGTAGGGGTGGTTAGATAGTCGATCACTGAAATTCCCCTCTCGGGACTAGCCAACACGTGAGTTTTGAGCTAGCGAGCGTAGCTCTAGGGGTCGAATAATCGTTCCCTAGCACTAATCTTACATCAAGGAAGAGCTTAATCGCCTACAGAACCCAACCTGATGCCTGCAGCCTCAGTGAAGCCGGAGACTTCACACTGGGTAGGACACGAATCTGGAGACTCGAGACAGAAATAAACGGCGTGTTGCAGGAAAATCCTGTCCATCCCGGGGGTAGGGGCCCTCTTAAAAATCCTGTAAATCCTGATCCAGATCTTTATTCGGTAATGAGTTGGCGATGACAATCTTCAACCTTTTTAAGAAATGCGCGAGTTCACGCTACCTGCTACAACCACCACAGCTGCGCTCCACCGGCTCGCCCTGGTAGTGCTTTTCGAAAAACTCATCGCACCAGAGGCAGATATTCTTGAGCTGTGCGATGCGCTCCCTGGCGTGGGTTTCGGAGACTCCTATACTTTCACCCATTTGCAGCGGGTTGCCCTCGTTTATCTTTTGCCATATTGCTGATTTGGACACGCGCTGCAACACATCGGCTACCTTTTCGGTACGGGCATCACCAAGGGGAATTTTGGTGCCGGGGCAGCAGGGGTTTATCTTCCAGAGCTGTATCGAGATCTCCTGCGGGATGTTTTCTGCTCCGGTTAAAAATCCTTTGCCTCCCGAGAGGATGGCACAGAAGTTATGCTCCGGGTCCTGTTTCCAGATACCTTTTTCGTAGGCGCGGCCCCTTGCCCAGTTGCCACCCAGCCACATATCGATGGTAGCGCCCCAGTAGCCCCAGCTGGCTTTATGTTTGGTGATATAGGTGTCTTTTTCGATGAGCGGGTCTTTGTCGTCGCCGTTCACGCCGCGGCTGGCGAAGAGCTCAGCCAGCTCCATCAGGCGCGCTCCGGCATGTTTGTGATAACGGTCTATGCTGGAGATATCGAAGCGGGTGATGCCTTTCTCCAAAAGCGTGTCCAGGATCTCAGCGTTCAGCAGATCACCGTTGGTTTGCAGCATAATTTGCACGCGGCCCTGGTAGCGTTGCTGCAGGCGGTCAAGTATAGCGTAGAGCAGCTTTTTATCAGCTAGTGGCTCACCACCGGAAAGTATAAGGCGGTCCATGCTAGCAGGCAGGTTGGCAATAATGGCCATGCAATCCGCCTCGGAAATGCGTTCGCCCCTCGGGCCGGAGTTGTTGTAGCAGTGGTCGCACTCGTCGTTGCAAAGCTGCGTGAACACCCAGTAAACGGATTCGATATGGTTGAAGTCTTGGGTCATGGTAGGTTGGTAATCTTGTGGTTGATGGAGTTCCAGAAAGCCAGCTCGTCGCGCACGCCTGTGGTCGGGTCTTCCATAAAAGCCTCCCCGGAAGTATAGATCCGCAGTTTTCCGGCTGCCATGTAAGCAAACCGATCCCCGATGAGCAGGGCCTCCTTCACGTCGTGCGTCACAAAGAGGGCGGTGATGCTGTACTTTCTGGCCAGCCGCAGAAACAGCTGCTGCATGCTGGCGCGGGTCTGGGCATCCAGGCTGGCGAAGGGCTCATCCAGGAGCAGCACGCGCGGCAGAAAGATGATGGCGCGCCCAAAGGCCACCCGCTGCCGCTGCCCACCCGAGAGCTGCGCCGGCTTTTTCTGTGCGTGCTCCTGCAGTTCCAACTCCTGCAGCATGCGCTCGACCTTCGCCTGCACTTCAGCCTCTTTCCGAACACGCAAACCATAGGCAATGTTCTCAAACACGCTCAGGTGCGGGAACAGCAGTGGCTCCTGGGAAAGGTACACCATCTCACGGTTGCGCGGTGGCGCGGCCTCCATACTTGCGCCGGCCCAGTTTATACTTCCGGCATCCGGCACTAGCAGTCCGGCCACGGTTTTAAGCAGGGTGGTTTTGCCGCAGCCCGAGCGCCCCAGCACCGCCAGCACCTGCCCCAGCGGCAGCTCCAGCGTCACCTGATGTAGCACGGTGTGCGTGTGGTAGGTCTTGTGTAAGTTCTCAATCGTAAGCATCAGATTCCTCTAAATATAAATTTCTTATTGGTCCACAGCAGCAGGGCAGGGGGTAGCATGATTAGTAGCGAAGCCAGCGCCGCATGGGAGCTATTCGCCTCGTTCACATACTTGAACACCAGGATCGGGAGCGTTTTCACCTTGCCTACCCCGATGAACTGCGTCAGCCCATACTCAAACCAGGAGATGAGAAAAGTCTGGAAGAAGCAGATGAGCAGCAGCGGCCTGGCCAGCGGCAAAAGCACCTTCTGTAAAGTATAAACAGCAGTCGCGCCCAATGTTTGCGACTGCTGCTCGAGTTGCAGCACCTCGTGGCTCCAGAAGCTCTGGAAAAAGATCACGGCAAACGGAAAAGCAAGTATGAGCTGGCCCAGCAGCACCCCGATCACCTCGCCGCTCATCCCGGTTAAAAGAAAAAAGCGCTGCACCAGAATGGCCAGCACCACCGGCGAGAGCACAAAAGGCCAGTAAGCCAGCAGCAGCCAGCGGTTTTTATACTTTGCCCGGGCAATCTCCCTGCTGATGACAAATCCGGCCACCGTGGAAAGTATAGCCACCCCCAAACCAAGTATAACCGAAAGCAATAGGCTTACCTGCAGCTCACTTTGGCCCGCCAGCAGCTCCTGCCAGTTGGCCAGCGTAAAGCGCTGCGGCAAAACGCTCGGGTAAAACCAGGCCTGCCCCACCGATAGCATCCCGAAGAACAGGAAGGGCAGCAGAATGGCCGTGGCAAGTATGGCGGTGAGGATTTTCCTACCCATGGCGCTGCAGTTTTTTTAAGCTGATGGAAAGCAGGAGCAACACAAAAAGCGTAAATGCCACGCTGATGGCATAGCCCTGCGGGATGTCGAGCAGGTTGAAGCGATGGAATTTCTGCACCGCCAGCACCGACACCATCTGGTGCTGCTGACTTCCGATGAGCAGCGGCACCTCGTAAGACCCCAGCACAAAAATGAAGTATAGCAGGAGGTTCGGGGCGGCCGTTGTAAGAATGGTAGGGATGGCAATGCGCCTCACGAAATGGGATTGGCCTGCCCCCAGGTTCTCCGACACCTGCTGCAGCTGATCCAGGTTTTGCTCCCGGTAAATGGCATGGAACAGCAGCGTGAGGAATGGCACGGCCATCAGCACATGCGCCAGTATGATCCCGAAGCCCCAGGAATCGTGCACCAGGCTGGGGAAGTCCTGCAGGTCCGCTATCCACCCCAGGCCAAACACCACCCGCGAGGCCAGCCCGGATTTGGTGAGCAGCTGAAACACTAAGAAGCCCATCACCAGCGCCGGAATGGTGAGCGGCAAGTATAAAAGGTAACTCATCGCACCTTGGCGGAGGCTTTTCTTAAAGTATAAAGTCAGGAAAAGGGCGGCCGAGGTGGCAACCAGAATGGCAGACAGTGCGATGTATACGCTGTAGGCCAGCGCGTGCAGAAACGCCCCGCTGGCCAGCACATCCTGCCAGTGCTGCAGGGTGAAGCCGCTGCTCAGCGCGCCCGCCAGCCCGAGGCTGTACGCCAGGCCATAGAGCAAGCCGCCCACTACTGGCAGCACCGCCAACAGCAGGAAAACACTGCGCAGGTATAGCTTTCTCTTACTCAATAACCTCAGTTCTGAAATCGTCATACAATCGGATCATGTAATCCGGGGCCAACTCCTCAAAGGCGCTGTTTTGGATGCTGCTGCGGTCAGGGGCGTGCTGGCGGGCAGGGATGTTTTGGAACCTCTTTTTCCAATCTGCAGGTAGCTTTTCAATATCCAGTACGGTGCCGTCGCCCCATACTTTGGGGCTGGCTTTGCGGTACTGCGCCTCCGGCGACTGCAGGAAATTGATGACCACCAGCGCCCCCGGTAAGTTGCCGGTATTTTTCAGGATGCCCAGGTAGTGCGTGTTCTGGATCGTGCCCGGCTCCGGCACGTAAGCCCTGGAGTTCTCCGGAAAAACACCCTGAAGAATCTTGTTGTCCACCTCGCTGTCGTTGTTGCTGAAGGTAAAGTTTACCTCGCCATTGGCGTAGAGCTGGTGCAGCTGCGAAAGCGTGGCCGGAAAAGTCTCCCCTTTCTTCCAAAAGTATGGCTTCAGTGTGTTGAGCTTCTGCCAGAGCTGTTGGCTATACTTTTCATACTTGGCTTCATCAAACGCACCGGCTAGTTCTCCTTTCCCAGCCAAGGCGATCATCCAGGATTTTAGCAAAGTCATGCCGGTAAACTCGTTGGGGATGGTGAAAGTGCCGGGGTTTTCTTTAATGTAGGTCTCCAGCTCCTCAAAAGAAGCAGGCGGATTTTGTACTCTATCCGCATTGTAGATGAAGGCCAGCTGCACATTGCCCCAGGGCGCTTCCATGCCCTTCACCGGCTGCTGAAAATCCTGGGCGATGAAAGGGTTCTGCCAGTTCACGTACTGGTTGTTGGGTAGCAGGTTGGTGAATGGCCCGTAAAGCGCATCGAGCTGGCGCAGTTGGTAAAAAGTCTCCCCGTTGATCCAGGCCACGTCCATCTCTCCGGTTTCTTTGCCGGTTTCCTTCTCACCCAAAGCCAGCCCCACAATGTCCTTGCCCTGCCCGGAGGAAATGTTCAGGGTGATGCCGTACTGCACCTGCAGTTGCGGTTTCACATAGTCCTGCATGTACTTGTTGATGAGCGGGTCGCCCTGCCACATCATCATCTCCACAGTGGTGCCTCTGGCGGCCTGCTCTATACTTGCCCACTCGGCCTGCTGCACGTTTAGTTGTTCTGGCCGATCGCTGTTTTCGCAACCGCTAAGCAGGAGGGTGAGGAGTAGTAAAAGTATACTTGTGTGTTTCATGGTTTTACTCTTTTCTGCCGCAAGTTTAGCGTGAGCGTAACTTGTGGCTGTGCATGGGGCAAGTTTTCAAATGCGTTTCTCAAGTAAGTATAGCTGCTGTAAACTGCCATCCATGGCGCAAGCGTCCTCGCTTGTGCCCGGCTATTTTTGGGCCTCTGGCCCAGTTGAGTTGCAAACTCAACACCATCGTAAGCCACAAGTTGAAAACTTGCGGCAGAGAAATGCGCTGCTCATCTGTTAATTCAACTTTCTAACTTTTTAACTAAAAAATATACCTTACCCCAAACTGAAACTGCCGTGGCGGGGCTGCGTTTCTCCGCACCAACAGGCCGCTGCTGGCCGGCCCCGCCTGTATCTGGTTGCTCTGGGTGGCGTTGTTGCTGTAACCGCTCAGGTTCTCGGCGTTGAACAGGTTAAACACATCGGCGCGGATTTCCAGGCCATTTTCTCTATCCGCCCCGAAAGGTATGAAATACTGCACGCTTGTATCGAAGGTGTTGGACCAAGGCAAGCGGTCGGAATTGCGTCCCTCGCCGGGGTGACGGTCCGAGTTGCCCACGTAGGCATCCCCGAAAGCGGAGCCGTCGCCGTTCAGGTCGTTGGTAAAGATTGGGTTGCCGCTGGCATCTAATACCGGACTTCCATCACGGTTTACCACTTTATACTTTGCGGCATCCGGGATGCGGTTGACGGGCTGGCCGCTCTGCAGCAACGCCGTCACCGTCAGCGTCAGGTTTTGCAGCGGGTAGTAGTTGTAAATGGCGTTGATAACGTGGCGGCGGTCGTTGATGCTCGGCCCCCACTCGGCCTCAAAGTTGTTGGCATCCATCGCCCGGAAATTGATGTCCTCGGTATTGTTCTCCAGGTAAGACAAAGTATAAATCAGGCGATAGGAGAACTGATCGTCGGCTTTGTCCTTCTGCAGGTTGAAGCTGGCAGCGTAGTAATTGCTCTTTCCCTTCGTTTCGGTCATCACCAGATTGCGCGCCACGCCCTCCACTCGCTCCCCATCAATGATGGCATAGTCCCCATAGATCGGCAGTGGCCGCGTCTCGTCGGCCCAGGCGCTGCTGCGGGCGATGCCTTCCTGCAGGCTGCGGTCGTAGTCCCAGGCGGCGGGGGCGTTCAGGTTAACGGTGCGGAACAGGTTGCGGCCTCGGTTATACACCAGGTCCATGTAAAACAGCTTGTTCGTGGCCATCTGCAGCTGGTAGCCCAGCGAGAACTGCTGCGTGTAAGGGTTGTCGTAGCCGTTGGGGTTGAGGATACGCCGCTCGTTGCTGAACAGGTTGCGCTGCCCTGCAAAGCTCTCCACCGGGGGCCCCTGCAGGTAGCCGTAGGGTAGACCCGCGTTGTTGCTCTGACCCACCGTCAGGTTGCCGTTGAAAGTCACCTGGTCCAGGCTGGTGCCAGCCGGTAAAATCCCCTGCTCCACAAAGTATGAAAGCTGTTTCTTGAAGGCCTCGGAGTTGTTGTTCTGCTGCAGGGCGTCGCTGTAAATGGCGTACAAAACCTTATCATAAAACAAACCAAAGCCACCCCGGACGGAGCTGTTTGGCGTGAGCTGGTAGTTAAAGCTCAGGCGCGGGGCCAGGTTGTTATAATCGCCGTTATCGCTGCCGCCACCTTTGGATAGGTTATCGTAGTCGTAGCGCAGGCCGAGGGTCAGGTTGAGGCGGTCGGTAGCCTGGAGTTGATCCTCAAAGTAGAGGCTGTAAATGTTCTGCCGCTTGCCAAACGAAGTCGGGCGCAGTTCCACGGCGTAATTCGTCACCAAAGCATCCGCAGGAATATCGTTTATACTTAGGCTCGTGCCCGGGTTGGCTGCGCGGAGGTCATCCAGCTGCGCCTGCGTGAGCTGCACACGGTAGCTGCCGTTGGGGTTGCCGCCGCCAAACAGTTCGTGGTCGGTGCTCAGGAACTCAGCACCGGCTTTAAAGGTATGGCTGCCCTGGCTCCAGGTGGCTTTCTGCTGCGCCTGCAGGGTGTGCTGTATACTTTCGAAGGCGTAGCCTGGGTGGCCCAGCACGGCCACTGTCTCCCCGGTAGGTCCGGCCACCGCCACATCGGGACTGGTAGGGTTGTCGGGGGCGGCATAATCCCAGCGGAAGCGGGCGTACTGCAGGTTGGTCTCCAGCGTCAGGTTGCCGGAAGTATACACGTTGGTACTGGCCAGGTTGAGCGAGTTGCGCACCTGGTCGCTGGCCGATGACGGGAAATTAAGCCCTCCCGTTAAGCCGCCGGCCTGCCGCCCGATGCCCACAACGCCCACATTTGCCCGGATAGCTGAGTGGAAGCGGTCGCTCCAATAGTGGTCTATCTTACCGGAGAGGTAGTTGAAGTAGTTCTTGCCCCGCACCGTCTCGCTCACACCCAAAGCCGGACTGCTCAGCAGGTTATCCTTCTGGTCGGTGGTATGCTCGTAGTTGAGGTAGTAAAACGTCTGTCCTTTGATGATGGGACCGCCCACGCCGAAGCCCGCCTGGTACCGCTGAAAACCGTCCTTCACCTGGTTACCCGACAGATCGCGCTGGGCGTAGGGGGAGGAGGCGTCGAGGAAACCGGGGCGTGTGAGGAAAAAAGCCTCGCCCTGCAGCTCGTTGCTGCCGGAGCGCGAGGTGATGTTGATGATACCATTGCCAGTGTTGCCGAACTCAACGGAGTAGTTGTTCGTCAGCACCGACACGTTCTGCACGAAGCCAACAGGCGTGTTGAAGCGCGTTCCGCCCAGGAACTGCTCGTTGTTGTCGAGGCCATCGATCAGGTAGTTGTTGAACAGGGAGTTAGCACCGTTTATACTTACATTGGGAGCCTCCGGGAAAAAGCCCGTGGCCTGCGTCACGTTGGGCAGCCGGAACAGCACCCTGGACACATCACGGCCTTCCACCGGCATTTCCCTGATCTCCGAAATCCGCATCTCCGACGACACCTCGGCATTGTATAGGTTGATGCGGGTGGCGCTGGGGGCATACACCGTTATTCCCTGCAGATCCACCTCCCGCCGGAAGGGCAGCACCAGCGTTACGGTGCGTTTAAAATTTGACCGCAGTGTGACTGGCTCCGAAGACACAAAAGTATAAGTCTCGTTCTCCGCGGAAAGCAAAGTATAGCTGCCGGCGGTATTCAGACCGCTGAACGTGGCGATGCCCTTGCTGTTGGTGGTGCGGGTGGCGCTGAAGCCAATCGCCTCATTAATGGCTGAAATCTGCACATCCGCTACTGGCTCCAGTTTCGGGTTCAGCACCGTTACTTCTATCGCCCCTTGCGCAAACGCAGCAGCCATGGGCAGTAAGTACCCAAGTGTGAGTAAAAGAAATCGCATGTAAATTAGTAGCCTTGTTAGCTGATGAAGTAAAAAAAGGCAGTGCAGCCCGAAGTATAAAGTATACCTGAGCGCCTTTAGCCTTTAATGTCTGTGAAGGATCAGCTAAGGGGAGGGCCACGCAAACTAGTGGCAGCAGGTATAGCCTGTGGTGTGCAGGAAGTATAAAGTATAACGTACGGCCTGAAGGAAAGCAGCAGGTTACGTAGCCAGTCGGAGAAACTACCCAACTCACGCTGGGCACTCAGGGCCATCACATCCCCGGCGGTGTCAGCATCGGCAAGTATGGGGGCAAGTATGGCTGTGGCGGCAGCGGCCGTTTGCTGGCAGAGCTCCTCAAAAACCAGCGGGGTGTTCCAGGTGATGGCCGAGAAATCGAGTTGCGGCAAAGTATGGCGGTGCATGCCCATCAGGTAAACGCCGCCGTCGGTTGCCTGCCCGAACACGAAATCCTGCCGCTGCAGCGCATCGGCAGCGGACAACAGGGTGGCCGGTGTCAGGCCCGGGGTGTCGTTGCCCAGGCAGATCACTTTCTCGTAACCCTGTGCAAAGGCCTGTCGGAACGCGTGCTGCAGTCGCTCTCCAAATGAACTGCCCTGCTGCCTGGAAGAGTCGATAAGGAGGAGCGGAAGCCCTGCCTGTTGCACCAGGTCCCGGCTGCGTTTGATCAAGCCGATGGCAATAGCCTCGCTTTTGCGGCGACTACGGCAGAAGCGTTTTGCCTGCGCCTCCTCGGCAGAGGTGCGGGTGAAGAGTAAAACGGCGGTATGTGCGTAGGCAGACTTCACTTCTATACTTTACACAAATATCCGTTAATTGTTCAGAATTTCCGATTTAGCCAGCAACTTCCTTTTTGCACCCTTTTGCCGATGGTTGGTAGCCTTTTGTCGGAAAGGTGTAGGCGCATCCGTAAAATGGAGGTAAATTTGACCACATCAATAATAGACAACCACGAGCTTGCTAGCGTAAACAGGAGTAGGCAATTGCATGAAAGATAGCGTACATACAGGTGATTTTTGCATCCTAACGAAGGGCCGCCGCATCGTGATCATCGGCAACGGCATTGCGGGTGTTACCTGCGCGCGCCATCTCCGAAAACGCGACAGCGAGGCGCAGATCACCATCATCTCCGGCGAAACCGAGCATTTTTTCTCCCGCACCGCACTCATGTACATCTACATGGGCCACATGAAGTATGAGCACACCAAGCCCTACGAGGACTGGTTCTGGGAGAAAAACCGCCTCCAGCTCGTGCATGGCTGGGTGACGAGTATAGATTTCGGAAAAAAAGAACTGCAGCTACAGCAACAGGAGCCGATAAAGTATGATATCCTGATTCTGGCGCTGGGCTCTAAACCGAATATGTTCGGCTGGCCAGGGCAGGAGCTGCAGGGGGTGCAGGGGCTGTACAGCTATCAGGACCTGCAGAAAATGAACGAAAGTACCGCCAGCTGCCAGCGTGCCGTGGTAGTAGGCGGAGGTTTGATAGGGGTAGAGATGGCCGAGATGCTGCTGAGCCGGAAGTTACCTGTTACGTTTCTGGTGCGGGAGGCGGGTTTCTGGGAGCATGTTTTGCCGAAAGAAGAGTCGGAGCTGGTGATGCGCCACATGCGGGAACACCACGTGGACCTGCGCCTGCAGACAGAGCTGAAGGAGTTGCTGGACGATGGGACCGGCCGCGTAAGAGCCGTTGTAACCGCATCCGGAGAAGAAATTCCCTGCCAGTTTGTAGGGCTGGCGGTTGGCGTGAGGCCAAACATTGAGCTGGTGCGCAACACGGCTTTGGAGATAAACAGAGGCATTTTGGTGAATGAGCATTTCGCCACCAATATCCCCAACGTGTTTGCCATCGGCGACTGTGCCGAGTACCGTGTGCCGCTGCCTAACAGGCAGAGTGTAGAACAGGTGTGGTACACCGGCCGCATGCACGGCGAAACGCTGGCGCACAACCTTACCCACGAGCCTGTGAAGTATAACCCCGGCCCCTGGTTCAACTCTGCCAAGTTTTTCGACATCGAGTACCAGACCTATGGCATGGTACCCAACACCTGGGAGGAACCGGTGGCATCATTCTATTGGGAGCATGAAAGTGGGAAAATTGCCTTCCGGGCTGTTTTTAACGGAACCGACAAGAGACTGCACGGGGTAAACGCTTTCGGCCTGCGCCTGCGCCACGAGTTTTTTGACAGGGCGCTCAAGGAGAACCGGACGGTGGAGGAGGTGTTGGTAAAACTTCAGGAGGCTTTGTTCGATCCGGAGTTTTATGCAAAGCACAATTATGAAATGCTGCAGGCTTATAACCGGCAGTTCGGCACAAACTTGGAGCCGGAGAAGAAAAAGAAAAAAGGTATGCTGGCGGCCCTCTTGGGGCTGTAGCACATGAACATAAAATCTGCTCTTTCGGACCTCCGGGTTCGGAAGCTATCTGAAGGGGACATCCATGTCCCAATGAACATTGACACGGACGTGGACGTCCGCAGTAGGAATAGCTTCGGACCCAGATGCCCGAAGCAGCTTTAATACAAAGGAGTAGTTACACACGCAAGTTTAAAACTTGCCTCAAACATTGCCACAAGCTGGAAGCTTACGGCAGAAAAAGTTTAGAACGAAACCTCGCTGCCTCTTTACATTAGGGGATGGGGACGGGAAATTATAAAGATGAAAACACTGCAAGGTATAGGTCTGGGTATGTTCCTGCTGGCGCTGCTCACTTTTAACGCGCTGCTTTTTATGGGGCGTTTCGAGCTGTCGGAGCCGGAAATGGCGCAGTCGGTGAAGCAGGAGCACGTGGAGGTATTGCGACAGGAGCTACAGCCGATGCTGGGCAAAACCTATTCGTCCAGCTTTGCCTTTGCCACCGATTTTAATTCTTACCTGGATGCCTACAACGAAAAGCAGAAAAACAGCCAGCAATGGGACCGGGTGATTTGGGACGATTATGCCTTTACCCTTGCCAAAGTTGCCAGCGAGGGATTCGTGAAAAACAACAAGCTGCTTTTACTGCTGCTTACCGTAGTGCTGGGGGCAGCGGGGGCGCTCTTCTACATCCTGCCAAAGTATAAAGGTGAGCCGGAAGGCATCAAAAACAACGGTATCATGTTCTCCTCCAACAAATCGCGGGGTGTTGTCGGCATCAGCCTGGGCGCGTACCTGATACTGGTGTACATGCTGCTGTACTGGTTCCCGGAGTACATTGTGAACTGGACCCTGCTCGTGGACCCGCTGAGTCATGCGCTGTCGGGAGGGCCGGCCAGCCAGTGGTTCTTGTACGGCACCATTTATACTTTGGCTATACTTGTGATGGGCGTTCGCATGTTCCGCAGGTACCGCGGCAACAATTACCAGCTGCTGCGCACCGCGTCGGTTATGTTTTTCCAGCTGAGCTTTGCCTTCCTTATCCCAGAGGTCCTGGTGCTGCTCAACAAGCCTTGGTACGATTTCAAAAACATCTGGCCCCTCGACTACGATTTCTTCTTTGAGTACAGTGTGGCCAGCATGCTGGGCAGCGGCAGCCTGGGCATGTTTATGCTTATCTGGGGTATTCTGCTGATCCTGGTGGCCGTGCCGGTGTTCACCTACTTCTATGGCAAGCGCTGGTACTGCAGCTGGGTGTGCGGCTGTGGTGGCCTCGCCGAAACCGCCGGCGACCCCTACCGCCACCTCTCCGACAAATCCTTGAAAGCCTGGAAAGTGGAGCGCTGGATGGTGTATCCTATTTTGGTGTTCATCACGGGTATCACCATACTTACCATTGCCAATTATTTCACGGAGTTTGCGCTGCTTCGGCAGTCTACGGACGTGCTGCACCAGTGGTACGGCTTCCTGATAGGGGCTGCTTTTGCTGGTGTGGTGGGCGTAGGCTTTTACCCACTGATGGGCAACCGCGTGTGGTGCCGCTTTGGCTGTCCGCTGGCCGCCTACATTGGATTGATACAAAGGTTCAAGTCCCGGTTTCGCATTACCACCAACGGCGGGCAATGCATCTCCTGCGGTAACTGCTCCACTTATTGCGAGATGGGCATCGATGTGCGCTGGTATGCGCAGCGTGGGCAGAACATCGTGCGGGCCTCGTGCGTGGGCTGCGGCATCTGTGCCAGCGTATGCCCCCGTGGCGTGCTGAAACTGGAGAACGGGCCGGAGCAGGGCCGCATCACCGACATCCCTGTGCTCACGGGAAATGATTCTGTTAAGGTACTTAGTTAATGAAATTTATACTTATTGTTTGTGTTGTTGTTTATGCCCTGGCCATGCTGTTCATACTTTTGTACAGCGTGGCGCAGGCGCATTTGCTATACCGGTTCCGGCGGTTCCGGAGACATGGAAGAAGAGAGGCGCCGCCTGCCCCAGAAGTATGGCCTGCTGTAACGGTGCAATTGCCGGTTTACAACGAGAAGTATGTGGTGGAGCGCCTGATCGATTCGGTGGCGAAGCTGAATTACCCTTCCGATAAGCTGGAAATTCAGCTGCTGGACGACAGCGACGATAAAACCACGGAACTCATACGGGGGAAGACAAGGCAATACCCGCACCTGAACCTGCAGCACATCCGCCGCCCCGACCGCACGGGCTTTAAGGCGGGTGCTTTAAAGTATGGTTTGGCGTTGGCACAAGGGGAGTTCATCGCCATTTTCGACGCTGATTTTACACCGCAGCCTGATTTTCTGCAAAAGACCATCCCATACTTTGCCAACCCGAAACTGGGCATGGTGCAAACCCGCTGGACCCACCTGAACAAGGAGTACTCCATACTTACACGGTTGCAGGCCTTGGCCCTGGATGCGCATTTCTTCGTGGAGCAGGTGGGGCGCAACAGCCAGCAAGCGTTTATCAACTTTAACGGTACCGGGGGCGTGTGGCGCAAAACCACCATCCTGGACGCCGGCAACTGGCAAGACGATACCCTGACCGAAGACCTGGACCTGAGCTACCGCGCCCAACTGAAGGACTGGCAGTTTTTATACTTGCCCGAGGTGGAGTCGCCAGCGGAGCTGCCGCCTGTCATGAGCGCCCTGAAATCGCAGCAGTTCCGCTGGACCAAAGGTGGTGCCGAGTCGGCGGTGAAGCACCTGGGGGCCGTGCTGCGATCCCCAAAAAGCCTGCAGACCAAGTACCACGCCCTGGCGCACCTACTCAACAGCTCGGTGTTTGTGGCGGTGCTGCTGGCCTCGCTGGCGAGTGTACCCCTGCTTTGGGGTAAGGTGAACAGTCTGCTGCCGGAGGTGGTCTTCAGGGCCGGGGCGGTCATGCTCCTGAGTTTTCTGGTGATCAGCCTGGTATACTTTCAGGCAAATTTCTTAGGCAAGTCTACAAATATAAATCGTGTAAGGGGATTTCTACTATACTACCCTTTGTTTTTGGCCGTGTCGATGGGCATGGCGCTGCACAATGCCGTGGCGGTGTGGGAAGGCTGGACCGGCCGCAAGTCAGCGTTTATCCGAACCCCGAAGTTTAACCTGGAGGGGCGGCAACACAAATGGCAGCAAAACCTGTACCTCAGCCTGAAAATGCCTGTAACTACTTACCTGGAGGGGGGGCTAGGGCTGCTGTTCCTGGTTGTTGCGGCCTGGGGCGTGGCGGAGGCCGAGTATAACTTGCTGATTTTCCACAGCATGCTGGCGCTGGGCTATCTGCTGGTTTTCTATCACTCCTTTGTATCCTACCGAAAAACCTGACCCATGGCACCTACATTGCTTTTTGTCTATAACGCCGAAACGGGCTTCTTTAACAAGCTGGTTGATTTCACGCACAAGATCGTTTCTCCCAAAACATACCCTTGCAGCCTCTGCTCCCTGACTTACGGCAACTTTACTGCTTTTCCGGAGTGGGAAAGTTATGTTAAGCAATTACCCCTGGAGGTAAGGTTTGTTTACAAAAACGAGTGGCCGCACGGTCAAGTATACAACAAATTCCCGTTGGTAGCCCTGCAAGGGGAAGAGGTAGAGATTCTGCTGACAAAGGAAGCACTGGATAAAATGACCTCCTTAGAAGAGCTGATCGATAGCCTGAATGCAGTGCTTCCTCGAACGACAGTGTAAGTTTCTGTTCGTGTAAGCTATACTTTGTCTTGGCTCAAGCAGGCAGGTGTAGTTTATACTTTAATGGCATCCTCACCACACAGCGCCTTTGTTTCGTATGAAGCTAACAGCCGCAACAGCGCTGCTTTAGCTCATGACTGTCAGACAAACTAACATCCGTGACCTGGCCCTGATCGGGGATCGCCGTACCTGCGCCTATGTTTCCAAGGAGGGGAGCGTGGTGTGGTACTGCCCCCGCCGTTTCGACGCACCTGCCGTGTTTGCCAGCCTGCTTGACCCTCAGTTGGGTGGGAGCTGGCAAATAGAAGCCCCGGGTCTGGATTTTGTATCCCGCGCCTACCACAACGATAGCACCATGCTGCAAACCATACTTAGGTGCGAAGCCGGAGAACTGCAGGTGGAGGACTTCATGCCCATGGGCGCGAACTTCAACGGCATCTGCCGAAGGCTCTCCAAAGCGCCTGCCATACTTCGTGTCGTCCTTTCCCCTCGCCCTGATTATACTTTCGAGGAGCCGCAGCTGCAGATGCTTAGCGGCGGCGGGGTAAGTATAAATAACATGCTTTTCCTGTATGCCTCGCATCCTCTGGAGATCAATGAAAACGAAATTATCTGTGAGGTACCTGCCGGTGAAAACGCTTGGTTTATACTTAGCGAAGCCCAACTGGAAGCAAGCGGGGATGTGCTAGAGCAGGCATTTGCTAAAACGCGCGAAGAGTGGCAGGAGGTAAGCAGCCACATCACCTACCACGGCCCGTACGAAGAGGAGGTCCGTAATTCGTTGCGTGTGCTTCGCCTGATGACATATGCCGAAAACGGAGGCATTATTGCCGCTGGCACCACCTCGCTGCCAGAAGTGCCCGGAGGCAACCGAAACTGGGATTACCGCTATGTGTGGCTGCGTGATGCCGCCATGATCTCCAGCGCCCTTACCCGCGCCGGCTCAGACGGGGAGCAAGAGCGGCGCTTTCTGAGTTTTCTCTGCGATGCCCTGCATGGGGTGAAGGAACCAGTGGTGCCGTTCTTTACTCTTGATAAAAAGCCTGCTCCAGGCGAGCGCCTCATCGAGCATTTACGTGGGTATGAGGGAAGCCTGCCCATCCGTATTGGAAACGACGCTAATGACCAGCTGCAGCTTGACGCCATCAGTAACGTACTGCTTTCGGCCAAGCTCATCTACAACCGCTTCCAGACCCGTGAGCATTGGGAACTGGTAAGTATGCTAGCCGATTACCTGGCTGATCACTGGCAAGAAAAAGACCATGGCCTCTGGGAGGAGACGCAGCAGCTGCATTATACTTCCAGCAAAGTAGTGGCGGCCGTCAGCCTGGAATTCATCGCTGAACACAGCCAGGATAAAGCGCAGCAACAGCGGTGGCGTCAAGCTGCAGCCGATATCCGGGAATTTGTACAGGAGAACTGCCTTACGCCGGAGGGGGCCTACGCTGCCTATGCCGGCGCTGAGGCGGTGGATGTGAGCGCCATACTTTTCCCGATCTGGGCCTACACCGATGCTGATACCCCGGAGGTGCTGAAGACGATCGAAGTGCTCGAACGCGATCATTGCCACAACAACCTCTTTCGCCGGCACTTGGTAGATACAGACGCCCGCGAAGAAGGTGCTTTTCTGGCTGGCACGCTTTGGGTGGCGCAGTACTGGGTGATGCGGAAAGAATGGCAAAAGTTTAAAGATACATTGCACGCAGCACTCGCTTTTATGAATGATGTGGGGCTGATGCCAGAAGAAGGTGACCCTGAAACCGGGGAGCATCTGGGCAACACTCCACAAACGTTTGTACAAGCCTCGCTCATCGGAGCGGTGATAGACTACAAAAATGCTATGGAGGAAGAATCAGCGAGTTAAAAAAGATAAAGCTATGAGCACAGACAAAGAAGTGGCGGATGTGATAGAAGTGCATGAGGCCGCAGGTAAATACATCAACGTGGATGGGGTGAAAACCTTTGTGCTGGACGAAGGAGAAGGGGAGGTGGTGTTCTGCATCCACGGGGTACCTACTTCCTCGTTTCTATACCGCAAGGTAATAAAGGAGTTGGCAGTCAAAGGTATGCGTGGCGTCTGTGTGGACCTGCCCGGCCTCGGCCTCTCTGACAGACCTGAAGATTTTGATTATACCTTTCCCGGTTTTGCCCGTTTTTTGGCCAAGGCTACCGAGGTATTAGGCATTGAGAAATTCCACCTGGTAGTGCATGACATAGGAGGGCCAATTGGCTTTGCCCTGGCTGCGGAGAACAAGGGAAAAGTACTTTCGCTGACTATTCTGAACACCTGGATTGACGTGGTAAATTTTAAAAAGCCCCTGCCCATGCGTCCTTTTGAAGTTCCGCTGCTGGGGGAGGCCGAGTTAATAGCACTTACCCACACCACCTGGTATGTCGGCTTCACCAAAATGGCGGTTGCGCATGCCGATGACATTCCGAAAGCAGAAATTTATTCTTATATCGATTTGCTTAAGCGGCAGGATGATGGGGCAGCTTTTCTGAAGATCATGCGGCAATTTGAGAAATCGGAGGATTTTAGGAGTTTGTGTATGCAAGCGGTGGAAAATGTGCCACACCCGATACAGGTTATTTGGGGCACCCAAGACCCCGGTCTCAGTTTTGATCGATACGGCGAAGAAATACTGCAGGCTGCTAATTTGCCTTTTGCGCATAAACTGGAGGCAAGCCATCTGTTGCAGGAGGAGAAGCCGGAGGAAATTGCTGGTTTAGTGGTGCAGCTGGCGAGGAAGGGTAAATAGTTATCTGGTTGCTGACTCTCTGGCGCAAGTGTTCGTTTATGTCATTCTACACCTACTGGCGCAAATCTTCCGACTTGTGTCCTTTTATGGTGTTGAGTTTGTAACGCAACTGGCTTGGAAAGCCATACCCCATACTTTGGCCATACTTTTATACTTGCCGCTACCATTGTTCCGGACATCCCAGTCCGAAACCTCTCTGCCGCGGATTTCCAAATCCGCGTGAGCCGTACTTTATACTTCCATAGCCGCTGCTTCCCGCAGCTTGACACAAGCTATCCTTTCTAGCCTCTGCTTATCCTCAGTCTTACGAGTTCAAAGTTTCACCTCTGACTTTGGCTCCCTCCAGCCCGGGAGGGCTCGTCCTTGGGCATCGCGCTGGGAGCTTTTCCTTTGCTCCTGCGTCGCAATGCCCTCACGGGCACCGGAAAAACTCGCATAGGCGCTCAACCCAAAGACTGGAAATAGATTCGATAGCCTCAGCTGACGGAGCTTGAGCCGGGCTCCCTCTCCTGTTCTTAGGAAAGGGTTGGGGAGAGGTGAAACTCCCCTCCTTAGACTACCGAGAACGCGAGTTCGAAGGTAGCGAGCGTAGCTCTGAGGGGCTAGGGGTGGTTGGATAATTCCCCTCCTCGGAGGGGTAGGGGTGGGTTTACACCTGCCAAATTAGAGGTAGTAGTAACAAAGCTAGCGCTTCTCTAAAATAATAACCGGACTCCTATACTTAAACAAGGAGGTGCAGGGGCGGTTGGATAATCAGCTGCAGTCCTCCTTCCCTGTTTTAAGGGTAGGTGCCTCGAAAAATGAACTGCTCTAATTCCTTTACAACAGAACTCAGTTGAAAAACCTCCGGCTACAACTCTAGCGTCAGCTGATACCCCTCACGGAGCTTGTCGTGCTGGTAGGTGAGGCTGGAGACGGAGATGCCGAGCAGGCGCACGGGGTAAGCCGGTAGCTGGGGTGCTCGCAGCAAATCTCGGGCAATCGTGTAAATGGCATCGGCAGAGGTGAATTCTCCCAGGTAAGTTTTGCTGCGGGTGTTCAGGGTAAAGTCAAAGTATTTGATCTTCACCGTCACGGTTTTGGCGCTGGCCTGTAGTCGCGACATGTCCTGCGCCACCTCTTCGGCCAGGTGTTGCAGGCGGTCCAGCATGTCCTGCTCCTCGGTCAGGTCCACGTCAAAGGTGCGCTCCGAGCCAATGGATTTCCGGATGCGGTGCGGCTGTACTTCGCGCTCGTCCTGGGCGCGGGCAATGCGGTAATAATAACGGCCCACCTTGCCAAAGTTACGCACCAGTTCCTCTTCCGATCTTTCCCTTAGATCCGCCCCAGTCAGGATGCCCAAACTTTGCATTTTGGCTGCCGTTACCTTGCCTATGCCATGGAACTTCTCGATCACCAGACCTGCCACCAGCTCCTCCGCCTTGTCGGGTGTGATGAGCGTGAAGCCGTTGGGCTTGTTCATGTCAGAGGCAATCTTGGCCAGGAACTTATTATAGGAAACGCCTGCTGAAGCGGTCAGTCCGGTTTCCTCAAAAATCTTTTTCCTGATCTCCTGAGCGATGATGGTGGCCGAGGGCATGCCGATCTTGTTCTCCGTCACGTCCAGGTAGGCTTCATCCAGCGAGAGCGGCTCCACCAGATCGGTGTAGGAATGGAATATCTCCCGGATCTGCCGCGACACGGCGCTGTACACATCAAAGCGGGCTTTCACGAAGATGAGGTGCGGGCAGCGCTGGGCCGCGATCTTGGAGGCCAGTGCCGAATGAACGCCATACTTGCGGGCCTCATAACTGGCGGCGGCCACCACGCCCCTGGCCCTGGATCCACCCACGGCCACAGGTTTTCCGCGCAGCTCGGGGTTATCGCGCTGCTCCACCGACGCGAAAAAGGCGTCCATATCTACGTGGATGATCTTACGGATGGGTGAACTCACAACGATTATGCTTTTATACTTGAGCCCTGTTCCGTAACCGGTTTAGTGCTAACGGGGCTGGAAAGGATAACGGAGGTGGTGGGTTCTCCATACTCCACAAACAGGTTAATGAGCTGCTCCAGGTCTTGCGCCAGCTGCACGGCCACCTTTATCACCAGGCACTCGCTGCCCGTAACCCGGTAACAATCCCTTACCTCCGGCATACTCTGTAGGAGGTTCAGAAAGCGAGGGAGCTTGCCTGCATGTGCTTTAAAGGAGATGAGCGCCTGCAACGCATAGCCCAGCTTTCCGAGGTCCAGCGAAACGCCGTAGCCCTTAATTACGCCGGCATCCTCCAGCTTCTGCACACGCTCGGCCACGGCAGGGGCGGAGAGGCCTACCTGCCTGCCGATCTCAGCGAAAGAAAGCCTGCTGTTTTCCTGTAAAACGGTAAGTATGGCCCAGTTCAGTTTATCTATCTCCATTATCGAAAGTATATGGTGCGCAGAAACCTCAATTCAAAGGTTTTGCGACTGCAGAAGCTTTGATTCGAAAGCCAAAGATACACACCAGGCCATATTTTTGTGTAAAAAAACAATGGCAACTAGAATCAGATTCTCAGAGGAAGGAGCAACTCCTTTCGCACAGTTACTCGGGCACAACCCCAATATTTTAATGGCTTGGGATGAACTGGAAAACGCACTTTTTAAAAGTTCTGGCTTAGACGCAGCTTTGCTGGAGCAGGTGCGCCGGACGCTGGCTTTTGGGAACCAGTGCGCATACTGCATGGCAAAGGGCAAACCCAGCGAGGTGAAGGCAGACAAGCGCGAAAGTTACGCCACGGCCTTTGCGGAGCTTTTCGCCTTGGATCACCTGTCTATATCCGAGGCCCATTTTGATTTACTGCGCGAAGCTTTATCAGAAGCCGAGATAGCCAGCCTTTGCGCTTTTATCAGCTTTATAACGGCATCCCAACGCTTTGCAGCCATCATGAACCTGCAGGCGTAGTGTTTTCTGCAGCTCTGGTACGCTTGTAAAGTATACATGAAGCTTGCGTACCGGAGCCGCGAAACAAGCTGGTCAGGAAACCTCCCGCAGGATACGCATTTCCGGTGTGCCGAGCACGCCTGCCCCCTTCATGGCCTGCTCCAGGTCCTTCGACTCCATAAACTCCAATACTTTCCCCTCGCTCTTAGCCTCAAAAAGTACGATTACCTCGTTGTGGTTATAGGTGTTCTGAAACAGGTGCAGCTCGTGCAGGTCAGCATGGTCGCGGGCGGACTTATGTTTGTCGTACATGGTTTTCCAGTGGTCGAAATCCGCTACTTCGTGTTTAATTAATAGGTATGGCATCGTCTGTCAGTTTTAATATGGCTGCCGCGCGTCATGCGGTGGCGAGTGGTTTTATGTTCTGGTTTACCTTAAACAGGTTATTGGGATCATACTTGTACTTGAGGTGGGCGAGCTTTTCATAGTTGTCGCGGTAAGTGGCCCTGATGCGCTCGTCACCTTCCTCCATCATAAAGTTTACATAAGCACCTCCGGCTGAGTAAGGGTGCAGGTCATTAAAGTAGTTTTTAGCCCAGTTGGTTATCTTTTCATTGTTAGCCGGGTCAGGGTCTACCCCAATTATCACTTCTGCCCAGTTGGCGTCTCTGTAGCTGAAAGCCGTCGCTGCCTTGTCTATCTCATGCGCCGCTCCGTTTACCGGGTAAAGGTGCATGGAAGAGAGCGGGGTTGGTAATTTTCGTGCGTTCGCGATGTGGCGGTCAATGGCCTCATCACTAAGTTCATCTACAAAATCCGCTTTCCAGTACCACTGTAGCCCGGGCGGGTAGAGCGGGTCGAACATGCTTTGCAGCGCCGGGTGCGGTATAGGGCCTACCAGGTCTATAGCGGGTGCAGGTTTTATACTTCGAATGGGCCTGAAAACCTCTTCGGCTTTATCCATGGGGCCCGTGTAGCACCACACAATTCCCCCTACCAATTTGTTGTGATAGGCAGCGGGGAAATGCTCAACAGGCGGCACCTGTAGAAAAGCGAAGAATCCGTTGATATCTTCTGGTGCCTCCAGGATAAAATCGCGGTACCACTGTATTACGGGTTTTACCTGGTCAAGCTCCCACAACATCGGGCCACCATAGTCCACATCAACCGGGTGCAATTTGAACAGGAAAGACGTAACAACGCCAAAGTTACCGCCACCCCCACGTATGGCCCAGAAGAGATCCTGATGCGTTTTGTCGCTGGCTTTTATAAAGCTGCCGTCTGCCAACACCATGTCTACCTCCAGCAGGTTATCAATGGTGAGGCCGTATCTACGGGTGAGGTGCCCCATACCGCCGCCCAGTGTCAGTCCGCCCACGCCTGTGGTGGAGATATACCCGGCTGGTGTGGCCAGCCCGAAGGCATGGGTAGCGTGGTCTACCTTACCCCAGGTACAGCCGCCTTCTACGCGCACCGTCATCTGCTCCGGGTTTACCTGCACGCCATCCATGTGCGACAGGTCAATCACCAGGCCATCGTCGCAGACACCAAGGCCACCGCCGTTATGGCCGCCTCCACGCACAGCCACCAGCAGGTTATTCTCACGCGCATAGTTAACTGCGTAAATTACATCAGCCACGTCCTCGCAATAGGCAATGAGGCCCGGATGCTTGTCAATCATGGCGTTGTATACTTTGCGGGCATCGTCGTAGCCGCCTTCTCCGGGTTTAATAAGTGTACCCCGAAATCCTGATTTTAATTCCTGAATTGTTGCTTCCTCTATCATAACGTACCAACTCTGTTATAAGCCTTGCACCGTGCGTCAGAGCTGATCCAGATGTTGAGAAAACGGACGTTAATGCCTGCTTGGGGTGCAGTAACTTTTTTAAATATCTATACCATTAAGTATACGTTTTGAGTGAAATTACAGGAACCCTGAAGCATGGAAATGGGTGGCTGTAAGGTGACAGGGCCTGAAGGTGGCTGTAAGTCCTGCGAAACAGACAAAGCATGACCTGACGTTGCAACTCTAAAGAAGAATAAACAGCACCTCCTGGTATCCTGCCGGTGAGTGTGCCCTGGGGCATACTTCCTGATCTCCTCACCGTATACCTGACCTCACACAAAACAAGAATGAAATGTCAGGGAAAGTATGGTTTATAACAGGCGTATCGAGTGGGTTTGGGCGAGTGCTGGCAGAAGAAGTGGCTAAACGCGGGGACAAGGTAATCGGCACGGTGCGGCAGCACCGGCAGCTGGAGGAGTTCAATGCCATCTCGCCGGGTAATACCTTCGCCTACATTATGGATGTGACGAACGCGGAGGGCGTAAAGGCTACCGTAGATGCCGCTGTGAAGCACCTGGGCCGCATCGATGTGCTGGTGAACAACGCCGGCTTCGGGTTTTTGGGCGCTGTGGAAGAGGCTACGGTGAAAGAATTTCGGGAGGTGATGGAGACAAACTTCTTCGGGGCGCTGCAGGTAACGCACGCGGTGCTGCCGTATCTGCGACGGCAGGGCAGCGGGCACATTGTGCAGATGTCGTCGGTGGCCGGGTTCAGGAGCACGCAGGGGTTTGGCGTGTACAATGCCAGTAAGTTTGCGCTGGAGGGAATGAGCGAGGCGCTGGCGCAGGAGGTGGCCCCGCTGGGTATAAAGGTGAGCATTATAGAGCCCGGGCCGTTTCGCACCAACTTCGCCGGGTCAAGTATAAAAAATGCACAGCAGGAGATGCCGGAGTATGAGGAAACGGCGCGTGTGTTTAAAAACACCATCCTGGGCTATGCGGGCCAGCAGGAGGGCGACCCGGTAAAGGCAGCACAGGTGCTGCTGCAGGTGGTGGACAGCGGAAACCCGCCCTTGCGCCTGCCGCTGGGCCAGACCGCTTTTGATGCCGTGCGCAAGAAGCTGCAGCAAGTAGAGCAGAACCTGAGCGACTGGGAAAGCATCGCCACAAAAACCGCTTTCAAGGACTGATCTGCAAGTACAATATATACACCGAGTGCCGCCCCTATAGCTGGAGCAATCGGTGTATACTTATACTTGTCACCGAGCTCTCCCGTATAGCAGCATATACTTATAACCAACACACAGCACAACTATGAAAACACGCATTTGGCAGGCACCGCTTTGGGCTATACTTGCAAGTATGGCCATACTCAGCTGCTCCGAATCAGCACGCACCACAGAAGAAACGGGTGCCGATACCGATACCACTGCCGTAGACTTTAACCCTGACGCCGATACCGTAGCTACCGCAACCAACCAAAGCCTGCAACTTCCTGCTCCGGATACCACCCACAAAGCTGAAAAGCGCAGCAAAACCATTGGCTGGCCTGAAGGCAAAATGCCCACCGCACCGGCCGGCTTTACCGTCACCAAATTTGCCGGCGACCTGAAGCACCCACGCAGGGTTTACGTGGCTCCCAATAAGGATATATTTGTGGTGGAGTCGGATGACGAGGGAAAGAGCGCCAACCGCATAACCCTGTTTCGCGACACGAACACGGATGGCAGGCCCGACATGCGCGAGGTGTTTATAACTGGCCTGAACCAACCCTACGGCATGCTGGTGCTCAACAATTATTTCTATGTGGCCAACACCGATGGCCTGATGCGCTACCCTTACAAAGAAGGCCAGACCAAAATCACGGCTGCAGGCGAGAAAGTACTTGAGTTACCGGCTGGCGGCTACAACCACCACTGGACCCGCAACCTCATTGCCAGCCCAGATGGCTCTAAAATCTATGTTTCGGTTGGCTCTGCCAGCAATGTGGGCGAGTATGGCATGGAGAAGGAGGAGCGCCGCGCCGCAATCCTGGAGATAAACCCTGACGGTAGCAGCGAGCGCATTTACGCCAGCGGCCTCCGCAACCCCGTAGGCATGGACTGGGCGCCAAACTCCAACACCCTCTGGACCGTGGTGAACGAGCGCGACGGTTTGGGCGATGAGCTGGTGCCGGATTACCTGACAAGCGTGAAGGAGGGTGCATTCTACGGCTGGCCGTACGCATACTTCGGGCAAAACATTGACCCGCGCCGCAAAGGCGAGCGCCCGGACCTGGTGCAGAAAACCATTGTGCCGGATGTGCCGCTTGGCTCCCACACCGCCTCGCTGGGGCTGGAGTTTTACAACGGAAGCCGCTTTCCCGTAAAGTATAGAAACGGTGCTTTTGTGGGCCAGCACGGCTCCTGGAACCGCAGCGAGTTTGCAGGGTATAAGGTCGTGTTCGTGCCGTTCCAGAACGGCAGGCCAACCGGGCAGTACGAGGACTTCCTGAAAGGTTTTATTGCTGATGCCAGCAAGAACGAAGTGTATGGCAGGCCCGTGGGCGTGTCGGAGTTGCCGGATGGGTCACTGCTGGTGGCCGACGATGAAGGAAACACCATCTGGCGTGTGGCGGCGCAGTAACTTTTAGAGTTAGCCGCCTTTTATCCGCTTACCAGCATCTCCTGGGGCTGCGCATCCTGATACGAACCAGCGCCCCTACTTACTAGAATTTACAAGTTTTAACCCATACTTCAAGCTATGAAAGTATTATTTGTCTTAACGTCCCATTCAGAGTTGGGCGACACCGGAAAGAAAACAGGTTTTTGGGTGGAGGAGTTTGCCGCACCCTACTATGTGATGTCGGATGC
This sequence comes from Pontibacter anaerobius, assembly GCF_026241195.1. GTDB lineage: Bacteria > Bacteroidota > Bacteroidia > Cytophagales > Hymenobacteraceae > Pontibacter > Pontibacter anaerobius. The sequence goes on from NZ_JAPFQO010000006.1 coordinate 291,493, forward strand.
CGGAGTGGAGGTAACACTGGCCTCGCCGGAAGGAGGGGAGCCGCCCGTAGACCCCAGCAGTGAGGCACCTGGAGCCCAGACTGAGGCCACTGAGCGCTATAACCAGGATGAGGCCCTGCAGGAGAAGCTCCGCCACACGAAAAAGCTGAGCGAGGTAAAAGCTGATGATTTTGATGCCGTGTTCTACCCAGGCGGCCACGGCCCGCTGTGGGACCTGACCGAGAGCGACGAGTCGGTGAAGCTGATCGAGGCCTTTGCCAAACAGAAGAAGCCGGTAGCCGCGGTGTGCCATGCGCCGGCTGTTTTTGCCAAGGTGAAGAACGAGAACGGCGAGCCCTTTGTGAAGGGCAAGAACGTAACGGGCTTTACCAACTCCGAGGAGGAGGCTGTAAAATTGACAGAAATAGTGCCTTTCCTGGTGGAGGACAAGTTGCAGGAACTGGGCGGTCACTACACGAAAGCGGACGACTGGCAGCCGCATGTTGTCAAAGACGGGCTGCTGATCACCGGTCAGAACCCGGCCTCTTCAGAAGGTGCAGCCAAGGAGCTACTGAAACTACTGAAAAAATAAACAGGAAGATCCCGCCGGGTAAAAGCTCTACCTGGCGGGTTTTTTCATCATGCAGGCGAAAGTATACTTTTGCCGGACGCTTGCGTTGGTAAAACAATTAAGGCCTCAGCTTATTTATACTTACACATCCAATATATCTAGGTAACATGGCAACCTTACTCGATTTTATAGGCAACACCCCGCTGGTGGAGCTAACCCATATCAATACAAAACCCGGCGTTAAACTGTATGCCAAGCTAGAGGGCAACAACCCCGGCGGCAGCGTAAAAGACCGTGCTGCCTATAGTATGATTAAAGGCGCACTGGACCGTGGAGAACTTAAGCCTGGCATGAAACTGATTGAAGCCACCAGCGGCAACACCGGCATTGCGCTAGCCATGATTGCCCGCCTTTTTGAAGTGGATATTGATCTGGTGATGCCCGCCAGCGCCACCAAGGAGCGGGTGCAGACAATGGAGGCCTTCGGGGCGAAAGTTATACTTACCCCAGCCGAAAAATCGATGGAGGGCGCGATAGACTTCGTGGCCGAGCAGGTGGAGAAGGGCGGCTACCTGGTGCTGAACCAGTTTGGCAACCCCGACAACTACAAAGCACACGTGCGCACCACCGGCCCCGAGATCTGGCGCGATACCAATGGGCAGATAACGCATTTCGTCTCTTCAATGGGCACCACCGGCACCATCATGGGCGTATCCAGGTACCTGAAAGAGCAGAACCCACAGGTGCAGATCATCGGGGCGCAGCCGGTGGAAGGCTCGCAGATTCCGGGTATCCGGCGCTGGCCCAAAGAGTACCTGCCCAAGATCTTTGAGCCGGAGCGCGTGGACCGCACCATCGACGTGAGCCAGGACGAAGCCACCGCCATGACCAGGAGGCTGGCCCGCGAGGAAGGCGTGTTTGCCGGCATGAGCAGCGGCGGCGCCGTGCATGTGGCCACTAAAGTTATAGAGGAACTGGACGAGGGCGTAGTGGTCTGCATCATCTGCGACCGCGGCGACCGCTACCTGTCGTCTGATTTGTTTGCCAGCAAGTAAGTTAAGTAGTTAAAGAAGTATGGAGGCGTAGCTACGCTTTGAGGAATTCGCCCTTTGATGGTAGAGTAGTTTCACTCTATGTTTGCTGGCGCGGATCTCCGGATTCGTGTCTTAAAGTGAATGTTGAGTCTCTGACTCAACTGGCCCAGATGGCCAAAAACCAGCTTGAGAGTAAGGACGCTCGCGCCATAAGTATAGAACCTAACAGAGTGAAACACCCCTGCCCTCAAGGGAGCAGTTGGCATTTTAACTTAACGGCCCTGCTACACAGGAGGGGCAGGGCAGGTTTATACTTTCAGAAGCAAAGGAAGGCTCCCGAAAGTATAAACTTCATAAAACTTGTGCGGCACCTTTATGGTTTGTAAATTAGTGTACCTACATTAATTAGAGAGATGAGAAAAATCAAGAAGATACATAAGGCCATTAGCGCTCCTATAGATGACCTGGTAACCTACCGGGCGTTGCCCACCAACTCTGTCGATTACATCGATCCCTTCCTGTTCCTGAACCATCATGGGCCGCAGGTGTACAAGCCAGACAACAGGGGGCTCCCGTTCGGACCGCACCCGCACCGCGGCTTCGAGACGCTGACCTTTATACTTGATGGCGATATCATGCACCAGGATACCGGCGGAGGCAAGGACGTGATTCAGGCGGGAGGCGTGCAGTGGATGACAGCCGGGCGTGGGTTGATCCATGCGGAGGTATCCTCTGAAAAGTTTAAGAAAGAGGGTGGCCCCATGGAGATACTTCAGCTGTGGTTTAACCTACCCGCCAAATATAAACTGACGGACCCGAAGTATATCGGCCTGCAGAAAGACCAGATACCAGCAGTAGCCGAAGACAATGGTAAAGTGAACGTGCACGTGGTGTCAGGTAAGTGGGGCGCTACCGAAGGGCCGATCCCGTCGCTGAGCGACATCCACATGGCAAGTATAGAACTGCAGGAGTGCGGCAGCTTTACGACTTCGGTACCTGCTGAGCGCAACATCTTCTTCTATGTGGTGCGTGGCTCTGTGAAAGTAAACGGCGAGAAAGCGGAGAAGCTGAATCTGGTAGAATTTGCCAATGATGGCGAGGAAATGCAGGTGGAGGCGCTGGAGAACAGCTATATACTTTTCGGGCACGCCAAGCCGTTCAACGAGCCCATAGTAGCCCACGGACCTTTCGTGATGAACACCGAGGAAGAGATTCACGAGGCCTTCCGCGATTACCAGCAGGGTAAAATGGGAAGCTGGGAAAGCTGGGACTAGGGAGGCAGAATGGTAAAGAGTGACGTATAAAACAGAACCGCCCGTGTTGCACCTTTTGCAGCACGGGCGGTTCTGTTTTATACTTGAGTCAAACTATCGGGAGCGGTTTGAGGAGCCTCCTCTGGAAGAGCCTCCTTTTTTGGCTCCGCCTCTAAAGCCCCCTCTGTCTGGTGTACCCTTGGCACCACCTCTAGAACCTTTGGAGCTTCCCGATCCTGTTGCAGCTGGCCTGGACTTTCCGATGCGTTTGCCGGAGCCACTAAACTCCGCGGCACCAGATTTTACTGGCTTTTGGTAGGCACGGCGCTCAGCTGGCTGGTCTTTTCCGGCAGCTCCTCTTGTTTTAAAATCTTTGAAGTCTGTTTTACCTTTAGCGGCTTTGTCAGGCTTGGCAGCGGCAATCTGCTTCAGGTTTTCTACTTCCTGTGCGGTTAGTGTGCGCCAGTGGCCTTTTTGCAGTTTCGTAAGGGTGATGCTCTCTATTCTGATGCGTTGCAGAAACGTAACTGTATAGCCCAGCGCCTCGCAGATTTTCTTGATGCCGTGGTTCATGCCCGGCTCCAGCACTATTCTAAACCTCGTTGTAGATTCTTTTTTAACAACAGCCTTCTTCGGGTTTCCATCAACAAAGGAAGCACAGGCCTCGCTGAGTTTAGAAATGAACTCCGATGAAAACGGCTTGTTTACAGTCACGATCAGCTCTTTCTCCAATCTGTTATCGGATTTAGAGAGCTTTCTCACAAAGTCGTTGTCATTGCTCAGAAACAGAACGCCCTCATCTTCCCGGTCCAGCTTGCCGATAGGGTGCAGGGAAGCGGGGTGGTTAATAGCCCGCACCACGTTATCGCGTACGCCCATATCATCGGTAGCCGACATGCCCGATGGCTTGTGCAGTACCATAAAAACGGGTGCTTCGTCACGCACGTTCAGGAGCTGGTCATCTACCCTTATCTTGTCTTTAGGCGTAACTTTTGTGCCTGCATCTGGCTCTTTGCCGTTCACGGTTACTCTTCCTTCCTCAATCAGGCGGTCAGCCTCACGGCGGGAGCAAAAGCCCGAGTCGCTAATGAATTTATTTAGTCGCTTTGGTTCCATGGTGTTTTGGCGTTGGGTGGCAGTACTATGTAGTATGCGCTGCCGTGTTTTGTTACGCCGGATTTAAATGTGAGGTCAAAATTAAGGGAAAAGCACAGCTTAACCTATTGCTGCAGCAAAGTAGGCAGTATTTCCTGCTTATCTTCTTCTGCCGCCCTTGGCAGCACCGCTTTTGCCCGATGCACCTCTGTTTCTTCCGCTTCCGCCTGTGGTACCCTTTGCTGCGCCTCGTGCGCCTCTTCCGCTTCCGGTGGAGCTTTTAGACTTGTCGCGTTTACCATCGGCAGCACTTTTACCACTCTTGGCACCGCCACCTGTACGGCTGGGTTTGCCGGCAGGGGAGAAGCCGCCACGCGGCTTTGGCTTACTGCTTATCGCTGGCGCGGTTGCTTCGGCTTTGCGCTTTTTGTTGGTCGAGCCTTCCTCGGTTTTGGTGGAGTGCTCTACCAGCCGCATCATCTCGGCCACCTCGGCATCTGTCATGTTGCGCCACTGGCCCAGCGGAATCTTTGCCAGCGACAGGTGCATGATGCGTGTGCGCTGCAAGATGTGTACTTCGTAGCCCAGTGCTTCGCACATACGCCGAATCTGGCGGTTCATGCCCTGTGTAAGTATGATCCGGAACTTGTTTGGCCCCAGCTGCTCCACAAAGCACTTCTTCGTGTTCACGCCAAGTATAGAAACTCCGCCACTCATCCTGTCAACAAACTCCTGGTTAATGGGCTTGTCTACGGTAACAATGTATTCCTTTTCATGCTTGTTGCCGGCACGCAGAATCTTGTTTACGATGTCGCCGTTATTGGTCAGGATGATAAGTCCTTCGGAATCCTTATCGAGGCGGCCAACGGGGAAAATGCGCTCCGGGTAATTGGTAAAGCTGATGATGTTGTCGCGCTGCGAGGTATCGGTGGTTGTTTCGATGCCGGGAGGCTTGTTCAGGAGCAGGTACACAGGCTCCACGTCATCCACCTCCAGCAGGTTTCCGTCTACGCGCACCTTGTCATTGGCCTTAACCCTAGCACCAACCTCCGGGCGCTTTCCGTTTACCGTCACGCGGCCCTGCTCTATCATTTTGTCGGCTTCGCGGCGTGAGCAGTAGCCGGAGTCGCTGATGAATTTATTTAATCTGATCGGTTCCATAATGTGCCGTGGCTTTAGCAGCTGTTCTATTCCTGCTGATAATCTCAGCAGCCACCGATGTGGCTAGCTTTTATACTTCAAAAGTACGGCAAAGTGAGAGATTTACCTATTACCGGGGCCACAATAGCCTGCGACAAACCCTGTAGCAGCGTATTTGGAACGATCGGTAAAACGCAGCGAACAGGAGGATACAAGCTTAACCTGCCACGGCCTCTTCCCCTTTTTTATCTGACTTATTGCTTAACGTGGCGGCGGGCAGGGCCAGCAGGGGCACCTGAGGGTGCGCTGTGATTTTGCCAGTAACACTCCTGTCGAGGAGGCGGCTCATAAAGTTGTGGCGCTGTGGAATAAGCACCAGCAAGTCGGCCTGCTGCTGCCGGATGAACCGCTGAATGCCTTCGGCCACTTCATCCTGAATGTCAAACGAGCATTCCATCTCTATACCTTTCAGCTTTTCTGCCAGCAGCTCCAGGGCCGCACCAGGGTCGAAGCTGGCTACCTGCAGGTTGTTCCGGTACAGGTGCAGAATTTTAAGTTTTGCATCAAAGGCTTTCAGGAAATCGCGGAGAAGATGCAGATCGGCGTTGGTGGGTATTTTACTCAGGTTAGTGGCAAACACTACTTTTGAGAAATGCCTGAACGGGATGTTTTCCGGAACGGACAGTATAGGAACCGGGCTTTCCTGCATCACAGAAATGGTGGTGCTTCCCAGCAAGGTTTGGTTAATAGGCCCGCCCCCCTGCATACCCATCACCACCAGGTCCGTGTTATACTTGTGTATCGCTTCTACGATCATCTCATAAGAGTCTCCCATACGCGCCACGGATTTCATCGGAATGCTGTTGTAGGTTTCTGCCTGCCCTTGGGCTACTCCGACTTCTGCCCGGATTGCCAGGCCAAAATCTTCCAGGGATCGTGCTTTCCCTTCTTCCAGGGCAAGTATAACATCGGTGGCGTTAATGCTGGCAGGGGGAGTCATGATGGGGTAGAAGGCATGGAAAAGTATGATCTCAGCACCCGTTATCCTGGCAATGTCCAGCGCATAGGCCAAGGCATTCTGTGAGTTATCGGAATAGTCGATGGGCACTAAAATCGTTTTCATGTTGCTGCTCTTTAAGATGGCCTCTACCTGTAGTGTTATTTTTCTTAAACTACACTGCAAAATTAAAGAGAAGGAGCCCCTAAAAAGATGGCACCGGTCAACCCTAAAACTGAGTTTTATCAACTTTTGCTCAATAGGTTGGTTAAGAGTAGTTGATTGGAGACTGTATGGGAAGTATAGCTTTCCAGAACATTTTATACTTACCACCAGATTCAGGTGAAACTTATTTGCAGCCACCAGACTTCTTTAGAAGCCACTATACAGGATTTTTATGCTGGAACATTCCATGTTTGAACGGCTCCCGCTACGGAGCCAGGCAGAGACCTTAGCCAAAGAAGGCACCATCCTAGCCCAGCGCCAGTTTAACAGCTGGACCGTAACGCTTTATACTTTAAACAACAAGTTTGTGGAAGTGTGGACAGGGGAGGAGGCGCAGGTGATCAGTACCTTTAAATCATTGGCTAATCCTATGACCGTTTTAGAGCCATACCTGGATGGAGTTAATGTAGAAGAGGTTTTGGGGTTGTAATCTTAAAGTTTTATACCTTAAGCAATTCAGTAGCCCTAGAAAGAATAAGGTTATGACTAGCCTTTATCGGCGGCGGGCGGAGCCAGGGTACGATCCTCAGCAGTGCCGGAAATTTGTCGCTCTTCCTTCATTTCGCGGGTCAAAAAGTAATTGAGCAAAGTTCGGATCACGGCTATCGCGCCAAGTTTCCCGATCTGATCCCAGGTAGGGGCAATGGCAGTAGAAAGGATGTCCGCCCCAAGCTGAAATTCCAACGCCAGTGCCAGGTAACGTGCTAACACCAGCCGGATCTTGTTATAGCTTTCCATTTGAGGCGGGATCAGGGCCACGATGAAATAATACACCGCTAAAACTACCCCAATTCCGATGATGATCGCGCCAACGGTTTCGATGCCCAGTTTGAGCCATTGAACCCCGGTCACGATAGTGCCCTCTACACCCTCCGGGTGCAGCTTCTGAACAGGCTCAGGTATACTTTCCTGCAAGAAAAAAACTAACTGCTGGTACATGTACATGTAAGGCTCCTAATGGCTTTAAACAGGAATTTAAGCTCTATACCTGTCTGTCCTGTGTAAGGTTTTTCATAGCAAAAGGATACTTACAATGACCCTAAACGCAACAGCGCCACAGTTGTTAAACTATGGCGCTGCTGTGTTGAAATCAATTTCAATTACTCACATCCCAAAATTTCCCAGCTTCCGATCGGGGAGCCTGGAGGTAGGTCCAGGGTTTTGCTTGGCTGCACCTCCTCCGACACCGGACGGTTCAGGCGTTCCAGCGCGAAGGTGAGGTGGGCGTGGTAGGTGCCCTGCTTGTTGCTGCGTAGCCTGGATTGGATGTACTTCTTAAGGTCTTCCAGTGTGGCGGTGGCTACGGCGCGTGCCTGGTAAGAGGTGTTTTCGTTATGGGCCAGGGCCTTCAGGTGCGTCAGTACGACTTGCTCTGTCTGCAGTTGCACCTGCTCCTGCAGGCCTTTCTCGCGGCGGCTTTTCCAGGTGTTCTGCACCAGTTGCTCCGTCACATCCTGCAGGCTAAGGCTGTTGCTGCGGGCACCCAGTTCCACTAGGCGCGAGGCACGCTCCGGGTGTAGCAGAAACGAAAGCGTAAAATCTGCAGAGGCCTCTGCGGCGGCCAGCGGGTCGAAGGTTAGGCCTGTGCGCTTGGCAAAAAGCTCACGGCTGTTGGGCAGACCAGGTGCCCTTGGCGGAATCAGCTGAATAATCTGCTCCGGCAGGGTAAGCACCTCGGGCGAGAGGGTTTTAAGCATGGCCTCCAGCGCCTGCTGCTGCTCGCGCTTGTTTAGCACCTCGGTTATCAACTGGCCATCGCCGCGCACGGCATAGGTATAGTTTATTCCACCTATCAATTTGGCCACAGCCTCTGTCTGGTAGCGGTGGAAATTGTAGATCGGCACCAGCACATCCTCCAGCGTGCTCATGGCTGCACCTGGTTTTATGTTCTTCTCCGATAAATTCTGTATCGCCTTCTCCCGTACACGCAGCACGTTCAGCAACTCTTCGGTGGCGTTGGCGCCATTGTCCCAGAGGTGGGCGGTAGGGTGCGCGCCACCCGGGGAGCGGGCATCGCGGTCGGAGATAAACGACAGGCCCTGCGTTCTGCCTTTGGCAAGAATCTCGTCCAGAGCCTTTTGCTCGTTTGTGCCTGCCGGGAAGTCCTGGTAGCCATAGGCTATAGCCGCTTTATCCCAGGCTCCTATACTTGTGCCGTAGGCAGCGCTTAGGTCTATGTTGCCGGTGCGGTCCAGCTTCACCTGCGGGTGCGGGTAATCCATCACGGAGGCATTATTGTTGGCCGCGTAGTTGTGCATGATGCCGAGCGTGTGGCCCAGTTCGTGCGCTGATAATTGCCGGATGCGGGCCAGTGCCATGTCCATCATCGCCTTGTTCACCGGTTTACCGTCTTCGTAAGGGGCCAGCAAGCCCTCCGCGATCAGGTAGTCCTGGCGCACACGCAGGGAGCCCAGCGACACATGCCCCTTGATGATCTCGCCGGTGCGCGGGTCAATCACGGATGCGCCGTAAGACCAGCCGCGTGTGCTGCGGTGTACCCACTGGATCATGTTGTAGCGGATGTCCATCGGGTCTGCACCATCGGGTAAAACCTCTACCCGGAAAGCGTCTTTGTACCCGGCAGCCTCAAAGGCATGGTTCCACCAGCGGGCACCCTCCAGCAAGGCCGTCCGGATGGGCTCGGGGGCTCCGTTGTCTACATAGTACACAATAGGCTTCACGGCCTCGGAAACCTTGGCAGAGGGGTCTTTTTTCTGCAGGCGGTGGCGGGCGATAAAGCGCTTGTCTATACTTTCATCCACGGGGGTGGCGTAGTCGAAGTAGGAGATGCCGAAGTAGCCGGCGCGCGGGTCAGCCACACGCGGTTTATACTTGTTGTCGGGCAGTTGGATGAAAGAGTGGTGCTGGCGCAGCGTGAGGGCCTGTATATCCGGGGCCACCTCGCGCACGAAGCGGCCCGCATCTTCGCCGCCGGTAAAAGTGAGGGTGGCCTCGAACTCGGTGTTCTGCGGAAAATTTTTAGTGCGCGGCAGGTAAATGGCCGAGCGGCTGGCATCAAGTTTATAGTTGCCCTGCTTGCTGCGTTTTATACTTCCGGTTACATCGTGCGCGTCGCGGAGCAGGAAGTCTGTGGCATCCACCAGTACTTTGTCGGCGTCTTCGGCCTCGGCTTTAAATCCCCAAAGTATAGACTTGGCAAAAGACTCCTCCACGGCACGGGATTCGTTCTTATTCTCCGTGATGGCGCGGTAATCAAGGTTGGGCTGCACAAGCATCACCTTCGGACCAATCTTCTCAAAGTATACCACGCGCTGCCCGCCCAGTTGTCCGCGGTCCAGGCCGATGTCGTTGGAGCCGAGGCCGGAGGGGAGGGAGTTGACATATAGGAATTCCTGATTCAGTTTATCTATCTCCAGCCATAATTTGCCGGCAGCATCATCATAGTAAAACGTAAAATAGCCAGGATACTTTTGCATGCCAGCGGTTTTGGAGGCGATGCCTGGTAGCTTCTGGGCCATGGCTACACCTGCCGTGAGCAGCGGCAGCACCAGCAGCAGCCATAGAGTTTTTGTAAAGGATGATGTCATTTGTTGTTTTAGGTTAGCATAAGGATGATGTTGTAAGATAGGTATTTTAAGAATCTTTTGCCCAAGCTACCGCTGGTGTTTGCAGGTTTATACTTTTGCTTATACTTTAGCCCTCGCTGTTGCTAATGTTACAAAGGCAGATCTTCGGGCTGGGTAGCGCCAGCCCTGAAAGTATGCCCGAAACAAAGAACAGCCGGATAATGTATAGCTTTCAGAAACATGATCAATAAACTATGACCACGAAACACTTTTTTGCCGCCCTTGCACTCGGTTGTATACTTGCCTCTTGCGGCACCGAAAAGTCGGAGTATGACCGCTACTATGAACAGGATTACCGCGATTCTGTAGCCACTGCGAAGGCAAACGAACCTGCCCCGGCTCCGGCTGTAAAAGCCCCTGCCACTGCAGCCCGAAAACCAGCGGCAGAGCAGCCCAAGCAACATCCTGGCGCCATGCTAATTGCCGGGTCTGACTGTACGGCCTGCCACAGCAATAACCAGAAGTTGGTGGGTCCTGCCTATATGGATGTGGCTAACAAGTATGAAGACAACGACAAGAACAGAAACTACCTTGTAGGCAAGGTAAAAGAGGGAGGAGCCGGAGTTTGGGGACAAGTACCGATGCCAGCTCACCCGAACCTGAGCAATGCCGATGCCGGCAAAATGGTAGATTACATCTTGTCTTTGAATGATTAAAAGCGCAGGCGCAGCCTTTCGTAAAAGGTGGTTTAGCTCCACAGTTAAAGTGACTCCAGTCAGAGAAAAGACGTGAAGGCTACAGCTATCGACGCTACCCAAAGCCGCCTTGGCGAAGGCCCTTGCTGGCACCCGAAGGAACAGGTGCTTTACTGGGTGGATATTGAAGGCTGCGCCCTGCAAAACTATAACCCAGCTACCGGTAAAACGGAAGAATTCCCGATGCCGGAGCGTATCAGTGCGGTGGCACCTTTCAGCGCAGACAGTCTGTTGCTGGCCCTGCACAAGCGTATCTGCCAGTATAACCCGGCAACAGGCAAGCTGCAGCAACTGGCAGAAATCCATGATGATCCCGCTATTCGCCTGAATGAAGGCAAGTGCGACCTCTCCGGCCGGTTCTGGGTAGGTACCATGGCGCTGGATGTGCGGCCAGGGGCAGCAGCTCTATACTGCGTTAGCCCTGAATTGCAGGTACAGAAGGTGCTGCAGAACCTTACTATCTCCAACGGCCTTGCCTGGTCCGAAGATGGCCATACTTTATACTTTATAGATTCCCCGACCCGTACCATACAGGCTTTTGATGTTGAGGTAACCTCCGGAGAAATATTGAATTCGAGAGCTGTGGTGCGTGTGCCGGAGAACTCAGGTATGCCGGACGGTATGGAAATAGACGCTCAGGGTAATCTCTGGGTGGCGCTTCACGGTGCCGGGGCAGTGGTTTGTTACAATCCCGAAACAGGCAAAGAGCTGCACCGGGTACAGGTACCGGCACAAAACGTAACCTCCTGCACCTTCGGCGGACCAAATTTAGACACGCTTTACATCACTACTGCCAGAGAGTGGCTTTCAGATGAGCAGCTGGCGCAGTATCCGTTGAGCGGGTCTGTGTTTGAGGTGAAACCGGGAGTAAGAGGCCGGAAGGTAAACTGGTTTGGAAATAGCCAGTCTTAGGGCAGATCGCAACCATTCCCTTAGATCATCAGAAGGGTATGGCGATACAAGTCCTTACCATATCGGGTCTCCCTACTCTTCTGGGAATGACCTTAAGTTAAAAATAATGTTCCCTTAAGGACAGGAGAGAACATGAGTTCGAAACTGGCGCTTAAAGTGAAGAAAGCCAGCGCCCATCAAGAATATTAGCCCCTTTTCCGAAGTACCAGCGTGGTCATACTTCGTTCCTGCTCCACCAGCACCGTCTTCAGCGGCTCCAGCATTTCTGCTTGTAAAGTATACATAAGCTCTCTTAGCAGCGCCTCATCTGCCAGAAACCAAACCGGCCCGTGCTTCATTTGGTACTTTCCTGGCGCTACCTGCTGCTGTTTGCCCTCCATGCCAATGGTAGTGCCGAAGCGGCAGAAGAGCATGCCTCCTGGTTGTAATACCCGCCACAGTTCCTGCACCATACTTCTGAAGTGCGCCTCATCATGCGCAAAATGTAGTACCGCACTGCACATCACTGTCTCAAAAGCAGCATCCGGGAAAGGCAGATGCGCCAGATCAGCCGCAACAAAGTTTTTGGGGGATAAGGTAGGAGCCAGTTCGGCCGCCATCGCCTGTACTTCCGAAATAGCTTCTTCGGAGGCATCTGCCCCGTATACTTTAACGCCTGCCTGCATCAGGTACTGAATATTTCGTCCTGCTCCGCAACCGGCATCCAGCAGCTTCATTCCCTTCCAGATGCGGCCTTTCAGGAGCTGGTCGAAAAGGTAGATATCGATGTTACCGAAGATGGCGGGAATGGAGGAAATGGGCAGGTGAAGCATGAACAGAAAAGTATGTTAGAGTGAGAAGTATAGCATCAGACTCTTAAAAATAGCATGGTTTACTGTCTTTTTTAATTAAAATTTCAGATTATTGAACCAACCCATACTTAAAAACTCATACACTATGAATACACCTGCTGCTACAGCACCGAAAGCCGGCCTTACCGCCGAGCAGTTTATACAGAAGTACGCCAACCATCCTACTTATATCCCACCACGCGGGCCGGAGCTGCACGCCAAGAACTGGCAGGCAGAGGCGGCGCTGCGCATGTTCCTCAACAACCTGACCGACGAGGTGGCCGAAGCCCCTGCCGACCTGGTGGTATACGGTGGCACCGGACAGGCGGCCCGTACGCCCGAGGATGCCCGAAAGATTATTGAGGTGCTTCTGGAGCTGGAGGAGGATGAGAGCCTGCTGGTGCAGTCTGGCAAGCCGGTGGGCAAGGTGCGCACCCATGCGGAGGCACCGCGTGTGTTGATCGCCAACTCCAACCTGGTACCGCATTGGGCCACCTGGGAGTACTTCAACGACCTGCGCAAGCGCGGCCTTATCATGTATGGCCAGATGACAGCAGGCAGCTGGATTTACATCGGTTCACAAGGTATACTTCAGGGCACTTACGAGACCTTTGCCGCCTGCGGCGACCGCTATTTTAACGGTGACCTGCGCCACAAGCTACTCGTAACGGGTGGTTTAGGCGGTATGGGTGGCGCACAACCACTGGCAGCCACGATGGCAGGTGCCACTTTCCTGGGCGTGGATGTGGACCCTGACCGCATCAAAAAGCGCCTGGAGACCCGCTACATCGATAAAATGACCCACGATTACGAGGAGGCGAAAGCCTGGGTGCTGGAGGCGAAGGAGCGCGGCGAGGCTATCTCGGTTGGCCTTGTAGGCGATATCAGTGACGTGCTGGAGAAACTGATCAACGACAACATTACGCCTGAAATCCTGACGGACCAGACTTCAGCGCACGACCCGATCAACGGCTATGTGCCAAATGGGTTGAGCCTGCAGGAAGCGAAGGAGCTGCGTCAGCATGACCCGGCAAAGTATAAACAACTGTCGCTGAAAAGTATGGCGCGCCATGTGGGCTTTATGCTGGAGCTGCAAAAGCGCGGCAGCAAGACTTTTGACTATGGCAACAACCTGCGTGAGTTCGCGCAGCAGGGCGGCGAGCAAAATGCTTTCAATATACCGGGCTTTGTGCCGGAGTACATCCGACCGCTGTTCTGCGAGGGCAAAGGTCCTTTCCGCTGGGCAGCCCTTTCCGGCGACCCGGAAGATATCCGCGTAACTGATGAGGCCCTGAAAGAGCTTTTCCCGGAGAATGCGCACATGATCAAATGGCTGGATGAGGCACAGGAGAAAGTAGCGTTCCAGGGACTGCCGTGCCGCATTTGCTGGCTGGGCATGGGCGAGCGCGAGAAAGCAAGCTTGCTCTTTAACCAACTCGTGCGCGAGGGTAAGGTAAAAGCGCCTATCGTGATCGGCCGCGACCACTTGGACTGCGGCTCTGTGGCCTCTCCGTACCGCGAAACCGAAGGAATGAAAGACGGCTCTGACGCCATCTCCGACTGGCCGCTGCTGAACCTGATGTCGAATACGGCCGGAGGTGCCACCTGGGTATCCTTCCACCATGGCGGTGGCGTCGGCATCGGTTACTCACAGCATGCCGGTATGGTTATACTTGCTGATGGTACCGACCGTGCCGAGCGCTGCCTGCGCCGTGTGCTCTACAACGACCCGGCCATGGGCATCTTCCGCCACGCCGACGCCGGCTACGAAACCGCGCAAGCCAACGCAAAAGAGTTTGGACTGGAGCTTTAACCCTATATCTGCCCTCCCTTGGAAACAGGGGAGGGCATTTTTTGTTGACCGGTTATGTACATCACTGATCTCTCAGAGATAAGTTTGTTGGTTTTGAACTCCCGTTCTCGCTTAGTCTAAGGAGTGAAATCTGGGTTGGCTATTTCTAAAGTGTAAGTGGCATGGCAGTAACCGTTGCGAAGACAGGTCGCTACCTGTCCCCTACGAAGGTGTAAACCCACCCCTTGAAAGCTAAGCTCGCTAGCTCAAAACTCACGTTTTGGCTAGTCCCGACAGGGGAATCCGGTAACGATTTCATCCCCCTGCCCCCTTCGAAGGGGCACTCGGTTCAAGCTTCGTCAGCGGTGGCTATCGAGCCTGATCCCAGCCTTTCCGTTGAGCGCCTTGTGAGATCCGGTGCCCGTTAAGGGCAGCCGTAGCGCAGCGAAGGCAGGAGGGAACACAGCGCGATGCGGGAAGACGAGCCCTCCCGGGCTGGAGGGAGCCAAAGCCAGTGATGCAACTGTAGGTTTGTAAGACTGAGGATGAACCGTGGCTAGTATGGATAGCTTATTTCAGGTGCCAGAAAGCAGCGGCTAAGCAAGTATAAGTATGCGGATTTGGAAATCCGCGGCAGGAAAGTTCCGGACAAGGACGTCCGGAACAGCGGGTAAGGAAAGGATAAAAGTATAGCTAAGTATAAAGTATGGCTCTACAAGCCAGTTGAGTTGCAAACTCAACATCATTAAAGGACACAAGTCTGAAGACTTGCGCCAGGAGGGAATACGAAGTATAATTCACACAGATTAAAATCCGAAACAGTGACGTGTTCCGGACAAAGGTTTCTGGAACAGCAGGAAAGCTGTTTAATCTTATTTAAAGTATAAAGTATTTGTAATGCTCACATTACTCAATTACAAACTATGAATACCACGAACGCAACCCATACCTTAATTGGCCCTTTCAGCCAAGTAGTAACTATGACAAACCTCCCGGAGGCTGGCGCCATACAGGATGAGCAGCTGCAGGTGGAGGAGCGGGCTGGCGTGCTGGTGCAGGAGGGCAAGGTGCTAAAAGTTGGCAAATATGACCAACTGCACCGTGAGGCGCTGGAGAATAAGTATAAACTGGAGCTGATCGAGGAGCCGATGGTGCTGCTGCCCGGCCTGATCGATGCCCACACCCACATCTGCTTTGCTGGAAGCCGTGCCAATGATTACGCCATGCGTGTCGCCGGAAAATCATATCTGGAGATTGCCCGCAGCGGTGGCGGCATACTAGACAGCGTGCGCAAAACCCGTGAGGCAACACTGGTAGAACTGGTAGACCTGCTGAAAAAGCGCTGCGACCGCCACCTGCATGAAGGTATTACCACTTGCGAGGTGAAAAGCGGCTACGGCCTGACGGTGGAGGAGGAACTGAAGATGCTGGAGGCGATAAAGCTCGTGAACAAGCACCATGCGCTGGACCTGATCCCGACATGCCTGGCTGCACACATGTTACCACCGGAGCACACAGATGCCAAAGTATACTTAGAGGAGGTGCTGACGGAGTTGCTGCCGCAAATTCAGGAGCAGGAACTTGCCAACCGCGTGGATATTTTTGTGGAAGAGACTGCCTTTAAGGAAGAGGAGGCGCTGGAGTACCTGCATGCTGCCAAAGAAATGGGTTTTGATATAACAGTGCATGCCGATCAGTTCAGCACTGATGGGAGTAGGGTAGCTGCAGAGGTGGGGGCCATAAGCGCTGATCACCTGGAGGCTAGTGGCGAGGAGGAAATCGAGCTGCTGAAAAATGCCGGAGTAGTGGCGACGGTGCTGCCGGGTGCCTCGCTGGGGCTGGGAATGCACTATGCACCTGCCCGCAAGATGCTGGACGGTGGCCTTTGCCTGGCCATCGCCACCGACTGGAACCCTGGCTCTGCGCCCATGGGCGACCTGCTGATGCAGGCAGCCGTGCTGGGTGCTGCCGAGAAGCTGACCACTGCCGAAACGCTTGCTGCCATCACCACCCGCGCAGCCCGCGCCCTTAACCTGTCTGACCGAGGCGAACTGGCCAAAGGGAAGATGGCCGACATGATCGCCTTTCCGACAGAGAATTTTAAGGAGATTTTATACTTCCAGGGCAAACTCAAGCCTAGCAAAGTATGGAAAAGTGGGAAACAACTGACTTCTAAATAAGCTGAAAGCAGACTCATACTAAATCGTAAGTAAAATGTATAAACCAGCTACCAAAGAAGCCTGGAAAGGGCGCATAGATAAGCAAGACGGGGAGCTTGGGCTGCGTTGGCACCAGGCGGTGCACTTGCTGGACCTGGGCAATGAAATTCCGCAGGCAGACCCCGGAGAGGTGGCTTTTGCCTTCATCGGTTTTTGCTGTGATGAGGGTGTGCGGCGCAATCAGGGCAGGGTAGGGGCCGTGGCTGCGCCGGGGGCCTTACGTGGGGCCATGGCCTCCTTTGCGCACCACCTGCCGGAGCAGACAAAGCTCTATGATGCCGGTGATGTGCTCTGCACCAACGGTAACCTGGAGGAGGCGCAGGAACAGCTGGGTAAAAAAGTGGCTTTGCTGCTGCAGAAAGGCTATCGGCCGCTGGTGCTTGGCGGCGGCCACGAAACTGCTTATGGACACTTCCTGGGCTTTGAAAAGGAAACTGAAAATGTACAGCTTGGCATACTAAACTTTGATGCGCATTTTGACCTCCGCAGTTACGCGCAACAGGCAAGCTCTGGCACCCCCTTCCTGCAGATGGCTGATAGGCTGCAGGACCAGGGGCAGCTTTTTAAGTATAAAGTGCTGGGACTGCAGGAGCATGGCAACACCCAGGTACTGTTTAAAACAGCTGATGAACTTGGAGTGGCCTATACTTTTGCCAATCATGTGCAGTATCATTTTCTGCCGCAGTTACTGCAGGATCTAGAGGCTTTTCTGAAGGAGGTGGAGGCTGTGTACATCACCATAGACCTGGATGTGTTTGCGGCGGCCTACGCACCTGGCGTGAGCGCTGTGAACGCCCTTGGCCTGCAGCCGGAGGTGGTGCTGGAACTGTTGAAGTTTGTAGCCGGTAGCGGCAAGTTGCTAAGTATAGATATCGCCGAACTCAATCCATCCCTGGACATCGACAACAGAACCGCTAAACTCGGGGCTGCCATACTTTACCAGGTGGTGGGGGAGTGGCAGAAGGTATAAAGAAGAAGCGCCTCACAAACTAATGTTCATGAGGCGCTTCTTCTCTTTTATACTTTAGCGGATCTTAAATTTGGTCCAGTAGGTAGTATCGCTGGTTTTTACTTCTATCAGGTAGGTATCCGGCTTCAGTTTGCCGAGTTGGTAGCGCCAGGCGCTGCGGTTCCCCTTTACACTCACCGGCTTCTGGTACACCAGCTTACCAGCAGAGTCTTTTACCTCCAATAAGGCGTTTTCATCCAGCTTCTGCGAAAAATCAAGTTGAAAGGTGCCCTTCTTTGTCGTCGTCATGTGGATGCCGGATAAAGTTTCCTTTGAAACGCGGCTATCTTCTGCGCTAACAAGTATGTGCTCCTGTTGCTGTGCAGGGAGTTGGGTAGTCTGTGCGTTGGTGGTTAAGCTGAAAAGTGGCAGGCCCAGGGCCAGCGCTATGGCATATGTTTGCTTCATCTTCTTGTGCATTCAGGTTAAAGTATTAAGTATGCCATAAGCTGTTGCAGTTTTGGTGCCAAACTTTTCAGCAGTTCTTGCGGAGGCTTTTTTTCTCATTGTCGAAGCAGTAGGGGCAGCTGCCTTTTACCTCCAGCCCACCCAGCCAGCGTTGCTTTGGCGTAAAGGAGGCAAACCCCTCCAGCACCCGCTCCCCGAAAAAACTTAGCGACAGTGGCTCCTTCGCCTGCACCAGGTCGGGCTGCAGACGGGCTAGTATATGCTGCAGCTGCGCATCGCCGAAGCCGTAGCCCGGGTCCTGCTGCCAGAACTGCTGCATCACCTCCTGTATACTTGTTGCCCCGTTTTGTATGATCTGGAGCAGCATGCGCTCTGGCTGGCTGAGCCCGTCGGTGCAGCTCGGGAAACGGCGCAGGTACAGCTGTAGCGCATCCTCCAGGTACGGAAACGGAATAGCCATCTGCTGCAGGTGCAGCTGAAGGTTGAGCTGGTTTGGCCCCGCGTATAGCTGCCAGATCTGCACTGCCTGCTGCAGCTGTTCTTCGTCTACCTGTTGCCGATCGTTAAAAAATTTCTGCAGCTCTGCGGGGGGAAGCTCCGAAATATGTTTGCCCGGCTTGGGGGTGTAGAAAGAGAGCAAAGCGGGTTTCTTTCGGTGCATGCGTTGCAGCAGGTAAAGCAGGTTTGCCTGGCACATCAGGTCTGAGTCGAACCAGAGCACCACCTCAAAAAAGGCACCTATTCCCTCCAGCTTCTGCAGCTCGTTCAGCACCTTTTCTTTATACTTTTCTGCCGGCTCGTGATAGGCTTTCATGATGAATTCCTGGCGTTTTTGCCAAAACTCCTGCTCCGGCAAACTATGCAGCACAGGCCCTTCCGAGAGTACCTCACGCCAAACCAGTACCTGGCCGGGCAGGTTAGCGGCAGCAAAGGCAGCTACAGAAGCATCGCCGTTGAGTATATGAAGTGTAGGCAGTTTTTTCATTAGCTCAGGACGTTAGAAATGTCGAAAATGAGAAGGCAACTAACACGTAACGGTGCAGCTGCCTTGCCTCAAACATTATAACGGTATAAGTATCTAACGCATTTACCTGCTACTTAGTCTATAAGCTACCACTCTATTATCTTTAAAAGTTGGCACCAGCAGCAGCCCCGGCTGCCCGGCATAGCTTATATCGGCTGCATTTGCACCGCTGGATTTTGTGTCGAGCAGGCGCCAGTTTCTCCCTTCCTCGTTAATAAAGTATACTTCGCCATCGTGGCTGGAGACCAGGTAATCGCCGTCCGGGGTTTGGGCGATGCCGTCTGCAGATTTAATGCCGTCTGCCCAGTCATAGAAATCTTTTGTGCCGGGGTCCAGCAGGCGCACCTGGCCGCTGCTCATAAAAGCCACGACCAGGCGGTCGCCTTCTACAAAGATGCCGTTTGGCCTCTCGCGCTTGGTATTGTCTATCCAGGTGCTGATGCGGCCGTTACGTAACAGGTAAATCCGCTTCTGCTCTGAGTCGGTGATGTACACGTTGCCGCTGTTGTCTACGGCCACATCGTTCAGGAACTTGGCTTTTTCAGCTTTATACCTGCCCAGCACTGCCCCAGACTGCGTGGCAATGGCCACCACTTCCTCTGTATCGGCCACGTAGAGCACGTTGTTGTGCAGCGCCATGCCGGCGGGGTTATGAAGGCCGGTTACCCAGTACAGCTCCTCAATATTACCTTCCGTGTCCAATTTCGAAATAAACCCGTCGCCGTCGTTTTTACCGGAGGGGCTGTTCATGTTGGTAACGTAGATCACATTTCGCTGCGGGTCGAAGAGGGCAGACTCAGGGGTTTTGAGCGTGTTGTCGGAGGCCCAGGCTTTCTCCAGCTCCACAGGGGCGCGTGCCGTGAACAAACCACTGCTGCAGCTGCTCAGGGTAAGTATAAAAAGTATCGTGCACACGCCTGTAAGTATATTCCTTTTCATAAACATCTGACTTGGTTTATACTTAGTACGGGTGTGTGCTGGCACCGTTCTGTTTTGAGGGTTAGTCGGTGCGCAGGCCCAGCTTTTGCATGGTGCGCTGCCGCGATATTTTACCGGTGGCTGTTTCTGAGAAACTGTGGCTATAGTATACTTCTTTCGGCATCTCAAACTTTTTGAGGAGGGGGCGCAGGCGCTCAAACAGCTGCTGCTCCTCTTCCTGCTGTAATTTCTCTCCTTCCATGATCAGGACAATCTTTTCGCCCAACACCTCGTCGGGTTGCGGGGCAATGAAGAAGCGCGGCGAGGTGTCGTTATCTACAAAGGCCTCGGCAATGGCCAACTCCACCTTTTCGGTCTGCACCTTTACGCCGCCGGTGTTTATGGTATTGTCGGCGCGGCCAATCCAGCGGAAGCGGGTAGGGGTAAGCAGCTCTACGATGTCGTTAGTGACCAGCAGCTCGTTGTTTGTTACATCGCCTTTTATAGTCAGGCAGCCGCGCTTGTCGAGGCCAACCTGTATGTTATCCAACACATTGTAGTAATCGGCGGCATTGGGGCCATTGAGCTTGCGCAGGGCAATGTGGGAGCAGGTTTCGGTCATGCCGTACGTGTGGTAGATAGGTGCTTGGATCTGCAGCAGCTCGCGCTGCTGTGTGGGCGTAACGGGCGCGCCGCCTACCAGTATGCCTTTCATGCGGTTGAGCTGCTCCAGCCGCTCCGGGGTTTCCTGGAGTATGGTGTGCAGCTGCATGGGCACAAAGGAGGCAAAAGCTATTGCTTCGTCAGGGCTTACCAGCGTCAGCGGGTTGCTGATGGGCTCCACTATGTTCATCTGCAGGTCTGCCACAAAGCCGCGCACCAGCATCATCATACCGGCAATATACTCCGTGTTAAGGCAGACTAAAGTATGGTCAGCGGGCTGCAGCTGAAGTAGTTTTATGGTGCGGCGGGCGCTGGCCTCCAACTGGGTGCGGGTCAGGTTAATGGTTTTAGGCACCCCGGTGGAGCCGGATGTCTGTATTGGGAACTCCTGTACGCCATTCAGCCAGCTTCGGCAGAATTCCAGGGTTTTGCTTTCGTAGCCATTCAGCGGAATGCTGTCCCGGAAAGAGTAAGATGCAATTTCATCGTAGTAGAACTTTTTGCCATTCAGGCTCAGGAACTTGTCAGTCATTTAGCAATTCTCATTTATCATTTTCCGGCTTGGGTGGCCCGAAATGATGATGCCCCATCAGGTTTAACTATCACACATACGTGCAGTGCAAAATTGGGGTAAACCGCTGTCAAAACAAACAAAGCCTGCAAAGGTTTTTTGCGGGCTAATGCTTTGTTAAGAATGGCGGATTGCAATTATGTTCTGAGAATTGATTGGGTTTGGTGGTGAGGGGGGATTCAGGCGTGTTGCGTTAATACAACCAGTCTTTGTCCGACTTACGGATAAGCCGATCCACAGAGATGCGGCCTGAACCGAAAATCAAAAAGAAGATCAGTAAAAACAGCACAATAATAGAAGACCAAAGCTCCGTGTTTTCAGAGTAGAAACCTCTGTCCGGGTTGATAAAGAAAACGGCTCCGATCAGGATAGGCAGCTGAAAAAGGATCGCAATCCGGGTTATCAGGCCAAGCGCGATCAACAAGCCCCCAACCAGGTGCGCAAAGGCTACATAATGAGCCAGACCCATGGATACCCACGGAAACTGGCTTTTGTTCATGATTCGGAAAAGGGCTTCCGTATCCTGGATAAACATAAAGCCCTTCACCATCAGGAATACACCCAGACCAACTCTCAGAAAATCGAGCCACATAGGATGATGGGTATCAGCCCAGCGCTCTACGCGATGCATGTCTTGTGTTAGGTTCATGGCTTTACGGGTTAAAGTGAAACAAATTGATTCTTACTTTATTAAACGTAATTTACCATGAACCGGACAATTTCCAGTGCAAATTATATTATTGCCTTTTGCTGTTGTGAAGCAAGTCTAAATGTCTTTAAGACAAGCAGTTCTATTTCAGCTTTCGGAACACCTTGTTGTCCACGGAATAGCGGCCGGGGCCCATCACCATGTAAAAGAGCAGCAGGCCGAGCACAGCAACCGAAAGCCATAGTTCTGTATTATCTAAGTATAAACCGCTGGTGGGGTTCACGATGAGCATAGAGCCTAAAATAACTGGGATCTGGCAAAGCAGGGCAAGTCGTGTCAGCACGCCGAAGGTAATCATCAGCCCACCTATTATATGAACAGCGCTTGTGAACAAGGTGGCTTTATGCAGGCTGATAAAGTCCTGGCCCTGGCTGAAAATGTGGAGGACATCGCTGCTATACTCCAGAAAAAAGATGCCTTTCAGGAAGAGGAAGAGACCGAGCAAGACCCGCAGCCCGTCCATCCACACGGGGTTTCGGGCGCTGTTTCGGGGCGAGGTGCGGTTAATTTTGTGTGCAATGTTCATGACGCTATAGGTTTAGTGAAACATGCTCCTGTTTCTATATACGCCTTGAGGGTTTTATTAGGTGATAATGAAGTGTTTAATTGCGTATGATGGTGTTGGTGGGTTAATAATTGGGCGTTTTTTATGACGTAAAAGCGCGTGCGTTACCTTGTGCCCACATGCGACACGTACACCTGCCCGAAGGAGGCAGTTTATACTTTACAGCAGCTTCAGTCCTCGCACGGTTTTTCTGTACTGTTCAAAAGCCTCGGCATTGGCGGCACTGTCGGTAAAGATCTCAAGTATGCCGGCGCCTGCCTCAGCGGCGAATAACCTTGGGAGTGCCTGCTCCAGTTCCTCCATACTTCGCACCGAAGTATACTTCATGCCGAAATCGCGTGCTGTGTTCTCTGCGTTCAGGGCCTGATGCGTTTCAAAGTATGGCGCCAACTCCGGCTGCTGCTTTGGCCCGTCTATGAGCCTGAAGATGCCACCAGCGTGGTTGTTGAGCAGCACAATGCGCAGGTTTTGAGGCAGGTAGTTGTGCCATAGTCCGTTGCGGTCGTAGAAAAAAGCCAGGTCGCCGGTGAGCAGCGTGGCGATGCCAGAGCTTGTAAGGGCGCAGCCAACGGCGGTGCTCGTGCTGCCGTCTATGCCGCTGGTGCCACGGTTAGCGTATACTTCCACCTGCTGTTCTGCCTGTAAGCCCGCAATATTGGCATAGCGCACCGACATGGAGTTGGCCAGGTGCAGCTTGCTCTTCTTCGGCAGTTGCTGCAGCACTCGCGCCACGATAGGTAACTCACTGTAAGGAGCTTCCAAAGTATACTTCTGAAGGAGTTCTCCGGCCGATTTATCAGCAGCAGACCAGGCAGCAGTAAAGCCCAGGTCGGTTTTTACACTTGCGGCCATGGCCGTAAAAAAACTGTAGGGTGAGCAGCGCACGATCTTCGTCAGCGACTGAAACGTGTCGGCTACCAGGCCGGCGGGCTGCAGGTGCCAGTGGGCCTTTGGTTTATACTTGCGTAGGTATAGTTTCAGGGCTTTGGAGATGATGGATTTGCCAAAGGTTATGAGTAGGTCAGGCTGCAGTTTCGCCAGCTGCTCCTGATCCGGGTTCGCAAAGATCACGTCCTGATGCCGCACCGCCTCAGGCAAGGCATATAGGTTGCTGATGATGTCACTCACCACCACGGCTTCCGTTGTTTCGGCAAAGGCATGTATACTTTGCAGCAGCGCCTCGTCCTGTTGCTGCTGACCTGCCAGCACCAGCACCTTTCTATACTTTAGGATCTCCTCCTGCAGCTTCAGCGACTGGGCCGGGCTCAGGGCGTAAGCCTGTGGCTCCTCCTCTATCACTTTTACTTCCTTGCTATACTTCAGCTCCTCGCCGGGGGTGGGGTAGAAAGGCTCGCGCAGTGGCACGTTGATGTGCACCGGACCGGCAGGGAAAGCCACGGCCTCATTCAGCGCCTCTGACACCATGCGCTCGCTGTGCCACACGCTGTCAGGGTGGGAGAGATCCGCCGGGTAAGTATAGCTGTGCTTGACGTGCTGCCCGAACAGGTTTTGCTGCCGTATCGTTTGCCCGTCCAGCTGGTCGATCCACTCCGGCGGGCGATCGGCACTAAGTATAAGCAGCGGCACCTGCTGGAAGTATGCCTCGGCCACGGCCGGGGCGTAGTTCAGCGCGGCTGTGCCGGAGGTGCAAACCAGTACCGTTGGCTTGCCCGTAGTTTGCGCCATGCCCAACGCGATGAAAGCGGCTGCACGCTCATCGCTCACGGTGCGCACTTGCATTTCAGGGTGTCGCGCAAAGGCAATAGTGAGCGGTGCACACCGCGAGCCCGGCGACAGCACGACCTGCTTCACACCCTTCCGGGCGCAGATCTCCGCAATATTTACAACAGGCGCTAGAATCATTTTTCGTTATTCGTTCATCGTTGTTAGTTGTTCGGGCAGGTTAGTTGATGATTCGCTGTCGTAGCTCTTTGTATAAGTAGAGCATTTATATTCGAATAAAGGTTAACGAATAACATCCAGCACCTTCCCCATTGTCTGCATTTTGTGCTGTGTTTCCTGCCACTCTTTCTGCGGGTCGGAGGCCTCGGTGATGCCGGCGCCGGCGTAAAGTATGGCCTGTTGCTGCTGCAGTTGCATGCAGCGCAGGTTCACGTAAAGGTGCGAGCCGGTGGTGCTGTTTACAGGGCCTAAATAGCCGCTGTAGTAGCTGCGGTTGTAGCCTTCGTGGGCAAGTATAAAAGCAAGGGCTGGCTCCTTCGGCAATCCACAGACCGCTGAGGTCGGGTGCAGCAGCTCCAGCATGTCGGTGCCCAGGGTCGGGAAATGCACATCCTTCAGGTTCACCTTAAAATCGGTGCGCAGGTGCATCAGGTTACCGGCCACAATGGTTTTGGGGCCAACCTCGGTATACTCGCGGAGGCGCAGTTTTTTAAAGCAGCTCAGGATGTAACGTTCCACCATGGCCTGCTCCTCGATCTCCTTCTGCCGCCAGATGGCGTCGGCTACATTCTCCACGGCCGTTTGGGTGCCTGCCAGCGCCATGGTATGGAACACCTGCTGCTCGTTTATACTTACCAGAATCTCCGGCGAGGCGCCCATCCAGGTACCCACGCCAGGCACGGACACCAGCGATACAAAGGCCCTGGGGTAAGCTGCGGCCATGTCCTCGAAGGCAGCAACCGGCGAGAAGCCCTCCGGCAGCGACTCCAGGCTGTTCCGCGACAGCACCACCTTCTCCATCTGCTCTGCCTGAATGGCTTCTACAGCTTTCTCAACAGCGGTTATAAATCCTTGCTCGGTCTGATAAGTATAGTCTTCAGGCTTGGTAGAGGTGTGCCAGCCGTTTATACCTGGTGGCTCCTGCAGAGAAGTATAAAATTCCTGCAACTGCTGCTGCGGCGCGTCGGCTGCAGGTGCCAGCGTGTCCCCGTCTAAGTATATATCGCCTTTTATAAAGATGTTCTGTTCCTGGTTGGATACCTGGAAAGGGCAGAAGAAAAAGCCGAAGGGGCTGGTCTCCAGTTGAGGCTGGCCGGTAGTGTACTGCTGCCCTAGCTGCACGCAGGCCTGCACTTTGTCGGAAAGGGGCAGGCGCCAGACAGCCACCGCCTTTTGCCCGGCGATGGCTGCCCGAAACATCTGCTCTAATGTATAAACTTGGGCCTGTTCACCCATCATAGCTGGTCTTTGCGGCACGTAGAGCCACGGTTTATTTTTTGTCGATAATGGCCACGGTCATGCGGCTTACGCACACGAGCGCGCCATCCTCATCCGTGATTCTGGTTTCCCAAACCTGCGTGCTGCGGCCCACATGTATCGGGGTGGCCTTGCCGTACACCCAACCCTCGCGGGCGCTGCGCAGGTGGTTGGCGTTTATCTCTAAACCAACGCAGGCTTTTTTTGTTAAATCTACCTGCAGGGCCGCCCCCATACTTGCCAGCGATTCGGCCAGCACCACCGAGGCCCCGCCGTGCAGCAGGCCCATGGGCTGGTGCGTGCGCTGGTCCACGGGCATTTTGCCGCACAGGTAATCAGCGCCCACTTCCGTTATTTCGATGCCCAGGTAATCGATCATGGTGTTTTTGCACCACTCTTTTACCCGCTCTACCGTATCATTGTTTTTATCCATACGCCGCAATGCCTAAATTCGCACTGATTTATGTAAGAAGGCAAAAGTAGAAGAATTTTGAGTATTAAGAAAGTATACCTTATCCGCCACGGGCAAACAGATTATAACCTGCAGAGCATTGTGCAGGGCAGCGGCGTAGACTCGGTGCTGAACGCGGAAGGCCAGCGCCAGGCTGCCTTGTTTTTTGAGAAGTATAAGGATGTGAAATTCGACAAGGTTTATACTTCCACGCTGCAGCGCAGCATACAGTCGGTGCAGGGGTTCATCGACCTGGGCATACCGCACGAGCGCCACGCCGGGCTGAACGAGATCAACTGGGGCACCCGCGAGGGCACCCGCATCACCCCCGAAGAGGACGCCTACTACCACGGTATACTGCAGACCTGGTGCGATGGCAACACAGGAATCTGTATAGAGGGAGGGGAGAGTCCCGAGCTGGTGTACGAGCGGCAAAAGCCTTTTATTGACTTGATGCTGAGCCGCCCCGAGGAGGAAACCATACTTGTCTGCATGCACGGGCGGGCCATGCGCATCTTGCTGTGCCAGCTGCTGCGCTACCCTTTGCGCTGCATGGATGAGTTTAAGCACCAGAACCTGTGCCTCTACCAGTTGGACTACACCGGAAGTATGTTTGCCGTTAAAAAGTACTGCGATGTAGCGCACCTGGCGAAGTCTTTTGCAAGTATACCGCAGAAGTAAGCGCCTGATGCTTTAGAAATTAAGCGCGAATGCGTAACTTGCTCCACAGAGGTGTGTTCAGGCTAAAGTATGGCTGCAGGTAAAATAGTCTGTGGCGGAACAATCATTTGTATGCATACTTAGTTTGAATAAAATATTTTTAAATCTAATTTTGGGCGGATAATACAAGACCTATTGGGCGAATAAACAACACGAAATTTATGGCTGAAGTTATAAAAATGCCCAAGATGAGCGACACGATGACAGAGGGGGTGATTGCATCTTGGTTGAAAAAAGAAGGCGATAAGGTTAGCGCCGGCGATATTCTGGCGGAAGTGGAGACCGACAAGGCCACCATGGAGCTGGAGTCTTACGAGGATGGAACACTGCTGTACATCGGTCCTAAAAAGGGCGATTCTGTACCTGTGGATGCCGTGATCGCGATTATTGGTAAAGAAGGAGAGGACATCTCCGGCCTGCTGAACGAGGTGAAAGGTGGCGGAGTGCCAGCTGCCAAGGAAGAGAAGCAGGAGCCAAAGAAAGAAGAGAAAAAGCAAGAGACAAAACCTGCCGTTGCCAAAGAAGAAGCACCCGCTAAAACCGCTGTTGATACAAGCAATATCAAGGCTTCTGTTATCCGCATGCCAAAAATGAGCGACACCATGACTGAGGGTGTGCTGGTGAGCTGGCAGAAAAAGAAAGGTGATAAAGTGAAGTCCGGCGATATTCTGGCGGAAGTGGAGACCGACAAGGCCACCATGGAGCTGGAGTCTTACGAAGACGGAACACTGCTTTATACTGGTGTAAACGAGGGCGATTCTGTTGCCGTTGATGCTATCATCGCCATTATCGGTGAAGAAGGCGCAGATTACAAGGCACTTTTGGAGGCCGCATCATCTGATACGCAGGAGCGTGAGGAGAATGCACAAACGGAGGAGGCCATTGAGGCAGGTGTGGATGCCATCACTTCTGAAAAAGTACAGGAGACGAAAGTAACCGACACCGCTGCAGAGGAAACAGCAGCCGCTTCTGAGAACGGCCGTATCAAGGCTTCTCCGCTGGCTAAGCGCGTGGCCAAGGAGAAAGGCTTTAACCTAAGCCAGATCAAAGGCTCCGGTGAGGGTGGCCGTATCGTGCTGCGCGACGTGGAGAACTTCACGCCGTCTGCCGCTCCGCAGAAAGCCGCTGCGCCACAGGCTGCTCCTGTTCCGTCTGCTATCCCGGGTGCACCAGCCGAGTCTTACGAAGAGGTGAACGTGTCTCAGATGCGCAAGGTGATTGCCCGCCGTCTGGCCGAGAGCAAGTTCTCCGCACCGCACTTCTACCTGACCATGGAAATTGACATGGACAAGGCCATGGAGGCGCGTGTTTCAATCAATGAAGTATCCCCGGTAAAGGTATCGTTCAACGACCTGGTGATCAAGGCGGCTGCTGCGGCTCTTCGTCAACACCCTGCGGTTAACTCTTCGTGGCTGGGCGACAAGATCCGTTATAACAAGCACATCAACATTGGTGTGGCCGTTGCAGTAGAAGAAGGCCTGCTGGTGCCTGTGGTTCGTAATGCGGATTACAAGTCGCTTTCTGCCATCGCCGCGGAGGTGAAAGACCTGGGTGGCAAGGCAAAGAGCAAGAAGCTGCAGCCATCTGACTGGGAAGGTAACACCTTCACCATCTCTAACCTGGGTATGTTCGGCATCGAAGAGTTTACGGCTATCATCAACCCGCCGGATGCGTGCATCATGGCAGTTGGAGGTATCAAGCAGATTCCGGTTGTGAAGAACGGCAATATCCAGATCGGCAACGTGATGAAAGTGACCCTTTCCTGCGACCACCGCGTGGTAGACGGCGCTGTGGGCTCTGCCTTCCTGCAGACATTCAAGAACCTGCTGGAGAACCCGGTGAGAATACTGGTATAAGCTCCATCAAAGTATAGAGTGTAAAGAAGCCCCTCCCGAAACGGAGGGGCTTTTTGTTTGCCTCTATCGAGAAGAACGTGTCGTTCCGCCCACGAACTCAGAGCTACGGGTGCCGGACTCTAAAGCAATAACCTGTGTAGCGTAAATATGACCGAAGGCAAAAATGAGCACCAATCCATTGCAGACCATGGAGTAATCGGGGACTTGAACACTGTGGCATTGGTGGGACTAAAGGGTACCATTGACTTCATGTGTTTTCCCTATTTCGACTCTCCCTCCATATTTTCCGCGCTGCTGGACAGCGAGAAGGGAGGCTGTTTCTCGATTAAGCCCACCTGTGATGACATGAAGCACAAGCAGCTGTACCTGCCGGATACAAACGTGCTGCTGACCAGGTTTCTTTCTGAAAAAGGCATTGGCGAAATAACGGACTTCATGCCTGTGGAGGAGCAGAACCAGGGCAACATGCTGATCAGGAGGGTTTCCTGCGTGCACGGCGACCTCACCTTCGAGATGAAGTGCAGCCCCCGTTTTAACTATGCCAGGTCTCCGCACACCACCAAAAGACAAAGCGATAACGAGGTGATATTCACAAGCCAGGGAGATGACGGCGTGCATATACGACTCAAGAGCAAGGTGCCTGTGCAAATAAGCGAAGGAGATGCCACCGCCACTTTCTGCCTCAAGACCGGCGATAAGGTAGACTTCCTGATGGACCTGGAAACCTGCGACACCCCGCCCTCCCACGACCTGGAGGACTTTGTGACCAAATGCCTTTACGATACGATTAACTACTGGAAGAGCTGGATAGAGCTGTGCACTTACAAAGGGCGCTGGATGGAGATAGTGAACCGCTCAGCCCTGGCCCTGAAGCTAATGACCTCCCATGATTACGGTTCCCTGGTGGCGGCGCCCACCTTCGGTTTACCGGAGCAAATAGGGGGAGTGCGCAACTGGGACTACCGGTATACCTGGATCAGGGATGCATCTTTTACAGTCTATGCCTTGCTACGGCTGGGTTACCGGAAAGAGGCGAAGGATTTCGTGGGTTGGGTAGACAGGCAGTGCGACGATGTGGGCAGCGCAGGCCATTTACGGCTCATGTATACCCTGGCCGGCAAGGTGGAGCTGAAGGAGACAACACTGGACTACCTGGCGGGCTACAAGGGGTCCAGGCCCGTGCGCATCGGCAATGCCGCCGCCAACCAGGTGCAGCTCGACATTTACGGGGAACTGTTGGACTCCGTGTACCTGTATGACAAGTATGGGGATCCGATTTCGTTTGAGTTCTGGGATGACCTGAGGCAACAGGTGGAGTGGGTCTGTGACAACTGGCACCTGGAGGATGAGGGGATCTGGGAGGTGCGGGGCGGTAAGAAACCTTTTCTCTACTCCCGGATGATGTGCTGGGTAGCCATTGACCGGGCCATGAAAATAGCCTCCAATCACTCATACCCCCTGCCGGCCAGGTGGCGCGAGGAGCGTGACAAGATCTTCTTCTCCATTCACCAGGATTTCTGGAATGAAAAGCTGCAGTCCTTTGTGCAGTACAAGGGGGCTGACACCGTGGATGCCGCTACGCTTCTGATGCCCCTGATCCGGTTCATAAGCCCGAAGGACCCGCGCTGGCTCTCCACTCTGAAAAGGATTGAGGAACGCCTGGTTTCGGATGCCCTTGTTTTCCGGTATCGAAATGAGGAGAGGTTTGATGGCCTGGCTGGAGGGGAGGGCACTTTTTCCATGTGTACTTTCTGGTACGTGGAGTGCCTGGCAAAATCCGGGCAGGTGGACAAGGCCCGGCTATACTTCGAGAAAATGCTCGGTTATTCTAACCACCTGGGGCTTTATGCCGAGATGCTGGGCCTGAACGGGGACCAGTTGGGCAACTTCCCGCAAGCCTTCACACATCTGGGACTTATCAGTGCGGCGCTAAGTATAAACGACATCCTTGAGGGGAAAGAGAACAAAAAGCGCATCTAAAAAAAGGCTCCTGCCTTGCAGGATAGCTGCGAGGCAGGAGCCTGGAAGAAGTAGGGGCTGGATTTGGCTGGCTGGATGCTCCGCTTAAGGGCAGCACTTTTATTTATACTTTCTACTCCTGTACCAGCTGCTCAGCCCTAAAAAGGTCATCCGTTGCCTGCAGGATTTTGGCCTTCAGCATCGGGTTGTAGTCCGGGTTGGCCGCCAGGAAATCGCGCACCACTTTTGCTGCCGCTGTGGTCTGGTACGAGCCGAAGGTGGCGCGCAGCCAGTTGAAGGGGAAGAAAATGTCGCCTGTGTGCTGGATCTCCTCCAGCAGCTGCAGGCTCTGCGGCAGGTATTTCTGCGACGTGTTGGCACGCAACGGGTGGTGCAGGTAACTTAGGGCAGAGGCAACCCAGGCTTCTTTCTCCCTGTTTCCCGCCTCTTTCAGCGATGCAAAAAACGCGTCCCGCACCTGTACATCCGGCGACAGGGCTGGCATCATATACTCCAGGCGTTTCTGGCGGTCGGGGTTCTGGATACGGCTTAGCTGCTGCTGCAGGATGTTTTCAGCGGGGTAATCACGTACGGCCAGGGCAAGCGCCAGGGAAGTATAATCGTCTTCGTTGAGTTTCACATCAGCCGGAGGCACCTGCTTTTGCCAAACCTGGTACAGTTTGTCCTGGGCTGCTTTAGTAAGGGCTATACTTTGGAAGATTTTAAACAGCAGCTTTTTCACGTTTGTAGCCTTCTGCTGCTCCATGGCCTGCCACAGGCTCCCTTCCAGTTGCGCTGCGTACTGCTGGCGCTGCGCCGGGGTTAGCAGTTGCCAGTACATGTCGCTTAGCTGGCCTGTCAGCAGTTTTATGTTCAGTTCCTCCTGTTCCCTGGTGAGCCCTTTATGATAGAAGTCAAGCAGTTGCGCCGGTCTCAGGCCCCGCTCGTTCAGCATGTTTTCGTAAAGGTTGATATAGGCCGAGGCCCGTTGCACCGGGTCCTGCAAGGTGTAAAGCCGCTGCAGCATCGCCTCGTCTACCGGGAACACGCCATAGCCCTGCCCTGTGGAGTTGAAAAGTATGAATTGCGGGGCTTCCTTGCCTGCGGCGTCCTCCACCACAACCTTGCTTTCCGTCATATCCACGGTCAGTTCCTCTATGCGGTTAGGGTACACCAGCGCAATCTCGAAAAACTGCGGCCATACCCTTTCTGAGCCGTCTTCGCCTTTCTGAGATACAGTGAGCTGTTCTATTTTTCCCTTGTCTGTCTTTAGATCATGCGTAAATATGGGGCGGCCCGCTTCGTTCACCCATACCTGGTTCCACTGCTCCAGGTCTGCAGGTGTGCGGTCGTCCAGTATCTTGATGAGGTCCGGCCAGGTGGCGTTCTGGTAAGCATAGGTTTTCAGGTACTCCTGCAGCCCCTTCCGAAGCTCCTCCTTGCCCATCAGGCGCTCCAGCTGGCGCATCATAACGGGAGCCTTGTGGTAGATGATGCCACCATACAGCGAGCCGGCATCCTGCAGGTTCTCGAGTGGCTGGCGGATCGGGTTTGCCCCGGCCGTACGGTCGATGCTATAGGCGGCCGGGAAGTGATCCACCAGGAATTTCATGTCGTAGTTGGTGTTCTCGAGCGCCACCTGCGTCACCTTATCGGCCATAAAGTTGGCAAACACCTCCTTCATCCACACGTCATCGAACCACTGCATGGTTACCAGGTCCCCGAACCACATGTGCGCCGTTTCGTGGGCGATGAGGTTGGAGCGGGATATTTTCTGGTCTTTGGTTGCGCCCTCATCCAGAAACAAAGTAGAGGCTTTATACTGTATGGCTCCCACATGCTCCATGCCGCCATACTGGAAATCAGGTATGGCTACAAAATCGAATTTCTGGAAAGGATATGGTATTTGTGTATAGTCTTCCAGGAAAGCCAGTGCATCGCTGTGGATCTGGAAGATCGGGCCCATACTCTCACGGATCTTGGTGGAGTCGGTTTCGCGGTGGTAGAAGTGCATGGTTGTGCCTTTCATGTCGCGCTTCACGTGCTTGAACCTGCCCGCCGCAAAAGAGAACAGGTATGTCGGGATGGTATCGGAAGTTGCGAACGTATAGCTTTTGTTGTTGCCGGAGAGGGTAGAATCCACCAAAGCCCCGTTTGCCAGCGCGTTCCAGTCCTTGGGCAGCGTGAGGTTCAGTTTGAACGTGGCCTTCAGGTTAGGCTGATCGAAAATGGGCAGCACTGTGCGGGCGCGGTCGGGTACCAGCAAAGTATACAGGTAGTCCTGGTTGCGGTTCAGCGACAGATCACCGGCAATGAATTTAACCTTTACCTCGTTTCTTCCCACCTTCAGGTTTTCGGCGGGAAGTATGATGTGTTCCTTCTCCAGCCTGGCGCTCACCTTTTTGCCGTTCACCCATACTTCCTGCAGGTGGTCGGGAGCCTCCTTAAAATCCAGCTGCAACGGGCGGTTGTTTTCGGAAAGGCGGAAGGTAATGGTTTCGTGGCCAGGGATGGGCTGCTGTTTCTGCTCGGGTATGTGCAGGCTGATGTCGTAGGAGATGTGGCTGAGCACCTGTTTGCGGTAATCTGCCAGCTCTTTGGCTACGCCGGTTTCCACGGGTATGGCCTCAGAGGAGGCCAGTGGTTTGCTGCAGGAGGCCATTCCGCCTGCGCCGAGCAAAGCTATACTTGCTATCAGTAGGTTTCTTTTTCTCTTTTTCATACTTTTCAAATATACTTATAATTGTTAGAGAGTTTAAGGGTTTGTGAGTTGTAGAGGCGCAATACTTTGCGTCTTTCCATTATAGGTAGAGAGTTAGAGAAGTTAAAAGCCGGGGATGGTCTTGCCATCCCATAGATCTGTAGCATGGAAAGTAAAACATACAAAGTAGTCATTGCCTCTAAAAACCCGGTGAAGGTGAACGCAGCGCTGGATGGGCTTACGCGCATGTTCCCGGGATCGGAGTTTATACCTGAGCCCCTGAGTGTGCCATCCGGCGTGGCCGACCAGCCCATGACGGAGCAGGAGACCTTGCAAGGCGCTCTGAACCGTGTAGCCAATGCTCAAAAAGCCCATCCCTCCGCTGATTTCTGGATCGGGATTGAGGGTGGGGTGGATACGGTGGGGGACGAGCTGGCGACTTTTGCCTGGGTGGTGGTGCAGGACCGGGAGCAGTTGGGCAAGGCGCGCTCCGCCACGTTCTTCCTGCCCGTAAAGGTGCGTGAACTGGTGGAGCAGGGGGTGGAGCTAGGCACAGCCAATGACAGAATCTTCAACCACTCCAACTCCAAACAAAAAGGCGGCGCGGTCGGCATACTAACGCACAACGCACTGGACAGGCGCGAACTGTATGAACAGGCGGTGGTGTTAGCCTTACTGCCTTTCCGAAACAAAACGCTGTATCTGAACCCGCAACCGCAGCCCCAAGTATAAAAGGTCTATGCCTGAGACTATCGAAAACCCTCCTTTGTTGCTATGCCCCCTCGGCGACTCCGCTGTGGTGCTGCAGTTCGGGGAGGAGATCAGCTTGAATACCCATTTCCGGATTCGTGCCGTGGCGCAGGCGCTGGAGCAGCGTGCATTCCAGGGGCTGCTGGAGTATGTGCCTGCCTATACCACGCTCACGGTGTATTACAACCCCTGGGTGCTGAGCCAGCAGGGAAAGCTGGATGCCTACAGCGAGGTAGTACGGCAACTGGAGATACTGGTGGAGCAGGCTGAGGAGAACGAGCCCGCACCGGCCCGGGTGGTGGAGCTGCCGGTGATGTATGGCGGCACCTATGGCCCCGACCTGCAGGAAGTGGCGGAGCACACGGGGCTAAGCATAGAAGAAATAATTCGCATCCACAGCAGCGGCAGGTATCAGGTCTACATGATCGGTTTTGCCCCCGGCTTTGCTTACTTAGGAGGTATGGATGAGCGTATCGCCACACCGCGACAAGCCAACCCGAGGGCAAGTATACCTGCCGGAAGCGTGGGCATTGCCGGGGAGCAAACCGGCGTTTATCCAATCAGCACTCCCGGCGGCTGGCAACTGATCGGCCGCACCCCGTTGCAGCTTTTTGACCCTGACCGCGAGGTACCAAGCCTCCTGCAGGCAGGTGATGAAGTGCGCTTCGTGCCTATTTCGGAGCAGGAGTATGAAGCCAGAAAGGAGCCGAAGGTATGACTATAACAGTACTAAAACCTGGCCTCCAGACGACGGTGCAGGACCTGGGACGCTATGGCTACCAGATGCAGGGGGTGGTAGTTGGCGGTGCCATGGATAAAATGGCCCTGCGTATGGCCAATCTGCTGGTCGGGAACGATGAGGCTGCCGCTGTCCTTGAGCTAAGTATGCAGGGACCGGAACTGCAGTTTGAGCAGGATACCCTGATCGCCCTGGCAGGAGCAGACCTGACGGCAAGTATAAATGACAAACAGCTCCGCCTGTGGCGGCCGGTACTGGTGAAAGCAGGGAGTATACTTCGTTTCGGAAAGCCAGCGTATGGCAACTACACTTACCTGGCTGTGGCCGGAGGGATCAACGTGCCGGAGGTGATGGGAAGCCGCTCCACCTATCTGCGCGCCTCCATCGGGGGCTTGGAAGGTCGTTCGCTCCGAAGAGGTGATAGTCTTAATTTTTTCGAATCATCAGAGACAAGTAAATTATTGTTGAGCGAGCTGCTCCTGCAGCATAAGGCAGAGAGCGCTTTTACCGAGGTAAACTGGTGGCCGGAGCCGGAGTTATTGCCAACCTATGCGCACGATCCGGTGCTGCGGGCCATGCCGGGGCTGGAATATGCCTGGTTCTCGGAAAACAGCAGGGACTACATCTGGGAGCAGAAGTATAAACTCACGCCTCAGTCGGACAGGATGGGCTACCGTCTGCAGGGCACTACGCTGGCTCTGGAAGAGGAACGGCAGCTGCTCTCCACCGCTGTCAGTTTTGGAACGGTACAGGTGCCGCCCCAGGGAGACCCCATCATACTTATGGCCGACAGCCAGACCACAGGCGGGTACCCGCGGATCCTTCAAATCATTTCGGCCGACCTGCCAAAGTTGGCTCAGGTGCAACCAGGGGGCATTATCCGTTTTGAGGAGGTGAGCCTGGAGGAGGCGCACCGGCTATACTATCAACAGGAAAAACAATTGCTTGCGCTGCAGCAGGCTATCATCTATAAACTGCATCAAGGATGAGCAAAAATTCCATAGACCTGAACTGCGACATGGGCGAGAGCTTTGGGGCCTGGCGTATGGGCAACGACGAAGAGTTACTCCAATACGTAAGCTCTGCTAACATCGCCTGTGGTTTTCACGCCAGCGACCCTGCCACGATGAAGCAAACCGTGCGCCTGGCTCTTCGCAGTGGCGTTGCAGTTGGGGCGCACCCCGGTTTGCCGGACCTGGCTGGCTTTGGCAGAAGAGAAATGGCTGTTTCCGGAGAAGAGGTGTGTGATTTAGTCGTGTACCAAATAGGCGCGCTGGCTGCTTTTGCCAAAGCCGAAGGGGCGAAGCTGCATCATGTAAAGCCGCACGGAGCCCTGTATAACATGGCTGCCACCAACCAGGAGCTGGCTGAGGCCATTGCCGAGGCGGTTTCCAAGGTAAAGCCGGAGCTTATACTTTATGGCCTTGCCGGAAGTGAGCTGATCAGGGCCGGAGAGAAGTATGGCATCAGAACCGCCAGCGAGGTTTTCGCAGACCGCACCTACCAGCAGGACGGAACGCTTACGCCGCGCAGCCAGCCAAACGCCCTGATCAACGACCACAGGCAGGCGGTGCAGCAGGTGTTGCGCATGGTGCAGGAGGGTACGGTGCTATCGCAGCAGGGGACGGAGGTGGCGATAAAAGCTGACACGATCTGTATCCACGGCGACGGTCCGCAGGCCCTGCCCTTCGCCATACGCATCCGGGAGCGCCTCACTTCCGAAGGAATCCATATCTCAGCCCTTTAACCTCAACATGAAAAAAAAGAACTGGAGCGTATTGCTCGGTGCCGCTTTCCTGATGGCCACCTCCGCCGTCGGTCCCGGCTTCCTGACCCAGACTACTGTTTTCACCCAGCAACTGGCGGCCAGTTTCGGCTTCGTCATACTGATCTCGATTATATTGGATATTGGGGTGCAGCTGAACGTTTGGCGCGTAATTGCGGTGTCGGAGCGGCGGGCGCAGGATATTGCCAACCTGGTACTGCCGGGGCTGGGCGCGTTTATCTCTTTCTTGATCGTGCTGGGTGGCTTGGCCTTTAACATCGGAAACGTGGGCGGCGCGGGCCTCGGATTTAATGTGCTGTTCGGCATTTCCCCGGAAACGGGTGCTATGTTGGCTGCTGCCATCGCCATCGCTGTTTTCCTGGTGCGGGAGGCCGGCAAGGTGATGGACCGCTTTGCGCAGGTGATGGGTTTTTTGATGATCCTGCTGATCGTGTACGTGGCCTTTACCTCTGCACCGCCCGTGGGGGAGGCCGTGGCAAAAACGTTCCTGCCTGACGAGGTGGACGTACTCGCGATCATCACGCTGGTGGGCGGCACGGTGGGAGGCTATATTACCTTTGCCGGAGGCCACCGCCTGCTCGATGCCGGCGTGAAAGGAAAGGAATCAATTCCAGAGGTTACCACGAGTGCGGTGTCCGGCATTACCGTGGCATCAGTTATACGGGTGTTCCTGTTTCTGGCGGCGCTGGGCGTGGTGAGCAAGGGGCTGGAACTGGATGCGGCAAATCCGCCGGCCTCTGTTTTCAGGCTGGCCGCAGGTGAGGTTGGTTATAAGCTTTTTGGCGTGGTGATGCTCTCGGCAGCCGTTACCTCAGTTATCGGCTCGGCGTATACTTCTGTCTCCTTTTTGAAGTCCTTCAGCGGCACTATCCGCAGGAATGAGAACTGGGTGATCATCGGGTTTATACTTGTCTCCACCGCCATTTTCGTTACCATTGGCCAGCCTGTGCGCCTGCTTATACTTGCCGGCGCCCTCAACGGACTCATCCTGCCGCTAACGCTGGGCGTTATACTTTACGCGGCTTACAAGCCAGCCATCATGGGCGACTACCGTCACCCGCCGCTGCTCACCATTTTCGGGGTGCTGGTGGTGCTGATAATGGCCTACCTTGGTGGCTATACCTTACTGCAGCAATTGCCGAAGTTGTTTGGGTGAGTTGATCAAAGTGGAATAATATGGGCAAAGCAGGCTACGGGAAAACTGTCATCAGTTTTCCCGTAGCCTGCTTTATACTTTATACTTCATCGAGAGTAAAAATGTATACTTTGGCAAGTATAAAGACCTGCCCGCGCCAGCATGCGTGTGAGGCGTGCACCCTCTGTCCGCGGTTTTTAAAATCAAGCACTAATAAATCACGCTTCAGCTCGTAAACCAAAATATGAGCGAACAGCCAGAACATGCGGCTACCTTCCATTTCCACGGAGCCCTGAATGACTTCCTGCACAAACGCCGTAGAGGCCAACCTATACATTATACTTTCCGTGGTACGCCGGCCGTTAAAGATTCCATAGAGGCACTGGGAGTTCCGCACCCGGAGGTGGATGTGGTGCTGGTGAATGAGAAACCGACGCCGTTTTCGTGTCAGTTGCAGTCAGGCGATGTGGTGGAGGCATACCCGGTGGAGGAGGGGAGAACCTGGCCTGCAGGTTATACTTTTGAAGAGCAAAACCCGCCCCCGACCCGTTTTGTATTGGATGTGCACCTGGGCACCCTGGCTAAAAGTATGCGCATACTCGGCCTGGACACCTACTACGAAACCGACCTTTCCGATAGCGCCATCGCGGGAATTGCCGCATCCCAGCAGCGGGTGGTGCTAACACGGGATATTGGCCTGCTTAAACAAAAAAGTATAACATGGGGCTATTGGCTACGCTCGCAACAGACGGAGGAGCAGTTGGAAGAAGTGATTCGGCGCTACCACCTGTACAAAAGCTTTCGCCCGTTTGAGCGCTGCCTGGCCTGCAATGTGCCGGTGCAGGAGGTAAGCAAGCAGGAGGTGCTTGAGCATTTGCCACCCAAAACTCAGCGGTACTTCCATGAGTTCTACCGTTGCCCCTCTTGCCAACGGATATACTGGAAAGGCTCCCATTATGAGCGCATGCAGCAATACATAGCCAGAATCAGGGGCAACCGCTGAAGTATACCACAGGCAACCAATTTTGCAGCACCATGGTATTAGCAGCAAAGGCGCCTTGCCCATGGAAAGTATAAAATCCTTTTTAGAAGTTGTGCACCCTGTTTTGGCGGCACTGCTGGCTACCACCTTTACCTGGTTGGTGACGGCACTGGGGGCGGGCATGGTTTTCTTCTTCCGGGAGCTGAACAGGGCCTGGCAGGATATTATGTTGGGCTTTACAGGTGGCGTGATGCTGGCAGCTAGTTTCTGGTCGCTGCTGAGCCCGGCCATAGAGTATTCGGAGAGGCTATACCCCGGTTGGAGTTGGATGCCCGCTGCTGTCGGCTTCCTGGCTGGCTCGCTCTTTATCTTCGGGCTGGATAAACTTGCGCCGCACCTGCACATCAACTTTGAGGAAAGCGAAACGGAGGGACTTAAAACTAATTGGCACCGCACCACGCTGCTCATACTTGCAATCACCATCCATAACATACCAGAGGGGCTGGCAGTGGGAGTACTTTTTGGGGCTTCTGCCAGTGGGGTAGAGGGAGTGGGTATCACTTCGGCCATCGTGCTGGCCTTTGGCATCGGACTGCAGAACTTCCCGGAAGGCTTTGCCGTGGCCATGCCCTTGCGGCGAATGGGCATTAGCCGTGGCAAGAGCTTTTGGTATGGGCAGCTGTCGGCGGTGGTGGAACCCGTGGCCGGGGTGCTGGGGGCAGCGGCGGTGGTATACATGCGCCCCATACTTCCCTATGCCCTCGCTTTCGCCGCCGGCGCCATGATCTATGTGGTAGTGGAGGAGGTGATCCCGGAGACGCAGCGGGACAAGTTTACG
Source organism: Pontibacter anaerobius (assembly GCF_026241195.1). GTDB lineage: Bacteria > Bacteroidota > Bacteroidia > Cytophagales > Hymenobacteraceae > Pontibacter > Pontibacter anaerobius. The sequence continues at coordinate 330,765 of NZ_JAPFQO010000006.1, forward strand.
GACCAGGCCGTGCTGGGGCTCATCGTTGGATTCACGGTAATGATGGTGCTAGACGTTGCACTTGGCTAGTTACTGCAGAAAATAAAACCTTTTAGCACATATTTGTCCAGATACCAGCCAGCCAAAGCCTCTTAAATATTGTTTTCACCACCTCCTGTTCTAATTCTTTCTGCGCTTTAGTAAGCTTGTTCCGCTCAGGCAAAGGCACCCATTCTTTGTATTTACAGCACAAAGCTCACCCTTACCACAGTTTAAAACCTATCTTTTTATCTACTCAATTGTACTGATGCGAAAAAAGCCATGCATACCTCGGCGCGCAATGGTTTACTTAAAAGATAAATAGAACCTCCTTAAAATTGTACTTTATATAGTAAGGGTAATTGAGTGAGTGCTTCTTTATCTGTTGTTAGCTATGCTGAGAGCATGTTTTTAAGATAGCGTTCAGTTTGCTAGGTTAGCTGCTGAAACGTCTAAAAATCAAATTATTTGCTGTGTTATGGGGTATGGCTAACCTGTGTATCAACACTATTGTTGGGAGGCTAAAAATCGATGTAAATGCGATAAATTTTCTCGAAGATTGTTATGGAATATAAAATATTATATATCTTCATGCCTTAATATCAACCTAACTAAAAATGAAAAACTATTTACGATGTATTTTGTGGGGGCTATGTATGCTCCTGCTACATGCAGAAGGTTTTGCTCAGGGCAAAACCGTAAGTGGCACGGTAACATCAGCAGAAGACAAGATTGAGCTTCCGGGTGTTTCTGTGACGGTTAAAGGCAAGCAGCGCGGTTCTGTAACCGATGCCGCTGGTCGTTATACGCTCAATAATGTAGAGCCAAACGATGTGCTGGTTTTCTCCTTTATTGGTATGAAGCGGGCAGAGCGCACGGTAGGCAATGCCTCCACAATTGACGTTGCCCTGAAAACCGATTCTGAGACACTGGATGAGGTCGTGGTAACGGCCTTTGGTGTGGAGCAGGAGAAACGCGCTTTAGGGTATTCTGTTCAGGAGTTGAAGACCAGAGATCTTACCGAGACCCAGCAGGCCAATATTGTAAACGCCATGCAGGGTAAGGTCGCGGGTGTACAGATCACGAATTCTGGTGGAGCACCAGGAGCTTCTGCCGTCATGATGATTCGCGGAGGTACATCACTGAGTGGTAATAACCAGCCACTTTATGTGGTTGATGGAATCCCTGTAGACAATACAACTGCTGTAGGACAGGGGGGATTGGCAGCAGGAACAGCTCCTGCCTCGAACCGCGCCATTGATATAAACCCAGAGGATATTGCCAGCATTACCGTTCTGAAAGGGCCATCTGCAGCAGCGTTGTATGGTCTGCGAGCCGCAGAAGGTGTAGTGGTAATTACCACCAAAAAAGGGACAGCTGGCAAAGCAAAAATTAACTACTCTAATACTTTCTCATTTGACAAAGTGAACAGGCTGCCTGAATTCCAGTCTGTGTACAAACAAGGAGAACAAGGCGACTTCGATTCGGCAGCAATGGGCTCATGGGGGCCAACTTTTGAACCAGGTGAAACGAAGTATGATAACCTGGAAAGTATGTTCAAGTCTGCATTTACACAGAAGCATGATTTGTCTGTAAGCGGAGGTAACGACCGTTCTAGTTTCTATGCGTCTGCCTCTCATTTTGACCAAGGTGGTATCGTTGAAAATACGGAGCTAGAGCGTAACTCATTCCGCTTATCAGCTGATACAAAAGTCGGAGAGAAATTAAAGATTGGCGGTACAGCCAACTATACAAAAACTGGGAGAGCCTATGTGTCACAGGGTAGCGCCAGCGGAGTGATGGGAGCTGTATATTGGCCCCTTAACGATGATATGAGCAACTACCTCAATCCAGATGGCACACAACGCACTATTGGTGTTAATGATAACCCGCATTGGGGTGTTCGTAACAAGCCTATCACCAGTGATGTAGACCGCATCATGGCTGTTGGTACCGTGATTTACGACCCTTTTGATTTTCTGAACGTGACTTACCGCTTAGGTACTGATTACTACACAGACAATTTTAACAGTGTTCGTATGCCTGGAACCACTGCTGTAGGTGAGGAAAGAGGGGCTATCTCTGAATCTACCACAAATAACCAAATCTCAACCTCTACTTTATTGGTGACAGGTAAGCAGTCATTTGGCGATTTTAACACTAGCCTGACATTAGGGCATAATGCAGAAGACTCCCGCCGTCAAACTGCAACATGGTACGGTCGAAACTTTATTGCTCCGGATTTCGCAAGTATAAACAATGTAGTTCAAACAGACCGAACAATTTCGCATGCCGTATCGCAGCGCAGAATAGTGGGTGTTTTCGGAGACCTTAACCTGGACTGGAAAGGAATTGCCTTCCTGAGCTTCCGTGGTAGGAATGACTGGTCTTCTACATTGCCAGTGAACTCGCGCTCCTTCTTCTACCCATCAGTGAGTACCTCTCTCGTTGTGACCGATTTACTGGAGGATATGGGTGCTATTTCAGCTGGTAGCGTACTTTCGTTCGCTAAAATCAGGGCATCCTGGGCCAGAGTAGGTAAAGATGCGCCTCCTCATGTGCTGGCAACCACTCTTGCAACAGCTACCAACAGTTTTACGATCGCCCCTCGTGGCTTCATCTCTAACGCAAACGATTACTATGGTAACCCTGCACTAAAGCCTGAGTTTACAAACTCTATTGAGGTAGGTGCCGATGTACGTTTCTTCCGCAACAGGCTTGGACTGGACTTTACCTACTATAAAACTAGTACGGATGAACAGATTCTTGGTACCCGTACACCTCCTTCTTCCGGAGCTTTCCTGGCATACTTGAATGGTGGCCGAATCGATAATGAAGGGGTAGAACTGATGTTGAACACACAACCAATCACGAATGATATGTTTACCTGGCAACTCGACTTCAACATCGCCAAGAACAAGGCTACTGTAAAAGACTTACCAGGCACTCTTGATCGCGTAGAACTTTCTGATGCATGGGTAGCAGGCTCTGTTGCCCAGGGTGCTGCCTTCTTAGGAGGATCCCTGTTCGGAATAAATGGTAATGTTTGGAAGCGTAACGAAGAAGGTCAACTGCTCCTTAATGATGAAGGATATCCACAGGTACAGTCTACACTCCAGTACATCGGTGATAGAAACCCAGATTGGACAGGTGGTATCACAAACACATTTAGCTACAATAACCTGTCGCTATCCTTCCTGTGGGATATTCGAGTAGGAGGTGATATCTATAATGCTACCGAAAACACTTTGGTGCGCTCTGGTCTGAGCACGAAAACGCTGGATAGGGGCCAGACTAAAGTATTCGAGGGTGTCATAGAGTCAACTGGTGAGCCTAACACCCAAAGTGTAGTGCTGGATCAGGACTACTACCAAACTATCTATCCTTTCCAGGGCTATGACTTTGTGGAAGATGGTAGCTGGTTAAGAATGCGCTACATCACATTGTCCTATAATCTGCCAAATGTACTTCTTGGGAGAACTCCGATTAGCGGCTTGCAGGTGTTTGCAACCGGACGTAACCTGATTCTAATCACAGACTACTCAGGTGTGGATCCTGAGGTGTCAGGAAGTGGTGCGGGTGTTGGTGGCTCTGGGTCATTTGGTTTCGATAACCTTGGCGTTCCTGCAACCCGTGGTTTCGATATTGGTTTAAAATTAACCCTGTAAACTGTACTTCATCATGATAAATAGATTTTCAAAAATAAAGCTGTTTTTAATTGCTTCCACAGTGCTATTCAATACTTCATGTGAAGATTATTTGGATATAAATGATGACCCTAACCTTCCTACCTCAGTACCGGCTCATAGCCGTCTGGTAGGTGCAATTACAACCACCAACGGGTCAGCCATGTGGAGAGGGTCGAGAGAAGTTGCTGCTGTAACGCAGTATGCCTCAACAGCTCTTACAACTGGTTCTAACAGAAACGCTGAGACATGGAGGTTTACAGCAAGCTATTTCTTCTGGCAGAATGCCTATGTCTTCACAATGCCGAACAGTGTAGATTTGATTGTACTGGGCGAGAAAGAAGGTAACCCTCACTTTGTGGGTGCCGGTAAAACACTTCTGGCGTTGAACCTGGGGATGCTGACGGATCAGTATGGAGCTATTGTGGTAGATGATTACTATGATGGTAACTCCCAGATTAACCTTACACCAACATTTAACAAGCAGGAGGAAGTATACCAGCGCATCCAGCAATTGTTGGATGAAGCCATTATTGCTTTCGATAATCCTAAAAATAAAACACCACTGAATTTTAGTGGTGGAGATATTATGTATCAGGGTGATGTAGACAAATGGCGCCGTTTTGCCTGGTCGTTAAAGGCAAGGTACATGAACCATCTTTCAAAGAAAAGTAGCCTGTATGATGCACAGAAAATTATAGAAGCAGCTCAGAATGGTTTTAATGCAGATGGCATGGATGCTGAATTTGCTTACTTAGAAGGAGGGCAGCAGACTGACGAAAACCCTTGGTATAGCTGGGGTGGTTTTACCAATGCTAACCCAGTAAATAACCGCTATTTTACATGGTCTCAGTTTTTTGTAAGCCTTCTGCAAAACCTGCCTGTAACAGAAGCTGACTACCAGGATCCACGCATTAGCCGTATTATGCAACCGGCTCCATCTGATGGAGAATACCGTGGTCTGAAATCAGGTTTAGGTCTGGCCGGAGGCCAGGGAGGAACTGGTCAGTTTACCGATGTAGAAGACTATGGGCAGTTCAAAAACAGTGGTTTCTATACGAGAGCGACTTCCCCGTTCCCGTTCATTACTTATTCAGAAGTAAAGCTGATAGAGGCAGAAGCCCGTTTACGTTCCAATGATGCGTCTGGAGCACTTGCAGCCTACGAAGAAGGTGTAAAAGCCAACATGCGCAAATTGGGGGTCCCTGCTGCTGAAATCAATGCCTATTGGGCAGCGCAGTTAGAGAATGGTGTGGTTGACCACTTTAATAATCTCACAAATGGCCTGAGCCATATTATGCGCCAGAAGTATATCACACAGACTCTGAACCCAGAGACATGGGTAGATATGCGTCGTATGGATTACAGCCAGGAGATTTATGGTCCTTACTTGCAGCGCCCTGCTAATATTAATACAGTAGTGTTCAATGCCAATGATCCAAATCAATGGATACAGGCCATGATTTACGAAACTAATGAGCAGAACAGAAATGGTGACCAGATAGGTGACAACTCAGCACAGTACCGCTTACTGACCCCTTTATGGTGGAATACACCAGAATAATCAGAAACTGATTCCAGATTTAGAGGTCCTCCTGAAAGGGAGGACTTTCTTTTTTTGCTAAATTGAAGTATGAAGAAGCTTTCACTTTTTAGTATCGTGTTGCTTATGCTAAGTATGTGTATAAGTGCAGATGCACAAACCTCTGCCCATAAGGTGTTGCGGCAGCATACGGAGAAACAGCTAAGTGAAATTATTGGCCATTCGCCAGCTGTCACCGGACTTGTGGCTGTTGATCTTACTACCGGAGATACCTTTTCTTTTAATGCGGATGTGATTTTTCCGCAGGCAAGCGCTATTAAAATCCCTATCCTGATGAGCGTGTATAAGCAGGCGCACGAGGGCAAATTCACCCTCTCAGATAGCAGGAAAGTGGAAAGGGCTGACGTAGTGGGCGGAACTGGGATTTTGAAAGACCTAGCGGATACTCCCTCCATGAGTATTCGTGACCTGGGCGTGCTGATGATAAGCCTGAGCGATAACACAGCCACTAACTCACTTATCGAGCTGGTAAGTATGCAGGAGATAAATGCCATGCTACGCTCAGTGGGCGCAAAGAAAACAATAGTTCAGCGTAAGATGATTAACTCGGCTGCTTCTGGCAGAGGCGAGGAAAACCTGTCTACACCGGCCGATGCTGCTCATATTCTGCAATTATTATACAGAGGCGAGTTTATCAATAAAGCTTCCTCAGATGAGTTCATGTTCATTCTAAAGAAAACAGACCGGCAGACAAGCCGATTGGCTGTTGGATTACCGGGCGATGTGCCAATTGCTTTTAAGCCAGGTGTCCTTAACGGTGTGTCTACCGAATGGGCCATTGTGCTGCTGCCCGAGCGGCCTTATGCTGTTGCTGTAATGGAGAGTTTTAAAGTGAAGGGGCAGTCACAAAACACCGTGGAAGAGCTATCGGAAGTGCTGTATCAATACTTCTGGCGGACAGGCAATGCCACCCGCTACGGTACTTACGTGGACCCGAAGCATATCAAGTAAGCAGAGAAGTCTGCTCCTTTAATTTTATACTTTGAACCTGGACCTTCTATGCCAAAGTACCTGCGTTTCCTTCTGTTTGTTGTTTTCATATTGATCTATCTTCCTGCGCCTGCCCAGAAGCGGAGTAATCCATTGGCTGGTAAGGTTATTTGTCTGGATGCCGGACACGGTGGCACAGCAGAGATAGATAAGTACCGTGCGGGGCTATCGGGTGAGCGGGAGGAGTGGATTAACCTGCGGGTAGCGCTGTTGTTGAAGGAGATGCTGGAGGAGAAAGGGGCCAGGGTGTTGATGACACGCACGGCCGATGATAACGTTCTACTTGCAGACAGAGCCCAGATGGCTGTCGATAATGAGGCAGACATTTTCCTTTCAATCCACCACAATGCCACGGCCGATCCAGGTGCTAACTTTCCTATCATCTATTTTCACGGCAATGCCTCAGAAAATACTGCCAGTGTAACCTTAAGTAGGCAGGTGGCTCTGGCACTCTCCGAGCATCTTTACAAAGGGAGTACGCCGGTGAGTCTGGCCTCAGATCACGTTATCTTCGCGACTGCAGGCACAAAGGTGCTGCGGGATACTTACGGAATACCTGGAGTCATTGCAGAAGCATCCTTTTTCACGAATCCGGAGGAGGAAAAGCGGTTGAAGAAGAGAGGCTATAACCGCAGGGAGGCGCGGGCGTACGTGATAGCCTTGGAGGCTTTCTTCAGCAAGCCTGAGCAGCCTGTTTTACCAAAAAACTCCCTGGTAAGTCTTCCACCTTTCAAGGCCTTTCAGGAAGCAGAGCGTATGAACGAAACTGCCCGGCTCTGGCGTCGGGATTTCCTAAGAGCCCAGGCATTGATGGCACATAAAGATTCTGCCTCTTTGCACCAGGCGTTTGAGCTGTTCACCCGATCCGCCCGTTCGTTTCCAGACTCCTATGTGGCTGCACAGTGCCATAAGAACAGAGCTATCATTCTGGAAATGCTAGGTAAGAAAGAAGAGGCAAAGCAGGAGGCGCTGCGGTCTAAGGAGCACTTTGTGCGCGTAAGTGAAAAGTAGCATCAGAGTACACCAACCTCAAGCGAATAATTTTGAATCAACTATAGTAAACTGTAACATTATGAATGTAAATACAAGGTCTTTGAATAGAGTTGCCGTCAAAGCGGGTGCCATTGGACTAATGTTTCTGAGTGCCTGTGCCTCACCCACCTTTCGTATCCTTGAGAAGCCTATTGTTTTTGATGAGGAGCGCAAGCAACTATCGTTGGAGTACCTAAAAGCCAGGTATAACATGCAGAAGGATGCGCCTTATATAGAACCAAAAATGATTGTACTGCATTGGACGGCCATACCTACACTGGAGAAGTCTTTCAACGCCATGAACCCCACACTGCTGCCTGGTTCCCGCACCGCGATTGGCTCTGCCAGTAGCCTGAATGTGTCCGCTCAGTTTCTAGTGGACAGAGATGGTACAGTTTACCGGCAACTCCCGGACACTGCTTTTGCCCGTCATGTAATCGGCCTGAATCACTGTGCTATCGGAGTGGAAAATGTAGGAGGGGGGAAGGAAGGGTTGACGAAAGCGCAATTGAAAGCCAATGTGGAGCTGGTGAGGTATCTGAAAAGTAAGTATGATATTGAATATCTGATCGGCCACTATGAGTATCAGGATTTTGTCGGTCACCATTTGTGGAAAGAAGTTGATGCCGGCTACAGAACTAAGAAAGTAGACCCGGGTAAAGATTTTATGAGAAAGGTCAGGATAAAAACAAAGGACCTGGAATTGAAAGGGTCGCCTCAATCTTAAAGGCAGAGCCATTTCTCAAAGCTTTTTTTGTAGTACCAAGACTATTGAATAGAAATATATTCGAAAGCAGGATATGAAAGCTGTTCATTTTCGCAGGCACTATACAACTATTAATAAAAACATGATTCATCCCGGAGTTTAGGGCTAGGATGAAAAAAGAGAACCTCCTGTGTTAGGGATATGGTCAATGTATCGCCTAGACCAGGAGGTTCTTAAGTTTACCTCTTCTAAAAACGCATCTCCCCAAGGCCTGATGGTCTCTCCCACCGCCTCGACGATTTCCTGGCCCCCTTCCTGCAACAACTTGATAAGCTATTGGACCACCGGCTGGTGTTGACCTTCCGGGGCCTGTGCCAGGGGCTGGTGCGGCACCGTAGCCGCTCCTAGGGCCTGCTTTTGAGCGAGCTAAGCCGGGTGCTGCTCTCCCCAAGCAAGGCCCCGGCGAGCACCGAGAGGCTGTCCAACCTTTCGAGGAGCAAGGAGTGGCCTTCGGAGATAATTGCCAACCACCTCACGGATGGGGCCCAAAAGTATGTGGAGGGGCGACAAGGCCTCCTCGCGGCTCTCGCTACTGCTCTGGGCAGGTGGAACAGGCCTTCCGCTTCAACAAGGCCGAGATGGACATGGAGTCCTGCAGGCTCTGGTTTTGAGGCAACATGGTGAGGCTGCTGCAGGTCGTACCCCTGGTCTACGCCTTCCTGCTCTCCCTAATGTGGGAGGCCAATTTCTAACCTCTTGAGGTAGAACTGCCATAGAACAGGAAAGCGGTAGGAACACGCCCGCACCGCTTTACCGCATCCGGTTGGCCAGGGCCAACCGCTGGAATCTTTTCTTTCTAGCCCAGAGTCAAACTCTGAGACGACTCATGTTTATACTTCAGCAATTCTAGTATTTATACTTTAGTGTTACCGGGTGGGAAGGGGCGCTTTCGTTTTGTTGACGGTCCAGGGCGGTTACAACGTATACATACTTGCCTTGATCCAGGGGTGTTTCATCTATGAAAGCGGTGTTTGTGCCGAATACCTTGGCTACTATAGTGGCAGGGCTGTTCAGGTCTGGCTGAAACGGCTCCCATTTTCTTTCCTTCCAAAACGCTAGATCCCATATGGGTGGGTTTCGCTTTTCAAACCTGTAGACAACATAAAAGCGAACATCCTGATCATGTTGCCAGTGCAGGCTTACGCCTCTGTCTGTCTGACGCACCTTCAGGGAGAAAGGAGGCTCCAACTCTTCGTTCTTTTTCCAATCCATTACAGGCAGCAGCGCTGGGTATTTATAGTAGGAGCTGCGCAGGGAGTCCTGCAGGTTGTTGGGGTTGCTCATAACCGATTTTGAACTGAAAAACACGCTGCCATTCACATGAGGTATAGTTCTGGACAACTGCAACTGCCGGGGCATCTGAGTAGGGTCGTGCCACTCGGGGTAAGTTGGGTCGGAGGCAACTTTGTAAGCGCCAAGGCCTACATACAAATGGCGCTGAAATGCATTCTGTGCCCACCACTCTACCACCGTTTTATAGTCAGCAGCAGGATTTCCGATGTGCCAGTATACTTGTGGCACCAGGTAATCTATCCAACCTACCTGCATCCATTTGCGCGTATCCGCATACAGGGCGGTATAACTTGGGGCTCCTGCGCGAGTCGCTGAGCCGTCTGGCCCGTCAGCCAGGTTTTTCCAGACACCAAATGGACTAATGCCAAACTTGACATAAGGCTTTACGGCGTTTATACTATCTGAAACTCCTTTTATGAGTTCGTCTACATTGTAGCGGCGCCAGTCGTTCTTGTTCGTGAACAGTCCTTTGTAAGCGGCATAGGTGTCCTCATCCGGAATAGGCGTATTGGCAACAGGGTAGGGGTAAAAATAATCATCAAAGTGCACACCGTCTATGTCGTAACGGTTTACCACATCCATCACCACATTTGTTATGTACTGGCGTACTTCGGGTATACCCGGGTTAAACAGCAGCTTTCCGTCATACTTTAAGAACCACTCCGGTTTGCGTTTGGTGATGTGGTTCGGGGCCACCTCTGCTTTGGCGTCGAAAGTAGCACGGTAAGGGTTAAACCAGGCATGGAACTCCATACCACGCTTGTGCGCCTCGTCCAGCATAAACTGTAGCGGGTCATAAGGCGGGTTCATGGCCAGTCCCTGCTTGCCGGTCAGGAATTCTGACCAGGGCTCCAGTTTGCTGCGGTACAAGGCATCGGCGGCAGGTCGAACTTGTACAATTACGGCATTCATACCGTTTTTCTGGTGCTCATCCAAAATGTACTTAAACTCCTGTTGCTGCACGGCAGGGGAGAGGCCTTTCTGCCCTGGCCAGTCAATATTGGCTACTGTAGCGATCCAAACGGCCCGGAATTCGCGTTTAAGCGGCTGTTGTTGTGCCTGGGTAGGTGCCGCAGCAGTCGCCATAAAAAGAATCAGGAGGTACTTTAACAAATGGTTGCTCATTATGGGTAGTCGTTTGTAATATAGTGTATTTTAAAAAGCTGCTATTTTGTTTAAGTCAGTTTTCGGAGCGGATATACTTGTATGGCTAAATATAGCAATTGGATGTTATTAAGGAAAGGTGCAGGTGGAATTATACCTGCTGATTTGCATTATAATTTTTAAGGATGACGGAGCTTGTAAGATTCTGTCGCAACATAGAAGTCCTTTATCATAAAAGGTTTAAATTTACCTTTGAACACGCTAATCATTAACCTCTAATTATTTTGAAAAAAAGATCTACTCTTTTGCTCACCCTGATCGCCCTGCTTCTGTTTGGGGTGATGGATGCGGATGCGCAGAGACGCACCTCTAAGACACGCCGCAGCTCCACCGAGAAAGCGGCCGCCAAAGTAGCCTTTAACCCGGCTACCGACCCGCCTTTCCTGAATGCGAACCAGGCGTGGGTAGACTCTGTTTTTAACACCCTTAGCCCGGAAGAGCGTATCGCACAACTTATCATGATCCCGGTGTACTCTAATAAGGACCAGGCACACATCGACTCGGTTAGCAGGCTGGTGACAAAGTATAAAGTAGGTGGCCTGATCTTCTTCCAGGGTGGGCCTGTAAGGCAGGCGCACATGACCAACCGTTACCAGAAAGAAAGCAAGGTGCCGCTCATGGTAAGTATAGACGGTGAGTGGGGCCTGGCTATGCGCCTCGACAGCACGATAAAATTTCCGTACCAGATGGCGTTGGGAGGCATAGAAGATGAGAGCCTGATCTATGAGATGGGTGCCGAGATTGCCCGACAGTGTCGCCGCCTGGGTATACATGTAAACTTCGCCCCGGTGGTGGATGTGAACAACAACGCCAACAACCCGGTAATTGGATTCCGCTCTTTCGGGGAGGACAAGTATAATGTAACCCGCAAAGCCATGGCCTACATGCGTGGTATGCAGGATGAGAAGGTGTTGGCAAACGCCAAGCACTTCCCGGGCCACGGCGATACCAACGTGGACTCGCATTACGGGCTTCCGGTTATCCATTTTTCTAAACTCCGCCTTGACTCTGTAGAACTTTACCCGTTCCGCCAACTGATGAAAAACGGACTGGGTAGCCTGATGGTGGCCCACATGAACATCCCGGTGCTGGACAATACTGACAGCCTGGCCTCCACGCTTTCCAAGCCTATTGTAACAGACCTGCTGAAGAAAGAGATGGGCTACAAAGGCCTGGTATTTACCGATGCGCTCAACATGCAGGGTGTGGCGAAGTTCTATGCACCTGGCATTGTGGATGTGAAGGCGTTGCTGGCCGGTAACGACATGCTGCTGAACACTATGGACGTGAAAACGACCATCGAGGAAATAAAGAAGGCGATTGCTAACGGCGAGATAACACAGGAGGAGGTAGATGCCCGAGCCCGCAAGGTGTTGGCCGCCAAGCAATGGCTGGGGCTGGATAGGTATAAGCCGATCGAAACGGAGAACCTGATCGAAGACCTGAATAACCCGCACGCCAAATACCTGAACCAAAAACTGGTTGAGGAATCGCTTACGCTGCTCCGTAACAAGCAGAACATACTTCCGGTGCAGAACATTGATACGTTGAAGGTGGCAGCCTTGGCTATCGGCACAAAAAAAGAAACTGATTTCCAGCGTGGCCTCGCCCGTTACACCAAAGTAGATACCTTCTTCCTGACCCCAACTGCCTCTATTGCGGAGTTGATGGCCCTGAAGGAGAAACTGCAAGACTATAACCTGATAGTAGCCGGGGTGCATAAACTGAACCTGAAGGCAGGTAGCAGCAGCTTTGGCATTACAGCTGAAATGAACCTCTTCCTGAAAGACCTTATCCGCTCCAAGCCGACCATAGTGGGTGTGTTTGGTAACGTGTATAGCCTGGCAGAACTGGAAAGCCTGGACAAAGCGGACGCCGTAATCGCCGCTTACCAGGAAACCCCTGAAACGCAGGACTTGACCGCTCAGATGATCTTCGGAGGCATCGGGGCGAAGGGAAAGCTACCGGTAACGATAAATAATGCCTTCAAGATAAACGATGGCCTGCAGACAAATGGCGGCTTACGCTTTGCCTATACTATGCCGGAGGCGGTTGGGCTGAAGACAAAGGACTTTGCCGGTATAGACTCGCTGGTGGCACAGGCCATGGAGCAGAAAGCCACGCCTGGTGCGCAGGTGCTGGTAGCCAAAGATGGAAAGGTGATCTACCACAAAGCCTATGGCTTCCATACTTATGATAACGAGCGCCCGGTACAGGTTACAGACCTGTACGATCTTGCTTCTGTTACCAAGATCAGCACCTCACTGGCTGCCTTCATGAAGCTCAGTGGCGAGGGCCGTTTTGATGTGGACCGCACACTGGGCGACTACCTGCCGATAGTTGAGGGCTCCAACAAGGAAAACCTGAAGTACCGCGACATCCTGACGCATCAGGCTGGGCTTAAGGCTTGGATTCCTTTCTGGAAAGAGACGGTGAAGAAAAACGGCAAGTTCAAATGGGCTACGTTCAAAACAGATTCTTCGCGCCGCTTCCCGATCAAGGTGGCAAATAACCTGTATATTCATCGCAAGTATTGTAACAAGATCATCAAAGCTATCGTGAAGTCGCCGCTGAACGAAAAGCCTGGATATGTGTACAGCGACCTCTCGTTTATACTTGCGCCAATGGTGGTGCAGAACATCACCGGGGAAAATTTTGAGACCTACCTAAAGGAGAACATTTACCAGCCAATTGGCGCTACCACGTTAACGTTTAACCCATACAAGTACTACGCTCCGGAGCGTATCGTGCCAACAGAGTATGAGCCGCACTTCCGCAAGCAGTTGCTGCACACAACTGTGCACGACGAAGGAGCCGCCATGCTGGGTGGCGTTAGCGGACACGCCGGCCTGTTCGGTAATTCTAACGACGTAGCCAAACTGATGCAACTCTACCTGAATGACGGCAAGTTTGCAGGCGAGACCTACATTGCTGGAAATACCGTAAGCCGGTTCAGTAAGTGCCAATTCTGTGATCAAGGCAATTACCGCGCCCTTGGTTTTGACCGTCCGGCCAAGCCAGGTGAGCAGAACAGCAACGCCGCGCCAAGTGCGCCGGTACAGAGCTTCGGCCACTCCGGTTTTACCGGCACCTATACCTGGGTAGATCCGGTAAACAACCTGGTGTATGTCTTCCTGTCGAACCGTGTGAACCCAACCCGTGAGAACCCGATGCTGAGCAAACTGAACACCCGCACCAATGTGTTGCAGGTGGTTTACGATGCTATCGAGAAAAGCAAGAAGGTGCAGCAGTAAGCACTTTATCGAAGCTTATACTTTTAGAAGAGGCACCGGAAACGGTGCCTCTTTTTTGTTAAGAGTGGAGGTGCCATTGGATTGTAAATAATGTGGGGCAGGCGTAGCCTATACTATGAACCTCGTTAGCTGTTGTTATTCTACCTTATTTATGCTTAATGCCCATTTTTCGGTCGTGTTAAAGCGCCTTGCTCCTAATAAATAATGACCTGCGTAGGCAACACCAGCAGAAGGAAGAATTAGTAAATAGGCAGTAGGATAAAGAGCAAGGGTGCCTACAAGATAACCTACCGCTACAAAGTAGTACCCTGTCCCAGCCACTAAACCGCCCCCAACTTTTCTAAGGGCGTTTCCTTTTACTTTTCCTTTTATTGATGCGATATCTCTTAAAGTGATTGTGTCCGTTGAAAATGCAATCACAGAGTCGCCAAGTATAGAATAGTTAACCAAAGTAAGCTTTCTGCCATCGGTCGTTTTGACTTTTATTAGTTTGTCAGTCTTCAATTCCAGCTTAACAGGTTTTGATGCATCGTTCTTACTCAGAAGTAGAACAGAACTATTATTGTTCCTATTCTGTGCGGTACAGCAGAAGTATAAGAGGAGAAGCAGGACGAGTAAAAGTTGTTTCATAGGTACTTTTCTATTATTAAGTATATCAGCTAGCTACTATATAAACTTAACTCTATTTCGTTCACACACCTTAGTCCAGCTGATAAACGTAATCGCACCAACGAATATACTATGTATTCCAAGTAATATATAGGAATGAATACTTTATTTAAAAGCCATTACATCAGCCTCACAAAGAAGCAGATACTGTTTTCCGTAGCTTATCTTCAAAGAAAAACGGAAACCCTTCGCCATACAAGTCAGTAAGTATAGCAGTTCATAAATATTAGTATCCATTAATCCTTTTTCATGAAAAGAACTTTACTTGCACTGCTTGCCTTGCTGCTAAGCTCTACTGCCTTACTTGCTCAAACCACCACCGAAGCAGACACGCTCTGGCGAAGATCGTTTGCGACAGGCTTAAACCTAAACCAGTCTGCGTTCAGCGATAACTGGAAAGCAGGGGGGATCAGCTCCGTTGCGTTAAACGCGCACCTGGATGCCCGGGCCGACTACGAACTCGGGGCAGTGAGCTGGGATAATGCGGTGCAGCTGCAGTACGGCCTCATCAAAAACAAAGGAGAAGACCAACGCAAGAGCATTGACCGCATTTACCTGGACACGAAGTATGGCTATGCCTTCACCTCGGACTGGAATGCATTCGTCTCAGCTAATTTCCTGTCGCAGTTTGCGAAAGGGTATGAGTATGATATAGATGCGGACGGAACCGATAGGCTGATATCCAACTTTCTGGCTCCTGGTTTCCTTACTTTTGCCTTGGGCGCGGAGTATAAGCCTAACCCACACTTTTCGCTACGCCTCAGCCCGTTTGCACCGCGCTTTACCTTTTTAGTGGATGAGGAAGTAGGAGAGAACGAGCGCTACGGCGTACCGGAAGGCAAAAAGGTGCGAACCGAATGGCTGGCCGCCATGGTGCAAGCCTCCTACGACCGGGATATTATGACAAACCTTAACTTCCGGGCCAACTACATGTCCTATATCAACTACAAAGAGCTTTCGGGGAAGCAGATAGACCATATGCTGAATGCTGTGCTGACTGCCAAGGTAAACCGCTACATAAACGTAAGTCTGATGGGCAACTTTGTATACGACTATGACCAGGATGCTGACATACAGTATAACCAATCGCTGGCCTTAGGTATACTTTATACTGTGCAGGGCTTTTCTGTAAGGTAAGATTATTACCAAGCTTCTGATAAGGTATAAGTCGATCTAAAGTATAAAAAAGCACAAAGCCCGCTCAGAAACTGAGCGGGCTTTTTCGTAGCTCTAAAACCTTAAGATTCCTATGTGTTTCCCTTAACTGAGGGTGGTTTAATAATTGTAGCGTACGAATGCCTCCATGGCCTCATAGTCGGCAAGGCCAAGGTTGTGATATTGTTCAGCAGTCTCCCGGTTTCGCTCCTCGGCGCGAACCCAGAATTCGCGCGAGTCGTCGCCCGGGAACACGGGCGTATCTTTCTGTGACTGATGCTTGAAAATGGCCTGGCGCTTGCGCACCACCTCCTGCGGTGATAGCGGAACAGCCATTTCGATTTCGTGGGTTTCAAACTCGTGCCATGCGCCGCGGTACATCCACAGCCAGCAGTCGTTCACCCATTCTTCACCGGCATCTCTCAGGCGCTGCAGGGCCTCCACGGTTATGTTAAAGCAGACAATATGAGTGCCGTGCGGATCGGCAAAGTCGCCGGCGGCAAACACCTGGTGCGGCTTTACGCGCTGCAGCAGCTCCATCGTCAGCTTAATATCTTCATCAGAAACCGAGTTCTTTTTGTGCTTACCGGTTTCGTAGAAAGGCAGGGCCATAAAGTGGATATGGTCATCCTCCAGGCCGGCATAACGGGCACCGGCATAAGCTTCACTCTTGCGGATAAAGCCTTTCACATCCATAATCTCCTGTGTATCTACCTGGTTTGGCTGCTTCTCCTCAATAAAGCCGCGCATGTCGTCGTAGATCTTCTGGAGCTTTGTAGTGTCGGTACCCATGCTCTTGTTAAAGTCGATGGCGAACTCCACGTAACGCAGCACGTCATCATCCCAAACGGCGGTGTTGCCGGATGTCTGGTAAGCCACATGCACATCATGCCCCTGGTCTACCAGTCGAATAAACGTACCTCCCATCGAGATCACATCATCGTCCGGGTGAGGGGAGAAGATGACAACGCGCTTCTGAGCAGGCTCGGCACGCTCCGGGCGCTCCGAGTCATCGGCCTTTGGCTTACCACCCGGCCAGCCGGTAATGGTATGCTGCATCTTGTTAAAGATGTCGATGTTGATGTTGTAGGCCGGGCCATACTCGGTGGCCAGCTGCGCCATGCCGTTGTTGTTGTAATCTTCGTCAGTGAGCTTCAGGATAGGCTTGTTCAGCGTTTGCGACAACCAGATAACGGCTTTTTTCCTCAATTGAAGATCCCAAACGCAATCCTTCACCAACCATGGCGTGTTAAAGCGGGTCAGTTCCGAGGCGGCAGACTCGTCCAGCACAAACTCCACGCTGTCGGATAGCTGCAGGTAAGTAGCCGGCACCTCGCTCGACATTTCCCCTTCCACGGCTTTCTTGATGATCGGCGCTTTTTTCTGGCTCCAGGCCATCAGGATGATCTCACGCGCTTTAAAGATGGTACCGATGCCCATGGTAATGGCCTTGGTTGGCACGTTCTCCTTGCCGCCAAAGTCACGGGCTGCATCGCGGCGTGTCAGGTCGTCCAGGGTAACCAGACGCGTTCCGGAGTTTGGCGCAGAGCCTGGCTCATTAAAACCGATGTGGCCCGTACGACCAATACCCAGGATCTGCAGGTCCAGTCCGCCAACTTCCTCAATCTGTCGTTCATAGTTCAGGCAGTACTCGTGTATCTCCTCCTTCGGCAGGGTGCCATCCGGAATGTGCACGTTCTCCTTCTTTATATCGATGTGGTTGAAGAGGTTCTCGTTCATGAACGTAACGTAGCTCTGGGCTGCGTCAGGTTGCATCGGGTAGTACTCGTCGAGGTTAAATGTGATGACGTTTCGAAAGCTCAGGCCCTCCTCGCGGTGCATCCTTACCAGTTCTGCATACACACCCACAGGCGTGGCACCGGTGGCCAGACCCAGTATAGCCTGCTCACCCTGGTCCTGCTTGCTTCTGATCAGGTCGGCAATGCGCTTTGCCACCGTTACAGAGGCAATGTGCTGGTCAGGGTATACGGTAACGGGGAGTTTCTCGAAACGGGTTTCCTCCAGCAGGTTTAGCCTGGGTTTGTTGCGTTTTGAGTTGAAAGCTGTGTTATTCTTAAGTGGGTGCATAATGCGTTTATACTTTGTTTTACCTCAGTTTTATTTTGTTACCTGGCTTGCTCCAGTTGTTGCTCCAGTATGTTCTCCAGCACCGTGGCTGTGGCGCCCATCATACTTGCCTGCAGCCCCAGCGTTGATAGTGCCATGCTGGTAGATTCGCGCAGCTGCGCCATGCAGTAGGTATTGATGGATTGCTGGATTGGCGTGGTGATCAGCTGGCCAGCTTCCGCTATCTTGCCCCCAAGTATAACCAGCTCAGGGTTAAACAGCTGTATAAGTATAGCGATACCCTTGCCCAGGTTCACCCCGGTTTCAGAGAGCAGGTTTATGGCAAATTGGTCACCTTGGTGGGCGGCGTCGATAATATGTTGCGGCTCCAGTTGCTCCAGTTCTTCAGGGGTTAGCCTGCTGAGTAGCGATTTTTGTCCGGCTTTTATACCTTCGCGGGCCATGCGGGCCAGGGCAACCCCGGAGGCCATGGTTTCGAGGCAGCCGCGCTTACCGCAGTGGCAAAGGGTGCCGTTCTCTATCAGTGGGATATGCCCGAACTCTCCGGCAAAGCCCAGGGACCCACCACGCAGCCTGCCGTCCATGATCACGCCTGTACCCACGCCCCAGTCTATGGAAATTACAAGTACATCCTGCCTGCCTTTTGCCTGCCCGAACCGAAGCTCTGCCAGCGCGGCGCTTTTTACGTCGTTTTGTATAAATACCGGCTTACCAAGTTTGTGGCTCAGCACCTCTTGCAGCGACTCCTCCAGTACATCGGTTCTTAAATATGTTCTGCTGTCTCCTTCCTTGCTTGCCACCAGGCCGGGCATACTTACGCCAATGCCCACCAAGCGCTGCTGGTCTATACCCGAAGCAGAAATGAGGTCTTTCACCCAACCACACAAGGTATCTAGGCCGCTCAGGTCTTCCGGTAAAGTATAGCTGTAGGTCTGGACGGGGGTAACCTGGTTATTGTTATTGTCCATGATCGCCATGCGGGTGCTGAAGCGGTCCATGTCGATGCTGAGGACAAAGAGGGAACTGTTGCGGAGTCCGTAGAGATCGGGTTTTCGGCCGCCCACTGATTTGCCAAGCCCCTGCTTCTCCACCAGCCCTTCAGAAATGAGCTCACCCAATAAGCCCATGGATGTAGGGGAACTGATGTTGAAGCGAGAGCAAATGTCGGCATTGGTGCGGGCACCTTTTACATACAGGTGTCTGATTATCTTTACTTTCTGTAAAAATTTCTTCTTCTCAACATTGTTGAGGGTTTCCAGATGATCTGTATGTAAAGTTAAGGTGCTCATGCACGTTGCGCGTAAAACCTATCCCTGCAATATTAACAAACAGTTTTAGCTAAGACAAAAACTTTCATAAAATATTTTTGCAAAGTATCCCTTTAAGATAAAATTTGTGATTAATGTTGTCCTGCAGTACTACCTATACTTGTGTTTTAACTGCTGTTGCTTAATTTGAGCCTGAGAACATTTCTATATACGCATACGCATGAAAAAAAATCTACTGGTGCTTTTGCTGTACTTGGTTGGGGTGCATAACCTTCTGGCACAGGATGCCTGGATCAGGGTAAACCAGCTCGGCTACTTGCCCGAAATCCAGAAAGTGGCGGTATGGGCCAGCAAGGAGCAGGGAAAGAAGGTAAAGAAGTTCAGGCTCCGAGATGCACAGACCCATAAAGTCGTGTATCGCTCGAAAGAGGTGCAGAACTTTGGAGCCTTTACCGCATTTGAAAGCACCTCCCGACTCGATTTTTCTGATTTCAATCAGACAGGCTCATTTTACATTGAAAGTGGTACCGTAAAGTCGCCCGCTTTCCGTATTGGCAACGACGTGTATGACCATACCGCTGATTTTGTGCTGCGCTACATGCGCCAGCAGCGCTGCGGCTTTAACCCTTTCCTGCAGGACTCTTGCCACACGGCTGATGGCTTCAGGGTTTTCCACCCTTCCGGCGACTCAGCCTACGTGAATGTGGTGGGCGGTTGGCACGACGCCAGCGATTACCTGCAATACGTTACCACCTCGGCCAATGCCACATTCCAGCTGCTTTTTGCCTACGAGCATAACCCAGATGCCTTCGGGGATGAGCATGATGCTGCCGGCCTGCAGGGCAGCAACGGCATACCCGATATACTGGACGAGGCAAAATGGGGCCTGGACTGGCTGTTGCGTATGTACCTCGGCAAAGACCAGATGTATAACCAGATTGCGGATGACCGCGACCATGCCGGATACCGCCTGCCTAACCAAGACAAAGTAAATTATGGAAAAGGCAGGCAACGCCCGGTATACTTTATCACCGGGGAACCGCAGGGGATGAAGTATAAAAACCGCGCCACCGGAGCAGCCAGCACGGCCGGCAAGTATACTTCAGCCTTTATGTTAGGGGCCGAGCTGCTGCAAAAGTATGATGCTGTCTATGCCGATATCCTTCGCGACCGTGCCCTTCAGGCCTTTGCCTTTGGGTTATCCAAGCCGGGTGTGAGCCAGACAGCTCCGGGTAGTGCGCCATACTTTTATGAGGAGGATAACTGGGAGGATGATATGGAACTGGCCGCAACGCAGCTGGCAAGGTTCACTGGAGAAGAAAAATACCTCCGGCAGGCCCAACAGTTCGGCGAAAAAGAACCAGTTACTCCCTGGATGGGAGCCGACACCGCCCGCCATTACCAGTGGTACCCGTTCCTGAACCTGGGGCATTATTACCTGGCCAGCAGCAAGGCACAAAACAAGGAGCAATTTATTGGCTTCCTGCGCCAGGGGCTGGAAGGCGTGTACCAGCGTGGCAAAGGCAACGCGTTTCAGATGGGGGTGCCGTTTATCTGGTGCTCCAACAACCTGGTAGCAGCCATACTTACCCAAAGCCACCTCTACCGCCAACTAACTGGCGATACCAGGTATGAAGCCATGGAGGCCAGCCTGCGCGACTGGTTGTTTGGGGCCAACCCCTGGGGCACCAGTATGATTGTGGGCCTGCCGGAGAAAGGTGATTACCCGGTGCACCCACACTCTTCGCTCACGCTGCTGCACAACTACAGGCTGGATGGCGGTTTGGTGGACGGGCCGGTGTATGGCAGTATCTTCAATAACCTGAAAGGCCTTACGCTAATGGCCGCCGATGAGTATAGCGCTTTTCAATCCGACCTGGTGGTATATCATGATGATTTCGGGGATTACTCTACCAACGAGCCAACCATGGATGGCACTGCCAGCCTGACCTATTACTTAGCTGCCATGCAAGAGGAGGGGAAGAAACAGGCGGAAGAGGCAGTGGGGCAAGAGGAGCAGGAAACAAAGAGATAGCGTGATAATTCTGTATACTTTGCTTTAAAGATCTCCTACCCCTGCAATACCTTTGAATATATATGCCTTTTTGCTTATTTAAGACTTTCAACCTGAACGCCGAGAACCAATGCGCCTGATAAACCCGATTTCCAGATGGGGGATGCTGTTTAGCCTGCTCCTGAGTATGGCCTGTGGTAGCAAGGTGCCCACCACATCGGCAGAGGAGGTGCGTTTCGGCCCGGCTGAGATTAAAAAGGAGGTGGCTGAGTCGGAGGTGCTGCGGCAGAGCTTTGTGGGCTTTGCGCTTTACGATCCGGAACTGGGGCAAATGGTGGTGGAGCATAACGCCGATAAGTACTTTGTGCCGGCCTCTAACACCAAGCTTTTCACTTTTTACGCCTCGCTTAAAATGCTGGGCGACTCTATACCCGCGCTGAAGTACGTGAGCCGTGGTGATTCGCTTATTTTCTGGGGTACCGGCGATCCAACCTTCACTCACATGGACCTGAAGAACACGTTGGCCTACGAGTTTCTGAAGAACCGCCCCGAGGAGAAGCTATACTATGTGGATGCCCCCTTTACGAGTACACCCTTCGCCACGAACTGGGGTTGGGATGATTACAATTATTATTACCAACCGGAGCGCAACGTGTTCCCGATCCACGGTAATGTCATCAAATTCGCTAAAGAAGAGGGAAAGCCATTTACAACCACACCCGCATACTTTGAAAAGAACATTGTGGTGGATACGGCCGCTTCGCGCTCGGAAGATGCTTTTGTAAGAGGCTGGCGCACGAATAAAATAGCCTATCACCCAAGATATGCGGCAGCGAAGTTCTCTACCGAGGTTCCATTTATCACCTCTCCCGAGATGGTGGTGACACTGCTGGCCGACACACTCAAACGACCTGTTGAGTTGCTTAAAGCGGCGGTGCCGGAAGGGGGAAAGATCTTTTACGGCCTACCCACCGACACAGTGCTGCGGCGCATGCTGCAGGTGAGCGACAACCTGATGGCGGAACAACTGATGGCGCTCAGCTCCGGCACACTTTCCGACACCCTCTCAGTGGAACGTGCGATAAAACACGTAAAAGAGACTTACCTGGCAGATCTGCCGGATGAACCGGTCTGGATCGACGGCTCCGGCCTCTCGAGCATGAACATGTTCACGCCCCGCAGCATCATCGCGCTGCTGCAAAAATTGATGCAGGAGCGACCGCAGGAACGGCTGTTGCCCATGCTGGCTGTTGGCGGAAGGCCGGGCACTTTCCGTAATATTTATAAGGCCGATATCCCTTTCGTGTTCGGCAAATCGGGTACCTTGTCGCATGTGCATAACCAGAGCGGTTATATTATCACCAAAAGCGGAAAGTTGCTGCTATTCAGCTTTATGAACAACAACTATAAAGTGCCTACCTCGGATATACGGAATGAGATGGTGCGGATCATGACGAAGGTGCACAACAGTTATTGATTTGTGCACGACATCTTCGAACTACAAATCATACTTCTGCACAAACCAGTTTATTAAAGTATAAAATAGCCTGAAGCAGTATAGCTTCTAACCACGTACAAACATCAACCTTAACATACCAAACAGAACTACTGCCATGAAACTTACCATCCGGTCTTTTGACCTGCCGCTGAAGCATACCTTTACCATTTCCTATGACTCTCGCGATACACAACCCACTATGATCGTGGAGCTGGAGCAGAACGGGCACAAAGGCTATGGCGAGGCCACCAGCAACCCTTACTATGGCTTCACCATTGAGAGCATGACGGAGGCGCTGGAAAACATCCGTGAGCAAATTGAGGCGACTGAACTGAAACAGCCGGAGGATTTCTGGGCACAGATGCAGCCGCACCTGGCCAATAATCCCTTTGCATTATGCGCCCTCGATATGGCCGCCAACGACCTTTACGGAAAGCTGAAAGGGCAGCCACTTTACAAAATATGGGGACTGAGCCCCGACCACAACCCGCTCACAGACTATACCATTGGCATCGATACCATTGATAACATGGTGAAGAAGCTGAAGGAGATGCCTTGGCCGCTGTACAAGATAAAATTAGGTACTAAGGAGGATGTGGCTATTATTAAAGAGCTGCGCAAGCATACTGATGCCGTGTTCCGGGTGGATGCCAACTGCGCCTGGGGTGTGGAGGGGACCATCGAGAACTCCAAGCAACTGAAACCCCTTAATGTGGAGTTTATAGAGCAGCCGATGCGCGCTGACGATATGGACGGCATGAAACAGGTATACCGGCAGTCGGTGTTGCCACTGATAGCCGACGAGAGCTGCATTACCGAAAGTGATGTGGCCAAGTGCCAGGGCCACTTCCATGGTGTGAACGTGAAACTGGTGAAAGCAGGCGGCCTGACACCTGCGCGGCGCATGCTGAAAGAAGCCCGTGAGCTGGGAATGAAAACCATGGTGGGCTGCATGACTGAATCTACGGTAGGTATCTCGGCCATCGCGCAGCTGTTGCCGATGCTTGATTACGTGGATATGGACGGTCCGCTACTTATCAGCAAAGATATCGCCCGCGGCATTACCATCGACTACGGCAAAATACACTACAGCACTGTAAACGGAACCGGTGCCGAGTTAATCGCCTGATGAGCAAGCCTGCCTATACCGACCACCTGCCGGGCCGCACCGTGATGCTGGAGGGGGAGGAGTTTCTCTACTGCAGCGGCACCTCTTACCTGGGTATGGCCTGTAATAAGGCTTTTCAGCAACTGGTGCTCGAGGGCATGCAGCGTTACGGCACCAATTACTCCAGCTCCCGGCGCTCCAACCTGCGCCTGCAGGTGTACGGACAGGTGGAAGAGCAGCTGACACGTATCAGCGGGGCCGAGGCGGCTGTTACCATGTCGTCGGGGTTTTTGATGGGGCAAACGCTGGCGCAGGTGCTGCGCAACCGGGGGCGGTTTCTGTATGCCCCGGCAGCACACCCGGCCCTGTGGCTGGATGAGTGCGCAGCAGGCCAGGCCAACGCCGATATCACCTTTAGCGAGTGGACAGACCTGGTGCTGGAGGAGGTGCAGGCATCTGATAAGGAGCGCTTTATACTTATCTGCAACGCTCTGGACCCCCTTAAGGCCGAAAGCTATACTTTTGACTGGGTGGCGCAGCTGCCGGAGCAGCAGAAAATCATACTTGTGGTTGATGACTCCCATGGCTTCGGGGTGACCGGGCCGGAAGGTGCTGGCATTTACCCGGCGCTCAGCAAGTATAAAAATGTAGACCTGGTAGTGGTGAGTTCTTTTGGGAAGGCGCTCGGCGTGCCGGCCGGTTTCATACTTGCCTCGAAAGAAATGGTGGAGCTGGTAAAGGCAAGCCCATACTTTGGCGGGGCTTCCCCGGCCATACCGGCGTACCTGCATGCTTACCTGCAGGCAGGCGAAGTGATAAAAGAGGCGAGAGGGCGGTTGCAGCAGAACATCCATACTTTTCTGGGGCAAGTGGAGCAGGCGGAGCAGCTGTTCCGCTTTATCCCGGATTACCCGGTATACAGCACCTCGCATGAAAGTATGGCAGCGTATCTGCACCAGCACCGCATACTCATTTCCAGCTTCCGCTACCCAACCAATGAGAGTGCACCCATCAACCGGGTTATCTTAAGCAGCCTGCACACGCCTGCCGATTTGCAACGGCTGGCGGAGGCGGTAAACCAATTCTCTGCAAAATTTGTCATAAATTAGAGTTTCGACTTAAATAAACTTATCAACCTGATACTAGAACCTGTTGCGGCCTTGATTAGCCGCGGCGCCTTATAAAACATGATGAAAAGAAATTACCTCATACTTGCCCTTGGCTTTCTGATGGCCTGCACCACAGGAAAGGAAGCTACCACCTCTACTGCCACTGCAGATGCCTCGATGGAGCCATACATTGAGGCCGTGCGCCAGCACTATGCGCCTGACAAGCGTGTGGCTCTGTTTAAGGTGGAACAACGGGGCAATGTGCTCTCTGGTGAAACAAACATGCCGGAGGCAAAGCAGGAACTGCTGGACAAACTGAAGGCGGAGAACATCACCATTGTGGACAGTATTCAGGTGCTGCCGGAGGCGGAGCTGGAAGGCAAGACTTTCGGGGTAATCACCATTTCTGTGGCGAACCTGCGCTCAGAACCGAAGCACCCCGCAGAGTTGGCTACGCAGGCCACTATGGGCACGCCGGTACAGGTGTATAAAAAGGAGAGAGGCTGGTACCTGGTGCAAACCCCGGACAAATACCTGGCCTGGGTAGATGCCATGGGCGTAACCCTGATGGACAAATCCTCTTTTGATACCTGGCAGAAAAGCCCGAAGCTGCTCTACACAAAGCCGTATGGCTTCGCCTACGAAACAGCCAATGCTACGTCTGGCACCGTGTCGGACCTGGTTTTTGGCGATGTGCTGGCGCTGCAGCAGAAGGAGGGCGACTTCTATGCGGTTACTTTTCCGGATGGTAGAAAAGGCTTTGTGCCGGCTGCGGAGTCTGTAAAGTATGATGAGTGGATAGCCGGCCGCAAGCCGAGCGGCGAGAACCTGGTGAATACCAGCAAACAGCTGCTGGGGCTGCCTTACCTGTGGGGCGGTACCTCGTTTAAAGGCGTGGACTGCAGTGGCTTTACCAAAACAGTATACTTTATGAACGGACTGGTGCTTCCCCGCGATGCCTCGCAGCAGGTGCACATGGGCGAACTGGTGGATACCTCGAATGGCTGGAATAACCTGCAGCCCGGCGACCTGCTCTTCTTCGGCGTTCCAGCGAAGGACGGGAAATCAGAGCGTGTAGTGCACGTGGGTATGTGGATTGGCGGTAACCAGGAGTTCATCCACTCTGCCGGCCGTGTGCGCATCAGCAGCATGAATCCGGATGCCGAAAACTATGATGAGTCGGAGCTTAAGCGTTTTCTGCGTGCCAAGCGCATTACCCCTGAGGATGCGGTTGTTGACCTGCGTAAAACAAATCTGTATCAGTAAGTAATTCAAAACAGGCCCTTTCCTGAAAACAGGGGAGAGCCGACTTATAAAGAGACGCAAAATCTTGCGTCTCTTTTTTGTTTTCAAGCCAATACTGGCAAACAATTACCGTGTCAGTTGCTGTAGCTGCTTCACCAACTCCGATTTAGGGCTGAGCTCCGGAAAATGACTAAGCACCTGCAGCAAGTCATCCAGAAAAACCTGGTTCCCGGCGATATTGGAGAAGCAGGCAATAACCGTATTGTGGTGGGGGAGTCGCATGACGAGGTTGGTGAAGCCGGAGGTGTCTCCGCTGTGGAAGAGTTCGGAGGTGCCGTTGCCATCCTCTGCCTGAAACCAGCCCATGCCGTAACGCCAGCTTTTTGCTTCGTCAATAGTTGCTATGTTTTTGTTTAGTTTGTTATTTATGTTAAATAAAGGGTGGGATGATAAACTCCGGTGCCACTTCAGGTAATCCTTTGCGGAAGTATAAATGCAGCCGTCGCCGCGGGTGGCCGTGCCGATGTTCTGGTCTGAAAGTTCAAACCTGTCTTCGGCAGCCCTGCTGTAGCCCATCGCTCTGTTCGGAATGGCAGCTTCAGGCTGGTAAAGTATGGAATGGGGCATTTGCAAGGGCTCAAATATGTTCTCAAGCAGAAAATCAGCATAGTTTATACTTGCTACCCGTTCCACCAGCAGGCCCAGCAGCACGTAGCCCGTGTTACTGTAGCGGTATTGGTTGCCGGGCGAGAAGAGGAGTGCCGGTTGTGCGGCAGTTATCCGCAGCACATGCTCATCTGTTAGTTGGGCTGCCTGGTTTTCGGGGATGTGTTCTTCAAAGTCGGGGAGGCCGGAAGTATGGTTTAGCAGGTGCAACAGCCGTATTTCGCTAAAATGAGCCAGCTCCGGGAAGTATAAACCGATACTGTCTGTAAACTTCAGCAGGCCCCGCTGCGCCAGCAGGTGTACACACATAGCGGTGAACTGCTTTGAGACGGAGGCTAACCTGAAAGTTGTGTCCGGCGTGATGGCAGCACCGGTGTCTAAATTCGCCTTACCTGCTCCACGCAAGTATAAAACTTCATCTTCCCGGGCTACCAGTAGCACAGCGCCAGGCGTAAAACGCGTGAAATGGCGTGCTAAGAGGGAGTCCAGGGCATTTTCTAGAGTAGGCATGGCAGTTTTATACTTGGTGGCTAAAAGTCAAATTTATAAAACTAAGGTAAAAGTTCAGCTGTAGTTTCGAAGCCGTTTCTGAGAAAGTATAGCTATACCAAAAAATATAGGGCTTGTGTTGGCTTTGGGCTATAGTCGTTCTAACTTTAAAGTTTGGGGCAGGGCAGAAGCCTGCTTTCCCGAGTATAGTTGAAGAATAATTCACCCGAAACGATCTAACACAACACCTACTCATGACCGAATCAAGTACGCCACTGCTCACCAACGAAGCTGTGGTACTGGGCATCCTGCTCGTCATCCTGGCACTGGTTTTCCATACAGCCTCCAGCACGCACCGTTTTTGGGTCCGCTTTTACAAAGTTATCCCTTCGCTGCTGTTGTGCTACTTCCTGCCAGCCCTGCTCAACACGTTTAATGTTATCTCCGGTGAGACCTCGCAGTTATACTTTGTGGCCTCTCGCTTTTTCCTGCCGGCCTCGCTCATCCTGCTCACCATCAGCATCGACTTTAAGTCGCTGCGCATGCTGGGTAGCAAGGCCGTGATCATGTTCTTTGCCGGTACGGTGGGGGTGATGCTAGGCGGTCCGCTGGCCTTGTTCCTGGTGGGTTCTATGTTCCCGGACGTGCTGTATACCGGCGATGACGAAGTATGGAAAGGACTGGCCACGATCTCAGGTAGCTGGATTGGCGGCGGCGCAAACCAGGCGGCCATGCTGGAGGTGTTCGGGGCGAGCAAGGAGGCTTTCGGGCAAATGATTGCCGTGGATGTGCTGGTAGCCAATGTTTGGATGGGCTTCCTGCTTTACTTTTCGCAGAAGCCCGAGAAGATCGATAAGCTGCTCAACGCCGACAGCCGCCCGATCAGGGAGCTGGAGGAGCGATTGGAGGGGCTGCAGGCCGGTAAGCGCATGATGCCTACCATCACCTCCACCATGGTGCTGCTCGGGGTGGCCTTCGGCTTCACCGGCCTTTCCCACTTTCTTTCAGATATCATAGCGCCATACTTTGCCGAGAACTTTCCGGAGCTGGAAACTTACTCCATCACCAGTGGCTTCTTCTGGTTGGTAATTATTGCCACAACCGCCGGCCTGGTGCTCTCGTTTACCAAGGCGCGCGACCTGGAGGGCTACGGTGCCTCCCGTTTTGGTTCTGTGTTCCTGTACTTCCTGGTGGCAACCATCGGCATGAGCATGGACCTGGGCGCTGTGCTCGACAACCCCAAGCTGTTCCTGGTGGGCGCTTTCTGGATCACCTTCCACATCCTGATCATGTTGGTGGTGGCGCGTATCATCCGGGCACCGTTCTTCTACGTGGCCGTGGGGAGCCAGGCCAATATCGGCGGGGCAGCGTCGGCTCCTATTGTGGCGGCGGCCTTTAACCGCTACCTGGCCCCGGTGGGTGTGCTGCTTGCCGTGCTGGGCTATGCCGTGGGTACCTATGGCGCTTACCTATGTGGCCTTATGCTACAGTATGTCTGGAATATGCTGGCGTAGAAGGTAGAAAGGTAAAATTGCTGAACACTTATCTTTACTTATAAAAGTATAAACCGTCCCCGGTGAGAGAAACTGCTCTTGCCGGGGACGATTTATTTTACAGGGAATTTAAGATTTGTAAACTTCTACAGATACTTCTGATACAGGTTGTAAAGTATGATCTTGTCTTTTTCCGTCAGCTCCATACTTACTTCATCCTGGATAAAGTGCAGCTTAAAGGCACGAATGGCGGCGGGCATGTCTCGGGTATCGTATCCGATGATACGGAGCGCCTCCTTCGGGTTGAAATGCGGCGGTATGGTCGAGATCGAATCCAGGGGCTGAAGTATAAGTACAGGCTCTGTACCGGTGCTGTCGAGCACCGTGATGGGCGCTGCTGGCTGTAGGTATTGCTCCACTACGCCCTCATCATACCACAGGCCATAGCCATGCTCGGCCAGCCTTTTCCAAGGGAAAGTGGCGTTCGGATCTACCTTTCGTACCGGGGCAATGTCGGAGTGGCCAATAAAGTTCTCTGCCGGGATGCCGTGGGTTTCCTTGAGCATGGCCAGCACCTCCAGCAGGCTGCTGATCTGCGCCTCCTCAAACGGCTCGGCGCCGTTGTTGTCCAACTCTATACCGATGGAGGAGGAGTTGAGATCCGTGTTGTTGCCCCAGCGGCTGTTGCCCCCGTGCCAGGCACGCAGGTTATCGTTCAGCATGTGGTATACTTTGCCGTCGCGGCCAATTACGTAATGCGCACTCACCTGCGTTTGCGGCTTGGTAAAGGTCTTTAACGTATGGTCGGTGGAGTTCTGGGCAGTATGGTGGATCACCACGAAGTTAGGGCGGCGCAAGCTGAAGTTGGTGGTGCCCACCCAATGCTCTCCAAATGTCAGTGTAGATGTTTCCGGATCAATGGCAGGTACAGTACGCAGCTGCTTCGAGTACGCTTTGAGCTGTTTCTTGTGTTCGCGGTTTGTGCTGGCATAAGGGTTCGGGCTGCAGCTGTAGAGGCAGGCGCTGGCCAGCAGCAGCGAGAAAAGGGCAGTAGAAGTATACTTCATGTTGTTATTAAGGGTGATTTATTCTGAAGTATAAACTTGTGCTAAATTCGCCACAGATGCAAGTTTCGACATCCTTCTAAACAAAAATCCCCGGCTGCATATGCTTCAACCGGGGACTTGAGATATGGTAACTACCTTGGCGCTCTTAAATCTGAGGCTGCTTCTTAACCGAGGCAAGCTGCTGCTTCAGTTCCTCCACGCGGTTAAGCTCTGTCTGCAATTCACGCTTAATTTTCAGTTCGCGCTCACGGGCACTCTTTTTATACTCGTTCAGCTCCAGCTCCATTTCATCGTAAGCTCTGCGCTTCTCATTGGCAGTGGTTTTGCTGCTCTTATGCTGCACCATCATCACGCCAAGTGCTATCAGCAGGGCGATGATGATACCAGTGTTCAGCAGCACGTAGAACTGCTTCGGAAGGTCTATGCCAAGCACCGAGATGTGCGTGATGTCATGCATGCTCTGCTGAATTTCCAGCTCCTTCTGCTTCATCTCGTTCTGCATGGTCTGCAGCTGCTGCTCTTGTGCGGCAACGTCTTTGCGGGCTTCCTGCAGTTTGGCGTCTGCCTCTTCCTCAAAGTTCTCGAGTTTTTTGTCTTTGCTGGCTACGGTCTCCTGCACGGTTCTCCAGAAAGAGTCCAGTGTGGAGATTTTTACAACTTTGTAGCCCTGCCAGGTGTTCGAGCTGCTCTTCAGGCTCTCAAATTGCTTTTCTAGTTTTGCGTTGGCTGCAGGTGCTTTTTCTGCTTTGTTGCCCTGTGCCTGCACCATGGTAGCGGAGCACATTAGGGCGAGGGAGAAAAAGAGTGCCTTCATAATTTAAGGATTTGGTTTGTACTTAATTTTGTATTCCTGAAATGGGCCGTCCGGCAGGTGAAGATAAAGAATTATATCTTTTTAAGCACCTTTACTTACAGGCTTAACCCTACTGTGTGTTAAATATTGTTTAAGATTACTAAAAAATCTGAAACATCAACAGTACTGCAAACAGAAATATGGTTAAATCAAGTTCACTGTGGGGAAAAGTTCCACACTTTTACCTGAAACAGGCTGATTTCGGTGCTAAAATATCAGTGCAAGTATAGCAAAGGCGTCAATTACCCAAAGGGCTATACTTACCTCTTTTCGCTTACCGCTAACTACCTTCAGGGCCGTCCAACTCAGGAAGCCCCAGATGATGCCTTGCGTGATGGAATAGGTGAAAGGAATCAGCACCATCGCCAGGAAAGCCGGGATAGCATCATCCATTTTAAACCAATCGATTTTAGTGATCGGGCGCACCATAAAAGCCCCTACCAGCACCAACGCCGGAGCCGTGGCAATAGCCGGGATCATAGACAGCAGCGGTGCCAGAAACAGGAAGGGCAGGAACAGCAGGCCACCTACCACAGCAGTGAGTCCAGTGCGGCCACCAGCCTCTATACCTACTGCCGACTCG
This sequence comes from Pontibacter anaerobius, assembly GCF_026241195.1. GTDB lineage: Bacteria > Bacteroidota > Bacteroidia > Cytophagales > Hymenobacteraceae > Pontibacter > Pontibacter anaerobius. Next base: position 361,876 of record NZ_JAPFQO010000006.1, read on the forward strand.
ATGTAGGCCGTACCGGGGCTCGAGCCAACCAGACCAGCCAGGGTGGTGGCCACGGCATCGGTGGTAAGCGAGCGCTGCACATTACGCGGTTCCCCGTGCTCGTCCATCAGGTCTGCAGCCTCGGCCAGCCCCACAAACGTGGAGATACTGTCAAACATATCCGTGAACACAAAAGCAAAGATCACCGGCACAATGGATAGCTTAAAGGAGTTCACGATGTCGAGCTCTAAGAGGAGGCTGAAATCCGGGGCGGAGGCAAAACCCTGCCAGGTAATGAGCGGCGCCATGTCGGTGGCCCACCAACGGCCCAGCGGGTAAGCCGCCAAGGTTGTGAACAGAATGCCCAGCAGAATGCCACCCTTTACGTTGCGCACTATTAGCACCGCCGTTAAAAGAAGGCCGGCCAGAAAAGTGAGCAGGGCAGGGGTCATAGGGCTAACGCCGATAATGGTAGCCGGGTTTGCCACTATAAATTTAGCGTTTGCAAAGCCAATGAGGGTAATAAACAAACCAATGCCGGCGGCAATAGCAAAGCGCAGTGGTCGCGGGATAGCTCTGACAATTAGCGTCCGTATGTTAAACACGGAAAGGATGAGAAACACGATGCCAGACCAGAAAACAGCTCCCAGGGCTACCTGCCACGTTATCCCCATGCCCAGCACTGCCGAGAACGTGAAGAAGGCATTCAGGCCCATGCCCGGCGCAACCAGAATGGGGTTGCGGGCATACAGGCCCATCATCACACTACTGAAGAATGATACCAGCACCGTGGCCGTCAGCACACCGGAAAAAGGCATGCCAGCCTGCGCCAGAATGGTCGGGTTTACCACAATGATGTAAGCTGTGGCCAGGAAAGAAGAAATGCCTGCAAGTACCTCTGTTTTAACGTTTGTGTTGTGGCGCTTCAGGTGGAAGTATGACTCCATGCTTTATTTGAATTGAGGTAATGGTTTGTGTATGAGGGGGTAAAGTTAGGTTAACTCTGTTTAAGAAAAAACTGAATCCGAAAATCAGGCCTTTCCGTAAGGGGCAGCTTTGATTTATACTTGTAATTCAGGCTTATACTTTACAGCCAGCACGAAGTATAAGTCAGGCTGCTCGGGTTAAAACGAAACAGCCACAGCCGCTCATTGGGAAGCGTACTGTGGCTGTTTCGCAAAATATGGCATGGTGAAACTTATCCGTAGATTTCGTTCAGAAGACCCGCTAGGCGGATGCCCGCCTGCAGCAGGCGCTGCTCCACCAGGCTATAGTTCTCGTATGCGTAGCGGTAGCCTATCTTCTTGTCTTCCGGCAGGTTGTACACCTGCGGGCGGTAGCTCATAGACTCCTGGGCCCAGTCTCTCACGTTGGTTGACTGCCATTGCTTTATCTGCTCTTTTTCCGGCTCGCCCAGGAAGCGTACAATCTCGGTAAAGCTCAGGCTCTTGCCGTCAATCATGTCGCTGTCCCATACGCGGTGCAGGTTAGACGGCTGGTAGAACCACTGTACTTTTACCTGGTTGCCACCCTGGTCATCGCCCGTGCCCACGTGCAGGGGCTGGTGAATGTCGCCTACCAGGTGCACCAGGTACTTCAGGTATTCCTGCTCCTGCTCTTTGCTCAGGTTTCCGGCTTTTAGGGTTTTGGTGATTTCCTCTATTTTTCCGAGCACGTCTCCGTTTGGGTTCTTTTCGGATTGCTCGTAGTTTTCGCCATCCTGTATGGTAACCCAGTGCCAGTCATGCGTATGGTCGTAGGCGTCATCGCTTTTGATATCATCCATCCACACCGAAACTTCGGCCAGGGAGTTATCCGCCAAAACCTTCATGATTTTCTTCTTCGCCTTTTTGCTCAGGTGCTGCTCCGCCACCAGGCCAACAGCACGGTGGCCGTTCTGGCCCCAGGCGAACACCTGGCTCGTTAGCAGCAGGCACAGGAAGAAAACACTCGCTAATTTTTTCATTGATTATCTTCTTGATGAGTTATTGCGACTGCAAAACAACAAAATTTATGCTGAATAGATGGGGAGCAACGCTAATTTTTAAGTTAAATTCTTCTAGTGGAAGTAAAAAGCTTCCTTTTTGTACTTTAGTGGAAACCTGATTTGCGTTTCGGGTTTAATTTAGAGGATGCTTTTTGTACCTTTGTTTAAAGATAAAATTGATGGATAATAAATACGAAGGCAAAGTGATGTGGTCGCACCTGGATGCTAACATGCACATGCGCCACTCCGCATACGCCGATTTCGCCGCACAGGCCCGCATTGTAGTGCTGGATAGGCTCGGGCTAGACCTGAAGGCGTTTCAGAAACTGCACATCGGCCCTATACTGTTTCGGGAAGAACTGGTTTACCTGCGCGAGGTAGGTATAAACGAGCACCTGACGGTAACCGTGGAAATGACTAAAAGCCGCCCCGACGGCTCCCGCTGGTCTATCCGGCATGAAGTTTTCAGGGAGGATGGCGTAAAGGCTGCCGTAGTTAGCGTGGAAGGTGCCTGGCTCGACCTGCACAAGCGTAAACTGACCACGCTACCGGAAGAGCTGGTGGAGCAGTTTAACCGCCTGGACAGGAGCGAAGATTACCAGGAGGTTTAGGCTTTTCGGCCTAATTCCTCCGTCTGCGTTTGCGCTCCTCCCGCTGCTGTTTGCGGCGCTCCTTCCAGCTTTCTTTCCACTCCTCGTAACTCTGAGCAGCTTTTTCTCCGATCCTGTCAAACACACGCTCCAGGAAATTCTCCCGTGGCGGCTCCGCACGGTACGGCTCGCAGTTAAGCGCATTTTGTAGTCTTGGCGGCAGCGGGTCGAAGCGGCTGTTGTAGTAGCCTTTGTAAGTCGGGTCGATCGCGATGCGGCGGATGTACTCGCCCCAGATAGGCAAAGCTGTTCGTGAGCCCTGGCCCAACTCCAGTGTCCGGAAACGTACCTCCGGGCTTTCGCCGCCCACCCAAACGCCGGTTACCAATTGCGGCGTGATGCCAATGAACCAGCCATCGGCATTATCCTGGGTTGTACCAGTTTTGCCGGCAATATCCATTTGCAGCCCGTAAGTAGACCGAAGTTTGGCTGCGCTGCCTTCCTCCACCACGCCCTGCATCAGGTGCAGCATGATGGCGGCTGTTTCTTCTGAAACCACTTTCTTCACTCCTTCGCCCTCCCGGTGCTCACGCAGCACCCGTCCTTCGCGGTCCTCAATTTTGGTGATGTACACCGGCTCTACCTGGTAGCCGCGGTTGGCAAATGTGGCATAGGCCGTTACCATCTCATGCAGCGAGAGGTCTGCCGTGCCAAGGGCCAGCGAAGGTACCTCCGGCAATTTAGAATCTATCCCCAGCCTATGTGCCATGGCCACGGTTTTTCCCACGCCCGCCTTCATGATCATCTGGGCAGAGATGGTGTTTACGGAATGGGCCAATGCCCCTCGCATGCTGTACTCCCCGCCGTACTCCTCCGTGGCGTTGCGCGGCGACCAGTTATCGTACTCCGGGTAGGTCATGCGCTCATTAGGGAAGTAGTCACAGGGTTTAAGTCCTTGTTCAAGCGCAGTTGCGTAAACAATTGGTTTAAAGGTGGAACCAACCTGTCTCTTGGCCTTCACGTGATCATACTTAAAAACATGGTGGTTGATGCCGCCCACCCACGCACGAACATAGCCCGAATGCGGCTCCACAGAAAGCAGCCCGGTGTTCAGGAAGCGCGAATAATAGGCCAAAGAGTCCATTGGACTCATTTCTTTCTTGTTGTTACCATTCCAGCCATAAACCTGCATTGCAACCGGTTGCCGGAAAGCTTCCAGGATATCAGCTTCAGACTTACCGGCATCTTTCATTTTCCGGTAGCGGTCAGAGCGCTGCATGGCCACCTGGATCACCTCAGAATTACGGCCCCAGGGCGTGCGGCCGCGCCAATGGGCATCAAACAGTTTCTGCAATTGGGCCATGTGCTTTCGCACCGAAGCCTCGGCATGGCGCTGCATTCCGGCATCAATGGTAGTATAGATCTTCAGGCCGTCCTTGTACAGGTTGTACGGCTCTCCGTTCGTCTTCTTTTTGCTGGCTGCCCACTCCACCAGCTCCTGCCGCAGGTGCTCCCGAAAGTAGGGGGCAATGCCATCGTTGTGGGTCGTGTAGTTGTAGTCCAGCTTCAGGGGCAGTTGCTTCAGCGAGTCGGCTTCTTCGGCGCTCAGGTACTCATACTTGGCCATCTGCCCCAGCACTACGTTGCGGCGCCTGGTGGAGCGTTCCAGATCGAGGCGAGGATTATAGGTGGTGGTGGCCTTCAGCATGCCGATGAGTACGGCAGCCTGCTCGGTTTTAAGTCCGGCGGCGGAGGTGTTGAAGAAGCGGCGCGAGGCACGCTCAATGCCATACAGGTTGCCACCCATCGGCACCGTGTTCAGGTACAGCTCCAGCAGCTCTTCCTTTGAGTATATACCCTCCAGCTTTCGGGCAATGATCATCTCACGCAGTTTGTTGATGGGCATATCCCAGAGCCAGTAATTCTTGCGCGGATACAGGTTTTTGGCCAGCTGCTGGCTTAGGGTGCTGCCCCCACCGGAGCTTTCATCCTGCATTAGGACGGATTTAACAAGCACGCGGCCCAGGCTGCGCACATCCACACCGCTGTGGTCATAAAACCGAGCGTCTTCCGTTGCTATTAAGGCGTTAATGGCAGCCGGCGAAATGTCAGTATACTTTACGTTGGTGCGGTCTTGTATGTAGTAGCGGCCCAGCAGCTCGCCATCCGCAGCATATACTTCCGAGGCTGTGTTGTTGTGCACCGACTTGAGTTCTTTGGCTGAGGGCATGCCGCCCAGGAAACCGGCATAAACGGCGAAGTAGAACAGCACCATCAGCAAAATGCCGAACAGAGAGAGCTTCAGGAATATGCGGAAGAGGAACCGGTAGTCTGAGCGGCTTCGGCTGTCCTGCCACTCCGCCCGCTTCTGCTGCCAGTAAGTAGGGGTAAACTTTGGCTTCTGGCTCTTCCAGAAAGCGGAGAGCTCACCGTAAACTAGGCGCACAAACGGCGCCATGATCTTCGTAACCAGGAATTTAATTATCTTTTTGAGCGTAGCCCTCATGTTTTGTTTTGGTGCTGTATCGATGCGGCAGTTGTTCGTGCCGTGCTGCATTCAAACGCAAAAGTACAACTTTTGGTGCAACGGCAAGAGTTTAGCAAAGATTGCGCCAGTGCGGATATGGTGGCATCCACTGCTCTTTAAAAGTATAAAATTTGTATCTTTGGGGCTGATGCTGCACACCAGGAACATACGTCGCCATTGGCTCCGATTCCCGCTAATGTGGGTTATGCTGCTGTGGTCCCTAACGTTGCCGGGCCACGAGGTGATGGTATACGGATACTTGGTGCAGGGCTCGGTAAGCGAGTCGGTGCTGCGGTTTAAGACCGCCAGCCCGGAGGACGAGGAGCAGGTGCTGAAGCCGCAGACGGTGCAAGCCTTTCTGGATGCCCAAACCGCCCCGGAGCTTGTTCTGAAACAAATGCTGCACACAGCACCGCTGCTGTTGTTGCCCCTCTTTGCCGCGCTCTTGCCAGATGCGCTCCCACTTTATACTTCCCCGGTTTCGGCGGGGCAGCTGCTGGAGCAGGTGCTACCCGTCACGGTGCTACCCAACGCGCCATAGGTTGCTCATGCCTTCCTGCTTCTAAACTTTCTCATGATGCAAGTATAAGCTTATGATAATCAGCTTTTAAGTAGTATTTGCTTCTATTTTCACTTTCTGTATTTTTTAATGGTGCAGCGCTAGCGAGTTTGCTTTGCGCGCTGGTGCTTTCATGAGCAATTTATTATTCCTATGGCAGATTTTGCTGTTATTATATCTATACTTTCTCTCTTCGGGATTCTTGTTGGGCTTGTTGTACCTGATCGTGGCCTGTTTTGGTACTATGGCAAAAGGAGCCGTTTTAACGTACTTCGAATCTACCTGTTCATGCTGCTCGTTTCGTTCCTGGTATTTGCCGTTACAGAGAATTGATGATGGTGAACGGATGGCTGAATTTGAATGTGCAGTTATTTTTACCCGAAGTATAAACCTTTTTTACAAGTATGAATTTTACCGTTGAGGATATTTTGTTTGGCGTTTCCGTCCTGCTTTTCCTGAGCATCCTGGTGAGCAAGAGCCTGGGCAGGCTGGGGGTGCCGGCACTGGTGCTATTCCTGGGTGTCGGTATTCTGGCTGGCTCTGAGGGTATCGGGGGGATTTATTTTGACGATGCGCAGACGGCCCAGTCGCTGGGTACGCTGGCGCTGACGCTCATACTTTTTTCCGGTGGACTGGATACCCGCTGGCACAGCACCAAACCGGTGCTGTGGCGTGGCATCACCCTCTCCACGTTGGGCGTCTTGATCACGGCAGTGCTGGTGGGCGGCTTTGTATCGTACCTGCTGGGTTTTTCGCTGATCGAGGGTATGCTACTCGGGGCCATTGTGTCGTCTACGGATGCGGCGGCGGTTTTCTCCATACTTCGCTCCCGCAACATCGGCCTGAATCATAACCTGAGACCTACCCTGGAACTGGAGTCCGGCAGTAACGACCCGATGGCTTACTTCCTCACCGTAAGCTTCACCTTTCTACTGACAAACCCGGACGCGAGCCTGTGGGACCTTGTGCCCATGTTTTTCCTGCAGATGAGCCTGGGCGCCGTGATGGGGGTGGTGATGGGTTTTGTCATGGCCTGGACGATCAACCGCATTAAACTGGAGCAGGATGGACTGTACCCGGCCCTCACGCTGGCAATGGTGCTGTTCACTTTCGCGTTTACCAACCTCATCGGCGGAAATGGCTTTCTGGCCGTGTACGCCTCCAGTGTTATACTTGGCAACAAGAACTTTATCCATAAGCGCAGCCTTACCCGCTTTTACGACGGCATTGCCTGGCTCATGCAGATCCTGATGTTCCTCACGCTGGGCCTGCTGGTGTTTCCGTCGCATGTGCTGCCGGTGCTAGGCGTCGGACTGCTGGTGTCGCTATTCCTGATCTTTGTGGCGCGGCCGATCAGCGTTTTCGTGAGCTTGGCCTTTTTTAAGACTACCTGGAAGGACAATGTATACTTGTCGTGGGTTGGTTTGCGTGGTGCCGTTCCTATCGTGTTCGCTACGTATCCCATGCTGGCTGGCCTCGAACGGTCGGACATGATTTTCAACGTTGTTTTCTTTATCGTGCTTACCTCCGCTATGCTGCAGGGCACCACCCTGAAACTGGTGGCCGACTGGCTGGGGCTTAGCTTGGTGGAGGATTCTACGAAGCGCGTGCAGTTAGGGGAGGACCTGGGTTACAACACTAAAAACGAGTTGGTGGAGCTCCAACTTGGGCCGGGCAGCAGTGGGGTGGGCAAATCGCTGGTAGAGCTGCAGCTGCCCAAAAATTCGCTTATCGTGCTGATTGACCGCGGCGGAAAGTTTGTTACCCCGAACGGCTCCACCATGCTGGAAGCGTACGATAAATTGATGGTGATGGTGGACAATGAGGAGGAGCTGAAACGGGTGCGGGAGACTCTCTTATAATTTCTGTATCATCATGCCTTATACTATGCGCACGTTTTAGGCTGGAAACTTGTTAGGGAAGTATGAATTATTTTGTGCAGCAAAACTCGGTGGTGCGCCAGATCTGGGGCAAGAGCGATACCATCCTTTTCATCTTTGCCGGGGCCTCTGCGGAGTTCGCCCTTAACAAAGCTGTAGACTGGCTATACTTTACCGGCCGGCTCCCCGCCGACCCGCTGGGAAGGCTATTCTCCACCGTGGGCTATGCCCGTAAGATCGTGTTCTCCGAAGAGGCCGCCGCACACCGCGCCATCGACAGTATGGCCGCCATCCATGCCGGGGTAGAGTCCAGGCGCGGCTATGCTATCCCTGACTGGGCCTACCGTGACGTGCTTTTTATGCTGATAGACTACTCTATCCGGGCCTATGAGTTGTTGGAGCGCAGGCTGACGGAGGAGGAGAAAGCCGAGGTGTTTGAAGTTTTTAACCGCGTAGGCACACGTATGGGCATTCAGGGTTTGCCAAGTTCTTACCCGGAGTGGCAACTGGCGCGGGAGGAACATCTGCTCCAAAACCTGGAGGAGAGCAAGTATACTTCTGACCTGTACCAGCAGTACAAAAAGAACCTCGGGCGTGTACGTTACTGGCTGCTGCTGCAGGCGCAGGTGCTGGTTGTGCCGGAGCATGTGCGGGCACAATTAAGGCTGTGGCGTGTTCCCGTGCTGAAACCGGTGCTGGCGGGCTACAAACTCAGCCGTGCCTTTAATGCTGAGTGGCTGCTGAAGGAGCTTATTCTTCCTCCGGATTATAAAGCAGAGATCAGGGAATTGGATGTTGTTAGGATTGTGTAGTTTGAATATTATGTTAAGTATTATTGCGGTTTAGGTAATCCTTTTTAGCTGCGGCTGATTCTTAGTTTATACTTTCCATGGCTGTACTTTATACTTTCATTGCCTCTTCCCGGCTCCCTTCTGGCGCAATTCTTCAGACTTGTGTCTTTTTATGATGTTGCGTTTGTAATGCAACTGTAGCCATCCCTTATACTTTGGCTATACTTAATACCTGCCTTTCCCGCTGTTCCGGACATCCTTGTCCGGAACCTCTCTGCCGCGGATTTCCTGATCCGTTTGAGCCATACTTTATGGCTTTCTTAGTCGCTATTTGAAACAAGCTATCCTTCCTAGCTACTGTTCATCCTCAGTCCTACATACCTATCGTTGCACCTCTGGCTGTGGCTCCCTCTAGCCCGGGAGGGCTCGTCTTCCCGCATCGCACTGTGTATTGAAGCTGCCATCGCTGCGCTGCAGGCTGCCCTCCGGGCACCGCATCAATACAAGGCGCTCAACGGAAAGACTGGGAACAGTTTTCGATAGCCATTGCTATATCACTGGGACCGGACTCCCTCTCCTGTTTTGGGGTAGGGGCCCTCGAGAAAAGGAGAGGGCTGGGGTGAGGTATGATTCCCCTCTCGGGAGGGGCAGGGGTGGGTATGCACCTGTCCACATAACGATAGCAGCTATGCAACTTATACTATGGCCGCAACAGCCCCATCATCCAAAGTATAAATCCCGGACAAACAATTTACAGTAGTTAAAGTATAACGGTTGTACTAATTGTAGAAGCTCCAGAAAAGCAGTTGCTGCTTGCATTGAAAAATCAACCATTGGTTAGAGCAACTACATTTACCGATGCATTAAACACAGAATGATATGACGATTGAAAGTTATCCCGGAAGCCCGTACCCTTTAGGTGCCACCTGGGATGGTAAGGGAGTGAACTTTGCACTTTTCGCTGAGAATGCTACGAAGGTGGAGCTCTGCCTGTTTAAAAGTTCAGACGATGAAGCAGAGTACGCCAAAGTAAACCTGACGGAGCGTACGCATCACGTCTGGCATACTTACCTCCCAGAAGCCAAACCAGGTCAGTTGTACGGGTACCGCGTGCACGGGCCATATGAGCCACATAACGGGCACCGTTTCAACCCTCACAAAGTATTATTAGACCCTTATGCCAAAGCCATTGCGGGTACCATCGAGTGGCACGATTCTCTTTTCGGGTACAGAATGGGATACCCCGACAAAGACCTGAGCTTCAGCAAGACAGACAGCGCTCCCTATATTCCCAAATCAGTGGTGGTTAATCCAACTTTTGATTGGGAAGGGATTGAAATGCCGAAGATCCCATACCATAAAACCATCATCTATGAAACCCATGTAAAGGGATTCACCAAACTGCACCCGGACATACCGGAAGAAATAAGAGGTACTTATGCCGCCTTGGGACATCCGGTCACTATAAAATATCTGCATGAATTGGGCATAACTGCCGTAGAGCTGATGCCGGTGCACCATTTTATAAACGACCGCCACCTGGTAGAGAAAGGGCTGTCGAACTATTGGGGCTACAATACAATCGGCTACTTTGCCCCAGACGTTCGCTACTCCAGCAGTGGCACTCACGGGGAGCAGGTGGTGGAGTTTAAGGAGATGGTAAAGGCGCTGCACAAAGCTGGCATTGAGGTAATCCTGGATGTGGTGTACAACCATACGGCTGAGGGTAACCAAATGGGGCCCACGCTCTCTTTCAGGGGGATCGACAATGTAGGGTATTACCGCCTGACCGAGGATCAGCGCTACTACATGGACTATACTGGCACAGGAAATACCCTGAATGCCAACCTGCCCCACGTGCTGCGCCTCATCATGGACAGCCTGCGCTACTGGATATTGGAAATGCACGTGGATGGCTTCCGGTTTGACCTAGCCGCCACACTGGCACGGGAGCTGCACGAGGTGGACCGCCTGAGCGCCTTCTTCGATATTATTCACCAGGACCCGGTGATCTCGCAGGTGAAGCTTATCGCCGAGCCTTGGGATGTGGGCGAAGGCGGCTACCACGTTGGTAACTTTCCGCCCGGCTGGGGCGAGTGGAACGGCAAGTACCGTGACTGCATCCGTGACTATTGGCGCGGAGCGGATAGTATGCTGGCAGAGTTCGCCGAACGCTTTACAGGCAGCTCAGACCTGTACCGCGACGACTACCGCAGCCCTACGGCAAGTATAAACTTCATCACCGCCCACGATGGCTTCACGCTGAACGACTTGGTCTCTTACAACGAGAAACACAACATGGCCAATGGGGAGGGAAACAATGATGGGGAAAGCCATAACCGCTCCTGGAATTGTGGAATAGAGGGAGCTACTAACGATCCGGAGGTGCTGGCGCTCCGGGCAAAGCAGAAGCGCAACTTCCTTACCACGCTGTTCCTCTCGCAAGGGGTGCCGATGCTGGTGGCAGGTGATGAGTTCAGCCGTACGCAACAGGGCAACAACAATGCTTACTGCCAGGATAATGAAATATCGTGGCTCAACTGGGAACATGCAGACAAGGACCTGCTGGAGTTTACGAAGCGGCTGGTGAAGTTCTGCAAACAGCACCCGGTGTTCAACCGCCGTGGCTGGTTTAAAGGCCAGCCAATTAAAGGAGGAAAGCTGAAAGATATAGTCTGGTTTCTGCCAGAGGGCCGCGAGATGACGGAGGAGAACTGGAGCCACGACTATGCCAAATCACTGGGAGTGTACATGAACGGTAAGGGGCTGCACGCCAAAGGTCCCAAAGGCGAACAGATCATAGACGACAGTTTCTACGTGATTTTCAATGCACACTATGAGCCACTCAAGTATAAACTGCCACCCAAAAAGTATGGGGAGGCATGGCACAAGGTAATAGATACAGCTACCGGTACTATGGATAAGAAGGGAGAGCACTACACTTACGGCAAAACCTTAGAGGTAGCGGCCAGGTCGGTAGTGGTGCTGGAGCAGCCAAAGAAGAAAACACCATAATCGGTGTTTTACCTTCATGATAAAGTATAAAGGCCGAGCAAACTGTCGGCCTTTATACTTTTAGTTTCTCCTGCAGCTACATTGCCACGGCATTTTCTACGTTGCCAAACAGCAGCTGCTCCTCATAGTCGAGTAACTCATCCAGCATGATAGCCTGACGGTCCAGTTGATCTTTAAAAAGCGTCGGGAGGAGCAGTTTGTAATAGCTGATGCCGTCCTGCAGGTTGCTGCGGAAGCTTTGCAGGTACTTGAGCTGTTTGTCTGTTAGATCCTCCAGTTGCTCGTCTTTCTTCTTTTTCCAGTATTCCACGTACATTTTAAGCTCATTGATAAACATATGCGGGCGGTAAGTATGGTTTAGGGCATTAAAGCGGCCATAGATATGCCCTACCATTTCCTGCAGTCTGAAAATACCCGAGAAGTATGCCAGATTAGGGCCGGGGCAAATGGTAACAGCCTTGGTGGCGGCCTTTTTGCTCATGTTGAAGAGCAGCAGGGCGGAGGTTGCCAAACCGTCGCAGAGGCATTCTTTTGCCAGCACTTTCGCTTCTTCAGCCTTGTATTCTTCTGGTGCCAGCTGCATTTTCTGCAGTTGCTCCAGCTTGCGGCGCTGGTACTTGCGGGAGGCCGTGCAGATGGGCTCATCCGTGAACTCTGTGTTAGAAACCAGGTGCTTTTTCTCGCAGGGGCTGCCGGGCTTGCCGCGCTCTATGCGTTGGTTTTTCTGAAGTTCGCTGGAGGTGCCGCGCAAGGCATTAAAAGGTACGCCCAGCGGGGAGATAGGGCTCAGGTACAGGTCTTCCTGGTTTGCCTTAACCAGCTGCTGCAGCGTGGGTTCATCCACGGTGGTAGCCTCGGGCACCAGCAGGAATGGCGTACCCCAGCCGGTTGCATCCACGCCGTAGTGCTGCTTCAGAAATATGTCTTCCTGTGCTGTACCGATGCCTCCCTGCACTGTCAGGCGCTGGGCGGGTATTACCACGGGCACATGTATCCCTTTGGCAGCCAGGGCGGCACTAAACAGGCTGTACAACTCCTCTCGTAGCGCGCCGCGGTTACGCTTAAACTCCTCCAGAATCGGGCCTATCAGGTAGCCGTCTGTGGCAAAGGCATGTCCGCCGCAGTTTAAGCCTGACTCTATCCGGAACTCTGATACCCAGATACCTTTCTTGGCCAGGACTTTTCCCTGCACCATGGCAGAGCGGTAATCACTTACTTTTATAATTACTTTTTTCTCAAACTCGCCTTTTGCATCTGGTAAAAAGCAAGGGAACTGATCGAGGTAGCCATACAGCCGCATGTTCATGCCTGCCGAGAAAACCACCGAAGAGCGTACTGTGCTTTGGGCAAAGCCGCGTAGTGCAGCCAGGGCATCCGTGTACTCCTGGGGCAGCGGCTCACCGTCTTTTCCATAGTTTACACGGTCCAGCTTCGTCATGATGTTCACATCTATACTTCCGGCCACCACGGCGGCGCGCAGCTCCTGCTGCAGTTCCTGTTTCTGCGGGGGATTCTCTGCCTGTTGCATCTGCAGGTAAAGGGCCTTTAGTGGAGAGTGGTCTGGCAGCAACGTGAAATATTTGGTTAGGTCAGAATCCGGGGTGAAGTTTTGGCGGCGCATTTCCTGTACCTGCTGCGCCACCAGTTCATCGGTAAGGTTCAGAAAAGCTGTTACGCGTTTGGCCCTGTAATCTTCCTCCTTAGTGGTAATGGGTATGTAGGGCTTTTGGTACAGCTGGCTGTAGTGTTGCCGGGTGCATTCCAGTAGCGCATCATCGCTGAGCGAGGCTACGGAGGAGATTCCAAACCGTGCCACTTTTAGCGGGGTATCAATAGAAAAGGCCAGTCCCATAACCGGGATGTGAAAGGTGTGCGGTGAGTCTTGTACCATGGTGGCTGTGATGTACTAAGTATAAAAAGAAGATTTAACGTACTTATAAACCAGGTTACTGCTGCTTAAACAGGAGCCGCAGCCGCTTAAAAAGCAGGCCGGCAAAGTATAAACCCGCTGGCGAAAAGCCGCAGCAATAACGCTACACAAGGTAGGGAGATGGGAGATGGGCGTAAATGAGCAGCGTCAGCGCTAAGAGTGACATAGGTCATTTTTTATATTTATTAATTGCAGTATAGGCTTTTGCTAGTTGCTGCAATAGTCTTTATCTTTATAAAAAAGCCATTTACTTTGGAAGATAACTCTCTTAGTAGAAACGAAAGCGTAGACAACCAGACAAGGCTCAAGACCATTATCGAAACGGCTGTGGATGGTATCATCACCATCGATACACGTGGTATAATGGAGAGCGTGAACCCCGCCGCCGCCCGCATTTTCGGGTACGATACGGCCGAGATGATCGGGCAGAATGTGAGCCTGCTGATGCCGGAACCCGACCACAGCCTGCACGATGGCTACATAGCCCGCTACATGAGAACCGGAGAGGGGCAGATTATCGGTAAGGGCCGCGAGGTGCTGGGCAAGAAAAAAACAGGCAAGCTTTTCCCATTTTTCCTGAGCATTGCAGAGGTAAAGCTGCAGGACAAGACCATTTTTACGGGAATCGTGCACGATATTACCGACCTCAAGAAAACGGAGGAGCGCCTCCGCGAAAGTGAGAGCAGGATCAACTCTATCATTCAGACGGCTGTTGACGGCATCATAACCATTGATACCCGTGGTGTGATCGAAATGGTGAACCCTGCTGCTGCCAGACTTTTCCAATACGAGGAGCACGAGCTGATTGGGCAGAAGATTAACATGCTGATGCCGGAGCCGGACCGTAGCCTGCACGATAACTATATGCACCACTACCACGATACCGGGGAGAAACGCATTATAGGTATCGGGCGCGAAGTATCAGGCCTGAAAAAGAGCGGCATGGTGTTCCCCTTGTACCTGAGTATAAGTGAGGTGCAGCTAACGGACCGCAAAGTATACACTGGTTTTATACATGACATTACCCAGCAGAAACTGAGCGAGGAGCGCCTGCGCCGCTACGCTGCCGAACTGGAGCGCAGTAACCGCGAGCTGCAGGACTTCGCCTACGTGTCGTCGCATGACTTGCAGGAGCCTTTGCGTAAGATCCAGGCCTTCGGCGACAGGCTGAAGACCAAGGAGTATGAAAACCTGAGCAGCCAGGGCAAAGATTACGTAGACCGTATGCTGAACGCAGCCTCGCGGATGCAGAACCTGATCAACGACCTGCTGGACTTCTCGAGGGTAACCTCCAAAGGGAAACCGTATGTGATGGTAAACCTGGAGAAGGTGCTGGAGGAAGTACTGTCGGACCTGGAGATAATAATTGAGAAAACGGGAGCCAAGGTAGAACATACACCGCTTCCAACCATAGAGGCCGATCCTACGCAAATGCGCCAGCTGTTCCAGAACCTGATCAGCAACGCCATTAAATTCCGCAGGGAGGGCGTTACCCCCGAAGTGAAGATTACTGCCACGGAGTTGCAGCCAAAGGCACGCTTAACCTCTACGCCTGGCGATGAACTGGTGGAGATACAAGTACAGGACAATGGCATCGGCTTTGATGAGAAGTACCTGGACCGGATCTTTAACATATTTCAGCGCCTGGAGGGGCAAAAGTATGAGGGCTCCGGTATCGGGCTTGCTATTTGCCGCAAGATCGCGGTTCGCCACGGCGGCGATATTACAGCCCGTAGCCGCGCAGGAGTGGGCACAACGTTTATCATTACACTAGCCAAGAAGCACCTTCAGTAAAATTATTATGAGCGCCAACAACAGAAGATCTATAGTGATACTTATTGCCGACGACGACGCGGAAGACCGCATGCTGGTTAAAGAGGCGTTGGATGAAAGCCGCCTGAAAAACCAGGTGCAGTTTGTAGAAAACGGAGAGGAGTTGTTAGACTACCTGCACAACCGGGGTAAATACGCTGATAAGGAGAAGTACCCGACCCCCGGCCTTATTCTGCTGGACCTGAACATGCCCAAAAAAGATGGCCGCGAAGCCCTCAAGGACATTAAGTCAGATGAGTTCCTGCGCGTGATTCCGGTGGTGGTACTAACTACCTCCAAAGCCGAAGAAGACATACTCCGCACCTACGACCTGGGCGTGAGCTCTTTTATCACCAAGCCCGTTACCTTCGCCTCCTTGGTGGATGTGATGAAAACGCTGAGCAAGTACTGGTTTGAGATTGTAGAACTGCCAAAACCTTGAGAAGTTGGAGGGTTTAGGAATTAGGGAGTTGAAGATGGGTGGTACAAGAACGTTTTCCCACTCTAACTCCTATACCCTCTAACGCTCAAACTTCCAAACTCAAATTATGCCTGAAAAGATAAAAGTTCTGCTGGTAGACGACGATGAGGATGATTACATCATCACCCGGGATATAATGGACGACATACCGGGGCGTAACTTTGCGCTCGGCTGGGCTTCGTCTTATGATGAGGCGCTGAACCAGATCCGTCAGGATGAGTATGATGTGTACCTGGTGGATTATTACCTGGGTGCGCATAACGGCCTGGAACTGATCTCGAAAGCGGTGCAGGAGGGATCTAAAGCCCCTTTTATTTTGCTGACCGGGCAAAGCGACCGGGCAACGGACGAAAGAGCCATGCGGATCGGTGCCCAGGATTACCTGGTAAAAGGTACTTTTGACCCATTTGTTCTGGAGCGCTCCATCCGCTACAGCCTGGAGCATGCCAAGAGCCTGGCCGAAATACAGAAACTGAACGCCGAGCTGGAGCAGCGGGTGGAGGAGCGCACGCAGGAACTTGCCGAGGCCATTAAAAAGCTGGAGCATACCAACCGGAGCCTGGAGGAGGCACAACTGGAGATAAGCAAGGCCCTGCAGAAAGAACGGGAGCTGAACGAGCTGAAGTCCCGCTTCGTAACCATTGCCTCGCATGAATTCCGGACGCCTTTGAGCACCGTGCTCTCATCGGCCTCGCTGGTGAGCAAGTATAAAACCGAGCAGGACGATGATAAAAGGCAGAAGCACGTTGACCGGATCAAGTCAGCGGTTAGCAACCTGACCACTATCCTGAACGATTTCCTCTCCATCAGTAGGATTGAGGAAGGCAGGATTTACAATGTGCCTACTACCTTTAACCTTGTGCCTTTTGCCAGCGAGATAGTGGAGGAGATGAAAGGCTACCTAAAGGAAGGCCAGAAAATAGACTACCGCCACTCTGGAGAAAACGATACGGTGACCGTAGACAAGCAGCTGCTGAAGAACATTCTGCTGAACCTGCTCTCTAACGGCAGCAAGTACTCTGCCGAGGGCAAAACGGTATACTTTACCACTTCCGTTGATCAGAGCACTATCACCATCACCGTAAAAGATGAGGGCATCGGTATACCTAAAGCTGACCAAGGGCACCTGTTTACGCCGTTTTTCAGGGCTCAGAACGTTACCAATATACAGGGCACAGGGCTGGGGCTGAACATCGTAAAAAGGTATATAGAGATCATGAACGGCACCTTGGCTTATGAAAGTGAGCTCGATAAAGGCACTACCTTCACTATAACTTTTCCTAACACTGCTGAAGTATGAAAAAGATACTCTTGATAGAAGACAACCCTGAGATCAGGGAGAACACGGCTGAAATCCTGACACTGGCCAACTACGATGTGGTGGAGGCCGAAAACGGAAGAGTGGGCGTAGACCTGGCCCGGAAAGCGCAACCCGACCTGATCATCTGCGATATCATGATGCCGCAACTGGATGGCTATGGCGTGTTGCACCTGCTCAGCAAGGATGTGGCCACAGCAAGTATACCCTTCATCTTCCTGACGGCAAAATCAGAGAAAGAAGACTTTAGGAAAGGGATGAACCTTGGTGCCGACGACTACCTGACCAAGCCTTTTGATGATGTGGAGTTGCTGGACGCCATTGAGATGCGCCTGAAGAAAAATGAGATCCTGAAAGCAGACTTTAAGAAGAATGCAGAAGGATTGGAGGAGTTTATAGAGGAAGCGAAAGGCTATGAGGAGCTGGAACAGCTGATTTCCGCCGATCGCCGCCTGTCGGTGCTGAAGAAAAAGCAGTACCTGTTTATGGAAGGCAACCGACCAAACTCACTCTTCTTCCTCAACAAGGGCAGGGTAAAGACTTTTAAATCGAACGAGGAGGGGCGGGAGTACATCACCCACCTTTACAAGGAAGGCGACTTTATTGGCTACCTCGACCTACTGGAAGAGACACATTACCGCGAGTCGGCGATGGCGCTGGAGGAGTCGGAAGTATATATTATCCCTAAGGAGGACTTTTTTTCGCTGCTGCACCGCAACCGCGATGTGGCCAGTAAGTTCATCAAGATCCTGTCGGATAACCTGGCTGACCGCGAGGAGCGGCTGCTGAAACTGGCCTATAACTCGGTGCGCAAGCGTGTGGCAGAGGCCCTGCTGCTGGTCGAGAAACAATACCAGCGGGAGGAAGGAAGTATAAAGCAGATCGCCATCTCACGCGAGGACCTGGCCAGCATAGTGGGTGCTTCCAAAGAAACGGTAATCCGAACACTGGCAGATTTTAAAGACGAGAAACTGATCGACAGCCAGGGCAGCCGCATCACCATACTTAACCAAACAAAGCTGGAGCGCATGCGGAATTAAGCCCGCCCTAAGTATAAATTATCTTGTAGAGACGCAACTCGTTGCGTCTCTTTTCTTTTGCAGTATCTGGTCCACCCCCCCCTTTTTCCCTCCTTAATTAAGGAGGGGAGCTTCATACTTACCACTTTGCTTTCCATCTATATAGCACAGTTGGTCTTCTTGTTTTGTCATCTTGTATAGATCCTGGTTGAAAGAAGTACTAACTGCAGCTATAGATCTTATACTTTGTTAAAGTGTTACTATACACCCTCCTTGGATAAGGAAGGGCAGGGGTGGTTGGACCCGGTTCTGCAGCCCTTCGCTCTCAGGAACTTTGCACACGGCAGAGTCTATAGAGGTAATAGAAAGCTGGCGAGTGTGGCGCTGATGTTGAAGAACATTTGGATATTTTGAAGTATAAACCCATCCAATTTTAGATAAAACTGATATAATACACCCCCTTAAGTGACAAATGTCATATTACTGGTGGCTGAAAATGTAGAATTTTGTAAGGTAAATGAGAGACAACACCATGCAGTACACATTCAAGGCCCTTACTTTATCCTATAAAATCGCTCCAATTGCCGTACGTGAGGCAGTGGCTCTGAACGAAATAGCCTGTAAGAACCTGCTCGACAAGATAAATGAGTTTACGGATGCCCGTGATGTGCTGGTGCTCTCAACCTGCAACCGTACCGAAGTATATTATGCCTCGGAGCTGGACCTTTCGCAGGAGCTGGTGAAGCTGATTGCAATGGAGAAGGGCTTTATCGCCACCAAAGAGATTACGCCATACTTTAAAAGTATAACTGACCACGAGGAGGCCGTGCAGCACCTGTTCTACGTTTCATTGGGGCTGGAGTCGCAGGTGGTGGGCGATATGCAGATACTGAACCAGGTGAAGAAGGCCTACCAGTGGGCGGCAGATGCCAACATGGCCGGACCGTTCCTGCACCGCCTGATGCACACCATTTTTGCCGCCAACAAACAAGCAGTAAATGAAACTGCCTTTCGCGATGGTGCGGCCTCTGTGTCTTATGCCACGGTGGAGCTGGTAGAGGAACTGACAAAAGGTATGGAAAACCCGCGCGTGCTCATGATCGGGGTGGGGGAGATTGGCGCTGATGTATGCGACAACTTTCAGAAGTCTTCTGTAAGAAACATTGTGATTGCCAACAGAACACACCATAAAGCGCTGGAGCTGGCACAGAAAACAGGTGCCACTGCCGTGTATTGGGAGCAGGTATGGGAGGAGATAAAACGTGCCGATGTGGTGGTCTCCTCTGTGCCCGGCGAATGCTTTTTCATCAGCAAAGCCGCTCTCAATGGTCAACCGCTGCGCACGCCGAAGTTTTTTATAGATCTATCGATGCCGCGCAGCATTGATGCCGAACTGGAAGCGCTGGAAGGTGTACGCGTGCTGAACATTGACAACATACGCAACCGGGCCACAGCTGCCCTGAAAATGCGCCTGGCATCGGTGCCGGCCGTGAAGCAGATCGTGGTGGATGCCATGGCCGAGTTTAAAGTATGGACGAAGGAGATGGAGATGTCGCCGGCGCTGCAGCAGTTTAAAAACCGCCTGGAGGAGATTCGCCAGCAGGAGTTGGCCCGCTACCTTAAAAACCTGGGAGAGGCAGAAAAAGCCGCTGTGGAGGCCATAACCAAAAGTATGCTGAACAAGATCGTGAAACTGCCTGCCATAGAACTGAAAGCTGCCTGCCTGCGCGGAGAATCGGAGGAACTGCTGAATGGCCTTGCCGCCTTATTCCAGCTGGAGCAGAAGCAGGAGGCGTAAGTATACTTACCTCACCAGGATTAGCCTTTAAAAAATATAATTCAGCCTACCTGCTGCGAGTGCTGCTTAAATAACTCTATGGCTTCGTCGTTGCCTTGCTGTAGGGCCAGACCAAAAGCCGTGAAGCCGCGGACATCCTGCTTGGTAACATCGGCTCCGCTTTCCAACAAGGTTTTTACCAGTTCATTTTTTCCGAATAAAGCGGCGAACATCAAGGCTGTGCCGCCGTTGCCGGTTTGATGGTTCAGGTCGGCTCCGTTGGAAATCAGCAGCCTAGCAATGTCGTCGTAGCCTTTAAAGCTAACACCCATCAAAGCCGTGTTACCGGCCTCATCGCCTGCATTCACATCCGCCCCGGACTCCAGAAGCAGTTTTACCGCCTCCAGGTTGCCGTTGTAGCTGGCTAGCAGCAGGGCCGTATAGCCTCTGCCGTCGCGGGTATCTATAGCAATGCCATCTGCAATGGCTTGCTTCAGGTAAGCCACGTCTCCTTTTCGGGCGGCATCTAAAAAACTTTCTTCGGGTCGGGCTGCTTCTACGGTCATAGGTATAGGATTTAATTAAAGCGTATACGTGGCTGGTACGGTGAAAATTTCCAGATGTGTAACATGCATTAAACCGGAAGTTTATAGTTTGGTTTGGGCAACGTAGAAATTTCGTTAGCTGGAAAGGTTATAGTGCTCCGAGAGAATATCATAAAACGCAGGTTCGTTCTGAAGCCAGGCGAAATGACTGCTCTGCGGAATGGTGATATAGTTTGCGTAAGGGTAGCGCTCGCGCACGTACTTTTTGCTGTCGCCGTAAATGTCGTCCTGGCCGTAGGTAACGGTAAATTTAAAGCCTTGGTCAATCATGGGTTCAAGTATAGGTTCGCGTAGCAGGGCAAGGCTGGTGCGGTTGATGGGTTTGGCGTAAATATGGTCTATCATGACCGGAACCGGGTTGCTCACGTTGTAGCCTTTGTTGCAGTTCAGGCAAAACTGAGTGAACAGCCTTTCGTAAGCTTTGTCGTTGCCCAAAACGCCCAGCGAAGCATCTTTAATCATGCCCAGCCACTCTTGCTGTGTGCTTTTGCTTTTATTATACCTGCTCACCTCAAGCAGCATTTCTTTCCACTGTCTGCCCGTGCCCGAGGCGGGACTGCACAGGAACAGGCTCTGTAGCCTGTGCGGGTTCTGATAGGCATAGATCTGTGCGTATAGTCCTCCCCACGAGTGGCCAAACAAATGGAACTGCTGCACGTCGAAACGAGCGGTAATGCTATCAATGTCGGAGAGGTATGCGCCCATGGAGTAATCGCTGTTGTAGCAGGGGGAGCTTAGCGTACCGCGCTGGTGGAAGGTGATGACCTGGAAATGTCGGCTCAGAAACTCGGCCACCAGCCCCAACCCGTCTGGTACACCGGGGCCGCCATGGAGCAATATAACCGTTTCTTTACCAGGATTGGGGTAGGCCACCGTGTAGAGCCTGGTCTCCTCGGTTTTGACTAAAATCTCCATCGTGTTTTCCATGGTATTCTATTACGGAAGTTTCAGGGTTAGAGTGGTTTAGTGGGGCAGGGTTGGCGAAACCGATTGAAAGTTTAACGGGTTGGTTTATGGTTTGTGGCGGTTTTTGGAGCTCATTCTTCTCCACCCAAGACGAACATGACCATGAACTTAAAACCATGAATCTAGCTATTTCTCTGCAAACGTTATGTGCAGTGTTGTACCAAGTGATTCTTTGGTTATTGATAGAAGTTTAGTTGTTTCATTATGTGCATGTCTGACCATGCTACCTTAACTACAATGATTCTGCCTGTAGTGCAGTGGCATGCATAGCAATTTTGCATTTTGGCTTGATCAAATTCAAACTCAATTTTCTCTACTTTTACGTTCTGATTCTCTAAATATCTTTTTATTTCAGCTTTTCGCTCCTCCTCAGTATCATCGCTGTCCTGTTTCCAGGGGGCAGCACATCCAGTTTCATTCCAATAGAAAATCGTTGATTCACTGTCTTTTTTACAAGAAGAAAGCGCAGCAAGTAAAGCCAGAGTAATAATGATTAGCTGATATTTCATGTTCGTATAATGTACTGGTGTAGGCGATGTGCGAGGCGTTGCCGAGCATAAAAGCTGCGCTTGGTTAGCACTTGTTATTTTTGTAGCTTTCCAAAGCCTTCAACTCCTTTTTTACTTTTATCTCCCACTCTAACTGCTTTTCTTTTACTGTTCCATGCTGCGTGTCTATGTCATATAAGCTTGAGAAATTCTCGTATTCCAGCCTTATTCTGTCGGAATAACTTTTAGCATTGTTATCTACATTATCGATGTTTAACTTATTTACAGCAAACTCTTTTCTTAATCTTCGTGCGAACAATTCTGCAACATCAAAATGAAGTTGTTCATGACTAAGTAACAAATCAGTTTTTTCACCTGACACCCAAGATACATCTCTATCAAATGTGCAGTCCACCTTTAGAATTACTTTTCCATTCCATACACTTCTTTTACAAACAGTATAAGAAATCATCAATGCTGACCCTGCATCATAATCAGTATTCTTAGGTACTCCTTTGAAGTCATCCCAAGTTAATTTATCGCCTTCGGTCCAAAGCAGTAATTCATTAGTCTGGCAATGAGCAGACACAGAAATAAATAGAAAACAAAGGAGAAAGATATATTTCATCCAGTCTTGATTTAATGATTGCTAACGCTACTCGTGCAGCCGAAGCCCGAAGCGTAGCAAGGGTTAAAGCTGCACTTTGTTAGGTGATGAATTTATTTCTCTGTCACCTTCTCTACTTTGTATTCTTTGACTTCAAACACAT